>NZ_CAMZOF010000049.1 GCF_947331435.1 Pelagibius sp. Alg239-R121 | reverse complement strand
TGAATTAGTTCTGACCTGATCTGACACAGCTCTGTTGGAGGAGCGAGGGTTACCGGTTTTGATGGTGGTGCCAAGCCAACCATCGAAACACTTCACGGAGGTAACCCTCATGCTACAGAATAATCAAAAAGTCATTCGCCACAAAGTCGGTCTTCTCAATCTGGCAGAAGAGCTGGGTAACGTATCGCGCGCCTGTCAGGTCATGGGCCTGTCACGCGATACCTTTTACCGTTACAGGGACGCGGTCGAGGAAGGCGGCGTTGAGGCGCTGCTGGAACGAACACGCCGGGTTCCCTATCCGAGGAACCGTGTTGATATTGAGATCGAGAATGCGGTTATCGATTACGCCCTTGAATACCCTGCCCACGGCCAGGTCCGCGTCAGCAATGAGCTGCGCAAATTAGGCGTGTTTGTGTCGCCCAGCGGGGTACGCTCGATCTGGCTGCGCAACGACCTGGCCAATTTCAAGAAACGATTGAAAGCCCTGGAGGCCAAGGTTGCTGAAGAAGGCATTGTCCTTACAGAGGCTCAGGTCCAGGCCCTGGAACAGAAGAAGCTGGACGATGAGGCCTGGGGCGAGATCGAGACCGCACACCCCGGCTATCTTGGCTCACAGGACACATTCTATGTTGGCACCTTGAAGGGCGTCGGCCGGGTCTATCAGCAAACCTATATCGATACCTACGCCAAGGTTGCTCAGGCCAAACTCTACAAAACCAAAACCCCGATCACGGCGGCCGATATGCTCAACGACAAGGTTCTGGCGTTCTATGAGCAACACGATCTGCCGGTGCTGCGTATCCTCACCGATCGGGGAACGGAATACTGCGGTCGCGCCGATCGCCATGATTACCAGCTATTCCTGGCAATCAACGACATCGAACACACCAAAACAAAGGTTAAGTCACCGCAGACCAACGGCATCTGCGAGAGGTTCCACAAGACCATCTTGCAGGAGTTCTATCAGGTGACATTCCGAAAGAAGATCTATGACACCATCGAGCAGTTGCAGAACGATCTGGACGAATGGATCGACTACTACAACAATGAACGCACTCATCAGGGTAAAATCTGCGAAGGTCGAACGCCAATGCAGACCCTGGTGGAAGGCAA
>NZ_CAMZOF010000048.1 GCF_947331435.1 Pelagibius sp. Alg239-R121 | reverse complement strand
GGTAATCCCCCCGAAATTTAGGGGTGTTTGAAAGTAGAATTTTCTCGAATGATTAAGGAGGAGATTCTGATGAAGAAATCGAAGTACAGCGACGCGCAGATCATGACGATATTGAAGCAGGCTGAAAGTGGTGTGCCGGTTGCCGACTTGTGTTGTGAACACGGGATGAGCAGCGCGAGCTTTTACAAGTGGCGTTCCAAGTATGGCGGGACGGACGCCAGTCTGATGGCACGGATGAAAGAGCTGGACGAAGAGAACAAGCGGCTCAAGAAGATGTATGCTGAGAAGAGCATGCAAAACGACCTTCTCAAGGAGGCGTTGGGAAAAAAGTGGTGAGGCCATCTCTAAGGCGTGAGATGGCCGAATGGGCGGTGCGGTATCGATCTGCCAGCATCGCACTGGCCTGCCGCGCGTTCAGCATCAGCGAGACGTGCTATCGATATCAACCGAAGCTCAGTGATGAAAACGAGTTGATCGCGGACTGGCTGGTGACCCTAACGAACGCCAAAAAGTCTTGGGGTTTTGGTCTGTGCTTCCTGCATCTGCGAAACGTGAAAGGGTTCAGATGGAACCATAAGCGTGTGTATCGCATCTACCGCGAGTTAGAGCTGAACATGCGCATCAAACCGCGCAAGCGTCTGCAGCGAGAGAAACCGGAACCCTTGGCCGTGCCAGAGGCGTCCAATGAAGTCTGGTCGATGGACTTCATGGCAGACCAACTGGTTGATGGTCGGTCGTTCCGGACGCTGAATGTGCTGGATGACTTCAACCGCGAGGGCTTGGCGATCGAAGTGGACTTCTCATTGCCCTCTGAGCGGGTAGTGCGAGCGCTGAAACAGATCATCACCTGGCGTGGTAAACCCCTGGCCATTCGTGTGGACAACGGCCCAGAATATATCAGTGGCACCTTGCAAACCTGGGCCGAGAAGGCTGGGATCGCATTGATGTATATCCAACCGGGTAAGTCCCAACAGAACGCATACGTCGAACGCTACAACAGAACCGTCCGGACCGAATGGCTGGGCCGGTATCACTTCGAAAGCATCGAGGAGGTACAAGGCCATGCCACGCGCTGGCTTTGGACTTACAACAACGAAAGGCCAAACATGGGGATCGGTGGGATGACACCGATACAGAAACTGAAAGCAGCTTAAATTCTACTGACAGGCCCCTCTAAAATTGGGGGGATTACCGTTGGATTGCTTG
>NZ_CAMZOF010000047.1 GCF_947331435.1 Pelagibius sp. Alg239-R121 | reverse complement strand
GTGGTGGATTCAACTGATCGCGGCAACACACTCGGCGAACTTCTCTGCTGGCGTTTGATATTGCAAGGTCTTGCGTGGCCGTTCGTTTAGTTGTCTGGCGATTGCCCCGAGTTTGGCCTGGGAATGCACGGACAGGTCGGTTCCGCGCGGCAAGTATTGTCGGAGCAGGCGGTTGGTGTTTTCGTTTGATCCCCGCTGCCATGGCGAATGCGGGTCGCAGAAGTAGACTTCGATATCGGTTGCCATTGTCAGACGCGAATGATCTGCCAGCTCTTTGCCGCGATCCCAAGTCAGGGATTTGTAGAGCTCCTTTGGCAGCCTGTGGGATTGCTTGATCAGTCCCGAGATGACGCTTTTCGTATCCTTGTTGGCAACCTTGATCAGCATGACATATCGCGACTGCCGCTCGACGAGGGTGGCGATGTAGCTGTTTTTGGAACCGCCAATGAGGTCACCTTCCCAATGACCAGGTACCGCGCGATCCTCAACGCAAGCGGGTCTTTCGCTAATCGAGACGGCATCTTTGACCTGACCCAACCCCTTGCGCTTAAGGCTGGCGTGCCGTGAACGGCGTATGGTGCGCTTGGCGCGAAGGTGTTCCAGCAACTCCTTCTTCAAAACGCCTCGGGCCTGTATGTAAAGGCTTCGATAGATTGTCTCGTGTGACACCTGTTTGTGTGCCTCTCCTGGAAAGCTGCGTTTGAGCCAGCCCGCAATCTGTTCCGGTGACCACTTGCGGCGCAGCTTTGCAGATACTGCGCGGCTCAAAGATGGGTGGCAAGCCAGCTTGCATGTCTTGGGCCGCACAGCGCGCTCCCATGCAGCCTGATCCGATGCTGCCGCTCGGTAGTCGATGCGCCCACCGTTACGTCGAACCTCGCGGCTTATTGTCGATGGCGAACGCCCCAATTGGTATGCAATGGATCGCAAAGATCGGTTGACGCTAAGCGCCCGCGATATCTCTTCGCGCTCGATTAAGCTCAGAGCTTGTTTGCTACGCCTCCGATCTGGTGGACGGATGCCCCCGCTCGGAGAGATAACAGAAAACACGGAAGATGACTGGCGGTTAAAGGCGCGCCCGATCGAACTCATCGACTCACCGCGCTGCCACCGATCCCAAATATCGGCGCGTTGCGTGGCGGAATAGTAAATACGGCGACGATACTTCATGTCCAACACTCCATCTTTCCTCAAAGACTAAAGTGTTGCGGCCACCTGTTGAGACCACC
>NZ_CAMZOF010000046.1 GCF_947331435.1 Pelagibius sp. Alg239-R121 | reverse complement strand
AGAGGTGGTTCGGTTTGTTTGAGCAGTTTCTTGTCGTTTCTTAAGTGGATTCCCTGCTCGGTTACGCCGCGACCAGGATTGGCTTTGGCTTGATGTGATATGCTTGATCGGGCGTCTGCCCGTCCAGCGATGAGTGCGGTCTCCTTTTGTTGTAGAACGTCAGATATCGGACCAGCCCCGCACGGGCGGCAGACACGCTATCGTACGCGTGCAGATAGACCTCTTCATATTTGATGCTCCGCCAAAGCCGCTCGACAAAGACATTGTCGCGCCAAGCGCCTTTGCCATCCATGCTGATCTGGATATCGGCATCCTTCAGCGTCGTGATGAAGTCGATGGACGTGAACTGAGAACCCTGGTCCGAGTTCATGATGCCGGGCTTTCCAAAGCGCCGGACAGCCTCGTTCAATGCCTCCAGACATGGCCCTGTTTCGAGCGTGACCGACAGTCGCCACGCCAACACCTTGCGGCTGAACCAGTCCAAGACGGCAACCAGATAGACGAACCCACGGGCCATAGGAATGTAGGTGATGTCCATTGCCCAGACTTGATTGGGGCGTGTGATCGCCATTTTCCTCAGCAAGTACGGGTAAATCTTGTGGCCGGGCGCGGGCTTTGACGTGTTCGGCCTGCGATAGAGCGCCTCGATGCCCATCGTTCTCATGCAGGTCGCGACGCGCAATCGTCCGGCCGCGAAGCCTTCCTGGCGCAGCAAATCCTTCATCATCCGACTGCCGGCGAACGGGTATTCCATGTGCAACTCGTCGATCCGGCGCATCAGCTTGAGGTCCGCCTCGCTTGTCGGGCGCGGCTCATAATACAGGCTGCCACGGCTGATCCCCAGCAGACCGGCTTGCCGTGACAAGCTCAGTTTGTGATCCGGATCCGTCATTTCTTTGCGCTCGCCAACAGACCGGCCTTGTCGAGCGCTCCTTCCAAAAAATCGTTCTCCAGCGTCAACTGGCCAATCTTCGCATGCAGGGATTTGACGTCAATCGGCGGTTCCTTCGAGGTCTTGGGCTTGTCATCGAAGACATCCGTAACGCCGTCGAGAAGTTGATCCTCCCACTGCTTGATCTGGTTGGGATGAACATCGAACTGTGTCGCCAGCTCGCTCATCGTTCTGTCGCCCTTCAATGCCGCCAATGCGACTTTCGCCTTGAAGGCTGGGCTGTGGTTGCGTCTGGGCCGTCTCGCCATCTTCGCTCCTTCGTCCCGACAAAACTGTCGGAATAGCAGCAGAAAATCCACTTATCTCAACTGTTCAGATTTGCCGAACCACCTCT
>NZ_CAMZOF010000045.1 GCF_947331435.1 Pelagibius sp. Alg239-R121 | reverse complement strand
GGCTTGGCACCACCATCAAAACCGGTAACCCTCGCTCCTCCAACAGAGCTGTGTCAGATCAGGTCAGAACTAATTCATCTAACCAAACTGCGGGACTTTCCAACTCTATCCATTCCGTTCTAAGGAGTGATAACGCCTTTAGCATCGATTTTGGATCAAGCGCTTCAGTAGCGATCTCCGAGTTATTGGAATCTCTCGAACAACTCGGCGCACACAACATCCATGTGTTTGGTGATCGAGCGGAGGATGAATAGAGCAGCTTTGTCCCGCAATGAGCCCAAGTTGCTTGTTTCGGATACTCGGGCAATTGGTCGAATTTAATTTGGGCCCGCCAACTTTTCGTAGCGAGCTACAAGATCAAGTAACTTCTGGTCCTCTGTTTCTGACAGATAGAGATACCTCTCATTAAACTTCTGGTTCAACGCCCAACGTGCGCGTTCGTACTTTTCTGCTGCCAGTTTGTAATTACCTGAGGCGACCGCGAGCTCACCAAGCATTCGGTTTCGTAACGGACTGTCAGTGTTTCCGGCATCTAAACATTGATACGCGCCGTGTGGTCCCGCTTCGAGCTCCGCGTAGCCGTCAGGCTCTTCGATCAAAAATTCTAGCAGTGCATCGGCTCGCCACTCTTTGCTTAACCAAGATAAACCGTAGGTCCTAAATTGTTCAGAGATTTCCAAAGCAGCGACTTCCGCTTCTTTTTCACTTTTTATTGCCCAAATCAAATCGCTAACGATACTTGAATGCCGAACGCTGGGGGCCAACTGGCCTCTAATCGGCATCTCAGCCTCATTTGGGCGAGGCCCTTTTGGCCCATCTTTAGGTGGATATTCTGAAGTAGGAAAAAAAGATGGCCAAGAACCAATCCACACACTGACGGAAGCGGTGGTGCAATCAAGCACACCGGCATGGTAGGCATTGAAACTCCGAAATTCGACACAGTCGATTGCTCCTTTTCGATGACGCCATGTCTTTCTCGACGCCCAGTCGTCAAACCCAGCTTCCCTTAATACCGGAAAGACATGCTTGCGTAGAGCAGCAGTTGTGGTTCGTGCTGAAATTTCCATAATGCGCCCAAGTCATTTGCCGTCCTTCAACCTATAGAAACTTTCATTAGGAGGAAATTACAGTCCGGATTCACTTAAAACCAAAGGCAGGTCTGTCCCGCGCTGTGTGAGTTCGTGCACTGCGCAGCGAACGGCCGCTCATCGCAGACTGGTCATTCGTTACGAACGCGGCGAAGGTCTCAAAAGAGCCCTTGGTGCAGTTTTTCTGCATTGTGACAAAGGTCAGCTTTCTCGCTGTCAGATCGGCAGCTTCAGTGTCGCTTTTTCCGTTGAAACAACGATTGACGTT
>NZ_CAMZOF010000044.1 GCF_947331435.1 Pelagibius sp. Alg239-R121 | reverse complement strand
GCTTCTCTAATTGGGCGTTTGGGTCAAGCTCGTTTTCCTTGTTTCTTTCGGGTCATTGTCGCTCATCCGGGTCACGCTTCTCTTCGCAGTCTGATTGGTGCTGTGATAGCACCGCTGCACGCATGTGTCGGATTGGTAGTGGAGAGCCTTGCTTAGAGACGCGCTTCACGTTGCGCAGCAGCCATTTTCGGCTTCATCCACGAACCTCGTCCGGTGAGGGACGACCGCGTTCAGATATATGGTGAGCGCTTAGATCATGCCAGGCCCTCCACGGTCTCTGAGCGGAACACGGTGCCATCTGCCCACATGCGATGGAGCAGAACAGCCAGTTTGCGGGCGACGGCCACCACAGCACGGCGGCGCCCTTTGGTGCGCATCAATCGCATGCCCCAGGATTTAATCTGTGACCCAGCCATTGTGCGCATGAGTAGTGCGTTTGCTGCCGCGTAAAGCGTTGCACGAACATCCCGGTCCCCAGCTTTCGATATCCGGCCGGGATTGTCATGTTCGCCTGACTGATATCTTCGCGGGGTTAGTCCAAAATGCGCGGCGACCGTACGAGATCGCTTGAACCGCGTAGGATCATCAACAGCTGCCGTGAAGGTCAGTGCTGCGATTGGCCCTACACCGGGAACGGTCATCATCCGCATGCAGACCTCATCTCGGGTGGCCGCGCGTTTGACCCGACGATCCAGCTCCAGAAAGTGCTGATACGAAACCAGTCGTGCATCGAGCAGAGGCACAAGGGCATGTGCCAATACCTCATCCATCTTGATCATGGGCCTGACGACGCCATCGAAGCTTCCGTGCTTCACCGTCTTGGGCAAGCGGATACCAAAGATCTTCAACAGGCCACGCACCTCGTTGGCCAGATCAATGGTCTTCCTGAGCAATGCTTTGCGTGTACTCAGCAGGGCACGGACCCCATGTGCTTCCCGGCTCTTCATATGGACAGGGCTGAACCAACCGGTGCGCAGGACTTGAGCGATGCCCCGCGCATCGTTCTTGTCTGTCTTATTGCGCATCGCTGACAGTGCCGCATTCACTTGCCGGGCTTCCATGCAAACGACGTCAAAGCCTTCACCCGTCAGACCATAGAAAAGGTGCTGGCTCATCGTACCAGCCTCAAAACCAATGCGTTCTATCGCATGTGGAAAGGAATTCAGGTGGGCCGCAATCTCATCGACCTCACAAGGTAGTTCTCGCTCGAGTAAAACCGTACCTTTGCTATCGACAATGCAAAGCGCGCAAGACCGCAGCGAAACATCCAAACCGGCAAAATACTCCATCATCAATCTCCCATGTTCACAGAATACCTGTGATCCTAACGGGAGCTCGACCTCAAATCATGGTCAGCCCAATTACGCATGCTT
>NZ_CAMZOF010000043.1 GCF_947331435.1 Pelagibius sp. Alg239-R121 | reverse complement strand
TTCGGCAGTCTTTCAGGCGCGGTTGCTGGACGCTTGGGGTTGGAAGGTCCGCCAGCCATTGCCTTTGCAGCAGTTTCTGGCGGAGTAGGAGCGGAACTTGGCGGAGGGAAGTTCAAGAATGGGGCGTTCTCGGGGGCATTCGCCCAGTTGGGTGACCAGCTCAAAGGGGCGTATTATCAAGAAGCCGGGGAACCTGGCCTCGCCCAAGAACTCACGACGAATGAAAGTGAATTCCAGTTAGCACTTGCAGGAAATGCTGAATACAGTTCGGACGCTAGTCTTGGATTTTCAAGCTCGTCACGTGTATCTTCTGGGGGGACACAAGCGGCATGGGGGCCAATAATTGGATGGCTACTGAGAGCTTTAGGTATAGGTGGAAAAGTCGTCACGCGAGCCCCTAGAGGCGCTGGAGGAGCGGCGACGGAAACGGCAATACTGTTAAGCAAAGCCAAATTTGGTCATACATTTACGACGCATGGACAAAATGTCACGCGGCAACTTTTAGCTCGTGCAAAGGGGTCCGGAATGCAACAGGGACAATTCCTAGATAATCAAGCTGCCGCGAGATTTATACTGGATAATCTGCATCGGCTTAAGAATGGTGCCATTACTTTACCAATCCCGAAGGGGGTTCCAGCTCGTATAATCAACCCAAATGGGTCGTTTTCTAATCCTTCTGGAATCAGACTTGTCCCAGGTGGAAAGGGGGTGAAATCAGCTTATCCTGTTCCGTAGATTGTAAGACTCGCCTACAACTGCTGTTTGGACTCCATAGTCGCTTTCCTCACGTCAGATGTTGAGATTACAATGTGACGGACTTGACGTGCACACATGCTGGAGTTGTCGGAGGGGGTGGTGAATTCTTACAGATAGATCGCATGGGCTTGTAGAACACATGTATAGACCAAATAATAGTTCTATCGATTATTTCAATGCAGTTTTAGCTCTACCCGCTACCGGTTCAGAACAAGACTGGGAGGTAGAGTTAGCTGATTCTGATCGCGTTTGTGAGTTCGTTAAGTTTTATGAAAGCAATGTATTATCAGACGAGCGAAAATATGCGTTAATGGCCTTGATTTTGTGCTCTCTTGAAGATCTTTCATATATGCAAACGATTGAAAAATCATTATGGCATCGTGTCCAAGGCCTACTGCGCGCGGACAGAGATTTACTAGAAGACATCATCAATTACTGGTCACTTGGCGAATTTGAAGATGATCACGAGCACTTTAATATCACTGCTTTGGTAAGATCTGTGTGATTGGGTTCATGTGTGGACGCCCTGGTTTCAGCAAGTGCAATTTGGGTCTGTACGAAATCGCTAAAACGGTCATCTGTCAGATCTAAAAGGATGACCCGACCCACCGAGATTTCGGTGTGCGATGATAGATGTGCCCAAATCACCGTCGCAAGGAAAGCTGGCCTCCGACCCCGGTAGGTAGTCATTCTGTGTG
>NZ_CAMZOF010000042.1 GCF_947331435.1 Pelagibius sp. Alg239-R121 | reverse complement strand
GCGGAGATGATGTTGAAAAAGGCCTCTTGATCGCCGCTTCGGTCAATGATTCAGTTCTCCTAATGATTTGGGAGGCTGATGGCGATGTTGGGACCGAGGCAGGTGGTGCAAGCAGCTCTGTTCTATGAGTTCAATCTGGATGCGCATGTGCCTGCCAATCATTTGCTGCGCCAGATTGATCGGTTTGTGGACCTCTCCGACATCCGTTCAATTTTGGCGCCTTATTACAGCTCTACCGGTCGCCCTTCTATCGATCCTGAACTGATGATCCGAATGCTGCTGGTCGGCTATTGCATGGGCATTCGATCTGAGCGGCGACTTTGCGAAGAGGTTTATCTGAACCTCGCCTATCGCTGGTTTTGCCGCTTGGATTTGAACGATCCGGTCCCCGATCACTCGACATTCTCCAAGAACCGGCACGGCAGGTTCCGTGAGAGCAATTTGTTCCGTCACCTATTCAACACAGTTCTGACGCGCTGTATCGTGGAAGGCTTGGTCGGTGGCGATGATTTTGGTGTCGATGCATCACTCATCAAGGCGGATGCTAGCCGCTACACCAAGATCGAGATGGCCGACTGGTCAGTGCCTGAGCAGGCCTCACGGGCCACGCAGGAATATCTCGATACGCTCGATGATGCGGCTTTTGGCGGTTCGACGCCGGTGCGGCCCAAGGCCATTTCTCCGGCTGATCCGGCAGCCCGCTATACCGGCGCCAATGGCGACAGGCCGTTCTTTGCCTATTCCACCAACTATCTGGTCGATCTGGACCATGCCGTGATTGTGGACGTGGATGCGACTGCTCCGATTCGGCAGGCGGAGGTCGAGATCACCAAGAATATGATCCTGCGAACCAGAGATCGCTTTGGCTTGTATCCTGAGAAACTGGTGGCCGACACCGCATACGGTTCAGCGCCCATGCTGGGTTGGTTGGTCGAGGAAGAAGGGATCGAGCCATATATCCCGGTCATCGACAAGTCGGAACGAAGGGACGGCACCTTCTCGCGTGGCGATTTCATCTACGACCACGACAGTGACAGCTATACCTGTCCCAGCGGCAAACAGCTGGTGCAGTTCAGGCGCACCTACAAGAAGCCAAGATCAGGCGTCGATAAAGAAGGCCTCATGCGCTATCGCGCCAGCAAGAAGGATTGCGATAGCTGCTCACTGAAACAGCAATGCTGCCCCAAGGAGCCAGCCCGCAAGGTCTTGCGTTCCATCCACGAGAGCGCACGGAACATGGCGCGTGACATCACCAAAACCGACGCCTATGTGACCGCCAGTTATGCCCGTAAAAAGGTCGAGATGCTGTTTGCCCACCTCAAGCGCATCCTAAGGCTCGACCGCCTGCGTCTGAGAGGGCCGAATGGAGCGAAAGACGAGTTCATCCTAGCCGCAACGGTCCAAAACCTCCGCAAACTGGCCAAGCTGGTGCCGAACAACGCATGAAAAGCGAAACGGGCCAACGCGCCTATACAATCAAGTCATCACCAGAAGCGACTTTTTCAACGGTATCCGGAC
>NZ_CAMZOF010000041.1 GCF_947331435.1 Pelagibius sp. Alg239-R121 | reverse complement strand
GATTTTGATGAAAAAGGCGCGGTTGAAGTAGAGTTGTAGTTCTGATTCAATTTTCCCATTGATTTGGGAGATTGATGCGATGCTGGGACCCGCTCAGGAATTTCAGTCGGCTTTATTCTATGAGTTCAACCTCGAGGATCACGTTCCTTCGAACCACTTGCTGCGGTCGGTAGATCGGTTTGTTGATCTGTTTGGCATTCGTGCTTTTTTAGCTCCATTCTACAGCGACATTGGCCGACCATCGATTGATCCAGAGCTTATGATCAGGATGCTTCTTATCGGCTACATCATGGGTATTCGATCCGAGCGGCGGCTATGTGATGAAGTTCACGTAAACCTTGCCTATCGATGGTTCTGCCGCCTTGATCTGAATGACCCTGTTCCTGACCAGTCGACATTTTCCAAGAACCGGCACGGTCGCTTTCGTGAGAGCGATTTGTTCAGACATCTATTCGAAATCGTTGTTGATCGCTGTATCAAAGAGGGCGTTGTTGGAGGCGATATCTTTGCAACAGATGCCAGCATCATTCGAGCTGACGCGAACAAGCAGAACTCAACCCCGAAAGAAGAATGGGATACTACATCGCTCAACCCAGAAGACGCTCCGAGAGCTGTGAAGGAATATCTGGACACTCTGGATGATGCGGCATTCGGGGCCGCCAGTGTAGTTCAGCCTAAGTTCACCTCTCACAGCGACCCGGCATCACAGTGGACTGGGGCCATGAAAGGCCCAGCATTCTTCGCTTATGCCAACAACTACCTGATCGATACAGACAATGCGATCATCGTAGATGTTGAAGCAAGTCGTGCCATTCGTCAGGCTGAAGTTGGCGCGACACGGAAAATGATCCAACGGACACGCAGTAAATTTGGCCTCTACCCTGAGATACTGGCTGCCGACACAGCTTATGGCACAGCGGAGAACTTGAACTGGTTGGTTCATGAGGAAGGCATTCTGCCTTATATCCCTGTGTTCGATAAGTCTAAAAGAAAAGACGGTACCTTCTCCAGTTCAGACTTCGCGTTCAATCATCAAGCCAACGAATACACCTGCCCAGCTGGTAAACCGCTAAAGAAGTCTTGGCGCAAGATGAAGACGCCTAGATCAGGTGTCACCAAAGAAGGATTTATACGCTACTACGCGCGCAAAATGGACTGCGAACCTTGTCCTCTTAAACCTCAGTGCACGCCGAGAGACACGACACGTAAAATCACAAGACATATCTATGAAGGCGCACGGGATCTGGCTCGGGAATTATCTCAAACTGATGCTTATATGGACGCGCAACGAAGGCGCAAGAAAGTCGAAATGCTCTTCGCTCACCTCAAGCGCATTATGAAGCTGGACCGACTGCGACTAAGAGGACCAAACGGAGCAAAAGACGAATTCCATCTCGCAGCTACAGCCCAAAACCTCCGCAAGCTAGCCAAGCTTATCCCGCAACCAGCATGATCTGAGGGATGAGCCCGATCAACTCGATAGAAACGCCATTTAGAAATAAGACTTTTTCATCAAAATCGGCC
>NZ_CAMZOF010000040.1 GCF_947331435.1 Pelagibius sp. Alg239-R121 | reverse complement strand
TAGTGTTAACTCTGTCTTCCGCTAAGGTCAGCAATGTAGAGATAGGTGCGTTTGAATTGCGACCTCCTCCTGCAACTGACCCTCTATAGCCTGATCCACACAAGGCCGGCGTAGACTAATACGCCAATACACATGGTTGCGATTACATGGTTTGTCAGAAGTGCAACAGCACAAGCAATCGTAGCGGCCACCCAGGTTTGAAGCGGTTGTCCAGCTAGCGAAGCCGCAACCAAGCTCACCACGATCAAACCGGGAAGGTCGTCGAGCATCCATGCATGACGGGACGCTCTGATTTTGTCGCCAGCGAACAAACCTACAGCCCTGATTGAAAAGGCTGCAATCGCAAGGACCAGAATGAGTGTCCAGTGGGACGCGGTCATTGTATCACCTGCCTAACTCGCCACACAAAACGTGAGGCGATCAGCCCGCAGAGCGCGCCAGCAACAATTGCATAGGCCTTGGGTAAGCCGAATGACGCGACAGCGATGGTCGTTCCGAAGGCAATCAACCAAGGCAAAGCACTGGGCCGACCGCGCCAAAGACCTCTGGCCATGGCGATGAAGGCGGCTGTGAAAGCAAAGCTGAGGCCAAATTTCTCCAGGTCGGGCAAGACAGCACCGACAATGGCACCCGCCGTTGTGGAAACCGTCCAGACTCCGATCATCACAAGCCCGGACCCGATAAGAAACGAGGCGCCAATATCCGAAGACTTCGCCCGTTCCGACATCGTTAGCGCCCAGTTCTCATCGCCTGTAACGTGGATGGCGAACAGCTTGATCCGCAAGGACAAGCCATTGAGCACCTCTGACAAAGACGCAGCGATACCAATGTAGCGTAGATTGAGAGCTGCCCCTGCGAGGGCCGCGCCCAAAACCGCTGAGGAACTCGCAAACTGCTCAACGGTGACGATCTGCGACGAACCCGCATGAACGGCGGCGCTCATCAAGCCGACACCCCACCATGGGAAACCAACTTGTGCGGCGAGCAAGCCGAAGGCAAAGCCGTAGAGTGCTGCCCCTGCTGCCAGAGGAAGAATAGCGAATGCACCATGTTTCATGCAGGCGAGAATACGCAGTTCACATGATGCGATATACTAGCTTTTTCTGATTTTCGTGATATTATTCGATCATTATATAAATAATTGCGAGATGATACGATCATGGATGCAGTGGATCGGAAACTCCTGGGAATTCTACAGGAAAATGCGAAAGCACCCATTCAAGAACTGGCGGACCGTGTGGCGACGTCGACCGCATCTGTGCAGCGCAGACTGAAAGCATTGCGTGAAACCGGGGTCATCGAAAAAGAGGTGGCTGTTCTCGACCCAAAGAGGCTTGGCTTCGGCGTGACCGCAATTATTGCTATTGAACTTGAGAGAGACCGTCTTGACCAGATTGATGCATTCAAACGAAAGGCCCGGGAGGATCGGCAGGTGACACATTTCTACTGTATTGCTGGGGATGCTGATTTCATGATGATCGTTATGGCGAATGATATCACTGACTACGAAACGTTCACGCATCGGTTTTTCTACGCAGATAAGAATGTACGAAAATTCAGAACGTCAATCGTTGTTTCAACGGAAAAAGCGACACTGAAGCTGCCGATCTGACAGCGAGAAAGCTGACCTTTGTCAC
>NZ_CAMZOF010000039.1 GCF_947331435.1 Pelagibius sp. Alg239-R121 | reverse complement strand
AGAGAAGGCTGTGGCCGCATGTCGTTGGGGTCGATGCCTGCGACGGCGACAGGTTTCTTCATGGCGTCGCGGCGGAACGGCTCGCCCAGCTCCTGGTTCAGGATCACCTCGATAAAGGTGGTGACACCCTGGCTCTGCGCGGCACAGGCCGTCTTCAGTGCAGAGGTTAGTTCCTCCTGCGAGGTGACCGTCACACCCTTCAGGCCACAGCCATCCGCAACCTTCGCGTAGCTCAGCTTCGGATCAAGCTCCGTGCCAACGAAGTTGTTGCTGTACCACAAGGTCGTGTTGCGCTTCTCGGCACCCCACTGGTAGTTCCGGAAGATCACCATGGTGATCGCCGGCCACTCGTCACGGCCGACCGAGGTCATCTCGTTCATGGAGATCCCGAAAGCACCGTCACCGGCAAAGCCCACAACCGGGGTCTCCGGACAGCCGATCTTCGCACCGATGATCGCCGGGAAACCATAGCCACAGGGACCGAACAGGCCCGGTGCCAGATATTTGCGGCCCTGATCGAAGCTCGGATAGGCGTTGCCGATCGCGCAGTTGTTGCCGATGTCGCTCGAGATGATCGCTTCCTTCGGCAGACCCGCCTGGATCGCACGCCAGGCCTGGCGCGGCGAAAGACGGTCCGCATCACGAACACGGGCATCTTCGTTCCAGCTGGTCCCCGGATCGTCGTCCTCGTGGTCCATCGAGCTCAGCGCCTGCAGCCAAGCCGACTTGGTCTGATGGATCGTGGCCTTACGGGCATCACGCTCCGCATCGCCCGCGGTCGGGGCAAGCTGCTCCAGGATCTGCCTGGCGACCATCTTGGCGTCGCCGCAGATACCCACGGAGACCTTCTTGGTCAGGCCGATACGGTCGGAGTTGATATCCACCTGGATGATCTTGGCTTCCTTGGGCCAGTAATCCATGCCGTAGCCCGGCAGGGTGGAGAAGGGATTGAGGCGCGTGCCAAGAGCCAGGACCACGTCGGCCTGCGCGATCAGCTCCATGCCGGCTTTCGAGCCGTTGTAGCCCAGCGGACCTGCCGCCAGCGGATGGCTGCCCGGGAAGCTGTCGTTGTGCTGGTAGCCGCTGCACACAGGGGCGTCCAGACGCTCGGCCAGAGCCACGCAGTCGGGGATGGCGTTGCCGATCACCACACCGGCGCCGGACAGGATCACCGGGAACTTGGCTTCCGACAGCAGGCGCGCGGCCTCAGCAATGGCGGTTTCGCCACCGGCCGGACGCTCAAGGCGGACGATCTGCGGCAGTTCCACGTCGATCACCTGGGTCCAGAAGTCACGCGGCACGTTCATCTGCGCCGGTGCGGAACCGCGGATGGCTTTCTCGATCACCCGGTTCAGGACCTCGGGAATGCGCGAGGCATCCCGGACTTCTTCCTGATAGCAGACCATGTCCCGGAACAGGGCCATCTGCTCGACTTCCTGGAAACCGCCCTGGCCGATGGTCTTGTTGGCCGCCTGCGGGGTCACCAGCAGCATCGGGGTGTGGTTCCAGTAAGCGGTCTTGATCGGCGTCACAAAGCCGGTGATGCCAGGGCCGTTCTGTGCAATCGCCATGGCCATCTTGCCGGTCGCGCGGGTGTAGCCGTCGCAGATCATGCCTGCGTTGGTCTCGTGCGCGCAGTCCCAGAAGCTGATCCCAGCCTTGGGAAACAGATCCGATACAGGCATCATCGCCGAACCGATAATCCCAAACGCATGCTCAATGCCATGCATCTGCAATACCTTCACAAAGGCTTCTTCCGTCGTCATCTTCATTGCTAAAATCCCTTCTTGTCGTC
>NZ_CAMZOF010000038.1 GCF_947331435.1 Pelagibius sp. Alg239-R121 | reverse complement strand
TTGTCAATGCCGATTGAAAAATGGTCAGAAGTGCCGAAGTAAAAATGGCCAGTTTTAGGTTTGGTTCAGTTTGGTTTGGCGTTATTGACTTTTGCAGGTCTCCCTCGTTTTTTTGGTGGTGGAATGATCGGTGCGTTTGCCCTGATATGTTCAGGCAGGAGATCGGCGTGAGCCCTTAGGCGGTAGCTTGCACCTTCGATATGAATGACGACGGCATGGTGCAGCAGTCTGTCCAGGAGCGCGGTTGCGACGACAGGATCTCCAAAAACCTCGCCCCATTCTGCAAATCCGCGGTTTGAGGTCATGATCATTGCGCCTTTCTCGTATCTGGCGTTGACCAGCTGGAAAAACAGATTGGCGCCGCCAGTGGTGATCGGCAGATATCCGATTTCGTCCACGATGAGTAAGGATACGCGGGCATAGAACCGGATCTTCTCCGCGAGCCGTCCTTCACGTTCAGCTTTGGCGAGTGCCTCGATCAGATCGGCCAGAGGCGCCCTGTAAACGGATTTACCTGCCTTGACGGCGGCAACGCCCAGAGCTGTTGCCAGATGACTTTTTCCGGTCCCGGGCGGTCCGAGAAAGTGGATGACCTCGGCGCGGACAATGAACTCCAGTTCGGCCAAGGTCATGATCCTGTCCCGGTCCAGAGCCGGCTGAAATGAGAAATCGAAGCTCTCCAGGGTTTTGACCGGTGCTAGCCGGGAGGTGGTGAGGGCCATGCCGACACGCCGGTTTTCCCGGGAGGAGAACTCTTCATTCAGCAACCGGTCGATCGCCTCGAGTGCGCTCATCTCCCCTTGTTCCAGTTGCTTGAGGGTGTGATCCAAAACCTCAAGGGCGCGAGGCATGCGTAGTCCAACAAGGCTGTGACGGATACGATTGCTCAGGGAGCTCATTGGGACGCCTCCGAGCCGGCCAAGCGTCGCCCGACAGCTCCATAAAAGGCCAAATCACGCTGTACGACAACAGCTGATGCCGGTGGTTGCAGCTGTCGCTGCAGGGAGGTTGGAACCTTTCGATGACGGGGATCCAGTCTGCGGCGGTTCCGGCCCTCCAGGATCGGATGGCAGGCAATGGGCTTGCCATTTTCAAAGATCCGAATCTTATCCGGATGGCTCTGAACCTCGACGACACGTTTTCGGGTCGTGTCCGGTACGGAGTAGAGATTGCCGCCGACCGAGACCATGCCTTCATGACTGACGCGCCGTTCCACCGTGAGAACGGCATCGTAAGGATGCGTGGGCAAGGGTGTCAGACGATCTTGTTCTTCGGCGAATGCCTCGTTGACCACCCTGTTCGTGGTGGCATGCACCCGGGGATTGGCGATCTCTTGTCGCCATGCATCGAACTGGGCATTGAGATCCTCCATGTTCCGGAAAGATCGGCCGAGAAAGAAGTCCTGGCGGATATAGCGGTAAGGCCGTTCGACTTTTCCTTTCGTCTTGGCCCGGTAGGCCTTGTAGGCTCGCGGCGCGGAGCCATAGTAGTTCAGCAAAGCAACCAGAGCCGGGTTGTAGGTGACAACGCCATCGGCATCCTCTCCGAGCACCGCAGTTTTCATGCGGTCGTAGAGAACTTCGCCAGTTGCGCCGCCACAGGCTTCAAAAGCCGCGATGTGGCAGCGCAGGACGGTCTCAAGCTTCTGGTTCCCTCCAAAGCGCCCCCAGAGCCAACGACTGTGGCCGAGGACCATGCTAAAGAGCCAGACTTTCCGCCAGACACCAGGCTCGTCGGTAAACTCAAGCTGGAATTCAGCGAAGTCCACTTGCGCCTGGTGGCCTGGCGGCGTTTCAAAACGTCGCTCGAACAGAATCTGCTTTGCCGGACGGGCGCTGCGCAGAAAGTCCGTAATGCCAGTATAGCCACCCACGTAGCCGAGTTTGCGGATCTCCCGGAATAGCCGGCGGCCGGAAAGATCGGGAAACTGGATAATGCGCTCCCGGAGATAACCTTCGTAGGGCGTGCGCAGACGTTCACGCGGTTCGCGTGGGCCGTAGTTCGGGACCTCGAGACCCCGTGCGAGATATTTCCTCACCGTCTTACGGTTCAGACCCGTCTTGCGCGCAATCGCGCTTACCGACAGACCTTGTCTTTTTAAATCATGGATCAAAACAATCCTCCCAAGTTTTACCACCTGATCCGGATCTCCTCTTTCCGAAAATCTCAAGTGGTCAAGTCTCGCCCAGCTGTTGCTCTGGGGCATGCCCCAGAGCAACAGCTGATCTAAACCCCAAACTGGGTACTTTTCACTCGGCGCTAATGGGTAGTTTCCATCCGGCACTCACA
>NZ_CAMZOF010000037.1 GCF_947331435.1 Pelagibius sp. Alg239-R121 | reverse complement strand
AAAATTTAACTTGAAATGTAATTCCAAAGTTCAGATAACTGAACACTCTATACAAAGCAGTCATGTCTACTACTTTCTTAATCTATTTTTGTGTACATGGAATACTAACTGAAAAACATAATCTAAAACTGTAAAAAATGAACAAACGGTTCTGTCGCAAAGTTTCAGCGACGGCTTGCTTTGTTTGTATGATCGGCTATCGATCTTTGCCGTTTGGACAATAGGTCAGGGTTTGAAGATGATCTCCTTCACGGGCAACCACTATCCGCAGGATGTAGTTCTTTTCGCGGTCTATTTCTAAGTTCGATATGCAGTGTCTTATCGCGATTTGGAAGAGATCATGGCCGAAAGAGGTGTCTCGGTCGATCATGCGACACTGAACAGCTGGGTGGACAAGTTTTCTCCTTTAGTCGCTGTCGAAACGCAGATACGGAAGGCCTCGACATGGCTCTGTTGCAAATATTGAGTTTGGACAGATTTGTAGCTCTAACGGGTTACCTGCTTGAGTTTTGGCATCCTGAAGATGGTTTTCGAGCATAGTCACGGCTTCTGAGAGAGCACATGGACCAATGCCGAATGCTCTCTCGACAATTTGTGCTTCACCAAAGTGTCGTTTGAGAAGTTGAAGGTACCAGGCTGACCCTTGTACAGAGCACGCATGACCTCGAAGCCCTTTATTGTTGCGTAGGGGAACTTCAGGGTTTTAAAACCGCGTACCGGACAGATCAGTTGTTTCAGCTTGCCGTGATCAGCCTCAACGATGTTGTTGAGATACTTCACCTGCCGATGCTCGGTTTCTTCGGGGCACTTGCATTCTGCTTTCAACTCGGAAATGGTTGCTCCATAAGTGGGGGCCTTGTCTGTGTTGATTGTATAGGGCTTTTCCCAGTCATTCCGCCCCCTCAAGGCTTTGCCCAGAAACCGCTTTGCCGCCTTGGTTTTCCGGGTGGCTGAAAGATAGAAATCGATCGTGTTCCCGAGCTTGTCCACGGCCCGGTAAAGGTACGCCTATTTACCGCGAACCTTGATGTAAGTCTCATCGACCTGCCAACTGCCTGAGACAGGCCGGCGCCATTGCCAGCGCAAACGCTTTCCCATCTCCGGGGCGTAGGTCTGAACCCATAAGGTAGATCGTGGCATGATTAACACGGACGCCGTGGTCAGCCATTATCTGCTCAAAGTCGCGGTAGCTGACACCGTACCTGCAGTACCAGCCAACCGCCCAAAACACGACCTCGCCCGTCAAATGGCGCCCTTTGAATTCATCCAATTCGGCTGTTTCATCAACGCCTTCAACCCCGCACATCGCCACAGACGCTCGACTCGTTCATCATTGACCTGCCATCCTGCATCCCTGAGCAGGGCGGCGATCCGCCGGTCACCGTAGCGGCCGTACCGCCTCGCCATCTCGATCATGTCTGCACCAAGCAGGTCTTCATCTCCGCGTCCCCTGGGAAGACGGCGTTGTTCGATCGATACTGACCTAACACACGACAAGCCCGGTGTTTGGAAACGCTGAGCTGGCTGCGGACAAGGTTGATGCACTTGCGAAGACGTGTGGGGCTCAGAAGTTTCCCTTGGTGGCCTCGGTCAGGATCAGCTTATCCAGGTCAGGTCCGATACCGCCTTGCGAAGCCGTTCGTTCTCCTTCTGCAGGCGCTTCAGCTCCTTCAATTGATCGGCTCCCATATCGCCGTATTGCTTGCCCATTGACTGGTAGGCGGTATATAGCATCGCTGAGTGGGGGCTGTAATACGTCTGTTCCGTGATTCTGACTTCACAACGCAGGCCAATCCCTGTCCAATCAGTACTTCCACCTGACGCAGCTTGGTGACAATCTCTATCCGGCTTGTGTCGTTGTTTTCCATCTTTGATCCTTCGTTGCCTCATCATAGGAATTGGATCAATTCAATGGGGGTAGGTCATCCTCTTGGTTCAACGCGCCCGGGTGATGGCGGTTTCGATTAGACACTGAAGCTGTTCAGCGCTGGCAGATCGCGGATTCGTTGCAGCGGCGCTGTCCAGCAAGGCCTTTTCGGCAATGCGCCCACTACAGTCTGCAGGCACCCCGATCTCGCTCAGAGACCGGGGAATACCGATGTCTTCGAGCCTGTGCTCGATTTCAGCAATAAAGCCATCGACAGTCGTGTCCTCAAGGCCCATCACACCGGCCATCCGCTTTACCTTCTCCTCCATACCCGGCAGGTTGAACCGCAGAACAACCGGCAGGATGATAGCATTGGTCAAGCCGTGATGGGTGTTGAACTCGGCCCCGACCATTGTCAATGCCGATTGAAAAATGGTCAGAAGTGCCGAAGTAAAAATGGCCAGTTTTAGGTTTGGTTCAGTTTGGTTT
>NZ_CAMZOF010000036.1 GCF_947331435.1 Pelagibius sp. Alg239-R121 | reverse complement strand
CCTTGGGCGGCGAGGACTTACCGCCCTTGGCCTGAGGTTGTTTCACGGCCATCCCCTCGGGCAGCCACGCCGCGATCCGCGCCTGCGCCGCCGCGTCCAGATCCTTGCGGGCCGTCTCTTCGTTAAAGAGCCGATGCAGGAACGCGGCCTTGTCTTTCTTTTTGAGTTTGGAGAAGTCTGCAGTGACGGCCTTACCCTTGATCTCGCCCATGATCGCGTCCAGTTGGGCCGCCTTCAGGCGATTGAGAAAGCCCTCTGTCGGTGTCCAGACCGCCCGGACATCGGTCGCCGCCATGTTGGCAACCGCCTCGCCCAGGTCTCCATACTTCTCGCCTGCAAGCTTCGTGGAAAAGAGCTTGGCAATGCTCTCGGTCAGTAGCCGGTTGCGCTCCTTCTTGGGTTTAGCCCGAAACTCCGTGAAGGATTTCGCCGCCTTCTTGGCCTCCATGGGAGAAGCATGAGACTTGCCCTGCAGAGCCTCGGGCAAAACCAAACCTTCGTCGTCATCCGGCGCGTTGTCGGCGAGGTCCGTTCTGAGGCCGAGCGGATGCATCCAATCGTAAACCGGGGTAGACAGCAGGAAGGTCAAGAGATCAACGGCCAGTTCAGGCTTGGTCAGCAACGCCGTTTGAATTGCCCCGGTGCGGACCTTCGCCAGATCCTCGGCCAATGCGGCGGAGTAAGGGCCTTTCTTCTCGGCTGTTGTACTCCCGCTCTTGGTAACGGAGCGGCAGATCCCCGCGTCGACCGCGGCGGCGTGATCCTGCGGTTTGATCAGGCCGTATTCGCTGTCAATCTCGCCCCGATAGTCGAGGTAGAGCACAACACCGGCGTGGGCCATCTGATCAGCGCTATAGCTTTCTTCTCCCAACTTGTTAGCAAGGGCCTCAAATTCTTCGACCTCTCCATCACTGGCTTGGCCGTCATCGATTAAATCCTGCAATTCGTCGTACCGCGCGCCGTCTTCCTCACTGAGTTCCGCCTGTTCCGGGTAGGTCCGCTCCATCTTGCTTAGGATGTTCCAGTCCGGACGCTCCAGGGACGTTTCAACCCACTTCCAGCCCTTACCCCAGATCTCCTTCGCGACGGCTTCAAGCTTGTCCTCCGCGAGCTTGGCCAACAATTCCCGGTCCAGGAAAAAGGTCTGCTCCCCGAAAAGGTCTTCGCGAATGGCACCGCCTGCGGCTTCGTAAGCTTCCCGGCCAACAAAGCGAACATGTTTATCGTCGCCGTCGCCGCTCTCGGCCATCAAGTTCCGCTTGATCTGCTTGGGCTCCTGACCATGCCAAAAAGTCTTCATCCGCTCGTAGACTTCCACCTGCCGCTCTGGATCGGCGCTCACGGTGTAGGCCGCTGCTGCGTCTAAGGTGATTTCGTCTGCAGCAAGCGCTTTGAGGATCGGCTCCGGCAGATCTGCCAGCCGCATCCGGCCTTTGACCTGGCGGACTGTAACGGCGAAGGCTTTGGCGATTGTTTCCAACGGCGCGCTGGTCTCGGCCATCTTGCGGTAAGCTCGGATTTCCTCCGCCGGATGCAATGCCGCCCGCGCAACGTTCTCGCTGTTGGCCCAAGCCTGGGCTTCAAGTGTGTTTTCAGCCAGGATTACCGGCACGCTCATATCGGCCTTGCCGTCCTGCTCAGCGATCAGCTTTAGGGCACGTAGGCGACGTCCACCGGCCACGATTCCGATTTTGCCGTCTTCCTCGATGCCTGCGAGGTTTTGCAGAAGCCCAACCGAACGGATCGAACCGGCCAACGCTTCGATCTCCGCATCGCTCACGCTCTGACGCGGGTTCAAAGGCGAAAGAGCCAGTCGGTCAATCGCGAAGTTCACAAGCGCGCGGCCTTCGGTGGTGGTAGGTGTGGTTTCAACTGCGATGTTCATGTACTTAGTCCTCGGGAAAAATCCGTTTTGAGTTCTTTTGGAGAAAGGGGAGAGCAAAGCCGCGCTCCCCTTTTTCTTTGCCGTCAGTATTCGATTGGCAGCATGAGGGTTAGAACCCTGCGGCTTTGCGACGGATCGGCAGGTTCGGAAGAGCCGAATTCGTAGGCGGCGTCATAGATATCGATCTTCCAAAAGATCTTGATCCCCATGACCTCTACCGAGCCGAATTCGTGTTCGTTGTACGGATCGTTGTCCGATGAAAATTCTTTGAAGTCCCGCACCGCCCGTAGGGCCGCCATGAGGAAGTCCGGCCCGTTCTCGCGGATGCCGGGCGTGGTGACGATTTTTCCTTTGATCTCCGCATCGCCGTTCAACGTGCTGCGATAGCGGTCGTTCTGTTTTCCGATGATAGAGACCCTGCGCATTGCCTCGGTTGCGCCGTTGGTTCCGCTCTCTCCGCAATCGGTCTGTGCTGTCGTGGTCATATGGCTTTGTCCTCTCTTCGCCAGTGGGGTGTGACCTTCTTCCTTGGTGGGGTGAAGGTCGTCAGAACTTCACCGCAGCGAAGGGAG
>NZ_CAMZOF010000035.1 GCF_947331435.1 Pelagibius sp. Alg239-R121 | reverse complement strand
CTTACACCGAGTTTTTTCAATTCGTAAAGCGTGTTTAAGGTATCCGCACCACCCTCCATCGCAATGCCTTCCGTGATCTCCAGTTCTAGCCATTCCGCGGGCACATCCGCGTCATTGAGTGTCTTTTCAACCTGTCTTGCCAGGTGTGGGCTTTTAAAGTGGACTGGAGATAGGTTGATGGAGATGCGAATAGGAGCGTGGCCCTGCTTTTTCCATGAGTCGATCTGCCTGCAAACAACATGCAGCAGCCACTCGGTCATCGGAACGATAAGCCCAGTCGACTCAGCGACCGGGATGAACTCACTCGGCGATATCCCGCCACGGAGTGGATGATGCCAACGGAGCAAGGCTTCCGCGCCGACTATTCGTCCCGTGGATATTTCGACTCGAGGCTGATAAACAACATGTAGTTCCTCGTTGTCGAATGCCGTACGTAAATCAGTCTCGAGCTGACGCTGAGAGAGCGCTTCCTCGTTCATTCGTTCGTCAAATATCCGCCAGGTACCCCGCTTGTGTTCCTTGGCCCGGTAAAGTGCCAAATCTGCATTTCGCACGAGTTGGTCCGGGTCGACGTTGTCTTTCTGGAAGAACGTAATCCCAATGCTTGTCCCGGAGTGGATCTCGGTCCCGTCGACGAGAAAGGGTGCAGTTAAGTTCCGTACGACCCGATCGGCAAGCTTTGTTACCTGCTCCGGCTTGACAAAATTGGTGACAATAATGGCAAACTCGTCGCCGCCTAATCGGGCCACCGTGTCAGTCTCGCGCACACATTCAAGGAGGCGTGCAGAAACCTGTTGTAGCAGGGCATCGCCAGTTGGATGTCCCAGGGTATCATTGACATTCTTGAAACGGTCAAGGTCTAGCAACATCACGCCGACGTCACGTCCTGTCCGCCTCGACTGGGCCGTAGCCTCTTTAAGCTTTCGGTAAAAATGGGCTCGGTTGGGAAGTCCAGTCAGCAGGTCCAGCGACGCCATTTTCCGTATTGCGGCCTCTGAGTTTTTATTATCAGTGATATCTGAAATAATACCAACGATATGACCGGTTCCGGTTTTTCGCTTGCTAATACGTATCCAGCAACCATTGGAGAGTTGGAGTTCGAAGGCGCTCGCTGAAGTTCGATGACGTACGACACAACCGCGGATCGCTCTTTCCAGATCCCCCACTGGTCCGACTAATACCCCTCTATTGTAGGCTTCCCGCATAAATTCTTCAAAAGTTGTGGGCGGGACTAACATGTCGGTCAAGCGGCCGTATATCTGCCGATACTTTTCGTTGCACATAATTAGCCTATCGTCACTGTCCCACAGCGAAAATCCTTCCGAGATGCACTCGACAGCGTCAGACAATTGCGCCTTGGTTTCATTCAGCTGAAGCGACGTCTCCAACGCAACAGCTGCCGTCTGCTTGAATACCAGCAGCGCCCGGGCCATTTCGCCAATCTCGTCACTGCGTTCCGTCGATGGCACGTCTTGCTGACTATCGCCGTGCGCAAGCGCCGTCATAACCTGTGTCATTCTTCTGATCGGACCGCGGATGGCCCGGGCCGACAAAAAACCGGCGACAAGTGCGGCTATTAGAACGGCTAGCCCGGTCAATACAAAAGTGTTCCGGGTGGCTAATCTCGTGGATTCGAGAAGGGCATCAGATTCGACGTGCCCTTGTGTTTCGGTTTCAACAAGTTCCTCTAGATAAGGCGTGAAATTTTTGAAGATCGAACTCAGCACCGCAATCTCAGCGTTGGCACTTAGAGACGTTTCAGACCAGGCATGGAAACCCTTCACGTAGTTATCCATGAGGCCGGCGATTTCCTGTTGTAAGGCCGGCGGAATGTCGGCCTTTGCCAGAAGGGCATCGAATTCCGCGTGGCGTTCATCGAACTGACCAATGTACTCATCCGTGCCGCGCAGCATGAAGTCTTTTTCGTGACGCCTCATCATCAGCATTTTGACGGTGAGATTGTCGAACCGCACATCCTTTAAGCGCGTTTCAACGGCGTGCACGGATTTACGAAGTGCGCCTTGCAGACCAAGTTCCGAATTGAGGCCTAGAGCCTTCTGCTGCTCGACGACTTTTCGGAACTGAACGATGTGCGCTGTAACTCCCTCCTGCACCCGAACAATCAAATCCCTTTCCTGCCGAGCTGTCTGCAGCAACGACAAGGCATCGAGATGCGTCACGACTTCGGCAGCGGCCGCTTCGTACATTTCTACATATTTTAGATCGCGCCGAATGAGAAAGTCCTTCTCCCGGCGGCGCATCTGAAGTGCGCCCTTCTCGACGCTATGTGCCTGTTTTGCCAGTTCAGCGTATTTATTTCTAATGCTGTAGGCTTCGTTCGAGTTGTGTTCGCTCAAGTAATAAGAAATGCCAAGAATGACAACACTGGCAATACTTAGTCCAGCCAAAAATTTAACTTGAAATGTAATTCCAAAGTTCAGATAACTGAACACTCTATACAAAGCAGTCATGTCTACTACTTTC
>NZ_CAMZOF010000034.1 GCF_947331435.1 Pelagibius sp. Alg239-R121 | reverse complement strand
ATCACGGAAGGCATTGCGATGGAGGGTGGTGCGGATACCTTAAACACGCTTTACGAATTGAAAAAACTCGGTGTAAGTCTGTCGATTGATGATTTTGGCACCGGCTATTCTTCGCTTAATCGCCTAAAGAACTTCCCGGTCGATAATTTGAAGATCGATCAGTCATTCGTTCGGGGCATCATGATCGATGCCCACGATGCAGCGATCTGTTCGGCTGTGATCAGCTTAGGGCACAATATGAACATCAACGTAGTCGCGGAAGGCGTTGAATCAGAAGAGCAGCTCAAATTCTTGGCAGAGCGAAACTGCGATGAGGCCCAGGGGTTTTTGTTAAGCCGACCGGTCGACGCTGACAAACTTAATGACCTCCTGCATCTCAAAGTCCTCTCGCCTCTCACGGTCGATTCAAGAAAAGCAGGTTGATGGGGTCATGTGTGGATGCCCCCGGTTTTTCAAGAAGGTTTTGAAGGTTGGTTGCGATTGGTTGCGGTCGTGTGTCAGGCCTCTATGTGCGGCCTTTCACGCGCCGCGGGCCAGTATGGTATGTTCGCGGATCAGATCCAATTCAGTTGCGCGGGTTCTGAACACCCGACCCCTATCTGGTTTTTCTAATCCCGATCAAATCAATCGACTTCCATATCATTCAACGCACTTCTCACATAAAGGGAGCGGCCAGTTTGAGCGCCCCCAATTCGTCATGCAGTCGTAGCGACTGGCAGGTTGTAGCGCTCCCCTTTGGTTAGCATGGCCCAGATCTGACGCGCCATCTTGCTAGCCAATGCGATCGCTGCGACCATGCGGGGTTTGCGGTTTAATTTGTCCTGCAGCCATGGCTCGGCGGCGCGCTTGTAGCGTTGTGCACTGGCAATACGGCTCATAGCTCCGATGATCAGCAATCGTCGGATATCACGCTGACCCATTTTCGAAGTCCGGCCGAGACGTTGTTTCCCGCCGGTCGAATGCTGCCGTGGCGTTAGACCCAGCCATGCAGAAAAATCTCTCCCCCGCTCGAAGGTATTCATCTCTGGAGCGAAAGTGTCTATTGCTATCGCCCAGATTGGCCCGACGCCTGGCATCGAGCGCATAATGTTCACCGCATTGCTGGCGCCGTTGACCTCTTTGATCGTCATCATCAGCCGGTCGATCAACGTAGCAAGCTGAGCAATCCGGTCCAGATACATATGGGCTATATCTCGGGCAACGTCAGGCAGATCACTTTCAGGATTCTCGACGAGAGCGGCGAGGCGAACAAGATTGGCTACGCCTCGCGGCGCGATGAGACCAAACTCAGCAAGATGACCCCGCAGGGCATTGAGTGCCTCTGTCCGTTGGCCGATCAACTGCTCACGCGTTCGAAACAACATAGCCCGGGCCTGGGTCTGCGCAGATTTCGCCGGAACAAAGCGCATGTTTGATCGCAGAGCCGCTTCGACAATGGCTTCTGCGTCGGCTGCATCGTTCTTCTGACGTTTGACGAAGGGCTTCACATAGATCGGCGCGATCAGTTTGACCTTATGGCCTGCCCGTTCCATCTCTCGTGCCCAATAGTGCGATGTGGAACAGGCTTCCATGGCAACAATACAACTCGGTTGCTCAGACATGAACTTGGGAAACTGTGATCGCGAAAGCTTCCTGTGAAACACGACCGAACCATCCGCCGCTGCTCCATGAATCTGGAACGCGTGTTTCGACAAATCGACGCCGACTATGGTAATTTTCTTCATGGGTGCTTCCTCCATCGTAGGTGACTTCAACATCACCAATTTGGCACATTGCGATGCCGTTCGAGGAGGGGGCATCCACCACATCAGTTGCGGGAGAGGGCGGGGTCGCCGTTACTCGACGGTGATGCGCACGCGGCCACCTGTGGCGCGAGCAGCCTGCATGATCGTATGCAGCGTCACGCCAGTATCAGCTTCATCCAGAAGGCGGCGAATCTGGTTCGGACTGGTCTGCATCCGACGCGCCATCTCGGCCTTGCTGAGATTCTGTTGTTCCATGAGGCGCGCAAAGCCCATTGAGAGAACGCGCTTTGCAGCGGTTTCGGTGACTTCGTCAAGGATGCCCTCTTCATCGAGGAAATCATCAAATGCCGGGCCAAGGTGCTTGTTGGTCATTTGGCTGTATCCTTCTGCTCTTCGAAATAGGTTTTCCAACGTTTTTCTGCGAGCTGTAAGTCTTTCGTCGGGGTCTTCTGGGTTTTCTTCACGAAGGCATGAAGCAAGACCATATAGGGGGTGTCGATGCCGAAGATGATACGAAAGATCCGGTTTCTAAGTTTGCTGCGGACCTCTCGTAAGCCCTTACCAAGATCACGGCAAACAGAAAGACCGATAGGCCAGCCAACTATACGCTTTTCACGTCTTCTCGGACGGTTTTACGCTCTTCCGGCGGGAGCTTCATAATCTCGTCGCGGACGGGATTTGCGCCACTTTCGGTAAGATAAAAACGCGCCTGGAGCGTTTTACCGTCTGTATCTTTTGTCACGGTGGATCGTACTAAAAATAGTCGTGCTTGAAGACAACAAGTGGGACCGTGGTCCGGCTTTTCTTTGTCCTGGCACTCTCCGTTACACATAAGGGTGTCTGCCTAACCCTCGTTTGCTGGAGAACCTATTGATCGCTTCGCCGATCTCCGTTAGAGATCATTCATGTTGTACGCACGCACCTTCTTCACGTCGAACATGATGATGCCGGTCACCA
This sequence comes from Pelagibius sp. Alg239-R121, assembly GCF_947331435.1. GTDB lineage: Bacteria > Pseudomonadota > Alphaproteobacteria > Kiloniellales > Kiloniellaceae > Denitrobaculum. The sequence goes on along the minus strand of NZ_CAMZOF010000034.1, from coordinate 2,285 downwards.
TGACAGGAGCGGCATAGGGCAGCGCGTATTTAAAACGACGACATCACCAACAAGCCGCTTCCACTCGGGGCGGCTTTTTCGATTTCTGGTGCCGCCTCTCCAATCCAAGAGGTCCCAGACATGCACGATCAAAGAAACACCCATTCCGACTGCCATCTGCTGACAACGGCGATCCCATATGTAAACGCGAAGCCCCATATCGGGTTCGCATTGGAAATCGTTCAGGCAGACGTTTTGGCGCGCGCTTACCGCGCCTCCGGCGCTGAGGTCTACCTGCTTGCCGGAACAGACGAGAACAGCATCAAGAATGTCCATGCCGCCGAACACGAGGGTGTCCCGGTCGCCGGTCTCGTAGCCCGCAACGCGTCCTTCTTCGAGAGTCTGAAGAATCAGCTAAATCTGTCCTATGACGACTTCATCAGGACGAGTGCCGACCCACGACACAGGCCAGGGGCGGAGCGTTTGTGGGCTGCCTGCGCCGCGCGCGGTGATCTCTACAAAAAGCCCTATCGTGGCCTTTACTGCCAAGGATGCGAACAATTCTACAAACCAGATGATCTGATCGATGGCCGTTGCCCGGAACACGACGCTCCATTGGAGGTTGTCGAGGAAGAGAACTGGTTCTTCCGCCTGTCCCGGTACGAAGATGAGCTCCGTGCTATCTACGACCGCCGCGATATCGAAATCCTTCCCGAGGTGCGCCGTAACGAGATCCTCGGTTGGATTGATCGCGGGCTTGAAGACTTCAGCGTATCACGCAGCACCAGCCGTGCACGAGGCTGGGGTATTCCAGTTCCGAATGACGCCGGTCAGGTTATGTATGTCTGGTTTGATGCGCTTGCGAACTACATCACCGCGCTTGGCTATGCGACGGGCGATCAGGATTTTGAAAAATTCTGGAGTGGCGCCGGTGCCCGCGAGCACGTGATCGGCAAGGGCATTGCGCGGTTCCATGCAATCTATTGGCCAGCAATCCTGATTTCTGCAGGGCTAAGCTTGCCAACCCGCATCTTTATACATGGTTATGTCACGGTAGAGGGGCGCAAGGTCAGTAAATCGCTGGGGAACACAGTGGAGCCCGCCCCGCTCGCAGCGGAGTTCGGCTCGGATGCGTTGCGGTACTATCTGTTGCGCCATGTCCGCCCATTTGGCGACGGTGACTTTTCCCGAGAACGCTTCGAACAGGCTTACCGATCAGAGCTTGCCGATCAGTTGGGAAATCTGACGCAAAGGACCCTGACCATGGTAGTGCGCTATTGCGGCGGCACCGTTCCGGCCCCCTCGGGAAAGCAGTGGCGCGATGAACCAATGGCACATAGAGCTCTCAATCTTTGCAGAGTGGTCTTCGACCGGTATCGTCGGTTCGAGTTCGATGGCGCATTGAATGAGATTTGGACAGTGATTGCCGACGCGAACCGCGAAGTATCGGCGAAAGAGCCATGGCGTCTCGCCAAGCTATCCGCAGCCGGAGATCAACGTGCGACGCAACAGCTTCATGATTGCTTGTTCTTACTCGCCGTGGCGCTGCGGGCAGTTGCAGACAGCCTGGCTCCAGCCCTGCCGGATACCGCACGAAATCTCCGGGTCAAAATCGGTGCCACCGGTCGTGAGAACGAACAAAGCGAGGGAACGGCTGGGTGCGTCGTCGAAGCCGGGGCCCAACTGTTTCCGAAGCGGTGAACATCATTCTCACGTAATGTAGTTCGCAACGAATGATTGCAGTTCGCGACAGCTACATGTTGGCTTCGTAGCCACGCCCGCAGTCGCCGCAGGCCAATCGCAGACCTGGGCGGCCCCATACATTCAGCACGCGGCCTTTGTTGCATTCGTGGCTGTACTTGACCTTGCTGCGAGGAGCTGGTGCAGCTTCAGCGCCGTCGTCGTTTTCGCTCCCTCTCTCTTCGTCTGTATCGAGCAGCACGGGCGCAGCAATGGAAAAACGATCTGCCCAGGGAATATCGAAGGCCTCGCCCAAGAGGGCCTTGGCGACCTTGAGGAAGTCACCGACAGGAATCGGATAATCGTTCATCCGATCGCCAGTGCGCTTACCGCCAAGCCTGCCGGTGCTAGACGGCATCAGACCGACTGCCTCCATCTTGTCGGCCCATTCTTCGTTGTTCACTGACACTGTTGATTTAGCAGTTGCGTAACACTAAACCGGACATCTGCCGCACTCGCGAACAAGACGCGACAGCGGAAGTCCGGATGGCGGAGATGATGTTGAAAAAGGCCTCTTGATCGCCGCTTCGGTCAATGATTCAGTTCTCCTAATGATTTGGGAGGCT
>NZ_CAMZOF010000033.1 GCF_947331435.1 Pelagibius sp. Alg239-R121 | reverse complement strand
CATGAAAAGCGAAACGGGCCAACGCGCCTATACAATCAAGTCATCACCAGAAGCGACTTTTTCAACGGTATCCGGACGAAGCTGACTTTCACAACATGAACGCCGATGGCTGCAAAACGCAAGGAGCCGCAATTTAGTGACATGTATTAGGTGTCGCTTAGCACGATCACTTTTTGTCCGATACTAGTTGTACCTCGTCCTATTTGAGAGCTCAGACAGCACGAAAGTTACATCAGCACCAATCTTGGCGTGCTTGGCAATGAGACCTGGAGATTACTCTTCTGGGCCGAGAATAATGCTATCAAGCGGTTCGCAAGCGCGATTTGATGTTCAAAGCGGTTTCAAACAGTAAATTTGGAGCAATTCAGCACAAACGGGAAACCTATGGATTTTAATCAGATACGCTACTTTCTCGCGCTCGCCGAGACGCTGAACTTCACCCGTGCTGCAGAACAATGTTATGTCTCGCAACCGGCTCTCACGCAGGCTATCAAGCGCTTGGAGGCGGAACTCGGCGGGGGCTTGGTCGTTCGCGATGGCCGCTATACTGAACTCACAGAACTGGGAAAGTCACTACGAGGGCATTTCCAACAGATCGACCAGACTCGTCATCTGGTGCGATCAACCGCCAAGGCTGTAACGTCCGGAGAAGTTGCAGAGCTGAACATTGGTCTCATGTGTACGATCGGCCCCGGCGTGTTAAGCGGAATGCTCGATGCATTTCGAATTGAGCATCCTATGATCTCAATTGTTTTGCACGATGTGAAACCGTCGTCTATTGCGGACCTGTTGCTGTCCGGAGCACTTGACGGGGCGTTCTGCGCGCGCCATGGCCCACCACACCCCCAGTTGCAATACGCCAACCTTTTTGAAGAGGCTATGGTCATTGCATTTCCAAAAGATCATGAATTCTCCGAACGAGAATATGTGCCTCTCAATGACATTACTGAACAGAATTACATAGACCGTTTGCATTGTGAGTTCCGGAAAGAAGTCAATGAGTCATTCAGGGATCAGAATCTTCAACTTGATGTAGTGTTTCGGAGCGAGCGAGAAGATTGGATTCAGAGCCTTGTACGTGATGGCATAGGTGTCACATGCATTCCTCGGTACTCACTCCTGCGTCCGGAACTTGACCACCGGCCAATCGTCGATCCGATTTTGTCGCGCAAGGTTGATTTCGTTGTTGCTGATCAGGCGGAAAGCATGCCCGCCTTGAACATGTTGGCAGAATGGGCAATTCGCCACGACTGGCCCGCGTACGAGCCAGCATCATCCGCGGCCGAATAATCAACTGCGATCAGCTTCCGCGCAAAACGCAAAACCGCGCATCATAAGCCGTGCTTATCGGGCGCGATCAACTCGATATTTCCGCTACCAGACAATGATGGATACCTTCTGGATATGAATTGGCACAGATCATTCAATCCGGTCTGGGAAGGTATACATGCAAGGTCACAAAGCGAATGCCAAAACCGACAAGCTGTCGAAACTCTCGAAGACTCAATTTGAAGTGACCCAGAACGGCGCAACTGAGCGTGCGTTTGAAAACGAATTCTGGGATCACACAGGCGTAGGAATCTACGTGGACGTCGTAAGCGGCGAGCCGCTTTTTGCCTCACTACACAAATACGATTCTGGTAGCGGTTGGCCGAGCTTCTTTCAGGCACTGGCTGATGAACACCTTGTAGAAGTCACGGACCGGACGCTTGGTATGATCCGAACCGAAGTCCGTTCGCGCGATGTGAACTCACATCTTGGCCACGTGTTTCCGGATGGGCCAGAACCCACTGGCTTACGCTACTGCATAAATTCGGCCGCCCTTCGGTTTGTACCGGTCGAGGAGTTCGAAGTAGAAGGCTACGGGATTTTCTCGGTGCTGTTCGATCAGAATAACTAGGCCAAGAAATCAAAATCACAAGCGAGAGGGGACCCCAATGATGAAAACTACAATCAGAACATATTCGCCTACGCTTTCAGCGGCATGCGTGGCATTAACTTCCTTTGCCAGCACCGGCTATGGCGCAGGTCATTTCACCTCTGGTCTGCAGAGCCAATATCCAGAATACGATCTCAACGATACGTACGTCTTCGAGTCCAACAAAGAAGGGCATACCAGTATTATCTCATCTTCAAACCCAAGCGCTCCGGGTACTGGGAAAGCACCAGCTGTGGTGTTTGGACAGGGTGGTCAATACAACCTCCATATCGCACAAGACGATAAATTTGAGACCGGTATGACACTCGTTTTCACATTTGAAGGCGAAAACGTAGAGGTTCATAAGGTCGATACGCCCAATGCGGCAGTTGGAGAGCAAGGTGAGCAGCTTGGTGGTGGCAAAATCGGCGAAACCGTAAATCTTGCTGACGGGATTCAAGTTTGGACCGGCCGAGGGGATGACCCTTTTTTTGGAAACGGTGTTGGGCTGGCGAAATTCAATGCCGCCAAGCAGCAGGGCAAATTTACACCTGACGTCTTCAAGGAAGATGGCGACCTATTCGACGGTGCGACCGCCAGTTTCATTGTCGTCGATGTTCCCAATCAAATGCTTGGTGAAAAAGTCTCCGTCTTCACTACGACGTCGGTTGAGCACAAGGGGGAATGGTCGCAGGTGGATCGCCATGCGAACGTGCTGTTCCCTTATGTATTCCTCTCAGATACGCCAGCAGTTCAGGAAGACCACGGGCAGCATCGACCCGATCTCGATGTTGAAGAGCGCCGTCAGGCAATCGTGAACAACATCTTTTGGGCGGTTTCCACGTCTAAGACCAAACCGGATAGTGCCATGGAATACGCCAACGAAGTCGCGGACATGATTATGCCGGATGTCTTAACTTACACGCCGGGGACGAGAGCCAGTTATGCGGTTGAAGGATTGAACGGTCGCGCACTTCACGATGATGCGATGAACACAGTTCTTCGGCTGATGAACGGCGTTAGCATCGACGATAATGCATACGATGTGAAACGATACACGGCCGAATTCCCGTACATCGTATCCGCGGAATAACGATCAGATTCAGATCTAACTTGCCCTCGACACCGACCGCTTCAACGGAGTGTCGTGGGTAAGCACGGACACAGGAGAGTTATCATGAAGGGAATTACAACGGCTGCATTGGCATTGATATTGAGCTGCAGTGCGCTATTTGCCGACGAGCAATTTAATCTGCCAGTCTCGTTCAATGCAGACGGGACAATAAATCGCCCTTTCAATCACAGACAATGGGTGAATGTTGGCACGACCCTGATTCCAAAAGGGGAAATCAACATCATTGATGGAAATCCAATTTCGACGAGTGAATACATTGATACCTGCGTCGAACCAATGTCATACGCGATCTACATGGCGACCGGCACCTGGCCTAATGGAACACAGATCGTCAAGGAATTCACCTCAACAGTAGAAGCTGAACCTGGTGAAGTTCTAGTGGAAAGCCACTACAACGGTCTGGCGATGCTCGTCAAAGACATGGAACGGTTTCCAGCAGAGACAGGGCATCTTGGCTTTTTCAACTTCGGTCATCATCCCGAACCTTACGAAACAACAGCATCAGCTATGCCCCGGGAACAGTGTTCTTCCTGTCATGAAGCTACCGCCAGCGATCAGCAATACATTTTCACCGATCATCACATCGGCCTAAAGCGAGTGTCAGATTGAACCAATTTTTGTTTGCTTGGTTTGCATAATTCCAATCAGAATCAAAAGAGCGATCCTGCTGTGTGGTGTTTACGGTTGTCGGGGGAATATAGAATTATAGGTTTCGTTTTTAACCAATTTTCCGATTTCTAAAGTCAGCTTTGTGCGAACCACCGTCGCTCTAACCCTCTGCAGCATTGGGAAAGTGGGCTCTAAACCGCCACGCAGCACTGCCGTGCGCACCTTACTCCATCTCTGTTAGGTATGTCGGTCGCGGCCCTTAGCTGTCGATCATTGACATTGTCGAACTCGCAGGTGCAGAACACCGAACCAGCCATTCGCCGCATCCGCGAAACAGACACACATGCTGACGTCCGGATGCCGGACAAACCTACCGTTCATAGATGCTGGCCCAATGACTGATTTCGTGTTCTTTTCAATCACACTGTGAGAGGTGATCGGCCCACTCTAATGAGAAGTCGGCCATGGACAGAAGGTGATCGTAAAGACGGTCGCCCAAAACTGTCGCTCCATAACCACCCTCGACTCTGTGAACTAATTCGGCAGCTCTCAGTTCTTTCAAACGCTTGTTCAAGGATGCGGGCGTGATCGTTTCACACTTCGCTTCTAGGGCCCGGAACGTCAATGGCCCCGCCTCGCAGAGGTTCCAAAGGATGCCCATGGCCCAATGTCGGCCTAGCAAGTCAAAAAGGGCCATGATCGGTGCTCCGCTCTTTGAACCTCTGACCGGCTGTCCAGGTCTTGGTATTTTCGTCATTCGCTATCTTTTCTATAGTGATTTCTCGCGCTATAAAATAAATAGTGTCTTATTCGTTGATTGGAAAGCGACATGGAAGAAGCGGAAGAACAATTCGATGAGCGCCTGTGCAGAGTGATTGCGCAGGCCGATACAACTTTCTATTCTGAGGAGTATGTCTGGCGCCCCCTCGAAGTGGGAAATGCACCGTTTCACGAGGCGCTTGCATGTGTCGCCGATGCCGGTACATGGCACGAGTTCGTGCCTGCTGGTGTTACAGACACCGATGGGCGGTTTTGCGTGGTCCTTTTCAGGTTTTCTGAAAGCGGCCCAAGTGCCATCGGCTTTGTCGCCTGGCTACACTCGCACTTGAGAACAATGGGACGTACCGGCGCCATCGTCATTTGCGGAAAGGATCGTCGTGCATCGCCTGAGCTTTTTGAGATTTGTCAAGGAGCAATGGACTACTGGGCATGCCCAGTAGGTTCAACAAGTGAGCGATTTTTGGCAGTCATTCGAAAGTTGATTGAACGAGGCCATGCGCTCGGAAAAAGCTGACATCCATGCGTTTGCCAATTCCGTCTGCCTGGGGCTCTAAGCATGCGTAATTGGGCTGACCATGATTTGAGGTCGAGCTCCCGTTAGGATCACAGGTATTCTGTGAACATGGGAG
>NZ_CAMZOF010000032.1 GCF_947331435.1 Pelagibius sp. Alg239-R121 | reverse complement strand
TACTACAACAATGAACGCACTCATCAGGGTAAAATCTGCGAAGGTCGAACGCCAATGCAGACCCTGGTGGAAGGCAAAACTATCTGGAAGGAAAAGTTTGTAGACCAAACCTGACCTGACAGACGCCACATCAAAACCGCTAACTGTCAGATCGAGTCTGAACTACTACAGGTTAGATAGTACATCATCAAGGTCGAACCACTTCTCAAACCACTCAGCAATATCGCCATCTTTTAGACAAGCAATATCGTGCTGTACCCGAACAGCGTCCCATTGCATGCCATGCACAAAAAGGTCAGCTTTTCCAATCCGTTGAGTGATAGTATCGAATGACAAGGTTCGAGCTGGCGCAAGCTCCACTACCTTTTGTTCTTCACCGCCCGTTAGGAAGTCAACGCAATACACCCGGTTATACAACGGACTTTCGTCGCCTAACTGCAATTTGAGCTCGGAAACACCATTTTTATAGAGCTTTTGCTGTTCACTGATGAATTCCAACAGTTGTTGAACATAGTGCTCGCGTACTGTCGAAAACAAATTCTCGATACTCATAGGGTAAAGTGTGGAGGAGTTACCAGATAAGATCAATAAGGGCTCCTTCCAGTCATTAAATGCGATCTCACCGAACGTCCGCTTGTATGGAAGCTGACATTCGCTGCGTGGCGCACGAATTGGCGCTGTGCGGACAAAGCGGCCGTCGGATGAATGCCGGCTTTCGGAAGGCAACAGCTAAAGTCACCAAGATGTTGTCCACGCTGTCGGACGATCGAAATGTCGGGCACCTTGGCGGTCTTTTTCGCGACGGAACCCGGGTTGTCGCCGTCGAAGGTGAAGAGAAAGCGCAGTTTTCTTGTCCGTCTCTGCATTTGAGCCATTCAACCTCTTCTTGAGCCCACTTCGACACTTCAGACTCGTAGTAGGCAAGTCAACCCTTGTCTGTTGCTTATGCAACAAACGCCATCAGGGTCAGGACAGATGAGTGCGCGCACCAGCGAGCGCCAATACCGGGCTCGAACGACTGACTCTTTTTAGGGGAAACTGTGACACTTTTTTAAACCTTGCGCTTTAACTCCAGTGATGCTTAACAATTAGAGGTGGCTTTCTAACAGGGTGTATTGCAATTATGGATGGCCGTGAGAGGTAATTCTGTTGCGATGAGTGGAGCGTCGTCTTTGGAGCAATTGACGTAGGGGTGTTTTACAATGGCTGCAAGCAAGCAATTACACAATGTGCCTGCATTTCCTTGGGGAAGTGCGCTGACGAAAGAGGACCTCAATACTGAACGAGGTTTTGTTTTTCAGTATCCACCATTTCCGGCATTGGACGGCGCAACTTCTGGCGATCAGTCTCCTCTCGGTCCTACCGCGATCTACTTCCACATTCCATTTTGTTCTTACCGGTGCTCGTATTGTTACTACGCAATCTCTCTCAAAGACGACGAAGATGACACAAAGCGGTACATCAACAACCTGGCTACCGAAATAGATAGAGTCTCCGAGCGAGACGGGCTAACAAAACACCCTTCCACGATTTTTGTGGGTGGAGGAACTCCGACCTTTTTGAGTTTGAATTCGACCGAGCTTTTTCTTGATAAGCTCTTCGACAGATTCGAGACGGAAAATCTTATTGAATTCAGTTTCGAGTCCGACCCTACCACTATCACCTTAGAGAAAGTTCGACTCCTTCGTGACGGTGGTGTCAACCGGATGAGCCTCGGGGTTCAAACCTTCTCAGACGCCCTAAATCAGCTAAACCAAAGGCACCATTCCCGAGAAGACACCGTAAAGGCTATCGAGGCGATGCGAAAAGGAGGAATCGAGAACCTCAACCTGGATATTATTTGCGGGTTAACTGGGGAAACACCCGAGAATTTTCGTGGTACTATTCAGCTTGTCATAGATACTGCGCCTCCGCATATCACCATGTATCTGTTCAGCTTCAGACCTCAAACCATAGCGTTCAGCAAAACCCATACAAGTAAGGTCCCGCTCCCTCCTTCGGAAGAAGACCGCATCGGAATGTATCTGTATGCCAGGGAGAGGTTTTTGGAAGCCGGATATATTCAAACGACCCCCAACTGTTTTATAAGAGCACCAGAGTTCGAACAGATCCATCAAAGAAATGCATGGGACTCTCATCCTTTAATAGGCTTCGGCAACTCAGCCTATTCTTTTACAGGAGAAATTGTCCGGCAGAACGTTCGTCCCTCTAAGCAATACAACAATCTTATCGAATCGAATGTTGATACGACTGAAGTCTTCAAAAGGCTGTCGCATTATGAACAGATGATCAGATACGTAGTGCTTCGGTTTAAGCAGCTGAACGTACCATTGGCTGAGTTCATGGATAGGTTCGGCTTCGACTTCCTCGAGCTATTTTCAGGCCAGGTGTCAAATCTGAACGACTGCGGCCTAATTGAAGTCTCCAATGGCAAGGTCAGCCTCACGAAATCTGGGATTCTCTATGTTGATGATGTTTGCCGAAGCTTCTATAGCGACGACACCATTGAGAACCTGACGGCCGCATCAGATGTTTCTAAGCGATCCCCCCTCCGCGCGTCTCTGGTTTAGCATAGCAATGATTTTCGGGGGGGCTTGGTAATATGCTATCCGAAAGGCGGGCTTTCCCGAGAGATGGAAACGAAACTTTATTGACAAAAATCCGCCAGGGGAATTTCAGGCTCTTCGTTGGTGTGTTCTTCGCCGTAGCAGGGGCCAGTCTCTTCGCCACAAAGAGCATTATCGTCAAGCTCAGCTATGAGGCCGGGATGACAACAGAGGAACTGATGGCAGCGCGGTATGCGTTCTGCCTTCCTGTTTACTTGTTGATGTCTCTGATAGCTGTTCGCAACAAAAAGCTTCCGGCAATTGATCGGAAAGTGGAGTTTGTGTCGACAGCCGTCGTCCTGGGTGTCCTGGGATACTGGCTTTCAAGCTACTTTGATTTCATTGGTCTTAGATACATCGACGCGAACGTCGAACGGATGGTTCTCTTCACCTATCCACTCCTCACGATATTCTTTGGCTGGATCATCTTCGGACATCGCTTAGGCCGTGTGGCAGTCGGAGGATCCGTTTTCGCATATTGCGGACTCGGCTTGATGTTCGCTTTCAACGACGACTTGGGCGCGACCTTTACCCTGGGTGTCATCTTCGTGTTTCTCGCCGCAATCTGTTTCGCGCTTTTCCAGTTGAACGCAAAGCGGGCGATCATGGTCGGAGGAGCCACGCTTACGACGGCGATCATGATGTCGGCAGCATGTCTGGCTGCGCTTGTTGCCTATGTCGTTTCGAACGGCATTACCGTGCCAGAACTGACCTCCCGGCTACTCGTTTTGATCCTCATACTCTCTATCGGTGGTACCGTGCTCCCCTCGCTATTGTTTGGCTTTGCTCTTGAACGAATTTCGAGCGAGCTCAATGCTTCCCTCGGCGCCTTGGGACCGATCATTACCCTGGCCTTAGCTGCAACGATTTTAGGGGAGTCCATGTCGCTGTTGCCCATCGTCGGCGCTGCCATCGTGCTGGCGGGTGTTTCCCTGGTCACTATCTCGGAAATTCGCGCGAAGCGGCCGTCCGGATAACGGTGGCACCGGACAATCTGCTATCCCAATAGTATAGGGTCACATCAGCTCATTCCGATTTGCCGACCTCCCGGAAAGCGGGCAAAATCCGACGATGCCGATACGGATCGCAACGACCACGGATATCGAAGCCTGGGCTGAGCTCCGCGTCCGGCTCTGGGCGGACATGACATACGAGCAGCACCGGGACGAAGCCGCGGCGATGCTCGCCAGGCCATCCGGCGAATTCGTCGCCTTCCTGGATCTTGCCGATGGAACCGGCATCCGTGCCTTTGCCGAGGCCGCGTTGCGCCACGACTACGTCAACGGATGCCAGACCTCACCGGTCGCTTATCTCGAGGGTATCTTTGTCCGTCCCGAAAACCGGGGCGCTGGCATCGGCCGGGATCTGCTGAAGTCGGTCCTGTCCTGGGCGCAGCAGCAGGGATGCTCCGAGCTCGCCTCCGACGCGGATCTCGACAACCTGATAAGCCACGCCTTTCACCGATCCTTGGGCTTCGAGGAAACCGAGCGCGTCGTCTATTTTCGCAAACTACTTTAGGCGGGTTTTTGCGCTCCGATGGCCTTCGTGACTTTCGCGGCATCTGTCGTTGTGGGCTAATTCCGTTGAAAAAGTCTTTGGCTAAAGTCCTCGACGTGTGTTCTCAAGAATAGATATGCGTGCTTCTCTCATGCTGGTTTGGGCGCTTTCGGCATCGGAAAGAGTTTTGCGAGTTTTCTGAGGTTTTGTGCGGTTGCTGCAAGGAGAAATTCGTCGTTTGCGCCACAGGGGCCGCGTAATCTCAACCTGCCGAGGCCCAGAATGCGTTTGAGATGGGCAAACAGCATCTCGACCTTCTTTCTCATCCGGCAGGAGATGGCGTATTCCTCGGTCTTCGCGATATCGCGGGCCATCTGGCGAGCGGCTTCATACTCCGAGCGCATGAGCCTGCGTGGTGCACCCTTCGGGCAGCATTGATCCTTCAAGTGGCAGACTTCGCATTCGGCCTTGATGGCACCGTATTTAATAAAGCTGGTGTCCTTTGGTTCATGCCGGATGGTCTGGAATTGCCGCCTCTTCTGGCGCAGTTCCTTTCCTGCAGGGCAGGTGAAAGCATCGGTTGCAGGGTCGTAGGCAAAGTCTTCGCGTGAGAAGGTTCCGTCCGTCCGCTTCGACTTGTCGATCACTGGGATATGCGGCTCGATCCCGCGTTCTTCGACCAGCCAGCCGAGCATCTCGCCAGACCCGTAGGCGGTGTCGGCGATCAGGCTTTCGGGCCATAACCCAAAGCGATCATGAACGCGCTCGATCATGGTGCGCGTGGCGAAGGTCTCGCCCGTACGAACTGAGCGGCTCGCTTGAACATCGACGATGATCGCGTGGTCCGTATCGATCAGATAATTGTTGGAGTAGGCAAAAAACGCCGGACCGTGGTGGGCCGCCGTCCATTGGCTGGATGGGTCGGAATGGGAGGTTGTCAATGCCGATTGAAAAATGGTCAGAAGTGCCGAAGTAAAAATGGCCAGTTTTAGGTTTGGTTCAGTTTGGTTT
>NZ_CAMZOF010000031.1 GCF_947331435.1 Pelagibius sp. Alg239-R121 | reverse complement strand
CACGCAAGACCTTGCAATATCAAACGCCAGCAGAGAAGTTCGCCGAGTGTGTTGCCGCGATCAGTTGAATCCACCACCCATTCTGGGCATTCGACGTTGCACACGGTGGATGTTAGTTTCGGATGAAGACACGTGGGAGCAGGCAATGGCCCTTTGGCAATTTTGCATTGAACTAATTCCAGAACAGTGGATTGCATTAAATCAGCAGAAAATCACCAACTATTATACAAATGATGGTTGGGATTTTGGTGATGCTTGGCGCAACTATGACCTTGAAATAGAAGTTATTGTCGATGGCTATATGCCGCGAGGGAAATCGTGGTCTGATCAAATGGTACTGTGGGGTCATGATGAGAGGCACGACATACAGCTTTATCGTGACAATGACCAAATTGAAGGCCTCACTATTCGAATTGATCTTCGCGAGGATGCAAAAGCCATGATACTGACCGCTGTTTCTATAGCTCAGGAATTGTGCTGTGACATTCTCGTTGGTGACGAGCGTAAAGCAATAGCGCCTTCGGTGGACGAGTTAGCTAAGGCAGCAGCTAGGTCAAACGCGGCAAGATTCGTTCGCGATCCGTACAAATTTGTAGATGACTCTGTAGATAGATCATGACCGCTTTTGGCTAATTGCCGACATCAAACAGCCTTTGGGAAACATCAAAGAAGGGCTCAAACCGGCTATTCGCTGCGCCTCGAACGAATGGCCGCTATCCTTGGCGCACTATTCTGCCTCCTACCGGAACCGCCCCCTGCTTGAGCGGAACTATCAATGCCTGAGAAGACAAAGGCATCGGCTGACGACACGAGACGTAGCCGTGAACCCGGAGAGAAAGGGGCCTGTTGCGGGAGAGGGCGGGGTCGCCGTTACTCGACAGTGATGCGCACGCGGCCACCTGTGGCGCGAGCAACCTGCATGATCGTATGCAGCGTTACGCCAGTATCAGCTTCGTCCAGAAGGTGGCGAATCTGGTTCGGACTGGTCTGCATCCGACGCGCCATCTCAGCCTTGTTGAGATTCTGCTGTTCCATAAGGCGAGCAAAGCCCATTGAGAGAACGCGCTTTGCGGCGGTTTCGGTGACTTCTTCAAGGATGCCCTCTTCATCGAGGAAATCATCAAATACCGGGCCAAGGTGCTTGTTGGTCATTTGGCTGTGTCCGTCTGCTCTTCTAAATAGGTTTTCCAACGTTTTTCTGCGAGTTGTAAGTCTTTCGTCGGGATCTTATGAGTTTTCTTCACGAAGGTATGAAGCAAGACCATACAGGAGGTGTCGATGCCGAAGATGATACGAAAGATCCGGTTTCTAAGTTTGCTGCGGGTTTGAGGCAGAAAAAGGTGGAACAAAGGATGGAACAGGGCGTGGAACATGGGTGATGGCCAACGATAACATCCGGCCTGCTTCCACCAGTCACGTTTCATCCGCTTGTAGGGGTTTTAATCGGGCTTTCCCAATAGTGCGTCGAGTTTGAGAATATCAACTAATATAACTCATTGATTCATGGTCGTTTGGTTGCTTTATCCACAGATAATTATCCTTCTGGTGGTTATTGCATCTTGCCGGTGACTTTTATGTGTCCTAACCTAGGGCTGTAAAGTCGAGTCGGCGTAATCGTCAAAAAGATAAAGGAGCGTAATGGGTTACGCTTTTGTTTCGCAATCTTTGCGGGATGCTCTCTTGCGACCTAACGGCAGAGATCTCTGCGGCGGGTGCGAAAATGCGGCGTGTCTGGCTCGTTCGGCGGTGCCGGTTCCTTTGGGAGCCGGCTTTTTTGTGACCTGAAGCCTTTTTCAGGCTCCGGTTTTGTTTGTGTGCGTGGTTTTCTTTTGGGGGAATGGCCGATGAGTTCGGTATCTCGTCTACTGTCGTTTGGATCTAAGTCTGCCGCGGGGCAGAGGGGTTTGCTGTTTTCGGCGGTCGCCGCAGCCTCGCTGCTGATCGGCGGCGCGTCCGCTTCGGCACAGACGACGGTCGCGGGCGTGACCCCCGGCGCCATTGCAGTAGATGAGAGCGGTTCGGCCAACTACTCCATTCCTCTTTCGGTGCCGCCTGGGGTGGCGGGTATGGCGCCGAGCCTGTCGCTGATTTACGGCAGCCGGGGCGATAACGGCATCCTCGGGGTCGGCTGGTCTCTGGGCGGTCTGTCAGTGATCCACCGTTGCGGCAAGACCACGGCGCAGGATGATGTCATCAGCGGCGTGGACTACAGCGCCAACGACCGCTTCTGCCTGGATGGCCAGCGCCTGGTGGCGACCGATGGCGGAACCTACGGTGCGGACGGCACGGTCTACAGCACGGAGCTGGCGTCCTTCTCCAAGATCGTGTCCTACGGCACGGCCGGTAACGGGCCGGCGCACTTCAAGGTCTGGACCAAGTCGGGTCAGATCATGACCTACGGCGGCACCACGGACTCCGCTGTCGAAGTGCCAGGGCAGAACGACGTGCGCTACTGGTCGGTGAACCGGATCGAGGACCGGGTCGGGAATTACCTGGATCTGACCTACAGCGACGACACCATCAACAACGTGCATCAGATCGACCGGATCGACTATGCGGGCAACACCGTTGCAGGCACCTTACCGACGGCGTCGGTGCGCTTTGTCTATACGCCGCGGAACGATACGCGTTTGCACTACATGGCCGGTGCCCGCACCCAGACGCTCAATCGGCTCAAGTTCATCGAGACCTATGCACAGGTCGCGAATGTCGACACGCTCGTCAAGCGCTACGAGATGAACTACGAGTACGGCACTGCAACAGGGCGTCTGCGCCTGACAAAGCTGACCGAATGCGACGCCATCAACAATTGCCTCGCGCCGCATAGTTTCACCTACAGCGATCACAGCGACTCGCTGAGTGCATTTAAGAGTGATGCAGGTTACGCGCTTCCTGATGTCATCCTGGATAAGCAAACCGAGATAACCCGGGGCCAATTTCAGGATGTGAATGGTGATGGCCTTCCCGACTGGGTGCGCGCTTATCGAAACGCGAGTGGTACTTACGCTCAGAAGACCTGGCTGAATACCGGCACGGGTTGGCAAAACAATGCGGGTTACGCGCTTCCCGATGTGATTCTGGACAAGAAAACCGGCATAACCAGGGGCCAATTTCGGGACTTGAATGGCGATGGCCTCGTCGATTGGGTGCGGGCTTACCGGAATGCGAGTGGCACTTACTCTCAGGTCAGCTGGCTGAATACCGGCTCGGGTTGGCAGAACAATGCAGGCTACGCGCTACCCGACGCCATCTACGATGCCGTGGCGAACCTGACCCGAGGGCAATTCCAGGACGTGAACGGGGACGGTTTGGTCGATTGGGTGCGGGCCTATCGGCGCAACGGCACCAGCTATCAGTCTACGTTACTGAACACCGGCTCTGGGTGGGTTTACAACGCTGGCTACAATCTGCCGGACATCTTCGTCAATGACTCGATTCCGGGCGGACGCGGAGAGTTCGCCGATGTGAATGGCGACGGCCTGGTCGATTGGGTGCGGGCCTTCCGCCACAACGGCATCAACTATCAGACCACCTGGCTGAACACCGGCTCGGGTTGGAGTTCTGATGCCAACTACGCGCTGCCCGACATCATCTACAACTCATCAATTCCCCAACGCGCTGGTGAGTTCGTGGACGTGAACGGCGACGGCCTGGTCGACTGGGTACGCGCCTACTACTACAACGGCACAAACTATCGTAAGACCTGGCTGAACACGGGCACGGGCTGGCAGGCGAATTCCGACTACGATCTGCCGGATAGCATCTATTACCGCTCTTCAAGCAATGCCTCGAACTTCAAGGCAGGTGAGTTTGCCGACGTCAACGGTGACGGCCTGCTCGATTGGGTGCGGGCCTACAGGAATTCGAGTGGCACGTCCTACCAGAAAACTTGGCTGAATACCGGCTCGGGTTGGCACAGTGATACCAACTACGCGCTTCCCGACGTCATCGTCGATAAGAACACCGAGATAACCCGGGGTCAGTTTTTGGACGTAAACGGCGATGGCATCGTTGGCTGGGTGCGTGCTTACCGGAACGCGAGCGGCACTGACTCTCAGGTCACTTGGTTGAGTCGCACTGGCGTCCCCGACCTTCTCGTTTCCGCCAAGGACGGCCTGGGCCGTATGGCGGAGATCACCTATAAGCCGCTGACGGACGATGACGTCTACACCAAAGGCAGCGGGGCAAGTTTCCCCGAGTTCGACATCATAGCACCGATGTACGTTGTGTCCTCGGTGAGCCAGGACGACGGCCAGACCGCCCCTCCCGGTGGTGTCGAGGGCGATGCCGTCATCAACTACACTTACGCGGGCGCCAAGGTCGATGCGCAGGGCCGGGGTTTCCTGGGTTTCCGCACGGTGACGGCGCGGGACGAACAGACCGGGATCCTGACCACCACGACCTATAACCAGACCTATCCCTTTACGGGACAGGTGGACAGCAGCGTCACGCGCCTGGACAACGGCACGGTGGTCGATCTGGTCAAGGAGGTGTCCAGCACCTACGCCAGCAAGCTGATCTTCGACGGCTCTTCGACGAATCAGCCTTCCGTCCTCTTCCCCTACGCGGATCTCTCAACCTCCAAAGCCTATGAGATATCCCGTCTCGATCTGCAGAGCAATCAGGTCGCCGGCTTCCTGGTCTCTAGCACCACCACCTCCTCGACTTACGACGACTACGGCAATGCCCTGAGCATCACCCAGTCCGTGACCGACGAGACCACAGGTGCGACCGGTGGCCAGGTCTTTACCACCCAGACCGCCAGCCTCTACGACAACGACGAGGTCAACTGGATCCTGGGGCGTGTGACCAGCACGACGGTGACCAAGACCCGGCCCGGCGCGGCCAATCAAAGCCGCAAGTCCGCCTGGGAGTACAACGCAACCAACGGCCTGCTGACCAAGGAAATCATCGAACCGGATATTCCCAGTCTTAAGGTCACCACCAGCTATACTTACGACGCCTTTGGCAATGAGACCGCAGTCACGGTCAGCGGAACCGGCGTCACCTCTCACAGCACCACCACCAGCTACGACACGAACGGCCAGTTCCCGCTCTCCAGTGCCAATGCCTTGAGCCACAGCGAATCCATGGTCACCGATGCGCGCTTTGGGGTGGTCACCAGTCTGACCGGTCCCAACGGCATCACCACCACCTGGGAATACGACGGTTTCGGACGCAAGACCAAGGAACTGCGCGCCGACGGCACGGAAAGCCGGATCAGTTACGACCTTTGCGACGCGGCTTGCCAGCCGGGCGCAGTCTACAAGATCACGACCCAGGACTTCCTGACCAGCGGCACGGCACTCAACACGCCCTCGGTGCAGTACTACGACAAGATGAACCGTGTGTACCGCACGGAATCCATCGCCTTCGACGGCGTGACCAAGATCTACGTGGA
>NZ_CAMZOF010000029.1 GCF_947331435.1 Pelagibius sp. Alg239-R121 | reverse complement strand
TTCTTCATCAGAATCTCCTCCTTAATCATTCGAGAAAATTCTACTTTCAAACACCCCTAAATTTCGGGGGGATTACCCAACCAGTACCCGAAGACGAGCGGCAGAACTCCCGTCATGGCCTTCATCGATCACCCGCCCAAACCGAAAAAACAAAAAAGTATGAAATCGAAAGAACCGTAAGCTAACCTGACACAGGAGCGACAACTGTCAGCCGATTACCATCTTCACACAAACATTCTCTGTAAAAACTGTTAGTTCGCACCGCTCTGTTTTTTTTACAAAGAACCGATGTTTATTATCGTGGTCTTTTCTCTCGTAAAGCTCTGCATCATTGATTCCAACGAGGTCTCACTGCCGAACCCGGACAATTTTGTTCCTGCATAAGACAGGCCGGGTAACATGACTGCATTTTGATTAATTTGCACAAACCCAACTTCGATTTTCTTCGAAACATGCATACAGGTCGAGATATCCTTACCCCAGATGCTCGCAGAAAGCCCGTATTCGACATCATTGGCTTTATCCACGAGCTCATCCAAGGTTTCGTAACCAAAGACACACATGACAGGTCCAAAAACTTCTTTTTGGACAATTTCTGAATCATGAGGAGGATCGACAAAGAAATGCGGCTGAATGAAAGCGCCGTCCTCTAGTCCACCTGTTTTCGGGAGTTCGCCCGCTATGAAAGGTATCTGATTACCCTGGATCGCGCGATCAATGAACCCCTGAATTCTCTGCTTTTGCGCCCTAGACACGATTGCGCCAGTGTCTGTGGCGTCGTCCAGAGGATCCCCCATCTTCAGCTTTCCAGCCTCACAAACGGTCTTTTCGACGAATTCATCGAGACGCTCTTTCGGCACGTAAACTCGCGTGGACGAAGTGCAGCTTTGCGCTTGCCGAGTGAAGCGTATGCCTGAGACGGCACCGTAAACGGCAGTATGCATATCGCAATCTGGGAGCACCAGCATTGGAGACTTCCCACCAAGTTCGAGATTCACCTGCTTCAAATTCTTAGCTGCTGTGACATAAACCTTTCTGCCAGACTCAACCGATCCCGTAAAAGAAACCTTTTGAATCTTGCGGTTTTCAACAAGCATTTGGCCAGTATCGGCACCGTATCCAACTACTGCATTAACCACACCTGGCGGCAGCAACGCGCCTATAGCTTCAATGATCTTCAGAACCGTAAAGGGAACGATTTCAGGAACCTTCAAAACGACGGTGTTCCCAGCAATCAAAGGTGCCGCGACTTTGTACCCTAAGAACATGAGGGGCATGTTCCACGGAATGATTCCAGCGACGCTCCCTACCGGCTCTCGTGTCGTTGCCGCCAAAACCGAACGGCTAAAGGGTACTGTTTTTCCCTTAAGTTCTGTGCCGAAGCTGGAAAAGTAAGTGAATATGTCCGCAAGCAAATTAACCTCGCCAACACATTCGGTACGATGTGCCTTACCTGATTCCAATGCGAGGAGAACAGCGAGCTCCACAGCATTATCTCGGATAATCGAAGCACAGTGTCCTAGGGTATAAGCACGGTCTTTGGCTTCGTGAGCGGCCCAGGCAGGGAATGCGGCTACAGCACAGTCGACTGCAGCGTCAACTTCCTGCCGAGTGCAATTCGGCGTGTGTCCGATCTTTTGATTATACGCTGGGTTGACAACTTCGATCGGAGAACCTTCGGAAGACACTAGTCTGTCATTCAAAAACCACTTGCCGTTAAGACCTAAAATCATATCGCGCGCAATTTTGCAGCGAAGCGTCGAATTTGCTACCTGCGTTGGCGTAGTCATTTGCCTGCCTTTATGAAAATTGAAGAATGTTGCTTGAGATGGCTGATGCATTGATTTACATGACGTTGCCGACGATGGCAGACAATTTCAATAGAATTTGGCGACGAGTAGCGTTGGATGGAAAAGAAAGAGTTTAACTGTGCGTATGTTCTGTTAACAGCTTTAGCAGGCAGAAATGACGATCATTGCGCTTCATGTGAAGGCGATAGTTTTACACGCAGAACGTTCAGACAAAGCATCAGCAAGCGTCGCCGTTTGTTTCAATCCCACGGCATATCACGGGAAACAAGGACAATTGTCATATCCAGTCGCGGAAGTGCATTCTGGATTGATATGATCGCACTTTGGTCTCTTGCCGCAATTCCTATACCCCTCGAAAAGGATATATCGGAAGATCACGCCACAGAGATATTCAGTTCTAGTCAGCCCACACACTTCATTGGCGAGTTTGGTACATTACCACCCGCGTTTGGTACTCTGAAATCTGTCGACGGCGCTATGCCAAGCACGCTTGAATTAGCTCGAGAAACCTTGGAACAATTCGAAGTTGAATCAGTCGGTTCTGGGGCTCTTGCAGGCTTGTTTTACACTTCAGGCACGACTGGTTTGCCGAAAGGTGTGATGATCAGGCACGACATGCTTATTAGCAATATGTACGCGACCCAGTCCCGCATCCAGTTGCGTCCGATGGACCGGCTGTTCATAGCAATTCCCTTTAGGTTCATCTCCTCCATCTCACATTTTTTGGTCGCGATCCTAGCTGGCGCAGTGTTTGTGGGAACAGAGAAGCGTTTAATGCCGAAGAACCTCATTGCGGAACTCGAACACAACGAAATTACCGCGTTTGGAGGCGCACCGATACAGTTGCGCTTCATAGCCGAAGCGGCATCCAAGGCGCTGAAACTGCTGCGTTGGGTTATGTCCTCGGGTGATCATCTTTCGACCGAGATTATCGAGAGTCTAACGAATCACCGGCCAGACATAGAGGTACATACGGTTTATGGCCTTACTGAGGTTGCTGGTCGGCTCTGCACCCTTTCACCGGGTCTTACGCAGCGCGCGTTGGGGTCAGTGGGTAGCGCTATCCCAGGTATGGTCGTTGAGGTGCGCAATGATTCGGACGAAAAATGTAAGCCATTTGAGGTTGGTCATGTTTATGCAAAAGGCAATTGTTGTTTTGCCGGCTATATCGCAAACGAAAAAGCGACTGCTAAAGCTTTGACCTCATGTGGCTTTAAGACAGGCGACCTCGGATATTTAGATGATAATGGGCACCTCTATCTTTCAGGTAGATCCGACAGCGTGTTCAAACGGTCTGGCCTGAAGGTTTCGTGTCTGCCAATCGCTGATGCTTTGATGGCAACCGGTTTCTTCAGTGATGCTACTGTTCTACCAAGAGAAGATAAGATTTTTGGCGCCGTTCCAATTGCATATGTTGTGATGAAAGACGACCTTACGTTCCTACAGCGCGAGGTGATGAAGGCGTTGCGCCCCCTACTGCCTGCAAACCATCTTCCCGCCGATTTTGTAAAATTAGATATCATCCCGCGTACAGGGTCTGGGAAAGTCATCCGCAACGCTCTCTTTCAAAAACTCGAAGAGAAAGCAGGCCAGCGAACTTGAACGCTTCATGGGAGTCTCAACGATTGCTTCCTAAGAAAAAGAGCTATTTTCCTCCTAGTGCCCCCCCAAACTCTGTTCATGGCTTGGCCATGGTAGGGTCCATTTAACGAAAATGACGAGTCCTAGACGGTCGTGTTTTAATCATCAATAATTCAGTAGTCGATCCGCACAGTCTATGGGTCATATGTGTTGTTCAGCAATCAGGTTTGAGACTTGTGCTCCACGGCATACACGAAATTTGCCTTTGACAAACCAATGGCATTGCCCGAAAAAGCGTATCCGGGCGTCGCAACTAAATACTCGGATTTCGAGCTGCTTTTTACCTGTTGCACGGAACCTGTTTTTCCACGTGAGCAGAAAACGATTGAAAGCATGGTTAAGAGAGCTTTTAACTCGCAGCTAATTGATGTTTGGGTGAGAACCCCGCTTAAAAATGAAGCGCAGCGGTTTTAGAAAATCGAGAAACTTTCCCCGACACGGCGAACAATAAGGTGAGTTAGTTGAAGTTAAATTCAACCGAATTGCAAGTAGTGGTTGTTGTGGCACTCGTAATTGGCATTGCTGTCTACACGATTGCGCGGGGCGAAGAAACAAGGGTGCGGTATGTCGGCACAGATTGTATCTACTATCTCATCTATGAAAATACTGGTGCCATTGATCTCGTAGGAATCGGCGGCTCCCGTATGATGACGTCTTTCGATGCCGATGATGTTGAACGGAAACTTGCAGCAATCGGTAAACCCAACCGAGTCGTTTACAACATGTCGCAGAGTCACTTCAGCTTAGAAAAGAGCTATGTCGTGTTCCGCGATCTGATAGAACGACGCAAGGTAAAAACTGCCGTAATAATGCTCGAACCAAGGCAATTCGCTGCACGTCCAGGCCAGTTGCATGAGAAGTTCTTATCCGTCGCAAAACTCAGCGATATTCCACTTGCTCTGTCCGCCGTCTCTTCCGAGAACCCGCTTCAGGGAATTCGTGGTATATCAGATATGATCAAACAAAAGCTTAAAATACCGCCGGAAGTCCCATCTTGTTTAGGGAAAAATACAGGACGTAGCATTTGCAATCGTTTTGTACATCAAGAAGGAAAAACGAGGAACTGCCACAGTGGTGATTACCGATTCAATTTAGATGTTCTGAACAACGTAACTGAACAAAACAAAACGAAAACAGACAAACCGTATGTTTGGAATTTTGACGATGACCGCGAGAGCTTTAATGACACGTACATACGTGCCCTAAAAAAAATCGCGGATGGACATGAGGTGTCGCTGTTCTTCGTATATCTGAATCGCTCAACACGCGCGAATCCGGATTTGAAAACATCGGAAATATTTGAAGAAAAGTATGGTTTGCCTTTACTCGTTCTTCCAAGGCACCTGGAACATGAATTGGCTACTATGGGTCGTAGAGATGAAGCGCATATATACAGCAAGGGACGCGAAAAATACCTTCCTTGGCTTTTTAGAGCCATTCAAAAAAAATGCCCAAATCCGGAAGGCTGTCTATGAGGTTTTGGCTGACATTCAACGATTAGATAAAGCGTCCCTTCTCAGTCCTATACGCCTGGATTTTAACAAAATACTTGCGTACAGCCTTTTGGCTCTGGCAGTAATTTATCTTAGGAATTTCTGGCCGCTGAGCACAATTCAAGCGATCTACGAAAATTATTGAGGGTATCGAGATGTTGCTAACTCGTGATCAAGCGCAGGAGAAGCTTCAGAGCTATCTCGCCGACAAAAGCGGAATTGACGTTGCCGAACTCGGAATTGACGCACCGCTTTTTTCGAGTGAAACACTAGATTCTCTGGAAGCCGTCAATCTGATCTCCTTTCTCGACACCGACCTAGGAGCTCAAATCGATGCCTTTTCGATCAGTTTTGAAGAACTAGACACCATAAATAAGATTCTAGATCTAAGCGGGTTCTAGATGCATGCTTTGCTAATATTTGAGACACTAAAAAAAATCTTATTCGCATCTACTGCCATCGCAGTCTGGAGCGCCATTCTTTCCATATTTGTTTCATCGGGCCTCTTGTGGTGGCTGTTGCCTGACGCGTTTAAGAAACAATCGTCCATGCAGCTGCAATCACATCTGATGCAACCGGAAGAGGTCTTCAATGACACGTTGGTGATTGGTGATTCACTTTTTTTCCAACGTCTGAGCATTAAACAACCCGTACAAAAAATCGAGATAAACTCATTTGACCCTTATGACGCAACGTTTTCGTTGGAGCAGATCGAGAAGCTGAAGGAAGTACGGGGAATCGAAGCGAATTACTGTCGCGTATTTATACAGTTTTCTCCGTATTTCCTGGTGCGGATGACCTCTCGAGGAGTCAATCAGAACGTCAATTATTTTTCTGACCTCTCGAGCACCTCCTCCCTTTTCTGGCCAAGCAAACTTACGAAGCGCTTCTTCTACATAATTGAAGAATTTTCCGTATGGCTGGGAAATGCGAAACCGACTGGGGCAGCAGATCGTCCCAGCCATTTCCCTGTCCAACTCTCAAACGTCGACGAAAACCTGGAGAACTGGGGACGTCTTTTTGAACGCATCAAAGTTGTACAATTACCGGTAACACTTGTTCAAGACCGGGCGGGTTCCGACTACTCCACCGCATCAGATGTACTTGAATACTTCGACACGCAGTTCCCGCAGGAAATTGCGCATGGGAAATATGGAGCGCCCAACCTGCAACTTGTCGGAATCGAAACCGCGCAACAGGAGTTGGCGAACGGTTGTGAAACTAAAAAGAACTGAACGTGCTTGCTGATCTAGAATTTTATATCCTTGCCCTCGTAGCCTCAGCAGTTATTTTTTGGGCAATTCCGTCAAACATTGTGAGATACCGAACAGTTATTCTGGCGACCCTGTCCGCAATATTTGTGTTTAGTATATCGCCAGGCGGCTTCTTAGCCATTGGTTACCTGACTACTATTGCATACCTTTCCAACAGAGTAGTCGTCCCCAGACGCCGCCGAACCCTTTTACTCTCAATCATTGCTGCGCTGATTCCAATGATCAGCACACGACTGTTTGCAGACCTGAGCGCGCTTTACACGTTTGGAATTGCCTTCTCGACGGTGAAGTCGATCGGCATCGTCATTGATAATTATGCGAAGCAACGAAGCTATTCGTTCCGCCAACTCTCTCTGTTCATGTTTTTTTTCCCGCTTGTCACGATTGGACCAGTAGAGCGCATTGAAAAATTCGATGCCGAGCAATTACGAAGCAAACCCGAGATGGATCAGTTGATCCTTGGCGCTGCGCGTATTGTGTGGGGTATTTTCCTCGTCCACTACATATGTGATGCGTTAATCGATGGTTTGCTTTCGGGCAGTCACTTCTCAACACCGGAGGGGTTTGAAGCCTTTTCGGTCTCAACCGCCTGGACATTCGTGGGACTGAAGTTTTTCTATACTTATTTGAACTTTGTCGGATTTTCCGAGATAGCCATCGGCTCAGGATATTTGTTTGGCATCAAGGTGATTGAAAATTTCAATCGACCACTGCTTGTCACTAACATTCAGGGATTCTGGCAGCGGTATCACATCTCGATGGGTAACTGGATCGCGCGGTACCTTTTTTTTCCGATTGTGGGAGTCATAAAAAAGGATTGGTCAAACTACGCAGCGACACTCTTTGCCTTCATCGTATTTGGAGCTTGGCACGCCTTCACATCAAACTACTTGTTTTGGGGGGTGATGCACGGTCTTGCTGTCGCCGGCTATCATCTCTACCGACGTATCTTGATGCCAAAACTGAAGTCTCAACCTCGAGCTTTCCACAAGGTACAAGCCCTACTCGGGTTTTTCTTTACGATTTCTTACGTAGCCTGGCTACAAACATTCGCGAACTTAGATTCTTTTCAAAGTGGGTTGAATCTTACATTGAGAATGCTCACATTTCCATAAACCAGCATATGCCAGTCCGCAGTCTTAGTCTCCATAGTCTTGCGTGCGTTTTTCCGGGCGGCGGCTCGGTTGGTTTCAAGTTTTTCCGCTTAGCGCCGAACGATATTCACATACTTACGCAGATGATTGTTTACTTCCAAATCTATATCTTGGCGCCTACCCAACATCGCACTGTTCCAGTTCTAACGCTCACTCGAAACCTTTAGCAAGCTGTCACAGAGGTGGTTCGGTTTGTTTGAGCAGTTTCTTGTCGTTTCTTAAGTGGATTCCCTGCTCGGTTACGCCGCGACCAGG
>NZ_CAMZOF010000028.1 GCF_947331435.1 Pelagibius sp. Alg239-R121 | reverse complement strand
GGCTTGGCACCACCATCAAAACCGGTAACCCTCGCTCCTCCAACAGAGCTGTGTCAGATCAGGTCAGAACTAATTCACCTTAGGCGACACTCCAAACTCGCCGGTGTCTGCACCAATCTTGGCACTGACACTGTCGCTGAAGGTTCAACCTCGATATCGGCAAGATTCAATTCGTCAACGTGGGCTGGAACATCCACTTCGCAAACAGTCATCTTTTCGAGCATTTCCTGAGCTACCAAATTTACGACAAACTCTCCAGTGTCTTGGATGTTCGCTACCGTATCCTTCTCGCGAGCAGGATCATCGCGGTTTATCCCCAATATGACGGTGGGGGGATTGCCGCAAACTGCGTTGAAGAAGCTGAACGGGGCAGCATTTCTCCCTCCAGCTTTGTCGACGGTAGTTACCAGAGCAATAGGTCGTGGAATGACAATATTGGTGAGAAGATTATACCTTTGCCTTGGGTCTAGGTCGGAACTAATCAGGCGTGTCATTCTTTATCGAGCTCCAGCAGCGCCCCAAGCAAAACTTGCGCCCCTCTAGCGCATCCGACCTCGTCGACCCATTCTTCTGGTGTATGACTGCGGCCGTCACGACATGGTACAAAAATCATGCCTGCTGGGCCCAAATGCGATACGTATACTGCATCATGACCCGCCCCACTGGACAACTGCATCGTCTGAAGGCCTTCGTTTTGAGACGCTGTTTCTATTGCACGCATAACTTTGGCTGCCGACTTGGTTGAGGTTCCACAGCTGACTTGTTGTACGTGGACGGCTTGCTCCCGACTTTGTGCAATATCTCGGTATCTTTTAAGAAGCCCGTCAGTATGCGCTTTCAACTTCGCATCGTCACCACTGCGGACTTCAAGTGTGAACTCAACCTCTCCAGGCACCGCATTCGCTGCATTTGGAGAAACGCTCAATTTCCCTATCGTTGCTACAATTGCGGCAACACTTGCATTTGCTGCCTCGGTTAGCTCCTCGGTTGCGGAAATGAGATAAGCTGCTGTTACCAAAGCGTCTTTGCGAAGCCCCATCGGTGTCGCGCCCGCGTGATCGGCTCTGCCGACCACACGGATGTTTTCCCTGCGGATTGCGGCAATGTCTGTAACAACGCCAATCGATAGACCCGCGCTTTCCAATCGTGTTGCTTGCTCGATGTGGATTTCGAGATATGCAACTATCGAGTTTGCCCCACGGCTGGCTTGATGCAAAAGTTCCGGATCACCGCCAACGGATCGGATCGCGTCTCCGAGTTTTCTGCCATTTCCGTCAGTGAGATCGAGCTGTTCGCTTTCCAACTTACCGGCCATCGCTTTTGACCCAATGCACGAAAGGCCAAATTCGCTTGGCTCTTCTGCCAAGAAATCTACCAGTTCGATATCATGAGCTGGTAGGGCACCATTTTCTTTCAGTGTCTGGATGGCTTCTAACCCCGACAGTACTCCGAGAATGCCGTCAAAGCGCCCTCCGAATGGCACAGTGTCACTGTGCGACCCTATCATGATTGGAAGATTCTTCTTGGCACTACCGTTGAGGCGACCAATCAGGTTCCCGGCCGTATCTGTGGACACGTTTAGTCCCACACTCTTGAATTCTTCGGTAAGCCACTGGCGACCGCGATTAAATTCAGGGGAGAATGACCGACGTGTCCAGGGTTGGTCTGGCACGGTGATTTCTGACAACCTCATCAGTCGATTCCAAAGGCGTTGTGAATTTATTTGGATGTTCTGCATTGCTTTATTGGACTTTCAAATTTGGCCGAACAACACGCCCGCCCTTCTCGTGGTTTCCCATCACTTTGGTTCCATCCCACACTTGCTCACCACGAGAAAACGTCGCCGCAACTTTCGCACTGAATTCGAAGCCGTCGAACATGCTCCAAGAAACGGCCGACTGCGAATTTTCTGCTGAGTAAACATGATTTTTCGGCTCAAGAACAACCAAGTCAGCGTCCAAGCCAACTTCGATAGCTCCCTTACGGTCTCGCAACAAGAAATGCTCAGCAGGCCCTTCAGACAGCAAGCGAGCCACGGTTTGGGGCGACAAGTTGCGAGCCTGACATCCAGTCCAGAACGCAGGGAGTAAAGTCTCCAACCCAGGCCCGCCGGATTTGTTCTTGAAAATGTTGGGATCACCTTTGACTGAAAGTGACCAACTCACATGATCCGAGGAAACAAAAGTGCAATTGCCCTGTGCAATGTGCTCCCATAGTTTGTCAACTTGCTCTTTGCGGCGTATCGGCGGGTAGTGTTTGACCAATGCACCTAGTTTGGTCGCGTGTTCTTCATGATTCACCATGAGATATTGAATACAGGTTTCAATCGAAACACTGTGTCCCGCGTTTCGATACATCTCGTGCAACTCAAATCCACGACCTGTAGACACATGGACGACGTGGGCCCTCGCCCCAGTCATAGCGCCGATTTCATAAACTGCCGATGTTGCCAAATTTTCGATCAGCTCAGTGTGTGCAGCTAGGAAAGCACCGATATCTGTTTCCCCATTTTTTGTCAGCCTCTCGATGTTTCGAAGCGTGAGATCCTGAATCTGATTGTGAACGCCGATCGGTAATCCGTAGGGCTTGATCTTAAGCATTGCTTGTTCAATGACGTCTTCAAACACCCTTGGGAAACGGCCGGGCGCCGCTTCGAAGGTTGAAAACTTGAACCCACAAGCTCCGAGAGCGATCAGATCATCTATGTCCTGCAGTCCAGCTTCATCGAGGATCGTCGCATAGAGAGCCACGTCAACCAGCGACTCGGACTCTGCGCGGTTTGCTTTGTCTTCAAAGGCTTCACGTGTAGAGATGGCTGCGGGATCGTCATAGGGCATTTCGACCATTGTTGTCACGCCCCCAGCTGCGGCTGCACGAGATGCGATCTTCAATCCTTCTTGTCCCAATTGACTAGAGGAGTGCACTTGTCCGTCAATTACCCCCGGCAGAATCCAACTCTCGGTATAGTTTAACAATTGTTGGGCACTCGGGAGCTCGCCACTTCCAATGCAGACAATTTTCTCGGACTTAACGCCGACGTAACCGCTCATCAGCGTGCGATTGGGCAGAACTATATTTCCGCAAATTACTTTTTCTAACTGAGCCAAAGCATGTCTCCTCCGTAAAGCCTCTCCTTCCGATTATCACGCGGCTAGGTATGAAAATCATATTATTTGAGCGTCAAATGAATAACTCTTTGCTATAGCGCGGGCACAACCTCATAACTCCGTGAACTCAGAACCGCTAATTTAGGTGAATGATTCGCTACAGTAGCCGTTTAACCCCTACACCCAGATGGCAAAAACTTAGGTGGATCGGTCTCGCTTCCTATGATCTCAAGTCAAATACAATATAACAATCCGTTATTCACTTGGCTTTCAAAAGCATTCGCACTAAGGCTTTCTTCTGGGCAGCCTACCCGCACACTACTCGTGTCCGGCTTTAATGCCAGTGCACGAGACCTGTAGTTACCAATGCAACACAGAGGAGGGTTGGCATGGCACGGAGCAAAGTGACAAGAGGATTTGGAGACCGAGGCGGAATGAAAGGAGTGGCTCTTGCGGCATTGATGTGCTGCGCAAGCACAATGGCGCTCGCAGAAAATGCGCGCTACTCCGACCACGACCCCAACGGAGGCATGCGTACGGGATTTGTTGCCGATGTATGGCTCCCCGCGATCGAATCGCAAACCGATATTGATGTTCAGGAGTTTTTTGCTGGAACCCTTATGGGCTCCAAAGAAGTGTTGGCTGGAGTGGGTTCTGGTGTAGCGGATATGGGTTTTGTCTATCCAGGACACTATCCCAATCGGTTAGCAGCCCATTCAATATTCTCTTTATTCCCACGAGGACCGCAAGAATTTGACGACATGGCCTGGTTTTATCATCAGGTCTATGATCGGGTTCCCGCCTTCAAGGAAGAATTGGCAAAGGAAGGCGTTGTTCCTTTGATGGTAACAGCCGGTCTTCCCGGCGCGTTCGTTGGTCGAAACGAACTCAATGGCATTGATGACATTTCGGGCGACAAATGGCGCGCGGGCGGTAAGTGGCCACTGAAGTACTTGGAAAATGCTGGTGCCGTGCCTGTATCAGTGCCTTGGGGAGACGTTTATGTCGCGCTGCAAACTGGCAGTATCGACGGAACCTTCACCAATTATGATGGCTTGCACCTCATGAAGTTCGATGAGGTGGCGCAGAATTTGCTCATTTCAAAAGAGCTATGGTTTGCAGTTCCGTTTCTTCACATTGCGAACAAGAGCTTCGTTGAAGGTCTGAGCGCTGAGGCTGCCACTGGTCTGGTAGAAGCGTCGAGAGCAGCGGAGGCTGAATTTTCTGCCGTTTATAATGCTGCTTTCGATCAGGTTCGTTCAGAGCAGGAGGCGGCAGGCTATCGCGTGACCGAGCTTTCTGGAGCGGATGTCGAAAAGTGGGAAAACGCAGCCGAACTTGAAAACCTGCGTGCGGAATGGATCACCTCCGCTGAAGAAGCTGGTTTGGCCAATGCGGCCGAAGTTATGGAGCAAGTCAAGGCAATCCACGCCGAAGCCTTGGCACGATAAAACCACTCCCCAACCGGCGGCAGGGGATAAGCCGGTTGGGGGTTTTCACCGAAGACAGGAGAAATTCATGCGGGCGTTGATCAAGAAGGTAGGTGGCCTGTTTTCGGTGATTGCTGGATTGCTGATGAGTGTGCTCATGGCTGTGTTGGTTTTGGATATCGTTATGCGGAACCTTGGTTATCCATTGCAAGGGATGGCGGAGCTCTCCGTCTTTGTGATGATGATTGTAATCTATTTTGGATTTGCCCATTGCGAAGCTGAAGATCAGCATGTTCGCCTTCAGTTCTTGACCAACAGATTGCCGCAAAACATCAAACAAATGACATCGTTTCTGGTTTGGATCTTGGGGTTTATTACGGTCGGCATCCTGACTTATGCAGTCGTGGTTGATGCGGCCCAAGCCTACCAGAGAAATGATGCAATCGAAGGTGTCGTGAACCTTCCGATTTGGCCCACAAAATTCGCCATGTGCATCGGAATGGCCATTTTCTTTCTACAAATTCTAACACGCGATCACCGCCAAGATTGATTGCGCACGAGAGTCAGATCTCAAAGGAACACTGAATGGAATTTTTTGTAGCTGGCGGGCTGTGCATCGCTCTTTTGCTTTTGCTGATGGCTATCGGCTTGCAAATCGGTTTGGCTTTCTTGCTTAGTGGATTTATCTCGTCTGTCCTTCTTCTCGGTTTTGACAGTTCCATCACGCTTGTTGGTCAGGCTGCTTACTTTTCGATTGCAAGTCCAACCTGGACAGCAATCCCCTTGTTTATTCTACTGGGATCATTTGCCTCAAATGGCGAACTGGCGCGACGCGCCTATCTCGGAATGCACTCCGCAACGCGTCGGTTACCCGGCAGCCTGTTGATTGCAACATCATTTAGCTGCGGGCTTTTTGGTGCTGTTTCTGGCTCGTCCATTGCGACGACAGCAATATTTGGTCGCATGGCTTTGCCAGAAATGATCCAAATAGGTTATAACAAAGCGCTTTCCGTCGGCGTCATTGCCTCAGCTGGCACGTTCGCGTCAATGATCCCGCCAAGCATGATGATGATCATTTACGCCTTGTTCACTCAGCAATCGATTGGAGCGCTTTTCGCAGCAGGCATCTTGCCTGGGCTGTTAACCGTGCTGGTTTATTCGGCCCTAATAATATGGATGGTACGGCGCAATCCATCATTGGCTCCGGAGCTCAAGTCGTATCATGAGGAAGATGAAGCAACCCAAAAGACCGACGATGACCGCGAGTATTCGCTGATCTCGGTCTGGCCTATCGTACTGATCGCATCAGTAGTATTGGGTGGGCTCTATGGAGGATTTCTAACTCCGACCGAAGCTGCTGCAGCTGGTGCTCTGTCAGCTTTGATAATTGGCGCAGGGCTCGGCCCCTTGCGTGACAAAAAGTTACTCGCCCTATCGCTTCACGATGCGGCTAAAGTCACGTCGATGCTGTTCCTGATCAACATCGGCGCTCTGTTCTACAGTCGCATCCTAGCCGTAACGGGCCTTCCTACGCAGTTAACTTCCGCATTAATTGAGTTGAATTTGCCTCCTCTTGCTTTCTTGATTGGCGTTATGGTGATTATATTCTTGCTGGGTATGATCATGGTGCCAATCGGAATCTATGCGCTCACGCTTCCGATAGTGATGCCTCTCTTGCTGAAGCTGGGCTACGATCCCATTTGGTTTGGCGTTGTGGCATTGAAACTGACTGAGATCGGCGCAATCACTCCCCCCGTTGGATTGAACGTGTTCGCAATCAAAGGGGTAATCCCAAAAGAGCATGACATTCCAATTGAGAAAATCTACCGCGGTTGTATGCCATTCCTGCTTGCCGACATCGCGGTGTTGGTCTTGATTATCGCTGTACCTGGCATCGCACTTTGGCTGCCGAATTTACTGTCATAGATCAATAATTTGCAGAACCGCGTGCCAGCGAGGAAGAAAACTCAACAAAAGATGCCTCAACTCTTGAGATCAACTTCTTCATGGGGACTGACATTGGTCGTGTGTTTGAAAAAATTGCGAAGGCTGTGAGCTCAATCTTTGGAACGTAGTTTCTAAATGTCATTCCCTTGGCTGTGTTGTTATTGGCCGTGAGTTCATCAACGATCGCTACGCCAGAGATGGCATTCGCAATGTCACAGGCTGTTTGGCAGTAGCGGGTCTCAACTGTGAATGGTATGTCCTCTTCGAACTGTTGGAAACTTCTGTCGATCAGTTGTCCGAGAGGGCTACCCGTTTCCAGCTTTACTAGCTTGTGCTCCTTCAGATCAGAAGGCCTGATGACGGAAACTGCAGCCAATTTATGGTCTTCCGACATAGAACAAACCATTCTTCCCATCCCTACTGGCTGCGCATTCAACGAATGCATCGGAATTTCGCGAGCAGAAAAGACAAATCCAAGATCTGAAACGCCTCGTTCGACATATTCAATGACATTTTCCCATCTTTTGACGTCGACGGAGACTTGAAACTGGTCACGGTTTTCAAAGAATCCTGACAATGCCTCGGGAATAATCGTTGACGCCATGTTGGAGGTCGAGACAATTCGGAGATGCCCTTTAGAGCCGGTCTGAATGTCTTTGACACGGTTGCGGACGGCCTCGAGAGAAATAAAGAGAGGTTCAATCTCGTCCATGAGCTGATGCGCCTCAGCGGTCGGATGCAACCGTCCACCAACGCGTTCGAACAGTCTTAAAGCCAATACTTCTTCCACGTGCTTGATCATGCGGCTTACGGCGGGCTGGGAGACACTCAAGATCTCTGCAGCCCCACTCGTGGATCCCGACTGCATGACCGCTCTAAACATCTCCAGCTGACGAATCTGCATATTACACCTTGTTATTGATGGGGAATATTTTTGCATTTGTTGTAATTGACTGCAAGCGCGACTGTAACCAAAGATTCAATGAGGTAGTCCGAAAAAATGTTAGATTTGAGAAAGCAAAACAGGGTCATTTCAATCGCAGCAGCACAACTAGGTCCAATTCAGCCAACCGACAGTAGAAGCTCGGTTGTCGACCGATTGGTTGGGCTTCTTGAACAGGCTAAATCCAAGGGATCTGAGCTTGTCGTGTTTCCGGAGCTTGCTTTTACGACATTCTTCCCCCGATACGAAATCACGGACGAGGCCGAACTGGACTATTGGTTTGAAAAAGAGATGCCAGGCGAGGAGACCCGCCCTCTCTTTGCAGCGATTCAGCGTCTCAAGCTTTCAGTGAATTTTGGTTATGCTGAGTTGGTGCCAGAGGCAGGTATAACAAGAAGGTATAATACTTCAATCCTTATCAACCCGAACGGCGAAATAATCGCAAAGTACAGAAAAATACACCTACCCGGTCACAACGAATTTGATCCAGAGCGTTCATTTCAGCACTTGGAAAAAAAGTACTTTGAGGTGGGGAATCTTGGGTTCCCGGTCTGGGATCACCTAGGCGGGAAACTTGGGATGTGTATTTGTAACGACCGACGTTGGCCTGAAACATTTAGAGTTCTTGGCCTCAAAGGGGTTGAGCTGGTTTTGATTGGTTACAACACACCGACCCACAACGCAAAGCACCCTGAACCTCCGCATAGACGTGCGTTCTACAACCACCTGTGCGTTCAGGCGGGTGCCTACCAAAACAGCACCTGGGTCGTGTCGGTTGCCAAGTCTGGTTGCGAAGATGGGCAAGACCTTATGGCTGGCAGCTGCATAGTCTCGCCTCATGGGGAAATTGTGGCCCAAACGTCCTCTAGTAAGGATGAGTTGATTGTCGCTGATTGTGATCTATCGCTGTGTGAAGATGGCAAGAATAATATGTTCAATTTTTCCGAACATCGTTGCCCTGAAGAGTACTCAATCATCACACGGGCCAATTGCGATGAAGATTGAGAAAACTCTAGTTCGCGAGATCTACAAAGAGAGTGCCTTGCACACAGATTTCTGCTTGATCTGCGAGTCCGTTTTCACGTGCGGATCTAAGATAGAGACGGCGAGGTCAAGGATATGAAGTGCTATGTGTGCCGTTCAGGCATCCGGTAAGCCGCTATTCGTAGATCACGTCGCTTCTGCGACCGTTTTTCCACATGGGCACTTGCGAACCAGTGTTCCACTCGTAGAGCCATCCAACGACTTCCCGTGTGGTTCGGTGTGAGTGCCGGATGGAAACTACCCATTAGCGCCGAGTGAAAAGTACCCAGTTTGGGGTTTAGATCAGCTGTTGCTC
>NZ_CAMZOF010000027.1 GCF_947331435.1 Pelagibius sp. Alg239-R121 | reverse complement strand
ACGGCGACGATACTTCATGTCCAACACTCCATCTTTCCTCAAAGACTAAAGTGTTGCGGCCACCTGTTGAGACCACCGTCATTAGCGGACATGGATCGGATCAAGCCAGATGTCAGATCTGTCCACAAAGCACCAGTTCAAGCTTCATGCAGCGAAGGGCAGCTTCCCGCCCTTCTCCCCGAAGACGAACGAAAGAAGCCGGACCAGGTTCCCGGGGTCCGGCTTCCGTATGTTCGGCAATCAGGCTCCGTTGATCAGGGTATTGGTGTCCAGATCGGCCAGATCGTTGAAGGCATCGTCCAGATCCTGGAACACCACCGTCGAACCACTCTGCAGTTCCAGCGTGACTACATCGCCAGTCTTGCTGAAAGAAGCGACCGCATCTTCAATACCAATGTCCGTGCCGGCATCACTGCCATCCACCACATCGTCGAAGGACAAAAGGTCGCCACTATCGGCGGAGAAGTCGAAGATGGTGTTGGTGCCTTCGTTCACACTAAGGCTAAACACGAAGGTGTCGTCGCCCGAGCCACCGAAGAGCTGGTCGTCTCCCCCGCCGGCAATCAGGATATCCGCACCACCCTGCCCGAGTAGGATGTCATCGCCTTCACCGCCGTCGATCAAGTCTGCCTCACCACGGGTGTCGTCCGAAGACTCTTGAACGAAACGTTCCTGGTTATCCTGGATGAAGGTCATGACCTCGAGCTTGCTCGGCGTATGTCCGAGAGTCGCAGTCAAGTGGTCGACCAGCGTCTGGTAACCACCTCCGGCTTCACCGGTCGCGCCCAAGCCGCCCTCTTCGACCGGGTCGAGCATCCAGTCGGTATCGATCACGTCACCGAAGATCAAATCATTGCCCTCGCCGCCGATGATCTCATCTTCACCGACTTCGTTCAGGATCGTCAGGGTCTGGTCTCCGAGCAGGGTCGAAAGGTCGCTCGCATCCTCGACGATGACCGTGGTGGAGTCGGCATTGCCCTCGCCTGCGACCTGAGCCAGCTGCTCGGGCACGATCTCCGTACCGATGCCGAAGACATGGACGCTGACATCGATCCCCTCGAAATCGATCGAGGCGTCGTAGCCATCGTTGTCTTCGCCATCGCTCAGAAAATAGACCTTGTTAATGGCGCCGTCATGCCGGTCGTCCTCGTTGAGGAAGTCTTCAACCGCCTGCATTGGGTTTTCGAACTGCGTGCCGTCCGAGGCTCCCAGGCTGGCGATCACGCTCTCCAGAGCCTCACCTGACTCATTCTCAAACCGATCATCGACCGCATCGTAGGTGAAGACCTGATTGACAACCACGTCACCGTTGAAGGCGACCAGTTGGAATGTCGTCAGGCTGTTGTTTGTCAGTTGATCACGTAGGGAGCCATGCAGGGCCGTGAAAGCTTCCTTGGCCTCGACGAGACCGGCTTCCTTCGGGTCGACGTTTTCACTGCGCGGTTCGCCGACGCGCTCTGCGCCGCTGTCGGTGTAGACCAAGGGCTGAACCGAAACGTTGAAGCTTGGCTCATTGAGATCAAGCGTACCGTCCGGCAGACGGATGATCAGATCGCCCATCTGGTCATCGCTCAGAATAGCCGTGCCCGAGCTGTCGACGTATACGGAGTCCTCAAATGCGTCACCATACTGCACATACGAGAACGGCGGCAGGCCTTCGAACAAGTAGGCGTCGGCATCAGGTCCCGAGGTCTGATAGTCAGGGATATTGACCCGGACGAAGCTCATGGAGTCCGACACGTCGATCACGTAGGAGACGTTTACCGCCACGTCCGTGGAGCCCGCACCGCCGACGTCACCGCTTAGGATATCGTCGCTGTCGCTGCCGAGGATCTCGCCCTCTGTAGGCGAATTTTCACCGGGAACATGATGCGGTGTGTCGCTCGAGGCTTCGTCATTGTCGTTGCTGCCGACCACCAGATCGGGGTCTTCCGCCACGTCATTGTCGACGATGACGTCCGCGGAGTCGCTCGCGGTGGCCGTAATGTCGGTATGGCAGTAACCCTCGTCCCGCGCAGTGGCCGTGACCGTCAGGGTGCCGAGATCGGCGTCGCTATCGGAAGGCGCCGTCACCTCGAAGCTGGTTGTGACTGACGCATCATTCAAACCAATCACCTTGGCCGTAGTGCCATCCTCCGAAACCGAAACGCTCGACCCCGGATAATCCAGCTCGATCTGGCTGAAGTCATAAGTCGCATTCGGATCGAGGCCGGTGATCTCGAAATCCGTGATCACATCATCGCCCGAAGCTGTCGCAGTGAACTGCACCGTGCCGGTCTTGCCTTGCTCGATCTCAATCGCGCCACTGTCGGCGTCAACCTGGATTTCGACCGTCGGCTCGGCCACGCCCGGTTCGATGCCCACGGTCAGAGTCGCGCTCGAAGTATCGCCGTCCGCATCACGCAGGGTGTAGTCAAAAGTTTCCTCGACCGGGGCGCAGTCATAAGTGGTGACGTTCACAATCGAGAAGTCACTATTGGTATGACCCGGTCCACCGTTGTCCACCGGCGTCACCCGTATGTAACTGAAGGCTTCCTCGCTGGTCACATTCACAGTGACAAGACCGTCGTAGTCACCGCGCACGGTTTCGAGCGTCACCCTTTCCCAGTTTTCTCCGTCACTCGAAACCTCAACGATCAGCTGTTCGACAAAGCCATCATCATAGAGATCGCCATTGAATAGCGCCCCAACGGTCAAACTGGCCGCGTCAGCCGGTCCGGGCAGGCCGATTTCGATAAACTCGTAAGCCGCACCCTCCGCTAGTCCCTCAGCGGGGCGGTAAGAGGTCTCCGCCCAGTCACCGTTGCCCTCGTCGCGGACGCTGCCGATGCCGCCGTAGAGGTTCCCGTCTTCGATGTACAGCTCTTTCTCATTGAGCTCGATGCCCTCATCGTAGCTGTTGGTCTCGCTGTTCCAGCGGGACGCAGATATCGTGAAGCCTTGATCCTCAAAAGAAGCCACCCATTCTTCAATCGTCTTATACAGGCTCTCTTCAGGTTCGAAACCGGCTGTCGCGATTTCTCTCTGATGATCCGCATCCGCCGACTGATAGCTGTAATCGCCGGCGTCGGTACCGGTCATCACAACGGAGAGGCTGCCGCCCTGTTCGGTTTCGTTGATGACCAGCGTCGTGCCATCGAAGCTGTAGTCGACGTTCTCCACCGGCGCCGTTTCACCGCCGGACACGCTCAAAGCGGAGCCATCGGCATTCAGCTCATAGGTCACACCATTGTGGACGATCCGGCTGATGACGCCGGGCTGGTCCGCGCCGACTTCGTCGACCCCATCGGGTCCGGCGTCGCTGATCAGGTTGCCCGTGGCGACAGAGTTCTCCTCGACCCTATCGACGTTGTCCTTTGCGACCGGAACGTCATCATCATCGACGATGACCTCCGCTGAGGCACTTGCCGTCGCCGTAATGTCGGCATGGCAGTGACCCTCGTCCCGAGCCGTGGCCGTAACCGTCAGGCTCCCGAGATCTACGTCGCTATCGGACGGCGCCGTGACCTCGAAGCTGGTGGTAACCGACGCGGCGTTCAAGCCAGTCACCGTTGCCGAGGTGCCATCTTCCGAAACCGTAACACTCGCCCCCGGATAATCCAGCTCGATTTGGCGGAAGTCGTAGACCGCATTCGGATCCAGGCCGGTGATCTCGAAATCCGTGATCACGTCATCGCCCGAAGCTGTCGCAGTAACCTGCGCTGTGCCGGTCATGTCTCGCTCGATCTCGACAGTGCCGCTGTCGGCCTCAACCTGGACTTCGACTGTCGGCTCGGCCACACCGGGCTCGATGCCAACGGTCAGGGTCGCGCTTGAGGTATCGCCATCCGCATCGCGCAGAGTGTAGTCGAAAGTTTCCTCGACCGGCGTGCAGTCATAAGCCGTGACACCCACAATCGCGAAGTCACTGTTATTCGAGCTCGACGCACCGTTGTCCACGGGCGTCACCCGAATGTAATTGAAGGGTTCCTCGCTGGTTACATTTACAGTGACGAGACCGTCATAGTCACCGCGCACGGTTTCGAGCGTCACCCTTTCCCAGTTTTCTCCGTCGCTCGACACTTCCACGATCAATTGCTCGACAAAGCCGTAATCGTAGAGATCACCGTTGAAAAGCGCCCCGATGGTCAAGCTGGCCGCGTCAGCCGGTCCGGGCAGGCCGATTTCGATAAACTCGTAAGCCGCTCCTTCCGGTAAACCTTCGACATCGCGATAAGAGGTTTCCGCCCAGTCACCGCCGTCATCGCCGCGGACAGTACCGATGCCGCCGTA
The DNA here is from genome assembly GCF_947331435.1 of Pelagibius sp. Alg239-R121. Taxonomy (GTDB): domain Bacteria; phylum Pseudomonadota; class Alphaproteobacteria; order Kiloniellales; family Kiloniellaceae; genus Denitrobaculum. The sequence continues at coordinate 6,386 of NZ_CAMZOF010000027.1, read as the reverse complement.
GAGATATCTGTCTTCGATCCACAGCTCTTCCGCTTCGAGCTCGATGCCCTCATCGTAGCTGTTGGTCTCGCTGTTCCAGCGGGACGCAGATATCGTGAAACCCTGGTCTTCGAAAGAAGCCACCCATTCTTCAATCGACTTATACAAACTCTCTTCACGTTCGAAGCCCGCTGTCGCGGTTTCCGTCTCGTGATCGGCATCCGCTGCCTGATAGCTGTAGTCGCCGGCATCGTCACCGGTCATCACGACCGAGAGGCTGCCGCCCTGCTCGGTTTCGTTGATGACCAGGGTCGTGCCATCGAAGCTGTAGTCAACATTCTCCACCGGCGCCGGGTCGCCGCCGGACACGCTCAGAGCAGAGCCATCGGCATTCAACTCGTAGGTCACACCGTCGTGGACGATCCGGCTGATGACGCCGGGCTGGTCCGCGCCGACTTCGTCGACCCCATCGGGTCCGGCGTCGGTGATCAGGTTGCCGGTCGCGACCGCGTTCTCCTCGACCGTATCGACGTTGTCCTCAGCGGCCGGAACATCATCGATCACCCTGACGTTGACCGTGCCCTCGACGAAGTCGCCGTCGCTGTCGGTCGCGGTGAAGGAAATCCCCAAATTGAGGAGATCTTCGCCGCTGAGGGAATGATCAAGCTGGCCTTCCAGATTGAAGGTGAACTCGCCAAACTCTCCCGCCGATACGTCGAATACCACAGTGAAAACCGTCGCGCCATTGACTGAGGCCGTCAGCGTCTGGCTGTCGACATCGTAACTGTAGATCACGGGCGCGCCGTTCGAGGTCAGCCCCGCGGGACCGTCGGCAGCACTCACGGACCCGGTGCCGTCAGCGCCAAAATCGACCCCGAGAATTGCAGTTACACTCGTCGGATCCGATCGGTGGCTTCCCGCAGCCAAATCATCTTCGTCAACGATTGTAACCTCCAGATCGTTGACAAGAACCGGCACGTTGTTGCCGTCGGAGTCGGTTGCGGTGTATTCAAAGTTTGTCTCTTCAAAGCCCTGCGAAAGGTCTTCGATCATCTCGGGTGTCTCCTTAACTTGACTTGACTCGCCTTTGAGCCGGTAACGAAAGAAGCCGGACCTGTGCGGAGTGGTCCGGCTTCTACGTCTTCGGCAATCAGCATCTCGGCGTCAAAATACCGACTACACCTATGAGGGTATATATTGACGCTATCACACGCAATAGGATTTTTTAAAATGTCTCTATTGCATAATCGTTGGGTTTTGCAACGGGTGCAGAAAAATCGCTCATCAGCAGAAAGCCGAACATAATGAAAGGGCCGTCGAGTGGATGATTTGAACCTTGGCACCATGGCGGATGCCAATATCACTCTGATCGCCTGGTGCGAAGATTGTCACCACAAGAACCACGGCGACCAGAATGACCTGATCAAACGCCCTGCCCTCTCGCATGAACTTCATCTTTTGTAAACAAAATTTGTATAAACATTATATTGTTCGTTTAAACATTTGTTGAAAACACGAGACACTCCGTAGTTCACCTGAAAGTCGACACCGGAGAAATCCCAGGAGAAAGTGGCTTACCTGGGTTCGAAGGACAGGTGAGCCGCGAGTGGTCGAACCGGAATTCAATGGAGGACTCCATGAACCCAGCTTATCAACTTTCTAACCCCGGCAAGCGCTTCCGGCAGAGTCCCGCCGCAATTAGCCGAATTATCAAAGGGATTGCCCGTTGGCACCGACGGCGCACCACGATCCGTGAACTCCAGAACTTAAGCGACTACTGCCTGACGGATATAGGGTTGGACCGCTCTCAGATTGTCTCGATGGTGGAGGCATTGATTGACGGACGATCTAATTTTGCGGTCGGCCGAGCTGGATCAAAACAAGCATTGTCGTCCGGATACCATGCCACAACGACAAGCCGTTCCTAGAGCCGCAACACAACGAGCGAAAAACACATGCGGCCTGGTTGGCATAGGAGTGAGAGCGACCGTTCGTGACGGAGAAGAGTCATGAACGTGAATCGCCCTCTGAACTTTTAACAAGCGCTGATACGTATTTTTTCTGGCTCCAGAAATAACGATCCGGCGAAAGGTGGAACCGACATGTCTTCAGATATTCAAGCTTCGATCAACACGCACGTCGCAGCCAGAATCCGTAGCCTCCGCGACGAAGTCGGCCTTACGCAGCAGGAGGTCGCACGCCGGCTCGGAATTTCGTTTCAACAGCTGCACAAATATGAACACGGCAAGAACCGGATCAGCGCCGGCCGACTCTATCAGCTTGCCGCCGTGCTTGAGACAAACATCGAGGCATTTTTCGCCGATTACAAGCAGGACGATGCACGGGATACGCAAATGCCGGCTGATGCCGGCCGGTCAACGCCGCGCTTGATGCGCCAGTTCGAAGCTATTTCTTCTACTGAAATCAAGAAGAGCATTTACGGACTCGTTCTCGCGCTCGACAAAACCAGGACGGCGTAATTCTGTAAATGGCAACTTGCTTTTCAAACGAAAAATGTGTGGGTATATGTAAACTTAAAACTCGTTTCTTATGTTCCGTTGACTGTTTTATTTTTCTTTTTTCAATAAAACTCGCTAACAGTCAAAATTATATATTTTACACAACTCACATGAAAGAATGCATTACTTTGTTTATGTGGAGAAATAAATGGCACAAATACTGATAGTCGATGATGAGATACTGATTTGTGAAATGCTTTACGCCCTCCTTACAGGCGCCGGTCACAAAGCGGTGACCGCACCCGATGGAGCTGAAGCAATCAAAGTTATCAAAGAGCACTCGATCGACCTGGTCATTGCAGATATCGTCATGCCGGAAAAAGATGGCCTGGAGTTGATCATCGAGATTAGAAAAACCGCCCCTGACCTGCGGACAATTGCAATCTCGGGAGCGTCACGCATAAGCAATGTCCACTTTCTCGACTTAGCGAAAGGCTGTGGCGCCTCTGAAGCCCTTCACAAACCCATCCGCAACGACCTCTTGCTGGAAGCTGTTGAGAGGTGCCTTGCGGCGTAATCATTAGACTGGCTTATCTGATGATTTGCGATCTGGGCCGATGAGAATCGCTCAACTAGTATTGTCTTCCCGACTAACGAATCTAATTCTGGGTCCCAATTCCTGAGTGGCAAATAGCATGCGAAGAAAACGAAGGACATCAGGGACCCACGCCACACGAGAAGAGTGTGACCACGTTAACGCCGGAAAGTTTGCTCGAGCCATGGAAGAGATCGCGACCAAGCAGTACCGCTTTTTGGTGGAGATGCAGCAGGATGTCTTGCTTGATTTCATCAGACGGCCCTGTTGCAAACATCCGCTGAAGACAGAGTCGTCTTGGTTTTTGACGGATTTCAGGCATAGAGATTGAATATACGGTTGATGAGTTTAGCCTCTGCTTTTGGTCCTGTTTCTCCATAGAACCAGCGATCGAACTGACCTTTCCTGAACATGCGCAAGATCTCAAAGCCTTTGATGGTGGCATAGGCGGTCTTCATGTATTTGAAGCCGAGGGTCGGATTGATCAGGCGCTTCAGCTTGCCGTGATCGCTCTCGAGCCGATTGCTCAGATGGTGTTGTCACGGCAATGGATGGCATTGGCTGTCGCTGCTGATAGCCTGCTCCGATGAAGACAGTCAACTATTGCCGTCACCGGTTTCCAGCGGAGATCATTCAACAAGCCGTGTGGCTCTAATTTCGATTCCCGCTGAGCTTTCGAGACGTTGAAGATCTGCTCGCGGAGCGTGGCATCGATGTGAGTTACGAAACAGTTCGACGCTGGTCGCTGAAGTTCGGGCGGGCTTATGCTCGAAAGCTAAGGCGAGCGCGTCCACGAGCCGCTTCACAGTAACACCTGGATGAAGCATTCGTCTCGATCAATGGCAAGCGCATGTATCTCTGGCGCGCCGTTGACAGCGAGGGTGAGGTTCTGGACGTTCTGGTTCAATCCAGTCGAAGTAAGAAAGCAGCTCTCAATTTGATGCGAAAGTTGCTCAACAAGCAGGGATGCGCACCTAACGCCGTGGTAACAGACAAACTCCCGTCCTACGGTGCTGCGCTGCGAGAACTTGGGATGATCAGCAAACACGTTACCGGCGGAAGGAGCAACAATCGGGCTGAAAACTCGCACTTGCCTGTCCGACAACGCGAGCGACGAATGCAGAGTTTCAAATCGCCTGCGTCAGCCCAACGGTTCCTCTTCACCCACGCTGCGATCTACAATGTCTTCAACTTCCAACGTCATCTGATTTCTCGAACGACACTCCGGTATTTTCGCCGAGAAGCAAAGAAGACATGGCATTCGGTAGTCACTGCAGCCTAAACGGTTAACGTGCCAAAAACTCCCACAGACTGCAAATTGTTACCGTGACAACGCCACTCAGCTTATGCTGCGGGCCAGGGGATTTACGGTCAATCAGACCAGCAGGACCCTCCGCGTTGAAACGCAGAACCCAGTCGCGGATGATCTGAAGCGTAACGCCACCAAGGCCCGCCGCTTCGCTACGCCGAGCGCCCTCGTAGATTAACGCCAGGCAAAGCAGACGACGGGTCTGTTTGGCATCCTTCGAACCCTTCGCAAATTCTCGAAGAGAACCGCCATCAAAATCAGATCGAAGAGCAATAGCAGCAGGCATGGCAAACCTCGTAATCGTTTGCCATGACGAATCACATTGCTCCATCAGCACGCAACTCATTCATGAGTCGGATGCCACGCAAGTTGGTATAATTGGCCATTGCGATCTGAAGCCTTTTTTATGGCCTGGACGAGAAGGATTCCGATCCCAAGCAGAAGCCGGTTGGGAAACTGGAAATTGGCCTTCTGAGGGATTTTGCGAAACTGGAGCCCGACATGAGGACAGCTACAAGGTCATTGATTAAAGAGTTAGCGTCTGCTCGAAAGGGATAAATTCTGCCCCTCTTCGATCACCTGAGCCGGTGCCGAGAACATTATAATGATGTCCAAGGACATCGGCGTCCAAGAAACCCCTTATCAGATGATCTTTGCAGTATCGTAGTAGAAGGGCTCTTTGAGTCGACGTTTCGAGAAGTCAGCGAAGGCGGCTTGCCTCGTGCGCATAAATCTCTTTCTCGACACCTTCTATCAAGCTATGCGGTTCCGTCGTTGAGCAGAACCAATGCGGTGGAAAAGAAGCGTTCGGCCTCTGCGTCCCCTTCCGACCTAGCCTGCTTAATGCGCTCACTTAACATCCAAACCGGATCTAGAAAAACGTCCATGGCTGTCTGGGCAACCTGTGAGGGCGTTGAAATTTTCCAGGGAGAAGTATGCATACCCATCAGTCTCTTCCGGCCACAACAGAAGATGCCCGCGTTGAGCAACGCCTAAGGCACCTGGCGGCTGGAAAACTATAATGATGGAGCGATTCCGGACTGGTGGCCGGGTGTTAGCAACCTGCACAACACGACAGGCGCACTGCCTTTAGGCCAGGAGCCCTGGACCAGCAAGCGCCACCCGGCCATGGAGCCGAGTGTTGTGAGGGGTTGCTACGCCCCACAGCGCCCGTTGACGCTGCAGGGCCAACTTCACCTATTTGGGGTTTTTCTGCAACAAAATTACCTCAATGGTGGTTAAAGAATTGCGCTGATGATCCGGCGCGCCTAGCGTAAAGGTCGTTCGATGATCGGTGCGCGGAGTCTTGGCTGCGTCGAGCGGACAATATCGATGCTCGAGGTCAGTTGCGACCGATGCGGCCGCATCGGTCGGCTAAGGACTCAGCGTTTGGTGAAGACATACGGTCGAAAGATGCTGATGGCGAATTTGGCGATAAAGTTATCGGCCGACTTTCCGAACCGCGAGTGAACGATCTATAACTGATGCAGCCTGTACTTTCCGCAGCTCACGGCGCTTCGTTGATTGTAGACTACTCACTGGATCCGGAGCGCGGCGATCGCCGCACTTACCGCTGCTGATTTCCGCCGCGTCTGACGCTGTTCGTTGGCAACTGACCTCATCAACCTGCTTTTCTTGAATCGACCGTGAGAGGCGAGAGGATTTTGAGATGCAGGAGGTCATTAAGTTTGTCGGCGTCGATTGGTCGGCTTAACAAAAACCCTTGGGCCTCATCGCAATTTCGCTCCGCCAAAAATTTGAGCTGCTCTTCTGATTCAACGCCTTCCGCGACCACGTTGATGTTCATATTGTGCCCTAAGCTGATCACAGCCGAACAGATCGCTGCATCGTGGGCATCGACCATGATGCCCCGCACGAATGACCGATCGATCTTCAAATTATCGACCGGGAAGTTCTTAAGGCGATTAAGCGAAGAATAGCCGGTGCCAAAATGATCAATCGACAGCCTTACACCGAGTTTTTTCAATTCGTAAAGCGTGTTTAAGGTATCCGCACCACCCTCCATCGCAATGCCTTCCGTGAT
>NZ_CAMZOF010000026.1 GCF_947331435.1 Pelagibius sp. Alg239-R121 | reverse complement strand
TTCGTCCCGACAAAACTGTCGGAATAGCAGCAGAAAATCCACTTATCTCAACTGTTCAGATTTGCCGAACCACCTCTCATTGCCGCACCGACAAACTCTTGTCTCCCGTTATGACACCATAAAAATCCATCTTCTCGCCAAGAAGGCGAGACCCTTCATGCGAGAGATGTCCAGAGTCCATGTATATAAACACCCCATCTTCCGTAACTATACATTCGCCGTTTTTGCATATGTAATCTTTTAATCTGACAACCTTATGGCTTTTAGCAAGCTTTGACATGAAACCATCAACAGTGGCGTTGGCCACTTCGACTTCGTTCAACGACCTATTGCAATTCGTTATGTTGGCGCCGAACCAAATACTACGAGCGATACAGTTGGCAGCGTTTTTTCCATTTGATGGCGGCGACTGAAACACAACCGGCGACACATTGTTCTGCTGCAGCCAATCTAGGGTTTCTTTAAAACGTTCCACAAGAAAATCGACATCCGGTGCGCGTGCCTGCCCATCAAAATAAAGCTGAGCATCTCCTTTGAGGTAAGACGTGAGAGGAGAAGCCAAGACAGCAAATTTCAGGTTTTTTGTTGTGGAGATGTAATTTTTAACATTTTCGTTAAACTTCAAACACGATATCGCCCTCATTTCCGTATTTCTTGGAGGGGCGATCGAGGCCACATCTAAAATTGGTGCGCAGCGGGTTTTTGTCATTTGCACAATAGCTGCATCCGGGTTTGATGCGATAATCCCATTGACGAGATGCATCGCGTGGGAATCGCCCCAGACAATAATTTCCGGCTCATCGCTGGTCCTGCACTCAGGGACCAGCTTAAAAACCGTATTGCAAGTGTTGTCCAGTCCGCGGTTGGGGCGCAATCGATTCTCCAGATTTAGAACCAGCGCTTCATTTCCGTGGCGCCACGGAAAACCCGAAGCTTTGTGTCCAATAACACCAAAGGCTATCAAAGCGGCAGAAAAGCCGGCAGCGCTGGAAAAAACCATCTTTCGATTGAAAGCTGATTTGTTCCGAAAGGGCCGCTCAACAAATCGCCACGAAAAATATGCTAGGATCAACGCCAATATGCTGAGGCTCAGATAGGTTGCATCGGAAACCTCACCCCACAGCCTTATACGTGCAAATGCAAAGATTGGTTGATGCCATAGGTAGGCACTGTAACTTATAAGGCCGATTCCAACGACTGGCTTCCAGCCAAGAATTTTTCCGACAACTGTACCCTGTCTGCCAAAAACAATAGTCAGCGCCGTTCCAATCACCGGGATCAAAGTCCAAAAGCTTGGAGTGCCTACATATTTGCTAAAAAAGAAAAATGGATAAATGACCATCGCAAGGCCAATAGCAGAAGCAGACTGTGCCACCCAGCCACTTCGCTGTACGACGCTAGTCGCACCAATCGCCAAGATTGCTCCGATCCCAAGTTCCCAGGCACGCGTCGGGAGCAGGTAAAAATTGATCAAAGGGTATGTTTTCGCTCCCCAATCTGATACACCAAGGCTCAGAGCAGCCAAAACAACGAGAAGCGCCAACACAAATACTCGACCAGACCGCGCGATCACAAGTATAAATAAAGGAAATAGAAAATAAAACTGCTCCTCTACTGAAAGTGACCATGTATGTATCATTGGCATTAGATCTGCAGTGGAAGAAAAATACTTACTGCTCTCTTGTAGGAAGAGAATGTTCGACGCAAAAATATTGACTGCAACGAGGCTCCTCGCAAATCCGGCAAATTCGTCCGGGAGCATCCAAAGCCAAGCGAACGGAATGCAAACCATGCTCACGAACATTAGTGCAGGCAAGATCCGGCGAACACGACGTTCATAAAATCTAACGAGAGAGAAATCCCCCTCCTGAATTTCTCTATAAATAATCGTCGTGATCAGATAACCGCTGATGACAAAAAAAACATCAACCCCAATGAACCCGCCGCTGAATGCCTCAAATCCGGCATGAAACAGGATCACAGGCACCACCGCCACTGCGCGCAAGCCATCTATTTCTCTACGATACTGCATTCCGACTTTCGTTCTGGCTCAACAGGCAGTTTGATCGGTTCATCGCATAACACTGCAACGAATTTCCCACCAGTTCAAAGATCTATTCGTTAAAATCGGCGTAGGTATCGCACCAACATGTCACCAGCCGTCTTCTAAAGCCTATTGCTCGGCATCTGGCGAGGGAAACAACAATCGGTCCCATTGCGCTGAAACAATCTCGAGTGAGTAGTTTTCCATCCGCCGCCGCGCCTCCCTCCCCAATCGCCACCGCAGTTCAGGTTGATCAATGAGCGATTGCATACATTCCGCCAGATGCTCTGCATCATCGGAGCGGAAAACCAAACCGGATACATCGTCTTCTATGTATTCAAGAGCGCCCGGCAGAGAATCTGAAACGATGCAAGGCAGGCCATGCGCCATGGCCTCGAGTAAGGCGTTTGGCGTTCCTTCATATATTGAGCTAAGAACGAAGATACTGGCGGCCCGGTAGTATGGATTAGGATCCGTCACCAATCCAAGTAACGTAACCCGTTCAGACAGACCGTTATACTCGGTCAGGTCTGATAGGATATCACGTTCACGGCCTTCACCAAGTATCTGCAAGCTCCAACCTTGAGCCTTTATGCCTAGCCGCCCCAGCGCCTCTATGATCAGGCGGTGGTTTTTCTGCGGATCCAATCTTCCAACACTCAAGATCACAGGCAGTCGCTCGCAATCAACGCCTGTATGCTGCAAAATAACCGGATTGCGAACCGACAGCAGCTTCTGTCTCGGCACGTAGTCTTCCATAGCCATGACAGCGTGCTTAGTGTTTGCTGTGACAACATCTGCGAAACGATAGAGCAACCACCGCAAGTTTTCCCACAAAAAGCCAACCTCTTGCCGTGTGGGATCGTTTCGTTCGGAGATAATAATCCTCCGCCTGAGTCCAAGCGATGCCAGGATCAAAAAGATGTTTGTCACTGTGATGAACGAAATGGCCGCTTTAGGCTTGGATTCTCGCAAATGCCGGCGAATCTTAAATATGGCGCCAAGATTAAAAAGATGTGCGGCCGCACGCCCTGCGTCAGACGGTTTTTGCCCGACAACGACACGTTGGACGTCGACTGGCAACCTGTAAAAGTCTGTCTCTTGTGCCATCCAGGTAATAACCTGGACCCTGCGACCCTTTTGGACCCAAGCATCAATCAAGTTCTTTGCTACGCGTTGAGCGCCCCCCCCTCTCATGTCGTGTATTATGAAAGTGATATCGGTTTCTACATAACCGTCGGTATTTATGGGTGACAAGCTATTATAGCCCCTTTAGGTCGTCAGTTTGGCCGTACATGGGAAAGCGCTCGAAGGCCCTGAACTCTATAAAATACCGCCACGCATAATGCCCCCTTGGTTAAAAAGTTTCCCACTAACCAGAGTTCACACAATTCTGGGCACAATCGAGAACTACGCGGTCCATATTTTTAACTCAACACAGAATCGTAGATCGTTTCCAGTTGGTCCATAACAGCACCTGGAGAATAAGTGGCCAAGCAGCGTTCGCGAATTGCTTCTTTGTCAAATTCATCATAACCGCGCATTATCAACGCCATCCCTTCTGCCAATGCATTAACATTTTTCGGCTCCACCAGCACACCATTGCTAGCATCAATAAGTTGCTGTGGACCGCCGCATGCAGTTGCCACCACTGGCACACCACAAGCCTGCGCCTCTATAATTGGAATACCAAAGGTTTCATAGTGACTTGATAGCACATAGGCATCCGCGAAGTTCAGTTCTTTGGCCACGCGCTCGCGTTCAAGCGGGCCAAGAAACGATACCTGCGCTTCGATTCCCAAAGCTACCGCGGTCGCTTTCAGGTCATCGAAAAGCAGCCCGCTACCCCCAATTCGGAGCCGGACACCCTGCCCTTTGAAGCCTTTGGCGAAGGCTTCCAGGAGGAGGTCGTATCCCTTAACCGGGTCGTGCCGGCCCACCGTGAAAAAAGTGAAGGCGCCGGACGTTCCTTGAGCAGTCTTTCCTCGCTTCACGAACAGACTGTCGTCAACCATGTTGGGAACGACCGTCCATGGCCGAACATCATCGCCAAAAAGATTCTCCAATACGGCACCTGTGCTCTCGCTGATCGGGGCGCGCATACTGGCTTGAGCAAAAGCCTGGCGCATCAATGGCATATCCTCTGTCTTGACGGTTCCCCGGGCGTAGTTGGAGGTATATTCGGTCAAGACGTACGGGATGCCCATTGCACGGTAGACTACGTTCGCCGCATATCCGCACCACTTCGAACCATGCGCATGTATCAGGTCCGGCCGCCCATGGCGTTTTATGTAGTATTTTAAGCAGCTTGGACCAAGACGCCGGGTCGCAACCGGCATGCGTTGCAAGTAAGAGATTTTTGAGGTCAGCGCATAGAACTCGCAGTTGCGGATAACCGGCGCATCGAACTCTCTCTCCTCCCACATAAAACCGCCCCGGCGCAAACAGTCCCACAGGCTGTAGTCGCGCTGCATCAATGCAACGACCCCTACCTTGTAGCCTCTCTCTTTATAGGCTTTCACATGCAGCCGAAACTTTGAGCCATGCCGCGGATCTCTATCGGATACGTAGCTGTCGACCAGAAGCAATATGTGTTTTTGCATACGCCGCTATCCCGATCGATAACGAACGTTGAGAAAGTACGGATAGGACAGAATTTGCGGGATGAAAGCTTCCACTGAAATGCATTTCTTGGCAAAGCTACGACGCGAGATGTGGTTCATGGGGTCAGGTCGTACGCCGCTATCGGCTGAATCCGTTTCCGAAACGCGCATTTCGGTCAAGGCATTGTGTGAGGAATGGGGCGTTCCTGATCCTCAAATCCGTGTAGCGGCAATTTGCCTGACAAGTAACTGTCATCCGATGCAATTTTGGTCCGAACCCCAAACGATTTCTCACAATATTCTGCCACTTCTACAATATAGTCGAGCGAGGACAAACCCGTTGTCTTGTCTGGAATACTGTGTGAATGGACGTCGCTCGTATAATATTTCTGCAACGCAGACAATTCTGGAAAAGCCTCTAAATATTTTTCCTGATCATAAAAATGATCATTGCTTTTCCCATCCACTCCGCAAAGAACGATTTCCTTGTACCCCATCTGAACCGCAAGCATGATCAACAAGCCAATTGAGTTTCTTATCTGCGGAACTGGCGGACAAACACCGCTGCCATGCGAAAGCAGTGCCGCCCGCCTCAAATCGTCAAAAAGAGTCAATGGATCATTCTGCACACCCTTTGGGATAAGCAGAACCGGCAACACGGAGATTGAGGTGTGTCCCGACTTTGCAAATTTCTTGAATCCGTCTGTTTCAAATATTTCGTAACCATGTTGAAAATCACCGCCTTTGATGATGAACTTCGTGTCTTTGTACTTGCTGGCAACCTTTAAGAACATGTCATCCAGCAAGTCCATCACGGCTGCCCCACGCACCGTCTTTTTCCCCAACTGAGTGAAATAGAAACCGGGAACAAAGTCATGAACGAACCAGAGGTTAAGCCCCCAAGAGTCGTCCTTTGATATCTGATCAAAGTCACTTTGCAAGAGCTTATTGATACTCGGACCGCTACCCAGAATAAAAACCCGGTCGCTCTTTCGTACCAAACACTCGTCAATAGGCTTGATAAGCGTACGGGCGATACCGTCTTTTTTCAGACCTATCTGCTTTAGCGCTCTCACGACATGGACAAAAAATATTTGCCTGTCTTCTTTACCCAAAGACCGAAAGAAACTGAGTAGGCGCTGGACGTCAGGACTTCCGAAACCGCATTTCGCCAATCCGGATAAAACAATCAAACCTAAGTAGACGAGAAATCGCCATAATCTACCAAGCCTATACATTAACCAGACGACTCCACTCTCGTTGCCTTGCCATTACCCGAGAACGCCACCCCAGGCCTCGTAGCTGCAAGTGCGTCAGAAACCATAATCTTGAATTTAGAAGCAAAATACACGTGAAGCATCGGCGGGGTGGGACCTAATTGAACGCTGCGCCCATAAGGGTCAAGCTACATTCCAACAATTACAAAGTATCCAGCCGGACCTAAACAGGCCTGGGTGGAGAAAACTCGCTTCCACATGCGCTCTTGTGTGCGTTCTTTACGTTCACTAGGTTGACCCACGCCCGCAACAATCGTGCAATACAGCCGTTTTTTCGAGAGTTTCAGCAGCCGTTGGATATTATGAGATATTTCAGAGCCGCATTTAATCTAGTCTACACCTATTATCCCTACCTGCTGAAACCCGCTGTCTGGCCTGCGATTTGGCGAATGGAGATTGCCGAACGTGTGTCGAGACTGTTCGGGAAGCAGAAACCGAGCAGAACCGCAGACGCAGCGGTAGACTGGTGCGCGCACCTCGCCATCTCGACAGAGGACGCCCTCGCCGAATTAAACGTTGCTGTCGCCAATCCCGAAACTATCTATCCCGAGGTTTTCGACCAAGCAAAGCAGGCTGAAGGAAACTGCCCGATAAAGATGGGGGGCGCCGGCAACTTGACCCTTTTGTATTCATTGGTCGAAGGTCTGAATGCTACGCGCGGGATTGAAACCGGCGTCGCCTATGGCTGGTCCAGTCTTGCCACCCTCCTCTCATTGCAAAAGCGTCAAGGCCAACTCTTCAGCGTTGATCTTCCGTATTTCAAACTCCGGAGCGACAACTGGGTCGGCTGTGTTGTCCCCTCTGGTCTTCGCGGCAACTGGCAGATTTATCGCTGCGCAGACCGCGAAGGCTTGCCGCAGGCCACCCGCGCCGCCGGCTCTATCGACTTCGCTCATTACGACTCCGATAAATCGGTTCCGGGCCGGCTTTGGGGCTACGATGTTCTCTGGAATGCCCTTCGATCAGGCGGCCTCGTAGTATCGGACGACATCGGCGATAATGACGGCTTTCAACAATTCTGCGAGAAGATTGGCATTGCGCCCATCGTCGTCGTCGATCAGGGAAAGTACCAGGGCATTTTGCGCAAGCCCTAGAACCGCGATCATAAAACTACCCATCCGGCTTGTAGGCAAAGCCGTCTCGGGAAGCGGAAATCTTAAGTCATTTCTGCCAGGACGGCATCGCCTTGAATAGCCCGGCGCCTCACCTTTGATGGCGCGCCGCATTCAACGCGCGAATCTCCGGATGAGCCCTGACGACCTCCAGGGCGCTCTGCCAGTCCCAGTTGTCGGCGGGAAGGTGCTGAAAAAGGGCGCGGAAAAAAGCCAGATCCTCCGGATAATCCAGGGTCCAGCGTTCTTTGCCCAGCGCGGCATCGGGACCATCAATGGCCAGCTGCCGCAATTGGTCGCTGTTGCGCATCCATGGCGTCACATGTTCCCGTTCGTCGCTCAGTTTCGCTGCCTTCCAGGCCATTTGCAGCGCCTCCCATGTAAAGGCCTCGCAATCCAGCCCATGGGGGAAGCCGTGGCTGAAATTATTGGCCGCATAATCAGCCGCCCGGCCACCGCCGAGCGCCGCCAGCACTTCTCCACAGAGATTCGGGTCGATCATGGGGCAGTCACTGGTCACACGCACGACCGCGGACGCACCTAGGGCCTTCGCGGCATTGTAGTAACGGTCGAGCACATCAGTTTCAGAGCCCTGCACAACCTCGGCTCCACAGGCACGGGCTTCACGGGCAACCTCATCATGCTCGGTTCCTGCCGGCACGGCACAGCAGAGGATGTCTGCGCCGGGTATAGCAGCGCAGCGGGTTAGCACATGACGCAATACGCGCTGCCCCGCCAGATCCATCAGCACCTTTCCCGGCAGGCGGGTCGAGGTCATACGCGCCTGCACAATGACGGCTTGCATCAGGCCGTGTCGGTCAAAATGCCGGCGAGAGCATTGACAACAGTATCCACATCATTGTCATTCATCGCAGGAAACAGGGGCAGAGAAAGACAACGTTCATAGTAGGCATCGCCCCCCGGCAAGCTGAGCCCCGGGTAGAGCCCGCGGTAATAGGGCTGCCTGTGCACCGGGATATAGTGGACCTGCGTCCCGATCCCCGCATCCTTCAGACGAGTCATGACCTCTGCCCGCGACAGACCCAGCGCAGGGAAATCAATCAGTACAGGATACAGATGCCAGCCATCGTCCGCCGAACTCAGGCGCGGAACAGGCCTGACCACATTTGCCAGGGACGCCAGCAAAGTGTCGTAACGCGCGGCCAGGGTCCGGCGCCGGGCAAGGAACGCCCCGAGCTTCCGCAACTGGCTCTCTCCGAGCGCGCATTGTAGATCACAGGCCCGATAATTGAAGCCGGGCTCGGCCATCTCGTAGTACCAAGGATTGGTCCGACCCTCCGGGTCCCGGGCTTCGTCTTGCTGCGAGAACGCACCGGGCTCCCGCGTCATGCCATGGCTGCGCAGGCGCGCGACCCGGCGGGCCAATTCGGGGTCGCGGGTTGTAACCGCTCCCCCTTCGCCCATGGCGATCGCCTTAACGGGATGGAAGGAAAAACACGCCATCGCTGACAAGGGCGCCGCCCCCACGAGCGCTCGCTTGCCGTCCGCAGCGTACGCGCCACCTAAGGCATGGCAGGCATCCTCAATCAAAGCGAAGCCGTACTCCGCAGCGACAGACGCGATTTCACCCATGTCGCAGGCTTGTCCATTGAGGTGCACAGGTATGGCCGCGCGAACCAGACTTGGATCGTCTGCCCGAGCCAGGGCCGTTCGCAGAGTTTCGGCGGTGAGCAAGCCACTGTCGGGATCGACATCCGCAAACAGCACCTCCGCGCCGACAAAACGGACAACATTAGCGGTTGCCAAAAACGTGACCGAGGGAACCACCACGACATCGCCAGGTCCCAAGTCAAGTGCCAGGACGGCGAGATGAAGGGCCGCCGTTCCGTTTGCGCAGGCAATAGCGTGAGGAGCTGTCACGGTTTCGGCCAGAGCCGCCTCAAAGCGGCCAACCGCAGGACCTCCGGTCAGAAAATCCCCGCGCAAGACCTCAGCAACAGCCGCGATATCATCCTCGTCAATTGATTGGCGGCCGTAGGGAATCATGCTGGTACTACTCCTCATCTGCGGCTAAGACTTGCCGCTGCGCTGAGACGGCTCAGGCAAGCCGTCCGAGCACGCGCAAGATGCTAGTTCAATGCGGCCGGTCAAGAAAGAACGTAAGTCGATTGAAACCCGATAGGCTTTGAGGCTGTCCATAACGACCAGTGAGAAGAGCAAATACGCTAAACAGTCTGCTTGGCTCGTCACACATCGCACCTGCGCTGCAGCAGATGCAATACTCTGTGTGAGCTTCAGTCTGCGGTACTCGTCGCGGGGGCGGTGCGAGCTGCAGCCCCTGTCTGTCCTGAATCGCTCTCGTACAGGCAAAAGTAATTGGCATTGTCTCTCGAGACATCTTCAGGGATCGCGACATCAGCCGGGAGTGCGTACTTCCGGTAAGGCAGGTACGTGTTAACGACGTTTTGCATGAAACTGCGCCATGTGAGATGAAACCGGCGCCAGCCCAACCTGCCGAGGAATCGCCCGGGAAATTGGACTATCTTTTGTGATAAAGGCAGGTTCCAATACAATGTGGCACGGTCTTTATTTACTGGCTTTTCATCGCAAAAATAGCGCCGGTACCAAAAATATCCGGCCCGATCATTCGATCCTATCGTTTTAGCCCCGAAGAAACGCAGTGTGCGTTCCCGTGCAAAAGTCAGTTTCATAGCCAGGCTCGAGTACGCAACATTTACCGGAGGGGCCGTTTCGAACAACTTCCGCAATTCACCAACCGAGTGTTCAGATAGACCAAGCGGCTCTGCTAAGAAGCTAAATTCCTTTATTTTTGACAGGGGAACGACGCTGACATGATGGAACCTTTTTTTGTAAAGGTCATGCAGCCGTTTAAGAGAAAACGCCTCCACATCAAAGTATTCGAGACTCATTCCCTGCGTTACCGGCTCCAGCTTGTCGTACAGATCGGCGGACACAAAAAACTCATGGGCGCTTTTGACGTTCCCCTGATGTATCATTTGCTGATAAACCGATGTCAGATAGTCCAGAGGCTCACGGATCGTGATCACGATGTGCGCGTCTTCTCCAAAGAGTTCGAGGTTGTGATCAGCCGCTCTTTCCCAAAGCCGCGGATTCCAGTTCACCAAACTTTCATCGCTGATAAGCGTTTTTTCCGCCTCGCCGAGGATAGCATTCAGTCGAGATTTCTCGCCTACGCTCAAGCCATACAAATGATGCTTTCGACATAGGAATATGAATTCAGGGTCGTTGTAGGAAAGGTCAGCTTCGATATCCCGTAGTCTTGGAAACACTGAACGCTGCAGGGTCGTTGTCGCAGTCTTCCCCAAGCCGATGTGTACAATCAACATGCGCGTACTCTCAACAACCGCTGTCTAGGTTGTAATTCTCAGTCTCCTCGCAAAAAGACAGACAGCCTGCGAGGCGTCCAGGTACTTCCGTTTCACTCATTGACCGGCACCAAATTAAAAACCGCTCCGTAATCGTTTCCACGCCAGACCCCGCGACCACGCCAGAGGCTGACAGCCTCACCTTGTGTCCCAGAGGGCTATAACTGGTTCGATGTCCCAGGCTATCACAAGCCTCGTCGGGTTTGGAACTATTTGAATTTAATAATTCTTTCCCATTCCTCGCATATTTTCGCACCTTTACCAGGGTCGAATTTCTGACTTTTGGATCATAGTTCCGAACCTCGCCGCGCTCAGTCGTGAAGCTTCAACACCAGACACATGTTTCTGCCCAAACCGACCTGAAAGGCAGAGCGGTAAAAGTTTACGTACTTTTCCATCCCGTTCCTCGCCACGAACAAATCGAGCTGAATCCGTGCCTCATGGGCAAACTTACCCAGACTTTGATCTTTTGTGTAATTTGACGAATTTCCCCACAGATACATCTCTATCGGAAAATCGCTTACGCCGTCGACAATCCGGAATCCGTAGGAACGAACAAATGCGCCGACATTATCATCATTGAAGTAGTTCAAATGCTGTGGCGGCAGGAACCAATGATCTTTCTCAATCTTGCCCTGATCCCGGGCAAGGCGTTGTAGTGCACTGAAATCATTGGGAACTTGCACAAACAGGCAACCATCCGGATTTAACAATCCGGAGATATTCTGCAACAACTTTTCCGGTTCAATGACGTGTTCCAACACGTTTTGAATGGCAATAACGTCTTTTTTAACACCCGCGGAAATCTGTTCTTCCAAATAGGCGCTGGGGTTTGTTGCAATCACGTGCCGTACGATATCGGGATTGAATTTCTCAACTGGCTGAAGCTGGTAATCCACGCCAAGCGTTTGCCATCCCTTTTCGACACTGCTCGCAACCAAAAATCCCTCGCCGCAGCCGATTTCAAGGAAAGAAACATCTTGTGTCTTCGCAATATGCTGGCTCAACAGCTCGATATTGCAATCCGCCCTCAGTTTTTTCTGCCGAAGTTCGTCATCGGAGTACTCGACCTGATAAGTCGCGGTGACATTCTCGCCGAAATAGATTTCACGATAGAAGGCGTCAAGTTCATCCTGTGTCGGCCGCGGGACAGCTTGAACGTATCCCAGGTTCATTTCTTTTTGTTTATAGTCGGACGTCATTTTTTACCTGTTTCGATAGTCAGCTATTGTTGGAAGCAGGTCATCGTAACCTTGCTTTGGAGATATCCGGTCGGTCTCATCTTTTGGTGGAAGCGATAAGAAGCCCAGGAGAGCTTTCTGCTGATTCGTTGCCTGTGCGTAGATATCCTCGCTCACGCCCCTGACCGGGTCAAAGTTTTGCTTCACCCACCAGGGCCTAAAGGTTGCCACCAGCGACCAGCGATCCCGCCCGGACTTGTTTTCCAATGCGCCATGCCAAAGCCTGCTGTCCCAGATAACGACGTCTCCCGGATCACAACAGAGGACCTCGCCCAAACCTTCGAGTTCCCGGTCGGGGTACCGTGGCAAGCGATGCGAACCGGGGACGATGATCGTTGCGCCGTTCTCACGATTCTGGCCGCTGAGCGAGATAACGACCTGCATGGAGTTGGGATGATACCCGGAGCTCGGCACATAGTTGTCTATGTGCAAAGGCAAGGGATCAACACTGCTCCTTGCATTGTAGTAGGCAAGCAGAAAGTTCTCGTCCTCGCCCGGTATCTGCCTGTAGTAGGGGTCTTGCAGAAATGGACGCAGCGGCTTCAAAAGGCCGTAGTCCGTTAGCAAAGACAAGTAAGCGATGTGCTTATAATGCAGATGATAGACGTATTTATCCCGCTGCTGGTTCGGTGCCAGGTTGGAAAGCGATTCAGCATCCAAGCTGCGGTTCAGTTCTTTGGTCAGGGCAAGTATGGGCTTTAGAACTGTTTCGAAATCGAAAAACTTTGGCAGAACCGCATAGCCAGCATAGTCAATCATCTTGACGGTGTTTTCTAAATCTAAGTCGCTAAGCACTCAAACGCTCCAGGTTGGGTTGATGCTGAACACACTCGCCATCTCAACTCGGTCCGGCATTCATGATCCAGTCTCGATTTACGGCACGATCAGATTGGAAGCGGCACAAGTTTCAGCTACGGCCGTGATGCGGCATTTCAGACTGGATCAGTTAGGTCAGGCGGTCACTCGCTGTCAAGAACGGAAGGCGCTGATTGAATACCGTACAGGCGGCGCGACCGGGAGGCTGCGGGGTTGCATGTCCAAACCGGTCTGTGGGCGGTCCATGACCTTAACTGCGACCCGCATGATCGAGAACGCCTCCCCTCCCGCCCCGATGACCGGGCTTCCGGTCATTCAGCAAACTGTAAAAACACTGCCGTCCTCAGACAAATCTCCAACTTTGTCCAAGGATCGCGTGACGACTGTGCCAATGCGATCTATAAGCTAATTCTGCTGTTGCTCGATGATAGCAAGCATCGCGTCAGCCTGTTTGTAATCAATGAGCTACCTGCTCCGCGTCTTTAACAGTGGATCGACTGTCATGTTTGTGGCGTTTCGCGCTGACGCTTCGGAACAGATCGGCTCCGGCCATCTCATGCGCTGCATCACGCTCGCCGATACGCTCAAGGAGTCCGGCGCGCAAACAAGATTCCTTTGCCATGATCTACCCGACTCAATGTGGCAACTCGTCAAGGCTCGCGGGCATCAGTTAATGTCGGTCAAAAGCCCTGAAACCGATGCAGCCGCTTCATCGCACCTGCTCTCGGACCGGCACTGGGACTGGCTGATCGTCGATCACTACGGCCTCGATATTCAGTGGGAAACTTTTCTGCGTCGGCGCAGCAGCAAGATAATGGTTATCGACGACCTCGCCAACCGCCGGCACGATTGCGACATGCTTCTCGATCAAAATTACCGAAAATCGGATCGTGGCCGCTACGCGAATCTGGTCCCACCCTCATGCAGCCTCAGATTGGGGCCCAAATACGCTTTGCTGCATCGCGATTATGCGCGTCTGCGCGCCTCCGCCGAGCCGAGAGAGTCGGTTAAGCGTCTACTGATCTATTTTGGCGGGTCCGATCTGGCGGACTTGACCAGCCGCTCACTTCGTGCCGCTGTTTCGCTCGGACGAACAGACCTGAAAATCGACGTCGTGTCGTCGCAAATCAGCCCGCGTTCGAACGAAGTCCGAAAGATCGCAGACGATCATCCAAGCATAACCTGCCACCAAAACCTGCCCAGCCTTGCACCGCTCATCGCCGCCTCGGACCTTTCGATAGGGGCTATGGGATCGACCAGTTGGGAACGAATGTGCCTGGGCGTTCCAACGATTGGCGTCATCCTGGCGGATAATCAGAAGGAGGTGGCCGCGGAACTGCAGGAAGCAAACTTGGCTGTTTGCCTGGGGACACAAGAAAATGTAAACGAGGAGATGATCGCCGGCCGTCTCCGGAGAGTGGTGCAATCAAGAGATTTCAGGACATGGTCCGAACGTTGTATGTCACTCTGCGATGGCCGAGGCACTCATCGCATCGCAGAAAGCCTGATAAACGACGCGAAAACAGCTTCTCCGGTACTTACGGAGCAAACGCCTGAGAAACCAGCTCAGTCATAGATAAACCAGAGGCCTGTCACCGCAGCCACAGTCCAAACAGTGCCGCCGTTCGTTAAGAAACGCTCGAGACAGAGTTGAGTTGAGGTGCCCCTTAAGGAAAACAATGCGCATAGGACTACTTGGAGATATTCACGGAAACGCAGCGGCGCTTGCGGCGGTGCTCGAAGCGGCAAGGGGGCTCGATATCGAAACGCTCTTGGTCACTGGCGATTTTGTCGGTTACTACTATGACGCCGACAAAGTCCTTCAATTGCTCAGCGGATGGGACTTCCATGCCGTCCGTGGAAATCATGAAAACATGCTCCTCGACGCATTGAGCGACTCAAGTCGCGCCCCGGCATACAGACAAAAATACGGTTCGGGTCTCGACCGGGCTCTTGCATGCCTCACCAAAGCCGATCTAAGTTTCCTTGCTGGCCTCCCTGCCAGTCGAACCATAAACATCGATGGAAAAAACCTGCTTATTGCGCACGGTACACCCTGGGACACGGACCAATACCTCTATCCGAATTCCGATGAAGGGTTATGGGGCAAAGTGGCTTCACACGAAGCCGACTACATTGTCCTGGGTCACACGCATTATCAGCACGTTCGGAAGATGGCAGGCAAACTGATCATCAATCCTGGCGCTGTCGGACAACCGCGCGACCGAAAACCCGGGGCTGCCTGGAGCATTCTGGAGACTGAGACTGGCAGCGTTGAGCATAGGCGGGAGACCTATGACATCGCCGGCCTTGTCGAACGGACACAGGCAAAGGATCCCGATCACTCTTATCTTTGGACGGTACTGACCCGCAGATGAAGACTATTCTTGTGACCGCAATAGGGGGAGATATAGCCCAGGCCGCTGCCACCATCATTCGCGAGGCCTTTCCTGATTGGCGGATTATCGGGTCTGACATGAAAGACCGGCACGGCGGGCAGCTCTTCACTGACGCACTGGAGATTGCACCCGCTGCCTCCGACGGCACTTATGAAACCTGGCTAGGCGGCTTGATAAACAGAAAAAGCATCGACCTTTGCCTGCCATTGTCGGAAGCAGAACTCGGATTTTTTTTGGAACGCGGCTTAACGACTCTTGCCGGCGCGGATATCATCACGCCCGGACTGGAGGCGCTATCTGTCGGTACCGACAAATTCAAGACGGCACAGTTTCTGGAAAACCACGGGATACCGGGACCCTGGACCTTGTTGGATGCAACAGCTCTGACAGAATCCCATTTGCCGTGTATCTATAAACCAAGAACAGGTGTGGGTTCGAAATCCGTATTCGTCTGCCATGAACTGGAAGCAGCGGCCCTATACGCCAAGTTTTATCCAGGAGGCGTCTTTCAAGAGCTTTTGTTGCCGGCGGACCAGGAAATCACCTGTGCCGTGTATCGCTCCAGAGAGGGCGAGATAGCCGTGCTGCAAATGCTTCGCGAGCTGACAGGTGGATTCACCGGCTGGGCTCAGGTGATTGAGAATCACGAGATTCTGGGGCAATGTTCCCAATTGGCCGAGGCCTTGGACGTAAGAGGCTCGATCAATGTTCAGCTGCGTTTGACAGAGGTCGGACCGCGAATTTTCGAGATCAATTCGAGGTTCTCGTCAACCACCTTAATGCGGCACCGGATGGGCTTCCAGGATCTTGCCTGGACCTTGACAGAAATAATTGGTGAACCAGTGAAAACGAATTCTCCACCAGCAGGTACGACCGCCGTCCGGGTGCAAGCTGCCGCTGTTCTTGATGTGGATCGAGAGGAAAACGACACGTGAGTTTCAACATTGGCGGCCGGCCTATCGGGCCCGGCAGCAAACCATTCATCATCGCCGAAATGTCTGGCAATCATAACCAGTCTCTGGATCGCGCGCTTGAGCTTGTCGAGGCGGCTGCCGAAAGCGGCGCTGATGCGGTAAAGCTGCAGACCTACACGGCAGACACGATTACGCTCGACGTCCGGGGCGGCGATTTTGAAATCCGGGATGAAGCAAGCCTGTGGTCCGGCAAAAATCTGCACGATCTCTATAAGAAGGCTTATACCCCATGGGAATGGCACGAACCGATCATGCGCAAAGCCAAGGAGCTTGATCTTATCTGTTTCAGTTCGCCGTTCGACGAAAGCGCGGTTGACTTTCTGGATGGCTTAGGCGTTCCCGCATTTAAGATAGCGTCATTCGAAAACAATCACTTACCCTTGATTCGCTACGCGGCAAAAACAAAGAAGCCCCTAATCATCTCTACCGGGATGGCAACGCTTGCCGAACTCGACGAGGCGGTCAAGGTCGCGCGGCAGGCCGGCTGTTCCGACCTCACGCTCCTGAAATGCACCAGTAACTACCCCGCAACACCTCAAAATACCAATGTCGTGACAATCCCACACATGCGCGAACTCTTTAAATGCGAGATCGGCTTGTCGGATCACACCATGGGGGTGGGGACATCCGTCGCAGCCGTAGCACTGGGAGCGACGGTTATCGAAAAACACTTTACCATGCGACGCGCAGATGGCGGTGTTGATAGCGCGTTTTCACTTGAACCGGAGGAGCTCAAGAGCCTGATCGTCGAAACTGAACGTGCCTGGCAGAGTTTAGGCCAGATTTCATACGGTCCCACTGAAGCGGAGGAAAAATCTCTTATTTTTCGTCGCTCCCTCTACATTGGTCAGGACATGAAAGCCGGCGACGTCTTGACAGCCGATACTCTCAAAATTGTCCGCCCCGGAAAAGGTCTGCACCCTCGCCATTACGAGGTTCTTCTGGGCAAACAAGTCTCGCGAGATGTCAGCAAGGGCGATCCGGTCGACTGGGAGATGTTTACCTAACCAGCCGGCGTAAAGGCCGACCTGCAACACCCCGGACCTGTAAACATCCAAACAATCTCGCGCCGCGGCATACTGGGTTCAAGCAATCCAACGGTAATCCCCCCAATTTTAGAGGGGCCTGTCAGTAGAATTTAAGCTGCTTTCAGTTTCTGTATC
>NZ_CAMZOF010000025.1 GCF_947331435.1 Pelagibius sp. Alg239-R121 | reverse complement strand
AAAATTTAACTTGAAATGTAATTCCAAAGTTCAGATAACTGAACACTCTATACAAAGCAGTCATGTCTACTACTTTCCCGATCTATTTTTGAGTACAGGGGGTAGCAACAGAAAAAATAATCTACAGCGGTAAATAATGAACAAACTTTGATCAGAAATAATGCGAGAAATGTAAAACGGTATTGTAAAAAGCCTGTTGACGAAGTGGATTCCCATTCTCTTCGAAAGATGGTTCAAGACTGTCTTTTAGGGTGCGGTCATGGTTCGTGGTTTGATGTTGGAACACCAAAAAGCTATCGCGGATGGGAATGCCATCCAGGCAAAGGCTTTGACAGGTTGACTCACTGGCCTCGTTGACATCAGGGCGATAGGTTCGTCGGATGAACCAAATTTCCTACAAACGCCACCGATTTCCAGCAGAGATTATCCAACATGCGGTCTGGCTGTATTGCCGCTTCACGCTAAGTTTTCGCGTCGTCGAGGACCTTCTCTCCGAACACGGTCTGGATATCTCCTACGAGAGCATTCGGTGCTGGGTTCTGAAGTTCGGAACCGCCTATGCAAGAAAGATTCGGCATCGCAGGCCACGACCAGAAGGCAACTGGCATTTGGACGAGATGTATGTCTCGATCCGCGGTAAGACAATGTACTTGTGGAGGGCCCTTGATAGTGAAGGCGAAGCCCTGGAAGTTCTGGTTCAAGCGAGGCGGAACAAGAAGGCCGCGCTAAAATTGATGCGCAAACTCCTGAAGAAGCAAAGGTTTGCGCCAACGACTGTCATAACTGACAAACTACGTTCATATGGTGCGGCGTTCCTTGATCTGGGTCTAGTAGCGCACCATGAGACGAGCCAATACAAAAACAACCGCGCGGAAAACTCGCATCAACCCGTGCGACGACGAGAGCGAAAGATGCAGGGTTTCAAGTCGTCGGGATCAGCGCAGCGATTTCTGTCCACCCACGCCGCCGTCTACAACCTCTTCAACACGCAGCGTCACCTTATTTCACGAACGACCAATCGCCAGTTTCGCGATGAAGCTCATGCTCAATGGCGAAATGTCGCGTTGGCTGTATAACCAGAAGCTCGTCAGCAAATTCTTGATTCCGCAGCGAATAAGTTGTCAATGCCCCATGCAGGAGCCTCTTGATAGTGGCGAGGCCCTCGGCCGCATGGCAAGTCTTGATCCCCGGAGCCATTGCGGCAGGTTGCCCGACTGTCTAACTTCGGAGGGATCGCAGCGACGTGGTCATGACACTTCTCCCCGCCTCCATATCGGGAAGGGATCTGTCAGCATTTTCCAGGCAGCAGGCTGCATCGACTTGGCGTTAGCATCGCCGGCAAGGCAGGCGTCGAGGCGGCGACGGAGCGCGGCCTCGTCCATATCGGTGCCGATGAATACAATTTCCTGTCGGCGGTCTCCGTAGACGGCATCCCAGGAATTGGCGATGTGCTGGCGCCACTCCGGGTGATCGGGCCACCGCCCTTTCGGTACATTTGCCCACCAGAAGCCCATGGCCTCATGACGCACAAGAGCGCCTGCCTGGCTCAGTTCACCAACCCATTCCGGGCGGGTGGCCAGCCAAAAGTGCCCTTTGGCGCGAATGACTCCTGGCCAGGAAGAGTTAAAGCTGCGCACGCCGTATTCTTCCGTCTCAGGTTTATGATCCGCGAACCCGTACAACTCCTTGAACCAGAGCGGATGTTCCTGCGCCTTGTCATGGTCGAACCGGCCTGTGTTCAGCACCTTGTCCAGCGGCACGCGTGACATGCTGGTTTCGATGAGTTCCGCAACGGGGTTGAGCGATCGGATGATTTTGCGCGCGGCATCGAGCTGGTCCGGTGAGGCCGCATCGATCTTGTTCAGGATGACAACGTCGGCAAACTCGATCTGATCAACGAGCAGGTTAACCAGCGTGCGGTCGTCCTCCGCGCCCAGCGCCTCGCCCCGGTCCCTGAGGAAATCCGTCGACGCGTAATCGCGCAGGAGGTTAGCAGCATCGACCACAGACACCATCGTATCAAGGCGGGAGACATCCTCCAGGCTTTCGCCTTCTTCATCGCGGAAACTGAAGGTGGCTGCTACGGGCAGTGGCTCGGAAATGCCGGTCGATTCGATCAGAAGGTAGTCGAATCGGCCGTCTTGGGCCAACCGGCGCACTTCCTTGAGAAGGTCGTCGCGCAAGGTGCAGCAGATGCAGCCATTGGTCATTTCGACCAGGGTCTCTTGGGTACGGCTCAGATCGGCACCGCCGTCACGGATGAGATCGGCGTCAATGTTCACCTCGCTCATGTCGTTGACAATGACTGCGACGCGCTTGCCTTCGCGGTTGTTGAGGATGTGGTTCATCAACGTGGTCTTGCCGGCACCGAGGAAGCCAGACAGGACTGTAACGGGAAGCTGGGAGTAAGAGAGAGTTTCATTCATGGACGGTGGCTTTCCTGTTAGCATCATCAATTTCGGCTTTAAGTGCCTGCGGCGCCCCACCCGCGTCCGATATCTCTTTGGCAAGCTCGCCCAGCATGACCGCGGCGGCGCTTGCTCCATAAGCCTCGACGAGACGCGGCATCACCTCCACCGTCAAAGCCGCGAGCGTCGTATCTTCAGGGATGCCCGCCTGATCACAGCGTGCGATCGCAGCGCGAAGCTCCGCCAGAGCATCCGAAAGGCGCGAGGGCAACTGGACATCGGAGACATCCTCGAGGGGCTCAAGCAGGCTCTCAATCGACGTCCGGTCAGGCACTGTTGGTTGGCCAGGCGCTCCTGGATTGTCAGACATAGGGGACGCTCCTCTCAAAGCTGGGTCGGGTTTGGCGCATCGCCATAGACGGCCTTCGGATCGAAGATTTTCCGGGACTCCTCCAGGCGGAGCCGCACAGGTCCGCCCGACGAGTTGTCCGACTGGCCGCTGAGCTCGACCGAGCGGTAGAAACAGGAAAGGTACCCGACATGACAACTAGCGCCGACCCGGCGACACGGACGCGCAGCCAGACGGCATCCTGGTCGTCGTCGATGCGCATCTCGTCAAGCTTCTGGGTGAGGCCGCTGGTGGCGCCCTTACGCCAGAGACATTGGCGGCTTCGGCTCCAGTAGTGGGCTTCGCCGCTCGCGATCGTCTTCTCCAGCGCCTCTGCGTTCATGTAGCCAAGCATCAAGACCTCGCCCGTATCGACATCGGTCGTTATGCAGGGGATCAATCCGTCCGCGTCGAACTTAGGGGCCAGAGCGAAGCCTTCTTCGACCTGCTCTAGCGTCGCCCGGGCGGCGAAGGCTGACGGAACGGACTTGTCAGTCGCCATTGGAACCGCTCCTGGAGCTTTCGACCATCGCAAGAAACTCACGGCGGGTTGTCGGATCGCTACGAAAAGCGCCACGCAAGCGGCTAGTTACCATGCTGACACCAGGCTTGCGAATGCCGCGAGTTGTCATGCATTGGTGCGCCGCCTCAATGACGACGCCGACACCGTGCGGCTTCAGCACCTCCTGGAGTGTGTCCGCGATCTGCGATGTCAGCGCTTCCTGGATCTGCATCCGCTTGGCGAACACCTCGACCAGGCGAGTTAGCTTGGAAATCCCCACGACACGGCCTGCAGGCAGGTAGCCAATATGCACCTTGCCAAGGATGGGGACAATATGGTGCTCACAATGAGACTCAAGGCGGATGTCTCGCAATACGATCATCTCGTCGTATGCGGCGATCTCCTCGAACGTCACCTCAAGCAGCGCGACTGGGTCTTGATGGTATCCGGCAAAAAACTCCTCATAGGCCCGCACGACGCGCCCGGGCGTACCTACGAGGCCCTCGCGGTCAGGATCATCGCCCGCCCATTCGATCAGCGTCCTCACCGCCGCTTCCGCCTCTGCTTGGCTGGGTCGGCGGCGCCCGACCGAGTTGGTCAGCACTGATTTTGTGGGCGGGCTTCCGGCCACTGCTGCATTCATGTTCAAGCCTCTCCTGCGGCCACCCCCGAGCGTTCAGGGGCAATTGGCTCTTGTAAACAAATGAAAGTAACGTTATAACATTGCATGTTCTTAACGCAAGAAGGAATCAGGCCAATGACGCTCGTGACAGTGGAGCCTCGGCCCTGTGCCGATCCCAATTGCCGCGGGCAGCATGCGCCAGCAGAACGGGTTGCACTGGCAATGTCCCTCTGCAGCGCGCGCGGAGCGCAACTTACAGAGTTGCGGCGCAGGATACTGGAATTGCTCTGGGAGAGCGGGCGCCCGACGGGCGCCTACGAACTTATCGAGGCGCTGAAGCATGAGGAGGCCCGTCCGATTGGGCCGCCCACCGTCTATCGGGCGCTTGAGTTTCTGATGTCCCAGGGGCTCGTCTCGAAGATCGAAAGCCGGAACGCTTACGTCGCCTGCGCGCATCCGGAGCGTCGGCGCGATTGCCTGTTCTTCATTTGTAGCAACTGCGGAGCGTCGGCCGAATTGGAGGATTTGCGGGTCGAGGAACTGCTTGCCGAGGATGCTGCCGTCCTGGGATACCACGTGGCTCGGTGCGTGGTTGAGGTGGAGGGCACCTGCGTGGCTTGCATCGCGGCCGGTGCGTCCTGAGCAGGAAAGAGAGGCGCGCCATGGAAAGCTGGGAACTCGATGGATCGTCGCAACGTCTGCCGATTTCGGTGCTGACCGGGTTCCTGGGCAGCGGCAAGACGACGATTCTGAACTACCTGATCCAGCAGCCTGCACTGAGTCGGGCACTCGTGCTCATTAACGAGTTCGGTGAAATCGGCCTTGATCACGACCTCGTGGCGCACAGCAAGGATGATGTCGTCATCGAGATGTCGAGCGGATGCTTATGCTGTACGATCCGCAGCGACCTGGTCAATACGCTTCGCAGTCTGTTCCTGCGCCGTGTAAGAGGAGAAATTTCCGAATTCGATAGAGTCGTCATCGAAACGACGGGTCTCGCTGATCCGGTCCCCATCCTGCACACCATCATGACCGACCCGCTGATTGCCGCCCGCTATCGCCTGGACGGCGTCATAACAGCGGTAGATGCGGCCACCGGCCAGCAAACGCTTGACCGCCAAATCGAGTCGGTGAAGCAGGTGGCCGTGGCCGATCGCCTGCTAATCACCAAAACTGATCTCATCGACTTCGATGCCTTGCACAAACTGCAAAATCGTCTGCGGATCTTGAATCCCGCCGCCCCACGGATCATCACAGAGAAAGGCGCTGTCGAGCCGACATCACTGTTTGATGCCGGTCTTTACAACCCGAAGACCAAGAGCCTCGACGTACAGACCTGGCTCAACGCTGAAGCCTACGCCGAGCCGCACGAACATGAAACTTCTGATTACGGCCACTCCCATCAACACAGCGACGTCAATCGCCATGACGCTCACATCAAGGCGGTCTGCCTCACGATCGATGAACCGATTCACAGCGATGCGCTCGACCACTGGCTCGAGGCACTGCTCCTGCTCCGGGGCGCTGACTTTCTACGCATCAAAGGACTCATCAATGTGGTCGATCTCGATGGACCGGTCGTCATTCACGGCGTCCAGCACATCTTCCACCCGGCGGTCGCGCTGAAGGAATGGCCGAGCGAAGACCGTAGCTCCCGGATCGTTTTCATCACCCGCGACATTGACGAGTCGGTCCTGCGCGGCACGCTGAGGATGTTTAGCGCCGTCGAACCTCAGACACCTGACCTCCTTCCGGCAGACACCGGTGACAGAGACATTACCATGCGCGAGGTGCGGGAATGACGTTGCGCCTCGTCAACACACTCACCAGGACGAGAGAGCCCTTCTCTCCGGCGAACTCCAATCGCGTCACGATGTATGTCTGCGGGCCAACCGTCTACAACTTCGCCCACATCGGCAATGCCCGCCCGGCGGTCGTGTTTGACGTTCTCTATCGCCTTTTGAAGCGGCACTTTGGGCGGGTCGTTTATGCCCGCAATTTCACGGATGTAGACGACAAGATAAATGCTGCCGCGAAGGAAGCGAACCTTTCGATCTCAACGGTCACGGAACGCTACATCGAAGCCTACCATTCCGACATGGCCGCACTCGGAGTCCTGACGCCAGACCTTGAACCGCGCGTTACGGAGCACATACCCGAGATCATAGATATGGTGGAGCGCTTGATCGCGCGAGGTCATGCCTATGCGGTAGAGGGGCATGTCCTGTTCCACGTGCCCTCGTTTTCAAATTATGGCGCTCTTTCTGGCCGCAATCGTGATGAGATGGTCTCCGGTGCTAGGATTGAAGTCGCGCCCTACAAGCAAGACCCGGCGGATTTCATCCTCTGGAAACCCTCGACACCGGATCTGCCGGGATGGGAGAGCCCCTGGGGCCGCGGACGACCCGGCTGGCATATCGAATGCTCGGCGATGATTGAGCAACGGCTCGGGACCACAATCGATATCCATGGCGGCGGCCAAGACCTAATCTTTCCGCACCATGAGAACGAGATCGCCCAAGGCACCTGTGCCCATGACGGAGAGCTCTACTGCCGCCATTGGGTCCACAACGGCTTCGTCACCGTCGAGGGACGGAAAATGTCAAAGTCGCTCGGCAACGTGCTTCTCGTCCGTGATCTCCTCGACGAGGCGCCGGGTGAGGTCATCCGCTTCGCGCTTCTGGGCGCGCACTATCGCCAGCCGCTCGACTGGAGCGCGGACGCACTCGCTCAGGCGAAGCGCGGTCTTGATCGTGTCTACGGGACTCTCCGCGATCTCGGCGATGTTCCCGATGTTGCTTGTCCGCACGGCATGCTCGATGCGTTTGAGGCAGCCCTTGGGGACGATCTGAATTTCCCGAGAGCAATTGCTGAACTCTTCCGAATAGCGAAGGCGGCACGCCGGGCAGCGACAGTGGCGGACCGCGCCACCTACAAGGCGGCCTTGCGTGACGCCGGCGGCTTGCTGGGTCTATTGCAGCAAGACCCGGCAGTCTGGTTTGAACAAGCGCCAGGCGAAGACGCAGATACAGCAGGGATCCAGCGTCTGGTTGAAGCACGCCAAGCCGCTCGATCAGCGCGAGACTACGCCACTGCGGATCGAATCCGTGCCAAGCTCGTGTCGCTTGGCATTACCGTCGAGGATCGCGCCGACGGTCCGATTTGGCGGAGGACAGGATAGATGGGAGTCCCTCTGCAAGCGAGGCCAGCATCGGCATTCGTCGACGAGATCGGTCTCGCCGGGCACCTTGCGCAGCATCGAGCTAACGGTCTCTCACTCATACTCGCGCGTATTCGCACGTTCGCCATGTCGCATATCCGGAGCAACCTTGCCGGAGGAGGCACATGACGGATCTCGACCTATATAATAAACAGATCCTGGGGCTTGCCGCGTCAATACCCCGAGTCGGCCGGCTGGCGGCTCCCGACGCTTCAGCATTCGCGCAAAGCCGGCTTTGCGGCAGTCGGATCATTATCGATCTCAAGCTCGACGGCCGTGTTATCACCGACTACGCCCACGAGCTCAGAGCCTGTGTCATCGGGCAAGCGGTCGCCTCTGTCATTGCCAAGGTCATCGTTGGTCTGACCATCGACGAGGTGGAGAGGGGCGCAGGTATTCTGAGCGCACTTCTCCGGGACAAGACACCCCCGCCGCCGGGTTCCTGGGCCAAACTCGAACCATTCCTGCCGGTGGCGGACATCCGCAGCCGCCATGGCTCGGCGTTGCTTCCCTTCCAGGCGCTTCTGAGCGCAATTGCAGGGGCCTACCCTGGGAGTCCTTGGCAGCGAGGCGGCTTAGATCCGGCACCACGCGCGAAGGCGCAGCAAACGGGAGCGACCTTCCGATGATCCGTAGAAATCCGCGCGGCGACAAGCCAGTCGTCCATGAGAGCGCGTTTGTCGACCCCACAGCCATTATCTGCAGCCGCGTGATCGTGAATGAGAATGTCTTCATCGGACCCTATGCTGTGATCCGTGCCGACGAGGTCGATGCCAGCGGCCATATGGAGCCCATCGTCATCGGTGCGCACTCGAACATTCAGGATGGTGTCGTCATCCATTCCAAGTCGGGCGCGGCAGTCACCATCGGCGAGCGGACTTCGATCGCACATCGCGCGATTGTCCATGGCCCCTGCACAGTGGGCGACAGTGTTTTCATCGGTTTCAACAGCGTTCTCTTCAACTGCACGGTGGGCGAAGGCTGTGTTGTGCGGCACAACTCGGTGGTCGATGGCTGTGACCTGCCGCTTGGCTTCTACGTCCCCTCCACGCAGCGCATCGGACCCGCACTGATCTTGCCAGCATCCCAAAGGTCACAGCCGATGCCTCTGAGTTCTCCGAGGATGTCGTGCGCACCAACAACTCTCTCGTTCAGAGGTACAAGCGCCTTGAAGGAGAGTTCTGAACATGCGTGTAGCCCTGCCACGCCCAATCTCTGACCCTGCGCAGGGACCATTCAATCCATCCGAGCGCTGTTCGCCCACCTTCGCTTTCCGCAACACATGGCGTGACTGCCGCGGGAGCGGAGCCGGTTTTCTTCCTTTATTTGGGCCCTTCCTATGATCCAGATCACACTGCCTGACGGCGTCCAGACCTATAGTAAATCTGTCCGTGGCACGGAGATCACCCCCCAATCAGGCGCCGCTACTGCCGACAAACCGCTGGCCATGAAGGTTGATGGTGTATTGCGCGACTTCAAAGGGTCATCGCTGCGAGCTGTCACAAAGCCGGCCTTAAGCCACCAAACTTGCGCACAGTGAAGAACCGAGTGGCGGCATTGGATTCTGTAGATATGCCGGTACTCGCGGGACATCTCCCACAAACTCCCAATTCTGGGACAAAGGAGATGTTCATGAGCAAGGATCAGCGGGAGATCGCGCACAAGCTTCGTATTCTGCAGCACGCCGATGAGACCGGTCACGTCGCCAAGACCTGTCGATATTTTGGTGCCGGCCGCGGCAGCTTCTACCGATGGCGTGAAGCCTATCGGAAGTACGGTGAAGCCGGTCTGGTGAACCGCCCACCGATCCCGAAGTGGCATGCCAATCGGACCCCGATCGAGATTGAGGAGAAGGTTCTTAATCTTCGCAGCAAGTACCATCTCGGGCCAATGCGGATCGTCTGGTATCTGGAGCGATATCACTGCATCAAGATATCGGATGCCACGGTCTCCCGGATGCTCAAGCGCAATGGCGTCAACCGGCTGCCGCGTGGTAATCGACTACGCAAGGTCCACACCAAGCGGTACAACAAGCAGGTTTCAGGCCATCATATCCAGATGGACGTCAAGTTCCTGACGCTCAAAGGAAAACGTGGACAGAAGGTCCGACGATTCCAGTTCACGGCCATTGATGACACAACCCGGGTACGGGCGCTCAAGATCTACGAGAAACACACTCAGGCCAGCGCCATCGACTTCGTTGATCACATCATAGAGAATTTCTCGTTCCGCATTCGTGAGATCAGAACCGACAATGGCCATGAGTTCCAAGCAAAGTTCCACTGGCATGTCGAGGACAAGGGCATCCGACACGCCTACATCAGGCGCGGCACGCCACAACTGAATGACAAGGTCGAACGCTTGCACCGATCAGACAGCCAGGGATTCTACCAGCTGATCAGCTACAAGGGCGACGTTGATTTGGAGGCGAAACTCAATGAGTGGGAGCGCTTCTATAACTTCCATAGACCACACGGCGCGCACAACGGCAAAACGCCTTACGAAGCGCTCCGCGAGAAGCTATAGTAACGCCAGAAGGTGTCCCGAAACTACCCGCAGATTACAGATCTTGTCATCTTCCAAAAAGCTCCATGTTCAACAAACTTGTAATTCGTTGAACATGACTTTATGTTCAACACATAAATTTTTGTTGAACACGAGTGCAAGCTATGATCGACAGGCATTCGCCTACGGCCCACGCAGCCTATCACGACCTACTCAGATCTCTAAAAGAAGAGATCATTACCGAAATTCGCGGGACGCCAGGCAAAGTTGAGCGCAACGGTAAAGTCTACTGGTATGACACCTACCGCGTCGGTTCGGACGTACGAAAAACCTACATCGGCGAGAATAGCCCAGAGCTTACAAATCGCATCGCGCGGATAAAAGACCTCCGCGCGCAGTCTGATGTGAGAAGCAAACATCGAACCCGGTTGATCAAAATATTGCGGGCCGAAGGCTTCATGGGCGTCGACGCGGCAACAGGTAGTCTGTTGTCGGCCATGGCACACGCCGGCGTGTTTCGATTGGGAGGGACCATCGTTGGAACACATGCTTTCCGACTATACGAGGGTATATTGGGCGCTCGCTATACCTTCGATCAAATGGCGCAAACGGGCGACATCGACATTGCAAGTTTTGAACGCCTCTCACTGGCCCTCGAAGACAGCGTTTCACCACCTCTTCAGAAAGTTCTGAGTGATTTTTCCTTCGAGCCTGTTCCTGGTCTGGATAAACAAAGTATCTGGCGCTGGCGGCAAACCCGAAACGATCTCCAAGTCGAGTTTCTTACCCCTTCATTTCAGGCTAATGAAGGGATCCGACCACTTGCGGCACTGGGAGTAAATGCACAGTCATTGCATCATCTAAACTATCTCATAGCAGGGCCGCAACAAGCAGTTGCGGTCTATCGAGGAGGTGTCTTGGTTCAGGTTCCACGACCTGAACGATTTGCCATTCACAAGCTTATTGTCGCAGATCGACGTCGCGATAACCCTGGTGGTTTGAAGTCCACGAAGGATCGGCTTCAGGCCGAGTTCTTGATCAAAATACTCGCTGAGGACCGTCCAGACGAACTCAAAGAAGCCTTTATAACGGCGCTTGAAACTGGACCGAAATGGCAGGAGAGACTTGATCGCTCTTTGGCAAAACTTCCTGAGTCAAAAGAACTTTTGTTCAGTTTATAGACCTTGGCTCTCATGGGATGGATGGCCTCCGGATCAACCGAGTGGCTTTGCACAATTTGCGACGCTCGCTGGATAACTGTGTCCGATGGATGAGGCACCCTCGACCTCACCTGAAGCTTGCGGCAGATCCTCACCGCCCTGAGCTACTTCCCGATTGTTGGACAGTTTCGGGCGTAAATTAAGCTACTTTCTGCTCCTGCTGATCGGGCTTAATGCCCCGGTTCTTTGCCAATAGAGCATGGCTGGAGGTTTGCCTCCAAGGGCTGAATGAGGGCGTTTGCGATTGTAGAACGCCATCCATTTTCCGACACCGACCCTTGCCTGCGATCCAGTCTCCCATGCATGTAAATAAACACACTCATATTTCAAGCTTCGCCAGAGCCGTTCCACCATTGCCCGGCAGGCGACGCACGCATCGCTGAGAAGGAAAATGTTGTCGAGGAACCGCCCCTTACCATCTATGGAGATACGTACACCGAATCGCCATAGCCGGTCCGTCCAGGCAAAGGACATAAAACTGCGATCCCTGATCCGTGATCATGATCTCGGGTGGTTCGAAGCTGTCGATGGCTTCATTTAAAGCCTCGCCGCATCGGCAGATACGTAATGTCTGCTGCCCAAACCTGGTTTGGTCGATCCACCCGCAGTTCCCTGAGCAGGTAGGGATATATCTTGTGTCCCTTTGTTGCCCTGCTGGTGTTGGGCTTCTGGTAGATCGGCATCAAATATGTGAGTGCGGCCGCAGGAACGCAGCCGGTTCCGCAAATTTCTAGAGATTGGAGAGGGGCCGCAGGAAGCTCGCCGTATTATCCCCCGGTTTCGCCCCCATCTGAGTTAGGAACTGAAGCTCAATCGGAAGAGGAGGCCGACCCGATCGGGGCGCTCCCGAACTGTGAGTCAGATCAAACGTCGCCAGATCGCGGTAAACACCCGCATCCGCATTGGTCGCGCCGGTCGCAATGGCTGCTCGCGGTGTCATGGCTGGGTCGAAGTTAAGGCCTGCAGATGCCGTAGGTGCTGTATTGGGCCGGGACCAGGGGAAGTTGGATTGTACAGGTGGTGCTGCCTGCCGCTGCTGTGGCCTGGCTGACAAGACCAATGGTGTGGTCATCACGGATGTCGAACAGACTGCCCAGCTGCTGAGGAGAGCCTCCGCACCGGCGACATGATTATCTAGGTGAACCAAAAAGGGGACCGTGGATGTTCTGCAGCGGGTCCTTAAAAGCCAAAGACAAATGCTGCCGCGTGTTGACCCTACAGGGGTGTCGCCCGGATGACGTTAAGTGGACCACCGTTTGCCTGAAGATAGAGGGGTAGTCTTGATTCATATTTAACTGCCATCAACTGAATTCCAGTTACGTTTAATTTATCAGTTAATTTAAAAAGAAAAGTGCTTATTCATAGAAATAATCATTCTTATTACTAGTTACTTATTAATATTATTTTTTTAATATCAAGTCATAAGAGTTTTAATTATTATTAATTCACAACATAACATAAAAGTAGGATGAAATTCATAAATAAACCAGAAGTAAAAAAACAATAATGTAATACATATGTATGTGGTTTATAGAGAATTTTTTATAGAATTTTTGATCTCCCTTGACGAGACTGCCGCCAGAAGTTTGACACAGGTAGTGCCGCTCCAGGCTAGGGGCGGATTAAGTCGAGGAGACGCCCGAGATGACCGAAGACTTTTCCCAGAGCATTGAAGACATCGGTATTGATTCCAAAACCAGCTCTCATAGAGAAAGTCTATCGATTTCTGAGGCTGGCGAAACGGTTGGCCGAAATCTATCCGCAGGCGTGGTGGTTTCGCTTCCGCCGCCGGGAACCATACAGGAACACGGAACTCACGCGGGCGAAACGTTTCTGCTCGACTTCAATCCTGCAGTTGCTGAGGTCTTTATCGAGGGAAACAATGTTGTTTTGAAGCTCGACAATGACGGCGACGGTGTCGCCGACAGTCGTGTCGTCTTTCTCAATATGGCTGATCTGGCCCGAGGTGAAGATGCGCCTGCCTTCCAGATTGGCGACATAGAGATTCCCGCTGCACAGATTCTGTTGCTGGCAGACCAGCTTTCAGGTCAGGGAGCGCCTCTTGAAACAGCGTTGGGTACCGAAGCGACAAGCGGAGGTGGTTCGACCTATGTCGACAGTCTCGGCGACTTAGTCAGCCTGATTCAGGCGCAGGGTGTCATCGATCCTACCGCATTGACCTTTGGGGTTCTTGTTCAGGACGAACGCCCGGACCTTCTCGATTCTGCCGAAGGAACGATTACGATTGACGATCGGGCCAATACGCAGCCAGCGGTCCGGATGAATAACGACACGCCGGTTCTTGTCAACGATTTGGAGGTTACAATCGTTGACGAAGATGATTTGGCTGCGGGAAGCCACCGATCGGATCCGACGAGTGTAACTGCAATTCTCGGGGTCGATTTTGGCGCTGACGGCACCGGGTCCGTGAGTGCTGCCGACGGTCCTGCGGGGCTGACCTCGAACGGCGCGCCCGTGATCTACAATTACGATGTCGACAGCCAGACGCTGACGGCCTCAGTCAATGGCGCGACGGTTTTCACTGTGGTATTCGACGTATCGGCAGGAGAGCTTGGCGAGTTCACCTTCAATCTCGAAGGCCAGCTTGATCATTCCCTCAGCGGCGAAGATCTCCTCAATTTGGGGATTTCCTTCACCGCGACCGACAGCGACGGCGACTTCGTCGAGGGCACGGTCAACGTCAGGGTGATCGATGACGTTCCGGTCGCAAAGGACAATGTCGATACGGTCGAGGAGAACTCCGTCGCCGCCGGCAACCTGATCACCGACGCCGGACCCGGTGGGGTCGACGAAGTCGGCGCGGACCAGCCAGGTGTCATCAGCAAGATCGTTCACAACGGTGTGACCTATGAGTTGAATGCCGATGGCTCTGCTCTGAGCGTGTCCGGCGGCGAACCGGCGCCGGTGGAGAATGTCGACTACAGCTTCGATGGCACGACCCTGACCATTAACGAGACCGAGCAGGGCGGCAGCCTCTCCGTTGTGATGACCGGTACCGACGCCGGCGATTACAGCTATCAGTCGGCGGATGCGGATCATCAGAGAGAAATCGCGACAGGCGGCTTCGAACCTGAAGGGAGCCTGTATAAGACGATTGAAGAATGGGTGGCTTCTTTTGAGGATCAGGGTTTCACGATATCTGCGTCCCGCTGGAACAGCGAGACCAACAGCTACGATGAGGGCATCGAGCTCAATGAGAAAGAGCTGTACATCGAAGACGGGAACCTCTACGGCGGCATCGGCAGCGTCCGCGACGAGGGCAACGGTGACTGGGCGGAGACCTCTTACCGCCCCGCTGAGGGACTAGCGGAGGGTGCGGCTTACGAGTTTATCGAAATCGGCCTGCCCGGACCGGCTGACGCGGCCAGTTTGACCGTTGGGGCGCTATTCAATGGCGATCTCTATGATGATGGCTTTGTCGAACAGCTGATCGTTGAGGTTTCGAGTGACGGAGAAAACTGGGAAAGGGTGACGCTCGAAACCGTGCGCGGTGACTACGACGGTCTTGTCACCGTGAATGTGACCAGCGAGGAAGCCTTCAGTTACATACGGGTGACGCCGGTGGATAACGGTGGACCGGGTCATACCAATAGTGACTTCTCGATTGTGAATGTCACGGCTTATGACTGCGCCCCGGTCGAGGAAACTTTTGACTACACCCTGCGTGATGCGGACGGCGATACGTCGAGCGCGACTCTAACCGTGGGCATCGAACCGGGCGTGGCCGAGCCGAGGGTCGAAATCCAGGTTGACGCCCACAGCGGCGCAGTGGTGATCAAGGAAGATGCAACAGGCACTGTGCAGTTCACTGCAACAGCTTCGGGCGATGACGTGATCACGGAGGTGGAGATCACCGGCCTCGATCCGAATGCGGTCTACGACTTCCGCCAGATCGAGCTGGATTATCCGGGGTCGAGCGTTTCGGTTTCGGAGGATGGCACTACGGCCAAGGTGATTGGTTTGAATGATGCGTCAGTCACAACCAGCTTCGAGGTGACGGCGCCTTCCGATAGCGACGTAGATCTCGGGACCCTGACGGTTACGGCCACGGCGCGGGACGAGGGTCATTGCCACACGGGCCTGACTGCGACGGCAAGCGATTCGGCCGCCGTTGTTGTTGATGCGATGGCGGATCCGATCACCATCACGGAATTTGCTGTCACTGGTGATCAGGGCAATGGCGATACGACTTTCATTCCCGGCGAGCGGGGCAGCCTGCACATCTCGGCAACCTGGGGCGATGGCGCCGATGGTTCCGAGCAGCACGACGTTACAATTGAGCTGCCGCCGGGCTTTGTCTTTACAGAGCTGGCCGAGGGGCAGTCGATCCTGTCATTGCAGGACGTTTCCCTGCCGTTCGACATGAATATCGGCATCCAGGCCCCTGAAGAGGTGACCGAAGCGGCGAACTTGGTCTTCACAGTGACGGTCGACGGTGTGGAACTTGCCCTGCCTGGTGGCGCCAACGGCGGTAGCGGCGTGGAGACGGATGTTTCCGACAACAGCCAGAGCGCCCAGGCAACGGCCTATGCCGCTATTGAACCGGATCCGGATCTGGTGGTGGGCAGCAATGACGACGACACCAGCGTTGGCACCACAAATCACCATGTGGCTTCCGAGAGCGCAAGCCAAGGCGAGATCCATGGGGGCGAAGGATCGGATACTCTCATCGGCGACACCGGCGGCACGGGTTCCGCGGCTGTTCCGGTCAACGTCTCCTACGTGATCGATGTCTCGGACTCCATGGGTGAGGTGCGGGTTCATATCCCGGACTATCAGAATACCGCTCCCGACGATGCCGGACGCTACCACATCAGCGGCCTGCCGGCGGGTACTTGGGTACAGCATGGTGACAGCTACTATGACGGCACGAGGGCTGATAACGGAGGAAATGCGTACCTGTGGGACCAGGAGATGGGAGATCTGACTTTCCATCTACCCGACACTGTGCTGAATCCAGGTGAAACCGGATTTGATATTTCTGTCCAGCCGCAAAAATATGTGAGTCCCTCCGGGTGGCGTGACATCGATTCCGTCCGGACCGAGTCCATCGACCTCACCGAGGTCGGAATGATTGCGGCCAAGGAAGCCTTTACGGCCCTGCATGAATCCCTGAAGAATCAATTGGCCAATAACGAACTGACGACTTTTCAGTTGGTTGCCTTCAACGACTGGGTAAGCATCAATCAAGTCTTCACTTATGACGCGACGGACAATCGTTTCGAGAACGGAATCGGCCAATCTTTGGAAAGTATAATCGCCAATCTGGGCGCTTCTGACGGCACTCAATTCGAAGGCCCTATGCAGGTGGTGGAGGATTTCCTAAATAGGGATGCCCGGCACGAGAGTGCCATCAACAAGGTCTATTTCCTGAGCGATGGTGTGGACAACGACGGTTATGATGCTTCAATCAATTTTGAAGGAATCAACGTCACCGTCCACAGCTTTGGGATAGGCAAGGAGGTCGATCCCGCGCAGCTCGCTGCGGTTGCGGGTGAGGGTAACGGTGCCTCAACCTCTGAGGTGGTTAACGATCCGAGCAGTCTTTCGACCCTGCTGGACGACCAGACGCTAAGCGTTCTCGAGTATGTTGGCAGTGACGATATCAATGGTGGCGGCGGCAATGACCTGATCTTCGGTGACGCTATTGATACAGATTGGATGCTTGACCCCGTGGCGCAGGGTGGTCTTGGCGCCACGGGTGAGGCCGGCGGCGGTTACCAGACACTGATTGACTATCTGACGACGAGCTTGGGGCATGTGCCGACCAAGGTCGAGGTGATAACCTTCATCCATGACAATCAGGCGCGCTTTATCCAGGAGTCGGCAGGCGATACCTGGGGCGAGGCGGACCTGATCAACGGTGGTAGCGGCGATGACATCCTGTTGGGCCAGGGAGGTGCCGACATCCTGATTGCCGGCGGCGGGGACGACCAGCTCTATGGTGGTGAGGGCGGCGATACCTTCGTCTTCAATCTCGCGTCGGATGAGGGTAACAACACCATCTTCGATTTCTCGGCGGCTAACGGCGACCGCCTCTCGTTCGAAGACGTCGTCGACGGTGGCGATGCTGGTACGGACATCGGAATCGACGACGTCGTGGCCACCTTCTCTAAGACCGACAGTACGGTGACGCTGGAACTGCAGAGCGGCACGACCGTGGTGTTCCAGGATCTGGACAATGCCATCAACAATCTGGCCGATCTGGACACCAATGCTCTCATCAATGGAACCTGATGGTCGGCAGTACTAGGTTGTATGAGGCGCCCGTAGTACCCCTGCAGTGCTTGTCTGTTGCGGGGCGCTGATCACTGTCCTTGGCGCTGGCGATCATGAAGGAGAGTTGCTGGAAGCCTTTGCGACAAACTGTCGAGATAGGTGGTCAGCGCTCAGAATCCCGACACAAGCGATTTGCGTATTTTATCCTCACGACATCGTTCTATGCACGACTGCGACTTTCTCGATCTGTACGATCTCTGAGTGATGAGACAAATGCACCAAGGCTAGACAATCTTGATGATCATAAGAGAGGAGGAGTTTTTCTGGTCAAGCGAATGTGCGAGTAGACAAGATATATGCACTCAAAAATGGCGGAAATCGTTTAACCTATTCTGTAGTCAGTGGCTTTAAGCATCTGTAAAGACAGGATATTTAACTCCAATTTCATACCGCTTGCAGCATTGAATGTGCACCCCTCGCCATTCCAACGGCTGACAAGCATTTTCCCGATAAATGGTAAGAAGGCCCTTGACCTTCCAATTGGAGGAAGCTCCATATCGACAAAATGATTCGGCGATTGATTGTGTTTATTTCGGTTTTGGTGCTAGCCGTCGTGCCTCTCACGACGGCTTATTCGACTCCGCACGATCATGCGCCTGCTGCCACCCATGGAGCAGACCTTCTCGGCCAGGCTGAAGCGGACTGCGAAGGGCCTGACTGTACTGATCAAA
Source organism: Pelagibius sp. Alg239-R121 (assembly GCF_947331435.1). GTDB lineage: Bacteria > Pseudomonadota > Alphaproteobacteria > Kiloniellales > Kiloniellaceae > Denitrobaculum. The sequence continues at coordinate 1,872 of NZ_CAMZOF010000025.1, read as the reverse complement.
ATCGCCGTGCGGAGCACGAGGACGGGCAGTGCCATACGATGACCGGGCACTGTTCCAGTTCGATGTTCCGGCCTGATTTGACGGAAGTAATGACGGTTAATTGGTCGCTCAACATTTTAGCGCCAAGCTCGGACGAATTGATCAGTGGGCTCAACCCCGAATCAGAAACGCCACCGCCTCGATCCTGAGGATATTCAGTGTCCGCTTGTTTTAACTTCGGGTGTAGACCGCGACGTAACCCCGACAAAACGAGCAATCGCATAGTACGAACCTGACTGATTTTTACCTGAGCTAAAGAGGCTCAGTCAGGCTCCCCATCAGACAATAAGCGAGGCATTTCCCGCTCGACCAGTTTGAGCGAGCGGGGCTGCGCTTTAAATCCATGAGGATTTAACATGAATCTCAAGTTCGTGAACGAAACCCTTGCGGCCGCTGTAGTGGCCCTTACCAGCAAGATAACAAACTATGACCGGACTTGGCCGGATATGTTCGTTGCAGAACGAGACCGCATCGCCGGTGTCTTTGGGAATGACCTTATTATAATCCATCACGTTGGCAGCACAGTGGTTCCGAATCTCGCCGCAAAACCCGAAATCGACCTACTTGTCGTAGTGGTGCGATATCTCAGCCTCCCGGAAGCCGACCCGATCGTGCGCTCATATGACTATCTTCAGGGGGAACAACTGTCGCTCGGACATCGCTACTATCGCAGAGACGTTGGCGGAGTCCGGACACACAAGATGCATATCTGTCTGACCGGGCATTGGCAAATTTCCAGAATGCTGCGCTTTCGTGATCTGTTGCGGAAGGATCCTGACTTACGAGAGCAGTACCAGTGTCTGAAGCTCGAACTCGAAGCAAAAACACGACAGGAACCGGTGAGCATCTTGCCGGCAAAGTACCATTCATTGACGCTATTGTCGGACCCAAACCTGGACCATCAAATGACACTTAGAACGTCAGACCCAAGCCGCTCTTCTTGATCAAGTTGGTACCGTTTCGTGGAAGTCAAAACATACGATGGTGCAAGCAGTTCTAGCCCAAACCGTTCCGGATTGATTCAATTGCTCGATGCCCAGCTCTTTCGACGCCATCATTTCGATAAAACATTCGAGTGAGACAAAAGATGTAAGTAGTGGCGTCCCGTCCTTTAACGTGGCCAAGGATTGGAGATTTACCTCGATTTCTTGTGCATAGTGCTTTCGAAGAAAATCAACAAACACTCGGCTTTGGCTCGAATCGAGAACCAAAGGTTCAACATCAGAGACCGCTTCGATTGTGACGGATAAAAATTCTGAGAATTCATCGTTGCATGAAACTGGTTTGTAAAAACAGGGGCTGATCCAAATAGGTCTGTCCCAACGAATATCGTTCAAAGTTGGCATTTATCTCTCCAAACCATTTCGACTTTGACGTTGGGCAATGTCGAGAAACGGTCTCCCGCAAAAAAGAGCAGGGCCGGTGCGAGGGCCGACCCTGCTTAGGGCTATGCGATCGAAATTGAGTCAGGGAGTGACTCAATTCTCAGCGTATTGGGGAACGCCGAACACAATTGTAGATAATCATGGAATGCTAACAAGAATAATTTAAGGTTGTATTGAACTTAACGGCAGAGTTGTGCGATCACGCCTTTAACGCGCGGGCATTGGTGTCGCTTCCGTTCCCTCTGGTAGATCGGAAATCATCAGCAATCAAGAAGAGGTGGGCGCCGCGGCCGCGGCGAAGTTGAGAGGCCGCGCCGGCGGGCGCGTATCTTCTGTTTTCATGAGTTCGCCGGAGCAATCGGCTGCGCCCCCTCCCTTCGCTGCGGTGAAGTTCTGACGACCTTCACCCCACCAAGGAAGAAGGTCACACCCCACTGGCGAAGAGAGG
>NZ_CAMZOF010000024.1 GCF_947331435.1 Pelagibius sp. Alg239-R121 | reverse complement strand
ACCGACTGGCAGGCCGGGACGCCCACAACACCGGGCGAGACGCCACGCGGCTTTACCGGGCACGAGCATCTGGACGGCGTCGGCCTGATCCACATGAACGGCCGGGTCTATGACCCTACCCTGGGACGCTTCCTCTCAGCAGATCCCAACGTGCAGGCGCCGGACGATACGCAATCCTTCAACCGCTACAGCTACGTCAAGAACAACCCGCTCAGCTATACCGATCCATCAGGGTTCTTCTTTAAAAAGATCTTCAAGAAGATCGCAAGCGTCTTTAAGAAAGCCTTCAAGGCAGCGGTGTCCTTCGTCAAGAGAGCCTTGCAGAACCAGTTCGTTCAGGTCGCTATTCAGATCGGGATCAACTTTATCCCGGGGATTGGTCAATTGGGCGCACTGGCGCTCTCGGCTGCTTTCTCGGGATTGGTAACACTCGCCAATGGGGGCGATCTCGGGCAGGCGCTGTTAGCCGCGGGGATAACCGTGGCAACGGCAGTTCTCACGGCCGGTGTCACTAAATTGCCCGGGCTCGATAAACTCACGGCAAACGCTGTAATTGCCGTCAAGGCTGTTGCCCATGGCGCCATTGGCGGCGTTACGTCCATTGCACGCGGTGGTAAGTTCGTTGCTGGTTTTGCGGCGAGTGCTTTCGGTAGTCTTTCAGGCGCAGTTGCTGGGCGCTTGGGTCTAGAAGGCCCGTCGGCCATCGCCTTTGCGGCGGTTTCTGGGGGAATTGGCGCAGAACTGGGTGGTGGCAAGTTCAAGAACGGCGCGTTCTCTGGGGCATTCTCAGTGCTCGCGACTCAAGTCGCCAGTGCGTCCTCACCGTCAAGCCCACAAGAAGAAGGCTTGCTCATTGGTGGTCGTGGTGATGATGTGCTCATTGGAGCTTGCGGACTAGATTGTAGAGATTCAGGCAGGACATTTGTCTGTGAGGGAGAGGGAGTTTGTGCAGGTGAAGTGTTTTGGGGAGCTGTTTCTCTTGCTGTACCTGTCGGCGGCGCGATAAATGGCGGTCGGGCAGTCTGGTCATTCGGTTTAAGAGCAGCAGATGAACTTGGGGGGCTTGCGGGATCTCTTGCAACGTCATTTGCTGGGGTTCTAAGGTCCGCTGGGCCCTTAAAACAGTGGATTAGATTTGGCAATAGCTATAGTAGGACAGGCGGGTTTAAAACTAGCTTCTCGATAAAGTGGGGTGCGTCACCCAAGTTCATTCAGCAGATACCAAGCGTTACACTACAACGCCTTAACCGGTGGGTGAGGGGCTTGAAACTCCCAGGAAACGGTTGGAGAACACGAGATCCGGGTCACTTTCACATTAAAAAGTAGAGTGGTATGGGTAAAATCAACGTTGACCTCTCTGTAGATATAGGAGCTGTCGAAAACACTCTTAATGAATACGACAACGAAATCTCTGAAGAATTACTCGAGCATCATCTCGAACAGATAGCTTCAATATTTGAGTGTAGCGAAGACTTGGTGTGTTATGTGCTTGGAATGGGAAGCCAACCAAAATCGACTTATACTGAATTACGGCATGAGACTGGTTTGGATCTCATTTGGTCAAAGTCTGTTCTTCCTGACCTATTCAAGCCACTGAGTGTCTTTATTGCTAGTTATGCAGGGTTATTAAAAGTATTGGAATCAGAGAAACTACCAAGTGTAGTAAAAAAGTTGTGTCATATGTCGATGGCTGGTGTTTACATAATTGACCATTCAGAGGAGCAATATTTTTTAGATCGTGTAATGCATTATCCTCAATGTAAAGAAATGGACTTTGGAATCAAACGTGATGATCGATATTTTCTTTATCTAGTCGATGCGGATAATGCGGAATCATCGACTGGAGTCTATGAAGTTGTTTCCTACGGAAAAAGAGCGTCTAGTTTTGCCAATGTGCTTTGAGTGATGTCATTTTCGGGTGTCAGGTCGAGCTCGAACGCCGGTCGAGAGTATTTTAGATATCCTTGAGAGCCCCTCTTACATGGCTTCGCTTCTAACCCTTTAGCAGCACCCATGATCTACCAGATCCCCGTCACAAAAAGGCTGGCCCCAGCCTCGGCCCGGCCAGTAACCTCTCCGCGTGACACTCCAGAATATCTTCCTTCTTCTCTTCGCGCCCTGCGTGGGCGGCTTTCTCGCTTTGCTGGTCGTGCGCTTGCCGTCGGGCCGGAGGGTGGTTTTTGGACGCTCGCAATGTGATAGCTGCGAGATGCAACTCGCGGTGTGGGATATGGTTCCTCTCGTGAGCTCGCTAGTTCTACGGGGGTGCTGCCGCAGCTGTGGGGCACGTATCGGGCTTCTAGCGTCCGGGGTCGAGCTCTTGGCTCTTGGTATAGCGGTTTGGGCCGTTCTTGTGTTGCCACCTGACGGTTGGTTGCCCTGGATAGGCGCGGCGCTGGGATGGCTGTTACTCACTCTGGCCTTGATCGATGCACGGCATTTCCTCCTGCCGGATATGCTTACCCTGCCCCTGATCCCGGCGGGTCTGCTGGTCACCTGGTGGGGCGATCAGAGCACGGCTGGTTCGGGTTTGCTGCTGCATCATTTGGCCGGGGCTCTGGTCGGCTTCGGAGGGCTCTCGGGCATAGGATGGATCTATAAGCGCTTGCGCGGCCGCGAGGGCCTGGGTCTCGGCGATGCCAAGCTGATGGCGGCGGTTGGGGCCTGGGTCGGCTGGGCTGGATTGGGCAGCGTTCTGCTTTGGGCGGCGCTGCCCGCACTTGTGGGGCCGGCGGCAGTCTTGTGTTAGAGTTGTCCTGGTTCCACTGACCAGGACTTCACCCTTGGACCCTGCTTTCAGACCAGCCTTTGTCAGGTTATAGCAGCCGGGAATGACTGCTCGCTGTAACCGCACCGGATCAACCCGCATGCGCGTCCGACGTCAGACAGACTCTCTCTTGGAGGGCCGTAAGACCCCGTTGCTGCAGAAGCGCGGCGCACGCGGTATTCCTATGTCTGATTGATCACGTGTCCTCGACCTCATCTGAGGTTTGCGATAGGGCCGACGCAAGGCGCGTTGACTATCAATCGTGCTTGGTTAGCGCTTCTACGAGCTTGCGCTGAACCGGCCCGACGCCGGCAAGGAACACCCGGACTTCGTTCTCGATAGCGGTTTCATTGTCCGCTGTTGTCGTCAGGTTATAGATGTAGAAGCGGATTGCGCGATAGAAGAAGCTGCCGTGCAGGCCCCAGGCGAGCTCGAGTTCCTGCTCGTCGATGGGAATCTCTTGCGGTGTCGGAAGCCCATGGGTGTGGCGCAACTCAGCGCAGACCGGGCGCAGCACCTTCTCCTTGATGCCGCGCAGATAGCGGTCGTTGATATCGACGCCCTTAAGGCCAGAGTAGATGAACATTCTGACCCAGACATAGTCGTACACGGCGCGTGAATATTCTTTATAGAAACTGCAAAGACGATCGGACAGCGGGACGCGCCGGTCGGTGATCAGGCCTTCCCATGCCGGGTTCCACCGCTGCACGTAGACCTCATTATAGACACGCTCAATCAGGCTCTCCTTGCTCGGGAAATAGCGATAAAGGAGTGGCTGGGTGATGCCGATGCGCTTGGCGAGGTCTCGGGTCTTTCCCTCAAACCCGTGTTCGGCAAAAAACCGAACGGCTTCGGCGACGATGTGTGCTTCGCGCTCATCGGGATCCAAGCGTTTTTTTTGCGATGACCCAGTTGCGCTCTTCGTTTGAGATTTCGGGCTATCGAGCATTCAATTTAATCGCCTTTGCACGTTGTCGCCGACGCTATTGCCTATAGCCGCGTCTTTTAGACACATCAACCGCCAAGTCGTGAAAGCAGCATCTCTTGAGCAGCGCGGACCCTGATCAAAAGGTATTAGATATTGACTCTTTAATTATCAAGCGATAAATAAATAATGATCAAATGATAAATAACGAAACATCCCGTCAAGAATGATGCTCTCGTTAACTAGGGAGAATGCGCTTGAAGCCCCACGCGTTCGATTACGTTCGGGCAACGTCCCTGCAGGACATCTTCGGCGTCCTGGATAAACACGGGGACGACGCCAAGATTTTGGCGGGTGGCCAGAGCCTGGTGCCGGCCATGAACATGCGTCTTGCTGCTCCCAGAGTCATCGTCGACGTCAACGCGATAGAGGCTTTGCACGGTATCGCTGTCGTTGGCGACATGCTGCGAATTGGCGCCATGACCCGCTACGTCGAGATCGCCGCTTCCGACCTGGTCGCGCGTCATGCGCCTCTTATCGTTCGCGCTGTTCCCTTTATCGCCCATGCGGCAATCCGTAATCGTGGAACTTTCGGCGGGTCGCTCTGCAATGCCGACCCTGCATCGGAACTGCCGGCCTGCGTCCTGGCGGAGCGGGCTGTTTTTAATATCAGCAGTTCGACTGGCGAGCGGTCAGTTGCGGCCAACGATTTCTTTCTTGGCACCTACACAACGGCGCTAGAACCCACTGAAGTCCTGCTGTCCGTCGATGTTCCGCTGAGCGGGCCGGATAGTCGCTACTTCTTCGATGAAGTGGCGCGCCGGCAAGGCGATTATGCGATGGCGGGGCTGGCGGCCCGTGCAGAGGTTCGTGGCGGGGTGCTGGTCGATGCCCGGCTCGTCTTCTTTGCCGTTTCGGACATGCCCCTAATGGTTTCCGCAACAGCGGCGCTCCTGGAAGGCCAAGCCCCTGGTAGCGTCGACGCAGAGGCGATCTGCGAAGCTTTGATACAGAACGTAACGCCTCAGCAGGACCTCACGACCTCGAGTGTGACCAAAGAGCACTTGATGAAAGTGCTGACACGCCGTGCCATTGCGGCCTTTGCGCGGGAGGAGGCTTGAGCCGTGACAGCACCGATCATCGTCACTTTGACCGTAAATGGAGAACCGGTTAACCGCGCCGTGGAGCCAAGGCTGACTCTGGCCGATTTTCTTCGCGACGAGCTTGGCCTGAAAGGCACGCATGTCGGTTGCGAGCATGGAGTCTGCGGCGCCTGTACAGTGCACCTCAACGGCGCGACAGTGCGAGGCTGCCTCACCTTTGCGGTGCAGTGCGAGGGCGCTGAGGTTGAAACCGTCGAGGGAGGGACCGATAGCGGCCGTCTTAAGGATCTGCAGGACGAGTTCGTCGCCCGCAACGCCCTGCAGTGCGGCTATTGCACGCCGGGCATGTTGCTGAGCGCCGCTGAGTTGCTTGAGCAGAATCCAGCTCCAAGCCGCGACGAAATCCGCGAGCACCTCTCAGGTAACTACTGCCGCTGCACAGGCTATCAGGCGATCGTCGATGCCATCGAAACAACCGCGCGTAAGCGCGTGGAACTTGAGCGATGAGTGATCGCTCTGCCGTGTCAGTTCTCGATACACCGAATTCCTACATTGGCCGCAGCGTGTCGCGTCCCAACGCCAAACGCCTGGCTCAGGGGCGCGCCACCTATGTCGACGACATCATGTTGCCGAGAATGGTGCACCTGGCATTTTGCCGCAGTCCCTATGCTCATGCCGAGATCCTTTCGATCGACGGCACCGCGGCGTTGGCTTTGCCAGGTGTTCTGCGTGTCGTGACGATGGCGGATCTTCAGGACTACTGCACCCCCTGGGTAGGCGTGCTCGATCACTTGAAGGGCATCAAATCGGCGCCTCAATGGCCGCTGGCCAACGGTAAAGTGTTCTTTCAAGGAGAACCGGTCGTTGCCATCGTCGCCAGCAACCGCGCAATCGCTGAGGATGCCGCCGACCTGATCGAGGTCGACTACAAGGAGCTCCCACCAGTTACCGATGCGGAAACGGCATTGGACCCGGACACCCCTGTGATCCACCCAGAGCTTGGCGACAATCTCTGTTTCGAGCGTAGTATCGATTCCGGCGATGTCGATGCCGCTTTCGCGTCGGCGGCGGTGGTGGTCGAGGAGTCCTTCCACTTCAATCGCCATACCGCCGTCACGCTGGAGCCGCGCTCGATCATCTGCGACTACAATCCTGCCGACGAGAACCTGACACTACACATGTCCGTGCAGTGCCCGCACATGTCCAAGCACCTCTACGCCAAGCACCTTGGCCTCGACGAAAACAAGGTGCGCGTGATCTGTAAGGACATCGGCGGGTCCTTCGGTCTCAAGATCCACACCTATTCAGACGAGATGGCTGCCGGCGCGCTGACCGTCATGCTCGGCCGGCCGGTTAAGTTCATCGCAGACCGGCTGGAGTCCTTCGTTACCGACATCCATGCCCGCGACCACCGGGTGACTGCAAAAATGGCCTTCGCCCAAGACGGCGAAGTCACTGCGGTCGAGATGGACGATATCACCGGCATTGGCCCTTATTCGGTTTATCCGCGCAGCAGCGGCATCGAGATGAACCAAGTGGTCAATCTCACCGCGGGGCCTTACAAGCATCTCAACTACCGGGTACGGGCTCGCGCCGTATTTCAGAACAAGGGTGTGATGTGCCAGTATCGTGGTGTGGGCCACCCGATCGCGGTTGCCGTCGGCGAAGCGCTGGTCGACAAGGGCGCTGCGGCGCTGGGCATGGACCCAGCAGAAGTGCGGCGCCGCAGCTTCATCCCCGATGATGCCTATCCCTATACGTCTCCGTCCGGGGCGATCTACGAGCGTCAATCCCATCGCCAGAGCCTCGACAAACTGGTTACGATAATGGATTACGAGGGGCTACGCCGCGAGCAGCGTGCATTGCGCGAGCGCGGCGTTTACCGAGGCATCGGGTTCGCCAGTCTGATCGAAGTTACAAACCCCAGTCCCGCCTTTTATGGGGTCGGCGGCGCGCGTATTGCCTCGCAAGACGGCTGCACCATCCGTCTGGACCCCACCGGTGGCATCACCTGCGCCACCGGCGTAACCGAACAAGGACAGGGCACGGAAACGATCATTGCGCAGATTGCGGCGTCGGCTGTCGGCGTTGCGCCAGGGCAGGTGCGGGTCATAACAGGGGACACGGACGTGGTGCCCTACGGCGGTGGGACCTGGGCGTCGCGCGGCGCGGGTATCGGCGGCGAAGCGGCCCTGCAGGCCGGCAAGGAACTGCGTCGGAACATTCTTGAGGTCGCTGGCGCCATCCTGCAAACCGCCCCTGAGAACCTGGATGTTCGCGACGGCATGATCGTCGATGCCAAGGGTTTCAACGAACGTATGCCTTTGGCCGAATTGGGCCGGTTGGTCTATTTCAGGGGCGACACGCTGCCTGACGGCCTGCAGCCGGAACTGGTCGCCACCAAACACTACGTTTCCCGTTCTTATCCTTTCGCCTTCACCAATGCGGCGCATGCCTGCCTCGCCGAAGTCGATGTCGAGACCGGCCTTGTGTCGTTGCTGAAGTATTGGGTGGTGGAAGACTGCGGCACGGTGATCAATCCATTGCTGGTGGCGGAGCAGACTCGCGGCGGCGTGGTGCAGGGCATTGGCGCCGCTCTCTACGAGGAATGCCTCTACTCGCCGGAGGGCCAGATGATCAACGGATCGATGGCGGACTATCTCGTGCCGATGGCGGCTGAGATGCCGGAAATCTACGTCGATCACGTGACCACACCGACCGAAACGAGCGAACTCGGCGCCAAGGGCGTGGGCGAGGCCGGAACGGCCGGTGCACCAGGCGCGGTGATGAACGCCATCAACGACGCCCTTGAGCCTTTTGATACACGGCTGTCTCACATGCCGTTCACGCCGGACAAGATCTTAAGAGCATTGGGCAAGACCTAGCAGAAAAGTAACCGGGCAATCAGCAACACGATAAAGAAGCCTGGCGTTGGAACAAAATCAGTCCAAGGAGGAAAAAATGAGTGACAAGGTGAAGAGCAAGTTGACTCGCAAGTTCCCGGGGGTAAGCCGGCGTTCTGTTCTCAAAAGCGCTGCCGTGGGAGCGACTGCAATCGGAGCTGGCCCCTTGATGTTCAATATCGCCAAGGCGGCGAGTGAGACGATCCGGATCGGCTTCCCGGTGCCGCTGACTGGTCCCTATGGTTCCGAAGCTCAGGAACAAGCTAGATGCGCACAGATCGCGGTTGACCAATTCAATGCCGGCGGTGGCTTGGGCGGCCGAATGGCCGAGCTCCTGGTGCGCGACGACAAGCTTAAGCCCGGCGAGGCGGCAACCCGCACGCTGGAGCTGATCGAGAAGGACAAGGTCCATTTCGTCTGCGGCTCGCTGTCGGCTTCCGTGCAGCTTTCGGTCAATGCTGTCACCAAAGCGCGCGGCATCATCTATGTCTCGATCTCCCAGTCGGACGCCATCAACGAGGCCAAAGACTTTTCCAAATACACCTTTCACGAGGCAATGAACCCGCATATGACCGCTGGTGCCGTCGGCCGCTATGCTTTTCCGAAATTCGGCAAGCGCGTCGCCTTCCTGATTGCTGACTATGCTTATGGCCACGAGATGGTGCGCGGCTTTAAGCAGGCCGGCGAGGCGCACGGCATCGAAGTGGTGGCTGAAGTAACCCATCCGTTGGCGAGTAAAGATTTCTCGCCCTTCCTGCCGCAGATCCAAGCCGCCAGGCCCGACGTCCTTTGCCTTTGCAATTTTGGCTATGACCAAATGAATTCGCTGAAGCAGGCGACGGGTTTCGGCATGAAACAACAGATGCAGGTATTGGCGCCGGCACTACTGTATAATCAACGCCGCGCCGGTGGCGCCGGCGCTTATGAAGGTGTGATCGGCGGTGCCAACTACCACTGGACTCTGGAGAATTCGGTCGCCAGTGCCAAGGCGTTCAACGATGCCTATCGCAAAGAGAATGAGGGTGCCCCGCCGTCAGATTACGGTGCCTATGGCTACGCGGGCGTCGGAGCCCTTCTCGACGGCGTTAAAAAGGCAGGGACCACAGACAGTGACCCCGTGATCGCGGCCTTGGAGGAACTTAAGTACGATAAATACAAAGGCACTCAGTACTACCGGAAATGCGATCACCAGTCAGTGCAGTCGGTCTTCATCATCGAGTCAAAGTCGAAGAAGGACATGGCGAACGAGTATGATGTCTTTGACATCGTACATACCGATGAAGCCTCAGAGGACGTCTTGCGTTCGTGCGCCGAGTTGGGCCATGAGGCCTGACCGGCTTTCCCGACGGTCTTCCGTATTGCTGCAATGTGCGTTTGCGGAGGCCGGCCGGGATCATTCCAGCGGCTATGGCGTCCTCAGGGTGCGACCTGTGTTAGCGAGTAGGGTACGGTGATAGGCGGTTTTCCAATCGAGCTGCTGGCGCTGCAACTGTTCACAGGCCTTGCGTTGGGCTCTGTGTTCGTTCTGCTCGCGGTCGGCCTGTCCCTGATTTTCGGACTCCTGACAGTGGTCAACTTCGCGCACGGAGCTTTCTATATGTTGGGCGCCTATGCCGGTGTGTTCTTCATCGGTTACCTGGGCAACTTCTGGCTGACCCTCGCGGTGGTTCCCTTCGCTGTCGGCGCCGTCGGCCTGGGGGTCGAACGTTGGCTGGTGCGGCCGCTCTACGGGCGCGGAATAGACTATCCGCTGATGCTGACCTTCGGTCTCGCCTATATCCTGGTCGAGGTTGTGCGTATTCTCTTTGGGGCCGAAGGCATGCCCTTCGACGCGCCCGATGCGCTCATGGGAGCGGTGAACATCGGTGTCGGATACTTCCCGGCCTACCGACTCTTCGTCATTGCCGCGACCGCCGTGCTTGTGGTCGCGCTCTGGCTGTTTCTTGAGAAGACGTCTTACGGGCTGGTGATCCGCGCAGGAGCCCGTGATTCCGAGATTGTGCGCGTGCTCGGCATCGATATCTCGCTGGTGTGGCTCGTCGTCTTCGGCCTGGGCACTGCCGTTGCCGGGCTGGCTGGCGTGCTCTCTGCACCCATGCGCAGTGTGTTTCCCGACATGGGCACGACCGTGCTCGTTGAGGCCTTCGTGGTGACTGTCGTCGGAGGCATGGGTTCGCTGGCGGGCGCCGTGGTGGCCGGCCTGCTCGTCGGCGTCGTCGTCAGCATGACCTCGCTTTTCGCTCCCGCCATGGCCGAGGTTTCAATGTTCGCCCTTATGGCTCTGGTATTGTTGGTGCGGCCGCAAGGACTGTTCGGCAAGAAGGGGTTGATGGGATGACTCTGGCAAACCCTCAGGAAGAGCTCAAAGGTTCGGGGCGACGGCTAGCTGGCGTGGTTGCGCTGATGGCGCGCCACCGTGTGTTGGCAGTGCTCGGTTTCCTGTTGGTTTTCCCCTTTCTGCTTCCTTATGAGGCGCTTGCGGTCAATATCTTGATCTATGGCCTCTTCGCCCTCGGCTTCAACCTGGTGTTCGGCTATATGGGTGTTTTGTCCTTCGGACACGCCGCCTTTTTCGGCCTGGGCAGCTATGCCACTGGTATCGTCATCGTTCACTACGGGATGCATTGGTTTCCAGCGATCCTGGTTGGCGCCGTCGCCGCCGGTCTCGGCGCCGCAGTCATTGGCGCGCTGGCGATCCGCACCCGCGGTATCTACTTCGCCATGGTCACTCTGGCGCTCTCCCAGTGCGTCTACTACCTGGTCTATCAGTTGGAGGATCTCTCCGGCGGTGAGAACGGTCTGCGCGGGGTCGATGTCTATGACTTGGGTTTGCCAGGCCTCGAGCTCACGCTCCTCGACCCCTTGACCAAATACTACTTCGTTTTCGTTTTTGTGGCGTTGGCGGTCTGGCTGTTTTCGCGTATCCTGGCTTCGCCTTTCGGTGCTGTACTCGAGGCGCTGCGTGAGAACGAGGATCGTGCTCGTGCCTGTGGCACCAATGTGGCGCTATCGAAATGGCTGGCCTTCGTGATCTCCGGCCTGTTCTGTGGCCTTGCAGGCTCCCTGAATGCCATTCATCTGACCATCGTTCCCATCGAATCGTTGCACTATCACACCTCCGGTTTGGCGGTAATGATGTCGCTGCTTGGTGGCATGGGTACCTTCTTCGGGCCCTTCGTGGGGGCCCTGACCTTCCTGGTCCTGGAAGACGTGATCACTCTGGTGACGGTGCACTGGCAGCTCTTCGTCGGCGCCCTCTTCGTGTTTTTCATCCTGTTCCTCCCAAGAGGGATCTGGGGCAGCTTCCTCCGCTGGGCGTCGCGCTAGGGCAGGCCGGGAATGACCGATATGACAGCTGACGAGAACCACATTTTGCGCGCAGAGAAGATCACCATGCGCTTCGGCGGCTTTACAGCCTTGAACAATGTTTCGGTTGCCTTTCCGGAGGGTCAGTTGACTGCGATCATTGGCCCCAATGGCGCGGGCAAGAGCACCTTCTTCAACGTCATCTCCGGTGCGTTTCCGCCGAGCGAAGGGCGGATCGTCTTCCGCGGGCGCGAGATTACCGGGACGCCCCAGCACCGTTTCACGCGCCTGGGTATCGCCAAGTCATTCCAGATCACCAATGTCTTTCCTCAGCTCACGGCGCTAGAGAATGTGCGCTTTGCGATACAGTGCATGAGCCAGCGCTTCAACATCTGGACACCACGCAACCGTTACCGCGTCATGGAAGAGCAGGCAGCCCACTTGCTAGAGATGGTCGAGTTGCATCAGCACCATCACCGCCTTGCCATGAACCTGGCGCATGGCGAGCAGCGCGCGCTCGAGATTGCCCTGGCGCTGGCCTGCGATCCCTCGCTGCTGCTGCTCGACGAGCCGACCGCCGGTATGAGCCCGGAGGAAACTATTGTGATGATGGATCTGATCATCCGGCTTGCCGGGGAGCGCACAGTGATCCTGGTCGAACACAAGATGAAATTGGTTATGGGCATTTCCAATCATCTTATTGTGCTGCATCACGGCGAGCTCCTGGCCGAGGGGACACCGGATGAGGTGCGCGCCAATGATGAGGTCCGCCGGGTCTATCTCGGCCAGGGGGAGCATTGATGCTGAAAGTCGAGAATCTGCACGCCTGGTACGACCACAGCCACATCCTACAGGGCGTCAGCCTTGAGGCGAAGGCTGGAGAGATCGTATCGATCATCGGGCGCAACGGAGCCGGCAAGACGACGACCCTGCGCAGCATCATGGGTCTGGTGAAGAAGTGCCGGGGCCAAGTCGACTTCGACGGCACGCCTGAGCTGCTCGATCAGCCGGCTCACAGCCGGTATCGTATGGGTCTCGGCTACGTGCCGGAAGACCGCCGCATCGTGCCCGGCTTGACGGTACGCGAGAACCTGCGTCTCGGATTGGTGTCATCACCCCTGAAGAAACGTGAGGCCGAGATCATCGATCGTATTGCCGAGACTTTTCCCCGCCTCAAGGAGCGCCTGGACCAAGTTGCCGAGACCATGTCAGGCGGCGAGCAGCAGATGCTGGCCATCGCCCGTGCTACGGCATCACAACCTCGCATGGTGATGCTCGACGAACCTTCGGAGGGCATCATGCCGGTGCTGGTCGACGAGATGTTTGAGCTGTTTTCCCGGCTCAGAGAGGAAGGCACGACGATCCTGCTGATCGAGCAAAACGTCGAGCGCGCGCTATCGATTTCCGACCGTGCTTACATCATGGATCACGGCACCATCGTCCACGAGGCATCAGCCGCTGCTCTCCTGGCAGACAAGGTTATTCAAGACCGCTATTGTTCCGTTTAACCGTTAGCCGCGCTCGCCTGATACTCCAGGCGCTCTTCACATCGCCGATAGACCAGAAGGATCACAGTGCTCTTCAGTGTAAGATGGTAACTATGATCCATGACGTTTCATGGTCCAAGCACACGCCCGACTCTATGCCCGGCAGCGCTCAATAGAGATCACTTGCGGAAGTTTCCTTAAGCCGATTGCCGCCGTAGGCGGCGATCATGTCTGCGTCTCGCTGGGTCAGGGTCTTGTGGTCAACGGCGAGAAACTTGCTGAGGTTCGTCACAGAGATTCGAGTGGAACTGTTACGGTCATTTGGCAGCAATGCCGAAAGCTGTCCGACAACGAATATTTCCTCTACGCGCCCCGCGTTCCGGAAAGCTACGACAGCCGATACTACGATCCGGCGCGACAGGAAAGTATCAAGGGAGTCTATGAACCGTTATGGATCTGGTAGGTCTGATTGCCGCCTGCATAATTGGTGGGTTCGACCCAGAGATTACGCGTGCTATTGTTACGCTTTCGAGCTACGGGGAACCTTGGAGTTATCGGGTTGAAGGCGACCGCAACGCAAGGGTCTTCCAGTCACCTGATGCCGCGATCGCCAGAGCGAGGCAAGCTCAGATGCTGGGGAAGGCGGTTCGTGTCGGGCTTGGTGGGATCATGGTCGATCTAGAAGCGGCAACCGCGTGGCCAAACGAAGCCATGTTCTCGCCGTGCGTCAACCTCTCAATCACCGCGAGGCGCCTAGCAGATACTTCGGTTCGCTGCAAAGCAGCTGCGCCGTGGGCGTCTACTTCGGATCCTGGGAGAAGCCTGTAGAAGATATGATCGCGGCTATTTTAATCCAGGTCGCGGTTCAAGTTGATCAGCCTGTGATGCGGATTGAAGATTACAGAGCGCCGGCGGCTGTAACGGTGCCGGCCGTTGACGCCCGCGAGCCGAGCCAAGAAGAACGCCGACACCAGGAGTTTCTTGCAGGGGGCGGAGGGTTGTTTCCGAAAGCGGCAGTGCAGAACCAAAAGCGCAAGGATGATCACAACCGGATGATGATCTTTGGGCCAGGGCAGGGATTTGATGAACCGGCGGGAACGCGGGAAACAAAAATGCGAGATAGTGGCAGCGCCGCGACCGTTCTGGTCAAACCCAAAGCCGAATCGGTGAGCGAGTAGTCAGGCAAAAGCGCAGTGGCGTTTTAGCAGCGCAGCCATATGTCATTCCGCGCAGCTCCATAGAAACGAGCGCATCACTCTGTTCCAGTGGGACAGGGGTTGGATTGTTCAGTAATTCATTCGGACTTTTGGTGATCAGGCCTTTTCAGGGAACAGCCCGGGCATCCAGCGGGACGCAAGAGCTGCGGGAAAGGCGAGATGCAGCGGTGCCCGTGTGGTTTCCGATTTCAGCACTTCCCGTTCCAACAACGCCGATGTGATCCGCCGTGCCTGTCGATCGCCGGTTCCTAAGATGGTTGCGACTTCACCGCGCGGGAGTTCACCGCGATAAAGAATGGCTTCAAGAATCGATCCTGCGTGAGGCGGCAGGCGATCTCCCCGAACTTCCTCTGCACACCATAGTAGGATCCGATCGCGCAGGCGATCGGGCTGAACGAGACTTTCCATAAAGTCCACCTGGTCGATGCAGGTTTTCAGAAAGAAACTGGTAAAGTCTGCGAGAGCCTCTTCGCTCAGATTGCCGCGGCCATCGAGATCGTTCCGCTTCGGCAAGTCGCAGGCGGCAAGATGGGTCTTGTACGCGGCTTCGTTGCGAGCAAGACCGCGCGCCACCGACCAAATGCCACCGGTATCGAGCGTCTGACGCAGGACGGCATAGGACATCAGCCGTGCGACACGACCGTTGCCATCCAGGAACGGGTGGATCCACAGAAATCTGTGATGGCCTGTTGCTGCGACCAACACCGCGTCCGTTTTGCCGAGGTTCTTATAGATCGTTTCGAATCGATCGAGGAATCTGGGAACGGCGCCGGGACTGATGGCAAGGTGCCGACCGACTTGGACAGACTGCGTGCGAAGCGTGCCTGGTTCGACCCTCAACCGCTCTTTGGTTTCTGGCTCCGAAACCCACAGCAGCTCGTTGGGAAGCTGCTCGCAAAAACGGCGATGGACTTCGCGCAAGCCTTCGGCCGATAGAGCCCGGCCATCGAGCCCGCCTGTATCGATCCAGGCCTGAACGGCGATGTGTGCTTTGGCTTCGAGCTGAAGATTACGGCGTTCCGGATCGCCGCTGTAGTCGCCTTTCAGGGCGCGCTCAATATCGACGGGATGGGTATCGTGACCTTCGATCAGGTTGCTGTAGTAGCAGTTCATCGAGCGGACCAGGTCGGCAAGCGCAGTCACGATGCCGCTTGGCAAGCTGCGGCGCAGCCCGGCGGTCTTTGCGGCCAGATCGACGACCAAATCGGTTAAAGCAGCGCGTTGCTTGGTGCTTTCACCGATGAGGAGCGGCTCCATAAGAGCGATATTTTCGCCGAGGTCTTCAATCGATCGGCCGTCCCTCATAATGTCCGCATCAATGTCCGCTTTATTTTTAATCATCTCATTTTATTATCAGTTAGTTATGCATATAAAAGATGAAAAAACAGCCTTAAGTATGTCCGGTTTTATGCCCTGTTTAGCGAATCTAAGGCACAATTTCAAGACCGACCCTTAGATTGCGATCCCGTTGCTCTCTTAAAGAACTAGCCAGTGAAGAAATCCGACTCACAGAGGGCCGGGAAATCTAAACCTTTCGGTGAAGATTCGGCCTCTGAAACTTGATTGCCAGAAGGTCAATGATCTTTAGGTGAAGGCGCTTTCACCGACCTAGTTGCACATGTCGTCGCGCCGGAAGTAGATCGCACGGCCGCAACGAATTGGGCGACCGCCAGGGACAATCAAAAATCTGATCATTGGACCGCATGCCACGCAAGATTTCATCGGCAGAACCGATCGATATGGTTCTTGTGGCGGCAATCTTCGCACCAGGCGCTTAGAATGATATTGGCGTCCGCCATGGCGTCGAGGGTCCAGTAATCCACTATGCGGACCTTTCCTTGTATTCGGCTATCCGCCGGGAGATCGTTGACTTGTTCACGCCTAAGACCTCCGCGACCTCTTCGTAGGTCGGTAGGCTGCCGTCCTTGTGGGGCGTCTCCAGCAGCTTCACAGCCATCTCGATCTGTTTATCACCGAGCTTTCGCTTGCGGCCGAATTTGGTGCCCTTAGCCTTGGCCGCTTCCAGTCCGCGCAGGGTCCGCTCGCGAATGAGATTCCTTTCCAGCTCGGCGAAGGCGCCGGCGATCGTGAAGATCGCACTGCTCGGATCGATGCCGTCAGACAGAGATTGAAAGGCAACCCCTCGCTGTTCCATGTCCTGAATGAAGTCCAGCAGCTCGACCGTCCTGCGGCCGAGACGATCCAGCTTCCAGACCACGAAGGTATCGCCTTCGCGCAGGCGGGAGAGAGCCTTTTCAAGTTCTGGTCGGATCACCCGGCCGGACGAGATCTTCTCGCTGTAGACCTCGTCGCAGCCTGCTTCCTGAAGAGCCTTCAGTTGAAGCTCCAGATTTTGCTCATAGGTGGATACGCGCGCATAACCGATCTTCATGTTGCATAACTCATTTTCTACTTCTTACAAATGCAACACTATATATGCAACCTACTTTCGCAACAACATAAATCGCAGCTTTCTGCCGGAAATCGGTTTCTCTGCAACCCTTGCGAAAACGATCGATTACGCAACGAAGATATTTCGCACAAGTATCCTATTGCGAGTGCCAGGGACGAAATATACCCTCATAGGTGCAGTTGGCATTTTACGCCGAGATGTTGATTGCCGAACATACGGAAGCCGGACTGACTCCACATAGGTCCGGCTTCTTTCGTTCGTCTTCGGGGAGAGGGCATAGGCTGCCATTCGTTGCGCGAAGAATGAACTGGCGCTTTGCGGTCATTGGCGCCGTCGGTGCAAATGGAAGATTCGGCCCATAGCAGGCTTTCAGGAATCGATCTCGATGCGCAGTGCGGCCCGTTGAAGCTGCCGTTCGCTGCATTTGCAAAAAATACAAAGTCAGAATCGGTAGCGGCAAATGGGCTCCGCGACCACTCGTCCGCCGCGAAGCCCAATGCTCACTCAGTTCATTCGTCGTCTTTTTTGCGGAGAACTACCCCGCGCTCTTCATAGGCATCGAGCATCATCTGCACATACTCGCTTGTGCTCGTCGTGACCTGTCCCAATCCTGGCCACGCGAAGGGAAACGTCTCGCAAGTTACTTCTAAATCCAAGCTCATATCGAGTTTGTCGGCAACCGCGATCGCAGCTTCAGGCTCCTTAATTTCAGGCCAAAGGTCCATGTCGAATGTGATCCAGGCGCCGAGTTCATCATCGACACTGATCTTCGCCAGCAAAGCACCGAGACGCTCCCCAGGTGTGTTCGCATCTTCAAGCAGGGCGACGCGAAGTAGTATAGAAATGCTCTGCTCATCGAGCCGCAGAGTTGGCCGAGTGTCCAGCACTTTGACCTCGGGCTCGGGCTGCCTCCTATCCTTGACATTTTCAATGACAGTCGGTTTCTCGCGGCTGCCTTCCAGCCACCATGGAGAAGTGAAAATATCCAAAGGTGCCGCATTGCACCTGGGACAATGCCACAAATTCCCGGCGATCTGAGTTCCGGTCATTTTGCCATCGCAATGAAGGCAATACCACTCCGCTGCCATATCCCCGTGAATTGGATGGGCGACTTCGCCTTTGGCGTTAGGCTTGGTTGAGCGCCGGGGCCAATCAGAGGCGATCCCAGCTCGAACTATCACAGCCTCACCCACGGCAATCGAAAGCGCCTTCTCTACAAAGCCGCGATCATTGGTAGGGCTGGTCTCTTTGTGCGTGGCCTCAATTTCGACCAAAGGCTGCGAGAAATCTGCCTCACCAATGAGGATGCGCCACCCTTCGCCTTCCATGCGAATGTCACCGGAGAATTCAAAGATCTGATACGCGTGACCGTCGATCCCACCTACCTTGATCGGCTCCCCAACTGGGCGCGACATACTCTGTTCAATGAATTGTGGCCTGCCATTAAGAGAGGGAAAGTACTCGCGAACAAAAGCGTCCACCTTAGCGAGGTCGTCCTCACTTGGCATCCAGCCTTGGCCGACTTCGACAGTAAGCGCCTTCCAATGCGGAAAGCTCAGCGTAGTAGCAATCGCATCGAGAGCGTCGCGGTGATTTGAACGCGTGGCATGTGCAAAGCGCTTTGCCAACAGTTTCAATTGGTCGATTTCAGTTTTCTTAGTCATGGTTCAGTTCCCAAAATTGGGATCCGACTAGGTGCCCGCTACTAACCAGATCCCTCAATTGGTCTGGGTTCTCATTTATGGATGAAGTGCTGCGTAGCTTTGCGTGGCGAGCACACCGGCATGCACTGAAGGCCGGAGTCAGAGTGACTAAGATCGTGTCGCTCGTCAACGGCCCAAAGCTACCCTCTGGAGGTAGTCCTCGATGCTGCGGTGCGGCCAGTTATAGGAGATGTTAGCTGCACCCGCGAAGTCAGACTTTGGGCAGACTTTCGCTATGCGGGACAAAGTGGAATTTCAGCCAGCCGCCGCTTCGGCGTCGCATCAGGAATTTTATGTGAAAGCTAGGCGTATCTCATTGACGTGAACGAAGATGTTTTCGTCATAACTGATCAGAATTTGCAGCCACAAACGCCTGCGTGTTTCTTCTGTTTCTGCAGGGTGGTGCAAGACGAAGGGATATCGCAGTATTGTCTTATTTTCAGCAGTTTAGTCGGACGTAGCGTTTTGAGCAGACCAACAGAGTACTTGGGAGCACCAGCTTCCAACGCGGGAGACGAATTTCACGAAGCTTGGGCGCTCGGCAAAGCATTGATGCTACTCGACCCTGCCACGCGTCTGACCGAGTTGACGGTCGAGGGTGTCCGGGACGCCGCCGAGACTGATGATACAGCCAATTGGGATGGGGTGGACTGTGCGCTCTATTTTGACCATCCGAATGACCCCCAGAAGTCACGCACTGAGCTTATTCAGCTGAAATACTCGGTTGCATCAAAAAACAAGAAATGGACGCTCGCGCGATTTTGTTCATCAACAAAGACAAAGGGAAACAACTCAGTAGCTCGCCGATTAGCAGACGCGTTTAAAGGAGAGAGCCGAGGGAAGAAGCCTGATCAGGTCGAGGCTTCGTTGAGCATTAAGTTGGTAACCAATCAACCTATAGCCAGCAACTTGCTCAACTCAGTTTCAAAAGCGGCTTGTGGTTCGTTAGAAGGAGAGGACTACGACACGCTAAAGCGTGCAACGGGTCTAGGAAAAAGCCAACTAGTTCAATTTTGTAAGGTACTCTCACTCGAAGGCGATGAACGCGCGCGAGCGGAACTGCGAGAAGAGAACACAAGGGCTATCTCTGAGCTCATTCAAAGTCCCGTTAAAGACATGGCTGACGGTCTCAGAGTGCGCGTTCAGGAACTTCTTGGACCAGAGCGCAGTCGCAATATCAATCGACACACAGTCCTTAGCTGGTTCAACGTCGGCAGAAACCAAGGGTTGTTTCCTTGCGAACCGAGGCTCGAGCCTATTCGGGCGACCATACCGAGGACGGTTACGGAAAATCTGGCCAATGCAGTGGCAAACAACTCATTGGTTGTGCTGCACGGAAAAGGGGGCTGCGGAAAAACGACAGCCGCGAGATCATTGGAACGGGAATTGCCGGCAGGTTCAAGGACCTTGTTTTATGATTGCTATGGGGCTGGTCGCTACCGGGACCAGTCGCGACCTAGGCACCTTTCTTTACAGGCATTTACACAGCTGTCGAATGATCTTGCCCGGCTGACCAACACGCCGCTTTTCTTTCCCTACCATGAACGGGAAGATATGGCCCCTTCTTTCCGCCATAAACTTGAGGTCGCTTCTGAGGTTTTCGCTCGAGAGCATCCCCAATCACTCTTGGTGATTGTCGTTGATGCAGCGGACAACGTTGTGATGCATGCAGTATCGCAAACCCCGCCACACGCGTGTTTTATCCATCAATTGGTGAGCTTCACAGATCTTCCCCAGAATGTCCGTTTGGTTGTTACTTGTCGGACTTCTAGACATTCCGAATTGAAGTTGCCTGAGGGGACCCCTGAAGTTCCTTGTCCGGCGTTTACCGAACCCGAAACTCGAGCGATGATCGAGCTGTTTGGCCTCGAGGGTGGTGACACGTCGATCTATGACTTCCACAAATTATCTCACGGAATTCCTCGGGTTCAAACAATTGCGTTAAGTGACGCGAAGTCATTAGACGACGCAGTTGATTTTCTTCGGCCCAACGGGAAATCGCTCGATGATTTGTTCGAGGCGAAGGTGCGGGAGGCGTTCAACCGAAGTGCAGTGACGATATCCCGTAGTCAATGGTGTGCTGCCCTTGATGAACTCCCTGCGCCAATGCCAATTAGCGTTCTTGCTATGGTCTGCGGACTTACTGACCAAATCGCCGAGGACATCGTTAGTGACCTTGTCCCAAATCTTCGGCCGAGTGAGCGAGGAGTCGAATTTTCAAATGAAGACTTTGAGGAGTTTTGTGAGACCAATGGCCAAAACGCATTGGAGACTGTGCGCTCGTCCATAGCAACTGTTCTTGTGTCTGAGAGGCTTACATCAAGTTACGCGGCGTCACACCTTTTTGATGCTCTTGTGGCCAGTGGCAGAAAAGCTGAGATGGGTAGTTTTCTTGGTGAAAAGGACGCGACCGCCGCGATCTTGGACCCCGTTGTCAGGAGAAGAGTTGACCTTTCAAGGCTTCGTGCTGCCCTTCACATTGCTTCAAATGAACAAGACGAGTTGGCAGTTGGGGAAACGATTTTCGTTGGTGCGGAAGCGCTCCGAAGCGCTGGCAAGGTGGACGACTTAATTCTATCCAATCCGGATTTGTCTGCAGCATTCTTTGAGGAAACCATCGCTTCTTTGGTGCTCAATGATCCTTCAGAGCGCAGCAGGCAAGGTCCAGTTCTGTTCCACCTTGCCAGGGACAAAGCGAGGCAAGGCAAGCCCTTCGAAAGTCGTCTGAATTTGCGAGCTGCTAACGAATGGATGTATCAAACGTTTTCCGATGAAGAACGGAAATGGAATTGGCGTTCGCAAAGCCGAGACGTCGTAGCAAGACTGTCTACTTTTTTTGCACTGCAAGGATGGTCCGTTGTCGAGTGGGATTGTGAGAGGTGGACGAGTACTGCTTACGGCATTGCCCTACGCAAGTGGGTTCTCCACAAAATTGTCGTCGAGTTCGGCCCAGACATCATCCCTGAAATTCTCAAAGAACTTGATCCACATTACCATTTTCTTGCGATCAACAGTCTGAACAGAGGAGGTGTTTCCCCCGACAAAGCGCAAATAGAACAGGCTCTTACTGGACTTGCTAAACTCGATTTTGAAAAATTTGGCAAAGATGAGGGTTATGGCTCGCAACCATCAATTTCCTCAGAATTACTAGGCGAGGTGCTCTTCTTCTTGGAGATCTTAGTGGCCACGGAGACGGTTACGACACCTGAAACCAAATTGGTTTTGGAAAAAGTGATTGCCCACAATACGGCGGCCCTGACAAATGCACGTCTTATCTATCCTTATGGCATCGACGCGTCTTTCCGCGCTGCCATCTTGAGTTCGCACTTAAACGAAGAAGAACTCAGTCTCGAAGCTGTATTCCCGGAACCCCAAAAACCTGAAGGGGACAAGCGATCTTCGGAAGAGGACATAGACTACAGAAGGGCAAAGGAGCGGCATGACGACGTTTCGAAGCTTCTGCCGTCGTATCAAGCCTACGCAAACCTTCAATTTGACCCTAGCCCCAATGCCATTGAGGAACTGGATCAGAAGATATCCTCGCTCGGCAGCACTAGTAGCAGAAGTTACCAGTACTCCTATATCCGCAACATGCTGCGCCTCAGTGCAACGGACCTACTTGCTTCGTCTAGTCTGGGGCAGCAGAGTAAATTGGCGTTTCTGAGAGCCGCCCTTGCAGCGCACGAAGGATTTGACATCCATCACGCGCGGCTCTGCAAAGCCTTGCTGCATAACCCTTTAATGCATTCTCCGGTTGCCGAAACGTTGGACCAGAAGTCGGAACAAATCAGAGTACTTCGCGCAAAAGCCACTGAAAAATCTGAGTACTTGATCTCAATTGCCCGAGTTTTCTTGGACTTCTCTCGAGACAATGCGTCTGTCGTGTTTTCGGACGCGCTAAAGATCGCAGAAGAGGTCGACCTGGAAGCGATTGACGTTCTGCACGCGTTATGTCGCATCGTTAAGCGAGAACGTTGCGACACTCTAGAGGCAAGAAAACTCATTGGAGCGTTCGCCCGCTTGGTCCGGCACTCAGGTGACCTGCTGGAATCAGAAGATGGTTTTCCTCTTGAGGAAGCTTTGGCAGCAATCACCAAATCGAACCCGCCAGTAGCGGCCATGACGGCTTCTCGCTGGGGTGATGAGGGATTTTCGACCCGGTGCAGTGAAATAAGAGTCTTTTTATTTAATGCTTTAGAGATGGGATGGCTTAGTTCTGTGGACGCATTCGCACTTTCCCAAGTATTGGGAAATTTGCCTTCTTCAATTGAAGATAAAGTGCTGGATGCTCTAGTTGGTTCGCCTGAGGGCATTGTTGATCGTTTGTTGACGGAGTTAGTCGAGCAAAAAATACTGGAAACAACGCCTTATGCCGATGCTTACGTTCCCGCAAAACTTGAGGAACTTTGTCAATCCGGAAGCTCTGCAAGTGAAGCGTGGGCGAGGCTAGAAAAGATCAGGACATTCAAAAGCACGGTTTTGGATCCCAGCAAGACTGTGGACGAAAGTACAGATGCCACCAAAACCGAAGAAGAACAGACAGAAGAAGGGGAGGAAGGCGTGTGGGCCTCGGTTGATCCTCTAAATGCGGAAGCAATCCAGAGCGCTCAAAGTGCCGACAGAGCAACACATAGGTTCCGTTCCGATGAGCGCTTACTAGGACTACGCCATGGCGTGGATTTTTCGGATCGGGTTCGCCACCTTGCAGCCCTTGCCCAGTGCGCCCGCGCTTCAAGCTTCCCGGACTATGAGATCAAGGCGATCTTCGCGGCATTAGATGAGTGGTCCGACGGCGCTACGCGGGCTTGGCGTGAGATCGAGCTGCCGAAGTTGACCATCGATTTGGGCGGCAAGACAATGGGCTATAGCTGGTATCACGGTGAACAATTCAGTGAGCTCCAGGCCCGCTCTGGGCTACCCCCAGAAGATCGTCGAAGTGTTGTGCTAGATTTGGTCGAGCAGAATGCAACGAAGCTGGGTGCATCAAGCCTACTAAAACTTCTGGCCGAATATGCCAATAACCTAGAGCAAGATACGACAGACAGGCTTTTGGCTCGATTAATCGAACGAACTGAAGCTCGCCTTAATATGGATGCCAAGTCGCGAGACCGATACGGGTTTGATCCGCGCCATCTACCTGCGACCCCGAATGAGGTCGTGTCAGCGTTAATTTATCGATATCTGGGAGATATCGACGCACGGGTCCGCTGGCAGGCATCGCACGCTCTCCTATGCGCCGCCCGGATGGGTTCTTTTGAGCTGCTCAAAGGTGTGTTTGAACACGCCACTCAAGTATCGGAGAACACGTATACGTTTCCGGACTGTCCTTTTCAGGAAAGGAACGCAGACCAGCAGCTGTCTTTGGTGCTGGCTCGTCTTTCATCAAGTGAACCAGGAGTTATTGAGAAACTTGAAGGGGATATCCTGAAGGTTTGGGTAAAATCTCAGCCGCACATTCTTATCGGGCACTTTCTCGCAAGAGCACTTGGACAAGCACACCGACTTGGCGCGAAAATCGATGTGTCCGAACCGGAACTGACTTCAATGAACGGCGCAGCCGCAAGCAGGGCACCAAGGCCAAAAGATAAGTCATCACATCACTTCGACAGCCACTCAGACCCCGGTGACAGGTTTAGTTTCGATGGCATGGACATTATACCTTATTGGTACTCTCCAGCCTGTCGGGTGTTTGCTGATCTTTCACTCAGCGAATTAACCCGGGCTGCTGAAGAGTGGATCGTAGATCGTTGGGGAGGACATGAAAAAAGTGGCCACTGGGAGAACGAACCCAGAAAGAGCCGACTGAGAGATGACGATTACAGTCTTTACATGGCACGGCACGGGTCCCGCCCGACGATCCAGCGGCACTCAGTTTACCTCCAATGGCACGGCTTGCACATGGCCGTTGGGGAATTAATGAAGACGCGTCCGTTAGTGGAATGCGGCGACGATCACTACGATACATTCGAAGGATGGTTAGCGCGCGACGACACAACCTATCCAACAGTCTGGATATCTGACCTTCTAAGCGCTCTCCCGCTTTCGAAACGTTACTGGCTACAACCCGAACCCAAGCGAGAAGATTGGGTAAGCGATGTTGAAGAAATTGATCCAATAGAGGAGCTATTCGCAGAGGATGGTTCCTTGGTCTTAAGCCAGCACCGAGAGCACGGTATTTATGAATTTGGAAAACAGGCGGCTCGTAGTGAGGTGCGCAGCAAGGCGGCTTTTGTTCCAACCAAAACATCCTCTGCATTGTTGAGAGCCTATGCGGCTACGCATAACTACTATGATGTATTCATCCCTGATCGGGATGAATTTGATACGAATGATGAGAGGAAGCGTGACTTTATCCTAATCCCAGCCGTGCAATGTCCAATGGCTTATCGCGATGTCGGAGTAGATGAAGAAGATCCACGCTGTTTCAAGGGGCGCAGCATTCAAGTCTGCCCTTCGAAGGAGCTTTTGGAGGCTCTACAAATACCTGTGGATGACCCATGGTCGACCTCGTGGGGTTTCGGTGAAGTTGGGCAAGCTGATCTACAATATCATGCTTGGAGTACCACTCCAGACGACAGCGATAGTTCGCTTCGTCACCAATCCTATTCATTCATCGATGGTTATCGGCTGACCATGCAGAGGGATGCTCTCCGAAAGGCGATGGATACCCTGGACTGTGATTTGATCGTAACTGTGAACTTGGAACGTTCGATTGGGAGCGACTATGACGAAACCGGCGAGAAGCGAACGGCCCAAAAAAGGGTCGAAGTCATCAGGCTCGGTCGCGACGGAAGAAGTGAAACGCGATCAGGCAATCGTGGAACTTGGGCAGAAGTTAATCAAGGAGTTGGATGATCGCGACATAACTGCGAAATGGATGGCTGCGCATCTGTCCGAGTTGATAGTCCGGTCCGAGACAAATGCTGATCTTGAAGAGGAGTGCCGCAATCTGATTTTGATGTTATGGCGTGAACGAAGACACTATCCAGGCGGTGACCCGATGCAACGATATGCACGGGCACTTGATGCAATGGAGTTACTGCTGTCCACCGGTGACCCGGTGTTCGAAGTCTGGATGCCCCGAAGAGCTCCTCGGGAGCCTGACGAGGATACGATCAGCATTGTTAGGAAGCTAAAGCATCGTACCAGTTTGTTGACGTCGATGCTGGTGAAGCTTGCAGTCGAAGAACTTGGCCTCGACAAAGGAGAACTTGCGGAAATCGCTGACATCGCCGATCCGGACGAGGAAACGCGTTTCCTGAATGTCTTGAGGATTGTGGTCTACGATAAAGAGAAACGGGAAAATCAACATGACACAGGTAACCAAATTCGAGAGTCAATATCTGACCTGCGAGATGTTCTAGACGATCTTGAAGCGGCACTTCAACAAAAGGTTAGCGATCCGAAGCTGACGAATTAACCCTGAGTTGCCCTGAAAATATGGAACATGCGTCGGGTAACGCAAATTGCTGAAGGGTCCGCTTTAGACCAAACCCTACAGGCTTGCTCGCAACTGCGGCGAACGACTGCTTCCCGCCCATCGCGAAGGATGCTGCGTCGTGCAGCAGTGTCGAGGAAGGGCTCCAAGCATGCGTAATTGGGCTGACCATGATTTGAGGTCGAGCTCCCGTTAGGATCACAGGTATTCTGTGAACATGGGAG
>NZ_CAMZOF010000023.1 GCF_947331435.1 Pelagibius sp. Alg239-R121 | reverse complement strand
GTGGTGTTGAGCGTCGTCGAGCTTGAGGTATCGGTCAGGGTGGTTGACGTCACCCGGTTCAGGCCGTCATAGAGAAAGGCCTCCCTGCGATCACGAGCCAGATCGTTGCGCTCGGTGAGGTTCCCCAGGGTATCAAAGACAAAGCTCAGGTTCTGAATGGAGGTGCCGTTGTGGGTCGTCTGGATGGAATCCAGTAAGGCCGTGGCGACATCATAGGCACGGTTGGTGACAACCCCGTTGCCCAGGGTTTCCTGGGTCACCATGCCCTCGGCATCGACCGTGTTGGCCTGCCAGTAGACCGTGCCGCCCAGGATCTCGGAGACCGAACCCAGGAAACCATTGGCGGTATAGTTGTTCTGCACCGCAAAGCCGGAGGGATAGGTGATGGTATCCGGGCGGCCCTGGGCATCGTAGGTCAGCGAAGTCGTGTAGACCGTGCCGGAAATGGTGGTTGTGGAGGTGTCCGACCTGCCCAGGCTGTCGTAGCTGGCGACCTCCAGGTAGCCGTTGGGGCCGGAGACCTGGTGGATCTTACCGGTGCCTTTGGTGGCGCTGTCGTAGGTCCAGGTGGTGGTGCCCTCGGCCTCGATACGGCTGGTCATACGGCCCAGGACGTCATAGGCCATGGTGACGGCCTGCAGCTTGGCATCGGTCTGGGAGATCAGTTCACCCAGCACGTTGTAGCTGTAAGCCCAGGTGCCCATGTCAGGATCAACCATGCCGGTCTTACGGCCGCGCTGGTCGTAGGTCATGGTGGTGAGCACGCCATTGGTGTTGGTCTGCAGCAGGTTGCCGTAGGCGTCGTAGCTGTAAGTGACCGTGCCATTGAGGTGATCCTCACTGAGGACCAGCTCGCCGATGGCGTTCTGGGTCTTGGACATATCCTGGTTGCCGGCGTTATTGACCGTTGTCGTCAGTCCGCCGTAGTCGAAGACCTGGATGCCGCCGTCCGGGGCGATCACGCTCATGCGCCGGCCAAGATCGTCGTAGTGGGTCGTGGCCCACTTGATGTCGAGTGCGGCGGTGCCCGCGAAGTAGGGCCGCGAGACCATGTGGGATTCGCCGCGCGGGTTGTAGCTGGTGTCCACGTAGATCTTGGTGATGTTATCGAAGGCGATGGATTCCGTGCGGAACACACGGTTCATCTTGTCGTAGTACTGGACGGAGGGCGTGTTGAGGGACGTACCGCCTGCCGTCAGGAAATCCTGGCTGGTGATCTTGTAGACCGCGCCGGGCTGGCAAGAGGTGTTGCAGAGGGCATAGGTAATCCGGCTTTCGGTGCCGTCGGCGCGCAGTTCCTTGGTCTTGCGCCCGAAGCCGTCGTATTCCCAGGTCGTCGTGATGCCGTTGGGCCCAGTCAGACTGGTGACCACCCCAAAGCGCGCATCGGTGACCATGGATTCGCTGTGGCTCAAGGCATTGGCACTGGAGAGCGGGAACTGACCGTTCGTGTCGTAGCTGGTGGTGGAGCTGCGGGAGGTGACGCCCTGACCGCTGACCGAGACCGCGGTCTCGTTGCCGAAGCTGTCGTAGGTATAGCTTGTGGTGACTTTGAGGGCAGCGATATCCGGCTCGACAATCTCCTTGGTCAGCAGGCCGTTGGTGGAATTGTACTCCCAGGCGGACTTGCGGCTTTGACTGGCCGCACCCGGCCGGGTCTTGGTCACCGTCGTGCTGGTGACCCGTCCCAGGATCCATTTGGTCTCGTCGTTGTCGTAGAGGCTGGCGGTCTGGGTCGTAAAGACCTGGCCCGCCGTCGCCCCTGTGGTCTCGTCGGTCACAGACTGGGTAATGCTCAGGGCATTGCCGTAGTCGTCGTAAGTCGAGGTGGTGGTGGTGCTGGAGACCAGGAAACCGGCGACCTGATTGCTCTGCAGATCGAGACGGGAGATCTCATAGGCCTTGGAGGTCGAGAGATCCGCGTAGGGGAAGAGGACGGACGGCTGGTTCGTCAATGTCCCGTCGAAGATCAGCTTGCTGGCGTAGGTGGAACTGACCTCCTTGACCAAATCCTGAGCCACGCCGATATCCAGCCGCGTGACGCTGCTGTCCACCTGGCCCGTAAAGGGATAGTTCTGCTTGTATTCAGTTGTAGTCAGAATGTTGGTTTGCGCATCCCGGGCCGTAACGGTTTTAAAGCCCAGGAAACCCCGGCCCTGCGCATCGACCTTGGCGCCCGCGTAGGTGTAGTTGATGACGGCATCGCCCTCGACGCCGCCGGGAGGGGCGGTCTGACCGTCGTCCTGGCTCACCGAGGACACCACGTACATCGGTGCGATAATGTCGAACTCGGGGAAAGTCGCGCCACTGCCTTTGGTGTAGACGCTGTCGTCCGTCAGCGGCTTGTAGGTGATCTCCGCCATCCGGCCGAGACCGTCCTCTGCAGAAATGAGGAGATCCGGAATACCGGTCTTATTGAGCCAGCTCTTGAGATAGTAGGAGCCGGTCACCCGCTTGACAGCAAGCATCCAATCCTGCAGGCCGTCGCCGTCCAAATCGGTGAATTCACCGTAGGTCTGCGGCACAGAGTCGTAGTGGCTCTCGATGATGTCAGGATGCAGATAATCCGCATCGACCTGCCAGCCACTGCCGGTGTTCAGCCAGGTCGTCTTGACCACAGTGCCGTTCTTTTTGAAGTAGGCCTTCACCCAATCCTGCAGGCCATCGCCATTGACATCGCTGAAGGTTCCGCGTCCGGTGCCGCCGGCGCTGAAATAGTCGTGGATTACGTCCGGATGGGCGTAGCCGGCATCCAGCACCCAGCCCTTGCCGGTATTCAGGAAGGTGTTCTGGTAAACGCCGCCATTGGGGCGATGGACAGCCTCGAGGTAATCGGTCAGGCCGTCACCATTGACGTCGATGAAATCGCCGCGCTTTTCCCGAATGCCGTTGTCGTAATCGTAGATCACCGCCGGCAGCACAAAGGCAGAGTCCGCCACCTGCCAGCCGGATCCGGTGTTCAGCCAGGTGTTCTGGAGAATGGAGCCGTTGTTCTTGCGGTAGGCCTGCACCCAGTCCGGCAGGCCATCGCCGTTAACGTCAACGAACTCGCCACGCTGGCCGCCGTTCGTGCTGTAATGGTCATAAATGACATCAGGATGCGAATACCCCGCATGCTGCGTCCAGCCGTTATTGACCGTATTGTCTCCGGTGCTGAGATAGGTGTACTGGTGGATGACGCCATTGTCCCGGTAGACCGCCTCCAGGTAATCGGTCAGGCCGTCACCGTTGATGTCGATGAAATCGCCGTGCTTGTCGTGGTTGGTGCCCTTGTAATCGTAGATGAAGGGCGGGAAGACATTACCGGAATCCAGTACCCAGCCAGTTCCGGTGTTCTTGTAAACGGCCTGGGACGCGGTCCCATTGGTCTTGCGATAGGATTTAATCCAGTCGATCAGACCGTCGCCGTTGATATCGACGTATTCGCCGCGCCGGCCGCCCGGAGCGCTGATCGTGTAGTAATCATTGACCGCGTCCGGATGAGCAAAGCCGCTGTTGAGCTGAAAGCCGCTGCCGATGTTCAGATAGGTGTAGTTGTCGAGACTGCCGCTGTGGCGGTAGTCGGACAGGACCATATCGACCAGGCCGTCGCCGTTGACGTCGACCAGGTCGCTCCGCCGCTCGGCCTTGTTGTAATCCTCCAGAAACGACAAAGGAACGTAGCCCGCATCGACGCTATAGACGTTACCTGCCTGCGGAACGCTGTAGGTAAAGCTGTGCGGCTCAAGGCAGTTGTTGTTGGCATCGCACTCGGTCAGTGAGGTCATGCGCGAACGGCCGCTGGCCGGCCCATACTCGTAGGCCATGTCATAGCGCTTGACGAGTGTGTCGGCGCCACTAAAGGTCGCGTAGGTCTCGATCGACTTCAGGCGGTTCAGGGTCTGAGTACGCGCACCCGCCATATAGTGAATGCGCGTGTCGGTCCGTGCCTCATAGACAAAGCGCACCGAGGCCGTAGGCAGAGTGCCTGCCACCGTGTTACCCGCATAGTCGATCCGGTCGATCTGATGCACGTTGTTGGTGGTGTCGTCGCTGTAGGTCAGGTCCAGATAGTTCCCGACCCGATCCTCGATCCGGTTCACCGACCAGTAACGCACGTCGTTCTGCCCGGGCACCTCCACCTTGGAGTCCGCGGTATCGCCGTAGGTCATGATCTGACCGGATTTGGTCCAGACCTTAAAGTACGCCGGGCCATTCCCTGCTGTGCCGTAGGAAACAATCTTGGAGAAGGACGCCAGTTCCGTGCTGTAGACCGTGCCGTCCGCACCGTACACACCATCGGTCGCCACCAGGCGCTGGCCGTCCAGGCAGAAACGGTCATCACTGCTGTAGTCAACCCCACCCGGCGCCCCATCCTGCGCGATCGTGCGTCCGCAGCGATGCATCACCGAGAGGCCGCCCAGAGACCAACCGACCCCGAGGATGCCGTTGTCGCCCCGGCTGCCGTAGATCAGCGACAGGCTCGGCGCCATACCCGCTACCCCAGGCGGCACCGAAAGAGGAATGGAGTAATTGGCCGAACCGCTCTCATCTACTGCAATGGCGCCGGGGGTCACGCCCGCGACCGTCGTCTGCGCCGAAGCAGACGCGCCGCCGATCAGCAGCGAGGCCGCGGCGACCGCCGAAAGCAGCAAGCCCCCTTGCCCCGTAGCAGACTTAGACCCAAACGACAGTAGACGAGATACCGAAATCATCGGCCATTCCCCCAAGGAAAACCACGCACACAAACAAAACCGAAGCCTGTAAAAGGCTTCAGGTCACAAAAAAGCCGGCTCCCAAAGGAACCGGCGCCGCCGAACGAGCCAGACACAGCGCATTCTCGCACCTGCCGCAGAGAACTCTGCCAGTAGGCCGCAAGAATGCATCCCGCAAAGATTGCGAAATAAAAGCGTAACCCATTACGCTCCTTCATCTTTATGGCGATTACGCCGACTCGAATTTACAGCTTCAGGTTAGATCACAAAAAGATCACCGGCAAGATGCAATAACCACCAGAAGGATAAATATCTGCGGATAAAGCAACCAAACGACCATGAATCAATAACTTGTCAAGGTTGCAGTAAAGCAAAAGCCACTCTCTCTTGGACTGTGGGCATAAGAGGAAGGGGCCGCCCTGCCTGGGGCGGCCCCGCGGCGTCAGTTTTCTCCAGCCTATGACCTCAACCCGGTTCCAATCGAAGAAAAGGCGCGCGAACTCACCACCTGGATCTCGGAAGAAGGTCCAGATGCGAGTCTCGATTTAGCCCGCAACGCAGTGCGGTTTTTCGCGCTCAAAGATACTGATGCCGAGAACATTATCAGCCGGCAACAATCAGCATTGTCTGGCTGGCGAAATCTAGCCAAACAGCTTCGGATGAGCGCGGCAGACATCGCAGTCTACTCTTCGGCGATTACTGTCTGAATAGATCGCTGAGGTTCTTCGCAAGCACTCCAACAACACATAATTTTTTGTCGAACCCGCGAGCTTCTCGGAAGTGTATTACGGCCCAAATAAAATAACTGACCCGAACGGAAATCACCCCTCTGTATTCTTCCATAAGGCTTCGAGGAACTCCTCATATTTGACCTGCGCGACAAACCCGTCGTATCACTGGGGCGAATTTTGCTTTTCCCAATTCTTTACTGAAAGAGTTTTCATCAATGGCAAAGACACCCGCTAAGAAATCAGCCGTGAAGAAGCCGGCCGCAAAGAAACCTGCAGCAAAGAAGGTGCTGCCGACAGAGAAACCGGCCCGCCGTCACAAAGCCACGCCAGTGGGTGTGAGTGATCGCCAGCATCTCACGGACCTCATCCAATCCGGGACAGGTTGTACTGCGACGGCCGCTCGGGAAACGCTAACCGAGCTCTTCGGGACCATCACTGCTTCGCTGAAAAAGAACCAGCGCGTTCAGATCGTTGGCTTCGGTAGTTTTACAGTTACAAAGCGGGCGGCACGTAAAGGTGTAAATCCTCGGACGGGTGATGCGATTAAAATCAAGGCCTCCAAGTCGGTGCGCTTTAGGGCAGGTCAAACCTTAAAGAACTCCGTCTAAAAGAACTCTGTCTAACGATCGGCATAACAATTCAGATAAGCGTTTTCAGAATAGGAATGTTGCCCCGGATTGGAGCGCACTGCCGACTGTAACGCAGCCACTCAGACATCTGCCAGATCCGGTCGGCATCACTGTGTGCGGAGAGGAATCGTTGAGTTGATCCAAGATCCATAATTCCGATTCAACATCGTTTGCGTTACCGGACAGATTGATGCGAGATTTATCGCAACAAGGATTGTTATGCTTGGACACCTGTTAGCTTATCTTGTTGAGCAAAGATTAGCTTTTTGTGTCGTGATTTTGAAGAACTTGTCAGTCATCAAAGCCGACACTGTTGTTTTCCCTTGGCAGGCGGTACGCTTATTTTTCCAACTGCCAAGGGAAACAATCGACTTTGCGGACCTAAAGAAAGTAACCCGAAGCGCTCTATTCTAAGGCCGCCTTTAGACTTGGTTCGTTGAAAAGAGTTTCGAGCTTAAGCCGAATTGCAGTTTCAGACGCAATACGAACATCCTTGGGAAGAGCCGCGGACCCAAGATTGTCCTTACCGTGTAAGGTGGTTCGTCCAAGCTCTGTATCGTCCTTGCTCATAACTTCCAAGGTAAGATCAAAACTCAACCCGGTATTCACATATGTTTCAGACTTCCATTCTTGAAGCGTAAGGAGCGCGAAGCGGTCCGCATCTGCCATAAGCAAAAACTTTCGAGCATCTGCAATCGAACTTTTTGGCGCCGCCGGAACTTCAGCAGCGCTGTTACCCGATTTTTCCAAAGCTGCAACGATGGACTTTGTCAGATCTTCGGAAAGGGAACGGGACAATCCAGGTCATATTTCCAAAGCCGGAGATGCTGACGTCCGCGCGGCCCTTTATGCGGCCGCAAACATCATCATCACAAGAGTTGCGGGCTGGTCGTCGCTCAAAGCTTGGGGAACCAGGCTGGTCAAAGCCAAAGGTCGACGTCGTGGCCTTGTGGCGATTGCCCGCAAACTTGCCGTGATTCTGCATCGCATGTGGTGTGATGGCACAATCTTCTCCTATCAAGCACCAGAGGTCTCACAATGATCTGAAAACAACGAACTCACAGGACAGCTCTCGACGAGATCGTCCTAAGCGTGGACGAGGATTTGGGCAAAACCGAAAATTACACTGGCGCCAACAAAAGCGCGCGCATAAGCAAGGTTCCCAATCCAATCTGATCTATGCTTGTGGTGGCCGCTATAAGCGCAGAAGAAGAAGGCGGCCAACCACGGAAAGAAGCGTGATCCACGCTCGAGATGAAACCGGACAGAAAAACCAAGTACCCGAGCTTGACACAAATGCCCGATTAAAGAAGTGGTCATATGGCTTTGTCCTCTCTTCGCCAGTGGGATGTGACCTTCTTTCTTGATGCCGGTGCAGTCGATTGCTCCGCCGAACTCGTGAAAACAGAAAACAGTGCACCCGCCAACGTGGCTTCTCAACTTCGCCGCGGCGTGGCTGTACAACTTCTCCGTTAAGAATTATACAACCTATAATTTTTCTTGTTTACATAGTGTGATTATCTAGAATTGCATCTGGTATTCTTCAAAACGCCGCAAACAAATGTCTATCCTTGAATCAAGACAATTTCGAAAACTTTGCAAGGCGGGCCCTCGCACCGACCCCACGTTTATGTAGGAGACCGTTTCTCGTCGAGCTAAACCGCAGGTACTACCCTCATCCATGTCGTGCAATCAGAATTCCGTCCCCGTGTCTTTCGTTCAGCCAACGCCATCGTTGACTTCTGGCGTACTCATTTCCCAGAAGAACCCCTTCTCACTATCCCTATGTTCCCACCTGACAACAACGAGCCCACGTCCGTTTCACCGGATCAATCCTTCATCTCCATCGACGGAAGGAGAACGGTCTATCTCAGTCCAGTTTGGGGTAACATTTTTTTACTAATTTCTACAACCCATCCGTCTATTAGGCGCCATGTTTAGCCGGTTTTCGCGAATCTAGGCTCCATTCTAGATTCTACCAATGACCTCTCCTCCAAATTGAAGAGTGCTTTCACATGTTTAAAAACACCACGAGTCTGTTCATTCTCGCCTTGGCCCTGATTGTCTTAACCTCTCCTGCAGAGGCTCAGGCAATCTTCGACGGCCCCTCGACCTTTCTTGGGCAGATCCGGGACTTCGTGACAGGTCCTAACGGGATTCTACTCGGCGGCGCGGCCATAGCCGTGGCCGGGATCAGCGCGGCAGCGCCACGCATCCCGGTCAGCTGGGGTCATTTCTTCGTCGTGCTCGTTGTGCTGACGATTTTCTTCGGCGGCTTCCGGATCGCTGAAACCATCCAGACCTTCGCCTCCTAATGGGTGCTCGGGTTTATACCGGTTTGACGCGTCCAGCCGAAAGGCTGGGCGTGCCGATCAACTTTTGGCTGGCCGGCTCGGTCGTACCCATGACGGTCTTCATCACGACCCAGTTTTTCCTGGGTTTCTGGGGACTGACCGTTGCCGTCCCGATGTACTTCCTCATGCGCTGGATGGCCAAGCACGACAGCTACTTCTTCTCGCTGCTGTTCACCCAGCTACTGCGTACCCACAAATCAAAAAATACCGAATACTGGAAAGGTCACTCCTATGCCTCTTCCTAAGGCGATCCTGGCAAACCTGACCCACGGCAAGCTGCTGGCGAACGAAGTGCCTCAGTCTATCCATGTGCCGATCACGCATTTCCTCGATAACGGTATGTTTGCGACCAAGAACCTCGATGTCGGCATTGCCTTTCGTATCAGGGGTGTCGCCCATGAAACCGCCAGCGTGGGCGAGATGGACGTCTCCCGTGACGCCATGGCACGCATCGCCAATTCGTTCGAAGACGGCAGGACCGTCCTTTATGCCCACACGATCCGCCGCAAAATCAATGCCGCGGAGATGATGCGGCCTGTGCCGGGCGAAGGCTTCGCGGCGCGCTTCGATGAGCATTATCGCCGCCAACTGGCAGAGAACGATACCTACGAGATTCGTCACTACCTCTTTGTTATCAGGCGCAAGTGGACCCGCAAGATGGGTGCACTCGCCGCCGCAGGAAGATGGTTGGGCACAGCCTTTACCTCTGGCGAGGCAGACCTTGAGGGGATCCGCACACAGCGTCAGGAAGATATCGACGATCTCAACAGCCAGGCCGAACACATCGCCGAAACCCTGGCATCGCTCGGGGCCGAACGCCTAACCGGCGCACCGGATGATCGCCGTGAGATCCTGCAAGTCATGACCATGCTGATCAACGGCGTCTGGGCCAAAGCACCAGCCGCCGAGCAAGCATTGGATCGGGTGGTGTCCTTCGGCGCGCGTGTCACCTTCCGGGGAGAGACCGTGGTTGTTAACGGGCCCTTCCCGGACGACAACCGTTATGGCTCCGTCCTGGCAATTTCCGATTATTGCCACGAGACCGACACCAGCATGTTCGATGCCCTGGCAAGCCAGCGTGCGGAATTCATCGTCACTCAAGTCTTTATGCCCATGGACCGGGTTGAAGGCGGTAAAGCCGTATCGGGTGGCCGGGCGCGCATGAGAGACGCCGGCGATGACGCCAAGTCGCTCATGGCCGAACTGGAAGTCGCCAAGGACGAAGTCGCTTCGCGGCGGCTGTCCATGGGTCGCCATCACTTCACCATCGCCGTGCTGACCGAAACCGAGGCCGAGCTGAGCCGGGCGCTCGCACGGGTAAAGTCCGCGGTCGAGGACAGCGACTTGCGTTTAAAACGCGAGGACATGGGCCTGGAGGCGGCGTGGTGGGCGCAGGTTCCCGGCAACATTGCTTATCAGGTACGCAGCGGGAGCCGGATCATCAGCCATCGGAACTACGCCGATATGGCCGCGTTTCACACACATCCCATCGGCGAAACCCGTAACCTGCGTTGGGGCATTCCCATTACCCTGTTTGAAACCCCCTCCCTGACGCCCTACAGCTTTTCGTTTCACGGGCCAGGCACGAATGCGGCGGGCAACACCTGTATTTACGGTACGACCGGATCGGGCAAGTCCACCCTGGCGGCGGGGCTTATCTGCGCGTCCCGGCGATTGCCACAGCCACCGGATATCATCTATTTCGACAAAGACAGGGTGGCCCTGGCCGCAATCGAAGCCCTGGGCGGAAACTACTTTCGGCTGACACCGGGTCAGTCAATCGGCTTTAATCCCTTTGCCTTCACGCGGGACGCCCGCAGCGCAGTCTGGCTGGCGGGCTTTATCGAACGCCTGATTGATTGCGAACTGTCTCCGGAACAGGAGCGCCGCATTGCGGACGCGGTGCAGCGTACCGTGGCGGCGGACGAGGACCTGAAGAATTTTGAGGACTTCGCCTCTCTGC
This sequence comes from Pelagibius sp. Alg239-R121, assembly GCF_947331435.1. Classification (GTDB taxonomy): domain Bacteria; phylum Pseudomonadota; class Alphaproteobacteria; order Kiloniellales; family Kiloniellaceae; genus Denitrobaculum. The sequence continues at coordinate 16,048 of NZ_CAMZOF010000023.1, read as the reverse complement.
TGAGGTCCGTGGACGACAGCGGTTCTAAACACCGGATCCTGGATCGTCTGCGCGCCTGGCACTCCGGTGGCGAACAATCCTGGCTCTTTGGGAACCGGGAGGATTCCTTCCCGATCGACGAGCCGGTCATCGGCCTGGATATGACCGATGTCTTGGACAATCCAAAGATCCGCATGCCCGCGCTCGACTACCTCTTTTACCGTATCGACCGCAAACTCGAACGGGGCCATCCGACCATTATTTTGCTCGACGAAGCCTGGAAGCTGCTGGACGACGAGCGCTTTCAGGATCGCATCAAAAACTGGATCAAGACCATCCGCAGCCGAAACGGAGTCCTGGTCTTCATGACCCAGGAACCTGCCGACGCCGCCAGGTCGGCGATTGGCGAAACGCTGGTGCAATCCTCCGAAACCAGCATCGCCTTTGCTAACCCGGAAGCCGACGAGAAATCCTACATCGAGGGCCTTGGATTTACATCGACCGAACTTGGCTTGATCCGCACCTTCGGCAAATCCTCCCGGCAAGCGCTCATCAAGAATTCCCGCGAATCACTGGTTGTCTCAACCAAGCTGCGCGGCATGGATCAGTTCGTGAAAGTCCTCGCGGGGACCGCTGAGACCGTCGCTGAGATGGACACACTCAAGCAGACCTACGGCGATGACTGGCTGTCGGTCTTTATGGGTGAGAAAGCCGCCCGGATGGCTGCGGAATGAGAAGGAAATCAACGTTGAACATGAGAACAATTTTACTGCCGTGCCTCTCGGCCCTTTTGCTCACCGGCTGCACCCTCGCCGGCGACGCGCTTGATCCTTACGAGGAAAAGCGTGCGGACTGCAAAATCGAAGACGCCACGCCGATCCCGCAAACCGGTCTTGTCCCGGTCAAACCGGCCGCGGCCGAGAGGACCGCCAACCGCTTTCAAGACCTGACACCGCCGCCAGAGGAATAGAGATGGTTCCCAGAAGAGCATTAATCACCGCCGCGGTTGGCGCCGTGACCATGGCGGCAACGCTGGCGCCCTCCAAGGAGGCCCATGCGGGCGGCATCCCAACCTTCGATGCAGCGACCTTCGGGGAGCTGGTGGCTCTCCTTGTGACCAACAAGGAAGTTTTGAGCGTCAACGACAGTCAGCTCTCTAACTTGATCGATCAGTTGGCGACGCTGAAGCAGCAGCTCGACCAGGCGCAGCAAACTTACAATTCGATCACCGGCATCCGCTCCAAAATCGAAAATCTCTTCAGCGGTGATGTTTCGCCGCGGCGGCTGGCGGCATCGCTGAACGATCTGACGCTCTCGGGGCAGATCCTCAACAACAGGATCAGGAATCGGATCTCCGCCATCAACGAAGACTTCGATGTCATGACCGGCCAGGAGTTCTACGGCGATGAAGAGGAAACCGTCCGCACCAGGCTCTTCGATCAGATCACCAACTCCAGCACCGCCGCCCAGGTCGTTGCCGAGGAACATTTCGAAACGGCGGGTGAGACCCTCGAACGCTACGACACCTACCGCAAGGAACTCGGAGCCGCGGACGACCTCAAAGCCTCCATGGACCTGAACACACGCGTTCAAATCGAGAACGGCATGTTGCTGTCCCAGGTACTTCAGAGCTTCGCCACCCAGAACCAGTTGAATGCCGCCCAGGCAACCGCCGATCTGCGCAGCCGGGAACGGACAGAGCGGGTTAGCGGCAATCCAGCGGAGATATTCGAGCAATGATCCTCGACAGCTTTGTGTACGGCGTGAACGTGGTGGAGATCCACCTGATCGAGCGGGATGGGCCAGCAGGAATTCTTGTCGTTCAGCCGCGTTGGCGCGGCGGCGACCCGGTCTGCGGCTTTGAATACCAGTTGGATAATGCCTTGGGGGTCGACCTCGATATCGCCGCTAACTGTGGCCCGATTAAGAGTCTCGCCGCGCAGCCCCGCTGGGGCATTGCTAGCGGCCAATGGAAACAATGGGAACGGAACCTAAACCTATGAAAAGGATAGCCCTGATCGCCGCACTCGCCACAGCAACGCTGCCGGCCATAACCGGAGGCCCTCAGGCCGCCCTCATGAGCAAGGAAGAAGCCACAGTGCGGAAAATCACGATAGCTCAGTACAACTTTGGAAAGTACGAGCACGCAATTTCGCTCTGTGAGACGGCGATCGAAGAAAGCACGCCTATCCCGGAGAACGATTATCCATTCTACAAAAAGCCGGAAACTCTCGACCCGGAGATGCTGGCGACGCCCATCAAAACTCTGCGGACGCATCTTCTCGAACTCTACAGTCATAATGCGAAACTTCGTTCGGAGAAGAGCGATTGTGAACAGCGTCATCGGGAAACCGTCCGATGAGCATTATCGTTCAGTTCGATAGCTTCATCGACGACACCATCAATGGCGGCGCGCTTGCGGTCTTCGAGGCCTTGGCAGTTCCTTCGGCGGAATTTCTGGTTCTTCTGGCAGGCGGGGCCTTGACCTGGTGGGCGGCGCTCTCGGCTCTGCGCGGGGTGTTTTCCTTCGAAGGCTTTCTGTCCTTCGCCTGGCGGTTTCTGCTCTTCTACAGCCTCGTGTCAGGGTCGTTTCTTTGGGTCGACATCGTATATCCCTCACTCCGGGACTTCGGGCCGAGCGTCGGCAATGTTGTGCTGGAAACTTTCTCCGGCGAGGAAAACCCCGGCGGAATCATAACCGGCCTAACTCTCTTCATTTCGGAAGCCTTCGAAGGTATCGACAACGGTTTGGACGGCCTCAGTTTCGGCTCGGTTATTACCGGCAAAGGCCTGATGGCGGTCTTCGTGTCATTCATTACTATGATTGTCGTCGTTGCCATGGCCATCATCGCCCTGGCGTTAATTTCCTTCTCCAAAGTGATTATGGCAATCCTGATCGGTATTACGCCGGTCCTCGCCGTCTGGGCATTCGTCAAAAACACCGCCGATGTCTTCAACGGCTGGATGCGCGGCGTGTCCATGTTGATCGTGTTTCAGATCTTGCTTTATGGCGTCCTCGGCACCGTGCTTGCAGCCAGCCAAAGCCTCACGTTCGATGCTTCCGTGGGACTAAGCATCGCGGATCAGATCAATAAAAACCTAGCGGTCTTCCTAGTCGTAAGCGGTGTTGGCCTGGCAAGTCTCTTCCTGACGCCCATGATCGCCTACACCGTGGGCGGCGCAGTCATGAAGCTCGGCAGCAACGGCGTGTTCAGCGTCATAAAGAACTCCTCCAGCGCTAGTCAGGAGTCGAACCCTCTCCGCCCCGATAGCGGCGGTAACGCCAGCGAGGCTCGTTCTCAAGCCGCCAACGAAGCGGCCTCAAAACCTGACAAGAACGGTCTTACCCCGGAAGACAACAAGCACCTTCAGGCGACCATCGAACGTAACCGGAAATACGATAGGGAGAACCCATGACCAGCGCCGCGACCGACGCTTGGGAAGCCGAGCTTTACCTCAGCAAAGACCGCAAGGTCAGGTACGCCGTGATCTTTGGCATCATCGGCTACGTCATCGCCATTTTCGAAGCCGTTGCGTTGATGGGGCTGGCACCGCTTAAGACGGTCGAGCCGATTACAATCATCGTTGATAAGCAGACCGGCGAGGCCACGGTTAGTTCCATGGTTGAGGGCAGTCGTCTCAACGAGGAGGAGGCTCTGACCCAATCTCTGCTGTTCCGCTATGTCCGCGACCGCGAAACCTATGACAGCCTGGATCAGCAAGCGCGCATCCGGGCCATCGACAAAATCACCAAGGGTCGCGCAAGCAACGACCTCCACGCACTCTACGGCAACGACAATCCCATGAACCCGCTTACGGTAAACGGCCAAGCGCGCCGCCTGACCGTTTCGGTCAAGTCGGTCGTGCTCCAGCCCGATAACCGCGCCTTGCTGCGCATCGAAAAGAGCCTCTACGAGGCCCCCGGCGCAATACCCGTGAGCAAAGCCTTTGTCATCACCATGCGCTACGGCTTCGACCGCAAGGGCACCATGAGTCTGGAAGAACGCTGGGTAAACCCCATGGGCTTCTACGTGGAAAACTACAGGATCGATGAGGAGGCAAACCCTTGAAGCAGCATCTTCGATCTTTCGCCGCAGCTGCAATGTTTCTGTCCGCTCTGGCTGGACCTGTCCTGGCCGAGCAACAGCCCCAGGGCGGCGTCCACGATCAGCGGATCATGACCTTCGAATATTTCGAGGATGATGTTTATCCCATCGAGACCTACACCGGCTACGCCCTGACCCTGATTTTCGAGGAGACAGAAAGCGTCATCTACTGGATTGGCGGAGACCTTGAAACCTGGGAAGTCGCGCCGTTGTCTTACCCGAACCACTTGTCGGTCAAGGTCAAGAGGGACATCGATCAGCCAACCAATCTGAACGTCCGGACCTCCCGCCGTCACTACACTTTCGTCCTGACATCGCACACCGGCACGACCCCGGAAGGCGTGGGTTTCCGCTACTCTTTCAGATACCCGGAGCCGGAGATCGCCGAGACGGTGAAACCGCGCAGCATCTTCGAAGTTCACCGCAACGCAACCGGCACCGTCAATCTCGACTATGCGGCGGTGGGCTCCAACCTCCTGCGGCCCGTCCAGGTCTTTGACGACGGCGTAAAGACCTATATCCGCCTGCCGCCGCGATCTGTCCGGCCGAGCATCTTTGCCATGGAGATTGACGGTTACGAGCGGACGATCAATTCCGGTGATTACCTCGATGACGGAACCATCGTCGTCAACGGCGTCTATTCGCGCCTGGTGCTGCGCGACGGTCCCTATGTGACCTGCCTCTTTAACCGTCCGCTTTATGCCTACGCGCTTGAGAATGCACCGGAGACACCTGCGCAGCGGGATACCAACATTCAAAACGATCCGAGAGATGGCAAATGAGAACGCTAACGGCAATCGGTTTCGCAACGTCACCTGCCAAAAAGAGACTCTGATTATGCCATTCGAACAATATCCCACCACCGTCGAAACGTGCATTTCCAATGAGCTTGCGAATACCCTCAAGGACATAGGCGATGAGAACGGCTGGCCGCTGAACGAGACCTACAATCACGCCCTCTTGAAATTTATCGAGTGCTGGCGTGAGGGCGAAACCTCGCGGCGTTACTACGGTACTTATTCCCACGGCAAAAAGATAACGGCTCATACCCACTATGCCGTCAAAGACGATCTCTTTGAAATGAAGGACTGCGACGGTGTTCCGGTCGGCATGATTATCCAGGAAGCCTTCTACTGGTTTGCCGAACACATGGGACACCCGGCGCCCGTGATCCGCAGGCCAATCAACCGCCGGGCTCACTCACAGAAAATAATAGGAGCCATGAAACGATGACCAGGATGCTTGTTTCCTGCGGCCTTGCCGCCTCTCTTTTCATTGGTGTGCCGGCCCCGATCTATGCCGCCTCACAGGATGAATGCGCGATTTGGCTTTGCCTGCCGGGCGGGTTTCCTGGGGGGTGCGAGGCTGCTCATGCCGCCTTCATAAAGCGCATCACAAACACACCGAAACCCGAGCCACCCCTGCCGCCCTTCAGCTCCTGTTCGGTCGATTCCAACATCAATTTCGATTGGGGCTTCGAGAAACGTAAGCGCTGCAAGAACCCCGATGCGATCATGCGTCAGGATGGTGAGGGCGAAGTCTCCTGCCGGATCAAAGCCAGCAACGAAGACGGCTTCCTGCGCTCGCCGGTCGTGATCGATCACATTCTCTGGACCGACGTCCCGTCGCTCGGGCAGGAACGCCGCAAGACTGAACACGTCTGGAAGACAACAGGCGGCAGCGGCAGTGACGATGGCGGGCGGCCATGAAAGAAAAGAAGAGTCCAATGACCGACGACACACCTGTAGATACCGCAGCGGTAGACACCTCATCCAGCAAGCCCAAAGCAGGCATGCGCGCGCCGGCCGCCGACCGCGTTCACCAGATAAGCGGCGGTAAAAACAAGCTGGACAAATGGACTGTCGGCGCTGTTTCCGCGATCGCCGTGGTGCTGGGCGGCACGGCATACGCCATGCTGAGCGATCCCAGCCCACAAGCAGATGCGCTGAACCTGATCCCGCCTGCCGAACCTACACCCCAGCAACGCCCGAACCGTGCGGTGCTCTTTGGCGATTTCCAGGCACCGCAGCCGGTACAGGAACCGCCTGTGCCCGACGATCCAAGGTTCGCGATGTTCGCCGCGCAGCTGGAAGCCACCCAACGGCAGGTTGAGGAAATGAGAGCCGCCAAGGAAAAACTCGAAGCGGCCCAGCCGGTTGTTTCCAAAGCAGCGCCTGTTCCAAAAGCCTTCCCCAACGATGGCGAGCTGCAGGCTCTCAAAGACACGATCGAAAAGATGCGCCAGGAAAAGGAACTCCAAGATAAAAATTATCAGCGTGAGCTGGCGGAAATGAGAGCGAGGTTAAGCGCGCAACAGTCTTCTGTTGACGCGACTCCTACCCTCGTACAGCAAGCCCAGGCCCCCACCGGTCCCAGCCAGGCGGAATTGGAGCGCGAGGAAGAACGCCAGAGGCGGATCGAGGAGGAGCGCGCCCGCCTCGCCACGTCTGCCGTGGGCGGGGGCGCAATCCTGTCAGCAAACGGGCAAGACACGGCGCAAGCCGGCAACACCGGCTCGGGCAATGCCTTTATCGACGCAGCCTCCAACCGGGCGGTCCAAACCGCACACGCCAGAACTCTGCCCAACCAAGACAGGCTGATCACGCAGGGAACCATGATCGGCGGCACCCTCGAAACAGCCATCAATTCGGGATTGCCCGGCCTGTTGCGCGCCCGCATCAAACGAGATGTCTGGTCTTTCGATGGCAGCAACATACTGGTGCCGTCCGGCTCCACTTTGATCGGTGAGTATTCCTCCACGATTAGCCTGGGGCAATCGCGGGTCCTGGTCGTCTGGAACCGCGTCGTGACGCCCGATGGGCGCTCCGTTCAAATCGGCTCTCGCGGCACAGATAGCCTGGGCCGCGCCGGCATGACCGGCAAGGTGGATCACAATTTCGCCCTCAAATTCGAGGCGGCGTTCCTGATCTCCGCCGTCAGCGCCATCGGCGGCCTCGGCGAGGCGCTTGGCAATGGCGCGGCCGGCAATGCCATCAGCGAAGGCAGCGACGCAGTGGCAAACGCCAGCCAGGGCGCGCTGCAGGAATATCTCTCGATCGCTCCGACCATCAATATAGATCAGGGCGAAGACATCAACGTGTTCGTGGCGCGGGACCTCTACCTTTGAGCCGTTATCTCGAAAGGAACCTGCGTGAGATCTTCCGGGGGCTTTTGGCGGATCCGGACCTGACCGAGATTGTGCTCAACCCGGACTGTTCGGTCTGGGTTGCGCGCAACGGCGATCCCTACATGCGGCACCACGACATAAAACTGTCCAAAGAGGAAGCCTGCGCCCTTACCAATGATCTCGCCGGCGACCAACCTTTTTCAGAAAAGAAACCTTACGCCGCTTCGCGGTTTACTCTCGAAGGTTCGCTCTGGCGATCGCAAGTCCTGCAGGCGCCGATCATCGACGGACCGGTGGCCTTCGCCCTGCGCCGGACCGTGGTGCGTAATCTCACCCTCCACCATCTCATCGAGGGCGCCGGAGTCGCCTCTCTGTCCGACGAACTCAAAACCGGAACCTCGCCGCAAGACGAGGCGGTCTTCGAGGCATACGACCACGGCTTTACCAAAGCCCTGTTGCACAATGCCGTGCGCGCCAAGTGGAATATTCTGCTCTCGGGCGGCACTGACTCCGGCAAAACCACCTGGTTGCGCGCCTGTCTCGAATGCGCCGATCCAAACGAGCGCATCGTTACTATCGAGGATACGCAGGAGATTTTCCCTGCGCACCCGAACAGCCTTTGCCTGCTGTCCAACGGAACAGTTTCAAGCAACGATCTCCTGAAGGCCAGCCTGCGCCTGCGGCCCGATCGCATTTTGATGGGCGAGCTGCGCGGTACGGATGCCTACGACTTTCTGAGCGCCATCAACTCCGGACATCCAGGCGGCATTACAACGGTCCATGCCTCATCGCCCGAACGCGCCATGGACCGCCTGGCCTTCCTGGTGATGCAGGCAAACCTCGGCCTCACCTTTTCCGAAATCGTCGCCTACTGCCGCTCCATGATCGATCTCGTCATCCAGTTCGACAAGATCGACGGTATGCGCAAGCCAACGGGTATCAGGATCTTCCGAAAGAGGCCCGAACCTATCGTCCCAAAAGCCGGGTAATTATCCATGTTCAAATTTATCGCTTCAGCCATCCTTCCGCTGCTCGTCGCCTCTCAGGCTTTGGCCTCCTACGACATAATGGACCGGGTGCGGGCAAACCGTTCGTCTATCGAGAACGCCCTTGTTTATCTCTACGAGCTGGCCACTGGACCGTTCAGTCAAATGTTTCTCGTTGGCGTGGTCGTTCTAGTGGCCGTCTTGTGGTTCGCTTTTAACAGACTGATTGGCCTTGTCTTCGGTATCGGAATTTTCTCGATGACTATCTACGGCAGGTTTTTGGACAGCAATGCTTGGTAAGGAAGAAAGCCCATGCTGAAGGTCAACACCCACCATTTCTACACCATCGGCTTTGCCCTTCTGTCGGTGCCGTTCTGGGCAAGCCTCTGGATCGCCCATAAGCATTACGGCTCCGTGGAGCACTTCACACCCTGGCTGGTGATCACCACCAAGGATGCGCTCACTCCGGACGCCTGGACCTTCTCATGGCAGGCCGGTTTCGTCGGCGCCCTGGCGATCGGCGCGCTGCTGTTCTATCTCTTTGATGGTGTGATCTTTGGCGTCAAATCGACCGACGCCCACGGCGACGCCCGCTGGGCCACACGCAAGGAGATCAAAAAGAGCAAGCTCCTGGAACGCTGGGGCGTGACCCTCGGTAAGCTAGGGAAGCCTAAAAGCGGCGCGGCATATCTGCGGGTCAATGATGTAGAGCTTTCTAACATGCTCGTCTCCGCCCCACCGCGGTCAGGTAAAGGTACCGGTATTATCATTCCGACGCTGCTGGACTATCTCGGCTCGGTAATCGTCTACGACGTCAAAGGCGAGAACTACGAGGCCACTGCCCGCCAGCGCGTCAAAATGGGTGATAGGGTGTTGGTCTTTTCGCCCTTCGACATGGAATTGGAAAACATCGATCCCAGCGCGCACTCCCTCAAAAGGGTTTCGCACTGCTTCAATCCCTTGATCGAAATTGCCGCGCTCAACGACCTGGAAGACCGCCTGACCCGGATCCAAGCGCTCGCCTCCGCCCTGCTATCGGCCAGAAAGGATTCAACCGAAGGCTCCTTGCTTAAAGACGGTAAGCGAATCTTCGTGGCCGTGAGTGCTATCGTATGTAACGAGCCGGACCCGACGCTCGCCAAGGTCTCGTCGCTGCTGACGCCAATGGCCAAGAGTGCCGATGAAGTGGCCGACTACCGCAGCATGTTCGCCGAACTGGCCAAGCGTGCGCCGGACCCGCTTTCGCATTCCGATCTGTTGAAAGCCTCGGCGCAAGACAACAAATCGCTCGGCATTTACCTCGCCGTCCTGCAGGGCGCAGGCCTGGAGGCCTGGAACGAACCCGCCATTATCCGCGCCACAAGCCGGAATGACTTCGATTTCAGCACTCTGCGCACCGAGCCGACTTCGATCTATCTGGCCATCCCTAACCAGTATAAGGATGTGGCCGCCCCTGTCGTCCGGCTGTTTTTCCAGACCGCCATTCTGGCCCTGCAGGAGAAACGGCCCGGCAAGGAATTCCTGCCGGTGCTCTTTATGATCGATGAGTTTCACTCGCTCGGACGGATGCAAGGCGTCGTGGATGCCACAACGATCCTGCCAGGCTACGGCGGCCGGCTCTGCCTGATCGTTCAAACACCCGCATCGCTGCTGGATATCTACGGCCAGCATGCCAGCCAGATCCTCATGGATCTGACCCAGGTAAAAGTCTGGATGGCCCCGAACTCCGAAGACACCAAGCAAATGGTCTCTCGATCCCTCGGGACCGAGACCATTGCCGTCAAATCGGTCTCGGGGCGAGCCTGGGGAACCAAGGAGCAGCAGTCACAATCCTTCTCGGAAAAAGGCCGCGCCCTCATGACGCCGGAGGAAGTCGGCCGCCTGGATCCCGAGCAGCTGATCATCACCGTCCAGAATCGCTTTCCGATCCGCGCCAACAAAGTCCGCCACTGGAAAGACAAGCACTACAGCAAGCTATGGAAGTCTCAGGACGGCATGACCTGGCCGGAGATCCCCAGCGTCAAGGATGGCGACGTAACCTCCTACGAGGGCTTCCTAAAACCCGCCGAAGGCATGCCCAAAATGATCGATCCTGTGAAGGTCAGACTAGACACTGAAGCCGAGGTTGGGCAGAGACAGCCTATTGGATCAATCCTGCCACCGGAAGAATCATCAAAAACCGGCGAAGATTCAAAAGACGACATTCCGGACCCGCTTCCACTCAATGCTATGGTTCACAGGGTTAAAACAGCCAACTTTAAAAGGACATTTGATAATCTTCTTCAAGCAGCGCCCGTAACATCACAGGATTCCGCAGAACTAAAGAAAGCTGCGCAGGGTCTCTCTCCCGAGATCCTGAGAGAGCGCCTCAAAATTATCATTCCAAGCGCACGATACAGAGAAGGTTAGTAGTCTGTTCTTTTTACTACCTTGCATCGATAACATCCGATAAGACTGACAACAAAATGCCTTAGTCAATCGCTGGAAAGTTGTCGGTGTGATCGAGTTTGTTTTTGGGGCTGTCGCCGGCGGGGTAGTCGTTCATTTCTTCAAAGAACACAAACGTGCTCAACGAAAAAAGGCCGCTGAGAAAAACAGCGTAACGAACACGGAAAACCAATTGCGCTTTATTGAGAATGCCACCCTATCTAAGCGGCGTTTGATGAACAAAAGCGAATACAAAGCCTTCGCTGCAATAGAAAAATTTCTGGCAGCCCAGACTAAACGCTTTAGCTACAGGCTGATGGCACAAGTGTCGATGGGCGAGTTCATTGCCACAGAAAATAAAAGAGCCTACAGCTCCTTCAATAGTAAGAGGATCGACTTTCTTTTAATCGATCCCTATGGCAATCCTGCTGTTGCTGTCGAATACCAGGGTGATGGGCATTTTCAAGGCAACGCGCCAGAACGCGATATGGTGAAGAAAACAGCTTTGCGCAAAAGCGGAATCGAATTTGTTGAGATTCAATCCAACCACCGGCCAGAAGACATCACTAATACCGTTTCATCGGCTCTTGATCGCTACGAAAAACAAATAGGAAGCCACTGGTAACAGGCTTTGTATAACCGTCAGTCGTCGAATGACATCCGCAGACTGTTGCAAAATGTATAGTTGTAAAACCATTTCGCAACAGTCTGCGATAGTCCTACCGGTCGATACCCCGGTCTTCTTCATTCCGCCGCCCTGCGCGTGATCCACGCTCACGCTCCGGCGTCACCGACCGTTTAATCTCGGTCCGGTCCTCGGCCCGCTCGATACCAACGGCTTCCCAGCGCCGCCGCTGTGTCTCCTTCTCGCGGATCTCGCCGCTCTTCGGATCAGTCTCTGTCACTTTCACCGTCTCGCTGCCAGGGCTATAGATCCGCGCGCGATCTCCAACCTTCAAACCTTCGCGCTCAAGCATGTCCGGCAAGCCAACACCCCAGATGCGGGTCTCTGTCTCGCCACCAGTGTTCATGTCCACATAAGGGGAATGCGACCTTGGATCATCTGCCTTATAAAGAGCGGCACCCGTCTCCTTGATCTGTCCTGTTACGCCGGTCGCGTAATCCCTCGAAATGAGCGGACTTTTAGATTGAGATTCAGGCGCGGGACTGTCCATGGTGACATCCTGAGACGGCGTCGCCCGTCCCTCGGCCTCATGGCCACGACCTTCCGCAAAGCTGCGGTTAATGCCCCGGATGTCTTCACGGGCATCCCGGTAGATTACCGCCGCATTCCGATAAGCCGCCAGAACCTCCTTACGTGCCTGCGCGTCGCTGAGGTTGCGCGTGTTCGCATGGCTCTTGATGTCTCGCTCTAGCCACATCTCGCGGGTCTTCTTATCGACATCCGACCCCGAAGTAATGCGTTGCAGGGCCAACTTGCCGCTCATGCCCCCTTCCTCGAAACGCTGCATGACCGACTGGTCCGCTTCGCTCAATCGGGCCTGCGCCGCCTTGCCGCGTTCATCGAGCGGCCGAACTTCATCGGGGTCTTTTGCTTCCTGTACCGCCGCCTGGCGCTGCCGCACCGGATCAATATCATCGCGCGCAATAGGCCCCTGGTCTCGGTCCATAAAGCCGCCAAAGTGCTTGCGCGTCTCCGCATCCATCAACGGCTCAAACTGCTGACGGGTCTTCGCAAGCGCGATGTCCGCTTCCGTCCGCGCCGTCTCATCCGTCATGCCTGCTATCTTCTCGGCGAACTGATCCAGAAACACCCGGATGTCCTGATTAATTTTTCCAAGCTCGACATCCGGATCGGCGGCCTGTGCTGCCGCATTGAGAACACGCGCCTGTTCTGCCGGCATATCTCCACCCATTATCTGTTCCGCCATTCTATCGCTCCTCTCTAATTCATTCCGTTGTGAAAGCTGCTGCATTGCACCAGCAATGTTTGCGCGGAAGAGACTGACCATTGTCATGTCCGATTTGGCCCCTCGCTGTTCCGCCATACTTCCCGCCGAACCAAGCCCAGCGAACACTTTTCCATAACTTTCGAGATTCCGTCCCCGTGCCCGTTCCAGCACCGGCTTCGGCAGCTCCCGGCGCTGACCAGAGCCGTAAAACGGATAGCGCGCCTCCGGAACCTGCCCCCGCGCCGCCGCCAAGCGCCGCCCATCAGCAGTAGCCTTCACCCGCCCCAGCGATTCAGACCGCCGCTCCGACCCACGAGAAAACCGGCTCGTCGCAGCAAGCCGGATCCCAACGTCACGCGATGTTTCAACATGCAGTTCGCGGAGCGACTGAATGTCGATCCCGTGACGGCTGAGATGCAGTGTCTTGCCGCCCTGCCCCGAGCGATTGATCACGATGTGCGTATGCGGATTCCGCGTGTCGCTGTGATGCGCCAGAACGTACTTGTAGCGATCGCCATAATCCCCACCAGCTAACCGCGCAGCAAAAGCCTCCCCCGCAATCCGCGCGGCGTCCTGATCGGCGGAATCGGGATAGCTCACAATAAGGTGGTAGGTGTAGAACTTCGTGCGCGGGTCCATCCGCTCGAAATCCTTCTCCCAATCCGCAATTACATCCCGCACCAGCTCCGCACTCTCACCATCCGCGCGCGCGCCCAGATCGGCCCCGTTCGAAAGCTCCAAAGCGCCATTGCGCGAAATGTACTGAAGCTGCGCACCCAACCGAGATCCACCGTTTGTCGTTCCGTTGCGAACAATTTTGATCACCGCCTGGTGCGTCAGAAGAGCGTTCTTGATCAACCCGCCGGCCGATGCCCTGCGCACCTGCGAACGCCCTCCACTGGAGCGCTCCAAACTGCCGCGGCTACGCCCCTTCTGCTCTTCGTCAAGACCGAAAAACATCTCTGTGAGATCGTCTTTTGGCAGCTCCAAGGTCGTGCTAGACATCGCGCGTCACCCGATCGTCGAGACCCTTCGAAATCTCCAACGCCTCGACCAAATCGCGTGAGTGAGCGGCCCGCCGAAAGTCCACAAAGAGCTCATGCGTCCGCCGCACCTCCGCCGCCAAATCGGCAATCACTGCCTCCGCGTGACCGCCCATTTTGAAGCGGCCGGCATTCGCCGCACGCGTGATCTGATTCAGATTGTGGGCGGCGCCATACAACTGTCGCTGAATGTTGTCGAACTGACGGATGTTCGCTTCCTCGCGCGTCGGCACACCCAATGCCAGGCGCACAGAAGTCTTAAACAGCGCCGAAAGCGTCACGCCGGCACGCTCCGTAAACGCCTTCAGGTGCGCGTGCTCGGTCTCGCTCATGCGGATCGAGGTCGTAAGCGAACGGGCCTTTTTAGTGCGCTGTTTCATCTCTGCCGGTAGCTCTCAAACTCAATCAATCCTAATGATAATGGGGCCGAGTGCAACTCCACAAATTGTGTGTAGCACATTTTGTATTATCTTGCCACCACACATATAGTTTGTAAGGGTCGATTCCAAGCTCTGGTAACGCCGGGCGGGAAAATCAGCGGAATGCTCCGCATGCCCCCGCTCGCGCGGGTTTGTTGAGGTAGAGCGCTAGACGCTCTACACGCTGACGCGGACGAAAATACCTCGTACGAAATGCCGAACCTGGTTGCCGAGAAGCAGGCACGAAAAAGAAGCCGGCATCGGCCGACAGTCCGGCGCGCTTGTATCGTACGAAGCACTATGGGGAGAGAACGAACGCCGGCATCCAACACCGAACCAACAGCGCATACGCCTCTATAAGTTGTGACTACCATTCCATCAGCCAGCGACGTCCGACGCAGAACCGAAGGGGCGCGCGCTAGTCCATAAAGCGCCGAAGCGCCCCGAAGGATCCCTGGTAAAGGACCGGCAAATCCGGCACCTTCGAGCAGTTGCTCAGCGCAACAGTGAGAACCAAAATATGGCTTTCAAAATTCAGATAACCGGCATTGCCGCCCTCGTCGCCAGCGCGATCTCGCTGTTGCTCGAGAACATCTTCTACGGCTACGTCGGCGCCGAAGGCGTGCTGCAGGAAAGCCTTTTCCTTCCGATCGGATTTCTGCTTCTTGCCCTGGGCGCCGCTCTGGTTGCCGTAGGATTGGCCGTCAGGCTTTTCCGACCTGCGTAACGTCGAGACAGCCTGTCCAGCCAGCACGGCCGCCATCGTCAGATATAGCGAGGCTGGATCCGCACCCCTGCCCTTTGCTGCACGATCGACGAACTGGCCCTGCGTGGACGAAGCTGCATGTTGGGCTGAGAAATCAGGTAAGATTTTGATAAACCTTCTCTGAAATACTCTAATCAGTGGAGATTTGCTCCTTGGTCAGAATGTGTCTTCACTTCTTAAAAGCGCGAGGCCAGATGTTCTAAATGGATCATCTGGCCTTTCTGCGTTGGAATTTGTGAGGTGGCTTTTCATCCCGGGCCGCAGCTGCCCTCTTTCTCCCAGTAGCCATAACGAAAGAAGCCGGACCTGGTTCCCAAGATCCGGCTTCCGCATGTTCGGCTATCAACATCGCGGCCTTTTTATTTTCCCGAAATCGTGCGGGCAACGGCGTCCGGTTCACGATCAATCACCGATAGCAGCACTAAGGCTGCGCGGTCAGGAGCACGCCGCTCCTGCTCCCAATCCCTAACAGTTCCAATCGACAAACCATATCGCTCAGCAAACGCCTTCTGCGTTAGTCGCTGTTTTTTCCGGATCGCCACCACGTCAACGGTTTCCGGCACAAACACACCCGCAGGCTTCGCTTCGGCCTTCGCTATCTTCAAGGCTTCGTTCGCGCTGTCGATCAGCTCTTTACCAAAGGTCATTGTCACTCCTTTCTTCGCTTCCTGCGTCGCGCTAATTTTCGCGCCGCCTCACGAGCTCTTTTCCTGTATGCATCCGCTATAAGCGGCAAGACTTTGGCTAGCTCGTTCTTCTCTGCTTTGGTGAGATTTGCCTTAGTGCCCTTACCGTAAATAGCGAGAAGGAACACTGGAACATCGTCACCACCAAAATAATGAATGGTCCGATATCCGCCACTCTTACCCTGGCCTCGACCAGCGTGCCGTATCTTTCTGGCACCGCCAGTGCCGGCGATGATATCACCGGACAGCGGATCATCAGAAATTACGCTTACAATGTCTTTCAACTCGTCATCGGATAAGCGACATCGCCGTGCTTGCGTTTCGAATGTCTGAGTCCAGATAACAGTCTGCATGTGTTATATATACGGCAATGCCGTATGAATGGCAAGAAAAAAGTACGGCAATGCCGTGCTTTTGGTCGAGACAGGTTGATTGGAGGGCAGTTCCAATTCGGATCACATATTGCGTCACGGACGAAAGGGGATCCACTTAACTCTACATTTAAACCAGTAAGCGGCAGCTTCTCTAATTGGGCGTTTGGGTCAAGCTCGTTTTCCTTGTTTCTTTCGGGTCATTGTCGCTCATCCGGGTCACGC
>NZ_CAMZOF010000022.1 GCF_947331435.1 Pelagibius sp. Alg239-R121 | reverse complement strand
CATCAATCTCCCAAATCAATGGGAAAATTGAATCAGAACTACAACTCTACTTCAACCGCGCCTTTTTCATCAAAATCAGCCCCATGTTGCCAAATTACTGCGATGCGGCCAATGTCGGCTTCAAGGAAAAGAGGGAGAGTGCCAATGAGCATAAAATTGGATCTTGACGATAGTGCAGCGTTGGCCGTGTTCGAGTTTCTTTCCCGAACGCTGGACGAACAGAATGGCGAAAAACTGCAAGAAGCTGTTGTACATGACGGAGAGCTTTGGGCATTGAATACGCTGCATGGAGTTTTGGAAAAGACATTGTCCGAACCTTTTGAAGCGGATTATCGAGCCCACGTTAAGAAAGCGCTTGAGATGCTCGTGGTCAAATCTGGAACATGGCCCAAAACTGTTGAGTAGAAGTAGTATTCGTGAGGCATGCGTTCTCGGGAGCAGCCATTGGTATAGCTGATTTAATTGGCATCTTTGTCCCGCATTGCCGACATCGCTGCGAACCGCAGCGAACGTCTCCTTCCCGCCCTTCGCGAAGGATGCTGCGTCGAGCAGAAATGTCGAGGAAGGGCTCCAAGCGCCGTTTACTGCATTAGGTATAATGTTAAATGAAACCTAGATAGGGTCGCTCACCCAGTCTTCACGACTACTCCGCACACGGATAACAAACACGTCCCTGTGGTCATCGATGACGTAGACAATGACATGTGATCCGTGGGGGTGGATGCGAACAGGTGGCGTGATTTCAGCGCGTTCTCGGGCAAGCTCGGGATTGCCGGACAGAATCTCAAATACATGCTTTAGCTCGGCATGATATTTTTCCGCCTGCGAAACACCCCATTCCCGAACGCCATCAATATAGATTTCGACAAGATCATCATCGGCTTTTTGGCTGAGCCTATAGGCCATGGTCTTCGGGATCGACGCCAGCCTTTTCGCGCGCCGCCTCCAAAATTTCACCCATGGAGCGGCCACTGATTCCACTGCTCAAACCTTCATCGACAAGACGCTGCATGTTGGCAATTTTGTCTTGGCGTTCTTGGTCGCGCCGGATCAGGTCGCGGACATAATCGCTTGCATTGCTGTAACGGCCGGTTTGGGCCTGTGCTTCCACCCAATCCTTCATCGGATCGGGCAGGGATACATTCATCGTTGCCATATTCAGATCTCCGTTATAGATCGATTATGGCATATATTGGCAAAGATTGTCAAAAATAGCGAGAAAGGGTCCTTCCGCTTACTGGATTACGCCGTCCTGGTTTCGTCGAGCACGCGAATGAGTCCGTAAATGCTCTTCTTGATTTCAGTAGAAGATATAGCTTCGAACTGGCGCGCCAACCGAGATACCTCTGTCGGCCTTTTCGCATCCTGTGCAGCGCCCTGCTTATAGCCGGCGAAAAATGCCTCGATGTTGGTCTCAAGCACGGCGGCAAGCTGATAGAGCCGGCCGGCGCTGACCCGGTTCTTGCCGTGTTCATATTTCTGCAGCTGTTGAAACGAAATCCCGAGCTGGCGTGCAACCTCCTGCTGCGTAAGGCCGACTTCCTTGCGGAGGATACGTATTCTGGCTGCGACGTGCGCGTTGATCGAAGTTTGAATTTCTGAAGACATGTCGGTTCCACCTTGCGCCTGATCGTTATTTCTGGGGCCAGAAAAATGCGTATCAGCCGTTCGTTATAAGTTCAGAGGGCGATTCACGTTCATGACTCTTCTGCGTCACGAACGGTCGCTCTCACTCCTATGCCAACCAGGCCGCATGAGCTTATCGCTCGTTGTGTCGCGGCTCGGATCAAAGCATCAGTTCGGTGGCACGAATCTATGGAAGTCGCATGTTCACGACACAACGGCTGGGTATGTCCCGGCGCGTCTGATTGCAATCGTATTCATAATAATACAAACAATTCATTAACGCTAAATTCTCATGCCGGCCGCCGCGCCTCAAGAGCCCGCGGCCCGCATCTTTACCGGTTCTTCGTCCCGTAGGTGGCTGTCATCATCCGGCGCCCAGGTTTCCGGATCCGGATACCAAGTCTCAACAACATGTCGATCCTGGAGCAGCAAGTTGATCGATCGCGAGCCACAGGCACTGCAGACGATTTTCTCGCGCAGCTCCCGTACGTTCACGAAGGGAGAGAGGGCAGGGCGGTTGATCAGATCATTCGGATCGATGTGGTTCTTGTGGCGGCAGTCTTCGCACCAGGCGCTCAGAATGATGTTGGCGTCCGCCATGGCGCCAAGGGTCCAGTAGTCCACTATGCGGACCTTTCTTTGAATTCGGCTATCCGTCGTGAAATCGTGGACTTATCGACACCAAAGGCTGCCCCGACCTCTTCGTAGGTCGGTAAGCTTCCGTCCTTGTGGGGCGTCTCCAGCAACTTGGCCTAACCGGCCCGAAGTTACGAAAAGCGACAAAAATTAGAACCAATAGAGAACTTCAGCTTTCAAAGCCCTCTTTCACTTCGATGTTCAGCAATCCAGTTTGAAATGGACAGGGCTGCTTCGTCTGCTGAAAGATCTGTTGCGTCGAGCTGCAAGAGGTTGAGTGAATCTGACCCAAGCAGCTGTTCGCCCGCAGCATGTTTTTTCTCTGCATAGGAGGCATCTCGCGGCTTGCGCTTCAGATCCCGGTCGGGGGACTGAATGCGCCACCTATTTTCATTCAGAGAGCAGACAATATGCACAACAAAGAGAGGGCCGCGTTCTGCAGCGATGCGTTCAACCCGCGACCAGCATTCCTTTGCCCAATCAGATTCTCCTGCTAAGGCTTCTGTAAAAACGACCGGAACTTGAGGAGGCAATACCTTGATCCTCTGATCGGTGATCTTCCAGACGGATCGAATCGTATCGAAGAATTCTTCGGACCTGAATTCGGTTAAAGCGAATGCGATATTGTAAACGGTATGAACATCGAGGAGACGCCCGTTCAGATTGTCCGCCAAACATCGACCTATCGTGAGTTTTCCTACGCCTGGTAGACCGTTTAATACAACCAGCATCAGGTTACGCTCAGAGGCTGGCGTACAGACTCATTGAAACCACTCCGCAATGCTCGATAGACAGACATCCTGGAGATCCCAAGATCGCGAGCGACTTGCGCTTTAGAAATGCCTTTGCTGACAAGGCAACGGATTTCCTCGTCATCTACAGTTTTCCGTCGTCCCTTGTAGACGCCCTTTTTCTTCGCCGCATCGATCCCGGTTCGCTGACGATCTCGGATGAACTTTAGTTCCATGTCAGCGACCATACCGAGGACGGTGATAACCATCCGGCCCATGTCACCCGCCGTGGTCACCTCTGGTTCAAGCACGCGTAGTCCTGCTCCTTTCGCATCCAACTCGTGCACCAGATTAAGAACATCGCGTGTGGATCGACCCAACCGATCGAGGCGATGAACGACCAGTTCGTCACCTGCGCGCAGGAACTCCAGGATGGTTCCAAGTTCGGTGCGACCGTCTCTGGTGGCGCCAGATCCAGTCTCGGAACGAATGATGTCACAGCCCTCATTCTTCAGCTTTGAAATCTGTATATCGAGATCCTGGCTGGAGGAACTAATACGAGCATATCCGATCTTAGGCATCGCAATCCGTCACATTAGGGTGGATTGAACTCTGATACTGTAACAATAGCCATCAGGCCACCCATTTGTAACGCTTTGATTTGTCACATTCCTATGTCTCCTGTGGGTGCACTCTAATGTGACGCCTCAGTCAAGCAGCTATCTTGCCGTAGTCGATCCGCTTGCTGAGATCGATCTCTTGTCTGCCATAGGGGTTGATATGGTTAGTTAACGCCGGCGAAAGACCGCGATGATCTTCAGCAGTCATCTGTCCCTGCCATCCCGGATCGATGAGGACAGACTGCAGCATGCGCGTATTCACGTAGACCAGAGATGCTTGAAGTAGGTGAAGTGACAGCGCGGTGATTTCCTGATCTTCGACTCGGTTGGTGGCAAACTCCCCGCCCTTCCCAAAGAACACAAAACCATTCGCACTGTTCCAGTTCTCGACCACATTCAGTCCTTCATGAATTTCACGCCGGTACGCTTCCGACCTTAGATAACGGCATAGGAAGATCGTCTTGACGGCACGACCGAGCTCCGCCAAAGCCTTGTATGTTGGATGCATAACGTCAGCGCGAGCGAAACGCCGTAGAATAGCTTCGGGGTCTGCCGTACCGTGTCGCATGGCAGAAGCGTATTTCACCATCTCATCGTATTGGCGCTCAATCTCGGGCCAATCAATTGGCGTACCTAGGATCGGGGCAATGTGGGCTAGATCAGATTTCATTCCGGTATAGGCCGTGGCCAGCTTTTCACGGCTGATTCTCTTAAGCCTGGGTGCCAGTTCAAAACCAAGAAGACGACAGAAAGCAAAGCCAACTGCGCTCTGGCCGTGGCTGTCCACATATTGTCGCTGAATTTCCATGTCTGTGCAGTGACGCAGCACTCCTTCTATCATGGCTGCCACCTCTGAGGAGGAACAGCGCTTCAGCTGCGAATAGATGCAAGTGGCCTTTCGCTCCACATGCCAGTAGATCATCACGCCGCGCCCGCCATAGCGGACATGCCATTCCGTCATGAGGTTCCGGTCCCAGGCGCCAAACTTCGTGGAATCAGACGCACAGGCTGTGCCCGCTTCTCCCCAGATCTCGGGATTTCGGATCCGCAAAGTAGCGTTCGCCGCTTGTGCTGCTGCTGCACGGAGTGCATTGGCGTGTACGTAGCGGCGGCGGATATGTAAGAGTTCATCATAGCTTACATCCGCTGTACTGCCGGCAACGCGTTTCAGCCCCGCATTCGTTCCAAGGCCATACAAACAGAGCAACAAGCGTCGGTCACGCTCCTCCCGCGCAAGAACTTCCCGCGTTGCCGATGTTTTAAAGAGTTCCAGAAATCCAGTGTCGAGCGCCGTCTCCTTCAACACATCAAGCAGACTCGTCATTGGCCAACGACGGCCAAGTTCCGCCTTAACGGCGGCCAATCCTGGCGGTTCCGGTGCGGGCATATAGGGAGTGATCGAAACCCGCGCTTCCGGTGACCAGCGAATCCGCACTTTGTTGTCGCCGGGTAACGCTGTGTCCAACAGCTTCAGTTCCTGTTCCAGCTCACTTCTGAGTGCGTGCGTGAAACTGGCGGCATCACGTGTCAAATTGAGTGTGCTGTAGTAGTGCTCGCGCCGTTCCGCAAAGTCTTGTGGTAAGTCTTTATCAGGATTCCTGTAGCGATCAGCTCCCTCGAACCAGATCTCCTTGGCCCGGATGCAATCGCGCAGCTGTGCCAGAATGCATAGTTCGAAGGAGATGATGTTCACTCTGCCGGCGTCGTCGAGAATAGAGCTACGCCATCCAGGCGGCACAACATCGAGAGGCGCATCAGAAATCGGAACCACGCGCTTGCCTTGCCCGTGCATCTCAACAATCCAATTTAGAGCGTCAAGAGTTGGCCGCCAGCTGCTATTGTTCGACCGAAACGTCAACACGGTTAGCAGCCTATGCAGCATTGGCCGGAAATGTCCGGAATAAGAACGCCGCATGAGAGCGTGTACCTGGCGCTTCAAGCCACCCCGGCTTTTGTATTCCTTTATAATGGCTTCTAACTTCTCCCTGCCAGCAAGCGGAAAGATCACCTCTCGCACCAAGCCGTCAGGATCAGCGATCGAAGCAGCGGCGATATTCGCCAACAGGCGCTCTTTGCCGTAGACCCGTTCTATCTCGCGGGCAATGCGTTTCTCTACTTTGCGCCGCGAACGGGTGCTGATCCTGTGAATCACCTCCAGAGTCAGATCAACAAGATGGTCCGTCATCTTCGCTTCACGCGACATCAGATAAATGGCTGACATGGCAACCCGTTGAACGGTTTCATGCCGACGCATTTCTGATGCTGTCTCCCCAGCAACACGGCAGGCGATTTCATCAATCCATCTTTGGTCCAACCGAGCAAGCAAGTGGCGCGGTAGCTTTAGGTTTTTCACGAAGGCCAATCGATCCGCCGCGTCCAGAATGGCCTCAAGCGTTGCGGCACCACTGTCTTCCCTCAATTTGTGAAAACCAGTGCGCCGCTCTGGGAACGCGAGGCAGTTTTCCAGTTTCGTGATCGTGCCCTCGTCAAGCTGAACCAGAATCTCTGCAAAAAGGTTGCCGAGCCATCTGCGGCGAGCGCCGGCGACAAGCCGTGTGACCTCTCCTTCACTTGGGGCCCGAACTTGGCGTTCTTTTTGTCCACTCGAAAGCCCGAGCGACCATCTTTGGCGTAGGAAGTCCGGTTGGGGCAATCTCTTCCGCGATGTATAGAGCAAAGTCATGCCTGTCCGTTGCCGTCATTCGCTTCCAACCCAAGTACTGCAGGGCTTTTACGCGATAGCGTTCGGCATTTCGGTTACGCAGCGGAGGCATCTCCCGCTCACCAGCTTCCGCGCCGAGTTGATCTGCGACATAAATTACAGCTTCGGCAGGTAGATTCTTGTGACGGCCAATGAAGCGTCCTGTGTTGCGGATGTTGATCAGCTCAAGCGCGGCAAGCAGACGGTGACTTGGGGGAATTCTGTTCAGAAATCCCATGTCATCAAAACTTAGGCTCCAATGGCGCTCCAACTCGATCTCATAGTCCATGCCGAACCCTTCCAATCCCCTTTACGCCCGGTCCGGAGCCATACAGCCTCGGACTGTTTTGAAGCACTCTACAGCCGAAACATACCAAGCCCCTTCTGAATATCCTGTTTTGTACGTCCGGTAACTGCTTTAGCTTTCAGCGTCCCCGCTTTGATTACCTCGATCACATAATCGCGGTTCGAGGCCAACTCGGCTCGCCGCTTTCGAATAGGGGCGAGTAAGCCTTGTAGAATTTGTTCCAGCCTGTTCTTGATAACTGCGTCGCCGAGGCCGCCGCGGCTATAGTGATTCTTGAGATCCTCGACCTCATTTTGTTCGGTATCGAACGCATCCAGGAATGCAAAGACAACATTGCCTTCCACCTTGCCCGGATCATCAACACGTAAATGGCCCGGGTCGGTAAACATGGACCGCACCGCCACAGATATTTGGTCAGGTGTGGCTGAAAGAGAAATTGAGTTGCCACCTGACTTACTCATTTTAGCTTGGCCGTCGATACCAGGGAGTCTGCCCATTCGAGGGACAATTGCCTTGGCTTCCGGCAAAAGGGGTTGTTTAGCGGAGGAGTTAATGCGGCGGATGATCTCGTTTGTCTGCTCAATCAAAGGTGCTTGATCTTCACCCACTGGAACAACTGTCGCACGGAACGCCGTGATATCGGCGGCCTGTGCGGCTGGGTAGCACAAAAAGCCTGCTGGAATGTTGCGCCCAAATCCGCGTGAGCGGATCTCCTCTTTAATCGTGGGATTACGCTCAAGCCGGGCAACCGTCACGAAGTTTAGATACAGCATCGAGAGCTCAGCTATCGCCGGCAAATGTGATTGAAGGCAAATCGTTGTCTTGGCTGGATCGATACCCACTGCAAGATAGTCGAGGGCAACCTCGATCACATTGTGCCGCACCATGTCTATGTTGTCCGCGTTATCGGTGAGTGCCTGGAGGTCTGCAAGCAGAAGAAATTGCTCATGTGTGTCTTGATAGGCCAGGCGATTTTTTAGTGAGCCTATATAGTGGCCCAGGTGCAGCGGACCTGTTGTTCGATCGCCGGTGAGGATGACGGGTTTGCTCATGGTTGTCTCCGTTTCAGTTAGACGGGACACCGCATACGAGCAGGAGCAAATGAAAAGGCCGCCCGATGCGGCGGCCAAAAATCAGATTAATACACCGGGCCGCCCTGTTAACAGGCCAGCCACCAATCTTGAGCGCTACAGATTGAATGCTTCATGAACCAAAGGTTAGTGCAACCGCGAAGGGCGGTCAATAGCTTCTCAGCGACGCACATTGAAGATACTTGGCTCAGCTTTGATCACAGTTTCAAGTCATGTTCCGTTATTGTTCTAATTTTTGTCGCTTTTCGTAGCTTCGGGCCAGCTAGGCCAACTTCATAGCCATCTCGATCTGTTTATCTCCGAGCTTTCGCTTGCGACCGAACTTCGTGCCCTTGGCCTTGGCCGCCTCCAGGCCGCGTAGGGTTCGCTCGCGAATGAGATTCCGCTCCAGCTCGGCGAAGGCGCCGGCGATCGTGAAGATCGCTTTCCCGATAGCACTGCTCGGATCGATGCCGTCCGATAGGGATTGAAAGGCAACCCCTCGCTGTTGCATGTCCTGAATGAAGTCCAGCAACTCGACCGTCCTGCGGCCGAGACGATCCAGTTTCCAGACCACGAAGGTATCGCCTTCGCGCAGGCGGGAGAGAGCTTTTTCCAGTTCCGGTTGGATGACCCGGCCCGAAGAGATCTTCTCGCTGTAGATCTCGTTGCAGCCTGCGTCCTCAAGAGTCTTCAGCTGAAGATCCAGATTCTGCTCATGGGTCGATACGCGCGCGTAGCCGATCTTCATGTTGCATAAATCACTTTTATTTTTTTATGCAACGATATATATGCAACTGATATTCGCAACAACCTAAATCTCGGTTTTCTGCCGGTGATTGACTTTTCTGCAACCGTTGCAAAAACGATCGATTACGCAACGGCTCGAGTGCAGCATCCGAGGCAGGGGCTTCTCGCCGTCAGGCGGCAAATGACGGCACTGTTGCAAAGAATCCGATTAGAGAACTTTAGGCTTATAGGGTAAGCGGGCATTACCCTGTGGGGTGATAGTTTTTTCTACCATAGCAAGCTATTGGAATATGGTTGTTTAGTTGCTTTATCCACAGAAAGTTATCTCCTTGGTGGTTGTCGCTGCTTGCCGGTGACATTTTTGTGATCTAATCTGGAGCTGTAAATTCGAGTCGGCGGATCACAGAATAAGTGTTTGAGCGTAATGGGTTACACTTTCATTTCGCAATCTTTGCGGGATTTAACTTTGCGCTCTGATGGTGGAGACTTGGGTCTCCGCCGCGAAATGACTGGTTATTCGGCTCGAGCGGTGCCGCCGGCTTTTACGGAAGTCGGCTTTTTTGTGACCTGAGGCGTTCTACCGCCTCCGGTTTTATTCGTGTGCGTGGTTTTGTCTTTGGGGAAATAGCCGATGCTTTATAGCGTGTTGCGTTCGATTGAACGTACCTATTCGAGGACACGTTCGAGGCAGCGTTTGCAAAGCACAACGCGTTCGGATGTGGCAGAGAATGCGGTCCAACGCAGCATGCTTTCGGTATCTCGTCTTCTGTCGTTTGGGTCTATGGCTGCCGTGGGGCAGGGGGGCTTGCTGTTCTCGGCGGTTGCCGCCGCCTCGCTGCTGATTGGCGGCTTGCCCGTATCGGCCCAAACGATGGTGGCGGGCGTCACGCCCGGGGCCATCGCGGTGGATGAGAGTGGGTCGGCCAACTACTCCATTCCTCTTTCGGTTCCGCCCGGGGTTGCCGGCATGGCGCCCAGCCTGTCGCTGATTTACGGCAGTCGGGGCGACAACGGCATTCTGGGTGTTGGCTGGTCGCTGGGCGGACTTTCGGTGATCCACCGTTGCGGCAAGACTAAGGTGCAAGACGATACCATCAGCGGCGTGGACTACAGCGCCAACGACCGCTTCTGCCTGGACGGGCAGCGCCTGGTGGCAACCGATGGTGTGTATGGCGCGAACGGCACGGTCTACAGCACGGAACTGGCATCTTTTTCCAAGATCGTCTCCTACGGCACGGCGGGTGCAGGCCCAGCGCATTTCAAGGTCTGGACCAAGTCGGGCCAGATCATGACCTACGGCAACACGGCGGATTCTAAGGTCGAAGTGCCGGGTCAGACTGACGTGCGCTACTGGTCGGTCAACCGGATCGAGGACCGGGTCGGGAACTATCTGGATCTGGTTTATTCCGACGACACCACCAACAATGTGCATCAGATCGACCGGATCAACTATGCGGGCAACACGGTCGCAGCGACCCCGCCGACAGCATCGGTGCGCTTTGTTTACGAAACGCGAACCGATACCCGCGTGCACTACATGGCCGGAGTGCGGACCCAGACTCTGAACCGCTTGAAATCGATCGAGACCTACGCGACCTTTGGTGCGGTTGATACGCTCGTGAAGCGCTATGACATGGCCTATGAGTACGGTACGGCCACGGGCCGCTCGCGCCTGACGTCACTCACTGAGTGCGACGCCAACAACAACTGCCTCGAACCGCATAGCTTTACCTACAGCGATCATACTGCGGGGAGCACCTTCACTCAAAACGCAGGTTACGCGCTGCCTGACGTCATCCTGGATAAGAAGTCCGAGATAACCCGGGGCCAGTTTCAGGACGTGAACGGAGATGGCCTCGTCGACTGGGTGCGTGCTTATCGGAACGCCAGCGGCACCTACAGCATGATCACTTGGCTGAATACGGGTAGCGGTTGGCAAAACAATGCGGGCTACGCGCTGCCTGACGTCATCCTGGATAAGAAGTCCGAGATAATCCGGGGCCAGTTTCAGGACGTGAACGGAGATGGTCTCGTCGACTGGGTGCGTGCTTATCGAAACGCCAGCGGCACCTACAGCATGATCACTTGGCTGAATACGGGTAGCGGTTGGCAAAACAATGCGGGCTACGCGCTGCCTGACGTCATCCTGGATAAGAAGTCCGAGATAACCCGGGGCCAGTTTCAGGACGTGAACGGAGATGGTCTCGTCGACTGGGTGCGTGCTTATCGGAACGCCAGTGGTACCTACAGCATGATCACTTGGCTGAACAATTCTGGTGGCTCCGATTTACTCGTTTCGGGCACCGACGGTCTGGGCCGTGTTGCGTCGATCACCTACAAGCCTCTGACGGATGACAGCGTCTACACCAAGGGCAGCGGTGCTTCCTTTCCTGAGATCGACATCCAGGCTCCGATGTATGTTGTTGCTTCGGTGAGCCAGGACGACGGTAAGACCGAGACGCCGGGCAATCTGGAGGGCCAGGCGGTCATCAACTACAGCTACGCCGGCGCCAAGGTGAACACCGAGGGCCGTGGTTTCCTGGGTTTCCGCACGGTGACGGCACGGGACGAGCAGACCGGGATCCTGACCACCACCACCTACAACCAGACCTATCCCTTTACCGGCCAGGTGGACAGCAGCGTCACGCGTCTGGACAACGGCGTGGTGGTCGATCTGGTCAAGGAGGTGGCCAGTACCTACGCCAGCAAGCTGATCTTCGACGGGACGGCCAGCAACCAGCCCTCGGTGCTGTTTCCCTATGCGGACAGCTCGACCTCCAAGGCCTATGAGATTTCGCGCCAAGACCTGCAGAGTAACCAAGTCGCCGGCTTCCTGGTCTCCAGCACCACCACCTCCTCGACCTACGACGACTACGGCAATGCCCTGAGCATCACCCAGTCCGTGACCGATGAGACTACGGGTGCGACGGCAGGGCAGGTCTTTACGACCCAGACCGCCAGCCTCTACGACAACGACGAGGTCAACTGGATCCTGGGCCGGGTGACCAGCACGACGGTGACTAAGTCTCGGCCCGGTGCACCCAACCAGAGCCGCAAGTCCGCCTGGGAGTACAACGCAACCAACGGCCTGCTGACCAAGGAGATTATCGAGCCGGATATCGCCAGCCTAAAAGTTACTACCAGCTATACATACGACAGCTTCGGCAACGAGACCGCGGTCTCGGTCAGCGGAACCGGTGTCACCTCCAGATCTTCCACTACCAGCTACGACACGAACGGCCAGTTCCCGCTCTCCAGCGCCAATGCGCTGAGCCACAGCGAGACCATGGTCACGGATGCGCGCTTTGGGGTGGTCACCAGTCTGACCGGGCCCAACGGCATCACCACGACCTGGGAATACGACGGTTTCGGGCGCAAGACCAAGGAACTGCGCGCCGACGGCACCGAAAGCCGCATCAGCTACGACCTTTGCGACACGGTTTGCCAGCCCGGCGCGGTCTACAAGATCACCAGCCAGGATTTCCTGACAGCCGGCGGTACGGCGCTCAATACACCCTCTATCCAGTACTACGACAAGATGAACCGTGTGTTCCGCACGGAATCCATCGCCTTCGACGGCGTGACCAAGATCTACGTGGACACCAGCTACAACCCGCGCGGCGAATCCCACATGGTCTCGCGGCCTTACTTCGAGGGTGTCACCCCGCTCTGGGCGACGACCCACTACGACGATCTCGGCCGGCGCATGAGCGTGATCGCCCCGGACGGCGGCATTCAGGTCTTCGACTACGGCGGGCTGACCACGACGATCAACAACGCCCTCAACCAGAACATGACCAAGACCCAGAACGCCATCGGCGAACTGGTCACCTCGACGGACAATTTGAGCGGCACGGTCACCTACAGCTACGACGCCTACGGCAACCTTCTGCAAACCAATGCCAACGGCGTGCTCACCACCATGACCTACGACCAGCGCGGCCGTAAGACCGGGATGACCGATCCCGACATGGGCGTCTGGTCCTACAGCTACAACGTCCTGGGCGAACTGATTTCCCAGACCGATGCCAAGCTGCAGACGGTCACCATGGCCTACGACGTCCTGGGCCGCATGACCAGCCGCATCGAGGCCGAGGGTACCACCACCTGGACCTACGACACGGCCACCAAGGGTAAAGGCAAGATCCATCAGGTCTCCGGTCCCAACGGTTATCTTGAGGTCGCCGATTACGACTCCCTGGGCCGTCCGGACAGCACCTCCACCACCATCTCCGGCACCCTCTATCAGACCTCCCTGACCTATGACGCCCAGGGCCGCCCGGATACCATCACCTATCCCTCCGGCTTTGCGGTCCAGAACAACTATACCGCCAACGGTTTCCTGGGCTCGGTCTCGGAGGTCCTGAGCAGCACGGTCTACTGGCAGGCCGACACGGTCGATGCCGAGGGCATGGTGACGCAAGAGACCCTGGGCAACGGGGTGGTGACCAACCGGGCTTATGATCCTGCCACGGCCTTGCTGGATTCGATCCAGACCACCCACGGCGGCACCAGCATCCAGAACCTGTCTTTCGTTTTCGATACCCTGGGCAATCTGAGCGAGCGCAACGACCTCACCCGGGACCGTAAGGAGGCTTTCGTCTATGACGGCCTGAACCGGGTGACCTCGACCACGCTCACGGACACCTCCAACGCGACAACGCTCAACACCACCACCTATGCCTATGACAATCTGGGCAACATCACCAACAAGTCGGATGTGGGGGCTTATCTCTACGGTCAGAACGGCGCCGGGCCGCACGCGGTCACCACGGCGGGCAGCAACACCTACACCTACGATCTCAACGGCAGCATGATCTCCGGGGCGGGGCGGACCACGGCCTGGACCTCCTTCAACAAACCCCAGAACGTGACCGACAGCGTCACGGGCAACTGGACCTCCTTTGTCTACGGTCCCAGCCGCGCGCGCATTCAGCAGAACGCCCAGACCAACGGCCTCACCACCACCACGGACTACGTGGGCAGCAGCTACGAGCGGCGCAGCCGGCTGAACCAGCCGGACGAGCTGGTGCATTACATCCGCGCCGGCGGCGGCACGGTGGCGATCTACACCAAGATCGACGACGGCAACGCGCTGACGGATAAGACCCGCTACCTGCACAAGGATCACCTGGGCTCGGTGGAGTCCATCACCGACGAGCAGGGCCTGGTCACCGAGCATCTCTCCTACGATGCCCACGGCAAGCGCCGTCTCACCGACTGGAACGCCGGGGTGCCAGCGGCATCGAGCGAAACGCCCAGGGGGTTCACGGGTCATGAGCATCTGGACGGCGTCGGGCTGATCCACATGAACGGCCGGGTCTACGATCCCACACTGGGACGATTCCTGTCGGCCGATCCCAACGTGCAGGCGCCGGACGATACCCAATCCTTTAACCGCTATTCCTACGTCAAGAACAACCCGCTCAGCTATACCGATCCATCCGGGTTCTTCTTTAAGAAAATCTTCAAAAAGATCGCAAGCGTCTTTAAGAAGGCCTTCAAGGCGGTCAAGTCCTTCGTCAAGAAGGCCTTGCAGAACCAGTACGTGACGACTGCCATTCAGATCGGGATAAACTTTGTCCCTGGCTTGCAAGGTTGGGGGGCAATCCTTGTATCGGCGGCCTTCTCGGGGCTGGTTTCACTCGCCAATGGAGGAGACCTTGGACAGGCGCTGATGTCGGCGGGAATAGCCGTGGCGAGCGCTGTAGCCTTCAATGCGGTTGGTGATGCATTTAAAAATGTTAACGCCAGTTTTCTCTCACCAGGACACATTGCTAAAACCGTTGCACACGGCGCCGTGGGCGGGGCGATCAGCAAGCTGCGAGGTGGCGAGTTCAAGAGCGGCTTCCTGGCAGGTGCTTTTGCACAGTTCGCGGCTCCCGGATTAGCATACGTAGACCAGTATGCGCCTGCTCCTGTGGGAGTTGCCGCCGCGGCTGTTGCTGGCGGTGTCGGTGAAGAACTCGGAGGGGGTAAGTTCGTCAACGGTGCCTTCACGGGGGCATTTTCGAGACTTCACAATGACCTAAAACATGGCGCTGCCGGCGAACCCGATAGCGGCGGCTGGCTAGATGGCTTTCAACTTGGCCTGGATATTGTTGGACTGATCCCTGTCGTCGGTAACGCCGCTGATCTCCTAAATGCTGGTATTTCTCTGGCTCGAGGGGATTACATTGGGGCCGGGGCCAGCCTGGCGGCAGCTGCACCGGGGGCCGGTCAGGGGGTTGGTCTTGCTAACATAGGACGCCGGATCGCGGGTAGGGTTTGCAGCTTTAAAGCAGGGACATTGGTTCACACCAAGGATGGTTTGAAACCCATCGAGGCAATCCGTGTCGGCGATCTGGTGGCTTCAAAGGATGAGAAGACCGGTGAGGTTGCCTGGAAGCCGGTTCTCCACCTCTTCCAAAGCAAGGACAAGCCAATTCTGGGTCTGGCCTTGATCGGTCCAGACGGTGAATTGGATGTTATTGAGACAACCGCTGAGCATCCCTTCTGGGTGGAGGGTAAAGGTTGGATTCAAACAAGCAATCTCAAAGCCAATGACAAGATCGAGAGTCTCGAGGGCGACGACCTTGTCGTGCAGTCCATGTCGCAACGTGCAGGTGTTTTTCCTGCCTATAACTTCGAAGTCGCTGACTTCCATACCTATTTCGTAGGCGAAGATGGTGCTTGGGTGCATAACGCGAATTGTGGAGTTGGGAAAGACTTGCTTAACGCCGAACCTGTCGGCAGCGCCTTAAAAGGAGATAAGCATCACAATGCAGCTACATTTATGAGAAAAGATGCTGCAAATAACGGTACTCATTTCAAGATCACAGGAGGTGACGGTGTTGTAAGAGATCTCACTCAGATACAAGGCAATTTAAATGGAGTGCCTGGTAGGTACGAGTATATAGTTGAAGGTGGTAACAGGTTAACTCACCAAAGATTTGTTGAAGGCGGAACAATTAACGGTATCCCGAACGTAAGATGATTGAAAAGATAGTAATCTCAGTTGAGTTCGTTCTCAGCAAAGTGCGTGTTGATTGGCGAGATGTGTTGTGGGCATTCGAACACAAACTGCTGGGTTGGAAGAGCGTCGTTCAACTTGCCGAAAAACGTATGCTTGACGGTTCTGAAGTCGATCTAGAAGCCGATTTGGCTTTCTTAGGAAAAGAAAATGCGGAACGAGTGGGGCTTATTCTACGTGAACTTGCGTCTGCTGAGAGCTCGCGCAATGACAGCGTTGCGCAAAAAAAATGGCTATATGTGACGTTGGCTTGGTTGTTTGAAAACAGTAAAGCGTTTTCAAACCCCCTTTCTTGTGTCGAAGATATATACGCAGACTTTGATTACCCGGAAGAGATTGCTGAGTTTGTTGGATATATGCCGCCAACTGACGGGTACGATCCTAGCAAACACTCTCCAGAGGAAAACAAGCAACGAATGCTAGGAAAGTGGGAAGAGTATTTGAAGTCTAAGGCAGAGTTTTATCAGCATAGGTGCTGAACAGGGTCATGCGTGGACATATATGGACACCCGCTTGATTGCAACGTTTGGCCTTGGATTGGTTTGCTGAGCTGCAACTTATCAGGGTCAGGTCTTGTTTTGTGCGTGAGGATTACCCTATCACTCCGATCACACATCCAGATCGCCCAGGGCGGCACCAGCATCCAGAACCTGAGCTTTGTGTTCGATACCCTGGGCAATCTCCAGGAACGCAACGATCTGACCCGGAACCGTAAGGAGGCCTTTCTCTATGACGGCCTGAACGGCTCTGTTGCAAATGTTGCATTTGGACATATTCCGCCCCTACCGGGGCTCTTACTTAAGCTTTGGCGTCCTGAAGATGGTTTTCGAGTATTGTGACCGCCTCAGACAGGGCACATGGACCGATACCGAAGGCTCTCTCGACAATACGTGTCTCACCGAGGACATCGTTTGAGAAATTGAACATGCCAGCCTGACCCTTGCGCAGGGCACGCATGACTTCGAACCCTTTGATTGTCGCGTAGGCGGACTTCAACGTTTTGAAACCACGCACCGGCCGGATCAGCTGTTTCAGCTTGCCGTGATCGGCCTCGACAATGTTGTTATCAGGCATGTATGAGCGCGACGCGCCAATCCGCATTTTGCAACGCGGTTGGATCGGCTAACATCCGCCCACCGGGATTGGGGTGTCGGGAGCACGTAAGGCGGGCAGGCCGAAGTATCTCATGAGCTGCGAGCTCGAGTTGTTATCTGGCCGCCCCTTCGACTTGCCCGGTTGCGCTGCGAGCGCGGATCCGTAGTTGTCGTGTAGCCCGCTGGCTCCTTTGGTTACTGACCTTGGAAAGGAGCGGAGAATGCGAACCATTGGCCTTGATGTCCATCGAACCTTCGCGCAAATGGCGATCTTGGAGAAGGGTGAGATCTGGGATGCTGGACGCGTCGACCTCGAACGTGATCGTCTCCTGCAGTTTGCCAAGACGCTCAGAGCGGACGATGAGATCGTCCTTGAGGCAACAGGTAACACCAGTGCGATCGTGCGAATACTATCACCGTTTGTACGTCGGGTGGTTATCGCCAACCCTCTCTTGGTGCGGGCCATCGCCTGGGCCAAGGTCAAGACCGACAAAATCGACGCGGCGGTGCTGGCCAAACTCCATGCGAGTGGATTTCTGCCTGAAGTCTGGATGCCGGACGAGGAAACCGAGACGCTTCGCCGCGTCGTGGCCGAACGGGCGCAACTCGTCTCTCAGATGACCCGTCTCAAGAACCGGATACACTCAGTTCTGCATGCCAACTTGATCCCGCCCTATGGAGGTGCCTTGTTTTCAAAGCGCGGCAGGACCTGGCTCGAGGCTCAGCCACTTGCAGAGGATCAGCAGCGCCTTGTCCTTCGGCATGCCGGCGAACTCGACCGGCTTGCAAATGAACTCGCTCAAATCGACAAAAGCCTCGCACTGACGGCACTTCAGGAACCACGCGTCAAGAGACTGATGACGATCACCGGCGTCAATGTCACTGTCGCACTTAGTATCGTGGCGGCGATCGGCGATATCGCCCGGTTCCCGTCGCCAGAGAAGCTTGTCAGCTACTTCGGGCTCAATCCACGGGTCCGACAGTCCGGTGACAAGCCCGCCTACCACGGCCGTATCACCAAACAAGGTCGGTCTCATGCGCGATCGATGCTGGTTGAGGCGGCATGGGTCATCTCCCGCGCACCTGGCCCTCTACGCGCCTTTTTCATACGGATCCGGGATAAGCGTGGCAAACAGGTCGCCGCGGTTGCGACTGCGCGTAAGCTGAGCGTTATCATCTGGCACTTATTGACCAAAGACGAAGACTATACCTGGAGCCGCCCAGCACTGATGGACTGGAAGCTTCGAAAGCTGGAGTTGGCTGCCGGCTACCCATCTTGTCGTGGCGGCAGGAGCAAGGGATCCGCCGCGGACTACAGCAAACAATTGGTGCGCGATAGCGAGAGAGAAGCAATCGGTCATGCCGAAGAGGTCTACCGTCGCTTTGTCGCCAAATGGAAACAGCAATTGCCAATGAGACGCTCGGGGACCCTAGACGGGATAGAAAAACCAAAGACTGCGTGAACAATCTTGGTCAGCGTAAGGCTACAAAAAGTCTTGTCAAACACATCTGTGAGATACTTCACCTGGCGATGCTCGGTTTCTTCGGGGCATTTGCCTTCGGTTTTCAGCTCGGAAATGGCCGCGCCATAAGTCGGCGCCTTGTCGGTATTGATTGTATGGGGCTTTTCCCAGTCTTTCAGACCTCTCAAGGCTTTGCCAAGGAACCGCTTCGCCGCCTTGGTATTCCGTGTGGGAGAGAGATAGAAGTCGATGGTGTTGCCGAATTTGTCCACCGCCCGGTAGAGATATGTCCATTTTCCGCGGACCTTGATGTAGGTTTCATCGACCCGCCAACTGCCCGAAGCTGGTCGGCGCCATTGCCAGCGCAGCCGTTTTTCCATTGCAGGAGCATAGGTTTGAACCCACCGGTAGATCGTGGTGTGATCAACGCGCACGCCGCGTTCGGCCATCATCTGTTCAAGATCGCGGTAGCTGATCCCATACCGGCAATACCAGTGAACTGCCCATAACACGATCTCTCCTCTGAAATGACGACCTTTGAATGCACTCATGAAATCAACAGCCTAATCTGAAAAAGCTGCTTCTCGCACCAGGAACAGAAATTTGCAACAGAGCCGTTTGCAGTGCCCCGACGGCCCGGCTTGCTTTCGAAGCGCTGAAACCTGCCGCCCTAGTGCCAACTGTGGGCGCCGCCTGGCGCAAATGGAGTATCTATTGTGGAGATCGCGCAAAAATTGTGGTAGGCTTGCCCTACATAGGAAGATTCAGGTTCCATTTTGTCAATCCATTTTCGGGTCTCTCGGTAGGTTGCTTCACGCCTTCATGCCCGACCAATTAACGTTCTGCCGCGGGTTTTCTGGCGTGTGACGTCTTAAGTTCCAGCTTGTTGAGCGCCCGTCATTTTGCGGGAGCATTCAGATGCATGACGATGACAGTACCCAAGATTTCGGGGAAGCGGTCCATGAATTCGACGACGATCTGATCGCAGAGCTTCAGGCGGAAGCAGACGGTTCCCTGCAGCCTGTACCGATTGACCGGTTCCGGCCCGCCCGACTGAACGACCCGATCTGGTGGCGGTGTTACCGGATCGGCTCGGTGAGCGGGCGCTATGAGGGCGAAATGACCAGCCCGAGTGCAGGCCAGAAAGAACTGGATCTGCGGGTGGATATCGATCCGCGGGGCCGGAATTCTGACGTGCTCGATAAGGTCAGTGGCGATATCTACAGGGTCTACATCTTCAGCCGACGGCGCTGGCGCGTCTATGAACGCTCTTGGATCGTCCACAGCCCTCGTATCAAATGGTCACGCTGCAGCGTCACGATTACCGGGGCTGTGACCTTCTGGAAAGGCAAGCAGCCAGCAACACAACTCCATCTTAAGATACCCTGGCGCACGTTCCGGCCTGCAGGCCCCGCGACGGCGAAATTCACTTACTCCAGAGGCAGCGACGTCTATGAATGCGCGCGACGTTCCGAGAATTTCCGGGATCTGACGCTGGAGGTCGACGTGGCCAGTTCAGTGAATGCCGGAACGATCCTGCCGGCCTATGATAGCCATTCCCATACTGATCGTCCCGCCGGTATCGCAAGGCGCGATCTGGGGATGGAAAGAGCCTATGCCGAGGCTGGGATCGGCATGTCGCTGAATTACCCGTCGAGCGTGATCGATGACAGCGCGGCAAGCTTCGACGCCTGGTCGCCGGCCGAGCTGCATGACGCCATGGACGGGGCATTCTCGCAGATGCCTGGTACCTGGCCAAAATGGCATATGTGGGGGCTTCTTTGCGGGCGCTACGACGATGTCAGAACGGCTGGGATCATGTTCGACGCCGCCGCCGCCTATGGTGGCGCGGGCGATGCGCCCGAACGCCAGGGCTTTGCGGTCTTTCGCGAGCATTCCTGGTTCAACAACCTGCCCAATGGCGCACCCTCCAACCAGGCCGAGGCTTGGGCCATGCGGCAGTTCCTATACACCTGGGTCCATGAGGCGGGGCATGCGTTCAACTTCGTGCATTCCCGGAACAAGAGCCGCCCCAATGCTCTGTCATGGATGAATTACCCGCGGTATGTGATCGACTTCTGGGACAAATTCGAGTTCACATTCGATCCCGAAGAACTGATCCATCTGCGTCATGGAGATCGCGCTGCGGTCATCATGGGGGGCGACGCCTGGGCGACTGGCCTGCATTTCCATGGCGAGGCCGAGGCGGGGCCTGCCGAGGGAGAGGCGCCCGTGGAGTTATTGGTGCGCTCGCGCGGGTACTTCGACTTCATGGAGCCGGTCAGCGTGGAACTGCGCCTGCGTAACCTGATGAGGGAGGCAGAGGTGGAGATCGACACGCGTCTCGATCCGCGTTTCGGCAATGTGGCGATCTTCATCCGCAAGCCCGATGGTGAGATCGTCGAATATGAGCCGGTGTTTTGCGAATTGAGCGATCCCGAAATGTCGGTATTGAAACCGGCGGGTTCTGCGCCGGGTACCGAGCGGCATAGCAACGAGGTACCGATCACTTTCGGCCGGGTGGGCCATGTCTTCTCGACGCCTGGCGAATATCAGGTGCGGGCGATCTATTCGACTAACGAATTGGGCATGATTCCCTCGCCGGTGCATAGCATCCGCGTGGGCATGCCATTCTCGCGCGATGAGGACCGGTTGGCACAGGATTACTTCTCGTTCGACGCAGGGCTTTGCATGGCGCTGGGCGGTTCTCAGTCCGAGACACTGGCGAAGGGCCGGGTCGCGTTGGAGAATGTTGTTCAGACCTGTGCCAAGACCATGGCGGGGGCAAAGGCGGCGTTGGCGTTGGCCGAGGGCATGAAGAAGCCTTTCCATGTGATTGACCGCAATAAGGGCAAGCTGGCGCGGGCGAAAGGGGCGGCGGTGAAAGACGCTTTGAAGTTGACTGCGAATGCACTCAAGGTGGTTTCGGCTGAGAAGCAGGACAATTTGGGCTATCACAGGCTGGT
Organism: Pelagibius sp. Alg239-R121; assembly: GCF_947331435.1. Taxonomy (GTDB): domain Bacteria; phylum Pseudomonadota; class Alphaproteobacteria; order Kiloniellales; family Kiloniellaceae; genus Denitrobaculum. Next base: position 7,632 of record NZ_CAMZOF010000022.1, on the reverse strand, counting down.
GCGGCAGCGTGCCGAGCTTCTGGTAGCCTCCGGAGCCAAGACCGAGGCCAGGGAGGAAGCCAAGAAGATGCGGCAGGCTTTGGCCAAGCGCGGGGTGCATGAGCCGGTTCTGAAGCGGATCGACGCCTGGGCGGCAAAGCTTTAAAGGTTCCCTGACTGCACGGCACCGATTAGCGTGGGGCGAGTTTCAACTCGCTCCGCCAATCGCTTGGCAGGTCCGGACAGGCAATTTAATGCTGGATTCAAAGGCCCTTGAAGCCGAGCGCTCAACAGGTACGCCATGTCCGCTTCGCTGCCGACACATTGACCTTCTTGCAATTGCGGCAAAGGTCCGGAATCCGCCCTTTGCGAAGGATGTTGCGACGCACAGCAATGTCGAAGAAGGGCTCCAAGCATGCGTAATTGGGCTGACCCTGATTTGAGGTCGAGCTCCCGATAGGATCACAGGATATCTGTGAACAAGGGAGGTTGAAGATGGAATACTTTGCCGGTTTGGATGTTTCGCTGCGGTCTTGCGCGCTTTGCATTGTCGATAGCAAAGGTACGGTTTTACTCGAGCGAGAACTACCTTGTGAGGTCGATGAGATTGCGGCCCACCTGAATTCCTTTCCACACGCGATAGAACGGGTTGGTTTTGAGGCTGGTACGATGAGCCAGCACCTTTTCTATGGTCTGACGGGTGAAGGCTTTGACGTCGTTTGCATGGAAGCCCGGCAAGTGAATGCGGCACTGTCAGCGATGCGCAATAAGACAGACAAGAACGATGCGCGGGGCATCGCTCAAGTCCTGCGCACCGGTTGGTTCAGCCCTGTCCATATGAAGAGCCGGGAAGCACATGGGGTCCGTGCCCTGCTGAGTACACGCAAAGCATTGCTCAGCAAGACCATTGATCTGGCCAACGAGGTACGTGGCCTGTTGAAGATCTTTGGTATCCGCTTGCCCAAGACGGTGAAGCACGGCAGCTTCGATGGCGTCGTCAGGCCCATGATCGAGATGGATGAGGTTCTGGCTCATGCCCTCGTGCCTCTGCTCGACGCACGACTGGTTCTGTATCAGCACTTTCTGGAGCTGGATCGGCGGGTCAAACGCGCAGCCACCCAAGATGAGGTCTGCATGCGGGTGATGACCGTTCCCGGCGTAGGACCAATCGCGGCACTGACCTTTATGGCAGCTGTTGATGATCCTACGCGGTTCAAGCGGTCCCGTACGGTCGCAGCGCATTTTGGACTAACCCCGCGAAGATATCAGTCCGGCGAACATGACAATCCCGGCCGGGTATTGAAAGCTGGGGACCGGGATGTTCGCGCAACGCTTTACGCGGCAGCAAACGCACTGCTCAAGCGCACAATGGCTGGGTCACAGATCAAATCCTGGGGCATGCGATTGATGCGCACCAAAGGGCGCCGCCGTGCTGTGGTGGCCGTCGCCCGCAAACTGGCTGTTCTGCTCCATCGCATGTGGGCAGATGGCACCGTGTTCCGCTCAGAGACCGTGGAGGGCCTGGCATGATCTAAGCGCTCACCATATATCTGAACGCGGTCGTCCCTCACCGGACGAGGTTCGTGGATGAAGCCGAAAATGGCTGCTGCGCAACGTGAAGCGCGTCTCTAAGCAAGGCTCTCCACTACCAATCCGACACATGCGTGCAGCAGTGCTATCAGAGCACCAATCAGACTGCGAAGAGAAGCGTGACCCGGATGAGCGACAATGACCCGAAAGAAACAAAGAAAACGAGCTTGACCCAAACGCCCAATTAGAGAAGCGGACGTTTGCTTGCATTTCCGTGTGGCAGTTTTAGCGTCGCCGCATAAAGTGAGGGATGGGTGATGCTCACCGACGTTTCCGGCAGATTTGTAAAGATCGCGCTCAGTGGGGTCGACATCGACATACACTTGGAGCGTGGGCGGTCATGCCGCCCTCCAGCACGCTTCAATCGAAAGGGGCAGGATGCGCTTTATCTCAGTCCGAATGAAGAAAGCGCTCGGGTTGCGATCGGGCAATACGTGGTCGAAGGCGGTCCGCCGAGGGGGCTGTTCACCTTCGAGGTAGATTACTGCAAACTGTTCGATCTGCGAAACCCGCAAGCCGCGCCAGTTTATGAAGATGCGCGCCAACCTTGGCAATGCGAATTGGAAGCCGAACGCATCCCGAGATCATGGGGAGCTGCCGACGAGTTGAGAAACGCCGGTCACCTTGGGCTGATTGATCCTTCCCGTCGTCGTCCCGGGCTTTGGCACATCACACTATTTCGCTGGAACGAACCGGGCGCACCAAGCGTGCGAATGGTCGGCAATCCCAGACCGATCGAAATCATCCCAAACTATCGGTAGCGGGCATCCGGCTTAAATCTTCGGATGGCCGGTCGACCTGCAACTAACCCCACCCTGGCTTCCAAGCGAGAGTTCGAAATTGCCTGGCAAACTTCGATCAAAGTCGATCGTTGGACAAACGTCTGGGCGACAAGATTCATTTTTTTCGAGCTGGAGACGGCAAGAGTTGTTTGGCTGAAGGTTGTTCGATAAAACAATCATAAGTGGCTATTCTGATCGTTCCAAATTTATACCCATGAAGGCTCGCTTCATCTCCGATTTCAACTTACAAATTGAACAATTTTGTCCGCTTGATAAGTTTTTAATAACTGTAAAACAATGAATTAAAGAGCTTTTCGCACGCCTAAAATTTTCATGAAACAGACCACGTTGTGGCTTAATGCAGAGCCTGGAAAACTCACAAAAGTAAGAGCGTGCGTCATTAGTCAAAAATTAATAATACAACCTTACATTTGTATTTCGGTCGGAGTTTCCGGCATACCCAATACGATGCTGAGCTTGATGTCCGAAGACACAAACTCGCTACACTCTTCGAGAGGACATGATGTCAAAACTTCGCTCACTATCGATTCAGCGTACCTTCCTGCTGCTGACTGCTGCCAACGTTGTCGCAATTGTGTTTCTCGTTGGGTGTCTTTGGACCTACACAGCATTCCAAGCCGATGTAAATCAGGCGCACGATATTGCGGCCGAATCCTATCTGCTCGCGGATGAGCTGCGGCAAAGTTCCGATGATCTGACTCGCTTGGCGCGCACTTATGTCATCACCGGTGATGACAAATACGAAGAGCAGTATTTTGCCATCCTCGACATTCGTAACGGTAAGAAGGCACGGCCTGCCGATTACCATCGGATTTACTGGGATTTCATCGCAGCGGATATGGCAAAACCAAGGCCTGATACAGTCACGATCTCACTTCATGAACTCATGAAACAAGCCGGCTTCACTGAATCGGAGTTTGAGTTTCTCAATGAAGCACAGGCGAACTCAGACGGCCTGGTCAACCTCGAAGTCAAGGCCATGAATGCCGTCAAGGGACTATTCGACGACGGATCAGGCAACTATACGGTCGAAGGCGACCCCGACTTTGAGCTCGCCCGGACTCTGATGCATTCACCGCAGTATCACAGCTTCAAAGCGGACATCATGACGCCGGTCGACAAATTTTTCGTTGCTTTCGAAGCAAGAACGCGGGCGACGATCGAAGCCACCGAGGCACACTCCGGTCGACTCGCGTTGCTTTCGGCTGTGGCGATGATCATTGTCATACTGGTTTCTGCATTTTCGCTCTTCACGATCTACGGCCGGGTTCTGAAGCCCCTGCACAATATCGGCGGTGCAATGCGTCAATTGAGTGAAGACAACCTGGATCTGGATTTGTCGGCCGCAGAACGCGGCGATGAGATTGGCGACATGGCAAAATCGGTGGCCGTTTTCCGGGATAATGCGGCGGAACGGCAAAAGCTTGAATCAGAGCGGCAGTTAGATCGGCAAACTCTGAAAGCCCGCGCAGACCGGATCGAATCAACGATCGCTTCCTTTAATTCCGAGGTTTCACTGAGTCTCGGAAATCTACAAGGCACATCCGCGACATTGGATGAAAGTGCTAAAACCATGTCGGCTTCCGCCGAGCTATCCGCCAGTAGCGTGACGTCGGTATCCAATGCATCGCAGGCAGCGTCAGAGAACGTCCAAACGGTCGCATCCGCCGCTGAAGAGCTCTCCAGCTCCATTGAAGAAATCGGCAATCAGGTCAATCATTCGACCAGGATCATCACCGCCGCCTCGGCACGTTCGGTTGCGACTAACGAAAAGGTGGGTGGCCTTGCTGCCGCGGCGGAGAAAATTGGCGATGTCGTAAATCTGATCCAGGATATCGCAGAGCAGACCAACCTGTTGGCGCTCAATGCCACGATCGAGGCGGCCCGCGCCGGCGACGCTGGCAAAGGCTTTGCGGTCGTTGCGAGCGAGGTGAAGTCTCTAGCTAACCAGACTGCCAAGGCAACGGAGGAAATCAGCCAGCAAATTAGCAATATCCAGGGGGCGACAACGGAAACCGTCGACGCGATCAAGGAGATCACCGATACGGTTCAGGAGATCTCTACCATCACGACAACCATCGCCTCGGCAATCGATGAACAGTCCAAAGCCACGACCGAAATTTCCCGCAGTGCCCAGGAAGCATCCAGGGATACGACACAAGTGTCGGACAGCATTAAGCAGGTCAACGGTGCGACATCGGGCGCTAAGGAAGCATCCGATACGGTTGCGCAAGCAACGGACGATCTCACGCGCGAAACAAGTGGGCTGCGTAACCTCATCGATGATTTTTTGAAGGAAGTCAGAGCCGCATAAGTTACTCGGTGGTCAGGGAGCTCTTTGCTCCTGGACCACCGGTCTGACTGTTTGTCCTAAAGATGGGAAACGACGGTCAGACGAACTATTGATCCTGGACCTTTTCGGTGTTGCCTCTCTTGATTTTACGATTTGTAAACGAACAAAGTTTAAACGTATATAAATTCGTGTAAACATTAATTTTCACACATCATATTTGAAAAACCTGGGTATGCCGCAGTCTCTGAGGTCGGAAGGGACTCGGCTTACCTAGGTCGATAGACAGGTGATCCAGAAGGTCAAGAAATTCGAAGAGCCATGAAGCCAATAGAATTGTCCCAGATATGCGACGGCCACCCCGTCGCCGTTTTTGCAAAACACTTCAGTGAGTTGGATCGTGCGGTCTGCCCGATGGCCCCATTTTGGTTAGACTTCGACCCCATGCGGGTAGCCAGGCTCTTGCAATGGATGATGCTCATTGGGCGGCAGGATGTAACCTTGGAAGGTCATGTCATTCGGATCATGGGGGAGGGTGTTAAACAGGTATTTTCGGTGAACCTGACAAATATGAATCTGGGCACTGTCTTCGATAGGGAAACGATCGCAATCCGTTGGAGAAATGTGATCGACGTCGCCGAAACGCGGAAGCCTTCATTTCATACAAGCTGCGTTCCGGTCGAATCTCGAAGCTTCATTCAGCTTTATCGCGGCTGTTTTCCCTTTTGCGACGAGAACGGCGATATCATCCGCCTCATCGTCGTTGTTGCACCTGTCGACGTTCGCGGAATGCATCTGTACGAGTATCCAACCGATTGATTCGCTGAAAACTTCTTTCTTGGTTTCCCCGCTGTTACGACTGCTATGAAGAAAGAAAGAGAAGCGAGCGCCGGCGGCGCTCTCCGCTACATGTCGGCTTCGTAGACCTTGCCACAGTCGCCGCAGACCAGCTGCAGGCCTGGACGGCCCCAGACATTCAGCACACGGCCATCGTTGCATTCGTGGCTGTACTTGACCTTGCTGCGCGGAGCTGGGGCGGCTTCCGCGCCGCCGCCGTCTTCACTCTCTCCATCCTCGTTGCTATCGAGCAGGACGGGCGCGGCGATTGAGAAGCGATCCGCCCAGGGGATGTCGAAAGCCTCGCCCAAGAGAGCCTTGGCGACCTTCAGAAACGCGCCGCCTTCGAGGGGGTAATCGTTCATACGATCACCAGTCCGCTTGCCGCCAGGTCGGCCCGTGCTGGACGGCATCAGACCGACGGACTCCATCTTGTCGGCCCATTCTTCGTTGTGATAGCGGCCCCTGCCCGGAATGCCGAAATGATGCTGCCAGAGATGGCACATCTCATGGACGAGCGTTTGCAGGACCTCGATGACGCGTTCCTTGCCGAAGAACTCCGGGTTCATGGCAATCTCGTCGGTGGCGCTGCCATCTTCGGCCACAAAGCGCTGCCGCGAGAAATAACCCATGACCTTCTTCTGACGCTGCAAAGTGATCAGGCAGGGCGGCAGTTCCCCGGCAAATAGCTCCTCATTGAAGCTGTCGTAAGCCCGCTGCAATCGCCCGTACTGAGTCGGGGTTGGGGGTGTCGGTGATTCGGTAAGCGCCACATCGTTCTCCATACTTTGTAACGTACGATACACTGCTAAGATTCATTCGCAATGAAGAGTGGTGAGCCTCAGAAGAGGCTCAGTTGATCCCGCGTCATTGGCGGGGTAATGCTTTGGAACTCCAGGGCAGGGGCCGGTGTGCGCTCCGGGAACTCACAGGTGACGATCTCGCAAGCCGGGGATACGCCGTGCCAGTCGTCCCGATACATCGCCGTATCGATCCCACAACCTGCTTCCAGGTGCAGGCCGGTCGCCTTGGCGAATTTCTTATATTCCGCCGTCTCGCGCCGTTCATGGCATCGTACGCCTGAATAAACGAAACCGGCCGACTTCTGCGGGATGATGAAAGCGCCGTATGTTGCAAGATCCGACGCCAGATCGATAACCCTATATTCGAACTCCACACCCTGGTAGCGCAGGTTCGGGGCCTTCACGCGGCGGCCAAAGGGCGGATTGGCAATTGCGACATCGAAGCGGCCAAGATCGCGGGCCACGTCGAAGACATCGGCGCAAATCCAAGTCGACTCTGGAAACAGCTTCTTGCCGACCTCGACGTAAGCCGGGTTGATATCGATACAGGTTACCTCTGGCGGGGTCGTATGGGTCTGGCGGTGATAATGCAGGAAGCTCAAAACACCGATGCCCGCGCAAAGATCGATGACCTTGGAACCACAAATTTCCAGCTTGAAGTCAGCGGCCAACTCAACTGGCGTAAAGAACTCACCGGCGGCGCCGTTCTCGTGGGTCGCGCCTTCCTGCCAGTTCTCATAGACAAACCACTTTTCCTCGAAAGTCAGTTCGTCCTTTTGCAGAAGTTCGCAGGCCTGCGCATGTGCTTTCGCCTGGGCTTTGGTCAGTTTTGCCATGGTGTTGTCCTCCTTAATCCCCCAAAAAGGGGGTGACGCCGCGCGTCATCCCTTGCCTCGTGGCGAACAGGGGGGGAAGGGAGCAGGGAGAATCTGCCGGGTGGTGCGGCCCGCAGCGCAGCGAGGACACGGCCCGGCCGATTGTCCTTGCAGGGATGGGGGGTCAGTACCCCCCGTCCTTCAGCCTGCTCTGGAGAAAACCGCAGGAGCAGGGAACAGAGAAGACTGCCAGGAGCGGAGCGGGAAGCGGCGCCCTGAAGAAAGCCGAAACCAGTGCGCCCGCAGGAGCTGCAACGCAGCGGGACCGAGCGAACCGGCTTTCGAAGTCTATTGTCGTGGAGATAACATCGACCACAGCGGCCACTGAGGTTTCCGGGGAAGGACGCAACCGAGCGACCCTTCCCCGGCCAGTTCAAACCTTGGGCGGCGAGGACTTACCGCCCTTGGCCTGAGGTTGTTTCACGGCCATCCCCTCGGGCAGCCACGCCGCGATC
>NZ_CAMZOF010000021.1 GCF_947331435.1 Pelagibius sp. Alg239-R121 | reverse complement strand
AACGTCAATCGTTGTTTCAACGGAAAAAGCGACACTGAAGCTGCCGATCTGACAGCGAGAAAGCTGACCTTTGTCACGACGCAGAAAAACTGCACCAAGGGCTCGCAACGACAGCTCTTCGCATAGTCCCGACGTTGTTCATTTTATTGGTGGATTGCCTTGAGGCTCAGAATGATTTGGAGCGATCATATCCATACAGAATATTCGTGAACTCTGTGCACTGCTTCGATTGCACTCGCGTGACTCAAAGGTGCCGACCTCTCACAGCAGATGAAATTTGGATAATCCATGATTACAGAATGTCTGCTGAGCGTGCTTTGCGGCACTCGCTGGATAACTGTGTCCGATTGATTAGGTGCCCTCAACCTCACCTGAAGTTTGCGACAGATCCGGCATTCCTATGTCTTCAGTGTGGAGACGGCATCTTCTGCCGCGTGGATAAGAGCGTTGGCTCGGTTGTCGGATTGAATGAGTAGGATAAAAAGGAGATCAACAAGGGCGAGCTGTGCGTCACGGGTAAAGATAGCGGAACTGCGAGCCTGGTGTTCGTCAGCAACAATATAGAGCTGGATTTCTGCCAGATCGGCAAGCCGGTTAGGTTGAACGCCAGTCACTGAAATGACGGTGGCGTTCTTTTGAAATGCTGTCTCGACGATATGACGACTTTCAAATGTATCACCAGAAAAGGAGAGCGCGATGCACAAATCGCCATTCTCAAGCGTTGTGGCGTTGGCAATCTGGATGTGGCTGTCGGCGTCAAACAACACCATGTATCCGATTTTCTGGAGTTTATAAGCGAAGTCCTGGGCCACGAGCGAGGACGCGCCGACACCAACAAGCTGAATCCGCCGGGCGGCGCGGATTGCAGCAAGGGCGGATCGCAACGTTTTCTCGTTGTTGACGAAAAGCGTTTGCTGCATGGCGTGGATTTTCGATCCGAGTAGTTTTTGGAGAATGGTCGCGAACGAGTCACTGCTGCCAATCGTCCCATGGATTACACCGGCAGGCACCTGCCACGTTTGGGATGCGGCCTTTGTCACCGCTACCTTGAAATCCTGATAACCACGAAAGCCAAGCTTCTGGCAAAACTTGACGACACTAGACTGGCTGCGCCCGGTTTGCTCCGCCAATTCAGCGGACGATAAATGAATCATCTCCTCAGGGGAGGCGAGAACAAACTTTGCAATTTCACGTTCCGCGGCCGTGAGGCTGTCCAATTGTCCCTTTAAAATTGTGAGAATCGACATGATGCATCCTTGCTGGGTCTCGATTCATCATTCCGCATGCACCGATCAATTGGAATAGATATTTCTGTTGCGGTGAATAGCAAAGCGCCTAATTCCGCCTCAGAGCAGGTGCACGTTTTGAGAAGATAGATTTAAGTATTTGAATAATAATATAAAAAATTGAAATCCCTTCGGTGCAATGTAGCAGATTTCCTCAAAAATGGAATAAAAAATCGAATAAATCGTTGACTTTTGGAATAAATAAGTCGAAAGTCATGCAGATAGTACTGAGGGGTTCCAATGTCTGATCCGCTGTCCGTTCGTTCTCTCCGCAATCTTGTTTCCGAGGCACGGAACCCCCGCACGACGGATATCGACTTGCTACCGATTCCTGAGCTGATTGGCCGGTTCAGTGCGGAAGACAAACTTGTTGCTGCGGCCGTCGAGGCCGAACTGCCCGCCATCGCGAAGGCAGTGGAACTAATCGCTGAAGCATTCCGTACCGGTGGACGGCTGATTTACATAGGAGCCGGGACGTCAGGTCGTTTAGGTGTTCTGGATGCCTCTGAATGTCCTCCGACCTTCTCAGTGCCGCCGTCCATGGTCATTGGAATCATCGCTGGTGGCGATCGGGCGTTACGCGATGCCATAGAAGGGTCTGAAGACAGTGACGTTCAAGGGGCGGCTGATTTGAAGGCTGCCGCGTTGACCAACAAGGATGTGGTCGTTGGCATCGCTGTTTCAGGCCGAACTCCCTATGTTATCGGCGCTCTCGACTTTGCCTCCGAAGTGGGAGCACGCACCGTTGCGCTTATCTGCAATCCGAATTCTGTTATGTCGCACCATGCCGAGATTTCAATCGTGCCTGTGGTTGGTCCCGAAGTTGTCACGGGTTCGACCAGACTCAAGTCCGGTACCGCACAGAAGATGGTGTTGAACATGCTAACCACGGCGGCGATGATTCGAATTGGCAAGACCTACCAGAATTTGATGGTCGATCTGTCGATATCAAACTCCAAGCTTCTTACCCGCGCCGTCGGCATATTGTCGGAGATAACAGGGGTTGAGCCGGATGAGGCTGCTGTCCTTCTTTCTGGGGCGGACAATGATGTCAAACTGGCAATCTGCATGAAACTCACGGGGGTCAGCCGGGACGTTGCCGCCAAAGCCCTTGCGGAAAATGGCGGCGTATTAAGGAAAGCAATCGACAAGACGCTGGGAACAGTCCGCGCAGGACTGACGGATTAGACTGCCTAACCCTTCCACACAGGGAGAACACACTATGTCAAAAATGATTACCAAATCACTCAGGGCGATGGGCCTGGCCGTTGCTCTGAGCACCACCGCGCTAGGTGGTGCGGCAATGGCCGAAAGCCTCAAGGTCGCTTGGTCACAGGATGCCACTGGCCTCGACCCGCACAAACAGACGGCGTTCTCGTCAATCCGCTTCCTTGAACTGATGTATGAACCGCTGGTGCGCCTTGATAAGGATGCCGAGATCGTTCCGGCACTCGCGAATTCCTGGGAGTTCAACGAGGAGGCCACCGTATTGGCGATGAAACTTGACGAAGACGCCAAGTTTCATGACGGATCGGCTGTCACATCAGCAGACGTGAAGGTCAGCTTCGAACGCATCCTCGATGAGGAAACCGGTGCGGCGACTCGTGCGAATTTCACTGCGATCACTTCGATCGACACACCGGATGACGTGACGGTCGTCTTCAACCTTGATGGCCCGAACGTGCCTTTCCTGACCGCGCTCGCGTCGATCAACGCCGCTATCGTGTCCGCCGCCGCAATTGATGCCGGAACCATCGGTACCGAGGTTATCGGCTCAGGTCCGTTCAAATATGAAAGCTGGACACCGAATTCGAACGCCAAATTGATCGCCAATGAAAACTGGCACGGCGGCGACGTGGCCATTGAGGGGCTCGATATTTCGGTTCTGCCGGACGAGACCGCGATCCTCGCCGCCTTGCGTTCAAAGCAGGTGGACTTCGCCCTGATCAACGATCCCTTCGTGGCGACGCTGATCCCTCAGGCTTCCGGACTCAAACTGGCTAAGGCGCCGGTCTTGTCCTTTCACGTGCTACAGTTGAATCCCTCGCGCGGTCCGCTGACCGAGCTCAAAGTCCGTCAGGCAATCTCTTGCGCCGTTGACCGTCAGGATGTCCTCGACACTGCACTCTTAGGTGAAGGCGCGGTGACTGGCCCGCTGACTATGGCCGCGTACGCGACACCGCTCGATCAGCTCTTCTGCTATCAGCAGGATCTAGACAAGGCCAAGAAACTTATGGCCGAAGCTGGCTATGCCGATGGCTTCGACATGACCATCATGGCCGCAACCGGAGAGCCGCCAACCGCTGCCTCCGAAGCCCAGGTTCTTCAGTCGCAGCTATCTGAAATCGGTATCAATCTCGCAATTGAGATGAAGGAACTGAACGTCTACGTTGACCATTGGCTGAAAGGTAATTTCGACATGGCCGTAGCGCTGAACGGAGGGAGGCCAGATCCTTATACCATGTACAACCGGTACTGGACCAAGGATGGCAATCTGCAGCATGTTGCCAATTATATTGATGGCGACCTCGATAACTTGATGACACTCGGACGGGAAGAAACGGACCCGGCCAAGCGGAAAGAGATCTTCCAATCCTTCGAGAAGCATTTGGCGGAGGTTTCGCCATGGGTCTGGCTCTACACCGGATATTCGTATGTAGGTGCGCAAGACTACGTCGACGGTTTCGTTCCGACACCGACCGGTTCGTTGTTCGGCCTCGCTAAAGCGAGTCTTAACAAGTAAACCTGCAGACGGAGATTGTCATGTCCTACCCGATAAAACGCCTTTTGGTATTCCCGCTGGTGATGCTGGGTGTGGCGATCTTCGTCTTTATTGCCATACGGCTGGTGCCGGGCGATGCAATCACCGCGATGCTTGGCACCGAGTCCGGTCTACTGACATCCGCGCAACGTGAAGCTCTAAGCGCATATTTCGGCCTCGATCAGAACTGGTTCGTACAATTCTGGCGATGGTTGGTGGGTGTGTTGCAGGGTAATCTTGGTATTTCAACAACATACGGCAAGCCGGTCATCACGATCATCTGGGAGCACTTCCCGCTGACGCTTGAACTGGCTGTCCTGTCGATGCTGATCGCACTGACGATCGGAATACCAGCCGGTATTTATGCCGCTGCGAACAAAGACCGTCCATCGGATCTCATCGTGCGCTTCGTCGCAATGTTTGGTCAGTCGACCCCCAGCTTTGTTGTCGGACTGCTGCTGGTCTACTTGCTCTCCGTCGGCTTCGGAGTCCTTCCTGAAATGGGAACTTTTGTTCCAATCATCGAAGATCCACTTGCCAATCTCGCTCAGATGATCTTGCCGGCCATCACGCTTGGGACGGCTTTCGCTGCAGCGGTTATTCGCATGACACGCTCGACCATGTTGGACATCCTTCAAGAGGACTACGTTCGAACCGCCCGCTCCAAAGGCATGCCGCGTCGCCGTGTAATCTGGCGCCATGCTCTGCCGAATGCTCTGATCCCTGTGATCACGCTCTCGGGGGTCGAATTCGGCTACCTGCTTGGAGGCGCTGTGCTGGTTGAACAGATATTTGCTCTACCGGGCCTTGGCCGTACTGTGCTCAATGCCATTTTGCAGCGTGATTACGCGCTGGTTCAGGGCTCGGTTCTCTTCATTGCCTTCAATTTCATGATCGTGAACCTGTTGGTGGACCTCGCCTACGCGGCCCTCGATCCGCGCATTCGATTCGAATCCAAATGACCGCTCTCTTAAAAGACGTTGCCCGCCATCCCTCTGGCCGTATCGGCTTGACTATTTTTATAGTCTTCCTGATCGCCGCAGTTTTGGGCAAGGCCGGATTAACGCCCTACGATCCGCTCATGCAGGACCGCGTCGCCCGGCTTCAGGGACCCTCAAACGCACATTGGTTTGGCACTGACCTCTTCGGACGCGATGTGCTTTCCCGCCTGATGGAAGGGATCGGGCAGAGTTTTATAATCTCGTTCTTCTCGGTAGGTGTTGCATCACTGCTCGGGAGCGTTCTTGGCTTGACAGCGGCTTGGTTCTCGGGCCTGTGGGATGGTGCGGTAATGCGCTTCATGGATGTACTACTGGCATTTCCGGCGATCCTACTTGCCCTTCTGATCATTACGATCTTCGGGCCGGGCACATGGACATCGGTTTTGGCGATTGCCATCGTCTATGTGCCGATCTTCACCCGTGTCATGCGCGGCCCTGCGCTGTCGCTGCGCCACCGTGACTTTGTCGACGCTGCCCGCACTTTCGGCACTTCGCGCAGCTATATAATGACGCGGCATCTTGGATTGAACCTAGTTGCGCCGCTTACGGTTCAGATCACTCTCGCACTTGCATGGGCCCTGGTCACTGAAGCGGGGTTGAGTTTTCTGGGTCTCGGCACACAGCCGCCCAATGCTTCACTCGGCCTTATGCTTTCAGATGCCCGAAACCTCATGGAGATGGCCCCCTGGCTCCTTTGGGTGCCCGCGATAGCTCTAATGCTTGCGGTGCTCAGCTTCAATCTCCTGGGTGATGCCTTGCGCGATATCCTCGACCCCAAGACCCGTAGGAGGTTGGCATGAGCCTTCTTGCTGTTCACGACCTCAAAGTAGGTTTCGGCCCGCGTCCTGCGGAGAACGAGGTCGTTCACGGGGTCAGTTTCGACCTCGCGCCAGGTGAAACCCTTGCCATTGTCGGCGAAACCGGATCCGGCAAATCGGTTACTTCAATGGCTGTGAACCGCCTCATCGACTTTGGTGGCGGCAGGATCACCAGTGGCTCGATCAACTACACCCGCTCTAATGGATCATGTCTGGATCTCGCCGCCTCCGCCGAGAGCGAGCTCGAACAGATCCGAGGCCGCGAGATTGGCATGATCTTTCAAGAGCCGATGACGTCGCTCAATCCGGTGATGACAATCGGCGCGCAGATCGAGGAGATTTTCCGTAACCAGCAAGGCATGACCGGTGCAGCAGCGAAGGACGCCGCGCGCAAAGCGCTGGAGCGCGTGCGAATTCCCGATGCCACCAGGCGTCTGAGCGATGCACCGCATCAACTTTCCGGCGGGATGCTTCAGCGCGTGATGATCGCAATTGCGCTTGCCTCGAACCCGCGCCTCCTGATCGCAGACGAGCCGACCACAGCACTCGACGTAACGATTCAGGCTCAGATCCTGGGGCTGCTTTCAGAAATGAAGCGCGAGACCGGGACCGGGATGATTTTCATCACCCATGACATCGGCCTTGTTGCGGGTTTCGCTGACCGGATCCTGGTCATGCAAAATGGTAAAGTGGTGGAGCAGGGAGCACTAGACGCCGTCCTGGACAAACCGCAACACCCCTACACCCAACATCTGCTGGGCGCAGTACCACACTTTTCAGACGGCAAGTCCGTCCGGAATGACACAGCCTCTTCATATCGTGCACTGAAGGTTGAGAATCTGACGGTGCGTTTTCCGGTTCGCTCCGGCCTGTTTCGCAGGCACACCGGTAATATCCATGCTGTGGAGGATGTCTCATTTGAGTTGAAGGCGGGCGAAACACTCGGAATTGTCGGCGAATCCGGCTCAGGAAAATCGACTACTGCGCGCGCCATACTTGATCTCGTTACTCCGGCCAGCGGCACGATTCAGGCTGACCAAACTCAGGTTGGAGGCACTGAAAAACCAGTACAAATGGTGTTTCAGAACCCAAACGCCTCCCTGAATCCACGCCTCACCGTGCACAGTATCATGGCGGAACCACTGATCGCTGTGGGGCACCGTATTGATGCTGAGGCCGTCGCCCGGATGGAAATGCTGCTCAGCCGTGTGGGCTTGCCTGCCGACAGTCTCGCCCGCTATTCGCATGAGTTTTCAGGTGGTCAACGGCAGCGGATCTGCATTGCCCGCGCACTTCTGCTGAAACCCTCGGTGCTCGTGTTGGATGAAGCGGTTTCGGCTCTTGACGTGTCTGTACAGGCAAAGGTACTCGATTTGCTCATTAATCTGCAGCAGGAATTCGGCCTGGCTTATCTCTTTGTCACGCATGACATGGCGGTGGTCGAACGCATTGCTCACCGGATAGCTGTGGTTTATGCCGGGCGAATAGTTGAAATCGGCAACGCTCGTGACTTGCTCGCAAATCCGCGCCATAGATATACCAAGCAGCTCATCAAGGCGGTCCCTTCGCTAGAACGACGTCGTGCCGACTACAGTATCGATACGCGAGCGATACCGTCACTGGTGCGTCCTATTGGTTTTGAGCCTGAAATAGAGGCATGGCTGGACGCCAGCTCTGACCATTTTTATCGGCAAGAGGGATGATCATTGAACAGACAACCCTCCATTGACATCGCATTCGCTCGGCTTGAGGCCGCGGTGACCTCGGGAAGCATGTCAGGTGGCGTACTCGGCTTCATCTTACAAGATGGAAGCCGGATCACACGTGCCACCGGGCACGCTCAACTCGTACCCGAACCTCGGCCAATGACGGAAGATATCTGGTTCGATCTCGCTTCAGTCTCCAATGTCATCTTCGCCACTGAGCGGATACTGAGCCACGCCCGAAATGGCCGCATCGATCATGATGCACCGCTCGTTACTTTGATACCGGACTTACATCTTTACCACCCGGATACCGCTCGGGAGCAGCAATTTACGGTTCGTCAGTGCCTTGGTTATCAGACTGGTTTACTACCTGTCTTCCCGATCTACACCTATGGCAGTGATCCCGACCGGCTGCGTGCCTTCGTGTTGCAGCATGAATGGCCTCGTAGATCGGCGGCTTATTCCTGTATCAACTTCATCTTGATCGGCATTGGTCTTGAGCGGCTCGAGGGGTGCCGGATACGCAACATGGATCTGGGTTTGGATTTGCATTTTCCGGTAATGAGCACATCACGGCGGCGACCGAACACTGCAATTAGCGCGGGCGGATGATGGTCGGCGAGGTTCATGACGAGAATTGCTTCGCTCTTCAGGGTTCTGGCAATGCAGGGCTCTTTGGCAACGTAAGTTCGGTTCTCGACTTTGCGCAATACCTGCTTGAACAGGATGCTGCTGGTGACAGCCATACGCGCCTTCTGCGTACCGATATCGGTACGGCACGCGGCCACGGCTGGGAACTGCCATATCCGGATTGGTCGGGCAGTCATTGTTCGAACCAAACAATCGGACATACAGGATTTACTGGCGCTGGGCTCTGGGTCGACTTTGCTGAGGGACATGCTTGGACCTTGATGATCAACCGGGTACACCTCGGCAGATTCACAGAGAGTAAGATCATCCCGCTGCGCCAGGCGGTTGCTGCAGCACTCTACGGAAAGGACTGAACATGGAACCAATCTGGGCCGTGGGGCTAATGACCGGCACCGTCCTTGATGGCTATATTGACTTGGCCTTGCTGAGAACCGATGGAGAGACGATCACTGAATTCGGTGCCTACGAGTTGGTTCCTTACCCAGACGAGACCAAGCGTTTGCTTGAAAAGACACTCGCCGAAGCGCGCGCCTGGGCCTTTGACGGACCGGAGCCTGAAATATTTTCCGAAGCCGAAACCGCAATCTCCCGTGCTCAAGCCGCTGCGGTGCGTCGAGTTGCTGAAGTTGGGGGCCTCACCATGGCCGACATCGGCATAGTGGGTTTCCATGGCCAAACAGTCCTTCATCGTGCGCCAACTCCCGGTCGTATTGGCGCGACGCGCCAACTGGGTGACGGTCGTTTGATGGCGCGCATTCTCGGTACGGATGTCGCCTATGACTTTCGCTCAGCTGATATTGCTGCTGGTGGACAGGGAGCGCCTTTGTCGGCGATCTACCATAAGGCCCTGATGGCTACAGCCGGCAATCAGGAAAGCACTGCCGTGCTAAATCTTGGCGGTGTTGCCAACGTCACATGGGTTTCTGCCAAGGGGGAAATCGCTGCCTTTGATACCGGTCCCGCCAACGCACCGCTCAACGATTTCGTCAAGTCGATGGGGGCGGGAGAAATGGATCGAGATGGTACCTTTGCGTTTGCCGGAACCGTGGATAAGGATCGACTGGCCAAACGGCTGACGATACCTTATCTCAGTCAGCCCTATCCGAAATCGCTGGACCGTTTCGATTTCGGCTTTGACTGGGTGGAGGGGCTGTCATTGGAAGACGGTGCAGCCACATTGACCGCCTTTTCGGCTGCGGCCGTTGGTGCAGGTCTTGATATCCTGCCAAGCCGTCCGACCCGCCTCGTGGTCTGCGGTGGTGGGCGCTGGAACCCGGCGATGATGAAAATGCTCAACATCTACGCAAGGGTCGAGGCCGTTGCCGCCGAGGACTACGGCTGGCGAGCAGACGCCGTCGAGGCAGAATGTTTTGCTCTGCTTGCGGTAAGAACCTTACGCGGTTTACCGATATCTCTTCCGACAACAACCGGAGTAAAGGCCCCGCTGTGTGGGGGGCGTATCGCCCGGTCAAACCAAAGCAAAGGCCCCACCTTAACGATCACTGACGCGCCGGTGGACCATGACCAGGCGATTCATGGGAAACTCTCTGCTTTTAATGCAGCCTTTGTGGGAGAGCCAAACCGGTCTGAATTGCAAGTAACTCTGCACGAGCCGGATGGGAGCCTCGTCGCTGGAGCTTTCGGTTTCACCATCTGGAACTATCTCTACATTCAGTGGCTTTGGGTTGCGGAGGGCTATCGGAGGCAAGGGATGGCGAACCGGCTTATTGCGGCGGCCGAAAATCGCGCGTTGGAGCGCGGTTGTACCGGTGCCTGGATCGACACATTCAGTCAAGCTGGATTGGGTGCCTATCGCAAGGCAGGCTACGAAGTCTTCGGCGAATTGCCGAATTTCGCAGCCGGGCAGGCACGGATCTTCCTTCGAAAGTCGCTGGAAATGATAAACAAGGGCTGAGACCATGGATAGACTGCGCATCAGAGGGGGAAACAAACTGCGTGGGGTAGTAGATATTTCCGGCGCAAAGAACGCTGCGCTACCCCAGATCGCAGCTGCGCTGTTGAGCCCATATCCGGTCGAATTGACTAATTTGCCGGCAGTGCGCGACGTCGACACGATGCTAACGCTGGTTTCCTTCCACAATGCACAGGTGGAACGCGGTACCGGCAGCGTCGTGATCACGACAAAAGATCTGTCACAGCAGGAAACACCGTATGACACGGTCCGCCGCTTGCGTGCGACGGTTCTGGTGCTGGCGCCGCTTCTCGCGCGTTGCGGTCACGTCAAAGTCTCTTTACCGGGCGGTTGCGCGATCGGGGCCCGGCCTGTGGACATGCACATCCGGGCTCTGGAAACGCTAGGTGCCGAGATTGCGCTGGAGCGCGGGGTTATTGTCGCTTCCGCGCCGAATGGCTTGCGGGGAGCGCGGATCGTGCTCCCAGGACCTTCGGTTGGTGCAACCGCGGCGACCATGATGGCCAGCACCACGGCAAAAGGTGAGACAGAAATTCTAAACGCTGCCCGAGAACCGGAAATTGCTGACCTGGCAACATGCCTGCGGGCCATGGGTGCGGTTATCGAAGGAGAGGGGACGCATCGCATTCTTGTCGGCGGCGATACGAGCTGGCGCGCTGCCCAGCACCATTGCATTCCGGACCGTATAGAAGCGGGCACCTATGCCGTTGCTGCGGCGATTACCGGCGGTGAGCTGGAATTGCTCAACGCACGGCTAGAACACCTTGCGTCGATCGTTCAGGTTCTGGAGAGCATGGGTGTGGATGTGTGGCCGAGCGATCGCGGCATGGTGGTTGCCCGTCGCGGAGCACTTACGGGAACGGACATAACAACGGAGCCCTACCCAGGCTTTCCCACAGATCTTCAAGCACAGTTTATGGCCCTTTCCGCCTGTGCTGAAGGGGCTTCGCTCATTCGGGAGACCGTGTTCGAAAACCGATTTATGCATCTGCCTGAACTGTGCCGTTTGGGCGCCGAGATTAAGCTCCAGGGATCGAGTGCATTGGTTCGGGGAAAAACTGCCCTGTTCGGAACGAGCGTTATGGCGACGGATCTGCGTGCCTCGGTTTCTCTTGTTCTGGCAGGACTTGCGGCCGAGGGCGAAACGGTGGTCAACCGGATTTACCATCTCGACCGCGGTTACGAGCGGCTTGATGACAAGCTCCGGCGTTGCGGTGCCGACATTGAGCGGTTGTCGGCATGAACAAGGACCCTTTTTTCCTTGGTGTTGATGGCGGTGGAACTGGCTGCCGAGCGCGGATTGAAGACGCGGCTGGACAGGTTCTCGGGCAGGGACTGGCCGGACCGGCGGCGACGCGGCTAGGGATAGAAAAAGCATGGGCCGCGATCATGACGGCGAGCTCCGGAGCCTTGGATGAGGCGGGTCTTGAGCAGCAGGACCTTAAACACATCTGGGCGGGTATGGCACTGGCAGGTCTTGGACGGAAAGGAGCGCTGGATGCCCTGTCGAACTGCCCGCATGATTTTGCAGAGGTTGTTTTCGTCAATGACGGAATGGGAGCCTGTCTCGGAGCGCATTCAGGTCAAGACGGCGCAATTGTAATCGCTGGAACCGGATCAGTCGGCATAGGTATCGTTGGTATTCAGGAGCTCCGCGTTGGTGGCTATGGTTTTCCGATATCCGATGAGGGAAGTGGTGCCTTTCTCGGGTTAAACACCGTACGCGCCGCTTTGCGCGCCCATGATGGCCGTGAGGAGAAAACAGCTCTACTGGCAGAAGTGATGAAAAAATTTAGCGACGACCCCATGGAGGTCGTCAAATGGATGGACCAGGCGAGCGCCACGGACTACGCTGCCTTCGCTTCCGCGGTCTTGCGACATGCCGAACAGGGGGACCCGGCAGCACGGCAAACCGTTCAGGCAGCCGCCGGCGAGATCGACACACTGGTGCGCGCTCTACTCGCTCAAGGTGCTCCTAGGGTCTCGTTGCTCGGTGGATTGGCGAGCCCGCTGGAGCCGTGGCTTGCTCTCGATGTGCGCAGACGTCTGAAACCGGCTGATGGAGATGCAGTCTCTGGCGCAATTCTTTTGGCACGACGCTCTGCCCAGAAGCTGAAAAAGTAGTGAAAGACTTGACACGAAGCGGAGGAACCAACGGCGTCGACGCGCGAAATCTGACGGGACGGGAACACTCGACATTGCCAAGTTGTTTCTGCGAGATTTCGAAGGGAGTTGTCACATTGAGGAGCTGACGCGACGACGAGCTGTTAAGGAATGTGGATCAAGCCGCAGTTGACATGGTTTGCTAAATGCTCATGGCCTCGGCTCTAAGCTGTCGCAGTGTCTTGCTTGGCACCACCATCAAAACCAGTAACCCTCGCTCCTCCAACGGAGCAGTGTCAGATCAGATCGAAACTAATTCGTCTCAGAAGTCGCTCATATGTATCCGGCCTACTGATCGACGCGCGGGTCGTGGCCTTGTTGGGGTTACGCACGCACCGTTGTCTAATTAGCTGCAAGGTCCAGATTGACCGAATGGGCCGTCAGACTTTGGGGGCGTAATTGTTCCGTTCCATGCTTTCGATCTGTCACGAACACTTTTGGGTTGATTAGGTCATTGGGATCGATATGGTTCTTGTGGCGGCAGTCTTCGCACTAGGCGCTTAGAACGATGTTGGCGTCCGCCAAGGCGCCAGTAGTCCACTATGCAGCCCGTTCTTTGTATTCGGCTATCCGTCGTGAAATTGTGGACTTATCGACACCAAAGGCTCCGCGACCTCTTCGTAGGTCGGTAAGCTGCCGTCTTCATGGGGCGTCTCCAGCAGCTTTACAGCCATCTCGATTTGTTTATCACCGAGCTTTCGCTTGCGGCCGAATTTGGTGCCCTTAGCCTTGGCCGCTTCCAGTCCTCGCAGGGTCCGCTCGCGAATGAGATTCCGTTCCAACTCGGCGAAGGCGCCTGCGATTGTGAAGATCGCCTTGCCGGTCGCGCTGCTCGGATCGATGCCGTCCGATAGCGATTGAAAGGCAACTCCTCGCTGTTTCATGTCCTGAATGAAGTCCAGCAACTCGACCGTCCTACAGCCGAGACGATCCAGCTTCCAGATCACGAGAGTATCGCCTTCGCGCAGGCGGGAGAGGGCCTTTTCCAGTTCTGGTCGGATAACCCGGCCGGAAGAGATCTTCTCGCTGTAGACCTCATTGCAGCCTGCGTCCTGAAGCGCCTTCAGCTGAAGATCCAGATTTTGCTCATGGGTCGATACGCGCGCGTAGCCGATCTTCATGTTGCATAATTCAAAAATAATTTTTACTAATGAAACAATACATATGCAACAACACGAATCGCAGCTTTCTGCCGAAGATCCGCTTCTCTGCAACCCTTGCGAAAACGATCGATTACGCAACGGAGATATTTCGCACAAGATTCCTGTTGCGTGTGTCATAAACGATATATACCCTCATAGGTGCAATTTGCATTTGGACGCCGCGATGTTGATTGCCGAAGACGCAGAAGCCGGACCCTGGCACTTGGTCCGGCTTCTTTCGTTACGGCTACTGGGACAAGGGGTCTGATGCCGGGCGGGGCAATCCTACGCTAGCAAAAGCGGCCGTTGATGATAAGCGTAGCGAAGGGCGGCAGCGGACGACCGCTTCGGCGATACCGAACGGCAGCTGTTTCTAGTAGAAGGCAAATCATTTACGTTGTCGGCATGGCTTTTCGTGGATTGTTTATAGGTATCGACAGATACGCTTCACCCGACATCAGTTGGTTAAGTTACGCTCGCCGCGACGCAAAAGCGCTGGAAGCGCTATTTGCGGATACACTGGTTGGGTCAATGAGAATGTTGACCGATGCGGAAGCCACGCGAGCTGGCATTCCAAAACCTCCGCGACTGTGACCCAGACGACACCGTGGTCGTCAGCTTTTCTGGCCATGGATCAGAGACGCATGAGTTGGTCACACACGATGCACAACTAGACGATCTTACGCGCACGGCAATTCCTCTTGATGAACTGACAGAATGGTTTACCCGCATCCCCGCAAAGCACCTTGTACTCTTTCTTGATTGCTGTTTCTCAGGCGGTGCTGGCGCGAAGGTGCTTCAGGTCGACATGGTGTCGAAGAGCGTCAAGTCAGTTGACGCAAAGCTAGGCGCACTCTCGGGCGAAGGGCGGATAATTCTCACGGCATCAAGCGCAACCGAGCCGGCCTGGGAAAGTCATAAGTACGGACATGGATTTTTTACTCACGTACTGATTGAGGCATTGCAGGGCCCTGAGGAAATCGCGCAAGGAGGGCGGCTTCCGATATATCCGCTGCTACAATACGTGACCGACCGAGTGATTGATTTTGCTCAGAAAATTGGCCGCTCCCAAAATCCTACGTTACGCGGAACAATTAATGGTGCATTGGATTGGCCGGTTTTCAAAGCTGGCCCAAGATATCTTCAAGCGTTTCCCGATCGTTCTAATGCGAAGGCAACAGCAGACGTAAATAGCCTTGCTGCGTTTGGACTCCCTCAACCACTGCTGGAGGCATTGGCAACAGCGATACCAAGTTTGAACCAGTTGCAGATCGATGCCGTAAACGAGTTCGGTGTTCTCAACAGTGAACACCTAGTTGTATCCGCCCCTACATCGTCAGGGAAGACGATGATCGGTGAGCTTGCTGCACTTAGAAGTCTGATTGACAGAAAACGAGCCTTATTTCTCTTACCACTAAAAGCACTCGTTGCTGACAAGGCCCGACACTTAGAGAATGTTTATGCATCTTTCGGTGTGCGTACTATTGAAGCAACGGGGGAAACCGATGACATCTCCGATCTGCTGCGTGGCCAATATGATATCGCTCTTCTGACATACGAAAAATTTACAGCGATTGCACTCTCGTTCCCGCACGTCTTGGAGCAGGTCGGCGTCGTAGTTGTTGACGAAACACAGATGCTTGCAGACCCAACGCGCGGTGCCAATCTCGAGTCTCTCCTTACTCTCATCCGTATGCGCAGACGAGAAGTGGACCTGTCACGTTTCTGTGCCGCCCCAAGTACTCGTTCAAGCCACTTTCCGTTCGAACGCGACCGGGCTTTTCCAGCCGAGGGCTGAGTGCCGCCGTCGCGGATTGTAGAAACCGTTGATGTATTCGAAGATTGCCATCTCAGCCTGCCGCCTGGTTGCCCATGATCGCCGCCAGATTAGCTCGGCCTTGATGGTTTTGAAGAACGTCTCGACGGCAGCATTGTCAAAGCAATTGCCCTTTCCGCTCATTGATACGTTGAAGCTGTGCTGGCGCAGGATTTTCTGGTAGTCGTGAGAACAATATTGGCTGCCGCGGTCGGTATGATGAACGCATCCCTTCGGTGGTGCGCGGAATGCAATGGCCATTCTCAAGGCCCGGATCGCCAAGTCGCGCTTCATGCGATTGCTGACAGCCCAACCGATCACACGCCTTGAATGCAGGTCCAGGATCACTGTGAGATATAACCACCCTTCTCGCGTCCAGACATAACTGATGTCGTCCGCCCATTTCTGGTTTGGCTTGTCCGCAGTGAAGTCCCGATCCAGCAGGTTGGGTGCGATATTGAACTTGTGATCGCTGTCTGTCGTGACCTTGTGCATGCGGGTTCTCACAACGGAGATGCCGTTCTGACGCATCAAACGACCTACACGGCGGTGACCCACATCCAAACCGATCTCCTTCAGCTCTTCGGTCATTCTTGGCCGACCATAGCTGCCCAGGCTGAGACGGGATTGTTCCCTGATATGTGCCAACGTGATCAAATCAAACCGCTGCCGTCGGCTGGCCGGACGGGTGCGGAAGGCCCGCAATCCGCGCGTGCTGACACCGACAACATGGCATAAGCGTTTGGCCGGAAAACTGTCAAGGTGTTCTTCGATGAACCTAAATCTCATTGCTTTAGGCCCGCGAAGAACTGGGTGGCCTTTTTTAGGATGTCCCTCTCCTCCTTGAGAATGCGCACCTCGCGTCGAAGGCGTTCATTCTCCTGCGCGAGGCTCAAATCCTCTTTCGACACCACATCAGTGTCTCGATGTGCCGTGATCCATTTGTTCAGCGTCGACAGACCGACACCTAAATCAGAAGCCACCTGCTTGCGTGTAAACCCGCTCGTCAGTGCGATCCGCACCGCATCTTGGCGGAATTCTTCTGTCCGTCTCAGGACCATAGTCAGTCTCCTTTGCTGCAGTAAATGCTATCAAAGGAGCGGCATCAAACCGCGACAGGTCCAGGATGTATTTATGGCGCGCTGTTGATGCTGAAGGCGAGGTTCTTGATATCCTTGTTCAGCCGCGGCGCGATAAACACGCCGCCAAGAAGCTGATTCGAAAACTCCTGAGAAAGCAGGGCATACCACCGACCACATTCGTGACTGACAAGCTTCGTTCCTATGTCGCAGCACTAGGTGATCTTGGATTTAAACAACGCCACGTGACGGGTGGCCGACTGAACAATCGTGCCGAAAATTCCCATCAGCCAGTGCGCCGGCGAGAACGATCGTGGATCGGCTTCAAGCGACCAGGAACAACGCAACGTTTTCTCTCCACCCACGCCACCATCTACAACTGCTTCAACTTCCAACGCCACCTCATCTCGGATCTGTCGCAAGCATTGAACCATTGACCGTGTGAAACTGTATGAGCGAGGTTTCGCGACAGTTTCCATCAAGTCAGGCTCAGATGATAATCTCGTTCAAAGGCCACCAATTCCCGAAAGACGTCATTCTGCATGCGGTGTTTTTCTATGTTCGCTATTCAATTTCCTATCGCGATCTGGAAGAAATCTTAACCGAGCGGGGCATGAACGTCGATCACGCGACACTAAATAGGCGAGTCGTTAAGTTCTCGCCTTTGGTTGCTGTAGAGGTGCACAAACGAAAGCAATCGACGGCAAATTCCTGGCGCATGGACGAAACTTACATCAAGGTTCGCGGGCAATGGATGTATCTCTACCGAGCTGTCGATCGTGATGGCAAAACCCTCGATTTCATGTTGTCTAAGCGTCGAAACGCGGCGACTGCAACGCGTTTCTTCGCGAAAGCGTTGTCCAGTAACGACATTCCCATGCGGATTGTGATAGACAAAAGCGGCGCAAATGGCGCAGGGATCACGGAGGTTAACAGAATCTTAAAACGCTTTGGCTGCCTGGCCAAGATTAACACCGTGAGATCGAAGTATCTCAACAATATGATCGAGCAAGACCATCGGTTTATCAAACAGCGAACACGCCCGATGCTCGGATTCAAATCGTTCAATACAGCTATGGCGACGCTTGAAGGCGTCGAAATTGCTCAGACGATCCGGAAGAGACAATTCGATTTAGATGGCAGCGGCTTCGCGCAATTTGCAACGCTCGCTGGATAACTGTGTCTGATCGATTAGGTGCCTTCAACCTCATCTGAAGTTTGCGACAGAGCCTGGGAAAAGTCATATTCTCGCAAGCCGGGGTGGTGATCGGTGCGAATGTCATCAATTACGCAACAGAGATATTTAGCACAAAGTTCCTATTGCGAGTGTTGCTAACGATATATACCCTCATAGGTGCATTTGGCATTTGAACGCCGAGATGCTGATTGCCGAAGACGCAGAAGCCGGGCCCTCCACACAGGTCCGGCTTCTTTCGTTACGGCTTCTGGGGCAGGGACTTCTCGCCGTTGCGCGCCGCTGGTGAAACGCCGATCTTCCGACGCCTCTTCGAATCGGATCAGTTGGCGGATACGGTCAGATTAAAACCTAAGGCCTTAATCACTGCATGAACGGTTGTGAACTGAGGGTTTCCGTTTTCGCTGAGTGCCTTGTACAGAGCCTCGCGCTTGATACCAGATTGCCGGGCGATATCCGTCATTCCGCGCGCTCGGGCAATAGTGCCGATTGTACGGTTGATGTAAGCCGAGTCGCCAGTTTTGAGGGCTTCTGAAAGAAACAGGGCGATATCTTCGTCAGTTTCCAGGTATTCGGCGGCGTCGAATTTTGTGAGTTTTTCGGTCATGGTATTTACTCCAGTTCGCCAGCAATACTGATCGCAAGGGCGATATCCTTTTGCTGCGTTTTCTTGTTACCCGCGCAAAGCACGACGATCAAAACATTGCCCTGACGCTTAAGATACACGCGGTAGCCTGGGCCGTGGTGTATCCGTAACTCACTCACCCCAGACCCAACCGGCTTGATATCACCGGTTAATCCGTCCTGTAGGCGGTCGATGTGCGACAAAATGATAGTACGGGCTTGTCTGTCTTTAAGCCGTCTTATCCATTTTTCGAACCTGTCCGTCTTCTGTACTTCAATCATGATAAACTGTAATCTACAGAGGACTGTTTTGCAAGCGTTTTCGCAGAAATCCAAGGAAAAGTGGCCGGGAACAGCTATGTTTTTGCTCCTGGCCGCAAGCTCCTGGCACCTCCTAGACCGGGACACCGAAGGCCACGCCACCGACTAGGATGAGGGCGGGCAGGATCACCAAGATGGTGATCGCGCCTAAGGTTTCGAGAGCGAGGCGTGTCACTGTGCGGCGCTCTCTTCACGTTCTCGCTGTACTTCCTTCGCGGCATAGCGTCCGGGGTTGGTTAGCTGCCGCTGCCAAGCGCCTTGGCTCGGTGCCCAACGGAAACCCGCGCGTTTTAGGATGCTCCGCACGGTCTTTTCCGGCTTGCTGTCAAAGATGAACTGGATCCGGTTCTCTTCGGTGTTCTCTACGATCTCATGGCCGTCGCCTTGGATTGGTTCGGCTGCGACACGCTGCGCGGCCCGTTCCAGGTCCTCGATGCGCCTTTTTAAGGCGTCGGATCTCTGCGCTATTATTCGGTAGCTGGTAGTCCTGCGCGGGGCCTTTCTCCCAAGAGTATTGAGCCTTATAGGTCGTCACTAATTTGCGCTCGGGTTCGCTCAGTTCCGCTAGAGCGCGCGCCGTAGCCGGAGCGTCCGGCTTCTTCTGGTGCATGCGCCAAATTTTGTTGAGACGCTTGAAAGCCTCCTGACGTTCGACGCGCTGCGCGAGCTTGGTTTTCAGCTTCTCGATTGCGTCGGGGTCGTCGGCACCGATTCCGCCGGTTCCGACACTTGCCGCTTTCGCTCGGTAGTGCTCGGCCTTCTTCTCGTTATCGATGCCCGCGCGCATGTGGTTGTCATGACGTTCCAGGTCGCGCCGGTGTCTGGCTTCGGAGTGGTGGCCGACAAGAATTGGCTGGCCTGGGGGGATTCCTTCAACTTGACTGTGCGCCGCATTGAAGCGGGCATTTGCGTTTGCCTCCGCCTTCGCGGCCCGGCCCTCGTACCGCTCGCGCCTTGCTTCCTGCTTCGCTTCGTACTTGTTTGGTGCTTCGGTTTCGCCGTTCGCACTGGCTAGGCCGCAATCAGTCTGTGCTGTCTTGTCCATGGCTCTCTTTCCTTTCATCAACGAAACCCCCGGAAGGGAGGGGGTCGACGAAAAGGGGACGTGTGCCGAGGGCAAGCGCCTGGTCACCGCGTGCGGCCGGAACGCAGTGGAGGACCGGCCTCTGCCGGTTGAACAGGTGACTGAACACGGCTAAGCGGAACCGTCGCCACCCGGACTACCGGGGATTTCCTAAAAACACCGTGGCCGGCGCGATCGCGCCGGGCTCCATTTGAAGGCCGCAGGCCGTTCCGAGAGGGATAGTCACCCGAATGGGCCGAGACTTTAGGCTCGGTGGAGCTTGGTGAGGAACGAGCCTAGCGGAATAAAGCTCGGCCCCCTTGCGGGGCGAGCTGATCCATCTCTGTTCGGCGCGCGGCATATCTCTCTCGTCGATCTGGCGGGGAGTTGACCGTGTCTTCTGCGCATAGCTCGACGAGAGCGGCAGTTGTGAGCGTGAAACCCCGCACAAAACTACCGTTTTCAGAAAAGGTGTTTAGGATCCTAACAACGCTTTTAGCCCAACCGTGGATCCCGGACGGGACCCACGCATCTGCACTGGGTTCCCTGCGGCCCGGCTTTTTTGCCCGCCGCAGCCGGACAACTCAGCCGTTAAGTGCAACGCAACCCATAATTTTTCTTGTTAGCGCTTCATGATTATCTAAAATTGTGCTCGGTGATCCCTAAGACACCGAGAAATGAGTCTCTCTTTGACTCGCTGTTGTTTTTGAAAACTAAGCAGGGCCGGACCTCGCACCGGCCCTGTTTTTTTTTTGTAAGAGACCGTCTCTCATCAAGCTAAACAGGCCCACTTCGGGCCAGTTGGGCGTTCCTGAAGCTCTCAGACATCGAAAAAGCGAAGGGGGCCAGATGGTCGGCACGTGTGCCTCTGTCCAGAGGCAAGCCAGAAGCGAAAAACCCTTGTCGGGATCTCAGCCGCGCTTTTTTGAAGCTATTGAAATTCTGGAGGTTTTCGGCTTGTGAGCGTGTGCAGAAAAACCAAAGGGCACCTGACGGTGCCCTTGGCTAGTAGTTCCCTTTCGGGAAGCGGTCACCCTTTCGGGGCCGTTTGTAAGTTTAATATGGTGCAATAGTGGATAATTGTCAAAAGCTTTTTACAATTATACGCGCCCGAACAAACTAAAGTATGTGTATATTATCAATTGGTTAACATATTATCACTGCACTTCAGGAAGGCAGTCTAACACCACCTGTAAAAGCTCATTAAATTCATCAACCGGAAGTCGGTTAATCCCTGTCTTTGCCGGAACTAAGCGGCTCACAGCATACGTGGATAGCTTATCACAGATCGCCCACGCCGCACGACCATCAATGGTCGTGCGCAGCGGAAACGCCCATTTATTGCCCTTTTGCGCTTGTGTAGAGCATGGAATCACCGTCACCGCACCATAAAGCCTGGACGCCTTTGAGATAATGATAACGGGGCGCAGCTTCCAAAATTCCGGCAACTGGGCATCTTCTGGGAATTTGCACCAATATAATTGACGAATTTTCGGGGCAGCTTTTAGTTTTGGTTCTACTTGGGGAGGTGGATTATCTGAGTTACTCATAAACCCTGTTTATCAAAAAACCAAAAAATAACAAGCTGCTTAGCAGGCTCAACTGGACCGAAGCAGCTTGATGCAGAAGGTGAAAATTTTTTCTTGGTTGCGCAACAACCGGCACAGTATGCGAGCGATGGCTTGTACCCAAAGGCAGCAAGCCACAGGCCCGGCCTGACAACTTTTCCGTTAAGAGTAACGCAACCTTCAATTTTTGTTGATAGCAGGTTGTGATTATCTAGAATTGTAGCGTGAGCTTCCCCAAGCCACAAAAAAGAAATGAGCCAATCCCAGGTTCAACTTCGCAAAATCAACCTAAGCAGGGCCGGGAATCACACCGGCCCTGTTTTTTTGTAGGAGACCGTTTTTTGACGTTGCGCTTCGTCTACCGGTCCGGAGAGATAAATGCCAACTTTGAACGATATTCGTTGGGACAGACCTATTTGGGGTCGGTTGCGGGAGGGGGCGAAATGACACCCTACGGATTTCCCGGCTCCACGTTTGAATAAGTTGGGCCTCGTTTTCTTATCTGGGTATGCCCCCATTGTGGAGATTTACAGGCCCACCAGTCATTTCGAACGTCCGCTCGCAAAGCTTTGCTGCTAAATCGACCATTTCGTTAGTCTCACAGGGAGACAGCAGCCGCTGTATCAGTGTCCTCACATCCTCAGGACACTCGGTTGAGGTCAGCACTCGAGTCAGATTCTTTCCGCCATCAACAGCGTAACCGTCCCATTGGCGAACGAGAAGATCGAGAACAAGGTGTATCAAACCGATTGCATGATAACGAGCGTGCATCGGGAGGCGCTTTTCCCGATAACCCAAGGTTTTATCATGTTGAATTGTGAGACCGCATCGAAGCGATGCTCGCTCGTCTTCGGGTACGGGAGGCCAAGATGCAAGAACCGATCGCGCGATCTCTGCCAGGTCCTCATAAAGTTGCTCTGGATCGAATAGCACGCGTCCGTTGGCGAATGTGTAATGGTGCTTTGGCATCCGATACGGTTTGGAGAGGATTTTTTGCCATGTTTCCAAACTGTATACCGTTACCTCAACACGCCGCCCTCCAACTCTTTCCATCAGCCAGTGGTTAGATAGGTCCTTGGGTGCGATAGCGTAAAGATCAGGTAGCGTCCCTGGGCGTGGTGTAAATTGCTGTGATCCTGAGCGTTGGGTGGTCACGGAAGTTCTCCGGTAGGGTTTGGTTTGCAGACCTGACCTTCAAAAAGGAGATCAACCATGACCAAGGACAGTCTATCAGAAACCGCCGCTCTTAAGGCGCTTCTTTCAGAAACCTCCGATCATCAACTTCTTGCTCAGATGCTTAGCTTTGTCGCCGATCGCCTAATGGCTCTAGATGTTGAGCAGCTCTGCGGTGCTGGTTCGCATGAGCGTTCGGATGACCGGGTCAATCATCGTAATGGTTATCGCAGGCGGCCCTGGGAAACGCGGGCTGGATCTATTGACGTCCAGATCCCAAAGCTGAGGAAGGGTTCGTATTTCCCTGAGTTCCTGGAACCGCGCCGGGCCTCGGAGAAGGTGATGACCGCCGTGATCCAGGAAGCCTACATCCAGGGCATCTCGACCCGATCGGTAGATGATCTGGTCAAAGCCATGGGCATGAGCGGTATTTCCAAGAGCCAGGTCTCCCGGCTCTGCGCTGAGATTGACGGACGCGTTGAAGCTTTCCTGAACCGCCCATTGGAAGGCGACTGGCCTTATCTCTGGCTGGATGCCACCTACATCAGGGTTCGGCGTTCGGGACGGATCGTCAGCGTGGCCGCCATAGTGGCCGTGGCTGTTAACATGGACGGACGGCGCGAAGTGCTGGGCATTGCCATCCAACCCAGCGAGGCGGAAGTGTTCTGGGATGAGTTCCTGCGCGCACTCGCGGACCGGGGCTTACGCGGCGTC
The DNA here is from genome assembly GCF_947331435.1 of Pelagibius sp. Alg239-R121. GTDB lineage: Bacteria > Pseudomonadota > Alphaproteobacteria > Kiloniellales > Kiloniellaceae > Denitrobaculum. The sequence continues at coordinate 5,604 of NZ_CAMZOF010000021.1, read as the reverse complement.
AAGCTGATCATCGCCGACGAGCACAAAGGCCTGAAGGCCGCTGCCGCCAAAGTACTCGGCGCCACCATTCAGCGCTGCCGCGTGCATTTCATGCGCAACGCCCTTGCCTGTGTCGCTAGAAAGGATCGGCCGATTGTCACTGCGGCACTGAGGACTGCGTTTGATCAGGATAGTCTGGAAGCCTCGAAGAAGCACTGGACCAAGCTGATCGAGGCCTTTCAGTCCTGCCACCCCAAACTCGCAGAACTGATGATGCGCGCCGAGGACGATGTCCTGGCCTACAAGACTTTCCCGCCCAGCCATTGGCGGCAGATCCACTCAACAAATCCACTGGAACGACTGAACAAGGAGATCAAACGCCGCACCAATGTCATCGGCATCTTTCCAAACGAAGCCGCCATACGCAGGCTCGTTGGAGCCCTCATGCTCGAGCAGAATGACGAATGGGCCGTCACACGTCGATACATGACTCTGGAAACCGTCGCCGCTATCAGCGAGGATACAATTATCGAACCGGCTAAAATCGCCGCTCTATAATCCCGGCATGCTAAATCCGCCGGAGAGCTTTTACACCACTCAATGGGACACTACCAAAGATCAACGTCCGATAATGAATGAGGCTTTTGGTTCGCGTACCCACCAGCCCATAAAACAGCCCGGTAATTTCCGGACGTACACATCTGTTCAATTAGAGTGTTTATGGGTTGTTCAAACTGCATCACGCGATCAACGATCTATTTTGCTTAAACGAAAAAGCTGCGCATTTGTCATGAGATTTACCCTCGATGCCAGTACTAGTCCTTCCGCGGGATTTGCAGACCCGCAACGCTAATTATGTGTGAGAAATTCATGACTCAGCAACCCCATAATCAAGTCGTCACACCACTCACCTTTGATAAAGGCTGTTTCGCGTTCGCGCCCCTCTTCAACAAATCCAACAGATTTATAGCAACGGATCGCCCGCTCGTTATAGTCGATCACCCGCAAGGCGATGCGATGCAAATTCATTGTCGTGAAAGCGTATTGCAACGCGATCCGGATCGCCTCTCTGCCAAGACCGTTCCCCAGCTTTTCTGGATTGTAGATACCGGTCGCTAAGCGGGCTCGCCGATCATGATTGTCGATCGCGTCGAACCTTAGTTCGCCAATGAAACGGTTTTCATGTTCAATAGTCCATGCGCAAGGATGTTGCCGCAGGTTTTCTACCCATTTTTTTGCGGCCTTGAACGATAATTTCTGCACTCCATCCATGCTCTGGAAAGCGCCCTGAGAATCGGACGTCATGGTGAAATTCGAGACCGAACAATGGAAGGTCAACACTATCGCATGGCGGGGCTGAACCTGCATTTATTGGAATGCGCTTCAGCTGAGCCAAGCCGTCACGGAGCGACAGAAAGAAGGGCTACCTGCTGCGCCTGAGCTCCTGGCGCACATTTCACCCCTGGGATGGGCGCATATTCTGATCACAGGCGAGTACAGATGGCCAAAACGATGATCTGGACCCTTAGGGTGTCATTTCGCCCCCTCCCGCAACTGACCCCCTGTTGACGAACTGGAAAGACGCGGACTTTCCAGACCTTGATGGAGTTTGCTTTGTATGTGACTTTCACCACTGAGAACTTTTAAAAAAATAAATGGATGATACTTCAAGTGGAAACCGAGCGATTGACTTTCTCACAAGTGGAATTGCTTCACGCTAGAGACTATCGAGCGATGATGTCTGACGCTGAGATGGGGCGACACACAGATATTCCTTGCCAGCCTACCGAAGAACAAGCTCTGGAGTTCATAAACTGGATGATGAACTTGAACTCCACAGACAAAGGGAGAGCTTGGACGCTGCAACAGGGAGATCAGATTGTCGGTTTTATCAGGTTGAATAGGATAGATAAAAGTAAGTCCCTTGCGACAGTCGGCTACGAACTTGCCAAACCATTCTGGGGGAAAGGCTTGGTTTCTGAAGCGCTTAGGGCATTGGTTAATCACGCTCACGGGCAAATGGGGTTACACAGGCTAGAGGCTGGGGTCTTCGATGGTAATACAGCAAGCGCCAGAGTTCTGGAAAAGGCTGGTTTTCAAAAAGAAGGCGTACAACGCTCATGTCTCGAACACAGAAATGAAAGACGTGATCTATGGCTTTATGGTCGTTTGGCTTCTGACCAATCTGACTGCCCGCATCCTTAAGCTACTCGATGCAAAAAAGGCTCTGAGTCAGCTTTCGCCACGTTTTGAACGAACGGCTGCTTGGCTGATTCCGCAAGGGCAGATGTTGACGGAAGGTACACGGTAGATTATGCGCATCGATCGTCGTGCTCAAGCGGGTCGGGTCAGAACTCTGATGATCCGGAGCGCCTACAGCCGACCCCAATCCGGACGGTCCAACTGACCGAAGCCGCATACTTGGGGTCGATTACGGCTCAGTGCAGAAAAGCACTCTAAGGATTTTTATCTTTTAAAGTCAGCGACTTACAATCTGCCGAATTCCTATTTTCGCCGAAATGCTCGGTAAATAATATTCATATTTTTCAAGAGCTTATTTTCTTAACGTACAATTTAGCACTGAGCCGTAATTGATGGTGTGGATGCCCTCTCCTGAAACGGCATCGCAATGTGCCATGGTGGATTTGTATCAACCACCAAAGTAAGAGAGAGCATCCATGAGTGAAGATATCATCATCGGCGTTGACCTGGCAAAAAACGTCTTCCAGTTGCACGGGGCCCAGCGGAATGGCCAAGTGCTGTTCCGCAAGAAGCTGTCACGGGCGCAATTTCGAACCTTCTGTGAGAAACATCCCCGATGCCTTGTTGCGATGGAGGCGTGCTCGACATCGCATTATTGGGCGCGAGAGCTGCAAGGCATGGGGCACGAGATACGCTTGATCCCACCGCTTTACGTCAAGCCTTTCGTCAAGCGGAACAAAAACGATGCCGCCGATGCTGAGGCCATCACGGAAGCTGCATTGCGTCCCAGCATGTCCTACGTTGTTCCCAAGTCAGCGGACCAACAAGCTTCGACGATGATGATGCGCACGCGGGATCAGCTACTGGAACAACGTACAGCCACCGTGAACGCGTTGCGCGGCCATTTGGCGGAATTCGGCATCATAGCGCCGGTGGGGATCAAAAATGTCTCCAAACTCAGATCGATCCTTGCTGATGCTGAGGATATCCCTGTGCTTGTCACCGAGATGGCCAATCTGCATTTTGATCGCATCGACCGCCTGAGCTGCGATATTGAGGCGCTGACGGCGAAGATCAAAGATCACTGTTGTGAAAGTGATACCGCTAAGCGCTTACGTTCTATGCCTGGGATTGGGCCAATTGCAGCGATAGTGATCGAAGCTTTTGCGCCTGACATGGCGCATTTTGAGAAAGGGAGAGACTTCGCCGCTTGGCTTGGCCTTGTACCTAAGCAGCATTCGTCGGGCGGAAAAACCCGCCTTGGCCAGACGAGTAAGATGGGGCAACGTGATATTCGCCGGGTGTTGATCACGGGTGCCATGAGCCGGATCGCCGGGTATGCAAGACAAAACAGTCGCGCAGAGCCCTGGCTTCAAGACAAGCTGGATCGCAAACCCAAAATGATTGCCGCGATTGCTCTGGCCAACAAAATGGCGCGTCAGATTTGGGCGATGATCACCAAGGAAGAAAAGTATCAACCGAGAAAAATAGTGGCATAGAATTCTGAGCGCCGACCCAGGCGCCAGAGCGCAAGGAGTGCACTGAGAAGAATGGACGTCGATTGAACAAGTCCTGATCGGAGAGCCAGATAGGGGTCGGGCGCTTAAAGAGCCCTCGGAATCGAATTGGAACCGATCAGCGAACTGACCATCTTGGCCCGCGGCGCGTGAAAAGCCGCAACACGAGGCCTGACACACGACCGCAATCAATCGCCTTCAAACAGATCACAAGTTCCTTGCAAAAACGGGGGCAATGGTATGGACCCCGCCGCCCTCGGGCGGCGTATCATTGGAAATGAAAACAGGAGGGCTCATGCCATGCAAATCAATAGGATCGGCCTTGATCTGGCCAAATACGTCTTTGAAGTTCACGCTGTCGATGATGATGATCGGGTTGTGCTTCGCAAAACCCTCAGGCGAGATTCCGTTGCGCAATTCTTTGCTGAGCTTGAGTCATGTATTGTCGGAATGGAAGCCTGCTGCGGATCACATTACTGGGCACGGGTATTGACGGATTTGGGGCACGAGGTGCGTCTGATCTCGCCGCAGTTCGTGAAACCGTATGTGAAATCCAACAAGAATGATCGCAATGACGCCGAAGCAATTTGTGAGGCAGTAGGCAGACCATCGATGCGGTTCGTGTCGCCAAAATCACCCGAGCAGTTGGAAATACAGGCTGTTCACCGGATCCGTCAGCGGGTGGTTGCAAACCGCACGCGGCTTGTGAACCAGGTCCGCGGTCTTCTCGGGGAACATGGTATCGTGGCGGCGCGAGATATCACCCGAATCCGGCGCACTCTTAATGAAATCACGGATGGTCAGTCGGGAGACTTGGGGGAGCTCTTTATCGAGATGTTGCGCGACATGCGCGAAGAATTGGCCGAGCTCGACACACGTCTGGCTGGCTATAATCGTCGGATCAGGGATCTCTTTCGTTCCAATGAGATGTGCCAGCGCATCGGTCAGATCGAAGGGATTGGTCCGATAACGGCAACCGCGCTGGTCGCCGCAGTCGGGAATCAATCTTGCTTCAAAAATGGCCGACAGTTCGCTGCTTGGCTGGGGTTGGTCCCAAAGCAACACTCCAGCGGCGGAAAAGCGCGTTTGTTCGGTATCAGCAAGAGAAGCGACAGGTATCTGCGGACCATGCTGATACATGGAGCACGCGCGGTGCTGGGGCGTGCCGCTGGAAAGACGGATCTACGCAGCCAGTGGATCAACCGCATGCGAAAACGACGGCACCCGAATGTAGTCGCCGTCGCCTTGGCCAACAAGAACGCGCGGATCGTTTGGTCGCTTCTGTCTCGAGAGCAAGAATACCGCTCAGATCACACCGTCGCATACGGATGATAATCGATTAAGGCTGCTAAACGGAGGAGATTTATCAAGAATATTGCAACATCTGCCAGGGATGGAAAAGGGTCACGCCCGTTGCTTCTCGAACCTGATGTGTGGATCGGCAAGGTCAACATCGATGCCTTAGGGGCGATGAGGGAGAAGCAAGCGGAAATCCATCGGGGCTCGCGGCGTTGATATATCAGGCCGCCCAAAGAAGCCGGATATACATCAGCAATCGCGACCTCCGATCCAAACCCAAACAGACCGTTGCAATCAGGTGGGGTCCATATACATCCACACACGACCCCGAGTGCTGCTTTTGATGATCGCTCCAAATCTCGCGTTGTTACTTCGCTTCAAGCGCTTCGAAAGCGGCCTGCTGTTCATCATCAGCTGAATTAGTTCTGACCTGATCTGACACAGCTCTGTTGGAGGAGCGAGGGTTACCGGTTTTGACGTGGCGTCTGTCAGTTCAGGTTTGGTCTACAAGTTTTTCCTTCCAGATAGTCTTGCCTTCCACCAGGGTCTGCATTGGCGTTCGACCTTCGCAGATTTTACCCTGATGAGTGCGTTCATTGTTGTAGTA
>NZ_CAMZOF010000020.1 GCF_947331435.1 Pelagibius sp. Alg239-R121 | reverse complement strand
GAGCAACAGCTGATCTAAACCCCAAACTGGGTACTTTTCACTCGGCGCTAATGGGTAGTTTCCATCCGGCACTCACATTCCCTGCCTACTGGCCCTGACAGCCGTTGCTCTGGGGCTGCCCCAATGAGCGTGAAAGCCTTCATCAAAATCCTGCGCGAGATCGACCCGGGCAAAGACGGTTACACCAAGTTCCGGGATTTCCTGACCATGGCGAGTTGCGCGCTCGCCAAGAAGACCGCCGAGCCTGCCCGGGCCGAGGCCCTGGAAGAGCAATATATGCAGGTGGTGCGGAGCTACCGGAAGAAAGACGATGTCCGCCGCATGCCCGAACTGCTGGCTATGGTCTTCGACCAGGCCGGACAGAGAAGCGACTTTCTCGGGAGCGTCGCCGGCGAGCTTGGTCTGCTGGAAGGCGCCAACGGACAATTCTTCACGCCTTACGATGTTTGCCGCCTGATTGCCGAGATCAATTGCGGCGATCTTGATCAGAAGCTTGAACAGAAGGGTTCATCACCCTGCAGGAGCCCGCTTGCGGTGCGGGTGCAATGGTGCTGGCGATCGCCGATGTCATCGAGGACAAGGGTCACGATCCGGCAAGCTGCCTTTGGATCGAAGCGATCGACATCGCAGAACTGCCCTACCGCATGTGCTTTTTGCAGCTTGCTTGCCGCGGCCTTTCGGGGCGTGTCTGGCGCGGAAATACCCTCTCAATGGAAATGTTCGAATCCTTCACTTTGCCGGGGACTCTCGGATTTCTGGACAAGCACGGCAGCCCCTTTGCGACCGACGATAACCAATCCGAAACGGCGGTGCCGCCCGCTGAAAGCGGCAAAGAAACAGCCATCAGTCTGCCATTACCAAAAGGCGAACAGATGAAGATGTTTTAAAGCTTGTGTTTGCAAACCCGCTTCGATAACAGAGTAGGCAATTATGAAAACTCGTTTCGTTGCCGCTTTCAGCGGGCGGCTCAGTGGCTACGGAAAGTATTTCGGAATGTCCTCGACCTTCGGGTGACTGATAACTCAATAATCAACAAAGAGAGAAATAGAATGCGAACCAGGTTTTTGTCCGCAACCGCTGGCAGGGTTAATTCGAACACGCTGAGCAGGTGGGCGTTGAGAGTCCTTGCTGCTGCTGGAATGACCCTGGGTGTTATGGGCAGCGCCCAAGCACTGGCCATTACAGGCGTGAGCGCGGTTTTCGACGACTCGACCGACCGGCTCCAGATTAGCGGCACCGTGACCTCCACAAGCGGAGGCAGGTTCAATGAATTTCTATTCGACTGGGATGGTGCTTTTAATAGCTTTGACTTTTCCGGTGGTTCAGTGTTGTCGTCCAATCTAGCCGGTGCGACCTTCTCATCTTCCGCAGGCAACCTATCAGGAGGTGCATTTGCTGTAACCGGACTGGCTTCAGCGCCATTCTCGGCACCCCTGTTCTTCGACTTCACGTTTCAGTTGCCGAGTCTTACGGCGAATTTCGGAACCGCACTGATTGACATCGGTGTCTGTGATGATTGCTCACCGGGTTTTGTTGGAGGAGAAATGCGGAACGACATCGTCAGGCCCACGGCCGGAACCATCTCCGATCCCCATAGTGTAGCTATTCCTGAGCCCGGTACGCTCGCTCTGTTGGGGCTTGGTCTAGCGGGAGTTGGCTTCGCGAGGCGTCACAAAGAGATCTTGCAGCGAAGGGCGATGCTCGAAAACGCCATTTGACCCCACCTTTCGGTGACCGATCAATCCAGGCCCGCGCGATCCCGCATCAAGCGGTCGGCCTTCCTGGTGCCTTAAAATCAGTTTACATGACCGATCAACACAACGGGAAGAACCAAAGTATGGCTTTCAAACTTTGGATAGTTAGTATTGCCGCCCTCGCCGGCGGCGCGATCTCGTTGATGCTTGAGAGCATCTTCTACGGCTACGTCGACGCAGACGGTGTGCTGCAGGAGAGCCTTTTCCTTCCAATCGGATTTCTGCTTTTAGTTCTGGGCGCGGTTCTGTTTGCCGTAGGATTGGGCGCCAGGCTGTTTCGACCTGCATGATGGCGAGACAACCTGTCGAGCCAACACGTCAGACGCGGCCAACTTCCCCCTCGCATGAATTTCATGCTTTGTAAACGATAATCGTGTAAACAAATTTTTTTGGTTTAAACGTTTATCGAAAACACGACGCTCTCTGTAAATCACCTGAAAGTCGACACCGATGAAGTCACAAGAGACTGTGACTTACATTGGCTCGAAGGAGAGGTGATCCGCGAGCGGTAAAACCAGAATTCGATGGAGGACACCATGAACACCGCTTATCAGCTTTCCAACCTCGGAAGGCGCTTCAGGGCAGAAGCCCACCATGGTTAGCTGGATTATCGAAGGGATTGCCCGTTGGCACCGACGACGCACCACAATCCGCGAACTCCAAAACTTAAGCGACTACTACCTGACGGATATAGGGCTGGACCGCTCTCAGATCGTGTCGACGGTGGAGGAAATGGTTGACGGACGATTTACACCTGCGGCCGTTAGTGACGCAGAGGAATCATGAACGTGGATCACCTCCTGAACTTATTATGAACGATTGATACGAATTTTTTCTGGCTCCAAAAATAACGATCAGCCGCAAGGTGGAACCGACATGTCTTCAGATATTCAAGCTTCAATCAAAGCGCTCGTTGTAGCCAGAATCAATACGCTGAGCGCGAAACTGACCTTCGGCAGCGCACTGATCGTACTGCTTTGCCTCACGGTGAGCATCGTGCTGATGAGTTGGACGGTTCAGGACAGCATGCGGAACCTTACGCTCAGCCAAGCGCGCGCCATCGGTGAGGTGGAGGCCGGCAAGGTCAAGAACCAGCTCGACGAAGCTATGACCGTCGCGCACAGCATCGAACAGGCCTTCAACGCTATCAAGGCGTCCGGCGTCGAAGGACGGCAGGCCTACCACAATGTGTTAAAGGAAATGTTGGAGGCCAATCCCGGACTCGCCGGCACCTGGGCCGGTTTTGAACCCAATGCCCTCGACGGCAACGATGAAGCCTACAAGAACGCCGACGACGGACATCACGACGAAACCGGTCGCTACATCGCCTACTTCTACAACTTCGGCAAGGGCGTCGAACCCTATTTCCTGACCGGATACACCGACACCGGCGAAGGCGGCGAGTACTACAACAAATCGAAGCGGACCAAGGCTGCCTCGATTGTCGACCCGGTCTTTTACGATGTCGACGGCAATCAGGTTCTGCTGGTCTCTTTCATCTATCCGGTTCTGGATGAGAGCGGCACGTTCCTGGGCGTCATCGGCGTGGATATGAGCCTGAACGGAATGACCGCCGCCTTCAACGACCTCCAGCCTTTCGGCGCGGAGAGCTCGGTCAATCTGATCTCCAACAACGGCAAGTGGGTCGCGCATGCGCAGGAGGACCTGCATGCGAAGGAACTCGATCCGACAAACACTGTCTTCAAACGGGCCGTCGAAGACATCCGGACCGGCCAGCCGCTCGAAGCCGAGGACGACGGCCTTTTCCGCCTCTTCATCCCGGTGGAGATCCGCGATTCAGATGCGCCCTGGTCGGTCGTGGTCAACGTCCCGACCGCCAAGCTGACGGAACAGGCGGACGTGGTACAGAACAACACCGTCTTTGGCGGTATCGTGCTGCTTCTGGTTTTGATCGGCGCCCTGCTTTGCATCTGTCAGATCCTGATCCGCAATCCGCTCCGCCAGTCGATCTCCGTGATCAAGCGCCTCATGGAGGGCGACTACAACGTCGAGGTTCCGGGCCAGGATCGCAGCGACGAAATCGGTGACATCAACCGCGCGCTCGAGCAATTCAAAGGCAACGCCGAACGGGTTCAGCGCATGGAGGAAGATAAGCTGAAGGCGGAGAAACGAGCCTCTGCCGAGCGTCAGGAAGCCCGCATGACCATGGCCAACGACTTCGAGTCCTCGGTCGGCCAGATCATCTCCTCGGTCTCTTCCTCCGCCGATGGCATGCGTACGACGGCCCAGAACATGGCCGCAAACGCGAACCACTCGTCAAGTCAGGCCTCCGTGGTCACCGCGGCCGTGGAGGAAGCCTCGGCCAACGTCCAGTCCGTTGCGGCGGCGACAAACGAACTCTCCTCCTCGATCAGCGAAATCAGTTCCCAGGTGCGGCGCTCGGCGGATATAGCCAGCGACGCCGTGGAGGAAACTTCGAAGACCAACAACAAGGTCGAAGGCCTGGCGGCAGCTGCCGATAAAATCGGCGAGGTGATCAAGCTGATCAACGATATCGCCGAACAGACCAACCTGCTGGCCTTGAACGCTACGATCGAAGCCGCCCGGGCCGGCGAAGCCGGCAAAGGCTTCGCCGTAGTGGCCTCCGAGGTCAAATCCCTGGCCAACCAGACCGCCAAGGCCACGGAAGAGATTTCCGGACAGATCGGCGCGATCCAGAGCGAAACGCGCGATGCTGTCGACGCGATCCACGGAATTTCCAGCACGATCAATTCCATCTACGAAGCCGCCACCGCCATCGCCTCCGCCGTGGAGGAACAGGGCGCAATAACCGCGGAAATCACGAATTCGGTTCAGCAGGCCTCAAACGGCACGGATCAGGTGACTTCGAACATCGCCCAGGTCCGTGAATCCGCCACAACCACCGTGTCCGCGGCGGGAGACGTCGAAAACTCGGCCTCGGAACTCGCACAGGAAGCGCGGCAGTTGGAGGAGAAGGTCGATGACTTCGTCGGCCATCTGCGTGCGACCGTTCGTGACGCAGAAGAGTCGCGATCGCGGATCGCCCCCTAAACTTTTAACGATCAGCAGTAAGGTGGAACCGACATGTCTTCTGATATTCTGACTTCAATCAACGCGCACATTGCAGCCAGAATCCGTACTATCCGCCGCGAACGCGGCCTTACCCTAAAGGTGGTCTCCAGCCAGCTCGGGATTGCGCTTCAACAGCTGCAGAAATATGAACGCGGCAAGAACCGAGTTTGCGCCGCTCGGCTCTATCAGATTGCCGACGTGCTTGAGACAAACGTCGAGGCATTTTTCGCCGGTTACAATCCGGACGCTGTTCAAGATGCAAAAAGGCCGGCTGATGCCGGCCGGTCAACGCCGCGCTTGATGCGCCAGTTCGAAGCTATTTCTTCTACTGAAATCAAGAAGAGCATTTACGGACTCGTTCTCGCACTCAACAAAAACCGGGCGACATAGTCCGATGAGTGCCAGGTTGGGCACTTTCCAACTGAAGCCGTAGCGAAAGAAGCCGAACCTGCGCGGCCCTTTTATTTTCCCGATATCGTGCGGTCAACGGCGTCCGCTTCGAGCCTATATGTACAGATGCTGCAAGCCGTTCAAATTGCCGCTAGCGTACCAAGAGCAGACATGATGGCACTGTCGTTACACAGAGCTTGCGGGCATTCATTTGCTGGTATGATTGACGAGGTCTGGACTAAAGCAGTCATTCCTCTGATCAAGCTTTAATTGCGACCGCCGAGCCGGCGCAGCCATTCGATTGATTTCCGGACAAACAAATGAGCGCGGAAGATCTGGGTAAATCAAAGTTCGTAAACATGCTCCTCAAACCAGCCGGATCGGCTATGGAGAGCAGGTTGCGGCACCTCCTCCAAGACCCGGAGAGAATACTTCGCGGGGCTGACCTCCAGCCGGGTCAAACCGTTCTGGAGGTGGGTAGCGGCACGGGGTTCTTTACCATGCCCGCTGCACGCATGATTGGCGATCACGGCCGCTTGATCGCGATGGATCCGCTGGCGGCCTACGTCGAACGTCTGAACGAAAAGCTGATAGCCGCAGGTCTGCAAAACGTCAGTGTGGTTCGGCGTGATGCTCTGAGCACCCGATTGGACGCCGCTTGCATCGACAAGGTGCTCTTGCTTGGTGTACTCCCCTTAATCCCTCTACGGCGTCCTTTCACCACATTGCCGTTGAACCGTCTCCTGCCTGAAATACACCGCGTCTTGAAGCCGGAGGGGATATTGGCCGTGTGGATGTTTCCGATTGCCGGTTTGGTGCCCCTCTCAATTCGTCGATCCGGGTTGTTCACTTATCTGCATAAGCGAAACGGTGTGCACAACTACCAACGGTGCTCCGTCGAAAGCTGACATTATCAAACCCGTCCTGAAAGGAGATCGCAGCTTGAGCGGCGCCACGGATATCGACAACAACTCGAGCGCATGGTCGGCTCGCGAAAGAAAGCAGCCATTCAATTAAATGCGAACGAAGGCTGCTTTGTCCCGCTTAGCCGTCATTCGGACCGGGCGCATTGAACGACCGCTCTGTGTCCATAGTGACAGACGCCGCGAAGGCCACGAATGCCATCGACGCGCAGATTCCTACCGACCTCTTGCAGAGCGGCGAATGTCGGCATTGTGGGTTTGTATCTATATCTGTGCTGCGATAACCACGATCTCGATCAGCGTTACGTCATCACCTAGATCAGCACCGACACAGGCTCGTTGTGGCCAGTTGTCACGAGGACCAATCCACTCGCACCAGACTTCATCCATCTCGGCCTTCATCGTCATATCGCTCAAATACACAGTTGTCTGAAGGAGCGCTTCTTTTCCGCTGCCTACTTCCGCGAGCTTTGCATCCAGAAAGAATAGACTGTTCAGCGTTTGTGACTTGATCCCATCAGCAGCATCAGGATCGTATGCAACCACAAAGGCGAGGCCGTTGAATGAAACGGCATCGCAACGTCCTCTTGCGCGGCTGTGGACTCGATTAATGTTCAATGTGCATCCCTTCAGATTGATGCGCTCAAGATTTTTGGCGACACCACTCAATTGCGGACGTTAACACGGGAGCAGCTATCGACAGCAAAGTCCGCACTGCAGTCATTGGTGAGCTTTGCAACGAACGGCCGGAACGAACCCGTTGCAGTCATCGAGCTATTCTTGGATAGCTTTTAGCACACGTTGGATAAAATCGTTCTTTCCAGCAGTGTAGGCAGCGCGGTCATTAGGCATCGCATTGGCTAAACACACCTTCAGACGCGCATATTCATCTCTGAGACTGCCGTCCGATCTCAGAGAGTCGCGGAAACGCAGATAAGCAAGCCATTGCGGATCACCATAGTGGAGCGCGTGCAGATGGATTGTTCGCACTTCGACGGATTCCTCAAAGACAAAGAGATGGCCGCCATTTTGTCCCTTATCCCCTCGGTCAATGTATCCCTTTGAAGTCAAAGCACTCTTGAGCGCCGGCATCAATTCGCGCTCCCTAACGAGCACTGCCATGTCCAGGACCGGTTTAGCTGGTAGTCCGGGCACCGACGTGCTGCCGATATGCTCAACACGGTATTTATCCAAACCGATGGCGTCGGAAAGTCGATTGCGCTCTGCCACGAAAGCGAACCGCCATTCGGGCTGATGCGACATCAGTTCAACCGTGCCTTTTCGAAGACCCAACACCGCTCGTCCGCCTGTACGCTGCATGTCGTCCAACTATCGCTCTGCCAGAAGCTTCGTCAATGTCCGCAAAGCGCTAATTCATGTCTCATTCAGCGGATGGTAGCTCTCCGCCCTTCTCTCTGAAGCCATAACGAAAGAAGCCGGACCTATGTGGAGTCAGTCCGGCTTCCGTATGTTCGGCAATCAACATCTCGGCGTAAAATGCCAACTGCACCTATAAGGGTATATTTCGTTCCAAGCACTCGCAATAGGATTCTTGTGCGAAATATCTTCGTTGCATAATCGATCGTTTTCGCAAGGCTTGCAGAGAAACCGATTTCTGGGAAAAAGCTGCGATTTCTGTTGTTGCGAAAGTTTGTTGCATATATTGTTGCATTAGTAAAAAATAAAAAAAGAGTTATGCAACATGAAGATCGGTTACGCGCGCGTATCGACCCATGAGCAGAATCTGGATCTTCAACTGAAGGCTCTTCAGGAAGCAGGCTGCGATAAAGTCTACAGCGAGAACATCTCTTCTGGCCGGGTCATCCGACCAGAACTTGAAAAGGCTCTCGCCCAGTTGCGCAAAGGCGACACCTTCGTTGTCTGGAAGCTGGATCGTCTCGGCCGCAGGACGGTCGAGTTGCTGGACTTCATTCAAGACATGGAACAGCGCGGGGTTGCCTTTCAATCGCTATCGGACGGTATCGATCCGAGCAGCGCGACCGGCAAGGCGATCTTCACAATCGCCGGCGCCTTCGCGGAGCTGGAACGGAATCTCATTCGCGAGCGGACCCTGCGAGGACTGGAAGCGGCCAAGGCTAAGGGCACCAAATTCGGCCGCAAGCGAAAACTCGGAGATAAACAAATCGAGATGGCTGTAAAGCTGCTGGAGACGCCCCACAAGGACGGCAGCTTACCGACCTACGAAGAGGTTGCAGAGGTCTTAGGCGTGAACAAGTCAACGATCTCCCGGCGGATAGCTGAATACAAGGAAAGGTCCGCATAGTGGATTACTGGACCCTCGGCGCGATGGCAGACGCCAATATCATTCTAAGCGCCTGGTGCGAAGATTGCCGCCACAAGAACCACATAGATCCCAATGATCTGATCAACCGCCCTGCCCTCTCGCCCTTCGTGAATATCCGTGAGCTGCGTGAGAAGATCGTCTGTAGTGCCTGCGGCTCGCGATCGATCAACTTGCTGCTTCAGGATCGGCATGTCGTTGAGTCGTGGTATCCGGATCCGGAAAGTTGGGTGCCGGACGACGATAGCCACCTGCGGGACGAAGAACCGTTGAAGATGCGGGCCGCGGGCTCGTGAGCCAATGCTACTAAGGTTAGTGTTTCCGATCTCCATGGCCACATGATGCCGACAATGCTGGCCGGTATCGCTCAATTCGAACGCGACCTGATCAGTGAACACGTAAAACCGGGCCTGGCCGCCGCCCGAGCTCGCGGTAAGAAACTCCGCCGTCAACAAGGACAACGACCGCAATCAGTAAAAGGGATAGAGAACAAATCCGATGACAGATGAAATTTTCAATGAACGATTGGCGTTGCCGCATATTTCTGGCCTAGGCGGAAACAACTTTTATCCGGCTAAATCAGTTGCGCCCCAAAATGGTGTTATCGGTCACAAAGTAGCCGGTGATGGAGATATCAAAGCTATTTTCCTACACGATTGGTCTGTTAGTTCGGATGGCGATTATGCGTTTGCGTCAGCATTTCTGGATGGCAGCCAATTGGAGATAGCTTTTGCTGATGTGAGAGGATATGGCGCATCCATTAACATGATCGGTAATTACACGGCTGAAGAAATTTCTGCCGATGTCAGGAACCTGGCGAACAGTCTTTCGTGGGATCGGTTTTCTGTTGTTGGGCATTCGATGACAGGAATGGTTGTCCAGAAGATCATGAGCGATATCCCAGAGCGACTGGACCGAGTAATTGCAGCTGTTCCCGTACCCGCTTCCGGTGCCCAGCCAGATAAAAATACATTCGCCTTCTTTGAGACTGTTCCATTTGACGATGATGCGTTCAGAACGGCAATGCATGCACTAACCAGCGCACAGTATGGTGACGCATGGGTTAATAATAAACTTCTTCTGAACCGACGATCAGTGAACGCCGAGGCGATGAAAGCCTATGTCTCGATGTTCGCCAAATCCGACTATTCAGGCGAGGTGTCTGGCAACGAAACACCGCTCTTGGTGATTTTTGGTTCTTATGATGGAGAAACCCTCCGCAAGGAATCGACAGGCCAACTTTTTGAAGATTGGTATCCAAATCTTACAAGTTACGTCATGAAGACCGGACACTACCCAATGGTTGAAGCGCCTGTTGAATATGCAAAAATCGTCCAAGACTTCCTTCAAGCTTAGCTTAGGATTCTGCACTGTCCGGCATCAGACCCCACCTACGAAGAGGTCGCGGAGGTCTTAGGCGTGAACAAGTCTACGATCTCCCGGCGGATAGCCGAATACAAGGAAAGGTCCGCATAGTGGATTACTGGACCCTCGGCGCGATGGCAGACGCCAATATCATTCTAAGCGCCTGGTGCGAAGATTGCCGCCACAAGAACCATATCGATCCCAATGATCTGATCAACCGCCCTGCCCTCTCTCCCTTTGTGAACGTACGGGAGCTACGGGAGAAGATTGTCTGCAGTGCCTGCGGCTCGCGGTCGATCAACTTGCTGCTCCAGGATCGGCAGGTTGTCGAGACATGGTATCCGGATCTGGAAACCTGGGCACCGGACGATGACAGCCACCTGCGGGAGGAAGAGCCTTTGAAGATGTGCGCCGCGGGCTCTTAAAGATCGTCGGTGAAAGCGTTGAGATAGTCTTGCGCACCGTGGAAAATACGGAGGAGCTCAATCCCTTTGGTGCTCGAAAGCGGTTTGAAGATGAAGAGATAATTTTTGTATGGAAAAATCCGAACACTTGGCAAGTTCGGTAGATAGTTTTGCCCCAACTGTGAGAAGTCGGAGAGATCATTCGCTTTCTTGGTCAGTTCGTCAGCGAAGCTTGCCGCACGCGCAGGCGCGTCTTGCGCGATGTAATCGTAAATCTTGTCGAGGTCATCAATTGCGGCCTGCCTCCAGACGACTTTACCCACCTACACACCGCTCCATTTTTTTCGCTTTTCAGCCAAAAATTTATCAACGTCAAAGTCATCAACAGCGGCAGAATTCAGCCCTTCAAGCGCTGCTTTCTCAAGCTGCTTAACGACAGCGGTCCGCTGCCTTTCTTGGTCGACCAAAAGCCGCAAGCCTGCGCGCATGATCTCACTTACGCTTTGATAGCGCCCTGATTCGATCAGCTCTTGAATGTTTTTCTGCTGGTGCTCTGTCAGGGAAATGCTTGGATTTCTCGCCATGTGACATTCTCCATTCAATATCTTACGCAATGTAGCAATTTTTGCTACATTGTCAAGAAATGCACACACTGCATATGTACAAAACCGCGCCTTGACCGCTTTCCCAAGAAGACGTGAAGCAGTCGCATACGATCGAACATCGCGCAGGTCGCCCCAACATACTCTTATCAAATGGCAGCTTTGGAGCCTTCTGCGTCCTTAGTTCGGAGCGCAGCATTCTACGTGGAGGGCGGAAAGCGGTTCTCTGTTTGCGGCGGTGTCAAGGTATAGGGGTTCGTTGTCTTTCGGGGTCATGGTTCTCTACGAAGTCGGTCGTACCGCTTCATGATGGCCTCCGGGAGCTGATCGGCCAAAATGTCATTCGCGAAGTGGGCTGTATACCCCTTCGGCCGCTTTAGACTGGCTTGATCCGCCTCCGTCCCGAAGGACGTTGAACCCGCCCTTGGTTTCTCGGGCAGGTATTCAGTTTATTGAATTATGCTTCCGCCTCCGTTCTGGTTTCAAAGACGGTTCCGTCACGCCAGATACAGTGCAGGATAACCGCGAGTTTGCGCGATGTTGCGACGGCGGCTTTCTTGAAGCCTTTGCGATCCTGCAGGCGTTTGGCCCATGTCAGCAAGGGCGAAGGTTTTCTGACCTGGGTGATCAGCGTCGTTGCTGCGGAATAGAGCAATCTTCGCAGATCGCGGTCGCCACATTTCGAGATACACCCTGACCAGTCCATTTCACCGGACTGGTGCCGCCTGGGCGTTAGACCCAGAAACGCGCCCACATCTTTCGATCTCTTGAAGCGGGCGGCGTCATCAAGCGTTGCGATAAAGGACAGTGCGACGACTGGACCAACGCCGGGGGCTGTCATGAGGCGGCGGGCAAGGTCACTTTCTCGCGCGATGTCTTTGAGTTCCTCGTCCATGGCGTCTGTGGCAGCACAAAGCGCTTTGTGGATTGGATTAAACATTTCGACCATGACGCCAATCGCCGGATCGGTGGCGGCTGCGTCGGCAAGCTGATCGCGAAAACCCTGCCGCAGTTTCGTACGGCGCACAGCGCCCATGCAGATCCCGAAGACCTTCAGGACACCGCGCACATGTCCTTCCAGATCTTTGCGCATCCTGATCAAGCGCTCTCGCGTTCCAATCAAAACTCGGACACGTTCCGACGCCTCGCTTCTGATGTGAACCTTGCTGAACCAACCGGTCCGCGCGAGATGAGCCAGACCTTCAGCATCCCCGGGATCTGATTTATTGATCCGGCCCGATAAAGCTTTGTGCGCCAGACGGGCATCAATGCAGATGATCGGCAAGCCGCGCTTCTCTAACTCGCGGGTCAGCCATATCGCTAGAATGCCGCTCTCATGTATAACGCGCTCCGGATCGGGCGCGTGTTTGTTGAGGAAGGATGCAATCTGGTCTGGATCCGAGCTTGTCTCGCCACGTGCAATGATTGCACCTTCGGCATTCACAACACAGATCGATACGGTTTTGACGGATACATCAAGTCCAACATAATACGACATGGTCGTTCTCCTCAAAGGCTTGTGGTTTGTGAGGACAGAATACTGGACCTCGTTCGCCCGAGGAGAGCGACCACCGCAAACACACCATGTCATTCGCTGCAAGAGCGACCAACGACCGCGAAGCGGGGGTGGATTCAACTGATCGCCGCAACACAGTCAGCGAACTTCTCTGCCGGCGTTTGATATTGCAGTGTTTTGCGTGGTCGTTCGTTTAATTGTCTGGCGATTGCCCCGAGTTTGGCCTGGGAATGCACGGACAAGTCGGTTCCGCGAGGCAAGTATTGTCGGAGCAGGCGGTTGGTGTTTTCGTTCGATCCCCGCTGCCATGGCGAATGCGGGTCGCAGAAGTAGACTTCGATATCGGTTGCCATTGTCAGGCGCGGATGATCTGCCAGCTCTTTGCCGCGATCCCAAGTCAGGGACTTGTAGAGCTCCTTTGGCAGTCTTTGGGATTGCTTGATCAGTCCCGAGATGACGCTTTTCGTGTCTTTGTGGAGTCGAGTCCGGCTCAGTGCTAAATAGGGCCCTGTTGCACATATCCGCTGCGGACAGAGTCGCCTTGGTTTTTGATGGATTTCAGGCGTAGAGGTTGAATATACGGTTGATGAATTTGGCCTCTGCTTTTGGTCCGGTTTCTCCATAGAACCAGCGATCGAACTGGCCTTTTCTGAACATGCGCATGATCTCAAAGCCTTTGATGGCGGCATAGGCGGTCTTCATGGATTTGAAGCCGAGAGTCGGATTGATCAGGCGCTTCAGCTTGCCGTGATCGCTCTCGAGCCGATTGTTCAGATACTTGACCTGCCGGTGCAGAAGATCCTCTGGGATCACCCCTTCGTCTTTCAATTTCCGGATTGCGGCTCCGTAGGAAGGCGCCTTGTCTGAGGTAATCGATGCCGGGATGTAATGCTTACTGCGCTTGAGCGCTTTCTTCAGAAACCGCTTGGCAGCCTTGGTGTTGCGAGTATGGGACAGATAGAAATCCAGGGTGGCTCCATCCTTGTCGATCGCTCTGTAGAGGTACTTCCACTGACCTCTGACTTTGACATAGGTCTCGTCTACACGCCACGACGTTGAATAGCGGTTCTGATACCACTGAAGCTGTTTTCCATCTCGGGCGCATAGCGTTGAACCCAACGGTAAAGCGTCGTGTGATCAACTTCCAGACCGCGCTCTTCCATAATCTCTTCAAGGTCCCGGTAGCTGATCCCGTATTTGCAGTACCACCGAACGCACTGGAGGATCGCCACGCCACTGAAATGACGAAACTTGAAAAAATCCATCAGCCACTATCCAGAAAAATTACAACCCCTAGAGCCTATAGAGCGATAACCGGATTCTTTGCAACAGGGCCGTAGCATGAGGGTTACCTCCATGAAGTGTTTCGATGGTTGGGTTTGCACCACCATCAAAACCGGTAACCCTCGCTCCTCCAACGGAGCAGTGTCAGATCAGATCGAAACTAATTCAATTGATGCTACGTGGTGCTTGTCGCTCCTCCTCGATTTGTCATCATCATTCGACCTGCTAGAGACATTGCTCGAACAGAGCCCTGGTATTCTCGTGCGTCATTTCGATGGGATTGCCGCCGGTGCTCGGATCGCGCAATGCCGCGTCCGTTAAAGCGTCAATATCAGGATCGTCGACACCCAGTTCCGTCAGCGTCTTCGGAACACCCATCGAGGCGTTGAGATCATCGACATAGGCACAGAAACCATCGAATCCGCCCTCGATACCCAAATAAGCAGCCGCCGCATCAAATCGATCACGAATGGCGTCCGCGTTGAATTTGAGGACCGCCGGCATGCAAACGGCATTCGTTGTTCCGTGGTGGGTGTGGTGAACCGCTCCAATCGGATGACTGAGCGCGTGAATGGCACCGAGTCCCTTCTGAAACGCGGTGGCCCCCATGCTTGCTGCCGACATCATGTTCGCGCGGGCTTCGATATCCGTGCCATCCTCATAGGCGCGCGGCAGGTAGTCCTTGACCAACCGCATGCCCTCCAGCGCAATCCCCTGGCTCATCGGGTGATAATGGGGGCTTGAATAGGCTTCGACACAATGGGCGAAAGCATCAAGTCCGGTTCCCGCTGTAATGAATTTTGGCATGCCGACCGTCAGTTCAGGGTCGCAAATAACAACCGACGGCAGCATCTTGGGATGAAAGATGATCTTCTTGTCATGACTTTCTGAATTGGTGATCACGCTTGCCTTGCCGACTTCCGATCCCGTTCCAGCGGTCGTCGGTACAGCCACGATTGGCGCGATCGCGTCCGCATTGGCGCGGGTCCACCAGTCGCCAATATCTTCAAAATCCCACAAGGGCCGGGTCTGGCCTGCCATGAAGGCAATCACCTTCGCAAGATCCAAGCCCGACCCACCCCCAAAGGCTATGACGCCGTCATAGCCGCCCTCCCGGAAAGCGCGGACGCCTTCGTTTGAATTTAGGTCTGTCGGATTTGGATCGACAGCGGAAAACAGACCACAACGCAGACCCGCTTCCTCCAGAAGATCGAGTGTACGGGTTGTGATTTCCATGCCGGCGAGGCCTTTGTCGGTCACCAGGAGTGGTTTGGATATTCCGGCTACTTGGCATGCATCGGCGATTTCTGAGATCCGACCGGCGCCGAAACGAATGGAGGTAGGATAAGACCAGGTGCCTGTTGGTGACATTTCTTATTGTGCTTTCTTTAGATGGTATGATTTCGGTCGCGTGAGGTTGTGGTAGCCGATGACGGAAAGCCCGCCGCCGCGCCCGGTGTCTTTGCAGCCCGTCCAACAGAGGGCCGGATCTAGATAATCACAGCGGTTCATGAAGACTGTCCCGGTTTCAATCTGGTCGGCGATGGCCTCAGCCCGGGCGACATCCCTCGTCCACAGCGAAGCCGTCAGGCCAAAATCGCTGTCATTCATCAACGAAACCGCTTCGGCATCATCCTTGACGGACATGATGCCGACGACTGGCCCAAAACTCTCGTCGCGCATGACCCGCATGTCATGGGTGACGTTTGTCAGGATTTGCGGCGTCAAATGGGCCCCGCCATCATCTTCCTCGGAGGTCGCAATATGGGCCTTCGCACCCGCCTCGACCGCTTCTACAATCTGTCCTCGGACTTCTTCGGCAAAGCGCTTATGCGCCATCGGTCCAAGCGTCGTTTCGGGATCTAGCGGATTGCCGAGCTTGTATCCTTCAACAATCTTCACCGCCTTTTCGACGAAGGTGTCAAAGAGAGATTCGATCACATAGATACGCTCAATGCCGCAACAACACTGGCCGGAATTGAACATGGCACCATCGATCAAGGTATCGACCGCTGCATCGAGATCGGCGTCTTCCATCACATAGCCTGGATCCTTGCCGCCAAGTTCCAGACCCATTCCGGTGAAGGTTCCGGCTGCCGCCTGTTCCATGGCTTTACCGCCACCGACAGACCCTGTGAAATTGATGAACCCGAATGAGCCATCAGAGATCACTTTTCTCGTCACATCGTGATCGAGAAAGATGTTCTGGAAGACATCTTTCGGAACACCGGCAGAATGAAACGCGTCGGCCATGCGCTCGCCCACCAGGAGTGTCTGTGAGGCGTGTTTCAAAAGAACTGTGTTGCCCGCAATCAAGGCAGGTGCGACCGTGTTGATGGCCGTCATATAGGGGTAGTTCCAGGGCGCGATGACCAGAACCACACCATGGGGAACCCGCTCGATATAGCGCTTGAAATCGGCGTCGTCAGAAACCTCTATCGGTGCGAGGCTCGCTTGAGCGATTGATGCCATGTGGCTGGCGCGCTCACTAAAGCCGCCAAACTCACCGCCGTAGCGGATCGGTCTGCCCATTTGATGCGCAAGTTCCGGTACGATCTCATCGTTGAGATCACCGATGGCCGCAACACCGGCCATAACCAGATCGATGCGTTCCTGCAGCGGGCGCGCAGCCCATTCCGCTTGCGCCGTACTAAGCTCGCCAACCGCCGATTTCGCAGTGTCGTAGCTGGCCAAAGGCCGTTCCGCGAAAATGGAGCCATCAATCGGTGAAATACAGTGTACAGTTCTTGTCATTTTTCTTGTCCCGATCACGCTTTCTCAAAGCCGCGCGCGATCTCGTAATCGGTCACCACGCGGTCAAATTCTTTCTGCTCCCATTCGGCACAGCGGTGGTAGTGATCGACCACCTCGTCGCCAAATGCGGCTCGGAGCATTTTCGATTTCCTCAAGGTCACCATGGCATCGCGCAAATTGTCTGGGATCTGTTTGGCTTTCTTGGCCTGATAGGCATCCCCGGTCAGCGGAGGTGGGAGATCAAGCTTCTCCTCTATGCCGGCAAGTCCAGCCGCCAGTTGCGCGGCCATGGCAAGATACGGATTGATGTCGGAGCCACCGATCCGGCACTCAACCCGCACGGCCTTTGTCCCGTCGCCGCAAAGTCTGTAACCAGCTGTTCGGTTGTCGATCGACCAGACGATACTAGTGGGTGCGAAAGTGCCCTTCTGGAAGCGCTTGTAGCTGTTCACATAAGGAGCAAGGAAGAAGGTGATGTCAGGTGAGTATTTAAGAAGTCCGGCGAGATATTGTCGCATCAGAGCCGACATCCCGTGTTCACCATCTTCATCGGAGAAAGCAGGCTGGCCATCCTTCCAAAGGGACTGGTGGATATGGGAGGAGGAGCCCACCCGGTCGTGATGCCACTTCGGGAGAAAAGTGGCCGAATGACCTTGCTGCCAGGCGATCTCCTTGACTGCATGCTTTGCAATCGCATGGTGATCGGCACAATTGAGCGGAGCATCATATTTGATATTCAGCTCTTCCTGTCCTGCCTCAGCCTCACCTTTAGAACTTTCGACCGGGAGGCCGGCCGCAATGAGATGATTGCGGATCGGCCGCATCACATGTTCTTCCTTGGTGGTCTGAAGAATATGATAGTCTTCGTTGTAGCCGCTGATAGGATCAAGATCTCGGTAGCCATCCTTGCGCAACTCATCGAGAGACTTTGTAAAGAGGAAAAATTCGAGCTCGGTTGCCATGGCCGCTTCGAAGCCAAGCGCGCTGAGGCGTTCGATCTGGCATTTCAGGACCTGTCTTGGGGAGTGACTGACCGGTTCATGGGTGTGATGATCAAGAACATCACAGAGCACCATCACTGTCCCCTCTAGCCATGGAACCGGCCGCAGGGTTTCCAGATCGGGCTTCATGACATAGTCGCCATAGCCCGATTCCCAACTGGTCGAGGCGTATCCATCCGGGGTCGCCATCTCAAGATCGGTGGCCAGGAGATAATCGCAGCAATGGGTCTCTTCCCAGGCACTATCGACGAAATACTGCGCGACAAAGCGCTTGCCCATCAACCGCCCCTGCATATCGATGATGCAAGTCAGAACAGTGTCGACTTCTCCTTCTGCAACTTGCTGTTTGAGTTTCTCGAAAGTGAGTTTTTCTGTCATCGGGTTCCAGATTTCTGACGTTCAGGGGTGATCATCCAAGCTGGAAACAGCTTTCGGGATGCATTCTGAGAGGAGTGAAAGGATATCCGCATGGGTCTCAGTGTCAGCGAGGAGATCGTTGCGGACCTCGATCATCACATAAGGAAACGCACCGCTTTCAAGATGCTTTTCGATTGTGTGCAGCACCCCATCGACCGGCGCATAGGGCTGATTGAGCTGAACATTGTACCGAGTGCAATAGGTGGAATGATATTGCAGTGCCGTTGACAGACGATCATCCTCTGCATGCAGATAGCCAATGTCCACCGATCTTTGCTTGCCGTTGAATACCGGCGTGAAACTGTGAACCGTTACAACAACGGGATCGATGCCGTTGTCGCGTTTGAAGCGCAGGACGTCAGACGCCGCTTGGTGAAACGGGTGATAAATTTCTTCCGCACGAGCTAAGCGCTCTGCTTCTGTAATGTGCTCATTACCGGGAACGTCACACACTTCGGTGCGATGCGGCATCGCGCTTGGCGCATCCGGAGGCCGGTTGCAATCATAGATCAGTCTGGAGAAGCGGGCCGCCACAAGCGGTGCGTTGAGTGCTGAGCTCAGGCCCGTCGCCAGATCTCGCGCGCCGGGATCCCAACCGATATGGCTGGAAAGCTGATCTTCGGGCAGACCCAGATTATCTAGCCGCTCCGGCACCTGGCTCGAAGCATGTTCGCAGATCAGAACAATCCGACTGTCGCCATAGGGATTGATGATCTCAAAAGGCGCCCCGTCCCTGATCGTCAGAAGTGCCTCGTCTTGCTGAACAAGAGCAGCTGGAGCGCTCATCGACCCGTCCCTCCCGAAGAAAGGATGTCGAGCAATTCGCGATGAAGTTCAGGCGTCGCGGCCGAAGCAACCTTTCCGTCCGAACCGAAGCCGAGCTTGTTACCGTGCCAATCCGTTATGATGCCGCCTGCCGCTTCAATCACTCCGGCCAGCGGGAGGTAATCAAAGGGCTTCAGATCGTAGTCGACAACACAATCTATAAATCCGGCGGCCATCATCGCATGGGGATAACAATCGTAGGCAAACCGCCTCGTTTGGCCTGAACTGACGAGTTTCGCATGAACTTCGGGCTCGTTAGCGAAGAGCTTTTCGCCTTCGTTAATGTAGAGAATAGCTTCTGACAGGCTGGTCTTGCCTGAACAACGGATTGGCGACCCATTGAGTGTCGCCCCTTGGCCAGGCTGTCCAAGATGGGGTTATCGGGTTCTCGCTGCAAAAAGTGACGCTAAGGAAGTTGTTCTATTTCAATAGCTTGCGATCGCTGTGTTAGGCAACTCATTGATTTAATGGGATTTCCAGCTTGACCCAGTTTTACCGTCAGATTTGGCCTTTTAGGCGAGCCTCTACAGGCGTCTGGATGAGCCGGTGTCTTTGGTCACCCAGGTCAAAGGTGAAAATCCCGCGCATGTTGATGTGCTTGAAGTTTACAGGGGCAATGCTGGCGAAGGCTGCCATTGGGTAGGTTCCGGATGTCCCATCGAGAAATTTCTGCATCTGAGCTGTGTTCCATGCCATCACAGCATTTGTAAGCAGAGCGAGGCCGCCAGATATCGCCTTTATTTGCTCGCGGGAGCGACCGCGTTTTGCAGTGATAGCCCCATTGTGAAGGGCCCTTTGCAATTGATGAACCGACTCTCCTTGGTTCAATAGATCCAACATCTCTTGACGGAAAGCCAGATTGCCCAAGTAGTCGCAAAGATAGATCGTGCGCAAGATTTTGCCCAGAGCCGTGCCGCATTCATATACAGGATCGCCCCGGCCGGCAGCGCCATAGCGGTCGAGAACATAAGTGGCCTGGCACCATCCGCCGTCCACCGATGCGGCAAGGCGGACGAGACCGTCCCAGCCATTTTTAACTTTAGCCCCCAGAGGTACGCGCTCCGTTACCGGTTCGAGCACCGGCGGAATGTCCAGTCCACGCGGAACGAGAAGCTTTCTTTCACTCAGATTTGCCATGCGTGGACAGAGATCAAGGCCAAGCAATTTTGCCAATGCCATAGCAAAGTGAGTAAAACCATGCGTATCGACAGCAAGCTTCTCAAGCTCGACATGGCTTTGCCTCAAGGCTCCCTCTATCGCAACGCCGGCTTGTCTGCGGTTCAGGACGATTGGCTGGTCATAGATAACGCTCCACTGATCGAGAACGTGTGTATAGGTTCCAACTGCGTAGCTCCGGCGCCTTGGATCCAAACGGGCGTTCCAGAGATGACGGGTGGCATCGAGACTGGTCATGTCCGATGATGCAAACAACCCGGTTCCCCAGGCCTCTGCTACCTCATGCGATCTGAGATATTGAACGATGGCATCATTTGCTCGACGCAGGCGCTGATCCTCTTCGATTAGCCTTATCATGGATCCCACGGCTTCTTCCGAAAGCCCTGGCACCATCCGCGTGACCTCTGCGGCGGTCAGGTCTGTTCCAAGAGCAAAGACGGCGCCATACAGTGTGATCAGCTCTCTCTCATTTCTTGGGCTTCGCCCCAGCAGCAACCAGGAAAAGCGCGTCTGACTGTCGATCTCAACTAGCAAATCAGGCAATTGTATGAGGCCGGACAATTCAAAGATATCGCGCCTGATGCGACCAACGTCCTCGTCTTCCGGATGAGGCTTGGCCCGCGGAATGCGGATCCGATTTTGTTCTATCGTGATAGCCCCCTCCTCGATTGTTTTGGCAAGTCCGTAGAGAGAGCTCTGCGCGACATCACGCAGCCGACGAACATAGTTATCTAGTGACGGCGGCACTCTGAGGTGACGATAAAGGCGTGCTCGTTCCTTCTCCCATACAGTGCTGGGCACCAATAGATTCTCAGCGCTGCGGTAACTCAGGCTTTCACCGAGAGCAGCCGTGCCGTTCCGCAGAGAGCGTTTAAGTGTCAACATTGTAGCGGCCTCAAATGCAGCCATCGCAGCCGCTGGATTCTCATCCAGGATCAATGTGTCCCAGATATTCGAGAATGGACTGGTGGTGCCTGGTAGTAGAACGCGACCGTCCTTGTCATAAACACTCCGTATTGAATTCAATGCGGCCTCGAGTGGATTTGATTCAGCGATTTCAAATGGCAGTTTGGCTGCCCGCTTCATCAATGCCCGTAGGCGTCCCCTGAATCGGCTGAGTTCGTGCCGTGCCACTGCACTATGATTGCGGACATAGTCCGGTGTCTCAAAGGGGCCGATTAGCGCCGATAGTTTCGCTCTCAGTTCCTCCACAGTTATGGATTCATCGTCCGCGAGTCTGCGAAGGTCTGGGATCAGCCGTTGATAACGATCAATTTGCTCAAGTTGTCGATCGCGCGCCCTCTGTTGTGCCTGACGCCACAGATCCGTTGCGGAATGATCGAACAAGTTGATGCAAGAGTCTGTGACTTCCAATTGCAGCCAACGCAGAAAGCAAACCAACTCAATTGTCCGGCGCGGCTCCTTTAATCGGGTGAGCGCCGCGGGACGCCGGCGGGTCATTGGCCGGGCATAGAAATAGAGCCGTGATAAAGACACCTTTTTCAGGGGCAAGCATTCTAGCCTTAGTGCCGCCAGAAAATCGAACTTGTCAAATTGGTTTGACACATCTTTCTGTGTCTTGCCCTGGGGCGGCTCTCGCAACCACTCAAGGACTGTTCTCTCCCCACCTTCGTGGCGCTGCAGAAGCGCCTCTCGCCATTCCGTCAGTGTCGCTGCATTGACGGCGGTCATGATGTCTTTTCCAAGACGTGTCTCCGCATGACGTAGCGCAGCGCGGACAAGGGAATTTATAGGTCTTGCGGCAGGGGCAACATAGCAATGCTGGTAAAGCCAAGTACGGGCTTCTAGTGCAAGTGCGTCTGGGCGAAAAGTTGTCTCGACGCTCTTACGTAAGAACGCTGTCAATCCCCGCTCGGCATGCCGCGTCAAATTCCGAAACCCGATCGATTGCATAGAGATACGTTGATGATCGAATAGAGTTCGCCGGCGCCGGTAGAGCGCTCTGATCGATGCAAGTCGCGGCGGCACGATATGAAGCTGGGCGCCAAGGTGATTTAGGACGTCCGGCGGCACCATCTGGAAAGAATTGAGGAGCCGCCCCGTCATTCGCAGAAACCCGATCTGCAAAGCAACGCCCAGACGATTTAACGGGCGCCGTCTCGTCTTAACATGCGCTAACTCAGCATCGCTGAGCGTGAAATAGTGTTCGACTTCGACAGACGACAATGAGGCCGGAAAATGACTGAAGCCAAGATACTGTTCGTGCCAACGCTGCATTTGAGCTCTCCTTCAAGCGAAGGATAAGCCAGCTGATCATAGAATCCGAAAAAAGCTTGAGATCCTACAATTTCAATGAGTTAGATTCGGTGGCCTGGCGTAACCCATTGAAAAGACCCTATTTCCTTAGCGTCACTTTTTGCAGCCAAAACCCAATAACCCCGGCACGGGCTCTTCTTCGATCAGTTGCTTGACCTTGAGCGAAGCGAGTTCACTCCGCCGGCGGCCGCCTGACCCAAAAGCCACCAACAGCAAAGCGCGGTCGCGCAGTGAAGCAGGACTGCCGTCCCTACAGGTGTCCAAGAGATCTTCCAGAACACTCCGGGTGATCGCTCGGCGGCTGTTTCGTTCCCGCGGCCGATCGGCAGCTTTTGCCGCGCGCTTAACGGCTTCACGTAAGCTCGGGGACTCAAATGGCCCCTTCTCTCCCCGAATCCGGTGCAGAGTCGCCCAACTTGATAGCTTCCGGCGCGCCTGCGGCCCCTCGGTCCGCAGAAGGCCCCGCGTGCGCAGTTCCAATTCAACATTCTCCGGCATCCCGTGATCCGGATTCCGCGCGCGCTCAGCTGCATCGTAGAGATGATGCGCCACATATTTCAGAGTGAGTGATTCCGGTGCCGGCCAAGATAGAGCCTGATCGGTTGCCGCCAGGCACCAGGCTTCCAGATAGGCGAGGTCCGAGGTTAGCGCTCGCAGCGAGTTTTCCGGTGTCCCCTTGCGTGCCAGATGCTTCAGGGTGTTGAGATCCGCTTCGGTGAGCAGATCAGTGACCAGATCCTGCCGCTCGAAGGACACCACGGATATCAGCGCACCCAGGCGATCGCTCGGGTCCTGGTTTGTCTCGGTGCTTCTCTCCGCGTCTTCGTCTGTGGCCATGGAGTCCCTGCCCTCGCCTTAGTGCTCGGCCCCCAAAGTGGCGCCCGCCGCAGGCGGTATTGTAGAGGATTCCATCACTTACGATAAGGGTTAATTATCGTAAGTGATAGACATCAACTTGAAAAGCCCTCTGTACTGAAAGTTAATGGTGAGTTAACTTGTTTTAAAGAAGATCACGTGAAGTGTGTCAATGAGTTATGCGATTCCAACCAACCTTCCCTGGGACAAATTCGTTGGGGCTTGGGAAGAAGCCGAAGAAGCGCTTGCGCGCCTGGATCAAGCCTTAGCATCAAGTGCGCTCAAAACCGCTTGGTTGCGCAGAGCCGACTTCGAGGAGGCCGCGGCAGCCCTCTGGCTCGAAGGAGATCTCGTCCCCCTGGAAGACCTAGTGCTCGATGACGCCAACACCAATGCGCGTGCTCCCAGTCATGAACTCTTTCAAGCCCGATCGATCCTACTCCTGCGACGTCGTCTTGGTCGGCAAGAGCCTTTAGATGCATTGAAACTCGACGGGCTCATCTCCCTTCAGGAAACCCGCGACCAGGTCGACGAAGCCGCCCGGGAAGACACCATGGATCTGCTGATGCAGGATCCCGATTGGCTTGCTGAGACGCGCCTGGAAGACTGGCTCTACATCTTACCCGCCTTTGATGCCTTCCCTGCCCTGCCGGCCACGGCGGTCGCTCTGCATGCCTGGAACCATATCCAACCCTTCCAGCAGCGCAATGAAACGATCGGCCGCCTGCTCGCCCCGCCCCTGCTCTGGCGGCGTCAAAAGATCGATGGTCAGGCGCTCTGCCTCTGCGTTGGTTTGAAGGCCCTTAGATGGTTCGATAGACCCGTTGTTCCCTTGGAGAGCTGGATCAAGGTCTTCTGCCGGGCCGTCACCCGAGCGGCCCAGGATGGCCTCAAGCGCCTCCAGGAGCTTAGCCTGGCCCAAACCCAATTGGCCCGGCGTCTTGAGGGCCGCAGGAAATCGTCGCGCCTACCGGCCCTCGCAGAGCTCATTCTGGAAGAGCCCTTAGTCTCCGCGCCGATGGTGGCCAGGAAGCTGGATATGAGCCAACAAGCTGCCGGCACACTCATTGAGGATCTCGTCAGCACTGGCGTCGTGCGGGAGCTGACAGGGCGCTCGCGTTTTCGGGCTTACGCTATCGCTTGAATCACAGAAGAAGGTTTAACCCGTTCCTGGAACACGATGAACCTCTAGCAGACTTGAAAAGAGACGCTTGGTGTCAATGGTACAGATATGTGCTGAGAAGTCGACTTTGGCGATATTCGCGAACTGGCTAACGCCATCTTAGTTCAATCGATAAAGCACCGTTATCACCCCTTCAAATGGCTCTATACGAACTCAAATTTCAACTTGTTTCAGAGTCGACCCGCCTCAACTAGGCCCGAACTCACACCTTTGTTGGCCTCTAGATCATCGCCTTCAAATTGTGACTTCGCCCTCAAGCAATACTTTTGCCTGACAACACGCAATTCGTGACCCTAAATGTGAACAATGGCTATCGTTAGTCTTGATGAGTTTTGACCGCAACTCAACAGTTCGGTGTTAACGGTACGCTTGCTCGCACATCAATTCTCGGCAGAGACGTTGGTTTTCATACATCCAAGGATCCGGCGAACCGAAATGCGCGAAAAATTCGAGCTCAAGAAACATATTCTTGTTAATTAACAATGTGATATGCCGAAATTTCCCATGGGAAATTTATTTCGCGCCGATTGCGTCAAATGCCGTGCCGCACGCCTGCAAAAACTCCTTTTTTGTAGCGCCGGCTTTCGGTCTCAACTCCATAGAAACAGTGCTGCCCCCTCCCCGCTTCACTTTTAGGAATACGCTGCCGTCATCCGTCCTGTACTCGTCAACTGTCTGAGGCGGCGCTTTCTTAGTGTGCTGTGCCGCACCAGCTTTTAGTCGCGCAATAACCGACACGCCATCAATCAGACTACGTCCCGCCTTTCGAAGCTCTTCTTGCTCCTGCGCAAGTTTCCCCGCAACCGCGAGAACCCTTCTCTCCTGGTCCTTTGTCCGCAACAACGGTTTAAGGGCCACAGCGTGTCTTGTCTTAAAATCAACGTGACTGGCATAGGCACCAACGATCTCCTTCGGCAATCTAGCAAGATCGAGGTACTTTGATAGCCAGCCCTCGGAAACACTCAGCCGCTGTGCCATGTTTTTTTGCTTGCCGCCATAGAACCGATCTAAGGCCCCGAGATAATCCAACGCGCGTTCATAATCGCTAATGTCCAGGCGGTCTCGGTTTTCGACGTCACTGAGTCGGAACGCCTCTTCATCAGTCAGACTGCGGATCTCAACCATGAACTTATAGTTCGGGTAGTTATTGGCCCGAAGATAGCTGATCGTCCAATGGCGTCTCGCGCCGCAAACCACTTCATACTTGTAATCTGGGTCGTTTGTGAGTTCGCGCACAATTGCCGCAAACTGCTGCCCCTCTTCCGCCTTGATGCCATCAATCAAATCCGCGCAGTTGGTTTCGTTCAACTCGGCATATCGACGATTATGGTGCGGCCACATCTTGCAAATTACGGGATCAACCATCCTGACAGTCTTTTCCACCAAGTCTCCTGAGACTAGGTCATTTAGATGGTGCCCTCTCTGAAAAAGCCTCGGTGTTTGCTCTGGTCGCGCGGTGCGCTCGATCTTTTTCGGTCTTTCAGGACGTGTATCCAGACCTTGGATCGCAGCATTGATCATATCGTCCGTAGACTTTGTTTTGGCCATGAAGCGTTTCCTTATAGATAGCCTGCGCGTCGCAGATCTGCTTGGTGGCTATGCCATGTCTTACGCACCAAAAGCTCCACTGCTTCGTTAACCTGATCAAGCGATGCACGGCACCGCATATTGACTTCCCTAGATGTGATCGGTGCTGCGAGTTCGTAAACCGACATCATTCTTGCCGCAGCATTCCTTATTTCGGTGCTAGATTTCAATCTTGGTTCAATCATCTGAGCTCCGAAGACCGCGCTCATCATGGTCAAAATCTGAGAATCAGCCCTATGCTGCTCGCTGGTCCGAGTCGCAAGAACCCGAATGAACTGATATTCCCTCCGCAAACCTGCCTTGTTAAACATGGTCAGGACATCGCTCAACATTTCCAGAAAATGGGCCGTACTACAGAAGTCAACAGTGCTTGGTGGAGTAGGAATGATCAGCGCGTTTGCTGCTCGCAATGCGCTCAAGCTAATCATTCCAAGGGCAGGAGGTGGATCCAATAGCACAACATCATAGTCCTGAGCGATGTCTTCAACGCCGATTCTCAATCTATCCATCATCATGAAGTCTTCGCGGAAGGCTTTGGCCGCAATAGTGTACTCAGTGTCATAAAACCCAAGGTTCGATGGAATTAGGTCGATTCCATCCCAGTACGTTCGGCGGACTGCATAACGCAGGTTGTTCTCTCCACCTGGCTCCAAAAAATTCTGGAGCGTTTCGTCATCTCCGACTTCAAGATCAGGGTTTAATCCAAACATCGTAGTTGTAGATGCTTGACTGTCGCAGTCAATGACAAGTGTGCGATAGCCTTTCAACGCTAAGTGCTGGCTTAAGTGCGTCACAACGGTCGACTTTCCAACACCGCCTTTAAAGTTCTGCACAGAAATGATGATTGGGGTGTCTTCGGCCGATCGACCTGGCCTGGTACCAAAAACATCGCGCATGAGGTTTACTTGTTCTAGCGAGTATCCTAATCGCCGTCCGCGCTCATCTTTATCCTGCTCTGGTAGTTTTCCCGCGTTTTCCGCTTTTCGAATAGACTCTAAAGACCGACCGACCATTTCGGCAGCTTTTCCTGGCGCAAAGCTTATGTCCAATCGCTTTGTTCGATCAGGCGTAAACACTTGCTCCCGAAGCCCTTCAATAATCGTCGACGCTCGATTGCTCAACGCTTTGACTTCCGCGAGTGACGGAGAATCGATTTCTGCTCCTATTTCTTTCTGTCGCATATCAGACTGAATTTCTTTCTGGAGTCGCGATTCACGAAAGGTGTCGCTATAGTTGGCCACAAATGGTCGCATTTACGCTGTTGTGGCCAACAATGCCTGATTTGTTTTGATGTTGCAACGTGATAGCGTTTACTATAACTCTTGACCAAGACCACTATATCTCGTGGCAACAAGGCACGATTCGATGGCCAAACACACCAAATACCGGCCGACTGGGTATACACCGGGCGCCGACAATAAGGTTACCGCCTCTCCCACGAATCGTCGTGCTAGGATGGAATCTACACAAGCCTCTGCCTTTGGGACAATAATCGCTGATCTTGAGCAAGAAGTAGCGGCACAGCCCAAAACCGACGTTGCCGAAAAAACAGACTCACGACCCACCACGAGTTCTAACGTCAAGAATGTAGCGCCAATAACTCTCGCACGTCACCGGCGGAACCGCCCCAGCTCTCAATCAGTCGAAGAAGCACAGTTAGCTCTTTTCGAAGCAGAACGAGAAGGGCGGTTTTCAGCGAGCCCTCTTAGTCCTTCGCAGGAGTTCCCGACGATCCTGACAAGGATACCTATCTTTGTCCCAGGTAAGAGAACAACGCAACGCAGCCTCATGGATACAGAGAATGCAATACCATTCTCGACATCATGGGCGCGCGGCAAGAAATACGGCCCACCGTTGACCGTTTATGATGAAGACACGTTGATCGCGTTAACGCTTCTACGGCAAAATCAATTGATTGGTGCACCCGCTCAACTTCCAATTCCGATCGCAGACATCCATAGCCGGGTAGGGGCTACCGACGTCGCTGTGCATGTCGTACACTGCACACTTGCTGACATACAGGAACTTTGCGAATGCTCACAAGGCGGTCGCAATAATCAGCTGCGCATAGAATCTGTTAAACGTCTCAGTAACACAAAGATACAGATTGAGCGTAATATCGATCGCAATAGAGGTGTCAAAGGGACCTCGCTTTCTCTCATTGAAGTAGCGTGGCAAACTTACGAAGAAGACGCCGTTTTTCTCGCCCAATTCCCACCCATAATGGCCAAGTGGTTAGAAAACGAATACACGTTTATTGATCTGCAAGTCCGCAGACAGCTATCGGACACAGGGAAGGCGATTCATCGTTTTCTCTCCAGCCAAGGGCCTAAGTACGAGATAGACGCTCGAAAGCTGATGCATACGATTGGCTATATGGACGAGTACAAGAGTTTCATGCGTAAACTCCGAGCCACCATGGAGAAGCTTGGCGAAGCTGGTTGGCTAAGCGACTATGAAATCGTCGGCACTGGCCGACGAGTGCCACAGAAACTCTGCATTCAGAGATCATCGTCTCACAAACGTATAGACGGCAAAGACGTCGCTTAAATCTCCAGATTGCGATTGAGGGTAGTTCTGTACCATTGACACCGAATCGGATTCATTCCGTGTTTCATGCCGTTAGTACAGCGATCTCAATAACCGTCCAATTTTTCCGCTGTATCTTTAACACCAAACAATTTTCATCATCTTTACAAAGGCTTATGCCGTAATACCGGCTTGACATCAAAAGAAAATCTTCTGCAATCGAATTAATCTGAGAGTGAAACAGAGCCACAATGTACGATCGACACCCAAGAACTTCTTTATTCGCAATATGCTTTGTACATTTAACACCGAACTTCTTTCGTCCAATCCGGTACTCACAACACTGAGATTGGTACGAAGGACACTGGGTTTTGTACGATTCACCCCTCAACTAGGTACAAATGACACCTATCTATGACTCGATAACACCTAACGCTGTACCTATAGCACCCAGTCATTTCCGAAATGACCTGCAATCTGTTGTTTTTATTATATAATTTTCCAATAGGGAAATTGGGTAGTCCTCATTTAGTCATTAAAAGAGTCATCATCGAGTTCGAACCTTATTTTTATTTCAACCTATTTTTATGGACGGCCGTCGGCGGTTCTACTTCCATGAGGAAAGAACCTAAAGCAGCTCCCGATAGCGGTATAAGATAGCCGCCGTTTCCAGCAACTTGAGCTGCTCAATCTTCGAAAGCAATACATCAGCATCAATCTCTGGCACGTTAAATCGCTCCCGCATCTTGCGTAGCGCCGCAATCGCCTCAATGCCGGCTAGGTCAAGGGCATCTGCCAGAAAATGGTCCAAGCCGATAGCCTCAATCTCGAATTTTGCGAGGTCGTCTGAAGGAAAATCTCTGAGGTTGTCAGTGACGATTAGGGCTGCCCGGGTTTGTATGGCCGCAGCAAGTACGTGCCGGTCATGGGGATCCGGAAGCGTGAGTGCGTCAATCAGTTGTTCGTAGTCCGTAACCAGAGCTTCTGGAAAGGCGTTTTCCATGTTCGCTCGTTGACGAATTGCACCTTCCGCATCGTCATAGCGTTTTATGAAATATCGCTCAAATTCATCGAGAATCTGTGCGGACCACCGAGGTCGATAGAGACCAGCCTCGGCGAGACTGAGTAAAATATTCCGGGTTAAAGCGCCTGCAATGACGTTTGCGTCGAGAACGACAGTGAAACGATCCGCTCTGTCGGTCAAAGAAATGCATTCTCAGCGTCATAACGAGCCATATCGGAAAGCGCATCATCGCGATCTCCATCTCTCTTGGCTTTGTAAGTGAAGAGATTTTCAGCTTTGATCCTGCGATGCCGGCCCGTCTTCGTGAAGGGGATCTTTCCGCTTTCAAGAAGCTTGATCAAGAAGGGCCGGGATACATTCAAAAGGTCGGCCGCTTCCTGTGTCGTTAGTTCGGCATCCACTGGCAAAAGCCGGAAACCTTTGCCGCTTGAGATCAACCTTAGAATTTCAACAAACGTACTGGCGATCGCCGGCGACAGAACGACTTCCGCAGGCTTGTTCTGACCCAATGCGAGTTTAAGTCTTGCGGGTTCATCGTCTTTGATCAAACCAGACATGATCGAGAGGAGCTGGCCGGCGCTTTCAGTCTCGATCGCGGTCGGCATACGCTCCGAGAAAACATCCTGTAAAAGGGCTGACATGCTTAAACTCCAAAAATCCGCAGAGATATCTAACAATATTCAATATATGTAGCTGTATCTCTAAACGCAATAAACGAATTATACGAATTAATCGAAGCAGATTAAATTTTTGATAATCCGTCTACATGTGGCCCGCAAAAACTGCGATGGGGCAGGGTGAAAAGGGGATAACTCTACCCAGCTGGCAATGCGCTCACACGACGCAGTTCTTCTGTAAGTGCTCGAAACCGGCGCCAGTTTTCATCCGTTGGGTGACTGGCGAGCAACTGCTTTGCTTCCTCAAGATCATCACTAAGCGAGCGCAGTGTTCTAAGACGATCGAACAAATGCTGAATACCATGACCCGCAATCTCAGTTTCTTTGGCCTCTTCGGCAAAGCTATGGACCTTGAGCAAACGATCGGATTTCAATCGTTCCACAAAGGAAGCAAGACCGCGGCGTTCAACTTCGTTCGCCAGGGTTTCGGACTGCATAGCTTCCTCAGCGGAAGCAGTTTCCAGAAGGGCTGATTGGAGTTCTTTGGCTTCCTTTCCGGGAAAGGTGATTGCGGCGAGAGCTTCATGACAAGTGGTGAGCAGGGCAGGGTGGTTCACGAGCACGAGGAGAACCAATCGTTCCAATGTCGGCGCCGCCGAGGAAACGGGACCTTGGGGAGAAGGTCCGACTGTAGGCTTTTTGCCGTGTTTGCCGTTTCGTCTCGGCCGGTTACTCGTCGGACCGCTACGCGACGGAAATTGCATTTCAAAAATTTTGGCGAGGCGACCATTGTAGTCCCGTTGATATAGGCTACGGACGCCAGGATCCCGGATCTCTTGGATCTGGTCGTTGACGGCCCTCCGGAAATCAGCGGCGCGCTCAGGCGTAGAGTAATCCGACGGTTCCACCAAGGCTTGCCATAACCAGTCGGTGAGAGGCTGAGCAGACTCGATCAGCGAGCGCAAGGCTTCATTGCCTTGGCTTTGTACCAAGCTATCGGGGTCATGGTCGGGAGGAAGTGTTGCAATCTTCAGGGAATGGCCAGCGTACAAGCCGGGTAGGGCGCGTTGCACCGCTCTCGTCGCTGCCCGCCGCCCCGCAGTGTCGCCATCGAAGCAGAGGATTGGCTCAGGTGCGATCTGCCAGAGCATCGCAATTTGAGTTTCCGTCAGAGCTGTTCCAAGGGGTGCTACGACTTGATCAAAACCGGCCTGGGTGAGGGCAATCACGTCCATGTAGCCTTCGACCGCGATGACTTCTTCGTGCTGACGGCCGGTCTTCTGAGCTTGATCGAGGTTGTAGAGAGTCGCGCCCTTTTTGAAGATTGGCGTTTCGCTTGAATTGAGATACTTGGCCTTGGCCTCGCCAAGTGCTCTACCGCCGAAAGCGCTCGGCCGTCCGCGCCGGTCGCGGATTGGAAACATCAAGCGATCGCGAAAACGATCATAGAGCGCGGGTTCGCCAGCGTCCGCTTCACCGCAGAGACCAGACGCAATCAGTTCTTCTTGGGTGAAGCCCTCCTGCTGTAGATAGTTGGTCAACTGATCGCGGTCTGTGGGAGCGTAACCCAGGCCGAAACGTTGGGTGGTCTCAGATGTAATTCCGCGTTTGGCTAGATAATCGCGGGCAGCTTTTCCGGAATCGCTTTCCAACTGGCTGGTAAACCAACGAGCCGCAGTGGCGTTTGCTGCCACGAGTCTGGCATTTGTGTCTTCGCGCTGCTGATCTTCTGGGGTCGGCTTCGGTATTTCAACGCCCGCTTCCTGAGCGAGCTGCTCCACTGCTTCCGGAAATGCGAGTTTTTGATGGTTCATTGCGAAAGCGATGATGTCGCCGTGCGCGCCACAACCGAAGCAATGATAGAAACCCTTCGGTTCGCTCACAGTGAAAGATGGGGTCTTTTCATTGTGAAAAGGGCAGAGGCCCGAATGTTCGTGCCCGCGCTTGGCGAGTTTGACGTAGCGGCCGATATAGCCTGCCAGATTCACTCGATTGCGAATGTCATCCAGGATGTATTGAGGAATCGTCACGCGTAAAGAATCCGGCTCATCAGTTATGTTCTCAAGGTAGGGCTAGAGGGGTGAAATGGCAAAGGGCTGGTGAGAGTCTGCTTTGTGTGTGAAATACAAAATCGCAACAGATTTTTTGTTGGCACTGAATCGACCGAATCGGCGATGAGTGATAGCCTTCGTTTGCTAGCATGACATCGCCCGTAAGATATCACGGCCTGGGCAGTGAGGATGTTGTAAGTTTGTGGTGCGAGTTGAGATAGGGTCTAGGCGTTTGACAATGACAGCTGACAACCGCTCACGCGAAAGGGAAGGGGCCTCTTGATGCAACCGAAAGAAGTCGATGATGACTTCGATGCTTTGCTGTCGGGTCTACCGAAGAACACCGAAGCCGAGCAGGCACTTCTTGGTGCCTTACTGTTCGACAATCAGGCCTATGAAGACGTCGCGTCTTTTCTCAATCCCGAGCACTTTGCCTTGCCCGTGCATGGGCGCATTTATGACGCAATTAGGCACCGTATTGACCATGGTCAAGAAGCCTCACCCATCACGCTCAAACCCTACTTCGATGATGATGAGGCCCTTAAGGATGTTAGTGGTGCAACCTATCTGATCCAGCTTGCAGGCGAAGCCGTTTCGGTTATCTCCGTTGCGGACTATGGACGTGAAATCGAAGACCTTGCGATCAAGCGAGATCTCTTCCGGGTTGGCCGCGATATGACGCAGGAGGTTTGTAAACCCGAGATCGAAGTTTCCGGCCGCGATCAGCTCGAGCAGTTCGAAGCCGAGCTCTACAAGCTCGCCGATCATGGCCAGAATGACGTCGTTAGTTTTCTGCAAGCTGCTGAGGTCGCCGTTGAGGATATCGAGCGGGCTCGTCAGTCAGGATCTCATCTCACCGGCATCACGACCGGCCTCACGGCTTTGAATAAAGCAACAGGTGGCTTCCATCCTGGTGAGTTGGTGATCATTGCCGGCAGCACATCGATGGGTAAGACCTCGCTCGCCGTCGATATTGCGACCCGGGCTGCGCAACGCTATATGCGGGATTTGGCGGATGGCGCTGATCCGACCGAAAACGGCGGTGCTTCTGTTGCGTTCTTTTCTCTCGAGATGTCCTCGAATGAACTCGCGAAGAGGATCCTCTCCTCGGGCGCAAAGGTGAACCTTGAGAAGCTGCGCAACGGTCAGATCTCTGCGCAGGAAACCCTCCGTGTCGCTCGTGCCGCGGAAGAGAACGCGAAACTGCCGCTTTACATCGACGACACGGCATCCATGACGATCTCTGGCTTACGCGCGCGCGCCCGCCGGCTCATTCGTAAGAATGACGTTGGACTAATCGTCGTGGATTATCTCCAGCTCTTGGAAGGTACTAATCGCCGGCAGAGCGAGACGCGAACACAAGAAGTCTCCGAGATCACGAGAGGCCTCAAGCTGCTCGCCAAGGATCTTCATGTTCCGGTCATCGGGTTGTCGCAGCTCAGCCGGGCGCCGTCGCACCGGGAGAACAAACGTCCCCGGTTGGCGGACCTGAGAGAGTCCGGATCGATCGAACAAGACGCAGATATGGTGCTCTTTGTGTATCGCGAAGAGTATCATCACCAAGCCAACAAGCCTGACTCAGGCTCTGCAGACTACAACGAATGGCTTGATAAGTTGGATCAGTTGCGTGGCAAGGCTGAGGTTATCATTGGCAAGCAACGTCATGGCGCCACTGGGACGGAAGAGGTTTTCTTTGAAAGCGAGATTACCAGCTTTTCTGATTTGGCGCGTGATCTGATGGATGGTTGACCATTTTGGAAGCAGAGTGTTGTCCAAAGGGTAACGTAGATTTTGTTGTTTTTGTTTCACGTTTGTATCCATCAACTCCGTGTTTTTGGGTATTTCTGGATAACGTTTCAGGTATCTAGTCGTAAAACTTGAATTTATGGATATTTATGGGTGCATATACGGGTATGACCCTTAAATCTGACAACCTTCTGATTACTCCTAAAATCCTTTCCCTGATTGCCGAGATCGATGCCACGATGAAGAGGGTCGCCAGGTCCTTGGAGTCTTTCGGGCAGCTGTGAAGAGTCCCGATGCTGACATTGGTCTGTTCCCTCGGCGCCTGGTTCGCGGGCAATCCCTTCTTCCTTAAGGGCCGAATCTGGTCCTGTCCTGGTCCCGTCGATACCCCTCTGTCCCGCTTTATTCCGCTGCCCGGCGGGCTTTGCATCGCGAAGCAAGAAACCGTGCCGCTGGGGTGCTCCCTGCGTCCGCCCCTATCGGGTTCAACATGTCCGGGTCTGGCCCTTTTCGATCGGCATCGAAGGGAACGGCCCTTTGAACCAACGAAAGGACAGACCAATGCCAGCTATCGGATACGTTTCACGCAACGACAAAGGCTTCAAAGGAAACCTGAAGACACTCAGCATCAAGGCTCCGATCGAGTTCATCGTCAACACTAGCAAGACCAACGATAAACAGCCTGATTACATCGTTCTGGTGGACGGCGTTGAGGTCGGCGCCGCCTGGAACCGGGTCTCAAAGCACAGCGGCAACGACTATGTCTCTCTGCAGCTCTCAGCTCCCGAGTTCGGCCCCCGCAAACTCTACGCCAACCTAGGCCAGGCTGCTGGGCAGGATGATCCCGACACCTTCGGCCATCATCTGGAATGCCGGCGACTGACGTCGCGAGGCTGCCCACAGGCAGGGCGACCCCTTCCCCTTCTGAGTGAGATCCTAGAGAGGACGATTTTCGCTATTCTACAACCAAAGCAAGTTGTTGATTTATTGCCATTTAGTTGTTTTATCCACAGATAATTATCCTTCTGGTGGCTATTGCATCTTGCTGGTGACTTTTATGTGTCCTAACCTAGGGCTGTAAAATCGAGTCGGCGTAATCGTCAAAAAGATAAAGGAGCGTAATGGGTTACGCTTTTGTTTCGCAATCTTTGCGGG
Organism: Pelagibius sp. Alg239-R121; assembly: GCF_947331435.1. Lineage (GTDB taxonomy): Bacteria > Pseudomonadota > Alphaproteobacteria > Kiloniellales > Kiloniellaceae > Denitrobaculum. The sequence continues at coordinate 4,710 of NZ_CAMZOF010000020.1, read as the reverse complement.
ATGCTCTCTTGCGACCTAACGGCAGAGATCTCTGCGGCGGGTGCGAAAATGCGGCGTGTCTGGCTCGTTCGGCGGTGCCGGTTCCTTTGGGAGCCGGCTTTTTTGTGACCTGAAGCCTTTTTCAGGCTCCGGTTTTGTTTGTGTGCGTGGTTTTCTTTTGGGGGAATGGCCGATGAGTTCGGTATCTCGTCTACTGTCGTTTGGATCTAAGTCTGCTGCGGGGCAGAGGGGTTTGCTGTTTTCAGCGGTCGCCGCAGCCTCGCTGCTGATCGGCGGCGCGTCCGCTTCGGCACAGACGACGGTCGCGGGCGTGACCCCCGGCGCCATTGCAGTAGATGAGAGCGGTTCGGCCAACTACTCCATTCCTCTTTCGGTGCCGCCTGGGGTGGCGGGTATGGCGCCGAGCCTGTCGCTGATTTACGGCAGCCGGGGCGATAACGGAATTCTGGGAGTGGGCTGGTCCCTGGGCGGTCTCTCGGTGATCCACCGCTGCGGCAAGACCACGGCGCAGGATGATGTCATCAGCGGCGTGGACTACAGCGCCAACGACCGCTTCTGCCTGGATGGCCAGCGGCTGGTCGCGACTGATGGCACCTACGGCGCGGATGGCACTGTCTACAGCACTGAGCTGGCGTCCTTCTCCAAGATCGTCTCCTACGGCACGGCCGGCAACGGGCCGGCGCACTTCAAGGTCTGGACCAAGTCGGGCCAGATCATGACCTATGGCGATACCGCGGACTCCGCTGTCGAGGTGCCGGGTCAGAGCGACGTACGCTACTGGTCGGTGAACCGGATCGAGGACCGGGTCGGGAACTATCTAGACCTGGTCTATGCGGAAGACACGACAGCGACGAGCACGACGGAGAACACCCACAAGATCACGCGCATCAACTATGCGGGCAACACGGTGGCGGGAACCTTGCCGACGGCATCAGTGCGCTTTGTTTACGAGCCTAGGACCGATACCCGTGTGCACTTCATGGCCGGGGCCAAGACTCAGACCCTGGAGCGCCTGAAAGCGATTGAAACCTATGCGACCTTCGGCGCGGTCGATACGCTCGTGAAGCGCTACGACATGGCCTATGAGTACGGCTTGGCGACCGGCCGCTCGCGCCTGACGTCGCTGACGGAATGCGACGCCAACGGCAACTGTCTGGAACCGCACAGCTTTACCTATAATGGCAATCCGACTGGCTATGTGTGGAGTAGTCAACCGTCACGCGCGGCACCCTACGTTTTTTCTGATCTATATTCGAACGTCGTCTACGGCAATTTGAGTGATGTCAATGGCGATGGTCAGATAGATATGGTTGTCGGAACGCGCAGAAATAACGGGGCGGTTGTCACGAGTACGCGAGTCAGTACCACAACCGGTTGGGCGACCGAACCCGGTTATAATCTTCCGAGTTCGGGTATCATTCGCGAATTTAAGAACGGCAGAAATGAAGTCTGGGGGGAGCTGGTCGATGTCAACGGCGACGGTCTGAAGGATTGGGTCCGGGCGCATCGCACCAATGGCGTCAATTATAAGCTCACTTATCTTAACACCGGCTCCGGCTGGGTCTACACACCCGCTTATAACCTGCCGAACCCGATTGAAAATTACACCGCCAAAGTCAGGCATGGCGATTTTGTCGACGTTAATGGCGACGGTCTGGTGGATTGGGTACAAGCCTTCAGGTATAATGGTGCCAATACCCAGTCCACCTACTTGAACACCGGCTCAGGCTGGCAATACACGCCTGCTTATAACCTCCCTGGTGTCATTTCCTCCAGTCTGTATCCGGGGGCGCGCTATGGTGAGTTTGTTGATGTTAATGGCGATGGCCTCCCGGATTGGGTGAAGGCATTTCGCCACAATGGCGCCAACCAGATCGCGACTTGGCTTAACACGGGCTCTGGCTGGCAGCTGGACACCGCATACAATTTGCCGACCGTCTATTACCACCTCTCACCAGCTCTGAGGACTGGCCAGTTCATCGATGTTAACGGCGATGGCCTTCAGGATTTTACGCAGGCTTATCGCTACAGCTCTGGAACCTATTATCTGCACACCTGGTTGAGCACAGGTAAGGGGTGGGAGTACAGCGCTGCCTACAACCTGCCGTCGGTTCTTGAGAACGGGTTTTACAAACGAACGGACGCACAGTTCGCCGACTTGAACAGTGATGGCCTCCCCGACTTCGTGGTGTCCTTTCGCTCAGCGGCGGGGGGCGTCGCCAAGATCGCTTATCTCAATACCGGGTCCGGCTGGAAGTTGGATCCGAACTTTGAACCTCCAAGCGTATTGTATGATAAGAAACGGAACGTCTATCAGTCCCAACTTGGGGATGTTGACGGCGACGGTCTGGTGGATTGGATCCGGGCGACCCGCAGCGCATCCGGCGTCTACACTATCAACACTTGGGTGAATGCGCTTGGCACAACCGACCTGATGGTCTCCGCCGAGGACGGTCTGGGCCGTGTTGCGTCGATCACCTACAAGCCTTTGACGGACGACAGCGTCTATACCAAGGGCAGCGGTGCGACCTTCCCTGAATCTGACATCCAGGCCCCGATGTACGTTGTTGCTTCGGTGAGCCAGGACGACGGTCAGACCGCCCCGCCCGGTGGCGTCGAGGGCCAGGCGGTCATCAACTACAGCTACGCGGGCGCCAAGGTGAACACGCAGGGCCGTGGCTTCCTGGGTTTCCGCACAGTGACGGCGCGGGACGCGCAGACCGGGATTCTAACCACAACGACCTATAACCAGACCTATCCCTTTACCGGTCAGGTGGACAGCAGCGTCACGCGCCTGGACAACGGCCTGGTGGTCGATCTGGTCAAGGAGGTATCCAGTACCTACGCCAGCAAGCTGATCTTCGATGGCTCTTCGACGAATCAGCCTTCCGTCCTCTTCCCCTATGCGGATAGTTCGACCTCCAAGGCCTATGAGATTGCGCGCCAAGACCTGCAGAGCAATCAGGTCGCCGGCTTCCTGGTCTCCAGCACCACCACCACCTCGACCTACGATGATCTCGGCAATGCCCTGAGCATCACCCAGTCGGTCACCGACGAGACCACGGGGGCGACGGCGGGCCAGGTCTTTACGACCCAGACCGCCAGCCTCTACGACAACGACGAGGTCAACTGGATCCTGGGGCGGGTGACCAGCACGACGGTGACCAAGTCTCGGCCCGGCGCGGCCAACCAGAGCCGCAAGTCTGCCTGGGAGTACAACGCAACCAACGGCCTGCTGACCAAGGAAATTATCGAGCCGGATATCGCGGCTCTCAAGGTCACCACCAGCTATACCTACGACAGCTTCGGCAATGAGACCGCAGTGACGGTCAGCGGAACCGGTGTCACCTCCAGATCTTCCACTACCAGCTACGACACGAACGGCCAGTTCCCGCTCTCCAGCGCCAATGCGCTGAGCCATAGCGAATCCATGGTCACCGATGCCCGCTTCGGGGTGGTCACCAGTCTGACCGGGCCCAACGGCATCACCACCACCTGGGAATACGATGGTTTCGGACGCAAGACCAAGGAACTGCGCGCCGACGGCACCGAGAGCCGGATCACCTATGAGCTCTGCGGTGTGGGTTGTCAGGATGGCGCGGTTTACAAGATCACCTCTCAGGACTTCCTGACGGCCGGCAATACGGCGCTGAACACGCCCTCCGTCCAGTACTACGACAAGATGAACCGTGTGTACCGCACGGAATCCATCGCCTTCGACGGCGTGACCAAGATCTACGTGGATACCAGCTACAACCCGCGCGGCGAATCCCACATGGTCTCGCGGCCCTATTTCGCAGGCACCGCCGCGCTCGACATTAAGTGGGCCACGACCCACTACGACGATCTTGGCCGGCGCATGAGCGTGATCGCCCCGGACGGCGGTATCCAGGTCTTCGACTACGGTGGGCTGACGACAACGGTCAACAACGCCCTCAACCAGAATATGTCCAAGACCCAGAACGCCATCGGCGAGCTGATGACGTCGACGGACAATCTGGCTGGAACCGTCACCTACAGCTACGACGCCTACGGCAATCTGCTGCAGACCAACGCCAACGGCGTGCTCACCACCATGACCTACGATCAGCGTGGCCGTAAGACCGGCATGGTTGATCCTGACATGGGCACCTGGTCCTACAGCTACAACGTGCTGGGCGAGCTGATCTCTCAGACCGATGCCAAGCTGCAGGTCGTCACTATGGCCTATGACGTCCTGGGCCGCATGACCAGCCGTATCGAGACCGAGGGCACCACCACCTGGACCTACGACAGCGCCACCAAAGGCACCGGTAAGATCCATCAGGTCTCCGGCCCCAACGGTTACCTAGAGGTCGCCAGCTACGACAGCCTGGGACGCCCGGACACCACGACGACGACCATTTCCGGTACGGTCTACACGACTTCACTGACCTATGACGCCCAGGGTCGTCCGGATACCATCACCTATCCTTCCGGCTTTGCGGTGCAGAACAACTATACCGCCAATGGTTTCCTGGGGTCGGTCTCCGAGATCCTGGGCGGCACGGTCTACTGGCAGGCCGACACGGTCGACGCAGAAGGCATGGTGACCCAGGAAACCCTGGGCAACGGGGTTGTCACCAACCGGGCCTATGATGTCGCCACGGCCTTGCTGGATTCCATCCAGACGACCCACAACGGCACCTCCATTCAGAACCTGAGCTTTGTCTTTGATACCCTGGGGAACCT
>NZ_CAMZOF010000019.1 GCF_947331435.1 Pelagibius sp. Alg239-R121 | reverse complement strand
TCCAATAGCTGCTGCCGTCAGAACCGGTGCCCACAACATTGCCGGCGAACTGCCCGGAGCTCTGACCGTCCGGTACAGACGCGCTCGTACGGTTTTCGTCGTTCAGCATGTCAGTCAGAGAATTATAGGTGACGAGTGAGGAACTCAAGGCGGACTCACCCTCGATGTTGAACAGGTTCCAATAGCTGCTGCCGTCGGAACCGGTGCCCACAACATTGCCGGCGAACTGCCCGGAGCTCTGACCGTCCGGTACAAGCACACCCGTACGGTTTTCGTCGTTCAGCATGTCAGTCAGCGAATCGTAAGTGATGAGCGAGGAACTCAAGGTGGACTCACCCTCGATGTTGAACAGGTTCCAGTAAACAGGCGCCGCGCTTGCGGTTGAGATAATACCGGCAAAGAGAAATACTGATAAGAAAATCTGTGGTTTATTCACTTGCAATACTCCCCAAAAAAATGTCTCAACCGTCAAAAATGAAAAGCCGGACGATCGAAATATTTGATCTGTTTGGAACTATATCATGTTAACCATAACCAACCAAATAGTGTAAATTAGATCAGATAATTATTGCCTTAGTTGTTTGAGCAGCAACACATACTCTAAGCCTTGGCCGGGTTCTTTTATCCCAGAAGGACCCGCCAACGCCCAAATTCTGACCTATTGATGGAGGACTCTCTCAGTTTATCTCCGAAATCTTATTCATTTTCAGGACTCGTATTTCAGATGATCAGACAATTACCTTTCGCCCCTTGCGCGGCGTTTCTATTTCTTGCGCTCCTGTTTCAGATGCCCCTGCCCGCCGCGGGTCAAATGCCGGAGAGCGAAACCGTGCGGATTCATTACATTCCTTTTGACGCCGAGACCTTCCTTGCGATTACAAAAGAGAACATCGAATCCTCTGCAACTGAGTACGTGGAAGTCCATGTGAACGATCAAACGTTCCGGAAGCTGAAAGCAATTCTGGACGCTGCCGGACCAGGACTCGTCGACCTCTACAAACTCCGCGCTAAGATCACGCTGCCCTTCCAGGAGGTGATCTACATCGGCCAGTCCGGCGGCGTACGGTCGAATTTCAAAGGCAACATGAAACTAAGCGAGTCGGGCCGTATAGGCGCCGAATACTTCATCAAACAGATGATAGAGTCGAACACTACGCGTTAATCAGAACACCGTCAGAATGAGATCAGCGGACGATCTCGGATTGCGGGGCATCCTGCGCCTTTTGCATCAGCGCCAGAGCCGCGGCGATCGCCAGGCAACTTGCTGACAGGGCGAAGCCGGAGGTGAAGGAGTTCGACCGGTCGGCCAAGACGCCGGCGACCATCGGGCCGATGGTCTGGCCAATGGAAAACAGCAGTGTGAACAAGGCGATGCCGCCGGCCCAGGCATGGGTTGGCAGAGCACATCTGGCGATATTGGTCACCGCCGAGACCACGGTCAGGAATGCGCCGCCGAACAGCACGCCCGAGATCAGCACGGCGACAAGCGAGGTGGAAACCAGCGGCAGCGCCGTCCCGAGCGCGACGACCGCCAGGACGCTTGCCAGCGCATAGCCTGCGGCCTTGGCTTTGTCGAGCAGGCCCTGCCACACGAAAGCGGACGCAAAGACACTGACGCCGAGCAGCAGCCAAAATGCCGTGATGGCCCAGGTCGACACCGCCCCCGAGCGCAGGTAGGCAATGATGAAGGTCATGTAGCTGATGTAACCCAGGCCGAACAGAGCGTAGGCGGTGAGCGATGGCAAGAGCTGGGTCGGGAAGCGCCAGGGCGCTGCCTTTGCGGCATGGGGGTTATCGGTGGGCACCTTAAGTGCGACGGGGCGGGCCACAAAAACCGCAATAAAGGTGAGGATGCCCATCGCCAGCCATGGATAGGGCCAGAGCCCGGCGTCGTATTCCATCACCTGCGGTAATCCCAGGCCGGCCAGAAATATGCCGGTGCCGACGCCACCGAAATAGAGGCCGAGAACCAGGCCACCGTGACCGTCTTTGGCCAGATGCGACGCCAGGGTGGCACCCGATATGAAGGTGTAGGCGCAGGTAATGCCGGTGAGCAGCCGGATGCTCAGCAAGGCGACAAAGTTTTCCGTCAGACCCGTGGCAAAGAGGCCCGCGCCGGTCAACAGCAAAGCGACCCAGAAACACTGCCCGATCCCCACGCGCGCCACCAGCCGCGCCGTGGTGAGTGTTCCGATCAGATAGCCCAGCGCGTTGGCGGTGTTCAGGCTCCCCGCTTCGGCATAGCTCCAATCCAGTGTGGTGCGCATGGCCGGCAGCAACAGAGCATAGCTAAAGCGCGAAAAGCCCAGCGCGACCGCAGCCCCGAGAGAAAGGATCAACGCCTGAACGATCAGCTCGCGAGAGGGAGATGCGGGAACGGGCTTGGTCATAACCGCTAGTCTATTGACCCAAACCTGCCCAAGAAACAATCCCTACGTTCGGTGCAGGCAGCCTGCTTGTCCCGCCGCAGTCGCTCGCGCGCCAAGTAATCAACAGACAGTCGCTCCCCTCCCTCGCGCAATATTCCTCAAACCCAGCGCGCTCCATCTTTCCCAATCGGTCTTTTCGCCGAACGCGTACAGATTAGCGGTTGATTTAGGAATGTGTTCCGGCATATACCCTGCCTCCCGGTCGCAATAACGCCGCCGGTCAACGCGCAAGAGAAAGCCCGCAAATGATACGGGAACTATCTATCTGCCCAGCAAACTGGGCCACAACAACCGGGGTCTAGACCCGCGTTCTGCGCGTGTCCTGCTCCGGCTCAACAAAGCAACGGAGGCAGGACGATCATGAAACATTTACAGACATAAAGAACGACAACAGGCATCCCTCGCGAGAGGATCAGGAGCCTTCATTCGTTTGGTACTTTAATGCCGGCGTTGGCCGGCATGCCCGCTCTATGGTTCGGATTCTGTATATCCGACCGGCGCGTTCGGCGTTCGTAATATGCTGTGCGTGTATCGAGCTCCAGGGTACCTGGTTGGCCGAACTAGCTCAGATGGTGAGAGCGCCGGGCAGACGATGTCCGGAGGTCGCGGGTTCGATCCCCGTGTTTGGCACCACGATGTAGCTCATTGGGTAGAGCACTAGACTCATAATCTAGGTGTAGAGGGTTCGAATCCCTCCATCACACTCAGCCTATCACGCTGATCAAAGACGAAGGATGCCGGAAGAGCGCCAGGCCGGCCCGGCCGGTAGAGGATGGTTTTGCCGTTCGCTTCTGCGCAGGGTGCAGGCCAGGTATCGGATTGCTTCCGTGCGATTCCACTGCGCTCTCCGACATCGCCCGCAAGGGTTTCCGGCACGCCGTGCCGTTGGAAGGTTTCGCTCTTCGGAGCGTAGCCGTCCAGCGGACGGCACCCCGGAGGCCCGCCCGGACGGCGGAGGGAGAACGCCGGGACCGTCCAGCAACCGGCGCCGGGGTTCTTCCGGTATTCCTGATTTTATTTTATTGGAACTTTCTTCGGTTCCGGTCCCTCGCGAAGGACGAGAAAAGACAGAAAACAAAAAGAAGAAGAGAAGAGAAAAAAGAAAGGAACAGTTCGATGGTTTACAAGACCGAGAAGATTGCAGACTACGAGCTCGGTCTCCTGTATCGGAACCGGGCTTTCGAGAAGGCGCTGGAGCCGGGCGTGTACCGCTTTCTGCGGGGACGGGGCACGCTTGAAGTGATCAAGCTGGACCTGCGGGCCATGCCCGTGAAGGAACCGGCGCTGGCCGCGCTCTACCTGACCCACCGGCAGGTCGTTGAAACCCACTTCCTCGCCGCCGATATGGGCGACGGCGAGATGGGGCTGGTGTACGCCGACGGCAAGCTGGCCGGTCTGGTCGCACCGCGCAGCGTGGCGTTTTACGCCAGGCGGCTGCGGGATATGACCGTCGAAGTGCTTGACGCGGTGACCGACATCGAGCTGCCCGAGCGGCTGGTCGCCCCCCTGGTGCGGCTGGGTGCACGGGAACTGGTCGCGGTGGCCGAGGTGGTCTCCGACCATGTCGGTCTGCTCTATGTCGACGGCGTGCTGGTTAAGCAGCTCACGCCGGGCCGGTACGCCTTTGTAAAGGCGCTGCGGCGCATCGACGTCGTGACCTTCGATCTGCGGCTGCAGACTCTGGAGGTCACCGGCCAGGAGGTCCTGACCAAGGACCGGATCGGCCTGCGGGCGAACGTCACTGCCGTCTACCGGGTCGCGGACCCGGTCAAGGCTGTGGCACTGACCGCGGACCTGCGGGACTTCCTGTACAAGGAGCTGCAGTTCGCTCTGCGGCAGGTCATCGGCACCCGGACGCTGGAAGAGGTGCTCGGCGACAAGCTGGGCATCAACGCGGCGGTGGCTGAGTTGCTGCTGCCAAAGCTCGGCGACGCGGGACTGCAGGTCCCCTCCGTCGGTGTGAAGGACATCATCCTGCCCGGAGACGTGCGGGAGCTGATGAACCGGGTCATCGAGGCGGAGAAGACCGCGCAGGCCAACGTCATCAAGCGGCGGGAGGAGACCGCCGCGACGCGGTCGCTCCTGAACACCGCGAAGCTGATGGAGGACAACCCCATCCTGTTGCGGCTGAAGGAGCTGGAGGCCTTGGAGAAGGTCTCCGAAAAGGTCGGCAACGTCATCGTCGGAAACGGCATGGATGGCGTGCTCGACGACCTGGTGCGGATCCGGCCGCGCAAGGGGTAACCCCTTTGCGTGTGCCGGAGATGCCGAGGATGCCGGCGGTCGGGATCAGGCAGATCCGGGCCGCCGGCAGGGCCGGGAGCGGCAACGCTTCCGGCCTCACGGTTTGGAAAAGGAGGATTCGAACAACAGAGAAATCAGAAGTGATGAAATATGACACTTGCATCCTTAACCCATGAAGAACGTGAAGTGGTCCGCCGCGCAATGCAGGCGAGCCTGATCTATATCGGCGCCGGCTTCTCCGCACGGATGGGCCTCGAAGAGAGCCACATGGTGCGGCTGCTCGAAGCCTGGCCGCAGCTCGATGATAGCGACGAGGGATCGGCGGTTTACCTAGCTGTAAACAATGCTCTCAACGACCTGCTGCACGGTGTCGGGATCAGCGACAAACAGGCCTTGGAGTCGGTCGGGGTCAACCGTGCCGAGATGCAACGGGTATATAAAAAGTGGGCAACGGGCCATGGGCGCAGCTCGACAGGAGTTTGCTGATTAAGATCGTAAGGGAAGCGCTCGGACCTGCGGCGCGCTCGGCAACTGCCCTCCCGGTTTCCCGAGTCTTGCATGCAATTATTGCCTTATGCTATGCATACGTATGCAAAAACGTAAGAATGCAGTGGGAGGTTGTCATGACGGAAGCGCTCGGGGACGTGCAGAAACGTGGGCACGCCGGCCCTAAGCCGGGGCCTGGAAAGGAAGGTTCGACAGCAACGCCGGCTCAGATGGAGGCTCTCGGCGCAGAGCTCATGCCGTCCGACTACAGTATCTCTCTGGACAGTTACCGGCGCGGCGGCACCGACAATTTTCTCGCCCATCCGCCTGAAGATCTGATTCGCCAGCCGATGCGTGGTTTCGAGCCGCAGTATATCAACATCGTCGACTACATCGTCCGCATCACCCACCGCATCTGGGAAGAGAAGGACATCGGCTACATCTACGACACCTACAGTCATGACTGCAAAGTCTGGGACGACCTGGGCCTTCAGTACGGCCGCGACAAGATCGTTGCTGACACGGTGCACACCAACAACGCCTTTCCGGATATTCGCCTGGTCGCGGACGAAGTGATCTGGGCCGGAAACGAGACGCTTGGTTTCCACACCTCGCACCGCACCAAGATCCTGGGCACCAATACGGGCTTCAGCCGCTTCGGGCCGCCGACAGGCAAACGGGTTCAGCTTTGGTGCATCGCCAACTGCGTCGCCCGGGACAACGAGATTTTCCACGAGCACGTTATCTACGACACCGCCGGGCTGCTGCAGCAGCTTGGCTTCGACGTTGTGGAGACCGCCCGTCGCTTTGCCGCGCAAAACTCATCGACGGGGCTTCCGCCCAACTTCATGGCCAGCGAGCCGCGACGCCTGGAGGGACAGGGTAAACCGGCGGCGGTTCCCATTCCCGACTCACCTGACGGCGACATCAAGGCCTTCGTCGAAGCCGCTTTCCAAAATATCTGGAACCGCCGCAATTTCGGCGCCATCGATCAGGTCTACCAACCGAACGTGGTTGTGCAGGGCTCAACCGGCCGGGTCTATCGCGGCACCGGCCAGTTGCGGTCGTTCGTCATGTCCATGGTCGCCATGTTCCCGGACATCAGTCTTCAGGTGAACGACCTCTACTGGATGGGCAATCCCGAGGAAGGCTTTCAGGTCTCGATACGCTGGGGCGCGCAGGGCACGCACAAGGGCAACGGCCCCTACGGCGAGCCCACGGGCCGCGAGGTCAACCTCTGGGGCATAAGCCAATGGAAGATGAAGGACGGACGCGTGGAGCAGGAATGGATGATGTTCAACGAGTTCGGGATTCTTCAGCAGATTTTGCGGCCCTGAAGCCAATTGCTATCGTGTCGCTTTGAGGAGTAGCCTTCGAGCGTCCGCGTCACGCGCAAGAATATGCGTCTCCGAGCGCCCGGAATCCCGGACAGCAACAGCAGAGAAAAAATTACTTTGAGCGGCTTAGCGCACCGCACTAACCTTGCACGTTCAGGCAGGAAGAAAAGTGGAGGAACGAGCTTGTTGGGTTTCTTAGCTGACAAACTGTTCGGCAAGGAAGGGAGTCAGAGAAGGAACCACGTCTTGGTGAATCTCAACGCCCGGCTCCTCCCGCTTGACAGGTCGGACCTCTACGAAATTCCACTCGATGATTTCATGGAAGCCAACGGACTCGGCATGGTGGACATGGACGAGCCAGCAGGGTCCAAGATGGATGAAAAGGGCGAAGTTCTGAATTGCCATTTCAGTCTTCGCTTAACCGAGGTCTCGGATCAGGTGTTGGAAAAGATCACCCGGTATCTGGAAGGATGCGGCGCGCCCAGGGGCTCTTTTCTCGTCCTTAGCGACGATCGGAAAATTCCGTTCGGCGTAAACGAAGGGCTGGCCATCTATATCGACGCGAGCGGCTCGAGCGACGGCGACGCCTGGCAGGGCGAGATCGAAAAACTGAGAAACGAGCTTACGCAGCTGCTTGAAAGCGATGGGCAGGTTCAGAGCAGTCGGGAGTTGCCGAACGAGACCGCGCTCTACCTTTATGGCCCGTCCCTCGACGGTATGACGACGCGCGTTAGTCCTTTCCTTGAAAGCGCCCCCCTGTCTAACACCGCGCGATTGGAGAAGATCGCATAGAGGCGGGCACTTGCCGGTGAAGAATCGCCGGCAAGTGCCCGCTATTCAACCTATCTCCAACTGAACCTATTCCTTAGCACCTCAAGTCATTGGCAGCCTGTCCAATTGCTCGAACCGCCGCGCCTTCACGCTGTCTTCGAGTTCACCCATCGCTTGCTCCAGATCTTCGTTCGAGATTTCCCCGTAACCGTCCAGATCACCTTTAATCTTCAGGGTTTCGGGACAAACCTCGAAGACATAGTCGTAAGGCCCGGCAAATTTACTTCGCCAGGCAGCTGATTCTCTCATCAGGTCCAGCTTCGCTCGCAAGAACACAACTTCTTCGCAAACTGAAGAATCATTGCCGATTGTAGCGAAGTCACCTGATTTGGCCGCTTTGAGGATCGCTGCGCCGATATAGCAACCAACGACACTGTCCTCATCGGCAATCCGTTCTATCAGTGATCCCGTCGCTTCCGGTTGCAGTAGGAGAGTGAGCCCATCCCGATGCGGATCACTCGGAACGAACGGCGGTAAACAAGAACAGGCAACCTCCATTTTTTCACACGGGATTCCGGCGATGTACTCGATAACTTTTTTCCGGACTCTGAAACACCTATCGTTCGCCAGGCACAAGCCCAAGGTGAGTACCTTCGGCGGCAGTCTGCGCAAGTACAAGAGCAGTCCGTCCAAAGCGTACCAGCGGGCGCTTGGATGAGGATGGCCGATATACCGAAGCGCCGGTCCAATCAACACTTCTCCGCTGCTGCGCATTTCCGAAAAGACATGAAGTGCGTCAAGGAGTGTTTTGAGGTCTTCGGACTCCAGGAACGGCAGCAGAAGCTCTGCGCCATGACGCTCCAGCACTTTTAGGGAATCGTCGAATTTGCAGCGCCCATCGGGCACGCAGTGGGCGTTTTTCGGACCCAACACCGCCAAAGGGTCATAACCAAGTTCGTTTAGGGTTTGTTCAATCGATTGCTCTTTCCTTGTCAAGATTCACCTCGTGAGGCTTCAAGGCCTCGCTTGCGGTTTTCGGGTGTATCGGAACGACGTATTCCTGCGGCGTGTCGAAGGGGCACGTCGGTCGGAAACTCTGCAGGATGATCTGGGATGTGAAATCGAAAATACGCCGGTCGCTGCCGACGATGTCGTTCAGATGAGACAGGTCTTCGAGGCTTGCGACGCTCTTGGAAGTCACCGCATCGAGTTCCTCCGCGAGGGAACAGAGCGGCTGGACGCCCGGTAGGAAACACAGCCAGTCCAAGACCGGTTGGCAAGGTCTATCCGCGGGGCGTTGCGGTCATACCAAATATCTGCGCTATATGTCCTCAACTCTGACTCTATACCATTCCTTTTTGGTAAAAAGATGCAGTGACTGACCGCGGCCGACCGCGCGACCGCTCTTCAGTGGCTTTCCATTGGGCAAGACCAGTTGGCACTTCCTGAGTCCGGGTGTCGCCGCTGCCTCCAGGTTCATCAGATACACGGCCCTTACCGACCGGCGACGACCGCGGACAAAGAGAGCGCGATCCGAGGAAATCGCGAAACAATTGCAGGCATTCAGGCCGACCTTCCGATAGCTGCTGGCAAAGTTGTTGGAAACCGTACCGAGATCGAAATCCGGCTCAAAGACGAAATGGGCGGCTGCGTCCGCAACGTTGAGGGCATAACAGTCGCCGATGTACCGCTCAGACTGATCGTGCTGCCAGATCAGAGTGCCGTTGCTATCGAAACAGTTGAGGCCTTCGCGGCCAATTAGGCCCGGCTCCTCCTTAAAGTCAAAAGTACCATCCTTACTTTGGGTAATAACGATGCCACGGACTCCCTCGTCAAAGTGAGAAACCCAAATTCGGTCCGTTCCATCGACTCCGATTTCGTTGATGGCGTCACCCGCATAAAACCTGCTTTGTTGACCGCTTGTCCGACTATGGATCAGGCCATTCAGGTGATGCTCTTCTTTCGATTTCCATTGAGCCCATGCGTTCACGATGACCAGCGATCCATCGCTGAGGAGATCAACCTGAGGAAAGGCAAAGTCCAGAGGCGGAAGAGCGATTTCCTCTGAAACCTCCCCGTCCGTGACAATCAGTTTGTAGTTAAACTCGATGTGCCCGCCAGCGCTGACCGATGGCCTCGGCGAAGGACTTTCGCCCCGCCTACCGATAAAGGCGCTCGACTTCTTGTCGCGGTAGAGAAACAACGCTTCGCCCTTCAGCGATACGCTGACCGAAACAAACTCAAAGCCCTTAGGCGAAGGCGGGATTTTCGCGACCTGCTGCAACTTGATCTGTTTCATCGTTACAAGACTAGCTGTTCCCAGAGACGTTCTCGACGATCCATTGCGCATATCCCGATTTCGTCCGCTCAATGTCGATCTGGATGACCGGCGGCAGATCGTAGGGATGACTTTCGTCAATCAGACCTTCAATATCCGCAAATCGAGCGGCGACCGTCTTAACGGTGAGAACGACTTCGCCACCCTGGTGAACTGCGTCCTGCCAGCGGTAGACGGAGGCAATCTCTGCAACGTGGACAGCGGCGGCAAAGCGTTTTTCGACCAAGGCCGTTGCGATGTTTCCAGCGACCTCTCGGTCGGGAACCGTGATCAACACCAAGACCGGGCGGGAGTCGGCGCTATCCTCTACTGCCATGGGTTCGAACTCCTTCAAATCCAATAATGTCCTACCGGACGCCTCACAATTGCGCACGTCCGGTGCACAGATCTGACTGGACCGACCGAGTCCGGCAGAGATCGACCCGCGATCACCGCTACCCCTTAAAGCTCGGCTCCGCCCGGCCCTTAACTCCCACGCCTTCGATGACAAAGGTCTGCCCCGCCGAGGCGCTGGCCGGCGTGACACCGCGCAGAGGTGCACCCAGTGTCGTGACGTAGATCAGATCGAGCGCTGGGCCGCCGAACATGAGGCTGGTGACGATTTGATCCGGCAGCTCGATGCGGGCGGCTTCTTCGCCTTCGGGGGTGAGGCGGAGCAGACAGCCCTCGGTCCATTGCGCGCTCCAGATGTGGTCCTCGGCATCGACGGTTGCACCATCGGGTATGGCCTTCGCATAGAAATGTTCCGCCGCGGGAAGCGATCCGCTCGCCGGATAATCAAACACTTCGATCACGCCGTCCACACGGCCGGTGAGGTAGAGCTTGTCGCCGGCCCCGTTAAAACAGGGGCCGTTAAAAACGTTGAAGCCGTCGAGAATTTCCTCAAGCGAGTGATCCGGGTTGAGGCGAAAAGCCGGACAATTGTCATGGTCGTCTTGGTTGATGTTCATGGCGCCGGCAATGAAGGCCCCGTTCCTGTCGACCTTGCCGTCATTGAAGCGAATTCCGGCGCGGCCTGCCAGAGGTTCAGCGATGAGCTCCAGCCGTTCTGTTTCAAGGCAGAAGCTGTAAAAGCCGTGGTCCATGGCAAGGATCAGGCCGCCCCTTTCCCGAACCGCCAGACTGCCGATGGTCTTGGTGGGAAAGCGCCAGGTCCTGACTCGCCCGCTGGCGTGGTCCAGGCGGTAAAGGGTCGGACCCAGGCTGTCGACCCAGTAAAGTGCGTTCAGAGCGGGATCCCACAGTGGGCCTTCGCCAAGGGCAGATTTGTGATCGCTGACGGAGGTGATGTTGATCATTCTGGCGCTCAATCTGTTGCTTGGAAGACTTGGTAGAAGTACGGGACCCGCTATAACGCGACGCGATGAACAACGCCGGTCTCCATCACCTCCGCGCCATTCTCTCTTAAAACAGTCACCCCTAAATCACCCTGTCCCAATCAAATATGCCTTTCCCGTTAAACATGCTGGTCGAGGAGGATTGGATTACCGTCGGGATCGATCACGATGCAGCTTGCTGGACCGGACGTGGTTTCGTCAACTTCGCTCACGAAGGCCACGCCGTCCGCCTTAAGCTTCTTCTGGATATCCCGGACATCGGTAAAGCTGTCGAGCGTTTGGCCGGTGGAATCCCAGCCGGGGTTGAAGGTTAGAGTGTTCTTTTCGAACATGCCCTGAAACAGGCCGACCACACAGCTGGGGCTTTTCATGATGAGCCAACCCTGGTCCGCGTCACCGCCGATCATCGCAAAGCCGAGTTTTTCGTAAAACCCGCACGAAGCGGAAATATCCTTCACCGCGAGGCTGACCGAGAAATTTCCAAGATCCATTTTCCAACTCCATCCTGTCATAGAATACCGGTTTGCTGAGATATCACCGGGATGAGTCGATACCTCTGCGACTTGTAATAAAGCGGTGGGGGCTGAGACCACCAGTTCCAAAAATTTTTGCATGAGGCTATGCAAACTTGATGGATCGTATCCTCATGCGGCATCCCAACATCAGACTCCACTGTAACAGCGTAGCGATAGATTCACCTTCTTGATCGTTTTTGCGTAGAGAGGTGACTGTCGACCGGGAGACATCAAATGACAATGGGAACGCAAAACTGTTACGCCTATGCCTGCGGCTACACAAAGGATCTCAAGCTTCAACCCGGCGAACTGGGCGGCAGATTGTACAAATCGACAGATCGGGCGGAGTTAACCGATGCTGCCTGTGCCGATGGCCTCGATCCCGTCCTGGGCCATACGCCACCAATGCTCAAGGCCGGCGAGCACCTGGTGGCGCTGATGACATCAAGCAGTGACACCGACGCCTATCACTGGCTACGACGCATAGAGGATGGCAGTGGCGACTGGTCTCATAAGCTGGGCGCGCTTTCTCCAACAAAGTTGGACAGCTGGGAAAAGCCGATCAACGACGCAACTAATCCACCGCACACAGTGGATCTGGATTACGACGCGATGTTCAAGCGGAATCCTTCGATGTTGCGCCACCTCGATACGGCCAGAATTCAAGGTTGGGCGACCAACTATGACATCTTTGTCGGTTACTTCAAATGCCCGGACGACTTTCCGAAAATCCGAGGAAACGCGAAGCTTAGCTGCAACTGCATGATCGTCTGAAGAAGATGGAGTCTTAAGGTCGATTTGGGTCTCGCTTTCGGGCACAGTGACGGCTGAATCCGAATCGGGGAAAACTTTATGTTTGAGACGTCGTTCGTATCTGTCACGGAAGATCAAAAGCAGGCCGTCAAGAACTGGTGGACGGCCTTTGAGGAAAATCAGGTTAAGATCCTTGAATCTTTTTCGCCAGACGATGACGGTGCCTTCGACCTGCCGCAGTGGATGCAAAGCAGCCTGCAGGCCGTTCATGCGCAAATCATGTGGGAATTCGGCCCGGGACTGGTCAAGCCACATCGGCTGGTAATCACGCCTGAGGGGCGAAGAGAACTGCGGCCGCTGATCCGTGCCATCCTGCAGGAAGCACCCGTGCTTGAAAAATTCGAATTCTATGGCCACCGGCTGCCCGAAAATCTGGAGATGGCGTCGACTATGTTATCCTACAGGGCGGGTTGGCAGGATCTATCCGAAATCAAGTTCAAAACCGAGTTAAACGAGCTCAATCAAATCGATATTACGTACTACACGCCCTTCAATGACCCCAAGGACGAACAGATCAACAAGCTCTGGCTGCTGACGGCGCAGCTTCTGGGGGAAGAAATCACTGAAAGGTGGGTTGGATTTGTCGATGTGCGTGTCTTGCCGAAAGGCCGCCTGTTCGGCTTTTTGAAAAGGCCGGATATCGAGCAGTCACCGATTGAAGATTTCAGGGCTGACTTCGATACCCGCATTGCGGAGATCAAGGCGTCCCTCCCCGACCAGCCTTATTCTGAGTTCGCGGAAGAGCAAGAATGGGTCATGCTGGAACTGGAACCCGAGAAGCAGGACGACTACGACTTCAAGGACGATCTCTTTGTAGCACCTTTTGTTTCCGCGCCTCTGTTCCAGGCCATGCATGGTCAGAGAAACAGCTTTTCCGCCGAGCGCTTTTCGAGCAAGGGGGAAAGCTTCCTGTTTCTCAAAATGGACGGCGCAGCGGAGGATCTGGATCAGGAGATCTTTGAGGACCGCTCCGCCATCGAAGATGCGCTAAATGATGCCTTAAAGAGCATGGGCTGTATAATCGGTGGCGGCACCGGCCTGCGCTATTCCTACATCGATCTGGCGGTGACTGACCTCAAGGCTGCCGTCTCCATCATCCGGGAGACCCTGCAGGCGGGAAAGTTGACCAAACGCAGCTGGCTCTTCTTACACGACCCGG
Source organism: Pelagibius sp. Alg239-R121 (assembly GCF_947331435.1). Taxonomy (GTDB): domain Bacteria; phylum Pseudomonadota; class Alphaproteobacteria; order Kiloniellales; family Kiloniellaceae; genus Denitrobaculum. The sequence goes on along the minus strand of NZ_CAMZOF010000019.1, from coordinate 26,399 downwards.
ACTACCAGTCGGAATGGCTCGGCGTTTGGCCGGACAGTCCAGCCCCCTTTGTCGCCGCCCCCAATTAGAGACACCTCCGATTAGAGTCGCCGCTAATTCGAGGCACTGCCGCCAGAGAAGCACAGCGCGCATCCCATGTTTGCCGGCGGCTGTTTCGGAAACCTCGCGATGAACCAGAGCATTCAACAAACTGACAGACTGTAGTCAGGCGTCAGGCCGTCTCCTTCGTCATACCGCCAAGATGCAGCGCCAGCCAGACGGTTGCACGGGTGGGATCGGTCCAGGCGACGCGGTGCCGGCAGTGAGCCGGCAACAAAAGAGCATCGCCGGCTGTGAGATCAAGATCCGCCTTTCCCTCGATCGTCAGGCGCGCGGCGCCGGTCAGCAACATCACCCACTCATCCTGCTCCTGGTCATACCATTCGCCGTCGGGTGTGGATTGACCGTGGGAAACAATACGCTCCAACTTCACGCCCGGTCGCTGCAGAAGCGTTTCAAATATTTCTCCGGTTGCGGCTGACGGTAGATCATTCAACAGGTTCGTCTTGTGCGTCACGGCAGCATGCCCTTCATCAATAGTATTTCAAGGGACATAATTAATAACCAGTCAATCTTTTTCCAGACTCGCAGTCATCCCAACCTCATCGGGCTCATAGGAGAATACCTCCTCCAGCGGCACACCAAAGGTCAGGGCGATAAGAAAGGCCAGCTCGAGGGACGGCGCGTACTTCGCCTTCTCAATGGCGACAATCGTCTGCCGGGTGACGCCGGTTTTTTCCGCCAACTCCTTTTGCGTCATCTCCCCATTATGGAAGCGCAGGCTGCGGATGTTGTTGCGAACGTGGCGCTTACCCACTCTTCAAACGCCCCGCCGGTAGAGGTAAAGCTGCCCGAGACTGCCGGAGACCTCACCTGCGCCGAGCGAGACAATGACCAAGTTGATGACCACAAAAGGTGATTGCCCCAGAGCCAGGGCAACCATGGAAAGGACAAAACCAGCAGCGAAGACGAAATGGGAAATGCGCAGGCCCCGGAGTTCGATCTGCTTGTCGCGCTCGTCGGCGATGACAGGATTGGCGTCGCGGGCAGCGATAGCATCGAAAATTGTCACGCCGATCCGCACGGCCACGGTGACCACGACGACCGCAGCCATCAGCGCCAGGATGGATTTCCCCAGCAGACTGGTTGCATCCGACGACTCAAATCGCCCGTCCTGAAACATCTGATAGAGCGCAACGCCATAGATGCCGTACATAAGCACCAAGATGCTCAATGCGATGGCGATACCTTTTTCCTGATAAGTCATGGTTCCTCTGCATGTCTGCTGAACTAGACAGTTAGTAAAAAATATACGACTTAATGTCAAATATTTTTTACATCAAAATCTGCCTAAAGCCGCGTTTGCGGAGATAACCGCTTGCCAGCTTTTTCCAGGTTTCGGTACATTCCCGTATCTGCGCCGCTTGGCGCCAGCTATCGGAGCAGGGCTTTGCCATCATAATCGCCGGTCTCACCACTAAAGCAATTTGCGTTCAAACGGACTCAAAATTCACTGCCTCTCAATCAGCAAATTGCTGATCTCGCCTGCTGACTTAGGCGCAATTTTGAGGCTTTGTGTGTCCAAGAAGACGCAAAACGCTCTGATCCTCGTGCTGCGTGACCGCGCCCTGTTGAGGGCGGCGGTCAGGCTTTATGCCATGCGTTCGCCGAGGTGGCGGTTCGAGACCGGTATGGCACGCCCTACGCGGACCCCGCCTTCCGCCACGCCTGGTTTGGCTTCGGGTTCCCGCTGAACGCAATTGTTCCGCCGCCAGCTATTTTTCAATAGCGACTCAATCGCCGCACCGGATCCCGTGACTTCGAGCTCGTTCCGATCAATCGGAACCCTGTTCTGGTTCTTCAATCGCCATCTCGGCGGACTTCCAACAGGAAGACCGAAACGAGATGTCCTCCCTACTCTCCGTCCGCTGGACCGTGAAACCCATTACCGCGCCCCGGCCGTGGCTGCCCTGCAGCGGCTGCGGCAAGCCCGAAGCCTTTCAAAGCAGCGGCAAATTCCGGATCAATGCCAGCGGCAAGCGGCTGGATGCCTGGCTGCTCTACCGTTGCATTGCCTGTGAGACCAGTTGGAAACGGCCGCTGATCGAACGCCGGCATATTCAAACACTCGACCCATCGTTCCTAAGCGCGTTGCAATCCAACGATAGCGCGCTGGCTGAGACGCTGGCTTTCGATCTGGCGGACCTGCTCCGCTTCGCTGCACGGGTTGAAGTGGATTCTGATGTCTTGGTGGATAAGAAAATCCTTTCGGCCGGTCATACGTCGGCAGATCTGGAGACCCACCTTGGTTTGCCCGAATTTAGGACACCGACATCACCCTGGGCTGGCCTGGAGATTGCTCTTTCGGTGCCTGTTCCCATCACCCTGCGTACGGACCGCCTGCTCGCCAGGGAACTGAGGTTGCCGCGCGCCCGTGTCCGGAAGCTGGAACAAACCGGACGCCTTGCCGCAACTCTCGACGGCCGGCACAGGGTCCGCCGGCCCGCCGCCGATCAGGTGATGATCCGTATGGACCTTTCCCGCGAGGCCGACGCATTCCGCATCGCACGGGCGGCTGCCCCTTGGGACGATGAGCATATGGCGTGATGTAATCAAGTGACCGGGCGGCGGTCTTGAGCAAGACAGCCGTGAAGCGAACCCACCGCCGCATCCGGGCGTCAAAACTTGCTGGGGTTCCCGGGGATCAGCATGCCATTACCGTCGATCTCTCCGTCCTTGAACATGGTCATCGAAGGACCGTGGAGTTCGACGCCGAAACATCTCTCGGGCTTGTCGCCGTATTGAAAGCACATGAGACCGTCCTCCACCCGCCATTTTCCGGTATAGCCGTCGGCGCGGATCGCACCGTCGGGCGCGTAGTATTCGGCAAATCCTGAATTCGCGGCACTCATGCTGCCCTGATAGGTATGATCGCTCACGGCTTCTGTTAACTCGGCGGCGGTCGGTTTGTCCGCTGCCTTCAGCGTAACCGGCAGCAACAGCATGACAGTGGCAAAACTGGCCATCAGCCACCCTGCCCAATTGGTTTTCGCCAAGATCCGGGTCATTTTATCCTCCTTGTATTGGATGAAACGGTCTGCAGCCTTTCCATCCTTCCTTGCAAATCCTCCACATGCTGTCACTTGCGCCACTGCACGTCGATGTGCAAAATTAAGCCAACGAGCTGCGTTGACGCAGCCTATAAAAAGGTGAGCAATTCAGACCTTGCAGCCCGATCTGCATCAATCGATAAAAGGTGAGATGGATATGATCGCATGGGATCAATGGCACACGCTCCTGGCGGTTTTTCGTCACGGAACCTACGCCACGGCCGCAAAGGCCTTGCGTATCGATTCAACAACGGTGGGCCGGCGCCTGAAGCAGCTGGAGCGGGAGGTCGGTTACGAACTTTTCGTGCGTGAGAACGAACGGCTGCATCCGACCAGCCGCTGCGAGGAGCTGTTGACGCACATTGAAACGGCGGCGGAGGCGCTTCGGGGCGCGGAACAGCAGTCGGCGGTGGACGAACTCGGCGCAGTGTGGCGTGAGCTTCGGATCACGGCACCCCCGTTCGTTGTCACCAATCTGCTCGCGCCATCGATGGACAGGCTGACCAAAAACCTTCGGATCAAGGTCGAACTGATCGCCACGGCCAGTAAGGCGTTTCTTGCACGGCGGGAGGCCGACATCGCTATACGCATTGACGACGGCCCAGGCGTGACCAAATTTGACACGGCACGGATCGAGGCGGAACAGATCGGAAGCCTTGAGTATGGGATCTATTGCGCCCCCGGACGTGATCCGGAAAGCCTGCCCTGGGCCGGCCTTATCGAGCGCTATTCACGCAGCAGCGGGAGCGAGACGATGCTTGAACTCGCCGGCCCGTCTGGTTTGCGCTACCAGGCTCATCAATTTGAAACCATTCAGAAAATTGCCGCATCCGGCGTCGCGCGCGCCCTGCTGCCCAGGTTCATTGCGGATGCCGATCCGGGATTAACGCCTATCGGCGATACAATTCTGGAACAACCCTTGTGGATGCTGTTTCACCGCCAGGACCGCGATATCCTTCACCTCAAATCCGCCCGCGCCTGGATCAAGGATCTGACCGGGGAATGGCCGTAACGGAAACAACCAGATATTGGATGCGCTCTGTGAAGATAGACAGTTTCCAGTAAGCGCTATACCTAGATTTGTTGACCTGTCTTTCCAGCAAAGCAGAGAGGGAACCGCCATGTCGCGTTACGATCAGATTATGCAACGGCTCAGCAACGGCGGACGCGTCCTCATCGACGGCGCCACCGGCACCGAGGTCGAACGGCGCGGTGTCCCGCAACTCGACAACGCCTGGAACGGCGGCGGCGCGCTAAGCCATCCCGGCATCGTGAAGGACATCCACAAGGACTACATTCGCCTTGGTGCCGAGATCGTCATTTCCAACACCTTTGCGACCCATCGGCATGCCTTACAGGACGGCGGTGTCGAAGAGCACTTCGAATTGCTGAACCGGCGCGGGGTCGAGCTGGCGGTCGAAGCGCGAGAGGAGATGCAGCGCGAAGAGGTTTTGGTAGCCGGCGGAATTTCCTACTGGTCCTGGATCGGAAAGCATCCGCCGCTCGATCAACTGCGCGGCGATATCACGGAACAAGCCGCCATCATGCGCAAGGCCGGCGCCGATCTCCTGATGACCGAGATGATGATTGACATCGACCGCATGCTGGTCACGCTCGAAGCGGCCCGGAGCAGTGGCTTGCCGGTTTGGGTCGGTCTTACCTGCGAACCCGGCGAATCCGGGACAATGTGCCTGAGGAACGGCGAACCTCTGATCGATGCCCTGGCGGCACTCAAGGCGAACGACGTTCCCCTTGTCAGCATCATGCACAGCGAGGTCAAACATATCGACGCCTGTCTCGACGTGATGGCCGATCACTGGCCTGGACCGATCGGCGTTTATGCGCATACGGGAAAGTCCGTGAACCACAAGTGGGTCTTCGACGATACCATTCTGCCCGAGGACTACGCGGCGCATTCCAGGCGGTGGCTTGAACGCGGTGTACAGGTAATCGGTGGCTGCTGCGGCATTCGCACCGATCATATGGCCGAACTGCAAAAAGTCGTGTGAGGCAAAAAGCCCAGACGGGCGGCGCGTTGTTTGCAAGAGGTGTCGTTTGAGAAGGACCGCCACGTCGAGAGGGGGATGACGGCGCGGCCCTTCTCTTCATCAAAAGCTTCAGGCGATAGCCTGAAACCCGATGATCAACACGGCAGCCCAGGACACCAGATAAGTCGGGGTGCGGAGGTAAGGAATGCCCAGGGTGTAGACCACGGCATGTACAATGCGTGCGAAGAAGAAAATCTGCGCCCACTGTCCGACGACGGGTCCTGACGCTTCACTCCCCAACAAGGCCACGCCAACCACGGCGGCAACGAATGCCGGCATTGTTTCGACCATATTGAGATGGGCCCGCTTTGCGCGCTCCGCCCAGAGCGGTGGCGCAGGCTGCTCGACCGGAAAACCGGCAGGGTAATTGTTCAAAAAAGTCGGCAGCCCCCAGACGAACACCCGGGCGAGGATATAGGGTGTCCAAAGGAGAACCGTCAGCATCCCGCTCAGCGCGAGATAAAAATAAGCTGTTTCCATGAGTCGTGTCCTTACGATGTGACGCTGTTATCGATCACTTCAAATTCCTTGCCCCGAGTGTCTCTGCAGACCGGGTATTGAAGCCTAGGTTGAGCCACCTGGCAGGGTGTCAGCACTCCCTTCGCCGCGGCGTTCTCTGTAGGTCGGAGGCTTGGACGCGAAATCAACTTTGCGGGCTGGAAACGGGACCGCTGGCAAAGTCATTGGGACGGAATGCAAAACACAGGATCTCTCGACTTAGTGCCTGAACGCTATTCTCGGGTCGGGCAGAAACCTGGATATCCTGACAGCACGTGAAGTTAAGGCGCTTCTCATTATGGATCTGCTTCACAGGGCTTTTGAAGAATACGGGCCGCCAACGGCAGAGAACTAAGATGGCGCAGTCGTGTGTGGAGTGGCAGACACGGCTTTTATTCGACGTCAATCCTTGATAGCTTGACTGCATAACAAATCCTACCGGCGGTCACTCATATTCAGTTCGAAACAGAAGACTTCGGAGCTACCGATCGCAGATTGGATTTGGCATCGTCAAGCAGACGGTTAAAAATGCAGGCAATGGTAACGGCGGCCAGATTTGAGCATTGCAGCTTGCCAAGTTTAGTTACTTGGGAGACCGCCAGATTGCTCTGCTGTAAGGCTTGGCAAGAGTGACGGAGTCCGCGGTACCCACACAACGGAAGTACCGGCCCCGGCTGCCTATTGTGAAGACCGCAATCGACACTTACCTGATCGTATTTGACCGCGTGCGCTTCATTCCCGCAGCGCTGCTTCTACCAGGTGGCTTCGCGCTGCTGTACCTGCTGCTTGAATTCGTGCACTGGCTCATTCAGCAGGATTCGACCGGAATCTATTACACCGAATACGCCGATGTTATATCGCATCTGTCGATTGTAGCCTACGCGCTCATCTACATCACTTTTGCCGTCAACTGGCACTGCATCGTTCTGTACGATCTGGATGCCGGCATCGGGTCCCTGCCGAAATTCCTCACCAGAGTTCATTTGAAATATTTCACAGCTTGGCTCTCGGGCGTTGTCATCCCTTCAGCGGTTTTGTGGGCACTTTCCTGGGCCTGTCTTTGCATGCTTTATCTTTTTTTGTTGATGCTGGACTATCAGCCGGGAACTTCGCCTCTTGATGTCCTGCCTGCAGGTGAAGAAGGCGATGATGGCTCTTCATCATGGCTTCGCGGAAGGATGTCATTCTCCTTTCCCGACTACATCCCCTTATTTGCTATCTTTATCGGACCCGGTCTCGCCTGGCGCGGTTTCTTTCTTCCCGCCGATGCGACGGGATCAAAATATACTCACAGAGAAAACAGTCACGACCGCCACGGACAGTTCCTTTCACGCCTGACCAGCTATTACCTAACCACCTCGCCACTGATACTGCTTTGTTCGTTATATAATTTATTTATATACGACATGGATTATGTACTCGAATTCGAATTTCTTGAAGTTTCAGTTATTGAGACTTTTTTGCGTTTTCTTTTTTTGATGTTTGTCACAACCTTCATTTCTGTCGCCTTCAAAACCACCACTGGGTGGACTCCTGAGCTATCGGAAGCTTCCGAAGACGAAAAGCAGCAATAAGACACCCGTCAAAATTTTTACAGGTACCCTCGCGGCAATCACTCGGGCGGCTTGGAAAAAAGCCTCGCACCGAGAATTGCTTGGAGAGACACCGCCACAGACGATACCCTCGCCCGGAATGCCGCAATGGCAAACAGGGTCCGAATCAGTGATGCAGCCTGCGAGTAAATATGAGGCGGATCTCGTCCGCCAATCCATTCCCCGTGATACGATCGAGAACTGCGTTCGCGGGGTGCTGATGGCAAAGGGCTGCCCGACCGACATCGCAGAGGCCGTAACGGCGCATCTGATCGAGGCCGATGACTCGGGCGTCGAATCTCACGGCACCTGGCGGATCATTCAATATGCCGGCTATTACGACAACGGCTATTTGCAAGCCGATACGCGGCCTGAGTTGTTGAAAAACTCTCAGGGTGCCTGGGAGGTTGATGGCCATGGTGCGATCGGTATTCCCGCCATGCAGCTCGCAACTGCGCATGTGACGGCTGAGGCAAAGGCGAACGGTCTTGCGGCCGTGGCGTTGCGCAACGTGGGACACACCGGGCGGCTCGGTGCTTTTGCCGAAGCGGCGGCGGAGAATGGCTGCCTTGCCATCATCATCGGCGGCGGCGGGCGCAAGAACTGGCGGCTCGTCGCACCTTACGGCGGGGCGAAGGCCCTGCTACCCACCAATCCCTACTGTATGGGGATTCCAGGTGGTGCGCGGGGGCCGGTCATTCTGGATTTCGCCACTTCGGCCGCCGCCGCGGGATGGGTTTACGGTGCGCGCATTGCCGGAACATCTCTGCCCGAAGGCGTGCTGATCGACAAGGACGGTCATCCAACCTGCGATCCGGAAGACTATTTTCGGGGCGGCGCCATCCTGACCGCAGGCGGCGCAAAGGGCTACGCCCTCGCCGTCGTCGCCGAAATGATCGCTGAAGCCATGCTCGGCCCCACCACAACCGAATGCAACTGGCTGATGATCGCCCTCGACTGCAGCCGCTACCGGGAAAGCGGCGCCCTGCAGAACGCCGCCGAGGAAGTCCTGTCCGAGCTGCGCGACTGCCCACCCGCGCCCGGTTTCGACCGGGTCGAAGTGCCGGGCGAGCGCGAACGCGATCAACGTGCCAGAAATGCCGGCAAGGATATCTCCCTGCCGGCGGCAACCTGGAATGAGATCCAGGGTATCGTCGAGAGGCTCGGATTGAATTTAGAGTCGGAACGCTTCTAACCGAGACACGCGCAAATCTGAACCGCCCTCTCGTCGCGAAACCCACCGCAGAGGATGCGGCGAGCCCGGGAACGTACTCACTCTGCACGAAGTCGAAGCTGATGACGATTGCACTGGTCCATTGATCTGCAGGAAGTCGGGCTTGAAAAGCAGGGTCAATCTGAAGCTTTCTCGCGCATGGCCAGGAAGCGCTGGTCGCCAACTGCGCTCCACTTGCGCGCGTCCTGCAGGTAGGAACTGTAGGAAGCGTGGACCTTCTTGGTCATGGCGTCAGTCGCGGCTAAATCTTCAATGACGTCATTGGTTGCCTTGCCCAGTGCGATCACCACCTCGTCCGGCCATTCGCGTAGGATCACGCCGTGTTCCTCCACCAGGGGATCCAACGAGACGCTGTTGTGATATGTGAAGTCGGCGAAAGTCTCGTTGGCCGCCGCTGAACAGGCCGCAGCAACGATGACCTGCAGGTCGCTTGGCAGTGACGCGTAGAGGTCCTTGTTGACCAGCGCTTCGAGGGCGGGACCGCCCTCGTGGAACGCCGGCAAGTAATAGTTCTTGGCGATCTTGTGCAGACCAAAGGCCAGGTCGTTCCAGGGCCCGATCCATTCGGCAGCATCGACTTCGCCGCTCTCCATAGCGGCGAAGATCTTACCCGGTGGCGTTCGGACTGGCATGACACCGAGATGCGCCAGCGCTTCACCGCCCAGGCCGGATATACGCATTTTCAAACCCTGCAGGTCGGCAAGGCCCGTGATCTCCTTGCGGAACCAGCCGCCGGCCTGCACACCGCTGCTGCCTGCGAAGAAAGCCTTTAATCCAAACTCCGCGTAGACCTCGTCCCAGAGTTCCTGCCCACCACCGTAGTAAAGCCAACCGGCCCTTTCCCAGGCTGTCAGACCGAGCGGCAGTCCGGTAAAATAATGCAGCGCCTTACTTTTGTCCTGCCAGTAATAGGGCGTGGCATGTCCCATTTCCGCAGCACCATCGCGCACCGCATCGAAAACGCCGAAGGGCGGCACCAGTTCGCCGCCTGCGTATAGCGTCACCGTTAGTCGTCCACCGCTCATGGCAGTGATGCGATCGGCGAGCCGCTGGGCATTGACGCCGACACCCGGCGCGTTCTTCGGCCACGGCGTGACCATGCGCCATTCGATCTGCTCTTTGGCTATGACGGGTGCCACCAGACTGGTGGCGGACGCCGCGGCGGCTGTTGTTGCAGCTGCGCCCGCGGCAGCACTCTTCAGAAACTTGCGTCGTTTCATGTCGCATCTCCTGCGATATTCTAGTCGTATAAATCTCGAACGGTCGCGATCGCACTTTTATCGGCTGGGTTGTGCTTTGTGATCCTGTCGCAAAACTAGACAAGGTTCCAGTGGGGACTGAATCTTGGCTACGCTTTGGCCTTGCAGGGCTGCGGGAGTGGCCGGCTTCTAACCAATGGGAATCGAAGCGATAGGCTCGACACCAATACTTTGCGCAGTCCGGCGATAGCAGACCAGTTCCACCGCGTCTGGCGTAAAGGATCCAAAATTCGTGGCGCGATTGTCGTCGATGATACGGGCAAAGCCCGCGGGATCTGAGAGCTTTCCGTTCATCAGCAACAGCGACGCATGTGTCGTGTTCCGCACGCGCTCGGGAGAAACTTCGCCGCTGGGAATTGCTATCTCAACATCTTCGAGTGCATGGAATAGAGCCAGACGAAATGGCTGAAGATCGCCGTCCGGCCAACCTTGCACCAAAGCCGATGAATTTCCGCACGTCAGCCCGCGAAGTGTGATGGTCAAGCCTCGCAGCATCGGCAAGAGATCGATCACTCGCTCGACATAAAGCAGGGCATGGTCGTCATCCTGCGCAATGGCGCCCCGATAACCTTCGAGCGAACGCAGCGTCATATGGAAATTGCCGGCATCGTAACAAAGATGTCCGGGACCGGCCCTGGCAATGAGATCAGTGCTAAGCGCCTCAATACAATTCAGAAACGGAACTCTTAGAACAAAGCTTAACCCCCATCTGGTTTCGCCAACGTCCGGCGGCAAGTCAGATGCCATTTCGTTGCGCAACGCCTTATCACGGGCCCGGGACCAGATGCCGTCGTAGATCTCTTTGAGACTATTTTTATAGTTCATGTTGGGGAGAACCGCTGTTGGCTACAAAGGTTTTGCTTAAAATCATAAGCCGCTTAGATAGACACGCGACAGACTAACCATAGTCTTTGATAAAGGGCAGATCCGCGACCGGCAAAGATATCTCCCTGTCGGCGGCAACCTGGAATGAGATTCACCGAAGCGCCGGTGCGTCTGCAACGGATCAGCGGACGCCGAGTGCATAGTATAAGCGACGGCACGGCTTAGCGTAGACCCGTCAAGCTGTGAACCCAACTACCCGGCAAGGCATCAAGACATAATCAGACCGCCATCCACGTTGATCGTCTGCCCCGTGATATATGTCGCGTCGGCGCTGGCTAGAAAGGTAACCAGGCCAGCAACGTCGGCACCGGATCCTGGACGTTTCATTGGGACATTGTTTTCCACCCACGATGCCATAAGCTCGCCGGGACCGTAGTCTCCCAGCATTTCGCCCCAGACTTTGTCGTTGTAGTCCCACATATCTGTTTGGATGATTCCAGGACAGATCGCGTTCACCGTGATGCCCTCAAGGGCGACTTCCTTGGCGAGACTCTGGGTCAAACCCATGACTCCGAATTTCGACGCCGCGTAGTGCGGGGTATAGATGAAACCGTCCCGCGCCTGTCCGGATGCCGTGTTGATGAGACGACCGCCCTTGCCGGACGCGCGCATGCGCGCGATCGCCTCCTGACAGCAGAGGAAGACGCCCTTGGTATTGACGTCCATCGTCGAATCCCACTCCTGCTCGGTCAGGTTCTCAACCTTGGCGATGGTGATGATGCCGGCATTCTGCACGGATATGTCTACGCCGCCAAAGGCGTCTTCGGCCTCGTCGTAGAGGGCCCTGACGGCCTCTTTATCGGTGACGTCACAGACGACACCGCGTGCCGCAATTCCCTCGTCTTCCAGACTCCTTGCGGCCTCAACGACGTTGGACTCCACCGAAGCGATCGCCAATCTGGCACCCTCGTTTCCGAACCGGCGGGCGATGGCCAAACCGATACCTTTGTTGCCGCCAGTGACGACGACTGTCTTTTCCTTAAACCGCTTCATCTTCGACCTCTCCGACAATAGAGTTTTCGGCTCCGGTTAACCGTGCAGCAGTGAATTTGTCCGTGATCAGGAGATCGATCACACCGGTGCAGAGCGCCCCCCTGATTGCGTTTGCCTTGGACTGTCCGCCTGCCAGAGCGACAACCCTCTCTACCTGTCCGAGTTCTTCACGCGAAACCCCGATCACGCGGTCACTGAGCGGCGTCTTCACTGTCCGCCCTTCGGTGTCGAAGAAGCAAAGACTAAACTCACCCACACCCCCGGCATCCGTCACGTCTCGGAGCTCATTCGACGAGAAGACGTTGCCGCTTCGTGCCAGCATCGAGGACGGCTCGATTCCTCCGATCCCCAGGATCGCGAGGGTAATTTTCGGGAAAAGATCCATGGTCTCGCGGACATAGGGGTCGCTCAGCATCACCAGTTTGGCCTCGCGAGACTGGGCGACACCCTGCGCCGCAAGCAGCCGCGGCTCGGCGCCGGTAAGACGCGCGAGACGGGTGATAAGCTGCGTGGCATGGGTCTGGACAGCCGGATCGCCCATGCCGCCGAGCGTTTGAACAATATACTTCGCCTTGCTCGCCTTCCCCGGGTCAATGTTCTGGACCATTTTCAGGATGGTCTCGCTCCAGCTCGATACCCCAATGATCTCATCAGACTGCAGTGTGGCTTCGAGGAAATGCGCAGCCGCCTCGCCAATCCGTGCCATGATCGCACCATCGCGGTCTTCGCTGCATTCGACCACAATCGCTTCGGATAGACCGTAACGCTCCCTTAGCTTTGACTCGAGATCGGTATAGGTCCCCGGAGGCGCAACGATTGTTGTCCGGACGATCTCTTCCTGCTGGGCTTTTTTCAGCATGCGCGAGACGGTGGCCTGGGAAATACGGAGATGCTGCGCAATATCAGACTGGCGGCGGCCTTCAAGGTGGTACATCTGCGCCACTCTTGCGATTAGGCGGAGCTCGTTCAGTCGCGACATAGGGCAGGATCCTCGTTGAAATCGTTGCCGTTTATGACATCAAAGCCCGTTCAACGGAACTCTTCCATTCTGCAAGGGTGCGATCCCGCGCTTCGCAGGCCGGATTGGGCTCGACGCTATGTGCATCTGGAATGAGCGCGGCGATCGCTTCACGGCTCGGCCAGAAACCAGCCGCCAGGCCGGCCAGATAGCCCGCCCCCAGCGCTGATGCCTCGGCGGCGTCACGAATTGCGATTGGGCGTTGGAGGATGTTCGCCAGAATCTGCATCAGGAAGGGATTCTTGGTCGGCCCGCCATCGACAAAAAGCATACCTGCTCCGCCAGACGCTCCCATGGCCTGAAACACATCGTAGACCTGCAGAGCCATGCTATCCGCCGCCGCACGGGCGACATGAGCCGGACCGGAACCAAAGGAAAAGCCTGAGATCAGTCCGCGGGCCTCTGTGCTCCAATGTGGAGCGCCGAGACCGACATGGGCAGGAACGAGTGAAACCCCTGAACTGTCAGGGACGGTTTCAGCGAGCGACATCAAGGCGTCGACACTCCCAAGACCCAGAAGTTCCGCGGTCCAGGGAAAGATCGACGCACTGACGAGGATGTTCCCCTCGAACGCGTAGGTTGGTTGACCGGACAGCGCCCAGGCAATTGTTGTCGTCAATCCCTCTGGCGGCGCCTCGAAACCACCTATCGCCGTCATGATCGACGAGCCGGTGCCGAAAGTTACCTTGCTGTCGCCCGTTGCGAAGGCCCCTTGACCAAAAAGAGCCGCGTGGGAATCACCAATGGCCGACGTAATGGGCACACCATCGCTCAGCCCCGTCACACCGGACGTCACGCCGCGAAGTCCGGAGCTGTCGTGCACTTCGGGCAGATAACCGGCATCCACGCCAAAAAGCTCAAGGAGCGTCTCGTCCCAACTTTGATGCTCTATGTTGAGGAGTTGCGTGCGCGAGGCGTTCGAGGCATCGGTCGCATGCACCGTCCCGCCTGAAAGGTTCCACACAAGCCAGGCATCTACGGTACCAAGGCAAATCTCTTCCGGCCCCCTGCCGCGCGCGCAGTTCTCGATCAACCAGGCGAGCTTTGTCGCCGGGAACATCGGATCGAGCGGCAGGCCCGTGCGGTCCAAAACCAGAGGCCCATGGCCGGCGTTCGCAATGCGGCCACAAGCATCGGCGGTCCGCCGGCACTGCCAGGAAATCACGGGACCAATCGGCTCGCCGGTTTTCCGGTCCCAGGCCAGCACGGATTCGCGTTGGTTTGAAATTCCGATCGCTTCGACAGAGGTTCCGGGCGCGGCCGATAGGCAGTCAAGGATCGCCGAAAGCTGGCTGGACCAGATTTCATTCGCGTCCTGCTCGACCCAACCGGACCGGGGGTGGGCAATGTCGACGGCTGCGGAACCACGTGCAATGACGTCACCGGTTTCGGAAATCAGGATTGCCTTGCTGTTGGTCGTTCCCTGATCAATTGCGAGGATTGCACTGGTCATCGTCTCGTCCCTAATCGCTGTGCCGCTTGCGCTTGACCAGCGCCTCGGCACTTTCGGCAATTCCCTCCGGCGACATGCCAAATTCGTCGAGCAGGAAGTTAGCTGATCCGGTCGGCGCAAAGACACCCGGCACGCCGAGCCGCTTCATCGGCACCGGAAATTCATCGACCACAACCTCCGCTACGGCGCTGCCAAGCCCGCCGAAAACGGTATGTTCTTCACAGGTCAGTATCGCACCGGTTTCGCGCGCCGCTTCGACGATCGCATCACCGTCTATGGGCCGGACTGTCGCCATGTTCAGCACCCGCGCAGATAAACCGCGTTTTTTCAGTAGAGCCGCCGCCGTCATGGCGCGATGAGTGAGTGTGCCGTTGGCAATCAGGGTCACATCCCCTCCGTCGCAAATCCGGTCGGCCTTGCCCAACGCGAATACATGGTCTTCCGGCAACAGGTCGGGCACTCCGACGCGGCTGAGGCGAAGGAAGCAGGGCCCGTCATAGGATTTGGCCCAGGCAACAGCTGCCGCTGTTTCCACTCTGTCTGCCGGCGCAATTACGGGAACATTCGGAAGCGCCCTTATCCAGGCAAAATCCTCTATGGAGTGATGGGTCGCTCCAAGCTCGCCGTAGGCCATGCCTGAACTGATACCCACCAGCTTTACGTTGGTGTCGGAATAGGCCACGTCCGCCTTGATCTGCTCCAAAGCCCGCCCGGTCAGGAAACAGGATGCGGCGCAAACAAATGGGATCTTGCCTCCATTGGCCAGTCCGGCGCCCACCCCGACCATGTTTTGTTCCGCGATTCCGACATTGATCAGCCGCTCCGGCCAGCGATCCTGGAAACCGGAAACCTTTGACGACCCAACAGAGTCGTTGCAGACGACGACCACGTTACGGTCTTCTTCCCCTAGCCGTTCAAGCGTGGCCACAAAGGCGTCCCGGCAATCATGGAGCGCAACATTTGCGGCGGGCGCATTCATGACGCGGTCCCTTCGAGTTCCTTCATCGCCTGCTCATACTGCACACTGTCCGGCACCTTGTGATGCCAGGCCACATTGTCGGACATGAATGAAATCCCCTGCCCCTTGTTTGTGTGGGCGACAACGCATTTCGGCTTGCCCTTCACAACGGTTTCGGATGAGAGGGCCGCACAGATTGCATCCATGTCGTGACCGTCAATCTCCTCTACCGCCCAACCGAAAGCTTCGAGCTTTGGAGCAAAGGGTGCGAGGTTGTTGGTATCCAAAAGGCGCGCGCCTTGTTGCAGGCGGTTGTGGTCGATGATGAGCGTCAGGTTATCGAGACCGAATTGCGCTGCTGCCATGATGGCCTCCCAGTTCGATCCTTCCTGCATCTCACCGTCTCCGGTAATGACGAAAGTACGCCACGCGGCCTTGTCGAGTTTCGCGGCTTTCGCCATTCCAACCGCCACGGGAAGACCGTGGCCAAGCGGGCCGGTATTCGTTTCGATCCCAGGAACCTTCGTACGATTCGGATGACCGTTGAGACGGCTCATAGGCTTAAGGAATGTCGAGATTTCGTCCTGGGGGATAAATCCCCTCTTGGCAAGAACCACGTACAAAGCGTTTGCAGTGTGCCCCTTACTCAGCACGAGCCGGTCGCGATCCGGGTCTTGTGGCTGTTCGGGATTTACGGACAAAATCCGGAAGTACAGTGCGGTGAGAATATCAATGACGGACATCTCACCGCCGACATGCCCGGCCCCGGCTTCGTAGACGGATTGTAGATCGCGTCGCCTTATCCAGTTGGCGATTTGTTCCAGATTCGAGGCCATTTTGCCTGTTCCTGAATATATATTCTTTAATAAGTATTCATGCGTATGTACAAAGTGTCAAGAATACAAATTCTTGACGAAAGCCTTAATTTTCCTCTATCGTATTTTTCATCAAGCGTGAATAAATATACGCAGGGAGGAATGAATGTCGGCAATGACGGACAAGGGGACGCAGAAACGGCCCCTTGTTGAAATGTTTTCGCTGAGGGGCGCTACAGGTCCGCTCATCGGACTGCTTCTGCTGTGCCTTTTCCTCACGTTCGCGACTGATTCGTTTTTCTCGATCCGGAATTTCCTGAACGTTCTGGATCAGATAACCGTACTCGGGATCATGGCCGTCGGTATGACGTTCGTCATTCTGATCGGCGGAATTGATCTTGCCGTAGGGTCAGTTATGGCCCTTTCGATGATGGTCCTCGGTTACCTGAACGTCGAAGCAGGCCTGCCAATGTCGGTGGCCATACCACTCGCATTGGCCGCAGCAGCCATGAACGGCGTGATCGCCGGAGTCTTAGTTACGCAGTTCAATGTGCCGGCGTTCATCGCGACGCTCGCCATGATGTCAATCGCGCGCGGCCTGGCGAACATGATTACGAACGGCTCACAGATTATCGGCTTTCCACCCTGGTTTAATCTGGCGGCAATCATCCGCTACGGCGGCTACCTGACCATGACCGTCGCGGTCATGTTGATCGTTTTCCTGCTCGCGCTGCTTTACCAGCGCTACCGGCACAGTGGACGAACGCTGTACGCCATCGGGGGCAATCCCGAAGTCGCCCGCTTGGCCGGCATCAACGTGAAGCGCACCACCGTCATGGTCTACATGATGTGCAGCCTCCTTGCCGGTCTGGCCGGGATTCTGCTGGCGGCACGTTTGGACTCGGTTCAGCCGAGCTCCGGGGTCGCCTATGAGCTCGATGCCATTGCGGCGGTGGTGATCGGCGGCACCAGTTTATCCGGCGGCACCGGAGGCGTCGGCGGCACGATTATCGGCGTACTGATCATTGGGGTGCTCCGCAACGGCCTCAACCTGCTCGGCGTATCGCCCTTTCTGCAGCAAGTGATTATCGGCACGGTCATCGTACTGGCCGTTGCGGCGGAGACGCTCAAACACAGAAGTAAATGAAACCCGGAGCGCGAACAGATCGCACTCCAACAGCGATGGTCCGAAGTGGTCGGGCTTTCGAAGGTCCTTAGCAATAAGTCGGACCAAATATAGCAAGGAGGAGAAATTTATGAAAACGACATTGAAAGCTCTGCTCGCCACAGCCGTATTGGCCGCAACGACAGGACCGGCACTGGCCGAAGACGTTAAGAAAATTGGTCTTGCGGTCCCTAACCTGCAGGCCGACTTCTTTAATCAGATTAAACTGGGAGTCGAGGGTTACGCCGGCAGCAAGGGGATCGAAGTCATCGTCGTCGATGCCAAGAACGACACGGCCACTCAGGTCAGTCAGGTGCAGGACCTCATGACCCAGGGAATTGACGCGTTCATCTATATCCCGGCCGGTGCCGCCGCTGCGGCAGTTCCAACGCGGCTCGCACGGGCGGAAGGCATTCCAGTCATCAATGTCGACCGCACGCCTGAGGGAGCGCCGGGCGATACCTTCATCGCAGGAGAGAGCGTCGAATCAGCCTACGCGGTCTGTGATCACATTATCAGGTTGAAGGGTGGTGAGGGCAAAATGGCCATCATCCACGGTCAAAAAGGAACCACGCCCGAAGTCGACCGCTTCAAGGGATGCAAGCGCGCCATCGACGAAAATCCCGGCGTTGAACTTGTCGCCCAGCAGTGGAGCCAGCAGTGGTCGCCCGACGAAGGTTTCTCGATTGCACAGAATATGCTTCAGGCCCATCCGGAGATCACCCTGATTTTCGGTCAGGCAGATGGTCTCGCCATGGGCGCTGCCAAAGCAGTCGAGGTTGCAGGCATATCGGGCGAGGTCATTATCGGCGGATATGACGGAGACGTCGCGGCCCTGGAGTATCTCTCGGAATGCAAAGGCCCGTTCTGGGTGACCGCAACGCAGAGCACGCAGCGTATGGGTGTCCTGGCTGTCGACTCCGCGATTGCCGTCGCGGCTGGAAAAAAGGTCCCGGAACGTCAGATCCCGGACGCCGTGCTTACGACCTGCGCGAATTCGCCCAAGTTCGTAGCCAAGCATCCTTAAGAACGGATGGAGTGAACCGCAGCGCTATGACGACTGACGCAACGACGCCAATTCTGTCCCTTCGCGGAATCCGTAAGTCCTATGGGCCGACCGAGGTCCTTCACGGTATTGATTTGGATGTATATGCGGGAGAAGTTGTGGCGCTGCTGGGAGAAAACGGTGCCGGAAAGTCCACGCTTTCCGGCATCATTGCCGGATCGACCGACCCGACCAGCGGCAAGATGACGTGGCAGGGCACGCCCTACGCGCCCACCAGCCCGCGGGAAGCCATCGATCACGGATTGGGACTGATCCACCAGGAGCTGAGACTCCTGCCCCATCTGTCGATTGCCGAGAATGTCTATGTTGGCCGCTATCCGGTGAAGTTCGGACGGGTCGATCGACGGAAAATGGTCGCCGATGCCACGGAGCAACTCGAGCGGCTTGGCCTTAACATCCCGGCCACGCGAAGAGTCGAAGGCCTGTCGACCGCCAATCAGCAGCTTATCGAGATCGCCAAAGCACTGGCGCTGAACGCAAAGCTTCTTATCCTCGACGAGCCCACCGCATCGCTCGGCGGTGCCGAGGTCGAGCTTCTGTTCAAGCAGGTTGAAAAACTCAAAGCCGAAGGCGTGGGCATCATTTACATCTCTCATCGGCTAGAAGAGATCCGCCGCATCGCAGACCGGATCGTGGTCCTGCGCGACGGCGAAAAGGTGCAGGAGTTTGAGAAAGGCGACGTGCCGGTCAGAACCATCGTGGAAAGCATGGTTGGCCGCAGCCTCGAACGAATGTTCCCGGAAATGCCTGCGCCACATGACGAAGTAACGCTCGCTGTCGAGAAACTGTCATCGCCTCGCGGAGACTTCCGAGATGTCAGCTTTGACGTTAAGAAGGGTGAAATCTTCGGGATCGCGGGGCTTGTAGGCGCCGGCCGGACAGAGCTTGTCCGGGCAATCACGGGTGTTGATCCCATTGCGTCGGGTCGCGTCACGATGAACGGCAGCGATATCACGCCGCGCCATCCCTGGGAGGCGATCCGGCACGGCATCGCGCTGGTGCCTGAGGACCGGAAGGATCAGGGTTTGGTCCTCGAGCATTCGATCACTGAGAATATCGGCTACTGCAATAAGGACGCCGTGACGCGCAATGGCTTCGTCATCGGGCGGCTGCTCAACAAATTCGCCAAGCTTGCCATTGGGCGCTTTGGCGTCAAAGGCCAGGGCCACCAGAATGCCAGCGAAATGTCTGGTGGAAATCAGCAGAAAGTCGTTCTGGCCAAATGGCTTGCTCAAAATCCAAAAGTCGTCGTGATGGACGAGCCCACGCGCGGGATCGACGTGGGCGCGCGGTCTTCAATTTATGACATCATTAAGGAGCTTGCCGAGGATGGTCGGAGTGTCATCGTCGTCAGTTCCGACCTTGAGGAGATCCTCGGCGTCTCGAACCGCATCCTCGTTATGGCACAGGGAAAACAAGCCGGGATCCTCCACAAAAGCGAAGCAAACGAGGTGTCCGTAATGGAGCTCGCAACGGCGTGATTTTGAAGGACAAGACAATATGACCGAGATCGCCCTCAACGCCCCCGAGATGTTTGACCTGAGCGGGCGCGTCGCCTTCGTCACCGGCGCAGGCAGCGGAATCGGGCAGCGGATCGCCCTCGGACTCGCCCAATGCGGTGCCGACATAGCGTGTCTTGACCGGCGAACGGACGGCGGGCTGAACGATACGGTCGGGTTGATCGAAGGGGCTGGACGTAAGGCGATATCCATAGCTGCCGACGTTACCTCGAAGACGGCGCTGACGGACGCGGTCGCGAAAACAGAAAGCGACCTTGGTCCGCTGGCTATCTCCGTCAATGCGGCCGGCATTGCGAACGCGAACCCAGCCGAGGAGATGGAGGAAGAACAGTATCAGTCCCTCATGGACATCAACATGAAGGGCATCTTCCTGTCTTGCCAGGCTCAGGCAAACGCGATGCTTCGCCACGGTAAGGGATCGATCATCAACATCGCCTCCATGTCCGGGATCATCGTCAACAAGGGTCTTGACCAGGTTCATTATAACGCGTCCAAGGCGGGGGTGATCCATATGTCAAAGTCAATGGCGATGGAATGGGTCAGCCGTGGTGTCCGGGTCAACTCGATCAGTCCGGGCTACACCGCAACGCCGATGAACACGCGCCCTGAAATGATTCACCAGACCAAGGAATTTGAAACTCAAACGCCGATGGGCCGCATGGCCTCAGTCAATGAGATGGTCGGCCCGGCGATCTTCCTCGCCAGCGACGCATCCTCATTTTGCACCGGAGTCGACCTGCTTGTGGATGGAGGCTTCTGCTGTTGGTAGCCGGCCAATGGCCTTTTGCATGAAGTTGCGGTATCGCGCGTGAACAGGTTCGATGCCGTTCTCATGTTGAAAGCCGACAAACTTGTTCCGCTTCGTCAGGCATATGGTCATGGCTTTCCCTGTTATGACCCTCACTGTTGCGACCAGGATCAGCATGCCGGGTAAGCCGAAAATCCAATGCAAGGAAGATCCGGAAAGACAGCCGGTCCACTCCATGCAGCTAACCCCGGACTAACCATAGTCTTCGACAAAAGGCAGGTGGGCTCCGTCATAAAATGGCGTGCGATAAAAACCCCATTCCCCTTCCTTTCGCGCAGCCCTGGTCTCGACATAACCCGTCCACCAGAACGCCTCGCGATCCTCTTCGCTCAGGTACCCGTCCGAGTCGAGCGTCACCAGCGCGGGGCGTAGTAAACAACGATGAAATTGCCTTCGCTCCCACGTTCGTCGAACTGAAACGGTCCGTAAGTTTTCGCCTTGATGCCGGGCCTCGTGAGGAAGGTTTTAACGGATTCCGTTTCGCCGGTTTGGCCGAAGATCCTCTGAACAGTCTCTTCATGGATGCAATCACTGGGCACACAAGGTAAGGCGCGGAATTCACCGATACGCCCTTCCGTAACAATTCCGAGCAGTTCCGCGGCGAAATCACCCGCGGTCACTTCTCGGGGCCAGAAGTATCCCGCCAAAACCGTCAAACCGACCAACAGCGTAAAAGCAAGTTTGATGCGGCGGAGCAGCTTCATCTTTTCGCTCATCGCGCCGCCAGGCAGGCTGTTGATGCGCACCCCCTCTGCAGCAAACTCCCTTCCGTTTCAGGCGCGATCCTCGGCCGCGACAAAAAGGGTGACCCGTGGAAACGCCATTCTCCGCGATCAAGCGAGATTCGCGTTTCAATGTAGCTTTTCCGCCAGAGCGTCCTCCGGTCCCGCTCTGACAGATAGCCGCGCTCGCCAAAGCGGGCCACGATCGGATCAAAATACAGAAAAAGATAATCGCTGCCGTCCATAAGCTGTTCGAGTGAAAAGGGCTCGTAAACTCTCACCGTAATGTCTGGACGCATAAGAAAGCGTCGCACGAAGCCTTCCCGGCCATCGGACCCAAAAACCTGCTCGACAACCTGCTCGTCAATGCAGCCCGCAGGTTGACAAGGCAGAGCCTGAAAGGCGTCAACACGCTTTTCAACGATCATGGTCCGCAAACGCGCGGCAAAGTCACCGGCTGTCTGATCCGACTCTCGCGGCCAAAAATAGCCGATCACAACTGGTACACCGCAAACCAACAGGAATGTTAGCTTGAGCCAGGAGGCATATTCCCGCAGGTTTTTCATAAAGGCTTCAGCCACCCCGGCAATGCCATCGTTTAAGGAATCTTGTCAGCGAAACTCAAACCCAGCCGGCCCGAGTCTTTCTGGCGTTCAACACCTCAAACAGCTTTGCTCAGGGATTCGCCTCCTGTAAAGAATGTTGGCTTTTTCTACCGGAAATAGCCGGTTTAACTTAGGGGTCAACTAATGCTGACAAACATCGACCATGCACCGGGCTGGCGCATTGTAGAGCACAAAGGCCTTGTGCAGGGCAGTACCGTACAGTCCAAGCACATCGGCCGCGACATCTTTGCCAGCCTGAAAAATATTATCGGTGGGGAGCTCAAGGGTTACACCGAACTGCTTGAAGAAGCCCGGAACGAAGCTTTGCGGCGCATGATGACCCAAGCCAAGGAGACCGGCGCGAATGCCGTCTTGAACGTCCGCTTCTCCACCTCGACCATCACCGCCGGCGCCGCCGAGATTCTCGCCTATGGCACCGCAGTGCTTGTAGAGCGCGAGGAGGCCTGACGTGGGTGCCGTTCTTTACTTCGTCATTCCAATGGCCTTGCTTGCCGCCGGCCTGATCATCGGAACCTTCAATGAACGGCGGCACTATAAATCGATTCAGCAGCGAGAAGAGCAGTTTCAGGCGCTCATGGTTTTTGCGGGCAAATCGCTGCCCGAGGGATTCGATGCCGTAGAAGTGACACTTGTCAGCGGCGGCACGGTCGTCGCGGAAGACCGTTTCAAGGCATTGCTCGCCTGGTTTAGAAACATTATCGGCGGCCGGATCAAGAGCTATGAGAACCTGCTGGAGCGCGGGCGCCGGGAAGCCGTTCTCCGCATGAAGGAAAAAGCCGCCGCCGAGGGTTTTTCGATCATCGTCAACACCCGCTTCGAAACCGCAAGAATTTCCCAGGGTGTCGAGATCTTCGCTTACGGAACGGCGGCGAAAGCGCGTTAACACTCGTGCCTTAAACTGATCGGCAAGTATCGCAACAATTATGCCAGTTCGTTTAATCGCGACTTTGCCCAGTCACGGGCAGCGCGATTGTCCTCCGAAACGAAGTTGTGGTCTTCGTCGCGATCGATCTCCATCTGTGCGGCTAACACGATTGCCTCCAGAACCGTTTGACGCTCCCCCTCCGGCCAGGCGTCGAAGTCAGCACGAACAAGCCGGTCGACGATAACCCAGGGTTCTGCAATCCAACCGTAAGCGGGTTTAGAAAAGTAAGCGGCAAAGAAACGCGGCAACAGAAACTTCATTGTCTGCTGCGACCCGATCGTCGTCATGACACAGAACATGAGGCGATCGAGTTCTCCATTGCTCAGCGCGTCGAGATTCTTCCCGCGCAGCTTTGCCAGTTCTTCGAACCGCAGCGATGACGCGTGATAGGTCTCGCCCGACCAGAGGTCATGCTGCCGAGACGCGAATACGCGCGCCAACTCAATGACGATGCTTTGTGATGATTCTGGCAGGTGGCCATATGCCACCTCGATGCGGCGATCGTTCTTATTCTTTCTGCTCATATCCCAACTTTCTCAGGCAGGCTTTTTTACAGCAAGGTCTCCACCTCGCCATCAAAGAAACTCCGTTCGGGGTCCGCACTGCCAAAGGCTTTCACCACCCTCGCGCGGCGGCTATTCTCTCGCCATGAACATCAGCGTCAGCCATATCTTCCTCAGTGAGAACAGCGCCATCAGCCTGCAGATGCGCCTGCGGGAAACCATCTCCGGGGCAATCTGGTCCGGTCGCTTTGCGCCGGGGGACAAACTGCCCTCGACCCGGGCGCTGGCACAGCATCTCAAGATCGCGCGGATCACGGTCTCCGCCGCCTATCAGGAGCTTGTTGCCGACGGCTATCTCGTCTCGGCGCCGCGCAGTGGTTATCTCATCTCGGAGACCCCGCCAAGCCTGCGGCTGGTGGCGGACGACAGCCAACGGGAAGAGACCGCCAAGGTCGATTGGGCACAACACCTGCCGCAGGTCTATGCAGAGGTCGCAGAGCAGGTCAAGCCGGCCAACTGGCGCGCCTACCGCTACGCTTTCGTTTATGGCCAGGCAGATCAGAGCCTGTTCCCGCACGACGCCTGGCGAGACTGCGCGCGCCGGGCGCTCGGCAAGCGCGATTTCGATGCCGCGGCGGGGGACTTCCGGGACGCTGACGACCCCATGCTGGTCAAGCAGATCGTCATGCGCAGCCTGCCCGGCCGTGGTGTCGCCGCCCGGCCGGAAGAAATCCTGGTCACCCTCGGCGCACAGAATGCACTCTGGATTGTGGCCCACCTGCTGATGTCGCACCGCGCTCAGGCATTCGCCGCAATCGAAGAACCCGGCTATCCGGAGCTGCGCGAGATACTGCGCCTCTCAGGGGTCAAGGTTGCGCCGGTTCCCGTCGACCGGGAAGGCATGTGCGTGGAGGCGATTCCCGAGGGTGTACAGGTGGTCTTCATCACCCCGAGCCATCACGCGCCGACCGGCGTCAACATGTCGAGATCGCGCCGCCGCCGGTTGCTGGAGTTGGCCGAAGAATGCGACTTCATCGTGGTCGAGGACGACTACGACTACGAGATGAACTACCTGAAACCGCCCCTGCCCGCCTTGAAATCGATCGACCGCCAGGACCGGGTGATCTATCTGGGCAGTTTTTCCAAAACCCTTTTTCCCGGACTGCGCCTCGGCTATATCGCGGCAGCGGAAACCCTGATCACAGAAGCGCGCGGTCTGCGCACGCTGGTGACCCGCCATCCGCCGGGCATCACACAGCGCGCCACCGCCTATTTCCTGGCGCTCGGCCACTACAACGCCCACGCCACTCGACAACGCAGCGAGTTCAAGGCCCGCTGGCTCATCCTGGAAAAGGCATTGGAAGCCGCAAGCCTGAAGGTCGTCAACAAGGATACCATCGGTGGTGCGAGTGTCTGGCTGGAATTGCCGGAGGGGATCGACAGCGTCGCACTGGCGGACGAGTTAAAGAACGACAGCGTCCTGATCGAGCCGGGCGCGCGTTTCTTCGCGTCGAAGACACCGCCGCGCAATTTCGCACGTATCTCCTATTCCGTGATCCCGAAGGACCGGATCGAACAGGGCGTCAAACTGATCGCCGATGCGATCGGGCGCTGGGACGGATAACGGACTGCCCTCAAACGAGACAAGAGAGATCAAACCATACAGCTTTTAACCACCGTCAGCTGGTTTCAGAAATGTGAGCAATCATCGCCATCGAGCCGACGTCAGGACTCGATTTTAGAGACTTTTCTGTAATTTCGCTCGATATCTGACCGCAACCACAATATGCTTCGTGACATCCAAAATCTAACGATGCATTTGGCATCGAAATACCATGTCCCCCGAAAATATGATTGAAGCGATCCTCGCAGGCGAGGACGTTGACGCGTTCGAACTCATTGGCGCGTTTTACAGAGGCTACCCAGTCAAAAATTTGTCCAAACTGCTTTGCTCGAATTACAAACCAGCCGTCGCGGCAGGCGCATATATCGCTAACCAGATTGGAAATATGCTTCAGCCTTGTATTGATGAACTGACGGTGCTGCTTAACGACGAATCAGTACAAATCCGGTCAGATGTAATTTTTGGTTTGGGAGCTTGCGCTAACGTAAGACATGAAGAGGCGCTGGGAAGATTACTCCTGGCGCTGGGCGACCCTGACCCCTTTGTCCACCGTGCGGCAATACTCTCCATTGCACGGAACCGGGATGACACGCGCCTGGCTTACGGCGCCCGGGCTGCCGCGAAACTGGCACCTGGAACGGTATTCGAAGAAATCGCGGAAGTGTTTCGCTCCTCGGAAAGAGTCGACACGGAAACTCTGAAGCAGCTCATCCGACATCAGAACCCAATAGCGAGGCGGTTTGCGGTTGGAGTGGCATGCAGGGCCGAGATTATTTTAGACGCTGAACGTCTCGCAATTGTTGAAAATTGCAATGATGAAAAAGGGCGTTTGGTCCTTAACGAAATGCGCAGGCGCCCCAAGCCAATCGGAGCAAGAATCGCCTGCATCAGCTTTACCCCGGAAGATCGTCACCCCACACTAAGGTTGGTAGAGTGACGATACCCGGTTCCCAAACTACGCCGCGCATTACGCTTCGTGCGAACGGATTACAAAATGCTTGGTGGTGGTTTCGATGACGTCCCAGAAACCCCGGAAACCGTTCGGGATCAGGAAGGCGTCGCCTGATTTGAATTCTCGGGCGAAGCCTTCATCGTCGATCAGGCGGCAGTGGCCGGCAATGATGTAGCAGAATTCGTCACGGTCGGTGAAGGCGTGCCACTTGCCGGGTGTGCTGGTCCAGGTACCGGAGACCAGGGCACCGTCTTCGCTCTCAAAAAAGAAACGGGTGTGATGCTGCGGATCGCCCGAGACGACGCGCTCGGCGTCAAGAGTGCGGCGGACCTCGCGCTTGGGTTCGTCACTGAAGGCAGCGACGGCGAATTTTCTGTCGGTCATGATGGTACCTTCCGGCAGGATGGTAACTGACGCATCTTGCGTTCAGATTGGTATAAGACGCTACAAAGCACGAAGGCGGGATTTCACCCGCCTTCGTTTTTTCGTCTCTGCGGGTAACAGCTTAGAGAGAAGGCTGTGGCCGCATGTCGTTGGGGTCGATGCCTGCGACGGCGACAGGTTTCTTCATGGCGTCGCGGCGGAA
>NZ_CAMZOF010000018.1 GCF_947331435.1 Pelagibius sp. Alg239-R121 | reverse complement strand
GATCGCGGCGTGGCTGCCCGAGGGGATGGCCGTGAAACAACCTCAGGCCAAGGGCGGTAAGTCCTCGCCGCCCAAGGCTTGAACCAGCAGGGGAAGGGTGCAGACGAGCCGCCCTTCCCCTGCCGTCTTTTCCTGATTCCCACCACTCTTCTTTGCGAATGAATCTTTGCCATGTATCGTACGATACAAGATATGGAGAACGATGTGGCGCTTACCGAATCACCTGCGCCCCCAACCCCGACTCAGTACGGGCGATTGCAGCGGGCTTACGACAGCTTCAATGAGGAGCTATTTGCGGGAGAGCTACCGCCCTGCCTGATTACTTTGCAGCGTCAGAAGAAGGTCATGGGCTATTTCTCGCGTCAGCGCTTCGTGGCCGAGGACGGCACCGCGACCGACGAGATCGCCATGAACCCGGAGTTCTTTGGCAAGGAACGCGTCATCGAGGTCCTGCAAACACTTGTCCATGAAATGTGCCACCTCTGGCAATACCACTTCGGTAACCCGGGCCGTGGTCGCTATCACAACGAAGAATGGGCCGACAAGATGGAGTCCATCGGTCTGATGCCGTCCAGCACCGGACGACCTGGCGGCAAGCGGACTGGTGACCGGATGAACGATTATCCGGTTCCAGGCGGCGCGTTTCTGAAGGTCGCCCAAGCCCTCTTGGGCGACGCTTTCGACATCCCTTGGACTGATCGCTTTTCCATTGCTGCGCCGGTATTGCTTGATAGCAGCGACGAAGGAGAGAGTGAAGACGGCGGCGGCGCGGAAGCCGCCCCTGCCCCGCGCAGTAAGGTTAAGTACAGCCACGAATGCAACGAAGGCCGGGTTTTGAATGTCTGGGGCCGCCCAGGCTTGCAGCTGGTCTGTGGCGACTGCGGCAAGGTCTACGAAGCAGACCTGTAGCGGAGAGCGCCGCCGGCGCTCGCTCTTTTGTCCTCCTGCATTGTCCCACTCAATCGGGCCGGGGCAGGATTCCGATGGTCCGGACAGAACGTCTCCGGGACCTGCGGTTTCCGATTGATGAAAGCTGGTCCGGCGCGCGCCGCCCGCAAGCCTTTTGCTGTCACCCCGAGTTCTCGCTGCGCTGCGAGCCGCACCAGGTTCCGCAAAAGGCTTGCCGCCGCCGCTTCTCCGCCGGGCCTGAGTCGCTTCATCGAAAACGCAAATCACGTAGACGCAAAATGTCGAGCAACCACTTCATCCTGACGGTCCCGGTCGAGTACAAGAAGAACGGATCGAGCGAAATCACCTACCGCCGCGTCGGCGCGGTCTTCGAGAACAGCCGCAGAGAGACCGGAGAGTCCTTCCTCTCGATCAAACTGGACTTTCCCGTTGGTGTTACCGAGCTGATCGCCTTTCAGCCCAAGGCTACCGACGATGACCAGGTCATCGGATAACTGCCAAGGGGCGCTGCCAGCCGCAGCGCCCCCTGCTCTTGCGCCGATCAGATTGCAGCGTCAGAGCAGTTAGTTAAGCAGGCCTCCTTGCCAAGATCAGGATCGCCGCGTGAAGAACGATCACGAGGATGGCCGAGAAGATATGAATCGTAAGTGTGGCCGGGATCGTTACAAAAATCCAAGTCGCAAGTGGGAAGAACAACAGGATTCCAGTCCAAAGTCCCGGATTATATTTCCGGAACTTGACCGCCCAGGCTACGTGTAAGACCCCATTGACCGCCAGCAGATAGGCCACCAGCACACTCCAGCTCGGCATGAATGACGCAATGTGGAAAACCGCCAGCAGGAAAAACCAGACGAAGATCACGTTGATGATCCAGACATGTGCGGGAGAGAGCCCCTTTTTGTCCGCGCCCAACATGCCGTTTAGGAACTCAGCAAAGCGATTGTCATCATGTTCCTCATACTGATGGAACATATAGACCGGCAGAGACAAAAAGAGTGGCAGGGCAATTGCCGTCCCAATGAATGGGTAAAGACCAATGAGCAGTAATGCGATCGGCGGGGTGGCATAGGCCCAGTTTTGGAAGAGGCGATTTTGCATTTCCTGCGTGTCTCCTTGGTTGGCGCAACTCTGAAAAGTACTCGTTCTATTGGAGTAAAATTTTATCGTGTTAAGAGAAGGATGGAAAATAATACGATCTTAGGTCGTTTTCACGTGGTGTGAATCAGACGGTTCATCTAGCTTATCCTCTTACCTATCAACTAGGTTGAGTCACCTTGAGGAGGGGACCCCGAATGCGGGTTCCCTCTTTTTTTTTGGTTCTGTACTGGGTCCGTGAGTAGCCAGGTGCGGCAAACGCCGCCGGCGCTCGTTTATCTATCCTCCTGCATAGCAGGCGTCACAGCGGGGAAACCAGGGACAGCCGCGCACCTCCCTATCGGGATTAAAGGAGGAAAGCACCATGCGCAGCGAACATCAAAAGACTGGGCTCGGAAAGGCAGTCATTCAGGCATTTCTTATCGTCATCGTTATTCCCTGCCTACTGGCCCTGACAGCCGTTGCTCTGGGGCTGGCCCAATGAGCGTGAAAGCCTTCATCAAAATCCTGCGCGAGATCGATCCGGGCAAAGACGGTTACACCAAGTTCCGGGACTTTCTGACCATGGCGAGTTGCGCGCTCGACAAGAAGACCGCCGAGCCAACCTGGGCTGAGGCCCTGGAAGAGCAATATATGCAGGTCGTACGGAGCTACCGGAAGAAAGACGATGTGCGCCGCATGCCCGAACTGCTGGCTATGGTCTTCGACAAGGCCGGACAGAGAAGCGACTTTCTCGGGAACGTCGCCGGCGAGTTGGGCTTGCAGGAAGGCGCAATCGGCCAATTCTTCACGCCTTACGAGGTCTGTCGTTTGATCGCCGAGATCAATTGCGGCGACCTTGAGCAGAAGCTTGAACGGAAAGGTTTCATTACTCTGCAGGAGCCTGCCTGCGGTGCGGGTGCAATGGTGCTGGCGATCGCCGGCGTCATTGAGGGCAAGTGCCACGATCAGGCCAGCTGCCTTCGGATCGAAGCGATCGACATCGCAGAGATCCCCTACCGCATGTGCTTTTTGCAGCTTGCCTGCCGCGGCCTTTCGGGGCGCGTTTGGCGTGGAAACACCCTCTCTATGGAGATGTTCGAATCCTTCACCTAGCCGGGGACTTTCGAGTTTCTGGACAAGCACGGCAGCCCCCTGTGCGACCGACGACAGGTTATCCGAAAACGCGCCATCTCCCGCCGAAAGCGGCAAAGAAACAATCATCAGTTTGCCATTACCAGAAGGCGAACAAATATACTTCTTTTAAAGCTTGCGCTTGCATATCGACTTTGATACCAGAGTAGGCAATTATGAAAAACCCCGTCGTTACCTTCCTATCCATGTCTCTCCTTTTTTGGAGCGCCATACCTCTCCACGCCGAAGAGCTGCACGGTGTTGTCACCCATGTTCGAGACGGTGATACCATCGAAGTCAGTTCGGTGCCGATCCGCTTGAACGGCCTTCACGCGCCCGAACTGGGCACCCCGGCCGGAAAGCGCGCAGCGGAATTTATGCAGAACCTCGTTCTGCATAAATCGGTTGTTTGCAGCCTAAACGGCGAGAAGAGCTACGACCGCTTCGTGGCGGTCTGCAATCTCGCAGGCAGGGACATTGCCGCCGAGCTGGTAAAGGCTGAGCTCGCCCGCGATTGCCAACGCTATTCGAAAGGGCGCTACAAAAAACTGGAAACGAAGGCCGCGAAGGCCTTCCCCCTGCCCTCCTATTGCAAGCCGAGGAGCTGAGCCATGATGAAGCAACATTGGCTCGCGATAGTGCTTGTTGTCTTCGGTCTGATTTATGCGACGGACCGGTGGTGGTACCAGCCCCTGAAGACGCGGGAAAGGCGGCAAGAGCAGAGGGAAAGAGAGCGCTGCTACCAGGCTTTGTCTGAAGTCCTCTTCGAACGCGGCAGCGTCTCCGCCGAACAGATCGGCGGACGGCTCAGCGGCTGCCGAAAGTACTTCGGAATGTCCTCCACGTTTGGGTGACGGATAACTCAATAATCAACAAAGAGAGAAATAGAATGCGAACCAGGTTTTTGTCCGCAACCGCTGGCAGGGTTAATTCGAACACGCTGACCAGGTGGGCGTCGAGCGTACTCGTTGCTGCTGGAATGACCCTGGGTGTTATGGGCAGCGCCCAGGCACTAGCGATTACAGACGTGAACGCGGTTTTCGACGACTCGACCGATCGGCTCCAGATTAGCGGCACCGTGACCTCCACAAGCGGAGGCAGGTTCAATGAATTTCTATTCGACTGGGATGGTGCTTTTAATCGCTTTGACTTTTCCGGTGGTTCAGTGTTGTCGTCCAATCTAGCCGGTGCGACCTTCTCATCTTCCGCAGGTAACCTTCCAGGAGGTGCATTTGCTGTAACCGGACTGGCTTCAGCGCCATTCTCGGCCCCCCTATTCTTCGACTTCACGTTTCAGTTGCCGAGTCTTAGCGCGAATTTCGGAAACGCACTGATTGACATCGGTGTCTGTGATGATTGCTCACCGGGTTTTGTTGGAGGAGAAATGCGGAACAACATCGTCAGGCCCACGGCCGGAACCATCTCCGATCCCCATAGTGTAGCTATTTCTGAGCCCGGTACGCTCGCTCTGTTGGGGCTTGGTCTAGCGGGGCTTGGCTTCGCGAGGCGCCGCAAAGAGTTTTTGCAGCGAAGGGCGGCGCTCAAAAACGCTATTTGATACCGCCTTTGGGTGACGGATCAATCCAGGCTCGCTCGATCCCATGTTAGGCGGTCGGCCTTCCTGGTGCCTTAAAATCAGTCTACATGACCGACCAACACAACGGTAAGAATCAAGATATGACTAAATTCCGGATCGTCGGTATTGTCGCTCTCGTTGCCGGCACGGTCTCGCTGTTGCTTGAGAAGATCTACTATGGCTACCTCGACGCGGACGGCGTGTTGCAGGAGAGCCTTTTCCTTCCGATCGGATTCCTGCTTTTGGTCCTGGGCGCAGTTCTGTTTGCTGCAGGATTGGCCGCCAGGGTTTTTCGACCTGCATGACGGCGAGACAACCTGTCCAGCCAGCATGTCCGTCATCGTCAGATGCGGCCAACTCCCCGCCAGGCCGAAGAGAGCGCGCCGACGTGGCCGAACGAAGGTGAGTGTGCTCGGCCCCGCAAGGGGGCCGGGCTTTATTCCGCTAGGCTCGTTCCTCGCCAAGCTCCACCGAGCCTAAAGTCTCGGCCCATTCGGGTGACTATCCCTCTCGGAGCGGCCTGCGGCCTTCATTGAAGCCCGGCGCGATCGCGCCGGCCACGGTGCTTATAGGAAATCCCCGGTAGTCCGGGTGGCGACGGTTCCGCTTAGCCGAGTTCAGTCACCTGTTCAATCGGCCAGGGCCGGTCGTCTAATGCGTTCCGGCCGCACGCGGTGACCAGGCCTTGGCAGCGGCACACGTCCCCTTTTCGTCGCCCCCCTCCCTTCCAGGGGTTTCGTTGATGAAAGGAAAGAGAGACGTGGATAAGACAGCACAGACTGATTGCGGCCTAGCCAGTGCGAACGGCAAAACCGAAGCACCAAACAAGGCGCGAGCGGTATGAGGGCCGGGCCGCTAAGGCGGCGGCAAACGCAAATTTGAAGGATGTGGAAACACTCGTCAAAGGAGGGCAAAGACGATTGAGATAGAAGAAAGCTCGGATAACGTCTATGCGGATCTTGGCTTGCCCGATGCCGAGGAAATGTTGGTCAAAGCGCAACCCGCAGTGACAATTGGCGGGATCATCAAAAAAAGAAACTGACCCAGAAGGAAGCGGCAAAGGTCATGGGGTTGTCGCAAGCCAAGGTTTCCGACATGAGCAGAGGCAGGTTCCGGGGCATTAGCCAAGCGAAGATGCTCGAATGTCTGACGAAGCTTGGCCGTGACGTACAAATCGTCGTCGGTCCCGCGCGACGGACCAAAAAACCGGGCCGGGTCGATGTTGTCTTTGCGGCCTAAGCCATACACCGTTGCCCCGGCAATCGCCGCCGAATTTCCAGTGCTTGGTCAAGAATACGAAGCGTGGCGATTCTAAGTGGCGCCGAGGGTACAACCTGTCCAGCTTAGTAGCGTTCCGCACAACCGAGTTGCTATGTGAAGGGCGCAAGCGCAAAAGATCGCCAACGGCACAATCATTTCAATTTCAGATAGACCTGAACGGTACCAAGAACGTTTCTTCCTTTCTTTTGTTCGACTCCGGGTTTGTTGCATGAAATACTTCAACCGTCTTTCCCGATCTCCTTCGCTTTAGAGTTTCACAGCGCCAGGCATGCCAAGCCTGGTCATGATATTGAGGGCCATGACCATACGCCCGGCTTCCGCCTTTAGTGCCGCTTCCGATTGGGACTGCAGTCGGAAGCCGAAGTTCCTCTTCAACCACGCGAAAGCTGTCTCGACCATCTCGCGCTTTCCAACTTTGTTGATCCGTCGCCAGGCACGCCAACCTTTACAGCTGATGAGTTCTATATGTCGGCCGCGGGACGTCAGAA
Organism: Pelagibius sp. Alg239-R121; assembly: GCF_947331435.1. GTDB lineage: Bacteria > Pseudomonadota > Alphaproteobacteria > Kiloniellales > Kiloniellaceae > Denitrobaculum. The sequence continues at coordinate 55,505 of NZ_CAMZOF010000018.1, read as the reverse complement.
GATCCAGCGCCTTCTTCGACGTCAGCTCCGACTGACCTGGTGGGAGTATCCCTTCGGTCTACGGCGGCGGTTGAAAGCGCCGCGATAAATGGGCTCGCAGATAACTGCTGCTGAAAGCGCCATCTCCGTGGAGGCGGCCGACTGGGTCTACCACGCGATCGACGAGGTCAGGCGCTACCTCGACATCATGAATATCAGCCGCCGTCAATTCATCAGCGACAATCTCCGCAGTTTCGGCATCAACCAGATTATGCAGTTTCCGTCAGCCTGAGTGGCGACGCCTCTTGTCCTCACGCTTCATGGAATGGCTTGAGCCATGAAGCCGGAAGCCCGAGCTGTCTATGACAAGAGTGCGGTGCCGCCCCTTGGCTATAGCGGGCCTGGGAGGACAATGTGGGCTTCGCCGCGAGAGCGTGGAGAAGTCTGACACTGGATGACCGACAGAGAGCACTAGGATTTTTCATTCATCTGGGATCAAAAGACACTTCTAGACGCGTTCCGCCCGGTTCAAGGATTATGAAATGCTCTTTTGGGCCTTTACCTGAAAATTCTGGTGAAAACTCTATCTCGATGCCCGGCCAGTTTTTAACTATTGAAAATACAGCGTTCAACTCATCCGAGGACGCCACCTTCAGCGCCAGATGGTGCAGGCGCGCGATCCATGTGCCGACGTTGAGATCACGCCAACCCAAATGAAAGGCTGATACCACGCTGAAATAGAACGCATACCAGAGTGCAGAAAGGCCACGACCTTTCAAGCGTTCAATGATCACATCCTGGGACAGATCCCGTCGAAGGGCGCAACACGTCACCAAAACGCATGCGCAAAATTTACGCCGCGTTTTCTTTCATGCTGTCGGACCTTGAGTTCAGATAGTTTAAGAAATTGTGCTTTGCTTCGTCTGATCCAGTGAAGTCAACGACAATGGCGTTATCATCAGTAATTTTTGAAACAGTGCATTCTATTGAGTGCACTTCGTCACAATGAATTTTCATCACTGCGCCTAGGGCGACGGGCGCCGAGACAGAAACTTTTGCCGAAACGGGATTGAAATCTACCAGGGTTGCAGAATGGGAGGCATCGTCCACAACAAGCTTACACAAAACGGAGAGAGTTTTTCTTGTGAATTGCCTTCTTTCGCCGCTTTCATTTCTCACCCGGTCGAGGAAGTCTGTCACCTCGCTTTTCAACCTCTTGACTTTGTCCGCTAAGTCCACAGCGTTGTTGTAGACGGCCTGAGACTGCTCTTCTGTGAGCTTCGCTGTATTTGCGACAGCGCCGATTTGCTCGGCAACCTCGTGAGTGCCATCGGACGCTCGGGCGACACTTGCAGCAATCTCCTGCGTCGCATGACCCTGTTCCTGCGCCGTAGAAGAAATGGTTTCGGTGGCTTTGACCATTGTTTCGATCGTCGTACCAATCCCTTGGATCGCTTCAACCGCATGGCCGGTAGCACCCTGCATGTCGCTAACTTGAGTAGAAATGTCCTGAGTTGCTTTTGCGGTCTGATTTGCCAGGTTCTTAACTTCGTTCGCTACCACGGCAAACCCTTTTCCGGCATCTCCGGCGCGGGCGGCTTCGATGGTTGCATTGAGGGCTAGAAGGTTTGTTTGTTCCGCAATGTCCTGGATCAGATTGACGATCTGACCGATTTTGTCGGCCGCACTTGAAAGTTCTTTCATGCGTTGATCCGTCGACTCGACCTCACGCACAGCTTGCTTAGCGACCTCGGACGAAGTCGAGACTTGGCGGCCAATTTCTTCCACGCTAGCCGACAATTCTTCGGCGGCGCTTGCGACCGTTTGGACATTTCCAGACGCGTCTTCACTTGCTTGTGCCACGGTCTTTGATTTTTCACCGGTGTCACGAGCATTTCCGCTCATTGTATCCGACGCATTTTGCATGTCATCAGACGCACTGGCAGCCGACTCAATGATAACCTGAACCGAATTATAAAACTCGGATACCATGCGCTCAATACGGCCACGGCTTTCTGCTTCAGCCTCTTGCCTCAAGTTGTGCTGTTCCTGTTCAAAAGAGCGCATCCTGAGGGTTTGTGCCTTAAAGCGTTGCAGAGCGTGCGTGATCGCTGCAATCTCGTCCTTACCTTTTACTTCTGGCACCTTGGGGATTTGTCCGTTGGACAATGCCTCCAATGCGTGAACGCTGTAAGAAAGTTTTCCAAACTGTTTGCGCAGGTAAAAGAATAAAAGCAAGCCGGCCAACATGACGACGGCAAGGACACTACCGAAGGTCACCCATTCGACCAGGGCTTTCCGGTTGGCGGACTCTGTAACGTCGGACGTCACGGCGACGTGCGCCAGGTTGCTTCCATTAAATCCCGTTATAGAAAAGATGGCGGTTTCGAGATAACGGTCCGTGAACTCGCTGGGTACAAGCGCGCGTTCTTGTCTCAGATCGAGATCGGGGGTCACGGCATCCAAGAACTCGTCGGAGGTTGTGATAGCGGCATCGGAGCTCGACGGGAAGATCGAAATCTCCGCACCGGTGTTCTGCTTCATTTCTTCGGATAAGGGCGTGAGAAGCCGTATGAACATCGCCGCTCCGGCCTTCTTCCGATTGGCAAGCAGCGGCATGGACAGAGCATAGGCCAATTTGCCATCTGCAAATCGCGTCAGCCCCGTTGTTTGTTTATTGCTCGAAAGCGATTCGGCGACTAAGGTCTGGTTGGAGGCGTCGAAGGCGTCTTCCGGAAACACTGCTCTGACAGCGCCGTCAATATCCGTAATGACGAGGCCGTCAATAATTCCCGAGGTGGCGAGCCGATTGAAGGTGCCAATCAAGCCATCCTTCAACGCCTCATCGTCTCCCGCGGCGAGAGCCGACAAAGCGTCACGATTTCGCGTGACGTTTTTGGTCAGCCCTCGCATGCGCACGAGTGCTTCGCCTGCAATCTTGCTCCAGAGCTTCTCGCTTCCATTGATCGCCGTCGTCTCAAACCGGGACCGCTCTTCCTTCAGGAGGAAATACTGACCGATAGAAAGGCCGGCAATGACCGTGCCCATAGACAACATGGCTGCCAGAACAATACGTGTTCTCAGAAGCATAGGAATGGCCCCCGGAAAAGAATACAGAAGAAAAAATTATTCGACGGGATAACCGGCGTCATTCCAACCCGGGTAACCTTCGCGGAAGTAGTAGACCTTGGTGAAGCCCCAAGCTACGGCTTGCTCGCATGCCTTCGCAGAGAGTCCACATTTCACGCCGTTGCAGTAGACAACCATCTCCTTGTCCTTGCCACCGAGTTCAGCGACCAGGGTTTCCTCGGAGAAATTGCTTTTGAGCGGCATGTGGTAAGCGCCCGGGACCCGGCCGCCATCAAAATCGGCATCGCCGCGCACATCCACGAAGGGGACGCCGCGATCGTACAGGGCCTTGGCTTCTTCCGGGCTCACCATTGTAGTGCCCTCGATTGTGTCCGGGGCTACGAAAGCAGCGTTGGCGGCTGCTGGCGCGACGAGAATCGCAACAGCGAATAAGAACTTAGTAAGAATGTTTTTCATTTAGCGCTCTCCAATTTCTCGCGCAAAAACCACCGCACACTGTCTCTGGAAGACAGTCATCTGTGATCGCGCGTCGGAATTTGTTTATACAACTATATATATGTTTAAACATTGTTCGTTTACAAATCATTAAGTTCATGCGAGAAGTCACATCAAGATTAGGGAACTGGGCGCTGCGAACGATTTTCGGGTACGATGATTGAGTCGAGCATTGGGTACGTCCGCATAAAGGAACGCGAAGTCCCACACCGGATCAGATACGCACCTGAATTTTCAGAGAAAAGAGGTTATTGAAGCCCCCTGCGCGGGCGCTGTGTTTCGACGCTGAATTTCAGGGGCTTGTCGTCCGTCTGGTTGTCCGCCTTTCAAATTGTCCGTTTTCGCATCTTTTATCCACCTTTCGGACAGGACTTCTCGTGTCCGTCAGAGGTTCGTTTGGCGGACAAGCAGGCAGAGCGGCGCTTCATATCCTGTTTGTCTGGCTCTCCTATGGCCGTCTTACCTAGAATTCTGGTGGCAGGAACCCTCTGCGATCTGCAACCAGTCTTGTGGGACCTCGCGTTCCTTTATGCCGATAGACCCAAAATTCAGATGGCCGGCATTGCTGCCCTCGTCGCCAGCGCGATCTCGCTGTTGCTCGAGAACATCTTCTAAGGCTACGTCGACGCCGAAGGCGTGCTGCAGGAAAGCCTTTTCCTTCCGATCGGATTTCTGCTTCTTGCCCTGGGCGCCGCTCTGGTTGCCGTAGGATTGGCCGTCAGGCTTTTCCGACCTGCGTAACGTCGAGACAGCCTGTCCAGCCAGCACGGCCGCCATCGTCAGATATAGCGAGGCTGGATCCGCACCCCTGCCCTTTGCTGCACGATCGACGAACTGGCCCTGCGTGGACGAAGCTGCATGTTGGGCTGAGAAATCAGGTAAGATTTTGATAAACCTTCTCTGAAATACTCTAATCAGTGGAGATTTGCTCCTTGGTCAGAATGTGTCTTCACTTCTTAAAAGCGCGAGGCCAGATGTTCTAAATGGATCATCTGGCCTTTCTGCGTTCGAATTTGTGAGGTGGCTTTTCATCCCGGGCCGCAGCTGCCCTCTTTCTCCCAGTAGCCATAACGAAAGAAGCCGGACCTGGTTCCCAAGATCCGGCTTCCGCATGTTCGGCTATCAACATCGCGGCCTTTTTATTTTCCCGATATCGTGCGAGCAACGGCGTCTGGTTCACGATCAATCACCGATAGCAGCACTAAGGCTGCGCGGTCAGGAGCACGCCGCTCCTGTTCCCAATCCCTAACAGTTCCAATCGACAAACCATATCGCTCAGCAAACGCCTTCTGCGTTAGACGCTGTTTTTTCCGGATCGCCACCACGTCAACGGTTTCCGGCACAAAAACACCCGCGGGCTTCGCTTCGGCCTTCGCTATCTTCAAAGCTTCATTCGCGCTGTCGATCAGCTCTTTACCAAAGGTCATTGTCATTCCTTTCTTCGCTTCTTGCGTCGCGCTAATTTTCGCGCCGCCTCACGAGCTCTTTTCCTGTATGCATCCGCTATAAGCGGCAAGACTTTGGCGAGCTCGTTCTTCTCTGCTTTGGTGAGATTTGCCTTAGTGCCCTTACCGTAAATAGCGAGGAGGAACACTGGGGCTCTGTTGCAAATGTTGCATTTGGACATATTCCGCCCCTTCCGGGGCTCTTACTTAAGCTTTGGCGTCCTGAAGATGGTTTTCGAGCATTGTGATCGCCTCAGACAGGGCACATGGACCGATACCGAAGGCTCTCTCGACAATACGTGTCTCACCGAGGACATCGTTTGAGAAATTGAACATGCCAGCCTGACCCTTGCGCAGGGCACGCATGACTTCGAACCCTTTGATTGTCGCGTAGGCGGACTTCAACGTTTTGAAACCACGCACCGGCCGGATCAGCTGTTTCAGCTTGCCGTGATCGGCCTCGACAATGTTGTTAAGATACTTCACCTGGCGATGCTCGGTTTCTTCGGGGCATTTGCCATCGGTTTTCAGCTCGGAAATGGCCGCGCCATAAGTCGGCGCCTTGTCGGTATTGATTGTATGGGGCTTTTCCCAGTCTTTCAGACCTCTCAAGGCTTTGCCAAGGAACCGCTTCGCCGCCTTGGTATTCCGTGTGGGAGAGAGATAGAAGTCGATGGTGTTGCCGAATTTGTCCACCGCCCGGTAGAGATATGTCCATTTTCCGCGGACCTTGATGTAGGTTTCATCGACCCGCCAACTGCCCGAAGCTGGTCGGCGCCATTGCCAGCGCAGCCGTTTTTCCATTGCAGGAGCATAGGTTTGAACCCACCGGTAGATCGTGGTGTGATCAACGCGCACGCCGCGTTCGGCCATCATCTGTTCAAGATCGCGGTAGCTGATCCCATACCGGCAATACCAGCGAACTGCCCATAACACGACCTCTCCTCTGAAATGACGGCTTTTGGAATGCCTCTTCGCCGCATTGAAGCCAGATCTGAGAGATAACGAAAGAGCGTTCCCCCGCAACCAACCCCTTAAAAGCTTTCCGCGTGATCCCGAACGAAGAATGAAATAGCGGAAGCCACGCACAGGAAGATGATGAGCGTGACAAACCCCGTCGAATAATCCTGCGTCACATCAAAGAAATACCCCGTCATCGTCGGCCCAATCAGCGCGCCGACCCCCCACGAGGTATACAGGGCGCCGATGATTGTCGACAGATGCCGCCCGCCGAAAAAGATCATCGCCAGAACCGGCAGTACAGAAATGTAGCCGCCATAGAACGCGCCGAATATGACCGTGTAAACGTATAGGAATCCCAGGCTCGGCGGGCTCAGTAGCCACCAGGCCACCGCGGCGGCCATACCGAATGACATCAGGCTGATTGTACGCTTGCCCCCGATCCGGTCCGAAAGCCCACCAAACAGAAACCGCCCCGCGATGCTCGCCACGCCCACAACGCCCAACAGCGCAACACTGCCGGTGCGATCATTCCCATGATCAATCGCATACGGGATCAGATGCACATAGGTTGTGAAAATCACTGCCGAGGTCAAAAGACAAGCCACGTAAAACTGCCAAAAGGCGCGACTGCGGATTGCCTCGCCCAGGGTATAGCCGCTGACTGCCGGCGCACCGGCCTCGTCCTGCCTCACCGGATCGCCATCCGGCCCCAGGCCCACTGTTGCAGGCGATGTGATCAGGAAAAACGCCATGCTTCCGCAAATGGCAACCGCAATGCCAGCAAACACCACGTGCGCGCCGTCCCAACCCATGCGGTCCAGTAGGATTTTCCCCAAGATGGGAAAGGCAAAGGTCCCAGCCCCGACACCGCAAATGGCGAAGCCGCTCGCCAAACCACGGCGCCGCCTGAACCAACGTGGTACAAGGCTGATCGCGGGTATGTAGATGAACCCCCCGCCAATGCCCACGCCAATGGCATAGGCCAGCACGATTCCTGCAAGCGTCGTCGCTTGGCTGGCCAAAAACAGCCCTGCCGCCATCAGAAGCGCCCCGCCCAGGACCACGCGCCTTGGGCCGAAACGATCAGCCAGATAGCCACCCAAAAAGCCGGACAGGAACCATACGAACTCGGCCCCCGAAAAAATCAACGACACCTCCGCCCGTGATGCGTTAAAGCTGTGTGAGATCTCCTCAAAGAAGACCGAGAACGCATAGATCAGTCCCGCCGCCGTTCCCGACAGTAGGAAAACAGCGCCGACAATATACCAGCCATAAAACAGCCGTGTGTTGCGTGCGGAGATCATTATGTCATACACAGGGCTTACACCTCTGAAAGGCCAAGTTGCTTTCTCATCGGGAATAGCGGCAAATCGCTTCCATTCGGCAGACGAATATACAGTGGTGTGTCCGCAGAATATCCGGCCTTCCGATAGAGAGCCTCTGCCGTTTTTGACGCCGTCAGCGTAAGCTGCGCCATGCCCGTTGACATTGCATCTACTTCGACATGGCGCATCACGTCCCTAGCCAGGCCTAAACCGGCAAAGGGCGGCGCGACAAAGACGCAACGCACAACGCCGGTTTTGCCCCGATCCGGCGCGGGCGAGGCTTGTAAGTATTCAAGCTCGCTTCGTGACCAGCCGCCCGAAGCAGCAAGAGTCCCTGTTTCAGTTTCGATCACGAAATAGTGGCCCTCTTCGATCAGCCTGCGCTGCAACCCTTCGAAGTGCTCCAGCGCGCATTCAATATCGGCCAGCGGATAAAACGCTGTCCCATGGATTGTGAAGGCCGCGCGTTCAAGCGCCGCCAGCGCCTCGAATTCATCCGACCGCGCCCGACGGATCGGACGGAAAGCCGGCAATGGCACCTCGGCCGCATGCAACTTGCTACAATCCCGCAAGGGCACTGATATTGTCACTGGTCAGCCGGAAGATCTTCCAGCCTTCCATCGGCTGCGCGCCGAGCGATTTGTAGAACTCGATAGAGGGCACGTTCCAATCCAATACAAACCATTCCATCCGCGCACAATCCCGCGCCTTGGCCGTTTTCGCCAACTCGACCAACAATCGTTTGCCGAGTCCTTTGCCGCGCGCTTCAGGCCGCACGAACAAGTCTTCCAGATAAAGCCCCCTGCGCCCCAGAAAGGTTGAGTAATTGTGGAAAAACAAGGCAAATCCTTCCGGCTTTCCATCCACTTCGCCGATCCGCACTTCGGCATCAGGGCTATCCGAGAACAGTGCCCTGCGAATGTCTTCATGGTTGTAGGAGATCAAATCGGCTAATTTTTCGTATTCCGCAAGATCGAGGATCAGCTCCGCGATCAAGGGAATGTCATCGGGCGTGGCTTCACGAACGTTGATTTGATGTATCATGTGTATTCTTTCGTCTCAGTGTGGTGGTTGGAACCTGTGCAGCAAGCGCGGCAGCGGCCTCGATAACTGCCGCTTGCTCGTCTCGGATGCTATGCACAGGTTTGCTCAAATGGGCCAGGAACGGGTCTTCCACCTCGGTCCGGATGCCCGAAAGCGCCTCAAGCACGGCAAGCCCGCAAAACGGCGTGTAGAATTCCGAATATCCGCCTTCATGCAGCATTAACAATCGCCCATTACACAATGCCTCTGCGCTGGCGCGGACAGTCGCGCTCAGGGCGCGATAGGTCTCGGACATCGCCATCTGGCGTGCCAGCGGGTCGTAGAGCGAGCCGTCAAAACCACTCGACACCAAGATGAAATCAGGCCGGAATCGGGATAAAGCAGGCGCGATCACCGTCTCCGCCACTGCAAGATAGGCATGGTGTCCGGTTCCGGGCGGCAAAGGCACGTTGATATTTGCACCCGCGCCCTCACCCTGCCCGGTTTCGGCCAATTCGCCAGAATCGACGGGGAAATTTGACACTTCGTGGACCGAGATTGTCAGCACCCGTTCGTCCGCGTAATACAGCTTCTGCGCTCCATTGCCATGATGAGCATCCCAATCGACAATCGCGATGCGTTCAACACCGTGCACAGCCCGTAGATATTCTACCGTGATGCATCCGTTCGATAGCAGGCAAAACCCGCGCCCCTGGTCAGGCTCAGCATGGTGCCCTGCGGGCCGAACCAGCGCGTAGGCGTTGGCAACGCGCCTGTCCAGAATCGCATCTGCGGCTCGCAAGCATCCGCCCACCGCAAGCCGCGCAATCTCCCATGAGTTAGGTCCCACAACGGCCTTTTCGCCCACCTCGCCGCCGCCCGCCGCACTCTGCGCCTGAAACCGCTCCAAATAGGCGTCTGTATGCACGCGCCGCAGGTCTTGAAGCTGTGCCGACTCTGCTTCAATCTGTTCAAGCTGGCCCAAAAGTCCCGACACATCCAAAAGGTTACGAATGCGCCGCTTGGCTGTTTCATTTTCGATATGGAACAGTCCTGGCTCCACGAAACCGCCAGCCGGCACAACGCCTGCCGCGATCCCGGTGATGTGCCACATGAACCGCTCGTTCCAGACGAACCCCGTCTTATGCGCGCCCAGCCCCAAGGCTCAAACATCCTCCAGGCTTAGAAGATCATCGAAATTCTGTCTCTTGCGAATGATCCGCTGGCTTTCGCCCTCGACCAGGATTTCAGGCGCAAGGGTCCGGCTGTTGTAATTCGAACTCATGCTCGCGCAATAGGCCCCACAATCCGAGAACACCGCGAGACTGCCAACGCTCGGCTCTGGCAGATCGCAGAACTCAACCACCCCGTCCGCATTCTGCGTAAAGACATCACCTGCTTCGCACAAAGGCCCCGCCACGATTGTCTTACGCGTCGCATTCGGACGCCCGTTTCCGTTACGCGGAATGATATTGAGTTGATGATAGCCGCCGTACATCGCCGGACGCACAAGGTCGTTGAACCCTGCGTTCAACAAGACAAACTGGTTCTCGCCCATCTGCTTCTTGGCACGCACTTCGCTCAGCAAATAGCCCGAGTTGCCAATGACGTAGCGCCCCGGCTCGACCTCCAATTCGATCCTGTGTCCCAAATACGCCTCGATTTCGGACTTCGCCGCGCTCCAGACTTGGCCATAGGCCGGCGCGTCGAATTCCACGTCCTCCGCGCGGTGCGTGATGGGCAAACCACCTCCGGTCGACACCGCTTCCAGATCGAAAGGGCACGCCTTGACTTGGGCCACCATCGCCTCGCAGACGCGCCGCAAGACGGCCTCTTCCGCGCCCGATCCGATATGCATGTGCAATCCAACGAGAGTTAACCCATAGTCCTCGATCATCTGGTAACACTGTGCCAGATCACCGTGCCAGATTCCGTGTTTGCTGAACTCGCCGCCCGTGTTTGTTTTGCGACTGAACCCGCTTCCGAAACCGGGGTTGATCCGCAGCCAGACCCGATGGCCGGGGCTGTGCGATCCGATCTGCTCCAGCATCTGCGGCGAGCCTGCATTCACCGCGATTCCCGTTTCGGAAATCCGCGCCATCTCGCCATGATCCAAAATGTCTGACGCGTAAACCACGTCGTCCGATTGCGGCGTTAGCGCATAGCCCGCGGCCGCCGCGCGCTCAATCTCGCCCAGCGACACCGCGTCCACCACAACCCCACGCGACTTCAGATGCCGCAGTAGGTGTGTGTTCGAATTAGCTTTCTGTGCATACCGGATCTTGGTAAAACCCTCCATCGCCTGTAGCCTGTTGAGGCGTTTGTCGATCTCCTCTCGGTCATAGACCCAACAGGGTGTCCCGAACTCGTTTGCGATGGCGCGAAATCGGTCGTCAGAAAGGCGAGGTGTTGTCATACGTCGTTGTCCGATCATTTACCAGAACGAGCGAAAGCGCTTAGGAGCATAAAGACTGTGCATAGGGTGCACGTCGCCGCGCATCGCGGCCAGGGCGGCCTTGGCCACGCTTGTGCTTTGCGAAAAGCCGCCTGTATTGTGGCCCGTCGCCACGACCAAACAGCCTGTTTCGGCCTCCTGTATTTCGAAAATGCCAAGGCATGTCGGGGTCCACGGCCGAATGCAATACTTGCGTTGTGCTTCAAGCGATCCGTCGGCCCGCGCCATTTCCAGCGCCTCAGGAAAAAGCTGTCCGACGTAATCTTGCATCGAATGAAACAGCCGCGCTAACCGTGCGTGGTCAATGTTCTCCGGACGCTGGCCCAGATAGCCAAAACCTGACCCGAAGACGAGCCGTTCGTTACCCGCATCGTCCTCGTTAATGATAATATTCCCGCAGCTTGCGATGTGGCCTTCGCGCGCGATCTTCATAGACCGTTGAAGCTTAGGAGCGACATTCGGAACTGAAATCCAGGCCCCGAGAATGCCGTGTACCGACCCGCGCGATTGCGTTGGGTCCAGCAGACCATGAACATAAGGACCGGGCGAGACAAAGTAATGATCCGACTTCCGAAGCGTTCCGGCCACGACTAGGCCTGCAATGACACTGCCTTGCCGCTCGATGCGTGCAACGGGTGAGCTCCAATGAAACACGACGCCCAGCGCCTCGGCCTCGGTCAGAACGTGGCGCACGAAACGCTGGATGTTCAGTGTGAAGCCTTCCACTTCGATGCCACCAAAGATCTCGTCATTCGCGCAACCCGTCGCCAGCGCCGGGTAGGCTTCAATCAGACACTCTCGGTCAAGCTCGCGCACAAAGGCCCGAACATGCTTTTGCCGCCGCAACTGCTTGTCGTGGTAGGATTCGGTCCGGCAGATTCGCAACAATCCCTCGGTCAGATCAACCCCCTCGAACAGATTCGGCGTGGCCTCCATCATCGCGCCCCACAGCCGATAGCTTTCGTGGTTCAGATCAAAGACATCCTCGTTGTAATGCTCTGCCAGAAAAATCGGCACATCCCGGAACTCGGATTTCCATTGATGGTCTTCCGCGTCGAACTCGCTCTCGGCCCCGAGGCCCCAGCCCATCCGCTCTAGGCCTGTATCAATAAAACCATTCACGCGACCCTGCCCATCGCTGTTGCGGTCCTGATAGATGTCGCATTCGGTCAGCGAAAACATGCGAACGCTCTCGCCTCCGTGCGTGCATCCCATCCGCCGCCAGTCGCCAAGCGCTCTTGGATCAGGGCTCTTTTCGAAGACCTCGACCGCATAACCCGCTCGCGCGAATTCCAGCGCTGCAATCAAGCTGACAATCCCTGCCCCAACAACTGCAACACGCTTGCCCTTGGCCGGATCGGTGGCCTGAATGTAAGGCGCGGGCAAATACCGTGCCTCGAAAGTACGCGCATGTTCGGCTTGGCACAGTGCCTGGTGCAACGGGAACGTCTTGCGGTCGAACAAGCAGCAGATCAAGTTGTCATAGACCACATCTTCCTTGTTCACGACCGGTGCTGACACCGAATGTCGCAGAATGGCAACGATCAACGGCCCCTTGGCACGTGAACGCCAGCGCGCAATCGTCTCAGCAGGCGGAAAATGCTCGGTCACCAGCATGCTCACCCCCGAATCCAGCAGATCATCGACTGGCGTCTCGGGATTCCAAGCAACATGTTCGATTTTGGCAGGCCGTAGAATTTCGATCTCCCGATCCGTCAGTTCCAAGGTTGCCAAAACGCGTTTGACCTTCGGCGTTAGGTTTTCTGCCGGAGGCCGCGACACAGAACTGCGGTCACGTGCGATTTCTTCAGCAACTTGCATTTTGGTCATTCTCAGGTGATTTGTTTGTTTAACGTCGTGCTCATGAACGGACAGAAGCGCGCTTCCAGTGCCTCTGACGCGTGTCTCCTAAGTGCGTGACTTTTAGCGGTCGTCTGCGAACGGATTCGTCAAGAATTTGTTCCCAAGCTCGCACACCAGCACGCCCGCGATGATCATTGCCACCATCAGCTCCAGAAAGGCCGTAGATTGTTCGCTCCGACACAACATCAGGAAAAACAGCACTACCCCCGCGAACGCCTGTAGCGCCGTCAGGAAAAAGGGGCTGTAACGATCCGAGAGTTTCTTCAACAAAATCAGCTCTGCTCCTACCTTCGCTGCGCTCATCATTAACGGTCGCTTTTGCTAGCGTAGGATTCTTCCCAACCCGGCATCAGCCCGCTAGTCCCTGAGCCCGTGCCAAAAGAAGCCAGACCTAGGAGGCTCCTGAGGTCCGGCTGCTTTCGCCAATCAGCATCTCGCTGTAAAATGCCAACTGCACCTATGAGGGTATATTTCGTTTCTGGCACTCGCAATAGGAATCTTTGCGAAATATCTCTAAGTCGTAATCGGTCGTTTTCGCAAGGCTTGCAGAGAAACCGATTTCCGGCAGAAAGCTGCGATTTATGTTGTTGCGAAAGTAGGTTGCATATATAATGTTGCATTTGTAAGAAGGAAAATGAGTTATGCAACATGAAGATCGGTTATGCGCGCGTATCGACCCATGAGCAGAATCTGGATCTTCAACTGAAGGCTCTTCAGGAAGCAGGCTGCGACGAGGTCTACAGCGAGAAGATCTCGTCCGGCCGGGTGATCCGACCAGAATTGGAGAAGGCTCTCTCCCGCCTGCGCGAAGGCGATACCCTCGTGGTCTGGAAACTGGATCGTCTCGGCCGCAGGACGGTCGAGTTGCTGGACTTCATTCAGGACATGGAACGGCGAGGGGTTGCCTTTCAATCCCTATCGGACGGTATCGATCCAAGCAGCGCGACCGGCAAGGCGATTTTTCCAATCGCCGGCGCCTTCGCCGAGCTGGAACGGAATCTCATTCGCGAGCGGACCCTGCGCGGACTGGAGGCGGCCAAGGCCAAGGGCACCAAATTCGGCCGCAAGCGAAAGCTCGGAGATAAACAGGTCGAGATGGCTGTAAAGCTGCTGGAGACACCCCACAAGGACGGCAGCTTACCGACCTACGAAGAGGTCGCGGAGGTGTTAGGCGTGAACAAGTCAACGATCTCCCGGCGGATAGCTGAATACAAGGAAAGGTCCGCATAGTGGATTACTGGACCCTCGGCGCGATGGCAGACGCCAATATCATTCTAAGCGCCTGGTGCGAAGATTGCCGCCACAAGAACCACATAGATCCCAATGACCTGATCAACCGCCCTGCCCTCTCGCCCTTCGTGAACGTACGGGAGCTGCGCGAGAAGATCGTCTGCAGCGCCTGCGGCTCGCGGTCGATCAACTTGCTGCTTCAGGATCGGCATGTCGTTGAGTCGTGGTATCCGGATCCGGATACCTGGGCACCGGACGACGATAGCCACCTGCGGGACGAAGAACCGTTGAAGATGCGCGCCGCGGGCTCTTGAGGCGCGTCGGCCGGCATGAGAATTTAGCGTTAACAAATTGTTTGCATAATTATGAATACGATTGCAATCAGACGCGCCGGGACATACCCAGCCGTTGTGTTGTGAACATGCGACTTCCATAGATTCGTGCCACCGAACTGATGCTTTGATCCGAGCCGCGACACAACGAGCGATAAGCTCATGCGGCCTGGTTGGCATAGGAGTGAGAGCGACCGTTCGTGACGGAGAAGAGTCATGAACGTGAATCGCCCTCTGAACTTATAACGAACGGCTGATACGCATTTTTCTGGCTCCAGAAATAACGATCAGGCGCAAGGTGGAACCGACATGTCTTCAGAAATTCAAACTTCGATCAACGCGCACGTCGCAGCCAGAATACGTATCCTCCGCAAGGAAGTCGGCCTTACGCAGCAGGAGGTTGCACGCCAGCTCGGGATTTCGTTTCATCAGCTGCAGAAATATGAACACGGCAAGAACCGGGTCAGCGCCGGCCGGCTCTATCAGCTTGCCGCCGTGCTTGAGACCAACATCGAGGCATTTTTCGCCGGCTATAAGCAGGGCGCTGCACAGGATGCGAAAAGGCCGACAGAGGTATCTCGGTTGGCGCGCCAGTTCGAAGCTATATCTTCTACTGAAATCAAGAAGAGCATTTACGGACTCATTCGCGTGCTCGACGAAACCCGGACGGTATAATCCAGTAAGCGGAAGAGCCCTTCTAATTCATTTTATGCGTTGCGGTGAAGGGCAGCATTCAGTTCTCTTTACTAAACCAACTAGTCGGCGAACAGTTGTTTCAGGGCAGGGCACTTCGAGCGCGCGCATTCATGAACCAGGTGAACAAGCGCGGCTTCGAGTTTTTGCAGGTCCGATAGTCGAGTGCGAACACCGTCAAGATGACGTTGGCTAATCTCATTGACATCGTGCAGGGCTTCGTTGCATTGCTCGACAGATCGAGCAGTGTCGGTTACCGCTGAATGGGAAGCCCAGATCGCGACACCGGCGAACGAAGCGAAGCCGGGTAACCGCGCAGCGGCAACACGTGACGAAGCTTTTGCTCCGAGGAGAAAGAGTGGCGCCCCTGGTTTCTAAAAATTGGCACATTACAAGTAAGTAAATTCACTATTTAAGTGATGAACTATCCTGTTAATAGATAATTGATTACAATTAATTAGTCTCTTCTGGTGTATTTGAAAAATAAGTACCGACATTTACTATTTGAAAGCGAAATTTACCGAAAGTGTAGACTTACTTTGTTTCTCTCGGGGAAATTGTTATGAAGTCCGCACGTATTTTCACTATCCGTAATAGCCTGATCGCGATCTGCTCAATTTTGATTATTGCGGTTGCATCCTTCGCCACCTCGGCCATGTTTTCCGCGATAAGCGACCGGCAGCTTGCTGAGCAGATTTCCGACAGCAATGCTCTGGCCGACCTGCTTGTCATCTCTGCCGGCAATTGGGCCGTGGAGCGCGGCGCGACAAACGCGGCATTGGCTAATGTGAAGCCTGCCTCCGATGAAGCCAGAAACAAGATCGCTTCGCGACGTAAGACAGCCGATGCCGCTTTTCTGGAAGCTATGGAGAAGATTCAGGCTCACGATCTTTATGCGGATCAGCGGGCGTTGAGCAAAGAGACGGAAGCAGCCTACAAAAATATCGTCGCTTTCCGTCAGAAAATCGATGTGGCCCTGGGTCAGGATAAAGCGGACCGCAGCGCAGATGCCCTGAGTGACTGGGTCTCGAATATGACCGGCCTGATTATGCAGAGCAAGGATCTGCGGGTCGCGGTTTCCAGAGTCCAAACGGGCGGTGATCAGATCGGCCAGCTCGCCATGCTGAAGCACTTTTCCTGGGTCATGTCCGAATATGCCGGGCGTGAGCGCGCGATCATCGGCGGTCTGGTTGCCGGCGAAAAACGCATGACGGCGGCGCAGCTTCGCAAACTCAGTGGGTTCCGTGGGCAGGTCGAAGCCGCCTGGGATACCGTGCGTGGTGTTTCAGATGCGCCGGGAACGCCGGCAACCATCGTCGAAGCCATTCGAGAGGCCGAAGGCAACTTCTTCGGCTCTTATCAGACAACACGTAAAGCGGTCTATGAAGCCGGGACCAACAGCGCGGCCTATGGCATGACGGCGCTTGAATGGATCGATGCCGCGACGGCGGCGATTGATACACTACTCGCGTTGGACGCTGCGGTTTCCGCCTCCTGGCGCGCCCACGGAGTTGGCCTGGAAGGGCAGGAGCTGACCGACAATTTGATGAAGGCCGCGGGAAACTGGGCGGTCGAACGAGGAGTCACCAACGGCGCTCTCCAGTCCGTTTCAGTGGCTGGTGAGGCCGCCCTGGAAAAAATTAGGACCCGACGGCAGAATGCCGATCAGGCTTTCGACGCAGCAATGAAGCAGTTGTCGGCGTGGCGGGATTTCGACGGCAAAGACAAACTGATTGCCGAGGTGAAGGAAGCATACGCCCAGATCGTCGCTCTGCGGAGTCAGGCGGATGGCGCGCTTTCGCAGGCTAAAGAGCAGCGCCCCAAGGAACTTCTTTCTGCCTGGGTCCCTGCGGCGTCTCAGTTGATCGTGCAGAGCCAGAACCTGATGCTGGCTGCGGTCGAGCACTTTGCCGAGGTCGATTCGTTGCTCGGTGTCTTTGTGTCACTGCGCCACAATGTCTGGGGCATGGCCGAATACGCCGGCCGCGAACGTGCCATCATGGGTGGTATCATCGGCGCACGCGCTCCAATCAGCGCCGCACAGCTTCAAACTTTGTCCAGGTATAATGGCCGGGTTGAGAGCGCCTGGGACGCGACTCGACTTGCTGCCAGCAATCCTGCGCTGCCGGCTCAAATCAAGCTGGCAGTATCGCAGGTGCAGGCGAGTTTTTTCGAAATCTATCAAAGTGTCCGGGAGGAACGCTACGATGAGGCGACCTCGACCTCGGCCTATCCCATGGCCGGTCCTGAGTGGATCGCCGCCGCGACAACCGCTATCGACAGTCTGCTGAAGATTCAGACAGCAGTAAGTGCCGTCACGGGTTCGCTCGCGGAATCGTCGCAGAGCGCCGCCACCAGCACTCTCATATTCGACGTTATCCTTCTGGCTGCCATACTGGCGGTCGGTGCTGTGTCTGCATGGGTTGTGATCTTCAGAGTGACCAGTCCGATCAACCGCATGACCTCTGCCATGAAAGAACTCGCGGACGGCGATCTGGAGACGGAAGTGCCCTCCATCGGGCGTCAGGACGAAATCGGCGATATGGCAGAAGCCGTTGAGGTCTTCAAGGCCAATGCCAAGGAAGTCGGGCGTATGAGAGACGAGGAGGAAGAGCGTAAACGAGCCAACGATGAAAAGCTGAAAACCGAGCTTCTTACCATCTCCGAACGGCTCGACAAGGAAGTGAAGGCCGCCGTCGAGAGTTCCACCGTTCAAGCCAAAGACATGAAAGAGTCGTCATCTGGAATGGGTGAGATTGTTGGACGGTTGAACCAGCGCGCGTCGACCGTTGCCGACGGAGCCAGCCAAGCCAGCGAGAGCATTCAAACTGTTGCCTCTGCTGCCGAAGAACTCAGCGCCTCCATCAGTGAGATTACCCGTCAGGTCGGACAGTCTTCCAGCATCGTCCAAAAAGCGGCGGAGGAAGCAACCCGGACCGATGAAACCGTCGGCGGACTGGCCGATGCGGCGCAGAAGATCGGCGATGTCATCAGTTTGATTCAAGATATTGCCGAGCAGACCAATCTGCTGGCGCTGAACGCCACGATCGAAGCCGCCCGGGCCGGTGATGCGGGTAAGGGCTTTGCCGTGGTCGCTTCCGAGGTCAAGAACCTCGCCACGCAGACCGCCAAGGCGACGGAAGAGATCGGCAGTCAGATCGGAGCCATTCGCACCGAAACCGAGGGCGCCGTGCAGGCGATCCGCGTGATCAGCGAAACGATCAAGGAAGTGAATAGCATTTCCGAGACCATCTCCGAAGCCGTGGAGCAGCAGAGTCAGGCGACCCAGGAGATCAGCGAATCGGTCCAGTCCACCGTTCGCCACATGTCCGAAGTGTCCGGGCAGATATCCGATGTTTCCGAGGAATCCAAGCAGGTGAGCGATCATTCGCAAAACGTGATGACCAGCGCCGAAGGAACCCTTACCAACATCGACAACCTGGACAGACAGATGGGAGAAGTCCTTAAGGAGCTTCGAGAATCTGCCGTCGGCAACCGGCGCAAGGATGTGCGGCAGGCCGGAAGCTGGCCGATTACGCTCGAAGGTAACGGCGTCAACACCCGTGGGCAGATCAAGGATCTTTCCCTTGGTGGCGCGTTGCTCACCTGCGAGGGTGAAATTTCGGTTGGCGAGCGTCTGACCGTCAAAATCGGCAACCTGTCGGAAAAGATACCGGCAACGGTCGTCGAAAGTTCGCGTAAGGGCGTGCACATCAGCTTCGAGGGCGGCGAGGAAACACGCGCCCTGATTGCCGGCCTCCTGCCGCAGCAGGATCGGGACGCGGCCTGAGCGAAGAAATCCCCCGGCAGGTCGCGCCGGCGGATCTCGTCGGCAGGCTTCAGGCCTTGTTCCAGACGTCGCGTAGAAACACCGGTAGGTCGTTGGCCGGCATTGACGTTGAGGTGTTCATGCGAAACGCATACTCAGCTCACAACCGGGAAACAACTTGGCAACGCCGTTTGACAGCCATCGGAAAAGTCTCCGAACAGTTTAACTGGGAGTGACTGCACGCGAAATTGTTGAATGAACTGCGTAGATAGCCTCGACGCTAAAGCTTGAAGGTAGCGCTGAGACATGGGGTGTTGGGCAAACGGCGGAACTGGGGCTGCGGCGTCGGAAGAGCTTTCCGCTTCCATCACGGAGATCTCGAGCCAGGTCGCCACTTCGTCAAGCACGGCGAGGGCGGCAGTCAATGCAGCCGAGCAGGCGACCCAGAAAGTCCAAAGTCTGGTCCAGGCGTCGCAGAAAGTCGGCGAGGTGATCAACCTGATCAACGACATCGCCGAACAGACGAACCTATTGGCTTTGAACGCCACGATCGAAGCGGCCCGTGCCGGTGAGGCCGGTAAGGGCTTTGCCATCGTCGCTTCGGAGGTCAAAAACCTCGCTTACCAGACCAGCAAGGCCAGTGTCGAGACCGGCAATGCCGCAGGCGAAGTCCTGGATGCCTCGAAGGGACTCTCACAGCAAACCGAATTGCTGCGTAACGAAGTGGATAAGTTCCTGACAGCGGTCAAAGCGGCGTAATCTACATCAAGTGCTGGCTAGAGGTCTTTTTGTAGAGCATGTGTAAGAAGTCGGTTTATTGGTCGATCATCTTATCGAGATATCTGTAGATGATGGCCTTTGAGAGGCCGTAGTGGGCCATGAGATCGCGGATTAGGGTGCTCTGATCGCGTTTTTCTCGGAGCTCTTTTGCCTGATCTTTACGCATAGCCCTAACAGAGGTCATGTGCCAGAATGGATCTACTCTGGCCGAATGCGGCAACACACTTTCTTATGCCGGAGTGTCACCGAGCTTTTGTTTTTTTGCGCGGAGCTTGTGCCCAAGGCCGTTTTCTTTAGCGATTTTCTGGCGTTCGCGGGCATAGGCCGGAGCCGTCATTGGATAGTCAGCCGACAGATTCCATTTCGCCCGATACTCTTCTGGCGTCATGCCATAGGCGGTACGGAGATGCCGTTTTAGCATTTTGAACTTTTTCCCGTCCTCAAGACAGATGAGGTAATCCTCGGTGACAGACTTTCGGACGGACACAGCCGGTGTCGGCGGCGTGGGCTCAGGACCGGTAGAATTGACAAGCCCACTCAAGCTTTCAAAAACGTTGGTGATCACACCCGGAAGATCGGTTCTGGCAACGGAATTGTTGGACACATACGCCGATACGACTTCACCGGTTAGTGCAAGAAGTTCAGACCGACCTAAGTCATTTTCGCTCATAAGGCTTCCTCATTGTGTTCATAAAGCATGGCCTACCCGATAGTGAATAGCCCCTAGATTCATAGACACCTTCTTCCCTAAGTTTGAGGTAAGGAGGCCATTATGGGCACAGGCAATTTCAGTGACGAATTGATCGGGCACAAACCCCTGTGACTTGAGCAGCTTGCGCATAAGTTTCAGCGCGGCTTTTCTGTTACGACGAGATTGAACCAGGATATCCAGAACCTCACTTTCACTATCAACGGCCCGCCAGAGATAAACGCGCTTACCATTGATGGATGCGAACACTTCGACGAGATGCTAGCGTTTACCAGGTTGCAGGCGCATCCGCCTGAGACTTTGGGCATAAGACAAACCAAACTTCAGCGACCAGCGTCGAACCGTCTCATAAGAAACGTCAATTCCGCGCTTGGCGAGAAGGTCTTCGACATCTCGAAAACTCAGGGGGGATCGGAAATAGAGCAAGACAGCCTGCTGGATGACCCCGGACGGAAATCGGTGGCGACAATATGAGACCCTGTTCATCAGCTAATGATAGCGTAGCAGTCGTCACCTCGGGGTTACTGTGACAACCCCGATTGCTGTGCGCAAGGCTATCGAGCGGACGAAGCCAAGTTGTACTTCCTGCCGCCCGACAGTCCCGACTTCAACCCCATCGAGATGGCGTTCTCGAAGCTCAAGGCGTTCCTCAAGAAAGCTGCCGCGCGAAAAATCAACGACCTCTGGGACGTCATCGCCAGAGAAATCGACACATTCGCCCCAGCCGAATGCCAAAACTACTTTGCGGCCACAGGATATGACCGCGAATGATCGAAAAATGCGCTAGCGTATCAATGGTAACGAAAATTCGTTCATCTTAGAATTGGTGAAATAGTTTGAATCAACAATGTTCTCGCGCTGATTTGCGGACAGATCCTCGAATATCTTGGGCAAGCGACTTTTACTGTCCAATAATACTAGTGATCGATCAGTGTCGAAATCTTCAACAACAAGACTAACAATCCCGCCAGCTTGAATTGAGGGTAATATACAACTTGCAAAATCGAATTTTGTCACATGGTATTTACAAAATATTTGGAACAAAAAATCTTCAAATTCTGACAATTTCCCCTCAGATCCTTCTTCAACAAAGAAAAATAAAGACCTGCGACCAAAATACGACCATTCCACCAAATTTTTAATATCTAAATTCGAA
Source organism: Pelagibius sp. Alg239-R121 (assembly GCF_947331435.1). Classification (GTDB taxonomy): domain Bacteria; phylum Pseudomonadota; class Alphaproteobacteria; order Kiloniellales; family Kiloniellaceae; genus Denitrobaculum. The sequence goes on along the minus strand of NZ_CAMZOF010000018.1, from coordinate 34,198 downwards.
ATATTATTTGCGTTAGCGATATCTGAGTACGCCTTAACAAAGACATTACCGTTTATACTTGAGTTGATTAAGTTTTCATGTGATCTATCTTTCTTATACACAACTTGATGCTTTAAGCTCGGAAAGTCGCCAAAACTCCTCTTGTATTCAGATATTTTTGAAGTTCCGGCATTTCGACTGCCATATCGCCAAACGTAAGTATCCAATTCGGGGTACAGGTTTCGCACGGCGTTCTGAGTCCTTCTTAACGAAGAATGTTTATCGCCTGTCGCAGCTTTGATTCTGACCCAAAGAGAATCACACTCCAGCAGATTCTTGGCTCCTAGTATCCGGTTTAACTCCACAGATTGGCGATCAAGAAAAGCTTGCATGTTCTTACTTCAATTCATCATAGTTGAAGTGCTCACCCTTTGGTCCCTGATAATGTGGCGCTTCGTACGTATTATTGTCTTCAAACTTATGCCCATTCCGATGATTGGGAATGGAAACTGGATTACCATTTACATCTTCTGTGTCGATAGTCTGAGATGGCCGGTTTTTTGGACCCGAAAGGTTAGGTGAGCCGTATTCCTGAGTGACGCTGTAATTGTTTGCTTTGGATGTTGGTACATTATTCGCTCGAAACGCTGCTCTCCGCGCTGCTCTTTCTGTTGGATAGGTAGCATCAGCGGGATTTTGCGCCCGTCTTTTTCCTGTTAATCCTAGAGCTTCCCGGACTTGTTGGGAAATATCTTCGGCAACATCAGCAATTTTTGATTGATTTGGCAATGCTTTAGTATTGCCATACTTAGATGATGGGACTCTTCCAGGTAATACTCCAGAAAATACAGAACTCAAAGTGGCGCCAAAAGTTCGCGCCTTCTCTTCATGTTGATTCTTAGGCGGGTCAACCCTTTTACCTATTTCGTCATAACCTATACCTTTGGCCACTTCAGTAGCGAAATCTGCAAACTGATCGGAGTACGGGTACGGCCCTATATAAGTGTCGGCCCATCCGAAATTATTTAACCCTCCAAGCTCGTGGAGTCCCAAATGATCGGTGCTGGCATCGTATCCAGTGTGTCCGCGACTTGATTTAGAAGTGCTAGACGGATTCGTTTGTTTACCTGTCCCGGCTTCAGCCAAGCCACCATCAGAGCCTCCTCCGTCATGACCATCGTTAGCAGAATCTCCAAATCCACAACAGGACTGGCCTATATCACCCTCTCCATTAAAGCCGGCGTCATTGGCGAAAAACCCTGACGGATCAGTAAAGCTGAGCGGGTTGTTAAAGACGTAGGTATAGCGGTTAAAGCCCTTGGGTGTTTCCGGGATCTGGACATATGGGTCCGGTGACAGAAAGCGCCCGAGTGTGGGTTCGTAAACCCTGCCGTTCATGTGGATCAGTCCGACGCCATCTAAATGCTCGTGGCCGGTGAAACCTCTGGGTGTCTCGTTTGGCTGCGCGACCGGTGGACCCGCCTGCCAATCCGTTTTCCGACGCTTGCCGTGAGCATCATAGGAGAGATGTTCAGTGACCGTGCCTGTCTCGTCAGTGATGCTCTCCACCGAGTAGATGTGATCCCGATGCAGGTAACGGGTCTTGTCAGTCAACGCATTGCCATCGTCCATCTTGGTGAAGATCGCCACGGTGTCACTGGCGCGGATATAGTGCACCAGTTCGTCCGGCTGGCTGAGGCGACTGCGCCGCTCGTAGGTATTGCCGATGTAGGTCGTGGTCGTCGTGAGCCCGTTGGTGAGCGCGTTCTGCTCAATACGCGCCCGGTCAGGACCATAGACAAAGGACGTCTGGTTGCCGGTCAGAGCGTCGGTGATGAGCTGAGGTTTTCGGAAAGACGTCCAGGCCACCGTGCGGCCGGCTCCAGAGATCATGCCGCCGTTGGCATCGTAACTGTAGGTGTTTGAACCCGCCGTCGTCACTGCGTGCGGACCCGCGCCGTTCTGACCGTAGAGATAGTTACCAATATCAGACTTGTTCGTGATGTTGCCGATCAAATCGTAGCTGTAGGTGGTCGGTGTGCCGAGCTGATTGGTGGTTGAGGTCTCGCTCAGCGTTGCGCTCAGTAATTGGTTGCGATTGTCATAAGTAAAGTCTTCTGTCCGATCCCGCTGCAGGTCCCTGCGCTCAGTCAAATTGCCCATCTGGTCAAAGACAAAGGTCAGGTCCTGGACCGTGTTCGCGCCGGAGGTCGAAGTAATGGACTGCACCAGGTTCCGGGCCGGGTCGTAGCTCCGGTCCGTGACCACGCCGTTGCCCAGGGTCTCTTGCGTGATCTTGCCTTCCGCATTGACCGTGTTGGCTTGCCAATAAGTCGTGCCACCGAGAACCTCGGAGACCGAGGCGAGATATCCCCTGGCATTGTAGCTGTTCTGCACCGCAAAGCCGGAGGGATAGGTCCGAGTGTCTTCACGTCCTGCGGCATCGTAGGTCATTGAGGTCGCATAGACCGAGCCGGAGATAGTCCGGGTGGTTTGATCGGACCGGCCCAGGCTGTCATAGCTTTGAACCTGGAGATAGCCGTTGGGGCCAGAGATCTGATGGATCTTGCCAACACCAGTCATGGCGTTGTCGTAGGTCCAGTTGGTGGTGCCCTCGGCCTCGACCCGGGTGCTTATGCGCCCCAGTTTGTCGTAGGTCATGGTGACCATCTGGTTCTTGGCATCGTTTTGGGTCAGCAACTGCCCCAGGACGTCGTGGGCATAGGTCCAATAGCCCATGTCAGGATCGTCCATGGTGATCCTGTTGCCACGTATGTCATAGGTCATCGTCGTGACCAGACCCTCGACATCGGTGGAGATCAGATTACCGAACGCGTCGTAATTGTAGCTGCTGACCGCATTCAGGTGATCCCGGCTGGAGACCAGTTCCCCTAGTGCATTGGTAATCCGATCCTCGACCTGGGACAGGGGGTTTGTGTTGACGGTCTTAAAGCCGTCGTAGCTGGTGGTGAAGTAGCGGTTGTCCGGCTCGATCAGGTTGAGCCGCCGCCCGACCACATCGTAGAAGGTTTTGGTCCACTTGATGTTCGCGGCAGCCGTTCCGGCAAAGTAGGGCCGTGAGACCTCTTCGATAAAGCCGCGGACATTGTACTTGCTATCGACGTGAATCTTCGAACCGTTGGCAAAGCCCTCGGTTTCACTCCGGAGTTTCCGGTTTAGCTTGTCGAAATAGGTAATGCTTTTGCCGCTAATCGCCGTCTGGCCCGCCGTCAGGAAATCCTGGCTTTCGATCAGATAGATCGTACCGGCTGGCGCCGTGCAGGGATTTCCCGCGCCGCTGCAGAGTTCGTAATTATATTGGGTTTCCGTGCCATCGGCGCGCAGTTCCTTGGTCCGTCGGCCAAAGCCGTCATAGAGCCAAGTGGTGGTAAGGAGATTGGGATCGGTCTGACTGGTGGTAACGCCGTAGCGTGCGTCCATGGTCCGGTTTTCGCCATGACCCAGAGCATTGCTTGCACTGACCATCAGCAGACCGTTGCTGTCGTAGGCTGCCGAGGTGGTTCGGGTCGCGATATTGCCACCGCTGATCGTGGTGCCGGTCAGGTTGCCAAAGACGTCGTAGCTGTAGTCGCGGGTAAGCTTGTGCGTGGATGTATCGGGCTCGATCACTTCCTGGGTCACCCGGCCGGTGGTAACATCGTAGACCCAGGACATGGTCCGCGTGACGGCGCTGCCGCCGTAGCGGGACTTCGCGACCTCGGTCCGCGTGCGCTGACCGATCAACCAGTTCGTTGTGTCGTTGGTGAAAGTGTTGGTCGAGGTCGTGGTGAAGGTCTCAGTGTCGCCCGCGGCTGGGTAGCCCGTGGTGGTGCCAACGATCAACGTCGGGTTGCCGTAGCTGTCGAAGGTATTTGCGACCGTCTCGGAGATCAGCGGGGAGTTACCGTCGCCATCATTGATCTCGTAGCGCTCGGTCGTCGATTGCGCGAGATGAGGAAATACAATTGAAGGCTGACCGGTAACCGCTGTCTCGGTCGAGGCCCAGGTATAGGTGGTCTTTTCCAGCAGTGCGCCATTGGCGATGGCGATCTTATTTTCCTTAACGAAACCGCTGTAGCGGTAGTCGCGCTCGTAGGTCGTGGTGGTGACATTACCGGTCTGGACATCGGTCGCCGTCATCTCCCGGAAGCCCAGGAACCTGCGGCCCTGATCGTGATAGCGTCCACCGGCGTAGGTGTAGTCGGTTGCCTTCTGGCCACCGAGGCCGTCATCGCGGCTGATCTGCGAGACCACATGGGCCGAAACCTGGATATCCCGCTCAGGGAACAGCGCGCCGCTGTCTTTGCTGTAGACCGTATCATCGGTCAGAGGCTTGTAGGTGACGCTTGCGACCCGGCCCAGGCTGCCGGTGACAGAGATGAGCGTGTCGGGTGTTTTTGCCAAACCCAACCAAGTTGCCTGTTTGATGGTGCCAGCGGAATCCATATAGGCACGCACCCAGTCAGCAAGGCCATCTCCATTGGCATCGACAAACTCACCGCGCTTTAGATCCTTCGGTTTGTCTTCGATGACGTCCGGAAGGTCATAGCTGGTCGTAAAAACCCAACCCTTGCCACTGTTCAGCCAAGTCGCCTGCTTGATCGTAGCGGCGGCATCCTTATAGGCCCGGACCCAGTCCACAAGACCATCACCATTGACATCAACAAACTCGCCGCGCTCGAGGTTCTTTGACTTGTCTTCGATCACGTCGGGAAGATTGTAGCTTGGCGTAAGTACCCAGCCCGTGCCGCTGTTGAGCCAGGTCGCCTGATTGATGGAACCATTTCCATCCTTGTAAGCCCGGACCCAGTCGGCCAGTCCATCGCCATTGACGTCGACGAACTCGCCGCGACGAAGATTTGCACTCTTGTCTTCGATGACGTCGGGAAGATTGTAGCTCGGCGTGTAGATCCAGGCCGAACCGCTGTTGAGCCAAGTTGCCTGACTGATGGAGCCGTTTCCGTCCTTGTAAGCGCGCACCCAGTCGACTAGGCCGTCACCGTCGACATCGACGAACTCGCCGCGCTTAAGGTTCTTTGACTTGTCTTCGATGACGTCGGGAAGATTGAGGCTCGGCGTCCAGACCCAGCTCGTACCGTTGTTGTTCAGGTAGGTGGCTTGCTTTATCGAACCAGCGGCATTTTTGTAGGCCCGCACCCAGTCGATCAGGCCGTCGCCATTAACATCGACGAACTCGCCGCGCCGTAGATTATCGACTTTGTCTTCGATGACGTCGGGAAGATTGAAGCTCGGCGTATAGTCCCAGTTCGTACCGTTGTTGAGGAAAGTGGCTTGTTTGGCCGAACCGGCACCGTTTCTGTAGGCTCTGACCCAATCCACCAGGCCGTCGCCATTGACATCGACGAACTCGCCGCGACGAAGCTCATCGATTCTATCAACGATGACGTCGGGAAGATTGAGACTTGGCGTGTAGACCCAGCTCGCACCGTCATTTAAATAAGTGGCCTGTTTTGCCGTGCCACCAGCATCCCTATAGGCCCGAACCCAGTCCGTTCGGCCGTCGCCATCGGCATCGACGAACTCGCCGCGACGAAGGTTTTTTGTCTTATCTTCAATGACATCCCGAAGATTAAGAGCGGAATCAAGACTAAAGGCCGCAGTGCCCACCACCAAATCGCTATAAGTAAAGCTGACGGGCTCGAAGCAGCTCGGCGTTGCGAGATCGCCGTCACACTCTGTAACTGATGTCAGGCGTGAGCGGCCTGTGGCATCGCCGGGGGTATAGGCGAGGTTGTAGCGCTTGACCAGTGTGTCGGTCACGCCAACCTTTGCGTAGGTGTCGATCGTCTTGAGGCGCTCCAGCAGCTGACTGCGGGCCTGCGCAACGTAGCTGACCCGCGTATCGGTCCGGGCCTCGTAAGTTAATTGGACAGAGGCCTGCGCGCTCGTGCTCTGAGAGGTATTCCCGCCGTAGTCGATGCGGGTAAGCTTGTGGGTGTTCTCGGTGGCCGATGTGGCAGTCGTGTCTTCCGCATAGCTGAAGGTCATCTCGTTGCCGAAACGGTCCGAGACCTTGTTCAGCGCCCAGTAACGCACATCCGACTGTCCCGGCACCTCGACACGGGAATCAGCCGTGTTGCCATACTCCAGAATCTGGCCCGACTTGGTCCAGACTGTGAAGGACAACGGGCCTGTTCCTGCCGTGCCATTGGACACGACCTTGGAGAAGGACTGGATTTCAGTGCGGTACTCTGTGCCGTTGTCTCCATAGGTGCCTGTGCCTACAGATACGAGGCGCTCGTTATCCAGGCAGAAACGATCGTTCGCGCTATAGTCGATGCCACCCCGCGCGCCGTCCTGAGCAGTAGTGCGGCTGCAGCGTTCGATCACCGAGACACCGTCCAGCACCCAGCCCACGCCGAGGATGCCGTTCTTCTTACGACTGCGATAGAGCAGCGACAGATCTGGAGAGAGACCTGCGACGCCTGGCGGGACTTCGATCGGAAGCCGGTAATTCGCGGCGCCGGTCTCGTCAACCGCCAAAGACCCGGGGGTCACACCCGCCACTGTCGTCTGCGCCAAAGCGGTCGGCCCGCCGGCAATCAACAACCCCACCGCGGTAACCGCCGAGAGCAGCAAGCCCCTCTGCCCCGCAACGGTTTTAGACCCAAACGACAGCAGACGAGGTACCGAAAGCGGGCTGCGTTGGACAGTATTCTCTGCCACATCCGAACGCGTTGTGCTTAGCAAATGCTGCCTCGAACGTGTCCTCGAATAGGTACGTTCAATCGAACGCAACACGCTATAAAGCATCGGCTATTCCCCCAAAACCACGCAGACAAACAAAACCGAAGCCTGAAAAAGGCTTCAGGTCACAAAAAAGCCGGCTCCCAAAGGAACCGGCACCGCCGAACGAGCCAGACACACCGCATTTTTGCACCCGCCGCAGAGACCTCTTCCGTTAGGTCGCAAGAAAGCATCCCGCAAAGATTGCGAAACAAAAGCGTAACCCATTACGCCTCTTCATCTTTTTGACAATTGCGCCGACTCGCATTTACAGCTTTAGGTTAGATCACAAAAATGTCACCGGCAACCATCAACAACCACCAGAGAGATAATTATCTGTGGATAAAACAACTAAGCAACTATAAATCAATAACTTGCTATGGTTGAATTTCTATTTTCACAACTCGACAATGAGCATCGCTTGAAGATGCAGGGAAAACATCACTGAGTGGAGCAGATTCAGACACGTAGAGTTAGTTGCTTGCCGCTGAGTTGCTCCCCGACCTGTGGAAGCAATCTACAGTCAGTTCTCAAACCTCTGGAACAGCGCCAACTGGCGAAGGCCTCCGTTATCCAGCGACCTTGACGGCTCACTGTTGACCGGCCTCAAGCCATACAGCGCCGTTCTTAAGGCAATGCCGAGAGTTAGAAAATCCGTGCGTTGCGAGAGCCGAATTGTTCGGTACCCTTTTTTCAATTTAACTGACTTGAGCAATACAGACTATCTTACTCTCGGCATTTCCGTGAAAATTGATGGCACATTTGGCCCTGACCGTGATCCAGAACTTCGTAGTCCAGTTACTCGGATTGAGCTAAGTAGACCGAAGTCTATGCAAGAACTGCTCGAGCTCGCTGCGCAGGGTATCGGATTGTGTGGTCAGTGCACTCACCACCTCTAGCACATTACCGACCGCTTCATACGATTGCTGAGCCGCGGAATTTACTTCGACGATATTCGAGGAGACTTCCTGAGTGCCTGAAGCCGTCTGCTGAATATTCTGAGCAATTTCTCGCGTCGCGGCATTTTGTTGTTCAACCGCTGAGGCTACGGCTGTTGTCATCTCACTGATCTTTGACATGGCCTCGACCACTGTTTCAATCTCCTTGACGGTCCGCTGTGTGGAGTCCTGCATGGTGCCAATCTGCTGGCTGATTTCTTCGGTTGCCTTCGCAGTCTGGTTTGCCAAAGACTTGACTTCGGACGCTACCACAGCAAAGCCCTTACCAGCTTCTCCGGCCCGGGCGGCCTCAATCGTGGCGTTCAATGCCAGCAGATTGGTCTGCTCGGCGATGTCGTTAATCAAGTTCACAACATCGCCAATTTTCTGTGCACCCTCGGCTAGGCCCATGACCGTCGCATTTGTAGACTTCGCCTGGTCTTTACCGCTCGAGGATACGTTTGCTGCGTCCTCTACCTGACGTGCGATTTCCTGGATCGAGTTTGACAATTCTTCGGCTGCTGCTGCCACCGTCTGTGCCGTCACCGTTGCCTCTTCCGAGGCGGCGGCAACCGTCGTCGACCGGCTACTGGTTTGTTCGGAAGCGGCCGACAATGATTGGGCCGTGATTTTCATTTCGTTTGCAGCGCCGGCTACGCCCTCGACAACACCTTTCACGCTAGCTTCGAGATCGTCAGCCATCGTGAGTGTCGCCTGACGCGTCTCTTCCTCGGATTGCTGTTTGGCCTGAGCCTGTTCTTCGCGCAGACGGTTTGCATCAATCGCATTTTCCTTAAAGATCTGCACGGCAGCAGCCATTGCGCCGATCTCATCGCCGCGGTTCTGGGCCGGAATTTCAACTGTATTGTCGCCCTCGGCCAATTTGCCCATAGCGTTCGTCATCTCTACGATCGGATGTGAAATCGCTCTGCCGGTGAAAAAGGCTAGGAGAACGCCTAGTGCTATTGCAACCGCAGCAATAATTTCAACAGTGAACACGGCACTATTTATGTCCTTTGTCGCCTGCGGGCCCAGAGTATCCTGTTCTCGTTTGTTGTCGAGTTTGATCTGCTCGAATTCGTTGGCCAGTTTGGGGCCGATTACGTCCAAAACTCTTTTTATGATGTTGTTTCGCTTGGAGATGGTGTCGCTTACTTCAGCGAAAGTCGCTTTGTAATCACCTGCGAGCTTAACGAGTTTTTTCGTTAAGTTGCGTCGCGTAGGATTTTGTATTTCTGTCGTCATTTTTTCGACAGTGCGCTCAAAGTCGTTGAGTTCCTGATTTGAGCGGTCTGCACTTGCCTGTTTGTTGTCAACCAGGAAACGATTCGAATAGAGTCGTGCCAGCAACAAGTGTCGCAGAGAGATACCGGCGTGAAATGCAGCCGTTGCATCGCCGTCCTCGAATGCGCTCTTCATGATCTTGGTCAGTGTGCGCTCGGACTCGGGACCGATGCTGTTGAGTTGCTCCACAAGCTGATTGCGCCTATTGACCAGAACTGTCACCTCTTCGAAAGACGAGCGGTAGTCAGCAATTCCCTCTTCCGCAGCAAGTATCGTTGCAAAGTGATCACTGCCGTGAAACAGAGCTTCAGACTCTCGAATGATTTCCTCTGTAGCCTGTGCTCGATGCCTTACTTTTTCAGCGTCTTGCTCCGAATTTTTGATGATATAATCCTTCACGCCCAGGCGTGCAGATAGCAAATTGCCTTGGATACGGCCCATCTGCGCAGTTTGGCGCGCTAGGCTACGATATTCCTTGAACTGACTATTCACACCGGAAAGCCCAACGTAGGAGAGCGCGCTGACAATGGCCAAAAATGCAAGCACCAACCCGGACCCCAGACCGATTTTCTGCCCAACTTTCAACTTGGTAAAGGGATTACTGCGTCCAAAATTACCATTCGATTGGCTGATTTGTGGACTCGTGTTCTCACTTTGAGTTTCTTTTGTACCCATGAGTAACTTCCTCGTTCGGAACGGTGTTTCCATAAGATCGATAGTGCAGAACAGGCCGTAGACGTTTGATGCAGACACCCTTAACCACAGCTATAACTCATAGTAAATCGATCTACTTCAAGCCATAATACACCCATCACAGATCATAATAGTGCCTTATGCTAAGTATAAACTATGTATAAAATACAAAATAATTATTAACGTGATAAAAAAATATAAGTTTTTATTATATAAAAATTGTTTTATCGGAAAATATAGTTTTTTATTTTTATATTAGAACAACTGATAGTGATTTTTACATAAGTCTCTTGGAAATACGATCCACAGCCCTTCGGTTCAGCCGATCAACGCAAAACAGATTGGGTATTTGCTCCAAGCGGGGCGCTTAACTTCGCCAAAGCAGCTGACCGAATGAGACGTAGGAGTGATATTCGGACCTTTTTGCCTTGGATTTGCTCGAAAGCCCTGGTCATCTCGAGCATACTTTCTGAGGGGTACTTGATCGCACTCTCTCGGAAAACGTCTCCTCTAAATAGATTATCAAGGTCCAATTCTAGAACCAAAGCGATCTGATAAAGACGAGCGGCGGTGATGCGGTTGACACCTTTTTCGTACTTTTGAAGTTGTTGAAATGTGATGCCTATGGCTTCGCCCAACGCCGTTTGGGACAGGCCGCTAATTGTCCGATGTTTCCGGATGTTTTGACCAAGGGCGGCATTGTGCTTGGCTGTCCATGTTGTGTGTTGTTTAGTCGAATTCATGACTTCTTTCTCGCTTCATTTGACTTCGTCTTCAGAGTCGATCGGAATCGGTATTGTCTCCAGACTGACCGGCCTTCGATGAGGGAAAGGCAAAGAGTTCGGTGACCCCTATGGGAAAGTCCAAGATGAATTTGAGATCGTTAGCGCCGTATTCTTTTCGTTGTCTTGAAAGACGATGCCAACACGGCGATAGGTGATCCTGTCGGTACCGTTGTCGTAAATGAGGGATACGACGAGATTAAGATTGGTTTTCGACATGAAGCTACTCCTGGTTTGAAGTTCAAGAAGGCCTATAAGGCAAGCAGCTTGTCGCCAGCTTCGAGCACAAGGAAAATCCAAAGCCGGATTTCTGGATGTTCCAGCGAGGCGAAGATGGATTGAGCCCTGTCCTTTTTTGTGTCTGCGACCTTCCTTGCCCTGGTGACCTTCGGTCACGTCTAATACTGGCAAACTGTGCGTCAGGTCGCCTCATTCTTGGGGACTTCTTCAGCCAGAACGCTGCGCTGAGCGAAGGGAACGCGCCCATGTGGAAGGCTTGATCAATTGCTCGTGCTACTAATGGAAAGCACCTTGCAGACAGAAGCAAGAACCTCCTAACAAATTGGTTCGTGATCATATTTTTTGAGCTCCTTTCAATTGAAAAGGTAACCTCAAAAAAGTGATTAAAGAATTAAACTTTTAAAAAATATTCAAACATATATTGATCGTTTAAACATTATATAGAGATTTTATGAAACTTATCGTCTGACGAACAGCCCGGGAATATGGTCCAAATTACGGGTGGAAGGCCTTTACGGTCTCGACTACCTGCTGTTCGAAGCAAAGGAGGCTATCGACACGCCCACCCAGCGAGAGATGAAAGTCTCAATCGTCGAGCATCTCATGATGTACGAACACGCTGAGCACGCCTCTGCAAAAATCCAGGGCGTTAACGCCGGGACAGTCTTTGGTGATGCCTATGGTTTCGAGCAGCGGGCGCGCCCTCCTCGAGGAGCTGGAAAGACACATCCCCGAGTCTTTACGCCTGGCCGATCAGCCTAGCCAACCGCGGTACGCCCCTGGTTCACGGCGAAATCTGTCTGTGCTGCCATGACCTGTCCGAGGCGGATGCCTTGGTCCACACCCAGAATATAGTAGTAGGAGATCAGTGGCACTCTTCAACGACTGACAATACCACCGTTGCCTGCATCCACCCAACCAGCTCCGGCAGGACGAGGTCAAGCCAGTTTCAGACGCCATATTGACCATGGATGTCGGCATCGCCTGGTCTAACTCTGCCGAGAAGAGCGACTCAGTCATATTTGCGCACCTGGCTATGGGGGCGGAACAGCCGCTCTGTCGAGTACGATCCCGAATTAGTACTTTCTCGGGCTCGCTTCAGCGGACGTACGAAGAGGGCATTCGTCAGCTATCCGGCGTCATTGGGCCGTGAAGTGGACAGAGCGGCGGGCCGACCTCTTCAAGCCACTTCCGGGAAACACGTGCTACGTAGCCACACTCTCCACAGAACACTTTCATCATACGCGTTGTCTGACTCGTCTTTCTGTCTTTATCTGTTGGTGAGATTTCGGGAGAAGGCAACTCCCCAGCACTTTTCAGTACGGGCTTCACCAGTTCCTTGAATAGGGTACCTGGCGGGGATTCAGTCTTGGTTCCTTTTAGACCGACCGATATCGCAAGGTGGCGAAATAGGTATCCATGGCGATCGCGCTCACCTACCGCAATCCGGCAAAGTTGAAAAGCAAGTGCAGCCGCCACCTCGGTCCCGTCACTACGGTCAGGGCGCACAAAGACTACATAGGTCCCTCCCTCATCCTGAGCCCAGGAATCTGTGATATTCGGGCTGCGCCGGCCGGCACTCGGAAAACCTGTACGAACCTCAAAGGCAGGCAAAGGAAAACCCAAATCATCAAACCAGCTTTTCATCTCCGATGCGACTTCCAGCAACCAATCCTCACGGGAACGGTTGGAAGAAGATGAAGCGCCCGGCTTGGATCTTCCTTTTTTTGCCATTTGATTTTATACCGGCATTGTCGCGAGTAATTTGGAGATGACTAGTTTGGTGACTGCATACGCTAGCGATCGCAACGTTGCACCGCCAAGACTATTCGATTAAACGAATAATCACTTACAATTAAACGTACTACATCGTTTTAGTCAACAGATTTACACAATTAAACTCTGGGGTTAAAAATTGGTTGACCTCAACCTAGCGGTCAGAAGTGATAGAACGGATTTCCTTCACCGCTTTCGTGAAAAGACTAAAGACTCGCGCAGTACGCCCTAATTCATCAAGTCCTGAATAGCTCCAACTAGCTTCATCCTCAGATTTAAACTAACGCATCAGGTTCGTGCGTTAAAACCTTCAACGGTTCGATGAAACCTACGGCAGATCAAATAATACCACCATCGATCTACGCGTGATAAGCCAAACCTCAACCTATCCGAATAAAACCCCAGTAAATCAACCAAAAATCCACTTCGGCATTAACAAAAGATTATCTTTTTACGTTTAAACAGCTTATATTGTTTAATTCATAGCGACAAAACAAACGCAGTAGGAGGTTCGCAATTATGATAGCCACAGAACTTCACTCCCGCTTTTTAAGAGGCTCGTTCCAGCAGGTTTCAATGGAAATAGCCGGAGCACATTCCATGGCAACGGCCTACAACGAAACGATGAACGACCTTCTCAACACACGACGTATCCTTGACCAAGCGAACAACGAACTGGAAAAACAGCTTGCTGCGAAAGAAGTTCTCATACGCAAGTTGAGAGAGACGAAAAAGCAGGCAAATGCCGCCAACCGGGCAAAGGCCGCGTTCTTGTCCCACATGAGCCATGAGTTGCGCACACCATTAACCGGTGTCATGGGCTTGGCTGAAATGATGCAAATGAAGATCTATGGACCATTTGGGGATGAGCGCTACGATAGTTACCTAGACGGCATCATCAAAAGCAGCAGGCACCTTCTCAAACATTTGGAAAGCATGCTCGAGGCTTCGCGGGTCGAGCTTCAAGAAGCGAATTTTGATATTGGGAACCTGTGCCTACGTAACTCAGTCGCCCAAGTGCTGACGCTGTTCACTCACAATGCCAAACGCAGAAACATTCGGCTGAAGACGGCGATCCCACGGAACTGTCCGGAAGTTCGAGCGGACGAAGCCTGGCTTAGATGGATCCTCTGCAGCCTGCTCGAAAATGCGATAAAATTTAGCAGCAACGGGAAAAGTGTTGCAATAGCTGCCTGGAAAGAAGACCGCGAACGTGTATCGATCAGCATCACCGACCAAGGCCCCGGGATGTCACGGGAAGAAGTCGAGGCTGCCCTCATTCTCTTCGGTGCTACCGATTCAATGCATGCTAAGCACAATCGTGGACTGGGCGTCGGACTGTCTATAAGCAAGCGGCTTGCAGAAGTTCAAGGCGGTACGCTCAGCATAGATACCGAACCTGGGCAAGGTACGATCGTGACGGTTCGGTTGCCGTATGTGGTTTGCGAAGATTTGAATGGATTCGCATAGTGTTGCACGATGCGAATTCTACCACCCTAAAAGTAGCCGTGTCAGCACAGGCCTATGCTGCTCGACATCGGTTCGCTCGCAATGGCAATTCACCAACTCCAACCCTTAACTCAATAATGTGCCTACAGGTCGATAAGGCGTCTAATGGAAACAGACAATCACTCGAGAATTGCCCTCGCTCACCCGCAACGCTTTTCTGCGCATGATTTTACTGATCAAAACACGACCGGTGGGCTATCAAACCTCCATGAATTTTCATTGAGGAAGTTAAATGTCATCAGAGAACGCTGCCTCCAAAGAACTCATACACAATCGAGGCCATCTTCTGTTCAATAGGGCCTGTGGTCCCCTGGGGAACCTTTCGATTTCTACTAAACTGGTCGCCGGTTTCGGGGCAATCTCCATTATCGCCGTTCTGGTTGGTGTGACAGGCCTCTATTTCATCGACAAGATCAACAGCACTCTGAGCAACATATCTGACGTCGCAGCACCGACAGTCGAAACCTCGGACAACCTTATTGCTCTCATTTTTGAAGCCACCAAGGTCGCCGAAGAAGTCATTGCGGACGAGGATATCGTAGACATCGATCCATTGACAAAGGAGCTTGATTCCCTAAATCAGCGATTCGCAGATACCTATCTGGAACTACAGAGTCTAGTAGAGGATGAATCGCTTCTCGATGAGCTGGAGACTGCACGCCAGGAACAGTCTGAATTCATCGACCACGCCGTTCAGATGGTCGCCGCCCACCGCCGACGGCTGGAACTGGAGACAGAGGGGTTCAGATTGCTCATGTCGTTCGATGCCGTGGGCTCTGAGCTTACCAGCGCGCTTGACGAGTTCGCCGAAGAGAACGAAGCCCAGATGGCAAAAGCGGAAGAGAAAGGCGACAAACTCGAGCAGGCTGGTGCCGACGGCGCAGCAGTCAACGCAGTGCTCGGAAAACTCTTCGACAAAGACTATCCCGTCGTCGAAGCAGCATTGAAGATGCAGCGACTGATCATCGAGTTACAAGATACTGCCGGCGAATACCTTGCGGAGCAAAGGCCCGGCGAGTTGGAGATGGTAAAGGGTAGTTTTCTGACAACCTATCAGGAGGTAAAGCCACATCTCGAGGTGTTGGCGAACTTGGCTGAATCTGAGGAGGACATTGCCGATGCCGCTCATCTCGAAATCATGCTCGAGAACTGGGTCATCTTAGCACATGGCAAGGGCCGGTTGTTTGACACGCATCAGTCGATGTTGGATGCAAAAACCCTAACCATGGTACTTGCCGAACGTCTTGAAGCGGATGCGGATAACGTTGTCGCAGCTCTGGACAAGGTAGCCGGAACGGCAGATGCAATCAGCGATGGAGCAGACGACGCCGCAGAACAGGCAGTTGATCAGGCCAGAACGACAATCCTGACGCTCTTGATCCTAGCACTCATCGGTTCCGTGACGCTCCTCGGCCTTATCGTACTGACAGTGGTTCGGCCAATTAAAAATCTGACCAGCGCCATGGCCTCACTTGGAAAAGGCTACGGTCCGGCTCTAACCCCGCTACCCAGAACAGGCGACGAGGTCGATCAGCTCAGAACCACCTTCGACCATCTCGAGCACCAAGTTCGGCAGCGCACCGCCGAATTGCAGCAGAGAACCAGCGAGCTCGACGAAGCAAATCGAGATCTGGAACAGGAACTTGTACAGCGGCATACATTGGAACGGCAGCTGGTACACGCACAAAAGCTAGATAGCCTAGGCACGCTCGCAGGTGGCATTGCCCATGATTTCAACAACATGCTGTACGTCATCCTGGGCTCCACAAATATAGCTCTGAAAGAGCTGCCCGATGGCAGCTCATTGGCGCAGCTGGTGTCAAGGATTGAAAAGGCTGCGCATCGTTCAAAATCGATTGTAGATCAGATCCTATTTTTCAGCCGGCAGGAAGTAGCAAACCGCGTCCCAATAGACATTAGCCTGGCCGTAGAGGAATCCTTGACCCTGCTGCGGGCGGGCCTGCCATCTACAATGATTCTGAATGTGGAGATCGAAAACAACTGCGGGACCGTCCTCGCCGACAAATCGCAAATTCAGCAACTGACCGTAAATCTGGTAACCAATGCCTATCAGGCTCACATGGATAGGAAGGGAACTATAACCCTGAACTTGGTTCAGGTCGAAATCAATCAACACTTTGCGGACCAACATCTAGGACTAAATCCGGGTCCGCATGTTCGCATATCCGTCGTTGATCAGGGCTGCGGTATTTCGGATGAGATTCTCCCTAAAATTTACGACCCATTTTTCACGACGAGGCCAGTTGGCGAAGGAACCGGTCTCGGGCTTGCCGTTGTGCACGGCATTGTAAAAGCACACGAAGGCGTCACTGTAATTTTAACGTGCGTCGACCGCGGAACCACCTTCGAGATCTACTTTCCAATCTATTCTGGGGTGGATCCAGCTCCGCATGTTAATCTGGAGAGTTCGAAGTGATGCTATATGTGCGGAGGGACGAGATGGCAAAAATCTTGATAGTAGACGACGAGCCGCTGATCTGCGAAATGCTGGAGGTTTTTCTTTCGCGCGCTGGCCATGACATTACAACTGCGAGTAACGGAGTCCAAGCAATGGAGATTGCGAGCAAGCTACCAATCGACCTCGTCATCGCAGATATCGTCATGCCGGAAAAAGACGGCCTTGAAACGATCACCGAGCTGAGAAAACAAAATCCTGATGTGAACGTGATTGCGATCTCGGGAGGATCACGTATAGGCAATTTCGACTTCCTCGCTATGGCGGAGAAATTCGGTGCGAACGCCACTTTTTACAAACCCCTGGACAATGACGCACTGTTGCAAGCTGTCGAAAAGTGCCTCGGAAAGAAATGATAAACAAACAATACTGCAATCGCACACAAACAGAATTTTAAAGCAATTCGATTTGAACCAGAACCGCGAGATTTCTTCCCGTTGAGTCGTTTTTTGCGGTTCATCCTGATTGGGAGGATTAATTATGTCAGCACCTTTGCCATCTGCGCTATGTACGTGGACTCCGATGCATATTAAGTAAGGTTATTGCGGGCGCGTAGCGGTGCTGCGTTTGGAGCTTTCGACGGCCACTGAGCCCGATGGGCACGGCAAACCCGGACCCGGAGGCATGCTGACCCTACCCCTCAAGGACGTACGCTTGGACGAGCAAGCTTACCCCGCATCAAGCCTTCTTCGAGGAACTGGTTGCGCAAGAACTCGACATCACGCTGTTCAAGTTGTGGGAAGCTATCAGACTGCAGCAAATTTTGGAACATCCGATCGAATACAATTCCTATGCGAAATAGGTCGACTGGCCAACGACACAGTTTCAAAAACGGCCTGGACGTACATAGCTTCTGATCCGAGGATTCTTGAAAATTGTAAGATTGTTCCGCGCGACGGCCCAGAAGAATTCATGCAGCGTGTTCATCAAGCAAATCGTTTTCCTCTGATAAGGCGAGCTAACACATATCGCCTCAAACACTGGCACCAAGTCAAATTCGCAATAAATGCAGAAAAGCGCATGGGTTTGCTGAAAGCACAGAAGAAAATTGCGGAACTGCCTCTCAAAAAAAATCCGCCGACATGCCGTCACTAGGGTGCTGGCGGATCAAACATCACCTGCCCTCTGTCCCAAAGCTGTCGACGCCTTCATTTGGCGGATTAATCCAACGGCGCTGGTAAATTTAAAGGAAAATTTAGTGAAATTATGTAAACATTGTTTTCTTGTTTAAACATAATTCAGAGTGTTGAAATAATGTTACAGTTAGTAAACGATGAAAAACCTTGTGAATCCACCCCTAGTGACGACGTGCCTAGCGGAAAACGAGCTATGAACAACGACACAGAATTCGAAGAAGTAAAAGCAAGCGGGCTCTTGAGATACACGGTCGATGTGGTCGTCGCACATCTTTCGAATAATGAAGTTTCGACGAACGAGCTGCCGCAGCTGCTGAGAAAGGTCCACTGTGCTCTCGCCAACATTAATCCGCAACCAAAGGCGGAATCACGGCCACGGCCAGCAGTTCCGATCTCAAAATCTGTCACACCCGATTACATCGTGTGCCTGGAGGATGGTAAGAAGCTCAGGGTCTTGAAGCGGTACCTCAAAAGGAACTACGGTCTATCCATAGAAGCCTATCGGGATCGATGGAATCTGCCAACCGACTACCCCGTTGTTGCTCCTAATTACTCCCAGAAGCGCAGCAAACTCGCAAAAGAAATAGGCTTAGGAATCAAGTTTAGGCGACCGGCGCGGCAACGTGGAAACTGACTCGTCCTGGAGTGATTGAAGCCCAACCCTCTTGATCCCTAACAGGTTTATGCAAAGGGAGGTTTATCATGGCTGCCTCGCAGCTTGTACCCCAGAAGGCACAAGCGACCCTCCGCCAACGCATGCTGGAATCGTTGAACGAAACCAGCGCCCCCGGAGCGAAAGTCGACGCCGGCAGGACAAGGATCAGCAACATCTCCCGAGAGTCAGCAAGAGTTTTCTTCATCCAAGAACTTTGGGGAGAGGGGTTTTCATCTCCGGGCGACTGGGATTACCTCCTGGAGATGCTTGCGCCGCTAAAACTATCGCCCTCCATGAATGTCGTTGAAGTCGGTGCAGGGCTCGGCGGCGCAAGTCGCCTCATGGCAGAACATTTCGGCGTTCGTGTCACCGCTTTTGAAAGTGATCAGGCTTTGGCAGAGGCAGGCATGCAACTCTGCAGCGCTACCGGTTTAGCAAAAAGAGCCCGGATAACCGTTTTTGATCCAGACGATTTCAGATCTGAAGAACAATCTTTCGACTGCGCTTATTCAAAGGAATTCCTCTATGCCGTCAGAAGCAAAAACGAACTCTTACGCAGGCTGGGTAACAGCCTGAAGAGCGGTGGCCAGTTTTTGTTTACGGATTTCGTGAAACCGGAGGAGATCTCTAACGGCGATGACCTTTTTGAATGGATCAGGACAGAGCCCGAAACACCAAATGTCTGGAGTCTTAAGGACTATGACATTGCTCTTTCCCGCCTAAAGATAAACATCCGTAAGGCAACCGACATCACAAAAGCCTTTAGAGCAAGGGTGATAGACGGCTGGTTCAATTACGCGCAAAAAGCCTCACAAACGGGCCTAGACAAAGAGTTAGTCGGAACGGTGGCGACGGACGTCGAATTATGGGCCAGTCGCGTGAAAGCCATTGACAGCGGCGAATTGCAAGTGCTGCAGGTTCTCTGTCAGAAAGAAAAGACGGCATTGCTGTCGGACTGGTAGGCTAGGATTTGGCTGCATCCCGCTCTTGACCGAGCGGACCGGGATTGGTGCATTCACGGTAACTGGCTGGCATTGACAACTTAACCGCGGCGGCCCCGAGAAGACACTGACAAGTTGCTGTTTAACTTCCCAGCAAACTCGACGTTCCGCCATTGAGCGTGACCGGCACTTAATCGCAAAGCAATCAAAGAGAATTGCCCGACCCGCCATCACATGGCCGCCAATTGCATTTGCGAAAGACTCCAGCAACGCCACTGAACGGTCCACCCAGTCAGCCAAGGTAGAGCGGTTCAGCTCAAAGCGCTTTACAGCTTTATCCTCACAACACCGTTTTCTGCGTGATTGTGACTACCTCGATCCGCGCACTCACTGAGTGATGAGACGACGACACCAAGGGCGAAGCAATCTTGACGACCATCAGAGAGGAGGAGTTTTTCCAACCAAACGAATGCGCGAGCAGATAAGAAACATTTACTCGAAGAAAGGCAGGAGTCATCTAACCTAGTGAGGTTACAACCGTCTGTAATCTCGTAACATTTAACGTCAATTTGATACCGTATGCAGCTTTGAGTGCGCACCTTTCTGGCCGCTCCAAAAGCCAACGCGCATTCTCTGGACAAATAGCAAGAAGGCCCTTGACCTTCCAGTTGGGGGAAGCCCCATATCTTGAAAATGATTCGGCGAATGATTGTTTTTATTTCGATTCTGGTCTTAGCCGTCGTGCCTCTCGCGACGGCTTATTCGTTCCCACACGATCACGCGCCGGCAGCCACCCACGGGGAAATTCCTCTCGGCCTGGCCGATGCGGACTGCGAAGGGCCTGACTGCGCAGATCAAAACCGTCGTGCGAATGAGGATCACGAGGAGTGCCATACGACGACAGGACACTGTTCCGGCTCATTGTTCCAACCCGACATGTCCGACGTGATCACGGTCGATTGGTCCGTTAACGTTGTTGCGCCCAGTTCAGATACATTAATCAGCGGCCTCAGGCCCGAATCAGAGACGCCGCCGCCTCGATCTTGAGGACATTCGGTGTTTGCTTTTCTTAGCTTCGGGAGCAGGTCGCTCGCCGCCCTGGCAAGACATGCAATCGGTGTATTTTGAATCCAACCGTTTTTCCTGAGTTAAAGGAATTCAGTTGGGCTCCCCATCAGAAAATTAGCGAGTGAAATCCGGACTCGACCTATCGCGTCGAGAGCGACTGCACTCGAATTCCATGAGGATTTAACATGAATTTCAAGTTCGTGAACGAAACCCTTACGGCCGCCATGGTGGTTGTTTCCATCCCCCTTTTCGCGACTGAAGTGTTCGCCGCCGGCAGCCACAGTAGCAGCGCGGACCTCGGCTCGCCAGGTATTGCATCCGACGCAACGCGGACCATCGAAGTAACGATGTATGACAACTACTACGAACCCGAAAGTCTCGACGTACAGGAAGGCGAAACCGTCCGCTTCGTCATCAAAAACGAAGGTGATCTTGTCCATGAATTCAACATCGGTACGACCGAGGGGCACGCCGCGCATCAGGATGAGATGATGATGATGGTCGAGCATGGCGTGCTGGAAGCTGATCGGATCAACTGGACTGTTGCACGGAAGATGCAAGCGTCGATGGGGCATGGTACGCACGACGATCCGAACAGCACCCTTCTCGAGCCCGGAGAAAGTGGCGAAGTCATCTGGAGTTTTCCGGTGCACGCCACACTCGAGTTTGCTTGCAACGTTCCAGGCCACTACGACGCCGGAATGATGGGCGAAATCAATCTGACGCATTGAGTGAACGCGCGCGGCGGCCAAAACCGGGCACCGCGCGCCCTCAACGATCATTACAAAAGGAAAATTGAGATGAAGAGTTTGAAGTTACCCCGAGCGGGCGTGCTCGGGGCCGCAGTTCTACTCGCCCTGATCGGCAGCGCCTCAGCTGAAACTTACAACCTGACTGTCGATAAGATTGAGATGAGCACAGGCGAATTTACCAAGTCGGGGATCGGTTTCAACGGCGCCTCGCCTGGACCTGTCCTGCGTTTCAAGGAGGGTGAAGAGGTCACCATCAATGTCAAAAACAATCTCTCGGAAGCGACCTCGATCCACTGGCATGGTCTGATCCTGCCCTATCAGGAGGATGGCGTTCCGGGAATCAGCTATGAAGGTATCGCACCGGGCGAGATCTTTACCTACAGGTTTCCGATCGTACAAAACGGCACCTATTGGTTCCACAGCCACTCCGGCTTTCAGGAACCCGATGGTGCCTACGGAGCAATCATCATCGAAGCCAAGGACCGGGAGCCATTCCGTTACGACCGGGAATACGTCATCCAACTCACAGATGCGCACCCGCACTCTGGCGACCGGATCATGCGCAACCTAAAGATGATGCCCGATTACTATAATCGTAAGCAGCGCACGCTTTTCGATTTCTTCGATGATGCCAAGGATAAGGGGTTCGATGAGGCGCTCGCCGACCGTCGTGCCTGGGGTGAAATGCGGATGATGCCCACGGACGTCGAAGACCTTCAGGGATTTACGGCGCTGATGAATGGTAAGGGACCGGATCAAAACTGGACGGGCCTCTTCAAACCCGGCGAGCGTGTGCGTCTGCGCTTCATCAACTCCTCCGCCATGACCTACTTCGACGTGCGGATCCCGGGCCTCAAAATGACGATGGTTCAGGCGGACGGCAACAACGTGCAACCGGTTACGGTCGATGAGTTTCGCATCGCGGTGGCCGAAACCTACGACGTGATTGTCAGGCCGCGGGAAAGTAAGGCCTTCACCGTTTTTGCCGAGTCAATGGGCCGGACCGCCTTTGCAAGAGGGACACTGGCCCCCCGCGACGGAATGTCCGCGGCCGTGCCCGCCTTGCGGGATGCTCCGCTGCTGACCATGGCGGATATGGGGATGGCTCATGAGGGCATGGATCATGGCGCGATGGCAGCGATGGATCACAGCATGCCCAGCGGGATGAGCCACGGTGGGATGAAACATGCGAATATGGCTGGCGGACACGCCATGGGCAAAGGGATGTCCATGGAAGGCATGGATCATTCCATGCACGGAGTAATGAAGATGGCGTCCGGCGATCCCTTTTATGCGCCAGGCAGCGGAATCGCCCCGACCGCCGCAAACGGCGGAAAGTTCCTCTCTTACGCCGATCTCAAGGCACAGAGTCCGCTGTACGAAGACCGAGAGGCGACACGGGAAATCGAGCTTCGGCTCACGGGTAACATGGAACGCTACATTTGGTCCATCAACGGGACCAAGTTTTCGGATGCGGAGCCGATACGGCTTCAATACGGCGAGCGTGTCCGCTTCAAGTTCGTGAATGAGACCATGATGAGTCACCCCATGCACCTGCACGGGATGTGGTCCATCATCGATACCGGCAATGGCGCTCTAGATCCAATCAAGCACGTTGTGAACGTGGCGCCGGGAACCACCGTCTACATGGAGACGGAAGTGGATGCCGAAGGACAATGGGCCTTCCATTGCCATCTGTCTTACCACGCCGACAGCGGAATGTTCCGAAAGGTCGTGGTGGAAGGCGGCCCCGGTGGCGAACAAGCCTCTGCTGCAGCCGTAAGCGGAGGATGAGACATGGGGAAGCGTCTGTTGTTAGCCGGTGCGCTTGCGCCGGCAATCCTCCTGGCATCGCCGGTTTCGGCGGAGCAGTTTCTCTGGGGCATACAAGGCGAGCAGCTTGAATACCGGATAGGCGAGGACAATGATGTCCTGGCCTGGGACTTTGATGCTATTGCAGGCACGGACGAATTGAAGTTCGTCTGGCGCAGCGAGGCGGAGTTCTCGCTCGAAGAGGATGCCTTCGAGACACTGGAGAATCAGGCACGGCTTCAAGTGCCGATATCCGATTTCTTCAATGCGGTCGCCGGGGTCAGGGTGGATACCCCTGGCGGACCGGACAGGGTCTATGGCGTCCTCGGTTTTCACGGCCTGGCGAAGCAGTGGTTCGAGGTCGATGCCGATCTGTTTCTCGGCGAAGATCCGTCAGCCCGCTTTGAGGTGGAGTATGAGGGCCTGATAACCAACCGCGTCACCCTGGTGCCCAGCATCGAGGTCGATCTGCCCTTTACTGATGACGAAGATATCGGAACCGGGGCCTGGGGACCGACGCTGGAGGTCGGCGCTCGCCTCAGCTACGACCTCATCGATCGCGCGATTTCTCCTTACATCGGTGTGCACTACGAGCGAGCGTTCGGTGAAACGGCTGATCTCGCACGAGATGACGGCGAAGACGATGGCGCTGTCTTTTTCGTCATAGGAACCCGCATCCTGTTCTGAAACATGAATCCCGGCGGTTAATACGCCTAGTACGCCGCCGGGACCTGAATTTGCTAGAGGTGGTACGCATAGAGATTCATTGCATGATGATTGGCAGGTGCAAAAACAACGATCTCTCGGATCACCTGTCCTTCGACCACGGCTTTGGCCAGTATGTCCCGTTTGGCTTCCGCATTACAGCCCTTTCCGGGCAGCAATGACACGATGTGTTCACGATTATACAAAACCGCGAATCAATGCCTTGAATGTCATATGCTTGTTTTCGACAGTAGCCGGTAAGTATTTTTTCAAAAAAGTTCGGGAAAAAAAAGCACCACGCTCAGTCTAAAGCTTGGCCTAAAAGTCGCATATCATGAATTTTTTTCTCGTATATCGAGCATTCATCAACGTTGTTTTCGCGAGAGAATTCAATCCATAATTTCTCCAGTAGTGGATTTCCTCTGCTCCCTCGAGTGAATTTGACGAAGAGCTTAGAAACCGGCGCGGATTCTGCGCGTCTTACAAAAATGAGCAAGCCTCGTTTTGGTCATTACCTGCCTGCGATTTTTCACAATCTAACACAAATCAAGTAATTAACGCACATACGCATGTATGTTTTGTCAAAATACAACCTGATCTGAAATACATATAATAAAATTCGCAAACTTAGAACAAAACAGCGACACAATTTTCGGCTTTTACTATCCGAATTTAGTAAAAAATTAGGCCTTTCACCCCTTACATCGAGGCAAATTAACGTGGTCAAAATCTGTGGTAGGAGTGGAGTGATTATGTTTTCGTTGAACAAAAAACAGTCGGGCTCGAACGAAATGTTTGGGCAGATGCTCGATCTAATGCCTGTAAGCGTGATGACCTGTGATCTTGAGGAATACACCATCACCTACGCGAATAAATCGTCGCTTGTTGCGTTGAAAAGCATCGAAGAGGTGCTTCCGGTAAAAGCCGACGAAATTGTTGGTCAGTCGATTGACATTTTTCACAAGAATCCAGCACATCAGCGTCAACTTCTTTCGGATCCATCCAATCTGCCGCACCAGACGCGGATCACGGTCGGCGGCGAATGGCTGGACCTCAATGTGACAGCTTTGCATGACCGCAAGGGAAACTACGTCGGACCGATGCTCACCTGGAGCATCATCACAAAACAGGTCGCGAAGGAAGAAGAGACGGCGCGCCTGTTGCAAATGCTCGACAATATGCCAATCAATGTGATGCTGGCTGACCGAGAAACCCTCGAGATAACCTACATTAACAAAACCAGCATCGAGACGCTGACACCGTTGAATCATCTGCTGCCGGCGCCGGCTGCGGAACTAAAGGGAAGGTGCATCGATATCTTCCACAAGAACCCACAGCACCAACGTAACCTGCTGGCGGATTCCTCCAACCTACCGCATCGGACAGTTATCAAACTGGGAGATGAGAACCTCGACTTGCAGGTTTCGGCTCTGCGTAGCAAGTCAGGTGACTACATTGGTCCTTTGCTGTCCTGGTCGGTGGTGACCAGCAACGTCAATATGGCGGAGAACGTTCAGAACATCGTCGCCGGCGTGTCGGCCGCTGCGACGGAAATGCAATCCAGCGCCGGTTCGATGCAGGGCAACGCTGAACAAGCGGACAGTCGTACCGGTGCTGTTGCATCGGCTGCGGAACAATTAAACAACTCGATCTCCGAAATTGCTGCGCAGATCGCTCAGGCGACCAATATGGCGCAGACTGCGACTGAAGCCGCTGCAGAGTCGAGCGACCAGATCAAGGAACTAGTCGAAGCGTCGCAGAAGATCGGCGAAGTCGTAAACATGATTCAAGATATCGCAGAGCAGACGAACCTGCTGGCGCTCAACGCCACGATCGAAGCGGCGCGTGCAGGCGAAGCCGGCAAGGGTTTCGCGGTTGTGGCTGCTGAAGTCAAGGCGCTCGCCAATCAGACCGCGAAAGCGACGGAAGAAATCTCGCAGCAGATCTCGGAGATCCAGACCGCGACCGGCGTGGCGGTTTCGGCAAACGAATCGATTTCCCAGAAGATCTTGGAGATCAGCGAGGTCGCTACCGGCATATCCTCTGCGATTGACGAACAGGGCGCCGCGACCCGTGAAGTTTCGAGCAACATTGCTGAGGTCTCACAGATCTCGGCAGAGACGGATCGCATTGCAAGCGATGTGTTGTCTGCCGCCAATGAGCTTTCCAAGCAGGCTGAATTCCTGCAGGGCGAGACTCAGGAGTTCCTGGAGAGTATCGGAGCTGCTTGATAAGGGAAGTACTTTAAGCCCTCTCTTTTCAATTGGCCTGTAGTGGATCCAGTTAGACGGGCGCGCCAACGGTAACCTTAACATCACGGTAAATCTACTACTCTAACCATTTGAAATAGAGCGGCTTCACATGTTTCGAAGATTCCATAAGTCGGTGCCGGCAAAACGTGTGAATCCGCTCTGCTCGCGAGGTGCAACCGCTCCTATTAAAAGAGGGACGACGGTTGCAGAGATCAACCGGATTACGTTCTTATTAGGTTAAAAACCCAATCAAATGGCTCTGCGCAATAACGTGCCTCCTTGCCTCGATTTTGGGAAACAAGAAGTCTACGAACCCAGAGGTTTTCACTGACAGGCGAACCAGGAAAAATTGAGACGGCTGTATCGCAAAGAAAAGCTGCAATAGCGGAAGCGTTGCGATCAAAAAGAGGCCCACAAGATTCGCAGACCGATAGTATTGCCTGAAAGGTCGAGCGAACGCTCGAGCCCTACTGTTTCTTGGTATCGTTGAGCGAACAAAGGAACCTGAGCACGCTGCCACTCACCTTTGCAGGTGGAATAGCATAATATGCCTGAATCAGATGTGCCGATTGGTTTGATCTGGCAAGATCTTGATCAATGCCGCTGCAAAGCAATTGATCAACGTCGCCATTTTGAAAAAAGAAGTCGATCGATACATCGAGTAAATTGGCCAGAGTGTAAAGTTGTCCGGCACTAATCCGATTTACGCCGCTTTCGTATTTTTGGAGCTGTTGAAAAGAAACGCCAAGGGCTTCGGCAACGTCTGCTGGTGTCAAGCCAAGTGCGAGACGACGGGCACGTATACGCTGCGCAATCTGAGCATTTAGTGGTTCATGGACTTTTAGTGGCATGATGAAACCTCGATAGCTGAGGATTGTGCCACCGACGCGGCCAGTTCAAATTTCCATTGTGGCAGCGACGCCGGAAGCGCAACACGGATCTTCATGTTTGAATGGAGAGGCCTCCGGTAAGGCGCGAACATACGCCCTGACCCGGAGGCCTCTAAGCTGCTAACGCGTAAGAACTCTGCGTCGGCGTGCCAGCCCGAGGAAGAGCAGGCTGGAGCCAAAAAGCGCCAAAGTTCCCGGCTCGGGAACAGAGACTGTCGGGCCCATCGCATCAGAACTTACTCTGATCGACGATGCATACTCCCTGACCTCATCCCCGGTTTCACGCGTCGCGGTCCCAAAGCATCCGGAGGCCGCACCGGCAAGTCCGCAAGCCTCGTCCGATAGAGGCCCGAAGTCAGCGAGCAAGACCTCGACCGAGTAGAGCACGCCGTCGAGAACGAATGACTGCACGAGTTCTTCCGGATTCTCCAGCACTAAAACATCGAAGCACAGGGGGTCATTGATCTCACAATCAGCTGTGCGTTGCTCACGATAACTAAATTCGAGAGTTATCGGAATGTATTCTACTATCCCCCCGTCCGGGCGAAACTCGAGCCCAACTTCCAGTTGAAAGCTGTCAAGGTTACCATAAGGTCCTTGGAGAAGCCTGTTGTCGTGCGTCAGCGTAAAACTTTCCGTAGCCTCTCCGTTTGTGGTGATCCGATGTCCGTCGCCACCTGTGGCAGGAGTGACATATAGGGCGCTATGCGGGTCGCTCTCGGATATGAGCGGAGTGCCCCACCTCAATCGGGTTGGCCCGTTAAAAGAATCTTCGTCACCGACAACGCCTCTGTTAGTTTCCCGATCCGGATCCGATTCCTGATCAGGAGCTCGTGGAGTAAAGCCAGAAAATCCAGCCGTGACCGAGTAATCCCACTCGGTTACAGGTGCCGCAGCAGCCTGGTTAGAACCGGCAATAATCGCAGCAGCGACAGTGGCTCCACTCAGGGATTTCAAAAATTTGGACATGATACATTCAATCCTTACCCATACAGCCGTATGGGTTCTTCGGGTTGTTTTTAATTCTTGCAAAAGTCGGCGCCCGACATTCGAGTCTCCGCCACTAAGCGGCGGAAACCCCAATGGGCTTATGGCGCACAATTTGAGTTTCAGGATTGAATTCGGGGTGGGGGCGGGTCTGAAGAAAGTGCGTGTGCCCAGAGGCGCAGGACGAACCACGTCCTGGTCGAAGTAACTACATACGAAGGCATATAGTCTTCTGATGCCGGCAGCGTGAATTCAGAATGATACGAGCAATCCTCGTGCGCCCTTGCCTCGTCGTTTTCGTCGTGCTCGCTTTCGGAATGATCTGCTTCAGGAAGTTCAAACTCGGAGCCTTCACTCAAGGACAGCTTTTCTTGATGAACGACAACCTGATGATCATGCTCGCCGTTGGCATGGTCGTGGAGAATGTAGGAATGCACCGAATGAGGAAAAACGGCGACATAGAAGACAGAAAGAAAGGACAGCAGACGCCCCATACGGCCGAAGCTCGCCTCCACTCTTTGCCTACAAACCAGACTCGCCATTGCTCGCGCTCAGATCTTTAAACCGCGCGAAGTTATCTATAAACTCAATAAAATAGTCAACAAAAATCATACAATCGATATTTTTTACTATATTTGTTAAGCAAAAACTATTTTTGTACTTTTCGTACCAAATATTAGAACGCTATTTTTGGAACAAGTTTTAAGTGTATGTTTTCCAATTCAATCGAACGAAGAACGAATTGGAATCACTTGTCCTTTTGCCAACCTAGGCCCTGACACTGGTTGCGGAAGGCTTCCAACGCGTCGCCACGAATTCTTATGTCGGTTGAATTTCAAAACAAGAGTGAGTCAGTTCGGGACGACACCCCTAACTAATCACTGAGTCTATCGGTGCCTTGCGGTTGGTGTTGTCACGTATACGATCGCAAGCCCTGTAGATTTCTGTGATGAGAATAGTCAGGCGACGCTCCATTCCATGCGGCAATGAGCTTCGACTTGGCCTTGCTGGCTGCCTCACAATCGTTGGGTGGCTCAGCATGTGGTGAGACTCGTTTGGGCTTGGGATTTGCAAGCAGGCTGTTGACGGGAAATTTCGGAAATTGTCAGGAGCTGACGAAGTGTATCCAGTGCAGAGGGCTCATCTTCAAGGCGAGAACAAAACTCATGGTTTATTGTTACGCGCTCACATGCTGCTATTGTGGATGCGCTTGTGAATATTCCGAGGAAGACCGACTTTAACGATATAAGCGGACATAAAGTGCCGTCTCGGATGATCGGGATTCCGTTCCATTCTTCCGTTGCCTTCGTCTTCTTGTGCATCGAAAAGCGGTCTTTTCCGCTGAAGACTCGATAAAGGTTCATTTGTCGTCAGACGCACCAGGTCAACGGTGTCTTGCCAAGAGAGGTTTGCCGTATCGAGTGAACCACACATGTTGTCGTTCCCTTTGGTGGGTCGGAACAGGCTAAATTATGCGCCAGAAGATGATCGGCGATCAAGAAGAGGTAGGGGGCCGATTGAATTTGATGTGATCTGCACTCTTTCAGATAACGCGTGACGACGAATAGGTGATTGATTGCCTTATACGCTTAGCCACAGTTTCTTATAAAACTGTTGTCGTCTTTAAGTTTGTTTCGAAGTGCTCTTTGTCGGACCAACCGGACTTTTCGAGAGAAATTTGCTTGTACCCACCGGTTAGCAATCCAGATTTGCAGACCCATACCTGCTTGTGACCGGATCCGGTCATTGGTTCATTAGAACCGGAATCCAAATACTTTTTGCCCGATTTACTGCCATACACGTAATCGTCATACCCCGCTATCATGGGGCGGTCGGAGCTATTCCACCTGCTTTCGAACTCTTTACAGATAGTCACCAAGAAGTTCCTTGAGGCCGCTGTCTTGGTATTGGTCACATTGCAGGCCATAAGGGACAGTTTTCGGACTTTCTCGATCCGAAGTTTTTCCAATGCTCCGACTAAGCGACTTGCCTGCAAGGATTTTTTCTCGGCTTTTCCGAGGCTCACGACACCAAAAATATTTGGGTCTGATGATTCTTTAGCGTGAAAAATCAAGTAGATGCCGGTGTTACCTGCATCAATCTTGCTTGGTAGTGGACCGCCCTCCATAATTTTGTAGTCAATGTCCAGTGTGAACTCGGTCTTATCTCCTGTTTCCTTTGTGTTGTTTATCTCAATCCACCAGGCAGCTTTTGGATTGCCGCCATCGGTCCGTGTTGTGTGTTTCGTATAGAGCCCATGCGCAGCTTCCCGGTCTTCAGTGGGTACGGTGCCGCCAAAATTATCGCTAAGATTAATAACAACAAGCGAATCGACACGCATTGCATCTTTCCTTCGTGAATTGCTCGCTTCTGCCCCTGCCGGAATCAACCCCAACTGGCCCGAAGTTGGGTCTGTTAATCCCGACGAGAAACGGTCTCTTACAAAAAAACAGGACCGGTGCGAGGTCCGGCCCTGCTTAGTTTACAAAAACAACATTGAGTCAAAGAGAGACTCATTTTCGGCGTCTTGGGGGACACCGAGTACAATTATAGATAATCGTTGATCAGTAACAAGAAAAATTATAGGTTGTGCTACACTTAACGGAAAAGTTGTGCGATCACGCCTGACCGATCAGCAGGAGTTCTATCAGCTCATTGATTACAAAGGCGATGTTGACCTCGCACAAAAACTCAGCGAATGGGAGGCCTTCTATAACTTTATGCGCCCTCATGCCGCCCTGGGAGGCGAAACGCCATATGAGAGACTTCGACAGAAGCTAACAGCGCGATAAAATACAATCCGAAAACGTCAGACAGAGTCAGGTCCCACACACCTAATTCGTTGTTATTATTGATGCCGATTTTGTCCTGAACGGACTAAACTTTGATTGGGACAAAAGCTTGAATGCGCTCAAGCGATTATCTCTTGTTAGATCGACGCCATGAGACAATACCTCGTTCGCTGGACTTGATGAATTCGATTAGTTTTTTTGCATAAAATGAGTCGGAATACTTGACCTCAACATCCGATATCTTCTTTTCAAGAGACTCTTTAGACACGAATAACATTTTAAAAATTCTTTGGATTTCTACAATCCTCTCTTGGGTAAACCCAGCACGCTCCAGTCCTATTTTGTTAATTGATTTAAGCCGCGCGCGGTCACCTTGTACCAAACAATATGGAGGGACATCTTGCGCAACCATTGAACCAGCAGAAATGAAAGCATTATCACCAATTCGGCAGAATTGGTGTGCACCACTTAGCCCGGCAAAAATCACATGAGACCCCACTTCAACATGCCCGGCTAAAGCTGCTGAGTTTGCGACCCAGTTTTGATTACCCATGACTACGTCATGTGCGATATGGCAGCACGCCATTAAAAGGTTTTCGTTTCCGACTCGTGTAATACCACCAAACTGTTCCAGTCCGGGCTGAACAGTGACGTATTCGCGAATTACGTTATTATTTCCGATTACTAAGCGAGTTGGTTCACCTTGCCATTTTGTGTCCTGTGGCGCGGCTCCAACAGACGCAAATTGATACACGGTGTTATTTTCTCCTAACTCTGTGTATCCATCTATCACTACGTGCGATCCAACGCGGCTGTTCTTACCCAACGTAACGTTTGGACCAATGCAGGTGTACGGTCCCACCGAGCATCCAGAGTCGATCTCTGCGCCCTCTGAAACGATTGCTGTGGCGTGTATGTCAGTCACAGTATCCTCCAATAGCATTTGGGAAGGTGAGTAACCACGGCATGTGCGAATGACAAATCGCGTTTTGTTACCAGATGTTACCGAAAGTCCATTGTTCGTCCTGCTTTCGCGTGAAACTACACGTAGGAAGGATAGTTTGGCTCTGAGGGTATCATCTGTTCCAGATGTTGGTCAGACAGACAACTAAGATGGAAGGGAACTCTTATCGTAGGATTCCGGCCCCTCCAGCAGCTGCCCCCTAAAGGAGGTTAGTCCTCACCGACCAAGGCTTGAATTGCGAGGGGAAGGGTCCTCGTCTGCGCACTTCCCCGCCGCCTTTTCCCGATTGCCGTTGATTATGTATCGTACGATACAATACGCGGAGATAGATATGGCACATGCGGAATCATCGACACCCCCGACCCCGAAACAATACGGGCGATTGCAGCGGGCATACGACAGCTTCAACGAACAGCTTTTTGCGGGGGAACTGCCGCCCTGCCTGATCACCTTGCAGCGCCAGAAGAAGGTTATGGGTTATTTCTCGCGGCACCCTTCGTGGCCGAAGACCGTACCGCGACCGACGAGATTGCCATGAACCCAGAGTTCTTCGGCAAGGAGCGCGTCATCGAGGTTCTGCAAACGCTTGTCCATGAAATGTGCCACCTCTGGCAACACCACTTCGGCAACCCGGGCCGGGGCCGCTATCACAACGAAGAATGGGCCGACAAGATGGAGTCTATCGGTCTGATGCCGTCGAGCACTGGACGACCTGGCGGCAAGCGGATTGGCGACCGGATGAACGATTATCCGATTCCTGGCAGCGCGTTTCTGATGGTCGCCAAGGCTCTCTTGGGCGAGGCTTTCGATATTCCCTGGGCAGATCGTTTTTCAGATGCTGTCAACTTAACGAAGGCAGGTCGCAGTTGAATGGTTGAACTGAGCGGCTCAAGCAGCTGCAATCACGGTCTGCCAGGTATTCATCGATTCACTGCGAAAAAGCCGCATTGTCTTGCGAGTGATCAGATGACGTTGGACATAGAAGGTGTTGTAGATGGCGGCGTGGGTGGAGAGAAACCTCTGCACCGATCCTGTTGACTTGAAACCCTGCATCCTTCGTTCTCGTTGTCGAATCGGCAGGTACGAATTTTCCGCCCGATTGTTGCTCCGTCCGCCAGTAACGTGTTTCTCCATCGTGCCGAGATCACGCAATGCTGCCCCGTAGGACGGCAGTCTATCGGTTGCCACTTTATTCGGTGCATTCCCTTATTAATCAAGTAATTACAAATACAATAATTTTCCTTTCAGTGAGAATAAATTTGTATATTGAACCTTCATTATTATTGAAATTGTAAAAACACCCTTCTTCCGCTATCATTATTTCATTGAGATTAGTTATTTTCTTTGCCTGAGAATACCCATCTCTTCCGCACCGCGTGAGTCCTCGAAAATTAGAAGGTAATTCAAACTCAAATACAGACCGGCCTTCCGCTCCTAATCGCATTGTTCGCTCGTCATGAGATAGTAACGTGAGCGAAAACCGAGATAAATTTAATCCAGATTGTTTTATTAAAAGTACTTCTCGATAGTAACTTACACCAAAAGTCGCTACGCCCAATGACGCTGCCAAAATTGATAGCAAGATTAGTACCTTCTTCATCGTAGTGCGTCCAACGTTACTCCGTATCGTACACTAAATGCTTTTTCGCTCGAATTCAGTGCTTTGGCGGCTACAACCATCATGGTTTTGATGTGCCCCATTATTGGCCTATCGGCAAAAGGTTTCATGTGAAAGTTGTATCTATCAATCAATCCAACTGCGGAGTAATTCTTATCATAAACTACCCAGGCACTCCCGAGGGACTCGTCATATTGAGTCCCATAAAAGTCGCGCTTATAGGCGTGAAACGCCCCGTTTTCAGTATTGAAATGAGCACTTTCTAGGATTGGTGCGCTTGGAGACAAAGCCGCGATCATTCTTTGAAACTGTTCTTCAGACAATGTCAGATCCCCTTCACCTTTCCAATACCTCTCAAACAATTGCTTTCCAAATTCTGTATCTAGTCTTTCACGAATTTGATTGCCAAGAAAGCCAATGTCTTCACGAGCTTTTCCGGATAACAATCCAAGTTTTTTCAAACCATGTTCATCGTTGAAGAACCGGCTCATAGCTCCCGTGACGGCGCCATTTGCAAACTTGCCACCTCCGAGCTCGGCAACAGCGCCGCCTACAACTGCGGCAGCAGCCGTACGCGCAGCAACGGCACCTGGACTCGTATCTCCTTCTCCAATGAGATCAATGCCAGGTGCTGCGAACTGGGCCGCAGCTGCAGAGAGAAAACCAGTGTGGAACTTACCTCCGCGTAACTTGCTTGAAACACCACCGACAGCGCCATGAGCGATGGTTTTGGCTATATGTCCTGCCGTAAAGAAGCTGGTGTCGACCTTCGCGAAAGCTGTGCCAACTCCGTGGAAAGCTGCAGCTGTTGCCACGGCTATCCCAGCCGACATCAACGCTTGTCCGAGATCACCTCCGTTGGCGAGTGTCACCAGTCCCGAAAATGCCGCCGATATGAGCACCGTCGCCCAACCTTGCAAGCCAGGAATGAAGTTTATCCCGATCTGGATGGCAGAGGTAATGTACTGGTTCTGTAGCGCCTTTTTGATCAGGTTCCCAACCGCCTTGAAGGCTTTTGAGAAGGCGTCTTTGATCTTTTTGAAGATCTTTTTAAAGAAGAACCCAGATGGATCGGTATAGCTCAGCGGGTTGTTCTTGACGTAGCTGTAACGGTTAAAGGATTGGGTATCGTCCGGCGCCTGCACATTGGGATCGGCCGAGAGGAAACGTCCCAGGGTCGGGTCGTAGACTCGGCCGTTCAT
>NZ_CAMZOF010000017.1 GCF_947331435.1 Pelagibius sp. Alg239-R121 | reverse complement strand
CCTCTCTTCGCCAGTGGGGTGTGACCTTCTTCCTTGGTGGGGTGAAGGTCGTCAGAACTTCACCGCAGCGAAGGGAGCATCTGTGTGGAGAATCAAGGACGGACTGGCGTCCATTCACGGTTTTCGCGGATCAGGGTATTGGCCAGAATCACGAGCTTTCGCATGACGGCAACGATGGCGGTCTTGAAGGTTTTTCCAGTAGCGCGGAGCCGTCCGTAGAAAGCAGCAAGATCCGGGTTTAGGCGCATGGCGCTGAGGGCAGCCATATAAAGAACATTGCGGACCGTTTTCCGTCCTCCGTGGATGGAGCGTTTCCCACGCCACATACCGGAGTCCCTATTCATGGGAGCAACGCCGACAAGTGCTGCGATTTGCGCCGCATTTGCTTGGCCGAGCTCTTCAAGCTCAGCAATCAGAACAGCGGCCGTAACGAACCCGACACCGGGAAGCGACATCAGCAGACGGAACCACCGCGCGAGGGCTGGATCTAGGGCGATCTGACGATGTATTTCAGTCTCGAGCGCTTTTTG
This sequence comes from Pelagibius sp. Alg239-R121, assembly GCF_947331435.1. Taxonomy (GTDB): domain Bacteria; phylum Pseudomonadota; class Alphaproteobacteria; order Kiloniellales; family Kiloniellaceae; genus Denitrobaculum. Next base: position 66,609 of record NZ_CAMZOF010000017.1, on the reverse strand, counting down.
GTGCCGGCAACAGATCTTGAGGCGGCTTTTTATCTGTCGAAGTGCCAGGGTATGAGATGTTTCCCCCAATCTCTGTTTCAAAACAATCACCTCATCACATATCTGTCGTCTCGCTGCGACGAGGTCTCGAAGGGCTTCAAGAAAACAAGCAGGAGGCTTGACGGCATCCGGCTGGATGATCGCAGCGAACTGCGCCAACACCCCAGCATCGATCGCGTCGGTTTTAGCGAGTTTGCCCAGGGTGTCGGCGAATTTACGGGTTCTGTATGGATTGAGGATGGCAATGGAAAAACCGGCATCATGCAAATACCGGTGAGCCAACCGATGATAGCGACCGGTAGCTTCTACAACAATCAGCTCAGGACCATGACTCATCAACCACCATCCGAGTTGTCGTAGGCCGGTTTTATCATTTGTTACCGAAAAAGCTTTACCGGTTGGATAGATATGAACGTCGAGACGGGTTTTACCGACATCGATCCCGCCATATACTGGCTCGCGGACAGCCGGTTTGGGAGATTTCTCACCTTGCATACGGGACATCTAAGATTCCCTTTCATCTTCTCTAATTGAGCTTGTCAAACGTAGGGGGAAGAAAATCTTCTCTTCGCAGTGACGTCTATGAAGAATGACGCCCTGCAAGTTACTGTTCCTCAAGTCAACGGAACGGATAAACTGTTCAACGCACTCTCCGGTGCAAGATGAAGGTCGTCCTGTTCCCTTGCCTCTTCTGTCCCCGTAGGCCTGCATTCTCAATGAAAAAAGCTATGCTCCGTAATACGCCTTCATCCAGGAGGCGTGTTTCTCAAACTGCTTGCGCCATATTCGCAGCAACGGTTGTTCTTTTCGGGTTAAACGTTGTTCCGTTTTTCCATATGGCCAACATCAATACCCCGAGCTTGCGAGCTAACGCCGCGACAACGAGCTTAGTTGGCTTTTTCTTGCATAGCCGCATCGCCCAGCTCTTCAAAGAAGACAGGCGTTTCGTGCGCGAGAGCAGTGACTGCGCCGCTTCGAACAGCAGTGACCGCATCATGGATGATCCGGCCCTGGTAATCCCGCCGCGACGTTCGCTTTCTCCCGAAGCGTAAATGCGCGGCGTTAGCCCCAAATACGCACCGACATCCCGGTTGGACGAGAAGCGGTCCGGCGTATCAATCACGGTCTTGAAGGCAAACGCGTTGATCGGCCCGATACCGTCTATCGTTTGCAACCGCGCACATACCTCATCGTTGCGCGCGTACTTCCTGATAAACGCATCGTATCGAGATACGGCATCGCACAATGACTCATATGCTGTGAGCAACGGGTCGATGACATCCCAAAGGCCAAAGCGTTCGTGCAGTAGGCGTTCGCGGACCGCGCCCGGCCACAACGACCCCGACCCCTTGGGAAGGATAACGCCGAACGGCTTCACTAATCCCCGGATAGCATTTTTGATGTCCTGCTGCTTGTTTTTCACCGTTTGCCGGGCTTCAAGGTAACTTTTCAGTTCCTGTGTATCTTCTTGTGTCACATGCGTTTCTTTATACCATCCCGTGCGCAGGAGCTGAGCAAGACCCTCGGCGTCATTACGATCTGTCTTCACCGGCTGCGCCGAAAGAACTTTGCGCGTATGATGAGCCTCTAGGCACAGCGTATGCACACCGAAATTGCGTAATGCCCGCACCAGCCAATTGGTCGTGCTGCCGGCCTCCAGACCAACCAAACAGGCATTGCGATAAGGACCGAGCAGGGCAAAAAGTGTATCGGGAGACGCCGCCACATCTTTGCGCAAATGGATCTTCCCTGCAGCATCCATGACGCATACGCTTATGGTCCTTAACGATACATCGCATCCGATATAGAAATTCATGAATTTGGCTCCGTATTGAGGTTCACGTCTTATTACCCATGAAGCATAGATACCTTCCTGGGTCGCTCAATTACGGTAACTGTTCAGATCGGTTTCCCAAGCAGCGACCCGGCCAAGCTCCCTTACGGCCCTTCAGGCCTGGAGGGCGACGGCCCAAGTCGCTGAGCCTTACCGGGGTGGCCACCCCGGTAAGGCAACAACATCTCAAGCGATGAAACGTTGCGGTTTCAATATGCAAGGGGGGCGACGAAAAGGGGACGTGTGCCGTGTTCAGACACCTGGTCATCGCTTGCGGCCGGAACGAAGTAGAGGACCGGCCCTGGCCGGTTGAATAGGTGACTGAACTCGGCTAAGCGGAACCGTCGCCACCCGGACTACCGGGGATTTCCTCAATACACCGTGGCCGGCGCGATCGCGCCGGGCTCAATTTGAAGGCCGCAGGCCGCACGAGAGGGATAGTCACCCGAATGGGCGGAGACTTTTAGGCTCCGTGGAGCTTGGCGCCGTAGCGGCTAGCGGAATAAAGCCCGGACCCGCAGGGGCGAGCTGACCCATCTCTGTTCGGCGCGCGGCGTATCTCTCTCGTCGATCTGGCGGGGAGTTGGCCGTGTCTTCTGCGCATAGCTCGACGAGAACAGCAGTTGTGAGCGTGAAAACCCGCGCAAAACTACCGTTTTCAGAAAAGATGCTTAGGATCCTAACAACGCTTTTTGGGAGCTGATGCCGGACAGTGCAGAACCTACGCTAACGGGGGTTTCTTCATTGCTGCCGTTCGTGCGGATCGCGGCGAATGACCGGAAAGAGCCCAATTCAACAAATACACCGTTTGCCGCGAACGACAGTGAAACGCAGGAAGTGAGCTTTGCAAAGTTAAGCCAGCTCCGCTATGCGGACATTGGCGTCTGATGTTAAAATTGGTGGTTCCGAGCCTGAATACAGCCTATTTATGCACCCCTCATGAGCACACCAAAGACCTACAAAACTGCAGGCTGGCAAAGATTTGAACTCAACCGGCGGAAAATGCTCGCGAGCTACGATCTGGCAAAGTTTGAAAACAGAAACCGCCCTCTAATAACTGAACACGGAAATGTAGCGGAATCCGCCCTGCGAAGCTGGCTTAGTGACTTTTTACCTGATCGTTACGGTGTTACTTCCGGGTTCATCTTACCTCCCGTGCTGGAGGAGGAGCACCCGATCGAGTACCACTACGACCTGATAATCTATGACAAGCTGAATGCGCCAGTCCTGGTTTCAGACCAAGACACAGATAGATCCAGGACCGGAACCCCGAAGATGATACCGGCACAGTGCGTTATGGCAGTCTTCGAGGTAAAGGCGAGAGCGACACCCGCTTCTGCTAATGATGCGGCCAAGAAACTCCAAGAGCTATCGTCGATCACAAGTTTTCTTCGGAAGGGTTTCTTCAGCGGTGTTGTGTTCTTTGAGTTAGAAACCCTTCCGAAGAAAAGTCTGCGCATCCTTGAGAACCTTATTCCAAACGGCGCCCCGACGCGCATGCTCAACACAGGCTGCATCCTTCGCTGCACGCCACATCAGGAGGCATCAGGAAAACTTGAGAGCTTTCAGGGTGTAGTCAACGGTTCACCGCTTAAAGGCCCGCTTTTCAAGAATTTCCTTGAAGATGAAATAACAGTAGTCGACGGGCAACCTGCTGCTCCAAACGAAACAAGTTTTGGAATCTTGGACATTCGAAAAACCGCGAACATCAATCAGCAACACTTCTTTCTCAGGCACATATCGCGTGCAGCCAAGGGCGAGCAAGGAAACTACCGTGGAGTCGATGTTGAATGGTCTCGGAATGGTTTTGCACTTTTCATCCTAGACGTTCTCTCTCGACTGGGGACTGGGCGCCGGTTCTCAAAAGATGTTGTCGGCGGATACCCATTTGGATTGGAGTTTGATCGCGTAATTGAACCGTAGTCACCTCACCACCGCTCTGCTGACCGTTGGGCAACCGAACTCGAATGACTGCTTTTTCCACCATGCGTGTCAGAGATCGTGTCCGCTTCGGACTGGAGGCAGCCAAGGCCAAGGGCACCAAATTCGGCCGCAAGCGAAAGCTCGGTGATAAACAAATCGAGAGGGCTGTAAAGCTGCTGGAGACGCCCCACAAGGACGGCAGCTTACCAACCTACGAAGAGGTCGCGGAGGTCTTAGGCGTGAACAAGTCAACGATCTCCCGGCGGATAGCCGAATACAAGGAAAGGTCCGCATAGTGGATTACTGGACCCTCGGCGCCATGGCAGACGCCAATATCATTCTAAGCGCCTGGTGCGAAGATTGCCGCCACAAGAACCACATCGATCCAAACGATCTGATCAACCGCCCTGCCCTCTCGCCCTTCGTGAACGTACGGGAGTTGCGCGAGAAGATCGTCTGCAGCGCGTGCGGCTCGCGGTCGATCAACTTGCTGCTCCAGGATCGGTATGTCGTCGAGACATGGTATCCGGATCCGGATACCTGGGCACCGGATGACGACAGCCATCTGCGGGACGAAGAACCGTTGAAGATGCGCGCCGCGGGCTCATGAGCCGCTGTGTCTAGGTCGGTGCCGCAACAGGTTGGAGCAATGAAGTTGGAATAGGATAGAACGCCGTCTTCAGTCACTTTGGAGGACAAGAGCCATTACGACGACGTCAAAAAACTCTCCGTCGACTAACACGGCGTTGCGCAGAACACCTTCTTTGACGAATCCAGTTTTCTCGTATAGGGCAATTGCCCGAAAATTATCTGCGCGGACATCAAATTCAATGCGGGAAAACCCGGTTTCCGTCGCGCATTCGATCGCCAGCTCTATAAGCCTCGTACCTAAACCATTGCCGCGAAACTCTGGGACAATACCGATACCAAGCGTTCCGCGATGCGCGTGAGATTGTAAATGGTGTCGTCGGATGTCACACCAACCCACGACCTCACCTTCAATTGACGCAATCAGGTGCGGATTGCCCTGCTCTATATTGCTGAGAACAAATTCTCTGACCTCCTCCAGCGGGGGTGATTGAAGAAAAGCGAGGTACTTTCTTTCACGCGCAACTTTATCGAGCGCCTGATGGAAACTTTCGATGTTTTCAGTGCGTATAGGCTTTATAAAAATTTTTGCTGTCATCCGTGTCTACTCATGGTGTGCTTGGGTTAAATGCCTATAGCTATACTTTCTTCCTTACAAAGTGATGCCGCTCTCCGACCGTCGCGCCGTGAAGAACCACGGTTGCTCATACGGTCGTCTGTTTTCAGCGAATCAATCGGTTGGATACTCGTACAGATGCATTCCGCGAACGTCGACAGGTGCAACAACGACGATGAGGCGGATGATATCGCCGTTCTCGTCGCAAAAGGGAAAACAGCCGCGATAAAGCTGAATGAAGCTTCGAGATTCGACCGGAACGCAGCTTGTATGAAATGAAGGCTTCCGCGTTTCGGCGACGTCGATCACATTTCTCCAACGGATTGCGATCGTTTCCCTATCGAAGACAGTGCCCAGATTCATATTTGTCAGGTTCACCGAAAATACCTGTTTAACACCCTCCCCCATGATCCGAATGACATGACCTTCCAAGGTTACATCCTGCCGCCCAATGAGCATCATCCATTGCAAGAGCCTGGCTACCCGCATGGGGTCGAAGTCTAACCAAAATGGGGCCATTGGGCAGACTGAACGATCCAACTCACTAAAGTGTTTTGCAAAAACAGCAACGGGGTGACCGTCGCATATCTGGGACAATTCTATTGGCTTCATGGTTCTTTTCGCTTATGCGATCTGTCGATTGGTAAGCAGTGTGTTTAGTTCATGCCCGCCGATCGCAGGTGTAGATCGTCTCGTCGATCATCTCCTCCACCGTCGCCTCGATCTGAGAGCGGTCGAGACCGATGTCCTTCAGGTAGTAGTCATTTAAATCCCGGAGCGCGCGGATCGTCGTGCGCCGTCGGTGCCAACGGGCAATCTCGTCGATAATCCGGCAGCGCACGACGATCAGTAAGACGCCAATACCAGGGACGAAGCCTAGGATTCCGCGGATCCGATGGTCAGGCCGTTCTGGCCGATCGGCGGGACTCTGCCGGAAGCGTTTGCCGGGATTGGGAGGCTGGTAGGTGAATTTCATGGAGTCCTCCATTGGATTTCGGTTCGACCGCTTGCGGATCACCTGATCCTCCGAACCCAGGATCGGCGATTCGCAGACCCGTAAAAGTGTTTACACGTATTTGTGTACGTTTAAACTTTGTTCGTTTACAAACCGTAAAATCATGTGGGGCATCACATCGAGATGAGGAGATATCCGCCGCGATCACCGTCTACGATGAGTGAGCCAGGCAATTTCGAACTATCGATGGGAAGTCTGTGTAGATGGGGTCTGCCCCTAGCCGGAATCTACCCCAATGACAGCTTTCAGGATCGTAGCTGCAAAACCTGAGGCCTGGTGCGAACGGCGGCTAAGGTCCGGAATTTCCATTTCGATCCGTCCGCATTTCCGACCTTAACGGAAGGCGCAGTTAACACTATACGTAATTCAGTAAACGGCAGCTTGGAGTCCTTCTGCGTCCTTGGTTCGGAGCGCAGCATTCTACGTGGAGGGCTCTTTCCGGACCTTCGTTGCAGCTCGAACGAATGGCTGCATTCGTTATCGTACGATTCTGCCCCCTACCGGACTCGACCCCCACAGGCCCGGCCGGACAACTTTTCCGTTAAGAGCAATGCAACCTACAATTTTTGTTGATAGCAGGTTGTGATTATCTAGAATTGTAGCGTGAGCTTCCCCAAGCCACAAAAAGAAATGAGCCAATCCCAGGCTCAACTTCGCAAATTCAACCTAAGCAGGGCCGGGACTCACACCGGCCCTGTTTTTTTGTATGGGACCGTTTCTCGTCGAGCTCAACAGCATGTGCGGCTCATTCGATACGGCAAACCTCTCTTGGCAAGACATCGTTGACCTGGCGCGTCTGACGACAAATGAACCTTTGCCGCTCTTCAGCGGGAAAGACCGCTTTCCGATGCGCAAGAAGACGAAGGCCGCGGGCGAATGGAACGGAACACCGATCATCCGCGACCGCAATGACGTCCGCGAGGCTGCCGAAGCCCAATGGGGCCTGGTTCCCTTCTGGTGGCGCAAGCCGCTTTCAGAGAAGGCCTTCGATACCTTCAACGCCAAGCTCGAGGGCGTTCGCGAGACCAAGTCCTATCGGCATGCCCTTGAGAAGCAACGCTGTGTCATACCGACTTCTTGTTTCTACGAGTCGACGGGGCCGAAGGGCGGCAAGACCAAACACCGTGTCACGCTCGCCGGCGGCGGGCCAGTCATGCTCGCGGGGCTATACGACTACAACAAAGACCTGGAGCTGCTGAGCTTCACGATCATCACGACGGAACCAGGTCCTCGTTTCCGGGCGTTTCATCACCGGGTGCCGGCGATCCTTCCCGGCCCGGGCGCGATCGAAGGCTATCTCTCCGGACCGGTTGACGAAGCGATCGCGATCGCCGGCAGGAGTACCGACGAGCTGCTAGTGATGGATCCGCCGGAACCGGCAGAACCGGCTTAAAGGGGTCTGATGCCGGACAGTGCAGAATCCTACGCTAACGGGGGGTTCTTCATTGATGCCGTTCGTGCGGATCGCAGCGAAGGAACGGAAGGAGCCCAGAGTCACCGATGCTGCGACCGGGATGAATGTCGGCTTCTAGAAAGACACGATGATTGCACATCGAACTAATTTCGCGTTACATCTCAGCTCAACGGACTATTGGAAAGAGATTCATTGACCACATCCGTCTTTCTTGCGGTGCTACTTGCAGCGTTCCTGCACGCAACTTGGAATTCTTTGATCAAAGGAAGTGACGATAAGCACGCAACCATGTTGGCGGTTGTGCTTGGTCACGTTCCTCTCGCAATATTGGTCTTGCCGTTCGCGCCTCCCATTAACATGGCCGCTTTACCTTGGATCATCGGTGGCGTCGCTTTGCATTTAGGTTACCAGCTTTTTCTCATAGCGGGTTATCGTGCGGGCGACCTCACCCTCGTCTATCCGATAGCACGTGGATCTGCTCCGCTAATTGTCACGGCGGTTTCAATAGGGGTCATGGGAGTCTCGTTTACGAGCCTAGAGCTTTCGGGCGTCATTTTGATAGCACTTGGCCTTGTGTCTCTCGCACTCGTGCGACGCGCCGACGAAACCCGCAACTCACGTGCCGCCATCATGGCCCTCTGCACGGGTGCATTCATCGCAGCATATTCATTGGTGGATGGTATCGGCGCTAGGGTGGCTACGAGTGCGCTCGGGTTTTGGGCTTGGGCGGCCATCGGGAATGCGGTCGCCTTGATGATATGGACGGCCTTAATGCGGCCTTGTACCTTCAATATTCTGAAATCTAATCGTTCCGTTTTTATGACTGGTTTAATAGGCGGGACAGCGTCATTCCTCGCCTATGGGCTCGTCATCTGGGCCTTCACACAAGCGCCGATTGCACTTGTCACCGCGCTGCGCGAAACATCTATTGTTTTCGCGCTACTCATTGGGGTCGGCATTCTGAAAGAGCGGCTTGATTTCGTCAAAGTCATCACGACATTTGTTACGATTTCTGGCGCAATACTCCTGCGCACGTCAAAGTCATAAACCTTGGATTGGATGTCGTGATGACAAAGCTAATATGGATGTCAGACCCGCATTTCACGCAGGAAGGTGACGTGCTGGGTCACAACCCGCGCATCCGACTTCAAGCAGCGATAGACCACATCAACGATCATCACTCAGATGCTCAGATGTGCATCATTTCCGGCGATATGGTTAACCGTGGGACGCAGGCTGACTATGAAGGGGTAAAGGCCAAATTGGATGGCCTCGCTATTCCCTACCGTCCCATGGTTGGCAACCATGACAAACGAGACCTGTTCAGACAGATTCTACCACTGCCAGACACAGGTATGGCAGATTTCATTCAGTATAAGGTGGCAACACCCGATGGAGTATTAATCTGTCTAGACACGCAAAAAACGGGATCAGATGCGGGAGAGTTCTGTCCAGCACGTAGGGAATGGCTGCGCGAGACACTTAGCGACGCTGAAAACACCCCCGTATTCCTGTTCATGCATCATCCGCCAATGCCACTCGGTTTGCCGATGCAAGACACCGAAAATATGGAGAACGGACAAGCATTCATAGACTTAGTTTCTGGATTCAAGTGCGTGAAGTATTTGTTCATTGGTCATGTTCACCGGCCCATAACCGGCACGGTCGGGGGCATTCCGTTCTCGACCATGCGTTCCGTGCTCTACCAAGCGCCACCGCCTCGCCCAGAATGGAACTGGGACACGTTCAAGCCATGCAAGGAAGCACCCAATATTGGGGTAGTCCATCTAGCGGATGCATCAGTGAATCTGAAATACGATCAGTTCTGCGAATATCAGTTGGGCGTTACTGCCTCTTTGTAACAGAGTTGATGACCAGCTTTGTTTCTGTGCTTTCGGAAGCTATGCCAAAGATCGTTCAACCGTGAAAGCGGCCGTCGGCGCAGCCGCAGCGAAAACTAACTTTATCCGCATTGCCGACCTTGGTACCTTTTGCAGCAAAGGTCCGGAGCGAGCCCAAACTGACGGATGTTGCAAAATGCACCAACGGCCGAAAACCCCGGAGAAGCGGTCATTCGAAGACGCGTTTTACGGCTGCCCAGTGATGGATGGTGACGATTTTGCCAGGATTTCAGTGCGTTGAGAGGCGTCGTGTGCAGCACGTGTTCACGTTTCGATCGCGTGATTTCGTACTGCTTCGCATGAATTTCGTGACCAAGCGCTCGGGCCAATTCCGCGAGATCGACCTCTAGGCACGATTTCTCGTTGAGCGTACGCGCCGTCTGAACGGAAGGGGCGTCATCGCTGCGGCCGAACCGGCATGCTTGCAACCTGCAAAGCCACTTGCCGTTCCAAACAGTTCATCTTGCTGAGAGCACTGTAACGCCTTGCGTCATCAATATGCTCTCCACGCTGGCTTGATACTGGTCGACTTCTGACGAAAGCCATTTTTGAAAGCGCGCTTCGACCTTCGATGGCGAGCGCCGCGCCGCACGGCAGATCACGTAACGTTCAGTGCTTCGCAGCCCCAGCTTGAACGGCGCTATGAGGCGCCCGCTCTCGATGGCTTCAAGCGCCATGAAGCTATCGCCAATGGTGATGCCGGAGCCTGACAGGGCCGCGGACAGGCACATCGAAGTATCGTTGAACTTGGAAACCTGAACACGGGGCCCGGGATCGGCCACGCCACTATGCGCGAACCATGCGTTGCGCGGGTCATAGTTCCGGTCGATCAAGAATCTTGCGGTGTCAAGGAGCTTGCCATCAGACATGTGCTCGATGGCATAGTCGGGCGTACACAGGGGAATGTCGACCCAGTCGCAGAGCTCCTCCTCGATCAGGTCGCCAGAGTTGAAGTGGCCAGCCGGGCCATAAAAGATGCGAAAACTGAAGTTCTCGCCACGGCGCAATTGGCCATTGCGGTCGGCCACGACTTCGATTGCGACACCGGGATTTTCTACGAGGAAGCCGCCGATATGCTTGGCCAGCCATGAAGACGCGAAATCGCAGTCGACAAGAATCCGGACACTGTTTGCGCCATCCTGTTCTTCATGTGCACGTTGATAGGTTGCACTGATCAGGTCGAACCCCTGCAACAGGCCTGAAGCGAGCTGACGCCCGGATTCCGTCATGGTGACGCTCGGACGCCCTCGAATGACAAGCTGGCGGCCGAGCAGTACCTCGAGCTTCCGGATCTGCTTGCTGACCGCCGGTCGGGTGACATTCAGTTCCCGCGCGGCCTTTGAAAAGCTGCCGTGGCGGGCGACCAAGTCAAAGGTTCGAAGGGCTGTCAGAGGGAGCATCGGAAAACATGTTAGGTAACTCGAGGTTACCAAGGATTACCATTTGTCGTTTTGGAATCCAATCGGGTTTCACTAGTTTCCAGGAAACACCGACCAGAAAAGACAAATGAATGGATTCCCGAACATGAAGAACCCGGTGAAATTCTTGGCCAGCGGTCCCGAAGGTTGGACCACCAGTCCGAACGTGCCATTGGAAACTGCACAGCTTGTCGAAGGCGAAGCGGTCGGACAGGATCACATTTACTTCAGGCGGGAAACGCCCGGTGTTCGTGCCGGCATCTGGAGGGCAGAACCCTACACGGATTTCTATGAAGATTATCCATGCGACGAATTCATGTATGTGCTGGAGGGGTCCGTCACACTTGAAAACGACGACTTCTCTGAAACCTATCGTGCGGGTGACGCCTTTCTTGTGCCCAAAGGCTTCCGTGGGTTCTGGAAACAGTCCGAGCCGATGCTGAAATACTACGTGATGATTGATTGACCGTTGGGTGAAGAAAAATGCCAGGATCGATCAGCGTGAGCGAAACCGCGGATGCCGGGACCTATGATTATGTGATCATAGGCGCCGGTTCGGCTGGCTGTGTCATGGCGGCGCGGTTGGGCGAGGATTCTTCAATGCGGATCCTTGTTCTGGAAGCCGGCGGCAGCGACAACTCGATCTTCGTGAAGATGCCCTCTGCGCTGTCCATTCCCATGAATACCACGCGCTTCAACTGGGGTATGACCACCGAGCCAGAGCCGGGCCTAGATGGCAGGGTGATGAACCTTCCACGCGGCAAGGGGCTCGGTGGGTCGTCGTCCATCAACGGCATGTGCTGGGTGCGCGGCAATCCGATGGACTACGAGCTGTGGTCGGCGCTTGGTGCCGATGGTTGGCACTGGGCCAATGTGCTCCCTTACTTCAGACGGCTGGAAAACGTTCGGGGCGGCGGGTCACTCAGAGGCACTGACGGACCGATTTCGGTGCGGCGTGGTGCAGAGGCCAATCCGCTCTACCGTGCCTTCGTGGAAGCAGGCCGACAAGCTGGCTATGCCGTCAGCGAGAACATGAACGACCGTCAGCATGAGGGTTTCGGCCCGATGGAAATGTCGGTTGGCAATGGCGTCCGGTCGAGCGCGGCGGTGGGCTATCTGCACCCTGCCATGAGGCGCGGCAATGTCCGGGTGATCAAGCATGCGCTGGTGGACCGGCTGACCTTCGAGGACGGCAGATGCACGGGTGTTCTTTTCTCGCAGAATGGCAAGCCGATGAGAGCGAAAGCCGGTCGCGACGTTGTCCTCAGCGCCGGATCGATCATGTCTCCTGCCGTCCTCATGCGGTCCGGGATCGGTCCTGCGCAGCAGTTGAAGGAGCATGGGATCCCTGTGATCGCCGACCGGGGCGCCGTGGGCGCAAACCTTATGGATCATCTGGAGATCTATCTTCAGATGGAGTGCCGCGAACCCGTGACGCTCTTTTCGTATATGAACCCCTTTGGAAAGGCACTTATCGGCGCACGCTGGATCATGACCCGCACGGGATTGGGCGCGACCAACCACTTTGAAAGCGGTGGCCATATCCGCAGCCGGGCCGGGATCGTCTATCCCGATATCCAGTTTCATTTCCTGCCGCTTGCAATCTCCTATGATGGCAAGTCCATGGCCACAGGACACGGCTTCCAGGTACACGTCGGCACCAAGCGCTCAAAGAGCCGCGGCTGGGTCAAGCTGCGCAGCGCAATGCCGGAGGACCTCCCACGGGTTCGGTTCAACTACATGACACATCCCGATGACTGGCTTGAAATGCGCGCCTGCATCAGGCTGACGCGCGAGATATTTGCCCAGCCAGCCCTTGCGCCCTACCGTGGCAAGGAACTGGCGCCGGGCGCGGCATGCAAAGATGACGCCTGTCTCGACCAATTTCTCAAGGACAAGGTGGAAAGCGCTTATCACCCGTGCGGCACCTGCCGGATGGGCACTGACGACGACGCTGTCGTCGATCCTCTGACGATGAAGCTGAAGGGTTTCGAGGGCCTGCGCGTTGTGGATAGCTCGGTCATGCCTCGGGCGACCGCCGGCGACCTGAATGCACCGACACTGGTCATGGCCGAACGCGCCGCCGATCTGGTTCGCGGGCAGCGCCTCGCTCCGATCGAGGATGCCCCGATCCTGGCCGATCCGAACTGGGCGACGTGCCAGCGTTCCTCCGCGATCACGCGTGACTACGCGAAGGACCGAGAAGCGCTGCGTACTGCGCTGCTTCAAGGCGCGCCACAATAACCGACCAACAGGAGAGAAAAATGAAACTGACCCCGAAGACAGCGATTGGCGTGCTTGCCCTGAGCGCGTTCACACTGAGCGGGCCTGCTGCGTGGGCACAGGTGGAAACCGATGAACCGATCCGCATCGCGATCAACGAATGGACCGGGCAACATATCTCTGCCAACATCGCCGCCGAATTGCTCAAGAAGATGGGCTATAACGTCGAGCTTGTCACAGCCGGAGGGCTGCCTCAGTTCACTGCGCTGGCGCAGAACGAAATCAACCTCAATCCGGAGGTCTGGGACAACTCTGTCACCGACATCTATACCGACGGCCTACAGACGGGTGCCATCGTCAACATGGGGAGCCTGGGGCTAGAGCCGCGCGAAAGCTGGATCTATCCCGCCTACATGGAAGAGGCGTGTCCGGGACTTCCGAGCTACCAGGCGCTTTTTGATTGCGCCGAGGCATTCGCCACAGCAGAGACCTTTCCGAATGGCCGACTGATTACCTATCCCGCAGACTGGGGCACTCGATCGAAGTCGGTCGTTGAAGGGATCGGCTTGCCGTTCAATCCTGTTCCCGGTGGGTCAGAAGGCACCATGGTTGCCGAACTCAAAAGCGCACTCGCTTCGCAAGCGCCCATCATCATGATGTTCTGGCAGCCGCACTGGGTGTTTGCCGAGGTCGACATGAAATGGGTCGAATGGAACGAGGTGGAGGGCGAATGCATCGAGGAAGAACAGGTTCGAGACACCGCCTGCGGCTTTTCACAGGCCAGCGTCAACAAGATCGTCTCCAACAACTTCGCCGCGACATGGCCGAACGCCGCTGCGTTCATCGAAGAGTTCACCCTGAACAATGAACAGCAGAACATCATGATCAACGAAATCGATCAGAAGGGGCGTTCGTTGAAAGAGGTCGTCGCCGAGTGGATCGCTGACAACGAAGCAACATGGACCCCCTGGATTCAATGAACCAGACCAAGGCACCCGGCTTTCGAGCCGGGTTGCCGACGTCCAACTTGGGAGGGTCCAAATGATCGACCAGTCGAGTGCTACGACGACCGGTGCTGTCAAGCTATCGTGCCGAAACCTGTGGAAAGTCTACGGATCGAAACTCGACTATTACTTTGACACATCCGGTTATTCGATTGATGTCGACAGTCTTGCAGCGCGGATGCGCGCCGAAGGTCACGTTCCGGCCGCCATCGACGTGAGCTTCGATGTTCATGTCGGTGAGATTTTCGTGATCATGGGTCTTTCCGGTTCGGGCAAGTCGACAGTTGTTCGCTGCCTGTCGAGGCTGGTGGACGCGTCCTACGGAAAGGTCCTCCTTGACGGGGACAACCTTCTGGCAAAATCGCCCAAGGAACTCATCGAGGTGCGGCGCCACAAGATGGGCATGGTCTTTCAGAATTTCGGTCTTCTGCCGCATCTCTCGGTCATGGAAAACGTGGCGTTCCCGTTGAAACTGCAAGGAAAACCTCTCCTCGAGCAGCGACAGAAAGCCGAGCGCGTCATCGAGCTGGTGGGGCTTCAGGGACGCGAATATGCGTTGCCGGGGCAGCTTTCGGGTGGGCAACAGCAACGGGTCGGCATTGCCCGCTCGCTCATTGTGGAGCCTGACGTCTGGTTCCTTGACGAGCCGTTTTCAGCGCTCGATCCACTTATCCGTCGCCAGATGCAGGACGAATTCCTGCGCATCCAACGGGTGCTGCACAAATCCATCGTCTTCATCACGCACGATTTCCTTGAGGCATTGCGCATCGCTGACCGCATGGCGATTATGCGCGACGGAAAGGTCGTGCAGATCGGAACCCCGACCGATTTGATCCTGAACCCGGCGGACGAGTATGTGGCGCGTTTCACATCCGAGGTGCCGCGGATCAGGCTGTTGAAGACCGCCGCCTGCGCAGTCCCCGCAAATGGCGATGCGTCAACCATGCCGCAGGTTGCCGCCGAGGAGCCGGTTGAAAACCTGATCAGCAAACTGGCCGCACATCCTGACGGTGTTGCCGTCCATGACACGACGGGCGCAGACTTGGGGATCGTGACACCGGCTTCCTTGATCAAGTCCCTCGCCGCACTTGGACAGGACAACACCCATGTCGCAAGCTGACGCAATCCAGACGGTTCCGACCGCGAAGGTCCGGGCCGATGTCCGGGCGGGCTGGCTCGCGGTGATCGTGTTCGCACTGCTGTGCGTTCTGGCACAGGCGCAGTTTGACTGGCTGGAGACCTTTCCCGAAGCGTTGCAGCTTCCGGTGGAGGCGTGGTTCAACATTGGCATGGATTGGATCGTCGCCAACTTCAGGGCAGTTTTCCAGACCGTAACGCTGGTTTTCACATACCCCATGGGGTGGATCCGGGAAACGCTGCATTGGCTGCCGTGGAGCGGCTTCGTCCTGGTCATGGCAGCTTTGGCCTTCAAGGCACGGGGCGCAGGGCTTCCTGTCTTCACCACCCTCAGCCTTGTCTATGTGTTGACCGTCGGGTTGTGGACCGAGGCGATGAATTCTTTCGCGCTGGTTTTCATATCGGTGCCATTGGCCGTTCTGGTGGGGTTCGTTCTGGGCGTTTGGGGATTCGCCTCGAAACGGGTCGAACGGGCTTTGAACCCGGTTCTCGAAATTGCGCAAACCGTGCCTGCTTTTGCCTACCTTTTGCCCATCCTTCTGTTGTTCGGCTTCGGCCCGGTTGTCGGCCTGGTGGCCTCGGTGCTGTTTGCCTTCCCGCCGATGGTCCGCAACACGATCCTCGGGTTGCGTGATGTGCCCTCTGACATCATCGAGTCCGGGCAGATGTCGGGGGCTAACCGCGCGCAGCTCTTCTGGCTTGTCCGCTTCCCTGCCGGCCGGCGCCAGATCCTGGTCGGCGTGAACCAGACGACCATGGCGTCGCTCTCGATGGTCATCATCGCGTCGATGATCGGCGGCACCGCTGATATCGGCTGGGAAGTCCTGTCGACCATGCGCAAGGCAGAATTCGGAGCAAGCCTTGTCGCGGGGATCGTCATCGCTCTGATGGCAATGATCCTCGACCGCATCACCTTCGGAATGGCAGAGCGCGAGGGCAGAGGCCTCGAACACCGGGGTTTCCTGAAGCGCTACGGGTTTTGGTTCGCCATTGCCGGCTCGATTGCGCTCCTGATCGTTCTGCGCCCGGCCCTGCCCATCCTGGGCGCGTGGCCGGAGACCTGGCAGATTGATCTCGCCGAGCCGCTGGATCAGGCAATCCAGTGGTTCATCTTGGCATTCAAGCCGCTACTCGAAGCCATGAAGAACAGCGTGATCTTCTTTGTCATGCTACCGCTGAAGATCGGTCTCGACAAGGCCGTCAGCCCGTTCACGTGGGGGTTTGGGTGGCAACCCTGGCACACGGCGGTATATGCAGTCTTGGTCCTGGCTGGAACCGTGGCGGCCATCCACGCTGGGCGCGTGAGGCTCGCCATCGCTGTCGTGCTTGGCGCGCTGGTGCTTTTGGTCGGCATCGCCGACATGCCCTGGCCAGCAAGCGTGGCAATCCTTGTCTATTTCGGTTGGCGGATGGGCGGTTCGGGTTTGGCGACCGGCACCGCGCTGGCGCTCTCATTCCTGTTGGTCTCCGGGTCATGGGACAAGGCGATGCTGTCGATCCATCTGACCACGCTGGCGGTCCTCGCTTCATTCCTTATTGGCACAACCCTCGGGATTATCGCTGCGCAGAATGACTGGTTTTCGCGTTTAATGCGCCCGATCAACGACACGTTGCAGACCATGCCACCGTTCGTGCTGTTGATCCCCATCGTGATGCTTTTCAAGATCGGCGACTTTACAGCGCTTCTTGCAATCATCTCCTACGCCTACGTTCCAGCCTTCCGCTATGCCGAGCACGGTTTGCGACATGTCTCAAAGGATGTGGTTGAAGCAGCAACCTGTATCGGTGCTACGCCCATGCAGCTTCTTCTCCAGGTAAAACTGCCACTGGCGCTGCCCAATATCATGCTGGGACTGAACCAGACGATCATGTATGGCATGGCGATGCTCGTGATCGCAGCTCTCGTCGGCACAAGCGATCTCGGACAAGAGGTCTATGTCGGTCTTAGTGCGGGCAATTTCGGACAGGGCTTCGTTGCGGGTCTCGGCATGGCGATCATCGCCATCACGGCCGACAGGTTCTGCCGCGCCTGGCAACGCAATCACGAAGCACGACTTCAGAAAGGTGCGGCATGAAACTCGTTTATTCGGAAGATCACCGTGGCCATGCAGGGGCCATGGAAATGCGCTATGACGAGATGATTCCGATGTCTGAATGCCCCGAACGCATGGATGCGATTATGGGCGGGCTGAAAGCGGCCGGGTTCACAGATATCGTCGCACCTGACGTATACGGGTTGGATGTCGTGCATCAGATCCACGACCCTGCTTTCGTCAGCTTTCTGCAGCACTGCTATCCGCTCTGGGAGGAGGAATTCGGCCCCGGGCGTTTTGCCACGGCTTATACATTCGGAATGCGGGGCATGGACCAGGTTCCGAATGCATCCGTACATTCCATGCTCAGCTGCTATACGTTCGATGTCTGCGCGCCCTTCGTTGCGGGCACCTGGACGGCGATCAACGCCGCCAAGGATATTGCCCTGACCGGAGTGGACCTAATGAAAGCTGGCGAGCAAGCTGTCTTTTCGGTGTGCCGTCCGGCCGGACACCATGCCTCGCAGGATCTTGCGGGCGGGTACTGCTATCTCAACAATGCAGCCATCGCTGCACAGGCGCACCTGAATGCCGGCGCAAAACGTGTGGCCCTGCTCGATATCGACTACCACCATGGCAACGGTACGCAGCGCATCTTCTACGATCGCGCGGATGTGTTCTTTGCCTCGCTGCATTGCCGACCGCAGGATGAATACCCCTTCCTCATGGGGTATGACACTGAAACCGGCACGGGCGCGGGTAAAGGATTTAACCTCAATCTGCCAATGCCTCGCGGAACAGACTACACAGAGTGGGCGAGGGCGCTTCAAGTCGCTCTTGATCGGATCTTGGCATATGCACCTGAGGTTCTCGTTGTCTCGCTGGGTGTCGATACATTCGAAGGCGACCCGGTTGGCGGGTTCACACTCCAGACCGCGGACTACATCGATGTCGGCAAACGCCTTGCTGCCACCGGCCTGCCCACTCATTTCGTGATGGAAGGTGGCTACGCGATGGAGTCGCTCGGAACAAACGTTGCCAACGTCATCACCGGATACTGCGAGGGTACTGCAGAGCAATCGACGGTGACGGTTCAAGAATGATGGACATGTCGATCAGCTTCTTGGTGATGCTCCCTGCCTCAAGTCAGCCCGACCCAAACGCCGCCGACCTCCTTTCTATGGACCTGGGTAGGTTGGCAGAACAGACACTGTGAGCGTAGAGTATTCACAGCGGGTCCGTTCCGGTCGAGGGCGCAGCTGAGGAGACCTATGAATGCCCCTGAACGCAGCCACCGAGGCGGGCGTTTCTCTACTGCGCCCATGGAGGATTGGGTTAATCCGTCAACGTTACCAAGAAGCTAAGCATTCCACGCGTGCAATTTGTGTGCAATTCGCTCCGAGAGTCTGCAAACCGCAATGGAGCTGACTTTCATATCAGCAATCCAAACGGCGGCTTTGTCCCGGATGCTGTTGAAAAAGTCTGCTTGAGCCGGACGTTTTCTGCTGATTCAATTTTCCCGTGCTAAGGGAGGGTTGAGGCGATGCTGGGTCCGCGGCAGGTGGCGCAGGGTGCGTTGTTCTACGAGTTTTCGATCGAAACGCATGTGCCGCGGGATCATCTGCTGCGGTCGATTGACCGGTTCGTCGATCTTGCTGGTGTCCGCCAGTACTTGGCTCCCTTTTATAGCTCGATGGGCCGTCCGTCAGTCGATCCGGAGCTAATGATCCGCATGCTGATTGTCGGCTACACGATGGGCATCCGGTCTGAGCGCCGGCTTTGCGAGGAAGTGCATCTCAACTTGGCGTATAGATGGTTCTGTCGCCTCGACCTTGGGGATCCGGTTCCGGACCACTCGACCTTCTCAAAGAACCGCCATGGCCGCTTTCGCGATAGTGACCTGTTCCGTCATCTCTTCGAGCAGGTTCTGGCGCGCTGCATCGCCGAGGGTTTGGTTGGCGGCGACCAGTTCGGCGTTGACGCCTCGCTGATCAAAGCTGACGCGAGCCGTTACACCAAAGTTGAAGCGGCAGAGTGGTCTCCACCTGACGAGGCGACACGGGCGGTCCGGGAGTATCTCGAGACGCTTGATGATGCGGCCTTTGGCGGGGCGACACAGGTGAGGCCAAAGGCGCTCTCGCCCTCGGACCCGGCAGCACGCTTTACCGGTGCCAACGGCGACCGGGCGTTCTTCGCTTACTCGACGAATTATCTCGTTGATCTTGAGAACGCCGTCATCGTTGATGTCGAGGCGACCGCGCCGATCCGCCAAGCTGAAGCCGGTGCCGCGCAAGAGATGATCAGGCGCACAAAGGAACGGTTTGATCTGTATCCCGCGATACTGGCGGCCGACACAGCTTACGGCTCCGCCGACATGTTGGGCTGGCTCGTCGAAGACGAAGGTATTGAGCCGCATATCCCGGTATTCGATAAGTCTGAGCGTAAGGACGGCTCGTATCCAGCCACTGACTTCATCTACGATCACGAGGCCGATGAATACCAATGCCCTGGCGGTCAGGCGTTGAAGCCATACTGGCGGAATATCTCGAAGGGTCGGCAGGCATTCGGCAAGGACGGGTTCAAAAGGTACTTCGCAAGGAAGGAGGACTGGACCTGTCGCGGTTTGATGCCCAGGCGGCGGTCCAAGCGTAACGCCAATATCAGCCGTTCTTCTTCTACGAATATTTTACGACTGGGAGACCTGCGAGGGCGACGGCTCTGGCTTTGTAAACCTTCTAAGCCTGCGTCCGAATACCGCTTGGTCCATTTGCGCAGCGTCGGTCTGGAAATCCCGCAGCGGCGACAAACCAAACCTGCATCGCCGAGCTCTTCATAAAGCTGAACCCAGCCCAAACGTTTCTTCTGATCCGCATCCATCCAACACCATAACAGGTGAAATGATGTCTACGAACCACACAACTCAATGGAGTTGATCGAGCATGTGCCGCAGGTCAAAGGCCCGGTCTACCTTTGTGATGAAATCATGCGGGACGAACAGCCCCTCTATGTTCAGCACTCCCTTCACTGGGACATTCTCAGCTTCTTGAAGCAAGAAGATTTCACCGGACGGCGTCTGCTTGACTTTGGTCCGGGGAGTGGTGCTTCCAGCATGGTGCTCGCGCGGATGTTTCCCCAGGCAGAAATCGTTGGTGTGGAATTAGTGCCGGAGTTGGTCGAACTCGCTCGCCACCGGGCCAGGTTTTATGGTGTGGAAGCTCGCGTCACTTTTTCACTTTCACCTGAACCTAGCCGCCTGCCGACGGATATTGGTCAATTCGACTACATTATCTTCTCGGCGGTGTTCGAGCACCTTCTGCCCGAGGAGCGCGAGACGATGCTGCCGGTGCTCTGGTCTTATTTGAAAGAGGCCGGCATTATTTTTCTCGACCAGACGCCTTACCGCTGGTTCCCGGTCGAAATGCATACCACCGGGCTGCCCCTGATCAACTATCTGCCCGATGGATTGGCGTTTAGACTATCCCGCAGATTTTCGAAGCGGATCAAGCGCGATGTCTCATGGCAGGAGTTGCTGCGCAAGGGTATCCGTGGCGGAACGACTCAAGAGATCAGCAATATTCTGGATCGTAAGGGACGGCGGTCGGAATTTCTGGCTCCGTCGGAGCTCGGCGTAAAGGATGATATCGATCTATGGTACCGACGCTCAAGCAGCGTCCGAAAGGCCGGAACCAAAAAGCTGACGATCATGGCATTTCGTGCGTTGAAAGCTGTCACGGGCGCCACCATCCTGCCGACGCTGTCGTTGGCAATCAAGAAGGTTCAATAGAGTTAGTACACGGACTACGGTCGGGAAGTGATCACACTCTGCTCACTGACCGAATTGCCTCACTTTAATTTCGAAGCAGTGCTTCTCGCTGTCGTGGAGGCGGGATGCTGGCGTGACCCTTAATGATCTCGATAAGAGGCTGGCTTCAAACTCGGATCAGTTTGAATTCTCTCCCCGTGGCGCTCCAAAACATCTTCCTACTATTCTTTGTGGCGGGGCTTTTGTGATAAGCGAGTCAGCTCATACCTCTTTGAGAAACTCATATCTGGATGCGCTCTACCTCATCCAATGACACTTCATCGCCCGTTCGATCGTAGAGTTTGGTGGTTTTTGGATCAGAGTGCGCCGCCATGCCCTGCGCGTTTTCGAGCGCGCCACCGGCGTCCAGATAAGCTGTGATGCCGGTTGCCCGAAAGGAGTGATTGCCGATCTTTTCATGGATCCCCGCGTGGCGGGCGCGCCGCCGCACCATGTCCCAGGCTCGTTTACGATTAAATGGCCGTTTGGTAAGCCGTCCGAGGCGTCCATCTGCGGCACGGAAAAGAAACCCCTTGGAGTCCTCTTTCAATCCGGCCATCTCAATATAGTCATCCAGATAAGCCTCAAGAGTATGATGCACCGGCATTTCGTGCCGTTTGCCGCCTTTTTCCCGCAGCGAGAGCCACCAACGTTTTCCACGTGGGGCATAGTCCTCAACGCGCAAGGAGAGGGCGGCCGAGATCCGTGCAAAGGAAAAGACCATCAGGCCAATCAGAGCCCGATCCCGATAAGCGACTTCATTCTTGAGCTCGATCACATCGAGCAACAAGCGAGCCTGTTCGGGCACCAGGACCGGCGTCTTGCCGCGCAAGGTCGAGTGTTTGGGCCCACGCACCGCATGGGCCGGGTTGATGGCGAGAATCTGGCCAACGATCAGCCAGTCAAACAGCATCCTCAACGCTGCCAGGTGTTGCTTGACCGAAGGCGCTTCGTAGTTGACGGTCATGTTTTCGATGTAGGCCGCGACGTGGATCGGTTCGATATCGACGAGCTGACCAATGCCGGCGCGATCGCACCAGCCGAAGAACCGACGGCAAGCATGAATATAGGCTGTGCGGGTGTTGGGATTTCGGATAGTAACGGCAAAGAATTCCAAAAAGCGTTTCGCGGCCGCGTCGCCGGCATCGGCCACCAAGCGCGGGACGAGAGGCTCGTCGCCCACGGTGACAGCTGTAGTAGATTGCACGACGGGCAGATTGTCAGCGCTCAAGACAGTACCTCATGGACACCACAGTTAGACGGACATAACGTCCTTTATGTCCGTCTTATAGCACGAGTGCAAGAGCGGTGTCATTCCGTCAGGTGAACTCATTGGCCCAGCCGGACCGAGAGCGCACACTTGAGTATTACGGGGACCAATCGTTAGCGCACGCAACGGCTCCCTTGAATGGTGATCGAACGGCCAACCGTTCGTGCATGACTCGGGAGAAGTGGGGAGGCAATTCTCTAAGGTCTCTGCGATTGGATTAAGATGTCTTCTGATTAAGATGTCTTCTTAAGAGGATACTCGTGATGCGCTAAGCTGCCATCTACCAGCTCTTCAGTGAAGCTGTGACGGGGGGCTTTGCGCATAAGTTGAACCATAAAACTGCTCTCGATTGATTCGCTCCAAGAGTATCATCATCTGGCGGCAGTATTCGGTGATTTCGAGGCTAAGCTTTTCGAGCTGATGGGCGTCGGATGGAATCGCTTTAAGCTTCTCAGGCTCGTCCTTCCTCCCATTCTGATACACCTGAAACATTATCGGTGCGAGTGCAGTGTCTCCGGTATTAACAACCATCTGACCACGCACGATATAATGTCGAGCATCCTCGTAGACCCTAATGCGCTCAATGAGCGCGAGCATTTCCTCAGCGTATGCGTTTAGAGGGCCGGTCGTCTCGAACAACTTTTTCGTACGGGTAATCGTTGAATTCAGTGAGCGTGACGGGCCCGAGGTTACTTCGGCATATTCTGGTAGTAACCGGCAGCGCATGTTGAGATCTGTTAAAAGGAAATCGACATGCCCGAAGCTGCAAATGATTACGCCTCGTAACCACTCGGCATGGCGAATGAGATTGTTAGTACCAGTATTGATGTTCATCTTTCAATTCCTCATTGAGTGGTGACATCGCGTAGCTTGCGAACCAAATATCGATGCTCAGACAACGGAATGCATGCGTTGTGTATGCGGATGTTGCGTATATCAAGCAGACAAAATAAACAGCCTCGCCGTCTGATGGACGAAGAACCAGCTCTGTTCATAGGGCCTTCTGTTTTCTGCGATTTACTAGGTTGGTTTTTCATAGAGATGCATTCTGCGAGAACCGAAGGGCGCAACGACGACGATAAGGCAGGTGACATCTCGATTTTCGTCGCAAACCGCGGCGCACCGTTGGCGCCAACGGGCAATCCCGGCGCCAATCCGGCGGTCAGGCCGCTCGGCGGGACTCTGCCGGAAGCGTTTGCCGGAGTTGGGAAGCTGGTGACTGGTTTTCATGGTGCGCTCCATCAGATTCCGGTTCGACCGCTCGCGGATCACCTGTCCTTTGAACCCAGGTACTGGTGGTTCGCGTACTTGAAAGAATGTTTATACTAATCAATATATGTTTAAACATCTTTCGTTTACAAACCGTAAAATTAAGTGGGGTACTACGTCGAGACGGGGATATGCCCGCCGCGACCAGCGTCCACGATGATTGAACCAGGCAATTTCGAACTATCAATTGGCAAGCTGTATAGGATGCTGGCGAGGCTGTAGATTCTACCGCGCGGCGAACGACCTAAGTGATCTCATAGGCCTTAAAGTGTGCCCGCGCAGCGATCACACGTATAGCACTCGTCTTCATCAGGCCGGCCATGAACCGCGTGGCGGAGTTGTGAGCCGTTCCGAGACGCTTAGCGATCATCGGGAGCGAGACGAGCGGCTCCTGAAGCAGCATATCAATCACTGCCGGCAGGTGCGACGCACTGTGCCGCCCCTCCAGGCTACGGCGGAAAATCTTTTCCAAGAGCAATCCAGATCTCGGGGAACGATTCCAGGCTCTGTCAGAAAAAAGTGCGAGATCTGGGTTGCTCTTGGCAAATATTTTCAAACGGCATCGGTGACGCCACTCATCCAGGGCATGCCTTCGGTTGTGCTTGAAGACGTCGCGGAGGTTTAGTTGACGCTGAAGATTAAATAGCTGTGGACTGAGGCTTGGATGGCGGCGAATTTCTGCAAAGTCTGTGTATATCTGAACCTCGCCATCGACACTTCTCGTCAAAATAGCTGGTGTAAGTTTTCTGCCCGATTGTTTCTGCAGCGTTCGCATTCTTGCGTAGCCGAATAACTGATTGCCTTCAACGCTGCCCGTTATGAGCGAAGACGATCAGTGATAATCGTCTCAAGGCTAATGTCGACCATGATCGTGCAAAAGGTTCTCGACGTTGCGCAACGATAGCGGAAAGCGCACGTACATCATCGCTGTAGGCGAATGACTTTGTGCGATGTTTTGAGGTGTCGGAATGGTTTTTTTATCGATCAACGCTAAGACCGGCTGACCTAGTGCTCAACTCAACCTCCTCTGACATTGCTTCCTTAATCGAGCTGATGACTGAACCCGCAATCCCCAGTTGAGGATGGAATTTGGCGACATAGCAGCACGATTCAGGTATAAGAATCAGAGGTTGTCGTTGGATTGGAGTGAACGGGATGGCCCCCGATGAGTGAAAGCAAAACTGGGAGCCACAATTTGAATTCGACCGTTGGCTGAAGCTGAAGTTCCACGAATCGAAGGTCACGTCGGACGTGGGCCATGTTCCTTTTCGTAAACTCGATGACGCCCTCGGATTGATCGAGACAGCTGGTGGATAATGAGTTGTAAACTTCTACGAACAATCGCAGTTGGTGCTGTACTAACCGGACTCTCTCTTGTTGCAGCGAGCGGTCAATCGGCGCTCGCCATCTTAGGGGAACAGTCCCTCAGATTTGATGTCATGACTGTGGACGACGGTCTCTCCCACAGCGACGTGACCTCAGTGCTGCAAGACCCTCTCGGCTTCATTTGGGTCGGAACACGCGCCGGACTTAACCGTTATGACGGATCCCAAATTAAGACTTTTCTCAACGATCCGGAAAACTCCAACAGCATAGGCCACAATTGGGCTTGGAACCTGATGGTCGACAAGGATGGTATGCTTTGGTCGATTAGCTGGGGTGGCGGCCTAACAAGAATTGATCTCGAGCGAGAGAACTATAGCCACTTCAAGCATGACGATAGGGATCCGCATAGCCTGAGTAGCGACAATTGCTGGACCCTATTTCAGGACAGCACCGGCACCTTCTGGGTGGGCACTGAAGAGGGGCTCGATCGCCTTGATAAAGACGGCAAGACCTTCAGTCATTTTCGACACGATCCCGACAAGGAAGACAGCTTGGCCGGAAACTCAGTTTCCTCAATCCAGGAAGATGCGCAAGGACGGCTATGGATCGCCAGCTACGGCGGTGGGGTTTCCGTATTGGATCGCGAGCGCAAGTCGTTCAAGCGCTATGTCCACGCTGCCGACGATCCAAGCAGTCTCAGCGACAACAACATATGGAGCATGGTGATTGATCGAAGTGGGGATGTCTGGGTTGGCACAGAGAAGGGCCTCAACCGCTATATTTCCGACCAAGAGGGCTTTCGCCGTTACCAGCACGAACCCGGTAACAGCAGCAGCCTCGGCGCCAACCGCGTCTTGAATGTCTTTGAGGACAGCAAAGAGAGGCTTTGGGTCGGGACTTGGGAGGGCGGTCTCAGCGTGATGGACCAGGAATCGGAAACCTTCCAAACCGTGCCTTACAATCCGATCGACCCCGCGAGCCCGGCCAACGTAATTAGAATCATGGAGGATCGTGACGGTACTATTTGGATGGGAGCGCAGAATGGGCTGTTCAAGTACGATGCGGGGGAGCATCGCTTCTCGAAATATGAACACCAACCTTACAATCCGAATGGCCTGAGCGCGCCAGTCATAGATTCCTTCCATATGGATCAGGCCGGAAACCTGTGGATTGCGCCCTTAAATGGCGGATTGGATCGACTCGATCCGACCCGCCGGCATTACACCCACTTCCGACATGATCCGCAGGATAAGCAAAGCTTGTTGAGCGACCAAGTTCGCACCATTTTGGGTGATGGAGAAGGCGGACTTTGGCTCGCAACCGACACCGGCTTGGATCATTTCGATCCCGAAACAGGCCAATTCCAACCCCTATCCTCTGATCTTCCGGGAAGCGAAGGCCTTTCGAGCGGAAACATTCTGGATATGTCTGTTGATCCGGAGGGTGCGATCTGGGCCGCGATCTACGGTACCAGCGTGGACCGCTTCGAACCAAAAAGCGGTCGGGTCACGAGATTTCGCGTTGCCGATAACGATCCGACAAAGGGACTGGCAACAGTATGGAACCGTGTCGTGGAGGCGGCATCGGACGGAACCACCTGGACCGGTGGCGAAGGTGGGCTCAGCCGAATAGATCCGCAAACAGGCGAGGTTTGGAATGTCGACCCTGTAAAGAACGGTCTATCCGACTTAAACGTTTACTCCATTCACGAAGATCACTCGGGCACAATCTGGGTCGGCACCCTCGATGGGTTGAGTCGGTTTGAAGCAGAGACTCGATCGTTCAAGACCTACCGGGATACCAAAGGCGAGGTCGGCAGTCAGGTGATGGACATTCTCGATGATGCCGAGGGCAATATTTGGATTAGCACTAACAACGGTATCTCCCGCCTGGATCCCACGTCTGGCGAGTTTCGAACTTTCAATGTTTTTGATAACCTGCAAGGCAAGGTGTTCCGCTATCGGGCTGGTTATGCCAGCCCGCAGGGCGAGTTTTACTTTGGTGGTTTGTCGGGCTTTAACTCTTTCTTCCCGGCGAAGGTCGTCGACAATCCCAACCCGCCACAAGTCGTCTTCACCGATTTTCAAGTCAACAACAAGGATGTGTCTGTCAGCGCGTCGGGACCTCTCGAAAAAAGTGTTCCCTATGCCCAAACCGTCACACTGCGCCGCGATCAAAACTCCTTCGCGTTAGGCTTTTCTGCGATCAGCATGAGAACTCCCGAGAACACTCGCTATGCCCATATCCTGGAAGGCTTCGACAGCGATTGGCGTCTCGCAGGAGACAGCCGAAAAGTCACCTACACCAATCTCGACCCCGGCAGCTACACAATGCGGGTCAAAGCCGCCAATAACGACGGTTTGTGGAATGAAGAGTCGAGAGTCCTGAACGTGATTGTGCTACCGGCGTGGTGGGAAAGCCGACCGGCCTATGCCGCCTATGCTGTTGCCGCAGTCCTGCTGATTATGACGATCGTTCATCTGCGCACAGTTGCGTACCGGCGACAGGCGGTGCGATTGGAAGCGGACATCGAGGAAAGGACTTCGAGTCTCGCCAAAGAAATCGAAGAAAAGACGCAGATTGAAGGTGTCTTGCGACACACCAATGAGTTACTCGAAAAGGCGAACTCGAATTTGTCGGCGGCGAAGAACAAAGCCGAAGAGGCCAACCAGTCCAAAAGCAGATTTCTCGCGAACATCAGCCATGAAATTCGTACGCCCTTGAACACTATCCTCGGCTTTTCGGAGATCATGAGGCGTGACCAAGACTTGGACACGCATCAGCTAAATAATCTTACGACCATTTGCCGCAGCGGCGAACACCTTCTGACACTGATCAACAATGTCCTTGAAATGTCTACAATCGAGGTCGGCAAAGTTGTGATGCGTCCTTCACCTTTTGATCTCCATTTGCTTCTGCAGGACTTGCAAACCATGTTTGGCCCGCGCGCTCGGGAGAAGAATTTGTCGCTAGAAGTGTCTATCGACGAAACTGTCTCCCGGCACATAACCACCGACGAAGGAAAGCTCCGACAGATTTTAATCAATCTGTTGATCAACGCTTTTAAGTTTACCAGCAAAGGCGGTGTTTTTGTCACTGTGTCCGCGTTGCCGTATCAAAATGAGGGCATTAAGCTGTTGTTTGAGGTCGCTGACACAGGAGTTGGCATCCCAGTCAACGAATTGCACAAGGTTTTCCAGCCGTTCGAACAGGCTGGCCAAGGCGTCTCTGAGCAGGCAGGCACGGGGCTCGGCATGTCGATCAGCCGGGAGTATGCCAGAGTCA
Source organism: Pelagibius sp. Alg239-R121 (assembly GCF_947331435.1). GTDB lineage: Bacteria > Pseudomonadota > Alphaproteobacteria > Kiloniellales > Kiloniellaceae > Denitrobaculum. The sequence goes on along the minus strand of NZ_CAMZOF010000017.1, from coordinate 38,512 downwards.
TGGGCGGCGATCTTTCAGTCAGCAGTGAGGTGGGCGAAGGCAGTACCTTCCGCCTGGAGATCCAGGTAGCTGCAAGTAGCCCCGCGGTAATTACCGTCGAGTCCCCGCGGCGATTGGTTTCCAGGCTGGCGGACGACCAACCCTCTTTCAAGATCCTGATCGTCGATGACATGGAGACCAACCGGGAATTCTTGGCTCAACTCTTGGTCCCGCTCGGATTCTCGGCCGAGAAAGCGGCAAACGGTATCGAGGCGATCGAGGCCTTCGAAAACTGGTCGCCGGACCTAATTTTGATGGACCTGCGTATGCCCGAGATGGATGGTTTCCAAGCGATCGAGCGGATCCGGTCCTTGCCTGGCAGGACGAAGGTGCCGATCATCGCAGTGACAGCCCATGCCTTCGAGGAGGAGCGACAGGAAACCTTGCGGCGCGGTGCCGACGACGTTCTGTGCAAACCCCTGAACGCGCAATTGCTACTCGAGGCACTGCAGCGTCATCTTGGTGCGGAATATACATACGACGAAGCCCCGAAAACTGCAAAGCTTGCCGAGTCTGTAACTGCGCGTATCGAAGAGTACCGCCAGGCTTCACGATCCCTGCCAAAAGGCGTCGCCGAAAACATGAGAATCGCAGTGGAAAAGCTCGACATCAAGGGCATGGAAGCCTTGATTGGGTCTCTTCCTTCTGAGGATGAGGATTTTGCCGAAGTGCTTAGGCAACTCGTCGATGATTTCGAATGGGAAATCCTTGCCGACCTTCTTTACCTGCAAGATGATGGAAATGGCCGACTCCCTGTTTGAATTTGAAACTGGACGTATTCTGATTGTCGATGATTCGCCGGACAATCTTCGGGTGTTATCGCAGATCTTGCGCGCACGTGGTCACGATGTTTACCCGGCGAAGCGGGGTGAACTCGCTATCAGGGCCGCTCAGGCCACACTCCCAGAGTTAGTCCTTCTAGACGTGGTGATGCCCGGCATGGATGGCTACGAGGTCTGCCGCCGTCTCAAGGAAGATGATCGACTCGTTCATGTTCCAGTCATTTTTATCAGCGGGAAAACGGAATCAATTGACAAGGTTATGGGCTTCTCCATGGGTGCCGTGGATTTCGTTACCAAGCCCTTCTCAGCGGAAGAGGTTATCGCTCGGGTCGACACACACCTGAAGCTCTATCAATACCAGGTGGCGCTCTCAGCGGAAATCGAGGAGCGAAAGCGGGTCGAGCAGGCCTTGCGCGAAGCGGAAGCAGTGGCGCGAAAAGCTGCCGAAATAGCCGATCTTCGCTTTTTTGACGCCATGGACAGTACGCCCGATATGGTTCGGTTGTACGACAGCGATGATCGCGTGATCTATCAGAATGTCGTTGCCCGTCAACGATCTTTGGATCTCTTGGGACATGACTTTCTAGGCGCCACCTTTGAGGAGTTCCACCGGGCGCTGTTGTCACGCGGATTTCTGACTCAGGCAGTGGGACGCGAAGAGGAATGGCTGAAAAGATGCATGCAGCGGCATAGCAAGCCACCGAGCGTCACCAGGGTGCAAGTCAGCGATGTGACGAGCCACTGGCATGAGATACGCGAACTCCGGACACCTGATGGCGGCACACTAGTCATAACGGTTGACATCACCGAGTCCGTCCAGCGAGAGGAGCAACTTCGGCAGGCCCAGAAAATGGAAGCCGTTGGCCAACTTACGGCTGGCGTCGCGCACGATTTCAATAACCTGCTGACGGTGATTTCAGGCAATGCAGGCTTGCTCGCTGATCAGCTTGGTGCCGAACATTCGAGGCTAAATGCCTTGACGCGCGCGGCTCGGCGTGGCGCCGAACTCACACAACGCCTGCTGGCCTTCTCCCGTAAGCAAGTTCTGCGCCCGGAATCACTAAATGCCAACAATCTGCTTGCCGATACAACAGACTTGTTAGGCCGCACCCTGGGGGAGCATATCGAAATTGAGACCGTTACCGCAGCCAGTCTTTGGAATTGTGAGGTGGATTCGGCCCAACTTGAGAATGCCCTGATCAATCTAGCGATCAATGCCCGGGATGCCATGCCGGACGGAGGAAAATTGACCATGGAGACCGCGAATACCCGGCTCGACGAGCACTACGCGGCCGCCCAGGCCGACGTCAGCCCGGGTCAGTATGTTATGCTGGCGATCACAGATTCTGGGTGTGGGATGTCGCCTGAGAATCTCAAGCATGTGTTCGAGCCCTTCTTCACCACTAAGCCGTTAGGGTCTGGCAGCGGTCTCGGCCTCAGCATGGTTTACGGCTTCGTCAAGCAGTCGGGCGGACATATTTCGATCTATAGCGAGGAAGGTGACGGAACGACGATCAAGCTCTATTTGCCACGTTCAAGCGAGGTAGAAGCTGCCAAACCGAAACAAGCACTGGACGATGTGCCGACGGCCCATGGTGAGACCGTGCTGTTGGTCGAGGACGACGAGGACGTACGCGATTTCACGGTTTTTCTGCTGACTGGACTGGGTTATCGAACGATCGAGGCTGCAACCGGTGCAGCGGCCTTGGAGCAACTCGAAACGGCACACGATGTGGATTTACTCGTGACCGATGTGGTGTTGGCGGGTGGCATGAATGGGCGCGAACTAGCCACTGAGGCCAAACGTCGGCTGCCAAGGACTAAGGTACTCTACATGTCAGGTTATACCGAAAACGCCATCGTGCACCAAGGAAGGCTCGACTCGGATGCGGAATTTCTGCAGAAGCCTTTCGATCGAGAAGACTTCGCCAGAGCATTGCGACGGGTGCTTGACAGCTAATCGCGGTGCTGTGGGCTTGAGGGGAGCATCAACTGACGTGAGACGAAGCACGATAGAGACGTTTACTGTAATCGACTCTGCTAGAAGCTTTCTCTTAACTCATGCCGACTTCTGCAATAACTTCAGCTTCCAACTTCACCTGACCTCCCGAATGACATTGTGACAGTTTTAAGCAGAGGTCACGAGCATTAGGCAAACTGTGACTACTGCAGCTTGATCTGCATTCTTTTCACTGGTCGATGCAGCATCGGATTCTCAACGTCACAACTCCGCCGTCGGATTCTTGACCTGTTGCTCGACCCCATGATTATCTCGGTAACGCCGCATACCATGCAGTGTGGCGCTGCTACGATTGGCTGCAAGCTGAAGCTGCATTAAACCCCGGCGGCCAACACAACGGTAACGACCAGGATATGACTTTCAAATTTTGGATGGTTGGTATTGTCGCCCTCGCTGCCAGCGCGACCCTCCCGAACCTACACGGTATGTTGAGGATTCGGTCGATAGTTCTAAGTTTTGCAAGTTTAACGATATTCTGAACACCCTCTTTGGTCGTTTTATACCGTCTGAGAATTTCGTTCAACTGGTTCAAACTTGATGGAAGCGGCGGCATTATCATGAGTATGCCTTTTCCGTTTCTAATGTGCGTTCCAAAATGAAAAAGCCGTTGGCTGCTTCAATCACGCGGATGGTTTGGTAATCAGTTTCAAGCTGTTCGGAGCAAGGGTGGACAAGGTAGAAAACACCAGGCGCTGTAGAAATATCCACGGTAACCTCGACGCTTTCACCGACATCGCACAGCGATTGCACCTTCGCAAAGCTCTTCAGTTGACGAGCATTCTCGATGTTTTTGGTCCGACCACCCTGCCCTGCTAGTTTGAGACCAAAGAAACACGCCTGACCAACGAAAAGTCTTCCTTAAACTGGATTGGTCCACTGAACCTTTCCGGCGCGCAAACTGCGTCGATCGAGAGGCTTACATGACTATAGCCGATGGCTGCTTCGATAATATTTGGGTCGATGCTGCCCTGCGTCCGACACCCAACCTCAATTAATTTCGTGCCATCAGTCGTGATGATCACCTCGTGATGCGCTGCCTCTTCGTCAATACCAAGGGCGTCGAGCACCGTCAGTACATAGTTTGACAAGATGGTCTGAACGGTTCCTTCAAGAAGAAGAAGCTGCTCGCAGCTATAGGCAATACCGTGCGCAACTTTCTGTCGGGTATCTGACCAGATCTCGCTGACGAGATGGTTACCACCCGCGCTCACCAAGGTGGGACCGATACGTTCAAGTTGATTACTGATGATCGCACTGCGGATATCAATTGTTTTGCGAACGGTTTTGATGGCTGCATCATGTTTTTGCGGTTCCTCCATTTGGACGCCGATGACGTCTAACTCTTGATGAACGATCTGGTTGCGTTTTGCCTGTTGTGCGAGAAGCGTCGTGCACCTGTGTTCATTCACTTTGGTGGACAAGAGCCATTGCAACGACGTCAAAAAACTCTTCGTCGACTAACACGGCGTTGCGCAGAACACCTTCTTTGACGAATCCAGCTTTCTCGGATAGTGCAATTGCTCGAAAATTGTCTGCGCGGACATCAAGTTCGATGCGGGAAAAGCCGACCTCCGTCGCGCATTCGATCGCCAACTGAATAAGTCTCGCACCTAAACCGTTACCGCGAAACTCTGGGATGATTCCAATACCAAGCGTTCCGCGATGCGCGTGAGATTGAAAATGGTGTCGTCGGATATCACACCAACCCACAACCTCACCTTCAAATGACGCAATCAGGTGCGGACTGCCCTGCTTATTATTGCTGAATACAAATTCTCTGACCTCCTCTAGCGGGGGTGATTGAAAGTAATTCAGGTACTTTCTTTCACGCGCAACTCTATCGAGTGCCTGATGAAAACTTTCGATGTTTTCAGTTTTAATAGGCTTAATAAAAATTTTTGCTGTCATCTACGTTCACTCGCGGTGTGTTTGAGGATAAACGCCTATAATTTCGTTTTTCATTGCAAAGTTTCAGCCTGGCCAAAGTGACATGAGCTTGTTTGCTTGAGGCATGCGTATTCATCGTATGAAGATGTGGCAAAGCTCGCTACGGGCTGACGCTGCAAGAATTTACGTTGGCAAAGGGACAGCATACTTATCTTGCTTTCCATCACAAGACGATGGTGACACAGGAACGATCGAATTCTACATGCCGGTAAGCTTGCGACTGACGGAGCGTCCGCACAATTTTCTCGAACACAACCAACAGATCCACATTGTTTATGCTGATTCGAACGATCCGGCAGGTCTTTTCGTTCAAAGCAAGAAAAACGCCGGTCGTGATGACCGACTGAACGACTTCGACGAGATCCTGTTCAGGCGTCTCACCGTTCAGCAGGCGCGGCGACAAAACGATGTTGTTGATACTCGTATAGCAGGCATCCTTGTCGTGTGTATTTATGAGCATTCTGACAAAAACGGCATCATAGTTGTCTATGCCGTCAAGTATGGCGTGCGCCGATTTTTGGTCGCTTGACAGACAACCCGCGATTTCTTCGATCCGATGCATTAGCAAGGTGCGACAGGAGGTGGAGCCCTCTTCCCTGTCGCTGCATTGTTTTGCCCATAAAGATTTTATCTGTGGCCAAATTTCTCGAGACAATTCGAGATGAATTTTCATAACTGAACGCTGCCTCCATTGTGAAGGAATGGTGCGGGTGTTTTCGAGTCCGGTGCTGCTATTGCCGTTACCACAATCAACTCTTCACTGGGCGTCGATTGCGATTCAAATGTCGACGCTCAGACAATGGAGTGAATGCGATATGTATGCGGCAGTTCCGGATATCAAGCAGGCAAAACATACGACCTCGCCGTCTACTGGGCCAAGAACTGGGGCGGTCCAATCGGCCTTCTTTGTTCTGCAATTTACTGAGTTGGATATTCATAGAGGTGTAATCCGCGAGAATCGACAGGTGCAACGACAACGATGAGGCGGGTGATATCGCGATTTTCGTCGCAGAAAGGGAAGCAACCGCGATAAAGCTGAATAAAGCTTCGAGATTCGACCGGCACGCAGCTTGTATGAAATGACGGTTTCCGCGTTTCAGCGACGTCGATTACATTTTTCCAACGGATTGCGATCGTTTCTTGGTCGAAGATGACCCCCAGATTCATATTGGTCAGGTTTATCGAAAATACTTGTTTTACTCCCTCCCCCATGATCCGAATGACATGTCCTTCCAGGGTTATATCTTGCCGCCCTATGACCATCATCCATTGAAGGAGTCCGGCTACCTGCATGGGATCAAAGTCCGACCAAAGTGGAGCCAAAGGGCAAACTGTCCGATCTAGCTCACTGAAGTGTTTCGCAAAAATAGCAACAGGGTGACTGCAACATAATTGGGACAATTCTATTGGGTTCATGGTTCTTTTCGCTTTTACGATTTCGGGTCACCTGTCCGTCTAACTCTGGCAAGTCACAGTTACCTAGGGCTTCGTCGGTTTCGACTTTCCGGCGACTTTCGAGAGTTCGTGCATCGAAAATGTTTATACTATTCAAAATATGTTTAAACATAATTTCATTTACAAACCGTAAAAACACATGTGAGGAGTCTTGTCACGATCAGGGTATCGGCTGATTTCGGCGGAAATCTTTGTGCAAAGCATGGAACCCGCACTCCAAGCGTTCCCATTGGTGACAGTCAAAAAGCGACAGGCCTCGTCTGCACGCGATTTAATCACTGCGGGATTGTGCTTCAGGGCGGTGACACTGATTTGGGTATGGGTACGATAATGCTACACTTGAATGGTCTCTCGCCTCTCAGCTGTCAGTGAGGCACGGTTCCTCGACCCTTGATGAAAAGCAACACGATGCCCGCAACAATCAGAACGCCACCAAAGATCTGAAACAGAGAAATTGCTTCTTTCAAAACAAGATAGGAAAAGACCAGCGAGATCAGGATCGTTCCGCTGACGATGGTCGGGATGGCGATGCTGGCAGCCATCGGCTTGGATAAGCCAATCCCACCGAATAGGTAAAGATAACCGATTTCCGCGCCACCGATGCAAAGCCCGGCTATCGCGGCCCAAACATATGACCCGGAAGTAAGTACGAAAGTTTGTTCGCCTCGCATCAAGAGATAACCAGCGAACAGAAACGACGTCATCAGCGCTGTGATCTGAATGCAGATCGTTGCCACTATTGTGGTCGAGGCTTCGGCCGGCACCTGTTCGCCCGATAGCTTTACGAACAGGTTGTAGCCAGCATAAAGCACGGTCACCATAGCAAGCAGAATCATGGCTGACATGGTCAATCCTTCTTGGTTGAAGTCCCTTGGGCCGCAAGGCTGTCCGAGATGAGACAGCGCCATCAAGCTGCCGCTGCCTTCTTCAAGGCGCCAACGATGCTGTGGATATCGGCCTCGTTGTTGTAGTGGGCCAGCGACACGCGCACCCGTCCGTTACGTATCGAGCAGATGACATTGGCATCGAGAAGCGCCTGAAGTGTGGCATCGACTCCGACTCCGGGATGGCTGAGGGTAATTATGTGCGACGATGCGGCCCAGTCGGTCAAGGAACGGTAAGGCACCCAGCCTGACCTCTCAAGTCCGGCCACGAACACTCCGGCCAACGCGTCGGCATGGGATTTGATCCTTGCAGGATCCAAAGCCAGCAATTCGCCGATCGCCACGCCCAGACCCACTATGGACAAATACGACATGGTGGATTGGGTATAGCGGCGGGCATCCTTGGCCAGGGGCAAGCGGGTGGCCTGCATGTCAAAGGGATCCGGGGCTCCCATCCAACCCGGCGCGGGTGGGGATCGTTCAAGAAATTCTGGCGACATGATAGCCAGACCAACACCACCGTGGCCACCAAGCCACTTATAGCCACTGCACACCATGACGTCCGGTTGCCAGCCCGCCGCATCGATCGGCACGGCACCCGCCGCCTGTGTAACATCCAGAACAAAACGTACGCCTGCCTTACGCGTGGCTGCGCGCAGACGACGGCAGTCGATAAGACTTCCGGTCGAAAACTGAGCATAGCTGATCACAACAACTGACGTACGCTCGTCGATCTCTCGAATCACCGTATCAGTCAGGTCTTCATCGGGGGTTTCGTCAACAAACAAAACCTCGATGCTCTGGCGTTCCGCGAAGGCAAGCCAAGGGCGGGTAATCGCGGGGAAATCCGAAGAGACCGCAACAATCCTGCTGCCCGCAGGCGGATCGAATAGATAGGGCAGTTGGCTGAGCATCTCTCCGGCGCTGCCGACAATGGCTAATTGGTCGGCAGGACAATTCATCAATTTCGCCGCCCGCTCGCGCAGAGGATTGAAGAGAGCTACTTCTTCGGCATCCGTCAGGTTCATGTTCCCATGACGGCCTATTTCGTCGAGAAAAGCGTGCATTGCAGAAACGGCGGGCTCTCCGACCAAACCGAGAGACGCCTGATTCAAGTATATACTCTGTTCAAGGCTGTTATAGTGGGCGCGATCCGATAGTGCGAAAATCATCTTCTTTTTTCTGTGTTTTTTTGGTGCGAATGTTCAGCATCGTACAGCTAGGACAAGTTATCGGATTAGAGGCGGAGCTGGCGCACGGAGTCCTCCATAAATGGCAGCGCTGCAGGACAACTGGAGCCATTAACACCGAGACCCACTATCTCAAGAGTTCCGTTAATGCTCGTAGCAGCTGACGATCAGAGAGTGACTAATTTTTTTCGCCATAAAATATGATTTTCTTTATATTCATTACTATAGCCTTCGATGTATATGAGATCAGTCCGTGCTTCATACCCTGCGTAATCCTGACATCCATCTTTTACGTGTGTTCGTGTCAGTTGTTGAAAGTGGTGGCTTTTCCGCAGCACAGATCACTCTAAATGTAGCGCAGTCCACCATTAGCACTCAGATCGGCGATCTGGAGACCCGCTTGGGTAGACGTTTGTGTCTACGTGGTCGGACTGGCTTTTCTATGACAGACGACGGGCTGGTCATTTACGAAGCAGCCAAAACGCTTTTCAAAGCCATCGACAAATTCACCGCATTGACCAATGCACGTTGCGGCGTCCTTTCAGGCGAGTTGAGGATTGCCTTCGACGATGCCTTGGTCGACAACCCTGATTTCTTACTGGAGCAAGCAATAGTTCGCTTCTGCCAGCGTAGCACCGATGTGGTCTATAGCCTTAACACCTGTAATCCGCTCGACATTGCAGAGGGCGTCCTAGACGAGCGTATTCATATCGGAATTAGCACCTTTCCAAACCATGTCCCGGGAATGAAGTATCTGCCACTCTTTACTGAGCAGCAAACGCTCTACTGCGGCTGCCATCATCCACTTTTCTCTTTATCCGACGAAGCTCTCACGCGAGAAATAATCCAAGACCAGCCATACGCTCAGCGCGCCTATTACGGCGGTTCACTAAAGACTGGCAACTTTCAACCCACAGCAGTAGAAGCCAAAGCCGACACCATGGAAGCTTTGTTGTTATTGATCAAAACTGGCAGATTTATTGCCCATTTACCCACCGGGTGGGCCCAAAAGTGGGTGCGGAACGGCCAAATTCGGCCCCTCCTACCGCAGATATTTTCCTATGATTCTCAGTTTGAAGTCGTGGTCCGTGTTAACAACCAGCTGATTAATCTAGTAGAGGCATTCCTATCAGATCTCTTTTCATGTTACGGCGAGGCTAGAAAAGGTTCGTTTCTGGAGGCGAAAAACTAGCATTTGGCATTGTCAGAAGAACATTGATTGAGCCGGAGAGCGTGGTAGCCATTTGGCTTTCCCGGATGACAAATCGTAGCCCGTTTCCCTAGTTAAACAACGAATCCTGAGATCAGAAATGTAATCGCACGGTTTTGGTGGAACAAATTCGGCTAGATTTTAACTTCTGTTATTCGGAAAAGGCGTATTCAACAGCTTTGCTTCCATGTGGTCCCTTAATTTATCAAGCGTCAGGATAAAGCCCCGGTAAGAAATATCTCCAACGCAGCAGTAGGCAATGTCAAGGGGAGGGACTCGTCGAATTGATGGTTCGCAGATTAGCTGCGCCGCTGTTACGGATGACAAAAAAGCTTTGCTCCTATGGCGCGCGCTAAGGGATCTAGGACTCAATTAACGCCACTTCGTCTCTACACGTATAATGAAACAGTATCATTTTTGATCCGCGTTGCCGACATCTGGTTGACTTCGCAGCGAAGGCCCAGATCGAGCCCTCATTGACCGATACTGACTCTACTTTAGTCGTGTGCTCGTGACGGCAGGTGGAGCCCGAAACCGCTCTCGATAGATTCGCTTTACAGTTCTCAAGGTCACCCTTCTTCCCGTTTTGACACACCCGAAATATTATCGGTGCGAATACAGAGTCTCGGGCACTAACAATCATCTGGCCGTGTGCAATGTCGTGTCGAGCCTCCTCGTAGACCCAAATACGCACTATGAGTGAGAGCATCTCCTCAGCGTATGCGTTTAGAGGTCCATTCGCTTAGACCAGTTATTTCGTACAAATTATCGTTGAGCTCAGAGAGTACGGGAGGGCCATGTATATTTCGGCATATTCAGGTAGTGACCGTCAGCGCACGTTGAGGTCTGTTAACAGAAGTTCGACATTAGCGTAGCTGGAAATGATTACACCTCGCATAAACCGGGCGTGGCGAATGAGTTCGGTAGCGCCAGTATCGGTGTTCATCCTTCAATTCCTCAATGAACGGTGACGTCGCGCCGATTGCGATATTCTATGCTGCCTTGATACCGGCAATGAAATCTTTAACGGTTTCACTCATGTACTCGGCATGCTTTGAGAGTTCGTCTGAAGCAGCCAAGACATCCCGTGAAGCGCCACCAGTTTCACCTGCACCGCTTTTGACTTCCACAATGTTCACCGTTACATCCGTCGTACCTCGGGCGGCTTCTGCAACATTCCGGGCAATCTCCTGCGTCGCTGCCGACTGCTCCGTGACTGCAGCGGCGATCGCCGAAGTGATCTCATCCATTTGCTGAATGACGTTCGAGATACGACCAATGGCAATCACAGCATTTTCAGACTCGCCGCGCACGCTTTCGATTTGCGTAGAAATCTCGTCAGTTGCCTTTGCGGTCTGGGTTGCTAAGCTCTTGACCTCACTGGCCACAACCGCAAAGCCCTTACCCGCCTCGCCGGCACGCGCGGCTTCGATGGAGGCGTTGAGTGCCAGGAGATTGGTTTGCTCCGCGATCTCGTTGATCAGCTTTATAACGTCGCCGATCGAGTCGGATTGCGCGCGCAAACCATTGATCACTTGTGTTGTCTCTCCCGCTGCTGTCACCGCTGACTGGGCAACGGAGGTCGCTCGGGAAACCTGCACGGCAATTTCCGAAAGCGCCGAGTTAATCTCGTCCGTCGCACCAGCCACCGTCTCCACGTTCGACGAGGCTTGTTCCGCAGCAGTGGCAACATCGGCGCTCATCTGCTCAGTGCGTTCAGCTATCTCAGACATGGAAATCGCAACGTTTTTCAGTTTGGCCGACCCATCCGCCACGCTGGAAACCAGTTGAGTAGAGGTATGGTCGAACTCGCTCGTTACTTTCTCGATCCGTTTGGCTCGGACCGCCTTTTCCTCGTTCTGTCGGTCAGCCAGCGCCTCCATTTCACGATTTTCGATCAGGCGTTGCCGGAAGAACTCTACCGATTTGGCCATCTGACCGATTTCGTCAAGTCGCTGCTGGTTAGCCGTCGACTCATCGTAATGCCCTTCCGCCATCTCGTCCATAAACATGGACATTTCATTAATAGGGGTTGCAATTGTCCGCGACAGGGTAAACCAGGCGACAATCGAAAAGAGCGTCGCAATGGTAGCACCAACCAAAAGAACACCAAGTGTAATGTTAAGCTTATCAGCCATCGCCTGCACGTTGCGATCTGTCAATTGTACAGCAAGCTCATTGAGCTTTGTCAGATCTGCATTGGCTCTCACCAACATCCGTTCGCCATGGCCATTCACCTCGAGAACCCGCGCTTCGTCGACGGTTAAGGGATTGCGCATCAGACTGATCTGCCGCGCGACAATCTCGTTTTGCCAGGTCGAAATCAAACCGTTGGCGGTATTCATGAGATCACTGGCTTCCGCCATGTTCAAACGTACTTGCAAAGCCTCAAGCAGAGTCGTGTAAGATGTTTTGGCAACTTCGTAATCAGTTATGTATTCCCGGTCACCGCTTAACAACAGACCCCGTATTGCTGCCTGTTGACTGGAAATCTTCTGGCGTAATTCTTTGATATCGAACGAAATTTCGTTGATGCGTTTGGTGTGTTCAACACTCTGTTGCGCTTTACCAAGAACCACGAAAGTAATGCCGGCGAGGCATAAGATGATAAAGACGAGTGCTGTGAAGGCTGCGATCAGCTTGTTGGAGATTCGTGCGTCGTTAACGATTTTCATTTTCTCTCCCCGAGAACTGGTGCAGTTCAGCTTTTCCGGTGTCACGGCGGCGGCGGAATTCAGTGACATTGATTTCAACCGTGATTGCCCCAACAACTTGGCCATTCTGAGCGATCGACAGAGTGACCTGAACGTTTTCCGTGCCCAGTCTTTCATTTAGTTGGATCTCATCAATGAAGACGGCGTCGGGACCAACGAGGTAGGTTTTCTGCCACTTATCCTCATCGCCCTGCCAGAAGTCAGATGTGACCGCGCTCTGTCCAGCATTCAGACCCTTTGCGTCCATCACGATTATCTCGGCATAGAGACCATGTGATCGTGATTGAATCATGGTGAGATAGCTTGAGAGTGGGCTTGAGAGCACTGCAGTGATCAGCGGTTGATCACTTTTTTCTCGCTCGGTGAGCCACTGTTTATCTAACGCGTCGATCCCGGCTTGGTTCAGGTCGGCATAACGCTCGTTACTCGCACCCAGTGCCAGGAACACGACCGGAGTCGAAGCCCAGGATCGGATTTCCTGCACAACCGAATCACGGAAGATTTCGTTTTCACTTGAAGCAACGCCCGGGAAAAACACCGATATGAAAGTAACAACCAAGCCCGCAAGGCGGCGAAAACCCAAAATCGAATCGCTCCTCTTCGTCAGCCTAGATGGGCAGCACAGTACGTCCCACCTACTAGCCTTAATCGAGTTACTAGATTGGGTACTCATTGAGATTTATTCCGTGTTAATTGATGGATATGATGACGACGGTTTCTCGGATTCCCTGCCTCAAAAACCTAAGGAAGCCACAAGCAACTGTGGTTTCATTGACGTGGACTTTCCTGTGATACTTCGAGGACCTCGCGAATTTGCAAAACGTTTATGCTTTATAGGAATTGTTTAAACATTGTTCATTTAAAAACCGTAAACACCACGTGAGGGGTCACGGCCCTATCAGGGAACTGATCGCTGCCAGTGGTTTTTTGGCACGATGACTGGGCCGGGTAACTCCGAGATGTCGATTGGCAAGCAGTAAAGGTTGTTAGGAAGTTCGAGGATTCTTGCCAGCGGCTAACAACCTAATTGATTGCGTAGGCATTTAAGTGCGCCCAGGCAGTGATCACACGTATTGCTCCTGTCTTCATCAACTCCACCGTGAGCCGCGTACCAATGTTGTGAGCGATTCCGAGACGCTTAGCGATCATTAGGATCGACTCGAGCGCTTCGTGGAGAACCACATCAACCACGGCCGGTAGGTGGGACGTACTGTGCTGCCCATCCAAGCTACTGTGGAGATAAAACAAGCTGCCGATGCTATTCGAGACCCTACCCCGCTACCACCTCTATGGCTCGGCTGGGTGTCCGAATCCAGATCTCATTCGCTGTTTGCCAGACTTGATGTCTGCTTTCTTGCTCTCTGCGTTGCGTTGCTTGGGTGCCGGCACCAGGCTGGCGTCGGTTATCTGCCCCAACATTGGCAGATAACCCTTCTTTTGAAGTTGCCAATCAAAGGCTTTCATCACCCATTGCAGCGTCCCTGTCCCGATCAACTTGTTACGATTGAGCCGGATCGTGTTCTCGTCGGGAGTCGCTGCGCTATGATCAAAGCCCCGAAACCGCATCCAGGAAAGCCGATCCCGGATCATATACTCCACCCGCGCATCCGAGAGATTGTGCTGGGCTTGCAGGATCAAAACCTTGCACATCGACACTGGGTCAAAGGGCAGCCGGCCACCCTTAACACCATCGCCATACCGAACCCTCGACCAACCACCCTCGAAAAAACTCAAAGTCCACCTTGGCATCAAGTAATTCCACCGGATCGCAATACTTGCTCAGACCTTTCAGATGATCCGATAAAACCAAAAGACTGTTCATATACATCGTCGCGCCTCCACAGAGACAACGAATCACAATCCCTCAAATTACGCGAGGTTTTGCGTGCATCCAGTCACCTCCGCAACCGCGTAGTGGCAACAGCCACAAACTAATCGTCTAACGCGTGATGACATGCAAGTTCATAACCTAAGTCTGATATTCTACTGACAGTTATTATGTTATTTTTCATATTAAGCGCCCCGCCAGGGGTTGCATTTTATTGCTCCATAACTCAAGGCGATAAAGACAACACTTTGTTTAAGCTATATGATGGGTTCACGTGGAGGGATGAAATGGCAAGAATACTGGTAGTGGATGATGAGATACTTGTTCGTGAAATGCTCGACTTTACCCTTTCCGGCGCTGGTCACGAAGTAACGGTTGCAGCCGACGGAACTGAAGCTATCAAAGCTATCAAGGAACGCCCGATCGACTTGGTCGTTGCCGATATCGTGATGCCGGAAAAAGATGGCCTTGAATTGATCACCGAACTTAGAAAGATCGCCCCTGAATTAGGGATCATTGCGATCTCGGGAGGTTCACGCATAGGCAATTTCGACTTTCTGGCAATTGCGAAAAGCCTTGGCGCCCGTGATGCCTTATACAAACCCATTCACAATGACGAGTTACTTGAATCCATTGAAAGATGCCTTGAGAAGTAATCCTTAGACTGCCCATTCGATGGATGCAGCAATCACAACTTTGTGGTGCGATGCGAATCGCACACTTCGTATTGTATTGTCGAATAAGGGATCAAATGACACGCCAAGTTCGCCTGGCTCGAAGCGTCGGACGTACACATGTTGCGGGCTCTGGAGGACGAGAGCGCGAAGCTGAAGAAACTGCGCCCAGAACAGATACTAAATAACGTCAATCTCAAGAAACTTGCGTCGCAAAAGCGGTGCTGTCTGCCGTGAAGCGAGAGGCCGTGGGTCACGTCTGCTAAACGCATGATGTGGGCCAACAGCAGACGTGTTCTAATAACGGTGTTGACCAATCGAGCGCGCGTTATCGCAGTGCACACCCAGGCAATACCGGTTTGCTAGAGACCGTGAAATACGTTGTTATTGCCGGACAGACCTACGAGCGCCAGAGCCTCACTGTGCCTTGGTTTTGTCGAGCGAACGAAGGAACTTGAACACGCTGGCTCTGACCTCCGCAGATGGAATCGCATAAAATGCCTCAATCAGACGTGCCGATTGGTTTGACCTGGCAAGATCTTGATCGACGCCATTGCAAAGCAACCCATCAGCGTCGCCATTCCTAAAAAAGAAATTGATCGATACGTCCAGTAAATCGGCCAGTGTGTAGAGTTGTACGGCACCAATCCTATTCACGCCTCTTTCGTATTTTTGTAGCTGCTGAAAAGAAACGCCAAGAGCTTCGGCAACGTCAGTTTGTGTCAATCCAAGCGCGAGACGACGGGCACGTATACGCTGCGCAATCTGGGTATTTAGTAGTTCATGAGCCTTAAATGACATGTAGACATCCTGAAAACTGAAGGTTGCGCCTTGAACGCGGTCGAGTCCCCGCTGCGACTCAATCCGTGACGTTGGAAGCGCAACGCGGGTATTCATGACTGGACGTTGGGGCCTCCGGTAAGGCGCGATCATGCACGTTGGTCCGGAGACCCCAAAGTCGTCAGCGCTTGAGAACTTTGCGGCGCCGTGCCAATCCGAGGAACATCAAGCTGGAACCAAATAGTGCTAAAGTCCCCGGCTCGGGAACCGCGACAGTCGGGCCTGTGGCGTCAGAACTTATTCTGACACTCGACTGGTACTCCCTTACCTCATTTCCAGTTTCATGCGTCGCGACCCCAAAGCATCCAAAGGCCGCACCTGCAAGCCCGCAAGCGTCGTCCGATAGAGGCCCGAAGTCTGCAAGCAATACCTCGACAGAATAGAGCTCGCCGTCGAGAACGAATGACTGTACGAGTTCTTCAGGGTTCTCCAAAACAAGAACATCTATGCAAAGGGGGTCGTCGATCAGACAATCGTCTGTCCGTTGCTCTCGATAACTAAAATCAAGAGTGATCGGCATGTACTCTACGAGCCCGCCGTCCGGGCGAAACTCAAGTCCGACAGTCAATTGAAAGCTTTCCAGATTACCAAATGGCCCTTGGAGAAGCCTATTGTCGTGCGTCAACGTGAAACCTTCAACAGCCTCTCCGTTTGTAGCAACGCGCTGCCCGTCCCCACCAGTATATGATGTGACGCTTAAGGCGCTTCCCGGCTCACTCGCCGGCGTTAGAGGCGTCCCCCACCGCAATCGAGTTGGAGAACCAAAGGCTACGTTGTCCCCAACTACGCCTCTGTTGGTGTCCCGATTTGGATCTGAATTTTGATCGGGTGCTTCTGGACTAAAGTTGGAAAACCCGGCCGAGACCGCGTAGTCCCACTCGGTTACGGGCGCGGCGGCAACTTCATTTGAGCTGGCATAAAGCGCAACCAATACAACGCCGCATAGGGTCATTGAAATTTTGGACATGATACTTTCAATCCTAACTCACACCGCTGTATGAGTTCTCTGAGCTGTGTTGAAAAATAGGTGCCAGTCGTTCATTTCCCTGCCGATAGGTAGCGGAAATCCCGATTGGCTTTTGGCACGACTAGAATTTCAGGGTTGAACTCGGGGCGGAGGCGGGTCAGTAGTAAGAATGTGTGTCCATGCGCGCACGACACACCATGTCTTCGTTGAAATTAAAGCAATCGAATGCGCACAATTTTTTGATATAGGCAGCATAAAGTCGCAAAGAAACGAACAGTCTTCGTGTGACGCCGTTTGATGGTATCCGCTTTCCGAAGAGTCCGTTTCAGGGAGTTCGTTTCCGGCCTCTTCCCTCAACGACAATTGCTCTTGATGAAGCGCAGTCTGATGGTCGTGTTGGCTGTGAGCGTGGTCGTGGAGAATGTAGGAATGCACCGAATGAGGAAAAACGGCGATATAGAGGACAGAAAGAAAGGGCAGTAGCCGGCCCATGCGGCCAAAACTCCCTGTAGCTTTCATCCTGTGTACTCTGTCAACCAAACCCATCACCGCTCTCCATAGATCTGAACTCGACGACCTGAGTTAGGAGGAGCGTGTTCGCCCCAGAAGCACCGGCCGTCACAAGCCGCCCGTCCTCTTACCTCGGTTAAGAATTGCGTCCCCTTCCGCGCATAACAGAACGGACCGCTTACCGAACCAATCAAAACGGTTATGTGGCAAAACGAAGCTTTTCTACGCTGTACGGTTCAGGTTGTAGGACCTGAGACACCCAAA
Source organism: Pelagibius sp. Alg239-R121 (assembly GCF_947331435.1). Classification (GTDB taxonomy): domain Bacteria; phylum Pseudomonadota; class Alphaproteobacteria; order Kiloniellales; family Kiloniellaceae; genus Denitrobaculum. Next base: position 21,188 of record NZ_CAMZOF010000017.1, on the reverse strand, counting down.
CCGCGCCCCCGCAAATCCCAACCCCAAAAGTCCCAACCCCAGGAGAGCCAAAGTGGCTGGCTCGGCAACAGCAACAGCCGAAAAGTGCTCCGAGGTATCAGGCAATTCTGCCATTGCCATGTGTGTTGACCCACGAGCATCAAATTCGAAAAGACTGTGAAGCAAACTTCCGCTCAGATCGTAAAATTCAACATTGTAAACATCTCGAAGCGACCATTGGCCCAGCCGGCCGTACACCGATAACGAGTCGAGCTCGACAGGATCGTCAAACGTTATGATGAGAAAATCCGGTACTCCGCTATTGATTGAGTGGAACTCATATGGGTGCGCTGCGGGAGCAACACCATCTATGGCAAAAGACGGTCCAGATCCGTCAGATCTGGAACCCAGAGCGCCATGTGACGCAGTGGCTCCATTTTCAGCCAACGCTACATCAATACCCGTTGAGGTTTCGATGGCAACAACTTCGGAGACTTGAAGTGCCTGGTTCAGTGCATTGTAAATTCGGATTTCGCTCACATTAATGAGCCCCGCGTGTGCGCCGGATGCTGCAAGAAACAGGATGCCCCCAACAAGTACAGAACTACACCTAATCAAAGTCTTTACTTTGTTCATTTATTTTATCTTTTCCTAAACTAGTAAGAAAATTACATTCAGATATACGTATAACCCAAGTTTCCTCGAGTTAACACGATCACCCCTCAGCCCATTAGCATTGAACTGTCGAGAAAATGAAGCAGTTTTACTATTGCGTTACACACTGATCGACGAAGTCGAGCAGAGTCTGGCAAGCACTTGTGCTTCCGCTCTTTACAAACGGAAATGCAGCTGACTTACGGCACGATTGGGGTTTCAGGATCGAACACGAGGCGGGGGCGGATCGGAGGAGAGAACCTGTATCCGGAGCTGCTCAGTAGGCTGCGCCCAGATTGAAGGAAAGGCGCGCCGCAGAAAACCTGCACGTGGTGTCAACAGCACGAAATCGCAAAGATACGAGCAATTTCCGTGCGACCCGGCTTCGTCATGCTCGCCTATGAAGTGACCTGTTTCAGGACTGCTTTCTACAGCACGATCACTTGAGGATATGTGTTCGTGATGGTGGGACAACTCGTGTCCTTTCGGGCCATGAACACGATCGTCGAGAATTTGGGAATGCGCGGAGTGAGGAAAAACGGCCAAATACAAGACAGCAAGAATGGGTAGCAACCGAGCCAAACGACCGAAGCTCGTCTCCATTATTTGTCCGCAGATCTGTCTCGTCATTGCTTGTGCTCAGAATTCCAAAATCGCGTGAAGCTATCTAGAAATTCAAGAAATTAGTCAATAAAAATTTTGTAAAAATGGGGTGAAAATAATTTTGTACTTATTGTTTCAAATATAAAAACAATATTTTTGAAACAACCTTTAAGCGTATATTTTTCATGTTAACCAAATGGAGGATAATTAGGAAACACGAGGCCTTTTTCATAGCGGAGTTCCTTATTTCGCTTACCGAATCCACAAAATATGTCATCCAAAATTCTCTTTAAAATAGAAAATAAAATGCGTATTCAGCTGCAGCGAGAAAATACCCTCGCCTGATGTCGAATTCATCGACAGCAAGCATTTTCATAAAGCCACACAGGATTAGGACAACCGTTCATCCTGATCACTTACTTCGGTGGAACGTGATAGTCCAACGCCCCTGTTTCGCTGGCAACCGGATCCAATTGCTATGTGGCAGCAAGTTAAGAAAAGCCCATTACACGAACATTGTTAGGTGATCTCAGATAAATATATGCGGTGAATATTTTGCGAAGCCACGGTAATAATAAATAACAAAGACATCTTTATAATCTCTTCATTACACACTATTTCATTTATTAAAAATATTTAACTGCAGTAAAAAAATTTGTTTATTGCGATTTATATTTCAATTATGTTAATAAACATCCGGTATATTGGCCATAACATTTCGGAAACGCGTTTCTCCGAATCTTATATTTTCGATTTCACGGATTAGCAATCGAGACCATTCCATGAGATACATTAACAAGACGAGCTTGGGCATCAATAGGTGTCTCTGCCTTCTTTCTATTTTGCTAATGATTGTTCCGGCGCTGATGGTTGACATCAAAGCTGCTACAGCCCGCCAAGAAGATGGCTCTTATTCGAACTGGCAGGGTATCTATATCGGAGCAAATGCCGGATGGGGTATCGCTTACAGCAATTTATCTCCCACATGCACTGATGCTTTGGATGTTGAAGATGGGCCTTTTTGCATAAATGTACCTGGTTCAAGTTCTGAAGGTGATGGCTTTAGCGGCGGCGGACAAGTTGGTTATAATTACCTGATTGACCGAAGTATCATCGGCTTCGAATTTGATCTACAGCACTCCTCGATCGAAGTGGCGGAATCAAATGACTCACAGTTCGACCTGTTTTACGGCATACCCGCGTTCACCCGCCCCCTGTTCACAACAACGGCTGAATGGAAATGGCTCGGTACCGCGCGCCTCAGACTCGGGCATATCGTTTCAGATCGCCTGATGGTTTATGGAACCGGTGGCACGGCCTTTGGCGGCATTGAGATCAGCTCAGACTTTGTCAATACAGGCCCAACTGCCAGCTTTTACCCCTATCAATATCCGGCAAGTAAAGACATTGTCGAAATTGGGTGGACTGCCGGAGCCGGCCTTGAGTATGCACTCTCGAAAAACTGGTCGGTAAAGCTGGACGCTCTCTATGTCGATTTAGGGGAAGCAGATATTTCTTCCGGCTGTGGCCCCAATTGCATAGCAGGGCCCAGTGAATTCAGTCGAGGGGTCGACTTGGATTTGAGAAGTGCCATGATTCGCGTTGGTATCAACTGGCGATTTTAGGTAACTCGTGCGGCGTCCTACAACACCTTCAAAATCAAACGCCACCTCATTTCGCGAAGAACAATTCGCAGTTTTCGCAATGAAACAGTGAGTGCATGGAGCAGTGCAGATGGTGCGCGTCAGGCCTATCAGCAGATTGAACTTGTAATCGATAATCTCGATTAGAGCACTTTGCTTTAACCACCAGAAGTGAAGTTTTTGGAGTCATGCAAAATTTTCGATTTTCATTTTAGACTATTTTCATTTTTATCGTCTAACATATTGATATTAATGAATAATATAAATATTATTCGTGTTGTGCAAATTGAGTTTTCATCTGTTGTGAAGCTCTTAGCTAAAGGGTTAGCTCATGTTTCGACTTAACATCACTGCCGCTCTAGAACAGTTTCGAATTTCATTTCGAATTAGCGTGTTATCTGCGCTAAGCATCGCTTCAACGATAGTGTTAAGTGGCACCTATTTGTTCGGCGATATGAACATGAAACAGGCTTTCGATTCGCTTCAGCAGCACGCACGTCTCGCGCAGGTTTCTAAAAACATTGAGAACGGCACTCTTCAGATGCGCCGCCGGAAAAAGGACTTCATAATACGCCGAGATCTCAACACAATCGCAGAGTACGAAGAGGCGGAGAACAGAGTGACAAGGTCACTCGAGGAACTTGCAACCATGGAAGTTACTGCGCAGATCCAGGAGGAAGTGACCCACCTGAAAGCTGGAATTGCTGAGCACGCCGAATTGTTTAAAAAGGTCGTCAAACTAAACAAGCAGCTAGGTGTGAACGAGAACAGCGGCCTTCAAGGAGCTCTTCGAGAAGCCATTCATGCGGTCGAAAGTAAGCTAAAAGAAGTCGGCGCCGATGCTCTGACAGTAAAAATGCTCATGATGCGTAGACACGAAAAGGACTTCATGCTGCGTGGCGAAAAAAAATACATTCTCCGCATCGAGGAGCGGCGGCAGGAATTTGATGAATTGTTGGCGAATGAGAACTTACCTCATGCCCTCAAACAGGAGCTCTCCGGTTTGATGGACACCTATGACAAGGATTTTCACGCATGGGCGGAGACCCGAATGCTCTTAAAGGAGACAGAGCCAAAGCTGAGCGATACCTTCGCACGCATGAAAGATGACTTTGAACGCACATTTGCTGTCGCAGAGGAAGGCCTCGTCGTGGCCGAGGCCTCGCTCGACGAAGCGCGGGACTTGACAGAAACTATCTTCGTAACCGTCTGTTTGGCCGTTCTCGGAATTGCCGTGATTCTCGGCGTTACGATCGGCCGAAGCGTCAGCAAGCCGATCCAAAGGATGACCCAAGCCATAGTGGCTCTCTCGGAGGGTGATACGGTGCAAGAAATCCCATCAACAAACAACAAGGATGAAATTGGCGATATTGCCCGGGCCGTCCTTGTGTTTAAGGAAAACGCCTTGGAGCGGGATCGCCTGGAAGCCGAACAAAGCAAACAGCGCGAAACTCAGGCGCAGCGGGCGCAAGCCGTCGAGAGCTTGATTACTGCATTCGACAAGACCGTTAGCCAGGCGCTCGGAACTGTGACGTCAGCATCCATACAGCTAGACAGCACAGCCAAGAGCATGACCGACACGGCAACCCAAACCAGCGAGCGGTCGAGCATGGCTGCACAGGCGGCAGAGTCGGCTTCGGCAAACGTCGGGACGGTAGCCGCTTCATCTGGGGAACTAAACAGTGCGATCCTGGAAATCAGCCGCCAAATGGCACAGTCAGCGAACGTTTCCAATCAGGCAAAAGACGAAGCAGATCGGACATGCGAAACCATGAACGCTCTTGCCGACGCAGCACAAAAAATTGGCGCGGTAGTCAACCTGATCCAGGATATCGCTGAGCAGACTAACCTGTTAGCGCTCAATGCTACGATTGAAGCTGCTCGTGCGGGCGATGCCGGAAAAGGCTTCGCCGTTGTGGCTGGCGAGGTTAAATCTCTCGCTAATCAAACTGCGAAGGCAACAGAAGAGATCAGCCAACAGATTACTGCGATGCAAAATTCTACCGTCGATGCCGTGACGGCCATCGAGCGTGTGAATGGAACCATCGAACAGATGGCAGAGATTGCAACGGCGATCTCATCTGCAGTAGAGGAACAAAGCGCAGTGACACAGGAGATTTCGAAGAACGTGCAGGAAGCCTCCGCCGGAACTTCTCAGGTTACCACCAACATTGCTGAGGTCAGCAACGCCACCGGTGAAACCAGTCAGGCGGCAAATCAAGTGAAGGACCTGGCATCGGACCTGTCCGAACAAGCAAACAGGCTGGGCCAGGAGATAGGAAGCTTCCTGACCTCGGTTAAAACCGCCTGAAGCGCATCCAATGGCGCTAGTGAGAAATCATCGCGGTGTTGTCACGGCAATGGATGGCATTGGCTGTCGCTGCTGATAGCCTGCTCCGATGAAGACAGTCAACTATTGCCGTCACCGGTTTCCAGCGGAGATCATTCAACAAGCCGTGTGGCTCTAATTTCGATTCCCGTTGAGCTTTCGAGACGTTGAAGATCTGCTCGCGGAGCGTGGCATCGATGTGAGTTACGAAACAGTTCGACGCTGGTCGCTGAAGTTCGGGCGGGCTTATGCTCGAAAGCTAAGGCGAGCGCGTCCACGAGCCGCTTCACAGTAACACCTGGATGAAGCATTCGTCTCGATCAACGGGAAACGGATGTATCTGTGGCGCGCAGTGGACAGTGAGGGCGAGGTTCTGGACAATCTTGTTCAATCCCGGCGCAACAAGAAAACAGCGCTCAAGCTGATGCGCAAATTGCTGAAGAAGCAGGGCTTTGCTCCGGACACCTTTGTGACTGACAAGCTGCCCTCCTACGGTGCTGCATTGCGCGATCTTGGTGTGACGGAGAAACATCTCACCGGCGGACGGAGTAACAATCGGGCTGAGAACTCGCATCTGTCGGTTCGGCAACGAGAACGAAGGATGCAGGGCTTTAAGTGTAAAACTTCAGACTTGATCTGACGGACATCTCAGGTTTCGGCGCTGAGAATGGCTTGGGCACTGTCCGATTTGTTGTGCGTTTTGATCGTCTTCTCTGCAGCGATGTGTAGCGTTTCGCGGAAGGTCTGCATAGGCGTTTTGCCGTAGCAGTATCTTCCCGAGTGAGGGCGTTGCTCGTTGTACTTGGCCAACCATACATCGAGATCAGTCTGCAATTCATCCACCGTGCGATACAACTTTTTGCGGAACGCGATGTCGTAGAATTCATCCTTGATCGTCCGATGGAAGCGTTCGCAGATGCCGTTGGTCTGCGGACTGTTCGCCTTGGTCTTGGAGTGATCCACGTCCTCGAGCGCAAGATAGAGCTGGTAGGCGTGGTTCTCGACCTTGCCGCAATACTCGGTTCCGCGATCCGTCAGGACACGCAGCAGGCTGACCCCGTGCTCGGCAAAGAACGGGATGATCCGGTCATTCAGAAGGTCCGCTGCTGTGATGGCCGTCTTCTCGGTATAGAGTTTGCAGATCGCGACGCGGGCATAGGTATCGACAAAGGTCTGCTGATAGATGCGTCCCACGCCCTTCATCGTGCCAACGTAATAGGTGTCCTGGCTGCCCAGATAACCGGGATGGTGGCTTTCGATCTCGCCATGCGCCTCTTTCTTCTGCTTGGCCTTTTCCAGCGCGGCCATCTGATCTTCGGTCAGCAGGATGCCCTCCTGGGCGGCGCGGGCCTCCAGGGCCTTCAGGCGCTTTTTCATGGTCTCAAGATCATTGCGCAGCCAGATCGAGCGGATGCCCGACGACGACACCATGATGCCCTTCTGCTGAAGCTCCCAACTGGCGCGTTTCTGACCCAAGGCCGGGTTCTCAATCGCCAGTTCGATCACCGCGCGCTCGACATGCTCTGGCACGCGGTTCTTCAGGATCGGCTTCTTGCGGCTGAGGTCCATCAGGGCCTCTTCACCGCCTTGCTCATAGAGTTCCTTGAAACGGTAAAAGCTGTCTCGCGAATAGCCCATCACATTACAGGCTTGCGAAACGGAACCGAGCTGCCTGGCAAGTTCCAGAAGCCCCAGCTTCGGCTTGATGATCTTCTCTTGAATGCTTGTCATTGATCGACACTCCTTGTTGCGCTCCAGAAGAGCAGAAATGTCAGATCAAGTCTCGTGCTCTACAGCTTAGAGCCCAGAGTTCCAGATGCTGCGGTTGCAACCCGTTTTGCAGACATTCGCTGCGGCGCTAACTCAAACGATTAGTATGCAATTTCGTCATTGCCCCACTTCGAATTGGTACGCGGTGCCGCGAGCGACCTTTTTGATGGCGTGCTCTGTCCAGCTCACATGATCAATCTGTTGGCCATCTGCGTCGCGCAAGATGAGATTCCCGCCGTCGTCAGACAAACGGATCGGGGCGAGTGCCTTGTTCGCTATCCGCATTGCCCCCGCCGCTGCAATACTGCCAGACAGGGTTATCGCCCGTCCCTTCATGTCTCGAAGGCTCCACCCGTCCACCGGAAAATCATCTTCTGTTCGGTTAAAGAGTGTCACCCATTCACCTATATTACTGCCCTGTTTTGGCCGGATCATGGCTGCGTTGATGGCAACAGGTCGATCCGTCAGAGGCAACACGCCATTGCGTGGCCCGGTCAGCTGCAAGATCAGGTCTTCTTTGCTGGCAATCGGAATATTCTCGGGCAGTTGGCGGACAGTGATATTCTCTCGGTCCGCCGTTTTCTTTTGATAGATCAACGGATTGCGGTCCCGAATCTTGTCATCGAACTTCAAACCGGTCAATTTCTCAAGCTCCATGATCGTGATCTGGTACCTTTGATCGGTTTTGACGATCCGTCCCCCCTTCTGCTGCGCAATGACATTGCGATCCTGAAAGACCGCGAAGGTCAAGACGCCTAGTGGATTATCGTCGGGAGGCTCTTTCATGTGAAAACAGATCACCTTGAAAAAGCCAGAGGGAACCCGTCCTATATCTCCGGTATTGACGTTGTGCACAATGCGATCCAGCGGCCCCCAGATGGGTCCGGAAAACACGCAAAGCTTGCCATTGCTGTCCAAACCCAAGTCGCCAACGATGTCCATCTCGATGGCCTGCCATTCGCTGCGATTCAGGTTTTTGTGTTGCAGCGCTGCGTTAGCGTAGACGTATGTGGCCTTGCCTGCTTCGTCCATCTCTTCCAGCGAGCTTCCCCACATCGCGTTGTTACGCATTACCATGTGGCCCTTGTCGTAAGGATTCTCGACCGTAATGCCGAAACTATGGACCTTGTTCTTGTAGTATTCATCACCAAGCTGGAACTGCCTGCCAACATCTGCGTCGAATGTCCAACCCTTCGATCCGTCGTACTTTTTCTTCTGCTCCTTCGTCAGATCCTTGAACTGGTTGATGTTGCTGATTTGATCGATGTTGTGGGCAGAACAGATCAACTGCTTGGTGTCGCGGTTCATCAACAAAGTGTAGTTGAGGTGATCTGAGTAGAGGCTACTTCGCAGACTTGTCCGCGAAAGGACCTGCTCCAAAAGCATTTGGTCAGCAATTTCTGGCATCGGGATGTGCAAAGATTCTCCGATAAAACCCGGTTGATATCCGTAGGTCATTCGTGCCCCCTGAATCAATAAGTCGTCTTTCTAAATCGGATGAAAACACGACAGTATTTCTAGAGTTTGCTTGAGCAGATCTCTGGTCGTTCTGAATGTCTCATGCCGAACTCCATAAACTGGAGAGCGGGGCTGCGAACATATTGTCTGCGAATGGGACGGTTTGGTCGTGATCGTAAAGGACCAAGCCTTGAACGAATTTGTCACCGCAGGCTTGCGCCAGTTTTCGCATCCCGGAAAAATCATCCTTGGACACAGTCGCTGAGGATTTCACTTCGATCCCAACAACCTCGCCGCGCCGATTCTCCAAAACAATATCGACTTCATTTTTATCCTTATCCCGGAAATGAGAAAAAGAACAACGTTGATCACTCCAAGAAGCGATCTTTCGAAGCTCACTGAACACAAAAGTCTCTAATATCGAACCGAAAACCGTCTTGTCTTTTCGCACCACATCCGGGGACACATCTCGCAGAGCGGCGAGGAGCCCGGCATCAAGAAAATGCAACTTGGCCGATTTCGTGAGCCTTTTGAGACGGTTTGTGAACCACGGTTGTAGGCTATGAACCAAATAAAGATGCTCAAATATCCGTAGGTATTTTTGGGTGGTCACATGGTTCAAACCAAGAGCTGCTCCGATGCCAGAGTAGTTTACCAGTTGACCTGAATGCTCAGCCAATACCGACAGCAGTTTAGGCATAATCGTAAGTTGTTCGATTTGGGCTATATCCCGAACGTCCTTCTGAACGATCGCGTCAATGTAATCATTGTACCAGTCCTGTTTTCGTGCCCATCTCTTTCGCTCAAGCGCTTCAGGGTAGCCACCCGCGAGCACTGTCTCGATCAATTCATCCCCGATGATCATGTGATCCGAGGTTGGTGTCTGTGCCGCGAAGGCTTTGTCGATAAAGCTCGCGTTTTTACCGAAGAGCTCGGCCTGTGAAAGCGGTAATAGGCGGATAACCTCCATGCGGCCGGCGAGTGAATCAGCCACCTTGGGAAGTGTCATTAGATTGGCAGATCCAGTCAGTAGGAACTTTCCTGGCGTCTTGTCATCATCAACTGTCTTTTTAATTGACAGCAGTAAGTCCGGCGCGCGCTGGATTTCGTCAATCACTGCGCGGTCCAATCCCCGCACGAAGCCAACAGGGTCGTCGATGGCTGATCGAAGAACGCTTGCATCATCCAAGGTAAGAAATGCAGTCCTGTCTGAGGCGATGTCTTTTGCAAGCGTCGTTTTACCGGACTGTCGAGGCCCCGAAATGAGGACAACACGCGTGTCGGACAGCGCTTCTTCGATGCGTGATTTTGCAAATCTGGGATACATTTCGAGGCCTACGGGGTTTCTGCTGATTGAAAGTACCACGTCGACCAATTGAAAATCAATTGCCGACCAATTGAAACATCAAGCTCGGCCAATTGAAAGCGTGCACCGCGCCTCAAAGCCGCGTTTTGCAAGTAAAGAGGCCTCCTTACCTTTTGCATTCCGCGTGAGAACGGCATCCACGGATCGCGACTTTCTAACTCGAAACAAGCGTTTTTCTCATTGTATGGTAGAGATCCAAGCCATCGTCAGATGATGAGAGACTTCTTCGTCAAAGCTTGGCAATGAGCGACCCCAAAGCTACCATCTCATAGTTCCCGTCTCGAATCCCTTCGACAGATACGATCGATCGGATAACGCGGCCTGCTGATCGAATTTGATCTCTTTCCATATAGACGATCAAATCGATCCCTTGGGCGATTGCGCGCTTCGGAATGGTTTGAGAAACCTCTCCAATTAAATCCTCTATCCGATAAAGCGCATCTTCCGCCGAATTCGCATGCACGGTCCCTACCCCGCCGGGGTGGCCGGTATTCCAAGCCTTCAGCATATCGAGCGCGCTACCGTCGCGAATCTCGCCAATGATGATGCGGTCTGGGCGCAGCCGTAGAGTCGTCTTCACGAGATCCCGCATCGTCACAGCGGGCTCGCTGCGCTTGGTCAAAAGCTTCACCTGGTCCTCTGCAATACACTGGAGCTCGGCTGTGTCTTCAATGATGACGATCCGGTCCTTGGCAAAGACCGGCTCGGCCAACAGCGCGTTGACGAATGTTGTCTTGCCGGTCCCCGTGCCGCCCGCTATCAGAATGTTTTTGCGCTGCTCGAGCGCACGCCGAAGTATCTTCGCCTGTTCAGCCGACATGATTCCGGCCGCTTGGTAATCCTCCAGCGTAAAAATCACCGCTGGCCGCTTCCGTATCGTAAAACTCGGATTGGCTGTGAGGGGTGGCAAAAGCCCCTGAAACCGTTCGCCGGTCTCTGGAATCGTGCCAGCGATCAACGGCGCATCCTGCGTAACCGTTTCGCCAATGTGATCGGCAACCAATCTGATGATGGTCTCGGTCGTCGGAAAATCGAGCAGCTGCCCGGTGTCAGTCCGCCCGCCTCTGATTTGGTCGATCCAGATCCGTCCGTCCGGATTGACCATGACTTCAACAACGTTCGTGTCGCTGAGAGCTGCCTGGATGACTGGCCCGAGGCTGTCGCGAAAGGCCAGATTAACCCGGTCCTGTGAGAGTTGGTTTCGCATGATCTTTCTACCTTGTAAGCTTCGGTTTGTTGCCCTGTGCGAGTTGCTGAACCTGGCGCGCTGTCTCTTGCGCTTGCTGCACCGTTTGCAAAGTCCGGCTCACAACGGCGAGCTGCCGTGTATCAGTACCTGGAACTCGAACCTGCGTTCCGCGAACGGCACTCTGATAATTCCGTGATCCAAGACGGATACGCGCCGCATCCTGATAGGCCTTAATCTCGGTCATTGACCGGGCGTCCTGCTTCAAACTCTCGTAGGCCTTTGCAATAGCCTCCGGCCCTTCCACCTGGGCCGAACGGATTTCCCGAAGGTGATTGCGTACACCCTCCGACAAGGACGGCACTGACGTTGCATCTATCTTGTGTTGACGTTCTACAATCTTCACATGGTCTGCAGCTACTTGCGCCGCGCTGCGCTCCATGTTCCTCACTGTGTCGGCCATACCGCGGGCGCCATTCATAGCAATCTGGCGCTCTTCGCGGGCTTTAGATCCGACCAACATACCCCTGTCGCATCGAAGATCTCCGACACGCTCGGGAAACTTCGCCACGGTCGACGCCGTCTTTGCGTAACCGTGCTGCTCTATCCACCCATCAATCTTGGAGACCGCAGAAACTGGATCCCTATAAGTGTTCTTCGCGAACCTTTCGAGGCTCACTCGGGACGATTTCAGTGCTGGTGATTCGTCGATCGCTTTCTTCACGCTCGCCGGATCCGTCCCGCGTCCCATGCTGTCGCGACCGTCCTTCGATTGGTACGGCGGCAGGTCGAATGCACGGGCACTCGTGGCGGGACGTTCCATCGTTGCAGTAGCACCAGACTCTTTGATCATTCCTGACTCCTTCATCGGCGCGACGGCTTTCTCTGCCCGTTCCCAGAGGCTCGCGAGGCGCTCCTTCTGAGCGGATACCCAGGCCGCCGCTTCACGCAGGCGGGCGGCCATAGTCTCGAAACCACGCCGGTCCAGATAATCCAAGGTAGTCTCACTCAAAGCCGCTCTGGACAGTCGGCTCATGACGGCACCCTTATGGAAGGTGTGCTTGGCAACATAGAGATCCGCCCTGTGGCGATGCCGCGACATAGCCACGTATGTAAGATGCCGATCCATGCCGCCGGTCCCCAGGACAAAAGATCTGTCAACGGTCGCGCCCTGGCTCTTGTGAATGGTCATGGCATAGCCGTGATCGAAGTTCCTATACTCCGCAGGATCGATCCGCAGTCTCTCGCCGCTGTCCAATTGGGCTGATAGTGAGCCCTCCCCAATCTCCGTAACCCTGCCAAGGCTGCCGTTCTTAACCCCAAGCTGTTTGTCGTTCTGGCGGAACAGTATCCGGTCACCAATTGCAAAGGCGCGCTTACCCCGTTCTGACTGGTAGCTCCGTTCCTCGCCCAGCTCTTTGAGCTGAACGCGTCCCTGACGGATAGTCCGGTTAAGATCATTTACTGCCTCGTTGCTATGCGCCAAGACGACCTTCGACGCAGATGCTTTGTCCGCAAGATAGTCCTTGGCGATTTGCTCAATCGCCTCTTCTCGCTGGCCAAACATTTGCATGTGACCGCGCCGGCTGTAAGCCTCCAGAGCGACATTCGTGCGCCCGGTCGCGAGCAACCTGGTTGCCCGCCGTTGCCATGTCTGCTCCTGCCGACGCACGCCGGTCATTTCGACATAACCCGTATGCTCGGCAATCGCCCGGAACGGCGCCCCGGCCTCGATCGGCTGCAGCTGCTCGCTGTCCCCGACCAACACTGCTTTCGCACCGGCCTTGTCGACCGTCTCCAGAACCCTGGCGAGCTGTTTGGATCCGACCATTCCGGCTTCATCGATCACAAAGACATCACCCTTGCTGAGCAAGTCCCGCTCGTTCTTCCAGCTCATCTCCCATGAATGCAGTGTGCGGGCCTGGATCCCAGCACTCTCGGTCAAACCCTGTGCGGCGATTCCAGCAAGCGCCGCGCCTTTCACCTCATAACCGCTGCGCTCCCAGGCATCGCGGGCCGTATCGAGCATGGTCGATTTGCCGGCACCGGCCAGTCCGGATACGACGGAAATGCGGCCCTTGCCGGTGACATGGGACACGGCGTGCCGCTGCTCTTCCGACAGGAATGGCTTGTCAGCAAGTGCTGCCCGGACGTCTTTTATCCCGGCGGCATGCCCTGCAGGCGTGCTCATTCTCAGACTGCGCTGCACCATCGTGGCTTCCAGCTTCACCATGTCCTTCGTGGTGAACTTGCCCCTGCCCTTCTCGCCGGCATGATCCTCCAATCGAACCACGGACTTGTGGGCAAGGGCCTGCTTAGCAAGTTGCTGAACGTCACCCCCCTCCCCCAGATAGCTCGCGGCGATCTTCTCCAGATCCTTGGCCTGAAAGACGCTTCTGCGCTCGGTCACCATCTCCAGCAACAGCTCAGGCTTCTTGATAAGCCGCGCGCGGTTGCGCGCTTCCACGTCGCGTCGGTGCTGGCCGAGGTTCGTGACCTCGCCATTTTTCTCGATCTTCCCGGCCGCGCCCATGTGCGGGGTGGCTTCAAGCCCCTCGGCACGCGGCGTCACGGCAAGGTCGATCCCTTCCCGCTCGAAATAGCGGTTCTGGAATTCCTTCCAGTGATCGGCCAGTCGTTCGTCATCGCGAACCTTGAAGCCTTTCGCGAAGTTTCCATTAAGCTCCCGCGCCTTCTTGCCGAATTCGCTTCCTTCGAGCGTGCGGGTCGGTGAGTAGAGATGAGCATGCGGGTTGCCGTCCGAATGGTAATGAACCGCCAGGTCCAAGGGCACACCTTTCGAGACGAACATTTCGTTTGCGAACTCGCGGGCCATCTTCACGTGATCTTCGCGGCTGACCTCGCGCGGCAAGGCGATAACGTGATCCTTCGCCACCTGAGCTGACGCGCGCCGATTGCTGCGATCTTCGCGCGCCTCAACGGCATTCCAGAAGGTGGCCCGGTCCTTCAGCGCTTCGTCAGCATCGGCAGGCAAAAGGATCTCGGAATGGCCAACCTCATCCGATCGATGCGTGTAGCGATTGGTAACGCCAAGGCGCTCGTCATGGAGGTTTTCCGCCGCCCGGTAGGCGGCGCCGGCCACGGCCGAATGGCCGGCCGATCGGCTGTGAACGGAAACACGGGCAAAGGCGATCGCCATACTGGTTGGTCACTCCCGCAACATTGCCGCAGGCAATGTATATTGCGCACTACCTCCAATTGTCGGTAGGTGACTTTATCGGCTTGTTCCTGCTCCAGCTGTGCCAGTTCTTAGACTCTAACATTATGAACTTGCTGCGATTCTTAAGGTGACTCAACATTTAACCCATCGTTGAATAAGGAGAAGCACTCATGGCACGCAAGCCCCTTTCTCAAAAGCGCAGCGAACTCGCAGACAAGATGGCAGCACTCGAGAAACAGATGGCGCAGCTCGAGCAGGCCGAGGTCGAGAACATCGGAAAGCTCGCCAAGGAAGCCGGGCTTGTCGGGCTGGACATCAGTGACGACCAGTTGCGAGAGGCCTTCAAAGGAATCGCAGCGCGATTTCGATCGCCCAGGAAAGAAGCTGGCAAAGCTTCAAGCCAGGCTGCGACGGCTTGAGCTTGCGATGCAACGCACCAAGCTGAGTGAGCGCAAGGCGGACACCCGCAACAAGATCCAGCTTGGCGGTCTGATCGTCAAAGCAGGGCTTGGCGAGGAAGACACCGCCGTCTTGTTTGGCGCTTTGATCGAAGCTGCGGACGCTCTGTCCGGACCGAACGCCGTTGCTATCCAGCGCCGCTATCGACGGCGCGGCGATGCTGCCTTCAGGGAAGATCAGAATGACGGATAGGATGATGACCGGTTTGATGTGGGGACTGCCCTTGATCGCCTGGGTCGCCCTTCGGTTCTTTCTCGGCGACATCTGGTTTGACCTCTACAGCACGCGAGGGGTTTCGGCGGTCGAACGTTATTGGTTGCAAAGAACGGCCATTGCCTCGGATTTCATTGCGGCCCTATTCGTTCTCGGCGTCGTTCTCATCCTCTACCGCAACAGATGGTTTGCGCGGCTGCCGGCCGTCGCACCGATCCTTCTAACGTTCGTCGCCTTGCTGATCATGCTGATCCGGGAAGCCGTTCGGCTCTGGCCCTACTTCGGTCAGTATGAACCCTTCGTCGTTCTTCAATCAGCAGACGCCGTTGTTGTTGTCTCCTTTGTTTTCGGGACGGTTCTCATCACGGTTGCCGCCTTCTCGCCGGCGGGTTTGGGGCGCAAGCGCCTGCCCTTCTGGCGCCACGGTGAAATCGAACGGGCCAAAAGTGGAAACTTCGGTTTCGCCAACTGGATGTCCATAGCGGACGCCAGAAAGCGTCTTCCCAACAAGCCGGGCATTGTGGTTGGTGAAGCCTATCGGGTAGATCAGGATAAAGTCGCCAAGTTTCCCTTTCGCCCCAAGGAAAAGCGCTCCTGGGGCAAGGGTGGTAGTTCGCCGCTGCTCGAATATCAGTGCGATACCTCTTCCACCCATGGACTGGTCTTTGCGGGCGCGGGCGGCTTTAAGTCGACCTCGATTGCAGTGCCCACCTTGGTTCGTTGGCCACACTCGATCATCACTCTGGATCCCTCGAATGAGCTGGCGCCCATGACCATGGCACAACGTCAAAAGATGGGTCGCAACGTGATCCAGGTCTCACCAGGCAACCCGGAGGAGAGTGGCTTCAATGTTCTTTCCTGGATCGATCCAGAAACAGCAGAGGCGGACGACAATGTCGCATCCGTGGTTCAGTGGATCGCCGGCGATGACCACATGGGCAACAGCGGCAGTGAAAATCATTTCTTCATGTCGCAGGGTCGTGCTCTGATCACCTGCCTTCTGTCTGACCTGGTTTTCGATCCGAGCCTCCCAGAAGACAAGCGAACCCTAAAGACCTTCCGCGAGCGCCTGACAGAGAGCGAGTCTGTCGTCAAAGAACGCCTGCAGCAAATCCACGAGATCTCCGCGAGCTATCAAGCTCGGGATCTGGCGGGATCCCTTATGGACATGAAGGCGGACGAAACTTTCTCCGGCATCTACGCCAACGCGGCGGACCTGACCAAGTGGCTTTCCACTCGTAACTATGCCGAGCTGGTCTCCGGATCCGCCTTTACGACACAGCAACTGATCGATGGAAACCTGGATCTCTTCATCAACATTCCACTGAAGACTCTGGACGCGACCCCTGCCCTTGCCCGTGTCCTGGTCGGTGCGCTTTTGAACGCCGTCTACGAAGCGCACGGACAGGTGCCACATCGCTTCGTGTTTTTGCTCGATGAGGTTTTCCGGCTCAAGTACATGGCGGCCCTTGAGACCGCGCGGGACGCCGGTCGGAAGTACGGCATTACCCTGGTGATGCTCTATCAGTCGCTCGGCCAGCTCGAACGTCAGTTCGGCAAGGAAGGTAAAAGAGCGTGGTATGACTCGGCTGCCTGGCGCTCATACGCCGCCATCAAGGACCCCGACACAGCCGAAGAGCTCGCTAAGATCTGCGGCACCTACGGCGTCATCCAGTCCAGTGAAAGTCGCTCTGAGGGTTCACAACGACAACCCGGTCAACTGCTCTCCAGAGACTCGCGGAACCAAGGAGAGAACGTCTCGGAGACCAAAAGAAACCTGATGTCTGTCGATGAAATCCTGCACGACATGCGGGCCGACGATCAGATCTTGATTGTCCCAGGCGGTCGCCCAATTCGTTGCGGCCGGGCGATCTACTTCCGGCGCGACGACATGCGCGACAAGGTGGGCAACAGCGCTTTCGCCTAACGATCATCGTCCGTCTGGAAAGCAAGTTTCGGGTGTTATTTCAGAAGCCGAACCTTCAACAAAAGGTATAGGTTTTCCAACCTTATAAAGGTCAGATTTCTTCGTGGACTTGACCTTCGTGAGAGAGCAATAGATTCGTGATATGCGGGTCAGCATTGAAAATGTGCCTTAGATTCGCTAAATAGGACATTAAACCGGACATCGTCGGGATGTTTTTTAAACCATTTTTTACTCTAACTTATTGAAAATAGTATTAAATACTAAAATTTAAAGCGGACATAAAAACGGACAAGAGTGTGGACATGTCAGAGGCCAGTGAATCGATCGAAGATCTCGGCGAAAGCACCGCTCTTATGGAGCCGCTTCTCATCGGTGAAACCACCAGGCAGCGCGCTGCCTTGACCGATTTGGTTGTCGATCTAGCGGCAAAGACCGCCGGGCTGCGTCGCAGCCTGCCGAGTGGCATCGTGACCGCTCTTGCCGATCTGGTCCGCTCCATGAACTGCTACTACAGCAACTTGATCGAAGGTCACGATACCCATCCCGTCGATATCGAGCGCGCCCTGAAAGGCGACTACAGCGGCGATCCGGAGCGCCGTAATCTTCAGCTCGAAGCCAAGGCACACATCGCCGTCCAGGCCTGGATCGATACAGGCGGGCTTGATGACCGGGCCCTATCGGCCAAAGGCTTGTGCGATGTCCATCGCCGTTTTTGCGAGAAGCTTCCCGACGAGTTGCTGTGGGTTTCGGAACCAGAAACCAAAGAGCGGTTGAGGGTCGAACCAGGCACGCTTCGCACGCAGTCTGTCCAAGTCGGTCGGCACCTTGCCATCAGTCCCGGCGCCGTTCCCAGATTCCTCGATCGATTCGAAACGATCTATAAGAACCTCGGCAAAACGGACGCGGTGTTGGTCGCAGCAACAGGCCATCACAGATTTCTGTGGATCCACCCGTTCCTGGATGGCAACGGTCGTGTCGCACGGCTGATGTCCTATGCCGTCCTGCGTCAGACGCTCGATACCGGTGGCATTTGGTCGGTGGCGCGCGGTCTTGCTCGCAACGAAGCCGCGTACAAGACCCATCTTGCCGCCTGCGACTTGCCGAAGCGGAACGATCTCGATGGCCGCGGCAATCTGAGCGAAGAGGCTCTCGCAGACTTTACCAGTTTCTTTCTGAAAACCTGCATCGACCAGGTGGACTTTATGGAAAGTCTCGTTCAGCCCGATCGCCTGCGCGATCGGATCCTACTATGGTGTGCAGAGGAAGTTCGGGGAGATCGCCTGCCGCCTCACGCAGGGTCGATTCTTGAAGCCATTCTTTATCGCGGTGAACTCCCGCGCGGTGAAGTCGCAACCATCTTAGGAACCGGCGATCGACAGGCACGGCGGATCACATCGGCGTTGTTGGAACGGGAAGTGCTGAAATCGGAAACCACACGGGCACCGCTGCATCTCGCCTTTCCCGCAGCTCTTGCGTCCCGCTGGATGCCTGGACTGTTCCCCGAGAAGCTTTGATCATCAAAGATCAGATCGAGATTTGATGAGACCAACGCCAATCTCGGCAGCATACAATGGAGTCACTCCGCGAGCCGGCTTACTCCACCCTTGCCCGGTTACTCACCCGTCAGGTTTGTGTCAAGCTTAATCAGAACGGTCGCGGGTTCGCCGCTATCTGGCGTCTTGGTTTTCGGCGTTGTGACTGGCTCACCAAATCCCCGGCCTGGCCCAAAAATCATTGCGCGGTTTGGGTCTTCCTTGAGCATTTCGTTCTGCACCGTAACCTTAGGGAACAAACCCCCTCCCCCTTCCAAAAACTCCTGGCGTCTGATCTCCTCTTCACTTAACTCGACCTCGCCGTCGATCGGCGCGGCCGTGGCCGCCGGTGCTCCAAAATCTTCGATCTGCGGCACGGGCTAATCTGCTTGAACTGCCACCTGGATCATAGCCGCCTCGATCATATCATCGGCGGACTTCTCCCACGATCCAAAGTAGATACCCACGGCGCAGTAGTCCGGTTCCGGTCGGGCTGATTCCGCGCAACGCGTCGCGGCTTCGCTCAGGCGCCTTGTAGTTATCGACAAATTGACGCATGGCGAGAACATGGCCTCGTTTGGAAGAGCCGTCGCCGCTTCTAGATCGACCTCGATACCGCCTAGTCCGACACGAACCACCTTCCCTAGCTTCTGAGCTTGCCTCGCGCCGACGATCGCCGCTTCCGGCGATTGGTAGACCTTCGCGTTGCGGTCACCTTCGATCCGGTAACTCCAAGGCTCGCCATGGCTCGAAAGCGTCACCACGGCGCGTGTAATCTCTGGGTCGAACCCGCCTATCGTGCAGGCGGCGATCAGGCTTACCAAGTCCATAGCGGTTCATAGACTCCCTTGATGGTTTTCCGCCGCACCGGTCCGTAGTAGCGGCTGTCATAGCTTTCCGGAATGCGGGATGCGTAGAGGAAGTATTCGTTGTTGAGCAGCTTTCGGCATTGCTGCCAAACGGCGATGACATTCCCGCTGGAATCTCTGTGGCGAACCTCAGCGCGTTTCTTGCCGTTGATCACAAGACCCTCATCGAGCGAGACGCAGACACGATCGCCGCCAACGGCGGCAATCGGTTTAAGGAAACTTCCCCAAGTGATCTCAATTGACCGCTGTGCGGCGTACAGCTGCGCAGCCTCTGGGATTTCCACCGAGACAATCGCCCCGGCGGCTGGCGGGTATTTGGCTTTGAGATAGATTCCCGCATCCATGGATGGCGAATCGTTCCATAACAGCAGCGGCGCATCCACGCGGGTTGATCCCACGAATGCGGCTGAAGTGACCCCGGCCAGTAACAGAACCGCGCTGATCTTCCAGCTGCGATGAGAGACAGACCCACCCCAGTCGCCGTGGGATCCTCGAAGCAACCTTTCCTGAACGCGTCCCGAAGAGATCTTGGTGTCTTTACTTAGCATCAGATCGACTTTCATGAGTCACCAATTTTCGAGGCTGAATTGGAACCGATGAAGCAGGCTGTGAAAGGCACCGATTTGTGCCCGGCCTTATTCCCTTCTTCTTTGCTGACGAACCTAGTCCCGGGTCGGTCCCGGTGCAAAGCGCCCTCGACAATTTTTTCCGCCACCCTCCGGGATTTGCATCGCGAAACAATAAATTGTCGAAACTCGCTTCCTTCACGTTGTTTCGGCCTTGCAGGTGCGCCGGTCTGCGTCCCGCTCCTCTCTGAGTCGCCAGCGAAGGGAACAAGCCCTTCATCACACCAAAGGAGCCAAGATCATGCCTGCCATCGGATACGTCACCCGCACCAACAAAGGCTTTCAGGGAAAACTCAACACCATATCCATCAAAGCCAGCATCGAAATCAGGGATAACAGCGCGAAGGCAAACGACAGTCAGCCGGATTACCTGGTCTTCGTGGAAGGTGCCGAAGTCGGCGCAGCTTGGGTCCGGGAATCCCGAACCAGCGGAAATGATTATGTAGCCCTGCAATTCGCAGCCCCCGAGTTCGGACCTCGAAAGCTTTATGCCAATCTCGGAATGGCACATGGCCAGGATGACGAAGATACGTTTGCGATCATTTGGAACCCTGCCGACTGACCAGCCAGAACGCCCGCCCCACTTTGGGGCGGGCCTTTGGTTCTGAGCTAAATCAAGCTTCTGTTCTACTTTTGGAGACGCACGATCTGCAAAATCGCGCATTCCAACGAAGCAGAGCATGCGCGCGCTCGGATCATGAAACGTCATGGATAACAGTTACCATCTTACACCGAAGAGCACTGTGATCCTTCTGGTCTATCGGTGATGTGAAGAACGCCTGGATTATAAAACGTATGACGCCGAAGAGAAGATCCATCACATAAGAAGCACAGGCCATCCAGGCGAGGGCGGCAACCGGCTAAACGGAACAATAGCGATCCTGGATGACCTTGTCTTCCAGGAGAGCGGCGGCTGATGTCTCATGGACGATGGTGCCGTGATCCATGATATAAGCACGATCGGACATCGACAGCGCACGCTCGACGATTCTGCTCGATCAGCAGAATCGTCATACGTTCCTCCATGAAGCGGGAAAACAGCTCAAACATCTCGTCGAGCATCACCAAGCGAAGCTGTGACGCCGTGGCACGAGCGCCAGCCAGTCGATCGCCACGCCGCAATGCCGGCAGCGCCTCCGCAGCAGCAGCCAGCTCAACAGCGGAAACAGATGCCGCGCATACAGTGTGGTGCCACAGCAGTCACATTGTGACCGCCCGAAGATCACGCCCCGGCCCGACGGCAAGCGCATGATCAACAGGCCCAGGAAACTGCCGATAAAGGGCGCAAAGATAAGGAGAAAGATATTCTGGAGTGTCACACAGAATGACTACCTACCGGGGTCGGAGGCCAGCTTTCCTTGCGACGGTGATTTGGGCACATCTATCATCGCAC
>NZ_CAMZOF010000016.1 GCF_947331435.1 Pelagibius sp. Alg239-R121 | reverse complement strand
GAGGGATAGTCACCCGAATGGGCCGAGACTTTAGGCTCGGTGGAGCTTGGTGAGGAACGAGCCTAGCGGAATAAAGCCCGGCCCCCTTGCGGGGCGAGCACACTCACCTTCGTTCGACCGCGGCGGCGCGCTCACATCGATCTGGCGGGGAGTTGGCCGCGTCATTGTGCTGAGCGGCGCGACAACGACAATTTTTCTACGCGAAAACCCGCACAAAACTGCCGGTTTTAAAAAACCGTGTTTAGGATCCTAACAACGCTTTTTGGTCAGTTGTGGGCTCTACAGCGCCCTACGGATGCTCACTTATCGCGACGATACCAACTCCTTTTCGTTCCAGCCCACATAAAAAAAGCCGAAACCGCAGAAAAGACGATCCCCCATAAGGGACTTTCCACTACGAATGCGAGACTGAAGCAGACACCAAAAAAACCAATAACGAACGCAGCACCACTCGCTCTATATTGAGCGCCACACCCCGTACAAACGGTATAACCATCATCGACATGTGTCCCACAAAACGGGCAAATCACTCTTTCGTTCTCCCTGTCGCCGTGCGTAGTTTTTCCGCCCTGATATGAAGCGGCCGCGCAACTTCGTCGTGGCGGGATCGTGCGAACCTGAATTTATCCGTCATCCGAAGGTCGAGGACATTCCGAAATACTTTCCGCAGCCGCTGAGCCGTCCGCCGGTCTGTTCAGCGGCGACATTGCCACGTTCGCGGAGGATTTCCCCCATAGCCTGATAGCAGCGCTCGCCTTCTCTCTGCTCTTGCCGCATTTCCCGCGCCTTCATGGGCTGGTACCACCACCGGTCCATTGCATAAGCCAGGCCGAAGACGACAACGACTATCGCGATCCATTGCTGTGTGATCATGGCTCAGCTCCTCGGCTTGCAATAGCCGGGGAGCGGAAGGACTTTCGCGCCCTTCGTTTCCAGCTTCGCGTAGCGACCGTTTGAAAACCGCCGGCAGTCGCGGCCGAGCCCAGCCTTGACCAGTTCGGCGGCAATGTCCCTGCCTGCGAGTTCGCAGACCGCGACAAAGCGGTCGTAGCTCTTCTTGCCGGTCAGGCGGCAAACGACCGATTTATGCAGAACGAGGTTCTGCATAAATTCCGCCGCGCGCTTTCCGGCCGTGGTGTCCAGTTCGGGAGCGTGAAGGCCGTTCAAGCGGATCGGCACCGAACCGACTTCGATGGTATCGCCGTCTCGAACATGGGTGACAACGCCGTGCAACTCCTTGGCGTGAAGAGGGGAGGCGGCCCAGAAAATCAGGGAAACGGATAGAAGGGATGCGGTACGGATTTTCATAATTGTCTACTCCATTATCGAAGCTAAATTGCAAACACAAGCTTTAAAACAGCGTCATCTGTTCGCCGTCTGGTAATGGCAAACTGATGGCTGTCTCTCGGGCGCTTTCGGCGGGAGGCTGCGGGCTTTCGGGTTGGCTTTCGTCGGTCGCAAAGGGGCTGCCGTGTTTGTCCAGAAACCCGAAACTCCCCGGCAAGGTGAAGGATTCGAACATTTCCATAGAGAGGGTGTTTCCGCGCCAGACGCGCCCCGATAGGCCGCGGCAGGCAAGCTGCAAAAAGCACATGCGGTAGGGCAGTTCAGCGATGTCGATGGCTTCGATCCAAAGGCAGCTTGCCGGATCATGGCCCTTGTCCTCGATGACGTCGGCGATCGCCAGTAACATTGCACCCGCACCACAGGCGGGTTCCTGCAGGGTGATGAAGCCTTTCTGTTCAAGGCTCCGATCAAGATCACCGCAATTGATCTCGGCGATCAAACGGCAGACCTCGTAGGGCGTGAAGAATTGACCGTTTGCGCCTTCCAGCAAACCAAGCTCGCCGGCGACGTTCCCGAGAAAGTCGCTTCTCTGTCCGGTCTGGTCGAAGACCATAGCCAGTAGTTCGGGCATGCGGCGCACATCGTCTTTCTTCCGGTAGCTCCGTACGACCTGCATATATTGCTCTTCCAGGGCCTCGGCCCGGGCTGGCTCGGCGGTCTTCTTGGCGAGCGCGCAACTCGCCATGGTGAGGAAGTCCCGGAACTTGGTGTAACCGTCTTTGCCCGGATCGATCTCGCGCAGGATTTTGATGAAGGCTTTCACTCTCATTGGGCCAACCTTTTCAACGGATGGCCTGAAGCCCCATGGCGAGGGGAAACGACATCGTCTCGCCGCTTTCGTCCAGCAAGCGCGCTTTTAGAGGACTACCGGACTTTCGGGCCTCTTCCGCGAGGCGCTGATAGGCGGCCAGCAGATCGCCAATCCCAAAGATCGTGCTTTCCACCTGCGTTGCGGCCTCTGCGTAAACGCTGAGGGTCGCCAGAGGTCGAAAGTAAGGCAGTGGCATAATCTTCTGACCGCCGACGCCGGTGATGGCTTCAGCCTCGGCGCGCGAAATGGTGCCGAGGTCGAAATCGCCGTTTCCACCCAGATCGCAGAGACCATAGAGAAGATCCTCGTTATCAGGGTCCATTGTTGTCAGGAGCCAAAGAGCGCCGTTCCAAGGGCAGAGCCACTTGACCACTGGCGCATGATCGCTGTCCTGGTCCTTGAAGTTCTCCAGCATCCGAACGCGTTGGCCGGGAAGAATAAGAGTCTCGTTGGTGCCTGCCGTGCTGTCCTGTCCGCAATCGGTCTGAGATGGTGTCGTCATGTGGCTTTGTCCTCTCTTCGCCAGTGGGGCGTGACCTCGTTCCTTGGTGGGGTGAAGGTCGTCAGAACTTCACCGCAGCGAAGGGAGGGGGGCGCAGCCCGCCGAGTGCTCGGATGGGACGGGGTCAAGGGGTTCGAAAGGAAGCTGGTGCGGCCCGCAGCGCAGCGAGGACTCGGGCGAACTGGAGAATGCGCCGGCGGCGCGCTCGCCCCTTGATGCCGGCGCAGCCGATTGCTCCGGCGAACTCATGAAAACAGAAGATACGCGCCGGCCGGCGCGGCCTCTCAACTTCGCCGCGGCCGCGGCGGCAATCCATCAGAACCCTTTGTTTGAAAAATCGAGCGTCCATTTAAGGGAAAGGGGTGAGCGCCGCCGGCGCTCTCTGCTACGCGTTGGCTTCGTAGCCGATGCGAGGATACACATAGCAAACGGGTACTTTTCAGAGTTGCACCAACCAAGGAGACACGCAGGAAATGCAAAATCGCCTCTTCCAAAACTGGGCCTATGCCACCCCGCCGATCGC
Organism: Pelagibius sp. Alg239-R121; assembly: GCF_947331435.1. GTDB lineage: Bacteria > Pseudomonadota > Alphaproteobacteria > Kiloniellales > Kiloniellaceae > Denitrobaculum. The sequence goes on along the minus strand of NZ_CAMZOF010000016.1, from coordinate 77,403 downwards.
ATTACTGCTCATTGGTCTTTACCCATTCATTGGAACGGCAATTGCCCTGCCACTCTTTTTGTCTCTGCCGGTCTATATGTTCCACCAGTATGAGGAACATGATGACAACCGCTTTGCTGAGTTCCTAAACGGCATGTTGGGCGCGGACAAAAAGGGGCTCTCTCCCGCACATGTCTGGATCATCAACGTGATCTTCGTCTGGTTTTTCCTGCTGGCGGTTTTCCACGTCGCATCATTCATGCCGAGCTGGAGTGTGCTGGTGGCCTATCTGCTGGCGATCAATGGGGTCTTGCACGTAGCCTGGGCGGTCAAGTTCCGGAAATACAATCCGGGACTTTGGACTGGCATCCTGTTGTTCTTCCCACTTGCGACTTGGATTTTTGTAACGATCCCGGCCACGCTTACGATTCATATCGTCTCGGCCATCCTCGTGATCGTTCTTCACGCGGCGATCCTGATCTTGGCAAGAAGGCCTGCTTAACTAACTGCTCTGACGCTGCAATCTGATCGGCGCAAGAGCAGGGGCGCTGCGGCTGGCAGCGCCCCTTGGCAGTTATCCGGTGACCTGGTCATCGTCGGTGGCCTTGGGCTGAAAGGCGACCAGCTCGGTAACACCAACGGGAAAGTCCAGTTTGATCGAGAGGATGAAGTGGTTGCTCGACATATTGCGTCTCCGTGATTTGCGTTTTCGATGAAGCGACCCAGGCCAGCTTTCATCAATCGGAAAACGCAGGTCCCGGAGACGTTCTGTCCGGACAATCGGAATCCTGCCCCTATCCGATTGAATGGGACAATGCAGGAGGACAAAAGAGCGAGCGCCGGCAGCACTCTCCGCTACATGTTGGCTTTATAGCCCTTGCCGCAGTCGCCGCAGACCAGTTGCAGGCCTGGACGGCCCCAAACATTCAAAACCCGGCCTTCGTTGCATTCGTGGCAGTACTTGACCTTGCTGCGCGCCGGTGCGGCTTCAGCGCCGCCGTTGCCGCCTTCGCTGTCTCCCTCTTCATCGGTATCGAGCAGTACGGGCGCAGCAATGGAAAAGCGATCTGCCCAGGGAATATCGAAGGCCTCGCCCAAGAGGGACTTGGTGGTCTACCAAATATGCGCACGCAGATACTACCTATAGATGCTTTACTAATATATTTTATTTTTAATAGTTGTTTTTTCTCGTTTTTGGTGTAAAACGACTTTTGTAGATGGCAGTTCAAGGCACCTACGGGGAGCAATCATGTCGAGCGTATCTAGCGTTAAAATCAACCAACAGAAGCGAGACTTTCGAGAAATCTACAACGCTTCTGAACCAACCCAGTATTTTTCAACTATGGCAACCCTGGATTATCAGATCCCAGAAAACGCCCGGCCATGCATCGAATTTTTATTGTACGAGTTGAAAAGCTGTAAGAGACTGGAACAGCTAAATATTTTGGATATTGGTTGCTCTTATGGCGTGCTTTCCGCACTCATAAAGTATAACCTCACTCTTAATTTTTTGTATTCAGTGTATACAAAAGAAATGTTCAGAGAATCATCAAATATTTCTTCGGTAAAATACTCACTTATGCCATCTCGAAGCTATCTAAATTTCTACGGAATAGATAGTAGTATAAACGCTGTAAAGTATGCGATTGACGTTGGCTTGCTAGAGTCTGGTGTCGGTGCAGATCTAGAACAGGACGGACAGGTCGATCTCGATAAAATACCAAAAGACATCGACTTGATCGTTTCAACAGGATGTTTCGGCTATATCACAGATCAAACACTTATGAAGATACTAGACCATACCTATGGTTGCTCTAGACCGGTTATCGTATCTTTTGTAATGCGTCCGTTCGATTACTCGCCAGCGATTGATAGTCTTGCGAGTATTGGATATCGAACACGCCAGTTGAACGGTCAATACTTTCGCCAAAGGAAATTTTTCGATCGAGGTGAGCAAAATCACATATTCAATCTGGTATCCGAAACAGCAATGGCTTTATCGGGAGATCAAATACCCGAAGCGGACGGATATTCGTACGCGACACTCTTCGTCAGTGAGCACCAGGCAGATCGACCGACATCTCTTTTCGATGTCTTCGGCAGCGATCCCACTTGCGCATGATCACGTAAACCTCACTGGAGAGTTCCTATGCCAGCCGAACGCGACGTCATTATCCGCAATTCCAGAGACAGTATCCTTGGCGAGCCGACTTACACAAAGTCGTCGGATTTAGGGGTCACACAGTTCCGGCACCCCTACCCACGTGATCTGGTCGAGGAAATTTGTCGAAAGGCGATTAAGCTCAGGCACACGCATGCAGAGAAGCGTCATTTAAACTTGATGTATATTCGCGGGGCTCAACGCTACATCCCTGAAATAGCGGAACTGGTTCACTTCGACGGCAGACTGGAAATGCTCTCAGACTTTGCTGGTACAAACCTCGAGGTATATCCACTGTCAGTTATTTCAACGATCATTACCTTTCAGGATTGCAATAGTGATGGGTCGATTGTTTGGCATTGCGACGGGATACCGATCACGGAGATGGTGCCTCTGTCTATTGATCGGCTTGTTGGTGGTGACCTCCAACTCTATTGCGGTAATCCGGAGGTCGGAATGGCGAGAGTCTATAACCAAGGTGAGACCATCCTTGATAGTGAAATACTCAGCATCCGGCACCGGCTGAACTATTCTATCTTGGGGCAGTTGATGAGACTGATGCACCGGGTTGAGCCGATTTCGCAGGGATGTCGGATCACCCTGAACATGAACCTCCGTTCAGAGTCAAAGCCCTACATCGACGACAATAATCTGTGCTACCTCGCCGCTGATAATCCAGACCTGGAGTGGAAAGATGAATATGTCGCCGACGTCGTCGCGCGACAGCTTCCATCCTACGTGCGCCCTGATTAACGGCGTTTCTAAAGTGAAGGATTGTCCATCATGACCGAGATGTCACAAGAAGCGTCTATCAGCGTGCGCAACCCCCAGCTAGTGATTGCGGCTTTAATCGCAAGCGTGGGAATTTACGGGATTGTACAAAGCCTCACTTATCCGCTGCTCGCGCTGCTTCTTGAGCAAAATGACTATGGCAGATGGCTGATAGGAGTAAACGCAGCAATGATGCCAGTCGGCATGTTAATTGCTGGCACATTTGCGCCTCGCCTTGTCGCCCGGTTGGGGCTTTATGCTGTTATGCAGGTTGGTTTGTTGAGTGTTGGCGTTTGCCTGTTTTTGGTCTTCATGATTGAGGACTACTTTGTCTGGATGCTTCTGAGGTTTGTTTCTGGTGTCATACTGACACTAATTTTTGTCGCATCGGATACATGCATAAATGAAATTATTTCCGATTCCATAAGAGGCAGAGTGATCGGATTGTATTCAATGTCTCTTTCCCTCGGTTTTGTCCTTGGTCCCGGAATATTGGCGATTTTTGGAAGTGGGTCTGTTCTCCCGTTCGTTTTTGGCGTCGCGCTCCCGTTAATCGCGATGATCCCTTTGTTCATGGTGCGACAGCGGATCAGACTTATTGGCTTTTCCACTCAGCCAGTCTCCATGTGGGGGTTTTTTACTCGGATCCCGGTGCTTCTGCTCGCCGTTGTGTTTGTATCGTTTGCCGACCAAAGCGCCCTGTCCCTCCTACCAATCTACGGGCTCGGAATTGGCAGGAGCGAAGCGGAGGCAAACCTTCTCGTTGTTTTGATGACTACGGGGAGTTTCCTGCTCATGTACCCTATTGGCTGGCTTGCAGACTCAATCTCGCGACTGTGGCTGATGTTCGTCTGCTCAGTCGTATCCACGATTATCTCGGCCACTTTCCTGGTTTTGACTGAAATGACGGTCGGCTTAGCTGTAGCGGTCTTCATCTGGGGGGGAACTTACTACGCAATCTATTCTCTTACCCTGGTGCGCATTGGACAGATTTTCTCGGGATCTCGGCTTGTCGGCGCTACGGCGGCATGCGGAGCGGCTTGGGGGATTGGCGGAATTATCGGGACACCATTGGCAGGCAAAGCCATGGACGAGTTCGGACCGGATGGCTTCCCGTTGGTTGTCACATTGCTGTTTGCGCTTCTGGCCGCGGCCTTACTGATGATGATTCTTACCAGTCAATCAAGTCGGTATCAAACTGCCTCATCTATTAAGCCCTATCCCTTGGAGGAACGCGAATGACGACAGTTACCAATATCATTGCTCAGAATCGCAAGGCTTGGAATGAAGTCGCGCCGCGGCACGCTGAACTCGCTTTAGAGGAAGTTAAAAGGAGTCTGGCGGAGGTCAGAGGGGCATACGTTCGTCCTGAGTTGCGGGAAGCATTGAAGCAGATTGATCTAACCAACAAGACCGTCGTCCAATTCAATTGTAACAACGCGAGGGAGTTGATCTCGCTCGTCCAACTTGGCGCCGCGCGGGGAGTAGGGTTCGATTTCTCGGAAGAGTTTGTTCTTCAAGCAAGAGAATTGGTTGCGCTGAGCGGTCTCGAAATAGAGATCGTTGAAACTGACATTTATCTTATCGGTTCCGATTATGAAGAGATTGCCGATGTGCTCGTGGCGACATCGGGTGCGCTATGTTGGATGGGGGATCTGCAGCAGTATTTCCGAATTGTTCGGAACGTGCTGAAGCCGGATGGTATCCTGACAATTCACGAGACTCATCCATTTTTGGAAATGTTCAAGTTGGATAGAGAATGCAAACAGGACGAGCCACTTGTTCCTCACTACTCGTACTTCTCTGACGAACCGGTCGCCTCGGACAAAGGCCTCGACTATTATTCGAACCAAGTCTACGGATCGGAGACAGTGTACTGGTATCATCACAGCTTCAGTTCAATTCTCCAGGCGGTTATCGACGCTGGCTTGAAGATCGAGTACATTCGCGAGCTCGAAACCGATCTTGACAGTGGTTACTCTCGAGTGGGCGAGCTGAACATAAAGCCTCCCATGAGTTATATTCTCATGGCTCGAAGGACTGACTAAGTGACCGCATTTTAGAATCGAGTTTTGTTGGGGCAGCCAATCGCAACGGCTCAGGTCTGGATGACTGTCGTCCCTGGCTTTGCCTCTCGGAATCCGGAGAGCGCGGAGCGCGAGGCAGAGGGTCAAGTCGTTCACGTGCTTGCACCAATGCTCACCACCTACTCCGCCGGGACCATCCCACCCCATTCACGCTCGTCGTACCTGCGGGCAGGCGGCCCCGACCGCGATGAAGTCATCCAGCGCCCCGCAGCACCACTTAACTCCCCGGCTTTGAAACCGGTACTTCCCAAACGTAGCCCCATCCGTTCCAACCAGCACATTCATCCAGATGTTGAAGGGCCAGGGCACATGGAGCGGCCTGGCTCATGCTGAAGTTGTGGGCCCAGTTGTCGTCGATGACATCGGCGAAAATCGGCGCTCTCCGCTACAGGTCTGCTTCGTAGACCTTGCCGCAGTCGCCGCAGACCAGCTTCAGGCCTGGACGGCCCCAGACATTCAGCACACGTCCTTCGTTGCATTCATGGCTGTACTTGACCTTGCTGCGCGGGGCTGGGGCGGCTTCCGCGCCGCCGCCGTCTTCGCTCTCTCCATCCTCGTTGCTATCGAGCAAGACCGGCGCGGCAATTGAGAATCGATCCGCCCAGGGGATGTCGAAGGCCTCGCCCAAGAGAGCCTTCGCAACCTCCAGAAACGCGCCGCCTTCCAGGGGATAATCGTTCATCCGGTCGCCAGTGCGCTTGCCGCCAGGCCTGCCGGTGCTGGACGGCATCAGACCGATAGACTCCATCTTGTCGGCCCATTCTTCGTTGTGATAGCGACCGCGGCCCGGGTTGCCGAAGTGATGTTGCCAGAGGTGGCACATTTCATGGACAAGCGTTTGCAGGACCTCGATGACGCGTTCTTTGCCGAAGAACTCCGGGTTCATGGCAATCTCGTCGGTCGCAGTGCCGTCCTCGGCCACAAAGCGCTGCCGCGAGAAATAGCCCATGACCTTCTTCTGACGCTGCAATGTGATCAGGCAGGGCGGTAGCTCTCCCGCAAAAAGCTCCGCATTGAAGCTGTCGTAAGCCCGCTGCAATCGCCCGTACTGAGTCGGGGTTGGGGGCGTCAGTGATTCGGTAGGTGCCATATGGATATCCGCTTCTTGTATCGTACGATACACAACAATGATTCATTCGCAAAAACTGGGGGGGGTGAGCCTCAAAAGAGGCTCAGTTGATCCCGCGTCATTGGCGGGGTAATGCTTTGGAACTCCAGGGCAGGGGCCGGTGTGCGCTCCGGGAACTCACAGGTGACGATCTCGCATGCCGGGGATACGCCGTGCCAGTCGTCCCGATACATCGCCGTATCGATGCCACATCCTGCTTCCAGGTTCAGGCCTGTCGCCTTGGCGAATTTCTTGTATTCCGCCGTCTCACGCCGTTCATGGCATCGTACGCCTGAATAAACGAAACCGGCCGACTTCTGCGGGATGATGAAAGCGCCGTATGTGGCAAGATCCGACGCCAGATCGATAACCTTGTATTCGAACTCGGCTCCCTGGTAGCGCAGGTTTGGAGCATGGACGCGACGGCCAAAAGGCGGATTGGCAATTGCTACATCGAAGCGGCCAAGATCGCGGGCCACATCGAAGATGTCGGCGCAAATCCAAGTCGCCTCTGGAAACAGCTTCTTGCCGACCTCGACGTAAGCCGGGTTGATATCGATGCAGGTCACATCTGGCGGGGTCATATGGGTCTGGCGGTGATAATGCAGGAAGCTCAAAACACCGATGCCCGCGCAAAGATCGATGACCTTGGAACCACAGATTTCCAGCTTGAAGTCAGCGGCCAATTCGACCGGTGTAAAGAACGCACCGGCTGCGCCGTTCTCATGGGTCGCGCCTTCCTGCCAGTTCTCATAGACGAACCACTTTTCCTCGAAAGTCAGTTCGTCCTTTTGCAGAAGTTCGCAGGCCTGCGCGTGTGCTTTCGCCTGAGCTTTGGTCAGTTTAGCCATGGTGTTGTCCTTCTTTAATCCCGATAGGGAGATGCGCGGCATCTTCCTTGACCTGCTGGCGAAGCACGGGGAGGGGAGGGGAAAGCTAAAAGCGAGGAATGGAGCGGGCAGGCGGCCTGCGGCCGACAACACGGGACGAAGCTTTTAGCTTCGGGGAGAGAGGGGCGGCTGTCCCTGGCTTCCCCGCTGTGACGTCTGCTATGCAGGGGGACAAAGGATTGAGCGCCGGCGGCGCTCTCAGCTACGCGTCTGCTTCGTAGCTACGTTTGCAGTCATGGGAATCAGGAAAAGACGGCGGGGAAGGGCACAAACGAGCGACCCTTCCCCGGCCAGTTCAAGCCTTGGACGGCGAGGACTTTCCCCCCTTGGCTTGAGGTTGTTTCACGGCCATCCCCTCGGGCAGCCACGCCGCGATCCGCGCCTGCGCCGCCGCGTCCAGATCCTTGCGGGCCGTCTCTTCGTTAAAGAGCCGATGCAGGAACGCGGTCTTGTCTTTCTTCTTGAGTTTGGTGAAGTCTGCAGTGACGGCCTTGCCCTTGACCTCGCCCAAGATGGCATCCAGTTGCGCCGCCTTGAGACGATTGAAAAAGCCCTCTGTCGGTGTCCAGACTGCCCGGACATCGGTCGCCGCCAAGTCGGCAACCGCCTCGGCCAAGTCCCCATACTTCTCGCCTGCAAGCTTCGTGGAAAAGAGCTTGGCAATGCTCTCGGTCAGCAGCCGGTTGCGCTCTTTCTTGGGCTTAGCCCGAAACGCCGTGAAGGTTTTCGCCGCCTTCTTAGCCTCCATAGGCGCAGGGAGAGACTTGCCCTGCAGGGCCTCGGGTAAATCCAAACCTTCATCGTCATCCGGCGCGTTGTCGGCGCGGTCCGTTCTGAGACCAAGCGGATGCATCCTATCGTATACCGGCGTGGACAGCAGAAAGGTCAAGAGATCAACGGCCAATTCAGGTTTGGCCAGCAACGCCGTCTGGATCGCTCCCGTGCGGACTTTCGCCAGGTCCTCGGCCAAAGCGGCAGAGTAAGGGCCTTTCTTCTCGGCTGTTGTACTCCCGCTCTTGGTAACGGAGCGGCAGATCCCCGCGTCGACCGAGGCGGCGTGATCCTGCGGTTTGATCAGGCCGTATTCGCTGTCAAACTCGCCCCGATAGTCGAGGTAGAGAACAACACCGGCATGGGCCATCTGATCAGTGCTGAAGCTTTCTTCGTCCAGCCGCTTGAAATCTTCTTGCTCTTCGAGCGTCGCATCGCCTCTGTCGATCAGTTCCGCCAGCTCGTCATAGCGCGCTGCGTCTTCCTCACTGAGTTCCGCCTGTTCGGGATAGGTGCGCTCCATCTTGCTTAGGATGTTCCAGTCCGGACGCTCCAGGGCCGTTTCAACCCACTTCCAGCCCTTACCCCGGATCTCCTTCGCGACGGCTTCAAGCTTTTCCTCTGCAAGCTTGGCCAACAATTCCCGGTCCAGGAAAAAGATCTGTTCCCCGAAAAGGTCTTCGCGAATGGCGCCGCCTGCGGCTTCGTAAGCTTCCCGGCCAACAAAGCGAACATGTTTATCGGTGCCGTCGCCGCTCTCGGCCATCAGGTTCCGCTTGATCTGCTGAGGCTCTTGGCCGTGCCAGAAAGTCTTCATGCGCTCGAAGACTTCAAGCTGGCGCTCGGGATCGGCGCTCACGGTGTAGGCCGCTGCCGCATCGAGGGTGATTTCGTCTGCAGCGAGCGCTTCAAGGATCGGCTCCGGCAGATCTGCCAGCCGCATCCGGCCTTTGACGTGGCGGACTGTAACGGCGAAGGCTTTGGCGATTGTTTCCACCGGCGCGCCGGTCTCGGCCATCTTGCGGTAAGCCCGGATTTCCTCCGCCGGATGCAATGCCGCCCGCGCAACGTTTTCACTGTTGGCCCAAGCCTGGGCTTCAAGAGAGTTTTCGGCCAGGATCACCGGAACGCTCATATCGGCCTTGCCGTCCTGCTCAGCGATCAACTTGAGCGCCCGCAGGCGGCGGCCTCCGGCGACGATTCCGATTTTGCCGTCTTCCTCGATGCCTGCGAGGTTTTGCAGAAGCCCAACCGAACGGATCGAACCGGCCAAAGCTTCGATCTCAGCATCGCTTACGCTCTGACGTGGGTTCAGGGGCGAAAGAACCAGCCGGTCAATCGCGAAGTTCTCAAGCGCCCGGCCTTCGGTGGTGGTGGGTGTGGTTTCAACTGCGGTATTCATGTATTCAGTCCTCGGGAAAAATTCGTTTTGAGTTCTTATGGAGAAAGGGGAGGGCCTCGCTGCGCTCCCCTTTTTCTTTGCCGTCAGTATTCGATTGGCAGCATGAGGGTCAGGACCCTGCGGCTTTGTGACGGGTCGGCAGGTTTGGAAGAGCCGTATTGATAAGCGGCGTCATAGATATCGATCTTCCAAAAGATCTTGATCCCCATGACCTCTACCGAGCCGAATTCGTGTTCGTTGTACGGATCGTTGTCCGATGAAAATTCTTTGAAGTCCCGCACCGCCCGTAGGGCCGCCATGAGGAAGTCCGGCCCGTTCTCGCGGATGCCGGGCGTGGTGACGATTTTTCCTTTGATCTCCGCATCGCCGTTCAACGTGCTGCGATAGCGGTCGTTCTGTTTTCCGATGATAGAGACCCTGCGCATTGCCTCGGTTGCGCCGTTGGTTCCGCTCTCTCCGCAATCGGTCTGTGCTGTCGTGGTCATATGGCTTTGTCCTCTCTTCGCCAGTGGGGTGTGACCTCGTTCCTTGGTGGGGTGAAGGTCGTCAGAACTTCACCGCAGCGAAGGGAGGGGGCACAGCCCGCCGAGTGCTCGGATGGGACGGGGTCAAGGGGTTCGAAAGGAAGCTGGTGCGGCCCGCAGCGTAGCGAGGACTCGGGCGAACTGGAGAATGCGCCGCCGGCGCACTCGCCCCTTGATGCCGGCGCAGCCGATTGCTCCGGCGAACTCATGAAAACAGAAGATTACGCGCCGGCCGGCGCGGCCTTTCTACTTCGCCGCGGCCGCGGCGCCCGCACAACTATATTGCTTACACGAATACAACTTTTTGTATTATTGATATCCGTCTAAGAATACTTATAATTGTGCATTTCTCGTTGCTTGCTCGATAAACAATGTCGGATTGAAAACTTTGCAGGGCCGGTCCACGCCTCGAACCGGTCCTGTTCTTTTGGGGGATTCGCCGGCGGCGAGATCTCGTTGCTTCGGTTCAAAACTGAACTTAGATATGGCAATTATAATGATCTATCTCTCAAGGACGTTATGGCGAGAAGATTTGTTCGAAGGAGCACAAATGGACTGCGAAACAAGATGGCTTGAGGGAACGCATACCTATGTCTGACACCGAGATCTCCGAGGCGCTAAGCATCTTTGCAGCAAACTGCAAGAGAACGCGGAACGCACAGGGCCTCACTCTCAAGGACATTCAAGAAAGAACACGCCTTACAAACACCTACATAAACAAAGTCGAAAACGGGCGCGCCAACATATCGCTCAACAACTGCGACAAGATCGCTAAAGCCCTCCAAACTCCCCTTCACGTCCTACTTTTGCCTCCGTTTTAACGCGCATAGCGCGATTGCTCGTCGATTTAGCGAGCAGTTCTCATTACCTCCGTTTATCTTTTATGTCATTGGAGGCTGCGCCAGCCAGCTCGTCACCGCGGCCGCGGCGCCCTAGACGTGTGACCGTGCAACTCTAACGTAAAGTGCAACACAACCCATAATTTTTTTTGTTAGCATTTCATGGATACCTACATTTGTGTTCGGTGCTCCCCAAACACCGAGAAATGAGTCTCTTTTTGACTCGCTGTTGTTTTTGGTAACTAAGCAGGGCCGGAACTCACACTGGTCCTGTTTTTTTTGTAACAGACCGTTTCTCGTCGAGCTAAACAGCAGGAGCCGCACCTATCGACAAGGTCGTCCAGAGGCGACGACTTTTTCGGCCGGATCCGCACCTATCCAAATCAACCCTCCTACCTCTTCTTGATCGCTGATCATCTTCTGGCGCAGAATTCTGCTGTTCCGAACCACCAAAGGGATCGGCGGCATGTGTGGCTCATTCGATACGGCAAACCTCTCCTGGGCAGACATCGTTGACCTGGCGCGTCTGACGACGAACGAGCCTTTGCCGCTCTTCAGCGGGAAAGACCGCTTTCCGATGCGCAAGAAGACAAAAGCCGCGGGCGAGTGGAACGGAACACCGATCATCCGGGTCCGCAATGACGTCCGTGAGGCTGTCGAAGCCCAATGGGGCCTGGTTCCCTTCTGGTGGCGCAAGCCACTTTCAGAGAAGGCTTTCGATACTTTCAACGCGAAGCTCGAGGGCGTTCGCGAAACCAAATCCTACCGGCATGCCCTTGAGAAGCAACGCTGTGTCATACCGACTTCTTGTTTCTACGAGTCGACGGGGCCGAAGGGCGGCAAGACCAAACACCGTGTCACGCTCGCCGGCGGCGGGCCAGTCATGCTCGCGGGGCTATACGACTACAACAAAGACCTGGAGCTGCTGAGCTTCACGATCATCACGACGGAACCAGGTCCTCGCTTCCGGGAGTTTCATCACCGGGTGCCGGCGATCCTTCCCGGCCCGGGCGAGATCGAAGGTTATCTCTCCGGATCGATCGACCAAGCGCTCGCGATCGCCGGCAGCAGCTCCGACGAACTGCTGGTGATAGATCCGCCGAAACCGGTAGAACCGGCCTAAAGCGTGATTCTCGCGAGATTCTTCTCGCTCCCATGCTCTCTCCGCTAGCTCGATGTTTTAAGAATGTGCTGCAAAAAATCCGCTTGCTTGTCCTTGCCAAGCAAATTGCTCGGTCTCTCGGCCTGTGGGGTTTTTCAGACTTGGAGTCTGATGGTGACGAATCTGTTTGGCTGGGTTCCGGGCTGTGTCCGGAATCGGGCGCAGGGCGGAGTTTTTTAAATGCTTATCGGACAGCTGTGCTGTTCGATTCCTTTTTGTGCCCGTAAGGGCACTTTGAAATATGGTTATGTGCCGGCATATGCCGGTGCATTCCGCTTTAGCTGAGCTTGCGAAGCTGTAGTGTTTTAAATGTGTTTAGAGTCAGTGTTTGCAGATTCCGGAAAATTTGTAAGTTATTGAAATATATTTAATAAAAGACTTTCTTGTTGATCCGTGGTGTGTGAAATCACGAACCTGGGTGTGTAAAATCACGAATGTGGGTGTGTGAAATCACGAATGAGCCCTTAAGTTATCCACAATCTTTATGGTGTGTGAAATCACGAATCAATTGACGTGGTGTGTGAAATCACGAAGATTGCTGTTGGTGTGTGAAATCACGAATCAATTGACGCGGTGTGTGAAATCACGAAGATTGCTATTGGTGTGTGAAATCACGAAGATGATCCAAGCCGATTAAACGCCAAAATGACAGATAACGATCAAAAAGAGCGCTCTCCCCTCCTCCCGGATCGTCACCCGGAACCGGATTTTTTCGTGTGCGATATCTTTGATGCTGCACCGAAGTCCGACATTGCACCGATGGAACACCCGCTCTTTACCCTATCGACCAAACCTGATCATACCCCGCGCAAATACCGCAATGGCGACGTTTACTTAAATCTAGAAGCCTCCCCTATTGGGCTGGCAACTGTTCATGACCGCGATGTTCTCATTTATTGCATCTCTCAGTGTATGGCGCGCCTAAACAAGAATCAGAAAATCTCCAAAACAATGCGCTTTCACGCGCATGACTTGATGAAGGTCACGAACCGTGACACGACAGGACCAGGCTATCGAAATTTTCGCAACACCTTGAAGCGCCTTCAAGGCACGCAGATCGAAACGAACATCACTACAGGCGGGAAAGAGCAATGGAAGGTCTTTAGCTTCATTGATTCGGCTGAGATCGTGCGGGAAACACGTGACGGACGAATGCAAGAAGTCGAAATAACTCTTTCTGATTGGGTGTTCGACGCTATCAACGAAAAAGGCGGCGAGATACTAACGATCAGCAGAGACTATTTCCGTCTTAGAAAGCCACTAGAGCGCCGGCTATACGAGCTGGCCCGCAAATGGTGCGGCCAGAACACCTATTGGCATTTTACTCTAAAAACGATGCATGAGCGCACAGGCTCCACCTCATCATTAAAAGAGTTTCGCCGGATGCTAACAAAAATCATCGAGGACAATAAAAAGCACGGGCATATTCCAGATTATACCTTTGAGCTGAATGGCGATCTGGTGAAAGTCCGCCCGCGTGATTCTTTCACGGAAATCTATACTGAGACAACGAACACCAGCCAAATCGATATGATCTTTCTCAAGTCAGAAACATTCGAAACTGCCCGAACGTTTGCGGCTGGTTATGATCTGCATTTCCTAGAACGCGAATGGCGCAACATGATGACGCAGAAGAAAGCCATGCCGGAAAAGCCTGATGGCGCGTTTATCGGATACGTGAAGTACTACGTCGAAAAGCATGGGTCGGCACGCTAGTGATTGATCCGCCGGAACCGGCTGAACCGGTTTAAAGCGTGATTCTCACCAGTTTCTGCACGGTTCTCGGCCTCTCTCGTCCAGCTCAGCACTGATTGACGGTCCAGCTGCCAACGAACAGCGTCAGACGCAGCGGCGATCGCCGGCGCGCGGATTCAGCGAGTAGTTGGGGTCTGATGCCGGACAGTGCAGAATCCTACGCTAACGGGGGTTTCTTCATTGCTGCCGTTCGTGCGGATCGTGGCGAATGGCCGGAATGAGCCCTTCTACGACATTTGACGGGTTGCCGTGAAGGGCAGCATTCAGTTCCCCGTACTAAACAAACTAGTCGGCGAACAGTTGTTTCAGGGCCGGGCACTCCGAGCGTGCGCTCGCGCATTCATGAACAAGATCGACGAGTGCGGCTTCGAGGTTTTGCAGGTCCGATAGTCGAGCGCGAACATCGTCCAGATGACGTTGGCTAATCTCTTTGACTTCGCTGCAGGGCTTCGACGCATTACTCGACAGACCGAGCAATGTCCGGATGTCGGCGATTGGGAAACCCAGATCGCGGCACCGGCGAACGAAGCGAAGTCGGGCAATCGCCGCATCGTCGTAGAGCCGTCGGCCGGAGGCTGTTCGCTCAGCAGTTGGGACGATCCCTTCACGCTCGTAATAACGAATGGTCTCGATGTTCACACCGCTCAGTTTTGCGGCTTCGCCGATGTGCTGCATTTTCTGTTGATCCTGTAGTGGCTACAGGATGTATGTAGCCACTATGCGTCCTGTTAGGCAAATCGAAGATCGCCCGTCAGAGCCGGTGTGGACAGCACCTGCGCTCGGGCTTGCGTCCATTTTAGCGGTGCTTTCGGCGTCTTGCTGTGTCCTGCCAATCGGATTGTCCATTCTCGGGTTAGGCGGGACCTGGCTGACGCTTCTTGGGCCTTTCGTGGTCTACAGGTCGATCATTTTGGCCGGCATCGGCGGTGTGTTGGTCCTGGCATGGGCGAGCTTGATCCTGCGTCGGAAACGGTGCGTCAGGCGGAAGAGAGCCGCAGTCATCCTCGCAACCGTTTGCTCAGTCCTGTTCTTGGTAGCCGTAACAGCTCCGCTTTGGGAACAGGACGCAACGCGCGCGATGTGGACATATTGGGTGGAGAGACGATGAAGGATCGCCTGTTACAGATCGGGATCATTGGCTCGATTATCGCTGCGATCTGCTGCTTTACGCCGGTGTTGGTCGTATTGCTCGGTGCAATCGGCCTGTCGGCGCTGATCGGCTATCTCGATATCGTCCTTCTTCCCGCACTCGCAATCTTCTTGGTCATCACGGGATACGCCTTATGGAAGCGCAGCAGGACCCAGTAATCCTTCAATCGACGATAACATGTCCCGAATGCGGGCATGTCGAAATTGAGACCATGCCTACCGATGTCTGTCAGTGGTTCTATGACTGCAAGGGCTGCAAGACGGTTCTGAAACCGGTACCGGGCGACTGCTGCGTGTACTGTTCCTACGCGACGGTGCCCTGCCCACCAATCCAGGCAGGCGACGATTGCTGCGGCGAGGCGTGAATTAGGCTTCAAAATCTTGCAAAAGCCGACGTTCGATCGATGTCCGTTGCGTCCGCGATGTGTTAGTTGGCCCCATGCGCGATGAATGGCGGCTATCTCAAACGTTCGTTTGAGAAACACCTCCAGAGTGGTGTGTTGCTGCGAGATTTTTGGTGTCTTTTCCCATCCCATAATCAAGATGTCTCAGACGGTTGCAAAATCTAAAGCTGAAACGTCGTTAGCGTAGGATTCTGCACTGTCCGGCATCAGATCCCGACTATGCGGTGAAATATCTAGCTGATACAGATCAGGTGATTTTCATCAATCGAAATACTATGCCCAAGGAGCTGGAAAAGCCTTCAGAGGTCGATAAGATTTTTCTAAGAGATCAAACCTATGAGACCGCACGAAGGTTCAGCAACGGCTATGATATCCACTTTTTAGAGACAGAGTGGCGCAACATGCTCCGCATAAAAAACACCACCCCCGAAACGCCAGACGGGTCATTCATCGGCTTCGTTAAATGGAATGTCGAAAAAAACGGATCGGCTTATCAATAACCAATTGGGCGATATCCCGAACAAAAGTTATAGTTAGATCGTCCAACCTCTCACATTTAGCGACGCGCTAGAGGCGAGAAAACAAGGTCTCAGAGACAGCCCGCCCAATTCTGCTCCGCTTCGCTACGGTCAACGCAGGTAACTGGAGAAGCAGACCCTATCCCTGTGATTCGTCACTGCCACGCTGTTCTCCAGCAATCAGCAACCGCAGCGAAGAGCTAAAGAAAACGACAGCTTCATGGTCGTGCTCGGCCCAGGCGCGAAGGATACGTTTGCGCAATACACTTTGCGGATAAGAAAAAAATTCGGCGGTTGTCCGAGCCACCAGCACGGGACTGGTTATTTTCCGGTAGCTCAGGCGGGCCAGCTCGCTACGTTTTTTCATGGCTTATCCTGCGAACCGGATGCCGCAAGAATCAGATGATAGACCGCTTTTTGAACGTCGCTGTTGTCGATCCGCTCAAATGCTCTGCAAAGCTTAACTGACTGACCCAATATCCTTGTGCCGGATTGTGGTCTGAAAAACGGAATCTTATCGGGATCGAAAAACTCTTCCAGAGTCACCCCGTATTTTTCCGCAAGCGCTTTCAGGCGCACAGCGGAAATCGCATTGAGGCCGTGCTCATAGCGTTGAAACTGCTGAAAGGAAACACCAACAGTTTCCGCACTATCCTGCAGTGTCTTACCGCTATGACGGCGCACCGTCTGGATTTTTTCACCGAGTTGCCGATGCCGTTCGGCTTCAGCCTTCATTCCGCGTGTCATACCTTGCCCGCGTCGTTTTGCCCGTCTTCCACACCGGTTCCGATGGAACCGGCTGTGAAGTTATCTGTTCCTGATGGGGCATCCCGGCTGGTGGCCGGGCAGTCGAAACCTGCACAAAGCAACAGGTGCGCTGCCTTTAGGCCAAGGCCCTGGACCAGCAAGCGCTGCCCGGCCTCAAAGCCGAGCTTTGTGAAGGGTTTCGACACCCCCAGCGCTTCTTTTTAGCACTGTGGGGGCACAGTCTCCTAATATCAGGGAGACTTCAAGTACCGATTGCTGCAGCTGCTGCTATGCGCGCCGATCATCTTACGACCTTAACACCTTGTGCTCAGCGAGGTTCGGTCGATGCCGAGCCGGGTTGTCTGTCCAACTAACTGTCATATTTCGTTGTTTTAGGAGGGTGATAAATTCGGTGAGTTGAGTCGGCGGCGCATCAATGTGCAGATAGAGCTTACGCAATGTCTTTTCACGAGGAGCCTTACCTTCCGGCAAATGTTGAGGGCCAATCAAATAAACCTTCGTGGCTTCGTCCACGATCTTTCTCAGCCTTTTAATTGCTTCGCGATTTTCTCTTACAACAGGGATGCTTCGCACGAGCGGAAGAGTTTGAGGCACCCGAGCGTTGAGTTCAGTGAAAAATTTTACGCTGTCAAATGCTGTGCTGCCTCCTTGTATACCTAGCTCCGCCTTTACATCGTTCTCTAGTTTGAGCAGAGCACTGTGGAAGAGATTGAATTCCCCTTTCCACCGGCTTCCATACATTTTGAGTGTGTGCATAACGCCGGTTCGGCGAAGTAGCAGGTGTAGATGATCCCGCGAAGCGTCATCGTCTTCATCGGCAAAAAACATCATAAAGACAAATTGACCAATGCCTTGTTTAAGCTCGAAAGCAATAGTCGACTCTTGTCGGCGCCGTGCGGCGTGAAAAATTGCATTGAGGCCGTTGAAATTCAGCATTGGACCCGGCACTTGTCATTTTTTCCCGTGTAAAATTGAACATAACCAGGGTGATATCCTAGAGCATAAAAAAACTCCTTGGGTTCTAATATCTGTGAAGCGGAACCGGCATATTCAACGCCCCTTCGCGGCACACCAGAGCTTTATCCAAACGTCGCTTCTGTGCCCGACCAGAGTGGAGAAGGTGGTAACCAACGGCTAGAACAGTGGTCAGTCCCGCGACCAGAAGTCTGAAAAACGGATCCGGTTTAATGAAAGTTTCTATCAGACCTGGAGGATGTATCAGCGTCATTCCTCAATGAACTTTTGGCTTCTGCGCCACAGCGATACGCGGCGTCACAGGCCGCTCCAGCAAGGCCGTAAAGACCTCCGTTAGTTCATCGCTGTAATTGTCTTTGATCCAGTTCGCCAGGAAGAGGCTGGGCGCACTAAGCTGAACGCGGTCTCGCGTCACGTTGGCGATTGTAATCTCGCCGAACCAAGCGGCGATCTCGGCGGGTTTGACCAGGCCCTTTTCGACCAGCAGTGCCTTGGCCCGTTCCATCAGCCCGCCCGGCTCACTTCCGGCCGTGGGTGCAAACGCTTCAGTCTCGTCATTTCCGGCAACGCTGGATCCCGGCGACGTAGGATTGCCCGCAAGTGGGGAGCAATCGTCTTCAGCATTGTCCGGAACGGTTTCCGGCGCATCGAGATGGCAAGCTATTCTCCGCAAATTATCGCTGAGATCGGCGGTTTTGGGCATTCTGGTCGCGGCCCATCCGAACCATTTCTCCGGCGATCGGACGGAAGGGTCCTCGAGGGCGCAAACGAGGATCAGGACGGCTCTCCAGCCAAACTTTCCAACCGCCCATTTGAAGGTCATATCGGTGTTGCGCTGCGGGTTGAAGTGAGCCTGGATCACCTCAAGGCAGGCCTCGTAGACACGCTTGAGTTCGCCCTTTTCGATATCTGCGGCATCAAGATAGTTGGAGAGGGTTGGAGAGAGCCTATGGGCTTCCAGCAGCTCAGAACGGGCCTTCGTGCTCAGACCTTTGCTGAGTTGTCCACGGCGCCGCCAAAAATCACTGGTCTCCTTTGGAGAGCAATGTTGGTTTCTGTCAATGTTCCCCGATTGGATCGCTGTAGGTGGGTTCTTGCCACCTGGATCGGCCGTAGGCTGATCCTCTGCAGATTTGGATATCGCTGCCGAAGGCTGCGATTCCGCATTTGTCTGTACAGTAGAAGGAATCAGGTTAGGACTAGGACTGTTAGGGTGGCAGAGGTGACACCCTGCCATTTCATCATTGCCCTCATAATCATGCACGTCGATCGTCTGTGCTTCCTCGAACCGCGCACGGCTCGCCTCAAACAGCAACTCGGCACGCTCCTGAAACTCCTCCAGGCGCTGTAACAGCGGCCGCAGGTCGATCGAGGCCTTTTCCAAGGGACGATTCCGCTTGTCGTAGTGGCGGATTATCAGCCCCTTGGCTTCCAGGCTACGCTTGATTCGGCTCAGGGTGCTCATAGAGATCCCGCCCAGGGCCTGACAGAAGAGGTACCCGCCCAAATAACAATGCGGCAAGCCCCGCTCCAGGGAGCGTCGGTTCAGCATCGAGACAGCGATGCAGAGAAAACGGTGCTCCTTATCGCTCAGAACCCCGGCAAGCCCCAAGGAGACCGCCCGGTAAAGAGCATCCTTGGTCAGATCAGGATCAGCCTCGTAAGCCTGGGCCTGACTGACCAGTTCAGGAAAAGCTTCCGTGCGCCTTGCAAATCCCGGCCGGACTTCAAGTCCAGTTGGTTGTTGTTGCTCCATCTTCTTCAGCATGCAAAGACCCCGGACAGAAGGGCGTAGAAATCCGTGGCGCATAATGCGCATTAAACTTGACACCGATGTCCGTGAGATTAGAATGAGCACCGAAAATAGTTTTGGTGGTGGCGTGCTCATTCGCTTCCCTGCAAAATCTCGTAGTTAGCCGCTACGGGATTTTTGCTTTTTTAGGCCTCTGTTCTAATCGCTGCTCCCTTTTTATTGTGATTCGATGCGGAAAGGTCCTGCCCATCGGGCAGGGGCGAATCGGCAAGACCAAATGGTGTGGATTCGCAAGAATTAACCACTTTCCCTACCATATCTTGTGGTTGCCCCAAAAGGCTTTCCAGTGGTTGTGCTTTGCTTCTCGGTTGACGCTGCATCCATCTGATCATCATCTCCGGCCACAAAGCGCCGTCCATGGTTCTCCTCGAAACGCCGGTTCTTCCCCGACTTCTTGGTCAGATCGGCAGGCCAGGCAACAAACGTCGCAGGCATAAGGTCTCCCATTCTCAACGGCTGTCTTCGTCGTGGGCTGCGGCTATCTCGTAGTCCCAATCGTCGCCATCGCTCCCAGAGCGTCCGCGCTTAAAGAGCTCACGGGGCAGATAACGCATCCGCAAGCTCTCCTTGTCCCCTACCTGTGGATAGATCATCAGTAAAAGTTCGTCCAAAAGTACAGCGGACAGGCAGCCGCCCACCACAAAGCCCGCACCAATGGCGATGAACTTCGGATAAAATTCCGCAGTCGCTCCATTGCCCATGAGAGCATGACCCGCCGTAGCCAAAAGTGTGATCATGCCGAAACCCGCAAGTAGAGAAAAAAACATCCCGGACAGGTGACGCACTGGAAGCAGCAAAAAGAACAGCAGATATCTGACCGGCCGGAGAATCATCGCAGTGCCGCCAGCTCCTGTTCAGCCTTGGTCATTCGTTCAACCCAGCTATCATGGTCATCCCGACGGAAATCCGCTGTTTTCTTCAGGTCCTCCATGGTGGATTCGGGTGACCGCCATCCCTTCGAAACGGCAATCTCAGTGCCATCCTCCAGGGTGACCTGCTCAATGACGTAGACAATTTCGTAATCCTCGACATTCTCCGAGTAGACATACCCCTTAGGAACAAGATGCCGCGCCCGCCAATGCATCCGGTTGTCCTGAACTAAAGCTTCCCCGCCGGGAGGCAGAGCGAGTTTCCTGAATGCCACATTTTTGTTGGTCGTTCAGTCGGCCGATGAGTCCTTGAAAATGACTTTTCCCCGAACCTCTTGGATCTGCTGGTCACTACCGTTCACCAGCTTCCCTGCGGAGCTGAGGTAAGCGCGCAGCTTGCCGTTCGATTCCTTCTTTATGGCAAAGCTCACGTCCTTGACATGGACCATGGCAAGAAACGCCCGTGCATCTTCCTGACGTTTCTGCTCCGCCGCCACCGCCGCTTCTGCTTCAGTGAGTTGCTGCTCTGCGGCCGCAAGACGTTGACTGTAGTCTTCAATCATCTTCGCAAGCTTTTTCCGGCGCTCGTCTTTGTATCGAACTGTCGCGGCCGCATAGACCGCCTCTGCCATCTCATTAACCTCGGCAACACTCTTACCAGAGAGATCCGCTCCAACCTTAAGGACGATATCGCTGGCGATCTTGTTACGGTGAATGACAAGCAGGCCTTGCCGATTTTCCTCAAAGAGAACCGCAGCGTCTTTCCTAGCTCGATCCAGACGACGTTTCCTGGCCTGACCTTCTTTATCCCGATCCTCGTAAACCATAAGAATCGAAGCCGCAAATTCGACCCGTTCCGCCTCACTCATCTCTGTAGTGATCTCTTCGAAAGAATCCAAAAAAGTTCCAGCATTCTTTGTATCGAGCGTTTGATCGCAGGCCGCTAGAACCAGGAGAGCCAGCAGACTCAAAGCTTTTTTCATTAACTTAGCTTCCTATGACGAAGGCAGGTTGCCGCTTCCTTATTGAAAACGCGGCTCTTTGTAAGCGATCCATTTCAAACGTGGGGCAATAGGACCACCACCAAACTGGGGATTTGAGCTGCAGGTTAAAGTTGGGGCATCCTTTAGCGTTAAGACCGCGCCTTCACTGTAGGTCTCATTGGCGTAGACGCAGTGTCGCGTGGCCTCGTCTGCCGTCAGGACCACAGGGAGCGGCCTGGTCTCTTCAGGCCCGGCCACGGACATACCATCCGCATGCGCGGCGGTCAGAGGCAAAACAATGATCGAAGCCGCCAAATAGAATTTCCTCAACGTGATTATCCTCTCTCTCGGTGTGATTTAAGCGCCTGACGTTCGCGCTCGATGATCGCCGCGCCGATCGGCCCGCCATTCGCCAATACGCTCGCACACTTCTCAACGCAGTCGGTGCAGATGATCCGACGTGGGCCGACCAGGAAGGCCTCGACCTCTGGCCTGGTCCGGAAACAGAAGGCGCATTGGCGCATGTTCGCTGCATCGAAAAGCGCGTTGTCCAATTTGATGTGGCTTGGACGGCGCTGATTCTGTCTGCCCGAATCATTTGGATTCTCTGGTTTTGTCGATCGCTTCATCGTCACGGCCGCCCGCCTTCTTCCCGGGCGCCGCCTGTAGTCTTCCAGACATACTCGGTCTTGCGATAGTCCTTGCCGAGTGAGGGAACATCGGTCCAGAGAACGTGGTCAGTGACGACAGGCGATGCGAGGAAGCCATCTTCGTTGTTAGAGGGGACGCGACAGGAAAGCGTGCCTTCCTGTCCCTTAAGCATCTTGGCCTCCGGGTTCTTGCAGCGTTTCTTTTCTTCAAAACCCCAGTCGAACCCGATGTTTCCTGAATCGACCGCGCAAGAATTAAAGGGAGGCAGAGGCGGCTTAGGCTTTGGCTTATGGGTAATCCGCTCTATGAAAGCGCTGTAGGCCGCGCCGCAACCGGAGGGAAAGCCACCCGGCAGACAAAGCCAGATCGCGCATTCGTCTTGCGAGGCCGCATATGCAGGAGTGCTCGTCAAAAGGAACGTGGCAGAAGCAGCCACCAGATGCAGGTTACGCATTCGTCGTCCTTCTCTAGTTTCCTAGGACACTAGGATGTTGTTCTTCCGCAGCGTGCTCTTCGACACGGGCGTCCTGCGCGTTCCTCACCGGAAGGATCAAGTTCCGCTCCTCGATCCGTGCTTCATGTGGCACCAAAAGAACCGGGCGCTCGATCGGCGACAACGGCAGCTTGGGACCATCCGGCGGCGTGCTGCATGCGCCTAGTCCAAGCGGCACAACAAGCAAAGCAACAAGTGCCCTCATAACAGAGACCCCTCGCTCAGAAGGATCGCGTTCTCGGCATCTTTTGTCTTACCGCGCTCGAAAAACCCAAAGCTCACCAGACGGTTTTCATGGTCGACGATCAAGCGGCCGTCCGAGCCCAGAACCAGCAGCAAGGCCCGCGTTACGCTCGTCAACTCTGGCCGAACGGCCAAAGGGGAGATCGGATCGTCCGCCAGCCGCACAGCCTCTGGCGCACAGCCAGGACAATCCACCACGAGCAGATAGCCCGTGGGCCGCAACAACCAAGCCGCGGCTTGTCCGACCGTCTTATAATCTTCCGGGATTTTCAGCCGCGTCAGCATATTCAAACCGGGTGTTTGCTGCGTAGCCGCCGGCGTTGCCGTTGTGATCGGCGGGGTCTTCGGATTGGCGCAGGCGCTCAGAAGAATCAACGGGGTCAGGCAGAAAAAAACTTTTCTCATAAAATCAGTCCAGATTGACTGTGGTGTAGTCGAAGCCTCGGCGGGTCCGCCAGACCGGCACCGTCAATTCGTTCATGAAGAACACCTTGAAGTGCGAGCCGGGCCGAATTTGGATCGTCGGGACCAAAGTGATGTATTTCTGCAGGATCGGTGTGCCGCGATCAGTAGCCGAATTAATCAGGGTATCGACCGTGGTGTCGTCCCGAGCGAGTTCATTCAGCAGCTCAGGCAGAGTCTCGACCGCGGTAAAGACCCCCAGGGCCGCCGCCTGAATGCCTACATGATAATCGACGATATCCTGCAAGCCGCTGACACCGGCCTGATCCAGCACCGCCTGATTGACGATCTCAAACGCCTGTCCGTCCGGACGAACGATATGCCGGGGTACGAAACCAAGGCGATTATGAATGACCTCGTTCGGTCCCTTGATTAGAACCGTGCTGCCGACCACAACCGAACCGGCGGGAAAGAGTACGTCATTCTTGTCGATGCTGAGGATAGGATGAGAGAGAGCGCCGCGCCAGGGACCAGGGTAATCGGAAATAGACATCATGTTGAGCACACCAGACGCCACGGTACCGATCGGCACTTTACCGGTAGGACCGGTGAATGCAGGTTGTTCTACTGGCTCCAGCGGCGCGCTTTCGGGCTGGGTCGCTCGAGGGGCAAACTCGTCCTGGGCCCCAAGCGCGGCCAGAGGATTTTGCGCGCCGGGCAGCAGTGGAAAATTCTGCGCGAGCGCAGGACCAGCGAATATCATCAGGGCGCAAACGCCTAACGTTGCAGAAATACGGCGAATCATTGGGCGTCACCTGGGGATTGCTTCTGCTGGCGTTGGAGCTTGTCGGCGTCGTCCTGTAGCTCCTTCAGGCGAAGCATGAGCTGCCGGCGGATTTCTACGCTCTGCTTTGTCGCGGAGTCCGGCAGGGCCGAAACCGAAGAGGCCGGACCTCCCAATGAGGCTTGATGTACTTTCTCGCCCGCCTTCTCTTGCTCGACGGTCCAGATCTGCATCGGCTTACGCAGTGCCTTGCGGGCTTCCTCGATTTCCGCCAGTTCGAAATCGCTGAGTTTGTTTTCTGAGGCACGCCGCGGCGTCTTGTCGACCCTACGCTCCTCGATCCTGCGTTGATTGACGACCTTCTTCTTGAAAGCGTCCTGCGTCACCGCCTTGTCCTGTAACGTCGCCTGCTCGACCTGAATCTTTGCTTTAGCCTCGCGGCCCTCGCGGTCCTGCCAACGGCCAAAGCCGGCGAAGGTCAATGCAACAAAGAGGATGGCACCTACAATGCCTATCAATCCCAGCATTTTACGATTGTGATTGACTGGGGTTTCCTCGGCGGCCTTTTCCTTGCCCGTACCCTCAACCGCTACCGTGTTCGTCTTTTTCTCTTCGCTCATGCTACCTCTCGCTCCCATTGACCGCTTTCCATGCCTTCTCGGGCTTCAGCCTCTACACCGCCATCGGGCGGTCAAAAAACATCCGCGATCACGGCTCAGTTCCTCCGTTGGATGGTGATTTCCTGCGTCCCGAAGCGCAAAACCATGTGGTCGAAAAGACCCTGGACTTCATAAACACCAGTTAGGTCGTGGTAGTCGTACTGCACCACGTAGAAGTTTTCACCGGCCTTGGCGGTAACGGCGGGAATGCCGAAACCGCTCTCGGTGATCCGGATGAAAGTCGAGCGGCCATCGTCGTAGACGCCATCAATGATTCTGGGACGGCTCTCCTTGCCCGAATGCCAGTCGTAGGAAGTGTTGATCGAACGCCGCAACGCCCAGAGCGCGTCTTCCGCCTGGGCGCTGAACTGCCGGTGCATTTCCTTCATGCTCTGACTGTATGCATCGCTAGCATTGGTGGTCTGCGCCACGGCTGCGGCCGCGCGTGCATTGGCCTGTTGCTTTGCGGCTTCCGCGTCCGCGATCGCCGCGTTAAGCTGCCGCTGCAGAAACGCCGTGTCCTGGTCGCCCTTATTTTGATCTCCTTCAAAGATCCGCGCAGCCGACGCGGCATCGGCGATGAAGGTACAAGAAGCAACTTTGTCGTTCGTCGCCTTGAAAACAAAATCGAATTCGTTCTGCTCTCCGTTGCCTTCCAACATCACGGTTACGCCCACGTGATCGGTTGGTTCCGCTGTTGTAGTCGGCCTGATCCAAACCGAAGGACCGTCCTGCTCCTTCTCCCAGTTTTTGAGCGAGACCGTGACCAGACGCACCGGTTTCAGGAACCGCAGACGCGTCCCGATTTTGAGATTGATCGGCGCGGAAAAACGCTGGCCCGGCAGCACCACTATGTAACGGCACTCGCTCGCGACTGCCGTATGGCCATCCGAAGAAACCGGTTCGAGGGTTGCATGGGCCGGATACGCCGCGGCAAGGCAGACAACAGCCAATGCGCTGTTTCGAAAACTCTTAATCATGGGACAGTTCCTCCCGAACGATTTGATTGGTGATCTGAATGCCGAGCGGATTGGCCAGGAGCATGTCCCGATTCTCTATGACGCTGGACGGTGGCGAGAGCTTCCAAGTCAGATGCACCAGCTTGTTTGTCTCTTCGACGGCTTTACCACTGGGAGAGCGGACAATCTCCGTGGTGTAGATGGTCGAACGGAACACCCGGTCGATATCAGTCTGGGCAGAAATCTGATTGAGTTCTTCATGATCGATCAATCGGATATGCAGATCGACTTCGGCACAGTTCAGACACTCTTCGAACGCGACAACTTTTTCGACCGCCTTGAACTCGCTCATGAAAATTCCCTCTTCCTTTGGAGAAAGAAACTGCGAGGCAAAGCCATAGTCCTGCCGGATCGTGTCGTGGTGTTGCTGAAAGCGTGCCTGGACGTAATTCATGAGACTCGAATTGATCGCCGCCTCATGCCAACGGGCATCCGCGCCACCGTCGCCGAAGGCTTCAATCCGGTGGGTGCCGTCCGGCAGCAGCTTGACCCAGGTCACCTGGACGTTGTTGGCATAGCGCTCTTCAGCCTTAAACCAACCAACCCCGTTGAAGATCGCAACAATCATGGCCACCAGGGCAATCCCGACCATCCAGTTGGCCATCACGGTCGCTCGTGTCAATTCGTTCTGGGACCGCTTGTTGCGCAGCTTCTCCTGAATGACTTCCTCGATGACCTGGCCGTCCTGATGGTTTTCCAAACCACCGCTGGGGACTGCCTTCAGGTGCCGTTTGAACATTGCTTATTATCTCCTAAAAAACTTGGTCAGGGCCGAGGCACCAGCGGAAATGCCCTTGATCACGCCCTTGCCACCCATGCGAACAGCGCCGGAGGTGAATTTGACTCCAAGACTCGCTCCTTTGCTGATGAACTTCTGGGCCGAGATGGCACTGCCGATACTGCCGCCCATGATCGAGAAGGACGCGCCGATCGCCATGACGAACAGCAGCAGCGAGCCGAACGCGAGCACTATGACACCTAGGAGCGCTTCGACGCCTCCGGACTCGATCACGATCTGATCGACTTCGATGCTTGCCGCATAGGGAATGTCAAAATAGGCGCTGTAGAGCAGCGCGATCACGGCAAGCACGGCCTTTGAAAAAAAGGTGAAAAGACAGAACCCCAGAAAGAAGCTCAGCCAACTGTCGAACCAATCCGCTGTGCGTTGGAAAAACAGGAAGGGCACGAAGAACAGCCCGACAGATTTCGCAAAGGCGTAGCCGAAGACCGGCAACATGGCCGCCAGGAAGGAGACGGCCTGAACAATGACCGAGACAATCCACAGCACTATAACGGACAGGATCAGGCCCATCTCGTCCCAGATATCGACTTCTTCGTCGAGAGTGATGAGGGACTGAATCTTGGAAATAAAATTCGACGGCCCGTAGATGCTGTTGTCACCGACCATGGCCAGTTGCAAGGCGCGGCCCAACTCGTTGAACCAGCCCCAGATCAGCGATGACAGGGTAGTATAGCTTTCATAG
Organism: Pelagibius sp. Alg239-R121; assembly: GCF_947331435.1. GTDB lineage: Bacteria > Pseudomonadota > Alphaproteobacteria > Kiloniellales > Kiloniellaceae > Denitrobaculum. The sequence continues at coordinate 50,740 of NZ_CAMZOF010000016.1, read as the reverse complement.
ACAAAGATGATGAGCAACGTGGAGATGAACCAGCCTACGATATCGTCAAAGCCTCCGCGCGCGAAGACCCACTTCGAAATCATGATGAGCAACGAGAGGATCAGAAAAACCAGAAAAACAATATGAACGTGTTTGGCGAAGACGGACTCGCCATCGAGAACAGCTTTGATCGCGTCATTAAGCCGTGTTTCAAATGCGTCCATCTGTTGAGTGAAGTAGTCCGTGCTGCCGATTTGCGCACCTTCCGCAGCGGCAGAAGCCTCCGGCGTGGAAATCACGGTGGAGGCACAGATGACAAATAGGAAGGCAGTAAGCAAACGCATCAGTAGCGCACCCCGCGCTTTTCAAAGATCTGGAAGATGCACTGCATTTCCTGGTCGAAGTCGTCGGCTGTCACTTCGCCTGGCTGGCGGTTGTCCGGTGAATGACGGGCTTTCTTTTTGAGGGTGGCCAGCTCCGGAAGCTTGCGTTTAAGAGCCTTCGTTTCCATCGGTAGATAGTGGATCTTGCAATACTCGGTCGAACCGCGCCTCTTGCCACTGGCTTTGAATTCCTTTTGAAGGTCTTTGAAGCAAGAGAGTCCCTTTCTGACACTCTTCTTCCGACAAGTTTCTTCGTTCTTTTTTTGCAGCGCTAATTCAGCCTGCTGGTAGTCCTCGTCGATGATGGCTTCATCGAACACACCTGCTTTAGCCGTGCTTGCTAAGGCAAGCATGGCAACGACCGCAGCGGACACGAGAGTAAGTCGGGTCATTCGATGATCCTTTCGGAACGCATGTTGATGGGTTCGGTCTGAAACTTCTTCTTGGCTTCCAGACGGCTAACGAAGGTTTCCATACGTTTGACTTCCCGCTCCAGGCGGCGAATTTCTTCCTCCTCCTGGGCTTGTGCTTGGACGATCAACAGACCAAGCATAATGTCGCGTTGGACCATGGCTGTTTGGTCTTGATCAGCCATCAACTGAGTTGTTGCCGCCAAACTGTTATCTCCCATGCCGGCCAGCCGCGACTGATATTCCGGAAACAATTGCTGCACATCAGAAGTGCGATCTTTTGCCGCCGTTATCGTTTTCGACTTCGCAACTGAGAAATTGAAATCCCTCTGTGTCCGGCTCATCTTGTCGCCGATCCTCTCGGCGACATCGGGCGCGACAACCTTTCCGATCCGCTCCCGGATACCGCTGTCCGTCGCCGGGATGCCGTACTGGTCTTGCAGCAGACGCTTGGCGTCGTTGGCATAGGTGATGGAGTTGGGATCGAGACCATGGATCTGGTTCAGAATCAGCTTGGTCACATCGGCATGAACAATATGGTCCGCCAGGTCGTACAACTCTGTCAGTTCGACCATGTCCTGCAACCGCGTGGCGTTGGCCACGGCCTGCTGATAGTTCTGCACCAACTGCTGATACTGCGCTTGCAACTCGGCAAGCTGTTTAACCTGCTCGATCTTGTCCAGGATCATATTCAAATTATTGGCATTGTCGTAAGTCGGAATGCCCTGGGCGTGGCTACTTCCAACCGGCGCAGCCATGGAAACTGCAAAAGCAAAAGGGATAAGGTATTTTTTCATCGGCTGATTTCTTATTTTAGGAGATCGGATTCTGAGGGCAGGCCAAATGCTTTCTGGGGGTTCTCAAGAACGTCATTGCAAAGTTTCAAGATATCCGGACCGATCGCGGGTTCTTCGAGAATGACACCGCACTTTGCCTGGACGTCTGCCAGCCTGCGTTTTATGTCCCACTCCATTTGGTTCACTAGATCTTGAGCACCCCTACCGAAGACCGGAATGCCTTGGGCCTGCGCAACGCCGGTAGAGAGTGATATGCCAACGACAGCCGTCAGGGCGGTGAAGGATTTCTTCATGGTTGGTGATCCTTATTCAGCAGCTTGGAGATCATCTGAAGAATGACCGAGGGCCTGAACAAAGCGATCCAGTCCTTTCTCAAAACCGTAGCGGTTGATTAGTTCGGTCCGCAGCGCGACCTCGCGCGGGCGGCTGGTGTTGATGGCGTGTTGTTCCGGCTCGACCCGGAGAATGACTTTTTTAGCAACGCCGCTTTCGGGCTGTAGAATGAAGGCCTCCCGCTTGGGCACGAGGGTCCGGATGGCTTCGCACTGCCCATCCGTGAGGGGAAAGGCTTCCTTGTACTTGGCTTCGTTGAAGCCCCCGTCCGCCAGAAACACGAAAGTGCTCGCCGCCCCACGAATCACGTCCCATTCGGGTACACTGAGATATTCGTTCGCGCCCTGCGACCAGAGAGTGACGCCGGCGCCGAACTGACGCCAAGTCCGGATTTTGCTGACAATAAACTGCCGCAGAGTCGGCAGGGACAGCGCGTAATGCGCCTCGTCGATCTCAAGCAGCTTGGGCCGCGCCCGGTTTTCCTCGGCCTCGAACTCCCGAACGACCCGGTGAAAGATCTCCAGCATCATCGGCTTCAAGAGCTTCGGGTTGTCCCGAAAGGCCTGAAGATTGAAAACACTGATCCGTTTATCCAGGCTGCCAATCCCATCGGCCTTGGCATCGAAGAGACCCGCATAGAGACCGCCGTTATGCCAACGGGAGAACTTGCGCCGCAGCTCTACGGGCAGATGCGCAATCAGATGATCGAGATTGCGGTCCTCTTCCTTCAAGCGGAGTGTAGCAAGCACGGCCTTATCGAACTTTGGTTGTTCACCGGTCGCAAATTGCTTGGCAGCCAGCTCGTCGTTAACCGCCAGAAGTTCCTGAGCCAGAGAGAGCATGTGCGCCAGAAAGGCGCGATCGCCCTCACCCTTGTACGAAATGAAGGGATTGATTCCTCTAGCGCCGTCACCGGCCCTGAAGATACCGCCGGCGTCACCGAAAAACTGCGCCAGGGTTTCGGTGCCGGGATTGATATCAATCGACCAGCTAAAGCCGCCATATTTCAGGAAGTGCGTAGTCGAGGTGTTCTTAAAGAAGGTCTTGCCCGATCCTGGAGATCCGACGCAGATAATGAAGCAGCGATCGCTGGCATAGGGATTGTAAAAAAACGGCTCGGCGGAAGCCGTTTCGAAAACGTAAAGAGCTTCCTCAGCCATTCAGATCCTCCACGAGACGGCAGCCATTGTTGGCGCGGTTGACCAGCGACAGCGCCGCTGCGCGGGAGCTGGAAACCGTCGCCTGACGAATGCTCTTGGCCTCGCCGCCCGGCTGGAGCGACTGAAAGGCCATGGGTAGGCCGACCCCTTCCCAAACAAGGGAAAAACCCTTGGCTTCGAGGGAGTTATTAAAATTGATCACCGACTGCTTAAGCTTGAGCGGGCTCTCGTCAAACAACACCAGTTGCGCGAACTGCGTCGCCCAGGTGTCGTCCAGCGCCTCTGCTTGCTCCAGTTGCTCGATCTTCTGGCGGATTGCCAACCGCTCGTCCTTCGTGTCGAGAAAATCGTCTCCGACAAAGAGTGAAAAGAGATCGACACGGGTCCGGTCCACCCTGGTCCGCGCCGCCTTGAAGGAGAAAGTCTGCTGTATCGCGGAGAGTGGCGTGTAGTGGTTCTGCAGGATGAAATTACCGGGCCGACCGATGATCGGGTCCGGCCCCTTGCTCCAGAGACCGATTGGATTCTTCGGGGTCTTATGGATAGAAGCGATCCGGCAATAGCGCGTTTCCGCACCGTTTAGCCGGAGCGCGTCTTCATGATTCAGCTTAACCGGCACAATGTCGCCACTCGCCAGCGCCACATCGCAGTCATCCACAGGCGCAGGCGCTTTGTAAGCGGGATCGAGAAAAAGGGGATTGAAGGTCGCGAAAAACCGCAGCAAGGGCCAAAATTCGTCACGCCTCAAACGACGGGCGCTCATAGCCAGAGACCACTTCGCTGCAGCATCGTCCGCCGCCCGGCTCAGAGCTTCCGCACGCGCTTCCAGTTCGCGTTCGCGCAAGATAAGTGCATTCGGGCGGCGTAAGCGGCTCAAGACAGTCTGGCGGCTCTCCCGACTAAGAAAGAACATCGGCAGGTTCTTGATCAGAGTTGTCGACAGATAGCCGTTCCAGTCGTTCGGGTCGTGCATCTGGATCACGTGGATCAGGCGGCTCCGCGCCAGACCGCGCTTATTCAGCGCGGCCTCGCGGGCTTTCGATACCTTGTGGGAAAGAGGGTCTTCACGGTCCCGCAGCCTGATCTCCTCGCTGCCCCCATGGATGTAATATTCCGAGACGCTGCAGTTGTTCGGCAACGCCCCGTAAATCACCCGCGAGAGCATCGAGAGGGTTACAGCATCCTGATCCGTCTGTGCATCGGGATCGCTACCGCCTAGCTCGATGGCCGTAATTAAACTGCCCGTTTTGGTCAGCTGGTGCGGCCCGACTGGACAGATCAGGGGAAAAGCTTCGGAAACCGGAAAGTCTCTAGGGATCATGTTCTCTTCTCTAGGTGACGGTAAACCCGGCCACAACGGTGCCCAGATTGACGATTAAGAGCCCGGCTGCAGCGGCGCGAAGTGCGATGCCAAGGCCTCCGCCTCTCGGGGCAAGCGCCCACATCGACGCACCCAAGATCAGACCGCCAACGATCACAACCAAGCCCCAGGGGCCGGTTGCGAAGTTGATCCAATCCTGCAAGTAGTCCTCCATCTTACCAATACCGCGCGCACCGCCGGACTTGCCGATGTCGTACTCCGCGAAGGCTTGCCCGGCGGCCACCATGAGTCCGCCAGACATCGAAGCTCCAAATAGAGAGAGCCTTGAAATCAGAGTTTTCATTATTCAGTACCTTTTCTATCAGTTACGGGGTTTAGAGAAATCGACGGTCGACCCAGGCAACGGCACGCCCGAACAGTGGGGAAAGGGCAAGTATCGAAACCCCGGTGAGTAGGGTAATTCCAATTGTGTTTGCCACGATCGGCACTCCCTCTGTGCCGATCGTTCGAAGCAAGCGAAGAAAGAACGTCATTGAATAGGCAACCCCGACTCCCACCAGAAATAGGAATGGCGAGCAGATCGCGAGTGCGACAAGGCGCCTTTTCCGCCAAGTTTTCATGAAGCTTCTCCTAATCTGGAATGAAATAGATCGACTTCGGGCGGCCGCGTCCGATCCTCCAGGCGTTCACGCGTGACATCAGACGTGCGCGCCAGGGAACCAAACCTTCAGGGTCCAGCAGATAGAGCTGATAGAGGCCGTAAAAACCGACCAGACCGACAAAAAGGCCGAAATACCATGCAATCAAGACACCACTGACGACCGATATCGCGCCGGTTGCAATGAAATGTGTCGAGGGCACGCCAAGAATTCGATCAACGCTCGAAAAAACCTCATGCGCGTGAGTCTTATCCTCAAAGTTGTGATCCACCGACAAAATTCCCTAAACCACTCGCGTTAGCATTGAAATCGCTTTTATCTCTCGCGATACTAGCGTTCATGATTTTTTATCAATTATTATTTTTTGTTTAAACAAAGATTTTTTTTGTTTTATCGGACATGCCGCCTGTAACAATGTTGTGTCACAGTGTTTTTTGGGGAGGTTTTTTCGAGTATTGATCTAATCCAATCGATAGAAGATAAGCTACAATCAAGCAATTGGGGGCGCTGTTGAGCAACGAACCGAAAATCATTTCTGGCAGAAAAAAGAACGAACGCGAACAACACAGTGTTACACTGGCGTTTCCGCAACCGCTTCTCGAAGGTCTGGATGAAGTAATAAGTAAAGTACGCGTCGACTATGGCATCAATACGTCACGCTCAGAGGTCATACGCACAGCAGTAAAAACTATCGTTTGCACTTTTGATAGCGCGCGTACAGGAAAGAACCCCCTTACTTACGGCGACGTAGAAAACATCTTTGAACAAGCTTTTAAAGATTACTGGAAAGCACCTTAGGAGGGGTCATGGCAAGACGAAGCTCAAGCAAGGACTATGATTACGAGCCGCGTATTTCCATTGGATTATCTGAGCCTCTCGTGAACGAGCTGGACCAGCGCGTTGATCTCATTCGCCGAAATTATGGGATCGGCACATCCCGAGTGGATTTGATCCGTTCCGCTGTCAAAGTCTACGTTGAAACCTTCGATAAGGTGCAGGCAGACAACAAGCCGCTAACCCTTACAGACATAGAGAATGCTTACGAACGGGCTTTCAAGGCTTACTGGTCTGAAAGATAAAAAGAGAGATAACGCAAAGCGTTATCTCTCTTTTGCAATCGCCCTTAACCCGGACTACTAAGTTCTAAGCCGCTTCGCTGGATGCCTGTTCCGTATCTTCTTTGGAGGCTCGGACAAGTATCTTGCGTTCGGTCATGATTAGGTCGATCCCGCGCTTTTCACTCTCCGTTTCAGTCGAAGACTGGGACCAGGGCCGCAAATCTCCTCTGATCTGAATCAGATCGCCAACACGCAGTTTCTCAGCTAAACGCGCCAGTCCCGCCGGAACCGTAACATAGTGCCAGAAGGTTCTCTTCTGCCACCCGTTCTCATCCTTCCAGGACCTTTCCGTCGCAACGGATATCCCGAAAGCAACCGGCGAATCGTCTTCCCGGCGGTCAAAAATTTTGCCAATCCGGCCAATAATCGTGAACTCAGCTTGCATTACGCTTCTCCTATTTCAACCAGGATAACGCTCCGTCCACATTCAAGCGGACGAGCGCTTGTCAGTGGACGGGCGCAGCGTAACGCACAAATGCCTCTCTGCATGCATCTTTTTTATGCTTTTTATACACATCAATAAAAAGAGCCATTTGCGAACATTTGTTAACCGTGAAAAGCAGAAAACTTCACACCCATGAGTTTAATGCAGGTTTCCATCCTCATCGACCTCGACAATCTCTCTCACCTTACGAAACCCTTTTATTTCTCTTTTAACGTGTATTAAAAGATCGACGTTTGAGCAAATCAGACGCCGTATGAGCTCTAGACTTAGGTTTGGCGCATGACGGGCGTAAAGTGTTTCCAACCGAACCAGCGCGTCGGACGCACTGTTCGCATGGATCGTGGAGATACAGCCCGCATGGCCGGTGTTGATCGCGTCAACCAAAGCCGTCGCCGCCTCCGGAGAGCGCACCTCTCCAACGATGATTCTGTCCGGACGTTGCCGCAACGCATTCTCGATCAACCGCCCCATGGTCACCGTATCGCCGTGATCCCCACCGAGACGCTTTGCCGCCTCGAAGGAAACCACATGCGGACGATCTACAAGCCCCTCCGCCGTGTCCTCGACGGTGATGACCCGCTCCGCCGGATCGATGAACGAACAGACCGCCCGCAACACTGTCGTCTTGCCGCTGCCGGTTCCGCCGGCAACCAGAATATTCTTTCGGTCCAAAACCGCCTTCTGAAGAATATCGCATTCCGCATCGGCCAACATTCTGCGTTCCAGCAGATCATCCATCGTGAATTTTCGCTTGGGAAAGGGCCGGATGGACAGACACCGGCCCTTAACCGCGATCGGCGGCAAAACCGCGTTGACGCGCGTTCCGTTTGGTAGGCGTGCGTCGAGAATTTGCTTACCTGCTTCATCGGCATCCTGACCAAGACTGTTAGCGATGATATCGATGAAGGATTCGAGCTCCATTTCATCCCGCCACTGCGATGTTGTCTTTGAGAGTTCACCGTTCTTTTCGATCCAGATCTCATCGAAGCGGTTGACCAAAATATCCGTGACATCCGGGTCTTCCAGATAAACGGCAATTGGATCTGAATAGTGCGTCAGAAGATCCGTCATGACATACCTTCAAATTCGTGAATTGCCGATAAACTGCGCATTGGCGATCTAGTTCGTGTGTTCCGCTTACTGCTCACAGCTAAACAATGACCTCCCTCAAATTGCTAACCTCCAATTCGGTTTTCTCCGCTACCCTTTTCCTTGCTGGCGAAGGTGTTTCTTGAACTCCGGATCCTTATCAAATGCGAATTCGACCAGGAGCGGGATCAGTTCCTCGTTCGTGATTGTTGTGCTGTGTTTTTCCTCAAAAGCTGCGCGATAGCTTTCCAGCTTGGCAAAGCTTTTCGATGTAAAAACGACCTTCTTCATGGTCACATTCTCACTCTTCACGGGCGGTGCAATGGATACGGACATATCGTCTTCCTTCTCTTCAGCTAAGATCTTGGTTTTTGGTTTTCTCTCTGTCTTACGCCAGGCATCAGAAATAGGTTTCAAACCCTCCGCCATGCGCGCATTGACAAGTTCGATAGGCACTGTCTTGTAGGATTGATATCGGAGATATCCCTGCATCCGGTCAGTGATAGGACAGGCTTCTTCTCCCTTGATGCGTCCCCACTCCCGAATAAAGTGTTTCCGCAAGGCGAAAACCTGCTGTCTGATACCGCGAAAGCCGGGAAGACTTTGCAGTGATCGGATAACCGCTTTCGCTTCGGAATCGTCTTTCGCATGTCGAATCGTATTTTCGATCCATTCCTCATAACCGCGGTACTGTTTCTGAGTAAGGCGCCATGTCCATCTTGGCACCGAACTTGCCGCCGGAAGGCAGATCGCCTCGTACTGGTCTTGAAACAGAATGCGGCTTCGTTTGTGATCGGCACGCCGCAACTTTTCTTCAGATAAAGCTGGATGCTCACCTTCTGTCAGAAGAAACCAAAAGTCGTAAGTAAGACTGTCCGATCCCGGATAGAGAAATAGACGGGCGTTTGCCTCACCATGCCGCTTTCTTTTTTGAGCTTCAACACGATCTGGATTGACCGAATATTTTTCTTCGAATTTGGTGAACAATCTCTCCGCTTTTTCAAACGGAACGCGGCCAGTGGTATGGTAGATGTATCCTTTCGATATCGCAGCTATAATGTGGCGCATTACGCCGCTTTTATGAACAAAAATCTCAGGCATACATTCTAACTGTGATTATATAAAAACCGAAACGGGCAATTCTATGCAGAATTGTGATTTTTTATCTAGAGATTCCTGGAAAAAATTTTTTGGGCGACTTTGCGCTTGATCGCGCAGAGTCTCAAATGCAATTCTGCCAGCGCAGAACGACTATCTGCGACTGGATGATTGTGTGAACGGGACGAAACTGGCAACCGCCGTAATCGTCTGCTGCTCGCCTTTCGAACGATGAAACCAAGCCAAAGAGGAGTGCCCTTCCCCGCCGAAAAGAGAGAGAACGTCCGTCATTCCAGAGCGACCCCAACCGTAAGCCCATCTTTGATGACCGCTTACTCCGGGCTAGCCACCTGGATAATGCGGTCTTTTTCACAAATCTCGATTCAGCAGCAAGGGAGGTCGCCAACCTCGATACCGCCCAACTTCATCGCTCATCATGAAAGGAAGACAGAAGCGATGCCCGGCCTTGCCGCAAAGTTAGTCTCGAAATAGCCAATCGATCCGTCCCCGCTTTATGCGGGGCTAGCGGTCGCCAACCGCCAGAGGAGTGCACGGCTGCCTGCCCGCACTCCAGCACTTGCCGTAGCCGGATGCTCGTAATTGAGCTCGTCCGGCTGCAACGGGCGCTCGGGGCTGTAATGCCCCGTTCGACCCAATCGCTCTTTGATATTGTTAAGAGAATGGGCGACGCGGAAACGGGAGCCGTGGCAACACGGTCAACCCTATTCTGTTGGAAAAGCGGTATCCAGTCCGCTCTAGGGGGTGCTCGTAAGGGTACAACCTATGCCAATGTCGTGGGTGTCAGCACAGTGGGAAACCATCGTGAGCCGGTAAGGGGAAACCTGGAACCGGCGGTACCGTGAGGGGCAACCTTTGCGGATCGGCGAATAGCTCAAGCGACTAATAGCATCCCTCGAGGATGCTTTTTGGAGATCAAGAGCCGCTGGTCGGACCTTCAGTGTCCGGTTGGTTAAAGTTGGAAACAAGCAAGCGAGTAAGGGAGATGCTTTGGAATCTCGGTCCCCTGAAATCGGATAAACATTATCCGATAGGGTTTAACCCTAGCTTGTTTTGTGAGACGGCGGCGTTCTGATCGTTAAGACCGGCAGAACTAACGCGGGAAGCGCTACGGCCGTAAGACTGGGTGGCACCAGTCCAGGCTATGCGTGGGAGCGGCGTGAGTAGAGTAAAAATCCCTTCGGCGATTTAACCGAAGCCTTGGGAGAGAAACAGGATATCCGGTTGGCACCGGCTCTGTTTCAAAGCCTCGAAAGCGCTAAGCGAGTGCGTATCGGATCATTGTGCCTGGCGGCACTTTGGTGAAACGCGGCTCCTTTTCGGTTGGCACCGGAAAGGTTCGAGACGATCCGCTGGCGCGGGTCATTAACGTCCTCTTTTGGACAACTCATCATCTGGATTAACAGGAGTTTCTGCGATGAAAGGATTCATCACGAGTATGAAAACATGGACAGCTTACAGGAGGGTAGCACCCTCATGGTTGGCGGCTTCTCTACCCAAACTTAAGGGTAAAACAAGGGAAGGCCGCCACCCTCCCCTGCTGTTCTTCAGCTCGGGTTTTATGGTGTCCTTTCTCGCATGACAGCCTCTTGAATAGGCTAATTGCACAAACTAGGCGGACGATCCTTTATGGATCGTCCGCCTCCCATAATGCAAAACCCCAATCCCGCCGACCGGAATAAGGCGGCTGAACGGACGGAAAGATGTCGGAAAAACTGAACTTGATTGCCAGCAATTTGATGATCGGTTACATCGAGGGCTTTGAACCGGCCTGGTTCATTGTTCTCTGCACGGCCCTCTTCCTAATTATCCTGACCGGAATTGCACCGCTGATCTTGTCAGCCACAATGACATCGTTTGAGGTAACCGCCCTCTTACTACGCCGCACCGTACTGGCGGCCTTCGGGCTGTTAGTTTTTACACTGCTTGCCTATTACGCCACCCTCACCGAGTTTCACTCGGGCGAGGAAATCACCCTGATTCTTTCCGATGCCTTTATCATCTGGGCTCCGGCAATCCTACTCGCTCCCCTGCTCGGCCTGGCAATGAAACTCGCAGGCGGCCGATATCTCGTTCCCAGAATCTCCGCGCTCCTACGGTCCTGGCGCGTTCAGCAATCCGACGAAAAGCCCTCCGACATGCGGGAGGAGATCGACGCCATAAAGCCGCTCTCCTATCTGCCCGCGGACTACGACAAACCAGGCAAGGTCTTTACCGGCAAGACCATTGACGGCCAGCCCCTCTACATCGCCCTCGATGATTGGAAAGCCATCAATAAGACGGTCGTCGGCGCAACCAGATTCGGGAAGGGCGTCACCTTCCAGATCTGGATCGAGCAGGCTATCCTACGCGGCGAGACCGTCTTCATGATTGATCCCAAGGGAGACGAATTCCTGCCCGAAGTCATGCGGCAGACCTGCAGGAAAGCCGGCCGCCGTTTCATTTATCTCAACCTCGAAGACCCCAATGCACGGGGCAAATGGGGACCATTTCTCGGCAGCACACCCGCAAACCGCCGCTCTCGCTTCTACAGCGTTATGGATCTGGAGGAACGTGGGACTGACGCCGATCACTACAAAGCTTTGACCCGCGAAGTCCTGTTTGACTTCTTCCAAGACGGCGAAGAGCGGCCTGCCCTGCGGATCCTGCATGAAAAACTAAAGAATATTGAGGACGAAGAGCTCTGGAAAAACGTTTCGACAGTCCGTGCCCGGCTAAAGGAATGGTCCGGTTACAAGTCGCTCAACCCCAAACCTGATAAGGGTTTTTCCATCGAACAGACCCTCATGGAAAACACCGTCGTCTACGTCCGTGGCTCACTGGAAGATGCCGTAATCCGGAACGCGACTAAAGCCTTGATTATAGAGATACTGCAGGAAGTTCGCCGACTTGCGCCGCAGCGAAAGAATCATCTCAACCTCTTTATCGATGAGCTGCGCTTCCTGATTTCCACGCCAATCGTCGATGCCCTGGCAACCATCCTCCAGTTCAACGCCACCATAACGACAGCCTATCAGAACTTCGGTGACCTCCGGACACCAGTCGATAGCAAGCTGGACGGCCGGGCGATCGAGCAGGCCGTCAAGACCAACTCCCAAATCAAGGTTATCTTCGGTGGACAGGATCCCGATGTGGCAGAATACGTCGCAGAAACATCGGGTAAGCTCCACAAGAAAGTCGCGCGTTATGAGCGCACCGAAATCAACAGCCAGGGCGGCGAAAGCTGGGGATCACAACGCATGATCTCAGACCTAGAAGAGGCCGTGATCCCAGAAAATACCGTCCTGGCCCTACCGAAGCGCGTCGCGGTATACTTCCAGCCAGGGCAGCTCGCAAAAATTATCTCCCTCGCGCCAGTCCCCATCGAGCCAAAAAAACAGATCCAGGAAGCCGCTGAATGAATCTACCGGCGTGTGGAGTATGGTAACTATTACATAAATCGAAGATCTTTAACGCCACGCTGCTTTAGTTTTTCTTGTATTCGTGGAAACTTGAATTCACGAATATTCGGATCTCGCGAAAGTAAGATTTTTATCATCTCATCAACGTTTGTTTTATACTTTTGAAAGACAGTGTTAAGAGATAACGCCCACGCCTCTGTTAGGTCCTCGTCACCATTCCATGTAAGTAGAGACAGACATTTTGTGGTAGGGCTTTCGCCCTTCCCCTTATCGGCGCGGGTATCCTTCTCCGACACATCAAACGCAATAAAAAATAACATAATGGCATCATACAATTCTCTGTTGTAAGCCGTATAAGGTCTCGGTTCCTTACCTTTCTTCCGAGTTGTTGTCGGATAGTCTCGCGCCCCATCAGCGCGTCTTGGGTTAAAACAAGGCGGGGTTTCTTTCCCAGACAATCTTATGAGATGTGGTCCTGCATAGTTTCCTACAAACACCCGCTCCACATCCTTCTGATCGTCTTTCATAGTAAGTTCGATGACGAAAACTTCGTCCTTCAAATTAGCGTATAACCCTTGAATGGGGCTCCCAATTATTTTGTACCGTGATACCGGCCTAACAAAACATATTTTGCTTAAATACTTTCGCCCTTCATCTCCTTTTCTTATATTCTCAAGAATTTCTCGCAAGCGTGCCATAATATATCAGTATTTTTTGTTAGAGTGGTGCTTTGGTTCTTCTGGTAACGTCTTGTGCTGTCGTAACCGAACGTAGGAAGGGAACCTGCTTTCGCAAGTTCCCTTCAGGAAGCGGCCACGCAATGGGCCTACACTCGATCGACCTAGGTTGTCGCCACAGTAACCGATGCCGCAATCGCCACAAGCAGAGTGGCGGCGACAGCAACGCGATGCAGGTTCAGCCCAAACGCACGAGGCGTCCTGGAAACATGAACCGGCAAATCCCGCAGATCGTCCACATAGGACCGATGTTCCCTCAGTTGATGCGTCAGATCCTTACGGACCGACACGATCTCCTTGTCAAGCTGGTGGAAGTCTGAAACTTCCGCCTTGCGATCAAGGGCGACCGCCAAAGCGGCCGCTTTCTCTTTCGACAATCCCAACTCTATGAAGGCTTCCTCAAAGTGTTTTCCAGTTACTCGGGTCATGACCGACTCCTATCGTTTCAGGACAAGCCGCAACACCGAATAGCGCCGACTGGCACCAAACGGTACCAGCGGCCCTACCAGTCTAGGATAACCGGATCCTCCTGGGTAGAGACAAAGTGTTGGTTTTCCGGGTTATGGCGACAGCGACCGCGAAAGCTTGTCGCCCATGAGGTTCATTCTATCCTCCATGGGCAACGTGAATTGAATCGGGTATCGGAAATGAAAAAGGAGCGTTTCCGAAGAACACGCTCCTTCCGGGATCGGCCACGATCCGGGCCAGGTTTTGGCGTAACGATAGTCGCAGTTAATCCGGTCGAAAAATGGTTGATGATTGCAGTGCGCTACAAGTAACTTCCAGGGCCATTTTTGTGATGAATTCTATGGGCGTGATGTCGTCGGTGTAAGAGACGAGAAGATTCACATCGGTATGAAAGTGATTGAAAAGATCGAAATATTTAGCAGTACCCGCGCTGCCGCTTCTGCTTCGAGAGTGCTATCATAGCCGAGACCGCTCTCCCCTCATCCGCGTACAGGTCATTCCGGCATTGTCCTGTCGTACCGATCCGACCCCACTCGCGCACCAATGTACACCCGCTGAAAAGATTCGGCTGGAGCTGCATCCGGTAAAACCGCCGCATGTTTCGGGCCGGATCAACCCGGTGGATCAATACGCTGGCCGGAAACATCGATAGTTGTTCGTTCATCATTCCAACCGCTCAGAATGAAAAAGGAGTGGTTCTTACGAACACACTCCTTTCGGGATCGGCCACCATGAGGAGCCTAGCTTACACAGTGAACGACCCGCGAAAGATTGCGATTGCAACCCCCGCCAGTATCGTTCCGCCTAAACCGAATATAGCCAGCAGAAGCTTATTCTGAAACCGAGTGAACTGAGCCGCAAGTTTCTCATCATAACGAGATTCATGACGATCCAGTGCATCTGTCAGGGCTTGCTTCAGAGTCTGCTCATTAACAGTGTTGGTCATGACCATATCAATGATTTCCCTTGCCGCAGCTTCCTTTAAACCAGATTCAGTTAAACGTTCTGTGTAGACCTTCCATATCGGATACTCCATGTGTCACCTATTTATCGAGGTTAGCATTTCAGTATCCGCCGCACCTTTGGCAAGGTGTCAGCGGACACCACCAAAGGTACTCAGCCACTAAAAGTGACCGACCGTATTTTAACCGTGAATTATTCCCTAAATCCACTGTTCTCTTCACTGAAATACTGGGGCAGATTCTCAGTTCACCTGCTCAAGATCCCGAGCACACAAACTAGAAAACGGCCGCTTTGCACGAGTTTTCGTCATTAAATCTGTCGATATGATCGCCCAACACAACGGGAAGAATCAAATTATGGCGTTCAAAATTCAGATGGCCGGCATTGCCGCCCTCGTCGCCAGCGCGATCTCGCTGTTGCTCGAGAACATCTTCTACGGCTACGTCGACGCCGAAGGCGTGCTGCAGGAAAGCCTTTTCCTTCCGATCGGATTTCTGCTTCTTGCCCTGGGCGCCGCTCTGGTTGCCGTAGGATTGGCCGTCAGGCTTTTCCGACCTGCGTAACGTCGAGACAGCCTGTCCAGCCAGCACGGCCGCCATCGTCAGATATAGCGAGGCTGGATCCGCACCCCTGCCCTTTGCTGCACGATCGACGAACTGGCCCTGTGTGGACGAAGCTGCATGTTGGGCTGAGAAATCAGGTAAGATTTTGATAAACCTTCTCTGAAATACTCTAGTCAGTGGAGATTTGCTCCTTGGTCAGAATGTGTCTTCACTTCTTAAAAGCGCGAGGCCAGATGTTCTAAATGGATCATCTGGCCTTTCTGCGTTGGAATTTGTGAGGTGGCTTTTCATCCCGGGCCGCAGCTGCCCTCTTTCTCCCAGTAGCCATAACGAAAGAAGCCGGACCAAGTGCCAGGGTCCGGCTTCTGCGTCTTCGGCAATCAACATTGCGGCTTAAAATGCCAACTGCACCTATGAGGGTATATATTGCCGCAACAAGAACCACATCGATCCCAATGACCTGATCAACCGCCCTGCCCTCTCGCCCTTCGTGAACGTACGGGAGTTGCGCCAGAAAATCGTCTGCAGTGCCTGCGGCTCGAGATCGATCAACTTGCTGCTCCAGGATCGGCATGTCGTCGAGACATGGTATCCGGATCCGGAAAACTGGGCACCGGACGATGACAGCCACCTGCGGGACGTTAACTTGTAAAACAAATTTGATTTACTACTTTAAGTTCTCTGTTTATCTATTAATGGGCGCAGGTATCCGACAAGGGCGCACGATTTACGATTTTGTACATGGAGAACTGATTTTATGAGAAAGCTCGGCGTAATTGGCTCATTTGCTTCGATATTCGGTCTGGCGATAGCGTTGGTATCCTTCAATCAACCTTCAAACAGCCAGACATCTTCAAACAAAAACACCAACTCAATTAGCGGAACAACTAACGCCCCTGTTGTGCAGGGAAGCCCTGGAGCAACGATCAACATCAACCCTCAAGCTCCAAAGCCGCAAAAGTCTTTTGTGCTAAGAAATCCGATGACCGGCGCAACACTGCTTGTAGGTGTGCCAGGCGTGTTTAATGCGAAACCCAAAGATCACATTTGTATGGTTCCCCCAGGAACCGCAATTGAGAAGACAGGCCGAATCTTTAGGGAGCAAACTGTAGAGACCTTCAATGAGGTGAAAATCCTAGAAGGTAGTTGTGCAGGCGAGACGGGTTGGGTTGCGATTGAGACTATTAGCTATGAATGAGAGCAAGATTGGTCATCCAGAGCGCCGGGGCTTTTTCCCCCGGCCACTCGTTGATTGCGGCCGCTAGATTCCCAGTAATCCCGAAGCAGGTGTTGAATGGTGAATATCATGACTTCCGCCCCCTCCTGCAACTGACACCTTATTGCGGTTCGCGGGTTGCTCCCTTTGGTAAATCTAAGTGGTCGTAAAACACCAAAAACGCTTCCAATTGCCTTAACTGCTGATAAAGCTCATCCGATTTTTCCACAAGCTTTGAGAAATCCTGATCCGTCCAGTTCCTGACTTCCTTCCTACCTGGTATCTCATAGTCTTCGCTGAATTGGTTCTCGTCGAAATGGCCGTGTGCAAGTTTGTTCCGGTCTTTGGACAACTTCCGGATTTCCGCTGCTGGGAGGCTTGATGCTTCCGGGAAGGCCAGCAGTATCAATTCGAGCACATATAAGCGGTGCTCAAACCTCATCCTGACATGCTCTTTTTTTGGATCGTGTTTCACATCGTGCTTTTGCCGCACACGGACTACGGCCAAATCTATCAAACGGCTGATTTGGTTTTCGATGCGATTGAAGCTCACAAGGAAACGACCGAGAGCTGCTTCGTAGTTCGGCCGCTTCTCGGGATCGAACCATGGACCATCGTCATCATATTCGTCTGCACACATTTTGGTGCTATTTTCCTTATTGACCACGGCGGTCGCGTAAGACCCGAAAGCCAATTGAGACTATTTTCGGTGACGCTTTTTCAGCCTTGGTTCGGAGCGCAGCATTCTACGTGGAGGGCGGAAAGCGGACTTTCGCAGCAGAAGCGTAACCGGAAACTGCTCGCGGCAATTGCTGACGTACGCGTAGCGGTGATCTATTCCGCCAGCCATTCACCGTAGGCTTGAACATCGATCATCGGGACAGTGCCGCTAAACTGAAGTTGGGAAATCAGCTTGAACAAAAATGCGGTAGCGGGCTTGCCGCCAGAGTAAACGGTATACTCCTCAGGGTCATCACCCGCATGAAAATAACCGTGACCAGCCACGCAGCCAAAGTCGATTTTTCCCTCTTCTTGATCCAGTTTCAAAGCGTCGACGAGGCTTTCGCCAAGGCCCGGTTTCCAGTCGCTGTCGAAGGTCAAAAGACCGCCATAGATAGGAATTAATGGTTTCGCCGGATAAGTTCCACCTGCGTGCGGTATCGGCAAGCTCGTTCGATGTAGCGCGCGTACGCTCCGGACCTTTTCCTGAGCGTACTGGACTTGCTTCAAATTTGCCGACTGCTTCGCCTCGAAAACTGCGTAGACGCTTTCTGCGGGAATTATGACTTCGCCCTCATAGTGAAAAATAAAGGGTGAGTATTGATGGTCATAGATAACAACATCAATCTGCTGACTTATTGTCCCTTCGCTATCCACGACATGCGCTTTGTCTGATTTGTAACGCGCTGGAAGGTAAGTGTTGAAAAGTTCATTCCAAACACGTTCACTCGCATCGCCTTTGGACACTGGATGTGGCATCGTTTTGCGAATTGTTTCGAGACGGCTTTGAATATCGTCGTGCAAACCCGAAAGTACATCCTTCAACGACCAATCGCTCATTTCTCGTCCTCCGCGTCGCTTGGCGCTGCACAAGCAATATCGCGCTCTGCGTCTTCAATTTCTATTTCGCAATTCATCTTGTGCCCAGACGCGAGATAGGTCTGCGCACCGATGTGAAATTGTGCGTCTGCGTCGAGTTTCACAATTATCAGCACTAGAAAATTCACCGCCTCACCTTGATCGGCGAGCAGATTGTACATGGTGATCTCATCCTGAAGGCTCGGCCAGACAGGTGCGGCTGGATGGGAATGCCATTCACCGAAATAGTTGAACCGTTCGGGATCGCCGCCGAATTCTTTGTGTAGGGCCAGAATCTCCCTGCGTGCGGCGCCGCCGCGGCGTTTGAATGTCGTGACCGTCCCGCCGAAAAAACGCTGCCGCGTTGCCTCGACGATTCGGAAATCGCCTTCTGCGATTTGCTCGCCGAACAGCACGCCTCCGATTTCCTTGCGTCCAGCCCCCTTGAGATCGGAAGCCCATCTCTCAATCATCGCTTTCGGTATTCGCAGTCTCATCGTTCGCGCCCTGGAATAAGGATTTTATAAAGTCCGACTCTATAGTTGTTTCGGAGCCCGAGGATATGGTGCTTCGGATTGGCGCGTCGGCAATGATGGGCCGGGCGTCAAACGGTCCGTTGAACAACCACCCCCGCTTCAGTCCCACGAGATAGGCGTGCGCATCATAATTCGATGGCTCGATGTCGATCAGCGTATCGAGAGTGAAAGCGCTAAAATGGGAGGCGAATACTGATACATCAGCATCGGTCGCCTGCATCGGCGCCGCTTCGCCGATAGAACCATCATAACCGCCTCCCGTTGAGATAGGTGGGGGGCCATCGCTTGTTTCGTAGTACTGATTGATAACCGTGCGGATGTCGTAGGGTGACGGATCTTTGTTGATCCGTGCCCTTGCAATTTCGCCACCGACGCCGCCGGCGTAAACTGCGCCCCAGATCAATGAACGATTATGGCGTAGACTTAGGCCGGCCAAGTGATTGAACACGT
Organism: Pelagibius sp. Alg239-R121; assembly: GCF_947331435.1. Classification (GTDB taxonomy): domain Bacteria; phylum Pseudomonadota; class Alphaproteobacteria; order Kiloniellales; family Kiloniellaceae; genus Denitrobaculum. Next base: position 32,018 of record NZ_CAMZOF010000016.1, on the reverse strand, counting down.
CCGGATTAGCGGTGACATCGATAATGAGATCGCAGAAGGTGAGCGCCTGGCTGACATTAGCCGCTTGCTGCGACGAAACCTGCGCGCCGATAGCACTTTTCCAAACACCGATTTCGACGTCGCACCGAATTAGTCGCAGTCGATGTGCCGTTAGCTCGACCTTGTGACGCCCGACATCCCGCCAGTCCCCATCATGTCGCTCCAGATTACCGGTGTTCAGAATATCACCATCCACAAGCTCGAACCGGCGAACGCCCGATCTCGCCAATGAAACAGCGATTTTAGAGCCAAGCGAGCCGAGCCCGACGATACCTACTTTTTTCTCCCTGATGTCCGCTGATGGAACGCCGGACCGATTGCCGTCGAAAGGTGCAAGGACAGTTGTGAAGCTCATTAGGTCGTCATCATCCGCGAAATGGCAGAGCAGCGTAAGGCCACCCTCCGATCCGCGAAGTACAACCGCCCAATGGGCATTCTGTGTCAGGGAGAATCGGTCACCCAGCAGATCATTCAGAGCCTCGAACGTCTTGATCTTCTCCAACGTCTTCGTCGGCGTGTCCGTGACGAAGACGACGCCTTCCTTTACTACACAGGTTTTTCGAAGCGCCTCGGGTGTGAGTCGTTGTTTCTTGTCCTCCCCTTTGCTGCCGATCGAGAGGACATGCGCCACGAAGGTCCGGCCGCTGTAAAAATCGATCCCGATCTCCATTGGCAGACCGTCAATGTCGTCAGCCGCCAGAACGAGGCGTGCTGACGGACCGACATAGAAACGGGTCACATCGGATAGAGACAAAGTTACTGGTAAATCATGTGCTGACGGAGCGTGGACCACCGCGCCGTCATCACCTGGTGTCTCGGTCTCCAGAAGACGCCTTGCGCTTTCGATCATCATTGCGCCTGTCACGTCCGGCGTCCAATTGTCATTACGGATTTCAAGGCAGAGTTCACCGCCCGCACCGTATTGGTGACCGGAAAGCCGCGCCGCGCCGTCCACTGGGACAATACTTGGCGGCGATGTTGGAAACGTATTGTGATAGATTAATTGGAGAACATATCGGCCACGGGCGATGACGATGTCGAACGCGAGCTTCAAGCGTAATTGATTGTCGACGGACCATACCGGGTTTTGAAACCAGTCTGCTTCAAGCTCTTCAATGGCTTCGCGTTCAATTCGCAGCCGCGTCTGATCGGTCAGCCACCACATAAGCTCATGCGAACTTTGCCGGCCGAGTCGTCGGCGCCGCTTGGGCAGCGGTGAAACTTAGAGGCGAAATCGCCGCAGCGGCGCTCTTCATTGTTTGGCCTGACTGTTTCGGTCTCGGGAACCGGTCTCCGAAAATCCGTCGCCAATAATCGGTCGCCTTGTCCTGATCGTCCCCGGCTAGAGCCTTAGCGGCATCATCACGGTGTCTTCTGATCTTGTCGTAGTAAGCGCAGAATTCTTCGTTCGTCACCCCCGCAAGGATATCGCCTCCAGGTATGGCCGGATCCTCAAGAAACGGGCAATTTCCAAACGAACGGTCAAAAGAGTACGCGTCGAGAAAGCTCTGACACCAGTCATGGAAGAGCTGACCGTAATGTGTTTCGGTCTCGCTGATGTGTGGTGCGATCAGGGTTTCAAGCGCAAAACTCTTCGGGTGGCGGGACACGGTCTTGTTCTGCCGACGCGCCCACTTCACCATTCGCGTCATCGGATTGAACCGGCCGGAACAACGTTCATTCTGAGCCGCCGACCAGTCCGTATGCTCTTCCGGATCCGTCCTGTACCATTCGCCAGTGTTACGGTTACCGATCCGAAACAAATTGTCGTCCTGCCGGTCGAGAAGGATCGACACATCGAGATCGGCTTTATTCATCGACAATGCGACCGAACAACGATTCCTCTTGATCATCGTGATGCCGAGGTCGCTCCTCGCTCTGTTCAACGCTCCGAATAGCTCGTCCATCAATGCCGTCGGATCGGCGAACCAGGGATGTCCATCGACCACTACATAGAGGTCGACATCAGGACGTTCGGTTGAGCCGTCTTTCGTTTTGGGCCGTATGGAGGTGTAGCGCTTGTATGAGCCCCCCAGAAAGACCCGCTTCACCTTGTCCTTGAATTCATCGTCATTGAGCAATGCCCTGCGAACGGAGGTGTGGGCGCTCTTACAGTTCGAAACCGTCGTCTCACTCGGCGTGATGTCCTTGATGAACTCGGTAAATCTTGCGTTCGGTGTCATAGTGGCCTCGATGTTCAGTATACGTTCTTAAAATTTAGCACTCCTCTTCCTCGAGTGCCAACCGGCAATTTCGCAATACCTAGCGGTGCTCATGGAAAATAGACCGCAACATCTTGTGTATATCGAAAGCGGCATGTGATTATTCAATCCCCTAGTGACCAAAGCATATGGGGCCGTTCAGAATCCGCTTCTCGGAGGTTACACCGCTGCGTCTTGTTGAGCCTCTGGAGACGAAGAACTCTCTAGTGAATGTCTAGGAAAGATATCAGGTTCCATGAATGAACAGGAAAAACAAATCGTCCGTCTGTTGCTCAATGAAATGGCATTCGAGGGTGCAAAAAGGCACTTTCACGAACCGCCGCCAGACATCGACATAGAGTTATTCCGGAAGCTGGAACGCATCGGGGTTCCCTTGATGTATGACGGGCAAATTGAAGATTACCGATACGCCGAAATCGAATTCGATGAGCAATGGTCGGTTTTCGAAAACTGTTACAGGTATCTGAGGATCATTCGGAACAATATCATTCATGCCAACAAGGCGTTTCGCCCCGACCCATCACAACGCTTGTCGGATCTTTTAAGCTGGTCTGACGAGCTTATAGACACTGTCTACGCGACCGACAGCGATTTCTCCGCGCGGGCACAGGAGATAAAGGCCGTTTTGTCAATTGAATCCTTCTGACGGACCGTAGGCGGCTTCAAAACGAAAGCCTTGTCCTGCCGATTTCTCAGCCGTTCAAGAAGCTCGTCGTAAGGGACGAATTCGACAATGGTCGGCTGCGTAGCGAATGTCAGCTTTCGGGAACGCTGTCGCAAAATCCGAGGCGTGGCGTGAACGGCAGGAAAGGGCCGGAATTTCCATTTCGATCCGTCCGCATTTTCGACCTTAGCGGAAGGCACAGTTAACACTAATAGTAATAGTGTTAACTGTGAGGTGCGCTAGGTCCTCGCCTGCAGATGGCGATCGCTGGTGCGGGCCCGCATTCCCTATCGAACATTAACAACGCTTTCTATTTTGATGGGGCACCATTTAACAGTTCTCCAGTGAACCGTTAAATGGTGCCAAGAGGGGCTACGCCCGTAGAAAGCAGAAATGCCACTGAGGCATCGAGCAAGCCAATAAACTCTAGTGCGTAGCGCTATGTCGAATGACGTTTGACCGACTGGTCGCGGCCCTACCCCATGAGCCTAGCGGCGCGGCTCAATTCGGCTTCAGCATCGTTGTAATACTCCGAAGCCTGCTGCACGGATTTGTGCTGGGACTGCTGCATGGCCTCCGCCAAAGGAATCCCATCCCTTGCCGCCTGAGTGAGATATCCGGCGCGCAGGCCGTGCGCACTGTAGTCTTTAACATCATAGCCGGCGGTCTTCAGTCGAGACTTGATCACCCAGGCGATCCCAGCCTCGGTCATCCCACGCGCGCTGACATTCTCCCATTGATCGACCTGACGAAAGACATAGCCGTCCTTGATGCTCTCGCTCTCCAACCAAGTCGCGAGTGCTTCAACAGGTCGACCAATCAGTTTAACCGCCGCACCCTCCTCCGCGTCGGTCGTCTTGGTCCGTCCGAGTTCGATCGTCATGCAGGGCAGCATCGGGCTTTCCGGATCCGCGGGATCGGCCGGCACTGGCTCTTCTTCGGTCAGCTGCTTGATCTTGAGAGAAGCCAGTTCGCTGCGACGGCGGCCGCCGGATGCAAAGGCCACCAGTAACAACGCCCTGTCCCGCATCGCCGCGGGCCCGCCGTTTCCACAGGTGTCCAACAGATCTTCCAGGATATTGCGGGTAATCGCCCGTCGGCTATTACGAACCCGCGGCCGATCGGCAGCTTTCGCGGCGCGCTTGACCGCCTCACGCAGACTGGGTTCTGCAAAGGGCCCCTTCTCGCCCCGGATCCGGTGCAGGGTCGACCAGCTCGAAAGCCGCCGCCGCACGGTCGCAGGCGCTTGTGGTCCCTCGGTCCGGAGCAGTCCGCGCGAACGCAGTTCAATTTCGACATCTTCCGGCATGCCGTGATTCGGGTCACGCTCGCGCTCGGCGGCATCATAGAGATGATGTGCGACATATTTCAGCGCCAGAGACTCCGGTGCAGGCCAGGGGAGGACCTGCCCGCTTGCCGCCAAACACCAGGCCTCTAGGTAGGAAAGATCCGACGTCAGGGCTCGCAGGCTGTTTTCCGGCGTGCCCTTACGCGCCAGGTGTTTCAGAGTCTTGAGATCTGCGTCAGTGAGAAGATCCGTAACCAGGTCCTGGTGCTCAAAGGAGACCACAGAAATCAAGGCGCCCAGTCGGTCGCTTGGATCTCCAGATGGCTCAGTCATGTTTTACCCTATCGTTGGTTTCTCAGCTCATAGCCGCGGCGGCGCTTCTCAGCCAGCTTAGCCTCCAATGCCCGTTCTGCTTTAGCAGCAGTGTCGAACCATTCCGTTTTAGAGCGGCCTCTGGTCCCGCTTCTTCCCCAGAAACGCGACAAGCCCCAGTGCCCAAAGAGAGATCGGGCAATTCGCAACGCGTAAGCACGGTGCAGATTACTCTGCGGTGCATGGCGCTCTAGGTAGACGCCTCGGTACAACTCATCTCTGTCTGTGAAAAGATCCTGATTCATTGGACTCGATCCCGCAACAACATTTGGAAAACGACTTGTCAGATAGTGCGCATCTCAACGTGACTTCCGGAGACAGACTTTCTGATTTGGAAACCATTCGGAATCGCCTGTTGCACCAGTTCAACATGTGAAATGAGACCGACTGCTCGGCTTTGACCGACAAGGTCCTGCAGAACCTGCAAGGCTTGATCGAGCGTTTCGCTATCGAGGCTGCCAAAGCCTTCGTCGATAAAGATCGTATCGAGGCGAATGCCACCACTTACGCTTTCCACAACATCCGATAAACCAAGCGCCAGAGCGAGGGCCGCCATAAAGGTTTCACCGCCAGACAAGGTGGACGTGGCACGCAAGCGACCGGTATGGACGTCATACACCGATATCCCAAGCCCTCTACGTCCGGTGCCTTTGCCGCCCTCCTGTTCGCGCTCAAGGGAGTAACGGCCACTGCTCATGGGCAGGAGCCGGAGGTTCGCCGCCTCCAGTACCCGATCGAACATAGCGCCGATTGCAAAGGTTTCCAGCTCGACCCTCTGTGGGTTTTGCCCGTTAAACGCAGCGGCGATCCCAACGAGCGGGCCACTGTCTACCTCGGCCTTCGCGATTCTCTTGAGCTCGGCCGCGATGCTTGCTTGGAGTCCCACCAGATGATCAACACGCGCCTTCGCGGCCGCAGCTGATTTAACCGTCTCATCGCGCGCTTTAATGGCAACGTCTCTTGCCTGGGTCAGACTTCCTAAATCAGGGCGTTTGATGCCTTCAATAGCCACAGTCGCGCGCGATACTCTGTCTTTTGCGGCGGCAAGTTGTTCTGCATGCGCCTTAATATTGGTTTCCAGGGCGTCGATCTGAGAAATGTTAGCTTTGTGAACCTGATATTGCTCAGGTGTAAAACCGTTTTCGGCAAGCCGTGCCGCAAGGGTCTTGTCAGCTGTTTCGGAGGCATCGATCGCGTTGCTATACGCCCTTGCAGCGCTCTCTCCATCCTTTTGGGCCGCTATCAGCGCTTCACTGGCAGAGCGCTCTTTCTTAACGGCGTCTTCTAAGGCAGCTTCCTGACTTTTAATACTGGCGACCACCTTTGCGATGGCGTTCTCGAGCGCTTCACTCGTTTGCAATTCTTTCGGAATGGTCGCCAAACCGTTCAGCAGGTTCTGCCGCGCCAATGCGAATTCAGTCTTTAAGACGTCGCGCTTGAGCCGCTCCACTTCTAACGCCTTCACAGCTTGCGATATTTCTTCGAGCAGGCGTCCTAACGCCGCTTCGAGTTCCGGTATCTCCGCAGCTGGCCCAAGACTTTCCAGACGACTCTTGAGAGCGTCTCCCTCGTCCTCCGATTCTTTAATGCTTTTCGCAGGTTTCTTCAAAGCCTCGAGCGCAGATCTGCGTTCACTCAATGCGGCGCGTGCGCTCGCAACGGATGCCCTTGCCGCAGCCTCTTTGTTCCGCGCAGTATCCAGTGCCACCTTCGCATCCCGGAAGGCGTGGTCGAGGCCGGCGCTCTCCGCAGAGCCTTGAGCGGGTGATGGATGCGCTGACGATCCGCATACTGGGCAGGGATCCCCCTCAATAAGCTTCTCGGAGAGATGAACGGCCTGAGCGCCCGACAGCGCATCTTCCGCGGCGGCGAAGGTCGTTTCGGCCGATTGTAGCTCGTTGGAACGACGCTCATGCGACTGGCTGGACGTTTCCAATAGAAGCGTGCTGTCAGCCACAGCTTTGCCGGCCTTTTCGTATTGCCGAGCAATACCCAGCATCTGCTGGACGGACGTGATCTCAGCCGTCAGTTGCGCACGCTGTGTTGCTGCCGACTGGGCCGCCGTCACGTTCTTGGCAGTTTCCTCGCGCAAGTTGACGAGTTTCGTATGGAGCTCTTGAGAGACGACGAACGCATCTTCGGCCTTGCCTGCCGCATCTTCCGCGGTCTTGGCGATTGCACTGAGGCCTTGTGCACTGATCAGGGTCTCTCGATGGCGATTCAAGTCTTCACAGTGACGGCGGAGACGATCAAGCTCTCCGCTCTTCTGCTTTTCCGTTGAGAGTACGATCGCCGCCTGCGCCGCAGCGTCTGCCGCTGCCACGCGCGCCTGCTCTGACCTCTGCTTCTCGATCAGCGAGCGTTGCACAACTTCATGAGCTTTGGCGGCAGCGTTATCCAGGTCAAGCATGGATTTCGCCCGTAGCGCGGCTTTTAGCGCCACTTCACTCTTATCGATTTCAACTGATCGCGCCTCGATGACAGACAAATTTTTGTCGGCATCGATTTTCTCTTTAAATGCCTTATCGGTATTCAATGCATCTGTGAGTGCTTTTTCTGCCTTCGTGGCAGTCTCGCTGGCCTGTTTCGACGCGCTGTCGGCTAGGGATTGCTGATTATTTGCTTCAGAAATCCCATCTTTGAGTGCGTCTGGACTCTCAAAGCCGTCATGGCGCAAACGACCGGCACACACCAGGCGATCGTTTTTGACCTTTTCTTCTGCTTCCTTGGCATCGTCTCTCAGCTTTTGGGCAAGACGTTTATACAAGGAGACATCAAAGAGATCCCGCAGGGTCGCTAAGCGGTCTTTCGTCTTAGCGGTTAGAAAAGTCTCAAACCTGCCTTGAGGCAGAAGAATGATTTGGCGAAATTGTTCGGCGCCATATCCAAGCCGTTCCGTCATTGCTTCTTCAACGAGGGTCGTTTTCTTTTCGGCAATAATCTTACCGGAGTTCTCATCGGAGAGGTCATCTAGGGAGATGCCCGTGACATCAAACAACCAGGCGGCATGACGCTCTTTGGTTTCACCGCCGCCTTTCAGCGCAGGGCGCACTTGCTCCGGTCGGCGGCGGACAAGATAACGCCTCTCGGCAACTTCAAAAACCAGCTCTACTTCTGTCAGACAGTCCGGGCGCGCATGATCGGAACGCAAAGTCTGCGGATCCTGATCGTCTTTCGCCGATTCCCCGAAGAGGGCGAACGCCATGGCGCTAAAAATCGAGGATTTGCCAGATCCGGTGGGTCCATAGATCCCAAAAAGGCCGTTGGCCAAAGCTGCTTTAAAGTCTACGACCTCGCGGTCCGCATAGGGACCGAAAGCCTGCATCGTCAAGCGAAGCGGTCTCATGTTCTCGCTTCCTCTCGGGCGATGACCTTAAGGCCGGTGTCGATCACGAGCCTTTCGTTCACATCTGGCGCCTGCCCCCGAACGTATTCCAAGAATTCAGTGACGACATGTTGCGGATTGTCGAGAGGCGACTGGGCAACAGTTGTTGATTTGGTTTCCGGTTGGTTTTCATCGCGTTCGTAGCTAAGCACCATAGCATTGGGATAGATCTCCCTCACCTGCCCCATGGGATCAATGAGGGCCCCTGGATCGGTCAACACGATCTTGATGAAATCTTCCGAGATGGAACCTGTCGCTACGAGATCGGCCAGCCGACCTTTTAGTGTCCGTACAGACCGCACTGGTACGAATGGAATGAGAGTTGTCGTCACGCGCCCGTCATGTGCGAGTTCAACCAACGTCATCGATTTTTGGGTATCCGTCTCGTCAAAGCCAAAAGCCAGAGGAGAGCCGCTATAGCGGATATGCTCCGCGCCGGCAGGCTGTGGCCGGTGCAAATGCCCGAGCGCTATGTAATGCGCACCCTCGAAGATCTCAGCTGCGACAGTTTCAACTCCCCCAACAACCAGACGGCGCTCGCTGTCGCTAGGACTGGAATTCGTTACGAATGCATGAGCCGTAATGACCCAGCGCGCGCCATCAGGAACATGAGCGCGTGCAGCGCGGACCTGAGCGGCAAGCACGTCTTCTGGATTGGAGATGCTGGTGTCGTCAAAACATTCACGAGCCGAAAACTCATTCCCAAATGGCAACGCAGAGAAAGCGACAAGGCCATGTTCGTCTTTTAGAATTAGAGGACGTTCATCTGCAAAGAGAGATCCGCGGATCAAAGTTTGGTTTCGATCCGCAAGCGTCGCAATTGATTCAATCCGGTCTCCAGAATCATGATTGCCGGCGATCATGACAATCGCCGTCTCGCTTTGCGTCGCGACACGTTTGATGAAACCATTGAATTGACGCACGGCACTGGTTGGCGGAGATGCACGGTCGTAGATATCTCCCGCTATGATGAGCACGTTGGGTTCATGCTTGCGAACAGCGCCTAATACCTGCTCCAGAATCTCTGCGTGATCGTCCTCAAGGGACTGGCCATGAAATTGGCGCCCGAGATGCCAGTCACTGGTGTGCAGAATCTTCATTCAATTATACCATCAAAAAAATATACGTATAATTTTTAGATGGACAAAGGAAACCAAGTCAAGATAAATGCACGCATGAGCTTCGATGACTTCAAACATGCGCAACGGGAGCGACTGATCTATCTCGATCAGTGTTTTGCCTGGCGAGGGTCGGCTAAACGGCGCGACCTTATTGAGAAATTTGGTGTATCGACGGCCCAGGCCGCGCTCGACTTTAAAGCCTATTTGGCGCGTGCCGGAGAAAAGGCTCCTATGTATGACGCAGCGCTGAAAACCTATATTGCATCGCCGGACCATATCCCGCTGACCGAAGAAGTGAGTTATGGCGATTGGGAATCAGTCCTGCGATCGGTCGGTGAAAATCACTTTGATGAACTCCCTGAGTTGCACCGCACCGCAGACCCCCGAATGATTGCCAGATTGAATCGCGCCATAGAGCAGAATGAAGCCATCCAAATTCGCTACACCTCCATGACAACAGGTAGCCAATCACAGCAGTGGATCGCGCCCACTAGGTTTGCCTCCGATGGTACGCGCACTCATTTGCGAGCCTACAGCTATAAACACGAAGAGTATCGCGACTACCTGCCTGTCCGTATTAGTGAGAAGAGCAGTTTCCAGACTCAGGTGCTACAAGAGTCACTTCCGCTGGATGATGACTGGCATACGATCGCATGTATTTCTCTTGTGCCAAAGCGCACACTTTCCGCCGAGCAAGTGCGCGCTGTGCGGAAGGAATACGCATTTACAGGTAAAACACTCCGGGTCGAGACTCGAAAAGCTCTGGAATTCTATGCAGACCGCCGCTGGGGATTGGATCAACCTAATGCGCGACTAGAACGAAGCAAGACCGAATATTATTCTGAATTTCCTAGTTGATTCGGTCTGCGGTACGCTGCTTGCTAAAGAGAAAAGAGTGAGCGGTGCGGGGAGGACAATCATGCAAGTAACATCCCGTAGGTTCCCAGACCGTTTCCTGATTGTGCCGAATCACGAACAGTTTTTTGGCGAAGTCCGTAATGAAGAAAACTGTCTCGACATCATTGAGGCGTTCACTTTCAAAAATACCGCTAAAATCTATCTGACCAGGCTTGGCGCAATAGGATTTCATTTTCTCGACGACGGCTCACTACGTTCGATCATGCAACTAAGGTCGGTTGAACCCGGAATGGTACCCGAACATGTCACGCAAAACGGAGACGATATACTCGCTCTTCAAGGTAGCCGCCTGGGTTTTGCCAATTTCATTTCTGCAGCACTGTTTGGACGTTTTGCTTGATCCGACCTATGTCCACTATGACCCAAACTGGTCGTTGGGCCGGTATCATGCAATATGGGAAACATCGGGTCAGCGAGTACATCCAGCAACAATGTTGTTAGTCTGCTTTCAAACAACATGTTGGTCGACCACTAGTCCACAATGGAATCAGCAGAAACCGAGGGCTTTGCTACGGAATTCTCACCTATCGAGCAAGAACTGGTCGTGTTTAAGGCCCTCACGGAGACTCTCGATTCGATGCTCAATCACGAGGTGATGACGGTTCGAGGAGATGATCCTAACACCGAGATCGTTTTTGCCACGTCAACCCATATGCGCCTTTTCAACATCCTCCTCGTTGATTTCCTCAGTAGACAAAACAAGATCGTCGTGGGATCCGACGCTTCGTACCTGGTGCTACTAGAAAAAGTTTGCCAGGCGCCTTCTATCGGTGACCAGAATTCTGTCGGTGACCTCGCCCAGGCAACACAGTGCCTACATTCCTGGCTCAATGCTGAGATTGAGGTTTGTGTTTGGTTACCATCCATCGACAACGAAGTGGATCTAGCTATCCGACGACACGATTTCATCTACATCTGCGGCAACATAGGCGATAATTTCGGAATATCGTTTGGTCGGAATAGCCTATATCTGATGCAAAGGAGGGGAATAAATTCTAGAATTTGATCGGTTAGCACCAACTAGGTCGCGGCGATATAAGCTTTGACACCTTCCATGAGTGCCAGAATCCGTTCCTTCTTGGTGTCCTCATACTTCAATTGACGAAGCAGGTAGCTGTAGGCCGATGCCGCAACCTCACGCCTCCCCGCGGCGCATGTTTCGCCCCACGTGCGGCATGCACTGATAAAGAGCGGGATGGGCGATTCAACCAGATAAGCGTCGAGATCGTTCCAGTTTCGGCACTGTTCGAGTGTAGGCCATGCGTCAGAAAAAGTTGGATTTGCCTGAAGCACTGCGCTCAGTTCGAGGGTCATCGGGTCGTAGCTTGCTACGCCTTGGCGAACGTCACCAAAGTCGATAACCATCAAGCGACCATCCACCGAGACGAGGAGGTTTTCACCGTGTAGGTCTCCATGGACGCAGCGTTGGCGCGTCTGAACTTCACGAGCTTCGAATCCGGGCGCCCAATCTAGCTCGAATTTCAGCTTCAATTCCTCGGCTTTGACATCGTCAATCCAACACTGCCGGATCTCGGCAATGCTTTGACGAACTTCAGCGTTACCTTGAGCCCACTTTGAGAGCGCAGCGGCGGCTCCATCGACGGCTTTCGCGGATTGTGCATCGTCGTTTCCCAGTGCAGCAAATAACGATTGCGTATAACCGTCTGCAAGCTGATAAAATATCCCAGCCGTCGCGCCGGCGCCGAACTCTAGCGTGATCATCTTGCGTGGAGTGGATGCGGGATCGAGAAGCACAACGTGCTGATCGTACCGCGCATTTTCATCCATCACTTTGTTTAGAGGTGCCAGCTTCGCCACGGCCACTTGGATCGGTGTTCCGCTCCCGTCGAAAAGTTGGAGGCGGAATGGGGCTGCGCCTGATTGCCCTGGACTAACCAGCGACACGTCGCAACGCGCCGCGCCGAACTTCTTTGCGAAAATCCGAATGAGACGATCTTCGCTGGTTTGGAGATTCACGCCGATAAATCCCAGCTCAATTTCGCCCAGGGAGTGGATGGCATTCAAGGCCTTGCTGACAATGTCGTCAACTTGGATCAGGTCGATTTTCCTCAGAAATTCCACCGTTCCGATCTTTCTACCTTCGCTCCAGATGTCCGCGTCGTGCTTTTGCGCAAGCATGTCGGCGATGAAGTCGCCCGAAGGTGAACCAGTAAGTACAAGAATTTTTGTACCCGGGGCGGCGACGCGCGCATGATGGAAGACAAACTTGCCGTGATCCGGATCGCCGTCGAGGCCGCCATCTTGCGTCGGTATGCTCAAATCGAGAATCGCGAAATCGAAGAATCGTTCGTCAAGAAATTGACAGGCCCGCTCGCGACAACGGGCCACCGTAATGTCAACATTGGCCGACACTCTGGTGATCGACGCCATCAGTTCCTGAACGAAGTCCTCGTCATCCTCGACAATCAGAACCTGCGCCCTCAACGTTTCCACCTCGCGGTGTACACTGCCCCGCCGTTGCGAGCCGGTTCGAGAGTCACCTCTCCGGTCAGCGTGTCGATTGCCTGGCGTGCTATCGCTAGGCCGAAACCGCTGTGATTCCGCTTGGTCGAGCTTCCAATCTCGAAAGCAGATTCCGCCGGACCAGTGATTCCGGCGCCACGGTCAAGCACCGAGACCCAGTAATCGATATCGGTCTTCCCCCAGTTGATGACCACTGCGTGCTCAGCGGGCTCGACGCCGCTGGCCGACACTGACTCGACCGCATTGCGGATTCCGTTGCTCACCACCATTCGGATGAGCCCCGGATCACCTTTCAGCACAAACGGCTTTGCTCCGAGACGCGAAATTGAGGGCTGAGCGTCGGGAACTTCAGTTTCGATGATCTCTTGAAGGAGCGTGGCCAGATCAAATTCTTGCGGGCGGGGAGCCCCAGCGGCGTTCTTGAGCATCTCAATTGCGTCGAACACCCGATGGATCGTTTCGAGGTGCCGCCACGTCCTGGAATTCTCCCATTCCGCTCCGATTTCCCGCTTTGCGCTGACCATCGCGAGCCCAACTGGAGAAGCAATCTCGTGCAGCAAGAAGCCAGTGACCCATTCGACCGCCTGACCATAGATTTGCTGACGCACCTCTGGAGGCACGTTAATGCCCTCCTCGGGTTCGTCCGGCCGTGGCCCGGTCTTGTTCGTCAGCCGCTTAATCGTGTCCTGAAGGGCATATTGAACATAAGAGACGGTTTCACGTAATAGCGCTTTTCGAATCGCCGGGAGATCGCCCCCTAGACCGACATCGCCGAGCGCGCGTGCGGCCTGTCCGCGGGCGTGTGCTGACGGGGAGGCCAGTTGCGAGATTGCCTCATCGTGACTCATGATCATCTCTGCGCGCCGTAAAACTCGGCTCTGCTGTCGAATGCCTGCAATCCCCCCTCCATTATCATGGTGATTGCATTCACTACTGCGGGATCGGAAAGGGGCGCGGCCACGAGTTGAAAGCCACGCTTGCCGTCGGAGCCTAGCTGCAGAACGAAATCGGCACTCCCCAACACGGGGATGTTCGCATTGTGTGTCGAGAATAGAATCTGACCGTCTGCAGCTCTCGCAAGGATCGAGCGGATAAGCGTGTCGACGATGAAGCCGTTGTCGATGTGGTCCTCCGGTTGATCTACGATGAGTAGACGGTCGGTGTGCCTCAGGACCAACGGCAGTACTACAGTGCACCTCTGGCCCGTCGAAAGGTCTGCAATGTCTTTGTGATCAGCACCATCCAGTAGTGAGAATCTGACATAGTCTTCTATGGCGACGGTGGCGATCGCACCAAGGTCGGCTTCCTTCAGTGCGATGATCACCTTTGCCGCACGGTCCGGAGACATGCCGCCACAGTTAGCCACCAGTTGAAAGTTGTTAGTCTCGATCGATTCCAGCAGTTCACGAGGGCTCATGCGCTGAGCGAGCGTGGTGACGAGCTCGTTGTATTTAAGTCCGCTGCCCCGTAAGGCTTCAGCAATAGCAGCAGCGAATCCTTCGGTTTGGCCACTACGCAGCACATCAATGCGAATGCGCGGTCCGAGAACCTTGTTGAGATCGGTCGCGACCGCCGTGCGCATCTGAAACCGCTGAGTTCTGATCAATTCGAGTTGATCGAGCGCGGCGGTACGACGCTGAATCGCGTTCTCCAGCGTGAGATTGCGCGTGTGGCGGACGGCTCCGAGCGACTCCAGTTGTGCTTTCCTCTCGCGAAGCACCTGGCCCCGACGGATGATCTCGCCCGCGCCCACTTGCAGGTTTTCGATCTGACCACGCAGTTGCCTAGCCTGATCTTCGAATGAGATTTTGTCACCGTTTAGTTGCAACAACAACTGACCAGCTTCGCTCTTTACTGCCACAAGCTCGCTTATAGCATGTGCAAGATGATTGTACGCAGCTGCAGCCCTAGGGCGCAGAACGTCAAGAGGATCGCTGTCACCACCATGAGGCCAAGGTTCATATGGCGGCATCGAGCCTTGCGCGGCGATAAGCGAGGCACACCAACTAGCGATTCCGTCCTGAAATCTCTCGGTTGCGGCTACAGCCACGCCCTTCATTGAGATCGTGCCAGAGAGTGAATTGAGTTCAACGGTTCGTGCCTGGGCTTCGGAGGATAGTGTAGCCAGATGTTGTTCTTGCGGCGCAAGCTGCTGGAGCTGTTCCTCGAGCGCGGGCAGTTCTGCCAGTTGAAGGTTGAGCTGCTCAATGTCTAAGCGAACCGCGTCTGCTTCGGCCGTTAGAGATTGCACGGCGGCCATAGCCTCGGTCTCTGCTGCGTTGAGCGATCGCTGGTCGCCAAGGAATCCATCAAGAAGCTGGAGCCGCCCACCCGGTTGGAGTCCGACAGTCTCAATCTCGGTCTGAGATAAGACGATAGGAGGTAGAAAGGGACCAGATGCGCGTGGAGCATCCTCGGCTGCAGACCTTGTCACCTTTACCCGCCGCGCTCCATCCACCAATGTCAACGTGATCTGACCGGAGCCGAGAACTGACAAGGCATGTTCACGACTGCGCCGGCTCGATTTCTGCGTATATCCCGGTACATCAAGACAAAATCGTATTAACTCGATCAGCGAGGTCTTGCCAGTTCCTCGTGCGCCGATAATGACATTCAACCCCGGGGTCGGGCAGACGTCTAAACCATCAAGGAATCCTTCTTCAATTTGAATGCGCTCGATATGCATGCGGTCCCCTTTGATCGGCCACGCGATCAATTTTGCCTATGCAATCTAGTACAATGCTTTGCGTGATCGGCCAAGTGTCGTGTATTGCTGGCGTTTCCGAAACGCTCGCACCTTTGGTCAAGCGTGAACGTCTGCTGGCCGGGAGGCCCCCATCCTCTTAGGCAACTGTAGCAAACCTCAACGATATTTTTCGGCGAGTGCGTTCCGACGAAGTTCTTAATAGGGCAACGAACTCAAGCTTAGAGCCGATCTGAGACGTTAGTTGCAGTGCGGTTGACGACCGGAATTGGCTCAAAGTCGACTTGCGGCGTCGCAGTGAGAAGTTTGGTTTAAAGATTGCTTAAAGGTCGACTTTCAACTTTGCGATAAGACTGGCTCGCACTCGCAGCGAATGGCCGCTTCCCGCCACCTTTTCGTCTCCGGCACTACTGATAACGACGCAGAATGGCTCCAAGTTGAACTCGCTGGAGACATAATCGCGGCTGCGCTTCTCGTCAGATGTAGGTGCAATACTTTGGTGGCATATTTGAGGCCGATTACCTCATACAATCCCATAGGCCCGAAAGCGCGACCGCCCGGTCAGCTCTCGTACTGCGCCGGTTCCGACCAATTCCCCCATGAGCCTGACCGCTGTCGGCTGCGTGGTCCCAAGCTTCTTTGCGATCATCGGTGCCGACACTAGGGGTTGCTCGAGGACCAGCTGCGCCACTGCCGGCAAGTGCGATGTCGTCCGCCGTCCCTCCAGGCGTCGCGCCATCAATCTACGGGCCATGACCAATTGCTGGTGCAGTTGAAGCCCCTGCCCCGCAGCCTTTGTCACCGCCCGGCAGAATTCTTTGATCCATATCTCCAGAGGAGCAGCGGCCTGACTGTGCCATGTGGCATGGTCATACCATCGGATTGCCTTTAGACCGACATTCAGACAGAGGATCTGACCGGTGATCTTCCCCTGCTTCATGAAGAGGCTTGAGGCGAGCAGCCGACCCATGGTGGCATTGCGGTGTTGGAAGGGACAGAGCTTGTCCCAGGCATGCAAGGCGATTGCTGTTGCCGGCAGGGAGGGAAAGACCGCCAACTGGGGCAGCAGAGCCAACCATTCCTCGAGTGCCTCTTCCGGATCCCAGAAGGGATCGCGCAGGAGCATCTCTTGGGTATCCTGCCGCGTGGTATCCAGTTGGTCCCTGCCCTCCTGCAGAGCAAGCAGGTTTTCTATTGTCAGGACCTCATCCGGTTTCTGGCGCGCCAGACGACGCCGGATCAGCAGGATCGAGCGGGCTTGGAACAGCTCGTGATTGGGCAGTCTGGCATTGGTATGAGCGTCGTCGAGAACCAGATCTTCCAGAGGGACGAGTCCCCCTTCGACCCAGAGTGCGGCCGCCGCTTCCTCGAAGTCCGCCCGACGCAGCCAGGCCTCTCTCAGATCGCTGTGCCCGAGGCACTGGTCGAGCCGTGCGAGCGCGTCGCCGGCTTCATCCCACAAAGTGATGAATTCGTCCCATGGGAGGCTCTGAGGAACTTTATAGGGCATTGGTTTATCGCGTTAATTAATCTCTAATATTCATTAACACAGAGTTAATGATGAGCACTAGAGGATAACTTTGGATGATCCCATCCCTTACGATAAGTAGCTATTATCGTAAGTGATGTGATAGAGGGAAATCTGGAGAAAATTCTGAGATCACGTCGCACATACGCGGCTATGGACAGCCGCGCGAATACAATACTCCATCTCTTTGCAGACAGAGGCTTGGAGGAAAATGTCCACTGAATGTAACGTTGTTCGGGTCACTTTCCTGTTGTGATCCTGTGTTTGGGCTGTCGCTTCTACTAGCCTACGACTGTGTCAGGCCAGCGAGACCGGCGATCAGGAAGGAAGCCAGGACATAACCGGTCAGCTTGTGGGCATAGAAGTAGTAGCGAGCCCATCCGCGTAGGCTGACTTCGTCGTAGTGGTATTTACGCAGCTCGACCACCGGTATGAGATGATCGAGACTATAGGAAAGGCCCCACGGCAGCCCATTGCGGCGTCCCTCCCCGGATGCTCGGAGCACTGTTACGCCCAAGACAACCAGAAGCGAAACCCACAACAGTGCCTGGAAGTACCGAAACCCCAGCCCGTAACCAATAGTCCATTTGAGCAGGCTGAGACCGAGCCAACTGAGGCCCGTGCTTTCGCTTCGTTCCCGCTCCCGGCCGGCGTGGAGAATATCATTCGCCTTAGCGATCTCTCCAGCCGCACGAAACACTTGGGCCAACTGTGCATAAGGCTGTGGGCTGTAGGTCAGATCACGCTTGATCCAATCAATGTACCAATTAACAGAGCGGGTGGTTAGCATATCTGCTTTGGCACCCTTACCCGCAAATCCCCCCAGGCGATTGTATACGAAGCCGTCGAGCTGCAGTTCTTCGGGCCAGGCGTCATCGTTCTCGTCAATACGGTCCTGCAGGGCGCCAGCATGCGTATTTCGGAGCACCAGCCGACTCCCCTTCGTCCATTCGGTCCTTAAATGGCGATCCGATCCCAGGCGCATTTCACCGGTAATCTGCGTGCCGCTGAGGTCCAATCCGGAGAGAGTAGCACCAGAGAGATCAAGATTCGAGCCAACGCGCCCGAATAGGAAATTGACTGGCTTGACGAACGTGGCTGATTCGCGAATGAACAGGCTTGTATGCACCTCAAGGCTGCTCATGCTCACGAAGCCCTCAAAGGCAGAGTTTTTTATATCGATCTGTCCGCCAATCTTGGCGGCGCGTAGGTCCACGTTGTTTTTGAAAGTTGCCTTGTCGGTTATGAGTAGGGAGTCTGCTACCTCCAGTCCGTTCAAGATCACAGCGCCCTCGAAGCTGGAACCAGTTATACCGACCTGCCCGCCTACCGCGGCGCCGCGCAGATCTACTTTGTCCTTGAAGTTGGTCTTGCCGCTCATGAACAGGTTGCCCTTCACCTCCAGATTGCTCATGTCTACGAGGCCTTCGAAGCTGGCGTCTTCCAGTTCAATCTGCCCACCTATCTTGGCAGCAATCAGAGTCAGGTTGTCCATGAAGGTGGCTGTATTGTGTATTAAAAGGCTTGTCTTTACCTCCAATCCGTTCATATTCACGGTGCCCTCGAAGCTGGAGCCGGTTATACCGATCTGCCCGCCAAACTTGGCGTAATGCAGATCCACGTTGTCTTTGAAGGTGGCTGTATCGAGTATGAACAGGCTGCCCGCTACCTCCAGGTCGGGCATGAATACGGCGCCCTCGAAGCTGGAGCTACTCATGTCGATCTGCCCGCCCACCTTGGCGCTTCGCAGATCCACATTGTCTTTGAAGGTGGCTTGATCGCTCATGAATAGGTGGCTCGCTACCTCCAGGTCGGGCATGAGCACTGTTCCTTCGAAGCTGGAGCCCTTCATATTGATCGACCTGCCGACCTTGGCGCCAATCAGGAACACATTGCGTTCGAAGGTGGCTTTGTCACTCATTAACAAGCTGCTTGCCACTTCCAATCTGTCCATTTCCACGTTTGCCTGAAAGCTGGAGCCATTCATGTTCAGGATACTCGCCACCTCCAGTCCGTTCATGTTTACATTGCCTTCGAACGCGGAGCCTTCCAGGGACAACGCAGCTCCAAATGCACTGTGTTCCAATGAAAACCGCCCCTCGAAGCGAGAGTGATCGAGCCAAACGTCGTTGCCGACATATGCGCTGGCTACGTCTATATCAGTTGTAAAGAGAGCGCCTATGATCCGTACGCCTTGGCGTGGCACTGCACCGCTCAAGGATTCATGCAGCAGGACCGTCTCTAAGAAGTGTTGGGTGATCTGCCGGTCCTTGTCCCCGTTTTTCCAGCCGACCGGATTCGTTGGATCGAGGGTTTCGTGATAGCGCTTGTTGAAGTCAGCGATACGACCTTCACAGATTTCAGTCCAAGCCCAGATCTCGGCTTGCGACCATGGCTCGACGTTCCCTAGCTTTTTCTCCAGTGGCACTGTTTGGCATTTTTGGCCAGGCAACGCCGGGGCGGCCATAGCCACGTCTCCGATCATGGAAAGTTGCAGCACAACAGCAAACATCAACAATCTTCGCCCACCCATTAGCCAGAGCGCGATGTCACCCTTGCGCTCTTGATTGATCAGGCTACTGGCAAGAAGCGCCAGACTGAACATCGCTGCAGACAATCCTGTCGCCAGACCCTTGTTTGTCTGTAAAAAAACTTGCAGCTCTTCAAAATGGAGTGTCAACACGGCACCGTTTCACGACTAGTTGCGCAAAAAAATATTATAAAGGGGTCAGTTGCGGGAGGGTGTCATTTCGCCCCCTCCCGCAACTGACCCCTTAATGCGCGGCGCAAGCCAAATTGGAGGATTAATCCAGACCGGCACGACATTCTGCCTCTTAAGTTCTCTGTAGGAGTATAGAAGGAAGGCAATTTGGCAGCTTAGGAATCCAATCGTATGGCCAATGCCGCTAACTTCTGTCCACCGATCGCCACGCCTCGCTTGCGGACCCCATTCCAGATCATAAAAATAATAGCCCCACAAAACAGTGCAGAACAGAGGTGCGACGAGAAATATCCACTCAGAACGCGGCAAAACGTTTGGAATGAGCCACTTTAAAAATCCCGCCAAGACCACGCAGAAGGAGTAAAACACTACTCCGTAGGTGATGATGCTCATGCCTTGAACGCCTTCGATACCTGCAAGAGGCGTTGCGCCAAATATTATGCCTGTAATAACTAAAGAACAGACTATGCCGCCGAGTAGGTATTGAGCATCTTTGCGATACCCGAGTAAAAAACGACCGATTATCAGTAACACCGCAGAATCACATATACTTTCTACGTTTTTGAAAAGGTGTGCCTTATCTAAGTGACTGATGAAAAACAGAAGACCGGAGGGGTTAAAATCCGGATGAGCGTAATGAAAGAGCTTAGCGCTGGAGAGCTGGTCCTGAAAGAAAGTCGCAACAAAGATGAGGCCTGCAAAGAGCGGCACATCAATCCAATTCAGGGCATCTTTTGGTTTGGGCATATAGATCGTGCGGTTCCTTCACAATGCGCTTCGCCAACCTGGGCGTCGCCAACGGGTATGACGATCCGGATACCTTCGCCATCATCTTGAACCCGGCAGATTGACCGACCTGCAAGCCCACCCCTCACCGGGGTGGGCAATCGTCGAAAGGCCGCCCGGCTCTGGAATTCTCGGTCTCTCTGGATTCAACTCATAAACTGCAATACATTGTATTGCTGCTGGCTTGCATCTTTCTATCGTCTGGTGTATAGCCAGCATATTGTATTTTTATTGCTGCTGTCCAGAAGCAATATATTAGCTGCCAAAAAACAATATTATGGCCAGATGCAATCCAGTGTGTTTATTATGTATTGCAATAGCCCAGATGAAGGAAAGCGCATGCCGATAATCTCATTCGCCACGTCAAAAGGCGGGGCAGGGAAGACAACTTCTGCTCTAGCCCTCGCGTCTGAATTGGCGCGCGGCGGAGATAAGATCACGCTCATTGATGCGGATCCCAACCAACCCTTGGTCCGCTGGGCGAAGTTGCCGGGCAAGCCTGACAACATAGAGGTCGTGGCCGACGAATCTGAAGAGACAATTCTCGATTCAATCGAGAACGCGTCTCGCTCTTCCAAAGTCGTTATAGTCGATCTCGAAGGAACCGCGTCTTCGCGGCTGTCCTTTGCGATCGGCGCGTCCGACCTTGTCGTCATTCCTTGCCAGGGCTCGATGCTCGACGCGCCGGAAACAGCCAAGGCAATCAAACTGGTCAAGCAGACGGAGAGGGCGGTACAGCGACCTATCGAGTACGCCGTTCTCTTCACAAAAATTCCGGCGGCAATCGCAACCCGGAACTACAAGGACATCAACAACCAGTTCAACGATGCCGGCATTTCCGTTTTGCCCGTTCAAATGATTGAACGCGAAGCGTTCCGGACTGTTTTCTCGACTGGCGGCACCATTCACACCATCCCGTCAACAGCGGTAAGCGGATTGTCAGCAGCCCAAGAGAACGCATTTGCTCTTGCCGATAGCGTCATCAAGCGCCTTAGCGCAAAACGCAAGGCTGCTTAGGAGGGTACGACATGGCTAAAGACGACAAGTCACCACCACCACGCGCCGCTCTCGATCTTTCTGACCTGGATGCGTCTACGCCTGCACCGGTTCCGAAAGATCCGGCTTCTGTTGCCGCAATAAAACAAGCCAGCGATCAAGCTGGCTTTCCGTCGCGCGATCCCGCGCCAAAAAGACCAAGGGCCAAACGGGTCCGAACGCGGCCTAAAACGGGGCGAACCTATCCCTTCAACACCAAGATCAAGCCAGAGACCTATGACAAGATCTGTGAGTTGGCGGACACAGCAACCGAAACCGAAGGACGAGTCGTCTCAATGGCGGAAATAATCGAACGCGCGGTTCATTCTCTTGATGTTAATAGGGGTCCGCTCCGGTAGAAGGCAGGATCGTACGTTGGTAAGCTGCCGTCCTCATGGGGCGCCTCCAACAGCATTATAGCCATATCGATCTGTTTATCACCGAGCTTTCGCTTGCGGCCGAATTTGGTGCCATTGGCTTACGCTGCTTCCAGACCCCTGCTGATCTACAGTTGCTGAGAGACATTTTGTCGATGCCGGATAACATACAGAACAGCATTCGGAATGCTCGTGAAGGCTCTTAACTGACGTTGATAGGGTCGGTTTTTAGGCCGGGTTTGGGTGTCCACATGAGACCATTAGAATTTATTCTTAAATTCGGAGTCGTGTATTTTGGGGGCAGTATGTTTGTGGTTGCCCTAGTCTTGGGCGGCTACGCGTTTCGGTTGGATGAACCAAGTACACCAGAAGATCTACGGTTCATCATGCTTGTTTGTGCGGGTATCGGGCTGTTCTGCGGCATCGCGATGTGTCTTATTGGCAGAGACGATGTTCAAGGTTTAAGCAGGAAGAAAATCGAAATATTGGACGAGATTGTGAGTGTTTGGGTTGGTGTCGCGCGATACGTCATCATCGGAGTCATCGGTAATTTCGTGCTTATAGCTTTCGGTGCAGACTCCAATGTAGCACTGAGCATAGCTATTGTCGGCGCAATCACAGGCATAATTTTTAGCGTAGTATCTAAGGATTAGCGATATTGGCTTACTGGATCAGCCGCTTATATCGCGGCGGAAACGGCTCGCTCGCGGTCGGCGTCACGGCGGCGGATTGCCCGCTGCCGACAGGAAGAGCGCGAGCCGAAAGGCGAGCGTCCGGACGGGCATTAGGCAGGGCGGAAATTTTTGACGGATAGACGGCGCGCCCGGGCCACAGTCCGGGTCGCTCGATCAATGTATTCCTGGTCGCCCGTTTCAGTCGCTTCCCGGAGAAAGAGAACGATGTCCTCCTCGGTCTCCAGGTAGTCGGCAGCGTCGAAGGCTGAGAGCTTTGCACGAGCGACGCGCCGCAAGGCGGTCTGGGTGACTTCTTCAAGATTGCCTTCTTCCTCAAGGAATTCGCCGAGGGTTGGGCCGCGATGCTTATTGGTCATGTTCACGTGGCCCGCACGGGCTGAATCAAGATGTCAGCAGGAATCTGCCACGCAGAGTTGAGTTTGCGAATTTGGGTAAGAGACAGGCCCGTTTTCCGGTTCAGGAACTCCGAGGCCCGCGACCTGCTCCCCAAAAGTCTGGCAAGCTCAGACCTTTCTAGGCCGTTCTGTTCGAGATAAAACTTCACGGCTTCGACTGGGTCCGGCGCTTCAATCGGGAAGCTCTTTTCCTCGTAATCCTCTACCAGAATGCTGAGGAGTTCGAGCCGGTCATGGGCTTCCGAACCTGGCTCCGCATCCCAAAGCTCTTCAATCATGCCAAGCATGGCCTTATGATCTTTCTCACTACGAATTGGCTTAATTTCCATCACACTTAACCCTTCTAAAACTGACTCACCGTTCCGGCGTCGATCTGGTCATATTCCTTGTGAGTGCCGATAAACTTGATAAAAGCGATCCCTGCAGAAAACTTGAACCCAACGATCATGCGATAGTTGTTTCCGTGAATTTTGAACCTGAGCCGGTCCTTTGATACGACCTTTGCTGTTCCAAAATCACTCAACACCTCTTGTGGATTCTGCCAGTCAGCCGCTTTTGTCCTTGCGTACCAAGCCTTTAAAGGTTGCTCCGTTTCTGGGTGCTTTTCCCAAAACTCCACTAGTTTGTTCCTTGCAATGATCCGCAATCGCGCCCCCTTTGTTTTGATGATCTAAGCTAGCATGTTCCAAAATATGGAACAAGCAAAAAGTTCCATTTTTTGGAACATTCCGTATGACATTGGCAAAATGTTGCGAGAAAGAGGGGGCTTTCGCCCCCTCCCTGGATCAAGCCTTCAACTCGTCCAGTTGGCGTTTGACGCTCAGCGCCGCGTGGATCCCGGCGGCGTTCAACTGCCGTTGCCAAGCCTTGTTGCTGGGTGCCCATTTGAAAGCGTTACCCTTCAGGATCTCCCGGATCTCCTTTTCGGGTTTGCCGTCAAAGATGATCTGGACGCGGTTTTCCTCCGGGTTCTCGATGATCTTGAAGCCGTCACCCTGGACCGGTTCGGCAAGGGCGTAAGCCGCGGCCGTTTGCAATGAAGCGATCCGCTTCTTAAGGCGTCGGATCTAGGCGCTATTGTTGGATAGCTGGTAATCCTGTGCCGGGCCTTTCTCCCAGGAGTACTCAGATTCATAGGTGGTGACGACCTCGCGTTCGGCCCCACAGAAGTTTGGGTTTATCGGCATAAAGGTACGTGCGGTCCCACAGGATTGGTTGCAGATCGCAGTGGGTTCCTGCCACCAGAATTCTAGGTAAGACGGCCCTAGGAGAGCCAGACAAACAGGATATGAAGCGCCGCTCTGCCTGCTTGTCCGCCAAACGAACCTCTGACGGACACGAGAATTCCTGTCCGAAAGGTGGATAAATGATGCGAAAACGGACAATTTGAAAGGCGGATAACCAGACGGACGACAAGCCCCTGAAATTCAGCGTCGAAACTCAGCGCCCGCGCAGGGGGCTTCAATAACCTCTTTTCTCTGAAAATTCAGGTGCGTATCTGATCCGGTGTGGGACTTCGCGTTCCTTTATGCGGACGTACCCGGGTGGTGCGGCCCGCAGCGAAGCGAGGACACGGCCCGGCCGATTCTCCTTGCAGGGAAGGGGGGTCGAAACCCCCCGTCCTTTTGGAGACGATAAACGCGCGGCCCTGGCCGCGGTCGAAACCTATCCGGTCACAGCGAACACAGTCGCGGAGCGATAAAGGAAAACTGAGAAAATGGCGGTCAGTCGGCCAAGAACCAGCGAACCGACAGAAAGGCAAGATAGAGCAGAACGGCTATCACGGCGGCGATCAGATAGGGGGCGTAGGCCTCGATGAACCAGACGACCTGGTCGTTGACCCAGCCGACCAGTTCAGCAGGAAGATGCCGATCGCCTTGCCGAAAAAAAAGAGCTGGATGCCAGGCTCATGGGAACCTCTGTTCTTGATAGGGTTGATTCTACGTCCGGCGGCCGGTCAATTCCCGCTCGCGCGGATCTTACCCCGCGCAGGATTCCGCGACGGCAATTGGCCAGGATCCACTCGGGATCGGACAGGAACGACAGCAAGGGCGGTTGCCAGAGTGTCCGGCCCGGCGACCGGCAGCAGAGCATCGGCGACAAACCTTGCAAGCGGGTCAATAACCCCGGGTGTGCTAGAATTGAATTCCGGGCTGAGAACCCCACGTTTTGGACCATGGTATTATGCCGTCTTTGGATATAAAGGTGCTGCCCAAGCCCCGATTTGACTATCTGCACCGGCTTCTTGTCGCCGGCGTCGTCGTGGCGATCTCCGGATCCCTGATCTTTACGCTCGTGGGGACCGTGGGCCTGGTCATGGCATTCTTAGCTATCGTGATCCGTCTGTCTCTGACGCCTGATTTGATCCTGAAGTACCACCCGAGTTTCCGGCGGACCCGGGCGTTGTCGAGGGTCGTCGCGAAAGAAGCTTTTGACGCGCTCGACCAGCTGGTCGCAAAGGCCGGACTGGCGGAAGCGCCGAAGCTCCTGATAAGCGATCGGGCGGACCTTGATGCGCAGACGATCTCAACGCCTTTTGGCGCGGTGATCGTTGTAACCAGAGATATGTTGGAGCGCTTTAGCAACGCAGAGCTCGCCGGCGTCCTGGCCCATGAGATCGGCCACATCAAGAACCGGGACGGCTATATCGCCTGGGGATTGAACACTGCCGCACTCCTGGCGCTGATCTTTGTTGTAACAGGAGCGCTCCTTGGCTGGACGCGCTTTGAAGGCCTCAACGCCCTGGCGCTTGAAGAGGGTCAGGCCATCGTAGTTGTGATGACCGTAATCAGTGCCCTTGCAATGCTGTTGAACGTCGTTGTGCTGAGGGCTTTGGAGAACGACGCGGATATGACCGCAATTGCCATGACCGGCAATCCGGCCGCTCTGGCGTCAGCACTCGCCAAACACCCGACGGAGAACCAGGGGAGCTATGCCTATTGGCTCGATGGTCATCCGCCGACCTGTAAGCGCATCGCGCGCCTTCAGGCGATCGCCGGAGTCACCGGATTCAGCGAGTAGTCTTCTACTATTTAAGCTCGGCGAGTTGAGCGAAAGACAGGCTACATCGGCTGTAGGTCGCCGCTTTGCGGGACGAGAATCAACCCCAATTCTAACTGGAACAAGAGTCTCACGACCGTCTTAACGGGCGCTCGGCGTCAATTCGAACGACCAACAGAGGCAACGTTACTTCGTCTGACGCGCGTCTCGACACTTTACTTAACATTGTGATACTATTGTGGTTGCTCGGTAACCGTGTGCGGTGCGGTTAAAATGTATCAAGTCAGCGGAAAAGTGCTTGTTCGAGAGACCGGCATAGGTGTGCCTGATCTGCAGGTTGTGCTGTACGATCTCGACATGCCGGACGAAAAACGCGTCGGTAGTTTGGAATTTCCAGGACAGTTTGGTGAGGAATTCGAATGGCAGCGCATTCCGGGGGACCGCATTGGATCGGTCCTTACCAATGTAGCAGGCGAATTCGCGTTTGAGTTCAATAGTACAGCATTCGCAAACCGCGAGAATAGCCCCCATCCTGATCTGATCGTCTTCGTCCTCGCGCCGGAAGATACTGGCGAGAAAAAGCGTCCGGCACCACCTATGTCGCGTATGCTACATGTTTCTCGGGAGCCGGTGACTAACGCGGGTGCCAAAGAAAGTTGGATTATTCGACTTTCGTACAGCGTATTGAAATTTGCCCAAATTCCGTTCCCCGAATTGCCTGAGCAGGCTACGAAAAGTGACAAAGAGGAAACGCAAAGCAGACTAGCGGATGCGGTAATCAAAGCTCATGATCGCCGACTGAAAAATAATTACCTTCTATCAGGCATCCGTCGAGAGGCGTTTCTCCGCGAATACAAATTCGCTGAGCAAGCAAAAGAATTCACAATCAAGCTTTCTGCCGTTCCTATGAATCTTCGAGAGCGTCCATGGTTCCTCAGCGATTACGCTAGTCTTTCGGCGAAAGACAAATCTGAGTCAGTAAAGAGCGCCCAAATTGCAGCGGCGAAAGCTGGTTGCGATAAGATCAAAAACTTCACGGGCACCTTTAGCTGGCAGATTCCAAAGGTAATTCTTGACGATCTTGTCGTCGATTTATTGCCTCCAACGGACAAACACCCGAAGGGGGGCGTGAAGATCAAAATTGACGATCTCTGCGCAAACGTTGAGGAACGCCTTGGAGGAACGGAACTGGAGCGGCTTCGTGACTTGTTGGATGCCGATTTCGATTTGATATCCAACGCGCTCGACAGCTTGACACAAGATAACAATGAGGGCACGGATGGCTCCGGCAATGAAAAGAGTGCCGACGCTGTCGATAAAGTCACCGATGAGAATGATCAGGTTGCACTAGTACGGGCAAGCGTGTTGGCTCGCATTCGAGACTTCCGGCCGGGCGAACCGAAAATTGTTCTATCTGACTCAGAGCAAATAGGCCGTTTACAAGAGCGCATTGCTAACTTCAACAACTTACCAGCCCGCACCGGAAGCCCTGCGGACGCGGTCTCCTATCACGACTTCCATCGTTTGCAGGTGGCCTTCGAGCACGTTTGGATGGAGGCGTTTGATGAAGACCTGCGCGAGAGCGTGCAGCGGCTCTATCGTCAGGTTGTTCAAGCCCGCCACGATGCTGGCTTTAACAATGATATCAGCATGACGCCTGATCTGAGTGAACTTTCCGAACTGCGCCGTTTTCTAAACGCAATTAACACTGAAGTTGAAATCGGTGCGTTAATTCCAGTGCCCGACGAAGTCGCGTTGTTTGTTGGATTGTCGGAAGATACGTGGCACATGCTCAGCCTCGAACAACAAGCACAAGTCGTTCAACTGGTGCAGATGGGCAGCCGAACAGAGCGGCTCATTCTAGATCTGTCGGAGGTCCGCACTTTGCTAGAGCCGGTTCGAATAATGGGCTCAGACATATATAACTTCTTTTTCGCAAAGGAAAGACAAAGAATCGTTGATCAGGAAATTGAGCAACGCCGCGAACGAGGTGAAATCATCATAAACTCGTCATTGGAACACAATGACCAACTGGATCAGGACTATTTAATCCTTGAGATTGGTCTATCTGTTGTTGAGCGCAAAGGACGAGCTCTCGAAATAATTTCGAACCCAGAAGGTAATTATGGTCGAGCACAGAAGCTTGCAACTGAGATCGCCGAACGCCTGAGCGAACCCTACGCATTCGATATTTTTGTGCCGAATACGTTCAATTTCGGCATCATGACCACGTATCGCCAGGAATGGAAACCAGAGAGTTACCAAGTTGGTGATTTGGTTAAAACCATACCACTCGCCCCCGGCGAGACCCGCAAATATACAACTACGCAAACGATAACGCGGAAGCGATCGGAAAAAGAAGCGGCCAAAGCCTTGCTGTCAGTTAAGGAAGATTTATCAGAGACCCGACGTGCCGATAAGGAAATCATCGACAAGGCGAACACGACTACGAATTTTTCACTCTCGGCCAACGGGTCATTCAGCTTCGGCATTGGCTCGGCAGGGGGCAACTCGACCTTCAGTTTGAACCAGGCGAGAGAATCCGCGCAAACAAAAAAATCCTTTCGCGAAGCGGTTCGCAAGGCCGCGCGCGAATACCGGAACGAACGTTCAACAGCAGTCGAGACAATGGATTCGGAAGCTATAGAGGCGACTACATCGGGTGAACTATCGAACCCAAACAATGAAATTACAGTCACTTACCTGCTTTATGAGTTAGAACGCCGCTATCACGTGAGCGAGCGCATCCACCGGCTGACACCTGTAATCATGGTGGCACAGGACGTACCTGCGCCGCACGAGATCACCGAGGCATGGATCTTGGTCCACGCCTGGATATTCCGCCGGGTTCTGCTCGACGATAACTTTGAGGAGGCGCTCGACTACATCGAGGAAGGGCTGACAAGCGATGAAATCGCGGTCGAAGTCAAAAAGTCGCATTGGGAAACGCAGAAAGCACTGGTTTCCCGGATCGAGAATGAAGTGGCGTCCCGTGTCCGATCTCGGTCCGTTCTGCGCGAGGGCCTGATCAACTTGACGCAGAGCAGAGACTTAGCTGAAGCCGGCGAGACGGACACAAGTACGACCGTAGCACGGGCTATCTTTAGTCATGGCACAAGCCTCCTGTTCGGCGATGATGGTCCTGATCGATCTGAGATTCTTGAAGCGAAACGCAAGGCCGCACAGTCACGCCTTGCTTTCGCCGAGGAGGCTGTGCGCGAGGCTCAAGAGCGCTTGCAGAACGTGGTTTCAGCTCTCGAAAGCGCAACTGATGACTATAGTGAAGCAATTCGAACGCAGTTCCAGAAGCGCGTCGCCGTCGACGCCCTACGTCTCCATATCAAGCAAAACATACTTCACTACATGCAAGCTATCTGGGAGCACGAGCAACCGGACCAGCGGTTCTTCCGTCACTACGATCTCGAAGTGCCTGTGCCCGAGCCCTCTGAGGTTACTTGTAATTTCTTTCAACCGATCAGCCCCGGATTTCCTTTCAGTCAATTTGGCCAGAATAACGTGATTCTAACGGGCAATTGTCCTCCACCATTCTTCTCAGACATAAGTGTTTCAACGCGTCGATTGGTCGAAGTAGCCGACCTAGACCGGCCGCTCGGTTTTAAGGGTAACTACATCCTCTTTCCGCTAAAAGAATGCGTCTACATCACCCAGTTTATGATGCAAGATTATATTGACAATTCGTTTGGTTTACGTGATCCGGACGCGCTTTCGGAATACACAGATGCTGAATTGATCGAGTATGCTGAACGAAATTGGAATGACGTCTCCATCACCGAAGAAGATCGAGTCAACCTTCGCAATATCCTAATCGGTCGCTTGACCAGTCCTCGGAAGACATCCGAGGTCATAATTGTGCCCACAGGCCAAGTCTTCGAGGAGGCATTACCTGGAAGCCATCCGTTGCTCGAACCTTTCAAGCTTCGGCATCGGCAAATCGACGTCGAAAAAGCTAACGAGGAATTGAGGCGAGCCGAACTCGAAAACCTACGGCACGCGATCCGTTTACTCGAAGGCGAATACAGCGATCCGGATATCGAAAAGCGGATCGATATTCATGGTGCAGCAGCTAGCTTTGTGGCGCCTGACGTATAGTAGATGCCGTATACTACGATTTCCGAGACGACAAATTCACATGGCTAGCGAAGGCACACTCGATGAGCTTACGTGGGACTACAATACAAGAAAGGAGTATCTTGTCAGGTTCCACTGTTCGAACCATACCGCTCGCAACGTTGCCGCGAAATCCTGAGATCCGTGCTTTACAAGACGTCGAGGACAAGCTCGATGTCCTTCTAAGGGGATTACAAAGCGCATTCCAATTATTGGCAAAAATGCCCGAAGGTGAAAGAAACGCCCTCATCGAATTTTCCAAAATTGCTGAAAAGGTTTTGGATTTTAGCGACTTCCTGGCCAAGGTGGATGGACTCGTCGCCGAACTTGATAACCACATCAAGGCTCAAATTCAATCGGCCAAGTTTAGAAACAACGAAATAGATGCCTTGACCGAGTCAATTATCGGGGTCGCGATGGCATTGTTGCTGGCAGTCAAAGATAGTGTTGCAGGGATTTTGGCATTGGTTGGGCCGGTTGTGGGCTGGACTATTGACACAAGGGTAGCGATCGACGACATCGTTTCTGCGAAATCATGGGAAGCGGCAAAAAATTTGACGAATGAGCTCATAAAAGAAAACGTAGAAACCGTCAAAATGATCGCAGAGAGCATCATCACGCCCTTCCTTCAAGTCCCTCAAAAATCTAGAGAAGGTCTAGCTCATGCACAGAAAGGACGATATTACGAAGCGTCCGTGACAATCACTGAAACAGCAATCTTACTCGTGGGCGCCCTAAAAGCGATCTTGTCCTTTGCTAAGAAGGGCTCGAACATGTTATCGCGCGGACAGTCGCGGCGCCGGGATATGAGCGCGAAGACATCTCAAAGGGACCGCGGCTTAGAGGACAGTAAAGTAGAGACATCGAGAAAAACGCCGAGAGGAATACCACCTGTTCGCCGCCGCCTTGGTTCGAAAACCGGCGCGATGAAAAAAAAATCACGGATGACAGCCGCCGAACGCCGCAAACATCTTCGTGATGCAGTTGTTGCCAAAATGACGAGATCCACGCGGTCAATCGTTCATAGAATCGATGCAAATTTTGCAACTGGTGCAGGACGAGGTGGTAAACTCAACCGCGTGAAATTACGTCGAAAAGAGATCAAAACGCTTGACGACTTAATCCGTCGCGGAGGCCTAGACATCTTTCGAAAAAAAGTTACGGCGAACGTCCTAAATACGTTCTCGAGTGACGACCTAGCTCAACGTGCCGGCGTTGTTAGGGCACTTAAGGGTGAAATTCTCGAACTAGCCATTCGCGACACACGCCGTTTTCGGAAGATACTCCAGAAATCCAGCCTCATTAAGAATAAAATTGAAAGTAAGCTCGGTCGAAGACTTGGGCCAGTGAAGGTTTCAAAGTCAGCAGACACAATCAACGGCAAGCTTAAACTTGAAGAGCTTTCTGATGGCCTCGTTCACACCGTCGACGAGGCAAACAACAAGATATTCCTGTTCCACATCGTTGAAGCAAAATCGAACAGTGTATTTCACGATCTTACACGCCCCAAAAAAAGGAACCGGAAAGCCAGCGAGGACGTGAATAAAGGAAAAGATCCGGAAGCACGACGAGAGCTATTGCCAAGTGAAGAATACATTGAACTCTTTCCGCAACAAATGGAGAAAACACTAGGGCGATTGGAAACCGGTGGAATTGAAGTCGATGGCACGGCCTATTCGTCAGGAGACATCTACTTCGTCGATCAATATGGAAATTTCGCACCAATTACACAAATTCAACCTCGAATTGCGACGAATTGGACCTTGGTTGGCCCCGACGATTTGTCGCAAAAAATAGTTGCAGCCACGAAACGTCGTCTAGAGGAACGCAGTTCAAAGGTGGTCATTTTAAAAGGTCCATTCCGGAACGGCGCATTGGAATCTATTGTCGAGGCGATTCTTGAAATTATCTCGGACGCTCGCTCTTCCTGACCAAAAACTGTCGGTTGCCACGGGAACATGGAAACATCCGGCCCCACAGAAGTTTGGGTTTATCGGCATAAAGGTACGTGCGGTCCCACAGGATTGGTTGCAGATCGCAGTGGGTTCCTGCCACCAGAATTCTAGGTAAGACGGCCCTAGGAGAGCCAGACAAACAGGATATGAAGCGCCGCTCTGCCTGCTTGTCCGCCAAACGAACCTCTGACGGACACGAG
>NZ_CAMZOF010000015.1 GCF_947331435.1 Pelagibius sp. Alg239-R121 | reverse complement strand
CAGCCCGGTAGCTCGTCAGGCTCATAACCTGAAGGTCGCAGGTTCAAATCCTGCCCCCGCAACCAAATCAAAACAAATAAAGCCCCGCAACCTCAACAGGTTACAGGGCTTATATTTTTGCTCGCATCACATTTCAATAAAATCAATAACTTAGGTCCGTAGGTTCAAGCCACCCCGCAACCAACCTACGAACTCACGACCCAATACAGTCATTTACCCCATCACGTATAACAGGCGTACTGGATGGCTAGCGGGCTTCCGCCGCACTCAGGCCCAAGGTCTGATCAGCGGACTTTGCGAACATTTCGAGCCTTCCAACAATTGGTGATAACGGCCCAAACCCGCCATTGGCAGATCGTTCCGCATGCTGCGGTGCGGCCCGTCGAAGGAGACATTCGCTGCAGGAGCAAAATCTGAGGTCGCGTGAATTCACACAACGCGGACTTGGATGAAACGTGAGCGTCCGGCGAAGGCGCTCTATCTGATTTTGTTAGATTGCCGTAAGTGTCCACTTGTTTAGGTGGACACCAGGGGTGGCTCTGTGGGCGATCGGAGCAAGCGTCGGATTTGGTCTGAGGATGAGAAGTTATCGATCTGTCAGCAGACGACGGCGCCTGGCGTATCAGTTGCGCAGGTTGCGCGTCGTTATTCGATGAACGCAAACCTGATTTTTAAATGGTTGCGTGATCCGCGTTATGCTCCGGCTGCTGCGGTGACGGATGACGCTGTGTTTCTGCCGATTACGATTGATCAGCCTGATTCTTTGCCTCCAGTTGCTCCGTCGTGTTCACCGCCTCAGGGCCGCATTGAGATCGAGCTTTCTGGCGGCCATCGGATTTCTGCGGAAGGCGGGTTTGATCCTGATGCGCTTGCGCGTTTGTTGAAGGGCCTGATCGCTTGATCCCGGTTCCTGCGCAAACACGGGTTTGGCTGGCTGCCGGGGTTACGGATATGCGGAAAGGTTTTAACGGACTGTCGGCTTTGGCGGAGAAGGTTCTGGAGCAGGATCCCTACTGCGGTCATCTCTTTGTGTTTCGTGGCCGGCGTGGCGATCTGCTCAAGGTGATCTGGTTCGACGGCCAGGGTGCCTGTCTATTCTCCAAGCGTCTGGAGGCTGGGAAATTCGTTTGGCCGTCTCCGGCGCAGGGCCGCGTGTCGATCACCTCAGCACAGCTTGCGATGCTGCTGGAAGGGATTGATTGGCGTGCGCCGCAGCGGACGTGGCGCCCTTTGACGGCAGGGTAATCCTCTATCGGATTTAGATGGATTCCTTTCCGCAGAGCGATCGCGTATACCTTTATTTATGCTCGAGGACATCGCGACATTGCCGGACGATCCGGCTGATCTGAAGGACCTGGTCACGCGTCTGTCCTGTGAGCTGAAGAACCGCGATCTCAAGATCGCCAAGCTCGAACATCAGTTGGCCGGACATCGGCAACATCGCTTTGGTGTCACATCCGAGACGCTCGATCAGCTCCAACTGCGCCTGGAAGACGAGGAGGTCGCGGCGGCTCGGGAAGCCCCGTCGTCAACAGATGCCTCTGATTGCCCGACAGCGAAAAGCAAGCCGAAGCGCAAGCCCTTGCCGGCTGATCTGCCGCGAGAGGATACGGTCCTGTCACCCGGAGAGTCCTGTGCCGATTGTGGCGGCGCTTTGAAAACCCTGGGCGAGGATATCACCGAGGAGTTGGAGTACGTTCCCGGGCGCTTTGTGGTGAAACGCTTTGTGCGCCCGCGCATGGCCTGCCGCTGTTGCGAGAGGATCGTCCAGGCTCCATTACCCTCTCGCCCGATTGAGCGCGGGCGCCCCGGCCCTGGTCTGTTGGCACATGTCCTTGTGAGCAAATACGCTGATCATCTGCCGCTTTATCGGCAAAGCCGGATATTTGAACGTGACGGTCTTGAGCTGAACCGCTCCACCTTGGCTGGCTGGGTTGGCCGTTCAGCGTCACTGCTGGAGCCACTGGCTGATGCTATTGGGCGTCACGTCCTTGCGGGCCGCGCGATCTTTGCGGACGATACTCCCTTGAAGCTACAGGCACCGGGAAGCGGAAAGTGCAAGACGGCGCGGATCTGGACCTATGTCCGAGATGAGAGGCCCTGGGGAGGCTGCGATCCGCCGGCTGCCTGGTATCGGTTCAGCTCTGACCGCAAGGGCGAACACCCCGGCAATCACCTGGCCGCTTATAATGGCTGGATGCATGCTGACGGATATGCCGGGTTCAACGATCTCTATCGGGGCGGTTCCGTCCAGGAGGTTGCCTGCACGGCGCATGTCAGGCGAAAGTTCGTCGATATCTTTCGTGCCCAAGGATCGGCGATGGCGGAGGAGACGATCAAGCGCATCGTCAAGCTCTATGGCGTGGAGAAAGAAGCCCGAGGTCTGCCGCCTGAAGAGCGCGTGCGACTGCGCCAGGAAAAAGCCAAGCCGATCTTTGATGCTCTGGAGATTTGGTTGAGTGGACAGTTGGCCAAGATCTCCGGCAAATCCGAACTCGCTAAGGCGATCCGCTATGCCCTGACCCGCATGAAGAAGTTGCGGCCTTATCTCGAGCATGGCGTACTTGAAATCGATAATAATCCGGCGGAACGAGCTGTAAAACCTGTGGCCATCGGCCGGAAAAATTTTCTCTTTGCTGGCTTCGAAGGTGGAGGAAAGTCAGCTGCCATTCTCTACAGTCTGATCGAGACCGCAAACCTTAACGGCATCGATCCGCAGGCCTGGCTCACTGACGTCCTCAGCCGCATCGCGGATCATAAAATCAACAGGATCGACCAACTCCTGCCGTGGAATTACGCCGCCTCGACAGCCTAAACTCCACGCGCAAAATTCAATAGAGCGCCTACGCCAAACGCTCACGATGAAACCGCTCTCTCGGCATTGCCGCTTGTGGCTTGTGATGTGTTCTGAAGCGAGCTCAGCGCAATTAGTGGGCGGACGAACCTGTTTGACGATTGGGTCCTTCTCAATCCGATGACAGGAGGTTTTTCATAACCAACCACTTTGCTTTGGCTCTGCACCAGCGCTTTCTGGAAGACATGTGGATCAAGGGGCTGCTGCCCAGGACGCAGACGATGTGTCTGCGCGCGATGCGGGGTTTCACCCGGTTTCTGGGATGTTCGCCAGATACTGCCACACCCGAGGAGTTGCGAGCGTTTCAAATAATAAGAAAACTCAATAACAAAAACCCACCCGTTTAGCCGGTTTGCCCTGTTCGCAGCTTAATCAACTGTTTGACTGCTTAAATGTGCAGCGCAGTTCCGCGGGCATCCAGAACTGATTCATGCATGGCTTCGGACAGAGTGGGGTGCGGATAGATGAGCTGTAGGAGATGCTCGTCTGTTGTTTCGTGGCCGATGGCTGTGACGAAACCGTGGATCAGTTCAGTGACTTCAGGCCCGACGAGATGCGCACCGAGGAGTTCACCCGTCACTTCATCGAAAACGGTCTTTACAAGGCCTGACTTTTCACCGAGTGCGACGGCCTTTCCGTTTGCGGCAAAAGGAAAGCGGCCGACCTTTACTTTGTGTCCCGCTTCGCGTGCAGCGTCCTCCGTGAGGCCAACAGATGCGACTTGAGGCTGACAGTAAGTGCAGCCGGGAATACGGGATTTATCAAGAGCATGGCTGCTTCCGTTCGCGATGGCCTCAACACAGTTCACGGCTTCATGTTCAGCCTTGTGGGCCAGCATCGGCGCACCTGCGACATCACCAATCGCGTAGATCCCCTGACAGCTTGTCGCCCCTGCATCATTCGTCGTAATGCCGATCTTTGTGACATCCACGCCGAGGGCTTCGAGGCCAAGACCTTCAATGTTTGGAACTACGCCAACCGCTGAGATGATCTTGTCGAACTTCCGCTCCGTTGTCTTGCCGGCACTATCGGCAAACTGCACCTTTGCGGCGCCATCAACATGTTCGATCTGGCCAATCTTGGTTGAGGTAAGCACTTCAATGCCGCGCTTCTTGAAGGCGTCCCGAACAAGTCTCGCTATTTCCGGATCTTCTTGAGGTAACACCTCTGACAAAAGCTCGACCACCGTGACTTTGGTACCCATGGCCGCGTAGAAGGATGCGAATTCCATTCCGATTGCTCCGGACCCGACGACCAGGAGGGATTCCGGCGCAGTTTTGGGGACCATTGCTTCAAAGTAAGTCATGACGATTTCGCCGTCCGGCTCCAGGCCGGGAAGCACGCGAGGGCGCGCGCCCGTCGCGATGATTGTGCCCTTCGCTGAATAGGTGCCATAACCTTTGGTCTGACGCGGCGCAGGATGAGAGGGCTCGACCGCGGTTTTCGTTGAGGCAGCCACAGCGACTTTGCCGGGTGCAAGCAGTTTTGCTTCACCCCAGATGATATCCACCTTGTTCTTTTTCAGAAGGTGACCGACACCACCGTTCAATTGTGCGGACACCTTCCGGGAGCGCGCCACCATCGCACCGACATTGGCTTCGACCGCACCTTCAACGTCGATGCCAAAGTCTTTTGCATTCTGTGTGTGTTCGAGCACTTCTGCCGACCGCAGAAGGGCTTTGGTTGGAATGCAGCCCCAGTTCAGGCAGATGCCGCCCAGATGTTCGCGTTCGACAACAGCAGCTTTCATGCCAAGCTGCGCCGCTCGGATTGCGGCGACATACCCTCCTGGTCCCGCGCCGATAACGATCAGGTCATAGTCTGGTCTTGCCATTTCAGGATACACTCTCGGATTGGTTCAGGGCGGATTTGGCCGCTGTCTCGATGGTTGAGACGGTTATTCCAAAATGCTCGAACAGCTGAGTAGCGGGACCGGAGGCGCCAAAGCCTTTCATGCCGACAAAGCCACCGGTGAGGCCGACATACTTGTGCCATCCCAGTTCACCGGCCGCCTCAATCGCAATACGTGGCGCCACACCGAGAACTTCGGCGCGATATTCATTGGACTGTCTGTCGAAAAGCTCCCAGCAGGGCAGCGATACAACGGCTGCCTGAACACCGCACTCCTCAAGCCTGGTTTGCGCATCGACAGCCAGCGAAAGTTCCGACCCAGTCGCGATTAAAGTAACATCCCGGTCCTTGCCGCCTTTTGCAGGGCGAAGCAAGTATCCGCCCCGATCACCGTATCCACGAATTTCGCCGCTTTCACGCAGTGCCGGCAAACCTTGTCGTGACAAGACAATAGCTGTCGGCCCGCCGGTCCGCTTCAGCGCGTGCGACCAGGCCTCTGCGGTTTCGACAGCATCTGCGGGTCGGAATACGTCGAGGTTCGGGGTGGCGCGCAGCATCGCGAGCGTCTCAACCGGTTGATGGGTCGGGCCGTCTTCCCCGAGGCCGATACTGTCGTGAGTGAGTACATATATGACCCGCAGCCCCATGAGGGACGACAGGCGGATCGATGCATGCATGTAGTTTGCGAAGACCAGAAATGTGCCCGCATATGGAATCGTTCCGCCATGAAGGGCAAGCCCGTTCATAATGGCACCCATCGCGTGTTCCCTGACACCGTAGTGGATAAAGCGATTTTCCAATTTATCCGCTGTTAACGGGAGAGTCCGGGACGTCTTGGTATTGACCGATCCGGTCAGATCCGCTGAGCCTCCAATCAGGTTTGGGATAGCCGAAGTAAGGATTTCAAGCGCTTTTCCTGAAGCCTGTCGGGTCGCCATTTTAGGGGCGTCGACTGCTATACTCTGTGCATGGTTTTCAAGAGCAGACTCCCAGCCTTCTGGCAGGTCGGTCAAAGTATGCTCGGCAAATGAAGATCGGGTCGACTCGTCAGAGGTTTCCAATCGAGTTTGCCAGGCATTGCGTTCAGCTGCTCCTTTCCCACCAATCGTCTTCCACGCCTTTGCAACATCTTCTGGAATTTCGAAAGGAGCATGGGGCCAGTTTAACTTTACTCTCGCCGCTGCAATCTCTTCGGGACCAAGCGGGGCTCCATGCGCTACAGCCGTTCCCTGCTTGTTTTCTGCGCCAAAGCCTATGACGGTCCGGCAGGCGATCATTGAGGGTAGAGGCGTAGTCTCGGCATGGCGTAAGGCCTCAACGATAGCTTGAGGATCATGGCCGTCAATGGCCTGGCAATGCCAGCCGGACGCTTCGAACCGCTTCATCTGATCATCGCTGCAGGTCAGGCCGACCTCGCCGTCAATGGAAATAGCGTTGTCGTCGAACAGGACGGTCAGTTTTGAGAGCTTGTGGTGACCGGCGAAGGAGATCGCTTCATGCGATATGCCTTCCATGAGGCAACCGTCGCCTGCAATGACGTAAGTGCGGTGATCGACCAGGTCATCGCCGAATTGAGCGTTGTCCCGGGCTTCGCCGAGTGCCAGGCCTACAGCGGTCGCCAATCCTTGCCCTAGTGGACCGGTCGTCGTCTCAACGCCCCCGCCGTGTCCGAATTCAGGATGACCTGCCGCATTTGAGCGGAGCTGCCGGAATTGACGGAGTGTGTCTATGCCCCAGTCTTCGTATCCGCAAAGATGCAACAGGCTGTATAGCAGCATCGAACCATGGCCGGCAGACAGTACGAAACGGTCGCGATCGGCCCAGTCCGGTTGCGCGGCGTCAAATTTCAGAGATTGACTGAACAGCACTGTTGCGACGTCGGCCATGCCCATTGGCATCCCGGGATGCCCCGACTTTGCCTGTTCGACGGCATCCATCGACAATGCGCGGATGGCATTTGCAAGATCCGAGTGCGCGATGAGCTCCGTCATGTCTGTTTGCCCGCTTCGCATCTTTGAAGTGAGATCTCAAACAAACTCATTGTACGCTTCGATCGTCTCGACGAGAGACTTGAGAAACTGCGCACCATATGCGCCATCGACGGCCCGGTGATCAGCCGCCAGCGAAAGCGACATGATATCGCGAGCCTGGAAGCCGCCCCGGTGTTCCATCACGCTCCGACGGGTAGGGCCAACACCCAATATACCGGCCTCCGGCAAATTGATGATCGGCAGAACTTCAACCCCGTACATACCCAGATTGGAGATCGAGAAGGTGCTTTTCGCCGGGGATTTATCTATGCCGCGCCGGGCTGCGGCCGCATAGTCCCGAATCAGAGACGAAATCTCTTCGAGGCTCTTGTGCGGCGTGTTTTCAATGGCCGGTACCATGAGCCCGTTTTCAACCGAGACCGCGACGCCGATATTGACCTGCGCTTTTTTCAGCACACCGGTGTTGGACACAAAGCTGTTCAGGTCCGGATATTCGAGAAGGGTAAGGGCCGTCGCATGAACAATAACGTCGTTGAGAGATATCTTCCCGCCGGTTATGTCGAGGTGCGCTTTTCTTCGGATTTGCAAATCAGTTATATCGGCCTCAGCCATCAGGTAGAAATGCGGTATCGTTTGCTTTGACTCGAGCAACCTATTCGCAATCACCTGTCGCATCTTGTTGAAGGGTTGTTCAACGTCTTCATCGGACGTTGGCGCGGGAAGCGGCTGCGATGCCGAAGGCGGAATCGCGACCTTCGTGGAGGCAGGAGAAATTTCAGCCGATTTAAGCGCGGCCTCAACATCTCGTTTGACAATAGCACCTTTCGGACCGGTTCCCTTCAAGCTCGAAATGTCGAGTTTATTAAGAGCGGCAATACGCCGGGCCAAAGGAGATGACCGGGTCGTCGAGGCGGGCCGATCACCTGTAGCATTATCGGCTGATTGAACTGATTCTTCGCTCTTGTTGGGGCGGCTGACTTCGTTGCCCTGCGCAGCATTGGAGGCTTCTTCGACTGTCTCGCCTTTTTCCCCCAACATCAACAAGGGCTCCAGTACAATGGCCATGTCGCCTGGTTCGTAAAAGCGTTTCAGGACGGTACCCTCTTCGTAGGCCTCAACCTCGAAGCTGGCCTTTTCAGACTCCACGACAGCGAGGATGTCGCCTTTCTTGACGATATCTCCGACTTGGACATGCCACTCGATGAGCTCGCCCTCTGTCAGATCCTGACCGACTTGCGGCATCACAATTGGTTTGGCCATACCGACAATTCCTAGGCTGCTTGCCGTTTCGTGTCGGCGTAGACACGTGCGACGAAGTCTATTGTTTTTCTGGTGGCGACGGCGAATTCCGAAGCGGTGGGAATGAAGGCGCCAAAGCGACTGAATTCTTCGCTGGCCATTCCGTCAAACTCGTAGGCCTGACGAAAATAGGGCAATTCAAGCAGCTTTTTCAGACTGGCTTCGGATATGTCTTCGTTGACCGCATCGGCATCAAAAGGCGGGATCTTGTCTTCGTGCTCCATGAGCGCAGCGATGTAACTGGGCGGGCATGTGTAAACGAAGTCGCCGCCGGCGAGTTTTTCGATATGCCAGCTGGAAGCTGTTCCATCCGCTGCATTGTGATGCACGCGCATAGAGCACATCAGCATCTTAGATGGATGACCCGTCTCCTGGATATGTCTGTAGGCACGTTTCAGTACCGCGAGTTCGCCAAGAGTGATTTCTTCGGGCGAAATTTCGATACCGCGTTCTTCAGCTTGCCACAGCAGGTCACCGATATTGCCCAGCCGGGCAGACATGTGCGTTATCACGGAACGCCAGCGGCTAAGATCGACAGCGTTTGCACGCGCTTTTTCCAGCCCGCGGGAGACCGCATCCATACAGGCCTTGTACTGTGGGACAGTGAAAGACGTTGTGTTGTTGGTCGACACACCTTCGGCGGTCAACTCCTCAATCAACTGATAGCCTTCCTTAGAGCCGGGCACTTTGACCATGATGTTGGAGGCGATAGCCTTCAGGTCAGCAGCGTTTGCGCGCATCCGATCCAGATCTGTTACAAAGCGTGGGTCAACCTGCCCCGAGAGATAACCGTACTTTCCCTCGCTCTCTTCAAAGACCGGGCGAATGAGTTCCGCGCCGCGACGAACGGTCTCCAGATAAACTTTCCAATAAATACCTTCAACGTCGTCGCTGGGGTATTGCAGGATCGTCTGACGGATTTCTTCTACCCAGTAATCCGGGTCTGAAAGGATGGCCTGTAAGCAGAGAGGCGGATTGGTCGTTACGCCCCGAAAACCCATCTTTCCAGTCGTGGAAGCTGTTTCTGGATTGTACAATCGGTCAAGTTGTTCCGCCCATTCGGTCTTTTTGTTCGCCGACGCTTTGCTCAGGACGGATTCAGCCCATTGTTGATAGACTAAAGGCGAACTGTCCCACCAGATTTCACAGTCGGGATTTGTCTGAGCAAGTTCTTCAAGAATGTGTTTGGACATGCTCCGTCTCCTTTCTATGCGGCCTTGCTATGCAAAACGCTTTGGACGGCGGCGATGACATCATCCTTTTGCGGAACGGATGCCTCTTCCAATGTCAAGTTGAATGGGATCGGTGTGTTCATTCCAGCAACGATTTGGACAGGCGCATCCAGGCTGTAGAATGCTTCTTCCTGAATGATGGAGGAGATATCGGATGCGATGCCGCCGCGCCGCACGGCCTCTTGCACGATCACGCAGCGATTTGTTTTTGCGACCGATTTTAGAATGGCCTCGCGGTCGAGAGGCACCAAAGTACGTGGGTCCAGGACTTCCGCAGATATACCCATATCAGCGAGTTCTTTTGCCGCTTCAAGGGTGCGAGGTACCATGTTCGACCATGCAATCAGCGTGACATCGCTGCCCTCGCGCTTGATATCGGCAACCCCAAACTCCGTGATCAGTTCGCCTTCAGGGACATCACCTTTCGTCATGTATAAATGCTTATGTTCCAAGAACATTACGGGGTTTGGCTGGCGCAACGCGAATTTCAGCAAACCCTTCGCATCGACAGGTGTGGAGGGCATTACGACGCGTAGACCAGGGATGTGATAGAATAGAGCTTCCAGGCTTTGTGAGTGTTGAGCTGCGACACCGCCGCCAGTGCCGCCCTGTGTACGCAGGACGAAAGGAACGCGCCCGCTGCCGCCCGTCATCAAGCGAAATTTGGCTGCTTGGTTTACGATCATATCCATGCCAAGCATGGCAAAATCGACATATAGGATTTCTACGATGGGGCGTCCGCCTGCAATGGCTGCTCCGACACCAACACCAATCATGCTTGCTTCGGAAATCGGGGTGTCCCGGACCCTTGCGGCACCGTATTTGTCCAACAATCCTTCTGTCACCTTGTATGAACCGCCGCGTTCGGCAATCCCTTCGCCGATGATGAAAATTTCATCATCGCGTGCCATTTCTTCAAACAAGGCTTCGCGCAGCGCTTCCCTGTACATAAGTTCACGACCTGACATCGTGCTCCTCCCTTCAGGTTTATCCCGACTTATTTCTTTAAG
Source organism: Pelagibius sp. Alg239-R121 (assembly GCF_947331435.1). GTDB lineage: Bacteria > Pseudomonadota > Alphaproteobacteria > Kiloniellales > Kiloniellaceae > Denitrobaculum. The sequence goes on along the minus strand of NZ_CAMZOF010000015.1, from coordinate 106,498 downwards.
CTTGTTAGTAGCCTTCGACGAATTCGCGGAATTCTTGGATTGACACTTCGTCAGCGGATTTCGCAGCAGCGACTGCAGCTTCAAATTCAGATCCGATTTTCGCTTCGATTGTCGCGACTTCTTCCGCAGACGCTTTTCCCATTTTGATGAAATTGTCGCGTGCGCGGTCTACCGGATCTCTGTCCTTGTAGTATTTGAGCTTTTCTTCAGGCATGTATTTTCCGGGATCATTCACGTGATGACCGCTATGGCGGAAGGTAACAGCCTCGATGAGAATTGGACCAAGACCGGACCGGCACTTTTTCACTGCGTCGGTGACAGTCTCGTAGACAACGAGGCTATCGTTTCCATCGATCCGGTGGCTTTCGACGCCTATGGCTTCCCCTCTTTTGTAAAGCTCCGTTTCTCTCGTGGCTTCCGCCAGGGTCGTAGAAACTGCGTACTGGTTGTTTTCTATAATCAGAATGAAGTTCAAATTCCAAATGGCTGCCAGGTTGAGCGATTCCAGGAATGTTCCGTTGTTGCTTGCTCCATCAGTTGAAAACGCGATCGTGACGGCGTCGGAACCTCTAATCTGATTGGCCAACGCGGCGCCAACACCCAGTGGCGTGCTTGCCCCGACGATGCCGTTTGCCCCAAGGTTGTTCTTGCTGATGTCGGCGATATGCATCGAACCGCCATAGCCTTTACAGTAGCCGGATTTCTTCTGGAGTAGCTCTGCAACCATTCCGTCGACATTGGCGCCCTGAGCTATGCAATGCCCATGGCCCCTATGGGTGGAAGCTATGTAGTCTCTTTCTTCCAGAGCGGTGCATGCGCCGGTTGCTATGCCTTCCTGCCCCAAATATGGGTGAAAATATCCCCGCACGAGTCCTTGCCGGTAGAGTTTTATGCCTTCGGTCTCGAAGTTTCTGATTCTGTAAGCAGTTGTGAAAAGTTCTTCCAGAACCTCCTTCGGCGGAGTGTTCCCCCTTCTTTTGTTAGGCATATGGACGATCTCCCACGATTAAATCGGCATTATTCAGCTTGCTAAAAAAAGACATATCACGGGAAAAATATAATAGTAAAGAAATTTTCACCAAACTTGAGCCAGCGCTCTGGTGCATTTGGTTGGACATATGATATGCCGATGGCACTATCTCAGCGGCACGACCTACAGGTTCTTTCTTTGTTGAGAATGGCTACATATTCACGGTGTATTGCCAATGAGTTAGCAAAGGAACGGCTTGTCGATTTGCAAGGCAGTAAAGAGGCAACCTGCCGGTTTGGGGAATATGAGGTTAAGTGAAGGAAATTTTCTTTCATTAGGATCTTGTCTGTGCTTGTTTGATATGGCTCATAGTCAGGGCTGCGGGAGCGCAAATCCTGGCCCTGACCGTCCTATGTCTTGCGGCGAGCGTGGGAGCTCCTTCAACCTCGAAGTGTTATGAGTCGTATTTCAGACGGCAGAGTGAAAGCGGATAAAAGTGCAGGAGATCGGCACATGACCAAGGGTATCGCGTTGAGACTCCAAGAGAAGTACGGGCAGTTGCGCAAGTCTGAACGACTGGTGGCAGATTATCTCAAGGAGCATCAATCAAAGCGATTGGAGATGTCGATCACGGAATTTGCCAATACTCTTGATATAAGCGAAGCAACGATCAGCCGTTTTACGAGGGCGCTCGGATACAAGGGCTTTGCGGATATGAAGCTGGCGTTGGCGTCGGAGAGCATTTCAACAGACAGGTTTGTGAACCTGCCTGCTGAGATGAATGAAAGCGACCCGCTCAGTGATATAAGCTTCAAACTGCTCGGCGCCCTCAGTTCTGCGATGACTGAAACGCAAAAACACTTAATTTATGAGGATATTCAGCGCGTGGTGTCGAGTGTTCTTCGCTCAAGTGAAGTTGTTTTTCTGGGTGTGGGGGGCGCCGTGGCGGTATGTGAAGAGGCTGTGCACCTGTTCTTGAAGGCTGGTGTCAAAGCAACATGTCATAGAGACGGTTATACTCAGCAAGTTGTTGCTGCGACTTCCACGGACCAAGCGACATTTATTGGTGTTTCTCATACCGGCACGACAGAAGACGTAGCTGGTGCACTTAAAGTCGCTCGAACAAAGGGCGCTATGACAATCGCGATTACCAGCAATCTGGAGTCGCCCGTGTCCAAAGCGGCAGAGATTTCTCTTTGGACCTGGACACCGGATACACCACAAATCCCGCTTTACGGGGATTTTCTTGAGGGTCGGATTTGCCAAATTTACATCATTTACATGATCTATCTCGGTGTTCTTTTCCAATCCAAGGGCGCGGCACCCAGGTCGCTTGAAGAAACTGCATCGACACTGAAGGAATATTTTTTACAAAATAGCTGAACGGTTGTTCCTGAACCGACCAGCCATCGCCCCGGCCTCAGCTCCCACGAGCAGGCCAAGCAAACCCTGGATTCCGCAGCGCCGGCGCCGATTCTGGACTGCAGGCGCTTGACAAATTCCCTTGCAATTAGAGTGGGCGTCATCGAAAAAAACAAAATTGGTAAAAATTTTCACCAAAAGCTTGATTTTGGATTAATTTTGGAAAATAATTTCCGTAAGCGACGTTGATAGATCATCTCTTAACAGTCGCGACCAATCACAAAGCCAGTCGCAAAAACGACAACTGGCGGCAGATGGGAGGAACCTATGTTTTATGTACCGAAGAATGCTGTCTATAAGACTGTATCAAGGCGGAAGTTTTTAGAACTTGGCGGTGGCGGCGTAGCCTCGCTCGGGCTTGGTTCACTTGTCGTCGGGCTGAGCACCGTGATTTCGCGCCGACCCGTGCAAGCACAATCTTCACTGGATGCGAAATGGAAGCAGTACGAAGGATCGAAGCTCGTATTCATGTCCGAGAACACGCCCCCTTCCTTTGCGATCCGAGACAAGATCCAAGAGTTTTATAAACTGACCGGGATTGAAATCGAAATTATTACGGACGGCCTGCCTTCCGTTCAGCAGAAGGTCGGAATTGATCTGCAAAGTGGTAATGCAGACTTTCCCATCAGCTATGTTCAGGACAAGCCGATCGGATCACCATTTGCTGATTTTTATGCTGACCTTACGTCCTTGATCGGTGATGAGACTCTGCCACAAGATCCCGAAGGATATGGTGATGGCGTATGGTTCGAGAATTTCCTCGATGCTTGCGGTCGGTTTTACGACCGGGATCGCCTGATTGCCTTGCCTTACGATGCGGCGGTGGCCTGTACCTTCTTCCGTCAGGATATCTATGAGCAGAATACCAAGGACTTTGAAGCAGAGTACGGTTACCGGATGGAGTTCAACGAAAACTCCACATGGAAAAACGTCTACGATTTCGCTGAGTTCTTAAAGCGCAAACGTGACGCCGGTGCCGATGTTCCATACGGCTATGCGCAACACCAGGGTTCCTTTGCTTGGACGACACAATTGGATGTGCAGCGCATGTTCTTTGCACACGGTCGCTGGCTGGACTGGGAGATCGATGACAAGCTTGGCAGCAAATCACCACCACCCTCAAACTGGGGCGACGAACAGTCTGTCTTTCTCATGCAGAAGTTCAAGGAACAAGCCGACGTATGTCACCCAGACAACCTGGCGAATGGCACGCTTGAGCTGAACACGGTATACCAGTCCGGCAACATCGCGATGCAAGTGCAGTATCACGAATTCGCCGCTTCTATCGAAGATGAGAAAACGTCCAAGGCGGCAGGCGGTCGAACAGCCTATGCGCCTTGTCCGAAAGGCGAGGCCAGCTGGATTCTGAATGGTGGCCCGGCAGTGAACGGAACGAACTGCGGGGTCGGCGGTATCGGCATCAACGGCAACGCATCGGAAGACGTTCAACGGGCCGCCTATCTGTTTTGCGTCTACGCGACATCGGGCGCGATACAGTTCGACGTCCTGACCGGATTGGGCGGCACACCGACGCGTAAATCCGTTATGGACATGCCGGGTGTTGCCGACGCGCGCAAACGCCCATCCAGCATGCCGAATGCACTGACCTTCGATGCAGTTTACGATATCGGTATTAAGGACCCGAACTTCGTTCTCGGCCCGAAGGTCCCGGAAGCCAACGAGTACCACACGATTATGGCTGCAGAGACTCAACGCTGTCTGTCCGAGGAAATCTCGGCGGAGGAGGCTTGCAACAACATCAAATCTCAGATCGACAATCTTCATTAGAAGATTGGTCAAAGGAGGGCGCGACTCCCGGCGCCCTCCTTTATACTTGTCACGCTTGGGTGCGAGTGACTCGTGCTAGGCGCAGTTGGAGGCAGGCAGCGATGCATCCATTGCATTCTCAACTCCGCTTCCCTTGTTCCAAACCCGGCTTGGAGAAGAAATGACTACTCGCGCTTCATCGGAAGGCCATCCCGCGCTGTCGGACCAGGACTGGGGTTTCGCCACGGTCGACCAGAAACCGGAAATCTACAATCCGCAGCCAAGCCGGATGTTCTACGTGTATCTCGCCATGCCGGCCGTCTTGTTGCTGGCTGCAATTACGATTTATCCCTTTCTTTGGCTCATTTACATGAGCTTCCACAAGGTCGGATTTGGGAACGCATCCGATGTGTTTGTAGGTGTCAAAAATTTTGCCAGATTATTTAATGATTCTAAATATTTACAGGGCTGGGGATTGCTTCTGAAATACAGTGCAATATGCCTTTCAATCCAAGTCGTCGCCGGCGTCTCACTTGCCGTTATTCTTAACAACTCTCGGCACGAGAAAATTCTGGTAACCCTCTTTCTCATGCCGATGATGGTCTCGCCCGTCGTTGCGGGACTCCTGTTCTACTATCTCTACAACGGTACGTTCGGATGGTACCACTGGATATTCCAGAGCTTGGGAATTTTGGATGAAACCTCGATTCTGGGGAGCGCTGATACTGCACTCTATGGAATTATCCTAGTCGATGTCTGGCAGTGGACTCCCCTGATCACGCTCATCACGCTGGCGGGTTTGAAGCGTGTGCCTCAGGACCAGCTAGAGGCTAATATGGTCGATGGCGCCGGGTCGATCAGTAACTTCTTCCACGTCAGCTTGCCCAATATCTATCCGTTCCTGCTGATCGCCGTTCTTCTGCGGTTTATGGACAATTTCCGCTTTATCGACGCAATCCTGGCCCTCACGGGCGGGGGGCCGGGAAATGCCACACGCCTGTTGCCGGTGTATCTCTTCGATGTGTCATTCAAGTTCTTCAAGTTGGGTCGAGGCGGCGCGATCGCCCTGACCCTGCTGATCGTGACGATTATCCTGGGAATGATCCTCGTTAAGGTCCTCGAAGACCCTGCGCGCAAAAAAGCGCTCTCAGGCGATACCGACGGCTAGTTTAAGGGGGAATACTCAGATGGCGTCACGGGAACTGATCTCTTACGACAAAGGAGTGGCTGTAAAGGTCTTGAAATGGGCCAGTCCGATCTTCCTGACATTTTATCTGGTTTGGTCGTTACTTCCACTCTTCATCATGCTGGTAGCTTCACTGAAAGACCTGCTGGATGCCTTCTCAGTACCGAAGCCGGGAGACTGGGCAGGAGTTACGATTTTCTTCGACTTCTCACCGACCCTAACCCACTATGTTGCACTGTTTACGGAGAACGGCTTTGGAACATATCTTTTCAACAGCCTTGTAGCATCGATCGGGTCCGCCGTAATAGCGGTAACGTTTGGATCGATGTGTGCGTACAGCCTGTCACGGAGCGAATTTCGCGGCAAAAAAGATCTGCTGTTTTGGATCATCTCAACCAGGATGGCACCTATTGTCGCTGTGATCGTACCCCTTTATGCCATTTTTAGATCAGTAGATCTCGTTGGCACTTTGCCGGGCCTGATCCTTGCTTTCACGACTTTCAATCTTCCGTTCGCGATTTGGATGCTGAAAGGCTTCTTTGATGGCGTCCCCTATGCGATCGAGGAAGCAGCACAAGTTGATGGTCAAAATCGGTTTCAGGCGTTCGTGACTATTTTGCCCCTGGTGGCGCCGGGTATTGGCGCGTTCGTTATCCTTTGTATTTTGTTTGCATGGAATGACTTTCTATTCGCCACGATCATTGGCAGCGGCGGCGCAAAAACGCTGCCTGCGGCCACGAAAGAGTTGGTACAGCCGCAAAACATCGATTGGGGAAAAATTATGGCCGCTGGCATCGTGACGACTGCGCCAATGATCCCTCTTGGCCTTCTTGTTAGACGCTATCTTGTGGCGGGCCTGACAATGGGTGCAGTGAAAGAATAAGAGGCGCAAGGGAAGTCCGAAAATGGTTGCAGTTTCATTTAATAACGTCTGGAAAGACTACGGTGGCGGCGCGATTGCCGTCAAAGACCTCAATATGGAAATAAAGGATGGCGAGTTCGTCTCATTGCTTGGACCATCCGGTTGCGGAAAGTCTACCTCTCTGCGAATGCTTGCCGGATTGGAGCATATCAGTTCTGGTGAAATTGTTTTTGGTGACAAAGTTGTCAACGACTTGCCTCCCAAAGACAGAGACATCGCAATGGTGTTCGAAAACTACGCGCTTTATCCCCATAAAACCATCTTCGACAACATCGCAAATCCTCTAAAGCAGAGTAAAGTCGCGGCAGCGGAAATAGAGCGACGCGTTACCGAAGCTGCCAAGCTTCTGGAAATCGACCAGCTCCTAGAACGCCGCCCGCAGGAGTTGAGCGGAGGACAGAAACAGCGAACCGCCATCGGACGCGCTATTGTTCGTCAGCCGCAAGTCTTTCTGTTTGATGAGCCCATTGCGCATCTAGATGCAAAGCTTCGAGCGCGGATGCGCGGTGAATTGAAGCATCTTCAGTTTACGCTTGGAGTCACAACAATCTACGTCACGCACGATCAGCTCGAAGCACTGACAATGGCCGATCGGATTGCTGTGATGAACGATGGTGTGCTTCAGCAATTTGGTACACCGCAGGAAGTTTACGACAATCCAGCAAATTCTTGGGTCGCAACATTTGTCGGTGAACCGCAGATGTCTCTAATGGAAATGCAGGTAACAAGCCTAGAAGGAGAAACAGCCCTTGCCTTTGGAAGTTACACGATAGAAGTGGACCCAAAAAATTCAGCGCGTTTACGAGCAGCTGGCAAGAAAGACTTATTGGTCGGCGTGCGGCCCGACAAGGCCACAGTCTCGCTTGATGAGTCATTGGGCAGCATTCGTGGTGAGGTCTATTCCCGGCAATTGTTAGGCGCGGATGTACTTGTTGAAGTGGAAATCGGCAAAAGCCGTGTTCGTGCGAAGGCAAACACGTCTTTTGCGGGGACCGTCGGAACCCCGTGCTATTTGAATTTCGGATCAGAAGATCTCTATTTCTTCGATGCGAAAGACGGGCAGGTAATCCCGCAATGACCCCGTCAAGCGAACAAGAAAGCGCTGACTACGTTTCCCTATTCCTGGAAAGAAACGGACTTTCAGAACATTCGACGATAGCCGACGTCTTTCACGCTGTGAGACGGGTTCCTTATGGAAGTCGTGGTGGGCGCAGTGCCGAGGAAGTCGTGCAATTCGGCGAAGGCTCGTGTTCGGGAAAGCATTCATTGTTGCGCGATCTTCTAAGACGATTGTCGCAAAAAGCCGCTGTGGAAACTGTTCGAGGTGACTTCACATCCCGGGTTCCATCTTGCAAAAGCATGCCGATTGAACTCAAGCAAATGTGCCTCGAAGGCGGTGTTACTGACTTTCACCAATACGTGGTTTGGGAAAGCCCAGATGGTGAGCTGAAACTTGATGCTACATGGTCGGATGGGCCGATCAGACAGGGTGTGCCTGGTAACATGAACTGGGCGGGAAAGGGCGACACTGCGCTTGCTCTCGAGCCGGAAGCAGTCCTCAAACGTGCCGAAGACGTTCCAGCCTACAAAGAAAAACTGCTCGCCGAGTTGAGCCCGGAAGTCAGGCAGCGTCGGCTGACTTTCCTCGCTCTGTTAACAAATTGGACGGCAGGCACTGAAACAGGAGGAGATACACTATGAGTCCAGTCCGGGCCTTTGTTGGGGTTGATGCTGGTACCACTGGATGTACCGTCATGATATTCGATGAACGTGGCAAGACCCTGGGCCACGGTTACAAAGAGTATCCCTGTGTTTCGCCGCATCCAGGTTGGAGCGAACAAGACCTGAAGTTGGTTTGGGAGGGAATATGCGCTGCAAGTTCTCAGGCGACAGCGGCGGCAAATTTGCCTCCAGATGCCTACATTTCTTTGGGCCTGTCTAGCCAACGCGGTACGATTGCGATGCTGGATGAAAACAAGGAGCCGCTCTGCAACAGTTATGTCTGGAATTGCGCGCGCGCGACCGATTACCAGGTAAGCTTCGAAAAAGAGATATCTCCCGACGCGCATCAAAAACTGACCGGCATGCAGCTTAGTCCATTGTGGTCTGCGGCGAAGATTGCCTGGTTCCGCGACAACCAACCGAGTCTCTTTGAACGCACGCGGTGGTTTGCAAACGGGCAGGAGTATTTCCTTCACAAGCTGGGTGCAGAGGACTGGGTCACCGATCCGGCGTCTTTGACACTCAACGGAATGATGGACATTGCCAATCTCGATTGGAGTGATCAGATTCTCGGCCTGTGCGGCATCACCCGGGATCGTCTGCCGAAAGTAGGTATCCCGTCGGGTATGGCCGGAAAACTTTCCAAAGATGCCGCCGCGCTCACGGGACTGCCCGAAGGTCTGCCGCTCTGCCGCGGAGCTGGGGACCAGCAATGTGCTGCGATCGGCGCGGGCATCATCAAGCAAGGCATGGCGGAATTTACCGTAGGCACCTCGGGGGTGATGGTTGGTCATCTTGATTCGCTTGACCGGATCAAAGGAAAAAACCTTTGGTGGGGCGGCCACGGGGTGCCAGGCGCGTGGGATATCGAAGGCGCTGCTTTCAGCCTGGGTGCCTGCCTGAAATGGTGGCGCGACAATATGGGGCGGCGCGAGGTCGAGGCTGGTAACGCACTTGGCCGCAGCCCCTTTGCCCTGATGGTGGATGGTGCAACAGCCTCACCGCCCGGCGCGCGGGGATTGTTGTTCCATTCATTCCTGAGCAGTCAGGTAACGCCCTACTACGATGCCGCCTCTCGCGGAGGCTTTCTGGGAATTGGCCTCTATCACACACGCCATGACATGATCCGTGCGCTTCTCGAAGGCTGTGCCAACGAGATGCGGATGGTCGTCGATGCCTTTCAAAGCGATGTCGAGGGTGGCATTTCTGAGCTGCGCCTGACTGGAGGCGGCACGAAAAGTGCCGGCTTTGTGCAAATCATGACAGACATCATCGGGATGCCGACCCGTGTCACAACCGAGCGGGAGTGCACCGTTTTGGGTGCGGCTATTCTCGGCGCATTCGGATCCGGTGCGTTTTCCTCGATCGAAGAAGCCGTGGATCAGTTGGTCGAAGTGGAAGCGGAGTTCCTTCCAAACGAACGCCTGAGCGGCCTCTATGGAGAACAGCACGAAATCTGGCGAGGTATGTACGAGGCGATCGCAGCCGGTGGTCAGTACCAAAAATTGGCCGATTTCTCGGCAAAGTATTTCTAACGAATAGCAAACCAAACAGGGAGAACAAGAAAATGCCTATGCCAGGAATGCGCGGGATGGAGCACATCGGCTTCACAGTGCCGGATATCAACGAAGCTTGTGACTTTTTCGAGAGAATTCTTGGAGGCGTCACACTCTATACCGCAGCTACCAATTTTCGCGTTGATGACAGCGACTGGATGACGGAGCACCTGCGCGTGCACCCACGCTCGGTTATCACCGAGTTTCGCTACATGCGGATTGGTAACGGCACCAATCTCGAGATTTTCGAATATGTCTCACCGGATCAGAACGACACACCCCCCAAGAACAGCGATGTCGGAGGCCATCACCTGGCGTTTTATGTCGATGACATGGATGCCGCAATCGCCTTCCTGAAGGAAAACGATGTCGAAGTCCTGGGCGAGCCTACCTCCTATGAAGAAGGGCCAAATATCGGTCTGACCTGGTGTTACTTCATGGCGCCCTGGGGGCTTCAGCTAGAGATCGTCTCAGCACCAAACGGTACTGACTTCGATAATGCTGCCAAGGCCAATGGCGAAATGCGCCTCTTCAACCCGGCGCTCGGGTCCGAAACGCTGATCTGAAGCTGCTGTGGGCCGGTAGAGGTTTACCGGCCCACATGCTCACCGAGTCGTTAATGCAAATCCAGGATTGGCCTCGTCAGTTGGGGCCGAGACCATGACCTGTTGACGGAGGCACAAAATGGCGATTTCGCCGATGAAACCGATGCTGAAACAAGCCCGGTCCGAGAAGTATGGCATCGCGGCCTTCAATGTAATTGACTATAATAGTGCGCGTGCCGTGGTGGACGGGGCGCAGGAGATGAGCGCGCCGATCATTGTCCAACTGTCCGTGAAAACGATCAGACTGTGGGGGTTTAAGCCCATCGCGGATTGGGTGAGAAGCCTTTCTGACAGCGTCGACGTACCTGTTGCACTCCACCTTGATCATTGCAAGGACCTGGGTGTCATTCGGCGCTGTATCGATGCCGGATGGACGTCCGTCATGTTTGACGGCTCCGCCTTGCCATTTCAAGAGAACATCAGCCAAACAAAATTGGCTTATGAACTGACGATGGCGGCAGGTGTCGGCCTTGAAGCCGAAATTGGAGCGATTGGTGGCACGGAGGATGACAAGTTCGTGGCGGAAGACGAGGCGATTCTTGCCGCCGTCGACGAGTGTGTAGAGTTCTGTCAGCACTTCCCGGACCTGGCGGTGTTCGCTCCGGCTATCGGTACAGCCCATGGTGTGTACAAGGGTAAGCCGAAGATTGCCTACGACAGGCTGGCAGAAATTACTTCATCGGTCGACATTCCAATCGCACTGCATGGCGGTACCGGGTTAAGCACCGAGCAGTTCAGCCGATGCATCCAGTCCGGTTGCGCGAAGGTGAATATTTCAACGATGCACAAGCTGCAATTCATCGACGGTTTCGCCGATCTTAGAAAGCAGAAGCCTGACCTGGGAGAGCCAATTCCCTTCATTGAAGCTCAGTACGAGCTCATGAAAAAGGGCGTCAAAGAAATGATTGCGCTCTTCGGCTCGCAAGGAAAAGCCTGATGGGACGGCTGCAGGCCCTGCTCTTTGATTGTGACGGCGTTCTGGTCGATACCGAACGAGACGGACACCGGGTCGCCTTCAATGAAGCCTTTGCCAAAAAAGACCTTAAGGTTTCCTGGTCTCCTGAACGCTATGGCGAATTACTCCACACGGCCGGCGGTAAGGAACGGATGCGGCGCCACTTCGATGAGACCGGCTGGCCGGTTGCCGAGCGCGATCGTGATGGCTTCATCAAGGACCTCCATAAGCTGAAGACAGATTTGTTCATGGCCTTGATCGCGGACGGCAAACTGCCCCTTAGGCCAGGAATTGCACGCATCATGCGCGAGGCCATTGATGCAGGCGTCACCATCGCGGTGTGCTCAACTTCCAACGAGCGCGCGGTCCAAAGCATCGTTGACGTCCTGCTCGGGGCCGATGTTGCGCCCCATGTCACCGTCTTTGCCGGCGACATGGTCAAGGCAAAGAAGCCTGATCCGGAAATTTACCTCATGGCCGTGAACCGGCTTCAACTCGACCCTGCGAAATGCCTCGTCGTCGAGGACAGTCATATCGGCCTCACTGCGGCCGATGCCGCCGGCATTCGATGTCTTGTGACAAAATCCTCTTATACCGAACAGGAGGATTTCCGCGCGGCAACCAAGGTCGTTTCCGAATTGGGTGAAGGGGCGTCCGCTCTTGAATTGCCGGACCTGGAGAGTCTTTTGATTTGACCTGGCGACGCGAAAGTTGCTGCAGGAAAAACTATGAAACTTGCATTTATTGGCTTAGGGACGATGGGTGCGCCCATGGCGCTGAGGCTCGCCTTGGCCGGTTTCGACCTGGCGGTCTATGATATCAGCTCTAAGGCCTGCGCTCGTTTTGACGCGGTTTCCAATTGCCGGGTAGCGAGTTCACCTGCGGATGCAGCGCAAGGTGCAACGGCCATTATCACCATGCTCCCAGAAAGCCGCCATGTCCGGGACGCGATTTTTGGTTCGCAGAGCGCGATAGAAACTCTACGGCCCGGTACGATCGTTATCGATATGAGTACCGGGTCGGTACCGGCCTTGCTTGACCTTGCCTCCGACCTCGCAGCCCATGAGGTCCGTTTGATGGATGCGCCGGTAGGCCGCTCGCCGAAAGAAGCTCAAGCCGGCCAGCTTTTGGTGATGGCCGGGGGCAGCAAGGAAGACATCGCAGAAGTCTCGTGTGTTTTGGAATGCCTTGGACAAGAAGTCATTCATGCCGGGCCTTTGGGCGCCGGCCTGAAGCTGAAACTGGTCAACAATTATATGAGCATGGTGGGCATGGTCATGACGGCCGAGGCGCTGAACCTTGCACGTATGTTGGATCTGGACCTGACACAGACCGTTCATGTCTTACAAAGCACACCGGCAGGACGCGGACAGATCAACACCAATTTCCCCAAAAAGGTTTTGAAGGGAGATGTCAGCCCTGATTTCCCTCTCCGCCTTGGATTGAAAGACATTGGGCTTGGTCTCGCCCTTGCCCAGTCGGCTGGGGCGCCGACACCACTTGGATCGGCTGCTCAGCAGATTTTCGCACTGTCTTTTCCCTGGGGACGTGCCGAGCAAGATTGTACCGCGATGCTGCACTTGTACGGTGACCTGTCCGGTCCGTCTTCTCAAACAATGTCGGGGTCAAAACGGGAATGAGCAAATCAAATGCAATCCGCCTGGAGACGATGATCTTGTTCCGTCTATGTCTGCGCTAAACAGCAAAAGGCCCTGGAGAATGGTATCAGTCGTCTTCGACCTTGATGGGACCTTGATCGACAGCGCGCCGGACTTGCAGCATATCGCTAACCAGATCCTCACAGCAGCCGGCTGTCCGCTTCTCTCGATCGAAGAAACACGCTCCTTTATCGGTAACGGGGCAAGTGTGTTTGTCGAAAAGATGTGCGTGGCGCGCAATATACCGGTCCAAGATCAGGCCGCCCATCTAGCGACTTTCATGGCGGCCTATCAGAGCGCCTATGAGTTCACCGAGGTTTATGCGGGTGTGACCGGGGCACTTCATGCACTGAAAGAAAGAGGCTACGGTTTGGCTGTCTGCACAAACAAGCCGATGGGACCCTGTATCGCGGTCCTTCAACACCTGAAGCTATACGACGACTTCAACACGATTGTTGCCGGGGACAGTCTGAAAAATCGCAAGCCACACCCCGAGCCCCTTGAATTTGCGATCGAACGGCTTGGCGGTAAACCAGCGCTTTACGTGGGAGATAGCGAGGTCGACGCGGAAACGGCAGAACGCGCATCGATTCCATTTCTATTATTCGCCAACGGCTATCGCAAGACGCCGATCGATCAGCTCACCCACGCTGCTTCATTTGATCATTTTGAGAAGTTGCCGAGTCTGATTGATATGCAGGTCGCACAAGACCAATCCTGATTGCCGCGGCAGGCCGGAGGGGCCAATGAAACCGCTATTGTTCGGGGTTTTTGAAAGCGCCCAAGCGAACGATTCCGGTACGGCGATCTGGTGCCATAATGAAAACGCGCGAACTCATTCTGATCGCCTCTCTTACTGGTAGAATACCGCGAATATCTGCGAGACATCAGGGATACCCCTGCTGCTTTCCAGGTAAAAGCAGCGGCCCAAAAGACCAAGTGCAGTCTTACGTCAAAAACTGCTTGGCGCCTCTTCGCCGCACCTGATGGATCGCCATTCTGGAACGAGATTCCGTCCATCATCCAGGTTGTCCGCGGATGGATTACTCTAAAATGCACTATAGTCAGCTCGCAACCTCGGGTTAGCGATGTGGCAGGGCGTGGCGGAATGTAGGATACGCCATGCAAATTACAAATCTGCCTGCAATTCGCCCGCAACGACCAGCCTGGAACAGAGGCCGCATCGTCGGCCAGAAACGCCCACTCCTGCAAAAGCACGTTTGGGCCATCCGTGTGCGTCTGGAGATCGCAGAAAACCGACGAGACCTTGCCCTCTTTAACACCGCCATCGACAGCAAGTTAAGGGGTTGCGATCTCGTTCGTCTCAAGGTCACCGATGTTTACGCCGCTGGCCAAGTCAAAGAGCGAACGTCGATTCTGCAATATAAGACGCAGAAGCCTGTGCGCTTCGAGCTTACGGAAGGTACTAGAAAGTCCCTCGAGGACTGGTTGGATGACCAAAGGATGATTGGACAGGAGCATCTGTGGCCGGGCCGATTTCATGACACTCTACATATCTCGACACGGCAGTACGCCCGGCGGGTGCGAGACTGGGTTCAATCGATCGGCCTTGGCCCAAGTGCTTACGGTACGCATTCGATGCGCAGAACTAAGGTCGCCCAGATCTATCGAAAGACGGAGAATCTTCGAGCCGTCCAGTTGTTACTCGGCCACACGAAGATGGACAGCACTGTGAGATATCTTGGCGTCGAACTTGAGGACGCACTCGCAATCGCGGATGCTGTCGAGATCTGAGTTGACGGGCCGACCTTAAGTCGCCCCGTAGCGGTAATGCGGCGGCGCGGAGAAAGACCAGTTTTGGGGACGTCTGAATGTCCGCTTTCAACTTTACTGTATGACTGGCTCGCACATGTAGCGAACTTCCGCTTCCCGCCCGAGTTTCGAGATCAGCGCACCGCACCGGAGGACTTGAAGGGGCTCAAAGTGGTCGTTCGCTGCAGCGTCAACGAACGACCGCTTGTCGTGGTTTGAGAACTCTACGGCCGTTGTTGGAGTGTCAGTGGTGAAGTAGTTCCGCTTCGGCGATGAGCATTGCTGGGAGCAAAGGCGAGCTTGGGGAAGGGCTCCGAGACCAAAGGTGCATGATGACGTTGGAATTCAGGCAATCGCAGAAAACAGGTTTCGTAAGTATCGTTGGTATCCTGCCCCCGCAACCAAACACAAGCAAAATCAATAAATACACAAACCCCGCATAAACGCGGGGCGATCGCCGTGCAGGTCAGGCCAAATAACCGTATGCTCACAGCATGACCGGTCGGATCAGGTGGTTGAGATCGCCTCTGTTTCAAGTCGGGATCGATCGTTTGCTGAAAGCGCACTCTTCATCATTCCACCTCTGCGCGGGTTCGGCATGAATATGCTGAATTGATATTTTTATGGATATGAGCCAGGGCGGAAAGTATCGTTCTGCAAAACGGATCTGAAATATCGCCGCGATGCAAAATCAGGGAAAAGCTCTAGATAGATGTGCCGGCACGGGGAGGGTGTGACGAAACGCGATCTACACAACTCCGTGGCAGAAAAATGCGTCCGCAAAGGGCCGATTGCAGGACAGGCAAAGACATGCTGGAAAAAATGAATGTAGCCGTTGTCGGCCCAATCCCGCGTGACCGGATCACGACTCATCATGGAGAAACTGTAGAGAAATATGGCTGTGCCCTTTATACGGCTGCCGTTCTCTCGACGCTTGCGCCCATTGGTTCGACGATCACGCCCATAAGTCATGTGCGATACGTGGATCTCGAGAAAATCCGAAGTCTGCTATCCGGGTTTCCGCATATGGATGTCAGTCGTGTTACGGCTGAGGCCGACCAGGGAGACGTCATCAATCTGACCTATGTGGATCAAAACAAGCGTATCGAGAAACAGACCGGTTTCATGAACCCGGTTCTGCCGGAGGACCTCCAGGGGCTGATGCACTGCGACGCCTTCGTCTTCGTTCCCATCACTGATTTCGAAGTTCCACTCGAAACACTCCGGTACATTAAGACGAACAGCGGTGGTGTGATTGTTTTCGACGCCCACGGCCCGACGAGTGGCTGTTCGCAACATGGTGACCGGTTTCATAAGTTCTGGGTCGACCGAGATCGCTGGTTGCCCTACATCGATCTGCTCAAAATGAACCTGGAAGAGGCGAGCTGCAGTTGGTTTTCCGGCGAGTATGAACCCGGTCGTCTGGAGGCCGTCGGCGAGTTGACGATGGACGAATTGCCTAAGTTCGCCCGGCACTGCCTCGATGGTGGCGTGAAGGCACTTTACGTCACGCTCGATCAGCATGGTTGTGTGGTTTACTTCAAAGACAATAACGGCCGAATGCAGGAGCACCTGGTTAAACGCGTCCCTGTCGAGCATGTCGTCGACACGACCGGGTGTGGTGACTCCTTTGCCGGCGGCCTTGCCTTTGGATACCTCAAGACCAGCGATTATGTGCAGGCCTGCCAATACGGCAATGCCGCGGGCGCTCAGCGCTGCAGCAGTAATGAGTTGGCCGTCTATCGGAACCTCGAAGAAACCGAACGCCAGATTGCCGAAACCTACGGCAAGTAAGAAACGGGACCAAGCCATGCGAGCGCAATTGAGCAGTGACGACTGGCTGGTAGAGGAAACGGGGTTCGATCCCGAAAAAGCCAACTTTCACGAGACGATCTTTACGATCGGAAATGGGTATCAGGGAACACGCGGCTCGCTGGAAGAAGGGCATAAGGGCGAATTGTCCGGAACCTATCTCGCCGGTGTCTACGATCATCACGACTCATCGGTGATCGACCTCGTAAACGCTCCCTCCTGGTTGCCGTTATCCGTAACTGTGGACGGCTGTCACCTCGATGTTCGGAACTGCAAAGTTGTCGAGCACAGCCGCGCCTTGGACCTGCGGCAAGGCCTGCTCTACCGAAATACGCTTCTGGAAGATGGTGAAGGCCGACGTACCCGGTTAGAGAGCTTGCGGTTCTGTAGTTTCGCCGATCAGCATCTCTGTGGCATTCGGCTTGAGATTACCCTTGAGAACTATGATGCAACTCTCTCAGTCGAGAGTGCGATCGAGGGCGAGAGATACAATCTGGATCGCTTGCCGGTCTACACGGAGGCGATGGATTTCCACAGTGAAGTGAAGTGGGAAAAATGGGCCAAGAGTCGCCACCAAAAGGTCATGGCCGGAATTGCCAACCAAGAGCTGGCTTATCTTGAGACGGTGACCCTTGATAGCGAAATTTCGATCGGATGCGCTGCCGCTCTGGACTTTTCGGGAGACGGCACACCTGGTCGCGGTTTGCGCAAATATGAGTATGTGGCGCAGACTCTTGAGGTCGAAGGCAAGCGCGGCCAGATATGCAGGTTTGACAAGTTAGCCGCTATTTTTACCTCCCGCGATCTAAGCAGAACGAAGCTACAGGGCGCTTGTTTGGCCAAGCTGGAAACGGCGCGGGGAAAAGGCTTCGACGATTGTCTAAACGACAGCGTCAAAGCTTGGCTCTGGAAATGGGATGATAGCGACTGCGTCATCGTTGGTGATGTCGAGGCAACCCGGGCTGCGCGTTTTAACATCTATCACCTGCTGATCGCTGCCAATGAAAAGGACCCGCGAGTCAACATCGGCGCGAAGTCGATGTCAGGAGAAGGTTATAAAGGGCACGTCTTCTGGGATACCGAGATATTTCTCCTGCCCTTTTACATCTACACACAACCCGAGACCGCAAAAGCCCTCCTAGGATACCGCTATCACACTCTGCCCGGTGCGATACAAAATGCCCGGGATAACGGCTTCGCAGGCGCACAGTACGCCTGGGAGTCAGCAGACACTGGTGCAGAAACTACGCCGAAGTGGACTGCCGAGGGTGCGCACCGTATCTGGACAGGTGAAGAGGAGATCCACGTTACCGCCGACGTTGCTTACGGTGTTCTGACTTACGTTGCTGCGACCGGCGATTGGGATTTCATGTGCAGGTACGGGGCTGAAATTCTCTTTCAGACAAGCCGCTTCTGGGTTAGCCGTCTGGAGTTCAACGATGCTGATGGCTGTTACGAATTAAATCGTGTAATCGGCCCGGACGAATTCCACGAGCATGTCGACGACAACACCTTCACCAACCGGATGGCGCAGTGGCATCTTATGCAGGCGGCAGAGACCTATTCGAAGCTCTTGGTTCGAAACACGGAAGCCTTTTCTGCCCTGGTAGCGAAACTCGGTCTGTGCAAGTCAGAGGTCGATCATTGGTGCAAGGTTGCGGGATTGATTCGCATCCCTTTCGATCCAGCTCGAAATCTCATTGAGCAGTTTGCCGGGTACTTCCAACTCGAAGATCTCCCGATTGCAGAATGGGACGAGAACGGGATGCCGCGCTATCCAGCCGGCCATGACCATTTCACGCTGAATAACACGATGCTGTTGAAGCAACCGGATGTGGTCATGCTCACTTATCTGTTGCCGGATGAATTCACCGCCGAAGAAAAACGAGCGAACTTCGAATTCTATGAGGCCAGGACAATGCACAAGTCATCCTTAAGCCCAGCGATACATGCGATCATGGGAATCGAGGTTGGCGACATGTCGTCGGCTCACCGCTACTTCGCCCGCTCGGCTTTCGTGGACCTCGTGAACAATCAGGGGAACACGCAGGATGGAATCCATATCGCTTCGGCAGGTGGAACATGGCAGTCATTGGTGTGCGGGTTCGGCGGGTTCCGTGTGCATCAGGGGAGAATGACTTTCAAGCCCTGGCTTCCAAAGCATTGGAAGGAGCTTTGCTTCAAAATCCGATGGAAAGGCCACCGGCTCAAGGTCTCGATCGCTCATGAACAGGCCCGGTTCCTCCTTGCGTCAAGCCCGGATCACAAAGAAACAATTGAGGTTTCAAGTCAGACTATGACGCTGATAGGGGGACAGGAAAGAGTCGTGTCTCTTTGATCTGTCGAATGGATGCTTGACCGCGACCTATGCCAGCTCGTTGGTAATAAGCTGTTCCAGCTTGTCGGCGGCGTCGGTGTCGAGGATCAATTCGTTGGTCAACTCGTTGCGAACGACCTCAAAGAGCATCTCGCCCCTCTGTGCGCCAAGCGCCACCACGATCACGCCAGTATGCGACGAGGCGCCCGCCGCACGTTCAGCGATTGCTTTGACATGCTCGATTTTTATACCTGTCCACATCGCATTGAGTTCGGTCACCAGGCGCGTTTCGTTTTCCCGCAATGTTGGTTTCGGAATGAGAATGCCACCAAGATCGCCAACCACCAATTCGCGTAAACGTTTTTCTGCGATTCCGCCTGCCAGTACGAGTTCAGCGGTACTGCCAAGAACAGGTGCCCGAGAGGACCCGACGCTTGTGATCAGGGTATCCATCTGATCCACCAGTGGTTCGGAACCCGTGAAGACCCTGCCGTAATTGGGAGAGTCCGAAACGAACCGCCTGATCGAGGCTTGCGCTTCTTCGTCGTAGTGGCGCGGGATGTAAGCCGGAAAGCCCGTCATCTGGATTGGATCGCCGCGTCCGTGGTTATAAGCGTCGTCAAGCAGTTCCGCGAGACGACTCGACGAATAGCCCTTTTGGATCAGGGCCACCAATTCAGCGCACACCGGAACAAACTGAACGCTATTGTCATCATGATTGACTCTACGCATCGATGCGAGCCCATCCACCAGCGCCCGGATCGTCCGCCCCCACGCGACGCCGACCACCTGTGCCCCCTGTAGGAGCTCGTCAAGCCGTCCGGACGCGGTACGCGCAAAGCGATTGCGGCGAATGCGCATGGCGTCCGGCGTGGTACCCGGACCGCTGTCGAATACCCGGACGCTGGGAATACGCACACCGGTAGCGCTTGCGAAGTCTTCCAGCGCGCGACTCAAGCCTGGCGGCGACAACAACTCGCTCATCTCCCGGAGCGTTTCGGGCGGGATCTTGTCCTCATCGAGATGCTGTTCGATGACCAGGTAGCGTTTCTTTTCCGCGTGCGTGAGCAGTCGCGAGACATGCGACTGCGATAAGCCGCCCAGCGCACGGCCGATCTCCGTCTGAGACATGTTATGTCGCGCGCGCAGATAGGCGACCCGCTGGGCGCGCTCGTCTAGGGATAGATCTTTGATTTTCATCGCTCTCTCGATCACCGAGTCGGAAAAATCAACCTATCTCAATTGGATAGCTTCATCAAAATATTTATGCGAGATTTTTATGCATATTCTGTTTCTTTGACGGCTTGTTGCGGCGCCGGTATTTTTTGTATGGCGTTGGGATGCGAACCAGCGGCTGATTTCCCCCTCAGAGAAGGTTTATGCCAAATGGCTCTCAAAGGTCTTATCTTTGATCTGGATGGTGTCCTCGTTGACACTGTGCCGGCACATTTCTCGGCTTGGCAACGTATGTTTGAAGAGTACGGTTATCCGTTCGGGCCGAGGGAATATCGCGAGCAGGTTGACGGGCTTCGAAGGTTGGAGGGAGCGCAGGCTGTCATGCGCGATGCGCCCCCGGAAAAGGTGACCCAGGCTGCGGAACTCAAAAATCAGTATTATCTTGAGCTCATCGAACAAGGGTGTTTCAAAACCTTTGAAACGTCGGTTCGGTTCATTCGGCAGTGCGAAGCACGTGGCCTTTTGCTCGCAGCGGCATCAAGTAGCGTGAACGTCCGCTACATTTTGAAAAAGGCGGGAATCTCGGATGCGTTCGCCGTGGTCATCGGAGGTGACGATGTTAAAAAAGGTAAACCGGACGCGGAAATATTTCTCAGTGCCGCCGAAAAGCTTGGTCTATCGGTTCCAGAATGCGTTGTTTTCGAGGACGCGGCTTCCGGCGTTCTAGCTGCGAAGCGTGGGGGTTTCTACTGTGTCGGCGTTGACGACAATCGTGACTCGGGCAATTTGGAGCTCGCCGATGAAATCGTCACGGACCTAGGAATGATCGATATTGACAGCTTCCAAAACCGCATTGACCGGCTTTCTGTACCGCGGAATTGACGCGATACCCGACCATGAATGAGGCATTTCAGCTCTGACTGTTTAAGACAGCGACATTATCGATGTGCGTCCAGGACGTGTGATATCTCGCGTATTGAGGTGCGCGGGATGTTGAGGGTTTCGTATGCGCAAATTGTGCGCCAATGTTGATGGAGTCTACATGCCGCGTCAGGTTCGAACTTCCGATTCCGATACTGAATGCTGTGACCGGAGAGATCCGGATCGCATCCGGAGACTCATTACGTTTAACGGAAGTTTGCTTCCCTGCTGGAGCCGGCACAAAGAAACCAGCGCGGCAGTGGCGCTAAACTGTCTGTGCTCTGAAGAGGCCATCGACGAGCGAACCCGATCTGAAATCGCTCGTTGTGAGCGACCAGTTTTCTCTTGCTCGGTTCATGACGGTGAAGGCATTCGACAATCAATGTCTTTGTCCAGCCGGCGCTGTCGTTCAAGCGTGAATTAGAATTCAACCGATTGAGACAGATTGAGTTTTTCTTCCAAAAACCACGCCGTCCGACGCGGTTAAGCGAGCGGCGGCATAAGTACATCGGCTGCATACTTATGCTGCATCAACATTCATATGGACATTAATGCGGTTGCGATCCAATACGATTAAAGAAATCCCGTATGGGAGATAAAAAATGTCGAGGGGAGTGATCACGCCATGAGTGTTCTCACGGTAGTAACGTTCGTCGGATTTACGGCGCTGGTTGGTATTTTATCGTATTTTTGGACGAAAGGTACTGACGAAGAGCATTCGGATGGCTACTTCCTTGGCGGCCGATCGTTGACAGCGCCGGTGATCGCGGGGTCCCTGCTTCTCACGAATCTCTCGACCGAGCAAATTGTAGGCTTGACCGGTCAAGCCTACAACGAGGGCCTTGTCGTGATGGCCTGGGAAACGCTGGCTGCGATCGCGATGGTGGTTACCGCCCTGTTTTTGCTTCCGAGATACCTTAAAGGCGGCATTTCGACCATTCCGCAATTTTTGCACGACCGTTACGACCGGCAAGTCAGGACCATTACCTCAGCATTGTTTCTCTCGGGGTACGTGATCGTGCTTTTGCCCATAGTTCTCTATTCAGGCTCGCTGGCGCTCAGTTCGATATTCAACGTGCCGGAAGCACTCGGCGTAAGTGATACCACGGCGCTATGGTTGACGGTTTGGGCGGTTGGGATCATTGGCTCAATCTACGCCATTTTCGGCGGACTCAAGGCTGTCGCCGTATCCGACACGATCAATGCCGTTGGCCTTTTCACCGGCGGACTGCTGGTGCCCGCCTTCGGTCTCGCCTATATCGGCGACGGTAGTATTCTCGACGGTCTTTCGTCGCTGGTCGAAAACAACCCAGACAAGTTCATAGCAGCAGGCGGATCTCAATCGTCGATCCCTCTGGCGACCATTTTCACAGGAATGATGCTCGTACAGCTGTTCTATTGGGGGACCAACCAGGCGATCATTCAGCGCGCTTTTGCTGCGACCAACCTGAAGGAGGGGCAGAAGGGTCTGCTACTTGCAGCATGCCTGAAAATTGCCGGTCCTTTGATTGTCGTCCTGCCCGGCATCATTGCCTACCAGATCTTCGAAGGAGGACTTGAGGTCGCCGATACCGCTTACCCAAAACTGGTTTCGACGGTTCTCCCAAATTGGCTGCTCGGGTTCTTTGCCGCGGTTTTGTTCGGTGCGATCCTCAGTTCGTTCAATTCCGCGCTCAACAGCTCGGTCACACTCTTTGGTGTCGATATCTATCGAGCGCATATCAAGCACGATGCCACCGACACTGAGACGGTGCGTGCCGGCAAGAAGTTCGGAGTTTTGCTTGCGCTTCTCTCGATGTTCGTCGCGCCTTTCATCGCCAACGCGCCGAGTGGTTTGTTTGGGTATCTTCAAGAGGTCAACGGTGCCTACTCGATCCCGATCCTGACGATCGTTGTCGTGGGTTATCTCACCAAGTACGTCCCGGCGCGGGCGGCGAAGATAGCTCTCGCTTCGGGCGTTGGCCTCTACATCTTCAGCCAGTTTATTTTGAAACCTCTGATCGGCGCCGACGGATACCCGCATTTTCTGCACGTCATGGCGATACTGTTCGTGCTGAACACGCTGATCATGCTGGCGATCGGCCGCTCAAGCCCGCGCGAGGAACCCTTCGTGCTGAAAGATACGGGCGCGGTTGACCTGGCCGGATGGTCGCTCGCGAAGCCCGCCGGTATGGTTATCGTCGTTGTGGTCGTTTCGACCTACATTGTGTTCGTATGATGTAAGGCTGCGGACTGCACTCAAGGGGTTTTGCGGATTGGTAGACCTCGAAATAGAATGGGTCGAATTGCCCAGCCAGTCCCTGCTCGTGCGATTTTATCCTCGGCCGAGAATAAATGGCATCATTTCACGCACGGCTTTGATTTCGCGATAATGCAAAAAAACACTGCTCTGGGAGGTAAAATGATCGCGAACGCGCGGAAAGGGTCCGTGGCAGCTCAAACAGCAGTACTCAGACTGGAGAGCCACATAAATTTCGCCCGTAATACCGAATTTCGCCCGTAACTCCAATGTTTTTTCGACGCTCAGTTGACACACCTCAATGAGGTAAGCTGTGCCTTAAGATAGGATTGTCTCACACTGACATACGGGGTGAGTTATGCAGCGATACGATGATGGCCGGATCGCAAGGGGATCCGTACTTTTAGCCAGCGTTCCAGAGGATGTTGCCGAGACGATTCTGTCGCGCTCAGAGATCAGGAACTATGATCGCGGCGCCACGATATTTTTGCAGGGCGAGCCCGCGGATCATGTCTTCATTGTTCTGGAGGGTTGGGTAAAGCTCTTCAGAGTGTCTCAAAATGGTGCCGAAGCGGTGGTTGGCGTCTTTACAAAGGGGCGGAGTTTCGGCGAGGCCGTCGCGTTCCGAAATGACGTTTACCCGGTGGCCGCCGAGGCTGTGACCGACTGTCGTGTGATGCAGGTCCGCGCTTCCATCATCCTGGATATGATGAGATCGCGGCCAGAGGTTTGCACCGCAATTTTGGCTTCGACCTTCAAGCACCTTCATGCCCTCGTCGGTCAGATCGAGCAACTGACCGCGCAAACCGGTGCGCAGAGGGTGGCGGAATTCCTGCTCGAACTGTGCCCAGTACCGGAGGGGCCTTGTGCGGTCACACTACCCTACGACAAGGTGCTGATAGCCGGCCGGCTTGGCATGAAACCGGAAAGCTTGTCGCGTGCTTTTGCCCGTTTGCGAGGAACAGGTGTGAAGATCACTCAGAACCATGCCGCCATTTCAGATGTGGCGCGCCTTCGCGCCTACGTCGAGGAAGATCGTGCAACGGCCTGGAGCCGTGCACAGTGACGAAACGACTCACAGCAGTTTTCAGTGCCATTGACGATGCAAACTCGGCCGACCCCACTCTGGAAGAAGACGGAGCAGACCTGCGGCCAGCAGCGCTTCTCTACGGCCGTCGGATGTCTTCGGAGTTGGGGCGGATCTGCCCACAAGCCTCGGAAGTCTTGCAAGTTGCCGCACGTGGTCAGCACATCGAACGCTGGAAAACACCGCGTGACGCCTATCCAGAGGGCCGCGCGGGTTATTTTGCCTGGCGTAAGGCACAAGCTGCTGGTCATGGTGCCCGCCTGGCCGGACTTATGGCTGCGGCCGGATACCATGGCGATGAACGCGCCCGGGTCGTAAGCCTGCTAAAAAAGGAGAATCTTAAGGGCGATTCCGAGGTTCAAATGCTCGAAGACGTGATCTGCTTGGTGTTCCTGCGCTGGTACTTCGCCGCTTTCGCTGAAGGCCGGGAATCCGAGCAAATTTTCCGTATTGTTTCAAAGACGGCCCGCAAGATGTCGGCTGAAGGACGGGCACGCGTTGCAGCGGAATTCGATTTACCTGAGGAGCTGGCGCCGGCGCTGGCCGTCTGACCGCATCACAGGTTGGGGATTACGTAAAGGGACAGGAGCAGCAGCATGTAGCCGCCGATCACGAGCTTGAAACCGCGATACCAAAACGGCGCTGCGGACAGACCCAGATATTGAGCGAGAACGACCCTCGCTTTCAGGTACGCCAGGAGAAGAATCACGCTGCCAGCGAAAGGACCGGCCAGCCCGGCAGAAACCGAGAAGGCGGCAACCGTGCTGGCAAGGCTCATGATCAAGAGCCAAGCCCAACTCCTTATGAGTCTGTCGTGCAATAGCGACATCGTCACCTCAACAGATAGATTACGGGAAACAGCAGAATCCAGATCAGATCGACCATGTGCCAAAAGGCCGTGCCGGTTTCCAAATTGCGTGGGCTGTCCTGCCAGGCGATCAGACCCAAAATTACGATGCCGGCCACGACATGCGCCGCATGAAATCCCGTTAGCAGGTAGTAGAAGGTGAAGAAGGGATGAGTTTCGGTGCCGATCCCGGCGGCCACCTTATCGATGTATTCAATCGCTTTGACCCAAAGAAAGAGGCAACCGAGGGCCCCGGCTGCCGCGAGCCAGAGCCGGGCTGCCCGGCGTTCGCCTGCACGGCGTTGCCGATTGGCCAGCGCTGCGCAAAGCCCGCTGGTTACCAAGACAGCTGTGTTGAGTCCGCCCGCAGCACGGTCCAGGTGATCTTGCGCTGCGGCGAAACCTGGTGAGTCGCCGATGCGTACGGCCAGAAAGGCGGCGAGACCGGCACCGAAAACCAGCAGTTCGCTGACGATTAGCACCCACATCATCAGATCGCCCGGCAACTCAGCCAGGAGATCGTCTTCGTGCGTTTCGGTCATGCCCCGACCAGATGCCGGTAGACTTCCGGTAGAGCCGATGTCAGCCGGTCTGGATCAGGAATGACGGCGAAACCGCCTCGCCCGAAGATCCGCGAAAACCAGGACTTGCCCTTGGCATCCACGGTCACGCCGAACACCGCCTGCCCGGCGCGGCGCGCTTCACGGATCGCCATACGGCTATCTTCAATGCCGTGCTGTCCTTCGTAGTGGTCCAGGTCATTGGGCTTGCCGTCGGTGATTACCAGCAGCAACCGGCGCTGGCGGGATTGTTTGGCAAGATCCGCCGAGACATGGCGGACGGCTGCGCCGAGCCGCGTGTAGAAACCCGGCCGCAGGCCCGCAATCCGCGCTTCGATATTCGCACTCATGGGATCGCTGAAATCCTTGCAGCGCCGCAGATAGACCCTGTCCCGGCGCAGCGAGGAAAAGGCGTGGATCGCGCAGTCGTCGCCGCAGGCCGTCAGGCCCCAGGCGAGGGCGGTCAGAGCCTCGCGCTCAATATCGATGACCGCGCGTCCGGTGACAGCGCTTTCGGTGGAGCGGGAAACATCGAGCAGAATTGAGACGGCCAGATCCCGGGCTTCCGGGCGGGTGGCGCGCCAGATCCGGTTCGAACCCCGGCCCGTGGCGCGCAGCTCGACCTGCGCGCGCACCGCCGCCTCGAGGTCCAGGTCGTCGCCATCCGGCTGGGCAGGTAAAACGATGCGGCGCGGGCGCAGAGCTTCGAACTGGCGCTTGACCGCGCGGATACGCCGTTGCGCGCGGGGGTCCTCGGCAAAGGATGCGGGCTCGCTGCTAGGTGGCGCATCGCTGGCCAGAACACGGCAATGATCTGCCAGGTAACTGCCGCTGCGCGTGTCCCATTCCGGATAGATGAACTTGCCCGAAAGGCGTTCAATGTTCACGTCTTCAGGGGCCAGATCGAGATGCAGCTTCAGCCGTGTCGCGGGCGCCTTGGAAATCTGACCGAGGCCAATCTCATCCTGGTCGTCGAGGGCTTTTTTCGCGCTGTCCAGGTCGTCGTCTTCGACCCGGCGATTGAGATTAAGAAACTCGGCCCAAGCCAGAACGGCTTCAAAGCGGTGTAGGATAAGGCTGTCCCGGCGCTCGGCCTGATCGGCTTTTTTGCGGCGGGCGCGGAAAGTACCTTCGCGGCCTTCCTGCGGCGGACCTTCCGTCTCAGGTGTCACCAACTCCGTGCGTTCGGAACGAACCAGCGGACGAAGATCGGGCCAGAGCGGGACCGGCATGTAGGGGCGGTAACCGCGCGGGGCCTGATAACCCGAGAGGTCCGCATCAGCCTGACGCAGCGCCGGCAGCAGTTGCGCGGCCCGCGCGTCGAGGTCTACTTCGCCGCCGAGCAAGGCCTCGATGACCGCTTCCACTGCTGCTTCCCAGGGCGGCAGGTTCCGGTCTTTGCGCAGACTCAGGCAGGCCCGCGCCAGATCATTGTAAAGGGGGCGCAGCCCGTCGCAATCCGCCAGGGTGTCGCGCGTCATCTTTTGGGCAGCGGCCAGAGACCGAAGATCCGTGCACAGCGGATCTTGTTCGGTAATGGGGGCAGGCGCATGGGCGGCGCAGGCGGTCAGCCAGAAATAGAGGGAGAGGTTGGCTTCGCGTTGGGGAAAATCGGCGATCCGGGCGGGCAGGCGCAGGGCTTCACCATCGAAGCTGGACCTGAAGACCCGGTCTTCAGTGGCGCCGAAGCGGCGGCGCAAAGAAAGCCGGTGCCGGCTGGATTCCGGCGCAACCGGCTTGATCTCGACTGAGTTTGCTCCGCCCAGTCCACGAAAAAATACTGCCAGCCGCCCGCCGACCTCGTCGAGGCCGACCGCGGCTCCCTCATGCACCTCCGGCGCATCCAGGCGGCTGGCGAATGCGTGCCACAGTTTCCCGACCGATTCCTCGGGTTCCCATGGCTCGAAGGCGATTCCGGTCATCGCGTACCTCACCCAAAGACGGCGGTGACCAGATCCAGGAGCCCGCGTTTTACATCCTCGTCGTCCGTTAAGGGTTCGATCATGGCTGCCAGAATTGCCCGCTCAACCGGCATACCCTGATGAATGAGAGTCGCGCAGTAGACCAGCAGGCGCGTGGAGACACCTTCCTCCAGGTCCTGACCTCTCAGTCCACGCAGCTTCCCGGCAAGGCGCACCAGCGGTGCAACCCGCTCGGCGCTCAGACCGCTCTCCGCCGCGACAATCGCGATTTCCTGCTCCGGTGCCGGGAAATCGAATTCGACCGACAGAAAACGCTGCCGTGTGGAAGGCTTCAGTGTCTTCAGAATGTTCTGATAGCCGGGGTTATAGGAGGCCACAAGCATAAAGCCCGAGGCGGCTTCCAACTCCTCGCCGGTACGATCGATCGGCAGAATCCGCCGGTCGTCGGTCAGCGGATGAAGCACAACCGTCACATCCTTGCGGGCTTCCACCACCTCGTCGAGGTAGCAGATGGCACCGGCGCGAACGGCACGTGTGAGGGGCCCGTCGACCCAGACCGTCTCACCACCTTTAAGCAGATAGCGCCCGATCAGATCGGCAGCCGAGAGATCGTCATGACAGGCGACCGTATAAAGCGGCCGCTTGAGCTGCGCGGCCATATACGCCACGAATCGGGTTTTGCCGCAGCCGGTCGGTCCTTTAAGCAGCAGAGGCAGGCCGTTGTTGTGCGCCGCCGCGAAAATTTCGCATTCGTCGCTTTGAGGCAGGTAGAAGGGGGCGGCTGCCCCCTCCTTTTTCGTGGATCCGTCAATCATTTTGGATCCTTCCATGGCCCTTACTCCGCGGCAGCCTGTTGAACATGACCGGGTTCGATCACTTCTTTACGGGGCACCAGCACCGCGTAGATGAAGATCAAGGCCCCGAGTACCACGGCGATACCTGAACCGAAGCGCATCATGTAGAAGATCGCGACCTGATCCTGAACATCCATGAAGTTCTCACCCATGACCCGTTGCAGGTGGGTCTGAATGATTCCGGCGAAGGTCAGCACAAAGGTCATGAAGGTCATGCCCCCGGCCATAAGCCAGAAAGACGCCATATTGAGAACCTGATTGTAGGGATCCCGGTTCTTCAGGATCGGGAAGGCGTAGGTGAAGACAGCCAGGTTCAGGGAGACATAGGCTCCAAAGAAGGCAAGATGGCCATGAGCCGCTGTGATCTGTGTGCCGTGGGTGTAGTAATTCACCCCGTGCAGCGTATGCAGGAAGCCCCAGACACCGGCACCGAAGAAGGCCAGCACCGCACAGCCGAGTGCCCACAAGAGCGCCGCTTTGTTAGGATGATCGCGCCGTCCTTTCCAGACCATGACGAAGGCAAAGGCCATCATGCCGAAGAAAGGAATGACTTCGAGCGACGAGAAGATCGAACCGATCCATTGCCAGTACCCGGGAGTTCCGATCCAGTAGTAGTGGTGGCCGGTTCCCAGAATGCCGCTGAAAAGCGCTGTCGCGACGATGACGTAGAGCCATTTCTCGACGATCTCGCGGTCCACGCCGGTGAGTTTCAGCATCAGGAAGGCCAGGATGGAGGCCATGATCAGTTCCCAAACGCCTTCGACCCAAAGATGGATCACGTACCACCAGTACTGCTTGTCGAGCGCAAGGTTCGATGGATTGTAGAAGGCAAAGAGGAACAGAAGCGCCAGGCCCCAGAGACCGATCAGCAATACGTTGGTGATGGCGGTCTTCTTACCCTTCAAAATCGTCATGCTGATGTTGTAAAGGAAGATCAGCGCGGCAACGACGATGCCGACTTTGACCCAGACCGGCTGCTCGAGAAACTCGCGTCCCTCCTTGCCGAGCAGAAAGTTGCCCTCGAAGAGGTTGAAAATGTAGGTCACGACGACGCCCAGAGTACCGACGACCATAATTATCAGCGTCAGATAAGCCAGCAGGGGCGAGTGAATCTCCTGTTCGGACTCTTCCGGGATCAGGAAGTACGCGCCGCCCATGAAGCCAAGAAGCAGCCAGACGACCAAGCTGTTGGTGTGCAGCATGCGCACGATGTTGAAGGGCAGGAGTTCGCTCAATGTGTTGGGGGCAACATAGATCCAGCCGGCAAGAAGGCCGCCGGAAACTTGCACCGCGAAGAGCGCCATTGCGACCAGGAAGTACGCTTGCGCAATTTTTTGCGTTTGATATTTCATTGGGTGAGTCTCCTTAACCCGCGTCGTTCGGTGGCCAGTCCTGCGTGCGGATCGTATTGGTCCAAAGCAGGAAATCTGCCAGGTTGCGGACCTCGTCATCTGTCAGGTTAAATTGCGGCATCTGACGCCGCCCTTCGATGCCGGTGGGCTGTCCGTCCATCCAGGCCTTCAGCGTCTCGAACGCAGCCTCGGGGTCATCCTGCACGCCCCAGCGTGTCATCACGTTGCCGACCTCAGGTGCGAAGTAGGCACCCTCACCGAGAATGGTGTGGCAGTTGATGCAGGCTTTCTCTTCCCAGACGTGTTTCCCCATAGCTACGCTATCGCTCAGGGTCGCTTTGTTGGTCGAGGTTTCGACGATATAAATGTGGCTGTGGATCGAGAGGCCCACGAAGATGACGATAAAAAATAACGACCCGCCGTAAAAGATATTCCGGGCCATAGACTTGGTCATGACTTCGCGCATCGCGCTCTCCCTCTGAGAGTCGTTTCCAGTGTCGGGAGCATGACGGGAGAGCTCTGTTCCGACCTTAACGAAAGTCAAGCAGGCGAGACTCTCTTCGTATTTGCGTAAACTTTACAAAAGCAGCGTTCAGCGTGCGCCTTGCAGGATGGCGCCCAATGCGTCGGTCATCTCTGCAGCTTCGCCTTCACTCAGGCGCGCGTGGCCCTGAAGGAATGATGCGATGTCAATTTCGGAGTAGCGCCCGGTCAGCCGTCCGTCTCGAAGAATAAGCTGTGAGAGAGCGAGCTTGCGAGCCGTGTCGTGGCAGAAGAGACAGCGTTCCTGATACGCGCCTTCGGATTCGATCTGGCGCATGAACACTTCGATAAAGAGCAGGGTCTCCTCGGGCGACAGGCCACCGGCGTGCTTCTTAAGAAAGGGCGCTATGTCCCGTCCGCTTGCCCCACGCAGAACGCCATCCACAATGGTCAACTGCTCGCGTGCAAAATCGCCGGCATGGTTATGGCATTCCATGCACCGCGTTTCGAAGATCTCGTGAAAATCGGCGCCGGCCACTGGGTTCATAAAGATGAGCGACAGCAGCACGGCACCGCAAAGTGTTTTCAGGGTGTTACTCGAACGTCTTGAGGTAGGCGATGACATTTATGCGATCCGCTTCCTTGCGCAGGCCGGCAAAGCTCATCTTAGTGCCCGGTGTGTGCTTCTTGGGTTTGATCAGGTAGGCGTCCAGTTCGGCTTCGCTCCAAACCAGGCCTTCGCCTTTTTTCGCAATAAAGGCCTTGGAGTACTTGAAACCTTCGACCGAGGCGATCTCGGCGTCGATTATTCCGTTGAGCGGTGGCCCGACCTTATTCTTTGCGCCTTCGCCCACCGCGTGACAGGCCTTGCATTTGTTAAACACCTTTTTGCCTTTCGCAAGGTCGGGTTCGGCGAAGGCAGGAGCCGCCAGGACGGCCAGCAGAGCGGTCAGGGCAGCGGTTTTCAAGATCATCATGACATCTCCCATTCAGGTCTTCAGATCAGACAAGAGCTTCAAGTTTGGCGCCGGGCTGTGTAGCCAGCACCCGTTCAATGCTTGCGCGAGACAACAGGCAGCAAGCGGTCGAGAGCCCATCTGCGATTGCTGCACGTTCGGCGGACACCGAGACGAGATTCCAGCTATCGGCGATCTGGCCGTTTCGCGGGTCAAGAATGTGTCCGACACGCCCTTTGCGATCGAGCAGAGTGCCTCGCGGTGCGGAGGTGGCAAGGGCGCGATCTTCCAAGGGAAGCTGGCGCAGGACCTCATTGCCTGGTGCTGCAATTCCTACCTGCCAGGGGCGTCCGTCGGGATGCCTGCCCACCGCGGCAATTTCCCCCATATCGATCAGCACCTGGCGTAGGCCTTGCGCGCGCAACAAGGCTGCCACCTTGTCGGCGATGTAACCTTGGGCAATCCCGTTAAAGGTAAGTCCCATGCCGGCGCGCTCGAAACTTATTGATTTTGCGCTGTAGCGAAGCCGGGCCCAGCCGGTGCGTTGCTGAACTTGGGAAAGCTCTTTCTGGCTGGGCTTTTTCCCCTCTGCTGCACGTTGCGCATAGAGATGCCATAACGGCTGCACGGTAGGATCGAACGCTCTTTCTGTGACCCGATACAGAGTGTCCGACTGACTCAAGACCTCAAGCAGCTCGGCGGGTGGTGCCTCAAGCACGCCGGTACGATTCAAGCGAACCAATGCTGACTCTTCCTGGTAGAGGCTGAAAATGCTTTCCAGGCGTGCGACCTCCGACTGTACAGCCGAAAAAATATCTTGGGCGGCGGCAGCTTCCAAGCCTGCCAGAGTCATCGATGCCTTCGCGCCGAGGGCCGTTCCGCGCCACTTTGCTGTTGGAATTTCGGCAAGCGCGGAGGGCGGCAAGGCAACTGCTGCGGCAGAAATGCTCAGGAAGCGGCGACGGGATAGCTTTGGTTTCATTCCACTCTCTCCCTTTGGGCCTCATTCTCGCCGGGCAGAGCGAAATCGACGGCGTTCAAAACTGCTTCGCTTGGAATTTCATCCAGCGACATGACAGTTCCTCCACGGTGCTCTGCAAAATCCTTGGCAGCCGTAACGCTGCCGAAGGGGGCAATTTCGGGCGCGCCCATTCCGCCCTTGATATCCGCGCCGACCACAAAGGCGGCTGATCGCGCTGCAACCCAATTGGCCGAGCCGGGTTTTTCCCAGCTTTCCGCCTTCGCCATATCGCTGACGTAGACGATCGTGATAGGGGCGTCGCGTTCGGGACTGTGCAGATACGCCAGCGCATCGCGAACCTGGGCGAAGAAGATGGGTTCAGAGAGGCCTTCCAGGTGTATCTGAGCCTTAGGACCTCCATGGTCCGCCACCCACATCTGGCAGTAATGGCTGAGTGCATTCTCGGTCAGCGCGACCGGGTCGGGAATCACCGCAACTTCTTCACGGCAGGCCGCCAGTGCGATTGGCGCTAGGAGGACAGAGAGAAGGAAACGACGTCTCATGGTTCGACTCTCCCAAAGGCACCGCGGGCCAAAGCCAGGGCCAGCGGCGGCCATAAAATAAGCGATGCCGGTGCGACCCAGGCGGGGAGCGCGTTTGCGGCGCCGGTCATACCGGTTGCAAGGGCCACGCCCTCAGCAGCGGCGACATTCCAAAGGCGGAAGGCATCGGCGGGGTTGAGGGCGAGCAGCCAGGGAAAAACCGAGCGGGTGAAGAAACCTCCATCATCGTAGACAATCGCGCCCAGAAGACTGAGGTCGTAGAGCACCACAAAGATGAGCCAAAGTCCCGCTGCCAGGCCCGCCGCGCCGGCGGCGCTGCCGGCCAGGGCCGATACCATGTAGCCCAGCGCGAGAAAGGCGCCGCCCAGCAGGACGGACGTTCCGATCAGCCTAATCAATGCAACGATGCTCTCGATTCCGGCACCTCCGCTAAGCGCTGCGGCGATGCCGGCGATACCGAAGCCAGTCGTCATTGCAAAGGCAAGCGTGCCCAGGTGCGCCAAGAACTTGCCTATCAACAGCTCGCCGCGGGATACGGGATAGGTCAGCATCAAAGCGAGCCCGCCGCGCTCGACGTCACCGGCGATGGCATCAAATGCCATCATCAATGCCAGCAGGGGCGCCAGATATACCGAGAGCGTGGTCATGGAGGCGACAGAGACGGTAAGCAAGTCAACCCCTAGCGCACCGGTCGGTGCGGCCCCGGCAAAGGTCAGCGCCAGTGCGAATAACGTCATGATCATGCTGGCCGTTAGGACCCAGAGATTGCGTCGGGAGATGCGGAGTTCGGTTGCCGACACTGCTAGAATGCGGTTAATCACGGCCGATCCTTCCCTGAAAAATGCCGATAGAGATCTTCAAGGCTTGGCGGAGTCATCTCGAGGTCCCCGACGAGGCCGCCGAGAGCGGCAATTCTCGTCAGGCGGTCCATCTTTTCATCGGGATGGCAAATCAGCTCAACCGAAGCGCCGTTAACTCGCGCGCCGCCAAGGCGTGCGTGAATTTCAGCTGCGGCATCACCTTTCGCTGTCAGCCGCAACCGGATTGGCAGTTCTGCCCGCCGGCTCAAATGCGCCAGTGTGTCATCGGCGACCAGCTCTCCTTTGCGCAGGATCGCAATGCGGTCGGTCCGGGCTTCGACCTCGGTCAAGGCATGAGACGATATCAGCAGCGCCGTTCCCTGAGCCGCCATCTCGTCGATGATGCTGTAGAGATCATGGCGGGAAATTGGATCCAGCCCGCTCGCAGGTTCGTCAAGCAAGGCGAGGCGTGGGCGCCCCAACAGGACTTGGGCAAGGCCCAGGCGTTGGCGCATGCCCTTCGACCAGGTGCCAATGCGACGGTCCGCTGCTTCGTCAAGTCCGACCCGCTCCAGCAGTGCGTTGACGACGTGGGTTGGTTCGCCGGCGAGCCGTGCAAACAGCTTAAGTTGCTCCCGGCCATTGAGTGCAGGGTGGAAAGCGACGGCTTCAGGCAGGTAGGCAACAGCTCTTCTTGCTTCCACCGAACCTGGTGCCAAACCGGCCACGGATATTTCGCCGGAGCTGGCGGTAGTTAGTCCCAAAATCAGTTTCATCAGCGTCGTCTTGCCTGCACCGTTATGGCCCAGTAGTGCGACCCGCTCGCCTGGTCTGACACTGAGACTAATGGCTTTGAGCACATCGCTATTGCCATAGCGTTTGCAGAGTTTTTCGACCTGCAGGACAGCGTCTTTACTCATGACGCACCTCTGAATGCGGGAATTGGGATCTCTACAGGCTGCATCTGGGGGCGGCTGTCCACGACTCCGCCGGGCAGCAGTGCAGGGAAGGCCGATTGCGACCAACGCACAAGCTGTACCGCAGGCGTGCCCAGCAGGAGTTTTGCTGCCGGTTGGGTCCAGAGGATATGGTCCATACGGTCGTTAGGCCGATAGGGGGTATCCGCGATGCCGTCACTGTTGAGATCGTAGGCGGCAAAATCGCTCCAGTGATTGCCGCGCCCACCTGCTGACCAGTCGAGCCAGCGGGAGCCGACATATTTCACCTGTGTGCGGTTGCCGATGAAAGCATTCCCGGTGATCTCATTGCGCTCGGAGCCTGCAGTGAAATGAATGCCGGTCGCACAACGCTCAAAGCGGTTGCCGACAATCCGGTTCTTATGGGCGTTGTAGAGAAAAGCGCAGCGATTGCCGCCGTCGCGAACTAAGTTTCCTCTGACTTCAGAACTATTGGCGTAGTTCAGCATGACACCGTGCTCGGCGTCTCCAATGGAGATGTTGTCTATGATCTTCACACGTTTGGAGAACATCACCGCATAACCGAGATCGTTCCCGATCGAGATATTGCCGGTGACTTCGCTGTCGTTGGCATGCATGTAGTGGATCGCGAAGCGCAGTTCGCGGAAGCGGTTGTTTTTGAAGATATTTTCGCGCGAAGTATTGACAAAGATGCCGTCTCGGCCCCAGCGGACATCGTTGCCTTCGACCCTGGCGCCAGGAGCGTTCCACACATAGACGCCGTTGCCGCGATCGTTGACCCGGTGATCCCGGCGGCCTTCGATTACGTTGTTCGCGACCAGGGCATCTTGTGCGCCGTGGATGTCAACGCCGTAGAGATTGCCCAGTAAGCGGTTGCCTTCGACCACGGCACGCAGAGCAGTTTTTCCGAGACTCACGCCCGCATCAATAGTTTCGTGCGAGGAGCCGGAACCTTGGATGACCAAGCCGCGCACGACCGCATCGGGTGCGGTGATAACTATAACGCTGCCTTGACCTTCGCCATCAATCACCGCTTGACCGCTGCCTTCCAGAGTAAGGGGGCGTTCAATGACGATGGATCCCGAATGCAGGCCTGGCGCAAGCCGGAGGACGTCGCCGTCCTCAGCCCGCGCCAGTTCCCGCGTCAGAGCTCCGGGCTCAGCCGGCACCAATCGCTCCGCTGCCTCTAGGGGCGACAGCAGGCAAAACGACAGTGCGAGGATGAGCTCGAGGCGTTTCATGGTCAGACTCCCCGTGGTTCCACGAGCATGCGTCCGCGCATTTCCATGTGCAGGGCGTGGCAGAACCATTGGCAGTAATACCAATGCACACCGGGACGTTCGGCGACGAAGGTGACCGATGCGGTTGCCTGTGGAGCAACCTCCATCGCAACCCCGAAGTTGGAGAGGCAGAAGCCGTGGGTCAGATCGTCGATGTCGTCCAGGTTGGTGACGTAGACCGTGACCTCGTCGCCTTGCTTGACTGTGAACTTCTCCAGGCTGAAGTTGGGCGCAACTGAAGTCATGTAGACCCGCACTTTGTTTCCGTCACGGATCGGTTCCTCAGCACCCTCTTCCAGATCGATGCCGTCGGCCTCGGCTTGCTTGCGGGCGTCTTCAAACACCGGGTCGTCCCGGTTCCAGACGATCGCCGGGTTCACCTTAGAGCGGTGGACGATGATGCTGTCGTGAGGTTCGGCGAAGGTCGGGCCATCGTGTACTACCTTCATCTCATCGCCTGAGATATCGATCAACTGCTCGTTCTCGGGCTTCAGGGGGCCAACGTTTAGAAAGCGGTCCTTTGAGAACTTGTTCATCGAAATCAGCCACTTGCCATCGGCTTCGGCAGTCTCGCCCATGGACGTGGAGTTATGGCCCGGCTGATAGTGGACATCGACCTTGGAGATGATCGGATCGACATCGTCTCCCGCATAGGCCTGGATGGCCTTTTCGATGTTCCACTTGGCCACCTGGCTGTCGAGGAACAGAGTCGTAAAGGCGTTACCCTGCCCGTCGAAGGCCGTGTGCAGAGGGCCAAGACCCAGTTGCGGTTCGGCGACGATACAGGAGCGGGGGTCGGCGTCGTTTTCGAACAAGGCGTCGACTTTGGTGACATCGATGACCGAGACAGTCGGCGAAAGCTTGCCGTTGATCACAACATGCTTTTTGTCAGGGGCCGCGTTGCAGCCGTGCGGGCTGTTCGGGATCGGGACGTATCGGGTGTACTTCGAACCCTTGCGCCCGTCGAGCACCGGGACACCGTTCAACATCTGGAAATCGCCTGCGGCGACGCCTTCTTCGATGCGCTTGATGTTGAAGATCACTGTGTGGTCGGTCTCGCTCGCCGTCATCTCGGCAAGGTTCATACCCATTTCCGAATTGTAGCTGGTCGAGAAAGCGTATTTGCCCTGATAGTCGGAATCGCAGTTGTCGAGATTACCACTGACGATCACCTGCCAGGCGACCTTCATCTCATCGCCGTCAATGGCGGAAAAGATGTTCACGTACTCTTCGGGCTTGTCGAGGATCATACCGTCGTTGATCAGCGGGGCTTCATGCTCTCCGTTGGCAAAGACGTAACCCGTGCGCGGGAACTTTTGCGGCCGCAGGCCGTGGATGTCTTTGGCATTCGGGATCTCGATGATCTTGTCACATTTCATGACGTCGCAGCGGATGCGGGCGACCCGCGTGTTTGCCTTGTCGTTGGCAAAAATGAAACGCCCGTCGTAGGTCCCGTCGGTGAAGGACATGTGCGGATGGTGCAGGTCGCCATTGTCGTAGGTGACCTTCCCCTGTGCCTTCAAAAAGGCCTTGCTCTCGGGCAGAAGCCCTTCGGTCAAAACCTTGAGGGACTCGTTGGTTTGGCCCCAACCGGTCGCAGAGCAGCGGTTAAAGACCGGAACGCGCATGAATTCGCGCATGGAGGGAACACCGAGGATACGCAGCTCGCCGCTCTGACCAGAGGACCAGAAGCCGTAGTATTCATCGAGCTCGCCGGGTGCGAGCGCGAACTTACCGCCCGCCGCGCGGGCCGGGCCGCTATTTGCCACCATGGCACTGCTGCCGGCCGCGGCCAACAGGGCGCCTCCTGCGCTGGCGCCAAGCAGATGACGCCGATTGATGGACCAGGATTTCGTTGTATCAGACATTGGTTCCCTCCTTCTTCGGAACAGGAGAGCCGAAGGCGCGGTCCAGCGCTGCGGCACTCTCTTTGTTGCGCGCGACCATTGTCGCGTGACGTTTCAGTTTCTTGATGACGACCGGACACTTGGTCCCGGACTGATAGAGAACCTGGCAATGCAGGCAGTTGACGCATTCGTTCGGATTGATCTCGCCGGTCGGATGGATCGCCTGCACGGGACACTCATTGGCACAGGTTTTACAGGGGTTCCCGCAGTCGTGATAACGCTTCAGCCAGTCGAACATGCGGACCCTGGCCGGAATCGCGAGGGCAGCGCCGAGCGGGCAGAGATAACGGCAGTAAAAGCGTTCGACGAAAAGCCCGACCACCAGTAGGCCGACGGCAAAGATCACGAAGGGCCATTCACGGGCAAACTTTAAGATGATCGCGGTCTTAAAGGGCTCGACCTCAGCGTAGGTCTCAGCCAGCGGGATCGAGGCAAGGGATACACCGAACAGCCCGAGGAAGATGACGTATTTGATCGGCCAAAGACGCTCGTGCAGACCCCACGGCACTTCCCACTGGGGAATCTTGAACAGGCGCCCGATCCGGTTGGACAGCTCCTGCAACGCGCCGAAAGGACAAAGCCAGCCACAGTAGGCACCACGCCCCCAAAAAACCAATGAGGCTGCGACCGAGAACCACAGAATGAAGATCATGGGGTCGAGCAGAAAAGCGTCCCAGGTAAAGCCGGCTTTCAGCGCACCTGCCAAGGCCATGAGGTTGACCACCGAAAGCTGCGCATTCGCGTACCAACCGAGGAAGACGAGGGTCACCGTCAGGTAACCCATGCGGAACCAGAAGAGCGTTCGCTCGTTGCGTGTTGCCTGCAATTGAAAGAAGAACACGGCGGTCAGAACCAGCAACATGAGCGCCAGCCCTACGATCTCGATTTGCCGGTCACGCCAGATACGCTGCCACAGTGCCGCTTTCGCGGCGGCTTCCTCTTCGGGTGCCTCGAGGGTTACGGGAGCGAGGGGGACGAGATACTTTTCCGGCAGGCGGTAGCTGAGATCGAAGGTCAGGAAGCTCTTTTCGACCGGCCCAATTGCTCGTTGGGCCAAAAGCTGCAGGCGCCAGGGGGCCGCTGGATCGAATTCCGACTCGGCTGGAATTTTGAAGAGATCGAGTTCTGTGAAGCTGGGTGCGCCGGCGGCGGCGATGGCGCCCAGGCGACGGTGTTGGCGGTCGAAAAAGCGGACGGAATTGTCACCCTGAATGAGCTGAATTCGATCGAAGATTCCTCCACGGACATATCCGAACCCCTTAAAGGAGTAACGGCCGTGCGCCGCGATCAGAATGGCTTGCTCGCCGTCATTCAACCACTTTGTGAGATTGGAGTATTCCGCATCGCCTAAGAGACTGCGACCGATCGAAGGTACGCTGACAAGGGCCGCCTTCATACTAATGAAACTATCGGTTTCCGGCGCTTTTTCCGGCCTGGAGATTGCCCGTTCGTCACCTGATGCTACGAAGGCTGCATTGATCTGTCCGACATCCAATGTCAGCGAGCGGATCGAGCCGTCACCCTCAAGCGTTGTCCAGTCTTGGAGTTCCAGCAGATCAGTGTCGACCGTGCGCCGCGGGCCGGTCACTTCCGGCGCGAGGCCGCCGAGACCGAGTGCGCGGGCCACCTTGAGTCCGGACCGCACGATTGAATCGTCGATCACCATGATGGTGACGGTCGCACCCGAGATAATGTCGAGATCGTGGGCTGATCCGCCGGCAGCGGCTTCGGCTTTCAGGTCCAACCC
Organism: Pelagibius sp. Alg239-R121; assembly: GCF_947331435.1. Classification (GTDB taxonomy): domain Bacteria; phylum Pseudomonadota; class Alphaproteobacteria; order Kiloniellales; family Kiloniellaceae; genus Denitrobaculum. The sequence continues at coordinate 67,240 of NZ_CAMZOF010000015.1, read as the reverse complement.
TGCGTAACTTTCGGTCAGACGCTGAACTTTGGCTTCGGGAATGCCGATGAGCACAATTGGCTCAGAGTGCTCGACCAGCCGTACGCCGGTGACCACGGCGTCCGGCGATACCGCGACGACCACATGGATGGGCTTGCCCGAATAGCCGGTCGTGCCGACAAAATCTGAAGTCAGGAACGCCCAACCGGCAGTGTCACCATCCTTCAGGATCGGAACGACCGGCACGTCATTGCGCAGGGTGCCGAACGCCGTTGCGCCGGGCAGCAGCGTATCGGGCTCCAACGTCGGGAGGAAACGAGAGACCTCTGCCTGTCCCGCCGCCGTCGCGCCGGCAGACTCCGCAAGCAATAATGCCGCGAAGGAAAGAACAGCAATCAGACAGGCACGCAAACGCATGGAGCTTTCTCCATTAAAACGCCCGCACTCTGTCTGTTTATGTCTCAACATGCCTTGACTTGCGTCAAGAGCTCGACAGACTTGTTTTTCGCCTTAGGCGCGCGGTTCGATTATGATTGGCAGAAAGACCGCAATGAAGAGGGTGAAGGCCGCGATCCAGAGGGCTCCTGATATCAACAGCGCGGCGTTATACCAGGCGAGCCCGCCGAGAGATCCAGCGGCGCGCAGAATGGCCGCAGCCGCGATCAGTCCATAGGCGAGGGTGATTGGGCGCGGCGAAATCAGCGGCATTCCGGCATGACCGAGGATAGCTCGGCTCATGACCGCGAGCGTCATCCCGCCGACTGCGCCAATACCGAGTAGATGCAATGCCGCGACTTCGCTGAAGAGATCGAGGTAGGCCAGACCCAACGCGATGTAACCGGCGGCGAGCATGGCGAAACCCAAGTGGAGGCTCCAGAGTATTGGCCGGGTAAGAGCCCAACTGCTGCGCCATCCAGCCAGGCGTATGGCCTGTGCAAGTCCGGCAAGAAGAGCGGATACGGCAACGACGGTGTCAGGCGCGTCAAAGGCAAGCAGCAGCGGCAACAGGATTGCGGTAACGATCCCGGTAAAATCCGCAATCCGGTGCGCGCGTGGTAACCCGGTTTCAATCCCCGCTTTGGTCATGGCATTGCGCGTGAAGGCAGGGGTAACGCGGCCGCCGATCACCGTGATCATGGCGGTCGTGCCCAGCAATCCCAGGCGCAAGCCCGGCCAGACACTGTCATCGAGCAGGCCGATCCATTCCAGATGGATCATCAGGTTGCCGCTCCAGACGATCGCGAGCAGCAAAAGAAACAACAGGTTCTGCGGTTTCGGGCGCCGGATCAACTGGGTCGCGATTTTGCTGGCGAGCAGAGGTAGGAAGGAGAGATCGACCATAGCGACGACGAAAGGATCGAGACTCCCGGACCACCAGATCGCGAGGCGGCCTGCGAACCAAAGGCCTGATGCGGTGAGAATGAAAAGGTGCCGTGCCGCCTTTGCGCCAGTCCAGTTGGGCACGGCGGTTAGGAAAAAGCCGCCGAGCGCCGCACCTGCGTAACCGAAGATCATTTCATGGGCATGCCAAAGATGCGGTGCGGCAGCGAAAGGCATGGCAGTGACCATGCCGCCCGCCGCATGAATACCCAGCCAGCCCAACCAGAGTCCGATCGAGATGACGGCGAAAAGACCGGCGGAGAGAAAGAAAACACGAAAACCTTCGCCGAAGAGCGTACGCAGAACCGTGATCATACAGGGCTTTCAGGAGATGTTGTGCGTGAGGTCCGCGCGGCGCGCCGCTTCAGGATCGTGCAGCTCTTGGGGTCGTGATAGATCATCTGACAACGCAAGCAGAGAACGCATTCATTCGGATTGATCCGTCCGATCGGGTCGATCGCGCCGACAGTGCATTTATGCTCGCAGAGTCGGCACTCCCTGCCACACTGCGAACGGCGCCGCAGCCAGTCGAAGAGTTTCAGCTTGGCAGGTATCGCCAGTGCCGCCCCAAGCGGGCAGAGATAGCGGCAGTAGAAGCGTTCGATAAAGAGGCCGGCCGTCAGAAGGACAACTACGAACAGCACGAACGGCCAGGCGCGGAGGAACCGCATGGACATGGCGGTCTTGAAGGGCTCGACCTCGGCGACAATCAGGGCCTGCTCCATTGAATAAAATGAGAGACCGAGGATAGCGACGAAGAGCGTGTACTTGATTGCCCAGAGCCGTTCCTGCACGACAAAGGGTACTTCGATCTGCGGCACTTGCAGGCGCTGGGCAATTTCGTTTGTGAGCTCCTGCAATGCACCGAAGGGACAGAGCCACCCGCAGTAAACGCCGCGCCCCCAGAACAGCAGACCGAGCGCGACGAAGCCCCAGAGAATGAAGATCACCGGTTCGATCAAAAAGGTTTCCCAGCGGAACCCGGTTAAAAGCGAATGAAGAAAGGCAACAACCTGAACGACCGAGAGCTGTCCCCCGGCAATCCATCCAAGCCACACTAAGGTGACCGTGAGAAAGCTGATCCGCCCCCATCGCCAGAGGGCGGGGCGGCGTACGAAGGCGGATTGAAAGAACAGGATTGCGGCCAGCGTAGCCAACATCAGAACCACCCCGGCGACCTGGAAGCGCTTGCGCTGCCAAGCGGACACCCACAGCGGTTCGCTTTCCGGCAAGACTGCGCTTTTGAGCAGAAAACGTGCGGGTAATTGATAGTCCAGTGGAATTCGCATCTCGACTTCGCCGCCGTCGGTGGTCTTGCGGCTGGCTGTGACTTCGATCCTGAAGGGACGAGTTGGATCGAACCGGTCGGCGGGCAGGGAGAAGACGCTGAGCTCCTTGAAGTTCGGTGCGCCTTCGGTCTCCAAACGGTCAAGCCGTAGGTAGCCGTCCGCGCGCAGTGGAATGACATCGTTGCCCTGGATAACCTGAACGCGTTCGAAGATACTGGAACGGCGCCAGGCCGTGCCTCTATGGGAATGCAGGCCACGAGACGCGATGAAGAGTGCGGCATCGCCAGGTGGGATTGCGGCCATTGTCCGTGTAAAGGGGCGTTGTCCCAGAAGACTGCGCCCGATGCTCGGAGGGTCCAGGATCGTGATCCACAGATCGAGGAAGGCGGCCTCGCCTTCCGGCAGGGGAACCTTGGCGGTCGCTAATGTTGCGCGGGCTTCGTCCAGCGTGACCCTGGTATGAGATAGGGCACCGCTTGCTTGCAGTGCCTTCCAGGATTGTTCTTTAAAGTTGACGCGGTCGATCGCTGTGCCGTTTCCACCAACAAAACCGCGTTGCAGGGCGACGGTGCGTGCGGTGCGCAGGATCGCGTCCCTGATAACACCCGTGGAGACGGTTGCTCTCGAAATAATGTCCGGAAGATCAACGCGAGTATCAAAATCTGTGCTTTGACTCGCGGTTAGATCGACACCGGAAAAGGCGTCGACGTAACGGGCGATGTCTCCGGTTGAAATGCCCAGTGTCAGAATCGGTTCGTTGTGACGCACCAACTCCGCACCTGCGATCCGGCCGTCTGCAGTGACCCCGACCAGGATATCGATCGGGCGGCCGGAGTATCCGACTGAACGTGCAATCTCCCAGGTTGAGGCGATGTAACCAACCGGACCGCTGGACGACGTGACCGACCAGCCGGGTATGGCATCTTCCTCGCGCAACAGCCGCAGCGGCGCCGTGCTGTCGAAGAGCTGGGCAGCCTGCGCCGCGTCAGGCGCCGTCACCGAGATGGTGTCCTCACCCAACAGCCCGCCAAGCGCAACGGCCTTAGACCCGAATGAGAAGGACGCGGCTGCGAGGAGCGTAAGGAAAAGAGACAGCCGGACCAGAGGGCGCTGCATCTGACACTCCGATATTTTTTGTTCGTCCAGACACTGTCGCTGCGCCGGCCGGATTGCCTTAACGAAAGTCAAGGCGGCTTGCGGCTGCACTGGGCAAGCTCCAAATCGCCTCACCAGCGCAACGGAGAAAACCGGCATGAATAGCTTTCGCGAAATCCGGAGGTTCGCACTCCTCGCCAGTGTCGCGCTTCCGATGGCGGTTACCGCGACCGGGATTTCGGCTCAGGAAAAACCTAAAGGGCACGGAGACACCCCGGCATCGGCATACCAGCCAAGTATGACCACCCTCGGCCAGATCAATGTGGAGATTCCGGGACGCAAGCCTGGCGACCCTGTGATCACGCCATCCGAGTTTCAGTCCGCCAACAAAATGTACTTCGAACGTTGTGCGGGCTGCCACGGCGTTCTGCGCAAGGGGGCCACGGGTAAACCCTTAACCACCGATATCACGCGTGAGAACGGCTACGAATACCTGCACGACTTCATCAAATACGGCTCACCGGGTGGTATGCCGAACTGGGGCACCTCGGGTGAGTTGAATGAAGATCAGATCGATCTCATGGCGCGCTATCTGCTGATCGAGCCTCCGGCTCCGCCTGAGTTCGGCATGCCGCAGATGCTCGAGACCTGGAAGGTTCTGGTAAAGCCCGAGGACCGACCCACCAAGAAGATGAACGATATCGACATCGATAACCTTTTCTCGGTGACGTTGCGGGATGCCGGCCAGATCGCTTTGATCGACGGTAAAAGCTATGAAATTCATTCGATCATTGAAACCGGCTACGCGGTGCATATCTCGCGTATCTCGGCGTCAGGACGTTATCTCTTCGTAATCGGCCGCGATGCCCTGATCAACATGATCGATCTTTGGATGGAAGAGCCTGCTACGGTCGCTCAGATCAAAGTCGGTGCCGAGGCGCGTTCGGTCGAAACTTCTAAAATGAAGGGTTGGGAAGACAAGTATGCGATCGCCGGCAGCTACTGGCCGCCGCAGTACGTGATCATGGATGGCGATACGCTGGAGCCCAAAAAAGTCGTTTCCACCCGCGGCATGATTTACGACACCCAAGAGTATCATCCGGAGCCCCGGGTGGCAGCGATTATTGCTTCGCACTATCGGCCCGAGTTCATTGTGAACGTAAAGGAAACCGGCAAAATTCTGCTGGTTGACTATTCCGACATCAAAAACCTGAAGGTCACGGAAATCGAGGCGGAACGCTTCCTTCACGATGGCGGGCTCGATTCGAGTAAACGTTACTTCCTGACGGCGGCAAACGCACGCGGCAAGATCGCGGTGATCGACACCAAGGAAGGCGCGCTGACGGCTCTGGTCGAAAGTGAGGGTGAGACGCCGCATCCGGGACGTGGCGCGAACCTCAATCATCCGGTTTACGGGCCGGTTTGGGCAACCTCTCATCTGGGTGACGAGACGGTCGCCTTGATTGGAACCGATCCGGAAGGACATCCGGATAATGCCTGGAAGATGGTTCAACAGCTCTTTGCCCTCGGTGGCGGGTCGCTGTTCGTGAAATCCCATCCGACCTCGAATCACCTCTACGTCGATGCGCCCTTGAATCCGGACGCCGAGATTTCCGCTTCGGTTGCGGTCTTCAAGGTCGATGAACTCGACCAGGAAGAGCCTGAATACAAGGTCCTTCCGATCGTTGAGTGGGCCGGCATCGCCGAAGGTCAGCCGCGTGTCGTTCAAGGTGAGTTCAATAAGGAAGGGAACGAGATCTGGTTCTCTGTATGGAACGGCCGCGATCTCGAATCGGCACTCGTCGTCGTCGATGACAAGACGCTTGAACTCAAGCACGTGATCAAGGACCCGCGTCTGGTCACACCAACCGGCAAGTTCAACGTCTTCAACACACGTCAAGACGTTTACTGATCGGTTAATGGAAGGGTGGCTTCGGTCACCCTTCCGTCTGACGGCTGTCAGGGAGGGCGCAATGAAGAATCAAGGGCGGGTTTATCTGGTCGGTGCAGGTCCGGGCGATCCTGAGTTACTGACTCTGAAAGCGGTTCGTACGATGGGACTGGCCCATGCCGTAGTGTACGACCGTTTGGTTTCCGATGAAATTCTGGCTTTGATCCCTACGTCGGCGCACGCCATCCCCGTCGGTAAGGCGCCCAAGTCCCATCCCGTGCCGCAGGAACGAATCAATGAAATCCTTGTCGAGCTGGCGCAAGCGGGACAGACAGTCGTCCGCCTAAAGGGAGGCGACCCCTCTATTTTCGGCCGCGGATCTGAGGAAGCTGCAGCGCTTCACGCCGCCGGCATTCCGGTCGAGATCATTCCCGGTATTACCGCGGCACAAGGGGCTGCGGCGGTTACCGGAGTGCCTCTGACTCATCGCGGTCTGGCCACCGGCGTACGTTACGTTACCGGGCATTGCCGTGGCGATTCTCCGCTCGATCTGGATTGGGCCGGACTCGCAGATCCTCAAACCACGCTGGTGGTTTACATGGGGGCGGCAAACATCCGTGAAATCGCAACAAAGTTACTGGAACAGGGCTTGCCCACGTCATTGCCAGTGATGGCTATCGCAAATGCGACAACGCCCAGAGAGTCGCGGATTTTTTCCCGCTTGGAAACGATCGCCGTGGAGATTGCCGCGGCACGACTTGAAGGCCCGATGCTGTTTGTGATCGGCTCTGTGGTTTCGCTCTATCGGTCCTGCCCAGCCGAGGTCATGTCTGTGTTTTCCTATGGACCGCTTCGAGAGGCGGTCAATGCCTAAAACGGCCATTCTTATTCTAATGATGACCGCACCGGCTGTGGCGGGCGACCTCACGCCGGAGCGTGCATCCGAGCTGGAACGGCTTGTACTGCAGGATTGCGGATCCTGTCACGGACTGACCTTGAAGGGCGGTCTCGGTCCCGATCTCCGCGCCGAGACACTGGCCGGCAGGTCTGCAGAAGTATTGACCGACATTGTGCTTGATGGTGTGCCCGGAACGGCGATGCCGCCGTGGCGACCATTACTCAGCGAACCGGAAGCGCGGTGGATTGCGGAGTTCTTACTTAAAGGAAACGCCGAATGACAAGAGTCTTCTCTCTCTTTCTGCTCCTAATTCTAGCTGCTGGCTTGGCGCCAGCGAAGGCCGACTCTTTGCGTGCGACTGGGGATCTGGGCGTTGTGATTGAGCGGGCAAGCGGTTCTCTCTTGATCGTCGATCAGTCCGAACGCGCAAGGATCGGTCGGATTGAAGGGCTCGGCGACCTCTCCCATGCATCGGTGGTTTTTTCGCCGGATCAGCGCTTTGCGTTTGTATTCGGACGCGACGGCGGCCTGAGCAAGATTGACCTCCTGACCCAATCTCTTGTCGGGCGTGTGGTGCAGTCGGGAAACGCGATTGGTGGTGCCATTTCAGACGATGGACGACTGGTCGCAGTTTCGAATTATGAACCGGGTGGCGTGCGGGTATTTGACGTCGAAACTATGGACCTCATTGCCGACATTCCCACCGGCTCGAAGACGATTGGTTTGGTTGATGCGCCTGGAAAGCGCTTTGTCTTCACACTCTGGGATGAAGGGGAAACCTGGATCGCCGATTTCTCCACAGGGGACGAACCCGAAATCACCCGGATAAAAAACATCGGCAAAAACCCTTATGACGCTCTAATTACGGCCGATGGCCGGCGTTACATCGCGGGGCTTTTTGGAGAGGACGGCCTGACGGCTCTCGACCTTTGGGAGTCGTCACCGATGCCACGGCGCATCTTGCAAGGCTACGGAAAAGGTGAAAAAGCACTTCCCGTATATAAGATGCCGCATCTGGAAGGTTGGGCATTAGCGGGCGAACGATTTGTTCTGCCCGCCGTCGGACGCAAAGAGGTTCTTTGGATCGACGCACGCTCTCTGGAGGAAGTTGGGCGAACCAATACCTACGGGCAACCGGTCTTTGCGGTGGCCCGACCTGACGGGCGTCAAGTCTGGGTGAATTTCGCACACCCTCTTAACGACACCGTCCAAATCATTGATACGCAATCAGGGGAAGTCATTAAAAGTCTCAAGCCCGGCCCAGCGGTTCTGCATATGGAGTTCACGCCGCGCGGCCATGAAGTTTGGGTCTCGGTTCGCGATGCCGGGCGTATAGATGTCTACGATACGGCCAGTTTCAAGAAACTCGGTGAGATTTCGGCCGAGAGTCCTTCGGGTATCTTCTTCACCGCACGTGCGCACCGAACGGGACTGTGAGGCATGAATATTCATCTTGAGTCCCTCAACCATCAACTGCTCGATCGCTGGCAGAACGACTTTCCCCTGATTCCGCAACCCTTTGCCGAGATTGCAGGGCAACTTGAAATCTCAGAGGCGGATGTTCTCGACCGCTTGCGAAAGCTGTCTGCTGCAGGCGCAATCAGCCGGATAGGCGCAACCTGCCGCCCGAATACCGTTGGCGCCAGCACCCTTGCCGCGATTGCAGTGCCCGAGGATCGGATTGAACAGGTCGCCGCGATGATCGGGGCAGAACCGGGGGTCAATCATTCCTATTTGCGTGAGCATCATTGGAACATCTGGTTCGTGGCGACAGGGCCGGACCGGGCGTACGTGGATGCGATCCTCAATAACGTTCGCAAGGCCACTGGCCTGGAAGTGCTCGATCTTCCGCTCGTGCGCCCGTTCAACATCAACCTTGGTTTCGCCCTCGACGGTTCAGGCCGCCTTCCGCCATTACCAGATAGAATTGATAGCGCAGCGCTGACTCATGGTGACCGAGAAATCATGCAGGTCTTGTCGAACGGTCTGGATCTCGTAGCCCAACCCTTTGCCGCGGTAGGCAAGGTACTTGATAGAACTGAAGGTGAGATACTGGCACGTATCCGCGCCCTCGCCGCGGCAGGCGTTTTGTCCAGGATCGGTGTGATTGTGCGTCATCGGGCGCTTGGGTGGAGTTCCAATGCCATGGTGGTTTGGGAGCTGCCGGAAGAACAGGTTGCGCATGTCGGACCTGCACTGACCGCGGTGCCTGGCATTACGCTTTGTTATCAACGCAGACCAGTTCCAAATACCTGGCCCTTCAGTCTCTACTGCATGATCCACGCGCGCAGCCGCCCGGAGGCTATGGCCGTGCTCGACCGGGCCTGTGACGAAGTCGGCCTTCGTTCGGTACCGCACCAGGTGTTGTTCAGTGTTCGCTGTTTCAAACAGACCGGTGCGAGAGTGTTACGTGATAAGGGAGCCGCGGCGTGAAATCTCCGGATCACAAGCCAGATGATACCGACCGGCGGATCATCAATGCATTGCAGGAGGGCTTTCCTATTTGCACCCGGCCCTACGCCGAGGCTGCTGCTGCGTTGGATTTGGATGAATATGAATTGATTGAGCGCCTCGCGCGTCTTCGCAAGGCTGGCGTCATTACACGTTTTGGACCCTTTTTCGACGCAGCAGCCATGGGCGGCGCCTTTTGTCTCTGCGCGATGGAAGTTCCAAGTGTGCGCTTCGAAGCAGTGACGGCGCAGGTCAACGCGCGCCCCGAAGTCGCCCATAACTACGAACGTGCACACCGATTGAACATGTGGTTCGTGCTGGCGACGGAGACGCCTGAGGGGATTGATGCAGCGGCGCGTGCGATCGAACAGGCAAGCGGACTCTCCGTTCTGCGTTTTCCCAAACTCGAAGAGTTTTATATCGGATTTAGGATGGTCGCATGAGCCTGGACACAATTGATCGTAAGATCGTCGAGGCGACACAGTCGGGATTGCCCTTCGTTGCCGAGCCTTATGGAGAAATCGCGACCCGTCTCGGCCTTGATGAGGCCGAGGTCATTGATCGCCTGACGGCGCTTCAGATGCGTGGCGTTGTGCGCCGGGTCGGGGTGGCACCCAATCACTACGCGCTGGGTATGCCTGCGAACGGGATGACGGTCTGGGATGTGGAGGATGCAGAGGCAAGTGCGCTGGGCACCAATATCGGTCAACTTGGCTTTGTCTCGCACTGCTATCTGCGCCCGCGCGCCTTGCCGCTCTGGCCGTACAACCTCTTTGCCATGGTTCATGGGTCGGACCCCTCGGAAGTCGAGGAAAAGAGGGCGGTCATCGCACGGCTTCTGGGGCCTGCCTGCCGCGGCAATGATGTCCTCTATTCCACCCGCATCCTGAAAAAGACCGGCCTGAGACTGGCACGCAACAGCACCTCGAAGGGAGACGGCTGATGTTTCGACTGTCGCACTACATGCGCCAGCTTGTATCGCCGACACCGGTGCGGCACCGGCGCAGTGCCGTGAAACCTGTGGTCATCTGGAATCTGACGCGCCGCTGCAATCTGCAGTGTCGGCATTGCTATACCGTTTCATCGGATCACGCCTTTCCTGGAGAGCTCTCCAATGATCAGGCGATGGCTGTCTTGGAGGATCTGGGGAAATTCGATATCCCAGCTTTGATCCTGTCGGGCGGTGAGCCGCTGATGCGCATGGATCTGTTCGAGATCGCCGAACGGGCGCGGCAGATGAAGCTGTATCTCGCCCTCTCGACCAACGGTACGGTCATCCAGGGCGAAACGGCTGAACGTGTTGCCGATATCGGTTTCGACTACGTCGGGATCAGCATCGATGGCATCGGCGCAACCAACGACTGGTTTCGAGGCAAAGATGGTGCCTTTGACGCGGCACTTGCGGGCGTTCGGGCCTGCAAGGCGCGCGGCGTGAAGGTTGGTCTGCGTTTTACCATTACCGAACAGAACGCGGGCCAGCTCCCTGATCTTTTAGCGCTCGCCGAGGCAGAAGGGGTGGATAAGTTCTATCTCTCGCATTTGGTCTATGCCGGGCGCGGCGACAAGCACCGGGGTGCAGACGCCAGCTGGTCGCACACACGTGCCGCCATGGACCTGTTGATCGACCGTGCCTGGCATGCCGCCGACGAGGGGCGGCCGCTCGACATCGTTACCGGCAACAATGATGCTGACGCGGTCTATTTTCTGCAATGGGCAGAAGAGCGCTTTACCTCTGAACAGATTGCCCATTTGAAAGATCATCTCGAAGCCTGGGGCGGAAACTCATCCGGCGTCGGTGTGGCCAACATCGACCCGCAAGGAAAGGTGCATCCGGACACCTACTGGTCGGACTACACGATCGGCAGTGTGAAGGAACAGCCCTTCTCGCAACTCTGGGCTGGCGACGATCCCATGTTGGCCCAGTTACGCCGCCGACCGCGCCCGCTCAAGGGGCGCTGCGGCGCCTGCAGCTATCAGAGCGTCTGCGGCGGCAACACCCGGATCCGTGCTTTGCAACTGACCGGCGACCCCTGGGCCGAAGACCCAGCCTGTTACATGAGTGACGAGGAGATCGGCGTTGCAGAGACCGATCGTCTAACCGTGACACCCTTCCGGGGGAAAAGCCGTGATCCGATTCATCGCTTTCTTTAGCTGTTTCCTGGGTTTGGCGTGGGAGGCCTCGGCAAACCCCGAGGCGCTCTATGCCGAGCACTGCGCCGCATGTCACGGTGCGGACCGGTTGGGAGGTACAGGGCCGGCTTTGATTCCCGAAACCCTGAAACGCATGCGCGGTCCCAAACTGTCGGAAGTGATTACCAACGGACGTGTGATCACCCAAATGCCGGCTTTCAGCGAAGTCCTGAAAGCGGAAGAGATCGCAGCGCTGGCAGCTTTTGTGAAGGTCCCGCTGAAGGAGATTCCTGACTGGGGTGCAGAACAGATTACGGAGAGCCTTGAGCGAAATGCCGATTACTCGCCCGCGTCCGAGCCGGTTTTCGAAGCAGATCCTCTGAACCTCTTCTTGGTTGTTGAGACCGGCGATCATCATGTTTCCGTCCTTGACGGCGACCGCTTCGACGTGATGGACCGCTTCGCCACGCCGTTTGCTGTTCATGGCGGGCCGAAGTTCACACCCGAAGGCCGCTTTGTTTTCATCATGTCCCGAGACGGCTGGGTGCAGAAGTATGATCTCTGGAGTTTAACCGAGGTCGGGCGGATCCGCGCCGGGTTAAACAGCCGTAACATCGCGATCTCGAAAGACGGCAAGCACCTCGCAGTGGCCAACTACCTGCCACGCAGCCTGACCATTTTATCAACGGCGGATCTCTCTGTAGAGCGGGTGTTCGACGTGCGAGCCAAGGACGGCACGCTGTCACGAGTCTCTGCGGTCTATCAGGCACCGCAGCGCGATAGCTTTATCCTGGCACTCAAGGATGCGCCGGAGATCTGGGAAATCGCCACCGACCCTGGAGCGGATCCGGTATTCGAAGGCTACGTGCACAGTCACGAGAAGGGCATGGTTGAGGCGCTGCCGTCATCAGAAGGTCTCTTTGCCCTGCGCCGCATCGAAACCGGTGAGCCGATCGACGACTTCTTCTTCACCCCTGACTACCGCCACTTGATCGGCGCTGCCCGGGACGGCGCCCGCGGTGTCGTGGTCAACCTCAACGTCGGGCGGGAAATCGCCGAACTGCCGTTGCCGGGCCTGCCGCACCTGGGTTCAGGCATCTCCTGGTTCAGCGGGGGGCGGCGCGTGATGGCGACCCCGCATCTCAAGGAAGCCCGGCTGTCTGTGATCGATACTGATAGCTGGCAGCTTGTCAAAACCCTGGAAACCCTGGGGCCGGGTTTCTTTCTGCGCAGCCATGAGAATACGGATTTTGTCTGGGCCGATGTTTTCTTTGGGCCGAACCGTGATGCCATGCACGTCATCGACAAGGAGAGTCTTGAGATCGTCAAGACCCTGCGTCCGGTGCCGGATGCAACGGTCGCCCATGTCGAATTTGACCGCAACGGCCGGCACGCGCTGGTCAGCGTTTGGGAACAAGAGGGGGCGGTGATCGTCTACGACGCAAAGACTCTAAAAGAGGTTAAACGGCTGCCCATGCGCAAGCCTTCGGGAAAGTACAATGTCTGGAACAAGATCACCTTCTCCGACGGCACCTCTCACTGATTCTCGCGCGGCAGTGATTGTTGCACATGGCTCGCCCTCGGCACCTGACGCGCCGGAGGCGGCTGTTGGTGCATTGGCTGAGCGGGTGGCCCGCCGGCTTCCTGGCTGGACAGTGCGAGGCGCGACACTTTCGGCACGAGGAGCATTGAAACGGACGCTGGAAGAATTGCCGTCGGCACGGGCACTGGTCTATCCGCTTTTCATGTCTGATGGCTGGTTTGTCAGCCAGGCGCTACCGAGACGAATGCGTCAGGATTGGCCGGGGTCGTTTGAGGTTTTGCCGCCGCTTGGGCTCGATCCCCGGCTGACGATGCTCTGCATCACGAAGATCAAACGCGCAGTGAAAGCCTTTGGTTCCGCGGCCGACAAAACAACCGTCCTTCTAGCCGCGCACGGCGCGCGTTCCGATCCGCGGCCCGGCCAGATTGCGCGGCAGGTTGTCCAAAGTCTTTCCACGCAGAATTTGTTTCGTGAGGTCCGTGTTGGCTTTCTTGAACAGGAGCCATTCGTCGAGGAGGCTGCTCGGATTCCCGGACCTGCCGTATGCCTGCCTTTCTTTGCCGGTCAGGCAGGTCATGTGAAAGTTGATCTGCCGAATGCGTTGGCAGCTGCGTCATTCCCAGGTCACCTTATCGGGCCCATCGGAGCGTCGCCGGAAGTATCAGAAATTATTGCCAAATCTCTGTCTCTCCACGGTGCGTCGAGCGCCGGTCCGGTGCCTGCTCTTCTTCGTGGCATCGATGCGAGGCGGGAAAGCTCTGTGCCGCGTTTATGACGCAAAGGTCCAACAGAGACGACGCTTACATCCTATTTCGTTGACACCGATGTCTGGCAGAACTCCGCGCACTTTGGTGCTTGCGTGAGCCACACGACGCCATCGTAAATCCAAACATCGCAGCGAAGGGGAGGAAACATGGCGAACCTAGATAATTATTCCGCCGAATTAACAGTAAAAGAAGGAACGAGGCTGCCGTCATTTGCGTTGGCGCTGGTTCCCATCATCCTGACACTCGTCGTCCTAGGCGTGCAGCTGTTCTACTTCGGTGACTTCACGCCGCATATTCCCTTGGCGATTGGCATTGCGATCACCGGCGTGGTCGGACTGACTCTTGGGCATAGGTGGGCAAACATCGAACAGGGCGTTTTTCACGTCATCAACGTCTCTCTGCCTTCGGTGTCCATCTTGATAACGGTCGGCATGATTATTGGTGTCTGGATCGCAAGCGGAACCGTTCCAACTCTGATCTACTATGGCCTGACCGTTCTCTCGCCGGAAATTTTCCTCGCTGCCGCGATGATTCTCTGCTCGGTCGTTTCCGTTTCTCTCGGCACGTCCTGGGGGACCGTTGGGACTGTGGGGTTGGCATTAATGGGGATCGGTGCAGGTTTTGGTATTCCGGTCTATTGGACGGCGGGCGCCGTTGTTTCCGGTGCTTTCTTCGGTGACAAGATTTCACCCCTGTCCGATACCACCAACCTTGCCCCCGCAGTAACGGGCACAAACCTGTTCGATCACATTCGTAACATGATGCCGACGACCGTTCCGGCGATGTTGATCGCTCTCGCGATCTACACCGTGGTTGGCTTTACTCTGATTGATGCAGAACAATCGTCGTTCGAACGCATCGATTCGATCACCTCTGCACTTCAGGCCAATTTCATCATCTCGCCCTGGATGCTTTTACCGGCGCTGCTCGTGATCGTGCTTGCCGTGTCGAAACAGCCACCGATCCCCTCCTTGTTTGCCGGCGCTCTTGCCGGGGGCGCGATGGCGATGTTTGTCCAAGGTGCAGGCCTCCACGACGTTTTTGCCTATGCCAATTCGGGCTACAAGATCGACTCGGGTATCTCTGAAATCGACAGTCTGCTTAACCGCGGCGGAATCCAGTCGATGATGTGGACGATCTCTCTCGTGTTGCTGGCCCTTGGGCTGGGCGGCGCGTTGGAGCGCACCGGCTGCCTGCAAGCGATCATCGCCGTCATTATCAGCCGGGTGAAGTCCTTTGCCGGTATCCAGGCCTCGGCGACAGCAACTTCGATCGCCACCAACGTGGTTGCCGGCGATCCCTACTTGTCGATCGCTCTGCCGGGCCGCATGTACGCGCCTCTCTATCGCGGGATGGGCTATTCGACGTTGAACCTGTCGCGCGCGGTCGAGGAGGGGGGGACGCTTATCTCACCCTTGATCCCCTGGAACGCCGGCGGTGCCTTTGTCATCAGTGCTCTGGCACTCGGTGTCGGGAATGGTGACTTCGAGAACCTGCTTTACATACCGCTGGCATTCGCCTGCTGGCTGTCACCGGTTCTCGGGGTCATCTATGCAACTTTGGGCGTTTTCTCTCCAAGAGCGACGGACGAAGAAAAAGCCCAGTGGCGGGACAGTGAGGAAGCGGTCATGGAGTTGGAAAGCATCAAGGCCTGATTCCACGCGCAGTGAATTTGTGAATTTGAGGGGCCGTCACAGTCGTGTGGCGGCTCTTCTTTTTTTGGGGAGGGAGGTCAAGTTTCCACGCGATAGGCTTCCGGTGTCATGCCATTTCGGTCCTTGAAGACCTTGATGAAATGAGACGCGTCACAGAAGCCGGTTTCCGCGGCGACCTGGGAAACCGAACGTCCGGTTGAGCGCATCAGCAGTTTGGCGTGTTCAATTCTGATCAGCTTGTCCGCCTCGGCTGGGGAGAGGCCCAGGGCTGTCTGGAAACGCCGTTCCAGCTTTCGCCGGCCCACCTCCAGCTTCTGACAGATTTCACCGATGCTCGGCGGATCATCCATGTGCTGTTGCATGAAAAGAAGGACGCGTTTTACCAGATCGTCGGAAGTTGTGAGTTCGAGTGGAATGCCCGGTTGGGTTTTTTCCCCGGCCATGGCGTCGTCGATGATCATGATGTGCAGGCTTTTTCGCGCTTGCGTGACCCCAACGTGCTTCTCCACCAAGTGCGCTGCCAAATGTGCCGAGCTGGTGCCGCCGGAACAGGTGATTCGATCCCTGTCCACGACGAAGATCTGATCCGACACCGGCTCCAGTCCGTCGAATTGCTCAAGGAAATCGTCGCGATGGAACCAGCTGACACAACAGCGGTGACCGTCCATCAAGCCTGCGCGGTGAAGAATGAATGCGCCGGTGCAAAGACCGATCAGCGGAATACCGGCCTCCGCGGCGCGATGGAGGAACTTGGTGTACTCGGGATTCAGGTTCTCGATTTCATCAATCAAACCACCAACGACGACGATGTAGTCGAAGCGTTTCGGGTCTCCCAAGCGCTCATCCGGCTGGAGCGAAATACCGCAACTGGAGGTCACCGGATTCATGGTCGCCGAAATGAAGCGCCAGCGGCAGAGAATAGGCCGGCTGCCGTCCCCCTCATCGGCGGAGAGCCTCAAAACGTCGATAAAGCTGGCAAAAGCGCTGAGCGTAAAGCGCCTGGCCAGGATGAAACCGACCGACAGCCTTGCGTTCGGATAGTCCGGGGGAGGCAATGGGGCCATCCGGGAGTCCCTCAATTCACTTCGATTTACCGGAGGTTCTGTCGCATTTATACCGCACTTCAGGCGCAAATGTAACATGCAAATCAGCGCGGATCCGGCAGGTTCGCCCAAAGCTTCTCTACGAGGAAACTACGGTGACCCATTTTTCTGCATTGTCGCTTCTCAGCAACGCGCTGACCGGGCACAAGAACTGGCGCGAGCAGTGGCCGGATGCGCAGCCGAAGAAGGCCTACGACGTCATCGTCATTGGCGCTGGCGGGCACGGTCTGGGTGCGGCCTACTATCTGGCCAAGGAATTCGGCATCACCAACGTTGCGGTGATCGAGAAGGGTTGGCTTGGCGGAGGCAATACCGGGCGCAATACCACCATCATCCGCTCAAACTACCTTTACGACGAGAGTGCGCGGCTCTTCGATCACGCGGTGGATCTTTGGGAAGGGCTGAGTCAGGAACTGAACTACAACGTCATGTTCTCGCAGCGTGGCGTCATGATGCTGGCCCACAATGTCCATGACGTGCAGAGCTTCAAGCGGCACATTCATGCGAACCGCCTGAACGGCGTCGACAATCGCTGGCTGACTCCGGAAGAAGCAAAAGCCTTTTGTCCACCCCTCAACATCGAGTCCAATGCGCGCTACCCGGTCATGGGGGCCGCGTTGCAGCAACGCGCCGGGACCGCGCGCCACGATGCCGTTGCCTGGGGCTATGCCCGTGCGGCGTCTGCCCTTGGTGTGGATATCATTCAGAATTGCCCGGTGCTGGCGATCCGCCGCGGCACGGATGGCGCGGTTGAGGGTGTAGAGACCACCAAGGGCTTCATCAAAGCTGGAAAAATTGCCGTCTCGGCCGCCGGCAACACCTCAGTCGTGATGGAAACTGCAGACGTGCGGCTGCCGCTGGAAAGCTATCCTCTGCAGGCATTGGTCAGTGAGCCGGTCAAGCCGGTGCTGCCCTGTGTCGTGATGTCGAACACTGTGCACGCCTACATCAGCCAGTCGGACAAAGGCGAACTGGTGATCGGTTCCGGCACCGATCAATACACCTCCTACTCGCAGCGCGGGGGCCTGCCGTTGATCGAGCACACCGTCGCGGCCATCTGCGAGGTCTTCCCGATGTTCCGCCGCATGCGCATGCTGCGAAAATGGGGCGGAATCGTGGATGTGACCCCGGATCGTTCTGCCATCCTGGGCAAGACGCCGGTCAAAGGACTTTACGTCAACTGTGGCTGGGGCACCGGCGGCTTTAAGGCGACCCCGGGGGCTGCGCACACGTTGGCGCATACCGTGGCGCACGACGAGCCGCATCCGATCAATGCTCCCTTCACGCTGGAGCGGTTTCAGACCGGCCGCCTGATTGACGAAGCGGCCGCGGCCGCCGTCGCGCACTAACCGTTAGACCGAGAGACTGACAGATGTTGTTGATCCATTGCCCTTATTGCGACGAGACGCTGCCGGAACTTGAGTTTGCTTATGCCGGTGAAGCTCATATCGACCGGCCCGAGGATCCCTCGGCGATGACGGACGAAGAGTGGCGCGATTTTTTGTTCATCCGCAACAATAAGCGCGGCACGCACTTCGAACGCTGGCGCCACATCAATGGCTGTGCGCGGTTTTTCAATGCCGTCCGGGACACCGTCAGCGACAAGTTCCTGACCACTTACAAGGCGGGCACGCCGCGCCCGTCCGACGCCGAGCTTGAGGAGTTGGGCAAGTGACCGCCTTTCGAATTCCCGGCAAGGGCCGCGTGAACCACGATACAGCCGTCCGCTTTCGCTTCGACGGCAAAAGCTACGGCGGCGTTGAAGGCGATACCGTTGCCTCCGCACTGCTCGCCAACGGCGTTCATCTTATGGGGCGGTCCTTCAAGTATCACCGCCCGCGTGGTCCGGTAACCGCCGGGTCGGAGGAGCCAAACGCCCTGATCGGCACCTCGCGCGGCAAAGGCCGCTTCGAGCCCAACACACGCGCCACCGTGCAGGAGATTTACGACGGGCTGAAAGCGGAGAGTCAGAACAAGTGGCCGTCTCTTAACTTCGATATCGGCGCGGTCAACGACCGGCTCTACATGCTGTTCTCGGCGGGTTTCTACTACAAGACCTTCATGTGGCCGAAGAGCTTCTGGGACAGGGTCTATGAACCCGTGATCCGGGCTGCCGCCGGTTTGGGAGTCTCGCCGTCCGAACCCGATCCCGACTCCTATGCGTCCAGGTATCTGCATTGCGATGTGCTGATCGTCGGCGCCGGGCCAGCAGGTCTCGCCGCCGCTTTGACTGCCGGTCGTAGCGGTTCCGATGTGGTGATCGTCGACGAGCATACGGAGATGGGCGGGACGTTGCTGTCCGAGGACCAGGTCCAGATCGCGGGACAGTCCGCATGGGATTGGTTGTCTGCTACGCTCGACGAACTCAAAGGTATGAACAATGTCCGCCTGATGACGCGCACGACGGCCATCGGCTATTACCATCAAAACATGGTGGCGCTGTCGCAGAAGCTGACCGACCACCTGGCAGCGGTGCCGGGGAATGCCCCGCGCGAACGGATGTGGCGTGTGCGGGCGAATCAGGTCGTTTTGGCCCAGGGCGCGATCGAGCGACCTCTGGTATTTGACGGCAATGACCGGCCCGGAGTCATGTTCGCCGGCGCGGCACAGACCTACTTGAACCGCTATGGAGTCAAAGTCGGCGAGCGGGCGGTGATCGTCACTTCTCATGACAGTGCCTGGTATTGTGCCTTCGATCTTGCCGATGCCGGTGTTGCCGTCGCGGCCATCGCGGACACGCGTGATGAGATCGCGCCGGAATTTGCACAGATGGCTGCCGACAAAGGCATCGAGGTCCTTAAGGGGCATACGGTGTCCTCGACCACGGGGCGTTTGCGGGTCAAGTCGGTCCTTGTCAATCCGGTCAGGAACGGCAAGGTCGGTGCGTCCCGGACGATCGATTGCGACGCGCTGTTGATGTGCGGTGGCTGGACTCCGTCGCTGCATCTTTTCTCCCATACCAAAGGCTCGCTGAATTGGGATAGTGAGGCCGAGGTCTTTCTGCCTGGTGACAAGACCGAGGCTTGCCACATCGCGGGGGCGGGTCGTGGTCTTTGGGGTATCGCGCGGGCGCTTGAAGATGGCGCTAACGCTGGGAGCGAAGCCGCTATAGCTGCGGGATACGCGACGGAAGTCGGCCTCTATCCCGTAGAGGCTGATCGCACAGGCGGGGGTGTTACGCATAAGGAGCTTCCGAGCGACCGTGATGCCGGAAAGGCCAAGGCGTTTATCGACTTCCAGAACGATGTGACCGCCAAGGACATACGTCTGGCCGTGCGCGAGGGCATGCGCTCCATCGAGCATGTCAAACGCTACACGACCAATGGCATGGCGACCGATCAGGGCAAGTTATCAAATATGAACGGCCTGACAATCGCCGCAGACGCCGTGGGCAAGGAAGCGCCAAAGGTCGGCCTGACCACCTTCCGTCCACCCTATACACCGACGAGCTTCGGCACCTTCGCGGGGTATCACAAGGACGCGCATTTTGAGTTGACCCGCAAGACCCCTATCGATGGCTGGGCTGAGGAGAACGAGGCCGCGTTTGAGCCGGTCTCGCTTTGGCGCCGTGCGTGGTACTTCCCGCTGTCCGGCGAAGACATGCACAGGGCGGTCGCCCGTGAGTGCAAGGCCACGCGTCAGTCACTCGGCATGTTCGACGCTTCGACTCTTGGCAAAATCGAAGTTTCCGGTCCCGATGCGGTCGAATTCATGAACCGCATGTACACCAACCCCTGGACGAAGCTTGCAGCGGGTCGGTGCCGCTATGGTCTGCTTCTGGGTGAGGATGGCTACATTCGCGACGACGGTGTCATTGGGCGCCTGTCACAGGACAAGTTCCACGTCACGACGACGACGGGTGGCGCGGCGCGTGTCTTGAATATGATGGAAGACTACCTACAGACCGAATGGCCTGATCTGAAGGTCTGGCTGACTTCGACGACAGAGCAATGGGCCACCATTGCCTTGAACGGCCCCAACGCGCGCAAATTGATCGAGCCCTTCGTCGAGGGCCAAGATCTGTCCGAAGAAGCCTTTCCGCATATGTCGGTCAGCGAGTGCAAGGTCGCCGGCATTCCTGCGCGGCTGTTCCGTATCAGCTTCACCGGCGAGCTCGGTTTCGAAATCAATGTGCCGGCCCGCTACGGACGCGAGCTGTGGGAAAAGCTCTATGAGGCCGGTCAGCAATATGACGTCTGCCCTTATGGAACCGAAACGATGCATGTGCTGAGGGCGGAGAAGGGGTACATCATTGTCGGACAGGATACCGACGGTACGGTGACACCTGACGACGCCGGCATCGGGTGGGCCGTGGGCAAGAAAAAACCCGATTTCGTCGGCATGCGTTCACTCAAGCGTCCGGATCTGGTCGCTGAAGGCCGTAAACAGCTTGTTGGGCTCCTGACCGACGATCCGAAAACGTTGCTTGAGGAGGGCGCACAGATCGTTGCCGACCCGAAACAGCCGATACCGATGAAGATGATTGGTCACGTCACCTCATCCTATTGGAGCGAAGCTCTCGGACGTACGATTGCGCTGGCGGTTGTCGAAGGCGGCCGCAGCCGAATGGGCGAAAGTCTTCACATTCCCATGCCTGACAGAGTTCTGTCGGCAAAGGTCACTGAAACCGTTTTTTACGATCCCGAAGGCGAACGCCTGAAGGCCTGATGCGGAAGTCCAGAGATGAACGTTCAGAATCCGATCCAGTTCGAACCGATTACAGCCGCACACAGCGGCCCGGTCGAGCTGACCATCCTACCTGAAGCCACGCGCTTCAATCTGCGGATCGATCCGGCCGGTCTTGCTGCGGCATCGACGGCGTTTGGTGTGGATCTGCCCGAGCGCATTGGCGGGTGGGCGGAAAGCGCCACACGCTCCGCAATTTGTCTTGGCCCCGATGAATGGGTTTTGCTGGCCGAGGAGACGGATCGGCAGGCGATCGAAGCCAGCTTCGCGGGAATCTATTCCGATGTGCCACACAGTCTGACAGATATCAGCGACCGGGAAATCGCGATTGAGATCACAGGGGATCGCGCCGCCGAACTGCTTACGGTTGCCTGTCCGCGAAACCTCGACGCCATTGCGCCGGGTAGCGGCGTGCGCACGCTTTTCGACTCTGCGCAGGTCGTACTTTACCGCGACACCAGTGACAAGTTCCGCATCGAGGTTTGGCGTTCTTTCTTCCCTCATGTCTGGGAGTTGCTGATCATCGCGAATAAGGAACTCGCCTCCGGCCTTTAACGGTCTGGTCCGGTCAGCGGGCGTAGTCGTCTTCGAGACGGACAATATCGTCCTCTTCCAAGCGATCACCGAACTGGACCTCGACGAATAGCAGAGGTCTGTCGCCCGTGTTTGCAATGCGGTGTTTCGTCTCTTTCGGGACGTAGACGTGACTGCCGCGCTCAACATTGATGATGTCGCCGCCGATCGTCACGGCACCCCGGCCGGCGACGACCACCCAGTGTTCCGACCGATGATTATGGTATTGCAGTGACAGCCTTTCGCCAGGGTTCACCTCAATGTGTTTCAGCGTATAGGTCTTACCGCTCTCCACGACACGCCAGGTACCCCAGGGGCGCGTGTCGCTTTGGCCGTCTCGGTAGGTGGACTCATTCATTCTGTTGTTCCCTGACTATGGTTGGTCCTTGCCTTCGTGGAAGGGCTGGCGGGTCAGTGCTGTCGAGAGTGTTTCGAAGCTGACCGGCTTTGGAATGCAGGTCAGTCGGTCGCTGAATTCCAGTGCGAGCGGATGGCGCCGGGGAAGCCTGCCGGAAGCGATTATCACGTGCATGCCTTTTCGTTCTCTAAGCACGCGCTCAGCAAGTGACCATCCGGTATTTCCATCATCGAGTTGGAGATCTGTGATCAGCGCGTCGAAGCCCTGGTGTTCTTCTAAGGCATGACAGGCTGAGGCGTAGGTCCGGGCTTCGACAACACTCAGACCCAATTCCTGCAGCTGCGTAGACGCATGGGTCAGTGCGTCAGCTTCGTCCTCGACCAGCAGCACTTTTTTGATCGGCGTATGGGTGCTGGAAGATCCGACCGCTGTGTCCGCTTGCAACGGCAGAATCAGACGAACGGCTGTTCCCTTACCGACCTCGCTTTCGATCTGAATATCGCCACCGGTTTGTTTGATGAAGCCGTAAACCATCGACAGTCCAAGCCCTGTGCCCTGGCCATCACTGCGTGCTGAAAAGAAAGGCTCCAGGGCGTGCGTAATGGTGTCTTCATCCATCCCTGCTCCAGTGTCCTTGACCTCGATAGCGGCAGTGCTGTCGGACAGCGCAAAGATCGAAATTCGGATTTCGCCATGGCCTTCAATGGCCTGATTGCTGTTCAGGCAGAGGTTCAGAATGGCGCTTTCCAATTGCCCGGGATCCACCCGGACGAACAGCTCACGCGGAGCAAAAGCCGTTTCAAGCGCTACGCTGTGTTTCAGGCCGATGCCGACAAGATCGGTCAAGCCTTCCACGAGTGTGTTTAACTCGGTGATCTCGGGCTCAAGGCGTTGCTTTCGGGCGAAAGCAAGGAGGCGCTGGGTTAGGGATATACCGATTTCGACGGCATTGGAGATGCGTTGCACCAACGCATTGGGGGTTTGATCCGGCTTGGTGTTCTCCATCAAATGCAGATTGCTGGAGATGGTCGAAAGGATGTTTCCGAAGTCATGGGCAACCTCTCCGGTGACCTTGCCAAGACTCTCGATCCGCTGGATCTGCCGAAGCCGTTCGTCAATTTTCCGGCGTTCCGTGGCATCGGAGAAAAGCCAGATTCCGCCGCCGTCGGGCAAGCGGCTGCAACGGATCTCAAGATACTGTCCGCTTGCACTATGGATCTCTGCAAAGCCATTGAAATCCGCGTCAAGGCCCGTTTCTTTTGCTTCGGCGGCATAGCTGCTCTTGGCGAGCGCGTCGGAAACACTGGATTTTAGCGCCATCGACTCATCGTCGAGCTTAAGGACGCGTGCAAAATTCGGGTTTGCCGCGGTCAGCTGTCCCGCGTCGTTTGTGATCGCAATACCATCGGTGATATTGGCAAAGATCTTTTCGAACAAAGCGTTCTTCTGGTGCAGTTGTCGATTGGTCCGGTCAAGCCGGAGTGCGTTTGCCCGGAAGACTCGGAACGAGTGCAGAAGCTTGCCGATTTCATCGTTGGCAGTAGGCTTTTTCTTGAGGTGCGTTTCCCGGTCGCCGCCGGCGAGGCGCATCATCGCATCCGATATCGCCTTGATGTTGCCGGTGACATAGCCCGATACAAAGATCGAGGAAATCAGAGCGAGGACGACACTTGCGATCACGGCGGCCAGAACCACGACCTTCGCGAACTTGATCGAGGTCGTTGTTTTGGATCTTTCACGGGACAGGAACTCTTCGGCGCTGGCGGCAAACTTCGCTGCAAGCTCTCCAATCGTGCTGGCATTATAGCGAATGCGAAACAGAGCGTTCTGACTGGCACGATTGTAAGACAGTTCGCGTCGGCGAACGTAGAAGATACCGCTAGGACCTGCCGCCATTTTGTCCAAATTTTCGACGATTCCCCAATGCGGTCCCTCTGCGGCATAGTCTTCGAATCTTGCCCGTTCCGCCTGATACTTTCTACGATGCTCTCCAACGCCAAGCAGGTTTCCCGCCTTTCCCGCACCGACGAGTTCTTTCACGATGACCTGAAGCGATAACCAGGCGCGCCTTTCGGCAGCGCTGCCCTCGGGATTTATCGACCCGCGATAGATGGCATTCTCAAGATCCGAAAGACGGGCATTGAGCGCGATTGTTTGATCCCTTTCGGAGCTCAGTTGCCCGGCGGCCTCCACCAGGTCGGCGACGGCCGTTTTCATCTCCAGCACGGCAATCGCGATTTCCTCTTCATAGGCGTAGACGGTGGTTCGGCTTCGAAACTCGTCCGTCGGCCAGTCATCGGCCACAGCTTCAAGCGCCTGCAGCAGCTTCCTGCCTTCTCTGCGAATCAGATAGGGCGATTTGAGGTTCAGCAAAAACGGTGCGGATGTCGCAAGGTCGGAAGACTGCTTGGAGAGTTTGAGCGAGCGGGCTACTTCCCCAAGTGTCTGGCTATGCAGTTCTTCCAGGCTTGTATCGGCGCGGTCCAGCGCATACCAGGCAATGCCCCCAACGAACAGTGTGGAAGCCGCCAAAAGTGCAAGCGCAATCCATAGGCGCTGTCTGATATCCGGTTTCGGGACGGAGGGTATTTTCATTCCCGCGTATGACCCGGATGATCGACAAAAATGTATCCCTGGCCTCTGCGGGTCTGAAGGTGCACGGGCTTCGAAGGCACGCTCTCGATTTTTCGCCGTAATCGCAGGATCAGCACGTCGATGGTTCTATCGACATACTGTGAGAGATCGTTTCCGAGTTCACTCAGCATTTCTGCGCGCGGAATGACGCGGTTGGGATTGCGGAGAAAAAACTCAAGCAGGCGATACTCGGCGTTGGTCAGGGGGATCTCTTCGCCCGCCGTGTTGAGGAGTTCCCGTTTCGACCGGTCGAGAAGCTTGTCGCCGAACCGCAGTGCATCGGACGCCGGCGCCTGGGGAGATGAACCGCCGCTGTGCAGGACGCCGCACCGCCTCAGGACGGCGCGGATGCGCGCTATCAATTCGCGGGGATTGAAGGGCTTTGTCAGATAATCGTCAGCGCCGGTTTCCAGGCCTACGATCTTGTCGACTTCATCTCCGACCCCGGTAAGCATCACGATTGGTATGTCATGCTGCTCCCTGACATTGATGGCAAGGGACAGTCCGGATTCTCCGTTCAGTTTAAGATCGATCAGGACCAGATCAATATTTGGGGGTGTGCCGAGATCAAAGTAATCCTTGCTCCCGGCGAGCGGAACCGCGTCGAACCCGTTCTCATGCAGCAGGGCCTCCAGAGTAAAGCGGACGTCGGGATCGTCATCGACGATCGCCACCCTGGGCCGCTTTTCAGCGGGCGTCCGCGCAGAACTTTGCATTGTCTCTTTCCCGTATCGGGGTAAACCCCCGGAACTGCTGCCCTATGCTCTGGTCATTCAGACTTGCACAAACCAACTATACAAATCTTCCTGTTTTTGATTTGTTTTCTCTCCAAGGTTTGAAACATTTGTAACATTGTTAATCTGTCGGCTTCTGTTCTGTAGGATTGTTAATTGGGCCGTACTCGCGATTGACGGTCTCCAACTCTTACCATTGGAACGGTCGCAGAACACTTCGCCAAGCTCGGTGAATGTGATTTGCGAGCCAAACCTTTGGGAGGAAAATATGAAGAAAATCTCGTTAATTAGCGCAATCGCATTCGCAGCCGCTTTTTCAGCCGGGCAGGCATTCGCCGACGATCTGAATGTTGTTTGCAGCAACGAACAGGACTGGTGCGACCTTATGGTCAACGCCTTTGAAGGGGAAACGGGGATCGACGTCTCCATGGTCCGGAAGAGCACCGGCGAGACTCTCGCGCAGATCCGGGCAGAGGCGGGCAATCCAAAAATCGACGTCTGGTGGGGCGGCACGGGGGATCCGCATCTGATCGCGGCTGCCGAGAACCTTACCCAGCCATCCGGTGCAGACACCTCGGAACTGCTTGGCTGGTCCATCAACATGGCGGAGATTTCCGGCGGGAAAACAGTCGGCATCCATGCCGGTGCACTGGGGATCGCCTACAATGCCGACGTCCTGGCCGAAAAAGGCCTTCAGCCGCCGGTCTGCTGGAAAGATCTGACAGATCCGTCCTACAGCGGCGAAATCCAGGTTGCCAATCCCAACAGTTCCGGCACCGCTTACACCGAACTCGCGACCTTCGTGCAGCTTTTTGGTGAAGACGAGGCCTTTCGTCTCCTCGCGGAAATCGGCAGAAACGTCAATCAGTACACAAAATCCGGTTCGGCGCCGAGCAAAGCGGCAGCCCGGGGAGAGACGACGATCTCCATCGGCTTCATGCATGACATGGTAAAACTGGCGAAGGCCGGTTTTCCCCTGAAAATCGTGTCGCCCTGCGAAGGTACGGGGTATGAAGTCGGCGGTGTCAGCGTCATCAGCGGCGCCAGGAATGTGGATGCCGCAAAGAAATGGGTGCAATTCGTGCTGAGCGCAAAGGCGCAATCTCGCGGGCCTGAGGTCGGTACCTACAACGTGCCGTCGAACAGCAACGCGACCGTGCCGCCCGAATCTCCCGATCTCGCATCAATCAAGCTGATTGACTATGACTTCGCCACTTACGGTGCGTCCGAAACGCGCGCGCGCCTGTTGTCCCGCTGGGACGAACAGGTCAAACCGGTAGGCCGGTAGCGGGCCGCAGACCTCATAGCCGGAGCGCGAGGGACCGTTTTCCCGGACGCGCTCCGGCAGAGGGCGGGGCAGAGGACGGAGCGGGGGTGTCGACCCGTCAACCCAACCCGCCATATCAAGCAAGGACGAAGAAGATGACACGCACAACCGGCCTCTGGCTGATTGTGGGGATGGCTGGTTTTTGCCTGCTGCCCTGGTATGCAGTGGATAGTGGCTTTTGGTCATTCCTCTGGTTGAACAATTTACGCGCCGAAGAGAACGCACCCGGCGCCATTCTATTGCTGCTGTTCGACCGCATGTGGCTCTCGCCTACTCTCGGCGCTCTGATAGTGAGCGCTGCCGCGAACGTCATGATTGCCAATTCCGTGATCCGCGCACGGACCCTTGTCGGCACAGCCGCAGCGGGTCTTCTTCTGACGGCGCTTCAGGGATTGATCATTGTACGCGACGGTCCGGTTCTGCTCCCCGGCCTGCTTTCCTCGGTCGCCGGAACAGAAGGTCAGACGGGCTTCGGTGCCGGCGCGGCCGTCTCAGTTCTGGCGCTGCTGTTTGTGCTGACGACAAGCATTTCCGCTCTCGGAAAGGGGAGAGGCGACGCGTTCGTAATCGGACTGATTGGTCTGATCGTCACACTGGTTGGCGTTTTCGTCTTCTTCCCCGTTGCTCATATCTTGGTTCGCGCCTTCGAACTCTCCGATGGCTCCTACGCATTGAGCGGATTTTTGCCGCGGTTTCTTGCCTCGGACATCTGGGGATTGGGATGTCTGATCGGCCGTGGATATTGCGGGCCCGCCGTCAATTCCGTGTTCCTGGCTGTTATGACGGGGGCGGGAACCACTCTTCTGGGACTTGCCTTCGCCCTCATCTTTACGCGGACGCAATTCAAAGCCAAGCCACTGCTTCGGATCCTGACCGTACTTCCGATCATCACGCCGCCCTTTGTCATCGGCTTGGCCCTGATCCTTTTGTTCGGCCGCACAGGGGTTGCGACTGAGATCTTTGCGAACCTCTTCGGTGTGGAAAAAACACGTTGGCTCTACGGCTTTGGCGGCATCTATCTGGCGCAGCTGCTTTCCTTCACGCCGATCGCCTTTCTGGTGTTGATCGGCGTGGTCGAAGGGGTGAGTCCGTCCATGGAAGAAGCCTCGCAAACCCTGGACGCCGACCGCTGGCAAACCTTTCGCTACGTATCTCTGCCTCTCATGCGTCCGGGACTGGCAAACGCCTTCCTGCTGGGCTTTATCGAAAGCCTGGCCGATTTCGGAAACCCACTTGTGCTGGGCGGCAACTTCAACGTGCTTTCAACCGAGATTTACTTCGCGATTGTCGGGGCGGTTGCCGATCCGGCAAAGGCGGCCATTCTAGCGATCGCGCTACTTACTCTAACTCTTGGCGCCTTCCTGATTCAGCGCCGATGGGTCGGTACGGGATCTTATGCGACCGTTACCGGCAAAGCCGATTCGGGCAGGCATGCGGCGCTCAACCGCACGGTCAGGTTCGCCTGCTACGCTACGGCTCTGCCGTGGGCGGCCTTTACAGCCATTGTCTACAGTATGATCGTCTTCGGCAGTTTCGTGAAGCTCTGGGGCTACGATCACAGCTTTACCCTGGACCATTATCTGCGGGCCTTTGCTATCGATTTCTCGCGCGGCATTCGTTGGAGCGGCGTTGCCTGGGACAGTTATTTCACAACCCTCACCATTGCATCGATTGCGGCCCCCTTAACGGCTCTTGTGGGGCTGTCCACGGCCTATCTTCTCGTCAGACAGAAGTTCGCCGGAAAAAACATATTTGAATTCAGCACTATGCTGAGTTTTGCGATCCCAGGCACGGTGATCGGTGTCAGCTATGTCATGGCCTTCAACTTCCCGCCGATCGAACTCACAGGCACAAGCATTATCCTGATCATTGTGTTCGTCTTCAGAAACATGCCGGTGGGGGTGCGTGGCGGTATAGCCGCCATGTCGCAGCTCGACAGGAGCCTGGACGAGGCCTCCATCACGCTGGGAGCAAACAGTTTCACGACGGTTCGCCGTGTCATCGCGCCCTTGCTGGGCCCGGCCTTGATGGCTGCGCTGACCTACAGCTTCGTGCGGGCTATTACCTCGGTCAGTGCCGTCATCTTCCTGGTCAGCGCCAAACACAACATGGCGACCTCCTTTATCGTGGGCCGCGTGGAAAACGGCGAGTTTGGGCTGGCGATTGCCTACTCAGCAGTTTTGATCGTCACCATGCTCACGGCCATCCTCTTGCTTCAGCTGGCGATTGGAAAACGGCGGTTACGCCGTGCGGACCGGGTGGAACAGATCGCCTGAGCGGGAATCCAAGACATAATTCGGAGACGAAGAATGAGTAACAGCATACCAGGTTCCGTCCGCTTTGACGGTGTTGTAAAGAAGTTTGGGGCGGTCACCGCACTCAAGAAACTCTCGCTGGCCATCGAACCAGGACAACTGGTCACTCTGTTGGGTCCCAGCGGCTGCGGAAAGACCACGACCCTGCGCCTTATTGCCGGGCTGGAGACTGCGTCTGAAGGGAGCATCTTCATCGGTGGTGAAGACGTAACCCGTCTTTCGGCGACGTATCGAAAGGTATCGATGGTGTTCCAGTCTTATGCGCTCTTCCCGCATATGACAGTGTTGGAAAATGTTGCTTATGGACTGACCGTAAAGTCGGTTCCTAAAAAGGAAGCGCAGGAAAGGGCAGAAGAAGGCTTGTCGTTGGTCGGACTGTCGGATTTCGGCGGTCGCATTCCGAGCGAACTGTCAGGCGGGCAGCAGCAGCGGGTTGCCGTTGCGCGCGCAATCGTCTTGGAGCCTGAAGTCCTGCTGCTCGACGAGCCTTTGTCCAATCTCGACGCAAAACTGCGCCGGCACGTTCGCGAAGAGATCAGGCAAATCCAGCAAACTCTGGGCCTGACCGCCGTCTATGTCACGCACGACCAGGAGGAAGCCATGGCGGTTTCCGACAGAATTATTGTCATGCGCAACGCTGAAATCGCCCAGGAAGGATCGCCGCACGATCTCTATGAGCGCCCCAACTCCTCCTTCATCGCGGATTTCATCGGCGACGCAAACCTGATCGATTGTGAGGTGCTGTCGTTAAATGGCAGTGCCACCAGAATTGAGGTTGTTTCAAAATGCATAGAGCTACCTATTCAGCCCGGCCAAACAGGTGCCGCGAAAATGGTGCTCCGGCCCCATCAGATCCGGCTGTCGCGCGACAAAAGCCAAGGTGAATTCGAGGGAAACATCACCTACGCGGCCTACCTTGGGAATCAAATCCACTATTCCCTGGACGGGGAACTAGGCCAGCTCTTTGCAATCAGCGATGCGACCCTGGACCCCCTATCGGTTGGAGAAAACGTATCCATCAACTTTGATCCGCAGAAGCTGCGGCTGGTCGCAAATTAGGGGGCCGCGGCTCAGTAACCATGACCTGCAAAATTGGTCGCGACTGTTAGACGACCGCTAACCGCAACGGAGGTGGGATAAATCGGCACCCCGTGACAGTCACTATCGAAATTTGCTATGGCATTCCCACAGACATTCTATTGGCATCCAAGCTTTCGGCTATCGACACTTCTGCTCGTTGGATTGGCGAGCAGACCAGTGCTGGAAAGGCGAGTGCCTTGTCAGAGTTGCTGGTGGCAAATTGGTTGATGCGGACAACGGGCAGGTTGCGAACCTGATGGAAAAGAAATGACAACGAACGAAGGGCGTCTGGTCAGGCCGCGCCGCAGCTTCATCTTCTCTCCCGGACTCAAGCCCGAGATGTTTCCAAAGGCCCTGGCGTCGGGCGCCGACATTGTCTGTGTCGAACTCGAAGACGGCATTGCACCGAAAGATAAAGATGAAGCGCGAAAACATGCGCTGGCGCTGTTTGAGGTTCCCCAAGCCGACGATGGGGTCGAACGGATTGTGCGCATTAACTGTCTCCGCGAGGCTTTCGGTCTTTTGGATGTGCAGGCCATTCTGGCGGCTGACAGTCCCCCGCCGGCCCTGATGCTGCCAAAGGTCCGGACACCCGACGAAGTTATCTGGCTGGATGATCTGCTGACCGAGCGAGGCCATTCCTGCCGTTTGCATGTTATCATCGAAACCAACGCGGGATTGGAAGCTGCCTTCGAAATCGCCCATTGCAGCGCCCGCATCGATGCCCTGTTCTTCGGAGGCGTGGATATGGCGGCTGAGCTACGCTGCCGGAACGCCTGGGAACCCTTGCTTTACGCCCGATCGCGGGTGGTCCACGCGGCTGCGGCGGCCGGAATGGACGTTATCGATGTGCCCTTCCTCGACCTTGAGGACCTTGAGGGCTTGGAGGCAAGTGCGATCCTGGCGCGCGACCTGGGTTTCAGCGGCAAGGGTTCGATCCATCCCAAGCAAATCCCAATCATCAACAGTGTGTTTTCGCCGAGCGAGGAGGCGGTCGCCAATGCCCGCCGCATCATCGAGGCTTTCGAAGAGGCTGACACGGGGCTGGTGGTCATAGATGGGAAGCTGATCGAAAAGCCGGTCCTGCGCGACATGCACCGCATCGTGGCCATCGCGGACCGCGTTTCGTCCTGATTGATCGCTAACGGATCGAATTCTGCCGCTTCTACTCTCTCATGTCCTCCTGATCCACTCTTCCAGCAAACCGTTTGAGCCATTGATCTCGTCCCAGAGCGCGTCGGCAGACTGACGGCCAAGCAGCGACGCCGCCTTATCGCGGACTCGCGTTTCCCGCACTGCATTCGAACGCGGTGCTGCTAGATCGTGATACCCATTGATTGCCCCGTCCGAGAGATGTTCTAAGCCGACCGTCGCGGCCGTCTCGGTCATATCGGCATCCGTCGTGACAGTAACCCGGTCACGCAGGACCGTAAGTTCTCGATCCCGGCAATTAGCGTCGGAAAATGTCGTGAGCGCTGCCGTATCATGACCGGCCAATACCAAGGCGGCCGTCAACCGGTAGCTGAACTTTGCCTGCAGCGCGGTTTGCGGCTCGCTGATGTTGCAGACTTTCAGATAACGAGGATGCACAGTGATGGTGACCGACGCGATGTCGTTAGCGTCGAGACGATGGCTGTCACGCAGTTCGATCAAGGCTTCGAGTGCGGCGTGCGTTCCATGACAGCAAGCGTGGAACTTGTGCTGCACGTCCTCAAAGACGAAATGCTGACCGAGGCCATCGAGAATCAGGGAAGGATCGCTTGCTACTCCTGCATGGGTTTCGGCAAAACCCTGGGCGCATTCCAAACCGTCCGGACGGGCGACGAAACCCCTAGCGGCAAGAAGCGCGGCTTCGACGCCGTTGGAGGCCGCCATTCCGGCGTGGTAGGGCTTACCCATGGTCCCGAACTGGGCTTTCAGGCCCGACGCCCGGGTGGCGGCCAGTCCAAGAGCATATCCGGTCATTTCTTTGTCGAGCTTCAGCAGCCGGGCGGCCGCCATTGCGGCGCCGAAGCTGCCGGCTGTCGCAGTTTGGTGAAAACCGATTTGGTAGTGCCGGCGGCCGAGCCAGGCGCCAACGCGGCAGGCAACTTCAAACCCGATCAAGGCCGCGTCGAGGAAATCCTTCGGGTTGACTCGATTCTTTTCCGCCACGGCGAGGGCGGCCGGCAGGACAGCCGCACTCGGGTGTCCAAGATAGAGGAAGTGGGTATCGTCGTAATCGAGTGCGTGGGAAATTGCGCCGTTGGCCAGCGCCGCCGCGCGCGCGGGCAGCTTGACGGGGTGACCAAAGACGCTCGCATCTGGTCTGCCGTCTTCCTCAGCCACCAACTCGCGCACAATCCGGCTGACCGGTTCGTTACGGCCGGCAATTGCCACCGCCATCCAATCGAGCAGTGAGAGGCGCGCAATACGACGCGCGCTTTCGGGAATGTCGTTGCTATGCATTCCAGCAACAAACCCGGTAATCGCTTCGGTTACGCCCGGCAGTTCAATAAGCTGCGCTTTACTTGTGGTCATGAAGCAGGCTTGCTGGCCTCCTCGCTCAGTAGGATCGCGGCATGTCGAGAACATGCTCCGCGACGTAACTCAGGATCAGGTTGGTCGATATCGGCGCGACCTGATACAGACGCGCTTCGCGGTACTTGCGTTCCACATCGTATTCCTCCGCGAACCCAAATCCGCCATGGGTTTGAAGGCAGGCCTCGGCTGCGGCCCAGGAAGCATCGGCAGCAAGCAGTTTTGCAAGGTTTGCTTCTTCTCCGGGATTTTTTCCCTCATCGTAGAGTTTAACGGTCTCGCGCAACATCAATTCAGCGGCGCGCATCTGGGAATAGGCGCGTGCAATCGGAAACTGAATTCCCTGGTTCTGACCGATGGGCCGGCCGAACACCGAACGTTCCTTCGAATAGCCGGCGGCCTTGTCGATAAACCATTTGGCGTCGCCGACACATTCTGCGGAAACCAAAATGCGTTCGGCGTTCATGCCCGAGAGAATATGGCGAAAACCTTTACCTTCCTCGCCGATCAAGTTCGCCCTGGGGACGGGCATGTTGTCGAAGAAGATCTCGGTTGTGGCATGGTTCATCATGGTACGGATCGGACGAATGGTCAGTGATTCGCCGCGTGCTTCGCGCATATCCACCAACAGAACCGAGAGGCCGTCTGTTCTCTTCGCGACCTGGTCCCGGGGCGTCGTGCGGCAGAGCAGCAGCATCAGGTCCGAGTATTCGGCCCGGGAGGTCCAGATTTTCTGGCCGTTGACGATGTAGTTAGCGCCTTCCAGCCGCGCGGTCGTGCGCAACGCTGTGGTGTCCGTGCCGCTGGTCGGTTCGGTCACGCCAAAGGCCTGGAGGCGCATGTTGCCCTCTGCGATAGCCGGTAGGTATTTCTGTTTTTGCGCCTCAGAGCCGTGCCGCAGAAGCGTGCCCATGGTGTACATCTGTGCGTGGCAGGCCGCGGCATTGCAGCCTGCCCGGTGAATCTCTTCCAGAATTGCGGCGCCGGCCGAGATCGGCAGCCCGGAACCGCCGTAATTTTCTGGGATCAGAGCACCGAGATAACCTGCCTCCGTCAAGGCCTCGACGAAACCCTTTGGATAAGCCTGCTCCCGATCGCATTTCCGCCAATACTCGCTGGGAAAATCTCCGCAAAGGCGCGTAACGCCTTCGCGAATGTCCTGATGATCCAGTTCGTAGCTCATGAGGTTCTCGATCTCTGCCGGCGGAGACTTAGCCGGTTCAGCGCATGATGAACGGATTGGTTACGCTGGTCTCCTGGGCGATCCAGACGGATTTGACCTGCATATATTCCTTAATGGCGTCGAGGCCGCTTTCGCGCCCGATACCGCTGCGCTTGAAGCCGCCAAAGGGAGAGGCGAAACTGACCGCGCGATAGGTGTTGATCCAGACGGTGCCGACACGAAGTTTCTCCGACATCCGGATCGCGCGGCCGATGTCCTGGGTCCAGACTCCGGCGGCAAGACCGAAGTCGACGTCGTTACCGATGGCGATGGCATCTTCTTCTCCATCGAAGGGGATCACCGCGAGCACCGGGCCGAAGACTTCTTCCTGGGCAATCCTCATGGCGTTGTTTACGCCGGTGAAGATCGTTGGTTCTACGAACTGCCCGCCTTGCGCGCCAGGTCCGGAATAGCTGTGGCCGCCCAGGACGCAATTTGCGCCTTCCTGTTTCGCGATCTCGATGTAGTCGAGCACCTTGCGGTACTGCGGGGGTGTGGTCACGGGCCCGACATGCGTGTCGGGCGACATGGGGTCGCCAATCGTTGCTGTCTTCGCCACCTCAACCAGCCGCTCGACGAAACGGTCATGGATCGAACGCTGCAGCAGGAGGCGCGAACCCGCAATGCAGGTCTGCCCTGTGGCCGCGAAGATGCCGGAGATAGCTCCCATGACAGCCGCTTCGATATCGGCGTCCTCAAAGACGATGTTGGGTGACTTTCCGCCGAGCTCCAACGAAATGTGCTTCAGCGTCTTTGCTGCTGATTCGTAGATCTTCTGCCCGGAAAGGTCGGAGCCCGTGAAAGCGATCTTGGATACGTCCTTGTGAGCCACCAGGGCAGCGCCGACGTCGACACCGAATCCGGACACCGTGTTTACGACGCCGTCCGGGAAGCCGGCTTCCTGGAACAGCTTCATGAATTCCAGCGTCGAGGCGGAGGTAAACTCCGACGGCTTAATCACTGCTGTGTTCCCTGCGGCAAGCGCCGCTGCAAGTTTCCAGGCCAGGAGCAGCAGGGGAGAATTCCAGGGTGTGATCATGCCGATGACGCCCAGGGGCTCATAACGAGTGAAATTAAAGATGCCCGGCTTGTCCGTCGGAATGACTGCCCCCTCAACCTTGTCGGCCAAGCCCCCGTAGTAGCGATACCATTCGGCCATGTACTTCGTCTGGCCCGACATCTCCGCGATCAGCTTGCCGTTATCGCGGACCTCGATTTCGGCGAGATGTGCGGCGTCACGTTCAATCAGATCCGCCAGCTTATATAAAAGGCGCCCGCGTTGGGTCGGCTTCATGTCCGCCCAACCGTTTTCAAAGGCTGCCTTGGCTGCGGAAACGGCCGTTTCGACATCGGCAGGGCTCCCATGGGCTATCTTCGCCCAGGCTTCTCCCGTGTAAGGATTGGCGGTATCGAACCATTCGCCTGAGGAAGGTTCGACCCAAGTGCCGTTAATGTAGTGCTGATAGTTCTGCATGCTGTTCTCTTTCAATCCTGCCGTTAGCTGCCGAATTCCTGCCGGATTGACGATCCATGTTGGTTGAGCACGGGAACTTCGGTTGCCCGGGCGCCATCGATCTGAACCGGCAGATCGGCGACTGTAACCTCTGCGCCGCCAAATTGGATCTGAAGATTTCGTAGAAACGTGTGTTGGGTGAGATCCTCCACGCTGCTGAGCCGGGCACAGGCAATGCGGGCAGCGCCGAGAACGGCCATTAACTCGTCTCGGTCTTTCTCTTGGAATACCGCTTCGATGGCTTCGTCAACCGCACTGCGGTTGGCTACGCGATCGGGATTATTTGCATATTTTGGATCGAGGCACAGATCGGGTCGTTCGAGCACCTTGTCGCAAAAGTTCCGCCATTCACGATTGTTCTGAATGGCGATCATGATCTTGCTGCCGTCCGAAGTGCTATAGGCGCCATAAGGAACGATAAGAGCGTGGCTAAGGCCGGTGCGCGCAGGAGCACCGCTGAGGTAGCGGTGCCCCAGCAACGGCATATTCATCCAGTCCGCCATGACGTCGAACATGGAAATTGAGAGATCGATCCCAACACCGGTTCGTCCGCGTTGGATCAGGGCGCGTAGAACGGCAGAGTAAGCTGTCAGTCCGGTCGCGATATCGCAGATCGATATCCCGACACGGGCCGGCATCTCGGGAGTTCCCGTGACGGCGCAGAGGCCGCTTTCGGCCTGAACCAGAAGGTCGTAGGCTTTTTTCTCCAGGGCCTCGCCGTCGTGGCCGTAACCGGTGATTTCGCAGGTGATCAGCCTCGGATTATCACGGCGCAGCTCGGTTCCAGTAAACCCACGTTTTGCCAGCGAGCCAGGCGCGAGGTTGTGAAGGAATACATCAGCCCTTTGCAGCATGTTTTGCAGGAGGGCCGCATCACTCGGTTCATCGAGGTTAACGCAGACGGATTCCTTTCCGCGGTTGATCCAGGCGAAGAACACACCTTGACCATCGGCACCCTTGTCGTAAGCACGCGCAAAATCGCCTTCGGGCCGCTCGACCTTGATCACACGGGCGCCGGAATCCGCCAGCAGGAGGCCGCAGTACGGCGCCGACACTGCCTGTTCGACGGACACGACCATCACGCCTTCGAGTTCGTTGTTTAGCCCCATAAGTGTCGCAATCCCATAGCTTGTCGGACTATCCGAAGTCTCGCCCATCCTGAGGCCAGCTTAACCAGTCTAAGACCAGCCTCGGAGATTGACAGAGATGCAAAAACTATAATGCTTATATAACTGCTATAACATTTTGCGAAGGAAGACCCGGTGGATCTCAAACAGTTGAAGACCTTCATCTGCGTTGCCGAGGCAGGGTCGCTGAGCCGGGCTTCTGATCGACTGCGCATTGCTCAACCCGCACTTTCCCGTCAGATCAAACTCCTTGAACATGAATTGGGTGTTGCCCTGTTCGACCGTCATGTCCGCGGCATGGACCTGACCGAACCGGGGAAAGAACTCCTCGCGAGGGTCTCGGGGCTCGTCCGGCAGCTCGAGCAATCAGTGCACGATATCCAATCCATGCATGCAGAGGTGAAGGGACATGTCGCCCTGGGTCTGATGCCGACGGTTACCTCGGTACTCGCGGTGCGGTTGGTGGAGCGTGTTGCCCGAGACCTACCTGGCGTGACGCTTCGCCTTACCGAGGGCTACTCGGGTTATCTTATCGAATGGCTTCAGCGCGGCGACATTGATCTCACCTTTCTTTACGGTCCGTCAGGTGATTTCCATCTGCGTACCAAAGAGCTTCTTTACGAGGATATCGGGATCATCAGTCCGCCCGGTTCGCTTCCTGGTGCCGGTGCGACCCTTCGTTTCGAGGAAGCCGCGGCGCTGCCACTCGCGTTACCGAGCCGGCCACACGGTATTCGGGTCGTGGTTGATGCTGCGGCGGAATCGGCAGGTGTCACCCTCAACGTAGCGTTCGACGGTGATTCCTTCAGGGTTCTGAAATCATTGGTCGCACGTGGCATGTACCATGCCTTCGTGCCGCTTTCTGCTGTTACCGAAGACGTCAAGGATGGTGCTGTCGAAGCCCGTACCTTGGAATCGCCACAGGTGCGCAGACAGCTCATTTTGGGGATGCCGGCGGATCGGTCGAACACACGGGCAACAGAATCCGTTATTGCCATTCTTACCAGCGAAATCGCATCGATGATCAGATGCGGTGAGTGGATCGCGCAACCGGGTTCGGATCTGCAGGGTCTTATGTGATGGACGATATCGAATTCCGGTATGGTGTCGGCAAAAATATTCTATTTGTATTATGGGGTGCTACTCCTGAGACTTTACGTTGCCTCAGGCGTTCGTGGATTGCGATCAGATGGAAGGTATTATGGCGAGCGAAGACTATTCGACTCTTCTTTTGGAGGCTCGAGAGCCTCACCTGTTGGTCGTAACGCTCAACCGGCCAGAATCCGCAAACGCGATCAACACCCAGATGGGACTGGATCTGGTTCAACTGTTCGAAAAGCTTGCGCTGGATCCCGGTGACACCCGTTGCGCGGTTCTGACAGGCGCCGGTTCGAAGGCTTTTTGCGCCGGTGGCGATTTGAAAGAGCGCAAGGACATGAGCGATGAAGACTGGCGCGGGCAGCACCTGGTTTTCGAGCGGATGATCCGGGCGATTTTGGGCTGTCCCCTACCAATTATCGGTGCGGTCAATGGCGCAGCCTACGGCGGTGGGTGTGAAATCGCCGCTGCTGTGGATTTTCTCTATGCTGCGGAGAGGGCTCGTTTTGCCTTGACCGAGACCACACTCGGCATCATCCCCGGCGCGGGCGGTACGCAAAATCTTGCACGGGCTGTTGGAGAAAAACGCGCGAAGGAACTTATTTTTTCTGGAAAACCTTTTACCGCTGCGCAGGCTTTGGACTGGGGCTTGGTCAACGCGATTTTTTCCCAGGATCGGCTTCTTGACGAAACAGTTGAGACCGCAGCGAACATCGCCGGCAATGCGCCGGTTGCCGTCCGGCAGGCAAAACTGGCGATCCATCGCGGGCTGCAGATGTCGCTTGCAGATGGCCTCGCGTTCGAGATCGAAGCATACAATCGTACAGTGGTGACTGAAGACAGGCGAGAAGGCGTGATGGCGTTCAATGAAAAACGCAAAGCGCAGTTTCGGGGCCGTTGAGGGAAGGCGATGACGGATCAGGTCACTGTCCGGGAAGTGGGGCTGCGCGACGGGCTTCAACTTATTCAGCAGATTGTGCCGGCGAATAACAAACTTGACTGGTGCCGGGATCAGGTGGCTGCCGGCTTTACCGAGATCGAGGTCACCTCGTTCGTTCCGCCGTCGGTCATCCCGCAATTTGCCGATGCCGCGGAAGTTCTGGAGGGCGCTAAGGCGATCGCCGGACTGCGGGCTGCGGTTTTGGTTCTCAACCTAAAGGGAGCTTTACGGGCGTTCGATCAAGGTGCGGAAAAGATCGTTTTCGTGCTCTCCGCCAGCGCGGCGCATAATCTGGCCAATGTCCGCCGTCCAATCAAAGATTCCGTCACGGCCTTTCGCGAACTTGTGGCCGAGCGCGATCGGCGCGGTTTGAAGGGCACAGTGGAGATTTCAGGCGCAATCGCGACGGCGTTCGGATGCACCATTCAGGGCGAAGTATCCGAGCGCCAGGTCTTCGAGCTGGTTGAGCAGCTTGCGGAGGCGGGTGCGGACGAACTGAACATTGCGGATACGGTAGGTTACGCCGATCCGGCGCAGGTGCGGCGGATTTATGGTCAGGTCGCGGGTATGGTAGGTAAGATACCGCTCGCGGCGCATTTCCACGACACGCGGGGCATGGGGCTCGCCAATGTTGTCATGGCGTTGGAAGCCGGTGTCCGGCGCTTTGACGCATCTCTTGGTGGATTGGGCGGCTGTCCATTTGCGCCGGGCGCCTCAGGCAACATAGCGACCGAAGACTGCGTTTATCTGCTGGAGAGCATGGGGCTGGCGACCGGAATCGATTTCAATCGCCTTTTGACTTTGCGCGAAAAACTCGATGCGTGGTTACCGGACGAACAGCTCTACGGCCGTTTGTCCAAAGCCCGTCCAAGCAAGATCTTCGATCCGGTAACGATACTATAAGCAACTTCGAGTCAGGGAGATACGAGTGGCGACCTACAGAAGCTATGATCTGGTCGAATTTGGTAAACCGCTAAAGGCTCGCGAGAGAGAGGTGCCGTCACCGGAGGGGACTCAGGTGCTGCTCCGGGTCCGCCGTTCAGGTGTTTGTCATTCCGATCTGCATATTGCGGAGGGCTTTTTCGACCTGGGTGAGGAAGGCCAGTTCCGAATGGCGGACCGCGGCATGCGTCTTCCCGTGACCATGGGACACGAAATCGTGGGCGAAGTCTTGGCTGTCGGGCCGGAGGCCGGTGATCTCGCGCTCGGAAAGATGATGCTCGTCTTCCCCTGGATCGGCTGTGGTGAATGCCGGGCCTGCAAGGAAGACCGGGAAAACGACTGCATGGAGATGCGGATCATTGGTCTGGTTCGCGACGGAGGTTACGCAACCCATGTTCTGGTCGATCATCCGAAGTTCCTGATCGATGTGGAGGGTTTGAATCCTGACACTGTCGCCCCCCAC
Organism: Pelagibius sp. Alg239-R121; assembly: GCF_947331435.1. Lineage (GTDB taxonomy): Bacteria > Pseudomonadota > Alphaproteobacteria > Kiloniellales > Kiloniellaceae > Denitrobaculum. The sequence goes on along the minus strand of NZ_CAMZOF010000015.1, from coordinate 27,527 downwards.
GCCTGCTCAGGCCTCACGGTTTATAATGCACTCAAGAAGATCGGGCCGGTGAACGACGGTGAATGGCTGTCGGTCATGGGGGCCGGTGGTCTCGGCCTCAATGCTATCGCGATCGCCCGCGCTATGGGACATGAGCGGATAATTTCGGTCGACATCGATCCGTTGAAACTGCAGGCGGCGGCATCTATGGGGGCGCAGGCGGTGCTGGACGGTAGCCGTGACGATGCATTGGAGGAATTGCGCAGGATCACAGATAACCAGCTTTTGGCAGTCCTCGATACCGTTGGGGCTCCGTCGACCTCGCGTCTTGCGGTGCATGCGCTGGTGAAGACCGGACGTTATGTGGTGGTCGGTCTCTACGGGGGAGATTTCCGGATGCCGCTGCCGTGGCTGCCGCAAAAGGCGTTGACCGTGCGCGGTTGCCATGTCGGCAGCAGTGGTGAATTGAGGGAGCTCATCGCGTTGGTTCGCTCAGGTCGGGTCCAGGAGATTCCCGTCACCTCCCGCGCGCTTTCCGAGGTCAACGAAACCCTCAGCGACTTGAAAGCCGGGAAGATTACAGGCCGGGTTGTGTTAACCGCGGACTAGTGGCGTCGCCTTGGGCGTGGTCCTGCGATTGCAGAGCCAACAATTCCTCCCTGGGAATGTGACAGCGAATCGCATGCCCTTTGTCATCCGACTGAAGGGGCGGGGTCGTGCTGTCGCAGATGGCACCCAGGCGTCTTGGACAGCGCCGCTGAAAGGAGCATCCATTGGCGACGGGCGAAAGCTCGACCACGTCTTCGGCGGTCAGGACGGGTGCTGTATCCGGGTCTGGTTCCAGAACCGCGCCCAAGAGGACTTCGGTATAGGGGTGCGACGGCAATGCGTAGACTCTCTCAGCCGGACCAATCTCGCACAGCCGGCCCTGATAAAGAACGGCAACCCGGTCGGCCAGCGCGCGGACCACTGCGAGATCGTGCGAGACGAAAAGGTAAGTCGTGCCCTGATCTTCCTGAAGCTGTTTTAAGAGTTCGAGAACAGCAGCCTGCACCGAGACGTCGAGCGCCGATGTGACCTCGTCGCATAAAACCAGTTCAGGATCCGCTGCGAAGGCTCGGGCCACTGCAACCCGTTGTTTTTCACCGCCGGAAAGCTGGCTGGGCAACCGCTCTAGATAGTGTGCGCCCAATCGGACACGCTCGAGAAGTTCTTCACTGCGGGCACGCAGATCGTCTCCGGTTAAACCGAAGTAGAGCCGGAGCGGCTGTGCCAGGATTTCCGCAATGGTATGGCGAGGGTTAAGCGAATCATCCGGATTCTGGAAAATCAACTGAATCCGCCTGAGCTGGTCGTTGCTCCGTTTATCGACATTGCTGTGCAGCGCCTCGTTGCTTCCAAAAGTGATCTTGCCGTTTTTGGTGGGAAGCAAACCCGCTATCGCTTTGAGGATCGTCGATTTGCCGCTCCCGGATTCGCCGATCAGCCCGATCGTCTCTCCTTTTCGGATCGCGATGGAAATATTGTCTACGGTAGGAGTCGCATTTGACTGCCGTCCCAGAATCTGGTCCAGCAGGCCGGGGCGCGCGTAGCTGATGGCGACGTCGTCCAGGTCGAGGACAGACGGGGTGCGGTCGGGGATTGATGTGCGTTCTGCCGTCGCGCTCGCGGGCATCGCCAGATGCGCGACCTCTTCCTGCAGGTGACAGCGCACTGTCTGGCCGCCCTGGGCTTTCTGCAGCAACGGTTGTTCTGCTCTGCAGCGCGCTTCCGCCAGAGCGCATCTATCGGCAAAGGCACAGCCGGCCCCCGTGCCGCCCGGTGAGGGTGGACGGCCGTCCATGGCGACCGGCAGGCGTGCGTCTGCGAGCTTGGGGATCGAGGCAAGCAGGCCGCGGGCATAGGGATGTACGGGCGTTCTCAAGACCTGGCGGGAGTTGCCTTCCAGAACGATTTCGCCCGCATACATCACTACGATCCTGTCGCTGACCCTGGCAATGGCACCGAGATCATGGCTGACATAGACCATCGCTGTTCCAGTGTTGGCCGCGAGATCGCGCAACAGTTCGAGAACATGTGCCTGCGTTGTGACATCGAGGCCGGTTGTGGGTTCATCCAGCAGTAAGGCATCGGGTTCTCCTGCCAGTGCCATGGCAATCGCGACCCGCTGTTGCTGTCCTCCGGAGAGTTCATGGGGATAGCGCTCTACCAGCTGTTCAGGGTCGGGGAGGCGCACTTGGGACAGGAGCTCAATCACGCGTGCCGGACAGTCGGCTTCCTCGATCCGGCTGTGCAGTTTCAGGGCCTCACCGATTTGCGCCCCAATCCGCAGGGTCGGTGTCAACGACTGTCCGGCATTCTGGGGGATTAATGCCAGTTCACCGCCGCGAATCTGCTCCAATTCCTGGGTACTCAGTTCGAAGGTATTGCGATCGCGGAAGGAAGTAGCGCCATTAAGGACACGCAGACCGCCTTTGAGGTAGCCCATCATCGCCAGCGCAAGGGTGCTCTTGCCTGAGCCGCTTTCGCCGACGAGACCGACGGTTTCGCCTTCGTTGATCGTCAGATCGATATTGCGCAGGATCGGAAGTGTCGCGCCCGACCGGCTGGTAAAACCAATGCTCAGATCCTCGATTTCGATCAAAGGCGCAGGCGATACAGGCGCAGTCGTTACAGGCGCAGTCATTGTGGTCCCGGTCGTTCTCGTCGCGGTCGTCATTGTCACAGCGGAGCCTTCTGGGCGCGGTCTATTCCCATTGCTTTGGCTAAAGCATCGGCCGTGAGATTTATCCCGATAATGAGTGAACTGAGTCCGACGACCGGTGCGAGCGCGGCCCAGGGCGCGAAGGACATGAAACCGCGCGAGTCCGAGATCATCAAACCCCAGTCCGGCGTTGGTGGGGAAACGCCGAAACCCAGGAACGACAGCGAACTGAAGGCCAGCAACATCCAGGACCAACGCATCGCGCCCTCGACCATAAGGACATCCAGTACGTTGGGCAGCAGTTCGCGTCCGATAATGGTCATTTTACGTTGACCGCGCGCCCTTGCGGCTACGACGAAGTCGCGGGCCACCACGTCGTGGGTGGCGGCGCGGGCAATGCGGATCACCGGGATGCCGTAAAAGAAGCCGAGGGTCGGGATCAGAACCTGAGAGCTTGAGCCGAAAATCACCACGGCCAGGAGCATCACCAGTATCCAGGGAAGAGACAGAAAAGCATCGACCACACGCATAAGCACATCGTCGAACCGTCCGCCCAACAAGCCGAACAGGACACCGAGAAAGCCGCCCCAGGTGACGGCGATCGGAGTCGCTATCGCAGTCACCATCAAGGCTTCGCGTCCCCCCAGCAGCGTGCGCGTAAAGATATCCCTGCCCAGATGGTCGGTGCCGAACCAATGCTCCGCGCTTGGCGCCTGCAGCATCAGCTGGGCGCTTACTTCCTTGTAGTCGTAGGGCACGAAGAAGGGGGAGGCGATGGCCAGGAATATGTGCAGCACGACGAGGCCGAAGCCGATCAAGCCGGAAGGGCGGGACACGATGTCGCCAATGACAACAGCCGCGCGTACCAAAAGCGGTTTTTGTCCTGCAACTGCCGTATCTGAGAGGCTGGTCATGATTTCCTTGTGTGCAGCGTGCGCAAGCGCGGGTTGGCGATCATCGTGAGGAGGTCCGCGGACAGGTTAACGCCGACGTAGATCAATGCCAGGATCAGCGCGATGGCCTGTACGACCGGCAGATCGCGGTCGGAGATCGCGTCGATCATCAAGCGCCCCAGGCCCGGATAGTTGAACACAACCTCGATCACGACCACGCCGCCCAACAGCCAGGCAACCGTCAGGGCGATGACATTGATTGCAGGCAGCAGGGCGTTTGGGAGGACGTGCCGGAAGACCATTTGCCAGTAAGGCACACCCTTCAGACGCGCCATCTGAACGTAGTCGCTGGCCATGACCTCGATGACGCTGGTCCGCACCATGCGCAGCATGTGGGCGGTCATTACCATGGAGATGGCGATGATCGGCAAAATCACTTCAGGCAGAAGCTGCGAGATCGGTGCGTGTGCCGGGGCGATAACGATGCCCGGCAGCCACCCCAGCCAGACGCTGAAAATGAGAATCAGCACGGTCGCGCTGACGAACTCGGGTATGGTCATGGCGAAAATCGCGATGGTGGAGATCCAGAGGTCGAGCTGCCGGTCGCGCCATAGTGCTGTGACGATGCCAAGAAAGATCGCCAATGGGATCCCGATAATCAATGAGGCCAGGGCGAGGACCAGCGAGTTGCGCAGTCTGGTGCCGACCATGTCGGCGATTGACTTCGTGCCGTTGGCCGAGACCCCGAAGTCACCCTGCAATGCCCTGCCGGCCCAGTCGAAATAACGCACTGCCGCCGGCCGGTTCAGGCCAAGGTCGTTGCGGCAGTTTTCGAGCCGCTTGCCTTCCGCTTCCCGCTCGAGGAAAGCGGTGCAGGAGTCGCCGGGCAGTGCTTCGACAGAAACGAAGATGATGCCTGAAACCAACCCTATGGTGATCAGGCCAAGGAACAGGCGGCGCAGAAGCAGCTGGATCATGCCTTGGCCTTTCTAATCGGGCCTTTCCGGTTCGCGCACATTTTCACCGGCTCAGGACACATCTCTAAAATTGACGGCGGCTTTGTCTTCTAGAATTTCTTCATGCAGTAACAAGTCTGCTGGATCGAAATCGCGCGCCGGTGCGGCAAAGTGGATAAAGTTTCGCACCCGGTCGGCGCCGCGCACCAGAAGGGCATAGTCCCGGGCACCGACTTCTTGGCGGACGCTCGGATTGACATAACGGATCGCCACACCGATGCGCCGGTCCGAAGATTGGTTCGGCCCCGAGGAATGGAACATCAAGCCGTGATGAAGCGAAAGCTGTCCCGGGGCGAGCTCGATGTTTGTCGCATGCTCCTCCTTGACCTCGACCGCAATCTCCTGCCCACGGGAAAGCAGATTGTTCTCGGAATAGGTGTCTCTATGCGGAACGACGGCGTTCTTATGGGATCCGGCCACGAACCGCATACAGCCCGAAACGGGTGTTGCGGGCGAGAGCGCCAGCCAGGCCGTAACCTGATCTGACGTTTCTCCCAAACCCCAGTAGGTCAGATCCTGGTGCCAGGTGACGATTTTGCCGTCGCCTGGTTCTTTGATGAAGAAAGAAATGCCCCATGCCAACAAGTCGGGACCTAGGAGGCTTTCGACGGCATCCAGGATGCCGCGGTGGCTGCAGAGCTGCGCAGCAAGCGGCAGAACGACGTTTGCCGATCCGCCGAGCAGATAGCGGCCGATCGCATGCTCGTGATTTTCCTCGCTGTAACGCTGCTCGATGGTTTCGAGCTCTCTGCGGTAATGTCTAATCTCTTCGTGGCCCATTGCCTCGACAGGAAAGAGAAAACCGTCGCGATGGAATTGCTCTATCTGTGCAGCCGTCAATGTAGCGGTCATCGAATTTTCCACGCGCACGAAAGGGTTGGCACCGCGTCTCGTCTGGTAGTTTGCAGGATCCGGCCGAACCACTGCATCTCGATACCTAGGTTCAGCCGGATCAATAACGCCAGTCTACAATGTCAATCCACGGTGATCATATGCCAGCGTACCGCGTCGTTGACCACCGCATCCAGGTTCTTCACCCGGGCGGTTGTGCCCACAAGCTTATTGACGTGATAGGGGACCAGCGTTCCGCCTTCGTCGAACAGTTGCTCCTGAACCTTGATGTACAGAGCCCGTCGCTTGTTGAAGTCGAGTTCACGTCTCGCGGCAGCCAGCGTTCCGTCGAAATCCTTGTTGTCCCAATAGGATTCGTTCCAGGGTGCGCCACCCAGATAGGCCTCATGCAGGATCTGGTCGGCAGGCCGTTGGTTCCATCGGGTCATGGCGACGGATTTCTTGCGCCAGACGTCGCTCCAGTAACCGTCGGTCGGCGCCAGAACGATGTTGACCTTGATCCCGGCGGGGGCAACCTGCTGCTGATAGGCTTCGGCGAGGGTCACCCAGCTTGGCTCGAGACTGCTGGCGTGGATATCGAATTCGATCCCGTCCGGATGCCCGGCTTCGCTCAACAAGCGTTTCGCTTCCTCGATGTTCTGAGGGCAGGTGAGCTCTGCACGGTACTGATCCGTCGGTCCAGCCGGTGTATCGCAGCTGGCAACACCGCCACCGCCAAGAACGAGGTCGACCAGGCCTTGGCGGTCGGCTGCAACACGCACAGCCTTTCGGACGCGTGCATCGTCGAACGGAGGAACATCGGTGCGAAAGACGATACCGCGCCAGTTTCCGGTCGGAATGTCCTGCAGGGCGAATTTATCGCTCTTTTCGAACAGCACGCGCTGTTGTTCCGTCACGCCCCTCAGCATGTCGATCTGGCCGCCCAGCAATGCCTGCAGACGGGCCTGGCCGTCCGAGATGCCGATGATCTCCATGCTCGCGACACCCGGTGCGCCTTCCCAGTAGTCCGGGTTCGCCGCCAGGGTTGTCGTTCCCTCAGCGTCGAACGTGACGACTTTAAAAGGGCCGGTGCCAATGCCGCTTGTCGCGATCGCATCGCCCGATCCACTGGGGATCATCCGCAGACGATAGTCCATAAGCTGCAGCGGCAAGTCGGCGTACGGCGCCGACAAGATCATCTTGATGCTGTTTCCCTCTGCGGTCTCGATTTTTTCGACCATCTTAATGGTCGAAGCCGCCGGAGAATCCAATTCCGGATCTTGCACGCGTCCAAGCGAGTAAATGACGTCTTCGGCATCAAAGGCCGTGCCGTCATGAAATTTCACACCCTCGCGCAGCTCGAACGTCCATTCCGTCGCCTCGGCATTGGAGGTCCAGCTTACCGCAAGGTCTGGTGTCGGTTTACCGTCGAGACCGGGCCGAACCAGGCGGTTCATGATTTTTTCGGTGATCTGGAAAACCCGGCCCTTTGAAATCGGGTCGAGGCTTGAGGCACTTCCGAAGCCCAGCTCGTGAGCCTGGCGGAATGTCCCGCTTGGTTCCGCCAGTGCGGTTGATGCGCCCGCGAGGACGGCGAGAATCGCGTATCCAAGAGTTTTCTGCATGATGTGACTGACCTCCCAATGACGTGCTTTTTGCTTCTTTTTATCTGCGGAACCTTTGCACCGCGAATACCGCGTTTCTCTGGTTCCGCATGGCAAAGAGTTTCAAGTGGCCGACCCTGCTGACAAACGACAATTCCTCATCCTATGGATAAAAAAATTACCATCCGTTCAGGTTCGCCAGATTGCTGGAATCCTGATTGCAAAGTCTAATGAGCAGTCTATGCATAGCACAAATAGAATTATTTGCGTGATTCATCCAAATTTCATATATTCCGGAACCGAGATTGACCGAATTTCACTGAAAAGGTGAAATCGTGAATCTGCTTCTGGTCCTTCAGCTAAAGGCCGGAACCAGCGCCTGTCTTGTTGGGTGTTTTCGCAAAAGACATAATGGCTCGGTAGGCTTCTGCCTCACGTTCAAACCATTCGCAGACCGCCGCGATTTCACGGCTTTCGCGCACACCAGGCCGAGTTAGGAGAAAGAACGACCTGGTCGGCGCCAACTCGATTTCGAATGGCCTCAGTAACTGCCCCGTCTCGATCTCTCTCTGGACAAAAGGGAAGATCCCGAGCGCGACGCCCTGCCCATCGATCGCGGCCTGGACGACGACGTTCGAATCTTCAATGACCGTTTCTTCGGCAAACGCCAGCCCAGGCAGTTTCGCAAGGTCAAGCCAGGCGTTCCATTCCGTACGATCGTATTGATGCAGAATCGGAAAGCGCTCTAAATCGGCGGGCTTGGTGATGCCACCGCGTTCTTTCACCAAATCTGGGCTGACCACAGGAGCGTAACGGATGTCGAGGAGCCGCTGTGATTCAAGCCCTGCCCAATCGCCACGGCCCCAATCGACGGCAATTGCGGTGGTCATGTTCGCAGAACTGGTGATCCGTGGGCCGTGATGCAGGATCAACTCGATATCCGGGTGCCTCCGGCGAAATCCTGCCAATCTTGGGATCAGCCAGCGCGATGCGAAGATCGGCCCCACTGCCAGCGTCACCGATTTTTTTGAGGTCGCCACATGGCTCTCGATCTCGGCGCTGATGGAATCGAATGCCGTCTTCACGACCCGGCTGAGCGAAAGTCCGGTGTCGGTTAAGACGACCTGTCGGGTCTTGCGCACGAACAACAGACAACCCCAGTCCCGTTCCAGCTGACGGATCTGATTGCTGACGGTTGTTGCGCTGACACAGAGCTCATCGGCGGCCTCTTTGAAGCTTTGTAGGCGGGCCGCAGCTTCGAAGGTGCGCAAGGCGTTGAGGGGAAGACGCTGCCGTTTCCGTCGCATGGGCCAGATCTCGAATTTATGGGGCCAGTTTTCTTTATGTGTAAATCTTGTATTTGTCGTTTGTCGACTGCTTTCGGTCCGATGATGATTTCGATCGGACCTGTAAGTTTGAGAAACCGCGGGAAATAGCGATGCCGATCCGGCCAGAGATGATTGTCGAAAGACCACAGGATGCCGATGCTGTGAAGCCAAAGGCGAGACGCGGCCGCAAAACCAGGGCCAAGGCGCGGGCTGAAGGAACAGATCAGCAGAGGTCGCCCGTTTGGCCGGGGATGATTGGCGGTCAGTATCAGCCCTTGAAGGCCACTGATATCGCCAAAATCCACGAAGCTATTCTGACGATCCTCGAAACCACCGGCCTATCCGAGGCGCCGGATGAGATGATCGCGCGGGTTACGGCGACCGGTGGACGGGCGACCGACGCTGGACGCCTGACTTTCCCGCGCGGGCTGGTCGAGCGGGCGCTTGCCGGCTTGCGGCGCGGCTTTGTTCTGCATGGGCAGAAACCAGGCTGTGAGATGGATCTTTCGGGTAAGCGCGTGCACATGGGCTCCGGAGGTGCTTCGCCCAATATCATTGACCTTGAAAGCGGGCGATATCGTGGATCGATGCTGCGTGATCTCTACGATGCCGCGCGTCTGGTCGATGCCCTGCCGAACATTCACTTCTTCAGCCGTTCGCTGGTGGCACGCGACATGCCGGATGCTCTGTCGCTGGACTTGAACACGGCTTACGCGAGCCTTGCGGGCACTGCCAAGCACGTTTGCGTCAGTGTCTCTGAACCGGCCTATGTCAGCGAAATTGCAGCGCTGTGTTTTGAGATCGCCGGATCGAAAGAGGCCTTCGTCGAGCGGCCGTTCCTTTCCATAAACATCAACCATGTCATTCCACCGATGCGCTTTGCCGGCGACGCCTGTGCTGTCATGGAGCAGGCAGTGTCGCTGGATATTCCAGTCCATGCCAACTCAATCGGACAGTCTGGTGCCTCAAGTCCCGTCAGCATGGCAGGATCCGTGGTTCAGACCGTGGCGGAGACGCTCGCCGGTATGGTATTCGCATGGCTGGTAAATCCCCGGGCGCGCGTTATCTTCGGCGCCAAACCGATGATCACTGATCTGCGCACCGGCGCCATGACCGGCGGCGGAGGAGAACAGGCGACCCTGATGGCGGCAGCGGTCCAGATGGCGCAGTACTACGACCTGCCCAATGCCTCAATCGCGGGTGCGACCGACAGCAAGATTCCAGATGCTCAGAGCGGCTACGAGAAGAGCCTGTCGGTAACACTTGCCGCGCAGGCGGGCAGCAACATGATCACTCAGGCTTGTGGTATGCAAGCCAGCCTGATGGGCTGCTCCTTCGAAAGCTATGTGATCGACAATGACATGCTCGGTGGTATCTTGCGTGCGATCTCCGCGATCGAAGTCAATGCGGAAACTCTCTCCGCAGAGGTGATCGATGAGGTGGTCAAAGGCGACGGTCACTATCTTGGCAATATTCAGACACTGGAACGCATGGAAACAGACTTTCTCTATCCCCAGGTTGCTGACAGATGCTCACCGGACGACTGGGAAAGAAACGGGGCGCGCGACATTCGTCAACCCGCACGTGATCTGGCACGCGAGATTCTTTCAAGTCATTTTCCAAAGCATATCGATGACGTGACTGACGATGTTTTGAGAGCGAGGTTTGATATCAGGTTGCCGAAGGAAACGATGATGCCTCAAAAGGTGGGCGCATGAAGGTGGCCGTAATAGGTGCTGGCGCCATGGGGTCGATTTATGCCGGGCTGCTGGCTGACGCAGGAAATGACGTCTGGGCCATCGACCTTTGGCGGGAGCATCTCGACTCCATTCGAACGTCGGGATTACGGGTGGAGGGCGCAAGCGGTGACCGGCTCGTAAAATCGCTTCACGCCACCGATGATCCGGCTGATGCAGACCACTGTGATCTTTACATCATCGCGACCAAAGCGGCTGGCGTAGGGGCGGCGGCCCGTTCGATCGCGCCGCTCCTGCAACCACAGTCCCTGGTTCTGACCATCCAGAACGGTCTGGGTTCGGGTGAGCGGATCGCGGAACACCTACCGGTTGCCAATGTATTGCTGGGTGTTGCAGACGGCTTTGGAGCCTCCATGAAGGGACCGGGGCATGTGCATCACAATGCGATGAATCTGATCCGCATCGGCGAAATGCAAGGCGGTCTCAGCGAGCGTTTGGAGACCGTGGCCAGCATCTGGAGAGACGCCGGCTTTAACGTCAGAGCCTTTGCGGACATCAATCAGTTGATTTGGGAAAAATTCATCTGCAACTGCACCTTCAGCGCACCCTGTACCGTCTTCAACTGTACTTTGGGCGAGCTGATGAGCGAACCCCGGCGTTGGAAGATTGCGCTTGGTTGTACCGAGGAGGTCTTTGCGCTCGGACAGGCCATGGGCATTGCCTTCGCCTTCGAGGACCCAATTGCTTATGTCACTGCATTTGGTACGAAAATGCCGGACGCCCGTCCGTCGATGCTGCTGGATCACCATGCTTTCCGCCCATCTGAGATCGATGCCATCAACGGAATGGTACCCGTGCTCGGGGAGCAACTGGGCATTGCGACGCCATACAACGAAGTTTTGACCGAGATCGTCAGAGCGCGCGAGGCGACGTTCGTGCTCCAGAGCCAATAAAGATCGAACAGTCCCAGGGCCGCGTTACTTTGTGTTGGGGACTTGCGGTAGTCTCAAGTACCGAAACGCTTGATTGCAGCGTCGCTGGTGCCCTGCTTTGTCTCTCGTTCTCACATGACCAAGACTTGGCATCAGCTATTGGGGAAGATATCGAACAAGGAGCGATTCGACCCTCAATAAAGGTTGTGTCGGAAATATTTATCCAGAAGCTTGCATAGCAATTTCTTGCCAAATCCCCCGACGAATTTGATAATTCTATGAATGGGAAGTCAATTTAGGGTTGGGGTAAAGATGAATTTGCGGCAACTGGAAGCTTTTCGCGCGACCATCGAATCCGGCTCGATCACGGGGGCTGCGGACCTTTTGCATATCTCTCAACCCAGCGTCAGCCGGTTGATCGGCGATTTGGAGCGCTCGGTGGGCTTTCCACTTTTCATTCGCGCCGGACGCGGCTTGGTCTCGACGGTGGAGGCGCGGCGTTTCTATCAGGCGGTCGAGAGCATGTTTATCGGGACCGATCGCCTGAAGGAGTTGGCCGATACCATTCGCACGACGGCCGGCGGCGTGGTTTCGGTCGGCGTGATTCCTGCCTTTTCCTATATTGTCATGCCGGAAGCCGTGGGCGAACTCTACGAAAACCGGCCGGATGTCCGGATCATGGTCTACACCCGCAATACACCCTCGATCGTCGATGCCGTGCGCATGCTGCAGTTCGATCTCGGGATCGTCGGGCGGTCGCCGCCCTATGACGGCGTCGAAGTGCTGTTTCAGACCGCGGTTCCCTATGTCTGCTTGTTGCCCGAGACACATGCGCTGGCCAGCGGTAAAGGCGATGTAGATTTGGAGGAAATTGCAGGGACGGAGACCTTTGTGACTTTCGGTGGCGCTTATCCAGATGAGATGCTGGATATTGATCACCAGCTTTCGGCCAGGTTACGCCAGAGCTCGCGCCTCAGTGCAGCTAACATGCCCGTCGCGGCATCTCTGGTGCGCGGGACCGGTGCGCTGGGCATCGTCGATCCTTATTCGGCGAAGATTGCGCAAAAGCTTGGCGGTGTCGTCAGTCGCCCGATCCGCCAGAGCCTCAAATACAACATAGCGATTGTGACGAAGGGCCTGGATACGCTCTCTCTGGAGGCAAAAGAGCTCGCCGAGCTTTTTATTGAAAAACTTGCCAAACGCGATTGATCAGACCGCATCTCCCGCCAGCAATTCTATACAGCCTTCCAGAGAAGTTAAGCGTCAGCGCGGCGGGTTCTCAGCTGCTTTCGGTTCAGGCTGTTCGGCAGACGGACCCCGCAACTGGCAACACAACCCTGCAGGATTGATTGAGTCATAGAATTTTCGAATGAAAACAGGAAACAATTCTATTTGTTTAATGTCTCCTTTCCTCATAATTTTTAGCGATAGCATGCTGCATTCGAGGCTTTTGAAAGACATAAGAATTAAGCGAAGCCTCTGTACGCCCGGGAATCTTGATGGGCGGTTCTACGTGAAACACACCTGCAGCGTGTCACGGAGGTAATTCATATGCATGACCGTCAGACCAAATTGCGTGGTGCGTTATCACGCCTGTTCTCCCTTCTTTTGTGTGCCACGGTTTCTGCCAGCGCTGGAACGATTTCCAGTGCGGCCGCGGCCGAAGAAATCGTTGCCCGGCTCTCCTATCATTGGAGCCCGACTCATCATAGCGCCATTCATGCGAAGATGTTTGCCGATGAGGTGAACCGGCGTGCCGAAGGACGCCTGCGGATCGACACCTTTCCGTCGGGACAGTTGTTCGGCATTCGTGAAGTCTTTGCCGCGGTGGCTGCGGGTTCGGTTGAACTCGGCGGGATTGTCGGGATCGTCAGCTTCCCGCCACTCAACAAGAATTACAACGTCGCCGCCTATCCGGGACTCTTTCGATCCTATAAAGAGCAGCGCGACTTCTTCTTGACCTCCAAAGCCGGCATGGAGATTTGGGGCGATATTACCACCAAGTCGAACACCAAACTGCTGATGTTCGACCCGGTAGGACCGGTGATGACCTTCAGTGCCGCAAGAGCGCTCGACAGTGTTGCTGCAATGGAAGGCCTGAAGGCACGTGCGCTGATAAAAAGCGAACGTCCACTTTGGAATGCGCTGGGTGCCAATACCGTGTCTTTGCCGACAGGCGAAGTCTACACATCCTTGCAGACAGGTATGATTGATACGATCAACAGTCCGCCCGGTAGCATCAAGGCCTACAGTTGGTGGGAATATTTGAAATTCGCACAACTTCCCTATCAGTACTTCTCGGACGCCTATGTCATGGCCAACGGAACCTGGTTCAACGGACTGCCTCAGGATCTGCAGGATCTGCTGCTAGAAGTTGGCGCCGAAGTCGGGGCCACGTCGACTGCCAAAATTATGCAGGTCGGCGATGATACACTGCGCGAGTTTGAGGAGCGCGGCGGCGTCGTGACGATGTTGAAAGGGGAGGCCAAAGCTGGTTTCGACAACCTGATGAACGATAAGGTCAAGCCGGATATGGCTGATCTTCTCGACGCTACAGTGTTGGAGGCCGCACAGGCTTTCACGTCCAACTGACACTCTCAAATCTGTGGGACGGCCGTGGCGGGGCAGATGATGCTCCGCCATGGATGACGCCCGGTTTCACGAGATCATCATGACTTGGATTCTGACAGGCTTTCGTACCATAAATGGTGTGATTGCCAGGGCCGCCATGACCCTGGCAATCATCATCATGGCAATCATCGTTGCGGCCTTGAGCGCAAGCGCAGCAACCCGCTACATCTCGGGCACAGGGTACGACTGGCTGATCGAGTTGCCTCCTATTCTTGTTCCCTGGCTGGTGTTTCCGCTGCTCGGACCGCTGCTGCGTTCAGGCCACCATATTCAGGTCGATATCCTGCCAACACTAATAGGTCCGAAAGCCGGCCTCATTCTGCGGCTGCTATGCAATCTGGTGGCCTTGGGCGCTTCGATCATTTTTCTGATCGCCGGCAGTGAGGCCGTCGCATTGTTTAAAATGCTCGGCCAGACAGTCGAACTGGAAATCGAGTTTCCGATCTGGACCATGTATCTCGCATTTCCAGTTGGCTTCGCGATCTTGGCTGCTTTTGCTCTCGAACTGATTCTTGAAACTGTCGCTGAGCTTTCCGGGCGGCCAGCGGAAGATAGGACGCGGGCATGAATGCCGTCGCCATTGCGTTTTCCCTGATCCTTCTGTTCCTTTCAGTACCGGTCTTTCTGGTTTTTGGGCTGGGTGGCTCTATATCGGCAATCTGGGGCTTGAACCTGCCTTGGTCGACTCTGATCCAGGTTGCGTTCGGCTCGATGACCAAACATGTGCTGATTGCCGTACCGCTTTTCATCTTTACGGGCATGGTCATGCTTCGTGGTGGTGCGGCCTCGCGCATGGTGCATTTCGCAACCTCGCTTGTCGGTCACTGGCCCGGCGGGCTTGGCATCGGCATGGTGATCGCAATGGGATTTTTTGCTGCTTTTTGCGGCTCGATTCTGGCGGCAATCACAGCGGTTGGTACGATCATGATGCCGAAGATGATCGAGCAGGGGTATCCGAAACCCTTCGTCATTGTGCTGGCGGCTTCCGCCGCATTGCTCGAATCCCTCATACCACCTTCGAATGCGGCGATCCTGTTCAGCGCCCTGACCAACGTTCCGGTTTCCAAGACCTTTGCGGCTGGTGTCGTGCCCGGCTTCATCCTTTTGGTTCTGATGATTGCGTTGGTTATGTGGAAGTGCCGCAGTATCCGGAATCCCGTTGCGGCATCAGGTCGGGAAAAATGGATTGCGGCGCGCGATGCAGCGCCCGGTCTGGTGACACCGGTGATCATCCTCGGCGGGATCTACGCCGGTCTTCTCACACCTTCGGAATCTGCTGCGGTTGCCGGCATGTGGGCGATCGCAATGGGATTTCTTATCTATCGCGAACTGACCCTCTCTGGACTGATTGATGCCCTGCGCCAGACGGTCGTGGTGACCGCTGTGATCTTCGCGATCATCGCCATGGCAACCTTTCTCTCGGTCGTGCTGACCTATTCGCAGGCACCCCAGGCCATCATCTCCTACTTCACGGAGCTCGGAGGCACGCCGATGATGTTCTGGTTCGCATTGGCTGTGATTTGCCTGATTCTTGGTACCTTTATCGAGATCGTGCCGGTCTTTTATCTGACCGTACCGATCTTTGCTGCGATTACCCTGTCTCTGAATCTCGACATGCTGCACCTCTACGTGGTCTTCGTCGCCTTCGCTGGCATCGGCATGATCACACCTCCCGTCTGTGTGGGGGTCTATACGGCAGCTGGCGTCGTCAAGGAAAGTCCCGAACGGGCTTTCCGAGAGGTGCCGTTGTTCGTGGCTGTCGGAATCCTCTACGGGATTCTGATGATCTTTCTTCCGGCAGCCGCGACCTGGCTACCCGGCGTGCTGAACTGAAGTGCTCGTGCCGCAGCGGCTATTGGACGAAGGGGAGCTTTGATACTTCGCCGGGTCGCACCAATCCATCACTGCTGTGTACAGTGACGGCCCTGCCAGGTTCCCAGTAGCCGCGCTCGATCATAGAGAGGCCGACATTGCACTCGAGGCGTGGCGAGTAGGCCGCGGAGGTGATCTGTCCGATCTGTGGTCCGTCGGGGCCGCCTGCCGTTACCGGCCAGGGTTTTCCGCAAGACGGACAGGGAGCACCCTCGAAGCGCACACCGCGAATAAGGCGCTGCATCCCTTGCTGCTTAACCTCTTGCAGTGCCGCACGACCGACAAAGTCGATTGAGCCGTCGAGAGTGCAATAGACACCAAGGCCGCATTCGAAAGGGTTGTTCTCGCGCGTGAATTCATTGCCGTAAGAGAGTAGGCCACCTTCGATCCGCTCGATCAGATTTGGGCAGCCCGGTGTGATGCCGAATTCGATGCCTGCGTCCCAGACCCGGTCCCATAGAGCCGGACCGAGTGTACCGTCGCGCAGATAGATTTCGAAACCACCCTGCTTGGAATAGCCGGAGCGTGCGATGAGCTGCTGCGTACCCTGGAAGTCAAACCAACCGTAGCGGAAGAATTTAATGTCCCGGATTTCCTCGCCAAATATCTTTACCAGCAGGTCCTCCGCCTTTGGACCCTGTACGGCTAAAGGAGAGACGTCCGGTTCGTCGACGGTCACATCCATGCCGGCACCCAGTGCCAGGCCCTTGGCCCAGAGCATCACGTCGGAATCGGCAATTGACAGCCAGAAATGATCTTCGTCCAGTTTGAGCAACACCGGGTCGTTGATCATGCCTCCGGTTTCGTCGACCAGGGGCACATAGAGACATTGACCGCGTTGTGCCTTCCGCAAGTCTCGGGGAGTCATCCACTGTACCAGCCGTGCCGCGTCCCTGCCCCTGATCTCGACCTGGCGCTGGCACGACACGTCCCAGATCTGAACCTGTTCGCGCAGATGCCAGTAGTCCTCTTCGCGCGAAGCCTGGAAGGCCTTGGGCAACAACATGTGATTGACCACAGAGAAGCCACGCACGCCGTGAGCTTCAACCCGGTCAGTGTAGGGGGTCCGCCGTATGCGGCGGGACATGTTCAGGCCGGATTCAGACACTTCGACTGCTTTCGTTTGGGAGAGAACTTCAGCTCGACCACCAGACGGAATAGCTGTTAGGGGACAGCATTAGCGGAATGTGGTAACGGGCATCCGGGTCGGGCATGGTAAAACGGATCACCACTTCCTTCATGATCTGAAGACCGTCTTGTGGAAGAGACTGGAGCGCGAAATAGGCGCCGGTTTGAAACACCAGTTCGAACTGGGCCTGCCCGTCTTCAGCGGAAAGATTGACCGTTTCCGACAGGCGCCCGCCCTCATCCATGGCGGTTTGAAAGACCGCGGTTCGCTCGCCATTCGCCGCTAGTCTGTAAAGGCCGACGGCGATCCCGCCCGCGTGAGTTCCGTTTACCGAATTCAGGGTATGAGACGAGACGACTGCCATATCGCACCTATTCGATTGATGCCTTGTCGCGCTTGTTGGTGGTCGCCAACACGATGGGGCTTATCACGCCTTTGGCCTTTACATTTAGGCAGGCCGGCTTGCCGCTGGCGATCGCGCGCTGCAGCGCCGGGCCGAGCTGCTCCCGCGTTTCGACCAGTTCGCCATGTCCCCCAAGTCCTTCAAAGAGGCTGTGGAAGGGGATGTCGCGGAAGTCGGTTGCAAAATGTTTGCCGTTTTCGAACAGGCGCTCCTGTTGTTGAGAAATGCAGTCGAGACCGCCATTGTTGTCGACTACGACCACGATGGGTGTGTTCTCCTGAAAGGCCGTTTCGATGCTGAGGCCGCCGGAGAGGAAGGCGCCGTCGCCGCTGATCAGGACAACTGTGCTATCGGGATGCATGTTCTTTGCGGAAAGCGCGAAGGAAACGCCGACTCCCAGCAGGCTGTAGGCCCCCGGATGCATGATTCCTGCAAGCTGCTGTCCCTTCCAGCCCATTAAATTGACCGCAATCTCCGACCAAAAGTGCGTATTGCCCCCATCGAACACCAGCCAGTCGTCCGCGCCCATGGCCGCCTGAACGTCCAGCGACAGCTGCAGGGGATGAATCTTCCCGCCGCCGGCTGTCGCCGCGTCGCTCTCCAGCTTCAGGTCGCTGAGGGTCGCCTCGACCCATTCGCCGCGCTTGGCACGGTTGAGATCGAACCACTGCCGCTCCAGCTCCCACTCACCCCGCGCCTTGAGGGCCGTCAGCGCATCGAAAAAGGCGCCGGGATCGCTCAGCAGCAGATGATCGGCCGCGCGGTTGTGCTCCAGTTCTTCGTGGGATCCGTTGACGCAAACCAGCTGGGTGGTTTCGGGAAACAGCGGGGGATTGCCGAAGTTCATCTGATTGTCGAGCCGCCCGCCGACCATGATGGCGACGTCGGATTCCTGCAGCGCAAACTTCGAAGGAGGGTACTGATGCACATCCGCCAGGCCCATATAGGCCTCGCATTCCTCACCGAGCAGTTTCTGGTGATAGGGAATGTTGAACACCGGAATGTTCAGGCTCTTTCCGGCCTCTTCGAGTTTCGTTTCGTTGTGCGACCACCAGACTCCGTGCCCGCCGATCAGGATCGGCCGCTTGGCGCCCGTGATCAGCGCGAGGAGCGGCTCAAGATCGCGCGGATCCGGCCAGGCGCGCGGCGCGGGTTTGTCGGTCCGCCGGAACGGCCGTTCCTCCCGGCCGATATCCTCGTCATAGGCCGAAAACATGAGGTCGACCGGCAGGCTCAGATGAACCGGTCCGGGGTAGCCGCTGGTGGCGATCTTCCAGGCTCGGTCGACAAATTCTCCGATCCGTGCGCCGTCGGTGACGCTCGCCGAATACTTGGTCAGCGGCGCCGCGATGGCGACATCGTCGATTTCCTTGAAGCCGCCGGATCCCTGTCTTTTCAGTGTGCTGGAACCGGTTATGAATATGACGGGTGAGCGTTCGCCCCAAGCCTCCATCATGGCCGGGACGGCATTGGCGAAGCCTTCGGGCCCCACCAGACAGACCGAAGGTTTGCGTGAGATCCTGGAATGTCCGTCGGCGAGATGCCCGGCGACCTGTTCATGGGGGCAGTTGATGACCGGCATCTGACATTCCATGAAACCTTCGAGCGCCGGATTGCAGAAGCCGCCGGCCAGGGTGAAGACATGCTCGACCCCCTTTTCATGCAGAGCCCGCGCAAGCAGATTGCCGCCACGAATGCGTCGTTTCTCGCTCATCTGCCTTCTACTCTCAATTTACCTATGACGCTGTTGCCGCTTTCAGGGGCGCTATCCGGCGCCGGGGGCAAAAGAGTGGGATCGGCGAGCACCGAAGCGTCCAGTTCGCCAATCGCTTTGCGTCCGATCTGCGCGAGGGTGATGCTGATGTCTTCGGCAATGTAATCGATCAGACTGTCGAGTCCGCGCGCGCCGTCGGCGCCGATCGCATAGATCAGGGGACGGCCCAGCATGACGAAATCCGCCCCTAGAGCCAGAGCCTTCACGATGTCCTCGCCGCTACGCAGGCCGCTGTCGAAAATCAGGGGAGTGTCCGTGCCGATGGCCGCGCGGATTTGGGGGAGGGCGTGAATGGCCGCAGGCGCGCTGTCGAGCTGCCGCCCGCCGTGGTTCGAGACATAGACCGCGTCGGCGCCCGCATCCCGGATTCCGACAGCGTCATCGGGCGACATGACGCCTTTGATGATGAGTTTGCCGTTCCAGCGGTTGCGTAGTGCGTCGAGGAAGCGCCAGTCGGTACCGCCCCGGCTTTCGCTGCGTGCGAAAGCGTTGCTCTTTTGCGCCGTCTCGAAGTTCATCGGTTTCGGCACGCCGGTCATGAGGGTTTGAAGAGACCAGCGCGGATGGCAGGCGAAATCGAGAAACTGCCTCGGGCCCATGCGAAAGGGCACCTGGAAGCCGTTTTTCAGATCGCGGATACGCCGCGAAACCTGCGGCGTGTCGACGGTCAGGACCAAAAACTCATAGCCCGCGCCGGCGGCGCGGTCGACCAGATCGAAGGCTGCCTCACGCGACTGGCCGACGTAGAGCTGAAACCAGGCCTTGCCGCCGGTCAGCCGGTGCATCTCTTCGAGCGTCGTCGAGGCGGCGGAGGATACGCAGAGAGGAATTTCATGCTGAACCGCCGCGGCCGCCAGCATCCTGTCCGCCCCGGGCCAGGTGAGATCGCACATGCCCATCGGCGCGATCCCGAACGGCAGGCTGGTCTCCTTTCCCAGGATAGTGGTATCGAGCCGGCGGTTCTCAACGTTGACCAGCACGCGCGGCTGCAACTGGATGCGCTCTATCTCCCGTTCATTGCGCCGCGTCCCGAATTCGCTGCCAGCCGATCCATCGACGAAATCGAACATCATGCGCGGCATCCGCCGCCGGGCCAGAGTCCGGGCGTCCTGGGTGCAGAAGAGCCGGTGATTTTGGGCTCGAGACTTGGAAATCGGTTTTCTCCGCTACCTTGCTGACATCGCTGAAAAGAAACGCAGTCTTGTCGCTGGAAAGCAGAGTATGAAATTTTCGATTGATAGGACAAATTGAGATATTTTTCCCAATCATCCGAAAATACTATGCGTTGGATCTGACTGATTTTACCGCCGGCAGAAACACTCAACGAACTGCGCGACCCTATGGGAGGAAATCAGGTAACTTCGCGGAGCGCTCTCAAGTTGATCGCTTGAGAGGCCAATCTCTGCTCTTCCTCGATGTAGGGAAATGTGACAGATACCGGCTCGGTGGGGAGTTGGGTGGTGCGGAAAAGCGCAAATTAAGACCTGACCCCACGGTAATCAGATGACTCAGAACAAAGCTCGCTACGTCACCCAGGACCTAGACAGATGGATCGACAGACTTAAGCAGGGGGCGCTGAGAACAAGAACGAATACTACTTGAGCAGGCTACGCGATCAATGTTCCGATTCAACGCCTAAAGGCTCTCCCCGTCATCGCTGGATGCGCCAATCGCCTGATACAAATCGAACAGCGCCTGATGGGCTTTTCCGGCCAATGCCGACCAGTTTTCATTCTCCTGAATGGCCGGGTGCTCCAGCAATTCACGGTCAACCGAGAGCATCAGAAATGAGGACATATGCAAGACCTCATGTGTCAGAAAATTGTTCTTCTTCGTCATGCTTTTCCTTAGTGCCGTTGTCTCCTGCGGCGAGTGTACAGGCTATCGGCTTTGCCGCGTATGACAAGCTTCTCCGCGGCGATGATCTGAAGGCGATCGAGCTCTGGCTGGATGAATGCAGCGGGATTTGTGAGGGGCAGGAGGTCCGCACTTGGCTAATACCAAGGAGCGTTGATAATGACCCATTGAGATTGTCTTCAGGGATCTTCGGAAGGCGTCGAATGACCTAACCGATGCTCTGCATCGCCTGCGTTCCTTCTCCTACCCGAAGGTCCCTGGAGACAACCGGAACGGCGGCTTTGCGCGGTTTTTCGGACTGCGTCCCGCGCGGCTTCCGATGCTCTGCATCGCCGCGCCGCAAGCTCCTAGTCGAAAGCCGTGCAAAGACGTCTCTATGAGTCATTTTCAACGCTCCTTGGTATTAGCTGGCGACGCCGCTGTACCTTAAAGTGAAGACAGTCCGCCTCCCGGTATGGCGTCTGAGCATTCCGCCTACGTTGGATCGTAGTTTTTCTTTCAATTCAACCTTAACAAGTCATTGATTTATGGTCGTTTGGTTGCTTTATCCACAGATAATTATCCTTCTGATGGTTATTGCATCTTGCCGGTGACTTTTTTGTGATCTAACCTAGAGCTGTAAATATGGCTCGGCGCAATCGTCATAAAGTGAAGGAGCGTAATGGGTTACGCTTTTGTTTCGCAATCTTTGCGGGATGCTTTCCTGCGGCCTGATGGCAGGGGTATCTGCCATGGGTGCGAGAATGCGTTGTGTCTGGCTCGTTCGGCGGCGCCGGTTCCTTTGGGAGCCGGCTTTTTTGTGACCTGAAGTCTTTTTCAGGCTTCGGTTTTGTTTGTGTGCGTGGTTTTCCTTGGGGGAATGGCCGATGATTTCGGTATCTCGTCTACTGTCGTTTGGGTCTAAGTCTGCTGCGGGACAGAGGGGTTTGCTGTTTTCGGCGGTTGCCGCGGCATCGCTGCTGATCGGCGGCGCGTCCGCTACGGCACAGACGACGGTCGCGGGCGTGACGCCCGGGGCCATAGCAGTGGATGAAAGCGGCTCGGCCAATTACTCCATTCCTCTTTCGGTGCCGCCCGGTGTGGCGGGCATGGCGCCAAGCCTGTCGCTGATCTACGGCAGCCGGGGCGACAACGGCATCCTCGGGGTCGGCTGGTCGCTGGGCGGCCTCTCGGTGATGCATCGCTGCGGACGCACGATCGCGCAGGATGGGGCGCCGGGTGGCGTTGACTACAGCAGTGATGACCGTTTCTGCCTGGATGGCCAGCGCCTGGTGGCGACCGATGGTGTGTACGGTGCGCACGGCACGATCTACAGCACGGAACTGGCATCCTTCTCCAAGATCGTTTCCTACGGCACAGCAGGCAATGGCCCGGCCACCTTCAAGGTCTGGACCAAATCCGGTCAGATCATGACTTATGGCGATACCGCAGACTCCAAGGTGGAGGTGCCAGGCCAGGCGGACGTGCGCTACTGGTCGGTGAACCGGATCGAGGATCGGGTCGGGAACTATCTGACCCTGACTTATAAGGATGACGACCCGAACGACAGCACGCCGGAAAACACCCACAAGATCACCCGGATCGACTATTCGGGTAACGCGACCGCACAGACCTACCCAAGGGCCTCGGTGCAGTTTGTCTACGAGTCCCGGAACGATACGCGCGTGCACTACATGGCCGGCACAAAGTCCGAAACCGTCGAACGCCTGAAATCGATCGAGACCTATGCCAATCAAATCGCAACCGAGATTCAAGATGGCGGGATCGTCGTTTTGGATCCCGGCGTCTTGGTCAAGCGCTATGACATGGCCTACGAGTATGGGCCGGCCAGCGGCCGTTCGCGGATGACTTCATTGACCGAGTGCGATGCCAGCAACAACTGCCTTGAGCCGCACAGCTTTACCTACAGCGTTCCGCAGGCAGGCAACGTCTATAGCGTCGATGCGGGCTACGTTCCTTTGTCGTTTCTGGAGGATTACAACAAGGCTGAGCGGCGAAGCGATCTGGTCGACGTCAACGGCGACGGCCTGGTCGATATGGTCCTGTCCGACTACCGCCACAGCGGCAGTCTCGATAACTATACCTATCTGAACACCGGCAGCGGCTTTCTGCTCAACAGCGGCTTTGCTCATCCGGACGCGGTCAATGACTACTACAGCATCTCTGCCCCGGGCGGGCGGCGTGGCGAATACGTCGATATCAACGGCGACGGCCTGATCGACTGGATTAAGTCCTACCGCAAGACCAATGGGACCGCGTCCCAGGCCGTTTACAAGAACACGGGGACAGGCTGGGTGCTGGATTCCGGCAATGTCTTCCCGCCCTTCATCTACGATTACCAGGGCACCAACCACGACAAGCACGGCGACTTCATCGACATCAACGGTGACGGCCTGACCGATTACCTCGAGGCGGTCTATCGGGACAACGGCGTCATCCACCAGTACACCTATCTCAGCACCGGAGACAATACGGTCGATAACGGCTGGACGCAGCATGCGGGGTATTCGCATCCCGATGTCATTTATGACCATTACAGCACGAACGGCGGCCAGCGCGGCGAGTTCGTCGACGTTAACGGCGATGGCTT
Organism: Pelagibius sp. Alg239-R121; assembly: GCF_947331435.1. Classification (GTDB taxonomy): domain Bacteria; phylum Pseudomonadota; class Alphaproteobacteria; order Kiloniellales; family Kiloniellaceae; genus Denitrobaculum. The sequence goes on along the minus strand of NZ_CAMZOF010000015.1, from coordinate 4,287 downwards.
GCCGGACTGGGTGCAGGCCTACCGCAAGAACAACGGCTCCATTCTCCAGAACACCTGGCTGAACACCGGGTCCGGCTGGCAGGTGGCGGACTCTGCCTTTGTGCTGCCGGCGGTGATCTACGATTACGACAACGGCATTCGGGAAAAGCGCGGCGAGTTCATTGACGTCAATGGTGATGGCCTGACCGACTATCTCGAGGCGGTCCATCGCCCCAGTGGCGGCGTCTACCAGAACACCTTCCTGAATACCGGCAAGGGCTGGGTGCTGGATGCCGGTTACGCCCATCCGGACGTGATCCACGATTACTTCAGCAATGGTGGCACCGGACGCGGAACCTTCAGCGATGTCAATGGCGATGGCCTGCAGGATTGGGTGAAGGCCTACTTCAAAAAGAACGGCACTGTGGTCAAGACGACCTGGCTGAACACTGGCAGCGGCTGGCAGGTCGATGCGGATTATCTGCATCCTGATATCATCGAGAGCCACTACGACTCTGTGCCGCAGACCTACGGTGAATTCACCGATATGGACGGCGACGGCCTGCAGGATTGGATGCTTGCGGTCAAGCGGGTGACTGGCTCCTACTATCTCAAGAGCTGGCTCAATAAGACCGGTGTCCCCGATCTCATGATCTCGGCCGAGGACGGCCTGGGCCGGATGGCGGAGATCACCTATAAGCCGCTGACGGACGACAGCGTCTACACCAAGGGCAGTGGGGCGACCTTCCCCGAGTTCGACATCATCGCGCCGATGTACGTTGTGTCCTCGGTGAGCCAGGATGACGGCCAGACCGCCCCTCCCGGCGGCGTCGAGGGCGATGCCGTCATCAACTACACCTATGCCGGGGCCAAGGTCGATGCACAGGGGCGGGGCTTTCTGGGTTTCCGCACGGTGACTGCGCGCGACGAACAGACCGGGATTCTGACCACTACGACCTATAACCAGACCTATCCCTTTACCGGCCAGGTGGACAGCAGTGTCACGCGCCTGGACAACGGCACGGTGGTCGATCTGGTCAAGGAGGTCAGTTCCACCTACGCCAGCAAGCTGATCTTCGACGGGTCGGACCCCGACCCGGCTAAAAACCAGCCGTCCGTTCTGTTCCCCTACGCGGATAACTCGACCTCCAAGGCCTATGAGATTTCGCGCCAAGACCTGCAGAGCAACCAGGTCGCCGGCTTCCTGGTCTCCAACACCACCACGGCCTCGACATACGACGACTACGGCAATGCCACGCTGATCGAGCAGGAAGTGCAGGACGCGGCTGTCGCCTCTGAGACTTACACCACGCGCACCGAAAGCGAATACGACAACGATGAGACCAAGTGGATCCTGGGACGGGTCACCAGCACGACGGTGACCAAGACCCGGCCCGGCGCGGCCAATCAAAGCCGCAAGTCCGCCTGGGAGTACAACGCAACCAACGGCCTGCTGACCAAGGAAATCATCGAGCCGGATATCGCCAGCCTAAAAGTCACCGCCTCTTATACCTACGACGCCTTCGGCAATGAGACCGCAGTCACGGTCAGCGGAACCGGCGTTACCTCCAGATCTTCCACCACCAGCTACGACACGAACGGTCAGTTCCCGCTCTCCAGTGCCAATGCCTTGAGCCACAGCGAAACCATGGTCACCGATGCGCGTTTCGGGGTGGTCACCAGCCTGACCGGCCCCAACGGCATCACCACGACCTGGGAATACGACGGCTTCGGGCGCAAGACCAAGGAACTGCGCGCCGACGGCACCGAAAGCCGGATTACCTATGCCCTCTGCAACACCTCTTGCCAGCCCGGCGCGGTCTACAAGATCACCAGCCAGGATTTCCTGACGGCAGGCGGTACGTCCCTCAACACGCCCTCCGTCCAGTACTACGACAAGATGAACCGTGTGTTCCGCACGGAATCCATCGCCTTCGATAACATCACCAAGATCTACGTGGACACCAGCTACAACCCGCGCGGCGAATCCCACATGGTCTCGCGGCCCTACTTCGCGGGCACCGCCGCACTCGACATCAAGTGGGCCACGACCCACTACGACGATCTTGGCCGGCGCATGAGCGTGATCGCCCCGGACGGCGGCATCCAGGTCTTCGACTACGGCGGACTGACGACAACGGTCAATAACGCCGGCAACCAGGACATGACCAAGACCCAGAACGCCATCGGCGAACTGATCCTCAGTGAGGATCACCTCAATGGCACGGTCAGTTACCTTTACGACGCCTACGGCAATCTGCTTGAGACCAATGCCAACGGCGTGCTCACCACCATGTCCTACGACCAGCGCGGCCGTAAGACCGGCATGGTTGATCCTGATATGGGCGTCTGGTCCTACAGCTACAACGTCCTGGGTGAGCTGGTCTCCCAGACCGATGCCAAGCTGCAGCTCGTCACCATGGCCTACGATGTCCTGGGCCGCATGACCAGCCGCATCGAGACCGAGGGCACCACCAGCTGGACCTACGACAGCGCCACCAAAGGCACCGGTAAGATCCATCAGGTCTCCGGCCCCAACGGCTACCTGGAGGTGGCCAGCTACGACAGTCTGGGACGCCCGGATACCACGACCACGACGATCTCCGGCACCACCTACAACACCTCCCTGACCTACGATGCCCAGGGCCGTCCGGATACCATCACCTATCCTTCCGGCTTTGCGGTGCAGAACAACTACACCGCCAACGGCTTCCTGGGCTCGGTCTCCGAGATCCTGGGCGGCACGGTCTACTGGCAGGCCGACACGGTCGATGCCGAGGGCATGGTGACCCAGGAAACCCTGGGCAACGGGGTTGTCACCAACCGGGCCTATGATGTCGCCACGGCGCTGCTGGATTCCATCCAGACCACCCACAACGGGACAAGCATTCAGAACCTGAGCTTTGTCTTTGATACCCTGGGCAATCTGACCGAGCGCAACGATCTGGCGCGTGATCGCAGAGAAGCTTTTCTCTATGACGGCCTGAACCGGGTGACCTCGACAACACTGACCGATACCAGTTCCTCCACAACCCTCAACACCACGACCTATGCCTATGACAATCTGGGCAACATCACCAACAAGTCGGATGTCGGGGCCTATCTCTACGGTCAGAACGGCGCCGGGCCGCACGCGGTTACCACGGCGGGTGCCAACACCTATAGTTACGATGCCAACGGCAGCATGATCTCGGGGGCCGGGCGGACCACCTCCTGGACCTCCTTCAACAAGCCCCAGGCCATCACTGACAGCCTGACCGGCAATCAGACCACCTTCGTCTACGGCCCCAGCCGGGCGCGCGTCCAGCAGAACGCCCTGACCAATGGCCTGACCACCACGACGGATTACGTCGGCGGTTCCTACGAACGGCGCAGCCGGCTGAACCAGCCGGATGAGCTGGTGCACTACATCCGCGCCGGCGGCGGCACGGTGGCCATCTACACCAAGATCGACGACAGACAGACGCTCACCGACAAGACCCGTTACCTGCACAAGGACCATCTGGGCTCGGTGGAGTCCATCACCGACGAGCAGGGCGTGGTCACCGAGCATCTCTCCTACGACGCCCACGGTAAACGCCGCCTCACCGACTGGCAGGCGGGAACGCCCGCAACACCGGGTGAGACGCCACGCGGCTTTACCGGGCACGAGCATCTGGACGGCGTCGGGCTGATCCACATGAACGGCCGAGTCTATGACCCGACCCTGGGACGCTTTCTCTCCGCTGATCCCAACGTGCAGGCGCCGGACGATACGCAATCCTTCAACCGATACTCCTACGTCAAGAACAACCCGCTCAGCTATACCGATCCATCTGGATTCTTCTTTAAGAAGATCTTCAAAAAGATCGCAAGCGTCTTTAAGAAAGCCTTCAAGGCAGCGGTCTCTTTGGTCAAGAAGGCCTTGCAAAACCAGTTCGTTCAGATCGCTGTCCAGATCGGAATCAACTTTGTTCCTGGCTTGCAAGGTTGGGGGGCGGTGCTTGTGTCAGCCGCCTTCTCGGGACTGGTCACACTTGCCAACGGGGGGGATCTCGGGCAAGCGCTGCTAGCCGCGGGGATAACCGTGGCAACGGCGGTTCTCACAGCGGGTGTCAACAAACTGCCTGGGCTAGATAAGCTCACGGCAAACGCGGTAACTGCCGTCAAGGCTGTTGCCCATGGCGCCATTGGTGGCGTTACGTCGGTTGTGCGTGGCGGAAAGTTTGTCGCGGGCTTTGCGTCGGGTGCCTTCGGCAGTCTTTCAGGCGCGGTTGCTGGACGCTTGGGGTTGGAAGGTCCGCCAGCCATTGCCTTTGCAGCAGTTTC
>NZ_CAMZOF010000014.1 GCF_947331435.1 Pelagibius sp. Alg239-R121 | reverse complement strand
ACGGCGACGATACTTCATGTCCAACACTCCATCTTTCCTCAAAGACTAAAGTGTTGCGGCCACCTGTTGAGACCACCTGTTGAGACCACCGTGGATAGGCATGCAATAAGGCCCCTGTTTTGGGGGTTAATCAGCATTGAACGTTGGGTCTGACCTCCTTTTAGTCGCTGATACAGGGTCACTTTAGAATGCCGATTGACATCCGGTATCGGCCCTTTCGGTGCGACTGCGATAATGGCGACGGCCAAACAGTTCAGACGGGCACGTGACATAGCTGCGTGGCTTGGACTTATCCCAGCCGAACATTCGACTGGTGGCAAGCAGACGTAGTTTGGGATCAGCAAATGCGGGAACGGGTATGTCGTGAGACTTATCATCCATGGGGCACGATCATGTTTCCTCCATCTCAATCGCGAACTGCATGATCTTGGGCGGTGGCTCATCAGTCTTGAGTAACGCACCCATCGCAACAAAGTGGGCGTTGTCCTGGCAAACAAACTCACCCGGATCGTCTGGACTATTCTGGCGCGTACCGGACAACTCAATTTGCGAACGAAGGGGGCAACAGCATGATCTGACAATCTTGAACGCAATCTGATTGCGCGGGGTGTGATGACCAAACAGTTGATCGACCACGGGTAAGCTACGCGCAAGAAGAAGGACATGAACCCGGAGCAAGTAATCTGGAACCCGAGGTGCGGATCTCATCAATGCTTGGCTGGCAAAATCAGCCCACTGATAAGATGTGTGGGTCCGGACTACGGCTGACGTTTTCAAGCTGAATTTTATCACGTTGTTAGCTTCTGTCGAAGTCTCTCATATGGCGTTTCCCCTCCCAGGGCGGCATGAGGACGCATAAAGTTATAGAAGGCCTCCCATTCGCTGAGTTTTAGAGCGAGGTCGACATCACCCTTGCAATCAATGAGCTGATAAAACTCCTGCTGGTCGGTCAGGTGAGATCGTTCGACTTTTCCATTCAGTCGCGGGGTTCCCGGTTTTATGTAGACGTGGTTGATTCCGAGGTCACTCAGGTGCCAATGGAATTTAGCCTGGAACTCATGGCCATTGTCCGTACGGATCGTGTGGATGCGAAACGGGATCTTTTCGATCACCTAGTTCACAAAGTCGATGGCGTTTTTCTGTGTGTGTTTGGGGTATGTCTTTAGGGCTCTGATCCGTGTGGCGTCGTCGATGGCGGTGTACTGAAAACGGTTTATCTTTATGCCGTTTTCGTCTTTGAAAATGAGGAACTTGACGTCCACCTGGATATGGTGGCCTGGGTCCTTCTTCTCGTAACGCTGGAAGTTAGGTATTGACCTTTTCCGGCAGCCTGTTCATGCCATTTCGCTTGAGTGTCTGATAGACACCGTGGCCGGAAATCCGGATGCCATGATAGCGGTGTAGATACCAAGAGATGCGGACCGGCCCGAAATGATAGGTGCGCCGGAGATAGAGGATTTTCTCTTCGATGTGTAGCGAGGTCCGTAGCTTAAGGTTTTCGGGACATGGTTTCTTGTTGATCAGACCCGCTTCACCCTTTGTTTCAAGGGTGCGTTTCCATTGGTAATAGGTTTCCCTGGAGATGCCAAACTTTCTGCACGCGTGGGTGACATTCCCGTGAGCTTGACCATACTCCAGACACTTTAATTTGCGGCGAATATCGCGTTCTGCTTGACGATCCATAACAACCTCCTGACGTCTTTCCTAAAAGGCTAAGGAAAACGTCAAGCAAAGTCAGGAATGTCACAGATAAGAGGTCGGATACATTTATGCAAACCGACACGTCACCCACAACAACCTTGCAAACGCAGGCCGGACCATACATTTTTTCGCAGAGCGTCCTGAAGCATCGTTTTGTCAAGCGCCAGATCGCCCACCAGGCGCTTCATCTTCCCGTTCTCATCTTCAAGCTGCTTCAGCTGCCGGATTTCCGACACGCCCATCCCGGCGCAGGCCTTCATCCATCAATAGAATGTTGCTTCGGCAATCCCCACCTTACGGCAGATCTCGCCGACCGTCGTGCCTGCTTTCATTTGTTTCAGTGTAAAGCAATCTGCTCACCTGAAAATCGTTTCTTCGGCATCGGTACACTCCTCCTTCGTCGGAAAATGTTCCCAAAATTCCGCAATCAATTCGGACCAGTTTCACGGTTCAAATCTAGTTCTCGAAGGTAACGACATCTCAGAGTCCGTTTGGAAATTCACGGGTGAGTGTTTCTGCGTGGCAGATTTCCACCCATTGCGACGAGGATCATGGCGTGAGAGACGTCGATGCGCTGCTCGTAGTCGCGCACGAGGTGGCGCCAACGGGTCTTACAGCCGAAGGTCCTCTCGACGGCCCAGCAGCGCGGCAGAGCCTGGAAGCCCTTCTGGTCGTCGGACCTTCGGATAACCTCAATGACGAAGTCGAGGAAGGCGGCGTTGTTCATCAGTTTGAGCCGGTCATAGGCGCCATCGGCGAACAGGTGCTTCATCTACGGCCTGCGCTTGCGGATGCCGTCCAGGATGGCCTGGGCGCCGGCGCTGTCGGAGATGTCGGCAGGGGTGAGATCGACCATCAAAAGCCGTCCGTCGGTGTCGACGGCGATGTGACGCTTGCGCCCGGTGATCTTCTTGCTGGCGTCGTAGCCCCGCACTTCGGCCTGCGGCGCCTTGACCGACTGGCTGTCGATCACCCCGGTTGAAGGGCTGGCCTCGCGCCCGGCCCGCTCGCGGTCGACCATCGGCGTTAGGTCGTGGATGGTCTGGAATAGGAAGCGTCTCGCCAACTCGCGGAACCAACCGTAGACCGTCTGCCAGGGCCCAAAGTGCACCGGCAGCATCCGCCAGTCGCAGCCAGAGAGCACCAGGTAGCGCACCGCGTTGATCACCTCTCGAAACTCGACCTCCCGCGGTCGGCCGCGCCGTCCAGGCTTGGGCATCAAGGGCGCGATTTGCTCCCACTCCTCGTCCTTCAGGTCAGAGGGGTAGCGCTTGGTCTTCCTGGCGATCTTGGCCATCCGGCCACGACTCTGCTCGGTCCACATCAAGAACTTGAATTACAAATCCAACCCAGCTGGAATCCTGGTAGCGAGATTATCCAAACAGACTCTCACAAGCAGACCATGAGTGCTTTGTTGACTAAGAACTGAGCCACCAGGGTAAATTCGAAAAGACCGGCAAGTAGGTATGGCAATAATCGCGTTACCGCTTCTATAGGCTTCATAGGGCTTTTCAACCCAGATCGGCAACTCGTCATTGAAGGGCGGATTGAGGAAGATCCTTCCTTTCCAGACTAGGTGGAGAGGATCATCACCATCATCAGTAACAGTAACGGAATCTATTAGCCATGATAATTCATATTCAACCGTACATACTGATAACGCATCCTAAAATAGTAATTAATTGACAACATAATCTTTTTTGTTGATCAAATAACGACTGTGTGCTTACATACTGCTTCTTAATAAAATCTGACTGCGATAAGTTTTAGCGTTAAGTGTTTGGGGGATACACTAATATGATGACGCGAAATCGGCTTCTAGAGACATTGCACAAATTAACCGACACGATGTTGCTGCTTGGCTTAAACGTATTCACATGCCGTCAAGCCTCGGCGATTACTGACACATCCCCCAGAGCGATCGAATAGTAACTTGATTGTTGCGCCTAATAGCATTTAGTGGTTAGGCAAAAAGCCACCTGAATTTGCGAAACTAGCCAAAGCTTTCCGGCAATTTGATGTGTGCGGGATTGTCGAAAACAAGAACAAAAAAACCCTTGGTATGCTGGTTAGTGAATTAGAAGATGTTACTGCTGCTGATTGGGGTTCTGCTTTTGGAATGCGAACTGATTATCCCCGCGGTCGATGTCACGAAGCCTATGACGTAATGATCGGCCCCTATTATACCATGCATTGTTTGAAGATTTCTTGGGGAAGAATTTTGTAACATCCTCTTTATTGTAAGAAATGGTAAGATAATTTAATCACTTGAGAATTATCCATAATTAACATGGCGCTTTATAGTTGGTATTTTAAATATATTTAATATAGTATAAATATTAAATTATTGTTATTTGCATAAAAATTGTTTCTGATAGACAAAAATAGCCGATTCAAGCTCAAGTACGATTTTTTTGATTACGCAAATGCTTATGATCAAATGTATGTAACAGAGAAGTTTAATAAGTTCTAACTCGATGAGGTCGAAACACTTGACGTTTTTTCTTATTTTTCTTGAGGCCAACAGGAGTTCGTTGCTCACTTGGGCAGATTGAAGTTGGGTGTCGAAAATTTGGAATGCGAAGGTTATTTCATAGATTTGATACCTTAGGAAATAGAATAGGAGGTCGTTGTGAGAGATTCCGCGATGGGAATGGTCGCAGCCGCGCTGCTTGCTCTTGGAGGCGCCGATGCTAATGCGGGTGCGTTCGAGTCTCCAGAATGTCAGGGCGCCACATCTGTGCTGCAGCCCGATAGTGGATCGCCGCTTGGTAAGATCGATGGCGGCTTCCTGCTCAATGAGGATTGCACAGCCATTTTCGTGAAGCCGCCCTTGGTCGGGTCCACAACTTTTGTAGGCTTCGTGCCAAGTGTTGCTGTGCGAACCTGTCCAGCAGTCCTGTCGAGTACAGCCACTATAAATGCTCTCATGGCAAGAGGTGAAAAACTTGGCCAGAAAATAGCTGCAGGAGAGGCTACTTCAGAAGAGATTGCCGATTTCACCCAAGTTCAGGCGGCGTTGAGAGCTCTTCTAGACAATTTTGCGCGGCTTGCTGCAGCCGAAGGCTTGCAAGCGAATTTGCTATTGACGTTAGAATGGAACAATCTCCTTGGGGAATATCGACGGTTGAATGAGCAGAATTACTTTGTCACCGGATTGCCCGTAGAAGCTGGCGTCCTGTCCTTCAACCTTACCACTGTCGAACGTGCACTGCTGCTCGTCGATGCTAATGTTGTGCCTACTGCGCTTGAAATTGATGTTCCCGGCATAAAGTTTAATGGCTTGGAGAATTTCAATATTGCGGCGGAACCTCAAGATAACGCGGTGATATTCGGCAATTCGATTAATGGCTTTGTTCGACTCACTCTCGCGGGGGCTTGTGATTTCTATGACAGCGAGATCGGGAACGTAACGCCTCGGGGTTCCACGGACGAGATGGCAGGTGCGAGGCTAGTGGCGAACTACACTTTTGTGTATCGACTGGAGTCCGCCGCAACATACACAATGGAGTTCGATGCGTCTGCAATCGGCGAAATCGTCCAGCGAGAGGTGCAGCGGCGGAACGGTAACGTAACCGCGGGGTCGTTGTCGGAGGCTTTGTTTGATGTGCAGCAGACATCGACATTTCGGATCAACATTGACGATCCGCGCGGCATCCTAGATTCGGAAAAATTACGTGAAGGCTTTATGAGCCGAGTGCGGGAGTCCTTTGCACATGACCTGCTCTCGAAGTTTTCCGAGGCGCAATCAGTGGACCTGCCACCAGATCAAAGTAATCTTAATCTGACCGGGTTCAGGGAGGAGACACATAAAGCTCGGCATTGTCGGCGTAAATGGGGCATATTCAAGTCATGTTCAGATCATGTGTACAAGGTTAAGATTCGTACGCAACAGGTGAAAGAGCGCGTTCGGAAACTGATTGCAGATGACTTTAGGGTTCGGTACGGAGAGTCGGGCAAGCAAGTCACCTCGTTCCTCGTTGCAGATACTGTGGCGATGTCAGTTGGCGTTGAGGAGGAGTGATATGTGCCTCCTGATCGTTCGAACGAACAGGTTCCAACTGCGAAAAAGCCTGGTACTCTTCGCGATGTTCGTTCAGACGATCCCGGCGATCGCAGCGGAGATCGAAATTCAAAGCGAGCCTCGGCCGTTGGAGTTAGCCCCTGCGACCGTTACCGACGGCTACGCGGTCGACTTCGATACTGCGTCGATTGGATTACAGGTGCAGGCTCGTGGTGCGGAACAAAAGATCAGCGATCAGTGCACCCGCTTTGAGAAAATGGTCTCCGATCAAGAGTATACGGTCGATGTGGCGCGAGACTTCCCACCGCAGCGCCCGTATCCTCAGTTTGTCGTGATTTATCGCCCCAGTTCTCCTGGATGGAGTAACCGGTGGGAACGTGCATTGAATCAATGGGATGATAATGATGGCACAAGGTTCTCACCTGTCTCTACAGATTGGCGACCAGAAGTTCTCGGTATAACCATCAAGATTTCTGATCGCTCTGTGTTTGACCGTGAGGATTTAGCGATAGAGGTCGAGAGCTTCTTCAATCAGGTTAACAAAAGGTTATATGAACGTCGGAATCTTTTCCGAGATCCGGGCAGCGTTTCCACCCAGATAGACTCCCTCCTGATCCTCTGTTCACTCCGCAATAATGATTTGGAATTCGGCTACAACGTTATCATGAAGGGCCCAAACCTCATTCGGAGTAGCCAAATCTTGGATGGAGAGATTGACGCGGCGATTCTCTCAGACGTCCAGGATCTACTGATCCAAGATAATGTACCGCCAGGCGTGCTCAACGACCAGCTCGAACTCACCATATACACCCGCTTGGTTGGAGCACTTACCCAAGCCGACAACCATGTCGCCGCTGGCAACGTTTCTAAACTTTACTCATTTGCAGTCGACTGGGCCCGTTTGGTTGCGCACGATTTTCGCGAACTGACACGAGGTGAGATGGCAACGTTAATTGCCGGCTTGATTGAGGAAGAGTTGGCAAGTTTCTATCTTTTCGATCAAAGCCAGATCTCATTTGAGGCGTTCGAGGACTGATTTATGCGGAATATCTTTACAATACTAGCGGTAATTGTGTCGGTGACCAGTGCGAGTGCGCAGGATCGCGCAGTGCCGGACCGATTTGCCGCGTGCGATGGATTTATTGCGCCCGTGGAATCGGCTGGCGTGTTCTTTTCAACGGATTGTCGTGTAGCATTTGTTTTGCCGCCCAAAGTAGGAAAGTTGACCACAACTTCGGTCCTACCGAGTCCACACATCCAGGCATGCAATTTTCGTGAAGCGCAGATTCGAGAGGCAGAGAAAAAGCTTAACAAGATTAGACGCCAACCGACGTCTGGAGATTCACAGTCCAACGGTTCTGAGAATTGCGGATTGGTTTCATCGAGGATAGGTCGATTACAGGGTCGCAAAACGCGCTTGGACGCGGATACGTCGTTCGCCACGGATCGTGTCCGAATTCTGGAGCGGTCGCATGTCGCGTGCCTTGAGCGTTCGGACCCTTGCCCGGGTATTGTCTCTGAACTTGAGAGTGCACTCCGTCTAAAGCTCTCGGTGGAGCATCAAATTGCTTTCGTAGATCGGGATCTTGCAAGACTTGAGACGCGTTATCCGGGGTGTTTCGTCAGTCCGCAGCCCGGAAGCGTGAGTGAGGCGCGAGTTGAAGACACGTTCTTGATGGTGTCGGAAGTTGCAGAGGCTCTCTACACATCAGGGCGCTCCTTTATGACAGACCTCGAAGGAGATACGATCAACGTTCTGCTTTCACTTGACCATCTTGGTGTTGTTGAAGAGGCGCGCCGCCGCAATCCTGAATTTGTCGTGCGTGCGGCACCGGTCGAACTAACCTTAAGCGTAGCCACAGTCTCTCAACCACTGGTCGGTAACGAGGCCGTGACAAGATCAACTGTGCCTCTCGTAACTGCCCCTGCTGAATTTTTCTCTCTAGACGACAATGTTAGTCTGCCCAGCGTTGCTACAAGTCTCTTTGGCCCTACGGCGAGCGGTCAAGTCGTGCTGTCACTGGAGAGCTCGTGCGCAGCGCGTCGTGAGGGACTGGATCACCGCTTCTTGGCAGGGTATCTGGCGGCCAATGTAGTCTACCGCTTGCCGGTCAAATTCGCATATAGAATTTCTGCTCAGGCCGATTTCGTTGAACTCTTTCGTCGTATTGTCAAACACACCACTCGAGGCGGTTTTTTTAGAACATCATCGAACACATCCGTGACAAATGATCTTCGCTCGAATGAGGTTATTAATGTCGTTGTTGAGGACGATGGTGTCTTGTCGGATGATCAGCGGCACCAGCTCATTTTGTCGGTAAAAGATCGAATGATCCAAAGAGCGATTGCACTAATTGCGAAGGAGTATGCGCAAAATACCAATGTCGTTCCTCTTGATCCACCCGGAAATACTGGAGCAAGTACTGCGAGTGCCGGCTTGCGAAATAACTGTAAAGCGAAGTGGTGCCAAGTCGGAGCAATAATCCTTGACGTTGGCAGCGCTGTGTTTGGAGGAACAGAGAGTACACAGGAATTCGTTCGCAACCGAACAGTGTCTCTGAGTGAAGATCTTTCCGTAAGTACTACATATAATCAGTTCGGTAGTATTGCATTGGTTGTTGAATGAAACCGATTGGGGCGTTCATCTTCTCTTGGGTATTCTCTTTTCTGTGCTCTTTTGCAGTCGCAGAAACGCAAGACTATTGCGCTTTTGGAAAGAATAACTTCACCTCTGAGCACTGTTTGGCGCTGGGCACTTTAGAGTGGACACCGCTGAACAGCGAGCAAATTTATATCGAGTTGTTCTCATCGGATCGGGATATCGTTACTTGCGACCACTATGGTGCACTGATTGATCAATACAATGCCGTTCTTAAGGGACTTGAGGTCAATAGCGCCACGAACAGTGAAGTAAATGACAAGGCGCTTAAGAAGACCGTCGATCGAATTTCGAGTTTTCCTTTGGATTTATTTTTTTCTCGACCGCAATATTTACGCATTCGGTTCCTTCATTTCCGATTGGACGTGCGAGACTCGCATAGAATCGCTGTGTTTTTTCAGGGCAATCTTAACGAGCAGTCTGCGGCTGAACTATTGGATGACAATGGTAGCCTGTCGATTTTACTTACCACTGGTAGTGGGGAATTGTGCTTTGAAAGTGGTGTATTTATTGTGATCTATGAAGACTATAGGGAACTAGGGTCTGTCTTGCTTTATCGAGATTTGCGACCGCTAGCCGCAGTTACGGTAGATCCGGGGCTTCTAGAGGCTCAATTGAAGAGAAGTTCATTGTATCGCAACAGGTGGACCGACATTGACTAGCATAGCTTTTTTAGCAATTGGGGCGTGCTCAATGCTTGCAGAGTTGTCGCATCATGAGGGTCAGCATGAGTTTTACAATTGCTCGACTGAGATTAAGATGCACAGTAATTTTGATGAGTGTCTGGTGGGCTCGTGTAGCGGCAGTATTCATATTCGTGATATGAAGAATGAGGCGGCGATAACCATTCATCTGAGTGCAGAAAATTGTTCTTCGGGCGGCTCTCGTTTGTTGGATCAGAGATACCAAGCAAACTACGTTCTTGGAGAATCGGGTCGACGCGAATTTCTCGAGATCCTCTTAGGGGCTGACGGCAGATTGTTGAGAATCAATGCTAGCGCGGAGGCGCTTTCTCCTGGGTATTCCTTAACTGAGAGAACAGAGTGTAGTGGAGTAAATCCCGGTCGGCGCCTCGATCTTAGGAAGAGGTAATGCGATACTATTTAGCCCTTGGAATTTTTCTTTTGGGCGGTTGCTCTCAAAAAGAGTTGCCTACCCCTCAGTCTTTCGTAGATGTTGCACCTCCTGCATCGATGGTTTGGTCGACATCGATTAGTCAGGACCGCAGGTCAGCAATTGTGATGGCTCGGAACTCGTCAAATAAGGCGGTGTTCTGCCCCCTACTAAGCTTCAGGGTCATCTATGATGACCCGCTCAATTACTTGGAGACAGGTGAGTTTTCCGTTACCCATCTAAATCACTTTGTGAGCCCAAACGAGTCTAACACATTCAGTGAACTCAAGTCACCGCAACGCGGAGCGCATATCCGTTCTGTTCAGGCGGGTCGGCTGGACTCTTGTCGCGTTGCAACGTTCGCAGATATTTGTAGGAAGTCGCAAGATGACGATACCCTTCATAAATTGCTGGAGAGCTCGGGTACTAGAAGCTGCGAAGGTTTCTTCAAACGGCTTTTGGAGAGTCGGTTGATTGACTTGCGTGAACTGGGGCTGGAGGTGGTGCCTCACCTCAGAGAACTAAATTTTGAGGTCAGTGCGGTGTTGTCAGAGTCTCAGCGTCGGACGGATCTCGGGTCAGCAATTGAAACAATTAGTACAATAACGACAATAACGTTCCTTAAAGACAAGTGCGAGGATGAGACAATAGCAGATGGGGTCGTGCCCAGCTCATGTCTTGCTCAAACGCCCATTGCTGAAGCAGAGGAGTGACGGAATTGTGGGACGCCTTCTTCGTTTTGCGGCATTCTGCGGTATGCTTGGACTGGGAGCGACAAGTGCAAACGCTGATGTTTGTGGAGAGTGGTATGCCAACGAGGCAGAGCAGTTTCCACAAGCGGCACACGTGGCTCTGTCGATGAATGCTACCTCAGTAGCCCGCGTTGCATTGGTTTCCATCTCGGGGGAAGGCTTCATCTGGCAGGTCCGTGCTGATGGGATAGTTCGTGCTGAGTTCGCTTCCGTGCTTCCTGAGTTCACGATGTCGGTAGAGATAACTGGCAGGCCGGTTGTTGTCGACGTGTCTGCGGTGAGTAGGCTATCCGTTGATGATGCGCCTGTCAGCAATGAAGACCCAGCGATACGTTCGATAATCGTGTACTGCAGTGATACGGCGGTCGAGCAGTAGCCGACACGATTGCTAGGAAGACGGCGATGCCTCAAGTTACTAGGTGTTTAGTCCCGGCATCTGGTGGATCGGATCCAGATTGAATCGCTGCGGGTCAGCAGTCCAGCATTTGGCGATGTGTTCGTAGGGTGTGAGGCCTCCCAGGGTCTTTAGGCGGCGCGCATAGTTGTAAGCATTAAGGACGTCTGCGAGGTGTTTTCGGAGCTGTTCGTGGGTCTCGTAGTGAAAGCGTTTGACCGTTGCTTCCTCAATCGTGCGGTTCATGCGTTTGACCCGGCCGTTGGTCCATGGGTGCCGCACTTTCGTCAGCCGATGCTCGATAGCGTTTCCCTGGTACCGCATATCGAACATGTGCGTCATGTAGGTGGCGGTTGGACCATCCCGATAGCGCGGAGGAAAGGTGAACTGGATGCCGTTATCCGTCAGAACCGTATGAATTCTGTACGGAACGGCTGCAATCAAGGCCTTGAGGAACACGGAGGCCGTCCGTCTGTTCGCCTTGTCCACCAGCTGCGCGAAGGCGAATTTCGAAGTTCTGTCAATTGCAACGTAGAGATGGAGCTTTCCTTCGGCTGTCTGCACTTCCGCCAGATCGATATGGAAATATCGGTTGTGTCCCATTGAGTGGTGTAAAAGCTCTCCGGCGGATTTAGCATGCCGGGATTATAGAGCGGCAATTTTAGCCGGTTCGATGATTGTATCCTCGCTGATAGCGGCGACGGTTTCCAGTGTCATGTATCGACGTGTGACGGCCCATTCGTCATTCTGCTCGAGCATGAGGGCTCCAACCAGGCGGCGTATGGCGGCTTCGTTTGGAAAGATGCCGGTGACATTGGTGCGGCGTTTGATCTCCTTGTTCAGTCGTTCCAGTGGATTTGTTGAGTGGATCTGCCGCCAATGGCTGGGCGGGAAAGTCTTGTAGGCCAGAACATCGTCCTCGGCGCGCCTCATCAGCTCTGCAAGTTTGGGATGGCACGATTGGAAGGCTTCAAGGAGCTTGGCCCAGTGCTTCTTCGAGGCCTCCAGACTATCCTGATCAAAGGCCGTCCTCAGCGCCGCGGTTACGATCGGCCGGTCCTTCTTGCCGACACAGGCAAGGGCGTTGCGCATGAAATGCACGCGGCAACGCTGAATGGTGGCGCCGAGCACCTTGGCGGCCGCGGCCTTCAGGCCTTTATGTTCATCGGCGATGATCAGCTTGACGCCGCGCAGGCCCCGGTTCGCGAGTGCGCGCAGGAATTCATCCCAGAACACCTCGGCCTCACTGGGCTGAATGGCAATGCCCAAAACCTCGCGCCGCCCGTCCGTATTGACCGCCACGGCCACTATGGCAGCCACAGAGACGATCCGTCCTGAACGCCGGACCTTGATATAGGTAGCGTCCAGCCAGAGATAGGGCCATTCGCCTTCCAGAGGGCGGTTCAGGAAAGCTTCAACGCGTCCGTCAATCTCAGCGCAGAGCCGGGAGACCTGGCTCTTGGAAATACCTGTCATGCCCATGGCTTTGGCCAGATCATCTACCGATCGGGTCGAGATACCTTGGATGTAGGCTTCCTGGATCACCGCGGTCATCGCCTTCTCCGAGGCCCGGCGCGGTTCCAGGAACTCAGGGAAATACGAACCCTTCCTTAGCTTCGGAATCTGGACATCAATGCTGCCGGCCCGCGTCTCCCATGGCCGCTTGCGATGGCCATTACGATGGTTGACCCGATCATCACAACGCTCATGCGCGCCAGCCCCACAAAGCTGCTCAACATCTAGAGCCATTAGGCGATCGGCGACAAAGCTAAGCATCTGAGCAAGAAGTTGATGATCGGAGGTTTCAGAAAGAAGCGCCTTAAGAGCCGCGGCTTCTGATAGACTGTCCTTGGTCATGGTTGGTCTCCTTCTCGTAGGTCAGGTCCACAAACCAGACCCTACCGGAGAACTTCCGTGGCCACCCAAAGCTAAGGCAGACATCAAGTTACACCACTTCCGCGGACACAACCGAAATATCCAATCAGGTAGCGCTTGAACTTTCTCTTAGCGGGCTTGTCGCCTTCCACTTCGGGCAAGCGGCTGAACTGCCCCATGTTTTCTAGACGCCCTCGGTTTTCGTTTTCTGCTGCCGTTCGAATTCGACGGATGACAGCATCCCGTTTCTGCCGTGCTTGCGCTTTGGAATGTAGAACATCTCGTCATAGTCGAACACATCCTGATGGAATCCGTGAGCGCTAAGGGTGTCGTCAGACCTTGACGTCGCAGCTTCCGAAAAGGCTTAGCAGCTGAATCGGTTTGTGCTTGAACGCGTAGACCGACTTGCCCTCGACGACAATCGAGTAGGCAGGGTAGCCGTCATGGCAACCCGAGACAGTGGCCGAACCGTCTCGGTTCACAGTCATGGAGAAGCTGTAGTCGATATTCGGTAAGACGCGCGTACCCGACGCCGTCTCACCAATCACCTTGAAGCTCGCTGTGTCGTCGGAGAAGTTGACTCCTGAGACGACAAAATTGTCCCGGGCGCTTTGCAGCTCGATGCCAAAAAAGTCAGTCGTGCCTGTCTCGAAGATGTGCTGCACTTGCTTACTACTGAAATCGACTTGGATCACATGGCGAGACTTCATCCCAGCCTGCGGATCTCCTTCTAGGATTCTCGTCTCGATGACAACCTGGACGGTGTCATCAGCCTCGACATGTGCGCTATGAAACATCAACAAAATTAACGCTAAGAAAGTTTTCATTCTGATACTCCCCGTTTCCAAAACTCATATGGGCAATTCTTTGCGACATTTTATAAGGTAAGGACAAACGACCCATCAGCCAGCGAGTCCGCCGATCCTAAAAGTTCGGCAGCTGCAATCAAAGTAAGATCAGCTCGGATTGGCACCCCGCTGTGTTTAGAAGTAACGACCGTCAGAGGTGCCGAAACAACGCTGTAAGCTGCGGGCAGTTTCGGGACATCTTCTGGCGTGATCATAGCTTCTCGCGGAGCGCTTCGTAAGGCGCCTTTCCATTGAAGGCGCCGTGCGGTCTGGCGAAGTTGTCGAAGCGCTCCCACTCATTGAGTTTCGCCTCCAGATCGACGTCGCCCTTATAGCTGAGCAACTTGTAGAATTCTTGGCTGTCTGGCCGGTGCGAGCGTTCGACCTTGCCGTTCAGTTGCGGCGTGCCGCGCCTGATGTAGTTGTAACGGATGCCCTGGTCCTCGACATGCCAGTGGGACTTCGTCTGGAACTCATGGCCATTGTCGGTTCTGATCTCACGAATGCGAAAGGGGAATTTCTCGATGATGTGGTCAACGAAATCGATGGCCCTGGCCTGAGTTTGTTTCTCGTAGATCTTGAGGCCCGTACCCGGGTTGCGTCTCAGTGGCTGTGAACTGGAGTCGTCGGCTCTTCATTCAACGTTTTCCTTGGAAGTCACAAACTTGACGTCCAGCTGGACAGATGGCCTGGAACCTGCTTGTGTAACGTTTGGCGTGCACCTTGCGTAGCCAGGTGCTACGCGGCAGCCGGTTGACGCCATTGCGCTTGAGCATACGGGAGACCGTGGCATCCGATATCTTGATGCCGCGATATCGCTCCAGATACTAGATGTCAATGCCGATTGAAAAATGGCCAGAAGTGCCGAAGTAAAAATGGCCAGTTTTGTGGTTTGGTTCAGTCTGGTTTGGTGTTGTTGATTTTTGTAGGTCTCCCTCGTTTTTTTGGTGGCGGCGGCGGTGTTATGGGTGCGTTAGCCCTTATGTGTTCGGGCAGGAGATCGGTGTGAGCCCGCAGTCTGTAGCTTGCACCTTCGATATGAATGACGACGGCATGATGCAGCAGTCTGTCCAGGAGTGCAGTTGCAACGACCGGATCGCCAAAGACTTCGCCCCATTCAGCAAATCCGCGGTTTGATGTCATGATCATTGCGCCTTTTTCGTATCTGGCGTTGACCAGCTGGAAAAACAGATTGGCGCCACCAGTGGTGATGGGCAGGTATCCGATTTCATCCCTTGACCGGCAGTGGTTTGTTTACAAACCATGAAAGGGGACGATGAGTAGGGATACGCGGGCATAGAACCGGATCTTCTCCGCAAGCCGTCCTTCTCGTTCGGCTTTGGCGAGTGCCTCAATCAGATCGGCCAGGGGTGCCCTGTAAACGGATTTACCTGCTTTGACGGCGGCCACTCCCAGAGCTGTCGCCAGATGACTTTTTCCTGTCCCGGGCGATCCGAGAAAGTGGATGACCTCGGCGCGGACAATGAACTTCAGTTCGGCCAAGGCCATGATCCGGTCCCGATCCAGAGCCGGCTGGAACGAGAAGTCGAAGCTCTCCTGGGTTTTGACCGGTGTCAGCCGGGAGGTGGTGAGGGCCATGCCGACACGCCGGTTTTCCCGGCAGGAGAACTCTTCATTCAGCAGCCCGTCTATCGCTTCTATGGCGGTCATCTCTCCCTGCTCCAGTTGCTTGAGGGTGTGATCCAGAACCTTCAAGGCCCGGGGCATGCGTAGTCCAACAAGGCTATGACGGATACGATCGCTCAGAGAGCTCATCGGGACGCCTCCGAGCCGGCCAAACGCCGTCCGACAGCATCATAGAAAGCCAGAGAGCGCTGTCCGACAACAGCTGATGCCGGTTGTTGCAGCTGTCGCTGCAGGGAGGTTGGAACCTTTCGATGACGGGGACCCAGTCTGCGGCGGTTCCGGCCCTCCGGGATCGGATGGCAGGCGATTACCTTGCCGTCTTCAAAGATCCGAATCTTATCCGGATGGCTCTGAACCTCAACGACACGTTTTCGGGTCGTGTCCGGTACGGAGTAGAGATTGCCGCCGACCGAGACCATGCCTTCATGACTGACGCGCCGTTCCACCGTGAGAACGGCATCGTAAGGATGCGTGGGCAAGGGTGTCAGACTATCTTGTTCTTCGGCGAAAGCCTCGTTGACCACCCTGTTCGCGGTGGCATGCACCCGGGGATTGGCTATCTCTTGTCGCCATGCATCGAACTGGATATTCAGATCCTCCATGTTCCGGAAAGATCGGCTGAGAAAGAAGTCCTGGCGGATATAGCGGTAGGGCCGTTCGACTTTTCCTTTCGTCTTGGCCCGGTAGGCCTTGCAGGCTCGCGGCGCGGAGCCATAGTAGTTCAGCAAAGCAACCAGAGCCGGGTTGTAGGTGACAACGCCATCGGCATCCTCTCCAAGCACCGCGGTTTTCATACGATCGTAGAGAACCTCTCCCGTTGCGCCGCCACAGGCGTCAAAGGCCGCGATGTGGCAGCGCAGGACGGTCTCAAGCTTTTGGTTCGCACCAAAGCGCCCCCAGAGCCAACGACTGTGACCGAGGACCATGCTAAAGAGCCAGACTTTCCGCCAGACGCTAGGCTCGTCGGTAAACTCAAGCTGGAATTCAGCGAAGTCCACTTGCGCCTGGTGGCCTGGCGGCGTTTCAAACCGTCGCTCGAACAGAATCTGCTTTGCCAGACGGGCGCTGCGCAGAAAGTCCGTAATGCCGGTATAGCCGCCCTCGTAGCCGAGTTTGCGGATCTCCCGGAAGAGCCGGCGGCCGGAAAGATCGGGAAACTGGAGAATGCGCTCCCGGAGATAACCTTCGTAGGGCGTGCGCAACCTGCCGCGCGGTTCGCGTGGGCCGTAGTTCGGCGCCTCAAGACCCCGTTCGAGATATTTCCTCACCGTCTTACGGTTCAGACCCGTCTTGCGCGCGATCGCGCTTACCGACAGACCTTGTCTTTTTAAATCATGGATCAAAACAATCCTCCCAAGTTTTACCACCTGATCCGGATCTCCTCTTTCCGAAAATCTCAAGTGGTCAAGTCTCGCCCAGCTGTTGCTCTGGGGCATGCCCCAGAGCAACAGCTGATCTAAACCCCAAACTGGGTACTTTTCATTCGGCGCTAATGGGTAGTTTCCATCCGGCACTCACACTAGACGACCCGCACTGGATCGAGGTGGTACTTGCTGCGAAGATGAAGGACCTTCTCCTCAATCTCGATCGGAGTCCGGTTGGCATGCCTCTTCGGGATGAGTGGACGGTTCACCAGACCGGCATCACCGTGCTTCCGACAGGCCTCACGCCATCGGTAGAAGCTGCTGCGGTCGACCCCAAAATCGACAGGTCTTCGCGACGTGACCCGTCTCTTCAGCGTGCTGCAGTATACGAAGTTTGCACTGACCCTTGCTCATGAACATCTCGTTTGTTCCAGAATTGAGAGTTTATGGGAGATGTCTCGCGGTACCGACATATCTATCTTCAGGCATTTGATCGCCTTTAATGACCTTGATGAACACATCATATTGATCGTCCGCGTTCTGCATGAACGAATGGACATCGATAATCACTTGCAAGACCTGTGACGAGAAGCCGAATTTACAGCTGCACCGACTCTACCTATTGATCCCCCTGTCTTCGTCGCGCCTGCGCGACTTATCGACTTCCTTTCCGCCCTCGCGAGCGGACTCGTTCTTGCGGTCCGTCGATACCGAGCGTTTCAATTCCATCAGATTATCCGCACGCTCAACATGGCGAGCCTCCCATTGGCGACGCTGAACTTCTTTCTCGAGTACTTCGCCTGTCTGCGCATCGGCTTCTGTCACCGTTACGTCCTCGCTTCCTGGACTGTAGACCGTTGCTCGATCACCTATCTGTAACCCATGCCGCTCTAGCATATCAGGTAGCCCGGCACCCCATATCCGGGTGGCACCATCTGCGCCCTGGTCCAAATCAATGTAGTGAGAAAGCGATTTCGGATTGTCCGCCTGGTAAAGAGCTTCCCCCACCTCCGTGATACGACCGGAAATGCCTGCTTCATAATTCCTACGCGGTTTCTCTCCGGCAGCATCACCAGATCCGGCGATAGGCAATTCCCTTCGACCGACAGCTCTGGAGGGGTCTTCCCCGCGTGGCGCGCCAGTCTCAACACGGTCTCGTGCACGAGGATCAGCAAAGTCGCGATTGATGCCCCGAATGTCCTCACCGGCGTTTCTGTAGATGGATGCGGCATCCCGATAGGCTGCCATAACCTCTTTCCGCGCCTGGTCATCACTCAGATTGCCCGCATTTGCATGCGTCTTGATATCCCGCTCCAACCATATCGAGCGGGTCTTCTCGTCCACATCCGCGCCGGCAGTGATGCGCTGTAGCGCCAATGCGCCGCTCAAACCCACTTCATCAAAGCGTTTTGTGACAGCGCTGTCCGCCTCCTTAAGACGGGCCTGCGTGGCCTTTCCACGCTCATCGAGAAGCGGCGCAGTCGTCTGAATTTTTCCTCGCTCTTCGAGAGATTGAACATGCGACGAATCTCGCGCATCTCCAACAGCCGCCCGACGCTGCCTAACGGGGTCGTTGTCATCTCGTGAAACTTCTCCCCTGTCTCGTTGCAGCCAATCATTGAAATGATTGCGCGTGTCTTCAGTCATCAACGGCTCGAACTCATGACGGACCTTCGCAAGAGCAACGTCCGCGTTGGTCCTCGCGTCTTCATCGCCAATCTTCGCGACCTTCTCAGCCATCCCATCAAGGAGAATCCGCATATCCTGGTTAATCTTCTGCAGTTCTTCTTCGGGATTGGGCACGGCGGTAGCCGAATTGAAACTTCGGGCATCGGCAAGGGTCGTGTCTTGTGGTAGCGATTGCTCTGCCACTCTGTCGTTCCTTTCCAAACTCTGTCCTTGTGAAAGCCGCTCCGCTGCCTTGGCAACAGCGCGGCGATAGACTTCAATCGTCTCTAGCGACGTCTTTGCCCCGTCAATTTGGGACATAGTCCTGGCGGAACTGAGCCCACCAAATAGCCGCTGATAGGTAAGACGATTCCCCTCCCGAGCTCGCATTAACACCGGAGCGGGGATCTCTTGTCGCCGGCCCCCGCCGTAGAATGGAAATTCGGCGGGCTGCGATCGCTCTACAC
Source organism: Pelagibius sp. Alg239-R121 (assembly GCF_947331435.1). GTDB lineage: Bacteria > Pseudomonadota > Alphaproteobacteria > Kiloniellales > Kiloniellaceae > Denitrobaculum. The sequence goes on along the minus strand of NZ_CAMZOF010000014.1, from coordinate 137,178 downwards.
GATCAGGCAAGCCTCGCCCCTTCTCTGCCGCTTTAACCCGTCCGAGCGCGGTTGGCCGGCGCTGCACACCACGAGAAAATCGGCTCGTCGCAGCCAACCGGACACCAACTTCGCGCGCGGTCTCGACATGCAGATCGCGGAGCGACTGGATATCGATGCCATGACGACTGAGATGTAGGGTCTTACCCCCCTGCCCCGCGCGATTGATGACAATATGCGTATGCGGATTCCGCGTATCGCTGTGATGCGCGAGAACGTACTTATACCGATCGCCATAGTCACCACTCGATAGACGTGCCGCAAAATCCTCCCCTGCAATACGGGCCGCGACCTGGTCAACGGACTGCGGATACGAAACGATCAAATGATAGGTGTAAAACTTCGTGCGTGGATCCATCCGTTCGAAGTCTTGCTCCCAGTCGGCAATAACATCACGCAGCATGTCGCCTTCTTCCGTCCTTGGAACAGCGCCAAGATTGGTTCCGTTTTCCAGATCCAGATTGCCATCGCGCGAAATATACTGCAGCTGTGCCGCGAGCCTTGCGCCTCCATTCGTCGTACCATTTCTAACAATCTTCAGAACCGCCTGATGGGTGAGCAGAGCGTTGTGTATGAAACTCCCGGCCGAGGCAGTCTTTTGCCGGTAAGCCTGCCCACCTCCAGTCCCTCCCCTTCGCCCGCGCGTACGTTTTGCATCCGCACTGTCCGGAGCGCCAAAAAACATTTCCGTCAGCTCGTCCTGCGGAATGTCCAATGCTGCTCTAGCCATTTGCCTCGGCTCTCTCGTCCAACTCAGTGGAGATGGCGAGCGCATCCAGCAAATCTCGGCTATGGGCCGCCCGGCGGAAATCGACAAACAGATCGTGTGTACGCCGAACTTCCTCGGCCAAATCGTTGATCACGGCCTCTGCGTGACCGCCAAGCTTAAAGCGCCCGGCATTCGCGGCGCGTGTGATCTGATTTAGATTGTGAGCCGCGCCGAACAACTGCCGCTGTATGTCGCTGAACTTCCGAATGTTCTCCTCCTCACGCGTCGGCACGCCCAACGCAATCCTCAGCGAAGTCTTAAACAACGCCGAAACCGTCACGCCATTGCGGGAAGCGAACGCCTTAAGATGGTCATGCTCGGCTTTGCTCATGCGAATTGAGGTCGTTACGGAAGGCCGTTTCTTCGGGCGCTTTGTCATAAAAATCAGGGCAATCACAAGAAAGGTGGAATCAGGAGTGAAACTCGCATAGAATTGTGTAGCACATTATATATTATCTTGCCACCATATTCATAGCCACCATATTCATAGTTGGTTCGCTTCGCTCTCAGACTGTCGTTGATCATGATCTCTGCACTACGCCGTGCATATTACGGAAGTTAGATTCCGACCATTTGCAATTGGGTCGTACGATACAAATCACACGATGAATCATCCTCCGCACTGCGCAATGGCCGTTCCGCATTCCGGTTATCACTTTACGCATCATACTTTACGTATTACGTAAGTCACACGGCGTGAAACCTATCGTGCAATGCGAGAAACGTACTCAGTATGGAGAGCGCCTTGAAGTTAATCGTCGTAGCAAATTCAAAAGGCGGCGCAGGGAAATCCCTGCTCGTCATCGGCATCGCCAGCGCGCTTCACAGAGCTGGCAAGCGTGTCAGAGTCGTAGATCTGGATGAACAGGGCACCGTTGCGCGCTGGTTCAAAGCGGACACCAGCAACGCCTACCCTACCCCACCGTCTTCCGAATTAATGATCGATGCCGCGATCTTCGATGACGACGATACGCAAAATGCAAAATTGGCATACCAGCACCTCCTGAAGATCGAAGATGAAGACGAATACGACTTCGTAATTGTCGATACCAAAGGAGAGGCCGCTCTGTTGACATCTGTTGCGATGAGCGCGGCAGATGTCGTGCTTTGCCCAACTGACGGCTCTTCAGCGGAGTTCGAACCAGTTATCGTTACCTACAAGACCTATGAAGCAGCATTGGCCAGGGTCGATGAATCCGCAGACCCACGAGAGTCATTTCGCGTTGTCTTTACCCGGCAAACCGCTCTTCAAGCCAATACAGTCCGAGACAGCAAGGCCGCGCTCAGCGAGCTCTTCCCTTGCGTACCTGGTCCGTCCCAATCGTCATCCTATAACGATGCGCACTATGCAGGTACGACACTCGGTCATCTGGTGGACCGAGCGGAACAGACCGCGAAGGAGGGCGGCACCCCTGCTATTCGTTCGTCAGCCAAGCGGGCCATGGAAAAACACGGCAAAGCCCTGAAGATCCTAGCGGAGTTGCTGACCCAATTAGAACTGTTACAGGAGCTCGAGAATGTCCCGGCTTAAAAGTGCGCGTACCTTGATGGACGCCAAGGTCAAAGGCGTTGCCCCAACGGTCTCCACTCTTGCTGGAGGTCAAACCACCAAAGATGATTCTGAGCGAAACAGTCCCGCCGGTGAAGCCACTGGCAAAAAACCCTCCAGAAAAAAACGAGCGCTCCCCGCAGCTAAGAACGAGGCGCCTACGCGCAAGACTCTGAGATGTACGCTCTCGGTGCCACCCGGGAGTGAAACAGAACAAGTCATTCTCGACCTGATCGCCCGCCTCCCCGCCAAGTCGCAGAGTCGGATCAATGTAGGCGGAATGTTTCGGGATCTCATCGAAGAAAATGATGCTGCAGTCGCCCGCATGCTTCGCGCCGTTATTGAATAAACTTTGTTTCACAAAATTATCGTCGTGTGATCACAGCGTTTGTCTGACATGCCTCCGAACGATCTGCGCACTGACGCGGCGGCAATGCTATAGTTCAGTCAGCGACTTCAACGCTCGTATCAACCTTAGCGTTGAGCTTGGTTTCCAACTCCGCAATGCGCTCGATAACAACATCAAACTCTGGTGCTTCGCCAAAAATCATACCGGCCATGGCACGGTAATCTAGACGCAGAACATCATACATGCCGCCCTTAGGCGTGAGGGCGAAAGTCGGTGACACCGCAGTTATAAGGTCAAAATCCGGCCGATTGAAGAACATGCGGGCATGGGTGACGCAATCGACACCAAGCGCGGGATCTTCAATAGCCCTTTCGCCCACCTCCGACGCCATGAGTTGATGGACATCATAGTAGTGGCGCGATACCCGCTGGCCGCCGCCGCGTAGCTCTCCGCGTTTGTCGAACCACCGCCGAAGGCCGTGCAAAATGACCACTTTGTCCCAGAAGGTACGCTCAGCATCGACAATCTTGATATTATTGACACTTAGATCAATGCCGGGAGCGTCATCCTCAAGGTAGGGGCGCAGGCTGCGCACCGAATGAGGATCGAGTGCGGATTTAGCACCGGACTCGATCTTCACGGCCTTGCTGATGTAGGTGTCCGTCGGGGTCGCTGTCGGATAGCGCACATAGAGTGCTTGGTCGTCTTCAGGGTCCGGTTCAATGACAAGCTTACCTTCAGCCAACCCGTTACGACGCGCTGTATTAGCAATGATCTCTGACAGCTCGGTCATAAGCGGCCCGTTGATATGAGCTTCGCAGGCCGATTTGATGGCATCAAGTGCTGCCTTCCGCTTCTTGCCACTCATCGCCCGGAGCTCCTCGATTGAGGCCGCGTGACCCAGGTCGTCGCGGAAGACGGTAACGTCAATATCTTCCGAGAAGCGACGAATGATTCCGAACCCCTTGGAGAGGGACGTGCCGCCTTTAAAGAGGAGCCTAGGGCCTGCGGGCAACCCGTTGAACAATGCGTCGAGTGTCCAGCAAACCCAGAAATCCTTTTCGGCGTTCTGCGGTGTGGTTCCCAGCCGCTGCGCTGTCGTCGTGAAAAGGCCCAGCTGGGTCTCCTCATCCGCTGAAATTATGCGATCGAATGCTGGGTTCATCTGGCTTGGCTTTTGTTCTCGAACATAGGGTGCAACATTGTTTGCATCCAAGCTGGCAATGTCGAGAGGCCGTCGGCAAGATCGTCGCGGAGCAGCCTCCCCTTCGCAGGATCGTGCAGAAGCCGGGATAGTCGACGCTGCAACATCTGATCATGATCGGGGCGCCCCATCGTATCACGCAGCCAGTGCAGAGCCTGGACAATGCGCATGGCCGGCCGGCCGGCCCAATAGAGCTTACTAGCAGCGGTGGGCTTAAAGATGATGTCGAGCTTACCGAGCGAAATTGATTTTAAACGCGCATCGGTGTGGACGACGATCTTGGCTGGAACGGCATTCGTTAGTCCCAGATCATTTGCAGCGGTCATGCCATCGACAAGCACGCGTATTTGATCGCGGCGCGCTACTGCCTCTATCACTTCGCGCGGATCCGGTGGGCTATTCTGCTTAGTAAAGCTGTTCAGCGTAGGCTTGTCATAGAGCCCCCGATCGACACGCCGTAGGGTGCCGGCAGCGGTCAGTCGTTGCAGGACCTTGTCGACGGCAGCGCGTCCGCCGAGATCGAGGAAGTCGCCAGGCGTCCAAACGGAGCGCGGGGCACTTCCATTGATGCGCGTTAGGAGTTTGGCTTTTAGGTTGGGTTTCAATTGGTTCATGTCCGAAATTTGTAGCATGATTTCGGACATGATAAAAGCCCATGTCCGAATAATGTATACAGTTTTCAGACATGGGCTTTTATCATGCTGCCAGATTCTCATCCAGTCTCGCGTGATGGCGCGCGAAACACCGTTGTGGCTCTCGACACTTCCCTTACGTGCAATACCAAGAGGTCAAATATACACAAACGGCTGCAATACAGCCAACAGCTCATAGGCCTACAATTGTAATCAGACGGCCGCCTAAGAGGCTCCACGTAGCAACACCGAGCAAATGTCGATGGTGAGTTGAAACCGTCTAACAGCATATAAAAACGCACAAAAATAGCAAAAAGTGACGTGACACTCTGCCCCAACAAAAATACCGTGGTTAGGTTTATGCTTGATGTCCACAAAAATTTACCCTACACAAAGATATGTATGTACTCAAACAAACAGAGACATATCTCAGGTGGTTTCGCCGACTTAGGGATCGCAAAGGTAAGGCGACGATAACAGCGAAAGTGGCGCGGCTCGCAAACGGTGCATCTGTCGATACAAAGTCGGTCGGCGGAGATGTTTATGAACTCAGGATCCATATTGGACCTGGCTATCGCGTCTACTACATGAAGCGAGGTGATTCCCTAATTATTCTGCTATGCGGAGGTGACAAGGGCACTCAAGTAAGGGATATTGCTGCCGCAAAGCGCATCGCCGCTGGATGGACGGATGATGACGAAGATGACGAGGACTGAGATGAAAGAAAAACTGCACAACTATGATCCCGCAACTGACCTTGACAGCCCTGAAGCCATTGAAATTTTTATGGCTGATGCTTTCGAGTCAGGAGACGCAGCATATATTGCAAAAGCTCTTCAGATCGCAGACCGAGCAAAAAGCATGCTCCTTCGCGCGCGCACTGCGGGCTGAATGTACGGTTTTTTGAGAACAAGCTGGACCTAGTCCTAAACAACACCGAACGCTTTGCAAGCAAGCACGGTCAATCCTAAAGCTAAAAGACCGCAGACGGCGAGCTTTCCAACCGCAGCGGCACGAAAAATCCCTACACTAATTTCAAGTCGGTCGGGTACTTCATCCGACATACTACTTCCCTTTGTTTCTGAAGTAGGCGCGCTGTCCCCGCTCGTTAGCTTTGTGTCCGAAGATTCTTCGATTTTCTGGAAATTGATCTAACGCGATTAAGGCAAGCTCAACAATTCGTGGAACGTTTGTCGCTGCGTTCTCCCAATTGCTGAGAGTTTGTCTGGAGCGAACGTCCAGTTCTTTCATCAAAGCTTCTTGAGTGTATCCGTTTCGCTTTCTCCATGTCGTGATTTCGTGACCTCGCACATTGAGCTCCTTACGTCCAAAAGATGTTGTCCAGAATTTAGACAATCGACGAAAACGATCCAACAAACCCCTTGATAGCTGCTCATTTCCGACGCTTTCAAAGTCCAATATATTACGGAATGATTAACATTCTGTTTATTTTCTGACACTCCTGGAATTGACCCCCTATCGGGGGCATCTGGAGGTCGCGTTCGATACAATAGACATGAAGTGCGCGTCGCAAAATGAAACCTGTTACCTGTTACCTGTTACCTGTTACCTGTTACCAGATAATGGTTTACTTATTATCAGATAATTGATAACAATTAATCATTGACACATAAGATAATAGGTAACAGATTAGCAGTTATCTGATTAACTATTACCTAATAATCGATTAACTGTTTTTCAGGTATCTATTAACTGTTATCTATCATTAAGGCGAGGCGCCATGAAAAAAACTGCCCAGATCATTACGGCCGTCCAACAAAAGGGCGGAGCCGGAAAATCGACCATGATTTCCTGTCTTGCCGCCGCGATGAGCGATGATGGCGCAAAAGTTCTAATCATCGACACAGACCCGCAAGAATCCTGTGTTGAATGGGCCGAACAAAATGAAGTCTCGAACCTAGATGTCGTGCCACACCACAAGGAAGACTCTGTCTTTGACCTCATCGACAAGCTGGAAAGCCGATACGATGTAATTTTGGTCGACACAGCGGGTTATGATTCAAGAATGGCGACATACGCCATTCAAGCATCTGATCTCATCCTGATACCAAGTGGTGGATCGAAGAAAGACATTATGGGCGCCGCCCGGACCTGGCTTCATGCAAACAACCTGACAAAACGGAATCGTGAAGCGCCTGAAGTTAAGATCGTGCTTTGGAAAGTGAAGCCGGGAACCAACGTTCTTTCGAATGCAAAGGAATCCTTGGAGAAAAGTGGGCTCCCAGTCTTGAGCGCGATCGTACCGAACTTGACCGGCTTCGATGAAATATCTTGGACAGGGGGCTTGCCCGACGGCAAGGCGCGCCAGTCTGTAAAGCAGTTTCTCGCATCTCTTCAGCTCGGGAAGCACTTGCAGTTTTACGAGCGGAAGGCAGCATAATGGCGAAGCTCAGTAGTGCTGATATTCTTGGCGAGATCGAAACGAAAGACCCGCCAAAAGAGCCAAAGTCTCAAGACGCGACAAAAGCTAAGAAGCGAGAAGTTGCAAAAACGGTTGGCGCATTTAAACCCAGTGCCTATGAGTCTGACTTACGCGCGAAGTTGCGCGATAAAGTCCAGTGCAACATCGGCAGTATTCCTCGCTTCATAAACGATGAGCTCGAACGGCTTGTTGCCGAAAGTGGAATGGGGAAGAAAGAGTATTTTTATCAGCTGCTACGAGAGAAGGGTGCTGATATTCCTCCGTATGAAAACCTAGATGGAAGAAAGCTCTAGGCACTAGAGAGATTCTGGGTAACCTCTCTCAATTCTGCCTAGGGGAGGAGAGGGCGGCTTCTTTTTCTCTAGGCGTTCTCCCAGATGAAACAGCGTTGTGGGACAGCTGAATAAGCCTAGCTTACTGGAGCCCGCTTCAGAGGACTGTCGCTTGCAGTTCACCAAGCAGCATCACCCGAGATTCACTTTTCTATCGCCTGCATACGAATAATGACTTTCTAAGGTTGTAATTGTAATATAGTATTACCCTCTCTTCTGATGGGGGAGTTGAGATGAAAAGTTTTTTTTCAACAATTCTCTGCGCTTCGATTCCTATCACTGCGGTGAAGTTTCTCGAAACTCTTACGCGACGTTGTGTAGTCGCCTTTTTATTCGCAGTGACGCTGATAGCAACCAGTATAGATGCGGCGATTGCCGACCCAATCACTAATGCTGGCCCGTTTGCATTCCGAGACAATGAGGGTGCTAGCCCTGTCTTCACGGGCATTGGTGACAACTTTTCGTTTGGGGTTAGTTCCGTCTCCCCTGATGGGGGACTGGGGACTACAGCCTTCGCTACGAATACCGCGACTGGAGATGTTCTCGCCCTGCCAAATGGAGCCAGCGGAGGACGGCCAGATCTATTTGCAAGAGATATACCGTACGACACAGCTCAAACCAACGGCTGGTTAGCGCCTTGGCTTGTGACTATCGAAAATGGCATCGATTCGACGACACGAACAACACCGGGAAGGGCCGGTGTAAAAAAAATGGAGTTTGTCAGAAATCTCTCAATTTCGGGAACAGGCACAAACCCAACCGTCTCCTGGCAGTTACCAACTGCTGGCCCCAATATTTCGCGAGTTCGCTACGAACTTTGGAATGACGATACAGATGTAATTATCGTAAGGCTCGTTGATCTTGGCACAGGAGCGACAAGTGTACGGTTAAAAGGTCTCGAGCCAGGCATTAACTATGCAGTCCGTGTTATCCCTGAACAATTGGACAACACTGGGATAGTGTCACGCTCATCGAATTGGCTCGGCTGGACTGCCACTGAAGGAGCCGCAGATGGGCAAGTACTATCTCTAACTGCGGGTTCGCCGGCGAACGCAACTCAGATCGTCAGTACGCCAGTCAACCCGTTCTCTTTGGAGTTCGACTTCAAGTTTTTAACTCCCACGGGCGACCTAACCGTTTATTTAAATGGCGTGCAGATCGGAACGACTCTCGAATCATCTGATGATCCAACTAACCAATTTTTGCATGCCATATTTGAAATCGAAGATACGGCGCTCCTCAATCTTACAAACATACCACTTGTGTTCGAGATTGACGGCCCAACTGGATCTCAAGTGTTGATCGATAACGTCCAATTCCCGGAACTTGTGAATGGGACGTTTGATGAAGGGCTTTCAGGTTGGACCCCAGGCGGACAGGGTCAAGTTTCTTTACAGGTTATCCCTGAACCTTCGACTCTTATCCTTTTCATTCTTGGACTTCTGAGCCTCGGTGCAATTGCGACTTCACGAGTAAATCGATCTGCCCGAACGCCACTACTTTGCTTAGGAGGAACTAATCATCGATGGCAGACGGCGGTCGCGAGACTTCGGCGATCTCACAAAAGTTGCCTAGGGTATTCTTGCGCTCTTCTGGTTGACGGCGCTAGAATTCGAACCAATGGACAGCAGATTCCTGCGGATCTTCATAGGCAGAATGTCAAGGCAACGACAACTATCGCACTCACAATTATTGCCATTTTGATATTGATCGCTTCAGTGACATCACCATCAAACGCAGCGCCGATTTTGTCGACGTTTGCGCGATCAACCGGTGTTTCCTGTAGTGGGGAAGATAGTGAGACCGTAAACGACGGCGTGGCTTTCTCTAATCAAAACTGCATTGGCACAACAGGCAATCGTTCTGTAGTTAGCTTGGTTCGGGCGCGCGCACAGTTTGGATCGTTGGGAGTCTCGACTTCAACCCAAACCACTGTATTGCCAAGTGGTCAGGGAGGTGGGTTAGGCCAATCAGGACGTGCCATCGCAAGAATTCAGGAACGCCTGTTTATTCAAGACGGTACGTCTGATGGATTTGTTCGATTTTCAATTCGTGTTGAAGGATCAATCGACTACCAACCTCCAAACAACACAACCTTATTTACTGCCCCTTCATCAATTGTTTTCCTTGATGTCAAAAATCAGAACCAAGACCTTTTTCAAAATTTGTTATCTGGTCCGACCAGCTCGATCCAACAAATTCAGGAACTGGTAACAGTAGATATACCTTTCACACTCAGCACTCTCTTTCTGGATGCCAGCCTTCACGCAATATACGACTGTGGTTCCATAAATGGCGGTGCGGCGCCCGTAGGGCCATCCTGTTCTATTAGTCAGGATTTTTTGGGAAGCGCCATATTCACCGGAGCCGAGGTGTTCGACTCAATGATGAATCCTCTGTCTACAGCCGGGATCACATCTGAGTCTGGGTTCGATTATAAGTTTGGTTTCCAAACGTCACCGGAAATCAACGAACCCTCCTCATTTGTTTTATTCACGTTCAGTCTTTGTGTCTTTGGGATTCTCGCATCGCGAATTTTTCGCCTGCACTAATAGAGGCTAAGTACCAATGTGCATGATCCTGGATGCCCGTATTTTCTCTCTACTTCTTGTTAGATAACTTGTTAGCCCGCTGAAATCATACAAAAGACGTTTCTGTCTTCTATATCAATGCAGTTGGACAACGGGGAGAATACAATGTACCGCCATTTCTTTTTTGCCTTGCTTTTCGTCGCTTCTGTTTCCGGTCCTTCATCGGCAACGCTCTTAACAGAAGGGCCAGTTAACAGTTCAGCTCCAACGAATTATCCTTTAACAGATAACCTCGGGCCCGAATTTCAAGTCTCGTTTTCAAAATTCAACCCTAACTTGGGCACACTTAACTCTGTTGAACTTTCTCACCGTTGGACTGGGTTCATGGCTGTCCAAGTTACCAGTGGAGGGGCATCCGGGGATTTAACGCTGACCAACCAGCTTCGCTCCGTTGGCGGTGACATATTGATTGAAGCGAACGACACCAATTTCTTCGCAAGTGGAGGTGCTTTTGCGTTTTCATTCACCTTCAACAACATCGGGGTTACTAGCATAATTACCGATCCTGCGATTCTCGCGATCTTCACCGGAAATGGTAACATAGATCTCACGCAACAGCTTGTCGGGACGCTGAGCAACTTCACTGGTCCTGGTGATATATTTGCTGGATCAGTACAAGCAGCTTGGTTTGACTCGACAAGTATCCAATATGATTTTTCGCCAGGGACAACAGTCGTTGTTTCTGAACCGGATACACGATTTCTAGTAAGTTCTGCTATTGGAATGTTGTTGATTGCAGCGCTTTGGCGAGAGCGCAATACTAACTCGACGCGCTTTCACCAGCGGAAGGGTGCTTCCGGCTAAGCGCGAAATAATGCCCGCAGGGAGTTTTCCGGCGTCCCCTTACGCGCCAAATGTTTCAGGGTGTTGAGATCCGCCTCAGTGAGCAGATCGGTGACCAGGTCCTGCCGCTCGAAGGACACCACGGAAATCAGCGAGCCGAGGCGATCGCTCGGATCCTGGCTTGTCTCGTCACTTCTCTCCGCGTCTTCGTCTTTGCATGACGTGCTCCCCGGATTGTCCTCATTCATAAGTTAGCTCTGTTCGGGTTTGGTCCCCTTGGGACCGGGCTGCGAACTCGATCGGTGTGAGCCCGTCCAGGCTCGTGTGGGGGCGCTGGGTGTTGTAGTCAATCCTCCATGTATTGATGATCTGCCGGGCCTGGGCGTAACTGGAGAACAGGTGCTCGTTTAAGCACTCGTCTCGTAGTCGCCCATTGAAGCTTTCCACAAAGCCGTTCTGCATCGGCTTGCCCGGCGCGATGTAGTGCCATGCGACGCCTCGGTCCTGCTGCCATTTGAGCATGGCATTGGATGTCAGTTCGGTCCCGTTGTCGCTGACGACCAGGCGCGGATAGCCGCGCAGTTCGGCAATGCGGTCCAACTCCCGGCCAACCCGAACGCCCGAGATCGAGTTGTCGACCACCGTCGTCAGGCACTCACGCGAGAAATCGTCGATGACGCAGAGAATGCGGAACCGCCGGCGCTCCGACGCCAACTCCCGCAGTCGCCGGCGCAGTGCAGAGTCATCCGGCCGTCTCGAACGGTATCGGTAAACACGTGGATCAATACCCACCAGGCGGCACGCCCGCCTCTGAGAATAGCTTTGCTCCTTCATGGCCCAGTCCACGGCTCTTCTCCTCGAACCGGGCTTCAGAAGTTTTTTCCAAGCATCTCTTTCAGCGTCGCATTATCGAGAACCTGCTCGGCAAGAAGCCGTTTCAGTTTCAGGTTCTCATCCTCCAGCGAACGCAGCTTCCTGGCGTCGGACACTTCCATCCCGCCATATTTGGAGCGCCACTTGTAGAAAGTGGCATCACTGATTCCATGTTTACGGCACAACTCGGCCGCCGAAAGACCTGCCTGATGTTCCTTCAAAACACCGATGATCTGCTCTTCAGAAAACCTGCTGCGCTTCATCGTCTGTCTCCTTCATCAAAGAACAGACTAACCCAATTTCGAGGAGCTTCTAGGGGAGCACGTCATGCCCATTGAGACCCTGCCCTCGCATTCTCGCTTTGCCCCAAAACGGCGGCCGCCGCGGGTGGCTTAATTCGCTATTTTGTCAGATTCCATCACTTACGATAAGGGTTAATTATCGTAAGTGATGAGATAATCTATAGATACCCTCTAGTGCTCTTCACTAACTATGTGTTAATGAATATTAGAGAATAATTAACGCGATAAACCAATGCCCTATAAACTTCCTCAGAGTCTCCCATGGGACGAGTTCGTCACTTTGTGGGATGAAGCCGGCGACGCGCTCGCACGGCTCGACCAGTGCCTCGGGCACAGCGATTTGAGAGAGGCCTGGTTGCGCCGGGCGGACTTCGAGGAAGCTGCAGCAGCGCTCTGGGTCGAAGGGGGACTCGTCCCTCTGGAGGACCTGGTCCTCGATGATGCCAACACCAATGCTCGCCTGCCCAACCATGAACTCTTTCAGGCCCGCTCGATCCTGCTGATCCGGCGGCGTCTGGCGCGCCAGAAACCCGATGAGGTTTTGACAATAGAAAACCTGCTTGCTCTGCAGGAGGGCAGGGACCAACTGGATATCACGCGGCAGGACACCCAAGAGATGCTCCTGCGCGATCCCTTCTGGGACCCGGAAGAAGCGCTCGAGGAATGGTTGACTCTGCTGCCGCAGTTGGAAGAGCTTCCTGCGCTGCCGGCAGCAGCAATTGCTCTGCATGCCTGGAACAGCCTCTGCCCGTTCCAACACCGCAATCCCACCCTGGGCCGGCTGCTCGCCTCAAGCCTGCTCATGAAACGGGGTAAAATTTCCGGTCAGATCCTCTGTCTGAACCTCGGTCTAAAGGCAATCCGGTGGTCGGACCACAACGCAGGGTACGGTCATGGCGGGGCTTCTCTGGAGATCTGGATCAAGGAATTCTGCCGGGCGGTGACAAAAGCCGCAGGGCAGGGGCTTCAGCTGCATCAGCAATTGGTCATGGCCCGCAGATTAATGTCGCGGCGCCTGGAAGGGCGGCGGACGACATCGCACTTGCCGGCAGTGGCGCAGCTGGTCCTCGAGCAGCCCCTGGTATCGGCGCCGATGATCGCCAAGAAGCTTAAGACCACGCAACCGACTGCGGTCAGGCTGATGGGTGAGTTGGTCGGGACCGGTGCTGTGCGGGAGCTAACTGGCCGGTCGCGCTTTCGAGCCTACGGGATTGTATAGCAAGTGCGAGCTGCAGAATGAAATCAAAAATCTGGTTCCACAATAGAATTAACTCCGCCGGCGAGCCATCCGACAATGATCTTACATTTTGTTTGGCTCCCAGCATCAGTCCAATAACTGGAAAAAAGACCAAGAACATCTCGGAAAAAGAGTGTAAAGTTTGAAAATCTTTTTCGGTTAGCCAGTTGCCGAAGTAAGAACAGGAGCAAGTCCTTGCAGGATCGGACAGAAAGCTCTCAAACAAATAACGTGACTGAACAACAACGGTTCCAGTCAGCAACACAACCAAAGACCAACGAATTTGCTGTCCGCGCACCGTCGATCTCGTTGCCTAAGGGTGGTGGCGCAATCAGTGGAATCGGTGAAAAATTCGCAAGCAACCCGGTCACGGGAACAGGTGCGATGACTCTACCTATTGCCACCAGTCCCGGTCGCTCAGGCTTCGGCCCACAGCTGTCTCTGTCCTATGACTCGGGGTCTGGTAACGGACCATTCGGCTTTGGGTGGAGTCTCTCTTTACCGTCTATCACCAGGAAAACCGACAGAGGCCTGCCGCAATACAATGACGCAGTTGAATCAGACATATTCATCCTCTCAGGCACAGAAGACCTGGTGCCAGTTTATCGACAGGATGGTGACGGGACGTGGGTAGCCGACCACCCAAGTTACCAGCGTGATCCTGAAAGATTTTGGGTGCGCCACTCAGACGGCCAACTCATTGTTCACGAAGATGAGTTGGACGGCTACCGGGTTCGCCGCTATAGGCCACGCATCGAAGGTCTTTTCGCGCGGATTGAGCGCTGGAGCAAACTCGGGGAGCCTGCCGATGTTCATTGGCGCTCAATATCTAAAGATAACATCCTCACCCTCTATGGACTTGACTCGGCCTCTCGCATCGCCGACCCGCTTGATCCAAGCCGAATCTTTTCTTGGCTGATCTGCGAAACGCGCGACGATAAGGGCAACGCAGTTCTCTATCGCTACAAGGCCGAAGACGGGCGCGGCGCCGACCTCAGCAACGCCCACGAGCGCAACCGCGGTCTGGAGGACGACAAACGTCGAACAGCCAATCGTTACCTTAAGCGCATCCACTACGGGAACCGAACGCCGCTGATCGACAAGACCGGTGGGCGCCCACGTTTCCTTGACAAGGCACAAATTGACAACCTGATCGACAACGACGACTGGATGTTCGAGGTCGTGTTCGACTACACGGATCACGATGCAAACTGTCCCAAGCCAAACGACGACAAGACCGAGGATGCGGCGGGATTGCTCAAGTACCCGTGGAAACTACGTTCGGACCCATTTTCCTCCTATCGCGCGACCTTCGAGGTCCGGACATTACACGGACTGTGCCAACGCGTGCTGATGTTCCATCACTTCCCAGGCGAAGAGGGTGTGGAATGCAACTGTCTGGTGCGCTCGACAGACTTCACTTATTCGGACGAAGTGAAACCCACGGACGTCCGCAACCCGATCTATACATTTTTGCGCTCTGTCGTTCAGACCGGCTACCACCGCAACAATAGCGGATACAACCAACGCTCCATGCCACCCGTAGAATTCGAATATTCCGAACCCTTCGTGCAAGACACAGTGGAGCAAGTGAATCCGGAAAGCCTTGAAAACCTGCCCATTGGCCTCGACGGCAGCACCTACCAGTGGATCGACCTGCACGGTGAAGGTATCGCTGGCATACTTCAGGAGCATGCCGGAGCTTGGTTCTACAAGCGCAACCTTAGCCCGATCCCGCAAAAACAGGCCGATGGCAAGGATCAGATTAAAGCGCAGTTCGCTCCACTCGAAACTGTTGCCCGCAAGCCCAACGTGGCTCTGAGCGGCGGCGCAGAGTTCATGGACCGTGCCGGCGATGGTCGACCGGACATACTGACCATACCCGGCTTGTACGAGCACGACGAAGCCGAAGGATGGCAAACCTTCCGTCCCTTCATCTCTCGCTTGAACCGTGACCTGCGCGATCCAAATCTCAGGTTTATCGATCTCAACGGCGACGGTCACGCCGATGTACTGATCACCGAAGATGCCGCCTTCGTCTGGCACGCTTCGTTAGCTGGAGAGGGATTCGGACCTGCTCACAGAGTCGCTCAAGCACTTGACGAAGAAACTGGTCCGCGTGTCGTGTTCAATGACGGCACTCAGTCTATCTATCTCGCCGACCTTTCCGGCGATGGTCTGACCGATATCGTCCGTATCCGCAACGGCGATATCTGTTATTGGCCGAACCTTGGCTATGGTTTCGGCGCCAAGATCACGATGGATTTTGCACCAATTTTCGACAACCCGGATCAGTTTGACCATAAGCTCATTCGGCTGGCAGACATTGATGGCAGCGGAACCACGGATATCATCTATCTGCATCGTGGCGGCGTACGTCTATACTTCAACCAATCAGGCAACAGCTGGAGCAATCACTACACGCTGAGGGTGTTCCCGCGAATCGATGACACGGTGGATATTGTTCCCATCGACTTGCTTGGAAACGGAACAGCCTGCTTGGTTTGGTCATCTCCCATGCCGGGTGATGCGCAACGGCACGTACGCTATGTCAACTTGATGGGCACCCGAAAGCCTCATTTGCTAGTAAAGACCTGCAACAACATGGGGGCAGAGACTCTCGTCGACTACGCGCCTTCCACAAAGTTTTATCTACAGGACAAACGCGACAATAAACCTTGGATCACGCGACTGCCGTTCCCGGTGCACGTGGTCGAGCGGGTGGAGACCTATGACTGGATAAGTCGCAACAGATTCGTTACCCGCTACAAATACCACCACGGCTATTTTGATGGTTTCGAGCGTGAGTTCCACGGCTTTGGCATGGTCGAGCAATGGGATACTGAGGAATTTGTATCTCTCAGCCAGGGCGGCGAAATTCCGGATGCAACCAACATCGATGAGACCTCACACATTCCACCGGTATTGACCAAGACCTGGTTTCATACAGGTGTTTACATGGAACGCAGCCATGTTTCCGATTTCTTCGCCGGGCTGTTGGATGAAAGGGATGCCGGAGAATATTACCGCGAGCCCCGCCTGACAGATGAACAAGTCGAAAAATTACTACTTGAGGACACAGTCTTACCAGTCGGCTTGACGGTGGAGGAAGAACGTGAAGCTTGCCGCGCCCTGAAAGGCTCTATGCTGCGCCAGGAGATCTATGCGCTCACTGGCACGGGCACCGAAGGCTATCCGTATGGCCACCCCTACACCGTGACCGAGCAGAACTTCACTTTGCAGCATGTGCAAGCCAACGGCGACAATCGCCATGCGGTCTTCTTCGCCCACCCCCGCGAAACCCTCAACTACCACTACGAGCGGAACCCTGGCGACCCGCGCATCAGCCACTCGCTGACACTGGACGTGGATAAGTACGGCAATGTCCGTAAGGCACTTGCCGTCGGCTACGGCAGAAGACAGTCACCATTGACCGAGCTGCGAGACAGAGAAAAGCAGACAAAAACGCTGATCAGCTACACTACCAACAGTTTAACGAACGCTGTCGACAATGTAATGCAGCATCCAGACGACTACCGCACGCCGCTTCCGTCTGAAGCGCGGACGTATGAGTTGTCCGGCTTCAAGCTGGAGAACAACGCCGCACGCTTCAGCTTCGACGAATTGTGGCGGGATGATTTCGCATCGCTGGTTTCGATAGTGGAAATTCCCTTCGAGCAGACGGCAGACGACATCACCCAGCAGAAGCGGCTGATCGAGCACGTCCGCACCTACTATCGCAAGGATGACCTGACCGTGCTCCTGCCGCTTGGCGTGGTCAATCCGCTTGCCCTGCCGGGCGAGAGTTACAAGCTTGCCTTCACCCCCGGCCTGATAGCCCATGTCTTCAAACGCAAACAGACCAGCCTGTCCGACGAAGACCTGCTGCCCGACCCCATCACGCCACTGCTAGAGGGCAAGGACGGCGATCAGGGTGGTTACATCGCCATGGATGGCAGCTGGTGGGTTCCTTCGGGCCGGACCTTCTTCGACCCTGTCGCCGATGTTGCCAATCCTTCCAACACAGCGGCGCAAGAATTACAGTCTGCTCGCGAGAACTTCTACCTGCTGCGCAAAGTCGCCGATCCCTTCGGCCGCAGCACCGTAGTGGACTACGACGGCTCGGCCGATCCAAATGCGCCCCGTTATGACCTACTCATTACCGGTACTCGCGATGCATTGGGAAACAGGGTGACAGTGATGAACGACTACCGAGTGCTACAACCTCGGCTGGTCACCGACCCGAACCGCAATCGCACCGCCGCCGCGTTCGACGCGCTGGGCATGGTCGTGGCCACGGCAGTGATGGGCAAGGAAAGTGAGTATCTTGGTGATCTTCTGGAAGACTTCGACGTCGACCTAACGCTCACCGACCTGCTAGCCTTCATTGCCGACCCACAGTCCCAGGCTCGGTCATTGCTGGGTAAAACCACCACCCGGATCGTCTACGACATGGAGCGCTACCAGCGCATCGGCCAGCCACCCTTCGCCGCCACGCTGTCACGCGAGACGCATTTCCACGACCCCGGCGGCGCGCAGACCAGGGTGCAGATCAGTTTTTCCCACTCCGACGGCTTCGGACGCGAGATTCAGAAGAAAATCCAGGCGGAAGCAGGCGATGCGCCGCAACGCCAAGCTCCGGTGCTTCCGCCCGGCGGCGATATCCGCCCCGGCGACTTGGTACGCGACGAGCAGGGTGAACCAGTGCAGGTCAACACGCCGCGCCGCTGGGTCGGCACAGGCCGTACGGTATTCAACAACAAGGGTAAGCCGGTCCGGCAATACGAACCCTTCTTCAGTGCTACGCATCTGCACGAACCCGAGAATGAGATCACCGACACTGGCGTTAGCCCGGTGCTGGTCTACGACCCGGTCGAGCGCGTCGTCGCCACCCTGCATCCCAACCACACGTATGACAAAGTCGCCTTCGATCCCTGGCGACAGACAACGTGGGACGTCAATGATACATTGCATTCGCCTCTGAATCCGGGCGACCCGCCCTTCGACCCCAAGGAAGATCCAGATGTGGGCCAGTATTTATCGCGCTTGCCGCAGGATGAGTATTTACCCACTTGGTATGACTTGAGGACAGATACGGCAAAAGCGTTGCAGAAGTGGCCGGACACGGATTCCGGTGGCCAGCCGCTTCCAGAGAACGCCAGCCGTCGAACCACCGAAAAGAGTGCGGCTGAAAAGGCTGCCGACCATGCCGACACGCCCACCGTCACACACCTCGATGCGATAGGCCGTCCATTTTTGACAATCATACACAACAGGTACGAGCGAAACGGCGCAGTCGTCAACGAGAAGAACGCCAATCGTGTAACGCTGGACATTGTGGGCAATCAGCGCGAGGCCATCGACGCCAAAGATCGCGTTATTATGCGTTACGGCTACGACATGATCGGCAACCTCATCCACCAGGCCAGCATGGAGGCGGGCGAGCGTTGGATACTGAACGACGTCGCGGGCAATCCGATCCGCGCCTGGGACAGCCGCCACTTCCGGCGACGTATGACGTACGACGCACTGCGCCGCGCATCTGACCTATATGTTACTGAGAACGGCGCGGAGCGTTTGGCTGAGCGCAAAATCTACGGCGAAAGCCAAGGCGGTGCCACCAACCACCGTACCCGCGTGCATCAGATATTCGACGGCGCTGGCATTTTGACCAGCGTACATTACGACTTCAAAGGCAACTTGCTGCAAAGCCGGCGAGAACTACTGCCCGCTTACTGGCAAGCAGTGAATTGGCTGCAGAACCCCACAGCCAGCGATGGCAACTTCACAAGCTTAACTACCTACGATGCTCTCAACCGCCCACTTACCGCGACCTCGCCGGATGGCAGCGTCTATCGACCCACATTTAACGAAGCCAGCCTGCTCGACAAAGTGGACGTGAACTTGCGTGGCAGGAAGAATGCTGCTGATGAGCAGGTCTGGACACCTTTCGTCACCGATATCGACTACGACGCCGGAGGCCGGCGGAAACTGATCGCCTACGGCAACGCCGCGACGACCACCTATGACTACGATCCTACGACCTTTCGCCTAATGCACATGCGCACAACACGCCCTGGCAGACCGAACGGTCCAGCGGCACAGATCTTTATCGACCCGATGGTTGTGCAGGACCTGCACTATACATATGATCCAATGGGCAATATCAACCGCATCGAAGACGCCGCCCATAAGACGATTGTCCATGGCGGCCAGCAAGTCCACCCAGTGGGTAACTTTACTTACGACGCCCTCTACCGCCTGATCGGAGCTCAAGGCCGGGAGCATATCGGGCAAAATGCCTTCGACTTCGACCCACCGGATGGCAACAATCGAGACTATCCTTTCGTCGGGCTCACGCATCCCAACGACCTGAAAGCGCTGCGCACGTTCGCACAGCATTATGAATATGACGCCACCGGCAACTTCGATAGCCTGCGCCACGTCGCAGACGGCGGAAGTTGGACTCGGCATTACAACTATGAGGAAGACAGCCTCATCGAAGCTGGCGAGCAAAGCAACCAGCTGACGCATACTATGTTGGGTAATGGCCTCAATCGCATCGAGCCCTATGGCCACGACGCCCACGGCAACATGACTTCCATGCCCCACTTGGCAACCATGGTTTGGGACTTTGAGGATCAGTTGCAGCAAGTGGATTTGGGTGGTGGCGGCAGCGCATATTACGTCTACGACGCGGCGGGCCAACGAGTGCGTAAGGTGATCAACTCACATAACGGTACGCGTCAGAAGGAGCGCATCTACCTCGGTGGCTTCGAGGTTTATCGCGAGTACAAGGGAACCGGCACGACCGCACTAGAACGCGAATCGCTGCATGTTATGGATAACAACCAGCGCATCGCACTGGCTGAAACCCGAACCATCGAAAACGGCAAAACCGTCATTGAGCCGGTTCCTCTCCAACGTTACCAACTCGGCAATCACATAGGCTCGACCAGCGTGGAGCTGGCCGAGGACGGCGCACTGATCTCCTATGAGGAATATCACCCCTATGGTACCACGGCCTTACAAGTCGGGTGCAGCGCTGCTGAGGTGAGCCTGAAGCAGTATCGATATACGGGCAAGGAGCGGGATGAGGAGAGCGGATTCAGTCATCATGGTGCGCGGTATTATGCGCCGTGGCTAGGAAGGTGGACGACAACTGACCCAGAAGGGTTGGTCGACGGACCAAATATCTATGTTTATGTGCAGAATAGACCGACTTCGTATATCGATCCTACAGGAACTGCAACAGGCCTCCCAGAAGGTGCGGCTTATGTGGGCGAGGTGAGCGGACATCACTACTATTCGGTTCCGGGATTGCCTTTTGATATGAGAGGACCGGCGCCTAGTGTGTCTGAAGGAAACGGAGCTGCATCTCCATCCAATGATTCTACGCCAGTATTGGAACAAACGAAAGAGATTGGAGAAGAGAGCGCTAATACGTCAGCGGCTAAAATTAGCGAAAAGGAAAACGCACCTGAGCACGTAGAAACTACAGGTGATTTAGCTCGAGCGTGGGAGCAACAGCAAGCTGAGGCTACGGGTATTCTTGAAGATTGGGTTGGAGACGACCCGAATATGGCGAAAACACTAGCAGCGACAGGAATCGCCACAGCCATGGAGGTAGGCAGGGGCTTCGTTGATATACTCAAATTGGGTGAAGGACTTGCCGAAGGTGGTTTGTCGGGTATTGGCCAAGATGCGCTCCGCCTATTAGGAGGCCTTCCCATGGGCCGTGTTGTAGGAGGGATAAAGTCAGGTCTAACTGCACTTGGAAAAGCTGCTGCACCTACGATCAGGACGGGTGCGCTGGCAATTGCACTGCGCTTCGCCAGCCCGGCGGCTCGGACGCTAAGGCCAACTAAAAACGTCATCAAATCCATGTCGGACTTCAACAAGCAAATGTCGGTAGCTGCAAGAGGTCGAGAGCGTGAGTTCTACCGCAATGTGACAAAGATCGAAGCCCTTGTGAACCCCGATACCCCCAAGGCGCTTCTGGGGTTCCTGCGGAACCAGTTTAAGCAGCGCGGACTTCGCTGGCGCAATCCATTTGGTGGAAGAGGACGAAATAAACGATCTGCCTGGTGGGCCGCGCATCCCTTGGGTAGGGCATATTCAAAGTTTGGCAATACGGGGACGGGTCAATTCAGACTCATGCGAGACGAACTGGTGCGTATGTACTTCGAGTTTGGAAAGAACTTCACGACGAAAGTGCGGCCGCTACCTTGAGTCATATTCGATTGAAATACGAGATAGCCCAGCCACAGATTGCAAACACATTGGATAAAGATATACCGATTATGAACCGGATCAATAGCTTGGACAAACTAGAGAACGAAAAATAATATGCCGCAAATACTAACACCACCCAAACAATATGGGTTTCTGGAGCGACAGTTATTTGACACTGCACTTGCCGGCGTGATCGTGAAACTGGGAAGTGAAAAAGAGCTGTTGTGAGACTCAGCCTGTTCTAAGATTTTGTAGCTACGATCCACAAGGTTCGTTCAAATTTACAAAAACTGACGAACTTTCCCGTGGCGGAGGAGGCGAAGTTTCACCAGACCATGAACGAAACCTACGGACTGATCGATCCTGCCCTCGGCATGGTAAACACCGATCTGAGCGATATCCTGTTAGCTAACGGTGAGCAGGATTTCGAGAAAGTATACGGAACCTAAAAAAATTTGAATTAAGTTGAACGTCAAGCGCAAGAGCATTACGGGAAACCAGGAAACGGAGCTTGCGAACGTGTAAACAATGTTAATTCGGTCGGGAGCGCGGAGACCTCTCAACCGTAGTTGGTACGCGTTTCAAGCGGCTACCAGTGGGAGACGAATGACGTGATCACAATAGCTGCTGTCTGCACAATGTTCTGTTGAACGTTTAGCAATCGCCGCCTCAAAGATTGCAGCTGCCTGACGCGGCATTGGTGGCAGGTCGACCGAACGGGTTCTTGGTACGGTTATGCATTGCTGAGCGCAAACACAAGATAACAACCGGTACCTCCTAAAAGTCCCTGTACACGGATCAAATGCTTCCAAGGTGCCTCTCCGCGGATAGGAAGTTCCACGCTTAAACCGTCGACCTCTTCATCAGCAGTCGGTGCACCAAGAGAGCTGCCGTCAAGCTCGACCTCGCTGATCGTTGGTTCGTCCTCGGGTATAGAAGTGAAGACCAGTGTAGCCTCGCTCACGCTCGCCAAGCGCAGGAAGAACGGCAGATGGTCAGCTGTAATTTCAATCTCAGCCATCTCTCCGGCAACGAGACGCTGATACTCGGCGGGGAACTCTTCCTTCAGGTTGAAAGCGCGCACCATCCCGTCGCTCGCCAGCCGTTCCTGCGCCGACGCGACGATGCCGGTCGTCACGCCCTGGACGACGTCGCGGTGGAGACCATCAAACGAGGCTGTGTAGTCGAGGTGCAGCACCACATCGCCGATGGTGCGGTAGTCGAACATTCTAACGGTTGTGGGTAGGCTGAGCGACCACTCGCTCACTGCTCCTGCGCCCTCGTACGGCATGTACTTCTCGCCTCGGAAGTTGAGCTCGAACGCGCCCGCGTCGTTGCGGGCACTACTAGTAGTGATCGAGTCTACACGAGGACGCGGAGCATCCTGCAGGTCGAGGCTCGGCTCGTACCGCATCTGACTGCCATATAGCGACAACGAGGCCATCACATTGATATACGGACCGGCTACGGCTGGAATCGTCACGCGAACGGAACGGAGCCGCCGCCGGTAGTCACCCGGAGATGCAAGGTCGAAAAAGAGCTCGGGCACCTTGAATGTGCACTCGCCTTTCTGCCGCAGCTCAACCAAGGCCATGGGGTCCCACTGCCGCAAAGAGAAAAAATGATCCGTGAGTTCACGTTTGGGATGGTCTGTTTCGATGTAGCGCTGTTCAAGGTGTTGGAGATCTAACGTCATACGGTTGCCGGCAAGGAAACCCGCGCGCGGGGCCTCCCAATACTGACCGGATAGTAGCTCGCTCGTGTAGTCCTCTCGCTCGAACCGGTATGCCTGTTCGGCGTAGCGAGCCATCCGGTAGGCCATGTTGTAGGCTTCTCCGTAAGTTCGCTGGAGTTGCGACGCTAACCAGGTATAGAGTCCAAGACTGCTGAACTTGTCCTCGTGGTAATCGAGCAATTCCTCATTGTGCTCGATGTTCTTCTCGTGGAACTTGATCGCATGTTCTGCCAAATCTCGGGCGATCTCAGCCACTTCGATTTGCTTCTCGATTTGGCTTGCTTCATCCTTCGATTGATCGCGCTGGAACTGCCAGTCCTCCTTTCGTCGTTTGGTACCGCCCTCTAATCGCGCAGACGTAGCCACGATCTGCGCGAGGTCAGCCAAATAGGCCAACGCTTGAGCGACCCGCCCGGGTCCCTCCTTGAGTTCGACGCCACCGTATTTCATGGCAAATGGAGAGCCAATTTGAGGAGCCATGCCCAAGACCGCCGAAATCATATTCAGTGTTGCGGCACTGCCCAAGATTGTCGAAGACACATGTGTGCTTATCCGATCCATGTGCTCCCATTTGTTGAGGCCAGCCTCCAGTAAATCGGAATAGTGAGCTTGCCGATTTTCTATAGCAGTTTTGCGCCGCTCAGTTACATCAACGTTTGCCCGGGCGCTTTCCAGTTCCCATTCCTTGGCCTTGGTGGTTAGAGCAAGGATTTGCTGCTGCTGCGTAGTTTGCAGTCGGACGAGTTCTCCGACATCCTTACGCTCAAGCGCTGACTGCAATTCAGCTCCAAAAGACCGTACTGTTCCGTTGAACTCCTTTGCCTTCTGAAGCAGGTGAGGGAACCGATACTGAGGAACCGTTCCTTCGAATGCGCCCAGAGCATCGTCTAACGCGATCCCGGCAGCACGCGCGCGAGCAAGCAGGTTTGGATCAATCGGTGGTGCGAAAAGCGAGAGTTTGCGTTTGCGACCTGTGATATCCCGGCAGGATCGGATCTTCTGGATCCGGTCTTCGACCCGGAACCAGTAATCTTCAAGGACCTCATTCCGGGGGATACAGAATGCCGCACTTATTTGGCGGACGACGGCTCTTCCAAAACGATCTCCCAAGGTTGATGGAATGCGGTGCCCGCCGTTGATCTTCCAGCGGCCACCAAGGAACTGGTACTGCTGTCGCAGCGCAAACGATTTGACTAGCGCTTCGGTGCGAGGTTGGGCAAGTGCGGCTTTCACAAAAGGCACGGCGCCCGTCAACAGCCCGCCTACTGCAGTCGCGGTGCCAAGATTGGTAGCCTTTCCTATGCCCTGGGTCAGTGTGCCGCTTGTGTCAGGAGGGTCGCTTGACTCGACTGTCCCCGCTTTCCCAAACGCCTCTTCCGCGATGAGAAACCCCGTCTTCCCCTTTGACGCCTTAGCTGCGTTTGCGCCCTTCATTGCAGCCGTGATCCTGCCTGCACCGGGTTGTTCGGCGCCTTTACCTGCGTCCAGTTTGGCAATCGTCATCATCATAGGCAGCGACGTCGCCCCTATAGCCATCGAGGTGGAGGTAGATGCTGGCTTCGCGACGCCTGTCTTTGCCCCGATCGGGTCGGTCTCGGTCATCGACGCGATTGGCGTCTCCATCGCTACAGCAACGGCGGATTTGCCTCCAACTGTGACCGACGGCCCTGTCGAGTTAACTGCTATTGTTGCTTTACTGAGAGGAAACGCTAATAAGCCCTTCAACCCAAAGACTGGCTTGATCAACGCTGGGCCAACTGGTGCTGGGCCAACTGGTGCTGGGACCGCTGGAGTCGGCCGAGGTATCAGCTCTTCTACTTCTAGAAGTAGTTCCCCATTTTTGTTTATTGATTCTTTCAGATTGTCGTAGGTCCGAGCACTGTCGCTTAGCTCACCACAATCGCCGAGCTGGACGGGACGAGGCCCCAATACCTCGGCCGCCGTCACGTATAGCATCATCGCTTCGTTCACTGTCTCCATCTGGAAATGCCTAAATCGCACGTCGGCCCAGTCCAATAGGTTGTCTATGTAGCGCATGACCACGGCTTTCTGGTAGGCGCTCACTCGTAGTCGCGCAATTGCATGCGCATTGAATGGGTCCTCGCGATACTTCTGAATCGCAGCCGTGTCGGAGAGAACGTCACGCAGTTTGGTCTGTTCTTGTCCGCGAAACTGACGATATTTCCAATTTCGATCCGTCTCGGGGGCGTCCGTGTCGGTCGGAGGTTCCGGAGAGGTCGGATCGAACACGTAGTGATACCAGCGTTGAGCGTGCTCGAACTTGCCCTGTGCGTTGAGATGATGTGCAATCAGCAGGGGGATATGCTGGAAGATTTCTTGGTAGTAGATGCCGTATGAGGCGTCGTTCGCGATCGGATTTCGAATCGTTTGATCGTGCGTGCGTGGACCGGTAACCTCGGGGTTCTGTTCTGACAGTCCAAGCTGGTGAGCAGTCGCCAACAGCCCATCGACACCATCTGTGAACAGCTTGCGAGCGACGTCTCGAATAAGAGTCGTTCCCAGCCGGTGCAGCACGTAGTGGTCGGCCACAATGGCACTCGGTTGTAGAAGGAAAAGCTCGTCCTCGGTTTCAATGACCGTTTCGCCAGGGGTGCCGGCTACGGCCCACACGCCGGCATCGGCAGTAACATTTGCCACCTTGTTGTCTGTAGATGACCACCCTGGCTCTCCACCCCAATGCCGCTTAAAGACTTCAAGATTCCGCGCATTGAGTGCGAGTGTTGCGGCGACTGTGTAATCGAAGGGGCACGCTGACCACGTCTCCTGTGATAGTGAGTTATTGTCTCGGCGCAAAAGCGTGAAATCAGGTAATCCACCGACAAGCCTCAAACCACCAGACCAAATACCCGCCCAGCTAATTAAGTTCCTCCGGTACGCAAGGAGTTGGCTCTCGACGACGGGAGACGTCTTATGAAGTGTATCGTCGGTGCGAAGTACCAGCCGATCGAACAAATCCACGGCACCGCGGACCATCAGGCCTGCGCAGTTCACCAAGAGTCGGTGACCATAAGATGGATCAGCCGAGAGATAGGGCCGTTCCCACATGAAGTTACCAACTGTGTAGCCCTCACGTGCTTTGGTGTGGATGTCGATGCCCCAGCGAGGCACCAGGATATTCCTCTTTGCCTCATCGAGATCGATGTTTGAGTCGCGATAGATTCCAAACCAAGGAAAGAACTTAGCGAAAATGGCTTCGTAGAAGTCACCTATCTCCGACTTCTCCGCGAGCGGGTCATCAACGGAGCTGTTGGACTCCTCAAAAGTTGGAGCGGCACCCGTGAGTGAAATACTTCCGGGCGGTGTCCATTGCCCGCCCAAGAGGAGAGAACTGAACTGCAACGCGAAGCGGTGAGCGTACCCGATGAAACGCGATTTACCATCGTTGACCGCATTTTGAGAGGTTGTTGTGATTTCGTTCCAGAAAACGTGCAACTGCCCGTCGTAGACGATTGGACTGACGTGGCGGGTGGAGATGCGGGTCTCGACCTTGCGCCAAGGCCCATACTCCGGCGACACGAGTTCGTCCTCTTGGCTCCGCGCCAGGTTTCGGATCTCGCGCCAGTAGTGAGTGGGCGCTTCTCCGCCAGTGGCACCGAACAGATAGATGATATCGGTGACTTCCGCAGAATCCTCATCCTCGATGTAGTGGTGATAGGCACCCGCGTATCGCAGATTCGCTAGCTCCTCGAGACCTTTGAGGTAATTCGAGTACGCATCGACCACCGTCTGCTCGGTGATCTCTTGCTGCAACAGCTCGGATTCGAGCTCTTCGAACAGCGGCGTCTTGTCGTCTCGAATTGTGGGATCAAGATAGTTCTCCGGCCATAGAAAGATCTTTCGATTGGCTTCCCAGACACGATAATGTTGCCGCCACTCCCACTCCTCGTCGGGAATGAGAGATGGAGGAACATGAAGCCCTCCGTTCGGCTCCTTCTCTAAGTTCATCCGAATCCGGTGAACGTAAAGCTGCAGGCTGGAGTTTGCGGCAACAACCCGCGACGTGCGGAAGCAGCCATCGACTTCCCCATCGATAAGGAAGTACTTGTACATTTCGCGGGCATCAGGGAATTCCGCATCCGGACCGCGCAGTAGGTAGTCGATGAGGGCATCGCGTTTCTTCTCAAGCACGCGCTCCTGGAAGGGTTCGACTTTTTCGTAAAAGGCAGCCTCTTCCGCGTACTTTGCACGGAAGCCGGCAACTACAGCGGTCGATGCCATACCAGCCCGGACATAATCTTCATCAACGATACCCGAAAGCGCGGTGGCGTCGATGCTCAGTTTGTCTATGGTCTCGCTATATCTCTCTATCCTCAGGAGCGCGTCGATGACGTTCTCTGGGATGCGCAAGGTGCGAACCAGATCACACGCAGTGGAGGACTCAATCCCGAAGATCGCAACAGCAACTTCTATCAGTACTTCTTTTCTTTCCAGTACTCGCTTGATCTGCGCAAGAGCAGGCGCCGGATCGTCACGGAAATTCTTCTTGAGGAGGGTCTGGGTGGCAACAATCCGCCTCAACGCTTTGGGGTTTGGCTCAATCCAATTATTGACACCAAAGGCACCCTGGTTCTCGGCGAAAAAGGTGAGGGTTAATGGTACGAGCCGTGCAGCCAACCCGACGCGATGCAATCGCAAGATAGCAACTAAAGCGGGCCTCAAGGTTTCTTGCAATGCGCCCCCCTTTAGGAAGGCACTTGGTGAGGGATCATCATCACCTGCTAATGCAGCCGCTACGACGGCTCGAGCCAACTCAATATCCATTCCGAGGGCTTCAGTTAGGGCGCGAGGAAGTCGTTCGTCGGAGAGGTACCCGCGAACATGTTGCTTGATAGCCTCAACATCTACCTCCTGCTCCTCAGCAGGAGTCAAGTCGAGGTCTTTTACATCCGATGATGCGGCTACGCGCAATAGGTCACCATCTAGTTCGAATATCTTGCCAGTGTTGAAGGCAACAATCTCGCGCGACAGCTCTTCACTCACTCCCTCAATCTGTGTAAGGAAATTGCTCGTAAGCAGGACTTGGTCTTGTTCGAGCAACCATGCCTGCAGCGCCTCCCAAAGGTCTTCCACTTGTTCCTGCAACGCGTCGACCGGAGCGAGGAGCAGCGAGAGATCTTGGAGTGACAGGCGAGTGCTCCTCCACCAGTCATAGAACCGAACAACGGCGAGCACATCTCGCAGATTTTTAACGTAGTTGCCTACATCAGGCGCAAGCCGAATCAAAGTCAGTAGGTCGACGATGCTAAGCTTCAGCCAACGGGCAAGCACCGCATGGCGGAAGAGCAGCGAAAGATTATGTCCATCCAAGGGGAACGAGCCAACACTATCGCCGATTACCGCTAGTGGACGCGCGATTTTCGGCGGAACTATGGTTGGCAGGGTGGGTCGCGGAGATGTGCGGAGTCGAAGACCGAAAAAGTGCATATGCGCTGAAGTAACATTGGGTTCAGCTCCTTCTTCAAACGCGTCTGCGAGCCCTTCGATCAGGGCCGCAAGGTCGCTCTTGTCAATGCGAAGTCCGGCACGCAGTCGCATCGAGCGCTCCTGCGCTGCACTTGATGTCTCGCCTTCACTGTAACGAATCGAGGCGTTGGGGTAGCTCCCATCCTCCCGCATTAGGTCTGGCACGTTGAACAGCATATCGAACGGAGTGCGCTCTTCGTCACCTGGGTTTTTCTTGCGCTCAATTGAGAACTGCGGCAGGTCTCCTGCGAACGCGCACAGTTCATATGGGCTCGCCTTGAACCGGCCCTTCAGGAAAGCAGCACGTCCGGCATCCGCCAATGTTGCGCTATCGAGATTGCCGCCAGCAGAGTCAATGAAGCCATCTAATTCTTTAGGTAGCCACGAGAGAAATCGTTTTAATCTCAGGAAACGGTGGATGCGATCAAGGTGGCCATGCGTGATATCATGAACGCGTTCGATGTCGAATTGAACACTTTCGGCCGATTTCTTCTCGGCTGTGATTGCCATTGGCTGCGCACCGCCAACGAACCTAGATTGAAGGAGCTCTCCCAACTCTTGCCGGGGAAGTTGTGTTGCGTGCAGCAGCTTCTTTACCGATAGGATTCCGTCCGCGGGTATACTCAAGCCAAGCTTGTTGTGAACGTTAACGGCCGCGGCATCTGGGATCGTAATTAAGGAAGCGTGGACCTTGGAGATACCCAGCACAGCACGGAGCTGGTCATCTTCGGGTTCGTCTAGGAGTTCCGCGATGTCGTTACGCCGAAGCTTGAAATGGGTAAGGTAAATCTCGAGCTCTTCCATAGGCAAATGGAAAGGCTGGAGCATGGAATTTCTACCTCCTGGCAGAACGCTTCCGTAGACTGTGTCTAGAACGTCCTTGCGGTCAGGCGTCACTATGGTGCCGCGTTTCTCGGCTAAAAAGTTCTCGAAGATCTCGTTCGTGATCTGAAGCTGCGGGACTTCCGTATGCGTGTTTTTGCAGGTGAGCGGCAACACCCATAGGTCTGGCCGCCTGGTCTTGAGATGTAACTGATGGTTTTGTTTTCCCTGGAATGGAGCGTCGCCCTCTGCAACGTCATCGTCGAGCACATGTGTGTGCAGGAAGTGCATTAGGTCGACGAAGTAGGCAGTTGGACCAAGGATCGAGTTACAGTGCTTGCAGTCGCATGAGTCTTGGTCCCCGAAAAGCTCCTCTATGTTGTCAAGACCGTCAAAGGTTTCGTTCGTCTCAGTGCGCCGAACGAAATTAACGACCTTAGCCTGACGCAAGTTGCCAACCGCAGTATCTTGTAGGCCACCGCTGTGCGCGTCCAGAAGGGTGAACAGTCCGTGGGAAAGCCTCCCAAAATGCTGAATATCACGCTTGTGGGTATTCACGGCGCGAGCGAGCGAGATCCCAGTCTCTTTCGCCAGCCGGGCCGGCGAGACTGTGCCGGGTGAAGTGATGCCCTTATTGAGAAGCTTCTCGGCAATGTCTGCGTTTTGCGTCGCCCTAACAGCTCCCTTGCGAACTTGAATGTCGCGGATAAATGCCTTGCGCTCTGCTGCTCCAAGGCCCGATAGGTTAAGCTTCTGTCTATCAGACGAGTCCTTGGAGATGTCCAGTCGCAACAGGTCAAGATCGGCGTTGTTCTTCCACGCTTTGTCGATTGTCTCGGGTTTGACGGAAACCCGTTGTTTTCCTCGTCGAACCGTAGCGGCGGGAAGTGGAGCACGGGACGGTGAGAGTATCTCACTCGGGAATGCCGTGCTCACAGCAGTGCGCAAGTTCGCCGCCTGAACCGCAGCCTCTTCGCGACTGCCTACCCCCGCGCTTTCGAGAGTGTCAGTCATCTCCTCACTGTTCACGCCCGCAAGGTCTTGAGGTTTTGTAACGCCACGGTTTTCAAGAGCCGTCAAAACTTTTCCGGCGGCGCTTTCATCACCGCCGGTCATTTCAACGACTACGGAAGCGATGGCGAGCCTTCCGGCGTCAACCGCGTCAAGCGTCCCTTCATCGACGAGCTGCCGAGTAGCTTCACTATCAAGTTGAGAGATGTCTGGAGCTTTAACGGCAATTTGGGATGCGACGTCCTTCTTGAAACCTACTAGTCGTGCGGCTTTGTATGTTGTTCCAGATAAGGAAGCAGCCGGTGTGTTTCTGGAAGATAACGAAGCAACGCCCCTTACGATCGTAGCGGTAGCGGATTTGCTCTCTCTTCCAGTTGTAGGCCGGAAAGAATTGTGCTTTCCGCGTCCTCCCGTCGACGTAACTGACTCGACCTCAAACATCAGTGTTTTCGCGTCGCCTGTTTCGACGATCTTACCCCTTCGCCTACACTGAACCGTATATTCTATAATAGCTCCGGGTGCTAGGTCAGGGAAGAAAGTCTCGTAGTACCGAGGGGATTTGTTATTGTCCCTAGGTAATGGCTTCGTCGACAACGTCATCCACGTGCCGCTTTGGCGGCGATATTGGAATCTTATCGTTAGCTCTGGAGCATCTGGCGAAACACCGACACGAGCCGCAATTTTGCTTCCGTGTGGAATGGCTCCTGAGGGAGCAGGCGCATCTTCGGTACCGAACCATATGCGGAAGTCATCGCACTCTAGGGTTGGCATACGCTGCCCTCACTTTAGGACTAGCTTAACAACGCTGTCCTTCTCCTTGAGGCGAAGTGCAAATCGCTCGAACACACGGCATTCGCGTACCTCATTATCGCCAATCCGGAGAAACTCAAACTTTGGAGCTACGGCTACCGCCTGATCCATTGGCTCTCCACCGAGGGAGAGTAAGAACCCTTCCTTGGTGTTTATGACGCTGGAGCGGTGTATTGGGCCTCCACCGAGCAAGCCCTCTAGACGATCCTTGGGAAGCACAAGGGATCCGACAGACGGTGTATGCGCATAGATGAATAGTTCATGGCCGAGAATGAGAACATATGAGCCGATGTACCCTTTTCCTTCGAGCTTTACTAAGGCCTCAGCCACGCCTGCCACAAGTGCCTCTCCGTAAGAACCCTCCGTTGATGATCCACCACTTTTGCTGCTTGTCGATTTAGTCTTTGTGACTGCACTACTTGTTGCTGGCCCGATATCTACGGTGTTTGTTGAGACAGATACTCCATCGTTCTGAGAACCTCCGATTGCACTCACGACTTTTTTTGGCGGCGGTTGAGGTGCCGTCGGAGGCAATTGATCCGCGCCGGGCTGTCCAACAAAGACGACTGCATCATGTGCGCGAGCCAATCGGTTCGCTGCACGACGAATGAGCAACAACGCCGCAGAAAGATCTGAGTCTTCGACTTGAAGCTTAGTAAGGTTCACAAGCGCGGCGACTTCCACGAGCGGGATAGTTTTAACGTCGTCGACTGTGTTTGCGATGGAATCGAATTCGTCGGCAGGTACACTCCGCGATATTTCCTCAAGTCTATGCTCGGGAATAAACATGTGGCTTAGCCGAGCTCTCTCGGTTTCCTCGGCGATGAGATCTCTAACAATGGTATGCTGCTCTTCGGTCCAACTAAGCTCGTTCATAATTTGCTCCCTTAGCTAATACTTTGGGAATCTATCGCGGCGCTGGATATGCCGATTCAGATGTCGCACTTATGATGTTAGCTTTAGTAATGCGTTTTAGATACAACTCCCAAAGGAAATAGCGATATAACTTTCTTGGCATAGTACGCCATTTTTGAAGGTATGTCAGCCTTCGCAGATAGATCTGTTGCATAGTTGGGGCAAGTTGTTTTGGATTGGCCAAATCCATAGTTTAGGTGGCCATTATTTTCGTTGTGGGAAGGCCGCGATATGAGATTTCAGGATACGATCTTCCGTTCTCGGACAGGGCTCATGTTTGGTTCCGCTGTCGTTGGGTTTTTGGCGCTTCTGCTCTTTGCGATCTGGCTGATCGTGGGTGTGTCCAATACCGTGGTACGAGGCGTGACAAATGACGCGCCATCACAGAAGCCTGCGCTGGTCACCAATATTGAGAAACTGCCAGATGGGGCCAACGGCACGTCGACGCTGAACTGGAGTTGGCGATACGACAGCGAGGGGCGCCCAACAGAGATCGTTGGTCCAGGTTCGACGGCCGCGCTGATCCACTATGAGGGATCTGATAAGACGGGCGCAAAAACAACGACGACCACAGTTGAATTTCGTGACGAAAGTCGGACGTTTGTAATTGATTCCCAAGGTCGCCTGTTGAGAGGTGAGGCACCTGGTGGAGATATCGCCTTCCATTACGGGTCATCCGGATTGCCCATTGAGGTGCGTTCCAGTGGCGCGCCGACCCTTCGCTACCGATACGACGTATGGGGCAATCTTGTCGAATTGCAAATTGGAAAGGCGACGACCATTGGATATCGGTACGACTATCTAGGACGTCTCACTACGACCATAACTCCTGCGGGTGAGATCACTTATAAATATCACCGTGCGTCGAACACTATCGTTCGCCGATTGCCGAACGGGATCGAGTCCATCCGCAAGTTCGACGACGAGGGTGAACTCGTAGAACTGACCCATGTCGATTCCCGCCGCCGAATCCTTGCCCAATACGCCTATACCTATAGGCCCGATGGTTTGCTTCGAATGGTTAGCGAGTTGAGCTACGATGGAAGGAATCACGACTGCACATACGACTATGACGTGATGCAAAGGCTAACCGGCGTCGCCTGCCAGGGAGGAGATGGGCGCAGCTATCACTACAAATACGATGCCCTCGGGAATTTGGCCGAGGCGCAGTCCGGATTGGAAGAAACACTACACTTCACCAGCACACCGACTGGCGCCCTCATGGCCGACAACCGGGGCTCTGTGCACTTGGATGCTCGTGGGCATGTCCGGCAGCTCCCAACTCTGCCGAAGGCCATCGATTATAAATACAACGGCGCTGGCGAGCTAATAACCGCGCGAGGCGCTGCCGTTGGATACACCTATAATGCGCTCGGCTTATTGACTAAGCGCTTGGTCGAGGGACGGACGACGGCATTCCTACCCGATCCATTTACCGATGCCTGGAGACCGCTCTGGCGGCGTGATGCGGATAGTGCGGAGACCATCATTGTCTGGGACGGCGCGGTGCCGCTAATGGAATTGCGTGACGGGAATATTCGCTACCGACTCGAGGATCATCTCGCTAGTGTCAGAGTGGAGCTGAACGGCAGCGGCGATTTAACCAGCCAGCGCGATTACTCACCCTATGGCGCGCCGCTTTGGAATGATCTCGATTCGGATCTGGTCGCCGCTTTCGCCGGCCTGATCTGGGATCCCGTGGCGGAGGTCTATCTGGCCAAGGCCCGTGCCTACGATTCAACCACGGGGCGTTTCCTTCAGCCTGATCCGATTCTTCGGGTGCCGGGCACATCGAAGCACAGCCATTCACTATATGCTTATGCCAGCGGGGACCCAGTAAACTTCGTTGATAGGAATGGGGCCGAGGCGCAGGCATGGATGCTTGACGCCGGAAACGGAAATTTCAGTAGCGGACTCTCGCTTCCTAAAATTTATTCAAAAAATCATCCTAGATACAGCCACCACGACCGTAACAATTTTTATAACAACAAAATACCGTACGGATCACTATGGCAAAACAAAAAACCAGTCTCCAGTTTTGAATACGTCAAAAATGGTAACAACACTTATTTTGACGATAGGGGGACAAAATGGACACTCCTGCCACCGGGAAAGAGTGTTTTTCATTCAATCTCAGGGCACAAGACATACAAGTTTATAAGTATAGATGGTAGAGGGTCACATGAGGCGATTCTTGCTATACCAGATCCTAAGAAAGGAGGCAGAAATAGTCGTCTTCGAAACAAAATCAATTTCCTGGCTAAGGTTTACCCGAATGGGTATTGGGATAGAAATAGTCCGTCGCGAGGTACTTACAATAAGGCAGACGAGAGTGTGTCTACTTGGAGTCACATAGTAGATGACATGATGCCGCATTTTCTGCCAGGAGGCAGCAACTACAACTACAGAGCGCCCGATCGACCTTATGGACTGAGCGATAATACCTCCGAATTTAGAAGTTTAACCAACAAGATGATGTCCGATATTGGCAAGATGCAACAAATCCAACGTCAGTACGACACGACAGGACGTGAAGGACTGATCGCAGGGCCAGGTGGTTTTGCTTCCTCAGGGAGTAAGGCTGCGTTGGCAGCATGGAATGCGTCGAGAGTGGCAACGCCTTCTCCCGTTGGTGGCGTCAGCCTTGCCGGCGGAGCGAAGGCCTTGGTCGGTCTAGGGCACATAAAGGGCGTAGCCGTCGATAAATCGACGGGGCGTTTGATCTTGATAGGTGGCGATGGCAAAAATCGAACCTTGCCACCGTTGCACCTTGATGACGTTGTTACGGTGTTTCGTGCAATCTACGACCACGGCAAAGCCCCATCGGTGACGATTGATCCGGATAAAACGAACCCACAAGGGTCGACCATGGATGTGAAGCACGGCCCAGGAACGGACGACACCTATGTCGGCTGGGTCCTGTTCCAGTGTGACCGGATTATGAAGAGCTATCAGCTCGGCAAGGACAACGTCACCAAAGAACATATTTCTTCACGTGTTCCAGGCTACGAGAGCATTCTCAATGCGGTCTTCTTCGGCAAACGGGAACAAAAGAATAAGAACTCGAACTGGGAACGCTTTTGGATCAAGCCAACTCGTGTCGCCCGGTACGACGCTGGAGCGAGCAACCTTTCGCTGTTTGATCTGCCACTCCAGATTGAAACTCAGAAAATGCGCTGGGAAAACGGGCAATTGGTTGACGACGAGAAAGGCAAATCTTCTGACGGCGCCATCGCGTTCAAACTTTGGTTTACCGAAAAGTACTCGAAAATCGCCGATGAAGTGGTCCTGATACCACCCCCCGGCAATGGCCGGGATCAGCCTGTGGCGATTTTTCACGAATTAAAAAGAATTGCGCTGGTTAGCGCGGTTGCCGAACGGCTGCGTGACCTCGGTGAGGCGATGCCCGTATGGATGCGTGACTATCGTGTTGCAGAGTTTTCGATGGATACCACTACGCCATCTCTGACTGAACGCAGGTACCAGTCAGACGGAAGGGGCAGCGAAATTTATGGTGGAGTGAACCTTGCGCCGGACGCCGCCGACGTTCACGCTTACGCTGAGGCTAACCTTGCTGAATCCCATTCCCTACTGCAGGAAGATGCCTCATTCTTCAAAGAATCCAGAATCAAGGCAGAAATGGCGATACGAGAGATTCCACGGCTTGCGCGTACGGCGTCGTCGCCCATCAGTATCAACCGCGCTGTAGTCACATCGGATGGTGCAATACCTTCGATGGTCACATTGCCGGGCGCGACAACCCGTTCACTCGCACCAAATCGCCAATCGGTGACAGACATGACCGTTCCGATCGGATTGGGGCGCAGTATCAGGCTGACGCGGTTCTACAACTCGTTTTTTGACCCCGAAGGCTCGTTAGGAAAGGGCTGGACATTCGACCTTCCGCGACTACTGAAGGTACCAGTACCTCTAAAGTCGGACAGTAGTATAGAGAAGGAAATGAGATCTAAGGAGAAAACTTACAGACCCCAATTCCATCTTGTCAGCCCCTTGGGGACGATCAATGTTCGGTTCAATCGCGCAGCCCGGGTGGAACCTTTTGGTGAGTTGACTGTCGCCCCGAACCATCCAGAAATTTCGGGAGTCGGCGTTGCGCAGAGCGATGTTCTCAAGGCGAAGACTATACAATTATTGTTCAGGGATGGAACCGTTTGGCATTTCGGCAACGATACCTATTTGATGTTAGTGGAATCTGATGGTTCAGCGCTTCATTACGTGCGGGACAAAGCGGGACATCTCACCCAAATTGTCGGTTTTCAGGGAAAAGACGTCGTCGCCAAAATTTCACTCCAATACGACCAGTTCGACCGCATCATCGGGGGCGTAGCGGAGCAAATCGGGATTCTCAGCAAGC
The DNA here is from genome assembly GCF_947331435.1 of Pelagibius sp. Alg239-R121. Lineage (GTDB taxonomy): Bacteria > Pseudomonadota > Alphaproteobacteria > Kiloniellales > Kiloniellaceae > Denitrobaculum. The sequence continues at coordinate 100,688 of NZ_CAMZOF010000014.1, read as the reverse complement.
AGGCGCCAGCTCCAACTGAAGCGGTCGAATTCAAATATGACGTCGCCGGTCGCCTAAGTACGGTTTCTCGGCCGAGCTCGAGCAATGGTACGAGTGGGCAGGTTGAATGGACCTACGCCTACGAAGCGAACCGACTTTCCCGAATTGGCGGTGACAACAAACAAGAACTCTCTTTTGGATATGACGATCAGGCCCGGTTGCGCTGGCAGCAGAGCCGAACCCATAAAATTGAATATACCATCTCCGAGACACAGCATGGCTCGGAACTGAGTGTGATGTCGGACCAGCCTGGAGACATGCCTGTGAAATGGGCCTTTGACCAGCGCATGCGCCCCTCCGAGGCGCAACTCAGCAACGGGGGAATGGTCCGATGGCGTTACGGCAAGGGCAGGGAAGTGCGCGAAACCCATTCGCACGATGGAGTGGCCGTTTTCACACGATTGATTAGCTCGGACGGCCAAACTGAGACTACCAATGCTCTTGGTGGTCCGCTCTACCAGATCACCAACGACACTAAGGGGCGCACCACTAAGGTTTCGGTTGATGACGTCCCGGCCGCACAGCTTTCATGGCAGCCTGATGGACGCATCGCGTCTGTTCAACTTGGCAAAACAGTGTTGCGACCGCGCCGCGATCGCGATGGTCGACCCACCGGGATTCTAATCAGTGCGCCCCATAAAAACGGTAAATCTAGTCAGTGGCTTGAGGAAAAATGGGATTTTATGGGCCGCCTTGTCGAAGTAACCGATTCGTCGGGGTTCATTTATGCTACGCGATATGACGACCGGGGCCGCATATCGGAGTTTGGGCGACTAACCCGCAGTGGCGAGCTGCAGGGGACTCAAATCGTCCGGAATAACCACGGGAAGGTGACGCAGATCAAGTCGCTCTTGTCCTTAGAGAAACTGGCATATTCGAACGCCGGTGATTTGATAACGATCGAAACCGAACGGGCGGGCACGACGTCCGTCACGACTTTGGGCCCGGAGGGTCGCCTCAAAAAGTACGTGGCGTTCGACGGAGGTATTACGTCATGGGTTTATCGTTCCGAGGAAGAAATTAGGCGGTTGCAAACCATCGTACTGCCGAGTGGATTGCGGATCGACTACCGATCACTGGATAACCAGGGCACCGGAACTGAAGAAGTCCGGCTCGGCCCTTCTCAGGTAAAAATCCGTTCGGACAACTATGGACGGATCGCTTCGATGGCGTGGGGAGCGGCGGAGTAACGATCACACGATGGTTGGATGTCATGGCGGGAACTGGCTACCACTGTCAAGTAAGCGCTTGATTCGACTCAAAAGGCTAGACCTCCCCGTGTGGAGGGGCATGCGTACTAAACTAGGCAACGAACTTGATTCGACGCAGGATTTGCGCAATTGCCAGAACTTTTGAACCTCCTGGTACGACATGAGTAACTTAGAGCGCGGGTGATGATACAGCTTTTGTCGAGAGGTTCGCATTACTAGCCTTTTAGAACACTTGTCAGGTATCGAAGGTACGCACGGACAGGGTGTGGCGCGAAGTTTTTCTCCATTAAAATTGATACATTGACACCAAAGATTCGACAGTCGTCATGAGTACAACTAACATTGGTTGTAGTAACCGCATTAACATATGAGACGACACCAAGCCGACCCGAAAGAGAGTGCATATGATTTTGCCGTTCGGGATACGAGGAAATATGTCATCAAATTCTCGCTGGTCTGTTCATGCAGAACTTCGACCTTGGGATTTCTTGGCTAATTCGCGCCAGCAATCAAGATTGCAACTCAATCTTGTGAACTTCCGGACAGGTGAGCCTCCACATCCAGCATATGGAGGCACTGCTCGGCCTCAGTGGCCATGGCGGGCACTCGGCAGGTTGACCTCCTTCGTTATGGCATGTGTGCTTTTGAGCGGATGCGAGACGGCAGACAAATTCGTGACCATCGCCGAAGAGTTTGATTGGCGAAAGGTAGTCGGTCTGGAAGAGACGAATGATCGCCCCCAAGAGCACGATGATGGGGGTACAACCGTCACGAATGGCTTGCCCGAACCTCATAGTCCGACAGCGCACGAAAAGCGAGTTGGAGAAGAGACGATTTCGCAGGAACCCTCTCAAACAGCTGCACGCCCGCCTTCCACCGCTACAGACCAGAATCAAGATCGTGGGACTGCGCCGCACACCACTATTTTAGTTCAAGAATTAGACAACCTCGAGAAACAGGATATAGCAAAACCAAGTCCTTCCTCGGACCGGATCGGGAGTTTAGCCGCGCTTCCTCCACCGAGCCCCAAACTGCCAGAGCCGACCAATGTAAAACTCGAACCTATCGTTGTCGCGATATCGCTGACCCTGGAAAACTTAAGCGCGGCCGAGCCGCTCTTCGACAACACTGCGTACACAGTCTTTGCCGATCTCAAAAACGCCAGTAGCGCGACGATCGAAGGTCTCGATGTGGCGCTACAAATTAGTGGTTACGATGGTGCTACGCAGCCATTGATTTCAAAATCGATCCAGAACCTCGACAGTGGCATGAACAGACGCGTGCCCATTACCTTCCATGCTCCGGACATCGACGAGGAAGCATCCCTCACTCTTGAGGTCGGTGTTGCTGTGAAAAATCAAGGCGTCGTGGTTCGCGATCATAAGACGGTGAAGTTGATCGATCCGGAGTTCAAAGAGTTTCGTGACGTTCGCAAAGCAACCGAAACGGTCAATGGCGCCAAGGGCCCTGCGCTTGAATATCTAAGACGTTGGCCATCGGGCCGGTATGCCAAACCAGTACGGGATCTTGTTGAGCCCAGCCTTTTACGTGAAGCTGGAACCTCCTGCGTCAGTGAACCGTTTCGTGTATATAAAGCCGCCTTTCCAGAGGGTACTGGGCGACAACGCGCGCAGATGGAGAAGATCGAGCAAAGTTTCAACGCCTACCGTGAAGCAACGCGCACCGACACCTACGAGGGATACGGAGACTATGTTCGAAACTGGCCGTCGAGCGCCTGTATGGAAAATGCCCGCGAGAGGATCACACTTAACTACTGGCAGCAGCTTCCAGAGACCCCGGCAGTGTTGACACAAATTGGCAATATCTATGCTGGAAACGGCAATTGGCCAAAGGCGAAGGCCCATTTCAAGAAAGCCGCGGAAGCCGGCGAGCCCGAGGCTCAAATTGGACTCGGGAAGCTCCTCATCCGCGATGGCGAGGAAGAAGAAGCAATTGAACTATTTTCGAAAATGACAGATGAAAATAGTGATCGTTATGAACCGTACTTATTTCTTGCAAGAACAAATCGTAAGAGGGGTAGGAAAAAAAGGGCTCTAGAATATCTTTCTAAAGCTATTGAGAAAAATTCTTCTTGCGCAGAGTGCTATTTTGAGCGTGGGAAACTTCAATCCCCAATTCGAATTCAGTCATACTTAAGTGATTTGTGTAAAGCCTATGAAATTCTGGGGATGGAAAAGCGGGTAGATGTCGAAGGACGCCTATCAATTGCAGAGATGATTTCCGATAACGGGGGGAACAAAGATGCAAAAAGCGAGGACGATATCGACGCACACGCTGTCGCCATCTGCCGCGATAGATGATAAGGCATGAAAAAAGCGACTACAGGCCGACTGCCTAGGAGTGCGGCAAAGCAATCTATTGGCGCCGTAAAATACCATTTTGTGAACCCGAAATCCGCCGGTAAAAAGCTGATTCTAATTATTCTGTTGCTGATCGCTATTACTGGGTTAGCAATCTCCGTAACATTTTTAGTCATCAACATTAGTGAAATTCCGAATCAGATCGAGTCGAACCAAAGTATATTCGAGACGTCGGACAGGCCGCTATCCAGTGAACCTGAGCGTGCCAGCATAGACGAGCGCGTTAGATTTTTTAGCCGTTTTATCGCTATTTTACGAGGGGCCTCGATTGACCTTTCAGCAGTTACTCCATTCTTGTTTTGCTGGTTCTTTTTCGACCTAGCACGTAACACGACGCAGGCGGCAAGGGGGAGAATAACGGAGGAACGGCTCTACGACGAAGCCGACGTCCTGCCTTTGCATTTTCGCTACGAGCGCCAGTGGATTGAGTTCGGACTGCTGGGTACGTTGTGGGGATTTATGCTCATCGGTTGGGGGATGAAAGACGTCGTCGGGAACGTTGGTGCCGTTGATACGCTCGACATTCTGCTGAAAGCCTTCGGAACCGCCCTTCTCAGTACATTTACTGGGACGGTGTTGGCTTACGTGTTTGGGCCCTTGGTGATCCGGGTCTGGCGATGGATCTATGATCTCTCAGATCCAACCGCCGGTTCTACCGAGTCTTCTCTCGCCCGCCTTGAGGAAAGATTGAAATCGACCAGTGTTGAATTGGCTGGAACCGAAAACAGCATAGTTGAATTAAAGACGGCGGTGGATCGGCTTTCTGCCGCCGTCGAGAAGCAATCGCCGGAAAAAATTATTAAATTGTGGAATTCGATTTCTACAGGACTCACAAACGTAAACGACTCGGTTAAGTCTCTCCCCGACAGTTTCGATAAAAACCATACCGCCGGCGTTCTAAAATCCGATCTTGCTGAAATTAAGAAAGCCATCAAAGGAGTAGAGACGGGACTCGCAAACCAACCGGAGGCAACTAAGAATGCTGTCGACGGACTTGGCGCCGCCTTCGCCGAGGTTCTGACACGAGTGGCGAACATGCTTTCTGAGAAGATAACTCAGACCGAGGGCGAGATGGAAAAGAAGTCAAATTCCCATAGAGACAAAGTTGACCGAAGGTTTGACGAACTGTTGAGCGCAGTGAGGAAGCAGGAACATCGCACCCACGTGACTATAGAAATTAAGGACTTGGACTCAATCACCGACCTGCATCAAAAGCTCGTCGCTGAAATAAAGGCGATTACCGATAGCTACAGCAATAAGCCGAAGAAAAGAGGATGGTGGCCCCGGCCATTTGGTGAATGAGGTGGAGAGATGAATACAAGGAGTGCGCGCTCGTTGGTCTACGGAAAAAGCTCCCAGGACGAAGACATGATATGGAACCTGTTTACGCAACTTTTGTTCCCTTTGATCATGATTCTAAGTTTGGTGGCGGTTTTGGAGATTTCTAAGAACAAATTGGTTGGTCAATATATCGAGGCGGAAAATAAAGATTTGAAAGACCAGATTGAAGGTATTGGCGAAACAAAACCTGAGCAGGCAAGAATATTGGAGTGGCGTAATATATACGAATTGCAGAGACTGAGGATGCTCGAGGCTTGGAACGCAGTTAAGATTGAAGAGCGTGCGAGAATCGGATTTGCCATTTTTTCTTCGGGATTTCGCGTAAGACTAAATAATACAGTGATCGACGATCTCGAATTTCAGGTATTTTCCTCCCAAATCAAGAGTTTGTTTGATGGCAAAGCGGCGTCGAGACAGTCATATCTTGATGGCCTTTATGCCAGGGTGTTGGAGAAAGCAAATCTGGTTGAAGCGCGTGCAGGATTTCAAAAAGAGCCGGTTCAGAAGTGGGCCGACGAATTGACGGTTATCGAGGACGTACAATTCGGCGAGCTATCCTCGGATCAGAAAGCGCAACTCGCGCTGGCCAAGGCCAAAATCGTAGTTCCCACCAATAGAGCCCTAATTCACAACGCAATTTTGGAGGGCGTCGATACATTTGAACAGGATGCCAAACGCATACAGAGCGAGGTCCTCACGCGCATTCTTGACCTTCTCCTTGCACGCCCGGCAGAGTTGGACGCCAAGTCCAAACAGCTCGTCAACAAGATACTAGATCAAACAACGACTCCCGAGGATCGCAGGGCAAAGGTCAACGAGTTCTACAAACGACAGATCGACCAAATCCGCGAACGACTCCAACAAGCCGGGTATGCCTTCCTTGATGTGACGTGGTACCAGCTTCAGTCGGTCGAATAAGGCAGATGGGTCCCTTGCCAAAGAGTGGTCTTTTTTTAATAGCGCTGGTAATCGCGTTAATCGGTTCGACCACGGCGAGCGACCCGGCACACGCGCAGCAAGATGCCAAGCACAAGAGTCGTCTGCTATCTGCCAAGATGTTCGCGCGAGAGGCTGCTCAGGATGCGGGCGGGCGCTACAAAGCCGAACAGGAGGCGAAGACCCTTCGCGGCGAGATCAAACAACAGATCCTCTCCAACATCGAAAATCATTCGACTGCGGAGGAAAGCGAGAAGCTGACACTCGAGTTCCTCGATCAAAGGCTAGAACAAGAATTCGACGAAGCGCTTGCACGCGCATACCGAAGCGTCGAAATCGCGGAAAGCGAGTTGAGCGAGGAAGCCTTTCGTCGTTCAATGCGCGAAGCTTTCACAGTACAATTTGAGCAAAGCAAAAAGGCATTTTCGGATACTGCCGGAGCCCTCTTCGTGAGGGCGAGAGACGAGGCGGTCGAAGCTCAAATGAACCGCATTTCGCTTAATCACTATCCCTCGATCGAGCAGGTCGAGGAGATGGAGAAGGCTGGTTGGCCGGCTCTGGACGAGAAAAACTTCGTCAAACGAACACTTGTTCGGAAAATGCAGCGCGCGGAGCCCGCGTTATTGGCAGAAGTGTCCGATGCCGTCGAACGACGTATTAAGCAGATCATTGCCCATGTCAAGGAGCAGATCGCGATCCAGAAAACGGCGATCGATTCTGAGCTGGCGCCCGAACTTTGGACCAGAGGTCAGATTTCCTCGAGTTGGACCGGTTCGGTCCAACGTGCGATCGACAAGCAGAGCGAAAGCAAGGAGGATTGGCACTATATTTACCCGTTATTCTCCATTGTGCGGATTATGATCGAGGAGGGTGCGGCCAATCTAGAAAAACAGCGTTTCGATGAGTTCATTGAAAAGCATGTGCTGCCCCTAACTGACCCAGGGGAGATCGAGCGCTTGATCCGCACTGATCTCATAGCGCATGCCGAAGTGGAGACCAGCCGCAGCCTGATTGTCGAGAAGCTATTTCCCCGACTTCAAAGTCTCCTCGTCGAGGCTTACGTGCTTGGTGTACCGGATCAGGAACAAGCGGAGGTGCGACAACGAGTCAAGCAAAGCTACTTGCAAGAACTAGGTGACGTCCTTCCGGCGCGTGTCAATGCCCTGATCGCGACCCCATTTGAGGCTGCTCGTGAAACTATTGCAGCAGGCCAGTATAGGGATAATTTTAGATCGATAGCGGATAGGACCTGGTTTTTCAAGCCCCCCGATGAACGCTTCATCGTGTCAATGAAACTGGGCGATGGAACACGTATCGTCGATCCTGTGCGCATCCGCGATTGTTTGTTTATTGTTTGTCAGGATCTCGGAAATTTGAACCTTCTGAATTCAATCTCTTCGGTAGATTTCAAAACCGATGTGCTTCTGGCGGAAACCAAAGAGTACGTAAGCCGCGGTGTGGAGGATCGTATCAATGAAGCGTTACGCGCTTGGGACGGCCAATACGAAATCTACCTTGGCCACACGGCGGCAATCAAAGGCGTGCGTAGTCGCGACAAAAACAGACTTTCTACGATCAAAGAGCTGATCGTGGGTGCGCCAGTCGGATTCGATGCGAAGCCTCCCACAGCTGGAAGCGGCAGCAAAAAAGAGTGGGTGACGTACTTCGCATCTCTTATTGAACAAATCTGGTCAGCTTATCGCGTCGACACGATTTGGCCCCAGCAACCACCAGCCTCTCTGGATAATCGGTACGCCTTACTTTTTCAAGAAATCCGAAAACAGGTAGAAGAGAAACTTAACACTGACGTCGAAACCGCGTTAAGTCAGATCAAAAATGAAAAGGAGGCTGCACGTCTAGCGGAGGAGGCGCGAGCACGAGAAACTGCGCGTCTAGCGGAGGAGGCACGAGCACGAGAGACTGCGCGTCTAGCGGAGGAGGCGCGAGCACGAGAAACCGTACGCTCAGAATCTGTTACCTCACAAACCAGCGAACCCGTAGGTGGGCTCCAAGGCAATTCAAGAGATGTTCCAATTGGCGGTAGCGAAACAGGGGCGGGATTGGGATTTTGGGGCAGCTTGTGGGCATATCTTGCCGCTTTTCCATTATGGGTGTTAGCGCTTCTGCTACTGGCGCTACTCCTTTTTGTGGTCCTTGTGGCAACTCTTATTCGCACTGTCTCCAAGGCGAGGAGGGGCGGGAAATCGTTGTTTGGTACCTCTAAAAACCGCACGCTATCAAGTGCTTTTTTGACTGGCATGAAGCCGCAGATCCTTATGGCGATTCTCTTTGTGCTGCTGACGGTTAGCGTGATTATTAACATAACTATAATTATTCAATTAAACGCCGGCGCTGTTTCAGAAGGCGATTATCTTTCATCTGAGAAAATTGACGATACAGGTAATTTTCTTTATTCGGCAGGTGATGTTAATATTATCGTCGAACCCCCCGATCGCGAAGGTGACTCACCAAGAGTCCGGATCCAGAGGTTGCGATGAAGCGTATTGCTGTCGCAAGCCTTCTCCTGATCTTGGGCATTATTGAATGTAGAGCGGAGAGTTTCGATCTCATTGTTGTTTCCCTTGCACGTGTTCAAAAGGAAGCGGCGGCAAACACGACAGAACCGAAGCTACCGATCGACCATTTGAACGCGATTGTAGTCGGCGTGGGCGGTGATCTGTTGTTGATCGGAAGAAAGACGACAAGCGCCCCCCTGGAGTTGGAAGACGTCGTCCTGGCGTTGCGAGCGCTCATTGGATCGTCCCAACCACCTGGTGTCCGAATGTCACCGGATGTAAGGACACGATCAACATCGTACAAGCTGCTGTATTCGGGCGGCATTCGGCACACTTCGGTCGGCGCCGCCATGACAGTTGGGCTGCAAGCGCTCAATCGAATTGCCGCAGGTCAAACTAAGGTCCCGCCCGGTTTCTGGATCCATCCTGGGTCTGACGAAGGGCGAACGGGGCTGATTCCACATCGTGTGCGGTGCGATGCGATAACTGGGTCGAAAATAGCCGTGATTGACGAGCCGGGCGTTTCGATTGCAGTTTCAACAAAATCCAAAGACCGAAATAATTTGGATATCGTCGAGTGGAACCGGCAGTTGCTCGAGGAGTATGCAGCTCTCACACGAACGCACTCTGCGTTTCAACGGATACGAAACTTCCTTGCACTATACGAAGCCCTTGATGCACTACGAAAGAATATTAGGGCATCGAACTGGGCCTATTTGCTCAATGCCTATCGGGTCACAGACGTTCAAACCCGCCGATCTCTGGAATGGCGAGCGGACAATGCTGTTTTTACCACAGTTGGTGTTGGTGCAGTTAGGCAACGAGGTTGTCGCGCCGACGCGGCGTTGGCGTCGGTTCGACGCACCTTGCTCTCCCGTATCGAAAAGGATTCAGAGTCCGCGGTTCGTTTGTCCGCTCTGGAATTCACGACCCTGTCGCCACAACGCGACCAGCGCTTAGCTCGCACCGAGAGCCATCTCCGCGCACTGGGCTTAACGAATCAAGCTGTCTTCCTGTCCATACGCCTATCAGTGAATCCGCCTATGATGTCAATCATCCCAGGCTCGCGCTCGTCCACGAGACGAACCAACGATGCTCGGTTATTAAAGGATCTCATTCTTCGTGCAACTGACGAAAATCACGTCGGCGACGATTGGGAGGCATTCCATCGCGACCACATCGCCCCATTCGTCTCAGCTGAACGGCAAAGTCGTCCCTTAATCGGCCTGATCTCCGATAACGTGGACGCGGATTGGTTGGCTATCGCTCAAGAGGCCGGTTTCGGCTCCTCTGGCATGTTGTTCCCGATCACAGCCAACAACAACGATCCATTGGACAGCATACTCCGCCTAACGACCAGGATGATGGCGGTCCCCACATTGGCGCGCAGTCGGGTTCATGCTGTCCTCGTACGGACCGAAGACAGCGTGAACGATTGGGCTAAAATACTGAAGCGCACACTTGGGCCGGACCGTGTATTGATCAATCCGAACAAGGGCGAATTTCTCGAGTTTTTAGGAAAGCCGGAAATTGACGTGCTGTTGCTCGACGGGCGTTTTCGCCAAGGTGGATTCGTCGTTCGAGATGGGAACGTTGGATACGAGTCTATCCTCGCTTTGCGCCGTCTAGATCACATAAGGTTCCTGGCGATCAATGCCTTGGACTCCGGGCAATCCCGGATTTGGGATCGTGACATCATTCATGCCCTGCAAGCCAATGGTGTCGGAATCATCAGCGTCTCACGCGGCACAGGTGCGACCGGCCTAGATAGGTTGCGTGCGCTCGTAGAAATGTTGCATGATCCTAAAATGGCCCAATTGCGAGCGTTCGTGCTACCGGATGTTATTGCGCCCGCCGGGGGAACGACCTATTGGGGTCAGTTCCCATAAAAACTCGGTGAGATCGGGGGAACGACCTTGATAGGTTGTATTGGATTGATCAATGACCGTGCGGCGCTATCGCTCGTGTTGATCACTATCATTTCCGCACTCGCCGTTGGATGGCACGTGTGGATGACGCGGCGGCTGAGTTTCTCCTCCTTCGAAGATGATGCCCCTGACGGCGATACTGCGCGCAATGTTCATGCGTTGGTGCGCCTACTTCTCCCGCTCGGCGTTCTGGCGATTGTAGCGGCAGCGACGCCAATTTTGCTTATCCTCGCGTCTCCCGACCTCGAGGACGCCCTGTCCAATGGAAATTGCACGCAGTTTATAAAATTTCCCTGGAGTTGGCTGCTGCCGGTGCGGGGCGACGAAGTCGCGATCATGACGGCCGTGATGACGAACGCCATACTATCGATAGTATTGTATTGGACCATGGGTGTCTCGCTCTGGATTGCCAAACGCTGACTAAATAAGAGGTGACACCCAAGCACGTTGCAAACGGACAGACGGTAAAAAATGGCAAGTTTTATGATTGCGGTTGGTGGCACCGGGCAGATGATGGCCCTTAGCTATGCACGTCTCATGTCATTGATGCCCTGGTTGCCGACTGCCCGGATGTATCATCTTGATCGCGACACGATTGAACACTATACGGATTCCGTCGACAGCACGTTTATCGATCCACTTCCTCAGGGGGCCGGAGCCACTGTCGGCACACATTTCACAGAGCCCAGTAACCGCGAGTTCTGCGAAAATGTATTGGATGCTCTGTTCACGGCACGGGAGCAGAGCACACCGGTAGGCCAGGGAATGTACGGGCGTCCTCCAGTCGGGGCGGCAATGATTGTCGATAGCCTGAGTCGTCCGGCGTCAGGTTCATTCGACGAATTGTTCGACGGATCGCCCGAGTCGACGAATGCGTACCTTCGTGACGGCATGACACACACCGTGATCGTTTGCGGCTCGGCTATGGGTGGTACCGGCGCTGGTGGTGTACCGACCATCGCTCATGAGATCAATCGCGCCCTGAAATCGACATCCCATCGAGATAACGTCAAACTATATATCCTCTATTTTTTGCAGCACTTCAGCCTACGCCCCGTCGCGGTCGACCAAGGTATGGCGGATCATGAGATCATTCACAATGAGCAGATCGCCGTTAACGCCAAGTCAGGTATGAGCTTTCTCGCTGACAAAATCGTTGATGGAACAAACGGTTGTGTACTTTTCGGTCTTGGTGTTCCGCCGAGCCGAACGCATGAAGCAGTCGGAAAGCAAACTGAGCAATCCGAACCGCTGCATGTCCTCGCCGCTGCATACGCACAGTCTCTGTTCGACGGCGGCCGATTAGCGCGTCTCCACAATGCCCACGCCATTGAGGTCGTGCAGATGCCTCAGGGTCGGAAAGTCGCCACGGATCTCGGTATCGGCATTGCGCTCGGGGAGGGGAGGTCGGTTTCGCTTGAACGGGTCATCCAATTAAACGTCGCCGTGGCGCGCTATCTTTCCCGACTTTCACGACTTTTCGACGGCGGGTTGGGTTTTGCCTTCGTGCCACCGATGCCTAAGGATATCGAAAAGATCCTGACGCGATTGACACGACTGACGAAAAATAGACGAGAGACTATCCAGCGTGCTGTCAGCACCAAACTAACCGAGGAAGCGCAGCGGATACACACGACGGTTCGCCGGTACGAGGCACTGACGAAGGACATTGTGCCGTTTTCAATTGATTTGCAATGCGAACTCGATGGTGACGGTTACCAGCAGTCACTCCACCGACCAATGGCGTTCATACGAGCAGCAACCAGAGGATTGAGGAATTTAGAAGCTGAACAACTGGATTACGATACCGTATCCGATGCAATTGTCAGCGCTCTGTTTCGTTCTCTCGACAATCGATATTTCAACGGGGAATTTGGTCTGGCAGGAGAACATTGATAATGGCCGAATTACTTCTTCCTGGCGATTGGCGGCAATTAGCTCTCGAAGCCGGCACCACCACGATCGAACCGAGTGATTTCGACGGTCGGCTGTACCGAGAGGAAGAGATTCACCACGGGGGCGTTCCGTCGATTTTCGCGCGCGCGTTCTCCTTCACCAAGGCCTTGAACCAGATACCGCAAGAGCCGGCGGCCAACGAGTATTTCAGCCGTTTGGTGCAGGGGATCTTCCTCGGTCTCGTTGAGGTGGTCTCCCACAGCCTCACCGACCTGGCGCCAACCGTTCGTGCCGCATATGTATTGCAAAGCTTTGAACCCAACTTAGATGAGTTTTTTGTTCTAAAATGGCAGAACAAGGTCATCGGTGGTGCATACCCAGATAGCCTTGTTTTCCCGGGTGCCCGATTCCAGGCGGCGTCGGAGTGGGACCTCAAGGGGCCGACGACGAGCCCCGAACCGGACTACGTCCGGATCCGGGACGACTTGCTTGTCTGCAATATCACCCTGAATGCTCTCGCCATCGCGATCGACGAAGAAATGGAGCGCCTCGGGCCGGGTCTCGTCAAGGCATTGTTCACCGAATGGGTTCAGGAGATTAGGAAGGTCCTTCAACTGCCATCGAGCGAGCCTCTTCTGGCTCTCGATTCTCTCAACAATCTCTCCTCGGGGAACTGGTCCACCACCGTCAAGGCGCCTACTGGAGCGCTCGGTAACCTCACCAGCGTGATCTCTACCGCGCGACTCCGCAAACACGATGGCGAATTAGTGAGTGTACCCCTCCGTGCGATCTCGAAGCATCTGTTCTGCGAGAGACTTGTAATTTGCTCGAATGGCCGTACGCCCGATCTGCCTCTACGTTCAGAATTTTTGAACCTTGTGGACACTGACGCATCGGGAATCAGTGGATCATTTGAAGGGCGTCCAGTTTACCAAATTTATCTGAGAGGATGGGACGCACCGATCGAATGGAAGCCTCTAGCCTCTATGTTGATCGAGAATTTTGAGGGAAGCCTACTCCTTTGGCCGAATTATAGAGCCAAAGGATGGAAGATCAATTACGCCTATTTCATGACGAATGCGGAGTTCGCCGGGACACATCCAACGGTCAATCTTTTTGGAGAACGCCTAGTCAAGCTGGATACGGTTGCGGACTCTCTAGGGTGCCAGATCAATGAAGCAGTGCGATATGCGGAAATGGTCGTCGACGGCAAGCCTGCCGGTATTTTCATGGACGATCGTCCCGATCTTGAGTCGGGCAACATAGCGAAGACGATCGCGCTCGATTTCGGAACCGTAAACACGGCTCTCGGGATATTCGACGACGAAGCAGGGGACTATACCACGTTCACCTTCGAGGACCTCTCCTACGACCTCCTGACGCGACTATGGTGGAAACCCGAAAGCAATCAAAAGCGTGAGGCATCAAGCTTCGTGCCGACCGCCTCAGCCGCTGATATGGATGGGCCTGGATTGTCGCTGCTGCCGTCCGAAATCTTATTCACGACGTTGAGTGCCAGGGTCAAAGGAAATTTGACGCGTCCTATCGCCGATTTTACCGTGCCGTTTCCTTATTTTAGGCGAACCGGAATTAGTAGACATCTGGTAAGCAATTTCAAATGGAAAGCACCTGACGGTTTTAGTCGTGATGAGCTAACCAAAGTCTACCTCAACATGGTCCTCACCCTCGTGCTGGCTCAAATCAGGAAGGATTACCTCAGTTGCCATGTTGACATCGTACCGACCTACCCGCTGGCCTTCGGAGCAAGCCGCTATGAGCAATACAAGCAGCTGTTAGCGGCTTCGACCGGCAACGGCGCGTTGTTCGCCGATCTTGCCGAACAGACGGGAATGGTAATCGAACTGGCTATGGTTAATCCGACTCTGGGGTTGCAAGAACTAATCGCCGAATCATACGCGGTGGAGGCGCTTTCCGTCGGCTCGTCAGAACAGAACCGTGCGGTAATGGTGGTCGATATCGGCGGTGGAACAACCGATATCGCCATGAATGTGGCCGGCGGCGAATATGTCGAAAGCGTCGCCTACGGGGGTAACGTCTATTTGAACTATCTGGCGGAGAATTTCCGGAACATTCGTCGCGAAGGCCTGGATGACAAGGACCTGGATGTGAATGATCGGATGATCATCATGCAACGGCTCTTGCGGGATGCCGGCGGCATCCGATTGGTCCTGGACACTTTCACGCCACCCCAGAGAAAGTCGGCTCAGGCCGCGATAAATCGATTCTTTGTTGGGATTTTTGTTTACCTCGAACGTCTGCTTGCTCGACACGACATCCGAAAAGTCGATTTTTTCCCGGTCGGCAACGGATGGCGCTTAATCGAAGGTTATTCCGCTCCACACGATACAATACCAGAGTATGTCAGCCGACTGTTCCAACACTGGGGCGTCGACGCCAATGTAATTCTACCTAGGAACAATGACTTCAAGGGCGCAGTCTCGAAAGGTGCGGTGCGGATTGCTCGAGAAGGGACATACAATCACCCTGACAATATTTCCGTCAGAACCATCATGGGTGGGGATGTCATCGTTGCAGGTCAGCCTATCGATTGGAAAAGCGACATTCCAACTGGTGGATTATCAAGTGAAACACTGTCTTTCGATTGTTCTCGGTTTGTCGAGCAATTCGTGGCGTTATCCGGATTCGCGATATCCAAAAAACAGCTAGAAGATATCGCTCGCGAGCTGAACAGGGAATGTCAAACTTGCGTGTATACCGCGCCAGGGGGGAAATACGGACTAAACAATAGCCTGTTTAATCTATTTCTGGAGAAAATTCAGCCGCGACTAGTAGCGAGTTTGCAATGGGATAGTGGTGGTGGATGAACTCACCTCACAGGCAGTTCGTTTTCTCTTGTACTTGGTCCTGGCCCTTGGGCTGGTCACCATCTCGGCTGCCGCAATCTTTTTTTTCCGCAAGACCTTTCATCAATGGTCGCATGTCGCCCGACTCCGCGATGAACAGATCTGCCACATGGAAGCACGGCTCGACGCACTCGCGGAGGAGGTCAGGGGAATCGCAACCGCGAGAACTAGGCGGAATGGCGGCGAACTGAGGCCTGAAATTGAGCGCCGACCCCCGATTGCGAACGATGCCGGACAGTTTGGTCAGTTCATGAATGAACTGCAGTTACTGGTAAACCGGTACGTGACGGTAGCACTCGACAGCATCCCATCGGATTCTCCTGCGGCCGTCGCAGGCGGGGGAGGTCTCACGGCCGAAACCGTGCGACGCGATGTCCGAATAAGCACCGAACCGCTCACTCTATCAAGCCTTCTTGCGTGGTGGCGAGCCGAGGGGCACATGGTCCTGGAGGCGTGCAAGGATAGCCTTCAACAGCGATTTGGCGAAGTCGAGGTTCATCTCGTGTGTTCGACGGAGTGTGCGGTGAGTGACAGTGATTGGCTCCTCCTCGCAATACGGATGCCGGACGACCGGTTTGTTCTGCTCCCACGGCGAATGGCGGGATGGACGATGCAAGCATTTTCACCATTTTTTGAGCTTAAGGAATGGGGAAACGTGAAGGAAGGAACGCGTGTCGGCCGTGTACTGGGTGCTCCTGTCGTAGTTCGTTCGACCGACGGCTGGCGCGTCGAAGGTGAGAAAGGCACACTCAGTGTCCAAGAGTAAGACGCGATGAAACGGTTCCTGATATTTCTCCTTCCCCTGGCGTTCCTCGGCGGAGCGGCATATTGGCTCTACCCAAGCATGCCAGTTCCCCCACCACCGCCACCGCCTCCGCCCCCCAGGGATTACAAGGGTGTTGCAACCTACCTGGATGCATCTCTCAGCATGGTAGGTTACTTTCGAACGACAAAGGAGCATGGAAGCATCATTCAGCGGTTTCTATGGGTCCATCTGCTCCAAGTAATACGCGGCCAACTCAGTGACGAGCCGGTGTATTTTGGGACGTTTGGCGAAGCCGTTCCGGATCCAGAAGAGCTGCGCCCCACAGAATCGCTGTTAAATAGGCTCAAATTCCCGTCGGCAAAGGCGAGGAAGGAATATTTTGGGAGTCGACAAACGAGGTTGGTCGAACTCCTATCCACGGATCAGCTCCGCAAATCCAAAGTATTTGTGGTTGTTACGGACGGCTTGCCGTCTAGCCCAGGCCAGGCTGGCATCGACAGTCGACTTATGACCCAGCTTCAATCGCTTGACCGTGAGGGGGTCAATCTGTGGTTAATCGGACTTCGCTCAGAGTTTCGTGGTCGCGTCTACCCGGAGACGCCGGACGCATTTGGACAAAAAGGGTCATTCGACCATTCCGGTGTACGGCCCATTTATCTGTGGATTGGCGCGCGGGACATGGCTATTGGAACAGACATCGTCGAGGGGTTCATTGAGGCGATACGCTCTTTGGCCGAGAAGCAAGACGGGGCGCGGGTAGAAGTCGTTCAGCTAACCGAGCCCGAAAAACTGAACCCGGCTGTCGTATTGAATGTCGATGCATTGCAGGAGGTGCTGACGATTGAAAACGAAGATCACTTGGAGATGCGTCTTGCCCGAGGCTTCAATGCGCCCTTCAGTGTTCACATGACAGTAACCGGACTCGAGGAAAAATTTCCACGCGAGAAAGAATTTCACTGGGTGATTGACGCTTCCCGCAAAAATGCGGTTGCAGTGATTAGGGATGAGAATGACAAATGGACTTTGAGAGTTGATCCGACAAAGACATCATCATTTGAGATTGAATTGAACGTCGTGGCGGCCATGACTCCTTGGTGGAAATTCTGGAGTACAAACGACGACTCCGTCCGAGAACATGCCGATAAGACGTTGCATTTGTCAGAAATGATCGACGTCCTCACGAAAGGCACTAGAAGAGAATACTTGTCGCCAAAGCTCCGGGTGGAACTGAAATAGAGCTGCACGGATGGGTGATCGCCTGACTCTGCCGCGCGGGGCAAGCCCCCAGCTATTGCCTTCATCTTCCAGAATGGCAGTCTGCCGATGCACACCCAATCTCCATGATCAGCATTAATCTGGATAGCTGAGCGGCATTTGCTCACGAATATTCGGCTTCTCTTGTGCCGCGCTTAACGAACACGAGGCGAGCCACAATTGCTTTTAGCTCGGACTAATGCAGTAATGTTGCTGGAGCTATCGGCTCCGAGGGTCCGGCGGCAGTCTCAAATTTTGGACAAAAGTCTGGTCGCTTGGGCAAGAGCCTTAATTTTAGGGCCGACGCGACGAATGAAATGAAGGGTGCGTCTCGCGTTTGAGTAAATCTGTCAAAATGACTAAAGGATTAGTCTCACAAATTCATTGGTCATCGACGAAGTTCGTACATCTTCCAACTAACCTCCGGTCGTCCAAGGAGGTCTGCGAAATCGCCCTTGGGAACTACGGTGAACCCTGCGCTTCTAGCTAGGCTGACAAACTCGCTCGAGGACACTTCGTGCATGCCGCGCTCTGCTCTCTGCGGTCCTAGACGCAAAGACGCGAATGCGGCTCCACCCGGCTTCGTGAGCTCGAAGACTCGACCAATCGCTGCTTTGTGATCAGACGGATTTACATGCATCCAAACAGCGTTTAGGAGCACCACATCGAACTTGGCCGTAATTAAGTTCGATCCAGATAGGCTCGGAAGCCTATCGTCAATCCACGAGATTCTGTTCGACGGGTGGAGCGATGTTGCAATGGACCGCATTGCTGCGGAAGGTTCGACCGCCGTTACAGAATGTCCTTTCGATGCAATCCAAGAAGCGTCGCGACCTGTACCTGCGCCGATATCTAACACTTCAATTGCTGCTCCTTCGAAAACGGGTACCAAAAATGGATATGCCTTTTCGAAGGCGATGGATTCGTAGCTATCTGAGAGTGCCGCGGCATGCTGATCGTAAAAGTCTATGGCAATCGTTGAGTCTGTCATTGCCCAATCCCAGTTTCTTTCATGCCAATACCCGATCAGAACAATTGCACTCCAACCTGCGGCCCAGTATAAGAGAAATGAGAACAAATTGCGAACAGTCTTGTCGGCATTGCAAAAGCGCTCGAACCAATTCTCTGAACCTGTATTGGAACTTGCCTCTACAAATCCGTCAGAGTCGGCATCTTTCAGCCACTTCAGGTAGCACCCCATGACGTGCCTGAACCGATATAAGATCGCAACGAGGGTGAGATTGCCAACAACGGCGGTCAGCAAGAGAACCGTAAACAAGAGAGAGTCGTCTTCAAGCCTAGAAACACCAAACCACAAACCACCTGTAAGTGTCATGGCGAGCACAGGGATCTGCCACATGATTTGGTTTAGAGATCGAAACTGCTGGTAGTTCTGCTCATATGCTTCAGTTTTGAAAGTCACGTTCGAGACCCTAAGCTCAGAATAATTTTTGCCGCGAAATCTGACACTTCTTTACATCGATGGTCACAATTTGAAAACATGCCCCATAATCGAACTGGCGATTTCATCCAGTTCCCAATTGACGCTGATGAAGATTTGGTGAAAAGTAGTGCAACACGTATGGAATTTCAATTGTAGCGTCATAAAGGCGAAAAGGATACGACTCTAGTTTCTGACAGTTTAGGCGTGTCGAGTCTCGTTCGTATGGCAGAGCTGCATGACGATGCGGTTTCTTGATTGTTACGACGCGCGAACCCGGACTTTATCGAACAACAAGAACAAGGGGATCAGGCCGGGCTACCGCTGATCCGCAGCGACGACGAAGGGCGATATTAGGTATGCCAGAACGCATCTATCTCGATTATCAGGCGACCACGCCGCTTGATCCGCGTGTGCGAGACGCGATGCTACCTTATTTCGACGGCACCTTTGGGAATCCCCATTCGGAGCACGTATATGGCTGGGAAGCCGCTTCAGCGGTCAACGGTGCCGCGGGGCAGATCGCCGATCTTATCGGAGCGACACCGTCCGAAATCATCTTCACCTCCGGTGCGACTGAAGCGAATAATTTGGCGATCATGGGGTGGGCGCGCAGCAAACACCGACGCGGACACCACATTATTACGACGGCGATTGAACATAAATGTGTTCTGAACACAGCCGCGGCGCTTGTATCTGAAGGGTTCATCATAGAGGTGTTGCCGGTCGATCAGGAAGGCAGGGTAGACCCTGCGCAAGTCCAGACAGCGCTCCGTGAAGACACGGCTCTAGTCTCCGTAATGACCGCGAGCAACGAGATCGGAACAATTCAACCAATCACCGAAATTGGTGAGGTGTGCCGGGCGCACGGGGTGGTGTTTCATACCGATGCAGCTCAAGCGCTTGGCAAATTACCAATTGACGTCACCGCGTTGAATGTCGACCTCCTCAGCATGTCGTCACATAAGCTCTATGGGCCCAAGGGCATCGGTGCCCTCTATGTTTCAGACTATCTCAAGCCGAAACTCGCACCATTGATTCTCGGCGGTGCACAACAAGACGGTCTCCGCGCCGGAACCTTAGCTCCGATGCTGTGTGCAGGATTTGGCGAAGCGTGCCGGATCGCTGCTGTGGAGATGGAGCACGACGACGCGCATTGCCGGATGTTAAAGGCTCGCTTTAAGGCCGCGCTCGAAGCCCGTCTCGGTAGCCTTCAAGTGAATGGCAACCTCACGGAGAGCCTGCCTACATGTCTCAATGTCAGACTTCCCACAGATGATGCACAATCGATCGTTCTGGCGCTCGAAGGCTGTGTCGCGGCGTCGAATGGGTCTGCTTGCAACTCAGGCCTCATCGAGCCGTCTTATGTGCTCACCGCCCTTGGCCTCACTTTCGAAGAAGCAAACGCGTCCCTCAGGTTCGGGTTTGGACGGGGAACAACCGAAAACGAGGTTGACCGAGCAGCCAATTTGATCGCCAGCAAAGTTGAGCATTTCAACTCAGCCATCGCAGCGGAGTAACGATGTGACGATGACACCTACAAACAGTCCTTTACTTCGCTTCCGTCGCGAACCGAACGATATGGTCAAGCCGGGAGGTCAAAGATGAAACTGCGCGGCGCCCTTACAGACCATGGTTTCAAAGGACAGTTCTCGGGCCATGAGACGTTCCCGCTCAGGCATCTCTGGCTCAAAAAAGCTTACGATGAAGTGGCGAAGACAGAGAGCGGCGCTTCAAAATCACTCTTCTCAGAAGACAAGGCGATTGTAACCTTCGGTGTCGGCAAGAATATGGTGAGTGCCATTCGCCACTGGGCTCTGACATGTGAAGTGATAAAGGAGGATGGAGAAGTCTATCGTCCCACCCGACTCGGGCGTTTGATCTTCGACGACGAAGAGGGGCTAGACCCTTATCTCGAAACCCCCGCGACCAATTGGCTTCTCCAATGGATGATCGCGGGTCGGCCAGAACGCAGCACAACATGGTATTACGCGTTCAATCATCTTGCCCCGCAGGTTTTCGACCATGACGCGGTCGCAACGCCGATCGGCGAGCTTTGTCACGCTCGTGGTTGGACTCGCGCATCAGCGGCGACAATCAAGCGAGACGTCGAATGCTTCCTGCGTAGTTATGTGCCGGCAACGAGCAAAAAATTCACCGACGACAGTATGGAGCCGGTGCTCGCTCAGCTTGGACTTATTCGCGCTGTCAGCAGCAAGTCGTTTGAGTTTCGCCGAGGCCCAAAACCAAGTCTCCCAGACGGAGTGTTTCTCTTTGCGCTCACAGAGTTCTGGCGGCGTCATGCGATCGACCAGAACACGTTATCGGTCGAAAGCATCGCCTATGAGTCGGGCTCGCCGGGGCGCGTCTTCAAGATCGACGAAGCCTCTCTCACTGATCGTCTCGCGCGCATCGGCGAAAGCTCAAACAACGCCTTCATCTGGTCTGACACGGCCGGCGTACGAAATGTTGCGCGGCGCAAGCCTGACGTCGACCCGATCATGTTTCTGCCGTCCGCATATTCAAGCTCTTCCGAAAGGAGAGTCGCATGACCACTCTGTCCGAAGTCGTGTCAGTCGAGCGGCGCTACCAACGCTCCATTCGCATTGATGCAGACCTCGGTGTTGATGGTGCATTGCACGGCTTCGTTTGCCACGGATCCAACGCCCAGGCGCTCGAAACGATGGCAAGACTATCGGTTCATACAGGCCAACGCGCGTTTACGTGGACAGGCCCTTATGGTGGCGGCAAGTCTAGTCTCGCGCTTGCGCTGTGCGAAGCTGTTGGCTCCGATCCTACGCGTCGTGAAGAGGCGAGGGCGTTACTTAGCGCCGTCCCAATGCTTGATAAAGCATTTCCCATCGGTGGCGAGAATTGGCTCTTGGTTCCGGTTGTCGGAGGTAGATCCGACCCTGTCGACGACCTTCGATCTGCTACAGCCAACGCGATCGCCCGCGAGGAAGGCCGCCCGCGCACAAAGCGACGCAAGGCGGATCCTGCGGGCCGCGACGTTTTGGAGCGGCTCGTCAGTGAAGCCGAAGCGCGTTCAGGCAGCGGCGTTTTAGTTGTCGTCGATGAGATGGGGAAGTATCTCGACGGCGCCGCGAGTGCAGATACCGATATCCACTTCTTCCAAGATCTCGCCGAGACAGCGGGCCGCTGTGGTGGTCGTCTCATCGTCATCGGCATACTACACCAGTCTTTTGAGCAGTATGCGCTACGCCTAGGTCGAGAAGTCCAGGACGAATGGGCGAAGATCCAGGGTCGATATGTCGACATTCCGGTCGTCACTGCGATCGATGAGGTCATCGACTTGATTGGACGGGCTCTATCGACCGAAGTACTGCCCAAAACAAATGTAAAAATAGCTGAGGCGGTTGCTACGACTATCTCCAAGCGTAGACCGAACAGCCCAAAAGACCTCCAGGATCGCTTGGCCGCATGTTGGCCACTACATCCCATAACCGCAGCACTCGTTGGCCCAGTTTCGCGACGCCGCTTCGGTCAGAATGAGCGAAGTGTCTTTGGTTTTCTCAATTCTACTGAGACCCACGCGTTTCAGGACTTCCTGCAAGAAACACCGGTTGAAGCCCAAGTCACTTATGAGCCTGCCGATTTCTGGGACTATCTACAGGTCAACCTAGAGCCTGCTATTCTCGCCTCTCCTGATGGGCATCGATGGGCAATGGGCGCAGACGCGGTTGAGCGGTGCGAGCGCTTTGGTGGCGCGCTGCACATTCGTTTGGCAAAGACAATCGCACTGATCGACCTTTTCCGAAACGGGTCCGGTCTTATGGCGGAGCTGAATATTCTGCGCGCGTGCTTCCCACACGAAAAGGTAAAATCGATTAAGGCGGTTGTCGAGGCCCTCGAGCAACGGTCGATCATCGTTTTTCGCAAGCACACCGACGCTTGGACGGTATACGCCGGCAGTGACTTCGACATCGCGGCTGCGCTTCTAGAGACTGAGGCTGAGCGGACGGAGCTCGATGTAGGGCGTCTAGCAAAATTAGCAAATCTTCAGCCTCTGCTCGCTAAGAAGCATTATTTTCGGACCGGTACGCTTCGATGGTTCGAGTCAGGGCTAACGAGCGTGACTGACCTCAAAAAAACGATGTCATCGTTCGTTCCGCAAGACGGCGCGGCCGGTCAGTTTATTCTCGCGATCCCTGATGGTGAGGAGCCTGAACGAACTGTCAAAGAGCGATGCCGCATGGCGTCAGAACAAGTTTGCGATCTTCCCGTGGCGGTCGGCTACCCTAAGAATGCATGGGCGATCCGTATGCTTGGCGCTGAACTCATTGCGCTAGAGACGATAAGGCGAGAGCACCCTTCGCTCGAAGGCGACGATGTTGCACGTCGAGAAATTCAGGCGCGCATCGCCTTGTCGAGCGCAGAGCTCGAAGAAGCTCTCAGGACCGGTTTTGACCAAGCGGCATGGTTTGTGCGCGGTGAAAAGCGTGAGCTTCAAGATAGTCGATCCGTTGCGCATCTTGCTACGGAGTTAGCAAACGAAACCTTCGACCAGGCCCCCATCATTAAGAGCGAGCTTGTCAACCGAGAGCGGCCGTCGAGCAACAGTCAGGCCGCCGTTCGCGCGCTGCTGCACGCCATGGTCTCCCGAGGCGACCAAATCGTACTTGGGATCAATGGATTTCCGGCCGAGCGGGGTCTTCACGCGACTATCCTTGAAGCGTCAGGACTTCATGGCACGAGAGGCGGCCGCGCCGGATTCAATGCGCCGCATCAGAGCAGTAAGATCGGTAAGACTTTCCGGCCGATGTGGGGGGCTGCCGAAAAAATTCTCTCGTCGTCTGACGGCGCCGTTTCTCTGGCTTCGATATATAACGAATGGAGGCAGCCGCCTTTCGGCCTCAGACAGGGTGTCCTTCCAATCCTTTCGGTTGCGTTCATCATGGCAAACAGTCAACAGGTGGCAGTTTATGTCGACGACATGTTCCAGCCACGAGTGACTGATGTGGTTGTTGATCGGCTTCTCCAAGATGCTCAAGCGATTTCGCTCCGGCAGGTAAATCGCACCGCCGAAAATGAGGAACTCATATCAGCGCTGCGCTGGCAGCTTCAAGATTCGACCGGTGTGACGCCAAAACCGGGAGCGCTCGAACTGGCGCGAGCTCTAGTGGAATTTGCGATGAAGCTGCCGAATTGGACCCGCCGCACCTCTACGCTGTCAGAAACGGCGGCAAATGTTCGTCGGATCTTGCTCAGCGCGAGTGACCCTCACCAAACGCTTTTTGTTGATTTGCCTCAGGCCGTATCACCATCGAACCAAGCGCATCCTATAGGTGAAATCGGTGCCGCGCTTACAGAACTCTCCTCAGCCTATACGGATATGCTGAGCGTTCTGCGTGAAAAAATGATGTCAGCCCTTGGTAACAAAGAGATCGACATCAAGCATCTCCGACATCGAGCGAAAACCGTAAAAGGGATCACCGGTGATCTTCGTCTCGACGCATTTGCCGGACGTCTCGCTGAGTTCTCCGGCACCGAGCAAGAGTTCGAAGCTATCGTCAGCCTCGTGGCCAACAAGCCTCCGCCCTTATGGTCCGATCAGGATCCCAAACGTGCGCTTCTCGCCATCGCCGAGCTCTCGCTCGCTTTCACTCAAGCCGAGATGTTGGCTCGAGTACAAGATCGAGAGCCAACGCAGCACGCCGTCGGCATTGTATTTGGAACGGGAGAGGCCGCACAGGCCGAAATGAAATCGGTCCGACTTTCAGCGCAAGAGCGAAAGGCTGCCAGTGCTCTGGCCCAGAAGCTTTCGAACGTCGCCACAAAATCTGGGCAGGATCAGCGTCTCGTGCTTGCAGCGTTGGCCGAATTCGGGGCTCGCCTCATTCAAGAGAGTGGTGAAGACAAGTGTCGGGAGATGGCGTCATGACGGAACGTAATGTGCTTGGACTGTCTGGCGGTCGTGACAGTGCCGCGCTCGCCGTCTTCATGCGCCAGACTTATCCCGAGATGGAGATTGAGTATTTCTTTACGGATACAGGAAAAGAGTTGCCGGAAGTCTACGAATTTTTGGGCCGCTTAGAAGGCTTCCTTGGGAAACAGATCGCATATCTCAATCCCGATCGGAACTTCGACTTCTGGCTCAAAGAATATGGAAATTTCCTCCCGTCTCCTCGTACACGCTGGTGCACTCGCCAGCTCAAAATTCGGCCGTTTGAGAATTGGATCAAAGACGACCTCAACGCCGGTATCAAAGTCATCAGTCACGTAGCAATCCGTGCAGACGAACCTGCTCGATCGGGGATGCAAGCGACGCATCCAAACCTCCAGGTCCGTTTTCCCTTCCGCGAGCATGGTCTCGACAAACCAGCTGTCATTGAACTTCTAGAATCGTCTGGGCTTGGGCTCCCAAAGTACTATGACTGGCGCTCTCGCAGTGGCTGTACCTTCTGCTTCTATCAACAGAAGATTGAGTGGGTTCGCCTCAAGAAAGAACATCCAGAGGCCTTTGAAGAGGCGAAACGTTACGAGAAGACTGCGATTGATAACGGCTCTCCTTTTACATGGAGTGATCGAGAATCCCTTGTTGAGCTGGAGCATCCCGATCGGATTGCTCAAATCGAACAGGATTTTGATAAGCGGCTTGCGCGCGAGCGAGCACGACGTCCAATCAATCCGCTTCGAGAAGGACTTAATGACATTGAAATTGATGAGGTTTACGGAACCGCAGATGTAGCTGCGTCCTGCATCATTTGTCACAAGTAAAAGATTTTGCATTTCCACTTTAAGTTGAGACAACGAATTAATTTGTGTAAACTGTTAGGTCTACGACTTTGCAGCCGATAATCGCTGAAAAGTTCAAACTATCCAGGGCGATATCGGACTATAGCGCCCGTAGAGGTTTTTTTATGACCGACAATCCGTTAATCGAATTTCTGGCAGCCTATGGCCCGACCTCTGATGGCAACAACATGTATGACGAATTTGTTGTCCAAGCAGCTAAATCAGCGGGTCTCGATCCCATTGAGATCCATCAAGAGCGCTCAACCCAGATCAAGGCTTATGTGACTGCTGATGAACCAACCTCGGTACTGCTGACTGGTACTGCAGGAGATGGCAAAACCTATACCGCCAGACACGTGCTAAACGAATTGAGTGGTGGAAGCTTAGCCTGGGGTAATACTGACCCTGAAGTAACACTTAATTGCACCAAGAACGGCTATCAGATCCACTTCATCAAGGATCTCAGTGAAATTGATAATGCTACCAAGCAGTCCCTCATTCCACGATTGCTCAAAGCATTCTATCGCGAAGAGGGCAGCCGCGAAGTTTATGTCGTCTGCGTCAATGACGGACATCTAATAAAATCCTGGCGCGAACATATGGGAGATGACCCACATGCGGTCAAAGTCCTGCAAATTTTTCAGAGTTTGCTCAAGGATGATCAAGAAAAACCTCCTGGATTGGCTTTCCGTTTGATCAACATGTCTCGCACTTCTCACGCTGAGACCTTCGATGCCATGATAGATGCCATTTGCAATCACTCGGCATGGTCATCCTGTCCGCCATCATGCTCAGCAATGTCTGAGCCAACCCCCTGTCCGATCCGGGAAAACCGCAAAGTGTTACTCGAGGCTGGGCCTGCGACAATGCAAACTCGGCTGCGTTCATTGATCGAGATGGCGGCGGCAGACGACAAACATCTGTCCATCCGCCAGCTCATGATACTTGTGGTCAACGCCCTTCTTGGAGATGCAAAGGGTACGGCGACCCCGTTGTTAAACTGCAATCGCGCTCGACTTCGAGCCGATGCCGCTGAGTACAAGGCGACAAATCCCTTCTCCAACGTTTTTGGCCACAATCATCCAAAGATCCGGCGGATGCAGTTCACGGCATTCGAAGCCTTGGACAGCTTCGGCATTGGTCATGAGACCAACAATTTTTTCGATGACGAGCTGCTCGATGCTGGCACGTCCCTGCCTGATCACAGCCGGTATGGACAACCCCTTTTTGATGAGATCAGAAAGAACTATCGAGATAATCCCGAGCGCCACATCGATGATTTACGCGATGCGCTGATCGCCCAAAGGCGGCGGCTTTTTTTTACCACCGAAGATGTGCCTCATAAAGGCGATCGCGAGATGTGTCCATGGCAACTCTCGGTCCATCATCATGGTGATCTCTATATCAATTTGCTTCGCCCGTTAGAGGAAAGAGACGCAGACAGCATGAAATGGACCCGGGCACGTATACTGCTCGGACTCAATCGGACTCTGACCGGGTCCTTGACAGGGACAACCAACCGGCTTTGGCTGACTCAGCCCTCCGGTGTTTATTTGGGAATGGATGTCCCCTTGCTAGTTGGATCGCCGATCAACTGGCAAGGTTACCCCTATTATCTGCGGCTGGACCCACCGTCTAATCCCGGTCGCGCCCCTCAACTTGAATTGGTCAGTTCTGAGGATCGGCAACCCATGAGCAATTTGTCGGTCTCTCCAACATTGTTCGAATATCTGATGCGCGTTGCGGAAGGAGCATTACCTACCAGCTTTTCGAACCAATGCTTTCAGGATATCCGGAATTTCCAAATCAAATGTGTTGGGTCAATCCTTCGCTACAACAAGGATCGTGATATCGAGATTCAGTATGTCGCCGTTAAAACCGATAAAGAGCGCCTCGTAGATTCCCCGATTGGCATTCTTGAAGAGGGTCGCTGACCATGACAAAAATCAATGCAGCTACCGATTGCCTGACGGACAATCACATCAACAAAAGACCCATAGATATGTGGGTGCAGGAAGCGGTATTTGGACATCGCTATATCGAAGAACAGAAAGCCTTTATGCTAGTGCTGGAGGTTCTCTCGATCTGCCGTGCCTTGCAGATTGACGGAAGTGGTACCTCCTATGAAGCTAACCGGATCTTTAGTCACCCCAAAAGCTCCGAAAATGAGCACGAGAGTTTCAAGGTTCCGGTTCGCAAAATGGGAGCCTTGCGTTACATCTTGTTTCAGGACTCTTCTCTCGAGCGGATCAATTACGCAGAAAACCTCACCCCGGAAGAGCGCCTTGAACAATGGGTCGAAGAACTCAATCGCGGCTATAAAGCGACAGCTCGTAAGGATACAGTAGATTTTAAATATCTATCGACACGGTTTGGCGACCGTTTCTTCGAGGTTCTGCAGGCCGTCCGCATTCTGAGGGGTCTCGAGCTCGATGTAATCCACAATCGTCGTTGGACTTCGCGCTTTCTCGTTCCGAGGGGGCCAAATCTGCAATTCGCCGATGTGAAGGAAGATTTTAGTGCGGACCGACGGTTCTTTGGACGCGGCGGCGAGATGGTCTATCTCATGCTCAATCGCTCTTCTCAGGCCGATGAGCTTGCCGCTTTACTCAAAACACAGTTCTTCGGTACTGAAGACTCGCTCAACAAAATCGCGGCAGAATTGGCGCCTCCAAAAACACCAGACTCTGACGCTAGTGATGGTGGGGTAGTCGGATATCTACCTCTCAAGCATCATTCTTCTTATGAACGGATGGCCGGAGACTGGGTGTCGATCCTTAATCTAAGCGAGCTCCCGACTCCTCAGAAACTAGATCCGCTCTTCAGGATGACCGCGTTGAATCTTGTGCGGTATTTCGTGGACCGGGCGCATGAAGTCGCAGAGAGTCCAGTCCGAGATCCCATCCCGCTTGACCTGACTGGCGGTGCTAAGAGCGATCTCAGGGACTTGTCCAGAAGTTATCTCAAGCGGCAGCGTCAATTGATCGAGGACGCAGTAGAGAATTTCATCATCCAGAGCCTAGATGGCATGCCCAAGTGGCAGCAAGCTCACACCCATCCCGATCTCGAACAACGCTCAAATCTCGCTAAGCAAGCAATCCGAGAGGCCTTCAATACCAACATCTATGATAGTGAGACAGGAGCAAAGGAGCCAACCGCTTGGCGCAGCGATTTTCTCAAAGCCGCCAAGGGACGCAGTCGTAATAACGTCTCAACGCTGATCGAACCCCTGGGCAAACAGACCGGCTTTGTACTTGCCCGCCGAGGTGTCGGTTCATGGTTCGCAGGTTCAGATGAATTTATCGAAGCTCTTGTACTCGCAAATGTGACTAGGCCAGTGACGATCATGGAATTCATGTCCAGTCTCTATGAGCGCTACAGCATCGTTATTGGTCCACGAGAAGCAGGAATTGCCTTCGATCGTCCACCTTGCGACATCTCTTCCTTCGAAGACAATTTAAAGGCATTTGAGCGCCGTTTAACCGGTCTGGGTTACGTCAAGCGCCTTTCTGATGATTGCGCCTTTGTCTCAAACCCCTATTGGCTTGACGACGTGATTTGAATGGATCCGCTTGTGACAACAGCCCCCCCCAAAGGCCCCATCCTCGACGGCGATGCACACGCCCGCATTAGCGAAAGAGCTGATCTTATCGGCAAAATCGTATGGCAAATGGTTCTGAATGAGGCGAAGAACAATACGGGGCGCTCTATTCAGCTACTTGCAGGGTTGAGGCCGGAACATCTCGCAGGGATATCCCGCACGCTACCTTCGAATTCATCAAAAAAAATCGACCTCAAGATTCGAAAGGATATTGATGCCGCTCTGACCGCCAGCCTGTCTGCGGATCATTTGACCGACAAGCCTGCTGTTTATTTCCGGAATAGTGATGCCGCTGATATTATCTTGTTCGCGGTTTCTGACGAGGAGCGCGAAACGGTTGGTGCAAGCCTCAACCCAGTCTCGAGGATCGACCGAAACTCGATACAAGAACAAATTGATCTATGGGTGGCTGTGATCGTCGACAGGCACGTTGGCGACGTTGGTAGTAATGATCGCCGGAACTGGATCAAAGCCCTTCTGAAAGGACTAAACCAGTCTGGAGTCACTAGGGAACTCGATCAGTTTGCCGAATTCGTTCTTTTGCTCCAGGAAAAGACTTCACTCCCCTGGCCACAAAAGGTCCACCAATCTGCACCGGCCCTGCATATGCCGACCTACAGCTTCGCCAGAATACCCGCACTTGAGACTGCAAGGTCAAAGCTCGAGCAGGAGTTCCGCGGCATGTTTCGCGGCGCAGAACAGGAAGTCGCGAATTATGTCTATCTGCTCGATAAGACCGACAAGCGGGTCGATACCGACCAGCTACTTGAGCGCCTCGATGAGAATGAGGTGGAATATTCAACAGATAAAAAGATTCAGGCTGACGCCATTCGAGCACTGGTTGCAGATCGCAAACATCTGCGACACGGGAGCTGGCGGTTAAGCCAGGAGATCTTTTGCAAGACTATTGACTGGACAGCATTTGGGAAAAATGCCTTCGGAGTGCGACGCCGAAGGCGAACGCCAGATCTGAGCGAGCGGACTCGGGAGCTGTTAACCGAAGAGTTCGCCGATAAGTTTGAAGGTGATGAGGCCGCTCAACAATATCTCGAGGATCTCGGTACTAAGGACACCACCCCGGAACAAGATCAGGATTTCTTCGACACTTGGCAGGATGAGCTCCGATCAGGTACCAGCGTCAAGGTCTATGAGGCGTGGCGCCGTCATCTCTTTTCAGATGAGGTGACGAGTGACGACCTTCAAGTGTCAATCCTCGAGGGTATCCATGCGTTGTTGATGAAAACCGCCAATGATGATGGAAAGATCGCAACCGGCGGGAAAATCGAGATTAAAGCCAAGCACTGCGAGAAACTTTCCAGCTGGTCATCCCTTGACGCGAGAGTGTACGCACTGTTCCGGCAGGAGGCGCAGCTTCTTCAGAAGGTGCTGTCCGGTCATGTTGAATTTAATTTTGGTCGATGGCTTGACCAGAAGGCGATCGACGAAGCAACCGGGCAATCCAAGAAAGACGCTCGTCAAATTGAATTCGAGATGGGGCTGGTCGCCGATGACGGATCGGATTGTCCCTTGTCACACCGCGTCCGCATCTTCTGGACGCCCTCGGTCAGCAGCATCGCAATGGCCTGGCCCGAGGATATCAACGCCCTTTATGAAGGGATGACGGATGGTTTTATCCGTGTGCATGACTCAAAACTCTCAATGAAGCCAGGCGTTGAAATAAATGCCTTACCAGTTTCTCTGTATGATACAGGGACGTTTGTTGATGTGGCGCACGGAGAGGAGGGCAGAACGGCTGACCCCGCAAGTGCTCCAAAAGAAGAAGATCTGTTTGTTGTCATCGGTGATGAGCTGACGGATCATGAGGCTGGGCGACATATCGACGCTCCATCCAAAGATGCCATTCTGCAGGCATTGGCTGAGTTCCGTCAGGCATTCACCAATGCGATTATAGGCCTGAAAACCGACCCGGAAAACTTGTACCAGACCGATTTGATCGAAAAACAAGCTCAGGCCTTTGGTCAGCTTTGCAAAGTCGCGCGACAAAAGTTGAACGCAAACACGAACCCTCGTCTTACTACTATGGGCAAGATTACGGAGTTTGGTATTGTTATCTCTGCCACTTCGGAAGAGGGGGCAGTCATCCCCGCTTGGCATCCGCTACGGCTGCTTGAGCGTCAGGCCAAAGCCAGAGATCTTGCAGACTTTGTCGAAACCCTTTTGAGTGTCGACACAGTCTCGGATGATGGACTGAAGCGAGCTTGTGACGAGCGTCGATATCTCTATAAGAAATGGTTCTTTCCCGAGGTTATCTCGGTTAATCATAAGTCCTACGCTGCTCTTCAGGATTGTGCGGGGTACAGCTTTGCCGTTCCGGTTGGAACAGCCGCTTCTGATCCTCAGGAACTCGAGGCAACCGCATCAACTGCAAGTCGGCAGTTTCTGTCCGTTTCTGACCGTTATCTCGAGCTCAATCCTCATGAAGAGGGAAATTTCTCGACCGCCATCTTCAATGCGGACACGGTCAGCTTGCCCGGAATGATAGCCAAGGGCCTCGAAGATCGGATGGCGCGGAATGGGCACCTCCGCTGCAGTCTTCTGATCTCCCATGACAATCCGGATCGGATGCGAAAGATCTACGCCACTCAGAATGCCAGGCTACGTGCTCAGAATTTGGATGAGGTGACAGAAGGTTTCCTGTCGCGACTGAGGGTCGGTGTTGGCAAAGGTGATAGTGCTCGCAAAAGTGATCGTCGAAACAGCACGGATCTCGTATTTCTGCACGATGTATTCTTCAAACAGTCGGAGATGACGTGGGATTATGAGCGGGGTGAGCCAGACACGCTGCCTGACGCGATAGACTTTAGAAATGTGGCTCTCCCACGCCGCCGCGCCGGTGATGCAGGCAACTCTTGGGTCTCCGCCAAGACAATTGAGATGTCGTTGACCGTCACACATCCGCCACGAGCCGCCGCAGAGTTCCTCGATCTCTGCCACTGCTGTAGAGAAGATCTCGTCATTATACCGGAGGGTTGGCGCGCCTTGCCGCTTCGGCGTGTGTCCTGGGATACAACCGCAGTTCGACGTACAATCGAGCGGGCACATGCGATCGGAGAGTGGGTCGTCAGTGTGGATAGCATGTCAAGCAGGCAGATGCTTGCTGATAACGGCATCAAGGTGATACGGGATGTGCAGTTGCCGGATTCAGAGTTGCGCGTTCTGGTATCATCGCGCGAACCGAGCGCCAACCTCGTACGGCATATACAGTCGGATTTTGAGCATATGGTGGACGCCGCACTCCACGACGATGCGCAGTCAATGGCGCGGCGAACGATCTCCACGGTCGTTGAGGTTTGCGGTCAGAAGATTCTAAGTTCAGCTCGATCCAAATCCGCAGCCCGTGAAGTTATCGGTCTCGCAGCTGCAACCTCACTCATCCGTATCGACAAGCGATCAAGTAACATCGAACCAATTTGGTTTTCACTTGACGATAACAGGGCCTTCTTCGGTCTAACGGGAAAAATGGCTGACACTCTTGCACTTTCTGTCTCCAAGAATGATGCCGGAGACTTCGTCATCCACATGAGTGTTGTAGAAGCTAAATGTGTTGCCGCGACCTCCTCGACCACGGAATCGAAATCATCTCGTGAGCAAGTCTCCTCCACTTTGAATACCCTCAGGGCAAACTTTGTTGACCAGCAAGATCCAGTCGCGAAACAGGCTTGGGGCGTTCAGCTTTTGCATCTCATGGTGTTGCGCCCTGAATATGTTCGCTTCTTCGGTGACATTGAAGAACTTGATCGATTCCGCAGCTCTCTTGCCCGCGGTGAAGTCCAATATCGCGTTGAGGGTAGGTCGATTGTTGTTATTCATGACGACGAAACCGCTGATGACAGCATCATCGTGACTCTATCGACATCTGATGACGATGTCTGGCAGTACCAGGTCCGCCAGCGTGCCCTCGGCCGTCTCATGAGAGTCATCGAAGACCCCCAATCACCTGATGCGCCTTCGATACCCGTGCCGGAAGGATTTACAAAACGGGAGTGTATGGAACCCAAGAGACGCAGTGAGCCTTCTTTTCCGGAGACAGTAAACGAACAGAGCGTTAAACAAACTGCTCCAACGAACCCGCAGCAGGTATTGTCCGACGATGAACTCGTCGAGCAAAATGAATTGGCGCAAGGATTGGCTGAAGAACCGGATGCCGAGATTGCTCCAGTCTCCAATAGAAGGATCAGACCTGCCCTAGAGAACGCTCTTCAGTTATCGATGACACGCAACGGTGGGCAGGGTAGCAAAGAGCAAGAACTTGAGTTTGCGGTCAAGACGGCAAGGCAGCTTCAAGCAGCTTTGACCGAGCTGGGTATGCATGCAGTGCTCATGCCTAATCCAACCATCTCAACGCCTAATGGCGTCCTGGTAAATTTTGCTGGCCACGGCACACTGACCGTCAAGAAACTAGAACCCAAGCTACTCGAGCTGAAAACCACCTTCGGCCTTGATGTCACGGATATCAGGACGGGCTTAGGTCGGATTTCACTGTTCGTAGCGGCACAGAAGAGACAGATCGTCGATTTAGCTCGTGTCTGGCTTGAAGCGATTTGGCCAGTTTCCTGCCCGAATTCTACGTCCCGATTCCTAATTGGTCTCCGGGAGGATTCCGGGGAGCCGCTCTGGTTGAATCTGCAAGGATCCCACGGTGAAAATGAGGAACACGCACCACATACACTTATCGCCGGTGAGACCGGCAGCGGCAAAGGCGTGCTGACACAGAACCTCCTGCTTCAGATGATTGCATTCAATCACCCTAAGAACTTCAAACTCTATGTCATAGATCCTAAGTTTGGTGTGGACTTCTTCTGGATTTCACAGGCTCCGCATCTAGCTCGTGAGATTGTAACTACACAAGAAGCTGCCGAGCAGGTTCTCAATGAGATTGTCGAGGAGATGAATCGTCGCTACGAGCTCTTCATGCAGGCACGTGTACCAAAGATCTCGGAATATAACGCGCGCGTATCTGAAACTGAAAGACTTCCTCTGATCACAGTGGTCCATGACGAGATGGCGGACTGGATGGCTGGCTCTGAAGACTATCGTCATGTTGTACAGAGCTGCTTCACACGTCTTGCGGCCAAAGCTCGAGCCTGTGGTATCCATATCATCATGATCACGCAGCGTGCTGCCCAGGACGCCATCCCTGTCGGCATCCGCGATAACCTCGGCAATCGGCTTTGCTTAAAGGTCGCCAGCACTGCTGGGTCAAAGCTCGCGCTTGGCGTCGAAGGAGCTGAGCGGTTGCTCGGAAAAGGGCATGTCGCGGCTCGCCTAGGCGGCGATAAACCATCCGGCGAAGAGTACTTCATTGCCCAAGTGCCATTTGCATCTACGGAAGATCTCGAGATTTTCGCGAGTGCGGCCTTAGATGGGTTGTAACAGGCCTTAGTTGGCTGTGTCCGCTTGGAGAAGCTCCAGAGATGGATGGCCTGACAGATCATCTTTGGGAAATCAAAAACTATGTAACCCTGATCGAGGCCAAACGACCAGGGCTCGGAAAACTGCGGTCCTTACACCGAGTGTCAGCCGGAGATTTCAAAGTGACCCACTACCCCAGGGTGCGGACCCTTTGACAAGCAGCTCTGTGCGAAAGGTCGATTTTTCAAATGGTGTTGCGGGATCGTGTCTAATGAATCAGGATCTTTCTACAAACAGAGATGAGTTGTACCGAGGCGTCTACATAGAGCACAATACGCCGGAGCGTAATTTGCATCGCACTTACGGGTTGCCAATTGCTCGTCCTCTCTTTGGGCAGTGGAGCTTGTTGCGTTTCTGGGGAAGAACCGGAACAAAGGCCGATCGAAGACCGAATGGTTCGACACCGCTGTTAAAGCGGAATGAGCATTAGAGGCAAAGTTGACTGAGAAGCACCGCCGCGACTATGAACAGAGCAACCAAAGATCGACCGAAACATGACTGAACCTTCAGTAGATTCGAGCGACCGGTTGGGCTCTTTGATTTCCGTGGTCTCCTTCGAGCGTCAGGATTTGGTCACAGACCTTCTCACCGACGCTGATCTCAACACACTTAAACATCTGGCGCGCAAAGGCACGCCTGAGAACTCTTTGCGGGCCTTGACTTCGGACCTTGCTTACCTTGAAGCTTGGTGCCTGGCGGCTACCGATCAGGCTTTAACTTGGCCGGCACCTGAATCTTTGGCGCTCAAGTATGTGGCGCATCACCTTTACGATGCGGCCGAGCGTGCCCGAGATCCGAATCATGGCATGCCGCCAGAAGTTGAGCATATACTCCGTGAGCGTGACCTGTTGCGCTCCCAAGGTCCACAAGCACCGGCGACAGTGCGACGACGCCTGTCCAGCTGGGCCACGCTGCACCGCATTCGCGGGCAGAAAGGTCCTTTTGATTCACCCAGCCTACGTGAGTCTGTTAAACGGGCTGCCAAAGCTGCCGATCGGCCGAGGGTTCGAAACAGCCGTCGCGCGATTACACGCAACATTCTCGAAGATCTCATGGAGACCTGTGGGGATGGAGGACCGGCTGCTTTGCGTGATCGCGCCTTGCTATCGGTCGCCTTTGGGTCAGGGGGCCGCAGACGCAGCGAACTAGCCTCCCTCAAAGTTAAGCAACTAATCGAAGAAGAACCTGTGCCTGCGGACCCTGAAGATCCGGAAAGTCCTTTATTGCCCTGTATTACGATCGAACTCGGACGCACAAAGACGACAGATGCGGAAGACGGTGCAGCGGTAAAGTTGATTGGTCGGCCCGTTGAGGCACTATTGACTTGGCTGGAGAGTGAGAACATCGAAGAGGGATATGTTTTTCGCCAAGTTGATCGCTGGGAGAATGTAGGTGAACGCGGGATGACCGAAGCCGGGATCGCTTGGGTTATCAAGTCTCGACTCAAGAGCGCAGGCTATGATGTCAAAGATTACAGTGCGCATGGTTTGCGCGCCGGATACCTCACCCAAGCAGCAAGAGATGGAATACCGTTGGCAGAGGCCATGCAGCAGTCCCAGCACAAGTCAGTGCAACAGGCTTCAGAGTATTACAACGACGCAGAAGCGGAATTGAGCCGGGCCGCGAGACTGTTGAAATAGGTGCAAGCTGCAATGCCCTAAGTGAGCGGGTCGGTCCACTCCCGTAGAAGTTAGTCATATTAGTTCTGACCTAATCTGACAGACGCCACATCCAAGCCGGTAACTGTCAGATCGAGTCTGAACTACTACAAATTAGGTCAGAACCAATACAGCTCAGAACGATATTGGCACCCCAAGGCCCCAAGAGTCCAGTAATCCTCGATCAGCTCCTTGCTTTGAATTCGCGCACACGTTGTGAAATGGTGGCATTTGTCCACATTGAAGACGGTGGCGAATTCCTCGCAAGAGGGAAAGCTACCATCATCGTGTGGCGTCTCCAGCAACTGGATAACAACCCCAATCTGCTTATCGTCTAGCTTTCTTTTCGGCCTAACTGAGTGCCTTCGGGCTTCGAGACCGCGAACTGTGCGC
Organism: Pelagibius sp. Alg239-R121; assembly: GCF_947331435.1. GTDB lineage: Bacteria > Pseudomonadota > Alphaproteobacteria > Kiloniellales > Kiloniellaceae > Denitrobaculum. The sequence continues at coordinate 64,253 of NZ_CAMZOF010000014.1, read as the reverse complement.
TCCTAGGTGACGCCCAGCAGACCGACGGTCTGCCGTCCTAGGCGGTCGAGCTTCCAGACAACGAGCGTATCGTCTTCACGGAGTCGGGACTTGGCTTTCTCAAGTTCCGGAAGGATCACCCAGTCAGACGAAAGCTTCTTGCTGTAGGTTTCTTGGCAACCGGGTTCGCAAAGCGCGTTAAGCTCGAGATTCAGATTCTGTACGGTTGTCGAAACGCGCGCGTAGCCGGACTTCGTGTTGCATTAATCTTTTTCGCGTTTTGTTTATGCAACATCATTTATGCAGCTAGATTCCACAACATGCTCCCTATCTTACTAATCGGTCTCTTCGATAAAGGCGCCAGAGCGCCTTTTGATAGGGCAACTGAATCTATGCAAGCCCATGAGTAGAGCTCAAACAAATTTATTCGCGAAATAAGGGATTTCTGATAGAATTTGATGATGTAAGCCCAATGCAATACCGGCGCACGATCTCTATGAAATCTGTACACAAGATCATAGAAAAAATCTACGAAGCCTCCACCGACGACGGGTTATGGCCAGGAGTCATGCAAGATGTGCGACATCTTTTTAATGGCGCGCGCTGTCTGATGTTCACACCTCATGTGGCACCGACAGCGAACAACAGCCTCTGGGCCAGCTTGGATCTGTCTGCAAACGATCTGAAGGAATACGTAGAGTATTATCATACGCGCGACCTATGGTCGCTCAACGCTGAAACAATGGGATATATTCGTTCGGGAACGTGTTTCATCGGTCAAGAATTGATCGATGACAAGCTCTTTGAGGAATCGGAGTATTTCAACGACTACACACGGTACATTGAAGTCAAGAATTTGATTGCTTCAACGGTCCATGACGGGACCGGACGAAGCGGGGTCCCCAGAGTCATGATGAGCGTTTACGGTGGCCTGCAATCCGACGCTTATACGAACAAGGATCTCCTGGCCTACCAGCGGCTTGTCCCTCATGTTCAGAACAGCCTGGTTTTGCGCCAGAAGTTTATTTCTCTACAAAGCCATGAACGCACAATCGACCGCCTGTTGGATAGTCAGCCTCGCCCGGTCTTGATCCTGAAATCGGGAGGTACAGTCGTAAAAGTGAATGAAGAGGCCGAGGATTTCCTTCGAAGGCAAAGTGTTCTAAACCTTCGTTCAGGCCAGCTCAGAGTTGAGGATTCGAAAACACAGAGAGAGATAGATCGCGCTATTTGGACAACGGCCAATTCATCGCGCGGTAATGAGGCAGAGCCTAGATCGTCCTGCGTGCAGATGTCCAATCCAGCATCAACTAGGCCATATAACCTGACGTTCTATCCAATCCCTTCGTTGTTAGATGATGCCGGCTTGGATGCGCGAGTTTTACTAGAGATTCTAGACCCCAATCATTCGAGCTTTTTAGATGCTTCTGTAGTCTCAGCGTTTTATGACCTAACAAATGCAGAAAGAGCCCTTTGCGAAAGCTTGTTGGCAGGGTATTCGCTCATCTCCGCTGCTTGTCGACTGGGCATTACTGAAGGCACGGCACGTCAAAGACTGAAACTGATTTTTCGGAAGACTGACACCCGCAGTCAGCCAGATCTGATTCGTCTTCTCATGACCTATTCTCCTCGTTGAAACTGACCTCCCATTTGGGAGGTGTGCGAGTTTCTAGCTCCGAATAGAGTTCTTTGTCCGAAGATTCATACGCATGAAGGTTCGTGTGAGCCGGAGATTCTGACCCTGTTCCACTTCCTGGAGCTAGAGGTTTTCTTTTATATCAAAATGAACAAATTGTGAGGGAGACATGCAAGATGAAAACACTTTACCTTTGCGTTGTGGCCGCCGCCACAATGTCCACCATAACGCCACTTTCAGCGGAAATGGGTGGAAAATATGTTTCAACTGCAAATCCGCAATGCCAAATAAATGTTACTAAGCTTAAATCACTCCGCAATTTAAGATTCACGGATGGCCCCTATGCCATCCAGTCGCGAGGAGTCGCTGGCTGCACTTGGGATGCTCTAGGGTTAGCCAAAGGAAAGCGGATTGCAGGTGGTTTTACCAACCAAAGCGGCGACATAGCTTATATTACGCTTAATTGGCCATCTGGTATTGATGGTAATAAGGTTGATATGGCTAGTTTTGATACAAATGGCACCAAACGCAGTGGCGAATCATTCAGAAGAAACACGGAAGATTTCGACAAAGTGGAATAGGTGGCATTGTCAAGTTAACACGAATCAGTCTCGAAGATCCTCGAAGGCATGGGTTTCAGGCCGCCAGTTGACGCCACTCGACAAGGGCGGTGAAGCGGTAGACGGCGCGGCGGGTGAAGTGGCGGTCGTGGTTGAAGTGGTTATAGACAGAGACTCGTACGGAGGTGAATTTCTGCAAGGTCTTGATGAACGTAAACTTCGCCATTGTCCTTTCTCGTCGTCGGAACGGTCGGCGTGAATTCTCAGCTCGACTATTGAGTCAGCGCCCGCATTCGCGAATAGCAGTGTCGCCGACCGCTTCTTCCTGATCTCATCGGCGAATATCGGACCGAACCGGCTCCACCAAAACCGCACTGTCTCATGGCAGTTATCGATCCCGCGCTCGTAAAGGAGATCTTCGACCTGTTTCAGCGACAAGGGATAGCGGATGTACATCATTACCGAGAGGTGGATTACCTCGGGCGAACTGTTGAAGAATCGGAAGGGGTTACGCATTGCAGGAGGCTATCAGACGCCTCGCTTCGGCTCATACCGATTTAGCCTGACAACGCCTTCTCAGGGAATAGCCCGGGCATCCAGCGAGATGCAAGGGCTGCTGGAAAGGCGAGACGCAGCGGCGCCCGTGTCGTTTCTGATGTCAGCACTTCGCGATCCAACAAGGCTGATGTGATCCGTCGTGCCTGGCGATCGCCGGTACCGAGTATGTTCGCGACTTCACCGCGGGGCAGTTCACCGCGATAGAGGATGGCTTCCAAGACCGATCCGGCGTGCGGGGGCAGGCGATTGCCGCGTGTCTCCTCGGCACACCATAGTAGGATGCGATCGCGCAGGCCATTAGGCTGAACGAGACTTTCCATGAAGTCCACCTGGTCGATACAGGTCTTCAGAAAGAAGCTGATAAAGTCCGCAAGCGCCTCTTCGCTGAGGTTGCCGCGACCATCGAGATCGTTCCGCCGCGGCAAGTCGCAGGCGGTGAGATGGTTCTTATATGCGGCTTCATTGCGGGCAAGACCGCGCGCCACCGACCAAATCCCACCGGTATCTAGCGTCTGACGCAAGGCGGCATAGGACATCAACCGTGCGACACGACCGTTGCCATCCAGGAATGGGTGGATCCACAGAAATCTATGATGGCCTGTTGCTGCGGCCAGCACCGCGTCCGTTTTGCCGAGATTCTTGTAGGTTGTTTCGAATCGATCGAGAAATCTGGGAACAGCGCCGGGACTGATGGCCAGGAGTCGGCCGACTTGGACAGACTGCGTCCGAAGCGTGCCTGGTTCGACTCTCAACCGCTCTTTGGTTTCTGGCTCCGTAACCCACAGCAGCTCGTCGGGAAGCAGCTCGCAAAAACGGCGATGGACATCGCACAAACCTTCAGCCGATAGGGGCCGACCATCAAGCCCGCCTGTATCGATCCAGGCCTGGACGGCGATATGTGCCTTGGCTTCGAGCTGGAGATTACGGCGCTCAGGGTCACCGCTGTAGTCGCCTTTCAAGGCACGCTCGATATCGACGGGATGGGTGTCGTGACCTTCGATCAGATTGCTGTAGTAGCAGTTCATCGAGCGGACCAGATCGGATAGCGCGGTCACGATGCCGCTTGGCAAGCTGCGGCGAAGCCCGGCGGTCTTTGCGGCCAGATCGACGACCAAATCGGTTAGAGCGGCCCGCTGCCTGGTGCTTTCACCGATAAGGAGTGGTTCCATAAGAGCGACGCTTTCGCCGAGATCTTCGACCGATCCGTTGGTCTCGGCAGTGTCCGCACGCATGTCCGCTTTAATGTCCACTTTGTTTCTGATCATTTATATTTATTGTCAGTATCTTGTGCATAAGGAAAATTAAACACTCGTCCTTTTCATGTCCGGTTTTTTGTCCTATTTAGCGGATCTATGGCGGATTTACAATACGAACCTAAAGATTACAAGTTTACTGCTCGATTGTGGGACAGACTTCACATGTTGAACTAGCGCCGCAGACAATCCCGGGCAGCTTTCTCCTGTTGTGCCTCAAAGTTGTGGGCTCTGAGTTTGTCATCGTTGAGGTTCTTGAGCCGCCCTGTAGCTTCCTCCATGAGTTTCACCCGCTGGCAAGTTAGAAGCCGTATGTGGATGGAAGACAATCCTCGGCAGGGATTTTACCGAGTGGGCCGAACGAATGATCTCATAGTTCGGAGTTCCGTCTAACTGTCCGGATCTGAATCCCATGTCTCGATAACCTGGCGTTCCTGCAACAACAACTGGACCGCGTTCGAACCGCAGGCGCTGCATCGCACCTTCTCTCGCAGCTCGCGTACGTAGACAAATGGGGAGAGGGTAGGGCGATTGATAAGATCGCGAGGGTCGATATGGTTCTTGTGTCGGCAGCCCTCGCACCAGGCGCTCACAACAATGTTGGCATCGACCAAAGCTCCAAGGGTCCAGTAATCCACGATCACTCACAAAAACCGTGAGGGGCATCGCACAAGGCGTCTTCTTGATCAAAGACCCAGTCACCTTGCCGATCGACGAAGGACGCAAGATCAGCAAGGGCAAAGTTCTTGTTGAACCGCGAAGCTCGCCCCCGGGTCCGGACGCCACTTTCAACGTCGAGCCACCATTGTGCTCGTTCAGGAAAGTCCCGAATCAAAGCCGCAAGGGTCTTTTCCGATTTCAAGAAACAGCCGTCGCAGTTTCCAAGGGGGGTTTTGCCCTCGACGTTCGCGAGCCGGAGGTCAAAAGTTTGCCGCTTCCAGAACGCACTAATCTGCCGTTTCGTGATCCCAGCATCTGCCAAAGGGCAATGGTTTTGCCACCTCTCTTTGGTTGGTGCACAAGCCCGCGCAACCCGCTTCGCTTCGTCGGCCCGAAGACCCAGAACGGATGTCCAGTGGCTGTAACCCAGACTCAACATGTACCGCTTTGCCACGCGAACCTTAAGCTCAGCCGTACAGAACCTGGCCACGGCGTTCGGCAAATACCCCCGCTCCTCGACGAGCCGCTGGAAAGGCTCGCCGTTGCGCGCCGCGTCGTTGTGACCGACAGTCCGAAATCCTCGATCGTCGTCAGAGTCCCGTTCGAGCCAGGTTATCGGTACCGACCAATGCCTTGCGCAGTCTGCCACGAAGTCCAGAGTTTCAGGCATCTCGCGGCCTGTGTTCTGGAAGGAAACAACCACATCGGACGGCAGCTTACCGTCATGGGCCGCTAGGATGTGATACAGCATATATGCAGAGGTTCTGCCGCCGCTGAAGGCGATATGGGTGGGCCCAGCTATACGGTAAGAAGCATGCGCGTAAGGCTCTTCGTGTCCGTTTTTCATAATAACTGTCCTCGAGAAAATTCACTTTGCGATCTATGAGTGAGAGAGGGGATAAGGTTCGATCCCCTCTTTTTCCTCAGCTGATGGCGGAAAGGCCATTGAAGAGCGGGAACGAGATGGCTTCACCGTTCTTCTCGTTGAGCAGCCTGGAGCGCAGCTTTTTGCCTTCACGCTTGGCGTCTTCCGCGAGGAACTGATAGGCCCGCATGAGAGAAGCCGGGTCCGTGACAATCCCTCCGGCCTGTTTCGCCGCCATGGTGTAGACACTTAGACTCGCAAGCGGTTTGAAGTGAATGTCCCGTTCGATCTTGAGACCGCCGGGGCCGATGATCTCTTCGATCTCCTCATGTGAAACGTAGCCCAATTCAGGGAAGCCAAATCCCAGATCGCACAACCCGAATAGAATGTCTTCGTCGGCGGGTTTGATCTCGCTGAGCAACCAGGTTCCACTGTTCCAGGGGCAGAACCACTTGACCACCGGGGCGTGGTCGGGTCCTTCATTCTCAAAGTTGGCGAGCATCTGTGTACGTTGAATTGGCAGAATCAATTCCATGACCCTTTGTCCTTCCTTGGATAGTCAGTTGCGCATGCAACTGAGCTAGCAAAGCGGCGATGAGCGGATGGGAATTGGTCATACCCGGAGGGAGACGAGGGGGATCACCCACCCGTAGGGCTGGCAGTAGCCAGTGGTTTCCACTGGGAAACTATGGGGAGACGGCTCCCGGAGTGGCGCGCCAGGCGCGACAACCTGCAAGGAGGTCTTGATCAAGGGCGGTCAAGACCGCCAGACTGCGCCCCTGGGCGCCGATATGAACGAGACCGATGTCACGTCGGCAGAGGCGTCTGCACTGACTTCGACGCTGTACGGGAAGTGACCAATCAACCCTGTGTTCGAGCACCTGGTGTCGGTACTGGCGATGCCAGATTCCGCGTGGCTCAAACGAAAGAGAATAGTGCCGCGTCAGTGACACACTGAAAACTACTCGTAGGCTTCGCCATCCGCCTTGGGCTGGGAAACAACCAGCTCAGTGGCACCAACCGGAATTTCGGGGTTGGCGTTGAGAAAGGTTTCTCCTGTATCCCTGCGAGAGTTCTCGAAGACGGCCCCAACGTGGCCAAAATTGGTCGTGGCGGCTCTATTGTTCTGACATTCGTCGGGAACCGTGAGGGTGAGGTGATCATTCGACATGGTCTGTCTCCGTGATCGCGCTTTTGATTCCGCGATCAATGGAGAAGTGGCAACTTTCGTCAATCAGAAAACGCGTCAGCGGAGACGTGATACCAGGCAGAACAAACAATTCAATGAGATGGGTGCCACGCCTATTCGGTATCTGTATGCGAGACTCGCTCTAGAGTTGGTTTGCACCGACAAGCTCTAATATCGGATCAAATTTACCTCCGTCAGCAGCGCGCAGCGCAGCGATGTAAGCATTGCGGCGTTCATTATCTGTTTGAAGATCGAAACCGTGAGTCCACTCGATCGGAGTATGCCCGAAGTGACGCTCCAAATAGAGGTCCGCCGCAATTCGTGCATGTCGACCATTGCCATTAGGGAATGGATGGATTTGTACCATTCGATGGTGAAACCGCGCGGCGGCTTCGAGCGGCGGATAGGTATCGTTCTCGGTCCAATAGCGTGCATCATCGACCAATGTGCGTAGTTCCACCCCAATATGAAGTGGATCGATGCCGATATTCTTTTCGGTCTGGCGATAGGTTCCGGCCCAATTCCAGATCTCTCCGAACAGCCGTTTATGGAGTGTGCGAAGAAAATCGTCTGTCAGTATGTCCTTCTGACGGCTCCTTGAAACCCATTGCAGGCCGGTCTGGATATTGGCCTGCTCCAACTCATCAAGCTCACCACGTGTTGTGATGTGTTTGGGCTTCAAGCCTTCACGTTCATCCGGATCGAGCGGCGTTGCACCTTCAGGTGCAGCATCATTGATCACCGCTCTTCCCAGAAATCAGAAGGCATGTCGCGGATCAACTCATCACACAGACGGGCGATTTCCTCTTTGTTTTTTTCAAGCGGAAGGGATTGGCTTTCCAATGCCATATGCCCACTGGCGCGGCGCACGAGCTTTGTTGCCTTTCGCTCAGCTTGATCACGGATCAAATCTTCAGTGGGGCCCACAGGAACGATCGCATAGACAAACCGACAACCGAGCGCTTCGGCGGTGCTCTGCATATGTTTGAGCGTCACGCTTCCACTTAGTTCGTTTTTTTCCGTTTGCGAAACGGAGGCCCGCGACACACCCAAACGGCGCGCGAGCTGCGCACCGGACATGCCGAGCGCTTTGCGGACGGTGGCAACCCAGCCTTCCGGCGGCTTTTGAACAGCAGACAGCTGTAAAGCTGCGCGGTCAACAATACCCTGGTATTGTCTTTTTATGGTTTTTCGGACACTCATCGTATATCAATATCTTAACGTTTTTCTTTTTTCGTCAATATATTAATATACATTTTTATTCGTTATGTCTATCAATACATAGACATACAAACTCTATTGGCTGTAGCTACGTGCATATCGTGGAGGCCTGATGCCTGGTAGAATAAACGATTCAATGGGAAGGATGACCACTCCCATTAAAATCCTCAAAAACTCTAGCTAGTGAATTGTAATCATTCACAGCGTCGCGTTATTATTGAAGTATTTAATCAACTCAAAACAGGCATCTCATGATGCCAGCGTCGACTGCCGAAAGAGGGCATAGTCAGTGATACTCGCGTTTCTTAAGTTTTCAGTTCTGGTTTATGCCGCGATGTCCTATGGGGCCGTTCTGGTTGTTGTTTTTTCGATCGGTGAAGGAGAACTTGGGTCCGTGCTCCTTTGGGCTCGCAATCTGGCGATAGGCTTTGGATTTCTTGCCGTAATGAGCTTTGGAGTTTCATCTTATTATGCGCCCTGGCGAATTCTTTGGCGTTGTTTCCCAATGCTAAATGAATGGGTGTTTCCTGATCTAAACGGCGTCTGGCTTGGAACAACAGAGTCGAACTGGTCTATTATCGACAGGATGCGCAAATCTACATTGTCAGGTAATGCCGCAACCCAGGAAGATTTAGATGCTTTGGCATTGGAAAAAAGTGTCATTGCATTTGAGATAAAAGCGCATTGGTTTGGCATCAAAATTAAGTCGAGAACCAAAGCGGTCAATGGCGAAGCCTGGGCGGCGGACGTCAAACCAACCCGAAACGTTGGCGGGCGCAGTTTCGGATTGTCTTACATGTACGATCAAAAAACACCTCAACCAAAGGCCACAGATGAAAGCTCTAATACGGGAGCAGCAGTACTTGAAGCCAGAGTCGGAGATACCGCTGTTCTGGAAGGCGAGTACTGGACGCGCCGGTCGTGGCCACAGGGCCTGAACACCGCCGGCAGGTTGAAGTTAAAGCGTGTCAGTGGGCGTCATATAAAGAGCGAAGCAGATCTTATCACCGAAGCAAACCGATTGGAGATCGAGAACTGAGACGCTTTAAGTGTTTCGATATTTAATCTTGTGCGTATCATTCGCTCGGTGCGTTTTGCTTTTTAATATTATCGCAGCCAATGCGTCTTTCTCTGGCTATGATAGCCTCAGAAAAGTTATGCGATCTGGGCCACATACGACAGATGCAGCCGACCGAGAGAGTTTACCAGATCGCAGCTACAGACCTTTCATTGGTCTCGCAAAGACAGGCCGTACCGCCCCAGACCCAAAGCCGCATGACTTCCGACGTGACAGACCTCACCGAGTACAAGCAGCTGCAAGAACGGTTTCAAATCACCCGAAATTTCCAGTGGGCCAAGCCAGCCTTCCATGATCAGCACACGTCCACCCTGTCGTTTCGAGCCGCGCGTCCATTGAACACGTTCCAGTCTGGAGCCATCAAAAGCGAGGTTTCGAGACGCAGCTTTCACATCAGACCAGTCAGCGTCTATCCGCAGGCCGTGCCATCGTGCGATGCCTGATATGCGATTTCCAAGTGCAGACATAAGACCGCTGAAATCTTCCAGCAGGCGCCCGTTTCGGATCAATGCCACAGGCGTCTGAAATCTGAGGGTTGCTGCGGTCGCATCAGGTGCAACGTGTTCACCCGACTGACGCGCAATGTCGCAGGCAAGGATCTCCAGCCCCGGCTCCGTCACCTTGCCCGAAACCCCTCTCATTAATGCCGCCTGCAGCGTGCTGGCTGCCTCTTTGGCCCAGGGTTGCGCCAAACCGAAAATGCGCAGATTCACGATGAGAGTTGTCGCGGCGAAATCAACATCAATGACAAACGGCGGGGGGATTGGCAGATCCGCGGTCATTCTTCCCTGCGAACGGAAAAAGATGTCCAGCGCACAAGGTGGGAGCCGTAGACAGGGCTGTCCGTCGCGAGCCTCCTCCGACGCTATCTGCAGCATTTGATGTCCCCAGGCACCACGGATCCGGCCTGGCAAAGCAGGGCTGTCTTCCAATCCTTTCGGTCTGCTGCAAAGGATGGAGATAACCGTTTGTTGCCACACGCCGGGAAGATCAGGGAGAGAAACATGCTCTACTGCCTGCCGGACTCTCTTGCGCGGGTCAGCATCTCTCGGTGAGGTCTTCGTTACGCCGGCCATGCCTAGAGTAAATAAAACGGCTGCTTTTCGGGCAAGGGAAGCGGCCCGAAGGCGAGGCAGCGTTCGCGCCCCCGTGCCCCGATACTGTAAACGCGCAGGCTATCCCCAGAATCGAGGTACTGCGCAGCTTTGTGTGCCAACTTCCTGGCAGCCCGATCGGTCAACATTGCTTCAAAAACGCTCCTCTGTACACGAACGCATTCGGCTTCCAGCACCCTAGAAACCTTCCGGCGCTGCCGGTTCGAAACCACATCGTAACAGAACACCATCAGATTTTCTGGTCTCGGCATCGTACTCTCAGTAGTCCATTCGGTAGGATTGGTAGTCGCCCTTCTGCCGAAGATGATGAACGTAGGCAATCACCTGTTCCTCCACCACCCGGCGCCACAGGACCGTTTTGCCCGTACGCTGGCTCTTGACCTGCCGGTCCAGCCACGCTTCGTAGCCACGCACAATCGCATCTCGCCCCTCCGGCGCGATGCGGCAGGAACCATCGTCCTGAACTGCAAACATCTCCAGCTTGATTGCACGGGTGTTGGCAAGGGTAACCGTCAGACCCTCAACCAAAGGTGCCCGAAACTCCTCAATCAAGTCGGACACGCAGCCATTATGACCATCCCGGGCAGCATGCAGGGTGCCAAAACCAGGATGCAAGCCGTGGCGGCATGCCAGCGCGTGGATGTCCCGGTAAAGCAGAGTAGAAAGGAAGGAAAGGATCAGGTTGATGGCGTCGGGTGGCGGCCGTCTGCGGCGACGGGAAAAACCCCAGTGCGTGCCGAGTGTACGCGCAATAGCGGGCCAGTAGAGCGCCGCTGCTTGACCTTCGTAGCCGAAGAGCTCAGGCACATCCACGGCCCGCGGCAGTTTACGAAGAACACGCCCGATCGCCGCAGCGGCGGATGCCACCTCGGGATCCTTGCGCCGTCTGTTAAGCCGCCTCAGCAGCGCCCGCTGATTCCGGATCCGACCATCCACGACGCGGCGGGCAAGATCCAGTTTTAGGCCATGGTCCAGCATATGCTGGGCCTGCGCCTGATGGAGGGCGGCATGATCTGTTACTGGCGCAGCGATCATACCAAGCGTTGCACCCCGGCCATCGACCAGAGCAACAGTAATGCGGTGGGCCAGCGCCTGTCGCATAGCAGCAGCTTCGATCTCGACATCAGGTCCCATTTCTATCCGGTCGATTCGTGCCGGTGGAATTGCAAGCAATTCCCTGTCGTCCTCCTCAATTGTGAAGGCCTGATTACGCAAACCGATCTTACGTCCCCGTTCATAGACATACAGTACCCGCAGGATCGGTGCTCGCTGGCCGCCGTCCGTAACACCGCCATCGCTGCCCGAAGTTCCGGATTCCGGGTCGATGGCCTTGCCTGTGATGCCGACGGCCATGGGTGCTTTTGGATCATCGTCTCGCAGTTCCTGGATGATCATGGAACGTACAAAGAGGTGTCCCAGAAAGCGAAAGCCTTTTTCAAAGGGCACGACGCGAGTCTTTTCCGGATTCAAACGCAGACCCTGCTCAGCGAGAATTCCAGCCATTCGGGTCTGCGCTTCGCGCGCCGTTTCTTCGCCTTTGCACATCAGCAGAAAGTCGTCGGCAAAGCGGACGAGACGGACACCTTTACCTTCAATGGCCTCGTCAACGTCATCAAGATAAAGGTTCGCCAGAAGTGGCGACAAAGGTGCGCCCTGTGGCAGACCCCGCCCTCCCTCAGAAAAGCTCTCCAGCCAGAGCGCAAGCAGATCGAGCAGGAGCGGATCCTCGATTGAACGGCCCAAGCGTTCCAGTAAAGGATCATGCGGTACGTTTTCGAAATAGCGTTCGATATCGCCATCCACCACCCAGCGGTAACCGTCGCGACGGTAACGCGCGATCCGTGACACCGCCATCTGCACGGAACGACCTGCCCGATACGCAAAGCTGGCATCTTCCATCTCACGATCGAGCAATGGGCCCAGAACGCTCGCGGCAGCTGTCTGTGCAACCCGGTCGCCGATGCTGGGAATCGCAAGAGGACGGAAACTCCCGTCGTCTTTAGGTATGCTAAGTTCCCGGACTGGACCTGGGCGATAGGTACCATCACGCAAAGACCTGTGCAGCGCCTTGAGCCGCTTTTCGGTGCCCTGACTAAAATGCTCGACGGTAACGCCATCTCCGCCAGGTCCTCCGGCATTCAGACGAACTTTGTGCCAGGCAGCGGCCAGATTACCTAGCGCCGTTATCTCGCTGAATAAATTTGATTTTTCGGCAACTTCGATTGTTTTTATACCTGTGGATTTTCTCTAATATGTTGTATTATATATAGAAATAACATATTCTTGAAGCGTTATTCAGAAGGGTATTGGATCATGATTAAAATATCGTATAGGTAAGTGGAAGATATTCCAGATGCTTCATCTAAATCAATGCGCTACAGTGAGACTGTCAGCTGGCTGACACCGTCTGAAGATCAATTGAAACCTAACGTGCCCTCTCTGGTCATCAAGGGCCCAAGTCAGCTGGCTGACACCGTCTGAAGATCAATTGAAACTTATTGGCATCCTTTTTCCAAGCATTCTTTAAGTCAGCTGGCTGACACCGTCTGAAGATCAATTGAAACAGTCAGAGAAAATGTAACCGCGAGGCGGGATAATGTCAGCTGGCTGACACCGTCTGAAGATCAATTGAAACGCTTGTGACCCAGTTTAAGAAGATTGCTGTGTGTCAGCTGGCTGACACCGTCTGAAGATCAATTGAAACATGTAAATACTCAAGATACGCCCGAACGGCTTTTGTCAGCTGGCTGACACCGTCTGAAGATCAATTGAAACTTTCTTGGCTTCCAGCACGAGCTCTTTATGTGTCAGCTGGCTGACACCGTCTGAAGATCAATTGAAACACAATTACGTTGCCTGGGGATTTAGCTTCACTATGTCAGCTGGCTGACACCGTCTGAAGATCATGAATGGGGCGCTGACAACTATTCAGTAGTGCAGAAAAACATCAGCCCAGCTTCATTGCAAAGCGTCGAGCACCAGGATTCCTAATGTAGAAAGGCCCACCCGGTTTTCATCTGGAAATATCTCTATGAGAGACGCCAACTGATCTCGAAACAACGGATCAGGTACTGTAGCTTCGAGCTTTTTGAGTGGCACAGAACCGTCTTGTGCCATGGCCCGCAGTAACGGCAAGAAAGGCAACAGCGTTTCCCGGTCGATGGTCAGGGGCAGTGGGGGCAGGGTGATCAGACTGTCGGAGTGCTCGAACACACTGTAGCAAGTCAGGTTCTCAAGCGTCGCCAGTAACACCGCATAGGGGATCAACGCCTTAAAGCCGCCAGTGATGACAAGACTGCAGCCACCTGGCCGGGCCTGATTGATCTCAACGCGCGCGAGCCGGAAAAAATTGGCAAGCCCCTTGCGCTGAAAGAGCGCAGCATCCTGAACCTGCAAGCCCGGAACGGACACCGCCACTGCATCGAGACCGGCGAGTTGAGATCTCAGATAGGTCACCACCGCAAGCGCGGATGCCTGCCCTTGGGGTGTGTCCGACGCAAACAGAACCACCCGGTCCCGCGCCGTCACCCCCAGCCGCGCCAGACTGTTAACCTCCGCCGGCAGCCTCCCAGTCAAAGCGCGCGGGTCGTCCATAGCCGTATGCCTGAAGCCATCCAGCAGCAGCTGCGCCGCTTGGTCAACACCGCCGTTCGCCTCGATCCATTCAGGGCCGTAGTGAGCGTCGGCATGTCGTCCTGCGCTGGTTCCGGCGGTGCAGAGATAGCAATACGCCATAATCTCCCCGTCTTTTTTCCGCAACCACCAGTTTGCATTCTCTGTGGGCTGCGTCATACTGATTACGACATATCGGCGATCAGGAAAACAGAGGGTAATGCCATGGACTGCGTGGAAGCGGAGTTTCGTATCGTCACGCCAATGTTCCTGGGCGGTGCGGACAACAGCACCAGTGCCGAACTGCGCGCCCCCAGCATCAAAGGCGTCCTGCGCTTCTGGTGGCGCGCCATGATGTACCAGCACTTTCCGGACCTGAAAGAGCTGCGGAAAAAGGAAGCGGAGCTGTTCGGCGCGGCCGGAAGCAAGGACGGCGGCGGGCAGAGCTCGTTTCATCTTAGTGTGGTTTCGCAACCTCGTTGTGTGATCAAAAGAGGAAAAGCTCTCAGCGACGAGGAAGAGCCCAGCCAGGAAAATATAGGACCTGGAGCGCACTATTTCGGTTACGGTGTTTTTGAACAGGAGAACAAAAAAACCTGCAAAGGCAAACTAAGCCGACCCTGTCTTCGCCCAGGAAGAAGTTTCATCATCCGAATTATTGCACGTCGGAAAATCGACCCTAGCATCGTCGCGGCTGTGGAACTCATGGGCCTGTTGGGCGGGCTGGGCAGTCGCACACGGCGGGGTTATGGAAGTATAGCACTTCAGCGCCTCACTCGAAATGGGGAGTTAATCTGGAATGCGCCTGAGAACTGTCAAGACTATGCAGCGAGAATTCGTGCGCTTGTTCCCGAAATCAACACGAGGGAGCTTCCACCTTATACCGCGTTTGGCCGTGACAGTCGTGTCGCCGTGTTGGCACGCGGGCAATCTGCACTTGGCGTGCTAAATGAAATCGGCGAAGCAATGATCCGCTATCGCAGTGCAGGGAAGTTTGGGAAACTCTGGCCCTTGAAAAAGGGAGAGCACACACCCTGGTCCGAAGAAAACTTCCAGGACGATCACGACTGGTTTCACAATGTGTATCTCAACGCACCAACAGAAGGTCCTAGATCTCCTAAACGAGTGGTCTTTGGTCTGCCGCACAATTATTTCAGCTCAATTGGACAGGGTCTCACCAAGAGAGTAACTGTCGAGGGCCCAGTCACAAAATCCATGGACCGTCGTGCCAGCCCGTTGATGATTCATATTCACCCTCTGGGTGATCGTCGTTATGTTGGCGTAGTCTCTATACTGGGGTCGCAGTTCCTTCCTGCCCGCAATATGAGCGCAATGGTTTCGAGTAAAATGGAGGGTTGTTTTACTGTTTGCGGAACATTGGATGGAACGTTTGATGGAGCTCAAAAGAACATCACAGGCAAATTCCAGGGAGAAGTTCAGGACAAAATCAGAAAAACTATATCAGGTGAGTTTTCGGGCAGGTTCGCAGACAAGCCGAAATTAGGGAGTAACGGTCGCATTCTCGGAGACATTCATGGTCAACTTGTAGGGCGAAGCCTTAAGATAACCGGGCAATTTACGGGGCATCTGATGGATCCTAAAACAGGACGTCTAAACGGTGAGATATCGGGAGACCTAACGCCAGGCCCCTTGTCCAACAATGTCGCCCTCATGCCCGACTGGTCCGTGTTACACGACTTTATGGATGCGCTCAAAGTTGAGGGTAAGACTAGCAAAAGCTATTTTGACCCAAAGGATGTTCTCGCCATCATTGGTCGCAAGCCCGGCCCCAAAATCGCAGATCCGACTTTCGAAGCACAGAGGAAAGAGCCGCAGCTGTGACGGCTGAGAGCAGCGCGCCCAAGAAAGGCGGCTTGGGACAGCGTAAAAGGCAGGCAGCGCGCAGTCTCGTATTCTGGGGACTTGCACTCATTGTGTCAGGCGGACTGCTTCCCAACGCCCTTACTGCACTATACGATGCATCGATCTGTCAGCCCTGGGCATTTGGACAGATCGCCGGCCTGCATTGTGACTCTGCCACCTCTTCGAACCAAACTTCAGGAAATAAGGACCTTCAGGTTCCCCCTGACGCTGTCGAAGACACAAAGAACGAAGCAGGGCCGTCTGAACTGCTGAATGAAGCAATCGAGAAACCCTCATCGATTCCCCTGAACAACGTGACCGCCCGAGGCAAATACACAGATAGTTTGATCAATCTGATAAGTACGTTGGGCTTCAGCGTATTCCTGGGTGGTGTCTGTTATCTGGGCGCGTGGCGCATCTTCAACGTAGCGCAGGATTTCGTTTCTGCCTCAGCTGTAAGGCTTACAGGTTCCAATGCGCGGAACTGCCGCGTGCTGATTATGCCCTTGTCCCTGCTTCCAGCCAGGGTGCTGGACCACGAACTATCTACGGCTATGCAGCAACTGACAGAGGCAGAAGAGGATGACCTTACCCATATTCTGCGCAATGGGGACAAGTTTGGCACGCTCAGCTGGCAGCAGAACCTGCGCTGTGTCGATCGCTTGCTGCGGGACTCGGATCATAAACTCTCAACGATCTTCATTGTGACGTCGAAAGACAAGAAAGCGGCCGATGGAACGCTTCAGCCAGGTTCAGATCGTCAGTTCGATGATTTCAAATCCCTGTGCGATCTCTTTATAAAGAACTGGATGCGTTTGAACGGCGTAGAAGACGCAACTATAGAGATTAAGCGAATGCCGCCGGTTGATTTTGAGGAATTTGACCAAGTTTACGAGGTATTTGTAGAGACGATCGAAAATCTCTGTTCCGATCACCCGGACAATTTTGAAAAGAACAACGGCATCTGTGTTGACATCACCTCCGGTCTCAAGACGGTCAGTGCCGCCGCGGCAATTGCGACCCTAAACCGCAAAGTGCTGATGAGCTACGTTCGTGGTGAAGCACAGAGCCTGCTGGAAAGGTCAGAAAATGAAAACTACAGCGTCCTGTTTTACGACGCCCAGGTAAGCGTCGGCGTGCCAAGTTTTTAAAAATAGGCCTGTGGAAATCCCCCAACACATTGTTTACACAAGATTATATGTACGTTTTATTGGATAGAGGCTGGGTATCTTTTGTTCAGAAGAAGGAAAATTCAATAGAAAGTGGAAAGTCTAATTCTTTTTTATGTATTATCAATATGTTATAGAATGTCTGTTCAGTCGACTGAACATTCAGAAGATCAATTGAAACATGTCGCCAGAAGGAAGAAGGTTCTTCTTGTCTGTGTTCAGTCGACTGAACATTCAGAAGATCAATTGAAACGCAGCTCGCCATCGTATTCGTGAAGTACGCTTTGTTCAGTCGACTGAACATTCAGAAGATCAATTGAAACTCCAAGTATCATGTGAAACAATAATTGGGATGTGTTCAGTCGACTGAACATTCAGAAGATCAATTGAAACCTCCTGTTTGTTAGCCCCAGCAGGGCGGTGTGTTCAGTCGACTGAACCATCCGAAGATCAATTGAAACAAATGCGTCCGGAAAACGGACACGGTGATAAGTTCAGTCGACTGAACCATCCGAAGATCTGCTTCCTTTGGAAGCTCGGGAATAGCCATGGATGGTCGTGCAGGCAGTTCCGCATCCACCCAGAGCCTGGAGAGGAGAGGACAATTAAAGAGCCTTGAATCAGGTGTGTCTGCTCACGCCTAACTTGAGAGATGTGATTCAGCTAAACGAAGCGCGACCAGAAGCTAAAGAAAACGCCCGTAACCGGCGGCAGTCTTGGCACCTGCGCCAAAGTAGTCGAGGGCGATTCGGAGAACCCTGCTCAATTCTTCAAGCTCTATATCGATGCCCGTGGATTTGTAGGGCGCGAAGGAAAAAATGAACTCTGTTTCCGGTGCAACGGTCAAAAAGGTCACCGGATTGGGTGAATGCCAGTCACCGGGTATATCCCCGGCATGATAATAAGGGCCATAGTGCGGTGTCATGATATCCAGTTCCAGACGCACCGGTATTGTTGGCGGTGCATCGAAACAGAGCAACGCGCCACGCTGCATAGAGGCAGTATCTTTCTCATTTTCGGTCTCGGCCGTCGCGGTCTCTGCCGCTTTACCCGCTGTGTCATTCTCACGTGCGGCACTGTCAGTCCTGCGAGGCGAGCCGAATAAACGAAGAAACGTCTCGTCATCTATCTGAGACTCTGTGTCGGCTTCCAGCTGTGCCCTCAGGATCCCCTTGACTGCGGTTCCAGGCAGATAAGGGACACCCAGGCTGTGATGCCAGAGAAAACCGTTCTCAACTGGATGCGGCAGACCGAGACCAGTCACAAAACGCTCGACCGTTTTTAATCGCAGCGTCATCCCCCCGCGTGCAGCAACCAAATGCTCGATCCGCTGTGTGTAGGTCTCTAACGCTTGCTTATGACCGACCGGGTTGCACTGAGAAACAAAGCTCTTGAGCCAATCGGATTTGTTGAAAGACAATTTAGAGTCTGACTTCGCTTCATTTTCCCACTGCCACGCATTCGCGTATTTATTAAAATACAAACCAGCGTGCATTTGCTTTGAAGAAAAATTAGGCGGAAAGTCACGTATCGTCTCCGAAGGCAGCAGTGCAAGTCCTCTGAGGTTTCTGGTCATGGGCGAGCCCCGCTCTCCAATGGATCATTGGTCCCGCCTGACGTTTCTTCAGTGGACTCGCTTGTCTTGGAGAGTCCAGCGGCGAAGGTCTTCAACAGGGTGAGGAAGTTCAGGGATTCTGCCTGCAGAATGAGGTAGTCCTGCTGAGTCGCTTTGTTCGTAAGTAACTTGACCATCTCTATTACGGCTTGCCTGTCTCCACTGTGAACCGGCAGACTCATAGGATTGTCCTTCCAGCTACTGAGCCAACGGTAGACGTCTGCGGCCACGGCCAGACGACCTGCAGCAGTTTCGCCACCGCCCGCCAGTGCCAACGCAAATGTCTGACCAAGTCCGTTCATCAGGATTGTCGCCGGGAAGCCCTTAACTGCCACAGCATACTGAGACCAGAGATCCTCATCTTTCTGCCTCTCGGTTGCTCTCTCCAGGGCCTTTCGGGCTCTTTGCTGCGCTATCATTTCACGGTTCATGACGATTCAACCCCAGGCACTGTCAGCTTGAACCAGCCCTGGCCGACGGTCTCATTGCCGCCGATCTGCAGATACGCTCGCGTGTCTTTCACCAGACTGCGGAAGTGCGTCACAGGATCCTCACCATTTTTAGCCGAAGATCGCCGGCCGATGAGCGAGTACATAAGTGTATCGGGAGGTAGTGTTTCCTCGTACCAGAGAGCACCTCTATCGACGGTTTTCTTATCGGTCAATTTGTTACGTGCCTGCACCGAAAGGCCGTATTCGGCGAACGATTGAAAGTCGTCGTCATGCAGGATTGCAAGCTTTTCACTCAACCCGCCAACACCGGAATTTTCGAAGAGTAAGGTTCCCAGCGTTTCAATTATCTCCCCACAGTCGACGTCTTCTACGAAGTCAAACGCCTGCTCTTCCAGATACAAACGCGCAAGATGTTCCTCTTTCCCGTTTGGTAGAATGGCCACTCCCGGGCTAACCTTCGGAACCTCCTGGAAGCATTTCTCACCCGCCCTGGAATGATCACGGCGGATACGGTTCAGAATTGCGGGACAGGTTACCCAGCGATAGGCACTGTTCAAGCTGCGGACAGGCAAGAGTGCAAGACGAACGTCGGAAATGATCAGCTCACCCGCGCCTTCAGAAGCCTTGCCGCCGAACATGCGAGAGACCCTGGGGTCTTCTGAGTCCTTTTCACACCATTGCGATGTTGCAGCGTCCCTCAACGCACCCTTGAAGCTGGAACCAGCGATATAGGGATAGCGCGTGGTCGCTTCTCGCGAGACAGGAAGATCCACCGCCCCCTGAGACTGCCCGACTCCCGCGTGAATGAAGGTCTCGGCCAGCATGCCGACGACGATGAACGGACTGGATGCCTTCTCCTCGTCTCTCGTCTCCTGTGCTTCGTTCAAGATTCATCTCCTCCCGTACGTTCATGCTGCCCGGTTACAGGTTTCCAGTTACCGATGACGAATTGCCCAAATCCCCAAGCTGTGCGTTTGCCAAGCCCATGTGCCTGGGCGGCAATCAAATCATCGCAATGCCTTCGGGCATCCTCTTTCCACTCAGCTTCACTGCTTCCTGCCAGGGCCACTTCCATGAACCACGTCGCCCCAGCAGGCAGATAAGGTTCAGCGTTCAGTGGGCCGCCGGAAAGCGAATCCCAGCCACCGATCTGTATTGGTCGTGGGACACAAGCACCGGCAATCACTCCCGGCAGGCCACTAAGACTCCCGCTTTGCCGGTTCCATTCGCCCGTCAGACTGCTGGGTGTCACTGTCGCGATCAGGTAGCGAAGTGTCGGGCCGTCCGATTGCAGACCTGGAGTCAGATCCTTCAATTCCAGCGAGCCGTGTGCGCAGGGGCTGATCCAGGCCAAACGACTCTCTCCGCCCAGTGGCATCGGTCCAGTCAGCTCAACTTCCGAAAAGAGATCGGGGACGCCCGAGATTTGCTGCCAGGCGATACCCTCGAGGAGACTGACGTGATCTTTCAGGCGAATCTGAGAGGATTGATACAACAGTCCCTCTTCAGCAGCCCGCGAACTATGGTTTCTTTCCAACCCCATACGGCTTTGCATCGACCAGAGATCGCCGGCATTTATAATGTGGTGCTTTAGCTGTCTCAGGGATTCGTTGGTCCGATTGAGAAAATACTTCAACCCTTTTTGCGTAATCCAGCGCCGCTCCAAAGGCTTGTAATCTGCCTTGTTCTCGCTTTTGTCATCGCAGTCTACCTGGGGCAGACGGGTCGTATTTCCCAAGTCGCTTCGGAGGTTGTAAGCAGCAACAGTGGGTGCCAGACGCCGCATCTCAACAATATTATTCGAATATACACCATCGGTTTTCTCGCGTGGACCCGATCTGAAACGAGCGGCTAAGGCCAAAGGGCAGGGAAAGAGAGTTGAATTGTTCGTCTGATCAATCAGAAATGGACCCCGAAACCGAAGCTGGCCAAGGGATTCATTCTGATGCCCAAGTCCTTCGAGCATCCTAGCCTTTTTCGCCAATTCCGGATCAGATTTCCAATGCTCAATGAGGTCCCGCCAATCCCCACTCTGCCACCCCAGGCGTCGGGCGATGGTGGCGCGAAAGGCCCCGACCATTGTCGGAGGCAATGGAGGGAAGAGGCTGTTCGCTTGAGCAAGACCAGAATCGTCCTGATTAAATGGCCGGCCGTCGCGGAAGAAAAGTGTGTCTTGGGCCTCGACCAGGAAACTACGGAAATCAGAAAGCTGTCCGTTCATTGTCGGGGGTCCTTCCGCCACGCACGGCAGAGAAATCGCAGCAGCTGGAATGCGTCGCCGGCAAGGGGGGCACCTTTCTCGTTGATCGTTCCATCAGCGTCCCTGTAGCGTGACTGGGAGAGCCTAAGAGCCTCCCTGATGACATAGGACGCTGAGTCTGACGTGCCTCTGCTCTGCATTTCGTCTTTGTCGTTCTGCCCAGCTGCATCGCGCAAATGGTTTAATAACATCGCGCTCAACTCGTCATTGGACAAAAGTTGATCAACTCGTTCGCTATCCAGAAGTTTGCGTACACTGGTGCCGGTTGGCGCAAAAACGAAGCTAAAGTTCCTGAGCAACGCTGACTGATACCAATTGGCCGCGAATTCAGGCGCCTCGGTTAGAATATGGCGCACGAGACCGCTGATGCCCGAAATCACTGGATCTCCATTTGCATCGTCCCATGTTGAGGCCCACTCGAACGCTTGACCGCCGGGTCGATGCAACGCAACAGCAACGCTGTCACGTCCGCACTGCTCTTTTGCGACCTCATTTAGAAGGTCCCATCCCCGTTCTAGCGCCCAGCGCAGGGGAACATGAAAATGACTGAACACAACGGTGCCGGAGCAGGTGGCTCCCATCAACCCATTGGCTTCAAAAGCACTTTTATACTCACAACGCAGATCAGAGATTACCTCGAAGGCATCTTCGAGAGGAGAAAGCGCCAGCACATCGTCTCCGCCGACGTAAACCGGGACGGCATTGTGTCGACGCAGGCAATCTTTTGCGGCTTTTCCAAAATCCGCAAGCGCGTGGGTTGTTTGATTGGGTGAGTCGCGCAAACACCTGCCAACACGATCCCCATCTGTACGAATGACGGCGTAGTGGCCACCGGGCTCAATTGCCAGATCTGTTTTTCCCTCTGTGCGGAGTTCCTTGACAGCGTCCTGAACCCGCACTAACTCGCTGGCAACGATCGTCTGTTGCTCCTCGGTGAGGCCAGACATCCGTCGTGAGTTTTTCACCTGATCAGCATAATATAGGTTGCCATCCAAGCTGCAGAAATCGTTGCCGGCTGGGATGCACTGGATACCCGTGGACTGCTCAGCACGTGCATAGGCAACGCTGGCATTCCTTACAACATCTGCATACGACTGGCCTGCCGTGGCCACGGAATCAATTGCAGCAGCTCTGGCAACCCAATGGACCGAAGAAAGGTAAGAAGTTGAAGGCCAGTTCCGACGGGGCTGGGTTCCCCCCTCAGCACTCTCGTCAATATGACGTGCCCAGTTTTCCGGTCGCCAGCCCAGGATTTTTTCGAGTTCGTTTGCCGATAGTAAAGGAAATAGGCGTTTAACGAGAGCAGGTGCACACAGTCGTTCTCCTTCATCCAATTCAAGTGATTTTTGATCGGATGAGCCTTTAGGATACAGTACCTTTGTAATTCCAGAGCGAACGCTGCTCCAAAAGACGGCTTGCTTTTCGCGTTCATCACTGCGTGCCCTGACATATCCCGAAAGTTCCTGCCAGTCGCTCATCATCATACAGCGCTCGCCACCTTCGGCGGGGGGCACATGCGAGCGCCAGTGTTTGCGGCGATCGAGCCAGGCCAGATCCTCGGAGCCGTCTTTCTCACCGGCAACCCAGGAGATCTCCCAGAAGGGCCGGTCGCCTCCTGTACCGATCTGACGATTCCAGATATCCAGTACGCGTTTCTGTGCCTCTGGATTTAATGCCTTGACGGGCTCTTCAAGGAAGTTCGACCAAACCTTATCCGCCAGCATCCGCCAGCGATGTTGAACTGCCTGTGCGCATACTGCGTCGGGATCAATGTCTTCAGAAACATGTTCTGCTTTGAAGTGATTGGGTAGAGACCCAAATAACGGGCTTTCGCCTCCCTTATCTATTGCTTGGAACAAGGGGTCAGCGTGCACCTTTGGAAATACGATCTTTGCCTTTCCAGAGGGCTCGTCGAGAAGCGACTTCATCGCCACTCCACTCAACCAGGATAGAAGAAAAGACCCCGCCCACAGATCGCGCGTACGGCGGGCTTGCCCGATGAAACCCTGCACGGGTCCAATCGAAAAATGCAGGATCAAGAATTCCCTCCCCAATGTTCCGTGAAGCGTTTCCGGCTCCTTAAAACTGGCTCCATTCCTCGCAATAAAGCACTGCCTGTTTGCTATTTATCCGCGGCTAGATTCACGGTTTTCTCAAATAAAAGGCTGACGGCGTGAAGCACGTCAGTTTCCCACAAATTAGAACATGTCATCGCTATACGTGCAATATGATCCAGTTATATTTATTTAAAGTAGTTTATCTTGAGGTATGCTTCACCCTGCAGAAAGCTGTGTCGCTCACAAAATTGTCCCCAAGTATGCATCGACACCCATAAACGCCTTCCAGATTGCGAGTGGATTTGATTGTGAGGAAAAGATGGGTTTGCAATCATCTATCCATATGGACTCCAGACCTTCGCGAGTTACTCATGGCTTTGTTTCCGGTGGAAAAGTTGTAAACAGGAACCCCAGGGGTAAATGCCCTATCTCCTTGATTCTACAATTTTCCCAGAATCTGAGGAAGGTTCCGGTTGGACGCCGGTCAAATAACAATGTTTTCTTATTTAGGAAATGATTTCAGTGTCTTAGATAGATTCGAAGCGGAGTCCAACTTATGAGCATATTCACACATGAACAAAAGCAGACAATTCGAATCATGAACACAACTGAACAGATGTTCCGCTCTTGTTCTTGATATGTAAATATCCATATGATACGAATATTCACATCATATGGATATTTAAGAAATGAGAGCGCAACTCCTAAACGATCAGCAGGCGGCACTGGCACCCCTCAGTGAGAGAGAGAAAGTCGAAGCCGTGATAAAGGCTGTGGTTCGTACAGCAGAAGCGTGGCAGCTATCAAACAATGAAGCGGCGGCTCTGTTCGATGTGCCGACAGCGACCTGGAGTCGAATGAAAGCTGAAACCTTCATGGGGAGCCTGGATCAAGACAAAGTAACCCGAGCAAGCCTTTTGATAGGACTCTACAAGGGGTTGCGACTTCTATTTAACGGTCCTCTGACCTACGGTTGGCCTAAAACAGTCAACACAGGACCGGGTTTTGGTGGGCGTACACCGGTAGAGGTGATGGTCGCGGGGGGAATTCCTGCAATGATGTCGGTGCGCCGCCATGTGGACGCCTTACGGGGTGGGATGTGATCGTTGCGAATGAAATCCCTCTCTCAGACTTTACACAAGCGACAACAATCCGACTGATATCGACTGCATATATCGACGAATCTGCAATGCTCCCGCTCGTCGACAACAACGACGATCTTGCGTTTCTGGAAGAGATTGAGGGCATGACCTCGACAAGACGAGGGGATATTGTCCCGCTTCCAGGGGGGATACATCCAGACGAATTATTGACTGAAGTTCATGGCTTTGGCTGGGCGTATGTCAATGCAGCCTTCTGTTACACACGTGAAGGCGGGAACAGGTTCAACGGCTCAGAGCGCGGCGCTTGGTATGCAGCTTGGGGTGATAATGCGGTCACAACAGCCCATGCCGATGTCTCATGGCATCTTACAAGAGAACTGGATGCTACAGGCGTCTACGAGAATACCACAGCCTATCGTGAACTACTTGCTGGCTTCACCGTGCGTTTTCATAATGTGAATGGATGTGACGCAGGACTGGTGCTAGATCCAGATGCCGAGACTGGTTATCCCGCAGGGCAAGCTCTCGCCTTAGAGCTTCTCAATGCCGGTAGCCATGGTCTTTTATATCCTTCTGTGCGCAGAGCTGATGGTCAGTGTTTGGTAGCGTTTCGGCCACATGTCGTTCAAAACATTCGCCAGGGCAACACCTGGGTTCTTGCTTGGCACGGGACCCGAGAACCAGAGATTACGCAGAAATTTTAATCGACTGCGGTTTCTATTTAGGGTGAATCGCAACAAGGGGATTCTCAAACGGTTTGACACACTATTCCGCATCCCGACCTGGTTAGGGCGACTGAGATGGGACGTGCTTTGGGTGTGGATCTCCGGCTCTGTGTAGCTGAGGCGATTGACAGTGGGATGTCGGCTTTGGGCGCGATTGTCGCCTAAGGCCGTGGGGTCAGACGCTACCCGGTGATCCCGGACATAATCGCTGTCAGATCGCACGGGATTCGAACTTCAAGCAAAACCGCGAACAGCCGTAGTAAGGGTTAGCACGCCTCGAATGGACCAAACAGTCAGAGCGATCAGAAACACAACTGAAAAATTTGGAAAGAGCGCCGATAGCAGTCCCAACAGAAGCAGTGTCACAGTGTACCAGCTGCGCCGTCGCAGTCTGTGGACCAAGTCTGAGGCGACCAAAGAGGTTGCATCCACCGTCCTAAGATTTTGCTGGCAGTGCCGAAGAGTACCAACAAGCTTGTCGTTCACGTAGAAGAACAACCCGATGACCAGCATGTTTTCGAAGACTGGCCCAATAGTGAAGCTATTATGTTCATTGGAAATTTTGTTAAAAAGTATCGACCAATCTGAACCACTGGGCGTTCCCACACCGACGAAGAGATCTATAAGAATGCGGGCGCTAGTGTCGACAATTCCCAGCGTAAAGTAACAATGCGAGGTCAATGCCTGGCCGTCAGACAGAATGGTTGGCAGGCATCCGGGGGGCAAAAAGTAGTTTCGCATCGCCATGAGATACATGGCGCAGATCGACAAGATCGCTACAGCGCAAATAGAAGTCTGAATCCGTTCGAATGCCGAAAATCCGCCCGCGTCTGGATCCGAAGGATCGAGTAAGAGCTTCTCGGCTTTGTAGTTTCCTGCGCTCTGCGCAACATTTTCCAACTCCGTCAGCAAAAAGATAAGAAAGACGAAGACGGAGAACTTCATGATCCAGCCAAAATTGTAAAATTCATAGACAAAAAACGATAAGAATTTTATCCCGATTGATCGATCGGCAAATTCCTTATCAACAGCCCAGGCCACCTGCCAGTCCATCCCGGTACTGATCTTAAGAAACTCGGTGTAGGGGAATTCCTCAACCGGCCATCTTCCCGAATACTGATACCCGTTGTAGCCCGACAATACGATCGTCAGGAAGGTTAACATCATGACGAAGAGCGACGAGCGGTGGAGAACTCTGCGCCAGATCGCATCTGGCGAGCGGGGTTTTCTCTGTCCTTCTGGGTCGATGAAAACGACCAGTTCGCTGCTCTTTATCTTTTCGATAAAGCCTTGAGTTTCTCGTAAGACATGATGCGATAAGTAGAGAACGAGCGGCCAAAGCACAAAAAGTACCGCACTCCAATTCAGCGCATAGAAGAAGCCGAGGTCCCGGGTGCCGTTATCATAATCGGTGCTGAAATCGCTGGGGATGAAGTGTACCTGCAGCACGTGCGCGGCAAAGAGGATTAACGCACTGATGAGAAAGTAAGGGAGCAGGAACGCTGCACTAGGCATGGAAATGCCGGCAAGGAATAGGCTGATATGCCGCTCTGGGAGCTTCGGCTCGACGGCAGCGCAGAGGCGGAAGATATCGTCCTCCCAAAACTGTGAACGTATGTCAATTGCATTCCAGTAAATAAGATCGCGCAAAGATCCTGGGAGTTCCGTTTCATTGGGCATCTGCGCGCCATCTATTAGCACGGGAATAATTTCGACGCCCCGTTTGAGCGCTGCGGCGACCTCTGCCCGCACATGATCTTTGGGCTGCCACAGACGAAGTTTGCCATCCTTGTCTCGCACGTCAAGCCAGCCAGGCGAGATCAGGACGAGCACCACGTCCGTGAGAGCTAGCTGGGTTTCAATGACGTCAACGAAATTAGTGCCGACAGCAATGCTCTCCACATCGAGGTAAGGCTTACATCGTGAGAGCCGTTTCCGCAGCTCCATTGCAATGCGACCTGCAACTTCGGAAGACAAATCACGTCTGTAGCTGATGAAGACATTGCCGATCACGAATACCTCTGGCCACGCTTGAGATGGTTTATGGATTTGGACAGTGGTCTGGTAAAAGATGACCTGTTAGGTTTTTCTTTGCTTTATGTGTCCCTCGAGTGTCGCTTGAACGAAATCAAAGAGTTGTATGTGCGCTTAATGAGGATTGCCCTTTGACCAATTGGCGTTCCAGCACTGCTACGCTGATCTGTAGCTCTGTGATCAGTCTGCTATTGTCATGTTGTTCGCCCGAAAGTAGTACACGGAATCCCATGCAACACAAGTCTGACCGATATCCTGGTAAGTTTACAACGACTCTATCTGACGAGTATCGCGCCCAATCGGTGAACATAGTCGACGGGTCGCTTTTTGAGGTTGACCCCACTGGAAAAAGTAGTGATCCCACTGATGTCGCGAATGTGAAGCGACGCCTCGGTGCGGAGTATAAAATTATCATGGTGCATGGGACAATGTACGACCCGGAAGGTGATGGATTGAACAACCCACACTTAACGATCTACGAGGTCCTGCGGAATGCCTTTGCACCCTTCGAGAGCATATCGGGCATCGGCTGGCCATCGGTGAGTTTCACGCCCGGTAACTTGTTCGAAGCCTGGTTCAAGGGGCACCTGACCTGGTACGGTCTGGCGGTGCGTAACGCCCGGCTGGTGTCACCTCCTCTTTCGCGGCTTTTGTCGAGCCTTGACGGCCCTTACGCCATCGTCTGCCACAGCATCGGTTGCGACATTGCCCGACATGCCGTGAGTTCGGCCCAAAGGCAACCTGCTCGAATCCTGTTGATCAACCCTGATACAGACTATGCAGCCTTCCAGGAGTGGTCGATTGCTCATGGCATTCCGACGCTGCATGTGGCCGCGAAGCGCGACAGCGTCCTGAGATTTTCTCAATACGCGCGCAAAAATTCCAAATTCCAGGTGGCGCCAAGGCAAGACTTTTACTCGATGGAAACAATAAACTTCGATCAGTTTCTACCGGATGGACAGCGTGACAGCTTCAGTTATGGCAATCCTCGGCGCCTATGGGATCACATGGCCAGTCTGGAAGTTCCCGAACTCTGGCTGCGCTATAGAGAATTCCTAAAATTCTAAGTATTTTGAAACAGTTCTTCCTTTCGCCCTGAGCAGGCTCCCACCGAAAGCCGGATCGTCCCAAATGCAGGATCATGCTAACGGCAGAGAGATAATCGCTGTTGCATCCCATGGCTAAGCGGGCAGGCCCAACTCCCGCAACCTGTATATCTTGACCCAATCGTTAAGGTCGCTGGACATAGCACGCGTTGCCTCTGAAAACATCCGGCCGGTCTCCAATCGATTGGGCTTCTCTCGGTGTTTCAAGAGTCGGTCACGCACTGTCACCAACTCAGCATAAGTCCGATCGGCCTGTTTCTCGACAATCTTGAAATCCCCCATGGCTCGGATGCCATTCAGGGCGGCGCCGAGTGCAGGGAGGCCCGCACCCAACAGGGTCACTACGGATTTCATGAGGGGCTTTAGCTCTTTACCCGACCCAAGAACGTAAAAGACATAGTAGCTAAGAAAGATCAGTCCTACTACGAGGGTTGCAACGAACAGACGTTCTCCCACAACGTGGAGAGCGTGATCGACCTGACGATATTCTTTCCCAGCCCTTTTATTGTATTCAATCTGACCATCTATTTCGTCTTTTATGGCTGTGTCGATAGCCCGTTTTAAGCGGTCGCTGTTCAGGAGACCGGTGGGGGGGCCGATTTCACGCAACGTCGCCCGTACGTACCACTCCACCCAGGCATCATCTCGCTCGCTGTGACCCTGTGGAGGACTCGCGCTGTTGCCGAGCAGGACTGGTAGTCTCGCTAAGCGAAGTTGTTCCGCCAGCGTGCGCGCATCGATCCAGCGCGTGTGCCAATCTTGGCCAAATTTGCACTTACCGAAAAATAATACTTCGTGCGGTTCGCGCCCGTAACTCGTCAAAAAGAGAATTGCGAAAACGATCGTGATCTCGAGCGCAACGAATACCGCCTTCGCGTGCATGGACCATTGATCGTCCGTCCACCAGAGGACACCGGTCAAACCCATGATCACCGCCATAGCGGCAAGCAGGAAGTTGATGACATAAGCCGAACGGAAGCTATGCCCATAGTAGAGCGCAACGACATCAGCCTTCCGCCAGCGCGGTGCCAGCCGGTTGCGCAGTGTCTGTGCAAAGCGCTCCCCACCCACGTCCTCAGCCGCCTGATGATAACGGTCCCAAGCCATTACTGCAGAATCGTTTAAAGCAAAGTCGTTCCGCATGAACGTCGAATTGGACTTTGTCGCGGTGTCGAGATCTTCCCTCTTCTCCTTATCATGATGAGTAAACAGCCACCGGAGAACCGAAAATGCCGTCCGACGGGTATGCGTAAAAGATGGCTCTCTGTAGAACCGCAACAACCGCTCACTCGCCTTTCCCTTCGGTGGTGCGAGCAACCTCTGAACAAGGGCACTCAGTGCATCCGAAAACCGGCCTTCTTCGGCGAACACATCCTCAAGATCCGCATGGTTTTCGAGGTGGCTTGCATCGGTGAGCAGCTTTGTCACTCCTGATGGCGACAACCAAAGGACGGGTACGCCGGTCTCCAAGGCCTCGCGTAGAATCTGGGCTGTTCCACCGGTTCCGGCCGCAGATTTCTCATTCCATACACCGACCAAAACATCGGCGTGTTCGTATACCCGCCGTCCAGCCGCCAAGTAGGGCAGACCCGCTTCCTTTTTATTGCCCTCAAGCTCGAACAAGGCGTGGCGACGATCGTGGTTGGCGAGCCGGTCAAACTCGATCGCAGCCTTTGGCGAAAATCCCTGCTGTTTTTTGTATTCGTCTCGCTGAAAGGGCAGAATAACATCAAGCTGCATGGCGCGTGCGTCGTCCATGGCGGCTTGGGCGAAGGCCGTGTCCGCGCCTTCCGCCAGCGACGTAACCAGCCTAACCTCGGGAGTCTCGTCTGACCAATAATCGTGATCCAGGCGCGAATTCAGTGTGCCGACAGCGTCTAAGATGCAGTCAAGGATCGCGTCCGCTCTCTCGCGCACAATCTCAAGCTCAGCATCTGACAGCCCGTTTTTACGCGGGTCGTTGGGTTTGTTTGAGGATTTAGGGCGATGTCCCGAAACACCAATCCGAAAGGTCAGTCGAGGCTTCAGATCATCAGATGATGAACCTTCTACGAATGTTGTATTCTGCAAAGGATGACTCTCATTATTGCCGGATCGTCCGAACATACTTACGTTCGAACAAATTTCAGCGATTTAATGATTCAATACAAGAGATGACTCTCGATGATGCCAACACCAATGCTCGCCTGCCTAACCATGAACTCTTTCAGGCTCGCTCAATCCTGCTCGCCCGGCGGCGCCTGGCGCGGCAGAAACCCGACGAGATCCTGACACTGGAAAACCTGCTTGCCCTGCAGGAGGGCAGGGACCAATTGGATGCCACACGACAGGATACCCAAGAGATGCTCCTGTGCGATCCCTTCAGGGACCCGGAAGAAGCACTCGAGGAATGGTTGGCTCGGTGCTGTCAGGGTAACTGTCTGGTATCAGGCATCAGTCTCGAATAGCCTGCCCCAATGAATAAAGTAAGTTATCGCCGACATCGGTTTCCGGTTGAAATCATCCAGCATGCTGTTTGGTTGTACTTTCGCTTCCCGCTCAGCTTTCGCGACGTCGAGGATCTGCTCGCAGAACGCGGCATTGATGTGAGCTATGAGACGGTCCGCTGTTGGACACTGAAGTTCGGACCAGCCTATGCTCGAAGACTGAGACAAACGCGACCAAAACCGGATGCGCGATGGCACCTCGACGAGGTGTTCGTCTCCATCAACGGCAAGTGATGTACCTTTGGCGCACCGTCGACAGCGAAGGTGAGGTCCTGGACGTTCTGGTTCAATCCCGTCGAAACAAGAAAGCTGCCCTGAAACTCATGCGCAAACTGCTCAAGTCTCGGGGATTTGTTCCAGATCAAGTCATCACTGACAAATTGCCTTCCTATGGGGCTGCGCTGCATGATCTCGGCATGAGTTGCAGACACATTTCAGGTGGGAGAAGCAACAACAGGGCTGAGAATTCTCACTTACCAATTCGGCAGCGCGAGCGAACAATGCAACGTTTCAAATCGGCTGGGTCAGCACAACGATATCTCTCCACCCACGCCGCTGTCTACAATGTCTTTTATTTTCAACGTCATCTGATATCTCGAAAAATACTGCGTCAATTCAGAACCAACGCGAGCGAACAATGGAACCTCGTGACGACGGCCGCCTGACTGTCGGCCAATACCTATCGGATTACGGTCTCCTTGCCTTATGCCATGACAGCAGACGGCACAGAGCTGCTAGGGGCCATGTGGGATGGCCAAAAAAAGCTGTCAGACTGGATGAAGGGGGACAGCGCCTTTCTGATCCGGTTCCGACCCGAAACGCCGGAGGCCTGGAGTGACACGGCTCAGCTGCGCCTATCTGCGCCAATCGCGCAGCATCGTCGACCCTGAGGAATCGGGTTGCGCTCAGCTGCGGCTCAATCCCCTTAATGCAAATATCCTCGATCAGATCCGCAAGGATCAGCGCGGAGCGAAGGAGAAATAGCGATGCCTAGTTTCACCACAACCGTTGAACAGGCAATCCATGCCGCCATTGCCACTGCAAGGACGATCGGCCAGAGCACAGCAGAGGTCATGCACATCCTGCTCGAAATCCTCGAAGATCCAGATGCGCGCGCCCTTGTTCAGACCGTGATTGACGACATGTCGGTCATCGACTTTCGCACGAGCCTCGGTGCCATGATCCGTTCCGAAGCACCGGTGCCCAGACCCAAGTTGGCTAAAGAAGCTATCCCCTCAGCGGCATTCCAGCGCGTGGTTCAGCGCGCTGCGGTCGCCTCCCAAAGTGAGGGTAGGCAAGAAGTGACCGGTGCAGATATCCTGCAATCCATCCTGACGGAATGGCAAAACCTTCCGGGCGATATTACAGTATTTCTCAGCAATGCGGGCCTCACACATCAGCGCGTTGTCGCAGTGCGCAGCGGAACAGCATTGCCGCCGGTTGATCCGGCGCCAGCGCCTGCGAAGGCAATGCCTCCATCCACCCCGTCATCCGCCAAAACCGTAGCCCCCAAACCCCTGATCCAGGACTGGACGGGACCAAAGGACAACCCCCAAAACCCACTGTCCCTTCAGGCGACCAACCTCAACGGCCATATCAATTATGTCGATCCTCCGTTGGGCGTGTCCTTCCCCTCTCCCGCGGTTCCCGATCCCGTCACTCAACTCAACGTGATCAGGAGCGGCAAAGGCACCAACGCAACCCTGAAGAACGCAGTGTTTTCGCGCAGCCAGAACACATGCCATTTCTGCGGCTTGAGATCCAAGAAATACATGGAAATCGTGGCACCGCTCAGTGCCGCGACGACAGACGCAATGCTGCTGGCCTGTACCTTCTGCGCGCAAGTCGCGGCGCTTGATCTGGTGTCTTCACAACGCTCCGGTGTGCTCGTCTATCTGCCGGAATTCGGTCAGGCCGAACTGAATGCCTATGCGCGGATCATCTATGTCTGCCGCATTTCCCAAGGCCCGTCCGCCAAAGCCGCCCAGCGGATCCTCGGCCTTCTTATGACTCGGCGGGACGCCGCGCAGAAACGTTTCGGCACCAATGATCCCTATGATCTGGCAAGTATGGTCGCAGGTTGCACAACGCAGGACGAGAGGTCTGCACTGCTGAAGCGGCTAGATGGAATTCGCCTCTTTCCGTTGGATCGCAGGATCATCAAGGACGCGGAGCTGGAGTTTAACCAGTTCCCCCAAATCCTGGCCTATTGGCGCTCTAAGGAAGGCCCCTTTGGCGGGCTCACTCCACCGCAGATGGACCTGCGCCAATTCGAGGCCAAGGTGACCAACATAACCGGTTAGCGTATCGGCAGGTCTAACGCGAAATCGAGCACCTCGGTCGCCATTTCATCATTCAACAAGTGAACCGTTCCGTCCATCAGCACCTGAAAGACCGACTGACGTATCTGTTTTTCATAGAAGATCGTGGCCACCACCCGGAACCCCTCCCCCTCGGGGGTTTTGACGCGGGTTAGAGTGGGCGCCGCCGCAACCTCTTCCAACAACGCGGGCTGCGCGGCATTGAGCGCTGCTAGGTTCGGGTCTTTCGGGTCCTCGACCATGTAGAACGGCTGGTCATTGTTTCGCATAAAGAATGTGAAGAACCGCAGATAGTCGAGCACGTTCTCGGTCGAAAGCCGGATCGGTGCCTTGGCGTTCACCTCTCCGATGGGCCCGGGGGTTCCATTCAGCCAGGTCAATGTTTCCGGCAGATCAACGAAGTAAAGACCCACCGGCTGCCCCGCCCACCGGGTGCTCCGCAGTCGGATCAACTCGATGCCACCATAGAATGGCAAGGGCCGAGAAAGGTATTCGGTGATCGGATGGTCCCCGTATACTCCCGCAAATCGCTGCACCGCGCGGGACAAAACGCCAATGCGCCCGCCCGTCACAGGGTCCCACCCTGCCTCGACCGGGTTCTCGGGCGTGACCGTGAAGACCGACGACGAGGGCAGGCCAGATGGAACCGCGCCCGGTAGCAGCGCCCTGGTTGGGTCTGCTGTCGTAGCGGGCGATGACGTTGGTGGTGCGGTCGGCGACGTGGATTTTGTATCCTCGGGGGTTTGGGAGGACATTTTCTGGCCTTCTTCCGCATGCGCGGGCAGCGGCGCAGGCGGAACCCCTTTGCTTTGCATTACCGGCGTTGGGGCAACAGGGGCGACCTCTTGTGGAGAACGCGGCGTGGGGGCCGCAGTACTGGCCTTCCCGTTTTGTGCCCGGCTCCTCGACGTCATCAGATAGGTGTAGAGGTCCTCCAATCCGTCAGGGATCTCTTTCTGGGCGACTGTGAACGTCGCGCGGGCGTTCTGCACAAGCAACAGCAATGTCATGCCCGTCAGCGGGTCCCTGGCCCGATGGTCCGCCCCGTCGCGCAACAACATCTGCGCCGCGCTGTAGTTCCCGGCCGTAACAGCGAGCGCCGCAGGCGACGGAGTGCTGCCTGCTGCCCGGTTCGGGTCCGCGCCCATGTCGATCAAGGTGCGCACCACCTGGTCCGCCCCTGACTCTGCCGCCAGTTGCAAAACGGTACGGCTAGGTGCCCAAGCTGCAGCCCCCGGTCCGTCCAGCGCCACCCAATGATCTTTGATAAAAGTGGAGCGGTTGTGCGTCGCGGCTAGGTGCAAAAGGCCCAGCCCGCCCGGCAATCTGGCCGCGCGATCCGCGCCCGCCGTAAGCAGTGCGCGCGCTGTCTCGGTCTGGTCCCGCGCCATGGCCAGCAACAGCGGCGTATAGCCGGCCTGCGTCCGCGCTTCAAGCCGTGCGCCTGCCTTCAGCAAAGGGGCGACAGCTGGTGTCGCACCCGCTTGCGCCACCAAGTGCAGCGCCGTGTTGCCAGCCACATCCGACGCGTCTATGGGCACGCCTGCCTCAAGCGCCGGAGCCAGGATCTGATCTACATTGGCTTCGGTAACGTCGCAGGCAATTTCATGCACCCACGTGCGACCATTGAGCGCTGTCCGCGAAAGATCCACCCCAAAGTCACGCAGCAAGGGCAGGTGATCGACGCGCGCCTGAAAGAACACCGGAACATGGGCGATGTCGACGCGCGCATTGGGATCCACCCCCGCTTCCAGGAGGACCCGCATGGCCTCAACCTGATTGTTAGAGATGGCCACGGATAAAGGCGTGCAGTTCCCCCGGTCCAGCATATCCATGTCCTGGCCCATGTTTGCAAGGACCTGGAGAGTCTTCACCAACCCGTTCTGGCTTGCAAAATGCATCATGGAGCGCCCCGACGGCGGAACAATGACCGCGCCGGGGCGTTGCACGAGCTCGGCCACGCAGCCGTCACGCCCCGGGACATCCTTACCCACGACCCAACCCCAATCGGGTTGCGCAGAGGGCCGCTTAGGCCGTTCCCAACCCTGTTCGTCATAGGTGTCGAAGACATCAGTGTAACCCTTGGCAATTGCGGCCTCGAATAACTCCACGCCCAGTTGCGCGCGCGCCTCTGGCCAGCCCAGTAGCATCTCCATCGTGTACCGCCAGCCCGACTGAACCTTATTAAGAACCGGTAGCCAGGCACTAAAACCAGTGGCTGGTGTTTTGGTCGAAGTATCTTTAGGCGGTGGCGGCATCGGCCAGCCCCGATCCTGGTAAAACCGCAAGACAGACGCTTTTCCCTTCTCCACCGACTTGGTGAAGATGACATCGGCAACTCGTTGTTGTGCCTCGGGCCAGTCCAGCAACGCCGTCATCGTCTTGCGCCAATTGTAACCGGCACGACCAATCGCACCAGCGAGCCCCTTTGGCTCTGCCGCAGCAGACGGGCTGCGGGACGCTGGTGTTGTTTTAGAAGGCTCCCCCACAGGCACAGGGAGCGGATCTTCGGGCAGCGGCCAACCTTTTTCTCGGAACAAGGTAATGATTTCGTCTTTGCCGTATTCCACCGCGCGCAGAAAAATAAGATCGCGCGATACTCCAAAGCGGCCTTCATCAGCCAAAAGGTATTCAACAGCGGCCCGACGGCCAGACCGTATCAACGGATCGGCAAGCGCCTTGGTCTCAACGAGAGGGTGCGGCAGTCCCAGCAAATACTGCAGCACCCGCACGGCGCCATTATAGGCCGCGTCATAGTAATGCTGTCGCGTCAGTGGAGCACCAAGCGTAAGAAACCTTTGCAAAATCTCCAGGTTGTCCCAATGGGCGGCCAACCGCGATGGGGTCCAACCATGAATGGTGGGCCGGAACGGATCTGCACCGCACTCCAGCAGCAAATCAATAACCTCCAGCGACGGGGTGTTCGACGAAGCGATATGAAGAGGGCTCCACCCCGTGGAGTTCAGTGGATCCACTGTGTACCCTGAGCGCAGAACCGCCTCCACCAGAAGGGCCGACTGACCTGATGCGGCAGCGTGAAGGTGGGTATAGCCTTCAGTCATGGGCGACACTGGATCCGCGCCTGCCGCGATCAGCATGTCATAGAGCACCGTGTTACCTTGTCCAAGCGCCGCAATCAACGCGCAGAAACCCTCATCATTACGCGCGTTGAGATGTGCACGATCCCCCGTCAATTGCTCCAAATACAGTGCCACAAGGTCCCGATGCCCAAAATAGGCAGCCGCTATTAGGGGCGAGTTCTTCTTTTCCGTAAAATGCCGCAGTTGCGCGCCTCGCTCCAGAAAGGTGCGCGCCAGATCCGTGAGGCCATGCTCGCCCATATAGAACAACGGTGTGGCCAGCCGCGCAGAGAGCACATCAATCTCGGCACCCACCTCAAGCAATTGTAGGGCCATTTCGGGCCGTCCGAAATAGACTGCGTGGTGCAGCGCCGCATGGCCGTATCGGTCCAGTTGGTTGAGGTCGATACCTTCCGTCTCGAGCGCATCGGCAAACCGGGCCGCATCGCCGTCCATCACCGCTCGCGTCAAGGGCGTGTCGCGGAGTCGAAGCTCGCGGGCATTGATCTCAATGTGGCTTTCGAGCCCCCCGCCACTGCCACGTGGGCCAAGCTCGGGCCGATTGGTGGCCGTGCTTTCGGCCTCCCCCATGGCTGTGTAGCGCCGGCGCTGCAGGAACGCGCGCTCCTCCTGCAAGAGCACAGAGGGCTCAAGGTCCTGCGCAGCCCCTGTGTCCGCGCTGGTTTCCACCAGGATTTCCAGCAAAGCGACACCGTCATCAACCTGTCCGTCAGCGATCAAATCCTGAGCTTCCAGATAGATCAATTCATCGTGAAACATCTCCAGCATCGACCCCGCGACCGAGACAATCCCCGCGCCGCGTGGCGCGTTTTTCAGGGTGTCGTGGGTCGCGGAATTTCGGCGTCTGGCATGGTCCTGGATGTGGCGCCGCGCTTCCTTGGGATCGTCAATGGCGATGGCCCGCCACATATTCTCTTGTCGAAACTGGGCGTAACGATGCGTCGCAAAGCGCGGGACGGCCTCGACCTGCCGGAAGTGATGCCGCAAGAGCCGCGCCACATCCTGTGACCGCGCCCGGCCAGTGCGACCCGGCGGTGCAATCCGGTCGAGCACTTTTACGAGGAAGTCTTTCGCATCCCGCTGCATCTCATAAAAGCCGTCCCCTTGCGCCACAGCCAGCGGGCCAAAGAGCACATCCGCATCGTGGGCGGCCTGCAACCGCGCAGGGCTGACAAGAAAATTCGTCCGAATAAGTGCGACGATTTCAGGCCGCAACCGGTGCGCGACCGCCGCATGGGCCGCAAGTTCCAGTGAGGTGCGCCCGAATTGCGCCTCGAAGGACTCGACAAGGTCCAGAACCTGCAAGGGATCAAGGCGAGTATCCCGGTCGAAGGCGTTCATTTCGCCTGCTCCCGCATGACGCGCACCGCCTCGATCAACGACTCATAGCCAAGGGGGAAGGCCGTGATATGGGCTTCCCTGTCCAAAAGGTGGGCGACATCGGCTTGCCAGCGATGCCGGGGCATTGGATTCACCCAGATGACGGGACGGATCGCAGCCATGCGGGTTATGCCGACAAACTGCAACATTCGTTGATACAGTTGGGGCGCAGGTGCACGGGCAGCCCCCGCCTCCCCCAGAACCAGCATGGGGCCGCCCTGCCATGTCTGCAGCAACTTTGTCAGCTCTTCGCGGTCGCGCAACGCCGTATCGCGGGCAATCCGCGTCCCAGGCACGCCCGAGAAATACCAGATCTGGACCTCTTCCAGACGACTTTCCAGCGGATCAAGAGTCGCCTCGAACTGGGCCCGCGTGGTGGTCCAGGGCGCCATGGCCGCACTCACATCCAGCAGCACGAGCAGACGCGCCTGATTGACGCGCCGCTCCGCCGGGACAATCGTCAACTGGCCACTTGCGCGTATCGTGGCCTTCACCGATCGGTCGATATCAACCCGCGTGGGGTCCGTCTTGAGCACTGGTTGCCGGAAACGGCGCCACACGGATGCAAGGCTCAGCTCGTCAATCATAGGCGCGTCTTCGAGATCAAAGGAGGTGGCCTCTCCCAGACCCGTATCCTCGATCGCCGGAACTGGGACACTTAGCGCCGCGCGCGCTTTGCGCCGGGCGAGGGACAATCCGTCCAGACCTGCGGCTTCCTCCATCGTCTCGGTGCGCTCCTCGTCCGCGCCATCGGTAATGGACAGGTCGACCAGAGGCTCCGATGTTGGCGGGCGCGTGGTCGGCTCGGACTCCACGAGCTGGGAAGAGGACGGCCCCCGCAGTTCGAGCGTATGGACACCGGGTGCCGGTGCGATCGCCTGTTCGATGACAGTGCGAACGATGGCCCGCTCATCATCGCTGCGCGCCCAGAGCGTTTGAACCAACCAGACAAGGCTGTCCCGCCGGGCAAGCCGCTCGCGGTCGAACGCTGCGTCCACACCGACCATAGGTTCCACCGCAGCCAATTGCCCAAACGGGTCGTCCAACACCTCCAGTGCCTCAATCCCGCGCATGACGTCCTGCACAGAAATCTCCAACCCGGCCTCTCGCAGGGCATAGACAATCGTCGAGAATGGGACGCTCGGCTGATCCAAAAAACTGCCCCTACCCGCCCGCGCTGTCCGCGTGGTGGCGTTTGTCCTGCGCGGTCCGAAACAAAATTTCCCAGAGCGGCGGGTGTAACCCCTTGAGGTCAGTGGCGAGATCCGCCCGGATATGCAACGCATGGACCCAATCCAGGAGCTCCGCCGTGGCGGGCTTCTTCATCGCACCGGCCTTGTCGGCGGCCTCGCGGATCTCCAGGAACGACGCCACCGCACGGGACACAGTGGTTGTGTTCAACTCCTTAAGCGACGCGGCCCCCTGTACACCCTTTTCCGCCCGGGTCCGCAGGTTTGCGATAACGATCTCCTCCAGCCGTGCCGGATCAGATGGGAATTTCAGCTCCAGATAGAAACAGCGCCGCAAAAAGGGCTTTGGCAGCAGTTTTTCCTGGTTCGACGTGAACATGATGATCGGCCGCGACGATCCCTCACCGACCATCCGGTGGGCCACCCCATTGACTTTTTTAGTCTCAGACGCCGGGATATCATCGATCCGGAATTCAAACCGCTCGAGTGCGAACAACAGATCATTCTGGAAATCCATATCCGCCTTGTCGATCTCGTCTATCAGGACAACCTTGTGCTGGCCTTCCACAATGGCTCGGCCCACGGGTTCCAGCGTGATGTAGTTCTGCGCTTTCTTCGATCTTTGGGAATCCGTATCGCGATCCTGCAGCCGCACCAGGCCGTCATAGCGGTAAAACAGATCGTTGGAGCGCGATGACGACCGGATCGGTACCGTGATCGGATCGCCCAGGTCAAGTTCCGTCGCAATCGCCTCGGCCAGTGTGGACTTGCCGCAGCCTGCCTCCCCCTCGACCAGTAATGGCCGCCCCAGCTTGATGGCCAGATCGACCAGCATGGCATCCTGCCGGCTGATGACATAATCGAGCGCGCCAGTTCCGGTGAACGTCTTGTAGGGCTCCGCATCTTTGGTCATTGAGCAAGATTTCCTGTCTAGGCTGTCCGCGTGGATGGCTTGGTCGGGATCTCAACCCCAGTGTTATCCACCAGGATCGGAGTATTGAAAGGCTTGGCGTCCCCCAACCCCTGGCAATGGGGTTTGAGGGCTGCGGGCGTAGAGGTGGTTGTCAGGATCAGCAACAGGCCCGAGCCATCGTTCCCGGACGCCTTGCGCGCCGTCGCAAGCTGCGCGTGAAACCTCGGCCAGACCTCCTTGAGAAATTTGATCACGTGACCACGCGGCATTGCGTCTAACCGGAACATCTCGGGCTCTTCGAGTCCGGCTACGGCGCGGGCGGTCTCGCCGGTCAATGCCTCGAACGTCTCGCCTGAGACTCCGTAGCGAAGATCCGCAAAATCCTGCAACGTCTGCAACAGATCGCCGCCCCGATCGACCGAAAGGTCAATGAACTCTTCAGGTTCTGGCGTGTCCCACGGGTTGGCATGGGACAAGGCCACCCCAACCGCCGCTGGATCTGCCTTCTCCAGACGCGGCACGACCACGCAGGCGCCTGCCGGCCGATCGACCGGAGTCAGTCGCGTGATAAGCTTCGGCGCAGGCACCGGCCCCGCTACCGCAGGCTGCGTATAGGCCGCAGGCGTAGCTGCAGGCAGCGTGCTCTGCAGATACTGCCCGAACCCGATCACGGCAAGAAAGGTGAATATCTCTTCGCGCATCGTGGTCACATCCTCAAAGCGCGCGACAATCTTACCTCGCATATTGGGATCCACCTGAACCGGCGGGATATTGTCGCTGTATTCCGCGAAATCGTCTGCTACCCCCTCCAACATGGCAATGAAACGCTGCTGCAACGCGCGATCTTCGTCCCGCTCTTGCTGGGTCAGCTTTTCCTCGTCGAATACACGTTCCGCCTCCTGCTTCGCCTCGATATAGGCGGGGCCGGTCTTGTCTGGCACGAGGACGAGTAGCTCGGGACGGTCCGGCGCATGGCGGTACAGCTCGGCCAGATGGGTGTAGCGGGCGTATTCGTAGTGTGACCAGGAAGGCGGCGCATTGTCCGGTCTGACCCGGCTGCCATAGCGGTCCCCATAGATACCAATCAGGATACGCGACCCATCCAGATCTCGATCGATATGCTCCTTGGTCGGGCGATGGCCAAGCGCCGCCGTTCTCAAATCAATACCGAAAATCTTTGCGCGCTCCAACACATTCCGCGCCTCATCTCGCCAGCGCTCCATATCTGCAAATGTGCCGCTGATAAACGCGGTCGGACTGTAACGTAACTCTCTTTTCAACGACAAATCGAACTCCATTTTCCGGGCCTTACTGTTTCGAGGAAATGACCAAGGGTCAACCTGCGCGTCAGGACACGGGCGCTGAAATTTTTTGCGGCAGGTCCGCCGCGATTGGTTCATCATCAAGCATCTCGACCATGCCCGTGGGATGGACCGTAAAATTTGTAATAAAGATAGCATTGGAATAATAGACAACTGCGTCACACAGGTAATGGCCCTGCTCGTTCACCCCCTCAAAGGTCGCAGGGCGCAATGTCCCTTCCATAACGGTACTCGTTGTGACGTCCAACTGCTTTGGGACATAAGTATCGGCCATGGATTGCACGATCAGAAACGGGCCTTCTTCGCCACGCACGAAGAAGCAGAAAAATTCAAGGTAATCAATAACATTGCGCTCATTTATCTTGATCGGCGCTTTGGCATTCACCTCATGCAAGGGGGGCGATGTGCCGTTGAGGCGGAACAGGATCCCACTATCCCGCAAATAGTAGATAAAAAGGTTACCCGGCTCCCAAGACGGGTCTTTCACCCGGATCAGCTCCACACTGTCGTAAAACGGCAACGTCCGCGTGCCCACTTGGGTCGTTGCCGAATCGGTTGTATAGCGTCCGTCAATGGGTGTGATCTGCTCCAAAAACGCCGATAAGTCCGTACCCATCATCGGCGCCCATTTATTGTCCATATACATCCCGAAACACTCCCCTATCTACCGAGTCAACCTACTTGGCCGCAAAGAAAAGGTTCTGTCGCAAAGTTTTAACCGTAGCTTGCTTTGTTGGCGTGATCCGCTATCGGTCTTTGTCATTTGGGCAATGGATCGGAGTTAGAAGATGATCTCCTTCAAGGGCAATCACTATCCAGAGGATGAGATCCTATTTGCGGTATATTTCTATGTTCGATATACAGTGTCTTATCGCGATCTGGAAGAGATCATGGCCGAACGAGGTGTCTCGGTCGATCATTCGACACTGAACCGCTGGGTGGTCAAGTTTTCTCCTTTAGTTGCGATCGAAGCACAAATGCGAAAGGCCTCGACAAAACGGTCTTGGCGCATGGATGAGACCTATGTTCGGGTCCGTGGCAAGTGGGCATACTTGTACCGTGCCGTTGACAAGTCGGGAAAAACTCTCGAATTCATGCTATCAGAACGACGCAACGAAGCTGCAGCAACATTGTTTTTCGGCAAAGCACTTTCGTCCAACGGACTCCCTGAAAAGATCGTCATCGACAAGAGCAATACCAATAGATCCGGGATCAAAAACACTAACAAGATTCTAGCTCGGTTTGGGTGCCCGATTCAGATTGAAATCATCAGATCCAAATACCTCAACAACATCGTCGAGCAGGATCATAGATTTATCAAAAAACGGATCCGTCCAATGGGTGGGTTCAAATCATTCAAATCTGCCGCTGGTACCCTCGACGGCATTGAGGTGGCACAGATGATTCGCAAGAATCAATTCTGCAAAGCAGGCAAGTCAGGATTCCACCAGTTCGCTGAACTCGTAGGGTAACTGCACCAGTTTCATAAACAATCTCTGACCTTAATTAAACTTTGTGACAGATCCGATCGCGTATCCCGCATGCCTCGAACGAAGAAAAAAGGCGCCGCTTGCGCGGCGCCCTGGCGGTTATTCGCCAAACTCGTCGTTGGCCTTGGGCTGGAAGGCAACCATCTCGGTTACACCAACAGGAAAGTCGAGTTTGATGTTGAAGAAGGTTTCGCCTGTATCCCTGCGGGTGTTCTCGAAAACCACGCCGACGCGGCGGAAAGTGGTCTTGGTGGTGCCGTTGTCCTGATACTCGACGGGAACTGTGAGGACGTAATGGTTGTTCGACATGGTTCATCTCCGTTGTTTGCGTTTTCGATGAAGCGACCCGGGACCGGCGGAGAAGCGACGGTTGCAAGTTTTTTCCGAACCCTGGCGCAGCACGCAACGCAGTGAGCACACGGGGGAAAGGAAAAGACTTGCGGGCGGTGCGCGCAGGTCCAGCTTTCATCAATTAGAAAACGCACCCACGGAGACTTGGTGTCAGGGCAAAGCTCTTCCGATCGGAGATCCCGCGGGACATCAATCCAAACGGCACAAGAGGTTCGTAGATGCAGCTGGAAGTATTAGGTAGGATTTCGAGGAAACTTTAGAAGGGGATCGCCCCTTGGGATTTCTCATCACGCCGATTTGGTGCTTCACGGGCTTCCTGGTCCTGACCGGGTTGGTTCTGACGACAATGCCCGCCATCGGTCAGCGTGTTGCCGCATTCCTCGTGCCTTTTTTTGAAAAGCTTGCATCCGCTTTCAAGCCCGCGCAGTGGATCGCGGCAGACGGTCAGCATTTCGCGATCGCGGCGATTGCGATCGGTACCGTCCTCATGGCTGCTTCATCAGCGATTACTCTGCTCCCTGCACAAGGTGTGACTTTTATCCTCGTCGCCTCAACAACTCTATTCGTCTTCGTATACGGGGTGATCATCCTGACCATCGCAGCGGCAAAACTTTTCCTGGCAACACCTCTCAATGACAACGTCAAAGTTTGCGACGCGGGCGTAAAATTTATCTGTACGGGGATTATCTTTGCGGGCTGGGCGGCAGCTCTGACTATTAACAGCGTTTAAGGCGTGTTCTCTCGTTGATTTTTAGCGGCTCGTTTCTGCAAGCTTTTAAGGCGTCCCGCCGCGTGTTTACGATCCTGCTCAGTTATCGCCGCATATTTTTGAAGATCCAGATCGTAGCGGAATTCATCATGGATCTGAGCTTCGAGATAGGCCCACTGCTTAAAGAAGAACCCGACGGCGCGTTTTAGCACTTGCCGCCGTTTCTGGTCTTCCAGGGAAATCCCGGCCCGCTCACATAGATCCTCGAAAATCCCAACTTTACCAACCCGGATACAATCCGTCGTAAAGAACGCCGGCAGCTTCTCGATGTCGTCGAGCTCAAGAACATCGGCAATCTTCGACAAAGCCTTTGCCCGAATCTCGAGGCTCAAACCGAAAAATTTTCGGGCCGCCGGCGTAACGTCGTCAATCTGTTTTCCGATATCGGCTTTATCTGGCTTCGAGAAGAGGCCTTTGTACTTCAGCTTGAGGATAGTTCGCCTTTGCGGGGTGTCTTGCGCTACAGAGTTCATGCTTGAGTCTCGCTGCATTTTCAGTGGCTGTTTTTGATGGTTTGAAGCTTGATTCGCACGCCGGTAGATTGCCCCAACAGGTCGGTGAAAGCCTGTTTAAGTTTTGGGATATAGTTGTCGTTGAGCCAGTCGCATAAGAAGCGGCTGGGAGCAGTCAGATTCACCCAATCATCAGTGACTTCCACAATTGAAACCGAACCGAACCAGGCGTCGATTTCCGCGGGTTTCACCAACTTATTCTCAACCAGGTAAGTCTTGAGGTTACCCATGAGTTCGCCGCGAGGATCTTGCTCGGCGGGCAGCTCTTCAGGATCCTCTGTATCCTTACCGCACGGCGGCGGACCATCATCCGGGTCTTTCGCAGCTTTTTCGCCGTTGGACTGGTTCTTAATCCGCTCGAAATTTGAGGAAAGGTCCAAGGTACGTGGCATTTTAGTAACCGCCCAGCCGAACCAACGGTCAGGGAATTGAACGGTCGGGTCCTCGATCGCACAGACGAGGATTAAGACCGCGCGCCAGCCAAATTTCTTGATCGCCCATTTGAAGGTCTCACCTGAATTCCGGCGCTCATCGAAGTTCGCCTCGATTAGTTTATAGCAAGCCTTGAAAACAACTTTGGGATCGCCTTGCCCGATCTCGGAGGTTGATAGGTATTCCTGCAGGAGGGGAGAGAGCTGGTGGGCCAGTAGCAATTCCTCTCGCGCCTTAGAATTCTGAACCTCGCCGAGTTGTCCGCGGCCGTGCCAAAAATCGCTGATCTCCATTGGAGAGCAATCTTGGCTATTGGAGGTTTGTTCGGCGCTGATCGCTGCTTGATGGATTGTTCCGACTGAATCGCCCGTCGGGCGATCTTCAAGTGAAGTGGTTATCGGCGCGTTTAGCGACGATTCCGCTTTAGTCTGTACAGTATAAGAGTCCAGGGTAGGGATTGGACTGTTAGGTGGACTCAACT
The DNA here is from genome assembly GCF_947331435.1 of Pelagibius sp. Alg239-R121. GTDB lineage: Bacteria > Pseudomonadota > Alphaproteobacteria > Kiloniellales > Kiloniellaceae > Denitrobaculum. The sequence continues at coordinate 19,395 of NZ_CAMZOF010000014.1, read as the reverse complement.
GACGTCCTGGCATGTCACTTTTGTCATGATAGAAAGTGTCATCGATCTCACGCCCTTCCGCGAAATGTTCTCTGCCGCTATCAAAGAGGTCATCCGCACGATCCTGCAGCTCTTCCAACCTGTAGAGCAATGGCCTCAGATCGATGCCGGCCTTCTCCAAGGGACGGTTACGCTTGTCGTAGTGCCGGATAATTAGCCCCATCCGCTCCAGGTTCTGCTTAATGCGGCTGAGCGTGCGCTGTGAGATCCCACCCAGTAGTTTCCGGAAGAGAAACCCACTGATGTAGCAATGGGGCGCGCCGTGCTCCAGGGAGCGGCGGTTCAGCATCGAGACCGCAATCGAGAGAAAGCGGAATTCCTTATCGCTGAGAAGATCGGTCAGGCCAAAGGCCATGGCCCGGAAGATCGCGTCCTTGGTCAGTTCAGGATCGGCCTGGTAAGCCTCAGCCTGGCTGATCAGCGTTGGAAAGTCGGGCGCGCGACTGGCAAAGCCCGTGCGGACCTCTTGTGTTTGTTCCATTTGTATTCAGCCGCGAAGACCTGAAAATCAGGGTACAAGAACCCGTGGCGCAAAAAGCGCATAAAACTTGACACTGATTTCCGAGGGATTAGAATAGGCGCCGATAATACTTCTTGGTGTGGCGTCTATTCGCTTCCCCGGCAAACCTCGTAGTTGGTAGCTACGAGGTTTTTGCTTTTTTAAGTCTTGGCGTTAATCGCTGCTCCCTTCCTTATTGAGTGATGTTGAAATTCACAGCGCCTAAGCTGGCTCAATAGCCAGTGAACAAAGATACTTTCGCTTAGGCACAGCTCCGCCATTTTCAGAATCCGATTCCGAAGTTTTCTAGACTTGGCTAACTGGATTTAACTTGAATACCGGACAGTTTGTTTCCGGCCGATTCTAAAGGCCTAAGGCGGCCTCAACGTGCTCTCAATAGCTATCCACCAGCTCATCATGCTGTTCCCTCAACGTTCGGACCGGACTGTTCGACCAGAAGGTTGTTTATGGGGCCCATTGCATTGCCGTCGCCGATCAGGAATTCACGGCGACTGAAGACCACAAAAACCTTGGCAAGCGACGCCGCACGGGCACTCAAAGCCTGGCCGTACTCATCGACCAAACGTATGTCGTAGTCGGGCAGCCGGTCTTCTTCACTGATTGCCGCCAGCTGCGATCTGAACTTCGACAGTTCACTATCAGATCCGGTCAGCTGGCGGAGCGGTTCAAGCTGCAGAGTCCATGTTGCCTGTTCCTCGCAATGGACTCGCGCCAAATCATACAAGCGCCGCTCGATCGGCCGAAGATTGAAGTAGGCATCGCAATACTCGAGCATTTTGCCATCGCGAAGAATCGCTCGGAACAACCATTCGCACAACACGACACGGATCATCTTCAGGCGTTTCTCACCGGTCTCTTGATCGCGGGCGTATTGAAGCGCGGTTCCTGAATCAAACCAGTTAAACCAACCATCGATTCCTTCGCCGCCAGTCTCGATATTGGTCCTGATGAGCGTGCCTTTTAAACGCTCGATCGTGTTTTCCAGATTGCTGTAGGATCGTTTTGAACGGTCTCGGCCCGCGACGCGAAAAAAGTCATTGGCGGAGAATTGGTATTCCCGCCGCGGCGAGCCACCGTTGGCCAACTCTTGAACGATCAAGGACGCGACGTAGACAATCATGTCCTTGTCATAAATGGTAGCGATACCGGAGCCCTCGACGGCTTTGATATCGATGGTGATGCCACGGGTCTCATCGCTATAGCGCAGGCGTTTGCGTCGCGCTCTGCGCGAAAGGTCGAAAAAGGGAAACTCCATAATATGGCGCTCGCCTTTGACCTTGCCGTGAAGTGGGCTGTCCAGCAGGTCTAGTTGTTTCATGATATCTGCCCTAACTGCCTAAAATCCCGAATTTCCGACTTCCTGCCTAAAATCACGTAGAAGACTCTAGAAGACGTCTGAAGTGCACTCAAACCAATGCCATTATTGGGAGTAACGCTAAATGTTGTGGCTGTCGAGGTTCCACCTACGTGATTTGGGGCAGGACCCGGACTTTGATTCGTGATTTCAGGCAGTTCGCACCCTACGATTCGTGACTTGAGGCAGGAAGGCTGCGTGATTTCAGGCAGCTGAAGGCGTTTGTCTGCGCTACTGAAGCCAATCACGACTCGAGTCGTCGGACGCTGGATCGTCAAACGACTGTCAATTCGTGATTTTAAGCAGGACGCGTGAAATAGGGTAGCATCGCCGATTCTATCTGCAGTGCCGATCTCGCTAGTCTTTCGAAAACTGAGTTGAGCGCTATGGGCGCGATTTCGATGCCATGCCGCTGCCAAACTTAGGTTGTCAATCACGCGACCTCGCGCTCCCATCTCAGCCACTGACCGGACACGATGCCTTCCCGTACCAACACCGCCAGGCGCTTAAAGGCGACGCTGTGGGTTGCGGCCTCTACTGTGAGATTTGCACGACCTTCAACACTAAGCTCGAAAAGCGTCAAGCGATCGCCATCCTGCCACCAAGGCCGGATGATGAAGATATCGCCGCGCTTGCACAGCCAGGTCTCGACGATCTCGCCTTTAAACGAAAAGCGATCGATGACAATGTCTTGGCCGCTCATCGCCGCCCCTCGTCAACGCCACCTCTGACGACTGTTGATCGCCAGACATATTTTGTCCTGCGATGTTCTTTGCCGAGAGAAGGAACGTCCGTCCACAGGATCTCGTCACGGATCAAAGGCGTGGTCACATACCCCTGCTCGTTGTTGGCCTCCATGCGGCAAGACCGATTTCCTTCCTGACCGCTATGTATTTCGCTGGCAAGATCTTCACAGCGAAATTTTTCTCGAAATCCCCAATCAAAAACCATGTCCCCGTTTCCGTTATCACAAGAGCTGAACGGCGGCAGCGGCGGCTTTGGCTTCGGTGTGTGGTTGATGCGCTTAATGAAGGCCGCATAAGCGGCCTCGCAGCCACCTGGAAAGCCACCCGGCAGGCAGAGCCAGATAGCGCATTCGTCTTGAGAAGCGGCAAAGCTGGGAACCGATGTTCCGATTAAGACGCCCGCCGCGAATGCTGCGCACGTAACTTTCTTCATGATCCCTCCCATGGACTCCGACCAAGAATGATGGTGAGGCAGACATCCTGTGGCGCAACCCTTGGGTTGTATATACAGAGGCATCAATACCACCGGAATGTCACAGCACATCGAATTCAATACCTACTATATCTTGTTACCACGCACAGCATGCCTTCTAAGGGTTGTACTCAATTGAGTGGCTAACAAGAATTCTTAACTCGGACAAAATGCGATTTCGACGATACATCTACCGTCCGGTTTTCACCAAAAACTGACGAAACGGAGTTTGTCGCAAAACAGAAAATTATGCAAATTTTTAATCTTGTACTTTTTTCTGGATAATGCGAAATTTCGTTATTCGCCGCGTATTCGTTTTCTGCAGGGCGATAATTAGCCATACCCAATCATTGTTTTTAACAAGATTGGGCAATGCCATGCAGTTTGAGAGACTGGGATTGATAACCTCTGATGCGCTACCACAGTTCATTAAAGAAGGTGGAAGAGTCACTATCGGACCCGTCGAAAGAGAGGGGCGGTTGTTCTGGCGTTGCATTGCACATAAGCCAGACGGAGAGGCGCTTCGCGTATTGGTTAGCCGGGGTCTCAGTGACAAATATTTCAAGTCACTCGATTCGGCATATAATTTCTTCGTTAAAATTCACCCAGAAGCAGAGAGCTTTACTGTCTCGACTCACGTCGAGAAAATTGAGGACCCGTGAAGGTCATTCTGAACAGCAAACAGTTGATTTTTCCTCTTCTAGTCCTCAACACGTATTTTCTTTAGTTTCGCTTCCCGTCTTCCTTTTCAAACGCGATAGAAGTGTTCGCACCGTATCCAACAGCGAACCCTCAACGCGTCACATCGACTTTCTCACTAACAAGGTCCCCACAGACTGCATCCGCGCTCGAACAGTGCTGATCGCGGTAATCGGATTCCGCCTCCCTTACTTTTAGGTAATTCCAAGCGCGGCGCTGATGGGCTGCACGCGTTTACCCCTGCACTTCCACCCAAGCTAAACCGGAGCGCCCAATGAATAAAAACGCCACGAATCTCATTTTATTCGCGGTCATCCTCGTTTCAATTGCCTCGCCTGCTCTGGCGCAGGAAATTTTCGAACCCGTCTCGTCCTTCCTGGAGCAAATCAAAACCTTCGTAACCGGCACCAACGGCATTCTTCTTGGTGGGGCTGCAATTGCGGTTGCTGGGATTAGCGCTGCCGCTCCGCGCATTCCCGTAAGCTGGGGACACTTCTTTGTGGTCCTCGTCGTGCTAACGATCTTTTTCGGTGCCTTCAAAATCGCTGAAGTCATTCAGAACTTCGCCGTCTGATGACATCGTCCGTTTACACCGGCATGACGCGCCCCGCCGAACGCCTCGGCGTGCCCATCTCCTTTTGGCTAGTGGGCAGCGTCGGACCGATGGTTCTTTTTATTCTGACGCAGAATACGTGGGATTTTTGGGGGTTGTTGTCAGTTGTTCCGATGTATTTCGCCATGCGTCGCCTAGCGCAGCACGACAGCTATCTCTTCACGATTCTGAACATCAAGCTCAAGAAGACGCCGCCAACACTGAATAGCCAGTATTGGCGAGGAAACTCTTATGCCCCTGAGTAAGTCAATCCGGAAAGAACTGAAGAATGGAACTCTGCTTTCGTATGAAGTTGGGATGAGAACTCACATTCCGGCCGTCCGGTTCCTGTCGGGCGGGCTACTCTCCACGAAGAACAGCGACCTCATTGCAGTTTTCCGGATCAGAGGTGTCTCGCACGAAACCGCCAGTGCCGGAACCCTTCGACAGGCGCGCGAAGCTATGTCCCGGGTCGCGAACATGTTCGACGATGGCAGGACCGTTCTTTACGCGCATACGATCCGACGCAAAGTAAACGCAGCGGAAACGATGACACCGGTTGTTGGCAACGACTTCGCGGCCGACCTGGATGAACTCTACCGCCGTCAGTTGACCGAGAACGAAACCTACGAGATACGACATTATTTCTCGATCGTCTTTCGACCCGTTCCCACTTCGCTGAACCCTGCTGCCTCCATCGCCAGATTTTTAAGCTCCGTATTCCGCACCGAAGACGCGGAGCTAGCAAGTATACGGGCGCTTCGTCAAGACGACATCGAGGAGTTGCGGTCGCGCTGCGGTACGGTTAGTGAAGCACTTGTGTCTTTGGGGGTTGAGCGTTTGACGGAAACGGCCGTTGACCGCCGTGAAACACTGCAACTCATGACCATGCTTGCAAACGGTGTATGGACCAGCGCACCCGACGCCAGTGCCGCTCTGGACGAGGTCATTCCCTGCGCCAGGCTTCGGTTCAAAGGTGAGTGCCTGTCCATCACCGGAGCGGCCCCAGAAGACAATCGTTACGGCGCCATTCTCGCGGTCTCTGCTTATGGCGATACCACGGACGAAAGCATGTTTGACGCTTTGGTGGGCGAGCGGGCCGAATTTATTTTGACTGAAAGCTTTATGCCTCTGGATCGCGTGAAGAGCGGGCAAAGCGTCTTCAACGCGGCGGCTCACATGAAGGACGCAGGCGATGAAGCGGAATCTCTAATCCAGGAGCTGGCGACGGCAAAGGATGCTGTGGCTTCACGCCGGCTGTCCATGGGCCAGCATCATCTTACCATCACGGTCCTGGCCGAGACGGAAGACCGGCTCAGCAAATCCTTGTCACGCGTTGTCTCCGCTGTCAGCCCGAGCGGACTCCGCTTAAAGCGCGAAGATCTGGGTATGGAAGCAGCTTGGTGGGCACAACTACCCGGCAACATGTCTTACCAGACCCGCAGCAAAAGCCGGATCATCAGCCATGACAATTTCGCGGACATGGCTGCCTTTCACACACATCCGGTCGGTGCGCTCCGTAATCTGAGGTGGGGAATGCCGGTCACTCTCCTGGAGACCTCTTCACTCACACCATACCATTTCTCCTTCCATGCGCCTGGGAAAAGGGCTCCTGGGAACACAGCAATCTACGGCCCAACCGGTTCGGGCAAAACGACCGTAGCGAATTTTCTGATCTGCGAAACTCGGCGTCTGCCGCAGCCGCCAGATATCATTTATTTCGATAAAGACCGTGTGGCGGAAGCGGCTGTCCGTGCTCTCGGCGGGGAGTATTTCAGGCTGACGCCGGACGAGAACATCGGCTTCAATCCCTTTGCATTGGCGCACGACGGCGATAGTGCCATGTGGCTGACGGGATTTGTCGAACGCTTGATTGGCGGTATTCTGACGCCAGAGCAGCAACGCCGGATTGCGGATGCAGTCAAGCGCACAGTCGCCGCCGAACCGGATCTCAAAAATTTTGATGACTTCGTAAGCTTGCTGCGCTCGGTCGACGACAGCGACGCGGAATATCGCATCAAGGATTACCTCAAGCCTTGGCATTCGGATGGCGATCGGGCCTGGCTTTTCGCGAACCACGAGGATTCTTTCTTGCTCGATCAGCCGGTCATTGGCTTCGATATGACCGGTATCCTCGACAGTCCAAAGATCCGCTCCGCCGTTCTGGACTATCTGTTCTATAGGATCGAACGCAAGCTCAGCCGAGGCTATCCCACAATCATCATTCTCGATGAAGCCTGGAGACTGCTCGATGATCCGCGATTCGCAAGCCGCATCAAGGACTGGATCAAGACGATCCGGAGCAAGAACGGCATTGTCGTTTTCATGACGCAGGAACCGGCTGATGCGGCCAAATCCGCGATCTCTGAAACATTGGTTCAATCGACAGAAACCAACATCTTCTTTGGCAACCCGGACGCAGACCACGAGAGCTATGTCGATGTCTTGGGATTACCTCCCGAGCAATTGTCTCTGATCCGGGGCATGGCGCCGGAAATGCGCAGGATGTTGATCAAGAACTCTCGTGAGTCCCTGTTTGTTTCAACCCGATTTCGCGGCATGGACCCGTTCTTGAAGGTCCTTGCCGGTACCGCCGAGGGTGTACGGGAAATGGACCGACTCAGACGGATACATGGCGAGGATTGGCTTGCCGCTTTCATGGCGGAAGAGATCAAACAGGAGACAGCCGCATGAGAACGTTAGTAGGGCTCTCGATCGCGCTATTCCTTATTTCGGGGTGCACGCTGGCCGGAGACACGCTCCATCCTTACGAGGAACGCCGTGCGGAATGTTCCTTCGAGGACTCAACACCAATCCCGCAGACTGGGCTTGTTCCCGCGCCAATAGCACAGAAGGAGGAAAGGTAAATGGACGAGGTATCCCGGCGAGGCCTGGCGGTTGCCGCGGTCACAGCATTGGCGGCAATTGGCACAATGGCACCGTCCAAACCCGCATTTGCGGGCGGCATTCCGACCTTCGATGCAGCGACGGTCGCCGAACTGGTTTCCATTCTGAATACCAACATGGAAGCTCTCGGCATCAACGAAGAACAGCTGACCAACATGGTCGAACAGTTGACCACTCTCCAGTCGCAGCTCAAGGAAGCAGAACGAACTTATCAATCGATCACTGGCGTTAAGAACAAGATCCAGGGTTTGTTCGATGGGGACATTACACCTCGAAAGCTCGCAGCCAGACTCAACGACCTGCGGTCCGGAGGGAGGATGCTCAACAACCGGGTCGGCGGCAGGCTCACAGAACTCTCGGAAGAGTTCGATGTGATGTCGGGACAGGATTTCTTCGGCGATGAAGAGGATACCGTCCGTACCAGAGCGCATGATTTGCTTTCCGGTTCCAGCATGGCAGCCCTGGCGGTCGCAGAAGAAAACTTCGCGGGCGCGGGCGAAGCCTTCGAACGCTATGACCGCTACCGCGACGAGATCGGCAGCTCAGCCGATCTCAAAACCTCGATGGATCTCAACACGCGGGTCCAGGTTGAGAACGGCATGATGCTGGCGCAGATCCTCCAGAGCCTTGCCACCCAGAGTCAGGTATCAGCCGCTGAAACAACGACAAGTTTGCGCGGTATGGAAGTGGGGAGACGTGTCGAAGGTTCGGTCACGAAGGAGTTTGACGAATGAAGAAAGTAGTCTGGACGGCAATCATTTTCGCGAGCGGTCTAACGATCCTTACGGATCCAACTCATGGAGCAGAGCAGCGCACACGAATCGAAGTTTCCGCAAATAGAGTGATGACTGGCCGTTACGACATCGCTGCAATCAAACATGAGATAGCACAATGCGAGAGCGCAATCACAGCTGGATCACCCATTCCTGAGAGTGACCATCCGCCCTACGACTCGGATCAGGGTCTTGATCCGGAACTGCTCGGCATGCCGATTAATGCTCTTCGAACAATGGTGGATGAACTTTATCAAAAGGCCGACAACCTGGAATTCGAACTACACAAATGCCGTAGCAATCACAAGAAGACCGTCCAATGAGCATCATTGTCGAAATTAATGAGTTTATCGACACGGCGATCAATGGCGGCGCATTGGCAGTGTTCCAAACTCTATCAGCGCCGTCAGCAAAGTTCTTAACCCTGCTTGGCGGTGCCGCGCTTGCTGGCTGGTCCGCCCTGCATGCCCTACGTGGTTCTTTTTCCTTCGATGGCTTTTTGATGTTCGTTCTCCGGTTTGGTCTGTTCTACGGCCTCGTGTCCGGTAGCTTTCTGTGGCTCAACCATGTTTACCCGTTTCTCTCCGATTTCGGGCAAGGCGTCGGCACGGTTATCATCAGTGAATTCGGCGGTGAAAGTGATTCCGAAGGACTTGTACAGGCCCTGTCGGGTTTCATTTCAACCTCTCTACGCGGTGTTCAAGCCGCACTTCGAACCTATGGCGTAACCTCACTTTTGGATAGCAGTGCGTGGATGGCATTCATCTTCGGACTTGTCTCGTTTGTGACAATCATCGCCATGGCCGTCACCGCTCTTGCACTAATTATTTTTTCAAAGGTTCTGATGGCAATTCTGATCGGGATTACACCGGTTTTGGCCGTTTGGGCCTTCATTAAAGGCACCGCCGATGTTTTCAACGGCTGGCTACGCGGGGTCACGATGCTGATCCTATTTCAGATCCTGCTCTACGGTATCCTCGGAACCGTTATCGCAGCGAGCGACAGCTTGTCTATCCAAGCCAGCGACGCCGTGCGAGCCAAGGAAAACGTTTCTGCCGCAATGCTGACCTTCACAATGCTCAGCGGAATTGGCCTAGTGAATTTATTTCTCTGTCCGATGGTCGCTTACACCGTAGGCGGCGCAGCGATGAACCTTGGCGGTAATGCTGTGCAAAACACACTCCGCAGCATGGGTAACGGCCTGGCTGAACGCTTAGGTGGTGGGCAACAGAGTGACGCCGCGCTCAGGGGCGCCAGCGACGCCCGTTCAGAAGCCGCCAGGCAGGCTGATGTCAAAGATGAGAACGGGCAGACAGCCAGGGATCGCGCAAAGCACGCCAAGATTCTAGAACGCCTCAATCGACCGGACTAGACGCGAGATCGGACGGCACAGCCATCAGGAGCGATGAGTTAATCGGAAAGGTATGCAAAGGCCATGAAGGACGGAATCGACCAGTGGGAAAGCAATCTATATCTGACGCAGAATCGGCGGCTCTGTTTTGCATGGATCAACGCGGGCTTTGGCTATTTTCTCGCAGGTGTCCTGGGCATCGCTCTGATGGGTCTCACACCGTTCAAAACGATTAAGCCCATTGTCGTCGTCATGGATAAGCAAACCGGGACGGCAAACGTTTCCTCGATGCTCGGAACCATCACGCTCGATGACGAAGAAGCCTTAACCCAGTCTCTGCTTTTCCGCTACGTCCGCGATCGTGAGACCTACAACAATATGGATCAGCCTGCGCGGATCAATGAAGTGCACAAGGTCACTCAGGACCGCGCCAGAACGGACCTAGAAGCGCTCTACGCCAACGACAATCCCCTCAACCCCGTGACGGTCCACGGGAGCGACCGGCGCATCAACGTTAAGATCAAATCGGTCGTTCTACAGCCCGATAATCAAGCCCTGATTCGGCTAGAGAAGTCTTCCATCGAGACACCTGGCGCAAGACCTATCAAGCGCGCCTATGTGGTCTCGATCCACTTTGGCTTTGATCGTGAGGGTGCAATGCCGCTCGAAGAACGGTGGGACAACCCTGTTGGTTTTTACGTGGATGACTATCGCATTGATCAGGAGGCAGGCTAATGCTCAATCGGTTTCTCGCCGCCGTAGTGATCGTTCTCGCGTTCGCCGCGGCCCCTGTCTTGGCTGAACAAAAAGCCACGGATGGAATCCGGGATGATCGGATCAAAACCTTCGAATATTTTGCAGACGACGTCTATTGGATCGATGCCTATACGGGCTATACGGTGACGATCAGTTTCGATGAGTCCGAGCGTGTTATCGAAGTTCAGTCGGGCGATACTCTGTCCTGGGAAATCAACCAACTGCAGTTTGAGGAACGCCTTTCCCTTAAGGCCAAAGAGGTGGTTGATCAGCCGACAAATGTGACCATTCACACAACCCGGCGCATGTACTCTTTTGTCGTCAAGTCTCATAAGGGCGGAGATCCTAAGGGCGTCGGTTTCCGCTATTCCTTCAAGTACCCCGAACCGCCTCAGAAAACCGTTACCGCCCGAAGCATCTTCGAGGTCTACCGCCGCGCAGCTGATGGCGTGAACCTGGAGTATTCCGCGGCAGGCTCCAAGCTCCTCCGCCCCGTTCAGGTTTTCGATGACGGGGTAAAAACCTACGTCCGTTTACCGCCACGGTCTGTAAGGCCGGCGGTTTTCGCAATGGAAGCCGATGGCTTTGAGCGGACCATCAATTCGGGGGATTACCTCGACGACGGCACCATTGTGGTTAATGGCGTCTACTCGCGCCTGGTTCTTCGCAATGGCCCTTATGTGACGTGCCTGTTCAACCGTCCCCTTTACGACGCGACTGTAAAAGACATCGCACCAAAGAAGCCTCGGCCGAGATCCTACAGCGCAAGCGATGTGAGGGACGGCCGATGAACAACAAACCAGAAGAGACCACCCCGGAGATGTCTACGCCGGTCGCGGATCGATTGAGTTTGATTCACAACGAGAAGGGCGGAAAGATCAATTGGCCGCTTGCCGGGAGCATCGGCGGTTTGGTTCTGATGCTGGGTGGTTTTGCCTATGCAAACTTGAGCGATTCCAGCACGGAAGAGCCTGGTATCGATCTGATCCCGGCGGCGGCGCCCACACCGAGACAAAGGCGCCGCACAGGACCTCTGTTCGGCGAATTTCCAGCCTCTAAACCGGTCAAGCAGGCAGCTCCTGTTGAAGATCCGAAGATCGCGGCACTCGAAGGTGAGCTGGCGGCAATGAAAACGCTCCTCGATAAGATGCAGGCCAGTAAGGTGAAGAAAGTCGCCGCACCCCTGCCTGAGCCGCCCGATCAGTCGCAAGAAACCGTCGCGGCCCTCGCCGCGATTACCAAGGCGCTCACCAAAGTTACGCAGGAGCTCGATAGCGCGCGGGAAGACCAAAGGCGGCAGTTTCGTGCTTTGGAAGCGCGGATGCGTGCGAAACAGGTGGCTGCGGCAACACAGGAGACTAATCCTTCAGGTTCGAGTGCGGAAGAGCTCGCCGACAGAAGAAAACGCGAGCAGGAACGCGAAGAGCGTGCTGAAAAAGAGCGGAAACGCCTGGCTTCACCGTCGGTCATCAGTCTTGGTAACCAGGGCAATGCATCGAATGCCGATGGACAGGCAAGCAGTGCCACGGGCAATGCTTTCCTTGATGCGGCTGGAAACCGAACCGTGGAAACCGCGCGCGCCCGAACCCTTCCCGAGCCTCACCGGTTGGTCACTCAGGGCACGATGGTGGGCGCAATTCTTGAAACCGCCATCAACTCGGACCTGCCTGGGCTTTTAAGGGCGCGTGTTAAGCAGGACATCTGGTCAGCGGATGGCTCCAATGTACTGATTCAAAGCGGGTCCACGCTGATAGGAGAATATCAATCCGAAATCGGTGTCGGACAATCCCGCATACTCGTTGTCTGGAACCGTGTCATCACACCGGATCATCGAAGTGTTATGATTGGCTCGCGCGGAGTGGATCGTCTTGGGCGGGCTGGGTTGACCGGTAAAGTCGATCATCATTTCGCCCTTAAATTCGAGGCGGCATTCCTCATCTCGGTTGTCAGCGCCATCGCCGGAATCGGTGATAATGTCGACAACAGTAACGTCGCTTCTGCTGTCGGTGACGGTGGCGATGCGCTGAAGGACGCCGGCGACAGCGCCTTGGAGGAATATCTCTCGATTCCGCCAACGATCCATGTCGATCAGGGTGACGATATCAACGTCTTCGTCGCGCGGGATCTCTATCTTTGAGCCGCCATCTTGAACGCAACCTCAAGAAGGCCTTTGGAGATCTGACGGAAACACCGGACCTGACGGAGATCGCCGTCAATGCTGATCGAAGCGTATGGATCGCCCGCAACGGTGATCCATACATGCGTCAGATCAACCTGCCGCTGCCGGAGACTGAAGCGCGTGCCCTGGCGGACGATCTTACAGGCGAGGATCCCATATCGGAGAACAATCCGTCCGGAGGATCGCTGTTCTTCATGGACGGCTCTCTCTGGCGTTCTCAGGTGATATTAAATCCGCTCATCGAAGGTGCAGTTGCCTTTGCCTTGAGACGAACCGTTGTCAGACGTTTCTCTCTCGATGACCTTGTTGCAGGATCCGAGATCGGTGGTCTCACGGAAGAACTCAAGACCGGGATATCACAGGAGAATGAAGCCGTTTTTGCGGCTTACGATCAGGGTGATTTCGTCACCTTCCTCCGCGCCGCCGTTCAAGCAAAGTGGAATATTCTTCTCTCCGGTGGAACGGACTCCGGTAAGACGACCTGGTTGCGGGCCTGTCTCGAATGCGCCGATCCGACGGAACGGGTCATCACCATCGAGGATACACGGGAGATCTATCCAAACCACGCAAACCATCTCTCGATGCTGGTGAATGAGACAACAACAAGCAGCGATCTTTTGAAGATAAGCCTGCGGCTCCGTCCGGACCGTATCTTAATGGGGGAGCTGCGCGGCGCCGACGCCTACGATTTCCTCAGCGCCATCAATTCCGGTCACCCTGGCGGCATTACCACTCTGCACGCATCCTCTCCGGACACGGCGCTGTCGCGCCTGGCGCTAATGGTCATGCAGGCGGAAACCGGGCTGACTTTCTCGGAGATCATCGAATACTGCCGATCGATGATCGACGTGGTTGTCCAGTTCAAGAAGGTCAACGGGATCCGAAAGCCCTCAGGGGTCGAAATCTTCCGGCCGAGAACATCAAACGCTGAGGAATAAGAGCGATGATGAAGGTAAAAACGCATTACTTCTACACCATTGGCTTTGCGCTTCTCACGGTCCCAGTCTGGGCGAGCCTCTGGATCGCTTATAAGCATCTTGGGGCACTGGATCAGTTCCGCCCTTGGCTGATTCTCACCGCCCGAGATGAACTTCCGATCGATTTATGGGAATTCGCCGTGCAGGCCGGGTTTGTCGGTGCCTTGGTAACTGGTTCGTTGCTGTTCTACCTGGCGGACGGGATGGTCTTCGGGGTGGAATCCTCCGATGTGCATGGTACGGCCCGCTGGGCGCGGCGGAGCGAGATTCAAGAGGGGGCACTCATGGAGAATTGGGGTGTCACTCTCGGCAAGCTCGGTAAGCCCAAAAGCCGAGGTTCATTTCTCCGGACCAACAGCGTCAATCGCTCCAACATACTTGTCAGCGCGCCCCCACGGTCCGGCAAGGGCGCTGGCATCATTATTCCGACCCTGCTGGATTACCCCGGTTCGGTCGTTGTCTATGACGTCAAGGGTGAGAACTACGAAGCGACGGCCCGGATGCGCGCCAAAAACGGCGACAAGGTTTTGGTCTTTTCACCGTTCGACATGGAGCTGGAAAACGTCGCATCAGAGGATCATTCCCTGGCCAGAGTTTCGCATAGTTTTAATCCACTGATAGAGATTGCGGCTGTCAAAGACCTCGAAGACCGCCTAACCCTCATCCAGACACTGGCGTCGGCGCTTCTATCAGTGCCGGCTACGGCAACCACGGAAGCAAGTTTGCTTAAGGACGGACGCCGGATTTTCATCGCCGTGACGGCAATCGTGTGCAACGAAGATAACCCGACCCTGGCCCGGGTGTCCGAGTTACTGACACCTTCAGCCGCGGACCTCAGCGGCGACGATGTTCCCGATTACAAAACCATGTTTGCGGCCTTGGCCAAGCGAGCACCCGATCCTCTGTCACGAGCCGATCTCCTGAAAGCAACTGCACAGGACAACAAGTCCCTTGGAATCTATCTCACTGTCCTTCAGGGCGCAGGCCTGGAAGCATGGAACAATCCGGCCATCATTCGTGCAACAAGCAGGAACGATTTCGATTTCAGTCTTCTACGGAAAGAACCGCATTCGCTGTACCTGGTGGTCCCCAATAGTCACAAATACGTCGCCGCACCGGTCGTCAGACTCTTTTTCCAAAGAGCAATCCTGACGCTTCAGGAAAAGCTCCCCGGCAAGCGGTTCCTGCCAGTTCTCTTCATGATCGATGAATTTCATTCGCTCGGCCGAATGCAGGCTGTCGTGGACGCGACGACGATCCTTCCAGGGTACGGCGGGCGGATGTGTTTGATCGTACAGACGCCGTCGTCAATTGCCGGGCTTTACGGTCGGGAGCAGGCCGAAGTCGTCATGGACGCAACGCAGGTCAAAGTTTGGATGGCGCCGAACTCTGAGACAACCAAGCTGAAGCTCTCTCAATCGTTAGGCAACGAAACCGTCGCCGTCAAATCGGTCTCAGGCAAAAAATGGGGATCTACTGATCAGCAATCCGAGTCTTTCTCCGAGAAGGGTCGGGCTTTGATGACACCGGAAGAAGTCGGGCGTCTTGACGAAGAGCAACTTCTCGTCACCGTACAGAACCGCTATCCCATTCGCGCGAACAAAGTGCGTTACTGGAAAGATCGCCATTATGGCCCGCTCTTTAAGTCTCAGAAGAACCTGCCCTGGCCTGAAATCCCCGTGGTGAAAGAAGGAACTATCGAAATCTACGATGATTTCTTACGGCCTGTCGGGGGCTCTATCGCACTTACAAATACGCGCGTTAGCAAAGTAACAGTTGATGAGAGCAGAGCACCGTCAGAGCCACTCGATTCGGTTTCGCCTGCAGGCTTTCCTGATTTCGATGAGCCGGAGGAAGGCCGCCAAAAAGCCAGTTATGTCGACAGCCTGCAAAACATGATGAAGACGGTACAAGCACCGTCTTTTAGGGAGTCATACGAAGATCTATTTGAAGCAGCCCCTTTAACAGAAGGCGATTCACCTGAGTTAATCGAGGTCGCGCGCCGGCTCTCACCCGACGAAATAATCGCCAAACTTAGCAGTCTCTTTCCTGGCCCAATGACATCATAGCTACGTGTGCGATCTACCGGTTTACTGCGTGAGGCGCCAGTTGATCCGGCCAGAGGTCACTTTCACCTGAAAGCGGAGATCGAAAAGCTCATCTACATGGGGTAGTGACCGATCCGCTGCAATATGCTGTCATTTTGAAGCCTTCGGGAATCTCCTAAATTGGGAACGACTGCCTTCAACTTTGGACATCGTCCAAAGTTGTGGATTCTGCAACATCGCCCGTCAAAGCCGCCGCTCGTGCGTATCGCAGCATCTCAGTGCCAACAGCGAGAACACCATTAAAAGACCCTTGCTAGCGGCCGAAGTCTGGAATCTCGATACTCACTCACTTATCAGATGTGTCGAAACCAGAGGCGTTCCATAAGTTGCCCAGAGCTTGACTCTTATCGACACACTGAAGACTATTTGGTTGAGGTTAGTCTTGGGGGGTAAATTATGAGTTGTCATCATTCTTTGCGGTATTGTGTTCCTTTTCTGTTTTTGAGCAGCACTGTCTGCACCGCACAAACAACCGACTATATTATTTCCGAACGCAGTACATATCTGCGCGATGAACAACGGATATCGCCGGATGAGCTGAGTTATGATTATCCGTCCCAGGGAGTGTCGCTGGGCAACGGGTGGGACATCGTACGCGAAGAGAAGACCACAGCTTCCTGCATCACCTTTACTTCTAAAGAGGTGGGCGGGCAGATCGCTGAGGTGAAATCGAAGCGGATCGAGAATACCGACTCGCTGCGCCAAGAGATGAACATTAGCTATAAAGCGACGGCAAAGGGGAAGTTCGGCAAATTTAGCGGGGACGCCTCGGCGAAGACCAGATTTTTGCGGCGTTCAAAAGTTGACGATCATAGTGTCAGTATCCTGGTCAATGCCAATGTCGTGAACGGCATAGCCTTCGTGGCCCCGGCACCCGTGAGGCCTGACGGGGTGAATGACCAAGCCCCGTCGGACGACGAATCGACCACAACAACCCAGCAAAGTGGCCGATCGATCCGTCTGACCAAATTCGCGCGCGATTTGCTGGGCTCGGGTGAGGCAACAGATATCGAGCGGTTCCGCATGCATTGCGGGGACGGTTTTGTTAACGCGATCGAACGCGGTGCCGAGCTTTATGCGGTCTACAACCTGAGTGAAACATCTTCCACTACCAACGAAGAACGCAAGAAATCGCTGTCGGCATCTGCTAGTTATATGGGTATGTCCGCCTCGTTGGATTTCGACTCCGCCAAGTTGAGCGAGATCATAGCAAAGCGTGGTGTCAAAAGCATTGAGTATTACCACTCAGCACACCGCGGCCTCACTCTTCCTAGTGATGAGCAGGGTATCTACAATTCGCTGGCCTTTCTCGGGGCGGCGACATCACTTGAAGACAGCTTTCCGTTCCGCATTGTCGTGCATCGTTACGAGAGCTTGCCGGATTTCACCGAAACGCTCGGAGATGGCGGACTATATTTCAACGAACAACGCGAGGCGCAGCGCCAAAGGCTGATGGGCTTAGTGCGCTATCTGGACGCGGTGATAAAACACCCAGGCCAGTATGGCCTTCAATATCTTGATCTCACCCTAGACGATCTCGAAACCATCCAGGACGTACTGTATGATCACATTGCCGCATTGGAGAAAGAAACGCGACGGTGCTTTGAGCAGCAGCTCAACCCGGCCGAAGCGATTTACTTAAACTGTCTGTCCAAAGGCGACCGTATCTATTGGGACTGGCCATATCGCGCGGTCATGCCCATCCATATTGACCTCGTGCGCGCGCTTTCTGATGCGGAAGCCCAAACAATCGACGGTTTGACCAAAAAGATTAGCAACCTTGAGGCGCTTTGGAACAGCGAAATTGTAAACGTCGCAAAACGCCCAAAAAAATGCCCGTTTAACTTCGGGCGAGGTGGAATCTGTGGACATTGGTACGAAAAAGAAGGTTGCGCCAAACTTCCCAATCACGCGACCTGCCGACAGATCCGAACCGAGCAAAATCGAGTGCAGATAGAACTTGCCACGATCGAAGCAAATGCGTATCGCGTTCGTTATACCGAGTCCCGTTACCTCTATTGGATCAAACAAGCGTCTCGTGAACGCAGGGTGAATAGGGAAATTGGCGGTTACCTTTCGAACCAGGAACTGGAGTTTTTCCGCCAGGACATGATGTGCCAAGACCCCGAGGTGCCTGACGGTGGTAACGACATGTGCGTCGACACAAATGAACCGAACCGCCCAAAAAAACGGACGCTACAGGATCGAATTTTAGCGGGGGAACGGCTGCGGCTTGCGCTTAGCTATAATTCCGCGTACCGCGACGAGCGAACGAAGGCATTTCAGGCGGCCTTGAAGAATGACTATCTTTTGGCAAGTCAGCTCAAACTGGATCAGGAGAAGCGAGCATCCGACGAGGCATTCATCAATGTTTTTGGCGTTACAATTGAAGAACTACTGCGTGACAAGGCTGTCAGCATCCCAAACCTTCGACAGCCAGACGACGTCTTGAAGAGTTTGCGTTCAGGGCAGATGCTGGACAATGTACAACCATCGTTTCTCCAAGGCTTAGAAGCAAAGGGGGCGCAGAAAAAGATCTTTGATCTACGGCGAGACAGCACCAATAAAGACGGGCTAAACCTTGTTCCTATGACAAGCGACGAAATGTTTGCCAAAGTTAAAGAGCTGACCCAACAACTGCTGGCAAACGATCGGATTTATCAGGACGCGAAGTCGAGGATCACCATGGGGCTTGACGGTCTTGAGCGAAGCCAAGCCCTGGAAGCGACCATAAAAAGTGTTCTAAACGGACAGGTCGCACAACTCGAATTGAATCCAAGTGTTGGCGTTGCGCCGTTATCGTCCACTCATGCCTACGATTCTTTGCGAACCGCTGTT
Source organism: Pelagibius sp. Alg239-R121 (assembly GCF_947331435.1). Classification (GTDB taxonomy): domain Bacteria; phylum Pseudomonadota; class Alphaproteobacteria; order Kiloniellales; family Kiloniellaceae; genus Denitrobaculum. The sequence continues at coordinate 1,084 of NZ_CAMZOF010000014.1, read as the reverse complement.
TTGCATATGATCGAAACGGAGGTTGGAGAGAAAAAGCCGTTGTTCGAACTCACCACGGATGACGCCGCTCAGAACATCGGCTGGGAACGCTTGGATGACGTCTTTGACTGGCAACAAGACTTCGACCTTGTTTTGGAAGAAGTTGATTAGCGCAAGGTTCTGAAGGAACCGTGCCGCATCGTCTCATACAGCGCGGTGTTTTGGGAGCACTGCTGTTCATTTTAGGTACAAGCGTCGCGCTTGCCGAACGCTGTTCTACGCCGCTGGACTGGCCGGTTACGTTTCACAGATCAAAATGGGCCGAAATAGAAGAGTTTAAACCAAAGGTCAAAAATCCCGACATGAGCTTCAATTATCAAGGGATAAAGGAGACTGGGATCGGCAAGATCAATCTTGACTATTTTGCGGTGCGGATGAACAAAGGTGATTTAACCACGGCGACTGTGTTGGCCGATCTGCGCGCAAACCTGAACGAAATCGTGTTCAGCGGTGTGAACCTGGGGATTTACCCCGCCTCTCCCAAAGAAAGAAAGCGTTGGAATTCCAGCACCCCACTCGGAACCATTATGATTTTTGATCTGGCGCGAATTAAAAGCGTCACTTTGGAACGTGGTGCTGTTATCCTGTCATGTCTCTCGGAAGAGGATTTTATTTTTTCGACAATTCAGCTCCATCTACTGCCAATCGGAACTCATCCCGTTTCCGGGCATCGCGCATTCGGCGTTTTTCAAGATAGTGAAGAGACCATCACCATATATGTGAAAGCTGTGGACCGGGTTGTTCGGGGATATTTCGCGTTTGGCAATTTCGGCGGCCTCACGCCAAACAGTCTTGAGGTCTTCCGCGAAAACGTTATTTTTGCGGGCGGAGAAAAGGTGTGGAAAAACTTGCAGAACAACCTTGTCAAGCGGTACGCAAAATACAACGCGAAAAAATTGTCGCCGATCGCAAGACGAGTCAATTATTGATGATGAGTTTTAGTATGCGGATTTCAGTGTCAGTTATGTGTGGTGGATTCAACTGATCGCGGCAACACACTCGGCGAACTTCTCTGCTGGCGTTTGATATTGCAAGGTCTTGCGTG
>NZ_CAMZOF010000013.1 GCF_947331435.1 Pelagibius sp. Alg239-R121 | reverse complement strand
TGAAACAAACACATCCCACATAGACCGCCGACCGCGCATCCCTTCCAAATTCATATTAACAATGTCAAAGAACAGGCGGAAATCAGAACAAGCCCAAGATCCGCGCAACTCCGGTTTCCCGGAGCCACAACCCAACCTACCGAATCGATACGGTGAAGTGAGGCCGAAGATAGTAGCGACAAGAAACCCTCAGTGCAACCGTTACCAGGTGCACCTGGAGAAGCTTGTCGTTTTGGATGGCCAGCGCGTGATCCACCGGAGTGTCTGCGCTGCTGACGAGCGGGGTTATAGGCCCCCAGCTCCGGGCTGTCCAGCAAGAAAATGAAAAAAAATTATCTTTTTATATCAAGCCTAATTCCTTCAGCTCAGCACGCATTTCCTCTGGCATTTCCGCAATCCCTTCGGGGGCGTTCGCCAAGTCCTGCGGGGCGTCCGCAGGCTTGAGATACCGCCAGCCCTGGAACGGCCTGTGCGGCTGGTTCACGGTCCGGTGCAGCTCCTGATCGAGGATAAGACGGGCATAACGCTGGCCTTCGTTGTCGTAGACGGTCTCGATGTCCAACAGCCGCTGACGCGCCCGCACCTGCCCCTTGATCACCCAGTAGATCGAACCACCCTCAAGCAGTTCATCTTTACGCCGAGGCATCATGCGGGTCTGGTGATAAATCTGACCGGTTTCGCGGAGACGATAGGCCTGCCACTCACGCAGACCTTCAACATGCTCGCTGCCGACAGAAAGCTTGATCAAATGCAGGTTACTCACGCCAATCTTCTCATTTCCGAACCGTTCAACTTGCTTTTTCAGTCTTCCCGCCACGCGCAAGCGCGACTTTGGAAGCCGGCCGCCGCCCCAACTGTTCCGAGATCCACCAGGAAGTCTCTATCAGAAGGGCCAGATCAATACCGGTCTTAACCCCCAGACCTTCCAGCATATAGAGCACGTCCTCGCTGGCGACGTTGCCCGAGGCCCCGTCGGCATAGGGGCAGCCACCGAGGCCTGCAAGCGAAGAATCGACTGTCCCGACCCCCAGCTCCAGACAGGCATGGATATTGGCCAATGCCTGCCCGTAGGTGTCGTGAAAATGCAACGCCAGGTCACCGACCGGTACCCGCTCGGCCACGGCATTGACCATGGCCCTGGCCTTGGCAGGAGTCCCGACTCCGATAGTGTCGCCCAGAGAGATCTCATAACAGCCGCCGTGATAAAGCGCCTCAGCCACATCACTGACCGCTGATACGGCGACCTCACCCTCATAGGGACAACCGAGCACGCAGGAGACATAGCCGCGCACCCGCAGGCCCTGCGCGCGGGCTTCCGCCATAACAGGCAAAAAGCGCTCCAGGCTTTCGGCGATCGAACAGTTGATGTTCTTTTGCGTGAAACTCTCGGACGCAGCGCCGAAAACGGCAATTTCTTCTACGCCCGCCGCAATGGCGCGCTCCAGGCCCTTGATGTTGGGGACCAGCACCGGATAGCTGACATTGGGTTTGCGTCTTATCGCTGCCAAAACCTCAGCCGAATCCGCCATCTGCGGAACCCAGCGGGGCGACACGAAAGCCCCTGCCTCGATAAAGGAAAGCCCGCAGTCCGCCAAGCGGTCAATCAACTCCACCTTCACGCCGGCGGAGACAATCTGCGCTTCGTTCTGCAGGCCATCGCGTGGACCGACCTCAACAATCTTGACGTTTGCCGGATAGGACAAATCAGCCTCTTCTTTTCTATAAAGCATGAAACAGTCCCTGCTCAGTACAGGTAGAGAATGATTCACGCTCTTGACCGTTGCCGTTGGAAACGACCGTATTCAAGATTAATGTCTCGGCCACTGGCCGCATGCAAGCGACCTTGTCATCACGTCCTGCGGAGCCAAACGAAAAGCCGGTCTTCAAGCCGCTTGCCGGAGCACCGTCCTTTAATCACGCGTGACGTCATCCTTGAGTTCGAGACTCAGAAGTTCGGCGCCCTCCTCGACCAGATCACCGGCCGAAAAAAAGACCGATGATACCGTCGCATCCTGCGGCGCGGTAATGCTGTGCTCCATCTTCATGGCCTCCAGCACCACGAGAACCTGACCCTGTTCGACACCCTCGCCTTCTTCGACTCGCACCTCCACGACCTTGCCCGACATGGGCGCGGTCAGTTGTCCGCCCTCATCCACACCGGTCAGATCCGGATTACGTGGATCGCGCAGATGCAGCAAGTGGCTGGCACCCGCATGGAATACCGTGAAGTCGTTACCCTGTTGCACCACCCGCGCGGAGAAGATCCGGCCGTCCAAATCGGCGCGCAGGGAGCCGTCTTCCCGCCACTCGCCACGCAGTTTGAGTACGCCACCACCAGGCATTGCCGCCTCGATGCCGGATCCGTTGGCGTAGCGCAGATCAACGGCAAATTCACGGCCCTCTGCCTCAAACAGCAGGCGCCGCTGAGTGTCGCCGTTCAGCCGCCAGCCATCGGTCCGGAACCAGGGCGACCGCGCGTCGCCAGAAGCCGCCGCTTTTCCGCAGGCCTCACCTTCGACCGCGGATATTTCAGCCAAGGCGGCCAGCGCCAATACCGCATCGTCCAGCGGCTCTGATGCCGGCAAAAGATCCTCGGCATAGCGTTCGATGAAACCAGTATCGACACCGCCTGCCGCAAAGGCGGGATGCGAAGCCACCGCATGGAGGAACGCGGTATTGGTGGTCACGCCAACCACATGGGTCGCCGCCAGCGCCCCCTGCAAGCGGGTCAGCGCCGAAGCCCGGTCATGATCCCACACGATCAGCTTGGCAATCATCGGATCGTAATAGACCGTCACCGAGTCGCCCTGGCGGACGCCGCTGTCCAAACGCAGATGCGCAGAGGTTTCAGGCGTTTCGAAATGATGCAGACGACCCGTTGCCGGCAGGAAATCGCGCTGTGGGTCTTCCGCGTAGAGCCTGACTTCGAAGGCGTGACCGGAGATGGAGAGATCGGGTTGGGACTGAGGCAGAGCTTCGCCCGAGGCGACCCGCAGCTGCCACTCCACCAGATCCTGCCCGGTGATCATCTCGGTCACAGGATGCTCGACCTGCAAGCGCGTATTCATTTCCATGAAATAGAAGTCATCGCCTTCGGCAATGAATTCCACGGTTCCTGCTCCCTGATAGCCGATGGCCTGCGCCGCAGCTACAGCCGCCGCGCCCATTTCGGCGCGGCGCTCTTCGGTCATGCCGGGCGCTGGAGCCTCTTCCACAACCTTCTGATGGCGCCGCTGAACCGAACAATCACGTTCAAAAAGGTGGACCGCATTGCCCTGCGCATCGGCGAAAACCTGGACCTCGATGTGACGTGGTGCGGTGAGGTATTTTTCGACCAGAACCCGTTCGTCGCCGAAGGAAGAAGCCGCCTCGCGCCGGGCCGATTCCAGCGCCGCCGGAAAGTCGCCAGCCGAACCAACGACCCGCATACCCTTGCCACCGCCCCCTGCAGAGGCCTTGATCAAGACCGGAAAGCCGATCTTAGCGGCTTCCGATGCCAGCAGCTCCGGATCCTGATCGGCGCCATGGTACCCCGGCACCAAAGGGACCGACGCGCGCTCCATTAATGCTTTCGCCTCGCTCTTTGAACCCATGGCCCGAATTGCGTCGGCCGGCGGCCCCACAAAAACCAAACCTGCCGTCGCGCAGTCCTGCGCAAAATCCGCATTTTCCGAAAGAAAGCCATAGCCCGGATGGACCGCCTGCGCGCCGGTGGCCAGTGCGGCGGCTATGATCGCCTTTCCATCCAGATAGCTTTCAACCGCCGGCGGCGGGCCAATCCGGCAAGCCTCGTCGGCCCGCGCAACATGCAGCGCGTCGCGATCCGCGTCCGAATAGACCGCGACTGTACGGATTCCCAGGCGACGTGCCGTTGCCATGACGCGGCAGGCAATCTCGCCCCGGTTCGCAATCAGAATTTTATCAAACAAAGGCCTCGTCCTATCCTTAGTCCCGGCATTAAAACCAATTCAGAGTCAAACTTCGTCCTTGTGTCCGGAACCGCGTTCTTTCGAGTAGCTCATGATCTCGGAAAATCCGAAAAGCAGAAAAAGTACGCCGAGTACGATCTGGACCGCCGAAAGTGCCCGCAGCCCACTGCTGACCGGCACGATGTCGCCGTAGCCGACCGTGCTCAACGTGATGATTGAAAAATACAGACTTTCCTGAAAGGAGATGTTCCGCGCGGCGCCGTCGATTGCAAACTGATAATCATCCGAAAAACGGTCCAGAATCCGATAGAGGCTGGCGAACACGATTACGTTGATGGAGTAAAAGGTCAGAAAAGCGAAAGCGGGAATGTAAAGCCCCTGCACGCGATTGAAGAAGGCTTCGAACACAAGTCCCGTATCGAGCAGAAAGGCCGAAACGTTGCTGCTCACCGTAAAGACCACGAGAGCGATAAGCGCCATCGCACCGACGAGCAGATAACTCTCCATCTGCGCCCCCAGGGCCTGACCAGGAATCATAAAGCTGACCGCACCAATCAGCACCAACGGCAGGACCCACGGCAGCCCACGCCGGAATCTGCCGCCTTCCTGAACCCGATGCGAGACGACGATCTCGCGGATCGCGTCGCGCCGAAGCCACGTTCCGGCGATAAACCCGACCATCGGCAGGATGTAGGCTATCTGGGCGGCAGGCGCGATCACACCGCTGAAGTTGGTTTCGACAAAAACAACAAATACACAGGTGTAAACCGACAGAAAGTTCGCAAACGCGATGGCAAAGAACCGGCTGCCGGGAAACACTGTAAAGAAAAAGGCGACGCTCGCGGAAATCCCCGCCAGAACGACCAACTCAAAAAAACCGGCCCGGTCAGCCACGGCAAAGGTGATCAAAAGCACCATGGCCCCGGTCGCGAGTATGCCCCCCAGCAGTCTGCGATTGCCCGCATGCATGGCGATCAGTCTTGTGCCCAGTCCGGCTTACGCTTTTCGAGGAAGGCATTGACACCTTCGCGGCCTTCTGGCGATTTGCGCAGGCGCGCGATCCGCACGGCAGTCTCCTCTACCACGTCATCGTCGATCGCTCTGTTGCTGACCGCGAAGATCAGATCCTTCGATTCCTTTTGCGCGGATGGACCACCGGCCAGCAGCACCTGTGCGAGCCGCTGCCCGCGTGTCTCCAGGTCTTCGGCGGGCACCACCTCATGAACCAGCCCCACTCGGTAAGCTTCACTGGCGGGAAAGCGCTCTGCGGTTAGGAAGTAACGCCGGGCCGCACGCTGTCCTATCGCAGCAATCACGTAGGGAGAGATCACTGCTGGAATCAGTCCGAGACGGACTTCGGAGAGGCAGAAGCTTGCCTCTTCCGAGGCCAGAGCAATATCGCAACAGGCGACAAGACCGACGCCACCGCCGAAAGCAGCACCCTGAACCAACGCCAGGGTCGGCTTACTCAATTCGTTCAGCGTCCGCATCAATTCTGCAAGACCACGCGCATCCTCGAGGTTCTCCTTCTCCGCGTAGCCAGCCATCGCCTTCATCCAGTTGAGATCGGCACCGGCCGAAAAACTGCGGCCCTTGGCTGCCAGGATCACCATGCGGACCCGCGGATCTTCATCAAGCCCTTGCAGGGCCGACGTCAGTTCAGAGATCAGCGCGTCATTGAACGCGTTATGAACATCGACCCGGGTCAAGGTGATCCGGGCGATCCCGCTGGGGGCGATTTCTTCGAGAAAAAATGGATTATACATCTTGGCTCTTACATCCTGAATACGCCAAAAGTGGTCCGTTCTATCGGTGCGTTGAGCGCAGCGGAGATCCCCAATCCCAAAGACATGCGCGTATCCAACGGATCGATAATACCATCATCCCACAAGCGGGCGCTCGCATAAGTAGGATGAGCCTGAACTTCGAACTGGTCCAGGATCGGTTGCTTGAAAGCAGCCTCTTCTTCGTTGCTCCAAGACTCGCCACGCGCCTCGATATTGTCCCGGCGCACAGTCGCGAGCACACCTGCCGCCTGTTCGCCGCCCATCACCGATAGGCGGGAGTTGGGCCACATCCAGAGAAAGCGCGGAGAGTAGGCGCGGCCACACATGCCATAGTTTCCGGCGCCGAAGCTGCCACCTATGACTGCGGTGAATTTGGGCACCTTTGCACAGGCCACCGCCGTCACCATCTTGGCGCCATCCTTGGCAATTCCTCCGGCCTCGTATTTTTGACCAACCATGAAGCCGTTGATGTTCTGCAGAAAAACCAGCGGTATGCCGCGCTGACAGCAAAGCTCGACGAAGTGCGCGCCTTTGAGGGCGGATTCTGAAAAGAGGATGCCGTTGTTCGCGATGATTCCCACGGGATAACCCAGGATCCGGGCGAAGCCGCACACCAGAGTGGTGCCGTAAAGTGACTTGAATTCGTCAAAGGCACTGGCGTCGACAAGGCGCGCAATCACTTCGCGCACGTCGTAAGGCTTGCGGAGGTCCTGCGGCACGATGCCATAGATCTCCGACGGGTCGTAAAGAGGGTCCTGCGGGTCTTCGATCGCAAGATTGTGCCGCTTCACCCGATTGAGATTCGCAACAATCCGGCGCGCCAAACCCAGGGCCTGGGCGTCGTTTTGAGCCATATGATCGGTCACACCCGACGTGCGGGAATGAACATCGGCACCGCCCAGGTCTTCGGCCGAAACCACTTCACCGACCGCGGCTTTTACCAGGGGTGGGCCCGCCAGGAAAATGGTGCCCTGGTTGCGCACAATAATGCTTTCGTCCGCCATAGCCGGCATATAAGCGCCGCCGGCGGTACAGGACCCCATCACCACTGCGATCTGTGCGATCCCCTTTGCCGACATGTTGGCCTGATTATAGAAAATTCGGCCGAAATGCTCGCGATCCGGAAAGACTTCATCCTGGTTCGGCAGATTGGCGCCGCCGGAATCGACCAGATATATGCAAGGCAGATGGTTCTGCTCGGCAATCTCCTGCGCACGGAGATGCTTCTTCACGGTCATGGGATAATAGGTACCGCCTTTAACGGTCGCATCGTTCGCGACGATCATGCATTCCTGCCCGGATACCCGGCCAATACCGGTGATCACACCAGCCGAAGCGATATCGCCACCATACATATCAAAGGCTGCCAGCTGCGAAAGCTCCAGAAACGGTGCGCCAGGATCGAGCAACGTCCGCACCCGTTCCCGTGGCAGAAGTTTACCGCGATCGAGATGCCGTTTTCGTGCCCGCTCGCCACCTCCCAGCCGAGCCCCATCCACCTGACCGCGTAGCGTCTCGACAAGCGCACGCATCGCAGCCTGATTTTCCTGAAATTCAGGCGCTCGTGTCGAGACGGCACTCTTTAAAACGGTCATGGCCTCTTGCTCTCCTCCCGCACGCGTTCTCACATTTCCCGCACCGCGCGGATCAATGCAAGATCCCCAACCCGACCTGCGGTGACAAGAGGGTATCCCACTCTGCAGGACGGTTTTTTTTGGGGCGTCTGACCGCGTCACCTTGCACCGGCTTGACACATGGATCTGCCGAGCACTCCAGGGAGACTATATACCCAACAGTTGAGAAGCTTGCGAGTTATATTTTACGTTTACGTAAACGTAAAGCAATCGGCGCCGCGTGCTTCCAAACTGCGGCCGGCTGACCAGGTTCTGGATAGCCGAAGACGGCCGACAAGAGCAGATCCAGTCCGGAGGGACTCGTCTTGGGCAATCCTTTAACCTGATGAACCCGTTCTACTTACTTGATGTAGAGCGGATTATTCTGATTGGACGCAACTGCTGAGCGGTTCCGGTAAATCATGACCTGCTCCCGGCTTCTCGCAATTGCGCTGGCCGGACTGTATCTCGGTCCCCAGCCTGCTACCAACCACCCGACTCCAACCAATCCTCCAGCATATCCATCCGGTCGTGCCCCCAAAAGGGCTCCTCACCAACCAGGAAAAAGGGTGAGCCGAAGATCTTTCGATCGATAGCTTCCTGCACGGCAACGCGCAGACGCTCTTTTACATCCGGATTCTTCAGCGCTGCGTCGACTGTTTCTGCATCGTGCCCCAAACGCGCGGCAACGGTGACAACCGCCTGTGACGTCGCGATCTCGCGGCCTTCGGCGAAGGCTTCACGATACAGAGCTTTTGCCAGATCCTTCGCGGCATCAGGGTCGCGCCCATCCAGCCAGTAGAACGCACGACAGGCAGCGATGGATGAGAACGGGAAGCTTTCGGGCATCGTCCAGGCAAAGCCATAACGCCGGGCGGTCCTTTTTAGATCGTGTGCCGCGTAGCCCGCCTTCATGGGGATCGATGTCATGGGCCGAACGCCGGTTTCCTTGAAAACGGCGCCGAGCAACAGCGGCCGCCAAAGGACGGAACGATCATGGCGCGCCGCCAGTTCATCAATCTGCTGGGCGGCGAAATAACCAAAAGGGCTGGAGAAATCGAAATGGAACTCGATGGGGTCGTTCGGGGTGGCGTTTGTCATATCGGATCAATGGTCCTCTGATACGGTTACTGGCGGCCACCGCTCGGAAAACAGATCTCGTCCTTTTAGGGATACTTCAATATATCGCGCCGGGCAACTTCGGCTCCTGCTTCAGGTTCGTTCTCGTGAAGTCTTTGGGTCAAACGAACCGAAAAGCAAAACCGACTTCCTGCAGACACGTTGTTTTACATCCTGAAGCTTGATCACATTCGATACACCAACTGGACACAGGTTACGCTAAGTTTCTCCACGCTTCCGCTTGCGTTCCGTAATGGTTTCACCCCCAACCGTCCATTCGTCCGGCGAAACATCTTCGAAGTAGACATAAACATGTTCGGCATGCGCGTTGCAGCAACGCGCGATCGTTTCTGTGATTTCGCGCGCCGCTTCCTGCTTCTGTTCCGTTGTGCGGCCGGCCGCCATGGTCACGCGTACGATGGGCATAGGATCCTCCTCATACCAAGCTGAGACCGCCATCCACATGGAGGGTTTGGCCCGTGATGTGTGCTGCAGAGTCGCTCAGGAAAAATTCGATTGCAGCGGCGATATCGTTCGGTTCGGCAATCCGGCCAGAGGGTGTTGCTTCTGCCGCTGCTCGCCACGCGCCTTCAGACAGGGCGGAATGCCCGCTGGATTCTTTTCGGGTAAAACCCGGTGCTACGCAGTTGACCGTTACGCCGCAGCAGGCGGTTTGTGCCGCAAAGGAACGCGCCAGCCCTTCAATCGCAGCCTTCGCAGCCGCAGTTGCCGGGAAGAGTTTCCCTGCCGGACTCCTGTGTGCCACGAATGAGCTGACGGCAACGATACGCCCACAGGGCGAAGCTTCGAGTTGAGGTCGAGCCGTCGTAATCAAATCGAAAAACGCCCCGGTCATGACCTCTACAGAACGATTAAACTCAGCCCGTGTCAGGTCGCCCACTAATGTTGGCAGGGCAAAACCTGCGTTGGAGACGATCTGGTCTACCTGGCCGAAACACTTCGAGGCCTCGCTCACCAAGTCGGCTGCCATGCCATCGCTCAGGTCCGAAAACACCGCAGTCGCCTCAGCACCTTTATCCCGCAATTCGCCGACAAGGCTGTTCAAGGCCGGGCGTTTTGCCCCATCCGTCCCGCCCCGGGCATGCGCAACAATCGATACACCCGGTTTTGCGAGACGCCGACAGGTCGCCGCTCCAATTCCGCTGGACGCACCGGTAACGATAATCACCCGCTTTGCCATATCGCTACTCTGCCGCAACAGCACGGGTTCCGATCTTATAGCCGTAGGTCTTATCGAGCCCAAGGTTGGCGGCAATCTCCAAACCCTTCTGCAAGGCAGCCCCTTCAAGCGCTTTGAGTGGCCTTCTCATCGGGCCGGACGGCATGCCCACGGCCCGCATCAAGGACTTGATCGCCACCGGATTGATGGCTGAATAGGCGTAGTGAAGCATATCCAGGTTCGCAAGCCAGACCTCCCGGCAGGCAAAAGCATCTTCACCACTCTCCCACTTCTTGGAAATCACCGCCATCTCCCGCGGAATGATGTTCCCGGTCATGTTCGCGGTGCCGTCGCCACCCAGGGCCATCATGGGTACAACCAAACCCAGATTGGGCGAGCAGCAGCACATGATCGCCATATCGGGCTTGGCTGCACAGACCTGCGCCACCTGGCCGACCCGGGTCGTGGATTCCTTCAACACCACCATGTTGGGATGCTTCGCCAGCCGCAACAGGTCATCCCAGTGCAGGTCGGTTTTCACTCTCGGCGGATTGTTGTAGAAGCCGATCGGTAGATCGACACTATCGCAGACTTCCAGCGCATAGTCGGTGATATCCGCATTGGAGGCGCAGATATAGGCGGGCGCCGCGATAATCGCACCATCGGCACCTTCTGCCTTGGCATAGCGTACATAGTCGATGGTTGTATCCGTGCTTTGACCTGTACAGCCGTAATAGAACAGCATGCGCCCACTCTTCATTTTTGCGGTCTCGGTAATGATCATGCGCCGCTCGTCGGGCGAAAGCATCGATACCTCTCCCGTCGAGCCCATGATCAGCACGGCTTCAGTACCGTTTTCCTCATGAAACTGCAGCAGGCTGCGAAACCCCTCCAGATCGATGGATCCGTCTTCGTTCATCGGTGTCACGAGTGCGACGAATGAACCTTTAGGTCTGATATGCGCCATCTTTTCCTCCAGAGATCAAAATAGCTTGGGTGAGACGAACTTAGGAAAGGCCAGCACCAGATCGGGCAGCCAGAGTGAGAGAACGGCGACGAGTACAGTGAGGCCGACAATCGGCAAAACCGCGATCATGGCCCGGCCCAGTGACACATCGCCGATTTGGGCCGCAATCAGCAGGCAGATACCGTAGGGTGGCGTGATCAGTCCGACCGATAACACGATCGTTGCAAGTACACCCATGTGGACGGGATGCATCCCGGCCGTATCGCCGAGGGCCTGGATGATCGGCAGGAATATGAGCACCGCCGAGATCGGATTGAGAACGGTCCCGACCAGTAGCAGAAACCCGATTAGCAGAAGCATGATGCCGTAGGGGTTGTCGGTCTGACGCGTGATGAATTCGACGACGATGTCCGCAGCGCCCAGATAGGCGGTCAGCCAACCGAAGATCCCCGCCCCTGCCACCGTAAAGAGCGGCACGGAAAATTCGACCGCTGCATTCGCCAGATGCCGCGGCATGTCCCTGAAGGGTATGTCCCGGTAAATCACCAGTGAAAGGATCAGTGCCCAGACGACCGCACTGATGGCCGCTTCGGTCGGGGTAAAGATACCTGCGATCACGCCGCCCAAAACAACGACGGGAATCAGCAGAGGAGCTGCGCCGCGCCATACGGCGTGGCCCAAAGGACGCAGACCCGGAAAAGGGCTGGAGGGATATCCTCGTCTGACCGCCATTACGTAAGTATAGGCCATCATGAAAAGACCAATCGCCATACCAGGCACCACACCGCCTAGAAACAGAGCCCCGATGGAAACATTCCCAAAAGCGCCATAAACGATAAGGATAATCGAAGGCGGAATGATCACGCCAAGGGTCGAGGATGCCGCCGTTAAAGCAACCGAGAAGGCCGGGTCATAACCGGCCTTTTTCATGGCAGGGATCAGGATAGAACCGACGCTCGCAGTGTCGGCAGCGGCAGAGCCGGACAGGCTGGCAAAGACCATGGAGACAAAGACGTTCACATGGCCAAGGCCGCCCCGCACATGCCCTACGGTCGCGTCGGCAACGGAAAGCAAGCGGTCCGTGATCGACCCTGCATTCAGAATGCGACCGAGAAACATGAAAAAGGGAACCGCCAGCAATGGAAAGCTGTCGATGTTGGAATACATCTGGTTGGCGACCGAGGCGAGCGGCAGGTCTTCCCACAACATGACGAAAACGGAGGAAAGGATCAGCGAAAAACCGATGTTGACCCGGAAGGCGATCAGGACAAAAAATCCGGCGATCAGAAGTACGAGGGGGTTCACTCCGGGCTCTCCCCTGTCATCAGCTTCTCAATCAGGAACAGCGCCATAAACGCGCCCCCTAGCGGAATCGGCAGGAAGAACCAAAATTCGGAGATGCCTATCGAAGGCGAAACACGCCGCGTCGCGATTTCGGCCAACGTAGCCCCGTAACGCACCAAGATTGCGATCACGACCACCGAGGCGATTAGGGAAAGAACCGCCTGCACTCGCCGGCCACGCAACGCTCCGGCAGGCAGCAGATCAACCACATAATGCCCGCCCCGGCGGAATGCTACCGCGGCGCCGATAAAGATACACCAGGAGAACAACAGCTGCGCCACGTCCAGCGTCCAAATCAGTGGAATCTCAAGGACGTTGCGCGCAGCAACCTGCGCGAACACGGTCGCGATCATAGCGGCAAAGGCAAGCGCAAGGCCCGCAGCAAGCACCGCCTCTATCCGATCATTGATACGGACAAGCATCAGGATCTGCCAGCTCCCATCGGGCCGACCCGGGAAGCCGGCCCTCTATAATCCATTACTGTCCCATGACGGCTTTCATCGGGGCGACGAGATCGAGTTCCTCGGCCAGCGTCGCCTGCATGGGAGCCAACGCCGCCTGGAATTCGCCGACATCCGGAGTCGTCACTGTCACACCATTGTCGGCCTGAAGTTTCTTGACCAGATCGGCCTCATATTGCTTCGCCTTTTCGATGCCAAGCACCGAAGCCTCTGCCGCGACCTCGGTCACGACTTTCTGGAGATCGGCCGGCAGCTTTTCCCAGGCGCGCGCACTCATGGAAACGTGATTGACCTGGATGGTGTGCGCGGTGAGCGCGAGGTAGGGCGCGACCTCATAGAGCTTTGAGCCGGCATATCCGGGGATTGAGCTCTCCAGGGCTTCCGCAACACCGGTTTGAACGCCAGCATAGAGTTCACCCCAGGCAATGGTCACCGGTAACGTTCCCAGAGCTTCCCAGGTTTTGGAAATCATCGGCGAAGGCGGCGTGCGCATCTTATAGCCTTTGATATCGGCCAAAGCATTCACCGGTCCCTTGGAGTTCGACATATTACGCGTGCCCGAACCGCCCAGTGCCAACAGCTTCATGTTGAGCTGACGGTCCTCATAGACCTGCTTGAAATAGCTTTCCGCGGCGCTCCCAGGCCCGACCTTGGACATCAGGTCATCGAAATCGCCAAAGAGATACGGCATCGAAAAAATCTGATACTCAGGGACTTGTTTGGCGGCATTATTGGTCGAGCTGATCATCAGATCGATGGTGCCCAGCCCCATCTCGCCGATCACCGCCGGATCCTTGCCAAGCTGACCGGCATCGAAAATCCGGACTTCGATTGCGCCACCACTGCGCTTTGACAGTTCGGACTGCATAAAGCCGGCCATGTCGTTGTAGGGATGCGGGGATTTGACCAGGGTATGCAGCCGCATCTTGTAGTCGGCCGCCTGAGCTGCCGAAGCAGAGGCCACCACTGCCGCGCAGGCTGCAAAAAACCATTTTGAGAACGCCATAACACTCTCCCGTTTTATGAAGATCACCTTCTCGCGGGCAATCTTCGAGATGTACCTTCATCCATCATCGCGGCGGCAGATATAAAATCAAATGCCAAATATGGCGAAGGTCATAACCAAATATTATGTGATCTGCGTTACGAGCGGATGCTCGGCGAACCGGTTCATGGCCTGTTCGGCAAAAACTTCGGTCAAGCGAGACACCGGCACGCCGGCTGGCCGCATCAGACGGATGTCGAACGGTGTTTCAGGAACGAAAGCGGCAACAGCCAATCTTTCCCGGCCGAAAAAATCAGCCGTCAGCGGATCGACGATGGCGAGCCCCACACCCTCAGCCACCAAGGCGCAGGCAGCGTAAGACGGCTGCGATTCGACCTTGATGTCGCGCCTGATATCGGCAGCGAGGAAGCTCTGCGCCAAATGCCGTGACGCCAGAGTATGGTGAGAGAGGGCCACCAAAGGTTCACCGGCCAGATCCTCTATCGAGATCTCTGTTTTGCCAGCAAGCGGATGCGCCGTCGGCACCGCACAAACACAGGCTAGGCGGTATGTGGCGAGTATCTCGATATCAGGACGTGTCTCGGGCAGCTGCGCAAGTCCGAGGTCGAATTGTCCTGCGGCCAGCAGGTCGATGATCCGGGGCGAGGTATGGACATCCATCGTCACCTTCACCGACTCATTGGTCTTGGTAAAGGCGCTGACGATCCGCGGCGCGATTGCAAAGGAGACCGCAGGCATGGTCGCAAGGCGGATATGCCCGCGCCGGAGATCCCGGATTTCCCGGGCCGCCGCCTCAACACGGTCAAGGCCGATGAAAAAGCGGTCCGCCTCTTCTTTTAAGCTAGCCGCCTCGGGCGTCGGTTGTGCCCTTCCTCCACTGCGCACGAACAACTGAAACCCGAGATCCGATTCCAGGTCCGCGATCAACCGGCTGACGGCAGGCTGGGACACCCGCAGCATTTCGGCAGCACGCGTAATGCTTCCGTAGATCATGACCGCGCGGAAGACTTCAATCTGCCTCTGATTCATCCAGCCCCCCTTACAATCCCGAACGATTCCGGCAGTCTACTTCGTGATCTCCCGGCCAATCAGCAGGCGCTGAATGTCAGAGGTACCTTCGTAAATCTGGCAGACCCGAACATCCCGATAGATCCGTTCCACCGGGAAATCGTTGAGGTAGCCGTAGCCGCCGTGGATCTGAATGGCATCCGAACAGACCCGCTCGGCCATCTCGGAGGCAAAGAGCTTGGCCATCGCCGCTTCCTTCAGGCAGGGCATGCCGGCATCGCGCAGGCGCGCCGTATCCATGACCATCAATTCAGCCGCGTGAATCTGTGTCGCCATGTCCGCCAGACGGAAGGAGACCGCCTGATGTTCGACGATCGGCTTTCCGAAGCTTTGGCGCTCTTTGGCGTAACTCAAGGCCGCCTGATAGGCGGCCCGTGCCATGCCCACCGATTGAGCGGCGATTCCGATCCGCCCGCCCTCAAGATTGGAGAGCGCGATACGATAGCCCTCGCCCTCTTCACCCAATAGATGATCCGGGGTCAATCGGCAGGATTCAAGGGAAATCTGACAGGTATCCGATGCCTTTTGTCCCAGCTTGTTTTCAGTGGAGGCGACGCCGTAGCCCGGCGTATCGGTCGGTACGATAAAGGCGCTAATGCCTTTCTTTCCCCTCTCCGGATCGGTCACTGCAAAAACAATGGCAACGTCGGCGTTGCGGCCGGAGGTAATGAACTGCTTCACACCATCGAGGACGTAGTGATTGCCGTCCTTGCGCGCTTTTGTCTTGAGGGCTGCCGCGTCCGATCCCGCCTGCGGTTCGGTCAGGCAGAAAGCGCCGAGCTTTTCCCCGCGGGCCATCGGTTTCAGAAACCGTTCCTTTTGCTCTTCGGAGCCATAGCGCAACACCGGCATGCAACCAACCGAGTTATGCACGCTCATGACGGTCGAACAGGAACCATCCCCTTCCGCGACTTCCATCAGCGCAAGAGCGTAAGACAGATTGTCCGCCCCCACGCCATCATAGGTTTCAGGCACCAACATGCCCAAAAACCCGAGTGACGCCATCTCTTGGATGGCTTCCTTGGGAAAGCAGGCGTCGCGGTCCCAGGTGGCGGCATGAGGGGCCAGGCGTTCCTGTGCAAACTGCCGGGCGGTATCGCGGATCAGTCTCTGTTCGTTGTTCAGCAGCATGACGTGATTGCGTCCCCTATTGCATTCCACTTAGCAACGGCAGGTGTCACCAAGGTAACGCCGAACCGTCATAGTTAAAAAAGCCGCCGTTGTCGTCCGGTCCGGTGCAGTCGAGTAGAGCTCGGAGTCCGCGCACGGACTCGTCGACGGTAATATCCGCGGTACCGCCGCCCATATCGGTCTGGACCCATCCGGGGTGCATCGCGATCGTCGTGATGCCCCGTTCGGCAAGATCGATGGACAGCAGTTTGGTCACCATGTTCAGCGCACACTTCGAGGTCCGATAGGGGTAGTTTCCGCCCTTTTCCGCTGCCGAGATCGAGCCAAGCCGGCTCGACATATTGGCGATCAGTTTGCGGTCGCTCTTGGCCACCAGATCGGCAAAATGTTCGACCACACGTAAAGGCGACAGAGTATTGACGGCCAGCATCTCCGACCAGGCGTCGTAGTCGGTCGCCCCGTAACCTTCGCGCGTGTTGTAGACACCCGCATTGTTGAGCAGCAGGTCGATCGGTTCGTCTGCAAGCTGCCGCGCAAGGGCTTCCACCTTGAGATTATCAGTCACATCCAGCTTGTGGCGCGTGATATCGCCGGAAACCGCTTTCAGGTCTTTTGACTTTTCCAGATTTCGGCAGCAGGCATGAATCTTCCAGCCGTCCTTGGCGAACGATTGCACCAGCGCCAGACCGATGCCGCGATTGGCGCCGGTAATGAGTAATGTGGGCACGGGGCCTCCTAGAGGGCGATCGCTTCTCTTTGAATCAAAGCGAAACGTGAATCAGCCTCTCGTTTAGTTGGTTCGAATGCGATTCTCGTTCCTGGTTCTTTCAATCAGGAGCGATCGCGCTCTGTAACATCGGGCGAATACACCGCGAATGCGTAAGCCTACTCCCCCTATCCAGAAACGGAAATCCGTCAAGTGGTGTTTGCATCGTGCGGTCCGGCTAAGGCTTTGACTCTTCGTTGATTCAACGACCCCGAAGACATCCAGGCATCCCAACGACTCGGCAGTCAGTTTGTACGCACGCCAATGTCTCTAGCGAAAAAACAGGTGATAGACCCCCGCCTGTGTTTCCGTCTCAGGCGACCGTTGCCGGCTCAATTCGGCGAGGCCGCGTCAGGAGCTCACCACCGCAATTCGGACAGGTATTTTCCATTGCCTTGGTGCATTCAGGACAAAAGGTGCATTCATAACTACAGATAAAAGCCTGGCCATCCTTGGCAAGACCGTTCCCGCACCGCTCGCACTTCGGCTTCATCTCAAGAGACATACCGGTACTCCTGATCGCTTTTCGTTATGCCGTTTCGCCGAACAGCTCGCGGCCGATCAACCAACGGCGGATCTCCGAGGTTCCGGCCCCAATCTCATAGAGCTTGGCATCACGCAGCAGCCGGCCGGTCGCGTTGTCATTAATATAGCCGTTACCGCCCAAGGCTTGAATCGCTTCCAACGCCATCCACGTCGCCTTTTCCGCCGCATAGAGAATAGCACCTGCGGCATCCTTACGCGTCGTCTGACCCCGGTCGCAGGCCTTTGCCACGGCATAGACGTAAGCCTTGCTGGCGTTCATCGTGGTGTACATGTCAGCCAATTTTCCCTGCATCAACTGAAATTCGCCGATCGACTTGCCGAACTGCTTACGCTCATGCAGATATGGCAGCACAACATCCATGCAGGCTTGCATAATGCCTGTGGAACCAGCTGCCAGAACAGCGCGTTCATAGTCGAGACCGCTCATCAGAACGTTGACGCCCTTCCCCAAAGTACCAACCAGATTCTCCTCCGGCACCTCGCAATCCTCAAATACAAGTTCGCAGGTCGGCGAGCCGCGCATGCCGAGTTTGTCCAGCTTCTGTGCGGTCGAGAAGCCCTTAAATTCCTTCTCCACCAGGAAAGCCGAAATCCCGTGTGGCCCGGCGTCAGGATCGGTCTTGGCATAGATGATCAGGACATCTGCTTCGGGTCCGTTGGTGATCCACATCTTGTTGCCGTTCAGGACGTAGCGATCGCCTTTCTTATCGGCCCGAGTGCGCATACCGACGACGTCTGATCCGGCCCCAGGTTCACTCATCGCCAGCGCACCGACATGTTCGCCTGAGATCAATCCGGGCAGATAACGGGTCTTTTGATCGGCGTTGCCGTTCCGGCGCAGTTGGTTGACGCAGAGGTTCGAATGCGCGCCGTAGCTCAGGCCGACACTCGCCGACGCGCGGCTGACCTCTTCCATAGCGACACAATGTTCGAGGTACCCCATGCCGCTGCCGCCAAGTTCCTCTTCAACCGTGATACCGAGCAGGCCGAGTTCACCCATCTGCGGCCAGAGTTCGCGCGGAAAGCGATCGTCCCGGTCGATGTCGGCCGCAAGGGGGGCTATCTTTTCCGAGGCAAAAGACATGACGGTGTCACGCATGATTTCGGCGGTCTCGCCAAGGTCGAAATCTAGGCCGGGATATTGGTTCGGTATCATGAGAAGTTTCCTGTGTAGATCCTGTCCCGCCGAGGGCTTAAGCGACAGCGTAAGACCCTGGCGGTTGATGTTTTATCCGGCTTGAGCAATATCGGGCCGGTCTTGCAGGCACATCATGGTCTGCAGTCCTTTCGCCACCAGCTTGCTGCGGCCCGCCTTATACGCCACCACCTCGAGATCGCAGACAGTCAAAGTCCGGCCAGGCTTGAGCACACGGCCGGTCGCGACCAGGCGTTCACCGTCGGCCGGCGCCAGGAGGTTCATTTTATACTCGACCGTGAGAACGGAACTTTCTTCCGGAAACAGACTGAAGCTGGCATAGCCGCCGGCAGAATCCGCGATCGTACTGGTGACCCCTGCATGAAAGAACCCGTGCTGCTGTGTCAGGTCTTCCCGGAAGGGTAATTCAATCTCGACCAGCCCTGGTTCAACCTTCCCCAGTTCAGCCCCGAGCAGCGCCATGATCTTCTGCCGCGCAAAGCTGGCGCGCACCTTGGATTCGTATTCAGGGTCATGAACAGTGAATGACGTCATCCCACGCCCCCTTTTGCCTCAAGAATTACGCCAGCGTTGATTTCATCCAGCCGCGCGCGGCACTTTTCAGCGACGTCATCCAGATCCGACAACGTGGCGTCGATGTCGCGCCGTTTGTTCTCCAGATCTTCCCTGCGGGCTTCGATCTTATCGAGCAGCAGATTAAGTTGTCCGGATTCACCCTTGGCGGCATCATAGAGGTCAATGATCTCGCGGATCTCCTGAAGGCTCAGACCCAGGCGTTTACCGCGTAGAATCAGCTTCAGTCGCACTCGGTCCCGTGGGCGATAAATTCGGCGTTGCCCCTCGCGCAATGGTGCCAGCATGCCTTCGGATTCATAGAAACGGATGGTCCGGTTCGTGATCCCGAATTCCTGTGCCAGCTCAGCTATAGAGAAGGATTTATTCATCGATTGATAATAGTTGACGTTTACGTAAACGTAAATATCGAAGTTCGACTGCATTGCCTGGCTCATTCAGTGTGCTTTGATGGCGATGTTCAGTCTTAAGCTCCGATTTCCCCGGCAAGTCCTAGATTTCATGCGGCGACAGCATGATTCTTCTATAAGAATCAATATTATACACACATCTGAACAGACACGCGCCTACTCACCCAGTGGGTGAAGGCAGGAAATCCACACTGCAGGTCGATTTCGATCGCCGACTGAAGCTGGTGAAAATCAACGCCAAGGTCGTTCGCCATGTCCGGCATGTCACATTCCGGTGGCCGAGGTGGCCGCGCCAAGGAGCTTATTCCAGAAAATCTGTGGATTGAATGATGGTCTAAGATCACCCCCTACCGGCGTAAGCGGAAGATTCGATGGCACGTTGAAAATGACAGGAGAGCTATGTCTGGGTGCTGGGAATTGTACAGGCGTGGCCTTCCAACTACAGCGAGATATGACATCGGAATTGTCGAATGGTCGACGAAAGAAATTACTTCCATCGATTACAAAGCTTACCCACGATTGACTCCGGTTTGAAGGTTATCATTGGAATGTCGGCCAAATTTTTGGGAACTGTAGGTTAAAACAGTGATAGTTTTAAATCATTGATTGAGTGAATTTTATATTTTTGACGAACGCGAAAGCCTCGAATTTCGAATAAGGAGTTTCTGTGATGGGATGGGGATCGACTTCAGACCCGCGCTTTCTTCCGGCTATGATTATCACCGGCGTGGGTGTGCTTGCCGCCCTCGCAGTTTTTGTTCCGATGTGGATCAAGAGCAGTAAAACAAGCGACCAGTTGCAGGTCCTGGCCCAAGCCGAAGGCTGGGACTGGGCCGATTCTGTGCCGGGGAAGCTGCGGGAAGCCCTGTCAAAACTCTATGTTCGCCACCACTGGCAACCCAGCAAGGTGATGATAGCGTCCCGTGCCGGTGGCACTGCCTATTTTTTTCATTTCGAGTACAAAGTTGGGACTATCGACACCGGCACGACCTACAGGGGGATTGCCTGTCTGATCGAGGGTAGGACCAGAGCAAATGCGCCAATCTATACCATTGGCCAGTATCCGCCGGGAGCCGCGCGGTCACTCGTTGCCCTAAAACCCGATGTGCAAACCGATATCGGCGGCCCGGCCTTTCGGGAACGCTTCTACATCGAGACCACCGGCTACACCGGTCATACCGAAGAAGGGCAGACCGAACTGGAACCGGTGGAAATCCCGCCGGCGCTGGAGAAAGAACTACTTGGGTGGAGCGGCCCCACGGCCCAAGGACTTCCAGATGGCTGGAGTTCAGCAACGATCCGGGATCAACTTGTCCTGGTTTCCTGGACCAGCAGGGATGACGTTTCTGTGGGGGCCTGGCGGGGCCTTCTGACCAAAGCCGAAAAGATCAGTCAAATTCTTCTGAAGAATTGAATTTAATCTAGAACTATCAGGATTGAGGGAGAGGGGCGATGATGTTGAAAGAAATTTCGGGTTTCGTTGTAGGTGCCGTTCTTTGCACGGCAGTAATTTTGGGCGGCGGACGTGTATCTTTGGCGGACGAGACGTCAGAGGCCTTTGCCTTCTATCTCGACTATCTAAAAACTGCGGCGGCGGCCGAAAAGATTGCTGATGTCGCGCCTTTCATGCCCGATTGGTGGCGTGGGCGTTACGAGTCGGCCGATGAGGCTACCCAGGCCAGTGCCCTGGAGCGGCAAAGCAAGCTGGCCCGGGATTTGAAGGACGTCAACCTGGAGAGCGAAGAATCGCTCGACGACGGTGTGCGTTTGAACATGACGGCTACCGAGCAGAACGACCTTCCAATGCGCGGCGTGGTCACGCTTATGCGGTCATCCGACTCCTTTGTCATCGAGGAGACGAAATGGGCGACCTCGCAGTAGGGCTCTCGTATTCTCGCAGCATCTTGATGCCAAGCAACCACCGTCCGGGGTGATCGATGGCCTTCAAACCGGCCTTTATGTCCCAGCTTGAAGACTACTATGCCGAGGCTGAAAGTCTGGTATCCCAAGACGATTGGATGGCATTCGACAAGAAATGGTTCGATCGCGCCGGCTGGCCGCAAAGGCAGTATGCCGGTGCTACTAGGGTGCCGCATCGCCAAGCGATCAAGGGCCGCCGTTGGATGCCGACCTTCTGTTCCTACGACCTATCGGCCGAAGCCCGCTATCATTACTTCGCGGTCCTGCTCACGTTCGGAACGCCGCTGCGCTTTCCCGGCCTCCGATACAGCGTAAACAGGACCGACGAGCATTGGACCCAACATTGCCCGCATTGCGAAATCTCAACGCATGACCTTGGGGACGAACGCTGTCCCCTTTGCGCGCGGGTCCTGTTGTACGAATACATCGAGGACTGAAGGTCATGCCTAGCCGAGTATCATTTGTGGAGACGATGTGATGTCCAACCAGTGGCTTTGGCTTACGGTACCCGTCGGTCTGATCAGCCTGATCATTCTGCCGATCTTCATCTGGCGCCTGGTGGAGGTGCACCGGACACAGCTGGTCCTATCTGTGCCGCTGCTCGTTGAACAGGAAATCGCCATCGACACAGTGGGCTCGTTAGTGCTCCATGCAGAGGGGCCGCGCTTTACCCGTGCCTTCGGCGGTCTCGACTACCAACTGACGGACCTGTCTGATCAGTCGGCTGTGCCGCTGAACCGCACTATTGTCCCGTTTACCTCATCGGGCATTTCCCGGTCCCGGCTTTCTCTCGGGGCCTTCGAGATTGAGAGGCCCGGTCGCTTTCGTTTAACCGTTACGGGCATTACCGACCCGACAGTTGCCGACGAGAACAACCTGGTTGTCACCCACGACAAGCGCGGTGGGACCATCGTGACAATCCTGATCGTGGTGTTTTCAGCGATCGGTTTGCTGGGCGGCTTGACGCTTTCCGCGATCATATACTTCGGAAATCGTTGAACATTGAACGAATGTAGCAATCCCGCCCCTGCTTTAGGCCGCAGAAAAGCGGCCAGTCCTGAGCCGAGGCGCAGGGAATAGACTACCTTCCTTGTTCCTTCGCAGACCGGGCGGGAATTCCGTAACCTCAAAGCCTCCGGATAACACGAGAGCACCGCGCGGATGTTGAGAGCGCGTCATTCGTGGAACTTCAGCAAATGGCTTTTGCACCGACGGCAATCACTGCTGCCGAAACCTTTGAATGCAAAGCGAAAGCAGGGGGCTCGCAGCAGCAATTCGACCAGATCGCACTCGTTGCCGCCCGGCAGCGTCAGCGCCGCCATGTCGTTAGCTTTTAGCGTCAGCCGGTCGATATGCCAGTGGGCCTTTTTATCCCCTCGAAAATGGCGTTTCACCCGCGCTGCAATCCCGCCACCACCCCAGGCACTGCCAGCATAAAGATACCAGCCTGGTTCCAGCACGGCAGCTGCGGTATTTGGGAGTTTGACTCTCAAAGGATTGGCCAGGTGGAGGGCAAGCAGGTATGCGCCTTTCGCATCCCCTACGCCTACGGCCTGTTCCGGCGCAATCCACAGTCCGGTCTGACCTGCAATCGAAAGCCTGTCTCTCAGCTCTTTGCGCAGACGCTGAGGAAATGAATCCATGAGAGGTTTCTTTTACAAATCAGTTTTTGCGCGGCGAATAGATTCATGGAATTGACTTGAATCAAGATCGGCTGAGCGCCTCTGCAGTATCTTGACGCAATTGTTTTTGATAATCAAAAAACGATTGGGAGAGGTGCGACGTCATGACAGAAAAATCGCTCGACACATCTGTGATTGATCTGAAGGCAAAAACTACGCCCGGCAAAGCGCATTCTAAAAAGCCCAAGCGCGCGAAGAACTCCGCGACCAACGGTCAAGCGGGCCCGGTCGTTGCCGATCAGGCCTCGGTAGCGCCGCTCAGCCGCGAAGAGGCGAAACGCTTCTTCGAGACCGGAGAATATCCCTACAAAAATAAGATCAGCCGAAAGGAGTACGAGCGCCGCAAGGCTGAATTGCAGGTCGAGCTGCTTAAAGTGCAGGACTGGGTGAAGGCCACGGGGCAGAAACTGGTTTTCCTGTTCGAGGGCCGTGACGCGGCCGGCAAGGGCGGCACCATCAAACGCTTCATGGAACACCTGAATCCACGCGGAGCGCGGGTTGTCGCGCTTGACAAACCTTCCGAAAGAGAGCGTTCACAGTGGTATTATCAACGCTATGTACAACACCTGCCCGCGGCCGGCGAAATCGTGCTTTTCGACCGCTCCTGGTACAACCGCGCCGGTGTCGAGCGCGTCATGGGATTCTGCAACCCCAATGAGTACCTGGAGTTCATGCGCCAGACACCCGAGTTCGAACGCATGCTGGTCCGTAGCGGGATACTTCTTTTCAAGTATTGGTTCTCGGTGACCCAGGATGAGCAAAGAAGCAGGTTCAAATCCCGCGAGAAGGATCCCCTGAAACAGTGGAAGCTGTCGCCGATCGATCGGGAGTCACTTGGCAAATGGGACGACTATACCGAAGCCAAGGAAGCAATGTTCTTTTATACCGACACCGCCGATGCGCCCTGGACGATTATAAAGTCGAATGACAAGAAGCGCGCGCGCCTCAATTGCATGAGACACCTGCTCAGCTCGCTTCCCTACCCGAATAAGAATCTGGACGTGGTGGGGCTACCCGATCCGCTGATTGTCGGAACAAGTGAACATGTCATCGGGCGGAGCGAACAGATCCTGGGCAAGAGCCTGCATCCGGAGCAGCGGCGGAACAAGTAAAGACCGCCGGCGCAGAAAATCCTGGGTGCAGGGACTCATTTCTCGACGTGCGACCACTTTTCCCACAGAATGACGCAGTCCGCAGGGCCGCGGCGTGCAGTATCGCGCCGAATCGGGCTACGACTGCTCACCGGGGGAGGGTCGCGTGACGTGTGAAGTTTTCAATCTGGTTATGATCAAGCCGACGCATTACGACGACGACGGCTATCCAATCCAGTGGCTGACATCCGCTATTCCGTCAAACACGCTTGCGGCACTCAACGGCATTGCTGTCGACTGCAAAGAGCGCAAAGTGCTGGGAGATAATGTCGAGATCCGGCTCTCCACCTATGACGAAACCAACAGCCGAGTCTATCCGCCGAAAATTATCAAGTCTCTGAAGGCTGCCGGTGGTCAGGCCCTGATCGCACTGGCCGGTGTGCAATCAAACCAGTTTCCACGCGCCATGGACATTGCACGGCAGTTCCGTAGCGCCGGTATCCAGGTGGCGATCGGCGGGTTCCATGTCTCCGGCTGCATCTCGATGCTGAATGAGCTGCCCGCAGATATTCGCGAGGCTCAGGAGCTCGGTATCTCGATCTACGCCGGTGAGGCCGAGGAACAGCGTCTCGACGAGGTTCTGCAAGACGCCCAGGCCGGCACACTCAAACCTGTCTACAACTGGATGCATGCGCTGCCGAATGTTGCGGGAGAACCGGTTCCAATCCTGCCTGCCAAACACATTCAGCGCACAGCAGGCTCACACTCCTCCTTCGATCTCGGCCGCGGCTGTCCCTTCCAGTGTTCCTTCTGCACGATTATCAACGTTCAGGGCCGTAAGAGCCGTTTCCGGACCCCGGACGATCTGGAGAAGATTATCCGGCAGAACTACGCCCAAGGCATCAATCGATTCTTCATCACTGATGACAACTTCGCCCGCAACAAGGACTGGGAAAACTTTGTCGACCGGCTGATCGAATTGCGTCACGGCGAAAAGATGAACATTAAGTTCGTGATCCAGGTGGACACACTATGCCACCGCATACCGAACTTCATTGAAAAGTGCACCCGGGCCGGCATCAATCGCGTCTTCATCGGGTTGGAAAACATCAACCCGGAAAACCTCGCCGCGGCTCAAAAGGCCCAGAACCGCATCGTCGAGTACCGCGACATGCTGCAGGCCTGGAAGAAGCACAAGGCAATCACCTACGCGGGTTACATCCTCGGCTTTCCCGGCGACAGCTACGAATCGATCATGCGGGACATCGAGATCGTCAAGAAAGAGCTGCCGCTTGATCTTCTTGAGTTCTTTTTTCTGACTCCCCTGCCGGGTTCGGAGGATCACAAGAAACTTTACGAAAAAGGGGTCTGGATGGACCCCGACATGAACAAGTATGACCTCAACCACCGGGTCAGCCACCATCCGACCATGTCCGACGAAGATTGGGAGCGTGCCTACCGCGACGCCTGGGCGACCTATTACAGCCCCGAGCATATGTTCACCATCATGCGCCGTTTTTCAGCAAGAGGGCGCTCGCCGATCAATATTCTCTGGCTGATGATCTGGTTTGCCGGCTGTGTACAGATCGAAGGCGTGCATCCGCTGGAAGGCGGCTTTTTCCGCCGCCGTGCCCGACGCGACCGGCGTCCCGGAATGAAGATCGAGCCGGTTTGGTCCTTCTATCCGAAATATCTTGCCGGATTGCTGCGCGACCAGATTCGCTGGATCGCCCTACTTGGGCGCGTCTGGCCCTACTACCTCAAAGTCAAGCGGGATCCCCGGCGTCACGAATTTCAAGACCTCGCCCTGACACCATCGAGCGACGAAACGCTCGAGGACCTGGAAATGATCACGGGCACACGCGGCGGCGAGCAGGCCTTAGCAAAAACACGCCGTGACAATGCATTGCGGGAGAAGGTTCGCGCACGCGCTTAGCCGACGCTGCGTCACTTAGATCGAAACATAGGGCACGAATGGAACCCGCTTGCGCTTCGCCACAAGCGTCAAAAGATCGGGCAGGGCCTTTTTGAAGTGCGGCGTTTCCTGATGTTCCGCCCAGGCCGCTTCGCTGGCATAAAGTTCGTAGACAAAAAACAAATTGGGATTGGTCGGCGATCTGTAGGGAATGAAGACCTTCATCCCCGGCTCGGCATTGGAGGGCCCAGTTAGGTCTGACAGCAAGGTCGCAATCTTTTCTGCTTGGCCATCCTTTGCTTCGATCGTGATTGCGACGACAAACCCCTCGTTCAACGCCTTTGCTGTGCCCACATCACTCTCCTTCCGATATCTATCCTTATGCGAAACTTCGGATAGACTATCAGGCAAAGAATTCCCCGTGCTTCGGCCCGCACCAAACTGTTGTCGCGAAATCAATCCAGAAGCAAACCGATCGCGATGATCCACATGACCGCGCCCACGCCGACCTCCAAAATGCGCCAGGCCGAAGGCTTGGCAAACAAAGGCCGCAGCAAGCGTGCGCCGTAACCGAGTGAGAAGAAGAACAGGAACGATGCCGTCACGGCGCCAATGCCGAAGGCGGTCTGGTTTTCCGCGTAGCGCGTGGAAATTGAGCCGAGAAAGACCACCGTATCCAGATAGACATGGGGATTGAGCCAGGTCAGCGCGAGACAGGTCACGAGGGCTTTCGATAGGGCTCCCACCGTGTCTTGCGAAGGCGCCAGCGCGCCGTCGCTGCGCAAGGCGGTCATAAAAGACCGCAAGCCGTAAACAAACAGAAAGGCCGCGCCCCCGTACCGCAAAAGCGGTTCCGCCCAAGGCAAAACTTCCGACACCACGGCAAACCCGGTCACCCCGAGCGTAATCAGAAGAGCGTCCGAGGCGGCGCAGGTGAGGCAGATGAGAAACACGTGCTCTTGACGCAACCCCTGCCGCAGGACGAAGGCATTCTGCGCACCGATCGCAACAATCAGGCTGAGGCCCAGCAGAAAGCCGGGCAAGAACCCGGGCAGGAAAGCGGTTGTCATGGTGTCACTCCGTTGAAACTGAACCTTGACTATCTCAATCCCGTGCTTTAGGCGAATTAAGTTTTCTACGCTAACCTAAGCAATTCTAATTTATGCTCGACTATCCTCTCATGGCAGCCGTTGCAGCTGTAATCCGAACTGGGAGCTTCGAACAGGCGGCACAGGAACTGCGGGTAACACCTTCAGCGGTATCCCAGCGCGTCAAGCTTCTTGAAGACCGTCTTGGTGTGGTTCTTGTCGTGCGCGCCCAGCCCTGCACTGCGACACCGACAGGGCTGCGTCTGTTCCGGCATGTCGAAGAAGTCGGCTTGCTGGAACACACACTAAGCAACGATCTGGCAGGGCTCATGCCCGTCGGCAAGTCCGCAACCTTGAGGGTCGCCGTCAATGCGGACAGTCTGGCGACCTGGTTTATCGATGTCATCGCCGCCTGCGAGGGCATCCTTTTCGAGCTTGTGCTCGACGACCAGGACTACAGCGCGGATTGGCTGCGGCGCGGCGAAGTCGTTGCGGCAGTGAGCGCCCAACCTGGACCGGTCCAAGGTTGCGACAGCAAGCCTCTCGGGGCTCTGCGGTACATCGCGACCGCCAGTCCGGACTATGTAAAACGGTGGTTTCCGAGCGGTGTCACCCAAACCGCGATCCAGCAGGCACCCGCTTTAAATTTCAACATGAAAGACAGACTGCAATCGCAGTGGGTGCAAAAAAATTTGGGCAAGCGGCTGGTCGTACCATCTCATACCCTACCCTCCACTCAAGCCTTCATCGACGCAACACTCACCGGCATCGGCTGGGGCATGAACCCGGAACCGCTGGTGGCCCGACACCTGGCCGAGGGTAGGCTCGTCCCCCTGATCCCGGACCAGCCACTGGATGTGGAGCTGCACTGGCAGTCCAGCCGCATGGTCGCCACGGCAATCTCCGATCTGAATAAAGCCGTCCGTGATGCAGCGCAGAAATGGCTGATCACCCGCTGAGTCGCAGACAATGCCCGATCTGTCATCCAGTGTCTAAATGCAGTCCGGTGCCTGTGTCCTCTGCGGGCCGTCCTAACGCTCCGCAAAACTGCCATTGTTTACAACCCTTACCAGATCCTCGTAACCGCCGATGTGTTTGCCATTGATGAAGACCTGCGGAACGGATTTGACCCGCGGCAAGCGTTCGCGAAATGTCGCCAGCACGCCCACGTCGGTTATGTCCAGCTCAGTGAAGAGCATCCCCTTCTCGTTCAGCAGAGTCTTCGCGGCCTCGCAGTATCCGCAGGCCGGCCCGGTGTAAATTTCGATGTTCGCCATTGCTTGCCTCGCGCGGGCCCCCTCAATGTTGAACTTCGAGGATCGACGACATTCCGTCGAACATCGGCTCCAGTTCGACGCCGAGCGCATCTCCGAACTTTGACACCATAATGTAGGTGGTGATCACGAAGACCGCTTCGACGATCTGCGGTTCGCTCCAATGGGCGTGGAGGCGATCCCAAAGCTGCTTGGACACCCGGTTGGCGTCCTCACCAATCTGAACCGTCAAATCCAACAGCGCCCGCTCGCCTTCGGTGAAGAGATCGCTCGTCTTGTAATTGCCGCCCTCAAGCCCTGCGATCTTGGCCGTATCCATACCAAGCATCTCGGAGAGGCGCTCATGCTGAATGACACAATACTGGCAGTTATTGCGTTGGGTCGCCTTGAGGATCAGCAGTTCCTTGGTCAGCCAGCTCAGCTCGCCGTCCTTGAGGATCGCCATCACAAGCTCTGTAAAGACTGTGCCGTATTCGGCGTGATGACCAAATACCTTGAAGATATTAAGGAGCGCCTGAAAGCGGTCTTCCGCTTTGTCGTAAAAGGCCAGTGTCGCAGCATCGGCTTGTTCGCGTTCGACGTAGGATACAGTCATCTTACTTTCTCCCTCATTTGACCGCCCGTTCCAAACCAGTGAAATTTTTTTAATCTATAAGCGCACGCGCCTGATTCAGGATCGTCTTCATCACGTCCTTTTCCGGTCGTGAGCGCACCAGCACACGCAGCCCCAGGAACAATCCCAGCAGGGCCTGCGCCACTTCGCGCGAAGACACCTCGGTCCTGATTGTCCCCTCACCCTGTGCGGCAACGATCATCTCGCAAAAGAAGTTCTCTACTTCTCTTAGGCTGCCGCGCACGATTTTCTCGACTTCGGGATCATGAGGCGATAGTTCGAGGGCTGTGTTGACCAGCAAGCAGCCTTTACGATTTCTGCCACCGTCCGAGCTTTCGACGACATCTTCGAATGCCGCAAAAATCGCCTCTTTGGGACTGTAGTTGCGGGCCACGCTTGTCAGGAAGTCGCGGCGGTACTTCTCGTCGTAACTTTTGAGTGCCCGAATGAAGAGACTGCGCTTGTCAGTGAAGGCAGCGTAAAGGCTGCCCCTGTTGATCTCCATAACCGTCAAGAGGTCGTTGACCGATGTCGCTTCGTATCCGCGCGCCCAGAAAGCCCCCATTGCGCGGTCGAGCACTTCTTCTTCGTTGAACTGCTTTTCCCAAGGCATACTCGACGCTAGCAAGTTTGGAACGAACGGTCAACATAAGTGCATGCCTCTACTTTCGAGCAAGCTTATGAGAAAACGGCGGAGATTTGGGGTTAGTCGAGCACGACTCACCTTAACCGTGAAACCCTTCAGAAAGCGCCCACGCGGCCCGCGGTTCAATCCCCTTGTTTCGTGCTGAGTATGGCGATCAGCAACAGCACGAAGCAGATTGCGAAACCGACAGGGACCGCTTCGTGACTGGCAAGTTCCAGCACGGCACCGGCACCGATCATCCCCAAGGTTCCAGCCAAGGTGAAGCTCATTGAAAAGACCGCGCTGCCGGCGACCAGCATACCCCCGGCAAAGCGCTCGCCGAGTAACGTCAATGCCGTCGTGTAGACACCACCCAAACAGGCGCCCAGCACGATCAATGTGATCCAAATGCCTGCACCCTGAGCCGAAAGGAACGGCATTGCTGCGAAGGTCAGGGCCGAACCAGCGGCGCAGACAGCTGCGACCCGCAGACGCGGCAGCCGGTCGAGCGCATAGCCGGTCGGCAGGGCAAAAAGAATCATGCCCAGATGCACAATCGAAACCATGGTCGATGAAAGAGACGGCGCCATACCTTTTTCAAGGAAGTAGACCGGCATCATGGAAATCATAGTCCAGTCAGAGAAACCGAACGCCATCACCATGACGACCAGCAATGGCGCAGCGAACAGGAACTGCTTCAACGAACCGGGCGGTGCAATGCCCGTCCGTGCTTTGGCGCGCTTGGAAAGCAAAGCAATGACGATCGCCGTCATCGACACGAATACTGCACAGACCGCAAAGGGCAGCGCAGACGCAGTCCCGAACAGTGGAACACCGAGAGGTCCGAGCGCAAAGCCGATGGTCAGCGACATGGCATACCCGCTGACCGCCCGGCCCCGGATATTGTCGGCCGCCGCCTCGTTGACCCAGGCTTCGGTCAGAACAAAGACCGCGTTAACATTGAACCCCAGGAAGATCCGCAACGCGAACCAGACCGCGATATCGTCAGTCATCCCAAAAGCCAGGATGACGGCGGCCGACCCAAGCAGGCCAACCGTGATCAGAAATCCCGGACTGAAGCGCGCGGTGAGCCGGGACATGACCAACGTTGAGAGTGCAATCCCGATCCCCATCGCTGCCGCATTGAGACCAATGATGTGAGATGGAACGCCACGCTCAGCCATCAGCAAGGTCAGCAGAGGATAGGTCAATCCCAACGCCAGACCAAACGCTCCGATACCAAAGCTCGCTGCCAGAATGGATGGAAAGTCGCTTGTTTTGCGTGTCGCGATCGAGGGGACCATAGCTCTGGTTAGCACATCGGATGCCCCAATATAAGAGCCGTGCGAAGACGGTGGCTCCCCATAGCTCAGCCCGAACTAGGCATCCACGCCCTTCATCCCTTCTTCCGTATAGCGCGCACCGGACACGACATGCCGGGCGATTGCATCCGCAAGCACGCGTTCCTCGGCCTCGCTCAGCACAACCTCGGCAGCCGCCATGTTTTCTTCCAGATAACGCACACGCTTGGTACCGGGGATCGGCACGATCCGGTCACCCTGCGCAAGCAACCAGGCAAGCGCGAGCTGTGCTGGTGTGCAGCCCTTCTCTGCCGCCATTGACTTAACTGCGTCGACGATGGCCTGATTTGCCTGCAGGTTATCACCCGAGAACCGTGGCAGGTTCGCGCGAAAGTCGCCCGCCTGAAACGCGGTGCCGCTGTCGAAGCTGCCGGTTAGAAATCCTCGGCCTAGTGGTGAGTAAGGAACAAATCCCACGCCGAGTTCACGGCAGGTCGGCAAAATCTCTGCCTCCACATCCCGGGTCCATAGCGAGTACTCGGTCTGCACCGCAGCAACCGGGTGGACCGCGTGCGCGCGGCGCAAGGTCTTCGCGCTGACCTCGCAAAGACCGATATGGCCAATCTTGCCCTCGTTGACCAGATCGGCGAGCGCGCCCATCACCTCTTCGATCGGCCGGGAGCGGTCAACCCGGTGAACGTAGAGGAGATCGATCCGCTCGACCCCCAGACGCCGCAGCGATCCCTCGCAGGATTTGCGCGCATAGGCCGGACTGTTATCGATGCTGCGTGCGTAACTGTTGCCTTCACGGACAATCCCGAACTTGGTCGCAATAACCGCCTCGGGTCTTCGCTCTTTGAGAAAGCGTCCCAGCAGGTCTTCGTTGTGATGCAGACCATACATGTCGGCCGTGTCGAAAAAGCCGATTCCCAGATCCACGGCACGATGCAACACCCGCATCGATTCCTCGTCGTCCCGCGGCCCGTAAAATTCGCTCATCCCCATGCATCCCAGCCCAAGGGCGGAGACTTCGAGGTCGTCGGTTAAGTGGCGGGTCTTCATAAAAGCCTCTCGAAAAGTGGTGAGGTGCGCAGTTATCTAAGAAGATGGAATTCCATTTCTGCAGGTAACAGAGGTAAGATTGGAAAATTGAATTCCAAATATGGAAGATAAATGCCCAAGGATTCGAAACAGCTTTTGTGGGACGACGCCCGGGTTTTTCTGGCCATCGCGCGTAAGGGCACCCTCACCAGCGCCGCCGGCCTGCTGGGCAGTGGTGTCGCGACCACCTCCCGCCGCATCGACCGGCTCGAGTCGGTCTTGGGCGTTCCGCTCTTCGTCCGTCATCAGACTGGTTACCGCCTGACCGACGAAGGCGAAGCGCTCCTGCCCAAAGCGGAAGCACTGGAAAACGCGGCCCTGGCTTTCGAAAGCCAAGCCGATCATGAATCCGACACAGTCGGATTGGTTCGTATCGCAACAGCCGAGAACCTCGCGAACCCCATCATCATCCCCAGCCTGCCTGTCCTGCTCGCACGCCATCCGCAGCTCGAACTGGAGGTCGCAACCGACGTCGCTTCGGTCAATCTGCACAGGCGGGACGCAGATCTCGCGCTGCGTATGGTCAAACCCGAACGCGGGAACGTGACGCTCCGGCGGCTCGCAACACTCGGTTTCGGGCTCTACGGAGCTCAGGCGTATCTGGACAAGCGGCCGTCAGGTGCCGATACCGGTCCTCTCGATCACGACAGCTTCATCGGGTGGTCAGAGGCCCAAAGCCACCTGCCCGCAGCGCAATGGATCGAGCGCAGTCTTCGTGGGCGCGCCCCGGCGATTACAACAACGACCCTTTCGGCACAGCTTTCTGCCACCGCTGCTGGACTGGGGCTTGCAATCCTTCCGCATTTCCTGGCTCGAAGGTCCGGTCTCATCCAGCTGCCGATCGATCTAGGGGTGGATCAAAGCATTTGGCTGGTGATCCATGCGGACCTCGCGCAGTCACGGCGCGTGCGCGTCGTTGCCGATCATCTTGCTGAGGTCATTTATGGTCTCCGGAACAGTCTCGCCGGCGAAGCTTAAGCTGAAGATCTGCAAGTGAATCTGTCGCCGGGCACCAAACCGGCCTGCGTCATGAAAGGCCAGTCCGGCTCCTTTACAGCCGCAGATAGCTTCAGTAACCTTGCGCCCGATGATAGTTTTTCGCGAGTGAGCTATTCACGTTTTGGGAGCACATCACCTTGCGGGTTTTTCCGTAGCCCCGCGGCTTTTGATGGATCGAGAATCCAAAGCAACCGGCAACTCAATCTTCTATTCTCAAGGTCTCCAGAATTAAGTCCGGTCATTGAAAGGTTCGGCAGAAATGCGGCGATTTCTTCTCCTTGTTTTGCTTGCAGGATTATCCGCCTGCGCAAACCCCACAACGGACTTGAAACAGGTCAAGGCCAATAGAATCGGGTTGATCAACAACTTGCCTAGCCAAGCGGATGTCAACGACATCGGTATAACAATTCTGGAAAACGACTTCGACCAAGTCAGCCTCGAATGGAGCTTTCCGGAGATGGTTACCCAGAGCTTTCAGGAAGAAGCGGAGAGCCGCGGTGGCAAGGTCATCGACCTTAGTGAAATTCCTGAGATTAAGTCTCGAAGGGGCGCCTGGTTCCAGACAGGTTATTCCCTGAACTTGGGTCTGTCCGAACACAAAATCAGCGATGAGACTCAGAAGGTTCTAGTCAAGGTCATGGTCGACAAGCAACTCGACGTCATCCTCCTGCTGCGCCCCGATAACTACAATAGCGGCCTCTCCTACAACAAAAAGCCGCCTACCGGTGCATTCGGGCTCTATAAGCGGGTGGAAATCTTCGCCAGCAACCCGGTCCATACTTTCGTTCAGATTGAAGGCCGTGTGATCGCTGGCAATCCGCCGACTGTGATTGAGGATATAAACGGCAGCAATCTCTCAAGGAAAACTCCGGCAGACAAAAGCCTGAAAGTCACCAGCACAGACTTTCAGGCCGCCATTACCCGGCAAACCGGTTCGGCGGTCGACGAAATTCTTGGTGGATTGGGATTGTAGAATCCGACGGCTTCGATCTGCAGTAAACGATATTGGAACCGCCAAGACCCCATCGATTGACGCCGAATACAAACGATCGGAACCGTCCGCAACAACTTTGCTTCCTATAGCTTGTGGACTCTTCGATTTATATCGAGTATTCTTGATGTATGGATACAAAATATGCTCTTAATGCCTTTGCTGCCCTCAGCCAGGAAACCCGCCTGGAAGTTTTCCGCCTGCTCGTTCAGGCTGGCGAACGGGGCATGCTCTCCGGTGAAATCGGCGAACGCTTGGACGTCCGCCAGAACACCATGTCGACCAATCTTTCGATCCTCCTGAATGCAGGACTCGTCCGCAACGAACGCGAAGGCAGAGCCGTACGTTACTTCGCCGATTACGACGGAATGCGCGGTCTGCTGGGCTACCTGATGGAAGACTGCTGCGGCGGCAAACCGGAACTCTGTCAACCGACCATCGATCAGATCGCCTGCGCCTGCTGAACAAGGCTCCCTATCATCACCGCCTCCGTTTCAAAACCGAAAGCTACTACATGAGCACTCAACCCATCGCGCCGCCTTCAGATCCCTCCACGGAAGTCCTACCGGCGGGCGGAATTGGATTTTTCGAAAAATGGCTGTCGGTCTGGGTTGGTCTTTGCATCCTTGCAGGCATCGGCATCGGAACCGTAACGCCCGGCCTCTTTGAATTCCTCGCCAGCCTTGAGTATGCCTCGGTCAATCTGGTGGTGGCGGTGCTGATCTGGGCGATGGTTTACCCGATGATGGTGAATGTCGACTTTGCCAGCCTCCGCCATATCGGTGACCGCCCGAAGGGGCTGATCATCACATTGGTCATCAACTGGCTGGTCAAGCCCTTCTCTATGGCCGCACTCGGTGTCTTGTTTTTCGAGATCCTGTTTGCGGATTTGATCGCGCCCGCAGACGCCCAGGAATACATTGCCGGGCTTATTCTGCTGGGTGCGGCGCCCTGCACGGCGATGGTGTTTGTCTGGTCACAGCTGACCCGAGGCGATGCGACCTACACCCTGGTGCAGGTCTCGGTCAACGATGTGATTATGATCTTCGCCTTCGCACCGATCGTCGCGCTGCTGCTCGGCGTGACCGATATTGTTGTGCCTTGGGCGACCCTTATTCTCTCTGTTGGTCTCTATGTGGTCATACCCCTGATCGCGGGCTATTTGACCCGTCGCTGGCTCATGAGCCACACCCGGAAATCCGAAGCCGGTGAAGAGGCCGTGACCCGCTTCGTTGCAGGCATTAAGCCTTACTCCGTAATCGGGCTGTTGGCGACGGTGGTTCTGCTGTTCGGCTTTCAAGGCAACATCATTATCGAGCAACCCCTGCTGATCGCCCTGATCGCAACGCCGCTGATCATCCAGTCCTACGGCATATTCTTCGTGGCCTATGGTGCGGCCTGGCTGTGGCGCGTGCCCTTCAATGTCGCTGCACCCTGCGCTTTGATCGGCACCTCGAACTTCTTCGAGCTTGCAGTTGCCGTCGCCATCAGCCTGTTCGGATTGAATTCCGGTGCCGCCTTGACCACGGTTGTCGGCGTCCTGGTGGAGGTACCGGTCATGCTCTCCCTGGTCGCTTTCGCAAACCGGACCCGCAGGTCGTTTCCTGAAAGCTGACTTTCGATCAGAGGAATCCACATGAGCGTCACCATCTATCACAACCCGGACTGCGGCACTTCGCGCAACACCCTGGCGATGATTCGCAAATCGGGCGTCGAGCCAAGCGTGATCGCGTACTTAACGAGCCCGCCGACCCGCGAACGTCTGATCGAGTTGCTGGCGGAGATGAAGATGCCCGCCCGCGATCTGCTCCGGCAAAAGGGCGCACCCTACGCCGAGCTCGGCCTGGACGATCCCTCGCTCAGCGAAGATCAACTGATCGATGCCATGATGGACCACCCGATCCTGATCAACCGCCCGATCGTTGTGACCCCGAAAGCAACCCGCCTCTGCCGGCCGTCCGAAGTGGTGTTGGAGATCCTGGAGAATGTCGAGATCGGCAACTTCACAAAGGAAGACGGGGAAGCAGTGACTGCGGGCGCCTGACAAGCCCAAATGAATCGAAATCAAATTAGCTTTTTGCGACATCCGCGCCGACTTTGAAGATGAGCGGAGGACCGATTCCAGGCTCCGCCCGCTGAAAAATATGCTGCTGCACTGGATTTCAGGCTAAAGAGACGAATAGACTGAACCTACCATTGTTTTCAGACAAGGCGTCTGCATACCCGCAATGAAGGGAGCGCAAACATGGTTTCCATGACGGTTCAACTGCGTAATGTGGCGGGCACAGAAGCGGCGATGGGATGGGCCGGCGGGCACACCATCGTGGTGGACCGGCCCGACGGCACCGCCGGTGGTCTGGGGTTGGGTTTCAATGGCGGGCAGCTCCTGGCCCTGGCCTTAGGCGGCTGCTTTTGCAACGACGTTCGTTACGTCGCCCACGAGATTGGCGTGGGCCTGGAACGGATTGCAGTTGAAGTCACGGTAGAGATGGAAGGTGACCCGCTGATCGCCACAGCCGCGACCATGGAGGTCTCCTGTGAAACCGTGGACGGATCCGATCCTCAGGCTGTTATCGACAAGGCTAAGGGTTCCTGCATGGTCAGCAACTCCCTGCGGCGCGGTCTCCCGGTTACGATCCAGTCGACAGCTTAAGGACGTCCAGAGGAAGCGATGGGAGGCCCGTTGCCGGTCCAGCGGATCATGCAGCCGCCTCATGCTCATGGCAAAGCTGTTCGGTCTCTTCCGGCAATAATTCCACTTCCAGCAAGGCGCAGTGAGCGCCTGTCTTCCCTTTACGATGATGCCGGCAGGTCTTGCAGATACCGAAGCTGCGGCCTTCCCTCGCAGATAGCAAACACTTTGCCAGCGCCTTCATAGAGGTCGTCAGGTTTGCCGCATCCTTCGTGCCCAGATCCGCCAAGGCTGCATCTAGAAGCGTGTCGACCTCCAGGGCATTCTGACCTTCTGGGGTGACCTCATAGGACACGCTGCGCCGGTCACTCTCTGACCGCACCTCTATCACGAGCCCCTTACGGGCCAGCGCCTTCAGAGTCTGCGACACGGTTCCGCGCGTCGCTGAGAGGTAGTCTGCGACCTGCGACGGCATGCGCGAGAAACGGTTGGCGCGCGCCAGATAGGAAATCGCCGCGCGTTGGGTAGGATTGAGGCCGTCGCTCCAGTCTTCGGATGCACTGATGCGTGCAATCCGGTCAATCAGGAAGCGAAGCTCGGAACGGGTCTGCTTGGTCATCTCAATATAATAGCGACTCGAAATCACTATTGCAATAATATCGACTCGCTACTATTTTCACTCCACCAACAAACGATGGAATGGAAATTCGCTATGAAAACCCCTTCACCCGCCACGGCCCTTGCTCTGGCAATGATATCCCCCGCACTTCTCGCGGCTTGCTCCGCGTCCGCCGGCAGCGACCATGCCGGTCACGCCACTCACCAGGCCGACGCGGTCCGCTCACCTGCCGATAGCGGCAAAACAGCCTCTTTCGACATCCTTGCCGCCCATGTGCACCGGGACGGCCGAACGGTTACCTTCCATATGACGACCAACGGCACGGCTGGTGCCGACAAACCGGCGGCCGTCGGCGCCCTAGCAGGCGCACCCGTCCATGCTTACGTTTGGCCGACCTCCCTTGATCCTATGACCGTTGGTTTCGAGGGCGGTACCGGGATCCTGGCCCTGGCTGCAACCAGCCACCCCGACTTCGACGATACGCCGCTGT
Organism: Pelagibius sp. Alg239-R121; assembly: GCF_947331435.1. Taxonomy (GTDB): domain Bacteria; phylum Pseudomonadota; class Alphaproteobacteria; order Kiloniellales; family Kiloniellaceae; genus Denitrobaculum. Next base: position 222,416 of record NZ_CAMZOF010000013.1, on the reverse strand, counting down.
TCGATGAAGACGGTGACGGAGACCCGGCCAATGACGGCACGCGCTGGCACAGCCATTGGGTGGTCCTGACCCCAACCGAGACCTGCGGCCCCGGTGCACTTGGCGTGCGCGATATCCCGGACGGCGAAACACCGGCCATGCCCGCGACCTGGCCCGGCCTGCCTATTTTCATCGACAGTCCCGGCTACACACCGCTGTTCGACGGACCTGAGATCAAGGTGAATGTGCCCTTTGCCAAAGCCGAAAGTCTGGCAGGTGCGTCCTACGACGGCGTCACGTCGGCACTGCGGGTAAACGCCAACGTCCATGCGCCCCTGCTCTGCGTCACTGACATCTTCGACGTGGCTTCGGGTGACCTCAGTCTGCCCGGTAAAATTAAATGATCCGAGAGGCGCAGCCTTTTTTGGGGCTGCGCCTTTCTTCAATTCATGGAGAAAACAAAAATGAACGAAACGCCCGCCCCCGAACTTCACGTGTCTCAATGGTTCAACAGTCCGGAGGATTTACGCCTTGCGGATCTGCGCGGCCGGGTGGTCATGATCGAAGCCTTTCAAATGCTCTGCCCGGGCTGTGTCGCCCACGGCCTGCCCCAGGCCCAGGCGGTTCATCAGGCCTTCCCGCAGGACAAGATATCGGTCATCGGCCTGCACTGTGTGTTTGAACACCACGCTGCCATGACCCCGGTCTCGCTGGAGGCTTTTCTCTACGAATACCGCATCGCCTTCCCGGTCGGCGTCGACTTGACCGGAAATGACGCCCTCCCGCAAACCATGGCTGCCTACGAAATGCAGGGCACCCCCACCCTTATCCTGATCGACAAACAAGGCCGCCGCCGCGCGCAGTATTTCGGTCAGATTCCCGACCTGAGGTTGGGGCACGATATCGGCCTGCTGCTATCTGAGCTACCGGGCAAGGAAAGCTTCGAAGCCCCTGTGACAAAAGAAGAAACCCGCTGCGACGAAGAGGGATGCAGGTTAGAGTGACGCCCCCGTTTTGAGAAAAATACAAAGGAGCTACGCCATGATCCACGGGTCCTGCCATTGCGGCGCCGTCACCTTCGAACTGCTGGAACAGCCGAAGTGGCTGACGGACTGCAATTGCTCGGTTTGCCGTCGGATCGGCGCCCTCTGGGCACATGCTGATGTGGGAAAGATCAAGGTGAGCTGCGCTGACGACGCCACAATCGGCTACATTACCGGTGACAAGACCCTCATCATCCGAAGCTGCAAAACCTGCGGCAGCACGACCCATTGGGAAAACCTGGACCCGCCCCGGCACAAACATATGGCCGTCAATTGCCGCATGGCCGATCCCGAGGACATCGCCAGCCTGCGCATACGACGGTTCGACGGCGCGGAAAATTGGGAATATCTGGATTAAGGCCTAAAGCAAAAAGGCCGCAGCCAAACCGAGAAAGGCGAAGAACCCGATCACGTCGGTAACCGTGGTCAGGAACACGCTGGAGGCAATCGCGGGATCGACGCCGACTTTCTCCAGCCCGAGCGGGATCAGAGTGCCCGACAGACCCGCCACCACCATGTTGATGACCATGGCCGCGGCGATCACAAGACCGAGAGCCTGAGAATCGAACCAGAGCCAGGTCACGCCACCGGCCAGCAGCGCAAAGAGAACACCGTTGATCGAGCCGATCAGGAGTTCCTTGCCGATAAAGCGCCGTGCATTAGCCTCGGTGAGATCCTTCATGGCCAGTGAGCGGACTGCGACCGTCAGAGTCTGAGTGCCCGCATTGCCGCCCATGGAGGCAACGATGGGCATTAGAACCGCCAGTGCCACAATCTGTTCGATGGTCGCATCGAACAGACTGATTACGACCGATGCCAGAATGGCAGTCAGCAAATTGACCACCAGCCAGGTAAAGCGTGCTTTTGTCGTATCCAGCACGGCATCGTAGAGATCGGGCTCGCTCAAGCCACCCAGCTTCATGATGTCGTCGCCGGCTTCCTCGTCAATGATGTGCACCACGTCATCGACGGTGATCACACCCAGTAGGCGCCCTGGATCGTCGACCACCGGGGCCGACACCAGCCCATACTGGCGGAAGAGATACGCCACATCCTCCTGATCCATGGTCAGGGGAATGGTTTTCAGGTCGGTTTCCATGATCTCGGTCAGCCTGACATGACGCCGGGTACGCATGATCCGGCTGAGCGGCAGGAAACCGATCGGATGGTGTTTCGGATTGACGATGTAGATGTCGTAGAAATCGTCCGGCAGATCCCTTGCCGCACGCATGTAGTCAATGGTCTCGCCTACGGTCCAGGCCGAGGGCACAACCACGAACTCGCGCTGCATCAGGCGACCGGCGGAATCTTCCGGATAGGACAGGCCTTCTTCCAGGACCAGCCTGTGTGCCTGCGGCAGCTGGCTCAGGATGCGGTGTTGGAATTCCTCGTCCAGGTCCTCGAAGACCTCGACCGCATCGTCACTGTCGAGCTCGGTAACCGCCCGTGCCAAGCCGGTCGGGCCCAGCCACTCGATAACCTCCTCACGAACCGAGGCATCGAGGTTCGGCAGGATCTCGGGATCGAAGGTCGCCCCCAAAATCTCGACGAGGAGTTTCCGCTCATCCCGGCTTAGGCTTTCCAGCAGGTCAGCAGCATCGGCTTCGTGCAGGCCGGGGACCAGTTCCTCGACTTCGGTAACGCGTTCTTCCGCCAGCGCGTCCTGTACCGCAAAGACGAGTTCCATCGAGAGACCCGGGCTTTCGTCCGTGTCGCTCGACGGCGCTTCCTCGGCGCTGGGGGCAGGCTGCGGTTCGCTCATGGAGTCATCTTATAGCAGGAAGCCTACAAAACTATTTCTGTACGTCGCCGCTTACAGGCGACCTTCGTTTTTACAGGACATGTCCCAACTTATGATCCTGAGCATCGACCACCGCCACTGCCGACATATTGACCACACCGCGCGCCGTCACCGAGGGCGTCAGGATGTGCGCAGGCGCTGCGCAACCGATCAGGATCGGCCCCACTGAAAGTCCCTCACCCATCGACTTAACCAGGTTGAAGGAAATATTGGCGGCATCCAGCGTCGGCATAATCAGCAGGTTGGCACGGCCTTCCAGCCTGGAATTTGGGAAGACCCGCTCGCGCAGTTCCGGCTTCAAAGCAGCATCCGCATGCATCTCGCCTTCGACTTCCAGGTCTGGGTGGCGCTCATGCAGGATAGCAGCGGCGTCGCGCATTTTACGGGCACTTTCGGAATCCTGCGCGCCGAAGTTCGAGTGAGAAAGCAACGCAACCTTCGGCTCGATGCCGAAGCGCCGAACATGAGAAGCCGCCAGCACCGTCATCTCGACGATTTCGGTCGTATCCGGATTCTTGCTCACATAGGTATCTGCAATAAAGAAGGTGCCGTTGGGCACGATCAGAAGACTGAGTGCCGAGAAATCATGAACTTCCGGTCCTTTTCCCAAGACGTTAGAAATCTGCTCCAAGTGCTTGTTGTAACGACCAGCGGCACCGCAAACCATGGCATCGGCGTGCCCCAATCGGACGGCGATTGCCGCAATGGCCGTGGTGTTGGTGCGGATGATCGTTTTCGCGCCATCGGGTGAAATACCCTTGCGCTGCATCAGATCATGATAGGTCTTCCAATAGATGTTGAAACGCGAATCCTTCTCCGGATTGACGATCTCAAAATCCTCGTCCTGCACCAAACGGAGCCCCAGACGTTTGATCCGTGTCGAAATAACTTCTGGACGCCCGACCAGGATGGGTGTGCCGATCTGCTCGTCGACCACCACCTGCACGGCACGCAGAACCCGTTCGTCCTCGCCCTCTGCATAGATCAGGCGCTTCGGTTTCTGTCGGGCACGCTCGAACACCGGCTTCATCACCAGGCCGGAGCGGAACACGAACTCGCCGAGTTGCTGGCAATAGGCGTCGAAGTCCTTGATCGGCCGGGTCGCCACGCCGCTCTCCATCGCCGCCTTGGCGACGGCGGGCGAAATCTCCAGCATCAGGCGCGGATCGAAAGGCCGCGGAATCAGATACTCGGGGCCGAAGCTGCGCTCGCCGTCGCCGTAAGCCTTGGCCACGACTTCCGACTGTTCGGCCATGGCCAGATCCGCGATCGCCTTGACGCAGGCCAGTTTCATTTCCTCGTTGATGGTGGTCGCCCCGACGTCCAGCGCACCCCGAAAGATAAAGGGAAAACACAGCACATTGTTCACCTGATTGGGGTAGTCCGAGCGGCCGGTGGCGATGATGGCATCGGGCCGAGCCTCCTTGGCTTCTTCTGGCATGATTTCCGGGGTCGGGTTGGCCAGCGCCAGGATCAAGGGATTCTCGGCCATCATCTTGACCATCTCGGGCTTGAGCACACCCGGCGCTGAAAGCCCCATGAAGACATCCGCGCCTTCGATGACATCGGCCAGGCTACGTGCTTCGGTCGCCTGGGCATAGGTCGCCTTCAACGGGTCCATCTGTTCGGTCCGGCCTTCGTAGACCACGCCGGCGATATCGGTGACCCAGATGTTTTCACGCTTGATGCCGAGGGAGACGAGCTGATTGAGGCAGGCCAAGGCCGCCGCGCCCGCACCGGAGGTCACCAGTTTGACCTCGGCCAGATCCTTCTTCACCAATCTCAAGCCGTTGTACACCGCCGCCGCCACGATGATCGCCGTACCGTGCTGATCGTCGTGGAAGACCGGGATCTTCATGCGTTCGCGCAAACGCCGTTCAATTTCAAAGCACTCCGGCGCTTTGATGTCTTCCAGGTTGATGCCGCCGAAGGTGGGCTCGAGCGCCGCAACGATATCGACAAACTTATCGACATCCAGTTCATCCACCTCGATATCGAAGACATCGATCCCGGCGAACTTTTTGAAGAGAACCGCCTTCCCTTCCATCACCGGCTTGGAAGCCAGCGGACCGATCGCGCCCAGACCCAGCACCGCAGTGCCGTTGGTAACCACGCCGACCAGATTGGCACGAGCTGTAACTTCGGCGGCGACCTGCGGATCCTCGACGATGGCGTCGCAGGCGGCGGCGACACCGGGAGAATAGGCCAGCGCCAGGTCGCGTTGGTTCCCCAGCGGTTTGGTCGCCGTAACCTCGAGCTTGCCTGGTTTCGGAAATCGGTGATAGGCCAGTGCCGCGTCGCGTAGATTCTCGGCCAAGGTTCTCTCCTCCCTAAACTTTTTACTTCTGCAACGGCGGCAAGCCCCCAACTGCGCTCATACTTAACTGCCAAGTATCGGGCCCGGCTTGTCGGGTAATGACCTGGCAGGCGAATCCCACAACAACGATAATGCCCCGTGACCCGAACTACGGACTAGACTAAAAAGCCCCTTACAACCAGTCCGCCGTCGAATAATGTCGCTTTAGAGCCATTGCTCCCCTGCGGATTATGATTACTTAAGAGGCCTAACAGTCCCCTCGGGCGACTGCAAGGCGCTCAGGGATACAAGAGAGAATGCGTGCGATGGCGGCACCCGGTGCTCCTCAGCCAGAAACGAGTTCTGAGCCGGTCGACTGGCGTATCGACGATGCGCTTGTTGCCTATCCCGATGCCATTGCCTTTATGGAGCGGCGTGTTGCAGAGGTTCGCGCGGGGACAGCACCCGATAGCGTCTGGCTGCTCGAGCATCCGCCGCTATATACCGCCGGCACCTCGGCTCAGGAGGCCGACCTGATCGAGCCTGACCGCTTTCCGGTTTTCAAGACCGGCCGGGGGGGGCAGTACACCTATCACGGCCCGGGGCAACGGGTCGGTTACGTCATGCTCGACCTCAAGAAGCGCAACGGTGACCTGCGCCGCTACGTGCAGGACCTTGAAGAATGGATCATTCGCGCCCTCGCCAGCTTCAACGTAAAGGGTGAGCGCCGTGAAGGCCGCGTCGGCATCTGGGTGGACCGTGGACATGGCCGCGAGGACAAGATCGCGGCCATCGGCGTGCGGGTGCGCCAGTGGGTAACTTTTCACGGCATTGCCATCAACCTCGACCCCGACCTTACGCATTTCGGTGGGATCGTGCCCTGTGGCATCGCCGAGCATGGCGTGACTTCATTGGCCGATCTCGGACTGCCCGTAACCATGGCCGACCTTGACGTGGCACTGCGTGTGGCTTTTGAAGATGTCTTCGGGCATCAGGCCAGAGAGAATCTGGTCGGGGAGAATCTGGTCGGGGATAATCAGGATCACGGATCGCAAAACGACGCGGCAGCAGCTTCGATTTCAGCGTAGACCCAGGCAATGACTCGTAGCGGGACAACCAGCAGCGAAGCCTTCGTGCTTCTCGACGACAGCCTGACGGCCGGCGGTCAAACTCTGTTGTTTAAGAATCCGATCGAGGTCCTACGCTGCGAGTCGGCGGACGAGGTCGAAGCAACCTTCGCAAGAATGGAAGCCCTGAGTGCCGCCGGGCACTACCTTGCCGGCTATCTGTCCTATGAACTCGGCTATCTCTTCGAACCACGCTTGGCCCCTCTTCTTGAAGAGCGCGGGGCAGGAACCGAGCCCGCGACGCTTCTGATCTGGATGGCAGCCTTCAAGTCGCCGCAGACTCTTGATCAGACCAAGCTTGCGGCAAGCCTGCCCCCTGAGGGTGACTATGAAATCTCATCGCTTGAGCTCTCTCTCTCCCGCAGTGACTACATTGCCAAGGTCGAAAAGGTGCGCGACTACATCGCGGCCGGTGACGTCTATCAGATCAACTTCACCTTCAAGTATGACTTTAGATTTTCGGGTGACCCAATTGCTTTTTATCACGATTTGAGGAAGAAACAGCCCGTTTCCTACGGCGCTTTTATTCACGATCCCGATGCTGAGGGACACGGCTTCGATTTGCTGTCGCTTTCGCCCGAACTCTTTCTGCAGCGGGAAAGTGAACGTGTTTGGGCCCGGCCCATGAAGGGAACCGCCGCGCGCGGTCTCGACGACGAAGGCGACCTGCTGCAAGCGACTTGGCTGCGGAGCGACGAAAAGTCCCGTGCTGAAAATCTGATGATCGTCGATCTGCTGCGCAATGACATCGGCCGAGTATCCGAGACCGGCAGCGTTGAAGTCACGGATCTCTTTACCGTCGAGACCTATCGCACGGTGCTGCAGATGACATCCGGCATCACTGCCCGCCTGCGTGCCGGCATGACATTTCAGGACATCGTCCGCAACATCTTCCCCTGCGGCTCCATCACGGGCGCGCCCAAACTTCGCGCAATGGAGATCATCCACGAACTGGAATCCGAAGCCCGGGGCGTCTACACCGGCGCCATCGGCATGATCGAGCCAAACGGCGACTGCCGCTTCAACGTCGCCATTCGCACGGCGAAGATCGAAGCCGGTTTCAACGGTGATGACGGTGTTTCGAGGCATGGCCAAATGGGGATCGGCAGCGGCATTGTTTACGACTCCAACCCCGCTGACGAATATGACGAATGTCTGCTCAAAGGCCGCTTCCTGACTGAAGCGATGGAAGAGTTCGGACTGATCGAGACCTTGCTTTGGCAGCCCGGCGATGGCTATCACCTGCTGACCTATCACCTGCAGCGCCTCGAGGCCTCAGCCCGCTATTTCGGCTTTCGGCATGATCCCGCCGCTGCCGAGAGTGCTCTGAGCGAAGCTGCGGAAACGCTGTCGGACGGCGACCATCGCGTGCGGCTTTTGCTCGACCGACAAGGTCAGATCTCGATTACCAGCACGGCTTTGCAGCCGCCCGGTCGCGACGCGACATTTCAATTCGTCATTTCGGAGTACCGGATTGACAGCCGCGATCCCTTCTTCCGTCACAAAACCACAAGACGAGAACTCTACGACAGCGAGTTCGCCCGCCTGAGCAAGACCACGGGCTGCGACGAGGTTTTGTTCCTGAACGAACGCGACGAGCTGGTTGAAGGAAGCCGCACAAATCTATTCATCGAACGCGATGAAATGCTGGTGACCCCGCCGCTGGCCAGCGGCGCCCTGCCCGGCACCCTTCGCAGGGCCTTGTTGGAGGACCCTTCGCGCGTGGCGACCGAGGCCGTCCTTACGCTGCAGGATCTGGACTCCGCGTCGCGTATCCTCTTCGGCAACTCTGTCCGCGGCCTGCAATCGGCGAAACGGTTGCAGACGCCAGTCGCCGATGATCCTCCAAAAACCGCCAAGCAAGCCTGACGATTAGGCGCTCACCAGCACACGCTCTAGCCCAATGCCTCGAATTCGTCTTCGCGCAACAAGACCGAGCCATCGTCCTGCAGCACCCAAAGCTCTTTGGTGATTACGCCGTGGGCCTTGTTCATTTTCCAGCGTGACGTCAGCAATGCCGTCGTATCGTTCTGGGCGGTGAATTCCGGTTCGAGATATTCCACATCACTGAAACCGTCACCAATGACCTGACGCCACAAGGCTTCGATTTCTGATCGGCCATGAAAGCTTCCGAAGGGTTTGGCAACCACGACGGCCGTCTGCTCGTAACAGGCGGCGCAAGCTTCAGCGTCACCAGCATTAAAGGCAGCTTTCCACTTTTCACTCGCTGCCTTAGCAGCGGCAACGATAGCATTGTCTTGATTGGGCATTTTGATGTTCCTCTCGACCCGATTGTCTTCTGGCGCCGGATGCCCTCGCAGTCGAATTTCAGTGTCGGTCGGCGATCCGGCGATCGTGAAGGCAGATATAAGGAACATTACGTTTCACGATAATATCTTGCTTTTTGAAATGATTGTTTAGATAAATTTAACAATGAGTGTATCCCTTAAAGACATGATGGTTTTGAGCGAGGTCGTGGAAACGGGCTCTTTCACGGCGGCATCGGACAGGCTCGGCCGGACGAAATCTTCAGTCAGTCAAAGCGTTACACGCCTGGAAAAGGATCTCGGCGTCCGACTGATATTGCGGACAACCCGGCGGCTGACCCTGACCGATGCCGGGGAGAGGTTTTATCGTCATTGCACCAGCATTCGGGAGATCCACAAGCTTGCACAAGAAGACGCCCGCGAAGAATCCAGTGTGCTTTCCGGGCGCCTGAACATAACGGCACCACACGCGCTGGCGTCCGCGTTTGTCAGGTCAGCAGTCGAGAGCTTTCTGAAGGCGCATCCTGCCGTGGGCATTGGCTTTCTCACCGACGACCGGCAGATCAACCTCGTCGACCATTCGGTCGATGTCGCAATCCGTGTCGGGATGCCACGGGATCAATCCCTGAAGGTCTCCAAACTCGGTGAGTTTCACGACCTGCTCTGTGCCCACAAAAATCTGGTTACGGAAAATGGCGGCTTGCCTAAAAGCCTCGCACCCCTGGCCGATTGGAACCATATCGGCAACGAATGGCAGGGGACGCAGATCGAATACCGGCGCGGCAACGAAGCGCCGATCCGTGTAACGCCCCACATCCGCTGCAATGCCTTCAATGACGTGCTGGCTTTTCTGCGTGCCGGCTGCGGGGTCGCCCTCCTCCCCGATATAGCGGTCCGTGATGACCTGGTTTCAGGTAATGTCGTCTCACTCTTTCCCAATGACAGCGTCGTACCGGCAGCGATATACGCCGCCCATGCTTTCGACAGTTTCCCACCCAAGCGGGTTTCCGTCTTCGTTTCCCATTTGAAGAGCGTTCTGGCGGAAGCGGGAGAAACCGGCCTGCGCTGATGGGTCGAGGGATCCGTGAAGTGCTACGCGCCGGACTTTGCGGCTACTGGAGGCGCGCCGTCACGATTTTCAGACTTGCTGCGCCGAACGCCAGCGCGAAAACACCTTCAAACCATCGCCTGAGGCGCAGGTAGGTTCGCGTCGAGGCGGCACTGGAAAAGAGTAAGGCATAGGCATGGAAGATCACGAAGCTCTGAAGTCCTACAGCCAAAATGACCGTCGCCAGTGTCAATAGCGACGCGCTATGGGGGATCCCTATCGCGTAGAGGGAACCAAAAAACAATATCGCTTTTGGGTTCGTGATATGCAGTGCAAATCCCTTGGAAAAGATATGTCCCAATGCTCCCTTGATTTGACGCGGCTGTGACGCTTCGGGAGATAAGGCAGACCGCGCGGACTTGTAGGCCAGGAACATCAGGTACGCGGCGCCGAAGTATCTGATAACCTCAAAGACCCAGGCATTTGCCAGCATCAAAGCCCCAAGGCCAAAGGCTGCGGATACAGACCAGACCAGCGACCCTGTGGTAATGCCGGATGCCAGCACCAGACCCGCCCTTCGTCCGGACGCCATCGACGTCCCCGCAATCGCCAGCGTCGCCGGTCCCGGGCTCGCGCTTGCAATCAGAGCAGCCAACAAAATAACGGAGAGGTTTACGTCTTCAATCATCGAGCTTCTTTCCGCCGATCTGCCGCAGTGAGTTTCACGGCATTGAGCCCCACCGGCCGAACACTGTCAACGTGAGCAGAGGTGTTGAAATGGACCAAACGCAATTTGGACGTTAGGTCGACGCTTCTAAGCTCTGGAGTTCCGCCAGCAGTGCGTCGGTCGTCACCTGACGGCAGTAACCCTTGATCGTCTGCAGCGAATTGTCGTGCCGTTCCCGGGTGATCGAGGCGCAGGCATCGGTGACCTGAGTCACCAGATAACCGAGATCACAGGCGTCGCGGATCGCGCTTTCGACACAGTGGTCGGTCCTCAGGCCGCAGATCACAAGCTGCTTTACCCCGAGATTGCGCATGACATAGTCGATGTTGGTCGAGATGAAGACCGACGACGAGGACTTTGGAAAGAGCATCTCATCTTCGCCCGGCGCAAGTTCATCGATGACCTTGCCGTCCCACGATCCCTTCGGCACGTTGAAGCCTGAGATTTTGTAATCCACGCTGCGGTCCCGCCCATCTTGGGTCAGACTCTCGATCGTGGTATAGAGCACTTCGATGGACACTGCCCGAAACCCTGCCAGCAGCCGCTGCATATTTGGGATAGCAACGCGTTCGACCTGTTCGAAATAACCCGCATAGTCGCGCGTGATCTCCGCATCCGATAGCCCCTTGAACTCCCCGCCGTCGCGCCGGGCACAGAGATTCTGGACATCGACGATAAGCAGTGCGGAGTCCGCCGGAACGACTGGCAGATCGCGGGTCAGTTCACTATCCAGAGCCATTGTATTTCCATCCATTACGAGATTTCTTGAGCAGCATTCGCGGCGCGCCCCCTGCCCGGCCGCCAACCTGCCGCCAGCAGAATGCCGCCTGTGGCCAGCACGAGCCCGGTCCAGGCAAAGAAGCTCGGCCATTCTCCCAGCAAGGGGATCGCCAGCAGCGCCGCCATGCCCGGCACCATTGCCATCATCGCGGCAGTCGAGGACGTGCCGATGGAGCGGACCGCCGTGGTGAAACACAGCACCGCAATAACACTCGGTCCTAAGCCTTGATAGGCGCCTTGGAGCAGGATTTCCGACCAGGGCGCCGCAGCAATCCCTTTCGGCAGGAACAAGAGATAAAACGGCGCGAACCACAGTAAGTTGAGTGTCGGAATGCAGACCATGGTCTGCATAGGGGTCAGTTGCCAGGCCTTGGTGGCAATCATGAAGAAGGCAACGAACAACGTCGCGGCCAGAAACATGAGATGCCCGATCCAGACATCGGACGCCACGCCGCCGGTTCCCCGGTCCCATCCGATCAGCACGCATCCGGCCAGGATCACTGTCATACCGGCAACCCGCCAGCGGTCCGGCCGGTCTTTCAGCCAGACCCACCCCAGGATCGCTGCGAAAACCGGCAGCGTGCCGTTCATCATGATGCCGGCGTGCGAGGCCGGCGCGAACTTGAAGCCGCCGAAGGCCAGCAGCAAATAAGGCACACCCTGTCCACAGGCAACCAGTGCGATCTGCCACCAGCGCAGCCTTCGCGGCCAGAACCGCCAGACGAAGGGAGAGACGGCGACGGCGGCGACCGCAAACCGCAATATCAGCATGTCGTAGATCGTCAGGGTCTGGACCACGCCAAACCTGGACACCACGACCCAACCCGACCAGACGAAGACCACAGTAAGGGCGGCCAGCCACCCGAACAGTGGCCGCACGGGCGCCGGCACGGCAGTGGATATGGGTGCGGAGGCTCCGCTCCCAGCACTCATTGGGCCATTACGCGATTTTACTCATTTCGTTGAGCTGGAAGTCGGCAACCGCGCCCTCGGTCGCCGCCCGATAGGCCGCAATATGGGGTTGGTTCGTATGCGCCTGCCAAAGGTCGCGGTTCTCCCAGATTTCGTAAAAGACAAAGAACGCAGGGTTGGCGTTGTCCTGATGGAGATCGTACTGCACACAACCTTCCTCCGTTCGCGTCGGCGCGACGAGCCTTTCCAACTCGCTGCGAACGAGGTCCTCCTTACCGGATGCGGCAGTGATCTGGGCGAGAATAATCAAGGGCATGTGGCGAATTCCATTTGGAGGCTGAGAGAGGCAAATATCGGAGGAAGATCTCCACGATGCAAGTGCCGCAAGAGACCTCTCTTCAGATCTCATTGTTCCATATTGGACAAAATTGCCTGCATTTTGGACAAACTGCAGCTCGACCCTACCTTTTTCATTCGTAAACAGCCATGGATCACGCGCGAAGCCACGCAGCCCCCGTCTCGGTTGTGGGAAATGGCCTTGGCGCTTTATCGGCGCGCGGCACTCACGCCTCCTGAGGGGCGGCTTCGAAAACTTAATCCATTCGCCACCGATGTTCGGCATCGATGCGTCGGCGGCACGGCGGGAGACACGAAATGAACTTTTTTAAATCGGCATCAAAACCCAGGACGTCCACGCGTGTAGTGGCGTTCAAGACCTTTCTCGGAACGCTTCTGCTGGGCGGGCTCTTCGCTGGCTTCACCACGGGTGCACAGGCAACTCTGATCGGGCAAACGGTGGGTTGCTCAGCCTCAAGTGACCTCGGACCATTGACCTGCTCGTCAGGTAGTGCCGTGGTTCAAGCCACTGGCCCCGAATTCATTTTGAACCAGGCGAGCAGTGGTTTTCCTCTAACCTTAACTTGGGATATCGACATCGAGGAGTCCTCGGTTCGGATCGGCTATAGCTTCCAAAGCGGCAGTGGATTTAACGACGCGCAGCTCGATGTCCTCTTATCCAATTTGCTCTGGCTCGGAAGCCCGGACGCCGTCATCACCGGTTTCCTTCTCTCGGTGAGTGGCGTGACCGGATTTGATGAGGCAAACATATCTTTTTCTGACAATGCCATCGGATTTGATCTTGGGGGCGGCCTGAGAGACACAACTTGGACCGTTGGTTCGTCTGCAACCATCACCCTCATCACGGAAAACAGAGCGAGCGTGTCCGTGCCCGAGCCCGCCACGCTGGCGCTCTTCGGCCTGGGGTTGGCCGGTCTCGGCTTTGCAAGGCGCAGGAAGACGACGCGCTGATCGCCGACAACTTCCGCGCGTTCCTGACCAAGCGCGGCATCAAGTAAGGCCACACAGAAAACAAAAGACCGGCGCGTTACAGAATGATGGGAGCGCGCCGGTTTCTTGTGTTCAAGTCTGGAATCAAGATGTGGCTGGAATCAGGATGTGGATTAACGCCCTCGGCGCCGCGCCGCGAAGCCGAAGACCGCGAGCCCGGCGGCAAAGAGCGGCAGGCTGGTCGGTGCCGGCACGGCGATCACATCGGGCGCCTCGACGAAGTCGTAGGTCAGCGTCGCACTTCCCGAGAAGCTATTTTGCAACACAGTACTCTCCACGCCCCCGGTCCCGGTTACGCGGGCGAAGGCGAAAAGCGGCAGGTTCACAGGTCCGGAGAAAAAATCGTCCAGCGGCAAAAGCTCCAGCAAATCCAGCTCGCGCTGATAGTCGCCGGCAATGCGCCCGTTTCCGCCTGCCCCCAGTGCGAGTAACGGCGTAAATCTCGAGCCTACAGCACCGATAGAATCTCGCGTGGAAGATGGAAACGGGTCGATAAGGTTGATAGAGGAAATTGCGCCAACTTCGATACAGGCGGTAAGGTTCAGCGGCAGCGGTCCGGCACAACGGAGCGAAAAATCAGCCTGCGCTATGCCTTGTAATGTTGATCGTTACAGCATTCAGTGACCCCAGGGTTTGGTCGAAAGGATTAAAATTCAGGTCCGCTCGCAAAACCGACGACGCTGGGTTCCCCGTCGTGGTGATGACAGAAGACTCAGCAAAATTCCGGGTTTGCGTGATGAGGGTGGCGTTGGCCGAAAGCGGCGCAGCGAGCAGGCCCGCGAGGGCAATACCGAGCGGAAGCAGGCGTTTCATGGTGATAATTCCTGTTAATTAAATCCGGCGTCCCGCCGATGTACCGGCGGCCAGCATAAAAATTCAATTCCGGCCCGGCGGATACAAAGGCTGTCCACCGCGCTTTCTTCCATTAAATTTTGGGATTACAGCCACGCGCGCAATTCACCAAATTCGTATAACCCTATGCGAAATTGATGAACCCAACGAACGCGTTACCTAAGACATCCGACCTAAGTGCTCTAGAAACTTGCGAATTTTGCCGCACCACAGCACCAGCTCGATAAGATGCTTGATTGCTCCTAAGCGACCTTCTTGCTGGTCAGCTTCAGTGAAATTGAGACGGCGCCGAAAGGATTCCTCAAGTTATGTTCCGTAAGAAACCCGGTATTGAAATTGAAAGATGCGCGGCATTAACAAGTGAAATCCTCGATCTTTTTGATCGCCAAACAAGCGACGAAGTTCTCGAGGATCCAACGATGAATGCGCTGGAGTTTCTATGGGACCAGTCTAATTTCCTGGCCGAGTTAGTAGAGCAAAGGCCGGAAAATCAAGGCCGATCCGGGCAAGAGTACTTCGATGGTGTCAGGCTGGGTGAACTGGCATACGAGATTGCTCTCAGGCTCCGGCAAAGAGAGCTTCGAAATCCCGAAGAAATCGCCTTGAGAATTCGCTTAAAGGCACTCACCAGAGTGCAGGGTCATTATTACGATATCATCGGTCCCGCCATGATCGAGCACGCCCAAGTCCTCACCGAACTGGAACGATTCGCTGAAGCCAGACAGAATTACGATTGCGTTATTTCAGACTTTTCATGGCTTTTAGATGAGGTCGAGGATACCGGTAGCGAATTGGACGACGGAGACAAGGTTTCAATCGAATCTCTGCACACTGCGTTGGTTCGCCGCCTGAAACTGGGAGAGCTCTCACATGACACAGCAGCAGATCTGAAAAAGAAGCAGTCAAGGGCCGCTAAATTATTGTCCATTGCTTGATCCGCCCTTCTTTGGCCGAAAGAAAGATCTCTTTAAAATTTTCTCTCTTTTTTATGAGGATGGTTTTAGTACCGTCTGCGCATTGGGTCTCAAAACCGGTATCAAATCTGCTCGAACGATAACCCTAAAGACTGCGCGCAGGTATTAAACTGACGCCACCGGCGGAGGCGAGAACGCAAGTAAGTTTCAAGGAACCTCGATGTCAAAGTGCAGGACGTCTTCACGCGTTCCCAGCTTCGTATAGAGAGCAATGGCCGGCGGATCCGCCAGATCGGCCTGAACATAGATGACATAGGCCCCGCGCTCGGCGGCGATGCGCTTCAGGTCCTCGATCAGTGCCGTGGCGATCCCCTTTCGCCTTTGATCATCCGCGACTGCAAGGTCGTAGATATAAATCTCACTGCGTTCCTGCTCGAATTTCTTCAGGACATAAGCCGCGAGTCCACCGATCACCTGCTCACTCTGAATGGCGGCCAGCGCGATGAAATCCTCGCTGCCAAGCAAGCCCTCGAGATACGTCGTGCCGGGCTGCGCACCGCTGTAGGTGTCACTGTCCTCAAATGCGTCGCCGAAAACGGTGAGCAGATCGCGGAAGAGTTCCACATCGCCCGCTTCCAGGTGGCGGATAGAATAGTCGTTCACGCGCATTGCCCCTTCATTACAGGTTTCAACCGTTTAAGACGAAACCTGCAACGCCGCAATATCCTCTGTGTCCAGTCGGTTGAGCGCGCCCATGGCCAGTCCCTTAAAGACCAGTGCCGCCTCGTCGCCCAGAGTCTCGAAGACCAGTTCGCCGCGCAAATCCTCGACCAGGCTTTGCTCGAAGCCATCGCGCAACCCCTCCTCCAGAAGATCCATCGTGCGGGTGCCGCTGCCGGTGAAGGCAACCGGCACTGGGCCGATCAGGGCGAAGAGGCGCCCAAGGCCGAAACCGATGGCGCAACCTGCCTCCCGATAGGCAGCAAGTGCTTGTTCGTTGCCTTGCCGTGCCCGATCCTCGATCAATGCCATCTCCTCGGCGCTTGGCGGCGCGACCAGTTTCTGGTCGTCTTTACCCTTGGCCCGGCGCCAGATGGCATAGTCCGCCGCGTAGGCCTCCACACAGCCGCGCCGGCCACAACGGCAGAGCGCACCCTCCGGCACATGGTTCATATGGCCGAATTCCACGGCGGAATCGCGCAGACCGACCAGAGGTGCGCCATCCAGAAACAGCCCCATGCCGACGCCATAGCCGATCAGGATCGCGGCGAAACGCTCGCGATAACGCGGCGGGTCAATCCACTGCAGAGCTTCGGTCATGGCCGCACAGTCATTCATCACCGAAACCGGCACCCCGAAACGCCGGGAAAAGCGCCGGGCGAGATCAATCTCGCGCGCCCTCAAAACCGGCGACCAAAGGATCTTTTCCCCGGCCCCATCGGTAATGCCCTGGACCGAAACCTCGATGCGTGACAGCGGGCCGGCGGCGTTAAGCGTCTCATCGAGCAGGCTGAAGACCGCATCACCGATGGTGCGGATGAACTCGCCGCGTTGCATCTCCAGCGCCGCAACGTCGACATGGCTTTCGGTGCACTCCTTACCGGCATAGTCAACCAGCTTCAGACGGATGCGGTTGACTGCAATCATGACGGCCACAACGCAGCCGCGCAGCGGATTGAGCGATAGTTTGACCTGCGGCCGGCCGCGGGCCTTTGCCGTGCCGCTCTCGCCGTCGGCCTGCAACAAAACCCCTTCGTCCAGCATCGCCGAGGTGATGCCTGATATGGCGGCCGGACTGAGTCCGGTCACTTGCCCTAATGCCGTTCGTGACTGTGCGCCACCGCGGCGGAGCGCGCGCAGGATCAGGGCCCTATTGTTCTCGCGCACGAGGTCGATCGTTGCCTTGCGGATCGTCTCACCTCCCATTGCCTCACGTGCTTTTTTTGTCGGCCCAGAACCTGATCGGTTTTCACTGAACAGTGAAAAGCGTGAACCAGCCTCTACGCCATACAGTTGGAGAAGGTTCGTTCTCCAACGCCAGCACTTCAGCAATATGTTGACACAGAGAACGTCTCGTGTCACATTTTTTTCAGAGCGTGAAATAAATAAACGAAAGCGTCGGGATTGATTGCCCGCAGCGCTTCGACTGCAATAATACTCGGGAGGAAATCGATGAAAAAATTTATGCTCGGTCTGGCCGGCGCGGCAATGGCGGCAAGCTTCGCCGGGACAGCGCTCGCACAGGACATCACCGTCGGCGTTTCCTGGTCCAATTTTCAGGAGGAGCGCTGGAAGACGGACGAGGCCGCCATCAAGGCCGCACTTGACGCTGCCGGCGCCAAGTACATCTCTGCCGATGCTCAGTCCTCGTCGTCCAAACAGCTTTCAGACGTCGAAAGCCTGATCGCCCGCGGCGCCACGGCGCTGATCATTCTGGCCCAGGATTCGAGCGCAATCGGCCCGGCCATCGATGCGGCCGACAACGAAGGCATCCCCGTGGTTGGCTATGACCGCCTGATCGATGACGCCCGCGCCTTCTACCTGACCTTCGACAACGTTGAGGTCGGCCGCATGCAGGCCCGCGCCGTGCTCGCGGCTCAGCCCAAGGGCAACTACATCATGATCAAGGGTTCGCCGACCGATCCCAATGCAGACTTCCTCCGCGGTGGTCAGCAGGAGATCCTGCAGGCGGCGGTGGATTCCGGCGCCATCAAGATTGTCGGCGAAGCCTATACCGACGGCTGGCTGCCGGCCAACGCCCAGCGCAACATGGAACAGCTTCTGACTGCGAACGATAATAAGGTCGATGCGGTAGTCGCCTCTAATGACGGTACCGCCGGCGGCGTGGTTGCCGCACTGACCGCTCAGGGAATGGAAGGCATCCCGGTTTCCGGCCAAGACGGCGACCATGCAGCCCTGAACCGGGTCGCACGGGGCACGCAGACCGTTTCGGTCTGGAAAGATGCACGGGATCTCGGCAAGGCCGCCGGCGAAATCGCCGTCGCGTTGGCAAAGGGAACGGCTGCAAACGCCGTGGACGGAGCGCAGGCTTGGACCAGCCCCGGCGGCACCAAACTGACCGCCAAGTTCCTGGCACCGGTTCCCGTCACCCGGGCAAACCTGAATGCGGTGATCGATGCCAACTGGATCGCAAAAGACGCCCTCTGCGCGGGCGTGCCGGCAGGCACCGTCGATATCTGCGGCTGACGCTACTTCGGCGGCGCATTACTCGACAGGCGGCCCCGACCGGGAGCCAGCCCGGCAGAACGTCCGGGCCGCCTGATCGCCCTGTATCTAACATTTTTCAGCTGAGAGCCGGTGCACCGCAGTCTGGAGCTGTTGCGCGCTGATCTCGCAATGGAGGCTCATCATGCGTGACGCCTTATCCCGGGCCGTTCGCACTTTGCAGATAGATACACGCCTTTTGGGCATGATTGCCGCATTGGTGATCGTTTGGATCGTGTTCGACCTGCTGACGGAAGGGCGTTTCCTGACGCCACGAAACCTCTTCAACCTTTCGGTTCAAACCGCGTCGGTCGCGGTCATGGCAACCGGCATGGTGTTCATCATCGTGACACGGCATATCGACCTCTCGGTTGGTGCGCTGCTGGGTTTCATCGGCATGACCATCGGCTGGCTGCAGGCGCAGGTCTTGCCGGATCTGCTCGGTATCGGCCACCCCGCTATCTGGGTCATCACGATCTTCTGCGGAGCCCTGATGGGCGCAGCGATCGGCGCGGCGCAAGGATATGTCGTCGGTTACCTCGCAGTCCCCGCCTTTATCGTCACATTAGGCGGCCTGCTGGTCTGGCGCGGCGCGGCCTGGTGGGTTACCGGTGGGCAGACGGTTGCACCCCTTGATTCGACCTTCAACCTGCTGGGCGGTGGCGCGGAAGGCACGCTCGGCGCGACCTGGAGCTGGCTCTTGGCGGCCGTCACTTCGCTCGCTGCCGTTGGCTTGCTGTTTCTTTCCCGCAAACGCAAAAGCGACCACGGATTCGCGGTCAAACCCTTCGGCGCGGACATCGCATTAGCCGGGATATTCGTTGCGGTGATCTTCGGCTTTACTTCGGTGATGAACGCCTATGCCATTCCAGCCCGAGCCGCGGCGCGCATGTTTGCAGCCCGAGGTGAGACAATGCCGGAAGGCCTCGTCCTCTCCCACGGCATCGCCATTCCGGTGGTTATCGTGTTGATCGTCGCCACGGTCATGACGGTGGTCGCCCGGCGCACCCGCTTTGGCCGCTATATTTTTGCGACCGGCGGCAACCCGGATGCGGCGGAACTCGCCGGGGTCGATACCAAACTGCTGACCGTCAAGGTCTTCGCCTTGATGGGCTTCCTGACCGCCATCGCCGCGGTCATCGCTTCCGCCCGTCTGCGTTCGGCAGCCAACGACTTGGGCACCCTGGACGAACTCCGGGTCATCGCGGCGGCCGTGATCGGCGGCACCGCCCTTTCCGGCGGAATCGGCACGATCTATGGCGCCATTCTCGGGGCTGTGGTTATGCAGTCGCTGCAGTCAGGCATGGCTATGGTCGGCGTCGACGCACCACTGCAGTCTATTGTTGTTGGTCTGGTCCTGGTACTCGCGGTCCTTGCCGACATCATCTATCGCCGCAAGACGGGAGATTGAGCCATGAGCACGCAAGCTTCACACGCCGGACAAACCCCTCTCGTTGAACTGCAGGACATTCACATCGCATTCGGCGGCGTCAAAGCCGTCGACGGGGTCGATGTTGACCTTTACCCCGGCGAGGTCGTGGGTCTGCTCGGCCACAACGGCGCCGGCAAATCGACCCTTATCAAGACTCTCTCGGGTGCTTACCGGCGGGACAGCGGCAGCATTCGCATCAACGGCCAGGAGGTCACGATCGAGAACCCGCGCGACGCCCGGCACCACAACATCGAGACGATCTATCAGACCCTGGCGCTGGCAGATAATCTGGACGCGGCCTCAAATATTTTTCTGGGCCGGGAATTGGTCTCGGGCAGCGGATTTCTCGACGATGACCGTATGGAGGCCGAGACCCGCAAGATCATGGGACGGCTGAACCCGAACTTTCAAAAGTTCTCCGCCCCCGTCAAAGCGCTCTCTGGTGGCCAACGCCAATCGGTCGCCATCGCCCGCGCCATCTACTTTGACGCCCGGGTCCTGATCATGGACGAGCCCACCGCCGCGCTCGGCCCGCAGGAAACCGCCCAGGTCGGCGAGCTGATCAAACAGCTCAAATCCGAAGGCATCGGCATCTTCCTGATCTCCCATGACATCCACGATGTCTTCGACCTGGCCGACCGGGTCAGCGTCATGAAGAACGGCCAACTCGTGGGCTCGGCACGCACCGAGGACGTCACCAAAGACGAGGTGCTGGGCATGATCATCCTGGGCAAATGCCCGCCGGGTGCCACGCCGGGTCCGGGCGCGTTGGATGGGGATGCTAGTTGAGTAGGAAAGAGGCGCTCGCGCTCATCCTAGAGTTTCAGATTGGCTAGCGGGCGCCTCAGGGAAATTAGCCGTAACTGCTGTCAAGATCGACAGTACGTTCAGATTGTGCGTTCACGTTGCTCGGCTCGGCGCCAGCAGTTGATACCGCCGCCAAATGCTGTCATTGCGAATGGACACCGTTCTGACAGCCACCCGCCAATAACGGAAAACCAGGCCATTTTCTGAAGATTGTTTTCAGGCCGGTTCCGATACACTCTCCGGATTGCGGGTGCTGAAGTAGGAGGTCTCATGGCAAATCAGCCCAATATCGTTTGGATTGTGGCCGACCATTTGGCATATGGAAACCGCCCGACCTTGGCAACGGCGTTCAAGCTTCAATCCCGTCTGGCCCGCGAGGGAATGTGCTTCAGCCGTGCTCATACAGTTCTTCCAGTTTGCAGCCCAGCCCGGGCCTCCATGCTCACAGGGGTCTACCCGCATGCCCATGGCTTAACGGAAAACGATGGCAGATTTGGTGGTCGGGCAAGTATCAACGAAGCCGAATGGCTTCTGCATCAGCCATTGCGACAGCGGGGCTACCGCTGCGCCTGGTTCGGGAAATGGCACCTCGACAATAACCGATCTGCCCATGACTATGGCTTCGAGGGATTTTCACTTCCAGGGTACGGATATCCATACGGGACAGCCGAATATCGAGATTATCTCAGACAAATCTGTTGCTCGCCACCCGTCGCCGAGGTCGAATTGCCGGGAGAGTCAGGGCTTCAAAAAGGCACGCGGATAAATTTGACTGAGGCATATAAGTGGTTTGACTATGAGTCCGGAACCGCTCTGCTTGACGGGCCGGCCAAGAGCCACGAAACGTTTTTCTTATCGCATCTTGCTACGGATTGGCTCAACACAGTCGGCGACGAACCATTCTTCATGAGAGTTGATCCTTGGGGGCCGCACCCACCCTATCTTGTATCCCGCCCCTTTTTTGGGTCTGTGGAAGCAATGGGAATCGACTTAGGGCCAAACTTCGATTTCGAACTCCATCAGCGGCCGCCACATCATAGGGCGTATCGTGATTATTGGCGCAAGACCCTGAATTTTGACGCCTCCGAATGGAACCTGATGGCAGTGAGGTCGCTTGAACATGTAGCCCAGGTTGAAGCAGGCCTGAGTAACCTCCTGGACGCCCTCGACCATATGGGGTTTGCAGAAAATACCTTTGTGATCTTCTGCGCTGACCATGGGGATGCCGTTGCGTCAAATGGAGGCATCGCCAATAAAGGTGGTCTGATGGTTGAAGAGACGATGCGCATTCCATTGTTACTGCGTGGGCCTGGCATCCCGGCTGGCACGACCGTCGGACATCTGGTGAGCAACATGGATATTGTGCCTACCGTCCTCGAAGTGAGCGAGATTTTGACGCATCCCGAAATGCACGGGCAAAGCCTCGTTCCATTGTTTGACAATCCAAACGGTGCATGGCGAACCGGGCTGATGGCTCAACACTATGGATTACATGAACCGGTCCTTCAGCGTGCCTACTACGAAAAGGACTGGAAACTTGTCGTGCAAGAAGACGGATTTCTTGAATTGTACAATTTGGACAATGATCCCCACGAGATGCACAACCTGGCTTTTCTGAATGAGTTTGCTCATGAGTTGGAATGCATGAAGACCGGGCTACGGACCACCATGATTAAAACCGGGGACGATGGAACTCGAATATCAAATGTCATAGCCCCCATTTGATCAGAAATTTTCTGGGTGCGAAACCACGCTCATTGGTTACGACTGCCGGCGGTCGCTAACTAACGTCAATTGCAGCGGAGAGGAATAATGGTTGCGCCATGCAGCATTATAAGAATTCGCGGCGGACCAGGGATAAAATATAGAACGGCCAGCGTATGGGCACCGCTCGGATGGCCGAAATGCAGTCCAAGCCACAAGGTAACACGGCGATCAAGCTGAGGTGCGATTGAGCTTTGCGATGATCTGGTCGCTTGTCGTGACCGAGGCGATTTTGCCATCCATATACTTCAGTGACACTTGCGCATGTTCGTTGTCGTATGAGCCTATGCAGTCAGCGGCCAAGACGACGCGCATGTCACGTTGATAGGCATCAATCGCAGCCATCCTTATGCAAGCGTGCGTATTCACACCGGCGAGCACGGGCGCTGTCACCCCAAGATCCTTTAACACCTCATCCAACTCAGTTTGAAAGAAAGCGCTGTATCGTTTCTTGATGACCGTCATATCTCCTGACTCAAAAGCAAGATCGCTGTGTATTTGCGACCCTCGCGTCCCTTTGATGGTGATCGATATTTGCTTATCACGCATGTCAAGAAAGGCGTCGCTGAGATCAGGCTCGAACTCTTGGCGAACCCAAAGGACGGGAAGAGCAAAAACACGGAACGCCTCAATGAGCCTATTTGTACTCTCTATCAGCCTGTCGCGGCGATCCGCTTCCCATTGATCCAGGAAGTCATGCAACATATCGATGATGATGAGGCAGTGATTACGCATGGCACCTTGATACCACCTGTTGCACTCAGGCCCAATCCTACAGTGGATAAACTGCCTGAGCTTGCTGCTTATGCGTCGCGCCAGTTCCCAGAGGCCTACGCGCCGACTTTATGAGCAGAAACGGGACTGGCTACCTCCAGGAATAGCTGTTTCGGGTCGACACTCTCGACAGCTGAATTGAATTCCGTTATCAGCGACGCATGCTCACATTTGCCGCTGCCGTATTCTTCCTCCTCATCACGCCGGGGCCAGGTGTCCTTTCAGCGGCGGGCGTCGGATCCGCGTTCGGGTTCCGATCAGGGGCCCGCTATATTGTCGGGTTATTTATCGGCACGAATCTCGTTGCCCTGGCGGTGATATCGGGGCTCGCGGCAATCCTTCTGGCTACATCCGAAGTGCGGTTTCTTCTGCTGATTGCTTCGGCCTGCTACCTGGTTTTTCTCGCAGCGCGCATTGCGTTGTCAGGAACAAAAGTAGCCTTCATTGAAACCGCGAAGCCGCCTGGGGTCTGGGGCGGCATCACCTTGCAGGCCATCAACCCGAAAGCCTATGCGGTCAATACAACCCTCTTTACCGGATTTGCTTTTTGGCCGGAGAGCCTGGCGAGCGAGACCTTGATCAAGCTCGTCGTGATCAACGGGATCTGGATCCCGATCCATTTCCTCTGGCTTGGGGCCGGTGTCTGGCTCCATCGCCTCGATCTCCCGGCACGCGTCCAGTTTCGCATCAATTTGGCCATGGCGGTGTCCATGCTGGCCGTTGTCGCTCTAGCGGCACTAGCCCCAAAGTAAGATGCAGAAATGAAGTGGCGGCACTTAACGACGCTGCTCCAGAACGTGGTTCCCGGAACTCATAATCTTGTTGCCCGAGCGGGTCGTATTTAGGGAGGTTTTAGGAGCGTCGCCCCCTCTCACCGGGCCTGCTTTCGAGACCTCTCCTACCTAAAATCTCCCAAAATAAGATCAAGGCCATGAAGGAATATGAGTCCTTAACCTAGATCAGATCGCGGGCTTGTATGAAAAACGTATGCCTGGGGCTGTCAATTAGACCCTGAGCGTCACCTTTAACGCACCGGCACCCAAATCTCGACCTCGCCCCTGCCCGTCGTGCCGTCGAAACGCTCGTCATAAAGCTCGAAGTCCGGCCCGCCCGCGTGACTGACTTCAGCTTCGGGCAGCCATTTGTTCCAGATGCTATATACCGTTTTGCGGATGTCGGAGATGTGTCCGCTGTGGATGAAAACCGCATAGCGTTGCGCCGGCACCGTTATCCGCGCGAGGCCGTCATTTTCGTCCTCCGCACTGCCGACCTCCACACCCGCCATATAATCAAAGTTCCCCTCTGCATCGCCATTAAAACAGATGCCGTAGCTGGTTTTGCCGATTTGATTTGGAATCTGCTCGAAGTGGGGCGCAAAACGACGCCAGAGGTCCGGAATGCTGTGATTGGTCTCAAAACTGTAGCGCTCCGACAGGCCCGCGATTCTAAAGGCCTCCCGGTCGACGATGCGTGGCGGTTGGAGATCGGTCAGTAACGAAGCGTCCATGGCAATTGGCTCCACAAGCTGAAGGTTTTCGAGGCTGCGTGCCGCGCGGAGCGCTTCGGGCGTGATGCCGAAGAGTTCGCGAAAAGCCCGCGTGAAGGCTTCGTGGGATCCGTAACCTGCATCCAGAGCGACGCTCAGGATATCGTCCGCGCCGCCGACCAGCAGCCGGGCCGCTTCACTAAGCCGGCGCGCCCGTGCATAAGCCATGACCGAGCGGCCAGAGACACTTTGGAAGACGCGCGAGAGGTGAAAACGGGAGACACCGCAAGCCTGCGCGACATCCTCGAGATCGAACGCCTCGCGTCTGCGCCACTCCACGTACCAGACCACCTTCTCCAGAATGCTCATCTATGTTTCCCTTAAAGCCAACAGTGAGAATAAGGGCTTGCTTGCCTTCTCTGCTTGATCGCTCTTGCTGCTGGCTGATCGTGCCCCTGGCTTAAGAGGTATCTTGGCTCCGGAATCCATCTCCTAAAAGCCGGATGGCGTCACTGGTATCTTTCGTCAGCCAATCACACATGCGTTGAGTGGGTGTGGATTGGGTGGAGAAAACCTGCAACCATTGAACCTGCTTAGGCAAAATCGACAAAAGTCCCGTACTCGTGGAGATGGCAGGCTTGCAAAACTTTTCAGAGCGCTGACCGCTTTTGCATCGGCTTTGGCCTCGGACTCGCGATCGTTCTCATCTATGGCGATTTTGTCATCCATATTCCGGTCATTGTGGGCATTCTGGCGACCGCTCTTTATCTGACCAAGGAGAAGTGGTGGGCCTTTTGGGTCTAGCCGACGATCGGATTCCAGCCAGATCTGATCTGCCCTCGTAACCTCAAACTGCATTTACTGTCGTTTTTTGTTGTTTTTTTCCGTTTTTTCCCGAAAATCAAAAACCAACCACAAGGGTTCAGAAACGGTAGAGCCCTACGCCAGGATTGCAGGGAGCATACGTGCAGGATTTTGGGGCAGCTTTTGGCGAGGCCTTCGCGTTAATTGCGGGGCTGGACGCAGGCTTGATGGAGATTATCGGCCTCTCCATGCGCGTAACCTTCAGCGCCGTTCTGATCGCCTGCGTCATCGGCCTCCCCCTGGGTGCCGTCCTCGCGGTCGGGCGTTTTCCAGGCAGGCACATCCTGGTGGTGCTGGTCAGCGCCCTGATGGGCCTTCCCCCCGTCGTGGTAGGCTTGGCGGTTTATTTGATGCTTTCCGCGGCCGGGCCGCTGGGTGTGCTGCAGCTGCTGTACACGCCAACCGCCATGATCATCGCACAAGCCATTCTGGTGACTCCGATCATCGCATCTCTTACCCGGCAGGTAATCGACGATCTTCACGGCGAATACGACGAGTTGCTGCGCTCCATGGGTGCAAACCGCGTTGGCATGATCGCAACCCTTCTTTGGGACGCCCGTTATTCCCTGCTGACGGCGGCGCTCGCCGGGCTTGGCCGGGCGCTGGCGGAGGTAGGCGCGGTCATGATTGTCGGCGGCAACATCAACCACGTCACCCGGGTCATGACTACCGCGATTGCCCTGGAAACCTCCAAGGGCGCGCTGGCGCTGGCGCTGGGGTTGGGTATCATTCTGGTCGGCCTCTCAATCCTGGTGAACGCTGGTTTGATGGGATTGCGCAAGTCTGCGGAGCGGCTGGCCTATGCCTGAACCTATATCCCGCGCGAGCCATCTCTCGGTCATCGAAGCCGGGGTGAAACCGCCCGCGGTGGCGTTGCACGACGTGGTCCTTGAACGCCGTGGCAAGGCCTTGGTTGATGGCCTGACTCTTTCGCTCTCCACCAGCGGTACCACAGTCCTGATGGGCCCCAACGGAGCCGGCAAAAGCTTGACCCTGCGGCTGATGGCCGGGCTGATCGCGCCTGACGAAGGCCGGGTCCGCTGGAACGGTGTCGAGACGACGCCATCACAAAGCGTCGCGCTGGTCTTTCAAAAGCCGGTTTTGCTGCGCCGCTCGGTTCGCGCTAACCTCAAGCATGCCCTTAAGACCTACGGCGTGAGCCGGATCGAGAGACCGCGCCGGCTCGAGAAACTCCTGGAAATGGGTGAGCTGGAAAACCTGGCCGACCGGCCTGCGCGCGTGCTGTCGGGCGGCGAGCAGCAACGGGTCGCCTTGGTCCGGGCTTTGGCGGCGAGGCCAAAACTCCTGTTGCTCGACGAGCCGACCGCCAGCCTCGATCCGCAGGCAACCGCAGCAATTGAAAGCCTGATCCGTATGGCGGCGCAGAACGGCGCGAAAATCGTTCTCGTCACCCATGATCGCGGCCAGGCTCAACGGCTGGCAGACGAGATCGTGTTTCTGAATCACGGTCAGGTCGCGGAGGTTACACCGGCGCAACGTTTCTTCGATGCTCCACAGTCTCAAGAAGGCAGAGACTATCTGGATGGCCACCTTCTTCTCTGATGCAGGCAATTCCCAAGGAAGTTACAATGTTCAAACGCAGTATCCCGGTCTTGCTGTCCAGCGTCGTTATTGGAAGCGCGGCCCTTGGCAGCGCAGCCTTCAACACTGCGTCGGCCGAGGAGAAGTTCATTGTGGTGCAGTCCACGACCTCGACCCAGAACTCCGGTCTCTACGACGCGCTGTTGCCCCGGTTCACGGCAAAAAGCGGGATCGAAGTTCGCGTCGTCGCCGTCGGTACCGGACAAGCCATCAAGAATGCTCAGAACTGCGACGGCGATGTGCTGCTGGTCCATGCCAAATCAGCCGAAGAGAAGTTCGTGGCTGCGGGCCACGGCGTCTCACGCTCAGATGTCATGTATAACGATTTCATCATCGTCGGCCCGGCATCGGACCCGGCTGGCGTTGCCGGATCGAACGACGTAAAAACGGCGCTCGCCAATATTCAAAGAGCAAGGGCACCCTTTGCCTCCCGCGGGGACGACAGCGGCACCCACAAAAAAGAACTGGCACTCTGGGAATCTGCGGGAATCGACCTCTCCGGTGCAAGCGGCGGCTGGTACCGCGAAACCGGATCCGGCATGGGGGCAACGCTCAATGTCGCCGTGGGTATGGGCGCATATGTCATGACTGACCGGGCGACCTGGATCGCCTTCGGCAACAAGGCGGGTTACGGCATTGCCGTTGAAGGTGACGACGACATGTTCAATCAGTACGGCGTCATTCAGGTTAATCCGAAGATCTGTGCCAACGTGAAAGCGGAGCTGAGCAAGACCTTTATCAATTGGGTTCTCTCCAAGGAAGGTCAGACCGCCATCGCCGATTTTAAATTCAATGGTCAGCAGCTGTTCTTCCCCAACGCAGGGGACAAGCCAAACAGCTAAATCGAAATACTAAATCCCCGAACTTGCCGGGCTTGCACCTGGTCCGGCATTGAAGCGGCGGCGCGCGGCAAGTCGTTCCACCGCGGCTTCTCCCGCGTGCCGCCGTCCTTCTTCCAAACGAACAAAACCGCTCGTCGCTTCGACGATCAGGGCATCAGACAGCCACCGGGTAAGCTCGTCTTTGTCATAAAGTTTATCCGCGTTGTCGGGCCCCATCTCAGGCCGTTCCGCCTGGGCCTTGGAAAAGCCTTCCAACAGCAGCCAGCCATCGTGCGTAAGGGATTCATAGGCAAGTCGAACGGCCCGTTCCCGCAGTGCGGCCGTGCCGTGCAGATAGAGAATGCACGCCAGATCCCAGTTTCGCCCGGTCTCTGGCGCCCAATCGGCAAGATCAGCGGTAATGCGTTCCACTTTCACCCCAGCGGCATCGTCTCGCGCGAGCGCACGCCGGGTCGCTTCAGCTGAATGGTCAACAGCCGTCACGTCCAAACCCTGTTGCGCCAGCCAGGTCCCGTTTCTGCCGTCCCCATCCGCCAGGCAAAGGACCGTGCGCGGATTGAAGGCGCGGAAATCCCCGCGCGCGCAAAACATGCGCAGATATTCGTTCGGCACTTCGCCGAACAGCCCGCCATCGACCGCACCGTAGCGGGCGTCCCAGGCTTGTGCGCTGCCCAGCGGCTCACGCATTACAGATCGCGAACATCAGGCGCCGTTCCAATGTACACGGCCATGGCCGCTGAGGTTGTACCCGCCAAGTTCCTCTGCCTTGGCGGCAAAAGCATCTCCGCGGCAGAATTCCAGTAATGCCTGAAACGGCGGTTCGAACCAGCTGCGCCGATCGACGACCAGATCGAAACGCTCCTCCTGCGTTGGAACGAATGCCAGGCCGAACTGTTTGGCCATGGCTTCAAGACCGGGTGCAGCATCCGCCCGGCCAGAGGCGACGGCGACCGCGGCATCGGTTTCGGTCCGAGCCACGTCCTTACTGAAAGTGATCTCGTTTGAAGTGATCCCGGCCTCCTGCAGCAGATGATTCAGCAGGATACCTGCACCTGCCGCCGGCTGCCGGCGAACCAGACACTTGCCACGGAGATCTCCAATGCTCCGTACGGATTCAGCAAGCCCGGCAGACAGGATCAAGCCCTGGCGGCGGATTGCCCACTCGACCAGAACAACAGGTGCCGATCCCAGGCTATTGGTCACGTGCCTGATGTTCCAATCGTCCCTATCCGGCTCGAAGACGTGAAGCCCTGCCGCCATTGCATCGCCTGTTTCCAAGCGTGTTAAGCCGTCCAGGCTGCCGTCGAAGAAAGTCGCAAGACCGGAACCGGATTCTCGAATTGCCCAGTCGAGCAGCGGGTCGTGACTGCCCGCAACGACACTCGCCGGCGCTGGGCGGGCAACGGCCACGGCACGACCGCCTCCTACCGGCAGTTCGCCAACCAGCCAGGCTTCCAGCTCAACGCGTGGGAACAGGAGTTTGCCGGTCACGCGCCGGCAGGGAATCTCCTCGGCCGCCGCCATTTCATAGACCTTGCGTTCCTTGACGCGTAGCAACTCCGCCACCTCGCGGGTCGTCAGATACTCGGGGGGGCTGCTTCGAATTTCCATACCCTTCAATACACCGGCTGTGGGGGAAATTGAAACTGCTAAGCGTTCAACATCCACGTCAGCGCCCCAAGTTTAGCTCCGCCGGGTTGATGCGGTGGTATTGACAGAATTATCGTTTCGATGGTGTCATCTCCAGAAAATTTCAACTTTTCTTAGCAACTCAATCATACAGAAAGTCAATAGAACCATGATCCGCTCAATGCCCGTTCTTCAGGTCACCGACGTCACGAGAAGCGAGAGGTTTTATTGTGAGAAGCTGGGTTTTAAATCTCACGGCACCTGGGGCGACGGCCCCGACTTTTGCATTGTCCAACGTGGACAGGTGACGATCGCTCTGGACCGCTCCCGCGGCGACGGCCCTCTCCCCAACAATCAATACTGGGCAGCCTATATTTACGTCAAAGATGCCGATGCCCTACACGCGGAATTTAGCCGAAATGGCGTGGAGATCGCCCGCGCGCTGGAAGACACCTTTTACGGCTCACGTGACTTCGACATCCGCGATCTCGATGGCCATCTGCTCGCCTTCGGTCACGACCTCAAACCCGATACAGACGAGCCGGGTCTGGCGTGACGTCCAGCTTGGTATTGCGTTGGCTATGGGTGTCTCAAACAGTGAAACGCACATCTTCTGGAAATTTGCCGGAACACCAATCTAAATCGCGAATAATCGGCGCCACGTATGTAATACAAAAGCGGGTCGCTACCGTTTACATTCGCATCCTGTGCGGTCAACAGTTCTGGCATCTCTGCCAGCAACCACGCGAAAAACCGATTGACGGCATTGTGTAATACTATAACGTCACGCCATCGTTTTTTCGGCACGGGTTCCTCCCTTGGCTAAACTCCGCAAATTCCGACGATTGGCACTGCTGCCATTGATTGCTTGGCTGCTCGCGCAGATCGCGACGACGTCGGTCTTTGCCCAGCGTGTGGATGTCGCGTCTCCGGTGAAGTACGCGGCGGATTCCTTTTCTGCGGTCGAAGCTCTAGCCGTCGATACGCTGGTGATTTGCACGCCGAAGGGCCTTATGGTCATCAGTCTGGATTCCGAAGGCAGGGAACTGCCAGAAGAATCCACCTTCTACCCCGGTTGCCAGTGGTGCCAACCGTTCGGCGGATCGGCTGCAATCTCTGGCCCTGAACAGTCGGGCCCGACTGCTTCGCTCTCGACGACTTGTCACTACAGGATAAACATCGCGCAAGTTCTGCCGCGCGACGGTGGTGCGACAGCATTTCACAGCCGCGCCCCTCCCCTTTGAGCGCCGCATAAACCACAGACCACCGCAGCCCAGAATTGGACGCCGGTCGTTTCAATATGCTCAAAGGAAAAATCTGAAATGTACAAAGCTCTGAACGGGCTCGCTGCCGCCGTCGCCGCGATGGCCCTCTCTCTGTCACTTACTCTGGCTGCGTCAGCCGAAACCATCACCATCACCGACACCGAAGGTCGCGAGGTCGTCGTGCCGCATGGTGCGGAACGGGTTCTGCTGACTTTCTATTTCGAAGACTTCTACGCCATCGTTGGTAAAGGTGCCTACGACCGGGTCGTCGCGATCTCCCGCGAACCCTGGGAAGGTTGGCGCAACACCCAGTTTCAGGTCTACAGCAAGGCAATCCCCCGGATCACCGGTTTGATCGATGTTGGATACGAAGAGGCCGGCGGCTTTTCCATTGAGAAAGCGGTGGCGGCGAAGCCCGACGTGGCGATCATCGCCAGCTGGCAGTACCGGGGCCTAGGTGCAGAGGGAATCGCCAAGTTGGAGGCCGCCGGCATCCCTATTGTGGTCACCGACTACAATGCGCAAACCCTTGAGAAACATTTGGCGAGCACACGGATCATCGGCCAAGTCATGGCCAGTGAAGCGCGTGCCGAGAAGCTGGCAGACGAATACGAAGCCGCTGTCCTCGATGTGATTCAACGGGTTAAATCCAGAGGCAACGCCCCTGCCCCGGTTTACGTCGAACTCGGCAACAAAGGTCCGGGGACCTATGGTAACTCCTACGGTCCCACCATGTGGGGTGGCGTGGTCAAAATGGCCGGTGGCCAAAACATTGCCGAGAGCAAGATCGAAAACTGGGGCCCGCTGAATCCCGAGTATGTCCTGGCCAGCAAGCCCAAAACTGTCTTTCTGGCAGGTTCCGACTGGGCGGGCCGGGACAAAGCGGTTCTGATGGGCTTCGGTATCGAAGAAGACGTCACCCGCGCAAGGATACAGCCTTATGTCAAGCGGCCAGGTTGGAGCAACCTGCCTGCCGTACAGGAGGGCGAGATCCATGCCGTCTATCACGGTGGCGCCCGCACTCTCTATGATTACACCTTTCTGCAATACATCGCGAAGGTACTGCACCCGAAAGCCTTTACGGACGTCGACCCGGTCGCAAACCACAAGCGTTTCTACGAAACCTATCTACCGATCGAAGCCGAGGGCAGCTTTATGCTGAAGCTCGATTGAGTTTCGAGCAACACCACCGGTGCGCCTACCAGCGCACCGGCATCTCCCGCATTCGCACAAAGGGCGTCCTGACATGGCGTTAATTGGTTCGGAAACGCTGACCTACGTCGCGCTCGTCAGACGCCGCAGCCTGATCCTCTTTTCGGCAGCGATCGCCCTGACCCTGGTCGTCGTCATCGATATCCTTGTCGGGCCGGCATTTCTGGCATTCGGCGACGTGGTTTCCGCCCTCGTTCTACCGGCGAGCCAGGTCGATCCAACAGTTCATGTCATTGTCCGCGAAATCCGTCTGCCAATGACTCTTATGGCATTACTGGTCGGCGCCTCTCTCGGGACCGCAGGCGCCTTGATGCAAACCATCCTGGGCAATCCCCTCGCGAGTCCCTACACATTGGGTTTTTCGGCTGCTGCCGGTTGCGGGGCCGCGCTCGCGATCCTGACCGGCTTTGAACTGCCGGTGATTCCGGATTTTTCGATCCCTGTCGCCGCCTGTGTGGGTGGTGCGCTGGCCGCCTGCATCGTCTATGGCATGGCAAGGATGCGCGGCATGACGTCGGAAGTCATGATCCTGGCGGGAATCGCCACGCTCTTCATGTTCCAGTCCCTCCAGTCTCTGGTGCAATACATGGCCGCGCCCGAGGTTCTTCAGGAGATCGTCTTCTGGCTATTCGGCAGCCTGGTCAAGGCGAGCTATCTTTCCGTATCCATCACGTGCGGCATTCTCCTGACCGTCGCGCTCCTGCTGATTCCGGACGTCTGGAAGTTGACAGCACTCAGATTAGGTGACGAACGCGCTCAGAGCCTGGGTGTCGCAGTTGAGCGTTTGCGCCTCAAGATCTTTGCCTTGATCGTCCTGCTGACCGCCGGCGCCGTTGCTTTTGTCGGTACCATCGGTTTCATCGGTCTGGTGGCGCCGCATATCGCCCGCATGCTGGTCGGGGAGGATCAGCGGGTTCTGCTGCCCATGTCGGCGGTCACCGGCGCCTTTGTCATGGCCAGTGCCTCAGTGGCCTCTAAACTCATCTCCCCCGGCGCGATCGTTCCCATCGGCATCGTCACCGCAATTATCGGTGTGCCATTCCTGTTTCTTTTGATCGCCCGCGGCCGCCGGAGGTTCTGGTGACTTTAGCCGTTAAGGATCTGGCGGTCTCGCTCGGCGGGGTTTCCATCGTAAAGCGAACCAGCCTGACCTGTGCGGCCGGACAATTCGTCATGCTGATCGGTCCGAACGGTGCCGGTAAATCGACGCTGCTCAAGGCGGTGTCAGGCCTCCTGCCCTCGAAGGGCCAGGTCCACCTGCAGGATAAGCCCCTCGCAACGGCGGACCGGCAGAGCGTCATTGCCTATATGCCTCAGGATATCGGGCCGGTCTCCTCGCTTACGGTTCTGGAAGTGGTTCTCTTGGGTCGTCTTCGCTCGCTTGGCTTATCGGTTCCAGGCGCCCTCGCGGAAGCGGCGGGTGCCGCCCTGGATCAGTTCGGCCTGGCCGCACTGCAGGGCCGCACGCTCGATGCCATCAGCGGCGGTCAGAGGCAATTGGTTTACCTCGCACAGGCCCTGTTCCGGCAACCCGATGTTCTGTTGCTCGACGAACCAACGGCAGCCCTGGATCTACGTCATCAACTGGTGGTTCTAGAGGCCGTGCAGCAGCACTGCGCAGCGCATGGTACGATTGCCGTCGCCGCCATGCATGACCTGACACTCGCCGCACAGTTCGCCGATCAGATGATCTGCCTTTCCGAAGGCCTTATCGAAGCAAAAGGCCCGCCCGAGGACGTCCTGACGGCGGACCGTCTACGCCACGTCTACGGTGTCGAGGCCGAGGTCGCCTACAGTGAACGCGGGCGCCTGAACGTCACGCCGTTGCGCGCCGGTTAATGTGGCCCTGTCGGGTTGTTCGAACCGGATCTTTACGCTGAACGACCCATAGAGGACTTTGCCGTTTCGTTTTACTGAAATGCGGAAAGCCCTCATGCCTGAAGACACAACCGTTCGCGTCCCGTCACAATCTGAATTCGATCCGTGGCTGCGCCTTTGGGAGGGCTACAACAGCTTTTACAAAAGAGCCGGCCCAACGGCCGTTCCCGACGAAGTGACAAGAATGACGTGGGACCGCTTCTTCGATCCTTCCGAACCGGTTCACGCACTGGTCGCCGTGCGCGACGGCAAACTCGTTGGCCTGGTCCATTACATCTTTCATCGCAACACAACGATGCTGGGGCCGAATTGCTATCTGCAGGACCTCTTCACCGATGAGACGACGCGCGGCAAAGGTATCGGACGTGCGTTGATCAATGCCGTCTATGACCGGGCGAAGGCAGCCGGTGCAATCCGTGTGTACTGGCACACACACGAGACCAACGAAACGGCCATGAAGCTCTACGACAAGGTTGCGGAGCATTCGGGCTTTGTCATGTACCGCAAAAACTTCTGACAACCACCACAATCTCCGCGCGCCATCTCGACCCGCAACCAGGGTCTAGCGAAGGCATGACATCGCGGCGTCGGAAATAATCTCTAATCGGGTTTTATCCCTTGTCAGCCGGCCTGTGACACCGAGCCCTTGATAGCAGGACGCAAGATGAACTGCGAGAATGGCCGGATCCTTATCCGTTCCGAGGTCTCCGGCAGCCTGGGCCTCGAGCAGTCGATCCCTGAAGGCAGATTCAATGCGTGCTATGCCGGCCGCAACCCGTTCTTGGACCTGCGCATCGACGGAACCTATTTCTGTCGCCGAATTGGTCAACATGCAGCCCATCAGCTGATCCTTTGGCAATTCCACATAAGCCGTTCGAAAGAAGGCTTCGATTGCCTCCAGCGGCTTCCCGGCCTGCAGAACGGTCTCCACGCGCAGACCGACCACCCGCTCAATGTAGTAATCGATCACCGCGAGAAATAAGCCCTTCTTGCTGCCGAAGGCGTTGTAGATGCTGCCGGTCTGCAATCCGGTCGCCGCCTCCAGATCGACCAGGGAGGTCGCGCGGTAACCCTTGTCCCAAAAGATCCACATCGCGCGCTCCAGGACATCCTGTGCGTCGAACTCCTGATGGCGCCCCATAGTACCTCCTTGCATTAGCTGGCCCATATGATAACATTTTTGAGCAATCACTCAAGAATAGGTATTTCGATGACCAATCAGCTGTCTGCATTCGAGAAACTGGACGGTGTCGTTGGCGTATACGTCGCCCACAAAGGCAACCTGCGCTGTGCGGCGATTAGGTTGACGGATGGGCGCCTCTGCCTCTTCAGTCCGGTCAGGGGTATCGGCCCGACCGCCCTCGAAAGCCTCGCGGAGATTGGAGAGGTCGCATTTCTGCTCGCGCCAAACCATTACCACCACATGGGCCTACGAGAATATGCCGGGACCTTTCCTGATGCGCGGGTCTGCGCGCCGGATGGGGCAGCGCCGAGGCTGCGCAAGGTCACAGAGCTCCCTGTGGAAAGCCTGGAAGCCATCGAGAATCTATTGGGCGATGAGGCCAGCTTCATCACACCCGAGGGATTGAAGACGGGCGAGGTGTGGCTGCGCATCAAAGGCGCAAAAAAGACAAGTTGGCTTGTGGTCGATGCCTTTTGCGGCCCGCAGTTTCGTATTGACGCAATGACGTCAAGCGAGCCAGAGGTTCTCAAACCCTTTCCGACCTATGGAACAGGAAACAAACCGCTGTACGCTGCTTGGGCAACAGCCCAGATCCGCGACGACAAGCCCGAAATCCTTATCCCCTGTCACGGAACAATCGTCCGCGCGCAGGACTTACCGGCGAAGCTGGAAAAGCTGATCGAAGTGACATTCAAGACCTGAGAACTTAAGTGAACGGCTCCTTTTCCAAGCAAGCCCGCACACGGAGCCAATCTGATTTGACCAGGGACATCTGCCTGCGGGAAATCCAGTTATAGAACCAAGAGAAAAGTCTCGTTCGCGGCCGCGTCCTGAGTTTCTCACAAACCAATTCGCACACCTGCTCCTTGCTCCATGGAGCCCATTCACCCGCAGGTTTGCAGAGATTCGTCCAAAAAACGGGGGCGACTTCGGTACGCAGAATCTCTTCTGCTTCGTTCGCTGAAAAGCCCGCACGCCTGATATTATCCGCAATATGTTTGATATCGGTCGCGGACAGCTCCGTGTCCAAAAACAGATCTGACAGTGACTGCCACACAGACGACCTCCGCTCAATTTCGAGAACGTCGTGCATGCGTCACGCTAACCGGCACTCTGCTTTCTTGCGTGATAAGTCAGCGCCAGAGCGATGCAGTGCCTAAGCGCTTCGTCGTCAAGCTGATCGGCGGCGTCGAGGATCACTGCACGATTGCCCTCGAAGCGGAAGTCATCGGGATAGAGTGCACGAAAGCTCTCGATCAGCGAGGTCTGGCAGTGGCAATAGAGCGCGTAACGCCCCTCCTGCCCTTTTACCTGGTCAATCCGGATAGTGCTGCCGCTCTTCGATTTCGGTGTCAGATAGCTCGGCTGCCCCCACTTCAGGGTTTCCTGTAGCGGCCCGACGCCTTCTGTGTCTGCAGCCGTCTCAAGGATTAAACGGCGCAAGTGAAGCAGCTTGTCTTTCACCTCGACCGGATAGGCCACGAAAACCGCGCGCACAGCAGGATCGGCTATTTCTTCGCCCTGTTTCCCCATCGTCCCGGCTCTCTCATGCTACTGCTTTGAGTACAGGACAGGAGATTAACCGGCCACAGGCAATCTGCGCAATGGAGGCACCGCCGGACCGGACATCAAACAACGTCCCGGCAAAGTGCCTGGCAGAGGCAATGCACACCGCCGCCGCCCAGCGTGAACATGGACATATCCGGATCATAGACGGTGAAACCAAGCGCACGCATCTTCTCGTTGAGCTCACTCGCCCCCTTCATGGAGAGGACTTTGCCGTTGCCCAGTGCCACCAGATTGACCCCGAGATTTTTGGCCTCCCGGTAGGGCACGTCGACAAAATCAAACCCCCAGTCCTTGAGCTGTTCGACCACCCAAGGCTCCAACGCGTCGATGCAGGCAACCAGCAGCTTTTCGGCCAAAGGTACGACCAGCCCGTCCATATGGACAAATTCCCTGCTGATCGGTGCAGTGACGGCCTCCCAGCCTTCCTTCCGCACCATCTCAGCCACCTGTTCGGAGCCCTCTTTTTCCGAGCGCTCACCACAATAACCGATCAGCACCTTGCCCGGTTCCAGAATGACAAAGTCGCCGCCTTCGAAATGTCCCGCCGTTGCGTAGTTCCAGATCGGGACGCCGTTTTCCTGATAGAACTTAATCGCGGTGACATAGTCGGCCCGGCGGACCTTGAG
This sequence comes from Pelagibius sp. Alg239-R121, assembly GCF_947331435.1. GTDB lineage: Bacteria > Pseudomonadota > Alphaproteobacteria > Kiloniellales > Kiloniellaceae > Denitrobaculum. The sequence goes on along the minus strand of NZ_CAMZOF010000013.1, from coordinate 185,165 downwards.
CTGCATATGGCAGATCAGCGCACCCCAGGGCGTCATGGCTGAGCTATCGCGGGCGAAAAAATTACGGTGCAATACCGGATCGGCCTCTAGGTAGTGACAGGCAACACCGTTATCCTCGTAAATCGACACCATCTCGGCGTGCTGGGCCATTGCGGTCTGGAGGTCGAACTTCGCACCGGTCTTATGTGCGTTGGCCAGAGTCCGGCCAATCAAGGGTCCGGCCTCAACCCAGCGAAAATATTCAGGCTTACCCAGCAGGACATCGCGCAACGGCGCATAGTCGTTGTTGATGCCCCAGTTCTTGAGGATGGTATCGTCCGGCATAAGTAAACTCCTTCGCATGCGTGCCAAGGCTAGCGAAATACAAAGTTATTAAAAATATCGATTATTGGCTTCTTACTTGTATATAATTACAAATATGATAACGCATCGGTCTTCGCCCCTTGGAAAGCTATCCAAGACTGACCTTCATCATCTCGCGGTCTTCGCCACGGTCGTCGAAGCGGGCGGGTTTTCCGCCGCTCAGGTTTCGCTGAACGTGGCCACATCCACCATCAGCCGGCAGATCTCTGAGCTGGAAAGCCGTTTGGGCATGCGCTTGTGTCAGCGCGGCCGCGGCGGTTTTCGGATCACCGAACAGGGCTCAACGGTATTCAATGCAGCAAAACAACTCTTTGCCGCATTGGAAAACTTCCGCGGGACGATCGATGCCAGCCGCGGCCGCCTGACCGGCCAGCTATCCCTTGCCATCATAGAGAACTGGGTTGCTGACGAACGCTCTCCACTGGCGTCGGCCCTTGCTCAATTCAAATCCCTGGCTCCTGAAGTTCAGATTGATATCTATTCCCTTGCTCCCGACGAGATCGAACTGGCCGTCTTCGATGGCCGTGCAGACATCGGCATAGGCGTATTTCACCAGCACCGGCCGGGCCTGATCTACGAAACCATCGGAGATGACCCGGTCGAGCTCTATTGCGGCAAAGGACATCCGCTTTTCGAACAGGTCACAAACGGTCTGACCACCCGTGACCTAAAATCCGCAGAGTTGGTACGGCGTGCCTATCTGTCCGAAGAGCAGGTCGCACCCAGGACCGCCCATCTGGCCTCAACGGCAGCAGCACATCAGGTCGAAGGCGTCGCCTTCATGATCCTGTCAGGAAGTTTCGTCGGTTACCTGCCGGTTCACTACGCTGCACGTTGGGTGAAGGAAGGCCGCATGCGCTCCCTCCTGCCCCACCGCCACCGGCTCAACACAAAGATCGAGATTGTCACCAAACGGGGAAGTAATCCTTCAACCGCCCGCCAAACCTTTCTGGAAATCCTGGAACGCAAGCCCGTTGGCGGTTAACGCAACGTCTTAATAGCAGCCGTTTTCCTGCGCAATGGTGACCAAAGTCGGTTCTATCAAGACATCCAGATTCCGGTCATCGTTTTTCGCGCCCTTACGAAACAGACGGCCCACGATAGGCACGGTCGTTACTGGGCTTTTCTCCGGCAGAGTCGTGTGGACAACGACATCCATCGGCATGACAAAGTCCTCCTTCTTGATTTTGAACAGCACACCGATGGAACGCAGCCCCTTGTTCGCAGTTTCGAAGCCCATCAGCTTCCACAATCCAGCGTCCTGTGCCAAACCCTCTGTCAGCGAGGAAGCAACATAGACACTGCGTCCATCGTCGCTCCAACCGCCGCTTTCCTCTTTAACCAGCTCGTTGTCGACCCATTCCCGGTACGTCCAGGTCACAGTCAACTGCCACTCGTGCCAGAGGCCGTATAGCCGAATCTCATCCGGCGCCCTGCGTCGGCCCTCATAATCCTCCAGAAAAACCGACTGAAAAGTGCCATCGCCGGGCGAGTCCTCAATATTGATGCTGACGAGCAGGCCTTCGTTGGTCCAAACCGCCCCGGTGGCAAGCTCGACACCCTGAACCTCCTGGGTCACCTTGTCGTCGTCATCGATGGGATCGTCGTCGAGATCGGGTTTGGGCCCCAATGCGGGGCGGCCGCCACCGCCGCCGAAAGTGCTGCGTCCTTGACCGAATCCGCCACCGACTGAACTTCCGCCGCCGCCGCCCACTCCGAAGCCACCGCCAAATGCTTCCTTGGCTTTGTTCTTGAGGCGGGCGCCGCTTCCGATTTTGTCATTGGCACCGACCACAACCGCCAGATGCGCCGGCGGCATCGGACAGGCGTAAGCCGTCTTGGAGCTCTTGGGCTCGTTCTTACCGCCCTTCACGGGTTTTGACGTGGCGCCCTTCTTTTCAAGGCAGGGATAGTCGTCCGGGCAGGTCAGGGTTGTTTTCTCGCCGGCCGCCTTGGCCTGAGCGATACAGCGTTTCAGACAGTCGTAGTAGGCTTGACGCGCTTCGTCCGCATGGCGTTTCATCCACTTGGCATGTTCCCTCCAGCTGGCTGCTTCCGCTTTTGCTTTTTTCAGTGCTTTTCTGGCGAATTTCAGATCCCGCGTGTAGCGTTTCACCTCGTTTTCGGCCAGTGAAAGGTCCCGACCTGCCTTTATGACCGCCTGGCGCTCGGCGAAAGTACTGTCGCCGGAGATTCCCCGGCGGGTGATACGTTTGGCTTTGGCGGCGCGCTTTTCGCTCTCCGCCAGATCCGACTCCAGTTTCGAGACCGTCTTTTGCGCCTTGGCAGCATCCTCATTTGCCTTCTGAGCTCTGGCCTCGGCTTTCTTTTCTGAGTCCTCCCAGACTTTCATGTTGTCGTATTCGCCCTGGCAGCGGTGACGGCAGATGGCATCGGCAATGGTTTCCCCGGGAAGCGGCGTGATCTTCCATTCCTCCTCCGGCTCGTCCTCCTCGCTGCTGTCCTCTTCGGCGTCGTCTTCTTCGCTCTCCCCTCCGCCACCAGTCGGTCCGCCATCGCCGATCAGGCCGACCCGCGTGCATTCCAGCTCCAGCTTTTCGACAAATTCCCGCATTTTCTTGATCACTTGCGTGTGCCGGATCTGTTCTTCACCCGAAAGCACAGCGTTCTCGATGATCATATTGCGGATATCGACCCGGAAGCTGATCAGCCAGGCATTGCAGATCAGTTCGCCTGAATTGACGGTCAACTCCTCCAGCGCTCCGCTGGCGCCTCGAACCGCCCTGCCTTTCGTGGCCAGGGCACTTAGTTCGCTTCTGAGCGTGTCACCCAGGTTCTGCACCTGTTCGTTCATACCCGCTTCGCCGAGCGACTTGCCGACCACACCGGCCTGCGCTGGCGATTGCGCGACCGGGAATAACAAAATTACGGTTGCTAGGAGTAAACTGGCAACCGAAGCCGCAAACAAACGATGAAAATGACACATGAAAATTCTCCGCCGAAGAGAAAATACAATAGGTGACGCGACTTGCGCGCAATCGCAAAGTCTTATTTCTCATTATGCAGAGCTATACTACGTTATTTTTATCGCAATACACATGAAAAATGCAGTCACGAACACAACACTTCTGTAATTTCTGGTATAATAGTTAATTTATTAACGTTAATTTATCGAACTTAGATGAAATCAAATCCATAACAGATCAGAATCTGTTTCGCAGTCAGGTCAGGTAATTTTGCGCATTGGAGAGCAATTCTTCGGCCTGAGCCACAGTATCAGAGATAATTTCACCTGCGGGTTTGATGGCATGAATAAGATCCACGACCTCGCCGCCAATCACGACCCGTGTCGCATAGTCCTCAGCTTCTGCTTCGTTATAGCGTGTCCGCTCGGATTCATTTGCCTTTAAGGCGTCGATATCGCCGTGCCAGCGCCGTGAATAATCGTTCTGCAGAACCCGGCCTGAAAAATGCCAAGGCCAGTCCAGGCCACGCGCGACATCGAAGACCTTCGTGCGAAGAGTATCGTCACCCTTTGCTTCGACCAGACGCGCTTTCGCACTGTTCAGGCCATTGGCTTCTGTCGCAGCCCAAAATCGCGTCCCCATCATGATTCCGTCTGCGCCCAGCATCAACGAGCCTGCAAGCCCCCGCCCGTCGCCGATCCCACCGGCCGCAACGATGATTTGATCGGGCCCGGCTGCATCACGCACCGCCGGCAACAGGGTCGCCAGGCCGCGATCCATTCCATGCCCGCCAGCCTCCTGCCCCTGCACCACGATGACGTCGGTTCCCGCAGACAAGGCCTGACGCGCTTGCTCAACCCGATGTACCTGCCAGATCGACGGAACCCCGGCGTCGCGGCATTTCATCACAAATTCCGTTGCATCACCGAATGCGAAAATCATGGCACGTGGTTTGCGCTCCAGACAGAGATCCATCAGATGCGGTTTCTCCGCCAGAGCCCAGGTAATGAAGCCCACGCCAACAGGCTGGTTATTGGCCGCAGAAAATTGCTCCTCCAACCACTCCGCATCCCCATATCCACCCCCGATCAGCCCGAGACCGCCCGCCGCCGTTACTGCAGCGGCGAGGGTACCGCCGGACACCTTGTCCATCGGCGCCAGCAGGATCGGATGATCTATGCCGAACTTCGTGGTGAGCTTGGTGCGGATCAAAACAGATCTCCCTGATTTCAAATTTTGGATACTCGTCTCGTCGTTACAGGTTCGCAGCCGGTTCCACTCGGCGTCAAGAATCCTCATCAACGACCGGGTCACTGCGCGCTGGACACTCAACTTTCGGTGCCACAAGAAAAACACATACGTATACAAATGACTATGTTATGTTATGATAATATGTATACATATGATCAAGCGAACTGAGAAATGACGACACCCATTGATGAGGTCGGGCGGGCGAAGTTAATCGGTCAACGAGGGTCGGCCGACCGCGGGCAAACGCAAGCGTGTTTATCCGGTGCGGACGAACCCAAACGCTGGCACCACAGCCTCTTGCTGTTTCTGCTGGGCGCGCTCTGGGGCCTGCAATTCACTCTGCTCAAAATCGCGGCCGACGCCGAGCTGGACGAACTTTCCATCCTGACGATCGCGATGTTTCTCCTGGCGTTGGCTTTTCTCGCAGCAATGGCCTGCCGGCGTGCCTGGTTCCGCCCAACTCTAGGGCATATCTGGTTTTTCCTGATCAGTGCACTCTTCGGATTCGTCGTACCTCTCAGTGGCGTCATTCTGGTGGCGGAACAGCTTTCCGCGGGGCTGATCGTCTTTTTCGAATCTCTGACCCCGGTCCTCACCGTTGCAATCGTAGCGTTGCTCGGCACCGAGCGCTTGAAATTGCCTCGCCTGCTTGCCGTTGCCCTGGGTATGATTGGTGTGTTGCTCGTGCTCTGGCCCAACATCGTCAGGCCCGGATCTGCCCGCCTGGAGAGCATGTTGATCGCTCTTGTCATCCCTCTGGCCTACGCAATCGACGGTGTCTACGTCGCGGCGCGTTGGCCTTCGGATTTGAGGGCATTCCAGGTCGTCACGGGTGAAGCCGTTGCAGCAGCGACGATGCTGCTGCCGTTTTTATTATGGCAGACGCTCGCAGCACCTGCACAGTTGGCATATCTGACCGATCCCTGGTTCATCGAGACCTGGGGTTGGGGACATTGGGCGGTACTTGCCTTCGTTCCTGTGAGTTTTCTCGAGGCTTATCTCTACTTCTACCTGCTCAAGCATGCGGGTGCTGTCTTTGTCTCTTTCGGCAGCTTCATCTCACTCTTCGCCGGCATCTTCTGGGGCTTGGTCTTGCTTGGCGAGCGACATTCAGTCTTGGTCTGGATCGCAGTTCTGCTGGTCTCATTCTCGCTCTATCTGGTCAACTATGGTGCATTCCGACAAGACCGGACAAAGGCTCCCGTGCAACACAAAACGGCCATCCCCGCCACACCAGACTGATTCCGTGGATTTTACGTGTGACCGGCTTTCGGATCATTTTCCGAAACAGCATAGTTCGCTGAACAAGCGGCACTGCAGAAGGGCTTGTTCGCACCGGGTGTAAAGAGTGCCGGCGCGGGCCCGATACCCGACCAATAGGTCGACCCTTTTGTATCCCGACCGCATAGGGCACAAGGCCCTGATGCAAATTCATGGGCTTCGAGCTGGTCGTAGATAAAGGTCATCTGAAAAGCGCGCTCCAGAATCTTCCGCCTGGTATCAGGTTCGTCATTTCATATAGGAACTGTGCCGCTAATCCGCGAGGTAGGGTCTCCAAGTTTTGAGGCGCCGGTCTACTTCGCCGCGATCAATTTGACCTCCACCAGATCGCCGGGAGCAAGGTCGGTACCAACACAGGCCCGGCAAGGCCAGCCGTCATCCGGAATCCAGTCACACCAGACTTCATCCATCTCGGCCTTGGTGGCCATGTCGGTCAGATAGACAGTCGCTTCCAGAATACGGTGCTTGTCCGTGCCCGCCTCTTTCAGATTGTTCTCGATCTGCGCCAGAGTGCTGCGGGTCTGCTCCGCAACACTCGCACCCGTACCGGTCCCCACGGTCCAGACAAAGTCGCCATACGTGACTGAGCGGCAGCGGCCGCGCGCACCCCCTGGTGTTCTCTCAATCTCACTCATAAACGCACTCTCATCTCGGCCTGGGTGTCGGCACCCGGCAGGTGAAGGAAATGCGGACTATAACATCAAGCTTCCGCGTTCTGCCAATCCGCCGGCCAGTGACAGCGGTGGGAATGAACCTCGGACGAAGACTGCCATCCCGGCGGGGCGCCGGTTCTGCAGTTGTCGCGCACAAAAGGACAGCGCGGGTGAAATTCGCACGCGAGCGGCCGCTGGATCAGGCTCGGCGGCTCACCCTTTAACTCGATCCGGGCCAGTTGGGCATCGGGATCAGGCTCAGGATTGGCTGCCAGCAGGGCCAGCGTGTAGGGGTGTTGCGGTTGGGCAAAAATGTCGTCCGTCCGACCTTCTTCCACGAAGCGGCCAAGATACATGATGCCCATCCGGTCGGTGATATGCCGGACCACATTCAGATTGTGGGTAATAATAATGATCGACAGACCGAGCTTGTCCTGAAGGCGGGCCAGCAGATTGAGCAATTCACCCTGTACGGAGACGTCCAATCCCGCGGTTGGCTCGTCCGCAAGGATCAGCTTAGGATCGAGTGCCAACGCACGCGCAACGCCAATACGGCGTGCCTGACCGCCGGAAAGCTGATGGGGAAAACGTCCGGCAAAGTCTGCGGGCAATCCCACCATGGCTAACAGCCGCTTGGCTTCTGCCTCGAGATCGCGATCCTTCAGGCCCTGGATCCGGTATGGTTCGGTCAAGAGTGACTTGATGGTCAGACGCGGGCTGAGTGAGCCGATCGGATCCTGGAACATCATCGCGATATCCTTGCGGAACCCGCGGAACTGCGCCTCAGCCAGGCCGCGCAGATCCGCACCCTGGAACAGGATCGAACCTTCCTGAGCATGATGAAGCCCGCCGATCGCGCGTGCCAGCGTCGTCTTGCCCGAACCCGACTCGCCGACGATTCCATAGGTCTCGCCCTCCTGAAGAGAAAAGGAAATACCTGCCACGGCTTCTATGGAACCACCGCTGGAAAACCCAAGGCGCCCCAACAGCCCCTGCCCGCTGCCGAAGCGGACCTTTACGTCTTTGACCTCGAGAAGTGCCGTCATGATACTGTCTCCGTTTCGGCGAGATGACAGAGCGCATGGTGACCGGGTTTGCATTCATTCCATGCCGGCCGATTGGATCGGCACGCGTCGAAAACCTGTGAACAGCGGGGTGCAAACGCACAACCCGCAGGCAGGTTTACCAGATCGGGAATCTCGCCCGGAATTGTCGGCAAGCTCCGGGTCTTTTCCTTGATGTGGCCGGGATCGCAATCCAGAAGCGCTTTGGTGTAAGGGTGGCTCGGGCTGTGGAAAACGTCACGCACGCTGCCCTGCTCCACCACCTCTCCCGCGTACATCACAACAACCTCTTCGCAGAGTTCGGCGATGACACCGAGATGATGAGAGATAAAGAGGATGGAGCAACCGATTTCCGCCTGCAACTCGTGCAGCCGCTTGATGATCTGAACTTCCAAGGTGGCGTCCAGTGCTGTTGTCGGCTCATCTGCTATCAGCAATTTAGGTCGCGCCATCAGGGCCATGGCAATCGCAATACGCTGGCGCATACCTCCGGAAAATTCGTGAGGGAATTGATCGAGCCTTTGCACTGGATCGGGAATACCGACCAGTGCCAGCATGTCGGCCGCACGATTGCGTTTTTCGGCCGTCGTCGATTTGTCGCGGTACTGAATGTCGGTCATCTGGCGCCCGATGGTCAGCACCGGATTATGGGTCTGCATCGGATCCTGAAACACCATGGAAATATCGGTGCCGCGTAGGCCGCGCATCTGCGTCTCCGACAAAGCCAATAGATCCTGGTCATCGAATACGATGCTGCCCGAAGCGACCTTGGCGTTATTTGCCAACAGGCGGATGATCGTCGAGATCAATGTCGATTTGCCGCAACCGCTTTCTCCCACGACACCAACGATTTTGCCTCTGGGAACCGAGACGTTGACGTGGCGCAACGCTTTCAACGCTCCGCGCGGCGTGTCGTAGTGAATCGATAGATCGGTGATCTTTAGAATGTCGGCAGTCATCACCTACGCCCCCGGAGTTTAGGATCCACCACATCACGCAAGGCCTCACCCAGGAAAGTGAATCCTAACGTGGTCAGGATCAGCGGAACGCCGCCCGCAATGATGATCCAGGGCGTGTTGCGGATAAGCGAGTAACCATCGTTGAGGATCGACCCCCAAGACGGGGTTGGCGGTTTCACGCCCATACCCAGGAACGACAGACCTGCTTCCAACCCGACAACGGTCGGGATGTCCATGGCGGCAAGGACCGCCAGAGGGCCGAGCACGTTTGGCAGGATATGGACCGCGAGAATGCGGCCTACGGACGCGCCCATGGAACGTTCGGCCAGAATGAATTCGCTGTTGCGCAACGTGAGCGTCTGCGTGCGCACGACCCGGCCGTATGTTGGGATCGAGGTCATCATGATAACGAAGATCACGGTGGTGAGGCTCGGTCCGACCAGTGCCACGACGGCCAGGGCGAACATGACTGTCGGAAACGAACGCACGGTGTCAAAGAACAGGATGATCAGATTATCCAGCCAGCGCGGTCCGAATCCCGCAATCATGCCCAACAACACGCCGATGGTGATGGCACCGCCAATCGTCGGCAAGGCAACCTGGAGCGCAATGCGCCCGCCCATGATAACTCGGGAAAGTGTATCGCGGCCCAGCTGATCGGTTCCCATCAGATGGTTCATCGATGGTCCCTGCATGCGGTCCTTGATGTTCAGGGCGATCGGGTCATAAGGCACGATCCAATCGGCAAAGATGGCCGCGGTGAAGATCAGCGATACGATGATCAGGCCGGTCAGACCTAAGGGATCTCGAACCAGGTGATGCAGAACTTCAGCAAATTCGCCGCGAGTCTTGAAGCTGTCGCTTTTGGTTTCGGTTATTGCCATGGCCTTGTCCTACGAAGATTGCCGAATGCGCGGATCAAGCAGCGCATTGACGATGTCGGAAAGCGTCGTGGAAGCAACGAACAGGATCGTACTGACCAGGACGGAGCCCATGACCACCGGATAGTTCCGTGTGGTTATGGAATCGATCACCAGTTTTCCGAGGCCCGGTCTTGCGAAGACAATTTCGGCAAATACGGCCGCCGACAGCAGGAATCCCATTCCCACGCCGATCACGGTGATGGTCGGCAGGATCGCCAGTCTGAGTGCATAGCGATAGGTGATCCATTTTTCCGGAAGCCCAAAGGCCCGCGCGGTGCGGATATGCCCTTCGCCCATGATCTCCAGCATTGAGGCCCGCACCAGCCGGGCGATGTAGCCGACCCACGATAGGCCGATCGCAAAACTCGGCAGTACGAGATGCCACAATTGATCGCCGATATCGCCGGGTTCGCCGGCCCCGATCGCTGGAAACCATCTCAGCTCAACGGCAAAGAAAAGCAGAGAATAGAGCGCGATGACGAAGGCGGGTGCGGCAATGAAACTGACAGCCAGAACGCCCGTAAGCCGGTCGGCCAGAGAATTGCGACGCACCGCCGAAAAACACCCGAGGAAGATCCCCAGAACCGCCGACCAGATGATCGAGGCAAAGATCAGTGCCAGCGTATGGGGCAGCTGTTCGAAAACGATGGTTGCGACCGGCCGGTTCGAAAACATATCCATGCCGAGATCTCCGCTCAGCATGTTGCCGAAAAAGATCAAAATCTGCACCGGCAGGGGCTGGTCGAGCCCCATGCGGAGCTGCAGGTCGGCGATCAGTTCCGGCGTCGCGCGCGGGCCCAACATGGTCCGGGCCGGATCACCGGGGATCAGATGAATAATGATGAACAGCAAGGTGACTGATAAGGCAGCGATCACCGCTGCCAGAGCCAGTCGCTTGCCAACATATTTCAGCATGGCATCGAGCCTTCCTCAAGCGGATGAACCGGTTCGGGAATGGCGTTCAGCAAGAAATAGATCGTGCCGAACGCCTTCCTGGTCAGGACAACATCAGGCTTTGGCGAAATACCGCAGCAGCGGCAGGCCATCGGGACGCAGAGCCGGTTTGACGGAGTTACGATAGATTACCGGTGTCGCCTCATGAGTGAGGAACTTGTATGCACCGGTTTCTTCCATAAGGTCCTGGGCCCGGCGGTACATCGCATCCCGCTTGCCGGCATCGCCTTCCGCCTGGGCAGCCTCGTGCAGCTTGTCGAATTCGTCGATGCAGATGCGTTCCCAGTTCCAGACACCAACCTGCTCACATGTGAACCAGGCCGTCGCGTAGTAGGGATCAGGTGTCATCGAGAAACGGTTCAGCAGCAGTTCGACGTTCTTCCATTGGTCGCCTGCCGACTTGTCGCCGAGCGTCCAGAAGGTCGCACCCTCATGCAGACGCACTTCAAGTTCGATACCGATCTGCGAGAGATTGGCCTGAATGATCTGGGCAGCGGTTACGTTGGCCTGCTTGTTCAGCACATCGATCGCGAGTTTGGTTCCTGCGGCGCCGGATTCATCCAGAAGTTCCTGAGCTTTTGCAAGATCCTGCGCGGCCGGCACCAGACTGGCTTCACGATGTCCGGCAAGGCCCGGCGCGATGATCCCCGTCGAAGGCTTGGCCACGCCGAAGTATGCCGCCTCCATGATCGAGGGCACGTCGATGACATGCTGGATGGCCTGACGCAGTTTCTTGTTTTTGAGCTTGTCGTTTTCCACGTTCATGCCGACCCAGGCATAGTAGAGCGACGGAAACTCATCGACCGTCGAATCTTCCGGCGGACTGGATTTGAGCCGGTCGAGAGAAGCAAGCGACACGCGGGTGAAATCCAGTTCCCCGGCCTCGAATGCGATTTCAGCGGTCTTTTCATCGTCAATGTGGAAAATCTGGATCTCGTCGAAGGCGGCCTTTTCGCCCTTCCAATCCGGATTACGCACCAGCGTCGTCTTCTGCTTCGGCTCCCAGGATTTGTGCATATAAGGTCCCGAGGCTGCAACTGCGCTGGTTTCGATTTTTCCGCCGGCTTCCTCGAAGGCTTTCTTGGAGACGATATTACCGGTGATGTAAGGCAGGGTGATCGACCACAGCGGCTGAAAGGCATTCTTGAGAACGATCACGCCCTCGCGTTCGCCGGTCACTTCGACATGATCGAGCGGTCCCCAGTCCGGTTTGTTGGTTGATTTCAGGTCATCGTCGATGATGCGTTCAAAGGAATATTTAACATCCTCTGCGGTCATCGCGCCAAAACCATTGGTAAAGCCCATGTCATCGCGCAGGGAAAATTTGATATGGGTTTCGTCAACCTGTTCAACTGACGCCGCGGCATCCAACTGCCATCCCCATTCACGCCCAGGCTTGTACTGGATCAGTTTCGAATAGATCGGGGCATGAATTTCTTCGTCCACAACCCCCTGGCTGAACGCCGGGTCGAGCGAACGCATGTCGGCGTAGGTGCGTGATTTCAGGGTCGAGCCCTCGGCCCAGGCCGAGATCGGAAAGCCTGCGCCAGCGCCTGCGGCCAGCCCCAACGCGGAAGCGCCCTGCAAAAAACGCCGCCTCGGTATCGGCATCTTGGTCCATTCAATGTTTACTTTGCTCATGATTTCCTCCGTAGTCTTTTTTGGCTTGATTGCGTTTTCAGAGCGGTTCGTTTCAGTAGACCACTCTTGGTATCTTCACGTCCCAATCCCGCTCAAAGATGCGGGTTCCGTCCTCAACAGCGGCGATACGTCCCTTCAGGAAAAAATGGACAGCGTCGCAAGTTACGGTGAGTTCGCTCTCGGTGCTCACACACCAGTCGTCGCGCGCGAAAGAAAAATCCGCCCGGTACTCCGCGCGCGCCGATAAAGGATTGCCTCCGGTGATGATGTAGCGTTGGGCATTGTATGCACCGTAGCTCAGGCCGGTATTTTCAAAGTGGATTTCTCCGCCATCGCTTTCAACGTTGTAAACAACTTCGCCAGTCTCGACGTCCCTATGGATCTGGCGGCTGCCCGACCCTTTACGAAGCACTTGGTGCGGTGGCGGATCTGCCGCCAAAGGCTCATCAAACGGAAAATCGGTCTCGCCACCCGCATCACTCCGCCTGATCGGAAGCGTAAGCCTGGTGCTTGCCAGATCGACACTCAAAGTCGGCAAAGCGGATAAGGGCCAGGCCATGGGCCAAAGCTGGTTCGAGAGCGCGAGCCGCAAACGGTGTCCTGCTAACAGGCGCCAACCCGTATCGTTCAGCCGAACGGCCACATCCAACGCGTCGCCAGGAATAACGTCGGCAACCTGTTCGCGGCCATCGCGGAGTTTCAGGTTGAGAACGCCGTAACTGATGAGAGTCGAACTGCCGTCTGGCGCGACATCACAAAGTCGTGCGGCAACAAGGCCGAAAGGCATGTCGCTGGTCAGCCGCAGGTGCAGCCGCGGCGTGCCAAGAAGCTCGAGCGGATGAACCAGCGGTTCCGTATCGAAGCAGACCGAGCAGGCATCGTCGCTGCGTTGATCTTGAGGTAACTCCGCAACAGCGGTGATCGGCATGTACTCGCCTGTGGTAAGGCCGGTCGTCACGGGCGAGCATACATCGATCGATCCGGTTGATAACTCGTCCCTCTCCGACAGACGGCCCTGCGAGAGAAAATAATCGCTGGAATCGATATTGGGTGACGGCCAACATCTCTCACCGACCCAGCGGCCCGGGCGATCGCTTGGGTTGGGGTCCGGCACATGACTGTCTTGAATAAAGGCGAGCAGCGATGGCCGGTCCGCGGCCCCATTCTCGATTCCCTTCAGCCAGTGGTCCCACCATTCGAGGGCAAGCTGCAAAAAACCTGCCGACGGCCCAGGTCCGCCAAGGTTTGGATAGACATGTCCCCAGGGGCCGGAAACCGCGTGACAGGGTGCAGTAACATTTTCAAGCAGCCGGTTCATCGTATTCGGCCAGCAATCATTCCAGCCGCTCACACCCAGTACCGGCACCTGAATCCGGTCATACTGCTCACAAACCGAGCCCTGAACCCAGGTTTCGTCGCGCAGCTGGTGCTGCAGCCATTTTTCCGCAAACATCGGTGTCTGCTCCAGGCGCGCCAACCAGATATCGCGCCATTCTTCACCAACCACGTCGGGGTCCGGCGGGCGGATGCAGTAACCGAACATCACCCCACCCCATCCCAACCCCTGACCGGGGTAACCACCGACGAGATAAGCACCGTCATCGTAGTAGCGATCGACCGACGATCCGACCGGTATGATTGCCTTGAGCGCAGCCGGCTGTCTGGTCGCGGCCTGAAGGCTCGCGATGCCGCCCCAGGAGAGCCCCATCATACCGACGGAGCCGCTGCACCAGGGCTGCTTGGCAATCCACTCAATCACCTCGACAGCGTCGTCTTGTTCGCGCGGCAGATATTCGTCGAGCATGATACCTTCGGAATCACCGTGCCCGCGCATATCAGGGCGGATGCAGGCGTAACCGCGCGCGGCGAACCAGGCATGATTCCGATGATCCCGGATCGCCACCGAGTCCCGTTTGCGATAGGGAATGAACTCCAGAATGGCGGGAACCGGCTGAGCAACTGCATTCTTCGGCAACCAGATCTTCGCGGACAGACGAACGCCGTCGGACATCTCAATCCAGACATGCTCAATGATCTCGATGTCGTTGAGCACCGGAAAGTCCGTTGTATCTTGCTCGAGAGCTGCTTCAGACATGATCGCGCTCAATGCTTTCCTGCCAACTTCTTTTGAACAGGGTTTCGCCGTTCTCGAAGGCTTCCAGTTGAGCCGAGAGGTGAAAATGGGTTTCATCACAGGTCATGGCGCTCGATGAGCGTGTATTGACCTGCCAGTTCCCGCGCCGTGTCTCGAAGGTCCACGCCGCCTCGACTTCCGCCGAAAGAGGATCGTCCGGATTGATCCGATAGCTGTGGCGAACCGTGCTGGCCGTCTCCAACCCGCTTGAACGGCTCCGCATATGACCGAGATCGTCAAAGAGTTCGAAGGTGACAGTACCGTCCTTGCTGTAGTCGATGTCCTTTCGGTTACTGCCATCCCGCAGAATTTCGAAAGCGCCCTTCGGCGGTTTATTCGGCGCGTCGAACGGCACCGTCGCGCTGTCGTCTGAGGCTCTCACGGGCAGGGTCAGAGAGCTTTCGCCGACAATCAGGTTCACGTTCGTCGTCTCGGCACTCGGCCAGATCAATGGCCAATACCCGTTGGACAAAGCAAGTCGTACGCGATGTCCTTTCGCAAAAATGTAACCGGCGTCGGCCATCTTAATCCGGGCTCTGTAGGTCTTACCGGGAACAAGCGCCTCGGGTGTCTCATGGGAATGCATATGGGTCAGATTCATCGGCGCGAGAGAAACCCGCGTACTGCTGCCATCCGGAGCAACGTCGCAGAGGCGCGCAACGATCATTGCATTGGGATTGTCGCAAGAGAAGGTAAAGGCAATCTCCGGTGCGCCAAGGATGGCGAGTTTTTCAGACAGCGGGGCACTGTCGAAGACGACCGACTTCTCGTCATCCTGACACTGATCTCCGGGCAACTCGTCGTCGACCCGCATCCCGGGACAGAAGTTTCCGCTTTGAAGCCCCAGATCCTGTGGCGTCGAGATTGGGATCGATTCCGGATCGGGCGGATGATCAACCAGTCCGTTTCGCATTAGGAAATAGGCTTTGGGTGCGCGCTCCACCGGCGGCCAGTTCTCTTCCGCCACCCAAATGCCGACGCGCGTGCCGATCCGAGAGCTCGGTGGCGCAGACTCAAGCAGGTAAGCTCTGAGCGCCGGGCCGTCGTCTGCACCGTTTTCGATGCCCTTCAGCCAACGATCCCACCACCGCACACATTCCGCCAGAAAATCGATCGCTTGCCCAACCTTCGCGATATGCGGATAGCGATGTTCCCACGGCCCGATAATGCCCTTGGCCGGCGCGCTCAAGCCCGACAGCAGACGCGGTATTGCGTTGCTGTAGGCGTCGTGCCAACCGCCGACGGCCAGTACCGCTGCTTCGATCGCGGCGAAATCTTCACATACCGAACCATGTTTCCAGAAGTCGTCGCGGCGTGGATGCTTCAGCCAATTCGCCGCAAGGAAAGGCAGTTCCTCCAGCCGCTCCAGCCACAGCGTCTTCCAGCCGTCGCCAACCAGTTCCGGATCCGGCGGGCGGGAGGAGTAATTCAGCATCTGCTGCGACCAGGTCAGATTGTCATTGAGCAGGCACCCGCCCATGAAGTGGATATCGTCCGCATAGCGGTCATCGGTCGAGCAAACGGTAACGATGGCCTTCAACGCAGGCGGCCGCAGGGCTGCAATCTGCAATCCGTTGAAACCGCCCCAGGAAATACCGATCATCCCGACATTGGCGTCGCACCAATCCTGGCGGGCGATCCAATCGATGACTGCAACACCGTCTTTGAGTTCCGTGGCGGTGTATTCGTCTTCCATCTGCCCTTCGGATTCGCCGTTGCCGCGGATGTCGACCCGAACCCCCGCGTAGCCATGGCGCGCGAAGTAGGCATAGGTTTCGTCGTCGCGCGCATCTGTACCGCCACGCTTTTTGTAGGGAAGATATTCCAGTATCGCGGGGACGGGCTTTTGGGAGCTTTCATCGGGCAGCCAGATGCGCGCAGCGAGCCGCACGCCATCGCTGAGCGTAATCCACTCGTTTTCCAGAATCCGAAAGCCTTGATCAGATGGTGCCATGACGCCAATTCAGCCGATCCATTCGTTTTGCTGGACTCGAAGCTGTCAGACATCTCGGAGGCGCTCAATTGCGCCAGTCTGCGTCACTTGGCGCGAGTTTATGCGTTTAAAGCTTCAAGTCGCATAAATTTCAGTGCGAATTTTGAAGAAAATACGCTATTCTGCCGATCTGCAAGGGGGCGGCTAAAGTGCAACAGATCGATTTATCCCAGAATCTCAGGCTGCTCTGCAGCTTTGAAAAATCGGTATCCGAGGTCTGTCGGGCCATCGATATCAACCGGCAACAGTTCAACAAATACCTGAGCGGCGCCTCGAAACCCTCCGCCTTTAATCTTCAGCGGATCTGCGATTATTTCGAATTGCCGCCGGCGGAGCTGTACCTTTCGCACAACGAATTCGCCAGCCGTCTTCAGTTCCGCGCGGACGGCAGGGGTAAGGCCCGCGAGCCACATGCAAACCGCCTGCTGAAAAAAGCTTTTCCAGGGGACCGCCGCAGCCTCAGCCGCTACCTCGGCTACTACATGGCGCACTTCCATTCCTTCAGTTGGGAAGGTCACATCCTACGCTCTCTGGTCTGCCTCTACGAACAGGACGGCATGATCCTGACCAAGACGATCGAGCGCAGCAAGGATCCCGCAGACGACACCGTGTATCTTTCAAAGTACACCGGTTACGTCTCGATCCTCGGTAACCGCATCTTCGTCGTCGAATTCCAGACCCTGGCACAGGACGCCATCGTCGAGACGGTGCTTCATCCGGCCGGGCGCAGCGAACTGACCTTGTTGCGCGGTGTGACTTTTGGTCTCTCGAGCAAACACCGGAACCCTTACGTTTCACGCACAGTTTGGAAGTACCTGGGACGCAGCGTGGACCACCGCTCGGCGCTCAAGGCCCTGGGCATTCTCCCCACCTACTCTGCCGCCCTAGACCCGCGGGTCGTGCAAATCCTGGGTGACAAACCCTTCCCCAACGAGCACCTGCATTACGACCTGGAACCTCAGAGCGGGCAGCTGGGACCACCGCCGAACCGTTGAGGCGCTGACCTTAAGTTAGATCGGCCTGTGCAAAGCTCGCTTCCAGCGCTTCGGCGACCATCGGCAGATCGTCTTCCGACAAGCACAGAGGCGGCACCATTCTCAGGACAGACCGGTGTGGCCCGGATTTGGAGAGTATGAGACCTTGTTTTCGAGAGGCCTCAAAAACGCGGACCGTTTCCTCAGGCGCCGGCGCCTTGGAGTGACGGTCCTTCACAAGTTCGATCGCCAGCATCAGGCCGCGTCCGCGGACGTCGCCGATCACTTCGTATCGCTGTTGGAGGTCCCGAAGGATTTCGAGTAACCCGTTCCCGACCTTTCCGGCATTCTCCTGCAGTTTTTCCTCTGAAATCGCCTGAAGCACCGCCCGTCCTGCCGCACAGGAAACCGGATTTCCGCCGTAAGTGTGAAAGCAGAATTTATCGCCGATCGCATCGGCGACCTCGCGCCGCGCGATCACGGCGGCCAGCGGATAACCGTTTCCGATCCCCTTGGCCGCAACCACGACGTCCGGCACCACGCCATGAGCCTCGAACGCCCAGAAGCCATCACCTGTCCGGGCGAAACCTGACTGCACTTCATCGATCACCAGCAGTCCGCCATGCGCGCGGACCCGCTCGGCCGCACCTGCGATGTAACCCTCGGGCATCTCGACGATGCCGCCGTAACCCTGCACCGGTTCGATGATCATGCCGGCAAGATGGCCATTGGTCGCCCCGGTTATCGTGCGATCGATTTCATCCAGATAGGGCTCGCTGCCGGGTCCGAAGATGCCACGGTACTGGTTCGGTTCGGCAACGTGATGAATGCCACCCAGCAGCGGAACGTTGTGCCGAAAAGCCGCGATGCCGGTGAGTGACTGGGCACCAAAGGTAGCACCGTGGTAACCGCTGCGTAGAGCCAGAAAATCGACGTTTGCGGTCGCGGCCCGCGCCATCATCAGGGCGAGATCGATAGCCTCGGCGCCGGAATTCGTAAAATGCACCACCCAGTCGTGACCCGCAGGCATGGTCGCCGCCAACTCCTCCGCCAGGTGCGCAGGCGTTGGATGACAGAACATGGCGGTGCAGTGAGCAAGATTGGCTGCCTGTTCGCAGACCGCCTGCGTCACCCCCGGGTGAGCATGCCCCACGCTGATACAGACGTTCATACCCAGCAGGTCTGTGTACTTATTATCCTGCTCATCCCAAAGGTACTGTCCCTGCCCTCGCTTGAAGATCAGCGGCGTCTTATAGGGCATGAACGACCGTTGCGATGCGGCGTAATGCGCCTCTCGGCGTGCCAGGACGCTCTCGGTCGACCAATCGATCTCTGGCGCAAGCGACATCCCATTAACTCCTCGTAGAAATCCCTTTGTCGGCAGTCAATCTATCCGCCCTGGAGCCGCAATGACACCTTAGCCACCCAAGCATCAGTAAAACCTGGGGCACGCCATTAGGAAGAGGCCGGGCTATGGCTCGGCAATCCATTCAGGCGTAGCATCATCCTCATGAACCGGATGAGCCGAACATGACGAGCCGCCAATCAAGAGGTGGATCACGAGGGCGAACAGGCGGCGGGCGCCAGGCTCGCAGGGCAAGCCGCTTGCAAGCTTCCTCCGTACGGGCCCCCTATATCCAACGTAAGATCTCCACCTTCGATATCCTTTCGGAAGAAGGGCTTGAGCTGATCGAGCACAACGCCGACCTGATCTTGAAGGACATCGGCGTCGAGTTTCGCGACGATCCGGAGATTCTGGAACTTTTTCGAAATGCAGGCGCCGATGTTTCCGGCGAACTCGTGCGTTTCGAGCCAGGCCATTGCCGCAGCATCATCGCGACCTCTGCGCCGGCTCAGTTCAAACAGCATGCGCGCAATTCGGAAAACACGATCATCCTGGGCGGCAGCAACACCGTACTTGCACCGGGTTGGGGGCCGCCCTTCATCCACGATCTCGACGAGGGACGGCGCTATGGCACCATCGAGGATTTCCGCAAGCTGATCAAAATCTGCCACATGCTGCCTGAGTACCACCATTCCGGCGGTGTGATCTGCGAGCCGGTGGACCTGCCCGCCAACAAGCGTCACCTGGATATGCTGGCCAGCCATTTCCGCTATTCCGACCGGGCCGTGTTTGGCGCACTCATCGGTGCCGAGCGCGCGCAGGATTCGGTCAACATGGCCAAGATCGTCTTCGGAGAGGATTTCGTCGCCAACAACGCGTGCCTCTATGCGGTCAGCAACTCCAACGCGCCACTGGTTTGGGACAGCGCCATGACCGGCGCCTTAAAGGTCTACGCGCGCAACAATCAGGCTGTGGCGGTCACACCCTGGACGCTCGCCGGTGCCATGAGTCCCTGTACGGCGGCAGGCACCCTTGCGCAGGTTCTTGCCGAAGCCCAGGCCGGCCTCGCCCTAGCACAGTTAGTTAGTCCCGGCGCGCCCTGCCTCTTCGGCTCCTTCGCCAGCACCATCTCCATGCAGTCCGGCGCACCGACTTTCGGCTCTCCTGAAAGTGCCCATCTTGTTTTGGCGGCGGGGCAGCTCGCCCGCCGTCTCGGCGTCCCATTCCATACGGTGGGCGCTCTGACGTCTTCGAAAGTTCCGGACGGCCAGGCCATGGAGGAAGGTACCTGGGGGCTGATGATGTCGGTGATGGCAGGCGCCAACTTCATCAATCACGCAGGCGGTTGGCTAGAGGGCGGCCTGGTCCACGGTTTCGAAAAAGCGGTCATGGATGCCGACATCTGCGGAAAGGTCGCTGCTTTCGCCCAGGGTCTCGATCTGTCGGAAAAGGCCCAGGCTCTGGACGCCATCCAGGAGGTCGGGCCCGGTTCGCATTTTCTTGGCAGCAGCCACACCCACGCAAACTTTCAGACTGCCTTTTTTTATCCGCAGAACGCCGATGCCAACTCCTACGAACAATGGGTCTCGGATGGCAGCAAGGACGCAGCGGCACGCGCAAACAAACGCTGGAAGAAGCTGCTGCAGGACTACCAGCAACCACAGCTCGATCCCGCCATTGACGAGGCACTGGAAGACTACATAACCCGGCGGAAATCCGAGGCACCGGATCTCAGCTACGCCTGAACGGAGTATGTTCCAGCTTGGGCCTTTAAGCGTTCATAGAAGCCCCAATGATGCTCCAGGAAATCCTTGAGATGTGGTGCCTTTGCCGCCGCGGCCTCGAATACCGCGTCCGGATCAGATGCATCCTTACGGATACCGCTGGAGGAGAGAACATCCGCGTGCCAGCCCTCGACATGCTGCCAGCCTTCAGGCACGTCGCTGGTCCGCCATTCGAAAGCTTCTTTCTTGAAAGGCAGATCAGCAAATTCCCAAAGCCGGCCGATAACGCTCTTCGGGTTTTCGGAAACCGCCTCCGCTTCAATCACAAGCGGCTGGGCGCCGAGCGCGTCTCGCAGGAAGCAAAATTGCCGCCACTGGGCCTCAATTCCAATTTCTGTCAGCGACAGTTGGGGATCGAGTTTATAGTAGGAAGCGATCGACCGTCGTGGGTCGCGAACCAAAAAGACATTGCACAGCCGGTGCGCAAAAGCCTCATCCTCAAAGATCCGTGGCACCACATAGTAACTCATGTCCTTGAAGAATACGGGCCCGGCGTCGGCTGCCTCCAACAGCATTGAACGCACGTCGTTATAGTCCATCGGTGCGGTCTTTTCTTCGTCCAGCATCGGCAACGGCCGGACCGACCGATGAAGGTAGTAGTCTGCCAGAAAGGGTTCGTGGAACACTTCGCAGTCACCGCGCTCGCGCATGATCCGCTCGGTCGCGGTCGACATGGAACGCGGATGGGCCCAAAGCGCTACGATCGGATGGCTCATAAGATTGCCTCTGATTTATCCATCGGGCCCGCCTCGCCAAAGTCAGACGCTTCGGCACAGAGTGCCCCCAAGTCACCGATTGTCTGCTGCAGCCTCTCGGCAATTGAAACCGCCATACGTTCAGGGAGATCGCCGAGCTCACGGGCCCGGCTGACCACAGTGATTTCCCGCCGGAATCCGACCACGGGCAAAGGCGAGATCTCCAGCTTCATGCCTTCCTGCACCGCATCGAGCAGCAGTGTCGGACTCATGATGGCAAAGGCATGGCCGGCATGAACGGCAGCCGTCACCATGCTGGCCCGGTCTGCCTGCATCACACGCACCAGATCGAGACGCAGGCGCCGCAGGTGCTGGTCGATCCGCCGTCCGACCGGGGTTGAGTCGGAAAAGCGAGCAAGCGGTAGCTGCTGAGCCAATTCCGCCAAATCATCCTTTGGGCCGGTAAATCCGCGAGGCGTGATCAGCAGAAAAGCCTCGCTCATAATATGAAAGCGTTCGAGCCCGCTGGTGTCGTAGAGCGCATCGGACGTCACCACCATATCGGCGCGCCGGTTGCGCAGCAGGTCGGTGTGATCACTGGCCAGACCCGCGAAACAGGCGACTTCCGGAATGGCTTGCCGCTTGGCGAACTCCGTCACAACCGGCATGAGTGTGGTGGCGATCGAGGCCAGCATCCCAACCCGCAAATAAGGCACCGGCGCACTCTCCACCCGGCGCATTTTGGAACGCAAATCTTCGACTTCACTGAGGATAAGCCCGGTTTTGCCATGCAATACCACCCCCGACTTGGTGAGTTCGATCGGCCGGGCATAGCGGTCTATCAGTTTGGTCGCAAAGGCGCGTTCCAGCGACCCGAGGTGTTGGGAGGCCGCGGACTGAGTTATGCCGAGCATCTGCGCGGCCTTGGTGATGTTGCGTGTCTCGACGATCGCCGCAAAGACCTCCAGCGCACGCATCAGATTGAAATCGAAGCTCGAGCGCCTCATCGCATTGCTTTCCTCATCCCGAATTGTCGGATGATTGACCTTGAGAAACCATCATAAGTTATTCTTATTTTGGATGCATCCCATTGCGTCGCAAGCACATCCCGTCCTTCTATTGTGCGACTCAGATTCACAACCCGGGAAATCCATGGCTAGCGTTCCAGAAAGCGCCGAAATCGTCATCATCGGAGGCGGTGTCATTGGCCTGTCTGTGGCTTGCCATCTCGGTTGGCGCGGGGCGCAGGATGTAATTCTGCTCGAACGGCATCAACTGACCAGCGGAACTTCGTGGCACGCCGCCGGGATCATAGGTCCTCTGCGGGCGAACATGAACCTGACCCGACTGTCGGTCTACGCCATTGACCTTTTCGCGCGGTTGGAGCGCGAAACCGGGCAATCAACGGGTTACAAGCGTACGGGCGGCCTCTGGCTGGCGCAGACCACCGACCGCATGACCGAATTGAAGCGCACCGCTGACATGGGACTCCTGGCCGGGCTCGAGACGAGAATATTGGACAGGGCCGCGGTTCAGGAAAGGCTGCCTCTGCTTGAGACCGGGGATCTTGCGGGCGGCCTCTGGGTCGAAGAGGACGGACAGGCAAACCCGGTCGATGTCTGCATGGCCTACGCTAGGGCTGCGCGTCAGGCTGGCGTGCGTATTTTCGAAAACACACCGGTTGAGACCGTGAACACACGTGGCGACGCTGTGCATTCAGTGGCGCTCGCGGATGGCAGGAACATTCGCTGCAAGACCGTGATCAACTGTGCAGGTGCCTGGGCGCACGAACTGGGTGCCAGTACAGGGGTCGCCATTCCGCTGCAGGCGGTGGAGCATATGTATGTGGTGACCGAACCCATCTCCGATCTACCCCGGCCCTGCCCCATCGTCCGCGATCTCGACGCCCGCATCTACATCAAGGAGGACGCCGGACGCCTCGTCCTAGGCGGGTTCGAGCTCAACGCCAAGCTGTTCGACGTCGAGGCTGAGAGTGGCAATGTGCCCTTCCTCGAGCTTCCACAGGACTGGGATCAGTTCGAGCCTTTCATGCTGGCGGGCCTAAACCGCATTCCTGCCCTTAACGACAGCGGCATTCAGCACTTCATGAATGGGCCCGAGAGCTTCACCCCTGATACGAAACAAATCATGGGTGAAGCACCGGAATGCCGGAACTACTTCGTAGCCGCCGGATTCAACTCCATCGGCATCGTCTCCTCAGCCGGTGCCGGCAAGGTCATGGCCGATTGGGTCCTCGACGGCAGTCCGCCAATGGATCTTGCCGATGTCGATATCACCCGATTTGAATCCGACATGTCGGATTCAAAATTCCTTACTTCCAGAACACAGGAAGCGGTCGCCAGTCAGTTTGAGATGCATTGGCCTTACAAGCGCATGAAGACGGGACGAGGTCTTCGCCGCCTCCCCTGCGACGAGGTCTGGCGCCATGCAGGTGCCACCTTCGGTTCGCCCGCAGGCTGGGAACGTCCGCTTTGGTTTACCGCTGGTTCCCGCGTCAATGAGGAACGATACAGTTATGGCGATCAAACCTGGTGGCCGGCAGCACAGCAAGAGTGTCTCGCAGCCCGCGACGCCGCGGTTCTGATCGACCTCAGCCCCTTTTCCAAGTTCAGCATCTCGGGTTCCGCAGCCCTCGCAAATATTCAGCAGGTCTGTTCAGCCGACATGGATGTTGCAGCGGGTCATAGCGTCTACACACAGTTACTCAACCAACGAGGCGGGATCGAAGCCGACGCGACGGTCACACGGCTCGCTGAAGATCGATTTCTCCTGGTTGGTGCCGCGCCCTCCAGGCGCCGGGACCTCGCCTGGCTGGAACGGCACCTGACCCCGGTCATCGTCCACGACAAGACCCGTTCCCATGCCGTGCTCGGCCTGATGGGCCCGAAGGCACCGGAGATCTGGTCTGCTGCCGGTGGCGATCCGGGTGCCCTCGCTTTGGCCTTCGGTGCATCAGCCCAGTACATGCTCGGCAACACGAGGCTGAGAGCCACCCGGTTGAGCTTTATCGGTGAATTCGGCTGGGAGCTTTATCTGCCATGGAACGAAGCTGCTGCATTCGCGGAGCACCTCCTTCATATAGGCCAGCCGCTTGGCCTGCGTCCAATGGGTCTGCATGCCGTCGACAGTTGTCGCATGGAGAAGGGCTTTCCCCACTGGGGTCATGATATCGGCCCTGAAGACACACCGCTGGAAGCCGGTCTCGGCTTTTCGGTCTCATGGAAAAAACCCGATAATTTTATTGGCCGCAGCGTGCTTGAACGGCAGCGCGAAACGGGCATCGAACGGCAGCTGTTACAGTTCGCCGTCGAGGACGGCCACCCGCTTCTGCTGCATGACGAACCTCTGTTCCGTGACGGAAAACTTGCGGGGCATACCACCTCGGGGGCACGGGGTTTCCGCACAGGCCTGTCGCTCTGCATGGGCTACCTCGCGCTGGAGAAAGGCGAAACCCTGGACGCGCTTTCTGCGAGCAGCTTCGAAGTTTCGATCGCAGGTAAGCGCCACCCCCTTCGGCTTCTTGCCAGGTCACCTTACGATCCAAACGGCAGCCGCATGCGCGGCACGACGAAAGAAAATGGCTCATGACCCAACAGGCGCGCGTGATTATTATCGGCGGTGGCGCCATGGGTGTCTCCGCGCTTTACCATCTCGCCAAGCTCGGCTGGCGGGACGTGCTGTTGATCGAAAAGAACGAACTGACCGCCGGCTCGACCTGGCACGCTGCCGGTCTTTGCACTCACTTCGCCCATAATCTCACCATTCAGGCCCTGCGTGCCCATTCGGTGCGGCTTTACTCGGGCGAGCTGGAACAAGAGACCGGAAGCCCTGTGAGTTTCCACCAGACCGGCGCTCTGCGGATCACGCGCTCGAAGGATCGCATGGATGAGTTCCGGCACGTCAAGGGCATTGGCAAGTACTCCGGCTTCGACTTCAATCTCCTCTCGCCGAGCGAGTTAAAGGACATCTACCCTCTGGTCGAACTGGACGGGATCGTCGGCGCCATTCACGAACCGCTCGACGGTCACGTGGATCCTTCGCAAGCCACACACGCCATGGCCCAAGGGGCTCGTAATAATGGCGCGCGGATCCTGCGGCACACACTGGTGACCGGTCTCGCGCGAAGGTCATCAGGCGAATGGCGGGTAAGCACCGACAAAGGCGAATTCGACGCCGAACACATCGTCATGGCGGCTGGAACCTGGGCCTACGAGATCGGATGTATGGCGGGACTTGAGCTTCCGGTCGTTCCAATCCTTCATCAGTACCTGGTAACCGACCGCATCGAAGCCGTCGCCGCTCTGGAGCAGGAACTGCCGATCATCCGCGATCCGGAGGAAAGCTGGTACGTGCGGCAGGAGCGCGATGGTCTGATCATTGGGCCTTACGAGAAAACCGGAAAGCCCTGGTCTGTCGATCAGGTTCCGCCGGAGTTCGGGATGGAACTGCTGCCGTCCGCTCTCGATGATGTCGAACACATCGTGACCGCTGCGATGGAGCGGATACCGGTCCTCGCCGAAGGCGGCATCAAGACTGTCGTCAACGGGCCGATCACTTTCACACCAGATGCCAACCCACTGATCGGACCCGCCTTCGGGCTCGATAACTGCTGGCTGCTCACCGGCTCCAGTATGGGCGTGATGGAAGGAGGCGGCGCCGGTAAATTTCTTGCCGAATGGATCGTCGGCGGCGAAGCACCGATGGACGCCCTTGCCCTCGACCCGCGCCGCTTCGGCGCCTTTGCTGATCGCAGTTACAGGATTGACAAGGCAATCGAGAGCTTCGGCAATCAATTCGCCATACATTTTCCTTTTGAAGAGCGCGAAGCCGGACGGCCCCGCCTGACTTCTGCGATCCACGACGAAATGGATGCCGCCGGCGCCGTTTTCGGCCAAGCCTACGGCTGGGAACGTCCCAACTGGTTTGCGCCCGCAGGAGACGCTCGCCAGTCCACACTCGGCTTTGGTCGCGCCAACTGGTTCGACGCCGTCGCCAGTGAATGCGCAACCGTATCGCAGCGGGTCGGCATCGCGGATATGTCGGTCTTTTCGAAGTTCGAGATCTCCGGTCCCCAGGCATCGCAATTCATGGCGCAGCTCGGAGCCAATAGTGCGCCAAGGATCAACGGCCGGGTCGGCCTCATTCACTCCCTTACAAAGAGCGGCGGGGTCGCATCTGAATTCACAGTGGTCCGGCTGTCCAAAGACCGTTTTTATCTGACATCGGCGGCTGCGGCGCGCCGGCAGGATCACGATCTGCTCCGCCGGATCGGCGTGTCGCACGAGGGTGTTGGGATAGCTGACATCACGGAAAGCAAGGGCGTCATCGCCTTGATGGGACCAAGTGCGCCTGAGGTACTTCAAAGTCTCACCGGCAGCGACCTTTCCGCCGATGACTTTCCGTGGCTGAGTGCGCAGGAGATTGACGTTAATGGTCTCAGGGTACTCGCAATCAGGGTTTCCTACGTCGGCGAAACCGGCTGGGAACTGCACGCGGACAAAGGCGTTTTACACAAAATTTACCGCAGCCTCTTGACGGCAGGACGCGAGTTCGGCATTAGCCCCTTCGGTGCCTTCGCAATCAATTCCCTGCGGCTCGAAAAAGGCTATCCCGCCTGGGGGATGGATCTTTCGACCGAACGCTCGCCGTTCGAAGCCGGCCTCGATCGGTTCGTGAAATTCGACGGGCGAACCTTTACCGGATGCGACGCCATCAAAACACGGGCGATTGAAATGTCACTACAGCTTATCGAAATCGATACCCGTCAGGTGGATGCCTTTGCACTGCATCCGCTCTTTGACCGGGACCGCGTCTGCGGACTGGTCACATCCGGCGCATATGGACACCGGACCGCCAAGAGTCTGGCTCTGGCCTACATCGATACCGGCCAGCCCGAAAAGATTCACGACTTATCTGTCGAGATTTGCGGGCAGCGTTATCCGGCCCGGAGACTATCCAAAGCACCCTACGACCCTGAGAACCTGAAGCTGCGTGGAACGGCTGCACCCGTTTAAAACGAAACCGGCACCGGTCCGATGTATGGACCGATGCCGGTGTATTCTTCGACCTGCCGAGGCAGGGCCTAGAGCGGGTCAGCCGCCTGTGCTGCGCACGGCTTCACCGTCGTAGCCGTAGATAAAGCTGGCACTTTCGATGAAGCTAAAGGGAATCTCCAAACCGATTTCCCGCGCCTTCAGGAAGTTGATGGCGATGTCCGGAGGCGACACGATACCGACATCGAGATCACCGATGTTGGCCGTACGCTGCAGGACACTGTGGGCGTAGAGGCTTGCTAAGTGGGCATTGCTCTCAAAGCTGATGCCGATCGACATCACAGCACTGTCGGGGCCCTCGGCAACGACTTCCGGCACGACACTCAGGACCGGAACACGGTCTGAGTTGGCGTTGATCGTCTCGATTTCACGGAACACGGCGGTGCTGCCGGTGATCCAGAACAGGCTGCGTTCCAGCAGTGGGTCCGACTTGCGCATCGTCGTCACGGCAGAAGAAACCAAACCCTCGAGTTCAGCCGCTGCATTCGCCGGGTCCTCGACAGAAATCATCTGAACACTGATGCCTTTTTCCCGGGCCAACTCGGCCATGGGATTGGCCTGGGTTTCAACGGCACTGATGTTGCGGCTGTCGACCAGAATGGAGAAATTGCGTAGGTCCGGCATGAAGTCGACGATGTACGCCATCTGCACCTCGACCGGCATGTTGAGCGAGGTAAAGGCGAAGTTTGTGCCCGATCCCTGATCATAGGCCTCGGCCTGCCCCAGAAGCACAGGATCCTTCGAGCAAACGGATATGACGGGGATTGCGCCGCCCTTGTAGGTGTCCCAGAGGAAAGCCGTGGAACGGGAGCCCATGGAGAAGATCAGTTCACTCTCGCTCTGCTCGGCCAGCTTGATGGCATCCATGCCGCGCTGCTCATCGCCTTTGTAGTTATAGACGGTGATCTCGGCATTGACGCCTTTGTTCGCAAAGACCGACAGGATCTTCGAGATAGCGACCTTGTAGGCAGAAGAAGGCTTCGGATAGAGCACGAAGAGCTTGCGGACCGGGCCGACACCATCGGTTCGCGTGATCACCAGCTGATTTTCATCGCCAGGTACTTCATTGAATTTCCAGTGCGCCTCCTGTTCCGTTTCGTAGCGGAACCAGTTGGCATACGCCGGTTCCGCTGAAACTGCGGGCTGCCCTGCAAAAAGGGTCAGGCAAACGGCAAACAGGCAAGACGCCACGATGCGGGGAAGATGCTGTACAGCATTCATTGTGAAGATTCCTCTCTTTCGCCAACGCGATTGTCGATCGGTGTAAACCGAACCGCGAAAAACAAACCGAACACGGCAACGACGATGCCGATATAAAGAATAACCATTGGACTCTGGCCGTAGAACGCGAAGAGCTGTCCGATCAGCAGCGGACCCGTGACATGGCCGACGCGCTCCAAAAAGCGATAAGCGGCGGCTGCCGGCGCCTCGCCGATCTGCTGCGAGATCGGAGAATCCACAACGTGTGTGACGACAGGTGCATTGATCAGGCCGTGCGCCGCCCCGGTCGTAGCAGCACCGACGACCAGCAAAATGGTTGAAACCATTGGACTGGAAGGCAGGAAGGCGAGCGATTGACTCGAAGTCAAACCGATGATCACCATCCCAACGCCGGACAGGAGTGCGCCAAAAACGAGGACCGAGCGGGTTTGGCCCGAGCGATCGACGCTTCTGGAAATATATGCGCTGCAAACCACCACTGCGACGGCGTAGATCATCAAGACCTGACCGATGTCCTCCTGCCGGTAGCCGGCGGCCTGCATAAGGAGAGGCAGAGCAAAGATGATGACACCGGTGAGCACCGCTTTTGCCGGAATACCGATCAGCGTGATCGTGCGCAAAAATTCCAAGTTCCGAATCACATCCGAGATATCGGCGAAAACACTTCGAAGACCGCGGCCCGTTTCGTCGAGCGACGCGGTCGACTTAACCTTCGGAACCGCTGCGAAAGTGTAAACGGTCATGGTCAGCGCAACGGCACTCGCCACGAAGAACACACCCTGAGTACCAAGCTGGGTCACCAGCAGAGAACCGATGGCCATCCCCGAGATCATACCGCCCTGGAACCCGAATACGATAATGCCGGCGCCTCTGGTGCGTTCCGATGGCGCAGCAGCCGCAAGGATGTAGGACTGTACGCCGATAAACAGCATGCCCTGCCCCAAGCCGGAGAGTGTGCGCGCGACAAGAACCGCTTCAAATGTCGGCATCAGAGCAAGTGTCAACAGTCCCGAACCAGAGATGACAAGGCCCGCATACATCAGCGGGCGGGCGTCTTTTTTGCGCTGCGCGTAAAAGCCAGCGGGGATCAAGGTGGAGGCAAAGGCGATAAAGTAGGTCGTGAACGCCATCGACGCGGCGCCTTCGGAAAAACCTGCGGTCTGCGCTGCGGCCTGAACCAGCTGCGGCAAAAACGCGTAGGTCAGATGCTCCGACAAAACTGCGACAAAAAAGACGGGCTTGACCAGCAGCAGAGCCCTCTGCTGCTGCGTGCTGCTGGTCTCCGTTCCATCATCCTGCCTTGAGCGCTGCGCCATCTGGACCGAGCCTGCAAACTGCAGAAATATGCCAGCCATGAAGGCCGACGCCAGGAACAAGGCCGCAAAGTTTTTCACACTGCGCGCTGTTTGCCGCACGACGATATCACTCGGTACTGCCACCGCGACATGTACTGACCGGCCGGCGGAAACACCTAAGTCAACGGTGTATTCATAGTCACCCGCCTCGGTCGTCCACGACTTGCCGACCGCACCATCGTCGGTGTGGATACCGACTTGACCATCGATCACCAGTCCGGCCGAGCGGATGTCCGGATGCAACTGTTTGAAATCGAGAAAGACTCGTTCGAGCCCTTTAACCTCAAGGATGTTCAGGTTCAGACGCAGGACGTTGCCGATGCGCTGTCCCAGGGAATCTGCCAATCCTTTGGTCTTTGCCTGAGCGCCGTCTGAATAGAGAGAAACCAGCGTGGCAATCACAATTGCCGATATGCTGGTGAAAATCAGTCCATAGACGATCTGCATCCATCTTCGTCGCCGGCCCGCCAACTGCGGCGCCTGAAGGGCAACGAACAACCCAAAAGTGATGGCAGCAATGGCGGACGCAATCAATACCGGCTGGAAGCTTTTTTGCACCCTCTCCTCGACTAACGAGAGCGGCATGCTCAAAGTCAGGCTGCCAACTGTTTCAAACCGGTTGCGCAGCGGCAGTATGACCTGCAGCGTCGTTTCGCTCTGCCGGGCAGTGAAAGTTTTGGATTCGTTCTGGCCAAGCGGCTCAGCGTCGGCCAAGAGCTCGGCCGCGGCGGCGCCATGTTCAAAGGCAACCTGACCGCGCGCGTCGAAGGCGGCGATCGAAGAGATTGTGGCATCTGAAGTCAGGAGCGCTTCCGCGCTGGCACGAAAGCCGACGAACTGCTTCAACGGAAGACCGGGGCGCAGGAAATGTTCCATCTTGTTTTGCAGGCTACGGCCCTGCGCGGCGAGCTTCTCCACCTGGAAATGGGAAAAGGTGCGCTTGGCCTCCCCCGTCCCGACATAGATCAGCAACAGCAAAGAAAGGCCGGTGACGATTGCCATCGTCAGACCCTCCAGTGCCGAGCTATGCCAAGTGGTGCTTTGCTTCATTTCTCCGGCTCAATCCGCAGTTTTTTTTATCCGAGCGTCGACTGCGCGAACAATGTGTGTAGGTGGTGCACCGTGCCGCGGCGCTGACAAAACAGCAGGTCGATCCTGTCGGCGAAGAGCGAGAGCACGAGATCGTCGTAATCCATCCCATGTGCCGCAAGCCCGGCACTCACCAGACTGGTCTTGTCGCCGCTGGGCTGCTTGAGGTCCGGTTTCGGATTGGCTTCGAGGATGTAGAGCTCGCCATCGTCCGCCATACGCAGATCCAGGCGGACCAGCGTTTCAAGATTCAGACCCATAAAGACTTCGAGCGAGACTTCTTCGAGTTTGGCCACCGTATCGGCATCCATCTCCGTGGTGAGGAGGCGAAGGCGATCCGCCGAAATCGGTTTTTGATCCATCGATGTGAAGATCTGTTCGTCTTCCTCCAACACACGTTCGGTTGGCGAAAACACGAAAGGCTTGGTGTCGATCTGCAGCTGCTCACTGCGCGCCGTCACAGGGCCGGCAACCGCAACACAGAACTCTCTACCAGGGAGGAAGCGTTCGATCATCACGTGGTTCTGGGTCGCGTGAAAGACTTCGTCGACGACCGGCGCCAAGTCCTTGCGGTCTTCAACCACATGAACATGCAGGGAGGCTCTCCCGGAGGCGGGCTTGACGACAAAAGCGCCATCATAACCAGCAAACACAGTCTTGAAGTTGACGTTGCTCTCCGGGTCGAAAGTGCCTCGTGCCAGGTGCCAGGTCAGAAAAGGTGAGGTCCTCAAGCCGCGGGCTTCAACCTCGCGCTTAAAGAAGGGCTTATTATCCAGGATACTTGTTGTGAGAGGATCGTGCCCGAGATAGGGCACGCCGAACATTTCGAGCATCGCGGGCCCGTGCGCCATGGGATTATAACCCTGCGTGCCACCCGTATTAAGCCAGGCAAATTGGATCGATCGGCGGCGCAATTCGTCACCGAGATTCATATCTTCCGGCAGAACATGAATCGACTGAAAACCCAGGCGGCGTAAAGCGCCGGCAATGTCTTCAGCAACGCTCTCGTAGCTTTTCCAGGGGCGCGTGTTGGGAGTCTGATAAATCACGTTGCCGGGGACGCGTTTATCGCCGCCATAAATTACAGCGATGTTCATTCGCTGCTTAAAACAGGCGATTTGATCTTCAAGCTGAGAAATTCTGCTTTGCCTTCGGGGCGGGTGCTGCCGGGACTCAAGCCAACGAACCCGAAACTCAGGCTCTTGCTCCAAGGCTTGATAATTTATGTCCATAGGTCCCCCAATTGGTCTCACTCAAAGATGTGCCAGCGAGCGAAAAGGTAGATTATTAGTAGTTAAATTTCGATGAAAACGCCAAAGAACGAGTAAAGCTTTCAGCACCTTCGAATAAAGGAATACTTAATTACTGTTGTTTACATATGAGTGTAGTTTGAACGGGAAATTGGTCGGTAAGGCAGGCGTACTATGGAGGACGTGAGAGCGCACCAGGAGGGGGAACGAGTGTCAACCGATACAATCGATACGTCATCGGATGGCAGTTTTTTACAATCTCCGGAATGCAGTAACGACAGCAAAGTCGGCAGGTTTGACAATGACCTGCTGCTGCGCCTTTTACGTTGTCAGAGTGAGGTCCTCGGTCACATAACTCGTAAGGCTTCTACTGACGCAACCTTTTCACCGATCTTTACGGCCGCCCAGGAACAGCTGTCTCCGTTCGCCTGCGGCATCGAGATCCAGAGCCCGCGGTCGGGCCTGGTTTATCACCTGGCCCAGCAGGGACTACCAAAATCCTTCGTGCAACAGGGTGCACGGCACCCCTTAAAAGCGGGTAAGAGCCTTGGCGCACTCTGCATTGCAGAGGGTCAGACAATCCTAGTGCCAAATCTGAAAAATTCATCAAAGCCGCTCAGCGATGAATTACGCGACCAGATGTTGGAAACCGAAATCCAGGCCATGTGGGCGCTGCCAGTCCCCGATGACGAGGGTACGGTGCTGGGCGCTCTGACCTTCTATTTCGACCGGCCCTTCGAAGTTGCCAGCGAAGACTGGAATGTCGTTGAGTTCATGGCGGATATGGCAAGTCACGCCGTAATCCACAGGCTCAGCAGGCAAGCGAAGAAAGTCGCGGACAGCCGCTTCGATGTGCTGGCCGACGCTATTCCCGGCGTCGTCTACCAACGCATCGTAACACCGGATAATCAGATTCGTTATACCTACATCAGCGACGCTGCGGAGGATCTGTTTGGCGTTTCCGCGCGAGAAATCCTCGAAGATCCCAACGCACTGTTCGACTGCCATGGTGAAGGCTACCGGGAGAATTTTCGCGAGCGCCTGCTGGAGGCCTCCCGAAAGTTAGAGATATGGGACGTGGAGGCAACCATCGCCGCCCGCGACGGTACCACCAAGTTCACGCATGCAATCGCAAAACCACTAAAGCAAGCCGACGGTACAGTTGTCTGGAACGGTGTCATCCTCGATGCGACCCGCATCAAGGAAGCGGAAATGGAAGCTGCGGCGGCCGAAGCCAGAACCCGTCAGGCCATCGTTGAAAACCTGAATCAGGGCTTCGTACTGTTCGATGCGGAAGACCGGCTGATCATCGCGAACTCGAAGCTTCGAAGCTACTATCCTGATCTCATCGCCAAGTCTCATCCGGGCACAAGCCTGGAGGATTTTCTTGCTGCAGAACACGCGGCCTGCTGCGGAGACGACGAAAACTGCAGCACTGCCATTGGCGAGTCTTTATCGGGCGTGGAAGAGCGCAGCCTGCCAGACGGCTCCTGGTTGCTCGTACAAACTCACAAAGCCGAGGGCGGTGAGACGGTCATACTCTATACCGAGATCTCAGAACTGAAAGAACGAGAGGCCGCACTCGGACGCTCGAACCGGGAACTCCAGGATTTCGCCTCGGTCGCCTCCCACGATCTGCAGGAGCCGCTGCGCAAAATCGAAGCCTTCGGCGACCGCCTCGCCTCACGTTGTGAAGAGCAGTTGGACGAGCAAGGCCAGCTTTATCTGGAACGGATGCTCAGCGCCGCCGGAAGAATGCGCCTGTTGATCAACGACCTGCTCACCTACTCCCGCGTGACGACAAAGGGACGACCCTTCGAACCCTGCAATCTGGACACGATCGCCAAGGAAGTAGTTTCGGACCTTCAGGTTCGCATCGAAGAAACCGGTGCCGCCATCGACCTGGCGTCCCTACCAACCATCGATGCAGATCTGGTGCAGATGCGGCAGCTCTTTCAAAACATCATCAGCAATTCCCTGAAGTATCACAAGGAAGGTGTGCCTCCGAAAATTACGATTGGCGGCACCGTTGGGGATAAAGAGAGCCGATCATATTGTGCGCTTCAGTTCGCCGATAACGGGATTGGATTCGAAATGCGATATGCGGATCGCATCTTCAGCATCTTCCAACGTCTTCACGGCAATCAGGAATTTGAAGGCACCGGCATCGGCCTCGCAACCTGCCGCAAGATCGTTGAACGTCATGGCGGGCTGATCGAAGTGGACAGCGTAGTGGGTGAAGGTTCGACCTTTACCGTAAAGCTTCCTGTTGTTCAGAGAAGTGAGACGACGAAGAGTGATAAAATGGAGAAGAAGCCGCTATGACGCTAGGTAAGCCCATAACGATTTTGGTTGCAGACGACGACCCCGATGACCGCATGCTGATTGAGGATGCTTTCCTTGAGAGCAAGCTCAGTAATCGGCTGCATTTCGTAAAGGACGGGATCGAACTGCTCGAATATCTGCGGCATGAAGGTTCCTTTGCAGACCCAGAGTCGTCGCCCCGCCCCGGTATCGTCCTGCTGGACCTCAACATGCCGCGAATGGACGGGCGTGAGGCCTTGGCCGAGATCAAAGCCGACCCCAACCTCAAACAGATTCCGATTGTGGTGCTGACGACCTCAAAAGCGGAAGAAGATATCCTGCGCACCTACGACATGGGCGTTAACTCCTTTGTCACCAAACCCGTAACTTTCGAAGGTTTGGTGGACATGGTTCGCGTTCTGACCAGTTACTGGATTCAGATCGTCGAGTTACCTCCTGCTGAAGCTTTGGCAAGCTAACAAGTGGGGTCTTTGGTAAACATGCAGGACGAACGCACCATCAGGGTACTGCTCATCGATGACGATGAGGATGACGTCCTGTTGACGCGTGAGCTCTTTAGCGAGATCAATCAGAAGGACTCTCTGGTCCGATATGAACTGGTGTGGGAGCAAAGTCCCACTGCCGGATTTGATGCTTTGTGCCAGGATCAATTTCACGTCGCATTGCTGGATCATTATGTCGGCGGACGAACGGGAATTGAGATTGTCGCAGATGCGGTTGCCGCCGGAACCAATACGCCAATGATTCTGCTGACCGGCGCAGGTAACGAAGATATCGACTTTGCCGCGATGGAAGCCGGCGCGTCCGATTATCTGGAAAAAGGTCACCTGTCCGCGAGCTTGCTGGGTCGTTCGATCCGCTATGCAATTCGGTCAGCCCGCGTACGTGGCGAGCTGGCGGCCGCCAAGGATGCAGCGGAATCGGCTAACCGCGCGAAATCCGAGTTCATCGCCAACATGAGTCACGAGCTGCGTACGCCGCTCAATGCCATTATCGGCTTCAGCGATATCATGCTGAAGGAACTCAAAGGGCCGATCGGAAACGAAACCTACATCGAATACATCTGCGAGATTCGGCAGAGCGGAGAGCATCTGCTGAACCTCATCGTCAGTGTACTGGATATCTCCAAGATTGAGGCGGGTAAAACCGTATTGATCGAAGAGGAATTTGACTTGAAGTCCGTTGTGAAATCCTCGCTTGCTATGGTCGCTCCGCGCGCGGAGGCCGGTGGCGTGTATCTCGACATGACGGTCGACCCTAAGACTGAACGAGTCTTCGGTGACGCACGTGCCATGAAGCAGATCGTACTCAATCTGCTGTCCAACGCAGTCAAGTTCACCAATCGTGGCGGCCGTGTGTCGGTCTCGACAACGTTGGAATCAGACGGCGCGATCACTCTCTCGGTTGTTGACAACGGTATTGGGATTGCCGAAGACGCACTCGCGCGCATTCTGGAGCCTTTCGAACAGGCCGGCAGCGCTCTGACAAGGCGCTGGGAAGGCATCGGATTGGGATTGCCGATCGTAAAACGCCTGGTTCAGCTTCACGACGGCGAGTTGGTCATTGAAAGCGTCGAGAACGAGGGCACTTGTGTCCACATGCACCTGCCGGCTGAACGGACGATGGGCAAAGACGCCGTTGCCAAGCGGCTTGAAGAGGCCGCATCCGAAGAACTGGACTTGCCGCCGGCAATCCGCGCTTAGAACGCGATCTACCTGAACGACCAGGCACTCATGCCGATGGAACCATAGCTGCAGCTATGATGAAGCCTGCGGGTTGTTGCCCCCTCTCCTCCAGCCAACTAACTGTCAAAGGCCTGCGCCCAAGCGGGCACTGCCGTACCTTGAGCGCCAAGGCGCGCAGATTGTGTACGCTCGCGCCGGACCCGACATCGAATCGAGGCGCTTAGTCGCTCTGTAACAGACGTCAACGCCTTGAAGCTCGGCATCTACGTCGTCTACGACAGCAATCGCAGCCTTGTGCACAGGGTCCGGGCCTTCGTTGATTTCCTTGTGGAGTCCTACAGGACACGGCTCTAGGGTCCGGTCGCTGGGAACGCCTCTTTGCAAGCCAGCAACAGCCGGAAAGGCAGCAGATCGAAGGATCGGTTATCCGGTTACCGACGATATGCATCACGCTGCGCAGAGAGTGAGATTCCAGTGGCGCAGGGACGTTCCCTTGACGGATCTAGCGGTTTCCGACGAAACTTGGTCGTATGCACGATGGGCGCCCGGGGGCTAGGTGGCTATGAACGATGCAAATGAAAATCTTTGCTTGAAGGCCGTGGCGTCTTGGAAGCTCGAGGAACGCGGCGAAGAAAACGCGCGCTACTTTTTCGAGACCCAAAAGATCGCTGGCCTCTATAGCGGTGAGAACTGCTTTGTCATCGGGCGAAAGGGTTCGGGCAAGACAGCAATCGCCGAGCACATTCTGAACAAGCAGGACTACGGCACGTTCGCGCAAACACTGTCGTTCCGGAACTTCCCGTTCAACATCTTGGCAAAGTTCGAACAGGAGGGCTTCGCCACTTCGTCCCGATATACCAATATCTGGAAGTACATCACCTATATGACGATGCTCCAGACCTTTGCAAAGAACGAATCAGTTTCACCCGAACTCCGAACGCTTATCGACGAGGAAATGCCTCAAAATCTCGGTCGGGCCACATCCGATTACATCCAACGGATTACCGATCGCTCGTTTGGACTTAAAATTCTGAGCAGCGGCGGCAACGCATCGACCAAAAACACCTATCTTAGCAACGACACAGCGATCTATGAACGGGTGGCGATCCTGGAAAGCATCATCGATGAGCACATCGACGATAGCACCTATTTCATTCTTTATGACGACCTTGATGACGACTACGACCGCGAAAGCGCACACCCCGACAGCACCTACGCAAAGCTCCTCGGCGGACTGTTCAGGGCAACTCTGGACATCAAGGCAAAATTTTCGCGGCGCGCAAAAATATACCCGATCGTGTTTTTGCGAGACGACATCTATGACCTGCTCCGGAGCAATAACAAAGCCAAGTTGATGAGCGACATCATCGATCTGCGTTGGCAGAACTCGGTGCTCAACGACATGGTGTCCTATCGAATCCTGAAAGCAGCGGGCACCAACCCGTCAGAGATGGCGGCGGACTCTGCTGCCAACATGGAAAAAGCGCTGGGTCTGCTGTTCGAGAGCACCCGTGTTACGCTGAGCGGCAAACGACGGACCCGCCCCCTTATTACTGAGATCGAAAGGCGGAGTTACGGCCGCCCGCGCGACATCATCGCCTATCTGCAAATTGCCGCGAGTAACGCCGTTCAAAAAGGAGAGAAGCTTGTATCGGCGGACACACGTAAGAGCCTCGATCGGCTCTATTCCGAATACCTTATCACCGATCTGATCGACGAATTACACACGCGGATCCCGGATATAGAGGATGTGCTTGCGATCATTTCAAGCAGTGGAAAGGCCAGTCTTCATTACCAAGACGTGGAAACGCGCTTAAAGGAAAACCTAGGTCAGTTCAGCGAGCACACCCGTGCGCTCGGCACACGGGGGATCGTGGATTTACTGGTAAGGTCGAGCGTACTTGGCAAACAGCTGCCCGTCGAGAATCAGCAGGAGTTCCGCTACCAGAACCGCTTCATCCGTGTATCCTCTAACGATAAACTATATATTCACCGGGGCCTTCACAGCGGACTGATTGTATCGTGAGACGGTCGCACGAATAGTCTTCGCTACAGACCAATCCGCGGCGACAATTCATCAGTCGCGATTAAGAAACTGCGCCATTTCCGTAAGCGCAAATCCGGCCGTATCTTCGATGAGCGCAGATGCCTTCGGTTGCAACTTCACGTAACGCGGCCGCTTCTGCGGATCGCTAAGAGTCACAAAACCAGCTTCTTCCGCGATGGTGATTGCACGGCGCACCTGCGAAGCCGAAAGATGCGGCACAAACTTCTCGGCTTCCGACAAGCTGGTGCGACGCCCCTTGGCATCGTTGCGGTAAATCTGGGTCAGAAGCGGCCAGTAGTAGGCCGAATCCATTTTTTCGAACTTCGAGACCTCATCAAACCAGCGCATGCTCGCCTTTTCGACGGCCTGGATATAACCAATCACGCTGTCTGTCACATTGTCGGCTTGTTGGGTTTGTTCGGTTTTCGACATCTTGTCGAGCATGGTGAATTCCTTTCTCCCCGTCTTTGCGGTCAGACAGACGTTAAATTGCGCGCGTTATAATGTCAATATGAATGACAATAAAAAATTAATTTGCCATTCAATTAAATTTCAATTTGACAATTATATGAACCTAACCTACATAAGAGAACGTGAGACGCAAATGGTCTCACAGAGTTTCTACAGAGAAACGGCTAATAGGAGAGATGATCATGTATGCAATACAACATGGGAACCCTTCGCTGAGTTTGAAAACGCAGCGGTCATCCGTGGGTATCGCGATCGTCTTCACCCGGATGGCAGGCAGTCGAGCTGATCCCTTCGAGGACCCAGATCGCTGCCGACGTCAAGAGGAAGTTAGCCGCTTCACTGTGTCAGGCCTTTCAAGTTGATTGGGCACAGCTGCTGGTTTCACAATTTAAGGAATTGGTGAAGCAGAACATTCCTCAAAATTATTTTAAGTATCCAAAGCGACAGTTTTTTTATCAGGCGGCAGTCAATTGACTGCCGTTTTTTTTTGCTGCTTCGGGTTCGCGGCAAATTCTCCAGCCAGGAACGATTCATCCCCGGTACCGCAACGGACCGGTCACTCTCGGATCGCGCTTAAAACACCCAGCATGGTGAAAAAAACGCCCCCTACTCCCCCTTACGGATCGTCAGCGCAGGATTATGGGCGAAGAAATTGTGCGGCATGATGTGCACGGTCTTCCACTCCGTCGACATGACAGGCCAATCCTCCATACGCGGGATGTGGTGAAATCCGGCGGAGAACCAGGTGACGATGTCTTGGCCCATCAGGCTGCGATCTGCCTTGACCCATTCCGCAAGCGTGTCCGAACCGTCACCCTGCATGGGGAAAGTGCCGCCCGCGTAGCGCTGCGCCGGATCGTGGAGCGTATTCCAGACGCTGTACTCGATGTAGGCGTTACGTTTCATCGGCGGATCGTTCTCGAAATCGAAAGGACCGTAGGCGATGCTGCCGTGGTGGATCATGTAGCCGGGCGTGTGGCCCAATGGCCCCTTCCTGTCGGGGTTCATGAGGTGATAGTAGCGCGGCGACTTCGCGCTGACCTGATAGCGCGCTTCGAGCTCGGTCTTGGGCATCTTGTGCTCGACTGTCCACATGGAACGGCGCGGGCTGTCGGCATCTAGCTTGGCCGGCACGATCTCCATGACACCGAAGTTGTTCTTGGGCTGATCGATGTCGAAGTCCAGGCGGAAGTTGAAATAGTGATCGTGGAACGGCGCCACCAGATGGGGCGCGATCAGCGTGCCGAAGCGGGTGTCGGCGGCGGCGGTCGGATCATCCATCGAGGTCGCCGCCACACCCTTGACCGCGTCCAGACCCGTGGCGCCGATCTTGATGTAGATCTCGCCGTTTTGCTTGAAGCGGTAATCGATCAGGTAGTCGTAGTTCCCGACCTCGGACGCCGAACGGACAACCAGCTCGGTCTCCGGGCGTCCCTCGGCCGGCACAAAAGTCTCTTCGCTCTGTGCGAAGACTTCGAAATGCCGCCAGGCCGGGTCGCCGATGTTTCGTTCGAAGATGCAGATCGCATCGGGGATCTCGAGAGGCTGTCCCGTGTCATCGTTGATCACAGCCGGCAGGTAGGTGGCATATTCCGGACAATCGACCCCGGGTGTCAGCGGGGTCAGGAATAGGCCGAAGCCATATTCGCCGCTGTCCATGTAGGTGCGCCAGTACCAACCCTGGCCTGGGTCCATGTAGGGAACGAAGACCTCTGAAAGATGTGCCTGATAGAGCACCGAACGCCAGTCGCTGCCGTCGTTCACATCGATGTTGGAAAGCACTACCCCGGGGCGCTTGTCGATGCGGTAGCGGAAACGCCAGATGTCCCACTCGATCAGACTGCCCGTCACCTTGTAGTTCGGGCCGCCTGCCTGTGACAGCCCTGCCGGATTGCTTTCCGGGCGCAGAGCCGTCCGCGCCGCAACCTCCTCTTGCGTGTAACCCCAGGGATCCTGCGGCAGCGGGATAGCGCCCTCGTCAATCACACGCAGTGCCTCTTTGGTCGTGAGGTCAACCACGGCGAAAAGACCTTCGATCGGCTTGGCGTAGAAGTTGGAGCCAGTGGGATTCACGTAGCAAGGTACTTTCATCAGGCGTGTACCCTGGTACTCCTCCGTCAAGAAATTGCCTGCGGTCAATGGCAGGCAGAAGACATCTTCCGGCGTCAGGCCGCGCTTCTGAAGTCCGGCGACCATATCGGGATGCCCCAGCGCCGCCTCCATGGCGCTGATGAATTCGGCGAACAACACCAT
Organism: Pelagibius sp. Alg239-R121; assembly: GCF_947331435.1. Taxonomy (GTDB): domain Bacteria; phylum Pseudomonadota; class Alphaproteobacteria; order Kiloniellales; family Kiloniellaceae; genus Denitrobaculum. The sequence goes on along the minus strand of NZ_CAMZOF010000013.1, from coordinate 144,454 downwards.
AGGCTGGCCGCCCGCAGGGCCGTGCTCGTCGATAAGGTCATCGGTGATGTTCACGATTGCGCTCTGGAAACCCAGGGCGTTGCTGTAGTGCACGCGGGCCCGGCGGTCGAGCACATCACCCTCGGACCAGGCCAGCACTTCGGCCTTAGAAGGCTCGATGAGTTCGATCAAGGGATACAGCGTTTGGTCGTCAGCCAACCCTTGTTCGCGCATAATCTCGCTGACCCTTGCGACCTCTTCGGCCGACAAACCATCGAGCGGATGGGCGGACAGCAATCCGCTCCACAAGGTCGTTCCCAGAAATCCTCCGATTAAAAGACCCTTGAACCTCATCGCACTCTCCCTTGGGCTGCCGGCAAGCGTTGTTTAACATGTTATTCGCGCCGGGATGGAATTCCCATTGGAAAAAACGGCAACGCCGTCGCTGGTCCCGCCACCAAACCTAAAGCTACGCGGAATACAGGATCATCACCTGTAGCAATCAGGCCGACGCAAATCAGGAGTTCCCAACCTAGGCTTCACATGCGGCGAGTGCGGTATGGGTATCGTAGTGCTCCATAAACTGGGTGGCTTTGCCATCCTGGAACATCCAGACATCGACCTTAGGTATCGTGATTTTTTTGCCGGTCGCCCGGTTGGTAAAGGAGATCTCTGCCAACGCCACGACACGCCCGCCCTGGGCGACGAATTCGTTCACGTGATAGAATTCCATCGACCAATCTCGGGCCAGGCCCTCGAAGTAACCGACAACTTCGGCCTTGGAAGCGCAGGGTTTCGTGAATTCCATGCCCGGTTTCCCGTCGGCGAGAGACCCAAATGAAATTTCGTCCGCGAGGATGCCGTACCAGACCTCTGCATCACCCTTGGTATCGTGCCAGGCCGCATAAGCTTTGCGCAATGTGGCTACATTGGCTTCTTCTTCCCCGGTCATCTCCGCCTCCCTTGGTTGCTGGACTTTTTGTTTGTACGCAATAGTAGCAAGTTTCGGAGAGACCGGCACCTGGGTTAATAGGCAAATCCAGATCAGGCTTTTGCCGCGCCGAGAGACTCCTGGCGCCCTTGCTGTTTCTTGCCGACGCCAATTCCGTTAAGAGCGATCATACTCTCGTCTAAATCTCTGCCGTGCTGAAAGGCGCCCGACAAAAAAACAGCGAGATTTGATAGTAAGCAGCTTAATCGATAAGCGCGTCGGCGCGCAGCCCCGCACGCTCAAGATGGATCGGCAGCACGCGGCCGTAGAGTTGAAGCGTCCGTTCAGGACTGCCCACCATATCCGGCTCTTCCACATAGGAGAAAATTGCAACGTAGCGTTTACGCGCGCCGCGCAGGGGCTTAACGCGGTGAAGGGAATAGCGGCCCTTGAAAATCTGCAGATCGCCCGGCTGAAGTTCCAGGGTCTTTATCCGGTCGCTTCCGCCGTCCAGGACGGCTTCCACGCCATTGTAATTCTCATGGTCCGGCGTACGGAGGTTCGGACAGTATTGAAACTCCCCGCCCTCGCTGCCGTTCTGGATGGCCAGAGTCACGGTGTAGTTGTTGGTATCGAAATGCCAGGGAAAGCCGCCGCCCTCTTCGGCAACATTTACGATCACGTCAGCCAGCGGATCTGCGTAACGGTGGAAACTGGCTTCGTTGAGTGCCGACTGAATCAAGGCCGGAAAGAAAGTCCATTCGTAGAGGCTGCGCAAGATACTGTCGGCGCCGAATTTATCGGCCGGTACAAAGGAATTCGACCGGTCGTAGAAGCGCCGCAGAGCGTGAGATTCCGGAAGGTCGGGGTTGTCCGTGGTGAAGTAAGCGTTTGTCCGGTTGAAGGAGCGATGGCCCTGCGCCGCAACACCGTCCGCTTCGGCCACGAGATCGGCGATACGTTCAGCACGAATGAAACCCCGCAGCACCGCGCAACCGTCTGCCTTCAGTTGGGCGCGTAGGCTGGACAACAGCTTGAGGCACTCGGAAGAATCGGGCGTGTCGATCGGATAGGTCTGGAGATCGACAAAGTCCCGGGCATCGGGTCTGAGCATAGACACTCCCTGGTTTCGGCACCACATCAGGTTTCGGGAAAAAGGGTAATCTGAAGTGTTTTTTCCTGCAATATTTAACGTATGATCATACAACACACTGTTATTAATATATCTATTGAAGAAGTTTGTTTGCTATACTGAACAACTTAACAACAAAAAAGCTGAAACCATGACGCGGGACACAGAGCAGCAGATCGGCGGGGAAGAGCTGGACCGCGTGGACCAGCGTCTCCGGCTCATCCGCGAAAAGTTCGGCTATTCCCAGCGCAAGCTGGCCAAACTGAGCGGTGTCAGCAATGCCGCGATCTCCATGATTGAAAAGGGCACGCTCAATCCCTCTGTCGGCACCATGGTCAAGCTCTTACGGGCTTTCCCGGTCTCCATGGCAGAGTTTTGGCAAACCGAACCGTCCAGCATGAAAAAGGTATTCTTCCGGTTTGAAGAGTTGCGGAAAATCACCAACAACAGAGTCCAATTCTGGCAGATCGCCGCCGACAGCGATCCCTCATTCCTTTTCCAATACGAATGCTACGAAGCAGGCGCCGATACGGGTCTATCGCAGATGGAAGAGGAATGCGAAATGGTCGGTATCGTCATCGAGGGAAATCTTCGTGTGCAAGTCGGCGATCACGACCAGATCATGAGAGCAGGCGACGTTTACAAATTCGATGGCCGCATTCCCCATCGCTTCAGGGTCCGCGGCAAGAAACCGGTGACCATGGTGTCCTGCACCTCGCCGGCGGTGTTTTGACTATCCCGCACGGCCTTCGATCAGGTCGCGCTTGCGGATAATTGCATCGGCCAGATGTCGCATCAGCGTCGAAACCCGAGGTGTGTCTTTTAGGTCGGGGTGGGTCAACACCCAGATATCGCGATCGGGTTCCGGCCGGGCGCCGGGCAGCCGGATCAAACCCTCTTCAGGATCCGCCAACAGACAGGCCTCGAAGATCAAGCCCTGTCCCGCCAGTGCAGCGGCATGACGCACCAACGGATCTTCGATCCGCAATCCCACCGGCACCTCGGGATAAGGACTCCCGCGCACCCAGTCAGGGCACTCGGAATCGTCCGGCCATCCGAGCCAGCGAAGGCTCTTTGAAGCGTGTGTCTCAATGTAATCAGGGGCCGCATAGCCGCAGCGGGCATATTTGAACAGCCGCCGCCCAACCAGATGATCCGGCGGCTCATTGGTGATCCGCACCACGAGATCCGCTTCACGCCGATCGAGGTCGGCGAAACCGTGGGAAGTCTGCAAGGTCAGTTTGATAGCGGGATAGGTCTCCTGAAAGCGACCTATATCCTCCATCAAGAGATGCCGCGCAAGGACGTCCGGCAGCGAGAGAGTCAGCACACCGCTCATGCCTTGCTCGCGCCCCATGGCTTCCCGCTCAGCCGCATAGACGGCGTCCTCCATCCTTAGGGCCGCCGCGACCAAAGACCCGCCCAGGGATGTAGGTTTATAGACGCCGTCCAGTCGTACGAAGGCCGGCGCGCCCAGGCGTTCGTTCAAACCGGCAAGCCGCCGCGACACCGTCGCATGATTTACACCCAGGATCTGTGCGGCGCCCCGGACCGAACCCGAACGCTGCAGTGCCAGGGCAAAGCGGTAATCATCCCATTCACTCATTGGTGCGTTTTTACACCAAACATTGACAAAAGAAAACCGAGACACCCCGGTTTACCTGAATATAACGTCATAAAAACGCACCAGTTAATCTGATATTTCTATGCAACAAGGATGTAAGCCATGCAGCAGAATTCGTCTTCGACCTTCAGCAAATCTGTAAAATCAGTAGGCGCAGCCGCCCTCATGACGGCAGCTTTCGCAGGACATGCGGCGGCGGAGTCCAATGGTCGAGCCCAGGGGCTTCTGCTGCTGCACGCAAAGGAACAGATTGCAGTGATGGAAGATGTTCTGCCGAAGCTCGCTCGGCAGGGCTGCACCCTCTGGCAGCGTGGGAGTCTTGTCGGCGCACAGGGCAACCTCGACATCGGATCGCCAGGACGCTTTGTTCTGCTCGATTGCAGTGAACCAGTGCTTTCGGGGGCGGAAAGCTACGCGGCGCTCGCCCCTCTGTTTGACGCGGACGAATCCCTGCGTGCCGTGGAAGGCCCCCTGCTCTTTCGAACGGCGGATGAGGCCAGTGACGACAAGCACGTGGAGCGCGATTACGTCTTGAAGATCAGCCACTACAACAACCGGGATCCGAAAGCGCGGAACGAGGATCTGGAGCAAATCAACAGCATCGCGGGTGGCCGGAAAAATACCTGGAAGACCGAAGGTTTTATCGCCGGCCTACGCGCCGTCGGTATGCCCACGCCGGACGAGGTGGTCGTCATCCATTACGACAATCCGCAGCAAGGCGAAGACTTCCGGAACAGCAATCCGGATATCCTGAAACAAATTGGCACCTTCAACGAACAGCACCTGACCGAATTCACCTACCTCTCGGCCGCGCCTGACCGGTAACAGGGCGGTTCTGTGGTTTCTATGCTAACGCCCTCCAGATATTGTTAGGCAGCGTTGCAATATATCTGGGACCAATGATGATCGAGCTGACGAGTGGACGCTGGCAGGAACTGAGCCACGCCTATGGGCCCGCTTCCGACATTCCCGATCTGCTCGCCAGCCTCGCATCCTGCCCAAAGTACACAGACTGGCGGAGCGAACCTTACTTCTCCCTGTGGAGCGCACTGTGCCATCAGGGAGAGGTCTACACGGCATCCTATGCGGCAGTCCCGCACGTCATCCAAATTGCACTGCACAATCCCGGGAACGCCCACTGGGACTTCATCCTGCTGCCAACTTCAATCGAACTTGCGCGGACGGATGAGCGTGGGCCTGAAGTGCCTGCAGATTTGAGTGACAGCTATTTCGCAGCATCGAAGCAACTGCCTGAAGTCATCGCCGGAATGCAGAAGTTTCAATCAAGCAACGACTTTGCCATTTCAGCCGCAGCAGGGATCGCCGTTGCGGGCGGTCACGCCAGCTTGGCCAAGGCGATCCTGGAACTATCACCCGATGTGATTCCGGACTTCTTGGAATGGGTTTCCAACAGATAAAGTGACAGCCTAGGTGCCTGGAGACCTAAGACAACAGGCCGCTGTTCGCCACCCCGTCGAAGATGAACTGTACTGCCAGCGCCGCGAGCAAAACACCAATCACGCGCGAGAGTACATGCAGCCCGGTTACGCCGAGCAGCCGCTGTACCTGGGTCGCCACCAGCATCAGCAGAAAAGTCAGCAGCACGATCGCCAGCATGGCACCGATCACGATGGAGATCTGTGTGGGATCACCGTCCGCATCGGCGACCAGCAGCACTGCGGCGCCGATCGCGCCGGGACCAGCGATCAAAGGCGTTGCGAGCGGAAAGACCGAGAGGTCTTTCTTGCCTTCCGCCTCCTTGTTTTCTTCGCTCGTGGTGGTCGTGCCACCGGACGGGCGTGCGAAGACCATGTCGATGGCGATCAGAAGCAACAAGATACCACCCGCTGTCCGTAAGGCCGGCAACGAGATCCCGAAGTTGGCCAGCACCACCTCTCCGAATAGTGCAAAAAACAACAGAATACCGGCCCCGATCAGCGACCCTTTCAGTGCCATGGCACGCCGCTCGGCCGCTGTGTTGTCGTGCGTAAGCGCGGCGAACAGCGCCGCGACATCGGGCGGACCGACGGTTGCGAAGAAGGTGGTCAGGGCAACAAACGCGGTTTCGGTCATAACGGTCTCGCAGAAATCACGCGTTCACTCTATGGGCAAGAGTTGTTCACGCGTCAATGGATTCATGACGAAGCCGACGTCACGAGTCCTTCGCTGATCCACGATTTCTGTAGGCCTCAAACAAATCCTGCACACGCACACCCGCTATGGTCATGCCCTTGAAGTTACAGTTCCGGGTGATCTCGACGTCGGAAAGATTGATGTTGTCGAGGCGCGCGCCGGCCAGGTTTATGTCGGTGAATTTTGCGCCGGCCATATTGGCGTTCTCAAAGAGTGCGTCCTTTAACGACACGTCTTTGAAGCTGGCACCGCTGAGGTCGGCATCGACGAAGGTTTTTTCGGATTCAGCGCCCCCACTTGCTGGGTTTTTTCGGGCGCGCCGGCTTGGATCAAAGGGTTTGAGCCTACCACCCAGTTGGCCTGTCAGTTGCGCGACCGTAAGATCGCTGCCCGTCACCCAGGCACCGAAGTCGAGTTGCATCGGCGTGGCATCGCCGCCAACGCCAACCAGCATCTTCCGCCGTGAAGCTTCGCAGACGAAGCTGTGCAGCGTGCCGCCGCCGCGTGTGTAGCCATGTGCGAAGACCGGTGAGCGTGAGGCATTGAGCCGAAAGAACAAATCCTCTGCCGCGATCAATTCCTGCGACCAGGCCTCCAGTGTTGGGAGCCGCCGGAAAGAGCCAGCGTTCCGCCGGTTTTGATCCTGCAGATCCGCCGACTGAAAATGGTTGGTACAGGCGAGCGCCGCGCCCTGGCGTACGGCAATCCCGGCGGGCGAGGCCTCGACCACGGCCGCGTTCCCCAGCGCATCGATCATGGAGTAGTTGAAACCGAGCCCGTGCGGCAAACGTTTTGCCAGATCCACGGCCTCTGCCGTGTTCGCACACTGATCCAACAGAATCCGGACGATCAGAATGCAGACCAGCCCGGGCTGCCAGTTGGCTTCATTGACATAGTGCAGGCCGACGCAAAGACCATGCTCGTTCATGCCGTCGTCGCGCCCGGTGAAGCGGTCGGAAAAGCCGATGCTCGCGTTCACGCCATCGGGCTGAATGGCGACAAGCAGGCGGTCGTAGCGCTTGGGTGAGAAGTCGTAGTTGCGTCCGTAAAGCCCGCCGGTCATGACCGCCGAGCAACCGCGTTTGGGATAACGCAGGCGGCCATTGGAAAACTCGGCGACCGCGCGCTCTAGAGAAATCTCCAAACCATCCGCGAGACCATGCAGCTCCTCCCAGATGTTCGGTGCGTACATCGTCAGAGCGGCCTCCGCATTCTTCAGGCTGAAGGCAAAGGGGCGGCGTTCCTTACGGCGCTTGAAGGCGCGGCCACGCGGTGTCTTTCGAAAGCCTTCCGCGACCTGCCGCCCGACGTCATAGGAACTGCCCCGGCAGGAAAGGACATCGACGTTCCACAATGCTGCCATAAGTGATGTCCTGTTATACCGGGATTATCTGGACAGGGAAGCTATCCCTAAAGACGATACTACAGCGGATTTGCCCAGCCGATCCAGTCGGTAACGCCGATTTTTGCGGCGATCACCAAACTTCGGATTTCCAGCATCACCCCAGAACCGAATAACTCGATTCCTGGTTAATCGGGCGCTTACGGGAATAGAAGCCCACGTCGATGCCCCGTTGAATATAGGGCAGCGTAAACTGCAAGGGCACCGAGTCGTGGTCATTGCCGTTTTCGCAGTAGTCGACCAGGGCCGCCATAAGCTTTCCGGCGATGGGGGCGTTCTTGTACTGATTGCCCGAGCTCCCGCAGGCCATATAGAAGCCATCGAGCGACGACTTGTCGTATATCGGAATCCAGTCGGTCGAGGCGTCGTAGAGATCGACCACGCCGCGGGTTCTGTTCGGGATCTTAAGGCCTGGCACGCGCTGGGCGTAGCGCATGGCCTGCGTCGTCCACTGGTCGGAAAAGTTGCGGTCGTAGTCGCTATCGTCCTCGACCCATTGGTGGGTATCGCAGGGCGGATCTTCACTGCCGACAAGGATATGGTTGCCGTGTTCCGGGCGGCAGTAACAGGCGATGTCGCTGTCCGAAACGATGGTGCCGTCGGCTTCGAAATCGAAGCCTTCCGGCGCGGGTACGTGCACGACCTCCTGACGCAGGGGGCGCGTTTCGATGGTCATATCGTCGAGCACGCCGGCCATCCGGTTGATGATCGAGGAGCCCGGCCCGGCCACGTTAATCACGACAGGCGCATGTATCTCCTCGCCGCCGGTCAGCCGCACGCCCCGCACCTTCCCGCCCTCGCTGAGGATTTCGGAAACCTCCACACCCAGGCGGAATTCCGCACCGTGCAGTTTCGCCGCATCGGCCAGATTTTGCGAGGAAAGCGCCGGATCCGTAACATAACCGGCCTTAGGCCAGTAGACGCCGCCCTTGAGTTGCGTGTCGTTGGGCAGTCCGAAGGCCGGGTCATCGCTACGCTTCGCCGGGGCATAACTTTCCAGCGAATAGATCGGTAGTTTTTCGATGATCCTTTCAGCGGACCATTCCTCGAACGGACAGTCCAGCGCGGCACTGTTTTCAATATGTTTGAACAGGTGCCCGTTGGCATCTGTCTTCATGACGAGGCAGCCGACCTCCAGAAACTTGGCCAGGTCCGTATCCGAACCAAGGCCTAAATAGTCCGGCCAGTCCCTCCAATAGTGATAGCCCTCCCAGGCAAAAGCCGTCCCGTCGAATGTGGAATAGTGCATTCGGATGATCGCGCAGGAGCCGGCGGTGGAGCCATGTCCGATCTGCCGGTTCCGGTCGAGCGACAGAGTCTTCCAGCCGGCTTTCGCCATCTCGAAGGCCACCGCCGTTCCGATAACGCCCGTTCCGATGATGATGGCATCCGGCGACTGACTCATTGGACTGTCCTTTCCTCAACCGATTTTGCAAAGACCTCGAACGCGCGGATCTCTTTGGGCCGTCCCTTCTTGCCGGTGAACGCGACCAGATAGTCGGGCAGCAGCTTCAGGCGCTCGCTCATGTCTTCCTTGAGGTCCGCCGTGTTGTAGCCGATCTGCATGTAGTAGAGTGTCCGCGCACGGGCGAGAGATTCCTTTTGGGGATAGCCGAAACGCCTGAACATCTCCTCCAGAGCCCCGATCCTTGCGCTGTCGGAGCGGTCCAGGACGGTGCGCACCTTGCCCGAACGCCGCGCCCATTCGCGCACCGCGAAGTCGAGAGCGTTGTTAAAGAGCGAGGGATCGACGAAACAGCGAAAGACATTGCAGACCGCCTCGGTAATGGTTTCTGCAGGCGCCTTCGACTGCCCGATCAAGGCGGCGGTGTTGGTTTGCTCCCAGTGCTCGAGCAGGGCATCGAGCAGATCCTGCCGGCTTTTGAAATACCAGTAGAAGCTCGAGCGCGACACCTCCAGGCGTTCCCCGATGGTCAGAACCTTGACCTGCTCGACGCCGTCACTGACCAGCAGGTCCATGGCGACATTCAACCAGTCCTGACGCATGACCTTTACATTGCCCGGCAGGCTGTCAGTCTGGCCGTCGTCTTGCGTTGGCAGAGGCGTGACTTTGGCTGCGCACATAGTTTTAACTCTCCGGCGGCGCGCCACCCGCCTCTGCGCGCGCCTCGATGTAATTCTGCAGGGCCTCGGCCCGTGACGGATCGACTTCAGGGTTCGGGGATGTCGCGAGAATCTCTCTCCAGACTTCCGTTGCGCGTTGATCCGCGTCCTTGGCACCCCGTTCCGTCCAGGTGCCGAAGTTCGCCCAGCTATGCAGGAAGGGTTCGTAGAACTCCGTCTGATAGCGCTCCATGGTGTGCGTTGCACCGAAGAAATGTCCGCCAGGCTGGACCTCTGACAGGGCCTCGAGCGCGATCTCGTCGTCACCGGCCTGCGCCTCGGAGCAGAGTTCGGCCACCATCTGCAGGACCTCGCAGTCGGTCACGAATTTCTCAAACGACACCGTCAGGCCGCCTTCAAGCCAGCCAGCCGCGTGAATGACGATGGTCGAGCCGGCGAGCAAACAACCCCAAAGGCCGAGCTGGGTCTCGTTGGCTGCCTGCGCGTCGTTGATGTTGGCGGCACTGCCGGTCGCGCTGCGCCAGGGCAGGCCGATTTTCCGCGCAAGCTGCCCAGCGGCGAGACTGGCGCGGAAATGCTCCGGCGTCCCGAAAGCGGGCGCGCCCGACTTCATGTCCACGTTCGACGTGAAGGTGCCGTAGGAGACCGGCGCGCCCGGCTTGACCAGCTGGGTCAGGGCGATCGCCGCAAGCGCTTCAGCGTGCGACAGGGTGATCGCGCCGGCGACGGTGATGGGCGCCATCGCTCCCATCAGGGTGAAGGGGGTCACGATGGAGACCTGTCCGGCCCTGGCGAAATCGATCAGGCCCTGGGCCATCGGGATATCGATCTGACGTGGCGAATTGGTATTGATGATGGTGTAGCAGTGACTGCTGGCATGGAACTCTGCATCGGAAAGACCGCGAAAGTCCCGGATCATCTCGAAAGATTCCGTCACCTGCGGCGTACCCCTCGAAAAGACGAATGGCACCTTGGTTGACAAGGTCAGCTGTGCCAGCGCCGTCTCATAGTGCCGCAGATGAATGGGCACATCCTGCGGCTCGACCACCGGCGGCACCATCTGGAGCACATCGAAGTGCTCGGTGAGCCGCACAAACTCGCAGAAGTCGTTCAGGGTGCCCGGCCGTCTGCCGCGCTCCCGGTCCGTAGCATGAGGCGCGCCCGCACCGGACTGGAACACGAGTTGCCCGGGCGCGAGCAGAATGTCCTTCTCCTGGCGGCCGGCATGGATCACGAAGGATTTTGGCGCGCTTTCGAGCGCGGCCTCGATCATCTCGCGGCCGATACAGACCATCTCACTGGTCTCATCCACACTGGCCCCGCCCGCACGGAACAAGTCGCGTGCCTCGGGAAGCAGAACCTTGATCCCAAGCTCCTGCAACAGTTTCAGGGCGGCGTCGTGAATCGCCTCGATCCGGTCATCACTGAAGACCGCCATGGGCGGAAATGGGTTGCGCAGATTGTGGTAGTCAGTGACGCGCTGCGCCCTGGGAGCCGCAGAGCGACTTCGCCGCCGCCCACGTCTTTCCTGTCTGGAGTCAGCCTCCACCATCAGCTTGCGACCCTTTTGCCACGCATGGCGAGGCCCTGGGGATCGTAGGGAGACGGCGAGATCACCTTTGCCGGCCGTTCGGCGCCCACGATATGAACGCTTAGTTCCTGCCCGACTTGCGCCAGGTCGTGATCGACAAGCGCCATTGCGAGCGATTTCGAAAGGCTGTGTCCGTATCCGCCGGACGTGACGAAGCCGACTCGCCGGTCGCCCGACCAGATCGGCTCGAAGCCGCTCGCATCCGCATCCGCAGCGTCAACTTCAAGCGTCACCAGGACCTGCCCCTCCTGGGCGCCATCGCGTTCTTTTATTGCAGCGTCACGGCCGACGAATTCTTGTTTTTGCCAGTCGATCCAGCGGTCCATGCCGGTCTGCCGCGGCGTGTAACCTTGGGTGAATTCAGCGGACCAGATTCCGAAACTCTTCTCCAGCCGCAGACTCAGCAGAGCATTGAAACCGTATTCCGCGATGCCATGATCAGCCCCTGCTTCCAGGAGCAGGCGCCGCAATCCGATATGCTCGGCGGCGTGGCAGTGGATTTCGTAGCCGAGCTCGCCGGCCACCGACAAGCGCCCGACCTTTGCACGAACCAATCCCATGTCGAATTGACCGCAGCCCATGAAGGGCAGCTCGCCGACCGGACCGTCGGTGAGAGTTTCGAGGACCTTCAGAGAATTCGGACCAGCCAGCGAAAACCCGACAATATCATCCGCGATGTCACGCACGACAACGCCGTCCTCCATGTATTGATCGAACCAGCGCATGTGCCAGGCGCGCAGATAGTAGGACCCCATGATCCACCAGGTGCCGTCGCCCCAGTTAAAGAGGGTGAGGTCGCCCTTCAGCTTGCCTTCCGGTGACAGCATGGGCGCCAGTTTAGCCCGACCCGGAGCCGGAAGTTTTGAGGCCATCACCCGGTCGAGCCAGCGTTCGGCGTTCGGGCCGCTGACTTCGAACCGTGAAAAGCCGGAAATATCGAGCAACCCGACGTTTTCGCGCACGGCACGGCATTCCGCCCCGACGATGTCATGCGCGTTCGATCTCTTGAGTGATGGTGTCTCTTCAAATCCTTCGGGCGCGAAATACAGTGGCACCTCCAACCCCCAGCTGGCGCCCCAGCGGCATCCGGCATCCGTCATGGCATCATGCGCAGGCGCCATCTTCAGAGGCCGGCCTGCCGGTAACTGCTCGTTGGGATAAGTCATGACGAAGCGCCGGGTATAGAACTGTCCGGTCGTCTCTTTAATGAATCGCTTGTTCGCCGCGAAATCGCCGTAACGGGCAACGTCCATGCCGAAAACATCCGCCTCCGGTTCACCGTGGATCATCCATTCCGCCAGCGACTTGCCAACCCCGCCTCCCTGAAGGAATCCGGCCATCACGGCACAGGCACACCAGTAACCCGGTTTGCCGGGAACGGGGCCGACCAGCGGGTTACCGTCGGGAGAGAATGTGAAAGCCCCGTTGACCCAGTTCTTGACCCCGGCATGCTGCAGAACGGGATAGCGCTCAAAACCGAGAGTGAGTTCGTCTTCGATGCGGTCGATGTCTTCCTGCAGCAGCTCGATACCGTAGTTCCAGGGCGCGCCATCCATCATCCAGTGCTTATGCCGGATCTCATAAATCCCCAACAGCATGCCCTTCAAGTCCTGGCGCATATAGGTAAAGCCCTCCAGGTCCACGACCAGCGGCAACTCTCCATCGAGCGCGGCTATTTCCGGAATAGTCTCGGTGAGCAGGTAATGGTGTTCCAGCGGCGATACGGGAAGTTCAATTCCCGCCATACGGCCGACCTGCTTGGCCCAGAGACCGGCCGCGTTGACCACGTGTTCGCAGGTAACGGTGCCCTTTTCGGTAACCAGCCGCCAGCCTTCGGGAATCTGCTGCAGCTCCAATACCCGGTTGTGCTCAATCACTTCCGCGCCGTTCTTCCGGGCCGCCCCTGCGTAGGCATGAACCGTGCCGGTCGTATCGATATAGCCTTCCCGATCCGCCCACATGCCGCCCAAAATCCCATGGGTCGACATCACCGGGCAGAGCGCACCGGCCTCCTCCGGCGTTACGAGGCGCACGTCTTCAATGCCGAGACTTTGAAAAACCCTGTAGGCCGATTGAAGCCATTCCCATCGGTCTTCCGTTCCGGCGAGCGTGAGACCGCCGGTCATGTGCATGCCGACCGAATGTCCGGACTCTTTCTCAATCTCCGACAAAAGGTCGATGGTATAAGCTTGCAGCGCGGCGATGTTCGGATCCGCGTTCAGAGCATGAAATCCGCCGGCGGCATGCCAGCTTGAACCCGCCGTCAAGACCGATCGCTCGATCAGAGCGACATCTTTCCAGCCGAACTTGGCCAGATGATAGAGCACCGACGCTCCGACGACCCCACCACCAATCACGACAACCCGATAGTGCGACTTCATTCCATCCTCCCTGAAACGACAGCACGGCGGCCTTTCCGGCCGCTCCTTACTGCAAGTCTGATTCACGTTTTTCGCTGACGGGTGAGTAACGATCAGACTCTAGACACTCTTGTCCATAACACTATGGACAGTGATGTACAATAGCCTTTCACCGCCTCTTCGGACCGCAGCCTGCCGGTTGCTTTCCCTACAGGAAAACCACTAAAAGGAGTCTGCGTGGCTAGGTTATCATTGAGGCGGATCAGAAAAGTTGCGGACCATAATCCTGATCATATCCCTGAGTATTTGTATCGTGATCGCTACCGAGCACGAGATCTTTTGGCCATTCTCTCCGGAATCGGACAAGTACCCAAATCCCGAGAGCATCGAGTGGACCAGATGTTGGTTCGATGGCGGGCGCGACTGGCCGGAGTCAGACTGCGGCCATCTTCGGGTGCCGGAAAACTGGGACAGGCCGAACGGGCGGAGCGTGACTCTTCCTTTCATAATCTTTCGGACGCATAAGTCCGTTCCGGGGCGTGTACCGGTTTTGGTCGCTGGCGGCGGCGGCCCGGGTAATCCCCTGGGCGTCGTCCCGGAAAACTCCGACGAGATGCATAAGAGCAGCTGGCTGACCTACGTCTACATGAGCCTGGATGCCGGCCGGGACCTCATCCTGACCGATAACAGGGGCGTCGGCAGCTCGAGTCCCAGACTGAACTGCCCGGAAGTCATCGACGCGGAAATGCGGTTGATGCAGCAGGTCATGACGCCGAGAGTCGCGACGAAGGATCGCGCCAAGGCTTTTCACGCGTGTAAGGAACGCCTCACCGACGAGGGGATCGACGTCAGCCAGTACAACAATGTCGCCGCGGTCCGCGACATCGACTTCCTCCGAGACTCCCTAGGTCTGGAAACGTTGAACATCTACGGAATTTCCTACGGCACGCGCATTGCCCTGACCTATCTTCGAGAATTCCCCGAGAGCACCCGTACACTGGTCCTGGACAGCGTCGATCCCCCCGAGGTCAACTTTCTAGAAGTGTCCCCACGGCAGAATTTCTCCTCTCTCAAACGAGTCTTTGAACTCTGCAGCCGGGATAGCTTCTGCAGGACCCGCCACGGAACCGCGCTCTACGACGGTTTCGTGGACCTTCTCACCGAGTTGAAGGAAAGACCGAAGTCCCTCCAGCTCACGGATCCAAGAAACTCTCAGAAATTCACGGCGCAGCTCACGCCGGAGCTGCTGGTTTCATCCATTTTCGGGGCCATCTATGACGAAGGAAAAATCGGCCGTATTCCCGGCACGATTCAAGCACTTATCGATGGGAACGTTCGCCCCGTCACCAAGCTCGTACAAGAAGAATACGTCGATTTTCTGACGCTCTATCCGCTCGACGCAGGCGCCTATGCCTCTTACCAGTGTTACGATGAGTTTCCCTTCAACGATATCGAAATCGCCGCCGAGGAATCCGGAAAATACCCCCTGCAGGATCACATGAATATTCCCTGGATCCTGTCCGAGAAAGCCATGTGCGAAGTCTGGGACTTAAAGAAAACCGATCCCATAGAAACGGCGCCTGTTTCCTCCAATGTTCCCGTCCTGCTCTATTCCGGTGATCTCGATCCGGTAACGCCGCCGGTCTGGGCCAGAGAGGCCTTACGCTTTCTTCCCAACGGCCGCCACAGAGTCTGGATGGGTATCGGACACGATGTCATGTCCGTCTCCGAATGCGCCGACAGATTTGCAGCCGCATTTCTTGCCAGCCCCATGGATAATCCATTTCGGCTTCATTGCGTCGACAAGCCTCGCGCTATTGTTTTCGGAGTGCACTGAATTTACCCATCCCGTGAGGCGGCTCTCGCAGTTTAGGAAAGCTTTGAGTAGACTCTCGAGGGCGCAAGGCCGATGCACGGCCGTCGGCACCTGCCGCCCAAGGTTGAGGACTCCAATTTCTTGATGGCCTTGATCGTATTTTGGGCGACAAGATTATGAGTTCTGAGAACCACGTTCTGGACAGCGTCGCGTTGCCGGTCCAATTCTGGCAGGTGCACGATGCCCAGTGGACTTATGCAGCATCGCTCCGCTCCTTACTTATTGCCAGAAAACACAATTTTATCGTCAAGACCGTCAAGGAATATGTGTTCCCAACCTAAGAAAGCGATCACGGACTGCTATGACTTCCCTTCACGACTTCGTCTTTACAACCCGCTTCGAGGATCTCCCTGCAGCGATCCAGCGGATCATGGAGCGCTCGGTTCTGGATACGCTCGGCGTGGCGGCTGTCGGCACCACAAATGCGATGGGCCGGACGATCACGGATTACGTCAGGGCGCACCACTGCGCCGGACCGGACAGCCCCACGGCGCGTCTGCTGTTCGACGGCCGCCCGGTCAGTCCGGAGGGCGCCGCACTCGCCGGTGCCTATACCATCGATTCCATCGACGCCCACGACGGACACTCCCCGGTCAAGGGGCACGCGGGATCCGGCATCTTCCCCGCGCTACTGGCCTTCGTCGAAGTTCTGCGCGGCCAGGGCAAAGCTCCCTCGGGTCCCGACTTTCTCGCGGCCATGGCGGTCGGCTACGAGGTCGCCTACCGTGCCGGATTGGCGCTTCATGCAACGACACCGGACTATCATACTTCCGGCGCCTGGACGGCGGTCGGTGCGGCCGCCGTGGGCGCGCGCCTGCTCGCGCTCTCGCCGGAGGAAATGCGGCATGCCATCGGGATCGCCGAATACAACGGTCCGCGCAGCCAGATGATGCGCTGCATCGACCACCCGTCGAACCTGCGCGACGGTGTGGGCTGGGGTTCGCCCACCGGGGTCGCTGCAGTTTTTATGGCACGGCACGGCTTCACCGGTGCGCCCGCCATCACAGTCGAGGGCGAAGAGGCAGCAGGCTTCTGGTCCGATCTCGGGTCACGCTGGGAAATCGGGAACACCCACTACAAACGCTATCCGGTCTGCCGCTGGGCGCACCCGGCCATCGACGCAGCGCGGGATCTCATGACCGAATACAACTTGACCAGCGCGCAGATCGAAAGCGTCCGGATTACGACCTTTCACAATGCCACGCGGCTGGCAGGCTATGATCCACACAACCTGGATGAACTGTCCTATGGCATCGCCTATCCGACGGCGACCATGATCGTGCGGGGTGAAATCGGCGTAGCGGAAGTCTCGTCCGAAGTGCTGGAAGATCCGGAGATCAGACGAATCTCCTTGGCGACAAAGCTGCTCGAAAACGATGACTACAATGCACGGGCACTTCGCGGAGAACGCTGGGCCGACGTAACGCTCCTCTTGACGGATGGGCGTGAGTTGCGCTCGGATCCGCGCACGCCAAAAGGCGATCCTGATGACCCGCTGAGCGATGCCGAAATCTCTGAAAAGTTCCATCGCTTCGCCGCTCCTCTTCTAGGTAAAGAGCGGGCGGCCGGGATCGAAAACCAGGTGGCGGAACTGGGCGGCAAAACTTCCAGGCTTACTTGGTTCGATGAACTCCTTTATGCACCAGCGAACCCGATTGCCTGATTTGCTTTAGACACGTTATCGCTTTCGACACGTTGTTGCTCTAGACACGTTTCAGCCGCGAAATCGTACTGCGGCTGACATTGAACAGCCTGCCAATCTCCGCGGCCGATTTGCCGAGCCTCAACAGCGAGATCGCTTCATACTTTTGAAGCTCTGTCAGTTTACGTGGCCGTCCGGGAGCAACGCCCATTGCCATCGGCTCCATCTTTTCATCCGATTGGCTGGCTTTCAAAAGGTCGATTTCGAAATTGACCAGCCCATCGAGGACCGTAAGAACCGCATCGCCGTCCGGCCTGTTGGTGTTGATCCAAGGCTCGGCAATCGACTGAAAGTGGGCGCCCTTTTCGCGGATCGAATTGACGATCATTACCAGTTCACGGTTGGAACGCGCGATGGAAGTCAAACGCGTGGTGATAACCGTGTCATCCGGTTTGAGGCCATTGATGAACTCCTCGAACTGCCGCTGACTCAAATCCCGGTCAGAGGAATTTTCACGCCAAATCCGGTCACAGCCTTCGCTTTCGAGCGCGGCAATCTGCACTTCCTTGCTATGCCATTTCGTTGAAACACGGGCGTAGCCAATCTTCATTTCCATCTCCCCGCACAAAGCGTTTGACTTTTGCACGAAATTTTGCACGACTATTTTGCGCGTAATTATGCACGCTTCATGGTTATAGAGTCTTGAGGCCGCTTCAACAACAATTAGAACATATTCGGAAGGGCATGGGGGGATGAGCGAAAATCTGGAGATCACGAAACTTGATCCGAGTCTCTACAACGAGGATCTTGCTCCGATCGAGCACAAGGACCGGACCTGGGGCTGGTTCGAGATATTCAACGTCTGGGCCAACGACATTCAAAGCCTTTTCGGCTACACACTGGCGGCCTCGATGTTCATCAGTTACGGCCTGAATGGATGGGCCGTCATGGCAGCCATCATCCTGGCGGCCTTTTTCATCATGATTCTGGTCAATCTATCCGGCGCGCCCAGCGTCAAGTACGGCATCCCCTATCCGGTCATGGCACGCGCCAGCATGGGCATTCGCGGCGCCAACTTCCCAGCCATGATCCGCGCGATCGTCGCGATCTTCTGGTACGGCGTACAAACCTATTTCGCCTCGACCGCGGTCACGCTGCTAATTGATGCAGTTCTTGGCACCGGCTCTGACGCGGAAACCTATCTGGGTATCACCGCCATCGGCTGGTTTTCCTTCGCCCTCGTCTGGGTGTTCCAGGTTTATCTTTTCATGAAAGGTATCGATTGGATCCGCAACTTCCTGAACCTTGCCGGACCCTTCGTTTATGCTGTCATGATCGTCCTGATGATCGTCATCTGGTTCAAGGCAGGCGACGGATTGCTGACGGCCGTCGGCGACATCTTCGAGGGAGCGGGCGATTACGAAGGCGGTGCCATAGCGGCATTCTTCACCATCGTCGGCACCATGATCGCTTACTTTGCCGCAGTGGTGATTAACTTTGGAGACTTCTCCAGGTTTGTTAAAGACGAGCAGGAACTGAAAAAAGGCAACCTTTGGGGTCTGCCTGCCAATGTGGCGATTTTCTCCTTCATCGCCCTTTTCGTGACGGCGGGCACCGCGGCCATTTACGGTGAGAACCTGACCAATCCGGCGGAAATCGTCGACCGGGTCGATTTCCTTCCGCTGACCATCATTGCCGCCGTGACCTTTTTTGCGGCCACCATCGGCATCAATCTGGTCGCCAACTTCATCCCCCCGGCCTACGACCTGGCCAACCTCATGCCCAGCAAGATCGACTTCAGGATGGGCGGGCTTATCACCGCGGTCCTGTCGCTATTCGTCGGAGCATTGTGGGTGGCCTGGATTAGCCAGATCGGGATCGGTCAGTTCGTGAATACACTCGGTGCCGTGTTGGCGCCGGTCTACGGAATCATGATCGTTGACTACTATCTGATCAAAAGTGGCAAACTGGACATCCAGCAGATGTTTTCCGCCGATCCCTCCGGGGCCTATTGGTACGACAACGGCTGGAACAAAAAGGCCCTTCAGGCCTTTGCGATCGGTGCGGTCTTTTCCATCGCGACGGTCTGGTTGCCCGCGCTCGGGTTCCTCTCCGGCTTCGGTTGGGTGGTCGGTGCCCTGATCGGCGGCGCCGCCTATAAAGTCCTCATGCCGGGTAAGTCGGCATAACCACAAATGAGCCACAGGCAGCGCGCGGATAACTCTGTGCGCTGCCGACGCTCACAATCGCTATGTTTTTTCCTGCAGGCCGAGCTGGATGATCAGCAGATCGATATCCGCATCGGTGTCATTGACCAAACCATGTGCGCCGCCAGGTGGATTGAGGATCATGTCACCCTTTTTGACCGTCGTCGGTTCAGTCCCGATGGTCATGGTGCCCTGCCCTTCGAGTACGATATACATTTCTTCGTTGTTGCCGTGTCTGTGGTACCCGACGGTCGATTTAGGCGGTACGACCACGCGGTCCATGAAATCGACATTGCTTTTGAAATCGGCGCGACCCCAAAGCTCGTAGAGTTCGACCAGCCCTTCACCTTCGTGCGAGCTCATGTGCCGCCGCGCGGCGGCGTCGAGAAAATTTTTGATCATCGGGGAGTACCCTTTGTTTCGTCATCAAGATGATTGCACGCATCCTACGAAACACCATACCGTCAGAACAGCGGCGATTGCGCTATGGCGCCGGTGCGGCAAAGAGATCCTTGCGCAGGGTATTGAGAGCCGTGGGATCGATCCTGACATGGATGACGGCGGGACGGCCGCTGGCGAGCGCTTCTCCAAGCGCTGACTCCAACTCCCCAGGCCGTTCAACAGCGAACCCCAGCGCGCCGCAAAGCTTCGCCACTTCATCGTAAGGCGGGCTTTCGATCTCGGCCCCCAATAGACGGCCGCCGAAGAATTCGTTCTGATAGGCTTTCTCTGCACCCCAGGCGCCATTGTCGAGCACCACAGCGACAACAGGCAGGTTGTGACGGACCGCAGAGGTGATCTCCGACAAGGTAAATCCAAACCCGCCGTCCCCCATCACCGACACAACGGGGCGCTCGGGCGCGGCAGCCTTGGCGCCGATCGCGGCGGCGTAACCGAAGCCGACCAATCCGAAGTCGAGCGGAGTGATCAATCCGGGTGTGCGGTAGTGGGCGAGCCGGTCAGCCGCCTGCAGGCAGGCATTACCGGTGTCCAGCGTCACAATGGCGTCTTCCGGCAGGCTCGCGCGGATTTCGGCGAGTGCCCGGCGCGGGTGCATCGGCACCGCATCGTTTTCGGCTTCTTCGGAACGTTCCGCCAGTAATGCCGAAGCGTCTTTCTCAAAGGAATTGCGCCAGGCTGTCCAACCCTCTGCGTCGATGCCGCGCCGCTTCGCTTCCTTCATCAGCGCGCTTGCGGTCTGCCCCGCATCGGCCTGCAGGCCTAAAGCGACCGGAAAATAGCGGCCGATCGCGCTGGCTTCGATATCGACCTGGATGATCCTGGCACTGTCGGAGATGTAATCACGGCTGAAAAAGGTTGAGTTGAAGGCGAGGCGCGCGCCCAGCACCAGCAACAGGTCCGCTTCGCGCGTCAGGCGGCTCGCCACCTTGTTGCCGCGCGGTCCGCCCTGCCCGGCAAAGAGCGGGTGTCCATGTGGCATGACATCTGCGTGGCCCGTGGAGGCAACGACGGGAACCTCAAGGGTCTCCGCCAGCGCTCTGAGAGCCTCAGTGCCGCCAGACCACTTGAAGCCGCCACCGGCGACAATCACAGGCGCCTGTGATTCACCGAGGAACTCCAGCATCGTGGCGATATCCGCTTCCGCAGGCGGTCCGCCCCGTGCGATCAAAACCGGGTCCGATACAGATGCTTCCACCTGAGCCGCAAAGAGGTCACGTGGCACATGCAGCACCACCGGTCCGCGCCTGCCGCTCATGGACAGCCGGATCGCGTCACGCAGCATCTCGGCCAGGCGGTTGGGATCGCTCACAAGGATGGACCGCTTCGAGATCGGGGCGAAGAGCGCCACCTGGTCAATTTCCTGAAAAGTATCCTTGCCGAGGTCGCTGCGGCTGATCGCGCCTGCAATCACCACCAGTGGCGAATAAGCCAGGTGCGCTTCGGCAACAGAGGTTGCGAGATTGGCCACGCCCGGCCCGGCCTGGGCACCGAGAACGATCCCCGGCCCGCCGGTCACGCGGGCGTAGGCGTCGGCCATATGGCCCGCCGCCCGCTCGTCTCGGGCGCCGACGTAGGTAATTTCACCACCGTTGTGCATGGCGTCAAAGAGCTCGAGCATGGAACCGCCGAGCAAGCCGAAAACACTCTTCACACCCTGGTCACGCAACACCCGGTAAACGGCTTCGCCGCCAGTGACCTTATCCGAGACCGTCATATTTTCCATCCTGCCTGAAGCCCTTCGAACACTGCTTCTTCCGCCGTACGCGGCGTAACACAATCGCCGACCGAGAGCATTTCGACGTCTTGGCCGGCGAGTTCCTGTTCCAGCGTGATTTCTGATTGATGGCCGAGCGCCAGTACCAGCGTATCGACGCCCTCCAGTATCACTGGCTCGTTGCTCAGCGTATCCTGGAAGTAGACCGTCTCGCCATCGATGCCAAACAGCCGCGCATGAGTCCTGATATCAACCTCCAGCCGATGCAGTCGCCCGACATAGTGGTTGCGCGTATAGATCTGCAGAGATTCACCCGCCAGCGCCGCATTGGTGCAAAGGGTTACGTCACTGCCCGCTTTCATCAGACGCTCCGCAAGTCCAAGGCCGATCCAGTCTGACCGCCAGTCGGCAATCACGACCCTCGCCCCGACCTTGACCCGGTCTTCGAGCACATCCCATGCAGTGACGGCATTCGAGCTCGCCAGTCCCACGCCGGTGGGAAGATAGGGTTTGGCGCCAGTGGCAATGAGCACCACATCCGGTTGCTCAGCGCGGATAAGACCGGCGTCCACCGCCATATCCTTGACCACTGAGACACCGGCCAGCGCCATCTCCCGTTCCAGGTTCCCGATGATGCCGCCGAACTCCTCGCGTCCCGGCAAACGCTGGGCCAGCCGGGTCTGACCGCCAAGCTGCCGGTCGCGCTCGTAAAGCGTGACGTGATGACCGCGGGTCGCAGCGATCGCGGCGGCCTTCATGCCTGCGGGGCCGCCGCCGGCAACAAGGATGCGCTTCCGCCGCGTCACCGGAGGCACAGAGGCATAGTCCAGTTCCCGGCCGCTTTCGGGATGCTGTATGCAGGAGATACCCAGCCCCTTGTGTGCGCGGCCTATACAGGCCTGGTTACAGCCGATGCAGGCGCGGATATCGTCCAGCCTGCCCGCGCGCGCCTTCACCGCCATCCGGGAATCGCAGACCATCGCGCGGGTCATGCCGCAAAGATCTGCATCTCCCCTCTCGATCACCTGCTCGGCGAGCTGCGGCTGATTGATGCGCCCGGTCACGATCACCGGCTTGGAAACCGACGCCTTGATGGCCGCGCCGAAGGGCGCCACATAGGCGTGCTCGAGCCCCATCGGTGGCACGATATGGACCGAGCCCCCAAGGCTGGCCGAAGAGCCCGCGACCACACTGAAGTAGTCGACGTCGCCGGTGACGGCCTTGCATATTCGCAGAACCTCCAGATCGCTGAGGCCACTCTCACCCATCTCATCCCCGGAGATCCGCAGCCCGAGTGTTCGGTCACCAGCGGCCGTTCTGATACTTGCAATCACATCTCGAAGGAACCGAAGCTGCCGCTCGAAATCGCCGCCGTAGGCATCTTCACGCCGATTGGCGCGCGGATTCAGGAACTGCGCCGGCAGGTACCCATGACTGGCGACAATCTCAAAGCCGTCGAAGCCTGCCTCGGCCAGCACGGCCGCGGTCCGGCCGTAACCCGCGACAATCTCTTCGATCAACGAAACCGGCATCGGCTTCGGCATGATATGAAAGCGTTCGTTGGGAACAGCCGACGGCGCCCAGGCGATGGGCAGCATCCCCGACCAGGCCGACAGGATCTCGCGGCCGGGATGAAACAGCTGAGCGAACATACGCGTACCATGCCGCTTGCACGCCTTCGCCAACTTCGCGTAGGCACGAACGGCCTTTGGACTCGTGGCCTTCAGAAGATCGCGGGAAAAGCCCGCCGTCTCGTGCACCGCCACGATTTCCGAAACGATGAGGCCGGCTCCGCCCTTCGCGCGCTCTTCGTGATAGGCGATCAGGCGGTCGTCGGGAACATCGTCCGACAGATAAGTATGATGGCCGGTGGAGACGATCCGGTTTGCCAGCCTGCAGTTCCCCAATGTGATCTCGGAAAAGAGGTTTGGAAACCGACTTGTCACGCCGGCCTCCCGATATCGGCGCGCGACAACAGAAGATGGTAGCGGTCGCGCAGAAGACGGTCCGTCTCCTCCGCCAGGTGACCTGGATAGTGGCGAGCGAGGATGTCCCTCGCACGGGCTCGCGCGCGTGTGCGCATATCCAAGCCGCCGTCTTCCTCCCAATCCGTCGGTGATCGGCGGTCGGCAACGACCGGATAGACGTAGTCTGCCTTCATGCGTGCCAGGGTTTCGGGATGACCGAGATAATGCCCTTCTCCCCGGCAGACCTCGGCGATGACGTCAGCGGCCAAGGTCTTACCCGAAACCTCGACACCACGCACCGAGCGCAGAATGCCGCCCAGCATATCGTTGTCGACAACATAGGCTTCCAGGGACACGCCCAGCAGACTGGCCTGCATGCCGCAGGACTGGGTAATCAGATTGGATCCCGCCTGGGCCGCGAGGCTGACCGCCAGGTTCTTTTCGTAGCCGTGCTGCACGTCGGCGATCTTGGCATCGGTTATGCCCGCGATCGAGCTGGTCGGCAGATTGTAATACCGGCCCATCTGCGCCGCCGCCGCCATCAGGATGGCCTGCTCTCCACCGCCACCGCACATGGCGCCGGTGCGAAGATCCGCGACCAGCGGCTTCGGTGCGAAAATGGCGGCGGCGGCGGGATCAACCAGCCGCGCGAATACCAGTCCCGCAAGGGTCTCCGCCACTGCCTGTACGAGCGAACCGGCAATGCTTGCCGGACTGGTGGCACCGGCCTGTCCGGCGGAAATGATCTGCACCGGGAAACCGGCCAGGATTGCTGCCTCCAGCGTCTGACAGGCCTCCTCCGCAAAGCGCATGGGCGGCACGACGTGGCAAACCATGATGGTCAGGAATGGCCGCGCCCGGAAGGCCGCCTCGCCACCGGCAATGCTGTAGCAGATATCAGCAATCGTTTTGACGTTTGCGGGGTCGGACGCACTGATACTGACATGCTTGGCGGTACCGCAGAGGCAGGCATAGGCCGTGTTGACGTCGAGGCTCAAGGGATCAGTCGCATCGCGCGCCACCAGCGCGCGGCTGAAATGCTGCACATGCTCCAAAGCGTCGACGAGCCTGGCGGCATCGTAGAGATCCCTGGCGGTCGACTCCCGGTAACGGCCGGTTTCGAGATCGACGATGTTGGGCGAAGCGCCGCCTGAACTCATATGGACGCGCCCACCGGACAGATCGAGTTCCAGACCGGGCTGCTGACCGTAGAGCACAAGGTCCCGGCGCGCGTTCTCTACGGTCTTCAAGACCAGTTCGCGAGGAAACAGCAGCCTGTCGTCATGGGTGAGCCGGCCACCCTCTGCCGTCACCTTCTCGATCATCGAGGGGATCGCCTGGCTCAATCCGAGGTTTTCGAGAAGGTCCAGTACTGCCTCATGTACGGAGGCTTCTTCCGGATCCGAAAGCGGTCTAAAGCGGCCCCCTTCTGCAACAGGTCCGATGACGGGCCTGGTCAACGCAGCCGCCTCCGCATCCTCGTCAATCCGGGTTCTGCGGCCCCGCCTCATACGCCCGCCTCTTTGATGGTCATCGTTCAGTCAGACAATGAAGAAAAATTCATCTTGCTTGACACTAATTCGGCTAACCTTCTTTGACAAACCAGTTCGGTTCGCTCTATAGATGATAAAAATTCATCTGTAGAGCTGGACGTTCATGCTTCCTCCCTTCGCGGCAATTCGCGCGTTTGATGCGGCGGCCCGTCATTTGAGCTTCAAGGACGCGGCAATTGAACTGGGCCTGACTCCGACCGCCATCAGTCACCAGATAAAACAACTCGAAGCCTTATGCGGCCAGCCGCTTTTCATCAGGCACACCCGCCGTGTGGAACTGACCCCGAACGGGTTGGGTTTCGCCGAAAGCATCGGCCCGGCGATCGCGAACATCGCCGCGGCATTCGCAAAGCTGTCCGCCAACCCGGGTAGACGCAACGTGACGCTTGGGGCAGGACCGATCTTTTCGGCGCGCTGGCTGGTTCCCAGGCTGGCGGATTTCTGGTCGGCACACCCGAGCATCGATCTACGGCTGCATCATTCCCCCCTGCCCGTGTGGCAGCAGATGGCCCAGTTCGATCTTGCGGTCGCTTGGGGTAAAGGCGATTGGCCAGCCGTTCGTTGCGAGCCGCTCCTACGCATCGAGGTCAGTCCGGTCTTCGCGCCTTCCCTGTTGAAGACTCCGGATTCCCTCCTCTGTACCGAAGACCTGCTCTCGCTGCCGCTGCTCCATCATCGTGACGACAAAGGCTGGCGCCAGTGGTTCGAAAAGGCCGGCGTGATGCCTCCCGTCAACCTACCGGGCACTATATTTGAGGACGCGAACGTTCTGCTTCAGGCCGCACTGGCCGGCCGAGGCATTGCCCTAGGTATATTGCAGTTTGTCGGCGATGAACTGGCGGCGGGCCGGCTGCTGCGTCCCTTCGAGACCAGCTTGGATCCCGAAGACGCTTACTACCTGATCTACCAGGAGAACGCGCTCAGCAGTGAGGCGACTGCCGCAGTCAGAGACTGGCTGCTGGCGGGACGAAATCGCAAAGCTTCCACCAGGTCATGATTAGCGCGCGAAGGCCTTTGCGGCGGGAAGCATGTCCGGATAGTTCGAAAAGACTTTCCGGGCGCCTGCCTCTTTCAACCGGCCAGACAGGCCGGCGTCTGCGTGGCCGCCACCGGTGAACCCCCAGACCTCCATACCCGCGGCGACGGCAGCACGAACACCGTTGATGCTGTCCTCAATCACGAGGCATTGCGCCGGATCCCGCTCAATGCGTTCGGCCGCCAACAAAAAAAGATCCGGTGACGGCTTACCGCGTGCAACTTCGTCGCCGGAATAAATGTGCGGATCGAAGCGCCCGTGCAGCTCCGTTATTTCCAGCTTCCTGTGCAGCAGAGGCTTCGAGCTGGAGGATGCCACCGCCACCGGGCCGCGGAGAGTATCGAGCAGCGGCAGCAATCCCTCGAAAGACGTGAGTTCACTTTCATAGCGTGCCCAGCAGGCCGTTTTCAGCTTTTCGAAAAAGTCGGTTGGCAACGGACGATTGTGGATCGCCCGATGGTCGTTCTCCAAAGCAAGATAGAAATCCTGATTTGTCAGCCCGACGAAACGGCTGAGGTAGTCCGCAGATTCGTACACCAGGCCAATCCGCGCCAAATGATCGCGCTCCACGGCGATCGCGATGCGTTCCGAATCCACGAGAACGCCATCGCAGTCGAAGATGATCGCCGCATCCGTCATGCCTGGTCCTTAATTTGCTGTCATTGCTTTGGCCCGGCCATAGAAGCCAACGCGTTCCGCTTCACTGAACATCACGCCGGGCGTTTCGTAGTAGGAATATACCGCGACGATGCGTGGCTCGTTCCCTTCTACCGGTGTAACGCGGTGGGCCGTGTACTTGCCTTTGAAAACGTTCAATGTCCCCGGCGTCAGTGACAGCGTCTCCACTTGGTCGTCTTCACCGGCGAGCAAGCGCGCAACACCGTCGTAGTTGGGGTTTGCTTCGGTGCGAAGACCGCTCCGATTCTGAAAAGCACCCCCGCCGTCCGGCCGTTGAAGCAGCAGCGTCGTTGTGAACTCCGAGCGGTCAAAATGCCAATTGAGCGCTTCGCCTTCGCGGTACGCCATGACGTTGGCCCGCGCCAGAGGGTCAGCCATCTGATAAAGATTAGGCTTGCCGGTAACCGCCGCCAGAAATGCCGCCAGAGGTGGCCATTCGTAAATCCTGCAGACGATGCTGCCCGGAATCTGATCGGCACAGATCGTATGATTGACGGTCTCGAATTGCTTCAGTGCCGGATGCTCAGGCGGCACGTCGGCCACCTCCTTCTTAAAATAGATGTTATGACTGCGGCTGTGAGTAAAGGCCGAAGCCTCGAGTGGCGGTTTCACCTCAGCCAGGCATCGTTCGAGCGCTTCCGGGCGAAGAAAGCCTTCCAGATTGAACATCCCTTGCTCAGTCAGTCCCCGGCGGCAACCCTCCAACAGCGACTGACCCCGCGGCGTCGATAAAGCATCGAGCGGATACTGCTCAAGATCGAGTATGTCATGCATCACAGTTGCCCCCCGCTTCGCCTGGCTCAAACCCAACACCAGTCCTTGATTTCCCTTCAAGTCCAACTCTCTATCATGATTTTCTCGGACATTGCTACTCCGGCTCGTAAGAATTGCAATCAGATGCTTGCGCGACCACCCCGCCAACCTAGATACTATACGCATACGTCCCAAATACCCGCATCGGGAATTCGTACAGAACCAGCGGCACAGACCGCCGGAACCGGTCGTCAAAGATGGGAGACAGTCTTGGACTTGGAGACTTTCAAAGCCTCTCTTGAAATGTCATCGCCACCCGAAGGCTGTAGTCTCGCGCTCCAGGCCTTGTGGCATCAGGCCAACGGCGACTGGGACACCGCCCATGAACGGGCGCAGGCCGACGACAGCAAAGCCGGAGCCTGGGTTCACGGCCACCTGCATCGGGTTGAAGGCGATCAGTCAAATGCCGCCTATTGGTATCGGCGGGCCGGCCGAGACGTTCCTGCAACATCCCTGCGAGAAGAGCTTGCGAGCATCGTTGCTGCTCTAGAGTGAGATTGTTCTCAAAAAACGGCTGCGCCCTTAAATCGTTCGATGACTAAGCTGAAGGTGTTTCAGCTTCCAACTGCTTGCGGCGGCGGGCCGCAAGGGTTTCACGATGGGAAATGTAGGTGGCCGCCCCAATCACAATGGCACCCCCCAGGAAGACGAAGGGATCGAGAGCTTCGTCAAACACCGCCATCCCCAGCAACGCGGCCCAGAGCAACTGAAGAAAGGCGATCGGCTGGGTGACCGTTATGGGCGCCGCGCGAAAGGCCTTTGTCAGGGTATAGTGTCCGGTGGTGGCAAAGACAGCCGTCAATGCCAGCCAGAGAACCTCTTCCAGAGTGGGATCGCGCCACTGCAGGATCGCACCGGGCAGAAGCACGATTGTACAGAAGACCGATAGCATGCCGACGATGATTGCCGGGTCGGCCCGGTCCGTGAGCTTCTTGGCGAGTATGAAGGAAGCCGCAAACAACGGCGCCGCCACGACCTGCGCCAACTGGCCCGCGTTGATTTCCTGAAAACCTGGCCGCAGGATGACCAGGGACCCGGTCAGGCCGACCATAATGGCGACGACGCGGCGCACCTGAAGTTTCTCGCCCAGAAAAAACGCGGCACCGATCGTCACGTAGATTGGTGCCGTATACCCGATGGCGGTGACCTCCGCGATGGGAATGCGCGCCATGGCAAAAAACCAGAGCATGACCGCAATCCCATGCACCAAACCGCGCGCAGCATAGAGCTTCATCACATCAGGCTCGATCCGCTGCCGGGTCAGCTTGAACAAGAATGGCAGGATCAGCAGCAATCCCAGCGCATAGCGAATGAAGGCCGCTTCGATCGCGGGCATATCCGAGCCGAGATGACGGACAATGCCGGTGACGGCGACAAACAGAAACCCGGTGACAAGCATCCAACCGATGCCCTGCAGCACATTGTTTCTGGGAACCGGAGGGATTGCGGCTTGATCCGCAGGACTGGCAGTCTTTGATAGATCCGAGGGCACGTGGTCTCCTGATGTCCGCTCGAATCTAGGGGTCGGAACGCCGAACTGTGAAATCGAGAGGGGAAGGGCGGCTCAGTATCAAGACGGCTAACGCCCTGACACACTGCCATCCTTCTTATAGCGGGTTTCATTGGGCTGCTTCAACGAAAGCAGGTTATCCACTATGTAAGCCTCGACCCAAGATAGCAATCGGAAAGCATTTTTCGCCTTAAAGCAACCTTCGGCAATTGCGGCAGAACCCTGGTAGTTCGGCATAAAACGTGCGACAGCTAACCCAAGGATAGTTGGATTGTTCGGGGAACCACGCCACCTCATGACAACTGTGAAGCAGCAAGGCGCCCCATCACGGCAACAGGGGCGCAGCCAGCATGCCCTCGGCGTTTTCTACGGCGCTATGGGAGGCCTGTCACTTAGCCTCGGTGGGCCGATCGTCCGTCTGATGAGCGAAGAAACAGGCGCTTGGCAGATCCTGACCTGGCGCAGCTTCGCCTTCATGATTTTGATGTTTACGCTCGCGGCTTGGAAGTCGGGTTCGATTGCTGGCCTTCTGCATCAGGTTCGAAAAATCGGCTGGATGGCACCGCCGATCGCCCTCGCTGTCGGTTTCGGCCAGATCACCTATGTTCTCGCCCTTCTCAACACCACCGTGGCCAATGCAACCTTCGTACTTGGATCCGCGCCGCTCTTTACCGCGTTCGCCGCTTGGCTGCTGTTCGGCGACCGCCTGAGTGCCAAAGCGATGATCGCCCTTGCCACCGCCATGGCCGGTGTGTTCCTGATGGTCTCCAATGGTCTGGCCGACGGAAAGTTCCTGGGCAACCTCTATGCCCTCGCCGCCATGGTCTGTTACACGGCCTATGTCCTGCTGCTTCGCAAGTCCCGCGACATCGACACCTTTGCGGCTTCAGGCCTCGGTGGGATGTTGGCAGCTGTCCTTGCCGCTGCCATGGCATTGACAGCCGGCACCGCGGTCCCAGATTCAGAAGGTGCACTTTTGAGCATGACAAGCCTCGTCATCCCGCCGGTCGATTTAGGCCTCTCGCTATTTTCCGGTGTGTTTCAGGTCGGCGCGGGATTCGCCTTCGCAACGCTCGCCACCAAACTGATCCCGCCGGCTGAAGTCACACTACTGATCCTGATCGAAGCAATTATGGGACCGCTCCTGGTCTGGGGTCTGGTCGGCGAAGTCCCCTCCTCGCTCACCTTGCTTGGTGGTTCCGTCGTGCTCGGCAGCGTTACGGCTTTCGCCCTGATCGCGTTGAAGGAAGAGCGCGGCCGAGTCAGAGTTTAGAACCTGGACAGCGCATTTCTGGCTCAGACGGGCTCTTGATCCTGAGTAAGCTCACAGAAGGTCTGCAATCCGACCTCGAGCAGGATCGCCGCCAACGCGCAGATCAGACCGGCGAAGGCCATGCCAACCCCCAGTGCCCCCGCAATTCCGGCAATCAAAGCCTTTTTGTCGCTTTTGCCCTGTTCGACCAACAGCGCGTAGAGCTGCCCTTCCGGATCGCAAAGCGAAGCGCGCAGCTTTTTCCGGTAGAGGCTCCAGAATCTCTCCCCCAACGCTTGGTCCTGCACAGATGGATCACGGGTGCCGGAAGGGTCTCCCGCTCCTTCGATCACCAGACTCTGGCTCAAATTGCTTCGCAAGTCGTCGGGCAGCGAAGCATCGTTCTGGGAGTTCGCCGTTGCGCGAACTTCGCCGCCCAGCGTCTTTAGTCCGGCGCCCCGTTCAAGCAGGTCGTCCAGCCTGCTGCTCATCAACTCGAGTTCAAGATCGCTTACCGGCGACGCCGCTTCTTGCGTCATATCAGTCACCCTTTCCTATCGCCACGAAGGGCGCCCAGTATTTCCTGTCGGCGAATTGCTGTGAAGAGATCAATGCGCGCTGGCCCTGTCGTAAAGCCTCCGGTGCCGAAACACCGTCGCGGAACAAATCATAGAAATTGTCGAAAAGCCGACGCGAGGCCGCATCGTCCACCGGTGCCAGAGCCGCGATAATGGCGCGCGCACCGCTGAGCAGCATGGCCCGCGCAAGCGAATCATAGCTGTTCCATTCGGAGAACTTCGGGAAACCCGACCAGCAGGATGCCAGCGATACCAGATTCGCCTCGAATTTCAGGTGGGCAAGATCGGCAAGGGTCAGACGCTCTCCACCGGCCAGAATCAGGCCCGGCGGTTGCCCGTCTCCGGCATGCAGATCGAAATGACAGGCGAAGTGCACAACGTCGAAACGGCCGCCGCGCAGGCGTCCCTTGATCTCTTCCGCAGTCGCATCCTCACCGATAATCGCATTGCAGCCCAGCTGCGCGGCAACTTCCTTTGCTTCGATCCGGGCTTGCGGCAAGGATCCGTCGGGATCACCGATCACCAGGCATTCGCGGGTCTGGACTGATGGCAAAACCTTGAAATCGGGAAGCAGGGCCGGTGACGGCAGGACGACGATCTCATGGTCTTCGACGAGATAGCGCCCTGTAATCGGCGAGCGGTAGCAGGCGAAAGGAAAGAGCTGCTGCACACCGTGTGGCACAATATATAGCCGGTCGCCCGGCTGAAGCCGGCCTTCCAGCGGCTCCCAGACATGGGCCAGCAAACGCTCGGCATCCGATGAGCCGTCGCCACCGGCGTCGAGGATCGCTCGGAGTCCGGCGACCCAGTCCCAGGCCTCCTCTTCCTTACGGCGGTGGCATTGAATGTCCTCGCCTTTTCTGAAGATGTAACTGGTGGTTTCGCGCGGATAGACCCAAAACTCGAGCAGGATTTCCTGCGCGGTCAAGGCTTCTGTCCAAGCTGGAGCGCCGTCGTTCGAACGATCGTCAACGCCAATCGTCCCGGCGTGCCGCGCTCTAAACAGTTCTCGCAGGGTCCGTGCGCGCGTCCGGGCGATAAGTTCATAGGCGTCCCGGTAGCGCTCACGCGACAGGCAGAAGCGGATGGCCCGCTCGTAATGCCGGTTGTAACGGGAGTCGAAGGCATCAAGGGCGGCACGGTTGCCAACGGCGGCGCGCAGCTTCTCCACGTTTCCAAGTATCTCACCCAAATAGGCCTCGAACCCCTGCTCATCTCCCGCGGCCTCTGCAAGGTCTGCAGCACCGATGAGCGCATTGCGGTAGCTGGAGTGGTCGCGGCATCTGGGACCTAGAGCCAAGGCCT
The DNA here is from genome assembly GCF_947331435.1 of Pelagibius sp. Alg239-R121. GTDB lineage: Bacteria > Pseudomonadota > Alphaproteobacteria > Kiloniellales > Kiloniellaceae > Denitrobaculum. Next base: position 112,624 of record NZ_CAMZOF010000013.1, on the reverse strand, counting down.
CCCGTATGGCCTCATCGGCCTCCTCGTAACACTCCGCCGCGAGATAAATTCTGGCCAGCATGGTCAGGCTGTTGACGAGTTCATCCGCATTGTTCAATCCGCGCCTGACCGTCACGGCCTCCAGGCCAAGCCCAAGCGCTTCGGTAATTTCGGCGTTCTCCAACAAGGCAAAAGCCAAATTGTGTAGCGAATATCCCAAACCCTCCGGATCACCCTGTTTACGGTCCAGTTCCAGCGCCAGACGCTGCGACGTCACGGCTTCACTCGTGCGCCCGCGCCCGAGCAACACCAGCCCCCGGTTACTTAGCGCCGCGGCATAGAGCAATGGCGATTGATCGGGTGTAATCCTGGCCAGGGCTTTCTCATAGTTTTCAATGGCCTCGTCAGGATAACCCAGAAACTTAAGTGCCTCGGCCCGCGCGTTCAACGCACCGGCTGCCAACTCGTCCGCCTCTGACCCGGATTGGCCTTCGAGCAATCGGACAATCTTGTCCGCTGCCCGCATACCGCCTTCATAGTCACCTGATTGAAGACACTGCTGAACCGTCTGGAAATTGAGCTTCGCCGCGTCGAGAGGACTGGACTCGCCAAAGGCCTCCAGGGCTTTTTCCTCAAGCGCCTGCTGCATCATCTGCTTCACGAAATCCGGCAAGTCTTTCATTTCCGCCTCGCAGCGAATATCGGTTGGCCACTGCCAGTCCTCCTCAACATAGAAACACGGAGCCTGGCGCGGAACACTTCGAATCAATCAAAAAACGTCGACAAAAAAATTCATATGTAGACATCTTAACATAAATTGAGAGCTGTGCCCTAATGCCATGCGGTCGAGGCTGCAGGCGAAGCGATCGCAAAGCCGGACAACGAAAAAGGGGAAGCCTGAAAGCTTCCCCTTCTTATTCAAAGTCCAACCGGCTTCGGTCTGACCATATGCCGTAACTTTACTTGCCCTTAGACATTTCCCAAACTGCGTGAGTCCAGGCCCCTTCGGGTGCTTTGGTGATAACCGGAGTCGAAGCGTTGCCGAGCAGAACATCGACCGTCCGCTGATAGTCAGCCGGATCGAGATACCCGATACCTTTGGCCGAACCCGCGACCAGCTTGTTGATCTCGCCGACCATGCGCTTCTGATGCTTCTCGGTCTGCGCACCGGTGGCATCGTTCTCAAGCACGATCTCAGCGGCTTCATCCGGATTGGCGGCTGCATACTCCCAGCCCTTCACGGAGGCAGCGACGAACTTGGCCATCTTCGAGACGAAAGCAGCGTCCTTCAGGTTATCTTCCATAACGTAAAGACCGTCTTCCAGCGTGGCCACGCCCTGATCTTCATACTTGAAAACGAGCAGATCTTCGGGCGTCAAACCGGCGTCGATGATCTGCCAATATTCGTTGTAGGTCATGGTCGATACGCAGTCCGCCTGCTTCTGCAGGATCGGGTCGACATTGAAGCCCTGCTTCAGGACCGTGACGCCATCCGCGCCGCCTTCGGTCGGCAGGCCCAGTTTGCTCATCCAGCTCAGGAACGGGTATTCGTTGCCGAAGAACCAGACGCCCAGGGTCCGGCCCTTGAAGTCGGCTGGCGAGGTAATGCCCGAATCCTTGCGGCAGGTCAGCATCATGCCCGAAGTCTTGAAGATCTGTGCGATGTTGACCAGCGGCACGCCCTTCTCGCGCGACGCCAGGGCCGAAGGCATCCAGTCGATGACAACATCGGCGCCACCGCCGGCGATCACCTGCGGCGGTGCAACGTCGGGTCCGCCGGGCTTGATAGTGACGTCGAGACCGGCGTCCTCATAAAAGCCCTTGTCTTTCGCCACGTAGTAACCGGCGAACTGCCCCTGCGTCACCCACTTGAGCTGAAGCGTCACCTGTTCGGCGGCCTCGGCCGCGAAGGCTGACAAACCAACCGCAGCGGCGGCGGCGAGCAATGTAATTTTTTTCATTCAACCTCTCCTGTTATTGTCCCTGCATAACGACCCCGGTACGGCGGGCTCGTCGTTCTCTCCGGTCGCTTCCTTGTTTCTTCTTTTGAGCGCCGACCGGTTTTCTGCGCCAAAGTCTCTCTTTATCGTTCTTCCGTCTTCGATAGATCGATTCTTCTATCTCCGGTACGAAGGATGCCAGAAGGTCAGGCTGCGTTCCAGCATCGCCAGAAGGCCATAAAACAGGGATCCCGACAACGCCGCGATCGCAATGGTCGCCCAGACCAGATCCACGTTCATGCGTCCAACCTCGGTCGAGATCCGAAAGCCCATGCCGACGATCGGCGTACCGAAGAATTCGGCCACGATCGCGCCGATCAGTGCAAGGGTCGAATTGATCTTCAGGGCGTTGAAAATAAACGGCAAGGCCGACGGCAGACGCAGCAACAACAAGGTTTTGACGTAACCGGCGGCGTAGGAGCGCATCAGATCCCGCTCCATCCGGCCCGAGGCGGCCAGCCCGGCGATGGTATTCACCAGCATGGGGAAGAAGGTCATGATGACCACCACGGCTGCCTTGGACTGCCAGTCGAAGCCGAACCACATCACCATAACAGGTGCAATTCCGACAATGGGGATGGCGCTGACGAAGTTACCGAGCGGCAAAAGCCCCCGCTGCAAAAACGGTACCTTGTCAACCAGGATCGCCACCAGCAGGCCGGAGCCGCAGCCCATCAGATAACCGGGAATCACCGACTTGATGAAGGTCTGGTAGAAATCGGCCCACATGGTCCCGGTGCTGCCGCCCATCACCTCGCCGATGGCAGAGGGCGACGGCAACAGCACGCGCGGCACCCCGAAACCCTCGACCAGAACCTGCCAAAGATACAGCAGCCAGAACCCGAACACGGCCGGAACAAGAAGTGCGTAAACCGTGTTGGTCTGAGAAGAACTGCTCCGTAACTCAGACAACAGAGCCATCGCCCGCCAGGCGAAGAATGCGAGCCCGAAGAGATAAATCCAGAGACCGAAGCCCAGGGCCAATCCACTTTGCCCTTCGGCGGCGCCATCAATGGCTGCCAGGGGAACATACGCACCGGCAAGCAGGCCGGCGACCGCAACACCGGCCGCTAATGCTCCGCCCTGCCGGTTCCAGAAACACCAGAAGGCGGACAGAAAGGTAATGCTCAAAGCCACGATCGCCGACAGGCTGCTGAACCAGGCGCTTCCGCCTGCGGCCGTATCGACAAGAATACCGAGCGCGGCAATCAGAATGAATACCACCAGGGAGTTGACACTCAGCCTCATCCCGCCCCTCCCGTCTGGGCCACGCCCATACGGCGCAGCACGAACTTCTCCGCGACGCCCACCAACGCGACCAGCAGCCCGGCCAGAATCGAAGCCATGACAAGGGCCGACCAGATCTGGATGGTCTGGCCATAGTAGGATCCGACCAGCAGCCGGGCGCCGATACCGGCCTGTGCGCCGGTCGGCAGCTCGCCGACAATGGCACCGACCAGGCTGATCGCGATGGCAACTTTCAGGCTGGCGAAGAGGAAGGGCACAGACGAAGGCCAGCGCAGCTTCCAGAAGACCTGGGATGTGGAGGAGCTGTAGGTCCGCATCAGATCAAGTTGCAGTGGGTCGGGCGAGCGCAGGCCTTTCACCATGCCGATGGTGACCGGAAAAAAGCAGAGGTACATGGAGATAATCGACTTGGGCACCAATCCCGTTAAGCCGATGGCCCCCAATACGACGATGATCATGGGGGCGATGGCGAGGATCGGGATGGTCTGGGACGCAATCACCCAGGGCATCAGGCTTTTGTCCAGCGCCTTCACATGCACGATGCCAACCGCCAGCAGCATGCCAAGCGAGGTTCCCAGAACGAAGCCCAGGAGCGTCGAGGAGATGGTCACCCAGGAGTGATAGATCAGACTGCGCTTGGAGGTGATCTTCTTGCCGAAGATGGTTTTGTTCAACTCGACCAGCACCTGATGCGGCGCGGGCAGAATGGGCCGCTCCATGGCCCAGGCATCGTCGGTGAGCTGCGAAAAGGTCCACTCGGTATCGCTGCGCTCGTAACCATCGATCAGGCGCGGCGCGTTGAGATAGACCGCACCGGCGTACCAGATCACCAGGATCAGCAGCAGCATCAGCCCGACCGGGCCAGCCTTGCCGCTCATCAGGCGCGATACCACTCCCGGCCGCTGAACCGCTGGCACGTCCGCGGCATCGGCAACCTCAGTCGTCATAGCTGTGCCCTGCCCGCAAGCCCTCACGCACCCGATGGGCGATCTCCAGGAACTCGGGCGTCTCACGTGCATCCAGCGTGCGGTCCGGCGGAAGATTGCAGTCGATCACATCGATGATTCGGCCCGGACGCGGCGACATCACCACGATCTTGGAGGACAGGAAGACGGCTTCGGGAATCGAGTGAGTCACAAAGACGACCGTCTTCTGGGTTTTCTCCCAGAGACGCAGTAGCTGTTCATTCAGATGGTCGCGGGTGATCTCGTCCAGCGCGCCGAAAGGCTCGTCCATCAGCAGCAGGTCGGGCTCGAAAGAGAGCGCGCGCGCGATCGAAACACGCTGCTGCATGCCGCCGGAAAGCTGCCAGGGATATTTCTTTTCGAAACCGGTCAGGTTGACCATCTCGAGATAACGGGCCGCGCGTTCCTGCTGCTCGGCCTTGGACAGCCCCATGATCTCCAGAGGCAGGGTCACGTTGCGGTCGACCTGACGCCAGGGATAGAGCGCGGGTGCCTGAAAGACATAGCCATAGGCCCGGTCCAGACGGGCTTCACGGGGCGAAACCTTGTTGACCGTGATGCTGCCTTCGGTCGGCTGTTCCAGATCCGCGATGACACGCATCAGCGTGGTCTTGCCGCAGCCGGAAGGTCCGATAAAAGATACGAAATCGCCCTGCTCGATCGTCAGGTTGACGTTCGACAGGGCGTAAACAGGTCCGTCCGCCGTCTGAAAAGTCAAAGACAGCTTGTCGGTTTCGACGACGGAGCTTTTGCTGCCCCGCTCCACGGCCGCCGTTGGTACGGCTTTTACGGCCACATTCTGCATTCCAACCTCAATTCGCTGGTCCGGCCCGTCGGCCGGCCCCTATCCCCCAGATCACGCCTCTTGCGGCCTCCGCCGCTCGTTTGTTCTTTTTTTACGTCCGTTAACGATGGCGCCCGTCAATCAAAAGTCCCCGTCAATCGGCGACCCCTGTCAATCGGCGGCGCCCATTAAACAGTCGCGCCCGCTAAACAGTCGCCCTGGCAACCATTGCCTGCAGCAGCACATTACAGCCGGCGGCGAGATCTTCCGGCGTGGCGTTCTCGACCTCGTTATGGCTGATGCCGTCTTCACAGGGCACGAAGATCATACCGGTCGGGGCCACGCGGCTGATATAGCAGGCATCGTGTCCGGCACCGGAAATGATGTCCCGGTGCGCAAAGTTTTCGCTGCTGGCACCATTGCGCACAGCGGCCACACAATCGGCATCAAACGCAATCGGCGGCGAATACCAGATCTCCTTCAGATCCAGCTCCAAGCCGTCTTCGCTGCAGACCTTCTCGCAGATTTCCGTCAACTCCGCCGCCATGGCCGACAGCGCTTCGTCTTCCGGATTGCGCAGATCGACGGCGAAGAATACCTCACCGGGAATGGTGTTGCGCGAATTGGGGCTGACCTGCATCAGGCCGACCGTGGTCACGGCGTTCGGGGCATGCTTCATGGCGATGTCGTTAACCGCCGCAACCACTTTGGATGCCCCCAGCAGCGCATCTTTCCGCCGGTTCATGGGCGTGGTGCCGGCGTGGGATTCGGCGCCGGTCATCGTAACTTCGAACCAGCGCTGGCCCTGGGCGCCGGTGACCACGCCAATGGTTTTCTCCTCGGCTTCCAGAATCGGGCCTTGCTCGATGTGCGCTTCGAAGAAAGCACGGATCTCGCGGCCGCCGACGGGTTCGCTGCCTTTGTAGCCGATGCGGTCAAGCTCCTCGCCCATGGTCTTGCCATCCAGATCGGCCCGGCTGTGGCCGTACTCAAGATCGAAGACACCGGCAAAGACACCGGATGCCACCATTGCCGGTGCGAAGCGCGAGCCCTCCTCGTTGGTCCAGACCGAAGCCTCGATCGGCGCATCGGTCTCAATGCCCAGGTCGTTCAGGGTACGGATCACTTCCAAGCCTGCCAGCACGCCGTAGACACCGTCGAACTTGCCGCCGGTCGGTTGCGTGTCGAGGTGACTGCCGGTCATAACCGGGGGCAGGCTGTCGTCCTTACCCGCTCGGCGGGCAAAGATGTTGCCCATCTGGTCGACCTTGATCGTACAGCCGGCGTCCTTGCACCATCCCACGAAAAGGTCGCGGCCTTCCCTGTCCAGGTCGGTCAGAGCCAGCCGGCAGTTGCCGCCCTTTTCGGTTGCGCCGATCTTGGCCATCTCCATCAGGCTTTCCCAAAGGCGATCGCCGTTAACCCGCAAGTTCTGCATAGATACTCCCCGTTATCGTGCAGAGAGACCTTGGTCTCCCCTGTCGGTCCTAAAGACCGGTTTATTCAGCAGCCTTGATGTTCGCCGGATTGCGCGGATCCTGCAACCAGTTCATGTAAGGCTTGCCGTTATCGACTTCGCGCATGGTGATACAATCTTCGACCGGGCAGGCAAGCATGCAGAGATTGCAGCCGACGCATTCCGGATCGTTGACCTCGTAACGGCGCTCGCCATCGACCCGTTTCGCGAAGATCGCCTGGTGCGAGGTGTCCTCACAGGCGACATGACAAAGACCGCACTTGATGCAGAGGTCCTGATTGATCTCGGCAATGCACTCGTAGTTCATGTCGAGCTGATTCCAGTTGACCACGTTCGGCACCGCCGCACCGCGGAAGTCTTCCAGGCTCTGATGTCCCTTGGAATCCATCCAGTTCGACAGACCGTCGGTCAGATCGTCGATGATCTTGAAGCCATAGTGCATGGCCGCCGTGCAGACCTGCACCGAACCGGACCCGAGTGAGATGAACTCGGCCGCGTCGCGCCAGGTGCTCACACCGCCGATACCCGAGATCGGCAGGCCCTGGCACTCCGGATCGCGCGCGATCTCGGCCACCATATTCAGCGCGATGGGTTTGACCGCCGGGCCGCAGTAGCCACCGTGCGCCCCCTTGCCGCCGACGATCGGTGTCGGCGCCATGGCGTCCAGATCGACGGTAACGATGGAGTTAATGGTGTTGATCAGCGAGACGGCATCCGCACCACCGGTGTTCGCGGCCCGTGCGGGGTGCAGGATATTGGTGATATTCGGCGTCAGCTTCACGAAGACCGGCATGCGCGTGTACTTCTTGCACCAGCGCGTCACCATCTCGATGTACTCGGGCACCTGCCCGACCGCCGAGCCCATGCCGCGCTCGGACATACCGTGCGGGCAGCCGAAGTTGAGCTCGACCGCGTCGGCACCCGTGTCTTCCACCAGCGGCAGGATGCGTTTCCAGCTCTCCTCTTCGCAGGGCACCATCAGCGAGACCACCATGGCCCGGTCCGGCCAGTCGCGTTTGACCTGTTTGATCTCGCGCAGGTTCACGTCGAGCGGCCGGTCGGTGATCAGCTCGATGTTATTGAAGCCGGCCATGCGGGTGCCGTTATAGTTCACCGCGCCGTAACGCGAGGACACGTTCACGATCGGCGGGTCCTCGCCCAAGGTCTTCCAGACCACACCGCCCCAGCCCGCCTTAAAGGCTCGGACAACATTGTATTCCTTATCGGTGGGCGGCGCGGAAGCCAGCCAGTAGGGATTGGGAGATTGCACGCCAGCTATGTTGCAACGAAGATCAGCCACCTCGACCTCTCCTATAATTTTCAGCTTATTAAAGCTGCCTGTTAATCTTTTTTCTCATTTCGCCGCACGCTATGGCGACGCTTTAGTCAGCCGCGCAGATGACGGTCGATTGCCCCCGCGGCCACCTTGCCGTCCTGGACCGCGGCAACCGTCAGATCGTCGCCGGTCACGCAGTCGCCCCCGGCCCAAACATCCGACAGAGAGGTTTTGCGGTCTTCGTCGACGGCGATCCGCCCACTCGAAAGTTCGAGCACATCGGCCGCGCCATTCATCAGCGGCGCAGGAACGAAGCTCTGCCCGATTGCCTTGAAGACCTGATCGACAAGCAGGGAAAAGTGATCGCCGGTGCCCATCAGGCGGCCATTGTCATCGAGCTGAGTATATTCGAACTCGATCTCCTTCACCTGCCCGTCCTGCCCCATCAGCTTGGTCGGCTGAGCCCAATGTTTGATCTTCACACCGTTGAGCTGTGCGAATTCCTGCTCGTGCCAGGTGGCGTTCATATTGTCCTTGCCGCGCCGGTAGACCAAGGTGACGTCTTCGGCGCCCAGGCGTTTGGTCTGGACGGCAATGTCGATGGCGGTGTTGCCGCCGCCGATCACCACAACCTTGCGGCCAACCGGCAACTGGGCAAGATCGCCGCTTTGACGCAGTTGGGCAATATAGTCGACCGCGTCGACCACCCCTTCCAGATCCTCGTTTTCGAGCCCCAGTGCATTGACACCCGCCATCCCCATCGAGAGGAAGACCGCATCATAGTCACGGCGCAGCTCGGTCAGAGAAAAGTCCTTGCCGATCGCCTGACCGCAGCGCAGTTCGATACCGCCGAGCGACAGAATGAACTCGACCTCCCGCTGGGCAAAATCGTTAGGAACCTTGTAGGCCGCGATGCCGTACTCATTCAGACCGGCCGCCTTATCCCGCGCCTCGAAGACGACCGCGTCATGGCCCAGAAGCGAGAGACGATGCGCCGCCGAGAGACCGGCCGGCCCGGCACCGACAACGGCAACTTTCTTGCCGCTGGACGCCGCGCGCTCAAAGACCTGCTGGCCGCTATCGAAGAGATGGTCTGTCGCGTAGCGCTGCAGCTCTCCGATGTTGACCGGCTTTTCCTCCTGCGTGTTCCGTACACAGGAACCTTCGCAGAGTATCTCGGTCGGACAGACCCGCGCACAGGCCCCGCCCATGATGTTCTCGGTCAGGATATCAACCGCCGATCCCTTGACGTTATCGGTCGAAATCTTGCGGATGAAACTCGGGATATCGATGCCCGTCGGACAGGCCTCGACACAGGGCGCATCGTAGCAGTAGTAGCAGCGCGCCGATTCAATCAGCGCCCGTTTTCGGTCGAGCGGCGGATGGACATCGTTGAAGTTTTCGACGTAATCGTCAGGACGCAGCCGTCCTGCCTGGATATCAGCAGAAGCCGTCATCGTTCGGTCCCAGTATGTCTCTGTTCAAAACGTATTTCTTAAGGCCGATTCTAGTGTCCGGCCCTGTTGTTAGAATAGAGGTTAGTCAAATTCTGACCATTTGGTCAACTTTTTTAATTTCCTGACAAAGAACATTTAATATCAATAGATTAAAACTTGCGAATGCGTCTCATTTTTACTTATAATCCCACACTCTACAGGCCGTTACGTCAAGGATCCCCGCTTTACCGCAGAGAAGGAATTTTGCACCGCAGCCCGACTGACGCTATGCTTTGACGACTCTGGAGCCTGATCGCATTCACTGAATCAGCCTCTATCGAAATCGTTGGGAGGCGATTTACCGTCTTGACCCTTGCCATCAAGAACAATCGCACTCTGAGAGGTGAAATGAGAGGAGCAACAGCAAGCAGGACCTGCGGTCCGGGGCCGCGATGAGAGGAAAAGTCAAAAGTTCATGACCGAAGATGTAAGGCGCAGTGAAGCGCTCGGGGATACGCAAAACGGGGATAACGGCGGCACCGCCACCAAGAACTCCAGCAAAACCGGCCAGATCCGGGCTCGCAACAAAGCCAGGATCATCGCTGCCGCTGAAGAGGTGTTCGCCGCCAAGGGATACGAAGGCGCAACAACCGCCGAGATTGCGCTCAAGGCCGCGCTGCCGAAGGCCAACGTGCACTACTATTTCAGCACCAAGGAAGCCATCTACCGCGCGGTGATCGACAATATCCTCGACCTCTGGCTGGAGCCCTTTCAACGCATCACCGAAAACGACGATCCCGCCGAGGCACTCTCCACTTACATCCGCACCAAAGTCATGCTGTCACGCGACAGGCCCCTCGCCTCGCGCATCTACGCCAATGAGATCATCCGCGGCGCACCGATCCTCGCAGACTATCTGGGTTCGGATCTGCGCGAATGGGTTGCCGAGAAATCCTGTGTGTTGCGCGGCTGGGCCAAGAAGGGTCTGATGGATCCGGTCGAGCCCGCCCACCTGCTGTTCCTGATCTGGGCCTCGACCCAGCACTACGCCGACTTCCAGGTTCAGGCCAAGGCGGTCCTGCATCACCGCGATCTGACCGAAGACGACTTCGAGACTGCGGTCCAAACCATCACCCGCATCGTCCTGAAGGGCTGCGGGGTGAAGGCAGACTAAGGCGGCAAGAGCAATGACCCACATCTACGACTGGTATTCCGTTCCAGACGTGTTGGCCGTCAAGTGTCCGGGATGCGGTTCTGCAGCCGTGTTTGAATTCGCAGATATTCGCCACATTCAGCGGCGCAAGCATGTGGCCGCCTTTAAGAGAAGCCGGGCCTTCGAGTATCATTGGTTCCAGAATTCCTGGGGCAACCGATGGCATGGCGCGGTTTATTATCATGGGCTTCGTGGAACCACCCACCGAGAGGCCGAGCACAGCCTGCCAAAAGGTTACCTACCCAAGGGTTGGGCGGAAGGTCGTGGATTTAGGAGCCACAATCCCGACTTCGGCACGCTTTGCTGCCCATCGTGTAACATTCGGCGCAAACATCGGCTAACCTGGCCAGAAGAAGCCTTTTTCCAGGTTGACTACCGGGGCAAAACACTCTGGGCTTTCGATCGCGATAGCTTAAACGCGCTAAGGTCTTTCATCGCTTCGAAAGATCGAAAACGCATGGGAACAGCCTGGGCATCGTTCCTCTTTCACATCCCCGGCCATTTCCTTTCACGGAAGGCCCGTGCCGAAATCTCCAAAAAGCTGGATGCGATAGCGAAACCAGCCTGAGGGCGAACACCGGATTCGGTATCATGCGGTCGTGCAGTCATCGTGATTCCGGCGCCACTCGTACTGGCACATTCTTTGCTACCTAAAGGCGAATGCGAAACCTATAGGGATGCAGGCGATGACTCATGAAACGGCAGGCTTCGACCTCAGCGCAGCCAATGTCAGAGCAATCGACACCAGCAAGCTGAAGAAAATCAACATTGCCGAAGCGTCGAATGAAACCTTCCAGCACTTCGTCGAAATTCAGCAGAAGTTTCTGGAACTGCGCTTCAGCAGTGGCGCAGACACATCGCAACACCCGGGTTACAACAGCTACGCGACCGTCACTTTGAACGGCAAGGTCGTTGCCAGGCTCGATAACAATGGCTTCGTCAAAACCTCCAACGACCTTGGCAGCCGGTTGCATGGGGAGTTGCCCGGAGACGTAAACGGCAAGACCGGACCTGTCCTGGCGGAAGCTCGTGCGGAAAAGATTGCCGAGCTTCTGGGCGGGAAGGTGGAAAGATCTGCCTCTGCCCTGTCCCAATCGCAATACGAGGGACTGGCCAAGCCGCAGTCGAACATCGACTACGCTGCGATGAAGGCGGATCCGGCCTACGAACAGCTGCAGAAGACCAAACAGGCCAGATCCGCGTTTCTTGCTCAGCAGATGGCGCAGAGCGAACAACCGACTCCAGAAGAATCGACTGCAGAAAAATCGACCGCCAGCGACGCAGTGCAGGACTTTCTCGACTACATGAGCAAGAGCCCGGAAGAACGCTACTTCGAAGCGTTTCTGAAAGAAAAGGGCCTGACCCCGGAGCAGTTCGCAAATCTGCCGTCAGAGGAAAAGGAGAAGATCATGGAGGCGTTCGAGCAGCGCATGGAGCAGCAGGCCATGATCAGCGCGGCCGAAAGCATGACGGCCGCGGCTGCCACAAAAGCGGCGGCAATCGCCACGACGCAGACCGCCACCGCTTCATCACGGCGTGAGCAAGACGAGCGAACCCGTTAGCGGGGTTTTACTCTATTTGTTTCCGATGTTCTGTGTCCGGCGTATGCGCCAGGCGATCTTGTCGTACTCCGCCTTCTCGCAATCGGCATAGGCCTGGCTACCGGGCTCCAGGCCCCGCTCGCCGCGGCAGACTTTCTGCGCCGTGGTTTCACAGGCGGTAAGGGGAATGGCAAGGCAAGTGATGATCAGTAGTGAACGCATGGCGAGTCTGCTCCTGAGTTTCTTTTCATTTCGAACCAGCACTCGAGATCACGTCTGATAAGCTCCGTTCAAAGCAGCCTGGACCGTACACATGACCGCTTCGCAACCTACCCGCAGTGTTGGGTTCCGGCGGCCCAAGAAAAGCCGCAAGAAAACCCAATACCTATTTCCATATGGGGAGAGATACGATCGATAAAAAGGCGCGCGATAACATCATGCAGTGTAATATGGCGGCTCGACGACTTAGAAAGATATCAGCCTGCGTACTTTCATGTACGCCCGGTCCTATCAGGACGCACGACTTGACGGAGCTGTTGTACCAAGGAGCGTTGGTATTAAACAGCATCGCCACCGTTCGCAATGAGCAGCATTGCCGAGACGAGCGTTCATAGCGCACGACCGCTTCTAATGGAGACAGTCAAAAACGCGAACGCCCTTTCATTGACCGATCAGACTCTTGCGAAAAAGCTCTAACGGGCCGCCTCAATAGGTAATGACCAATGTTCTCTGGCATCAAACAATCCGAGTCTCAAACCGCCGAAGTTCCTGGAGAAAACACTACCTTCTGCCAAGGACTGTTGTATTGCGGTGGATACTTTCTTTGCATCGCAATCACTGCTGTCATCGGCCATACCGCGTTTGAGTCGAGTCCCTATTACATTTCCGGCGCCGCGCTTGTAAGCGTCATAATTGCTTTTCGTTTTTCGCTGAAATCCAAATTTTTCCACAAAGAAGCAGTGGACGCGCTTTACTATAGCGCTGGCATAATTGGTGTGCTGGTCTTTTTCGCACATCAAAGCATCGAGAGATTTGAGCTCGAACAAACTACCGCCCTAAAGTCGATTGGCAAATCTCATATAGAAGCATTGGACCAACTGGAAAATTTCGAATTGACTGTTTCCCAAATGCAGAAATTACTCAGCATTGTGTCAGAAAACACGAATGCATTCTTGAGAGAAGCACGACGAGTCGAAGTTAATGCAACAACCCGTTTGAGCCCTGAAGATGCCGCAGCTTGTGGAAGAGCAATGGTCTTTCAGGTCCAGCTCGACGACACCCAAACCCGGCAAGAAATATTTCAGCAACAGATACAGCGAGAGCTTGACTCACAAGCCTGCGATAAAGCCACTCAAGCTTTGGGAGTCGAGAGAAACTTGCAGATATCTCAACAAATAAATCTCGAACACATCATGAAAAATGCCGATGCTTTCAGGAACTATGGCAGTGGCACAATAGTCATTGGTTCGAACAGCTTCGAGTTGAGCGAAATAGTTCGGGCCCTGACCGACTTTCAAGATGCCGCAAGCACCAATGAAGAGCGCGCGAAACTGGAATCAGCGGTCCACAAAACAAAGAAAGCGTTTGACGAGGGGAAAAGCGCGATCAGCTCGAATATTACAGAGGAAAAGCAGAAATCCTCCACGGTTCTGGGTATGTTGTCGCTCTATTTCTGGCCATACGTGCTCATTTTTTTGCTATCTCTCAAGATTGCGAGACCCATGAAAGTGAGCTGCTGAAACCTTGTGAAACACGTCGTTCGCAAGATTTCATTTGTTTAATGCGCCTGTCGACATTGGCCGGATCTTCACGGCAATGCACCCTGATATGACAAGTTATCTGTCTAAGGACGCGGCCTGTTAAGAGGACACACATCGATGGCAATAAGCATTCGCCCGGCGCAACAATCGGACCTGAGCGAGTTACTGAGATTGTATCAGCAGCTCAATCCAGCGGATCCGCTACCCGACCGGGAAACGGCGGACGGAGTGTTGTTGCAAATGTTGGAGAATCCTATGACGCGGATTCTCATCGCCTTGGAGGATGGGCACGCGGTTTCGACCTGCACCCTGGTGATCGTTCCAAACCTTACCCGCAATCTGGCCTCTTACGCCGTGATTGAGAACGTGGTGACCGATACCGCCTGCCGCGGGCGCGGTGCAGGCAAAGCCGTGATGAACTATGCCATCGAGCAAGCCTGGGAAGCCGGCTGCTACAAGGTCATGCTGATGACGGGAAAGCAGCGGGATAACACGGTCGCCTTCTACGGGTCGCTCGGCTTCAGTGCAGAACGCAAAACGGGTATGGAAATTCGCAGGCCCTAAACGCCTCTGCAGATCAGCCACGCCGCAGCAGGCGGACTTCCTGGAAGATCTTCCCCTTACGACTTCAACCAATCGACCACCTGTTTGCACAGACCGCTCTCGGCACTGTCCTTGGGATAGAGCGCGCAGAGCGGTTTATCGCTGGGGAGGGAAAAGTTGAAAGCCTGGACCAGACGCCCGCGTGCCAGCGCGGATTCGACCAGCGGCTGATGGCCGATCAGCAGGCCGGCTCCGTCGACCGCGGCCTGGACCGCGAGACTGTAGAGCGAGAAAACCGGACCGCTGCGGCCGTCACTGGCATGGCGGTGTTTACCGCTGTGTGCCCGTGCGGCACGCAGCCATTCCGGCCAGTCGTCGCGCCAGGTCTCGTCATGCAGCAGAACGTCGTGGGATGGCGTCCCCGCCCGCTTCAACTTCTGTGCAAGCTCCGGCGTGCAGACGGGAAAGAGGCGGTCTTCGGACAGCACGCTGCACTCGACGTCTTGCGGCATCTGGTTCAGAAAAAACAGCGCCAGATCGAAGGATTCGCGCAGCAGGTTCGGCGGCGGCTCCAGGGCGGTCACGGACACCAGCAGCTCCGGAAAGGCCGCCCGCAAAGCAGGCAGGCGTGGGGATAGCCACAGCTGCGCCACGGACGGCAGCGCCGCAATACGGATCGAACCCGGCATCCCCGCCCGACGCAGATCCTGCGCTGCCGCACCCAACGCATCGAAGGCCGCCTTCAGAGCAGGCAAAGCCGCATGCCCCGGCTCGCTCAAACTGACACCCTGCGCTTTGCGCTCGAACAACCGGCAACCGGCCCATTCCTCCAACAGCTTGACCTGTTGCGCAATGGCGCCCGGCGTAACGGCGAGCTCTTCGCCAGCCAGAACGAAGCTCTCGTGGCGGGCCGCCGCCTCGAAAGCCCGCAGGGCCTTCAGGGGAATCGCTCTGGGTCTGGGGGGATCGACAGCCATGATAAGACTCAATTTTTCTATGCCTAGTCTCGACGATAACTGGTTTGCCCAGACGCCACCAGCGCTGCATCCTTCTTCTCATCGAATTCCCGGGCATCACTGCCCGCACAGCATCTACAGAGAGACGAACATGCCGAACCTGAACCACCGAAACTGGGTGCCTGCGGACGCCGAGCGCTACATCCAATCCATCGCCGTGGAAACCGCCGGTACGGATTCAGAGGCGATCGAAGCCCGTGTCGACAGCCTGATGCTGGAAAACCGGACGATCCACGAACGCGACTGCATCAACCTCAATCCCGCGACCAATGTGATGAACCCCAAGGCGGAAGCGGCGCTGGGACAGGGCCTCGGATCACGCCCGTCCCTCGGCTACCCGGGCGACAAGTACGAGATGGGCCTGGAAGCCATCGAGAAGATCGAAGTCATCGCCGCCGAACTGGCTGCGGAAATCTTCGACGCACGCTACGCGGAAATCCGCGTTGCCTCCGGTGCGCTCTCCAACCTCTATAGCTTCATGGCAACCTGCCAACCCGGCGACGCGATCATCGTGCCACCCGCAGAGATCGGCGGGCACGTCACCCACCACGGTGCAGGCGCCGCCGGCCTTTATGGCGTAGAGATCCACACCGCGCCGGTCGATGCGGCAGGCTACAGCGTCGATGTCGAGGCGCTGCGCAGTCTGGCGCAGCGGGTCAAACCGAAGCTGATCACCCTTGGCGGCAGCCTCAACCTGCTGCCTCATCCGATCGCCGAGGTGCGCGCGATCGCGGACGAAGTCGGCGCCCATCTGCTGTTCGACGCCGCCCATCTCTGCGGCATGATTGCAGGCCGCGCCTGGGCGAACCCTCTCGCCGAGGGCGCGCATATCATGACCATGAGCACCTATAAATCGCTGGGCGGACCGGCAGGTGGCTTGATCGTCACCAACGATGCAGCCCTGGCGGAACGGCTTGATGCCATTGCCTTCCCCGGCCTGACCGCGAACTTCGATGCCGCGAAATCGGCGGCCCTCGCCATCAGCCTGCTGGACTGGCGGGAACACGGCCAGGCTTACGCCGCCGCCATGGTCGAGACCGCCACGGCTCTCGCCGAAGCGCTCGCCGAGAAAGGCTTACCGCTGTTCTCGACAGCGCGGGGGATGACCACATCCCATCAGTTCGCCATCGAAGCCGCCCGGTTCGGCGGCGGTCAGGCTGCGGCCAAGCGGCTGCGCCGGGCCAACATCCTGACCTGCGGCATCGGACTGCCGATCGAAGCGGTTACCGGCGATATGAACGGCCTGCGGTTCGGCACGCCGGAGATCGTGCGCTGGGGCATGACCGCGAAGGACATGCCGGAACTCGCCGGTTTTATCGCGCGGGCCTTGACGGAGGAACGGGCCGAGGATGTGGCAAGCGAAGTCACGGCGTTTCGCCGAGGTTTCAGCAAGCTACATTTCATCCGGGATTAGCTGGAACTCAGGCGTCTCGCGCCCAGGCCGCGACACTCTCGAGAAACCGCCGCAGTACCGGGCGAACGCCGGTTGCCAGGTCCTCGCGGAAGCCAAACGGCGGGTCTTCGTTCATATAGGTTGCCCAGGACTGTTCCAGCTGGATGGCATGGACGTTGTTCGCCGGGTCGCCGTAGTGTCTGGTGATGTAGCCGCCCTTGAAGCGTCCGTCGATGACGAAGCTGTAGTCGGCTGTCACCTGCGCAATATCGCCGAGCCGCCGCAGCAGCTCGGGAGCCGCGGTCACGCCGCCGCCGCTTCCCAGGTTCAGATCGGTCAGGCGGCCTTCGAAGAAACGCGGCACCTCGCTGCGGATCGAGTGCGCGTCCCAGAGCACCGCAACACCATGCCGTTCCCGGATGGCCGCAAGCTCAGTGGCGATACGGTCGTGATAAGGCTGCCAGACCGCTGCCCGGCGGGCATCGATTTCCGCTTCGTCAGGCTGTTCGCCGGGCCGGTACAAAGGCGCCTCTGAAAAACTTGTGGTGGGGCACAGCTCCGTGTTGTTCGCGCCCGGATAGAGCGGTTGTCCGCTGGGATCGCGGTTCAAATCGATGACGTAGCGCGAATGCGTTGCGCGAATGGCTGCGATGCCCAGGTCGTCTAAAAAATCGTAAAGCTGGGGCAGATGCCAATCGGTATCCGGCACCTCCAATGCCGCCGGCGTCATGCGCGTCTGCAGCTTGGGCGGTATGAACACGCCACTGTGCGGCATCGACAGCAGAACCGGCACGTTTCCCGGCGTAAAGACAAAGGGCTCCATCGGATTCTCGTAAAATGATACTTGCCCTACAGAAATGCCTCTTCCTCGCCGATCTGGCAAGGCATGCTGGTCAGACTGGCCTCACTTGTCTATACAAGCAGGCGGTCTGCGATTACGCCGTCGCGACGACTTCGGCACGAAGTCATTGCACGGCGGCATGATTTGACGGGCCTGGAGACGATCGGAACGGGCCGCATGACTCTTTCTCAGGACGATAATAACCTGCCTGCTTATCAACAGGTTAAAGACTACATCCTAAAGCGCGTTCTCAAGGGGGACTGGCCCGAAGGCGAGCGCGTGCCGTCGGAAAACGAGCTGACCCGCACGCTCGGCTTCTCGCGCATGACCGTCAACCGCGCCCTGCGGGAACTGACATCCGAGGGCTGGCTGACCCGCACCCAGGGCGCCGGAACCTTCGTCGCCGAGAGCCGGCCACAGTCCGCCGTTTTGGACATCCGCAACATCGCCGACGAGATCCGCGAGCGGGGACACGAACATCGGTCGGAGATTTATATGCTGCGCGCCGAAACCAGCGGCAGCACCGAGGCAGGCTTTTTGGGACTGGAAGAAGGCAGCGAGATTTTTCACTCCTTGATCGTGCACTATGAGGATGGCCGCCCGGTCCAGCTCGAAGACCGCTATGTCAATCCAGCGGCCGCTCCGGACTATCTGAATCAGGATTTTCGCAGCATCACGCCCTACGAATATCTGGTCAAGGCCGCGCCCTTGAGCGAAGCCGAACACGTGATCCAGGCGATCCAACCCGATGCCGAGACTGCCCGCCTGCTGTCGATCACACCGCAGTCTCCATGCCTGCTGCTCAAACGGCGCACCTGGTCCGGCGACAAAAGCGTCACCTTCGCCCGCCTGATCCATCCTGGCGACCGCTATCAGCTCTGGGGCCGCTTCAGCAGCAGCTAAAACGACGCGCCACCGCTCATTTCGCCCCCGCGCCATCCCATCCTTGCCTGAATTGTCCGCGGTAATGACGTAATCCGACCCCGGAATTGCCGCTTAATTCCCTCCCACTGGCCCTCGCCCGATGCAGCCTAGGCGCAGCCGATTCTTCGCGCCCCATCCCCGCCCTTCGGTGCGGTCGCCGCAGCGGCAGACGTGAGTAAGCAGGGGACACAGCTCAAATGTCATTTCATCTCGTAAACCTGGCGGCCAAGGCCCGGCAATCCGTCACGGCGAAAATCGGTACGGCCCTGGCACTGGCCTTCGCTTCAGACTTCTTGCTTTATGACCGGACCATCGGCTGGAACCTGGCAGTCTTCACCTGGCTGTTCCTGCCGCTGCTTGTGCTCCACAACGGCACCTGGCTTCGCGGCTTTCAGGGCAAGGTGATCATCACGGCATCGCTGTTGATGACATTGGCGTTCGTCGAGGCTCCCGGTCTTCTCGCGGGCAGCCTGGTGATCGCAGGTGCGGTTGCGCTGGCCTTGCCGCCGAACCATGCCTGGCCCGAGTCGGCAGCCGCCTGGGTCAAGCGGCTGTACGCATCCGTCATCCAGCTCCCCTATCGCATCGTGGAGGACGCTTACCGCCTTCGCCGTGTCAAACGTCATCGCCCCAGGCCCTGCTTTTTCAAAACCCAGGTTCGCGGCTGGGTCCTGCCAATCGTACTAGGTGCGGTCTTCTCGCTGTTTCTGGTCCAGGCCAACCCCGTCATCGACTCCTGGTTTCCGGAAATGGACTGGTGGTGGTTCATTTCTCTCCTTCATCCCCTGCGTCATGTTTTCTGGCTCGTCAGCCTGATCCTTTTCTGGGCCTTTCTTCGGCCGCGCCTGTCCAAGATCCAGGCGGCCGTTCAGCCGCCAATCGCTCCAAAGCGCGCAGCATTGTCGTACGGGATCGAGCATTTCTTTTCCGCAGAAGCGGTCTTCAGATCCCTGGTCCTGTTCAACCTGATCTTCCTCGCCCAGACTTTCACGGACATCACTTATCTCTGGTCCGGTTCTGCTTTGCCCGAAGGATTGAGTTACGCCGGCTACGCCCATCGCGGCGCCTATCCGCTGATCGCGACCGCCCTGCTGGCGGGCGCCTTCACCGTGATTGCATTCCGCGATGGCGGCGCGGCTCAAAAGTCAAAAGCAATCCGTTACCTCGTCTATCTCTGGATAGGACAGAACATCTTCCTGACCGTCAATTCGATATGGCGCACTTTGAACTACGTCGAGGTCTACGGTCTGACCTATTTGCGGGTCGCGGCGTTGATCTGGATGGGACTGGTCGCCTCGGGCCTCGCCTTGATTATCTATAGAATTGCGCGTGCAAGGTCGGAAACCTGGCTGGCCAATGCCAATGCAGTCTGCCTGCTTGCAGTGCTCGGCATATGCAGTTTCCTGAACTTCGGCGGGATCGTCGCGGACTTCAACGTGAGAAACAGCGAGGAGCTGGGCGGGGCCGGCCAGCGGGTGGACTTGGGTTACATCGAACAGATCGGGCCGGAGGCACTGCCGGCGCTGCAGCTCTATCTGCGGGAAACGTCGTTCCGCAACCCAAACCGCCGCCTGGCAGAGCACCTCGTCAAGGTCCTCGAACGCGATCTTCTTGAGGCAACGGATAACTGGCGGAGCTGGTCCTTTCGGCGTCAACGCTTGCTGAACAGCCTGCAAACACAGCGGCGCGACGACCCGCAAAACAACGACGAATAGAGCGCAGGATCTCTGGCGCTTACAGTCCCAGACCAGGTATTTTTCTCTTGAGTGACCTCCCACCTGGATTTTTCTGCGCCGTGGGTCATTACGGTTAACCTTTGGTTACTGTTCGGGGGTTATTTTGCTTTTTGAAATAGACCTCGAAAATTTACGTCGGCTACACTAAGAATGATCGCTGTTTGTTTCAGTCTTCGACGAATCCTAAACTTTCGGGGGGAGTGACAGGATGGAATTCGGAACGATACTAATGATCGTTATCGCGGTACCGGTTGTTCTCGGCTACTTCTGGTATGCGAAGTTGATCAGCCGCCGCAACACGGCACGCGAAGCGCTGTCTTCCGTAGATGTTCAGCTCAAAAAGCGGCACGACCTTCTGCCAAATATCCTGAAACTCGCCGGTCGCTTTATGGAACACGAAAAGGATCTGCTGGAAGGCATGACGGCCCTGCGTGCCCGCGTCGACTCGGGCTATGACCCCAATGACCCGGAAGCCGTGCAGGCTCATCTGACCGCCGGGCAGGAGCTGCAAACGGGGATGGCGCGGTTTTTTGCGGTGGCAGAGAACTATCCGGAACTCCGCTCTGCCGATACCATCGCCAAGGCGCAGGACACCTTCACGGAGGCCGAAGCTCACATCTCGGCCGCCCGGCGATTCTACAATTCTGCGGTATCGGACCTGAACAATGCAGTCGAAATCTTTCCAGGAACCCTCATTGCGGGCTGGGCACGCGTGAAGTCCATGCCGTTCTGGGAGATGGAAGACACCAGTCATCGCGCGGCGGTCAACGTCGACGATTACTTGAAATAGAGGGGATTGGAAAATGCAGATGCCCCAAGCACCCCAACCCCGGTCTCTCATGGAAACCTTCGAAGCGGAGTTCGAAGAAAACATCGCACCGCGTCTGCAGGCACGGGATCACGAGCGGCTCGCATTCAAGAGAAAGATGGTGCGCAACTGGCTGCTCGTTTTCGCTGCCGGCGCAGCGGTGGCCATTGCGTTCTTTTTTGTCTCACGGGATGTGGATTCCGTCTTCTTTGCTTTACCTGCGGGCGCCGCCACTTACTGGTTTTTGATTGCCCGGCCGTTGAAGCAGCTGACCGAAAGCGTAAAACGGGAAATCTTTATTCCACTCTGCGACGCGCTGGGCTTCACCTATCATCTCTTTCCCGACGGCTCGAACGCCCAGTATTTCAGCGAACTCGGATTGGTGGGCAGCTTCAACCGCAGCCAGTTCGAAGACGAAGTTTCAGGACGCTACCAGGGCCTCGCCTTTTCGCTCGTCGATGCGCATCTCAAGGACAAGGACGACAAGAATACGCGCACCGTCTTTCATGGTTTGCTCGCGGCCTTCGAAGTGAACAAGGGCTTTCAGGGCCGCACAGTGGTGTTGCGCGACGGCGGATTGATCGGGAATTTTCTAGGCGGTATCGGTAAAAACCTTGACCGCGTCAATCTGGAAGACCCGCGCTTCGAACGCGCTTATGAGGTCTACGCCAGTGACCAGATCGAGGCGCGCTATCTTTTGACGCCCGCCTTCATGGATCGCCTGATCGCATTGGAGCAGCGCCTGGGTTCCAAGGTCCGCCTGGCCTTCGACCGCAATTCTCTCCTGATGTCGGTCGAACTCAATCGTGATGCCTTCAACATCGGGAACCTGGACGCCCCGCTGGCCGACAGGAACAGGCTGCGGGCGATTGTCGCCGACCTGTCCATGATCTTCGAAGTGGTCGATACGCTCCGCCTCAACGCCGAGACGAAACTTTGAACGCCACCACGGCCAGCCCCGAACGATCCGCTTCAACGCGCACGAGTATTCGCCTCTCCACCGAGATGGCGGTCTCCATCTACAATGACGGGATCGCGCCGAGGCTGATCGAACTGGTACGAAAGCAGCGTGCCTGGAAACGCAACTCGGAACTGACCTGGATCGCTGCTCTGGCGCTTGCTGTCGTGGTCGGCAGTCTTTCGCTGATAGCCATGGACGTAACGAATGCCGTCCTGCTCGCTCTGCTGGTCGGTGCAGGCGCCCAATGGGCCTTGAGCAAACGCCCGCAACGCGATATCGGGCTGGCAATGCGTCAGGAGATTTTCAAACCGCTCTGCGATGCGGCGGGCATTTCCTACAGCCTCGCCCCGATGCAATCGAACGCGGAGAGTTTCGCCGGCTTCGGACTGATCGACAGCTTTAGCGCATCGCGTTTCGAAAACCAGCTGGCAGGGGCTTACAAAGGCATCGTCTTTCTGCAAACCGATGCCCAGCTCAGCAAGCACGGCAGCGATGCCGGCAGTATCGTCTTCAACGGACTGCTTTCTGTGTTCGAACTGAAGAAGAACTACGTAGGACAAACCCTCGTCCTGAAAAACGACCGTTGCCTGCAAAACGTTGCGGATCGTTTTCAGCACCCCCCGGAACGGGTCGATCTCAAAGACTGGACTTTCGAGCAAAGCTTTGAAGTCTATGCAACGGATGACGCAGAAGCCCGGAGTATCATGACTCCGGTTTTGAGGGGGCAATTGCTGGCGCTGGAAGAGCTCTTGGGCTTTGACATCCAGCTGGCATTCACGGGTTCATCCATGTTGATGAGTGTCGATCTGACCGAGAACGCCATCGACATCACCGATCCCGGTTTTACTGCAACCGACGAACGACGCCTGCAGGCGGCCTTGATCCGGTTTCAGGCGATTTTCGAAACTCTCGACGTGCTGCAGTTGGCTGGCAAAAGCAAAGCACCTTCTCCCATCTGATCCCCGAACTCGGAATTAACACCAAGAAGCGTTGGTAATGACCCATAGAGAGTGTCTACAGGGATCTTCGGGTAAGGAGAAAGACCGCGGGCGATGCAGCGTCATCTGATGCGGCGCATCGCGACCAGGCTTTTCGACACACTCCGAAGGCCCCTAACCGGTATCTGTGGTTTAACCGGGCTTTGAGATGAGGTGCCGAGGCCGGCACATCAACTCATTAGCCACAATTAGTAGATATTACGCTGCGTTGGTCTTAAGGCTCCGGAAGAGTTCGGTACCTTCCTTCGCAAAGCTGTTTGCGTCGCCAACAGCGCCAGAGATTGTATCGAGGTTCGTGTTGATATCGCCGACCGCGGTCGCCGCTGCCTGCATATTCTCTGCGATCTCTCGCGTGGTTGCCGTCTGCTCTTCGACGGCCCCGGCAACGGTTGCGACACTGGTTTCAACGGCCTGGACCGCGCCTCTGATGCTTTGCAGACGCTCAACCACATCCCCGCACACCGACTGCATGCCGCCGATTTCCGAAGAAATCTGCCCCGTCGCGTTCGCGACCTGGTTTGCCAGGGATTTGACCTCGGAAGCCACAACGGCAAATCCCTTACCGGCCTCTCCGGCTCTTGCGGATTCGATGGTCGCGTTCAGTGCAAGCAGATTGATCTGCCCGGCGATTTCCTGAATGACGTCAACGACGCTGTTCATCGCCTGCGCCTGGTTGGTGAGTTTCTGGGTCGACTCGTCCGCCGTCACGACCTCTTCAAGCGCCTTGCTAACTTCCGTTCTGGAGGTTTCCATGCTGCGCCCGATCTCATTGGCGGTGGACTGAAATTCCTCTGTCGCTGCGGCAACCGACTGAACCGTCTGCAGCGTCTGGGAAGAAGCGCTGGCAGCCGTTGCAGACTGCTCATTGGCAGACCCCACCGAGTTCAAGATTTTATCGAGATTTTCGTCAACCAGCTTACCGACGCGGTCAGCTTCCTGGCGCGCCAGGACCGCCGCCGTAATATCGGTCGCAAACTTCACGACCTTAAAGGGTTTGCCGTTTGGATCGTAAATCGGATTGTAAGAGGCCTGGATCCAGATCTCCTCGCCGCTCTTGGTAACACGCTTGTATTCGTCAGCCTGATATTCGCCGCGCCCCAATGCCTCCCAGAAAGCTTTATATTCAGCGGACTGAGCGAAAGCGGGTTCGACGAACATCCTGTGATGTTTACCTTTGATTTCGTCGAGCGCGTACCCCAACGCACCAAGGAAATTCTCGTTGGCTTCGATAATCGTACCGTCCAGTTCGAAGGCAATGACGGCCTGCGATTTATTCACCGCAGCGATCTGACCGCGATAGTCGGCGTTTTGCAGCGTCTGCGCGGTGATATCGGTCGCGTATTTCACAACCTTAACCGTCTTACCGGACTTATCGAGAATCGGATTGTAGGAGGCCTGGATCCAGATCTCCGAACCGTCCTTGGTGATACGCTTATATTCCGCGGCCTGGTAATTCCCCTGGGCGAGGCTTTCCCAAAACTGCTGATACTCAGCGGTTTTCGCATAACCAGGCTCGACGAACATGCTGTGATGCTGACCCTGAATTTCATCGAGTGCGTACCCCAACGCACCCAGGAAATTCTCGTTCGCAAAGAGGATCGTTCCATCGGGTTTGAAATGAATGACAGCCTGCGATTTATCCAGGGCCGCGAGCATCATTTCCATCTCGCCCGCACCGAGCTTGTTCTGTGCAGCGCCACTGGCGCCACTCGAGCCGAATTTAAACACCTATTATCTCCTTTCACCCGCCTCACATCGCGGAGGTAAAACCGCTTCATGAATGCCTGGTACCGTGGAGCGCCGCAGTTTGTGGCCGGGAAGAACTTTATCGCCGGTATCCACCCAAAACAGGCTGTATTCTTCTACGAGCCTGAAGGCGAAATTCACCGATAACTTCTTTCAAAATCCCTTATTCACAATACGACCACCACAACGTTGACAGTCTGCTCGAACACCCTGCCGAGCTCGCAAATTTCCCATCAAAGAGATCAATCTGATTCCGGCTTAACGCCTGGCACCTATCTCCTCGAACGCTCAAATAAAAGCAGTATGCGAATTAATTTTTTCTAAATTTTCGGCAGCCTCGAAATAAACTCAGGAGTTTTTTTACTCAGTAAATCAAGTCGTTCGACCGATATTGTTTTCGTTTAATTGTATCTTAACTTAATCTCGCCAGGCAGATATGATGTGAATTGGATACATCTAGACAAAACTGCTACCATGAACGGGTTCCACCTAAGCGGTATCTTTGCTTTTCACGGCAATCTCTTCAAAACCTTTTGAATTTAATAACTTCGCGAGTGATTCAGGTCGAAACAAGTATCATCGCCATCACAACAAGGCGCCGAATAAATCTATCTATAGTTAGTTAACTGGGTTTTTCAGGTAGGGTTTCTGACCAATACTTCAGCCTACCTTTTGGGGAAAAACCAATAGCCGTTTAATTTGCTTCCGGGTCTGCAGGAAGCCCCGCGCTGGCGAGATTTCAAGGCATAAAAAAAAATGCCACTGATACAAAAAGAGCATTCTATCAAAACAGCCTGCGTTCGTTTTCTTAACGAAATCCTGTTGTATGCAACACACATTCACCGATTTCGGATAATCCCGGTAATCGGTCTCGAGACATGTCGAAAGAGACGTCCTGCACGACTGGGCGATCTGCTGGCTGTACGCCGCATTTGCCTCAGCCATGTCTTGGTCCCCGTTCTGGGCGGCCGCGTTGCTGCAGCGGCCACGGCGCTCACCTCGCCCATTTCAGACCTTCGGCAAAAAAAGAGCCTCGCCGGCAAGCGGACGAGGCTCTTATCGATAAGGCGGTGTCAGCCGCTGTTACGCCGAGCGGAGTTCCACAAGAAAACCGTCGATTTCCTGCCGCAAAGTCTCAGACTGGGTGGACAGCTCGCCTGAAGCTTCAAGGACCTGGCCTGCCGCCTCCCCAGCCTCACCGGATGCTTGAGTGACCTTGGAAATGTTCGACGTCACCTCCTGGGTGCCCTGTGCGGCCTGTTGCACGCTCTGCGCAATCTCTCTTGTCGCGGCCCCCTGCTCTTCCACAGCAGCGGCAATGTTCGTTGCGATGTCGTTGACCTCGTTGACAGTCGCGCTGATGCTTTCGATCGCCTTGGTGGTTTCTCCCGTGACCTCCTGCATACCGGAAATCTGGCTTGAGATCTCCTCCGTCGCCTTGCCGGTCTGCGTGGCCAGGTTTTTGACTTCGGACGCAACCACGGCAAAGCCTTTTCCGGCCTCGCCGGCCCGCGCCGCCTCGATTGTCGCATTCAACGCCAAGAGATTGGTTTGCTCGGCAATATCGTTGATCAGGTTCACGACCTTGCCGATTTTTTCCGCCATCTCGGCCATGCTCTGCACGGTCGCAGTGGTTCTACTGGCCTCATCGACCGCTTTCTTGGTGATTGAGGAGGACTGCCCCACCTGTCGGCTGATCTCGCTGATCGAGCTCGAAAGCTCTTCGGTTGCACTGGCGACCGTGTGCACGTTGCTGGTCGCCTGGTCGGAAGCAGCCGCGACCGCCGACGCCTGAGAGTTGGTTTCATCGGCCGTCGAGCTCATGACCTGAGCGGACGCCTGCAACTCCGTCGACGCGGACGCAACGACCTGGACGATACCGCCAACCGAGTTTTCCAGCTTGTCAGCCATGGTCAGCAGAGTATCCCGACGCGATTGCTCCGCGCGCTCCTTTTCCTGAGCGGCCTTGACTTCAAGTTCTTGATTTTCGATCAGTTTCCCGCGGAAAATATGGAGCGACTTTGCGACTTTGCCGATCTCGTCGTCGGCATCCACGGACACCTCGACGTCGGTGTTACCGGCGGCAAGGCCATCGACCGCTGTCACTAGAGACTTCAGCGGCCGCGTGACAGACGTGCGTACCAGCAGCAGCGCAAGAGCAAGTGCCGTCACAAATACAATGATCGTCGATATGACCAAAAGCTGCAGGGCGGATTTCTCATGCGCCTCGGCGGTCAGAGTTGCCGCCGCAGTGAAATTCACCAGTTCTTCCAGCAAGGCTTCCAGTTCATGATTCAAAGCCTCTTCCGCCTGTTCGATCGCCGGCTCTTTCGTAACAGCCTCGTCAATGTTCCCGCTGGAAAGCAGCGAGAAAATCTCAAACGCCTGTTCGTCGAACGCCGCATGTTCGGATTCGACCTTGGTCAGGACGTCCAGCACGTGCTGAAACTCCTTGGCCTCCTCGGCAGAGTGCGCATGGCCCACCGCCTCGTGGGCAAGCTCCTCGCCTTCCTTGATCTCCGCATCCACCTTCTTGGCGAGCTTTTCAAAGGTCTCGACGGCCTTCTCAAAGCCTTCCGCGGCATGACTGTCGTGCGCCATCGACTCGCCGTAACGCATCGCACGCTCCAGGCTGATCGCCTGCTCGAGCTGATGAACGGTGATGTTGGTCACCATCCCTGTCAGCGGAACGTCCTGCTCGGCGATGGCTTCGATCTCGCCACCAATCTTATTCATCTGAACAATCGCCAGAGCCGCGACCCCGACCAGCGCCGCCAGACATATGCCGACGACAGCCAGCACCTTGGTGCTGACGTTAATGTTCTTGAACCCAGTTAACATTGTCATTCCCTCTCTTCTCTCGCTTTTCCCAGGCTGTCACCTGTGCCTCTGCCAAAACCCGAAACCGAACCGACGAGAAGGCTTATAGCCGCCATAGTCGGACCGGAGAGTCAGCGGTGATGGTTTGAATGCAGCCGTAGGCGGGAGCCGTACCTTCAGAACCTTGTCAGGCTGCCGCTTATCATCTCGCGCTCCGGAATTGCGAAGCCGCTCTAGCCGATACGCGAAGGACTCCGGAAATTCACGTAAAGCCCTCATTTCAAATCATCAATTCTCGCAAACAAACCATTTGCGAGTTAAATTTTTACTAAAATCATTATTTATCTGACGTTATTTTTCACTTTTACTATATTCACCAAATACAACTTTAGAATCCAATTACCCTGCGATTGCAAAACACATAAAGTCTCTGCACAATCTCAAGTATTACATGCATTGTTCGCTTCAAAGAAACACTCCAGATAAACGACAACCGCAGAGCTGTTTCCAGTTCATGGGAAAACCTCCATAGCTCTTTGAAAAAAGACGAAATTGCATAACTGCACGTGCGGCAGGTCACCAAAGCTGTCGCGAGAAAACTCTCTTCAGACGATTATTTGGCGGCTGTTGCGCCACACTCTGACGCGCAGCGGGCTCCGATAGTGTCGTATGGGTTGAGGGAAAAAAGTGATCACAACCACCGCTCACTGGAAACCCGCGATCGGGCCCCGTCGACAGCCACTCTTCCACGGCCTGACCGGCCGCATCCTGTTCTCACCTGGTCAGAGCGCAAGATTTGACTCTCGAAAAAGCCCTTGCCTATACTTGTATATACAAGTGAGATAAAACGCCGCAGCCAGTGGCGCGCAAAAAAGACAGGCTCGAGGGGCAAAGGGGTTCTTTTTCGGGACAACGCGGACAAAAAGGACCCAAAGTGACACAGCCGCAGACCTCGGCCTGGGACAACAGCTGTCCGAAAAACAAGCGTCGAAAGCGAGTTTCGGCGTAACGGCAAAGCGCGGTGAATAAACGCTGCGCCGGTCCATCAGGGGAACAGGATTCGACATGCAAAAAGACTTCATCAGGTTCGCGGCTTTCGCGGCCGCGCTCGGCGCCTCAGCGACGTTTGGTCTCACCGGCGCCGCGCTGGCCGACAGCATCAAGATCGGCATCAACGTGCCGCAAACCGGCTTCGCGGCTGCGGACGGCAAGTCGGCCCTGATCGGGGCGCAACTGGCCGCCGAACAGGCCAATGCCAATGGCGGGATCAACGGCAAGACGATCGAACTGGTGATCTACGACGATCAGGCTTCGCCGAAATCCGCCGTTCCGATCGCGACCAAACTGATTGAGCAGGACGAAGTTAAAATTGCCATCTCCGGCAGCTATTCCGGGGCCACCCGTGCTGCCGCAGGCGTCTTCCAGGGGGCCGGCATCCCTTACATTTCGGCCTTCGCGGTTCACCCCGAAATCACCCGTTCCGGCGATTATGTCTTCCGCACCTCCTTCGTCGGGGAAGTTCAGGGCCGGGCCGGCGCCAAGCTGATCGGGGAGAGCCTGGGTAAGACAAAGGTCACTCTGATCACCCTGAAGAACGACTTCGGCAAGTCCCTGGCGAATGGCTTCAAGGACGCGGCGGAGAAATTCGGCATCGAAGTGGTCAGCGAGTACGAATACTCCATCAAGGACCGCCAATTCGGCCCGATTGTCGCCAAAGTAAAGTCGGATGCGCCCGAAGCGATCTATGCCTCGGGCTACTTCTTCACGGCCGGTCCGCTCGTCTCTCAGCTGCGCGCCGGGGGCATCGAGGTACCGGTTATCGGTCAGGAAGGTTATGATTCGCAGAAATTTATCGAGATTGCGGGCCCAGCCTCGGAAGGCGTGATCATCACGACCTCACTGGACCGGGATTCTGACTCGCCGGAAGCAAAGTCCTTTATCGCGGCTTTTGAAGAAAAGGCCGGCTACAAGGCCGACATGGTCGCAGCCTCGGGCCACACGGCCATGAAGGTTGCGGTTGCCGCCCTGAGGAAAGCAGGCGGCGACGACCCCAAGGCGATCCGCGACGCCATCGCAGGGCTGTCGGTCGAAGCCTCCACCGGCACCATCTCCTTCAACGGCCTGGGCGAAGTGCGTAAGGACGTTCAGGTTCAGGTGGTCAAGGACGGCAACTGGCATCGCCATTCCATCATCAGCGATCCCGAGCTGCTGGCACCGCCGGAAAAGTAAGCTGAACCCGAGGGGCCGTTTTCCGCCTTCCTGCCGCATTGATGGCAGCAAGGCGGGACGGCCTCTTTTTTTGCCGTTTTCTCACCGAGGCACAACCCGATGCTCGCTTTCGAACTCCTGCTGCAAGGCCTTGTGCAGGGCAGCATCTATGCGCTGATTGCCGTCGGCCTGACCCTGGTCTACGGCCTGCTGCGGATCCTGCATGTGGCCCACGCGGGGCTCTTTACCCTGGGCGGCTACATCGGCGTTCTGGTGACGAACGCAACCGGCAGCCTGGCGCTGGCCCTGCTGATCGCCATGCCCGCCATGGGCCTGTTCGGAATCGCGATCTACCGCACCTGCTATCAGCCCCTGCTCGGGCGGCCGCCTTACGTTGCGCTCATCGCCTCGATTGGCCTGTTCATCATGATGGAAGAACTCTTCCGCCTGATCTTCGGCCCTTATGGTCTTTCCTATGTCGCACCGCCCCTGCAGGATCCGGTCGGTATCCTCGGCGTTAATCTGAAACAGGCCGAGCTGGCCGCCATGGTCGGTGCCGTGGTGTTGATCGGGGGTCTCGCTTTTCTCGCCGGCCGCACGCGCATCGGCACCGCCTCGCGGGCCACCGTCACCGACCCCAAGATGGCCGAAGCCTTTGGGGTCAATATCGCCCGCATCCGCGACATCAATTTTTTCGTCGGCTCGGCCCTCGCGGCCTCGGCCGGAGTGATCGTGGCGCTGCTGAACAATCTGGTGGAGCCGACCATGGGCAGCGTGCCCAGCTACAAGGCTCTGGCGATCATCGTCCTTGGTGGCCTGGGCGACCTGCGCGGCACGCTGATCGCCGCCCTGGCACTCGGCGTGATCGAATCCTTCGGCACCATCTATCTGGGCAGTTTCCTGGACCGCGACGCCATCGCCTTCGCATTCCTGATCGCCGTGCTGATGATCCGGCCTCAGGGCCTCTTCGGGAAAGCCTGACGGCATGGCCTACGAAATCACGCTCCTGACCGCGATGGGCATTTCGGTAATCTTCGCCCTCAGTCTAAATCTGATAACCGGCTTTTGCGGACAGATCAGCCTGGGCCACGCCGCCTTCTACGGCATCGGCGCCTATTGCGCGGCGATGATCACCAAAAGCGGCCTGCCCTTTCCGCTCGCACTTGCCGCCGGAACCCTGCTGGCCGGCGTCATCGGCACGGTCGTGGGTATCGCCTCGCTCCGGGTCCGGCACGACTTTCTGGCCATCACCACCATGGGGGTCGGTTTTCTTTTTCTCGGCATCGTTCGTCAGCAGGATTTTCTGGGCGGCGAAATGGGTCTCTCCGGTATTCCGGGCAGCGGCCTTTCCAAAGCGGGTTTCATGCTGCTGGTGCTGGTGATTGCTGCCGCGGCCGCCGCCTTCAGTCTTTACCTCAAGCGGTCCTGGATGGGTTACGTTTTCGATTCCATCGCCGACGATGAAGACACCGCCCGCATGCTGGGTATCGACGTCTCCCGCTATAAGCTTTCAGCCTTTGCCATGGGCACGGCCCTGGCCGGGCTGGCGGGCGGACTCTATGCCCACAACATCCGTTTCATCGACCCGGACAGCTTCGGCTTTGTCGAATCCATCACGGTCTTGGCCATGGTGGTGGTCGGAGGTATCGGGTCGGTCTGGGGTGTCGTCCTTGCCGCGGCTGTGCTCTCGGTTCTGCCGCTCTGGCTACAGTTCATCTCCGACTACAAACTGTTGCTCTACGGTGCTTTGTTGTTCTGTGTAATGCGGTTCAGTTCCAATGGCCTGGCAGGCATGGTGACGGCACTGGCAAAACGCGCGGGAGGCAGACCATGACCGCGCTGCTCAGCGTTAAAGGCGTCACGGTGCGCTTCGGCGGTGTCACCGCCCTCGAAGACGCCGGTTTTGACCTGCAGCCCGGCGAACTGCTGGGGTTGCTCGGCCCCAACGGCGCGGGCAAGACCACTATGATGCGGAGCATCACCGGCGTGGTCACGCCACAGGCCGGCGAAGTCACACTGGAAGGTCATCCGATCACCAGGCTGCCGACTCACCAGCGCGTTCGCCGCGGTCTCGGCTTGTCGCAGCAGATCGTACGCCCTTTCCGCAGCATGAGCGTCGTCGACAACGTCACCCTCGCCGCCGGGCACGCCAAGACCGCGTCCCCGCTCACGGCGCTCGGTCGCCGCCTGCGGAGCGCAGAGCGTGAGCGCGCGCTTGAACTGCTGCTGCAGGTCGGGATTTCGGAAGTCGCGGAGTCCGAGCCTTCGTCGCTGCCCCTTGGTATGCTGAAGCGCCTGGAAGTCGCCCGTGCATTGGCACTGGATCCGAAACTGCTGCTGCTTGACGAGCCCCTGGCCGGACTCAATCACCTGGAAGCCGGACGCCTGGCCGACACCATCGTGGCCCTGAACGAGAGCGGCCTCTCCATCATCCTGATCGAACATAACCTGAGCGAAGTTCTGCGCATCTGCCAGCGCCTTGTCGTGCTCGACAACGGCCGCAATCTGGCAGCCGGCGAGCCGCGCGCGGTGATGGACGACCCGGCGGTACAGGCCGCCTATTTGGGAAGTGGCGCCAAGCCGGACGAGGAGCGGGCCGATGCTTAAGTTGGAGAACCTTAAGTGCGGTTACGGCGCCTTTACTGCCGTACATGGTCTCAGCCTGGAGATCCCCCAGGGTGAGATCTTCGCATTGGTCGGTGCCAACGGTGCCGGCAAGACCTCGACCATTATGACCATCGCCGGCCAGGTCGAGCTGCAGGGTGGAAGCATTTCCTTTGACGGCCGCGATATCTCCAACCTGCCGGCGCGCGAAAGGGTTACGGCAGGTATCGCCCTGGCGCCGGAAGGCCGCCGTCTCTTTGCGGATATGTCGGTCGAGGAAAACCTGACGATGGGCGGATACAGCCGCCCGCGTGCCGCCGAGGCCGAAATGCGCGAGATGGTGCTGGCAACCTTTCCGCGCCTGAAAGAACGCATCCATCAGCGCTCCGGCTCGCTCTCCGGCGGTGAACAGCAGATGCTGGCCATCGGCCGGGCGCTCATGGCCGATCCGAAATTGTTGATGATCGACGAGGTTTCCCTGGGCCTGATGCCCAAGATCGTCGATGTCTGCTACGACGCCATCCAACAGCTTAAAAAGCGTGGGATCACAATCCTGCTGGTCGAACAGAACACCCAGCGCGCCCTCGCCGTCGCCGACCAGGTCTGCGTCCTGGAATCCGGCCGCAGCGTCTGGATGGGGTCTGCCGCCGACGCCCGTGAAGACCCAAAATTGATCGAAGCTTATCTGGGTCTCGCCGGTTAACGTCCTGCCGCGTCGTTCTGACAGCTACGATAATCGGGACAGTGATTCCTCCAGGCCGCAGACGCCGATATGAGCCACTACCCGACCGACACGGTTCTGATCGGCGCCGTCGAACGCCACCGCAGAGGACCCATGCCATTCGAGCAGTGAGGTTGGAAAAATATACCGAGCTGAGAGCGTCAGGGACGAACGGTCGCCCTGGCCTACTCCTGCAAAGTGCCGGGTTTTAGGGTGTCGTGTGCCCATACAAAAACCTGAGATCCGCTTTCAAATCCTCTCCTGCCCGGAACCCGATCAAACGTAATCACGTCCATCGCGGCCTGTGTATCCCCAGTCCCGAGACTCCATCTCGACAGCCTGTTCAAAGTTGTATATACAACTTCACATCAGACAGACTGGAGAGACCCAATGACCACGACATCCGGCCCCCACAACCGCCAGGACAATCAGCGCCAGATCCGTGCGCCGCACGGCAATGAACTGACCGCCAAGAGTTGGCTGACGGAAGCTCCTTTACGCATGCTGATGAACAATCTGGATGCCGAAGTCGCGGAACGTCCGAGTGAGCTTGTGGTCTACGGCGGGATCGGCCGCGCCGCACGTGACTGGAACAGTTTTGACACCATCTCGCGCTGTCTGAAGGAGCTCAATGAAGACGAGACCCTGCTGGTCCAGTCTGGCAAGCCGGTCGGCGTCTTCAAGACCCACGCCGACGCCCCGCGTGTTCTGATCGCCAACTCCAATCTGGTGCCCCACTGGGCCAACTGGGATCACTTCCATAAGCTCGATAAAGCCGGCCTGATGATGTACGGCCAGATGACCGCCGGCTCCTGGATCTACATCGGCAGCCAGGGCATCGTGCAAGGCACCTACGAAACCTTCGTAGAGGTCGGGCGTCAGCACTATGGCGGCGATCTGAAGGGGAAATGGATTCTGACCGGTGGCCTGGGCGGCATGGGTGGGGCACAGCCCCTCGCGGCCACCATGGCCGGTGCCTGCATGCTGGCGGTCGAATGCCAGCCAAGCCGGATCGAGATGCGCCTGGAAACCGGCTATCTGGACCACAAGGCCGACAATCTGGACGCCGCGCTGGAGATGATCACGACGGCCTGCGCGGAAGGCCGTGCCATTTCGGTCGGCCTGCTGGGCAATGCAGCGGAGATTTTTCCGGAGCTGGTTAAACGCGGCGTGCGGCCGGATGCCGTGACCGATCAGACCAGCGCGCACGATCCGCTCAATGGCTACCTGCCTGCAGGCTGGAGCCTGGATCGTTGGGAACGCACCAAAGAAAGCAATCCCGCTGAGGTCACCCAGGCCGCCAAGGAATCCATGAAGGTGCAGGTCGAAGCCATGCTCGACTTCCACAAACAGGGAATCCCCACCCTCGATTACGGCAACAACATCCGCCAGATGGCATTGGAAATGGGCAGCGAACACGCCTTCGATTTCCCCGGCTTTGTGCCTGCCTACATCCGCCCCCTCTTCTGCCGTGGCATCGGCCCTTTCCGCTGGGCCGCTCTTTCAGGCGATCCCGAGGACATTTATCGGACCGACGCCAAGGTCAAGGAGCTGATCCCCGACAATCCGCATCTTCACAACTGGCTCGATATGGCCCGCGAACGTATCCAGTTCCAGGGCCTGCCGTCGCGGATCTGCTGGGTTGGTCTTGGCGAACGGGCCCGCTTGGGTCTGGCCTTCAACGAGATGGTGGCAAAGGGCGAGCTTTCGGCCCCGGTCGTGATCGGCCGTGATCATCTGGACTCCGGTTCGGTGGCCAGTCCCAACCGCGAGACCGAAGGCATGATGGACGGCTCCGACGCGGTCTCCGACTGGCCGCTGCTGAACGCCCTGCTCAACTGTGCCAGCGGAGCGACCTGGGTTTCCCTGCACCACGGCGGCGGGGTTGGCATGGGCTTCTCTCAGCATTCGGGCATGGTGATCGTGGCCGACGGCACCGACGAAGCCGCGCGCCGTCTGGAACGAGTCCTGACCAACGACCCGGCGACCGGCGTCATGCGACACGCCGACGCCGGCTACGACATCGCCATCGACTGCGCGCGGGAGCATGGCCTGAACCTGCCGATGCTGAAGTGAGGAGGTCTGCGCGCACTTGTCACTTCGGCCGCGCGACCCAAAGTAATCAGCTTGCCGACCGACTTCGGATCAATCTGCAGGTGCCGTGACATGAGCAGTGAGTCATCGATTGCCAAGCATTATACCAAGGGCAACCTTCTGGAACGGCTGCTGTCTACCTTAAGGGACGACGGTCTTGAGCTCGAACAGGCGTCAGTCGAAACACTGGCGCCTTACGACCAGTTCCACGGCCGGGGCCTTGAAGCAACGAAAGAACTCGCCGACGCGCTGAGTGTTTCGGACAAAGACCACATTCTGGATATCGGCAGCGGGATCGGCGGACCGGCCCGCTACATCGCCGATCGCTTCGGCTGCCGGGTGAGTGGAATCGATTTGACCGAGGAGTTCTGTGCGGTCGCCAATCACCTGACCAACTCTCTCGGGCTCGAAAACCGCGTCACCTTTGACCAAGGCAATGCCCTGGACCTGCCCTTTGGCGCCAACTCCTTCGACGGCGCCTATTCCATGAATGTCTCCATGAACATCGCCGACAAAGCGGGGTTCTACGCCGAGATAATCCGTGTGCTCCGGCCCGGCGCCTGGCTGGCTCTCTCGGAGATCGCGCAGGGTCCCGGCGGCACGCTGGACTATCCGACTCCCTGGGCCCGGACGGCAGACGCGAGTTTTCTCGCCACACCGCAGGAAACCCGGGATGGTCTGTCCGCAGCAGGATTTACGGACATTCATCTGCGCGACACGAAGGAAGAAACTCTCGCGTTCAACGCCCGCGCAAAGGCCATGGTCGAGCGGGGCGGGAAACCGCCGCAACGCGCCGTGAAGCTCATCCATGGTGAGCTTGCCAAAGCTGCAGCAGCGAACACCTCGCGCGGCTATGCAGATTCCGCCATCCTCCCCATCGAAGTCTTTTGCCGAAAACCGGACCGGTAAAAAAAGAGGGAGGCGCAATGCCTCCCCGAAGTAACCAAACGCGCGATGGCGCCTCAAATTTGCCGCTTAACTGCAGATTTTATCCACGAGATTGGCCCGGCGCGAGATCGCCGATATCCTCGGCAAGCACTTCGATCTCCTTCTCCGGCACCGTGGACATTTCCATCTTGTAAGCCAGGAACCACATCATCCCGCAGCCCAGGAGCCAGAAGAGAATCTGCCAGGCCCAGATGGACGGAATCCCAAAGGTCCAGGACGCGGCATCGTTCGGCGCACCGAAAATATCGTTGCCGATAACCGCACCCGGGCCGATACCGAAAAACATCCAGCCCAGAGTGACGATCCACGCGATCGGCACCAGTTTCTTCTTATCCACTGGCAGACTGGAATGCTCGCGCAGGAAGTTGTGATAGATCATGCGATGCGCAGTGTCGTCGGCGTTCTGGGTCGCCATGGAGACCGGGATCAGAACCGCCAGATTACAGAGCATACCCCAGCCGGCGGAGTGGATGGTCATAGGCCAACGGCCCCAGGGCAGAGCCCCGCCGGTGATCTGCTGACCGATGGTTTCCGTAAAGATCACGCCGAGCAGACCGGCGGCGAGTCCCCAGGTCGCCCCCTGACGGGTGATCCAGGGGAACCAGGTGACGGCTGCCAGTGACGGCCACATCTGGAAACCGAAGGCCACCGCCAGTCCACCCAAGAGCACCAGGGCATCGCTGGAGAAGGTCGCCACCAATAACGCAGAGATCACGATGAAGGCGACGCCCATCCGCCCGAACAGCTTCTGCGTCGCATGGTCGGCGGTCGGATTGAGATAGCGCTTGTAGAGATCCCGGGTCAGCATGCCGCCGGCCGTCGACATATAGGCCGCGCCCGTAGACTGCATCGCGGCCAAGGCACAGACGGCCAGGAGTCCGACCAGCCAGGGTGCCGCATCCGCAATCTGATTAAAGTAGTACGGCACCAGCGAATCCGGTTTGGCGGATATCGCCTCTCCGTCCAGTACGTTGGAGAGCGCAAGGCCCGCTTCGCTCACGGCTGGGTTGGCCCCCAGAAGATGTGCGCCCATACCCTGAAAGGCCGTGAAGAAGAATAGAATGCCACCGATGCAGAAGGAGGAGGCCCAGACCTGTTGCGGCGCGAAGGGTTTCGGATCGGCATTGCCAAAGGCCCACATGGTAAAGGCAGGGGCCGACTGAATGCCCATCAGGGCAAACATGTAGGTCAACACCATAATGCCCGTCCAAAGCCCGCCGACCGGTGTTTCCTTGCCGAGGCCCGCGGTGAACTGGATCACGCCCGGGATGGCAAAGTAGGCATTATAGGCATCGCCCGGGGTCGTGCCCCACTTACCCACGTCAGAGGCTGCCAGATTGGCAAAGCCCTGGTTTAAAGCGGCCCAGCCACCGGCCAGGTCCAGTGCGATCAGGCCCGTGATCATGATACCGACCGCGAGCAGAACACATTGCACGGTGTCCACATAGGCCACCGCCCGCAGGCCGCCTGAAGCCACGTAGATCAACACCACGAGCGACAGCAGCCAGGTACCGGTCGTTTTGGAAATCAGATCGTCGGTCAGGACGTTGAACAGGAAGCCCGATGCCCCGAGTTGAACACCCAGATAGGGAATCGAGAACAGCAGCGCCACCAGAACCACCAGGATGCGAATAGCATCCCCCCGGAAATAATCCGACAGCATCTCGCCCGGTGTGACATAGCCGAAGCGCTTACCCAGCATCCACTGGCGCTTCAGGAACATGACGCCGGTAAAGGGGATGGTGATGGTATAGAAGGATGCGTAGGCATATTGGAAACCGTCGCGATAGACCAAGCCGGGATGTCCCATGAAGGTCCAGCCCGAGAAGGACGTGGCGGTCGCCGCAAGGATGAATACCCAAAGTGACAGTCTGCGTCCCGCGATAAAATAGTCACTCGCGGTTTTCGCCGTCATGGCTCCCTTGATGCCCCAGAAGACACAGTAGGCCCAATAGAGTCCCACGAAGGCGAAGAGCCAAATTACTTTTGGTGCCATATCAGGCTCCTCCCTCTTTCCTGATCCAAGTCAAGAACGGGGTCGCGTGGCGCCCATTACAGAAGTGACTGGGTGACCCCGACTTCGCCGTGGAGAGGAGCGTATCCATGATTTCGCCAAATGGATTCGCTTTTGTAAACAATCCACAGACGAGGGAAATTTACTATAACCTCTTGATTTTGCAATTGTTTTACTGTAAATACATAACCTAGTCTTTTTACATTTTGTAAAGTTTGTAAATCGATGCGGCGGTCGAGGAATGTTCGATGGCCAAAAAAGCGTTGTTAGGCAGTAAGGTACGCCGGCTGCGCCGGGAGCGGAGCCTGACCCAGCTCGAGATGGCAAAGGGCGTGGGAATTTCTGCCAGCTATCTAAATTTGATCGAACACAATCAGCGGCCACTGACTTTACCGCTTCTGTTCAAGCTTTCCGACCTCTACGGAGTCGATCTTCAGTCCTTTTCACAAGACGATGAGAGCCGACTGCTCGCAGATCTGAACGAACTCTTCGGCGATCCCTTTTTCCGGGACACCGCGATCAAGCGCGACGAGTTGAACGAGGCCGTTCGCGCGGCACCGGCCATCTGCCAGGCGATCCTGATGCTTTATCACGCCTATCGAAATTCGCGCAGTGAAGTTCAGGCGCTGGGTGAACGCCTGTCCGACGACTCTTTTTTCTCCACCTCGACCCACGAGTTACGCACGCTGCTGACATCGATCCTGTCTTTCTCGGAAATTCTCGAGGATCACGAAAACCTGGAACCGGAACAGCGCCAACGCTTTATCGGCGTCGTAGCCGAAGAAAGCCGTAAGCTCGCAACCATCATGACCCGGATGATCGAGCAGACGACTCTCGACAGCCTGCCGCGCAGCGAACAGGCCCCGCCACCGCTCGAAGAACTCGACGATTTCATTCATGAGCACAGCAATCACTTCCCTGCCTTGGAGGAAGCTGCCAAGCGCCTGCGCAGCGATGCCGGACTGGGGTCGGAGGAGACCGATCCGGAGCGGCGCTTCGGCACCCTGTCCGCGCTGTGGCGCCGATTGGAGACCGGCGCCCCACCGGAGAGCGGACTTGCCAAAGCCCGCAGCCCCGTCCTGAGCAGCCGCTGCTTTCGGCTGGCGCAAAGTCTGGCGGTCCGGCACTACAGCGCAGAACTGGAAAGCCTGATTGCCGGCTCGCATCTCTCATCGAACGCCGCGCGCGATCTTGCCCGTGAGGTCATGGCGAACTATGTCGCTGCCGCTGTGATGATGCCCTATGAGCATTTTCTCGTGACGGCACAGGACCTGCGTTACGACCTGGATCAGCTGACCTGGCGCTTCGGCGTGAGTTTCGAACAGGCCTGTCAGCGTCTCTCCAGCCTGCAGCGGCCCGACAATCCCGGCATCCCCCTCCATTTCGTCCGTGTCGATATCGCCGGTAATATCTCCAAACGCTTCAGCGCATCGGGTCTGCGCATTGCCCGCTACGGCGGCGCCTGTCCCCGGCTGAATCTCCATTCCGCCTTCCTGACCCCCGGGCAGACCAATCTGCAGGTCTCGCAGATGCCCGACGGCAGCACCTTTTTCTGTTTGGCCCGCAGCATCGTGAAGGCAGAAGGCGGGCATCACAGCCCCAAGAGCCACTTTGCCGTTGGGATCGGCTGTGACATCAAATTCGCTCCCGGAATCGTCTACGCCGACGACATCAACCTCGCCAACCGCAGCATCGTCGTTCCGGTCGGCGTGAGCTGCCGTCTCTGTGCACGCAAGAACTGCCGCCAGCGTGCCTTCCCGGCGATCCTGGAGAGCGATCGTTCTTGATTGTTTTAATCAAGAACGTAAATCGCCCTCAAACCCAATGGATGAGAGACTGATTCACGCTTTTCACTGCATCAGTGAAAAACGATCAGGCTCTCGAGAGCGATCGTTCTTGATTGTTTTAATCAAGAACGTAAATCGCCCTCCAACCCAATGGATGAGAGCCTGATCGTTCTTGATTGTTTTCGTCATTCCATCGACCAGTCACAGCCTGCTGAACGCCTCCCGGTCAAACCAGAGTATGACACCCAAAATTTTACATATTTTACAGATCATAGGGCGTAAAAGAGTAAAATATTTTCTATTTTTTCCTTATAAAACATAATGTTATTGACTTAATTGCGATTCTGTAAATATTTTTGACTCCAACCTTCATTTGCCGGTCATCCCTGTTGGCGATGCAGTTCAGATGATAAGCGACCCGGATCGTGATCGGACCGAGTCCTTGGTCAAAGACCTGGCCAAGACGTGGTCGAAGAACAGGCCAGTGGACACACCAAAGGTCTGAAGGTACCGGCGAGCGACGAGAACCTGCGGCGCGACGATGGGAGAAGCATTCGATGTCCGAAGATCGGAAAGTGAAATCCGGAAACGGCCTTTCCTGGCTTTGGCTTCTCGCCGCACTCGCCGTTCTGGTTGCCGTCGGGATTGCCACGGGTTGAACGCAAAGCCGTCGAGCAGGACTTGTACACCGGGATTGGCGACGCTATTCCTGCCTCAGGGGATTGATCTCTAGACCATGCACTCGCCCGTTCAAGGCAACATCGTTACTTCGCTGTAGCCCTTTCAGGTCTTCAAGACCGATCAGCCAAGATTTCAATAGCAATCAACGCACCGTCCCCACCTAGATACGACCGATCCAAGCACGGTGGACGTGAATAGCGCAAATCCTTTGCCTGGCCGGGTCGAGGTGTTAGATAACCCCCGAATTTGGCCGACCAGATGCCTGGCGCCCAGATGCCTGGCGCCCAGATACCCAATACGCAAACCCGCGATGCCCTGATGAAAACCGACCTTTTCGATTTCGACCTGCCGCGTGAGCTGATCGCGCAACATCCTGCCAGTCCGCGCCATGCCGCGCGGCTGCTGTCGGTGGGCGATAGCCTGGGCGACCACAGCATGGCGGCACTGCCGGAGCTTCTGTCTCCCGGCGATATTCTGGTGTTCAACGATACGCGCGTGATCCCGGCGCGCCTGACCGGCCGGCGCGGCATGGCAAAGATCGAGGTGACGCTTCATAAGCGCGATGGCGGAAATCCTGCCGACGCGGCCGGTGACCTGGACGCAGGCGCGCCGGCACAGTGGAGGGTCTTCGCGCGGCCCGCGCGCAAGCTGAGGCTCGGCGAGCGGGTCGACTTTGCCGAGGACTTTTCCGCCGAAGTGATGGCCAAGGGCGACGCAGGCGAAGTTACCCTCAAGTTCAACACCGAAGGGCCGGAACTTCTGGAGCGGCTGCACCGGCACGGGATCATGCCCCTGCCCCCTTACATTCAACGCGAAGCGGCAGGCGAACAGCAGGACAGCGACGACTATCAAACCATCTTCGCGGTGCACCATGGTGCCGTGGCCGCTCCGACCGCCGGGCTGCATTACACACCCGAGCTGCTCGCCGCCCTGGACGCGCGCGGCCTGAAGCGGACCACGGTCACTCTGCACGTGGGCGCGGGAACCTTCCTGCCGGTGAAGGTCGATGACACCCGCGATCATAAGATGCACGGCGAAACCGGTGTGATCACCGCCGAAACCGCGGAGACCATCAACGCCGCCAAGGCAGCCGGCGGGCGGGTGATCGCGGTGGGCACGACAGCACTCCGGCTTCTGGAAAGCGCGGCGGACAAGGAGGGTATGCTTCACCCTTTTGCGGCCGACACCGACATCTTCATTACGCCCGGCTACCGCTTCAGGATCGTCGATCTTCTGCTGACCAATTTTCACCTGCCACGCTCGACGCTCTTCATGCTGGTCAGCGCCTTCGCCGGCCTGGAGCGGATGCAGGCGGCTTATGCCCATGCCAAGGCAAGTGGCTATCGCTTTTACTCCTACGGCGACTGTAGCCTGCTGCAGCGCGCCGCCCCTGAAGGGATTGCAGCTCGAGATGACTGAAGACGCCCTCAAATACGAAGTCCTGGCGAGCGATGGCGCCGCGCGGCGCGGCCGCCTGCACACGGCGCACGGAACGGCGGAAACACCGGCTTTCATGACCGTCGGCACCGCCGGCACCGTCAAGGGTTTGCTGCCCGAGAACGTCGCAGAGACCGGTGCCGAGATCGTGTTAGGCAACACCTATCACCTGATGCTGCGCCCGACCGCCGAGCGGATTGCGGAACTGGGCGGGCTGCATAAATTCATGAACTGGAACCGGCCGATCCTGACTGATTCCGGCGGCTATCAGGTCATGTCCCTATCCGAGTTGCGCAAGATCACCGAAGAGGGTGTCGCCTTTCGGTCCCACCTTGACGGCAGCCGCCACAACCTGACACCCGAACGCGCCATGGAAATTCAGCACCTGCTGGATTCCAACATCACCATGGTGCTGGACGAATGCACCCCCTACCCGGCCGAAGTCGACGTTGCGGCAGAGTCCATGCGTCGCTCCATGCGTTGGGCGCAGCGCTGCCGGGAAGCTTTCGTCAAGCGCCCTGGCTACGGCCTCTTCGGCATCGTGCAGGGATCGGTCTATCCCGAACTGCGCCGGGAATCGGCGGAAGCGCTGCAGGAGATCGGCTTCGACGGCTATGCCGTCGGCGGTCTGGCGGTCGGCGAAGGCCAGGAGGTGATGTTCCAGGTCCTGGACGCCACCATGCCGCACCTGACCCAAGCCCGTCCGCGCTACCTGATGGGCGTTGGCAAGCCTTCTGACATCGTCGGCGCCGTTCAACGCGGCATCGACATGTTCGACTGTGTGCTGCCGACGCGCTCCGGCCGAACGGGGCAAGGCTTCACCCGCCGCGGCACGATCAACATCCGCAATGCCCGGCACCAGGCCGATCCTCGTCCGATCGATCCGGATTGTACCTGCAAGACCTGCGGCAGCTACAGCCGCGCCTACGTCAACCATCTGGTCAAGGCGAACGAAATGCTGGGCCCGATCCTTTTGACGATC
Organism: Pelagibius sp. Alg239-R121; assembly: GCF_947331435.1. Lineage (GTDB taxonomy): Bacteria > Pseudomonadota > Alphaproteobacteria > Kiloniellales > Kiloniellaceae > Denitrobaculum. The sequence continues at coordinate 69,683 of NZ_CAMZOF010000013.1, read as the reverse complement.
CACAATCTGCATTATTATCAGGAACTGATGGCGGGCCTGAGAGATGCCATTGAAAACGGCCGTCTGGATGATTTTGCTGATGAGTTCGCCCGGCAGCAGGCGGCCGGCGACCTGCCGCCGCTATAGAAAAATGACGATATGACCAACGCGCCGCTTGAGCCCAAAGAAGTTATTCGAGATCAGGCGCTGGCGCTTGGCTTCGATGCCGTGGGCTTTGCGCCGGCAGCCCTGGGCGCGCACGCCAAGGAACACCTGCGCAGCTACCTTGATCAAGGCTTTCACGGCGACATGGGCTGGATGGCGGAGACGCAAGCGCGCCGTGCCAATCCGCAAGTCCTATGGCCCGACGCCAGAAGCGTGATTGTGGTCGGCCTCAACTACGGTCCATCGCACAATCCGCTGGAGCTGCTCGCACGTCCCGAGCGCGGCAATATCTCGGTCTATGCGCGCAACAAGGATTATCACGACATCCTGAAAAAGCGGGTCAAGGCGCTCGCGCGCTGGCTGCACCAGGAACACCAGGCCGGCGTGAAGGTTTTCGTCGATACCGCGCCGGTGATGGAAAAGCCGCTGGCGGCGCGCGCCGGTATCGGCTGGCAGGGCAAGCACAGCAACCTGGTCTCGCGAGAGGCCGGCTCTTGGTTTTTTCTCGGCGAGGTTTTCACGAGCCTGGACCTCACTCCGGACTCTGCGGAGATCGATCACTGTGGCTCCTGCAGGCGCTGTCTTGACGTCTGCCCGACCGAGGCCTTCCCGGCGCCTTACCGGATTGATGCGCGGCGCTGTATTTCCTACCTGACCATCGAGCACAAAGGTCATATTGAGCGGGAATTCCGCAAGCCGATGGGCAACAGGATCTATGGCTGCGACGACTGCCTCGCCGTCTGTCCCTGGAACAAGTTCGCCGAACCCACCGGCGAAGAGGCCTTCCTGCCGCGGGTCGAACTGACCGCACCGCGCCTGCGAGATCTGGCCATGTTGGACGACCCCGGGTTCCGGCAGGTCTTTTCCGGCTCGCCGATCAAACGCGTCGGCCGGGACCGCTTCGTACGCAACGTCCTGATCGCGATCGGTAACAGCGGTTCTGCAGAGGATCACCTCGATGTGGTGAAGATCCTTCTGGATGACGCTTCTCCTCTGGTGCGGGCCATGGCGGTCTGGGCACTCAGACAGCTTGCTCCGGACGGGGACGCCGCAACGTTGTGTGAACAGCACAGAGCTCGGGAAAGTGATCCCGAAGTGTTGGCGGAATGGAATAGCGAGAGCTAGACAAGCGGTCCTGAGGCAACCATCTATACTCGCCAATCTTATTCAAAAAGCTCACGGTTAGTTTTAGGTGAACCGAAAACATGATGGAAAATCGCTGGTACAGGGCCGGACTCGCGTTGTGCGCCATTGCTGTTGTCGTCGGCGCAATATGGTATTTTTTTCGTGACTCCGATCCAGCAAGCGAAATGGGACTCTCCTTGCCTCTTGAATGTGAAATCGGCAGCAATTGTTTTATCCAGCAGTACGTTGATGTCGATCCAGGCCCCACGAAACAGGACTATGCCTGCGGTTCTGCGACCTATGACGGGCACAAGGGCACCGACTTTCGGGTCAGGACTCTGGCTGACGTCGCGCGCGGCATTCCAGTTGTTGCATCGGCAGCCGGGCAAATTACAGGTCTGCGTGATGGGACGCAGGATCGCCTCGTCAAAACCAAAGCCGACCGGGCGGCTGTTCAAAACAAGGAGTGCGGCAACGGTGTTGTGATCACGCACGAAGATGGCTGGCAGACCCAATACTGCCATCTTCGCAAAGGTTCGCTCACCGTGAAGGAAGGCGACGTCGTGGCGCGTGGTGATCGGCTTGGCCTGGTCGGTTACTCGGGAAACGCATCCTTCCCTCATGTTCACCTGTCGGTCCGGAAGGACGGCAAGACCATCGATCCCTTCCGAGGGGCTGAAGGCGGTCCGGCCTGCGGCGCGGGGTCGGCGCCACTCTGGTCCACACAGACACTCGCGAAGTTGGAGTATCAGGCCTCGCAATTGCTCCACATCGGCTTCTCCGAAGGTCCGGTAAAAATCGGAGATGTCGAGCGCGGAACAGTGCAGGGTTTCATGCCCGCTATGTCTTCACGCGCGCTGGTGGCCTGGGGTTGGGCGATCAATCTCAGAAAGAACGATCAAATCATCACCACGCTTGTCAGTCCCAGGGGCGAGTTGGCCCGTAATACGGCGACGCTCGATAGAAACAAAGCCCAGTACATGTTGTTCGCGGGGAAAAAGCGCCCTGCCCGTGGTTGGCCGGCGGGTAACTATCACGCCGTCTTCACTGTCATTCGCAACGGGAAAGCGGTCATCAAGTCTGATCTTCCGGTGGATCTTCGCTAATCGGACAGGCGTGCGATGGACACCGCCTTCTACCCAAATAAACAGTCAGACTTTGGGTGAAATCAGATCCCATTTGTTGCCGTAGAGATCGGTGAAGACAGCAACCGTCCCATAGTCTTCCTCACGTGGCGACTCCAGGAAGGTGACGCCCTTCGCGCACATCCTTTCGTAGTCCCGGTGAAAGTCATCGGTGCGGAGAAAGAGGAGCACGCGGCCGCCGGTCTGATCGCCGATCCGGCGTAGCTGTTCATCGTTGTCGGCCTTGGCCAAGAGGATGCGGGTCTCTTCCGATCCGGGCGGTGCAACCAGCACCCAGCGTTTGCCAGGCGCGAGTTCGTTGTCTTCGATCAGATCAAAACCGAGCTTGTCACAATAAAATGCGATCGCAGCGTCATAGTCTTCGATGACGAGCGCCACTGCAGAAATGCACTGTTTCATACCGCTAGCATAGAGTGCGATCGTTCTTGATGGAAATAACCAAGAACGTGAAGCGCTCTCTCACCTATCGAGATCCGAAGGCTGACTTTCAATGGATGATCAGCCGGTCTGCCGTTGGTCCGCTGCGTCGATCCGCACCGAAGCTATCTAAGGAGCGACTGTTTAGAGCTCTCTGAGTTCGGCGGATAGCAGAGAAACGTGACGCGAACCGGCTGAAACAAAGGACACTTGGTCCAGAGAACGTCTTCATCCTGGAAATGGAGTTTCCCGCCCGAACAGGCTTCGCGTGCGGTGGCCAACACCTGCTTCGACCAATTCAGCTGACTGCTGTAACAGTAGGACAAGACCACAGGCTTTCGCCCGCCCTCGAGGCTTGGCGCAATCTGGTCTTCAATCTCTAAAGGCGGTGCCGTCTTGATCGGCTCGGGTGTGCAGGCGCCAAGGACCAAAAGCCCGACCAGCACAAGACTGCTGCGCCAACAAGATAGGCCAGCCGCCACTCTACCGCCCTCTCACGCTTTGAATAAGAGTCTGAAACATCGCAGGCGCGCCGGAAGCTTTTCGAACCAAATGCCTGTCGGGGAAATCTAAATCAGAAAAGGCTGATTTCGACCGCACGGTTGCCCGCTTCACGCACTCCGTCACCGGTGGGTACGAGAGGCGCCGACTCACCAAGTGCATCTTCCTCGCTGATCCGGTCAAGGGAAATGCCGGAGGCAATAAAAGCGTCGGTGACGGCATCAAGACGCCGGCGCGACAGCGCGAGATTGTAAGCGCTGGATCCGGTGCTGTCGGCATGTGCGGTGAGGCGCACGGAAAGCCGCTCGTCCGCTTTGACAGCCGCAACGACACCGTTCAGGGAATCCTGGCCCACAGGTGTGGGGTTCGCACTATCGAATTCGAAGTAAACAATAAAGGAAGCAGCCTCAGGTGCCGGTGCCGGCTTGGGGACTGCCGCCTCCTGCGTGTAATTAACCTGGGTCAGGACGTGCGTTGCTGCATCCTCGACCTGTGCCATGGCGGTTTCGAACTCGCCCTTACAGGAATCTTCGTTCGGATTGTCGGCCCGGCGGACGGTCCGATTGGCTTCCGTCGCTTCGATCCAGCAATCGTAACTGACCTGCGCCGTCGCGGCAGCCTGCGGTGCCTTGGTTACACCACCACGCTCGAATGCAATACGCATGCGGTCCAGCGCGTCCTGGAACATCGGCTTCTGGGCATCGGTCAGATCGCGGTCCATGACCGCGTCAGGCTGAACCGACGAGCGCCGAGCGGCGGTACGGGCTTTGTGATTGAAATGTTCGCTGTCGGTCAGATCAAAAGCGCCATCGCGTTCTTCGGCTAGGTCGCTGTAACCCTGATACAGGGCATTCCCGAAGGCGGTCCCGTTTATGCTCAGGTCTTCAGCACTATCGGTGTCAAACCATCCGCTGAAGATTCCGTCGAGAGGACCGGCGGATACCGGAGAAGCCACCAGCAAGGCAGCGCAGGTGCCCAATATCAAAGACTTCGTTTTCATTCCCATCCCCACTTTTTGTATCCCCTCCCCGCTGCGAAGCGCATCGTCACAGTCGGACAAGCCTATTCCTCGATTAGAATCGAACACACCAAACACGCGGTATTCCTCCAGCGGTATAGCGATTTTTTACAAACCGGGCAAGCTGCAGTTTCCCATGCCGCCGCGTAAGATCCTAGAAAATATGAAAGATTAGGTGAAGGCGGGCACTGTCTTTCACATCCGTCGCCTGTATTCGGTTCTAGTGCCAAAAGATTGTGCGATTCCGCTGTTCGCGCGCGCCTCGCGCGTAATTGTTTAAAAGGTTAATACTTTTTAAGATTCATGCCCCAAATTTAACATGGGACAAGCCTCAAATGCTTCATAAATGCTGTGTACTCTACTGCTGCGTACGGTATTTATGTTTCTTCTATGCATGACGCCACGCGCTCTTTAGAGATCGTAAGTACAAGTATTATTTTGGTTAGTTGGAAAAGGCGGATTTATTGTGGCGCGGCGCGGTCTTAAATACATTGGGATAGGCATTGCCTGCTTGGGATTCGGCTTCGGTTCCGTCACCGTGACGGCTCAACCGACACAGACAAGCATGACTTTCAGCAACGTCAATCCAGACGCAAACAAAGACGCCGTGCCCGACGCGATGATCGTGGACGCCGCCGAGTATCCCTGGAGTGCGGTCGGGCGCCTGAACACAGGTGGCCGCGGCTACTGTACCGGCATTCTTGTCGACGAGTATCACGTTCTGACCGATGCGCACTGCCTCTTCTACGCCACCGAAGGCCGGTGGTGGCAGCCGGGCGAACTGCATTTCGTTGCCGGCTATCAGCGCGACACCAACGTCACCAACTCCAAGGTCAAGAGCTACGAAGTTGCCCCCGGGTACCGCGCACATGGCGGAGTCAGCCTGGCCAGCATCATGAACAACTGGGCACTGGTCAAACTTGACAAACCGCTGGGCCGTCAGGCCGGTTGGCTCGGTTTGAAAAACCTCAACCGCAAACTGGTTCGCCGTCTGCAGAATGGTCAGGGTGCGTTGATCCAGGCGGGATACCGCCGCAATGCACAGCATGCCATCACTGTGGGTTTCGACTGCGGACCAGACGGATTTTTCTCCGCCCAAAATCGAATCGGAAATCGCTGCCAGTTAAAGCCTGGCCGCGCCGACTTACCCTTCCTGGTCTACATGGACGGCAAATTCAACGTTGTGGCCAACCGGGTTTTGACTTCGATTGCGCAGCATCCGCCGCGCTCCGGCTCTTTGTCCAAGGCAAGCTTTCGGGCAAAGATGAACCGGGGTGAAAGCCAGGCGCCCAAAGCCGGTGCAGCGTCACCGGTCCCAATGACCACTATCTCGAGCCTGCTAGAATCGCTGGGCTATTCCGGCGAACGCGCCAGCAGAAACAAGGCCGTCGAGTCCAAAGCTGCGATCCGCTCCTTTGAGAGCAACATGGGTCTGCCGGTAACAGGCGAACCCTCTGTCTCTCTCCTCGGTGAGATCATCGACGCCTCGCACTAAGTGCCGCGGCCTCCCGTTCAAACTCTTTGACTTCAGTTACGCGGCTGAAATGCCGCCATTGGCGCTGATCGCCTGACCGGTAATCTTAGTGGCTGCCGGACTTGCCAGAAACACGGCCAGCGCGGCGAGATCCTGCGGCTCGACGACACCAAGCGACGCCATGGATTCCGCCTTTTTAAACAGCTTTGCAGAAAAGGGATCTGCCATCAGGACATCGTACTGAGGTGTCCCGCGCACAATCGACGGCGTTAAACAGTTTGCCCTGACCCCCGACCGCTTAGCCTCGATCGCCAGCCCGCGCGTAAACATCACAATGCCTGCCATTGCCGCACCGATGATCGATTCGCCCGGCGTCGCAATCTTGGCGGCATCCGATGCGACCGTCAGGATGACCCCGCCCTGCTGTTCCATCATGACCGGCAGCACTGCGCGCGACGGCAAAACAGCTCCCATTAAAAGCCCGTCAATGGTCGGCTGCACCTGGTCCAGGGGAATGCGATGGAGGATCGAGGGGACCGGCGACCCGCCGGCGGAGCTCAGCATGATATCAACCCGGCCGAATGCCTCGACGGTTCGGCGCACGCCAGCTTCCGCGCCCGTGACACTTGCGGCATCACCTTGAACATAGCGGACATCGCAATCGTGGCCCAGAGACCGCAAAGACTCAGCGGCCTGCTCTCCGCGTGTCTCCGTACGGCCAATCAAGACCAAAGCCTCGGCGCCCGCTTCCAGGAACCCTCTGGCACATGCGAGCCCTATTCCCCCGGTGCCGCCGTAAACCAGTGCGACACGACCTGACAAAGGCGCTTCCACCGTCATGCATTCCTCTCGTGACCAAGTGGGGAATCGCCCACCACGCCGGCAGGGTCGCACCAAAAAGCGAGCGCGACAATGGCCGGTCTGCAAAGGTTAATTTGACAGTTAGGCAGGACTGCGAAGAGATCGCTGCGGCCGCTCTTAACGCAGCCGCAACAGCCCCGAGTTGGCAGCCCCCCAGTCAGTAACGAGGTGAAGGTGCGTTTAAGCGTGAGAGATGTAGCAGAGCGCGTGTACCGTGCCCAATCGTTCTCCACTGAGAGGCAGAGCGATGACACGGTAGCTGACGTTGCCCAGCGATGTCGGGAAAACCTCGATATCCTGGATCGGTCTGCCGGCGCGGGCCACTTCCCGGCCGACGGTCATGATCCATTCGGTCACCATTGGGGTGTATTCGACAACGACTTCACCTTGCGACGAGGCCTTCTCGCGGGCACCACGCATCACCTCTGCGAAGGAACGCTCCAAAGTGGCAGCGCCGTTCAGGTCGTCACAGCTGATGAGGAGCGAATTCGGCCAATGCTGCGCGACTGCCTTCGGATCGATCTCGATCAAGGAGGGCACCTGACGACCGCGCCGTAATTCATCCCAATAGGTCGCAATGTCGCGTGGCTGGTTGTTCGCCTGCTGACTTTGAGCTTCGGTCAGTTTTCGATGCTGCTCCAGAGCTGCCCGGCGGCGCTCCAGCGCAGTCATTCCGCCCTGAACCAAACTCCGCCGGCGGCCGCCCGGCGCCTCTCGCGCAGGCGCCTGCCCGTTCCGCAGCGGATCGATACTGTGGATATCACTGGCATCAACCGGCGGGTTTTGCCGCGTCGGGGCCTGAGTTTGGGAGGTCTGGGCTTGCGGGGCCTTTGGCGCTTCGGCCTGACGCGCCTGAGGTTTTTCCGCAGCGCCATTGGGCGCACTTTCACTCGTGCTCGAGCGGCGAATATTGGGGTATTGAGGTTTCGTTTCGGTCTTTGCAGGCTGATCCTGCGAACCCAACGGGCGCCGCTGTGCCTCTGCCCGTTCGGCAGCCAGACGCCGCAATTCCTGCTGGCGGGCCTGCAGCGCCTCGTTTTGCGCGGCCGGACTTTCTGCAACCGGCGCAGAAACTGGCTGGGGAGGCCTGCCTGCTTCCGGCGACCTATCGGTTTCGGGAGGTTTAGCGGTTTCGGGCGACCTGGTTGGCGCCTCTTCCGAGAACGCCGCCTCGACCCTCGCCGCCAATTCCTTTGCCGCCTTGACGGGTGCATCGGCCTGCGGTGACGCAGCGTCCTCCGGTGTCGCAACGCGAACCGGCCGACGGCGCTTGATCATGCTGCTGGTCAGCGAAGCCGCTGGCCGCACCGTCTCGGCAGCACTGCCTTGAGGCAGATCCTCTGTCATTGGATTCATTCCCTCGAGAACTCCCGCCCGTCTTGCCTGAAATCCTGGTTTCCCAGGTGTCTTTTTATACCCAAACCGCCGTCAGGCCTTCTTGGCCCAGCAGCTGCTGTCGTGGACATGTCCCGCGCCACCCTTGACCAGCGCCGAAAACTGAGAACAGCTGATATCACCGGCAAGCTTATTCAGGTGTCCGTCGAGGGCTTCGACAAGAAGCTCCTGCGCAGACTTGTTCAAATGTGCCGCAGCGAGTTTCAGCATCAAGTGCCGCTTCTCGTCGAGCCGCAGAGACATCTTGATACGGCCAAGGTCATCGAGCTTAGGGCTTGCGGCCCGCTTGCCTCTGGCGCGCTTGGCGCTTGTCCTCTTGCGCTGCGGCGCGGCACGCTTCACGACATCGGAAACTCTGGAGGCCGGCGTATTTGCCTCTGCTGCGTCTTTATCGGCAGCGCTCTCCCGCCCAAAGGATGTCGTCAGGGCGGCAACCTGCTGCCGCAAGGTTTTCTGATCGTGTTCGAGATGCTCTGGCGCCAATTGGACCTGATCATCGCCGGCAGCCTGAACCGGTGGCGCAATTCCCGACGGAGCTGCAGCCCCTTTGGGAGCCAAAAGCGAGGAAGTCAGCGAAGCCGCTTTCATTATCATATCCCGTCCACCCTATTTTATGCGCCAACGTTGAAGACTTGTTTTTGTCCCTGCGCTGCAGTGCTGGACGGCATAATCGTTTTGCGTTGTCCCGAACCCAAGCGTCCGTCGAGATAATCCCAAAGCTTCGTGATCTCCTCGGCCGAGCGTCCGGCCTTGGGAATTTCCATGACCGTACGTCCATCGATCATCGACGCCGCGAAGTCTGTCCGGTGATGAATGATCGAAGGGGCCACCGTGCCATGTTGCGACAGGGCAAAGGCAGCTTCCGTGGTCAGACGTGCCCGTGGGGTCGCACCGTTGATCACAAAAACCAGAGGTTTACCTAGATTTTCGACAAGTTCGACCGTCGCACCCGCAGCCCGCAGATCGTGTGGGCTCGGCCGAGTCGGAATGACGATCAGGTCGGAAACCTGAACAACGTCTGCGATCGTGTCCGTAATCGCCGGCGGCGTGTCGATGACCAGCAGCTTGATTCCGGCGTCACGCATCCGTTCAACATCCTGTGCCAAACGGGACACGAAGGTGCTCACGAAGACTGGCGTTTCAGCCTGTCTCTCGTTCCACCAATCGGCCAAGCTGCCCTGGGGATCGGTATCGACCAGTGCCACTGGACCGGCGCCCATCCTTTCGGCCTGAACAGCAATATGACCCGCCAAGGTCGTCTTGCCAGAGCCGCCCTTCTGGGAGGAAATCGCCAACACCCGCATTGATATCACGCTCCTATTTCGCGCAGACCCGCTTCAGGTCCGCTGGCTTGTTCCCAAACCCTGTCTATCAGTGACAAAGCCGGAACTCCTGATTCCGCCGAAATTCGCCGCTGCGACGCGCCGGGATCGCCCCTGAACCACAGGGTCCGGTACATCACAATCGGATTACGATAGGATGGTAGAACTTAGCTCTTAAGAAGGCGTTACTATTGAAAACATCTAAGACAATAACGCGTTGTTTATTTACATAAAATTTTACACATTAAGAATTTCTATTTGGAACAGTTCAAAATATACAGGAATATTCTATTGAGAAAATCGGCTCTATATCAAATTCGAGAAAATATTATTGAAAATTCCCTGCTTTTCTCAAATCACCGTTAGAATATACTTATCAATCAACTTAGAATCATCTCGACAGCGCCGCTTTCGCTCTGGCGACGCCAACACAAAGGCCCCTTTATGGCGAACGAAACGGTGATCACAGCCGTCGAGGCAAAGCTTTTTGCCATTCCCTTAGCTGAAGTGCTCAGTGACGCCAAACACGGCGATCACAGCCATTTCCACCTGATCACTGTGACCGTCAAGCTCGCGAACGGTACGGAAGGCACCGGCTACAGCTATACCGGCGGCCGGGGCGGTCACGCTGTCCTGGCGATGATCGAACATGACTTGGCACCTCAGATAATGGGACGCGATGCCGGTGGGATCGAGCGGATTTATGAAGAGTTGGAGAGCTACATCCACTATGTCGGACGGGGTGGTATTGCCTCCTTCGCGAATTCGGCAATCGATATCGCGCTATGGGATTTGCTTGGCAAAACGCAGGGACTGCCGCTCTCGAAGATGGCAGGTGGCGCCGGGACGACGGCGAAGGCCTACTGCGGCGGGATTGATTTAGGCTTTTCCCAGGAAAAACTGCTCGCAAGCGTCCAGGGCTACCTGGACCGAGGCTTTAACGCTGTAAAGATCAAGATCGGCCTGCCGGATCTCACCGAGGATCTGGCCCGGATTGAAGCCGTGCGCAAACTCATCGGCCCCAACGTCACCTTTATGGTCGACGCCAACTACTCCATGACGGTCGCAGAGGCGATCGCCGCCGCCAAAGCCTTTCAAGCTTTTGACATCTATTGGTTTGAGGAACCCATCGTCCCTGACGACTATCAGGGCTATGCCCGTATCGCCGAGGCTACGGGGGTGCCACTTGCCATGGGCGAAAATCTCCACACCCTGTACGAGTTCGAATTTGCCTTCGCACAGTCTAAGCTATCCTTTATCCAGCCGGACGCCTCAAACTGTGGCGGAATTACCGGCTGGCTACGCGTCGCCAAGCTCGCCGAGCGGCACGGCATTCCCGTCTGCAGCCACGGCATGCAGGAGCTGCACGTCAGTCTGCTGGCCGGGCAGAAAAATGCCGGTTGGCTGGAAGTGCACAGCTTTCCGATCGATCAATACACCACCCGGCCTCTGGTCGTAGAAAACTGCCGGGCAGTTGCGCCCGATACTCCGGGAACCGGCGTGACCTTCGACTGGGAAAAGCTGCGGCCTTTCCGGGCGTAGTGTCTTAGGGGAAACAAAAGCCAGTACAGCCCTTTAAACGTCGGGCAGGCTCTGGTCCATCTGGCGGGCAGGCTGATCGCAGCAGGTGCCGACGATTTTGCCGGGCACGCCAACGACCGTGCAGCGCGGCGGGACGTTGATCAGTACCACGGACGCAGCGCCGACCTTGGCGCATTCGCCGATTTCGATATTGCCCAGGATCTTGGCGCCGGCACAGATCAAGGCGCCGCGGCGGACCTTGGGATGACGATCCCCGCTGTCCTTGCCGGTGCCGCCAAGGGTCACGTTCTGCAGCAGGGACACGTCGTCTTCGATCACCGTGGTCTCACCGATCACCACGCCCGTACCGTGGTCGATCATGATGCCCCGGCCAATCCTGGCCGCAGGGTGAATATCCAGACCGAAGACTTCGGAGATCCGGTTCTGCAGAAACAACGCCATGGGACGCCGGTCGTTGTTCCAGAGCCAATGACTGAGACGATAGCACTGCAGCGCATGGAAACCTTTGAAATACAACAAGGGTTCCAGATGGCTGGTGCAAGCGGGATCACGATCGAGAACCGCCATGATGTCAGCCCTTATGGCGGCACCGATGTCCGGATCGGCCGTAAAGGCCCCGTCGAACACCTGGCGCAGCAGCATGGGCGGCATTTCGGTGCTGCCAAGCTTTTGGGCGAGATGGAAGCTCAAGGCCTCTTCCAGGCGCTGATGGTTCAGCAGCGTGGAATGAAGGTAACCGGCCAAAGCGGGTTCCTGCTCCACCATCTCGATCGCTTCTTGACGGATATGCGACCAGACCGGATCGCAGGTGGCAAACCTCTCAGCCGTACGTGACATCGATGTTTCCTCTTTCGCGTGGTGCCTAGACCTGATTCGGGTTCTATCATCGCCCGAATCATTGCGCAAAATCAATGCATTAGTGTTTCATTTTTGTGCCGCTCCGTCACAAGTGTCGCGACGGGCCAGCCAGACCGCTGGACGGCTCTCCTGTGATAACGTAAGAACTTCGGTTCCCAAGTCCAACAAAAAACGCCGTTAACCCTAAAGCGCTTTTATGGGCCGGCAGGCTTAAACCCGGGCCGACGCTCGATCAGCCTTCGACTGCGAGAGGATTATGGATCAGCAAATCATCGACAGCGTCGCAGAGCTCCAGGCGCATTACGGCCCGCCCGGCGATCTGGCGGTGAACAAGGAACTGACCGCGCTCGATCAGCACTGCCGCCGGTTCATCGAGCTTTCGCCCTTTGTCGTAATCGCCACGGCCGCAGCCTCCGGCGCCGCCGATGCCTCGCCACGCGGCGACGCGCCGGGATTTGTGCAGATCGTCGACGACAAGCACCTGCTGATCCCCGATCGCGCCGGCAACAATCGTCTGGACAGCCTGAAAAACCTGGTCGAAAACCCCAACATCGGCCTGTTGTTCTTCGTTCCGGGTATGAACGAGACGCTCAGGCTCGCCGGCACCGCGGTGCTCACCAGGGATCCGGACGTCCTGGCCCCCATGGCAGTCAACGGAAAACCACCTCGTACCGCTTTGCTTGTCACGATCGACCAGGCCTTCCTGCAATGCGCCAAAGCCCTGATGCGTTCGAAACTCTGGGCTCCGCAAAGCCAGATCGAACGTAAGAGTTTTCCTTCTTTGGGGAAAATCCTCTCGGATCAAATCGATGGCGTGAACCAGGGCGATGCGGACGAGGTGATCGAGGAATCACAGCGGATCCGGATGTACTAAGTGCCCCGCCTGCTTTCCCAATTCTTACGGCCGGCTGCCCTGATCTCTGCCCTCGGCCTGATGTGCGGTCTCGCCGCCTCATACGCTTTGGCTGCCGGCGCCGAGACGGGGAAACTGGACAAGGAGCTCGAACGCCGCGCGTTCGTCGCCGAGAACCTAGTCTTCACCTTCTATCACGAGTTGGGGCACGCCCTGATCGATTTGCTGGAAGTCCCTGTCCTGGGTAAGGAAGAAGACGCCGTCGACGCCCTGGCAGTTTTACTCAGCAGTCAGGGACATGCGCCCGAAGCCGCCGACGCCATGATCGCTTCCGCTGCCGAGAGCTTTGCCATTTCAGACGAATGGGCGGCACAGGGCGGCGAGGAATTCGCCTTTTGGGACGAGCATTCCCTCGACGCACAGCGCTTTTACAGCATCATCTGCCTTTACTACGGGGGCGAGCCGGACGAGCTCGAAACGATGGCGGACGACATGGAACTGCCGGACGAGCGCCGCGATCTCTGCATCGACGAGCGCGCACAGGCCGAACGTGCCTGGAGCAACGTCTTCGACAGTATGGACAAAGAGATGGACAGCGCATTCACACAGGGCGTAACGCTGATCCGCAAGACACCGTCGAGCGATGAAAACAAGCAGGCGGCCAAGCTGCTCGCCGGATCGGATCTCCTGGAGCAGGCGATCGCCGGCTTCAACAGCGCCTTCGCGACGCCGGCGGCAGTGACGGTCACACTGACCGGCTGCGAGGAGGCAAACGCCTTTTACGACACCGAAACCCGCGGCATCACGCTCTGCTATGAACTGATCAGCGAGTTTGCCGAACAGATCGATTGGGCACTTGAGAACGAACAGTAAGCTGTAGAAAATCCCGCGCCGCGCAGCCTGATCACGCTGTTAGCTCTCCAGCTCGGGAGGAAAGCGCGTTGCCTGCACCGAGGCGCGCTCGGCCATAACGTCGAACCAGGCGGTGAGCCTGGGGCAATCGGACAACAGGCCCGGACCGCTCGGCGCCAGCCTCAGATAGCTGATCATCGGCAAGGCCCAGAGGTCCGCCAGTGTCATCTCTTTGCCCAGAAAATACGGGCCCTGGACAAACGCTTCGATCACAGCAAGGACGTGCCCTGCCTCCGTGACGGCTTCGGCGGGCAGCGGTCGTTCGCGCTCTCTTTCCTCGACGAAGATCCCCCAGACCAATTTGGGATAAGCGTAGTTGTCGCAGATCCGCATGATCTGGAGGCAACGTGCCCGCTGCTCTGCTGCAGCCGGAAGCAGGCGATCGCCGTCAAAAGCGGTGATAAGGTACTGCGCGATGGCGTCGGTTTCGTAGAGGCGGAAATCGCCGTGTTCCAAGGCCGGAATCTTGCTGAAGGGATGGCGCTGCGGATAGTCATGCGGCAACCCCTCCTTGTCGAAGATATCGATCTCGACAAAGTCATATGAAAGCGCGCATTCCTCGAGGACCAGTCTCGCAATTCGGCTGTAAACGCTGTAAGGCGCAGCGTGAAGCTTAAGACCTGGCATAAATCAAACCCCAATCCACATGGCGGCCGTCAACAGATGTCATCGAGCACCAGGAGAGTCGTGGCGTCCCGCACGCCATCAAGTGTTGCAATTCGATCGCGGGCCGCGTTCAAGCCCGACATCTGAGGTGCGGAGAGCTCCACCAGGATGTCGATCTCACCGGCGAGGGACGCGCAACGCCGGACTTCGTCAAAAGCAGCGATACGCGCGACCAGTTCATAGTCGGGCGTCTTCTTTAAGCGCAGGAGCAGAAACGCCGAAACGGGCGCGGCTTCGGCGGCGGCATAATCGATTTCGACCCGGTAACCCTTGATCACACCCTGGGCCTCCAATCGCGAGACACGTTCACGCAGAGACGATCGCGCGAGGCCGACATGCCCGGCGATGGTTTTCAAAGGCATGCGGGCATCCTTGTTGAGCAGATCCAGGATCTGCCGGTCCTTGTCATCAAGCGCGCGCATCGATCGCCCAACCGTCAAAGTGCCGGGTGAACCGGTCAGAATGGCGGTCGCGACCGCCGGGACGAAGTGACATCATTTCCCTGCAAACCCATTGGGGAGTTCCTATCTTGTCCAGTCTTACCACGCCTGTGCCCAGCTATTCGACCACGCAAGTGGCCGAAGCTCTTTTCCTTCACTTTGGGCTGACCGGTGCCTTGGACCCTTTGCCGAGTGAAAGAGACCAGAACTTCAGGCTGACCGGTGCTGACGGCATGTGCCATATCGTCAAGATCGCAAACGCCGGTGAGGACCTTCAACGGCTGGACTTGCAGATTCAGATACTCAAACATCTGCAGGAGGTTGATGCCACTCTACCCCTGCCCCGCGTACTTCCGACTCGAAACGGCGAGACTTCCG
Source organism: Pelagibius sp. Alg239-R121 (assembly GCF_947331435.1). Lineage (GTDB taxonomy): Bacteria > Pseudomonadota > Alphaproteobacteria > Kiloniellales > Kiloniellaceae > Denitrobaculum. The sequence goes on along the minus strand of NZ_CAMZOF010000013.1, from coordinate 54,632 downwards.
CTTCAATCAAGAGGCACGAAAATCGCGACGCCGCGAACGCTCTGCGCGTCGTCAGCTATCTTCCGGGAACGCCCCTGGCGGAAGTCGAAAAATCGCCGGCGGTTCTGACGGAACTGGGAGCTTTGCTTGGGCGGGTGGATCATACACTGCGCGGGTTCGGTCACCCCGCCGCACATGCGGCCTTCGACTGGGATTTGCGCACCGCTCTGCGCTCCCGCGGACGTCTGCACTTTATCACCAACGACGCACAGCGCGCCCTTGTATCCGGCTTTCTGGATCGCTTCGAAGAAAACGTCGGGCCTCATTTGAACCGGCTGCGATCAGGCATCATTCATAACGACGCCAACGACTGGAACATTCTGGTCGACAACGAGGGTAGGATCTCGGGACTGATCGACTTGGGCGACGTGACCCACTCCATCATTATCGCCGAACTGGCCATTGCCTGTGCCTACGCCATGCTCGACCAGGCCTCACCGCTAGAGGCCGCAGCAGACGTCCTGCGCGGGTACCATGCAAGCTATCCGCTCGAAGAAATCGAGCTGGACCTGCTGTTCGACCTGATCATCGGCCGCCTCTGTACCAGCGTGACCATGTCGGCCTCGCGCCGGGACCGCGTCACCGACGAACCTTATCTCGCCGTCAGCGAGCGGCCCGCCTGGGACCTGCTGGAACGCCTGGACGCCATCGATCCCCTGATCGCACGCGCAATATTCCGCACGGCCTGCGGCTATGACGCCGTGCCGGGCGCCAGCGCGGTTACGGAATGGATCGACGAAAACCGTCGGCACCTGGCACCGGTCATCGACCCGAGGGCGTCGATGCAGGCGAAGCGGGTACTGGAAGCAAGCAACCCGGATCTCCCTTTCACCCGCGCCATGTCCACGACGGATATCAATCTCGCCGACAAGATCTGGAACGAGGTCAAGGACGAACAAGCCTTCGATCTGGGCATTGGCCTGTGGGGCGAACGCCGGGTCGTCTACACCGTCGATATGTTCAAGTCGAAACTCTGTGAGGGCGACCGGCGTGACGTTCACCTGGGGCTGGATCTCTTTGCGCCTGCCGGCACAGCCATTATGACGCCATTGGATGCCGAAGTGGTCGACTGCCGGATCATCCCTGATCACCAGGATTACGGCGGGGTCGTTCTGCTCAAGCATGAACCCGTACCGGGAGTCGTTTTCCATACCCTCTGGGGCCATCAGGCTCATGCTCCGGTGAAAGCGCTCAAAGTAGGACAGAAACTCGTCAAGGGTGACGCATTTATCGAACTGGGCGCCCCAAATGAAAACGGCGGATGGATCCCGCATTTGCACCTGCAGATCGTCACCCACCCCGTGACCGACGCCCGTGACGTCCCCGGCGCCGGCGAGGCACGCTTCATGGACGTCTGGCGGCAGTTCTATCCCGATCCCTCGACGCTTGCAGGTTTGCCGCCGGAAACCTTCCGCCGCAGCGGCCGCTCGGCGGAAGAACTGCTCGAGCAGCGTCGAAAGCGTCTGGGCAGCAATTTGAGTGTTTCCTACAAAGATAATCCTTTGAAAATCGTCCGGGGTGAAGACGTCTGGCTGATCGATGATCAGGGCCGCGCTTATCTGGACTGTTACAATAACGTTGCGCATCTGGGGCACGCACATCCGGGTGTCGTTGGTGCGTTGAGCGAACAGGCGGCGAAACTGAACACCAACACGCGTTATCTGCAGGATGGCCTTATCGACTATGCGGAACGTCTGACGAGCACACTCCCCGATCCCCTGAGCGTATGTTACTTTGTCTGCAGCGGCAGCGAGGCCAACGACCTGGCCCTGCGTATGGCCCGCGCCCACACCAGGCAAAGCGACGTCATCGTAGTCGATTGGGCCTACCACGGCCATCTGGCTCCGCTGATCGAAGTCAGCCCCTACAAATACAAACGCAAGGGCGGCCATGGGCAGCCGGAACATGTTCACGAGGTCCCCCTACCTGAAACCTACCGCGCGCCGGATGACTGGCCCTCCGAAGAGTTAGGGCGCCGTTACGCCGAACCGGTCAGATCCATCGCGCAGATGCTGGCCTGCCGGAACAAGAGCCCGGCGGCCTTCATCGCCGAGACAATCCCCAGCGTCGGCGGCCAGGTTTTCCTGCCCCGGGATTACCTTTCGGCCGCCTATGGCCATGCGCGAGAAGCCGGTGCGGTCTGTATCGCCGACGAAGTCCAGGTCGGATTTGGCCGCAATGGCAGGCATATGTGGGCTTTCCAGGGACACGATGTCGTGCCCGATATCGTCACCATGGGCAAACCGATCGGCAACGGTCATCCCATGGCCGCGCTGGTCACGACACCGGAGATTGCGGCTTCATTCGACAGCGGCATGGAATACTTCAATACCTTCGGCGGCAACAGCGTGTCCTGCGCTGTCGGGCTTGCTGTGCTCGACGCGCTGGAACAGGAAAATCTGCTGGAGAATGCCCGGATCATCGGCGACTACCTGCTGTCGGGCTTTCGCCAACTACAGCAGAAATACGATGCAATCGGTGACGTTCGGGGTGAAGGCCTGTTCTTTGGCCTGGACATCGTTTCGGACCGGACAAGCAAAGCACACGACAGTGATACCGCAGGGCGTGTGGTGGAACGAATGAAGGCGCGGGGCGTTCTCGCGGGAACCGATGGTCCCTATGACAATGTGATCAAGATGCGGCCCGCCATGACCTTTTCCCGAGAGCATGCAAGTCTTTTGCTGGAGGTTCTTGACCAGGCATTCGGGGACGTCGTCGATTAGAGCGGATGCAATCCCTTCAGAGCACCTGATTTAGCATCATCCATGATGGCGACCGGCGCGCCTGATTTTGCGAGAACCCGCATCCCGAAGTAGACCGAGAGAAGATGCCGCGCGGTGCGGCGGCCTTCCGACACCGAAGCCACAAAGTCGGGTATGGCCCGCACGGCTTCAAGGAAGGCCTCTTCCATGCATTCCAGGCTCGCGGTCACGCTTCGCTCGGTGGCCGAATCCAACGGCGCCTGATCGACCGCAGCGTTGCAGAGCAGGCACCCCCGGCGGTCGCCTTTCACCGACACCGCATCGATGACCGCCTGCAACAGGGCGGCAATACGAAGATAGCCGGCATCCGGCGCTTCCAATTCATAGCCGCCACACTTGCCGCTCAAGAGATCAACCGCCAAAGCAACTTCGGTTTCGTCGTAAAAAGCGAGCGCTTTGAGATAGAGAGTCCGCTTGTCGCCGAAGGCGCCGTAAAGGCTCCCCTTCTGCAAGCCGGTCGCCTCTACCAGGTCGCTCATGGCGGTACCTTCGAAGCCTTTTTCCCAAAAAATATCCATGACGGCGGCAAGAACGGTTTGTTCCTCGAACTTCCTCGGCCGCCCGATAGCTGTGACTTCACTCATCTGTGATCAACTCACTTATTGACTGTACGGTCAAAAATATCATCTTATCTCTCATGACCAAGGCAAAACCTGTTCTTTCGATAATTTGTGACCGATCAGTCAAAAAAACAAGAGGTCCTTTTCGAATTTTAGGGGGATTAGCCGTCAGTGCGGCGCAGATTTAGGAGGGGAAATCGCTTTTCCGCGTACGAACTGCACAAAATAGCGGGTGCCCTCGCCTCCCGGTCGGACTGATTAAAAGAGTAACTCAAGGAGAATAAGATCATGAAAGCTTTCCAGTTTCTTCGTGCCGCCTTTGCCGCCGCTGTCCTCGCAACCGCTGCAATCACCGTGGGTGGAAACGTGGCCCTCGCTGACGGACACGGCATCACCGGCAGCTTCACCGGCAAGAACAAGCACACCGTTGCGGGTTCTTTCGAAATCGTTAAGACCGATGGCGGCTACACCCTGACCCTGAGCGACGACTTCGAGCTGGACGGCGCGCCGGATCCCAAACTGGCATTCGGCAAGAACGGCTATGTCAAAGGCACGATCTTCAGCAAGCTGAACAACCTCAAGGGCAAGCAGGTCTACAAGCTGCCGGCCAGCATCAATCCTGACGACTACAATGAAGTCTGGGTCTGGTGCGAAAAGTTCGACGTCGCCCTGGGCGTTGCCAAAGTCAAGTAACGCGGTCATTCACGTGGATCCGGACGAACATCCGGATCCACCACTCCGAGGAACCCTCTTCGCCGGTCGGACAAGGTGGGGAGGGTTTCGGTATTTTTGGAGGTCCTGCCACCTAAAGTGCGCAGACCTATCAGCCAAAGTCCTCGAACTGATCGATGGCTTCTCGATCATAACCCCTGCTCGCCACCAGCAGCTGACGGGTATAGCGCTGGCCGGGTTCGCCGCGTGCCAATTCATCGGCCGTGACTTCTTCGACCACCTCGCCATTGCGCATCACCGCAATGCGATCGCAGATATGCGAGACCACAGCCAGGTCGTGACTGACCAGCACGAAGGTCAGCGACAGCTCTTCGCGTAAGCGCATCAGCAGGTTCAGCACTTCCGCCTGGACCGAGACGTCGAGCGCCGAAGTCGGCTCGTCAAGCAACAGAATTTTCGGTTTTAAGATTAAGGCACGGGCAATGGCGACACGCTGTCGCTGTCCGCCGGAAAGCTGATGCGGAAAGCGGAAGCGAAAACCATGGCCGAGACCAACCTGCTCCAGCGCCTCTTCCACCCGCGGCCCCGGTTTGTCCAATCCCTGGATCGCGATCGGTTCGGACAGGATGCGGTTGACCGTGTGGCGCGGATGGAGCGAACCGTAGGGATCCTGAAAGACCATCTGCACAGTCTTGTAGAAGGAATCCGAGCGGCGCGCCGTCGGCTCCAGAGCCTCGCCGTCGATGGAGACACGACCGCTCCAGTCCGTCGCCAGACCACAGAGCGCGCGCAGAACCGTCGATTTGCCAGAACCGGATTCCCCTACGAGACCGAAGGATTCGCCGGCGGTGATCCGGCAACTCACGTTCTTGACGGCATGCACCAGATCAGCGCCGGTGGAAAAGGTAACGTTGAGATCCTGAATATCGATCATAGGAGCCAGGCCGGATCGCGGGTGAGCACCGGCAGCGCCGCATGCCGCGCATCGATCTGCGGCAAGCAGTTCAACAGTCCCTTTGTGTAGGGATGCTGCGCCTGATGAAGTTCGGCGGCAGCGAGCTCCTCCATGACCTGACCGCCATACATCACCAGAATACGGTCACAGAAGGAGGCCACCAGGTTTAGATCATGACTGATGAAGATGAGCCCTAGCCCGCGAGTCGTCACCAAATCGTCCAGGATCGCGAGAACCTGAAGCTGGACCGTAACGTCGAGGGCCGAGGTCGGTTCGTCCGCGATCAGAAGGTCGGGATCGGTGATCAGCATCATGGCAATCATAATGCGCTGGCCCATACCACCCGAGACCTCGTGGGGATAGGCGCGGTAAACCCGTTCCGGATCGCGGATCCGCACCGCCTCCAGCATTTCCAGCGACTTGGCTTTGGCAACGGCCTTAGAGGCTTTGGCATGCGCCCGGTAGGCTTCGGATATCTGGCGGCCGACGGTCATTACGGGATTGAGCGAATATTTCGGATCCTGCATCACCATGGAAATGCGCCCGCCGCGCAGATCACGTAGTTGCCGGTCGGAAGCCGCGAGCAGGTCGATACCGTCAAAGGTCATAGTTGACGCGGTTACGCGTCCCGGCGGTGGAGTCAGGCGGAGCAAGGCACGCCCGGTCTGGGACTTGCCGGATCCGGATTCGCCGACGATCCCCAGTTTTTCCCGGCCAAGATTAAAACTTACGCCGCGCACCGCCTCAACCAACCCCTTGCGGGTATCAAAAGAGACGGAGAGATCGCGAACCGAAAGCAGGTGGTCACTCATCTCAATCCCCACTCTTTGGATCGAGCACGTCGCGCAAACCGTCGCCAAGCAGATTGAAGCCGAGGCTGACCACGAAGATTGCGATCCCCGGGATCGACGCCAGCCACCACTGGTCCAGCAGGAACTTGCGGCCGGAAGAAATCATGGCCCCCCACTCGGGCAGCGGCGGCTGTGCGCCCAGTCCCAGGAACCCAAGTCCAGCCGCCGTCAAGATGATCCCGGCCATATCCAGAGTAACGCGCACGATGATCGAGGAGGTACAGAGCGGCACGACATGGCCCCAGATCACCCGGCCCGCCGACGCGCCCTGCAGGCGGATGGCGGCTATGTAGTCGGCGCGGCGGATGGTGAGGGTTTCGGCACGGGCAATACGGGCATAGGGCGGCCAGGAGGTGATCGCGATGGCGAAGATGGCGTTTTCGATCCCCGGGCCAAGTGCCGATACGAAAGCCAACGCCAGGATCAGGCGTGGAAAGGCCAAAAATATGTCGGTGATCCGCATCAGAACCTTGTCGATCCAGCCGCCGAAATATCCGGCTGAGGTTCCCACCAGCAGGCCGACGGGTGCGGCGATGATGGCCACCAGAACGACCACATAGAGAGTCAGGCGGGTGCCGTAGACGATGCGGCTGTAAATATCCCTGCCCAGCTCATCCGTGCCGAACCAATAGTCGGCGCTCGGCGGCAGCAGGCGGCTCTGCAGATCGGGCGCGATGGGCGACGCGGTGGCAAGAAGCGGCGCCAGAGCTGCGACGAGAACCAGAAGGCCGACAATGATCAACCCCAGCAGCGCCAGGCGGTTGGCCGCAAAGTCGAGCCAGGCGTAGTAGGCGCGCCCGCAACTTGCCTGGAGATGGGACTCGGGATTTTCATTGGTCAGCCAGGCTTTGAGACCCGTGGGAGAGCGCGTTGAAAGATCGGTCATTTGGCACGCGGGTCCAGCAGCCGATAGAGAATATCGGACAGAAGGTTCAGACTGATGAAAACGCTGCCCACCACGACGGTCCCACCAAGAACCGCGTTCATGTCAGCCTGTAAAAGGGAATTGGTGATGTACTGTCCAAGACCGGGCCAGGCAAAGACGATTTCGGTCAGGACCGAACCCTCCAGCAGATTGGCGTAGGACAGCGCAATCACCGTCACCAGGGGCACCATGACGTTGCCCAGCGCATGGCGCCAGATGATCCGGGTTTCGCTGAGGCCCTTGACCCGGGCAGTGATGATGTATTCCTGGCTGAGCTGCTCCAGCATGAAGGAGCGCGTCATGCGGCTGATATAGGCGAGGCTGAAGTAGCCGAGGATGATGGCAGGCAGGGCAATATGACTGAAGGCATTGAAGAAGACGTCGATCTCTCCGGCAATCAGGCTATCGACCAGAAGCATGCCGGTGACGGGATCGACCAGATATTCGTAAGCGATGTCGAGACGGCCCGGACCCGCCACCCAGTCGAGCTTTGCATAAAACAGCAGCAATCCGACCAGGCCGAGCCAGAACACCGGCACGGAGTAGCCCAGCAAACCAAAGACCCGAACCAGCTGATCGGGCCAGCGGCCTTTGTGAACTGCAGCAATCACCCCCATCGGAATGCCCAGAACCACTCCGAAGATGGTCCCCATGCTGGCCAGCTCGAGGGTTGCCGGAAAGACCCGTTTAATGTCGTCGATGACGGGATTGGCCGTGAGAACCGACTCGCCGAAATCACCGACGGCCACGTTCTTCACGTAGACCAGAAACTGCTGCCAGAGAGGCAGATGAAGTCCCAGTTCAATTTTGGCCTTTTCATAGGCTGAAGCCGAAGCGTGATCCCCGACTGCCGCCAGCACCGGATCGATCGGAACCACCCGGCCAATGAAAAAGGTGACCACGAGAAGACCCAGAAAGGTCAGTCCCAGGGTTGTCACCAACCCCAGGACCACCTTGACGGGCTGCGGCAACCGAAAGCGAGTCGAATTTACTTCGCCGGTTGCCGCGTTATGCGAACCGTTTGTCACAAAATGTCCAGACCGATCAGTCCTTGGTCACTTTGTGATAGCGGTTGTCGTCGAACGCAGGGCCGATAATGAAGCCCTTGGTGTTGGCGCGCTCCGCGATGACTTCGATATCCTGAAGCATCACGACGAAGGGCGAGACCTGCTGGTGCTCACGCTGCAGAGCCAGATACATCTCGGCACGCTTGGCGGCGTCGCGTTCCAGTACGGCGGCATCGGCCTGCTTGGTCATCGCAGGAATATCCCAGGAATTCCGCCATGCCAGCGGCTTGGACTTGGCGTCGTCGGAATTATCCGGGTTCCGTGCGAAGGTATCGGCATTGGTGTGCGGATCCTGATAATCCGGGCCCCAGCGGCCGATGTAGATGTCGTGGTTGCGGGCACGGTACTTGGTCAACGTCTGCTTGCCGTCACCGGGAATGATTTCCAGCTTGATGCCGGCCTGGGCGAAGGTCGATTGAATCGACTGCGCCATCTCGGTGATCTCAGCCGTGTTGCGCGTATCCATGGTCAGGCTGAAGCCGTCTGCCAGACCAGCTTCGGCCAACAGAGCCTTGGCCTTTTCGACGTCGAGGCTGAAAGGTGTTTCGGTCAGGGCGCCGAGGAAACCCTTGGGCAGGAAGGCCTGATGCACGGTGGCCTTGCCCTTCATGATGGTCTGTTCGATGCCTTTGTAATCGACCAGATACTTCAGTGCCTGACGCACCTGCGGCTTACTCAGGAATTCGTTTTTCTGGCTCAGTCCGAGATAGTAGACAGCCCCCTTCTCGCCCTGGCGCGCACGAATATCGGCGTTGCCTTCAAGGCCCGCCAACTGGTCGGCGCCAAGCTTGCGCGCGATGTCGATGTCGCCTTTTTCCAGCAAAAGACGTTGGGTAGCGGGTTCCGCGATGTGACGGATGACCACGCGTTTCATGGCCGGAAGTTCGCCCCAGTAATCGTCATTCCGGTCGAGCACCAGAACTTCATTGGCCTTCCACTGACGCAGCTTGAAAGTGCTGGAGCCGGCGAAATTTGTGCGCAGCCACTTGTGTCCCAGATCGCCGTCCTGCTCGTGGGCCATGACTTCTTTTTTGTCGACCACGGAACTGATCGTCGCAGTCAGGCAGTAAAGCAAAAAGGTCGGCGCATAAGCCTGATCGGTTTCGATCACCAGTGTGGAGTCGTCGGTCGCCCTGATCTTGTCTTTCACGTTCTCCGGAGTGAAGCCGAACTGGGTGAGGATAAAGGCTGGCGACTTGTCGAGAATGATCGCGCGCTGCAGAGAGAAAGCGGCGTCTTCAGCGGTCAGCGGATTGCCCGAAATGAACTTGATGCCCGGGCGCATTTTGAAGGTGTAAGTCTTGCCGTCGTCGGAAATGCTCCAGCTCTCGGCGGCGACGCCGTAGATCTTGGAGACGTCTTCAATTTCATAACCAATTAAACGGTCATAGGTGTTGCCGGCATACTCGGCACCGGAAAACTCGAAAATCTCCGCCGGATCCAAAGTGATGATATCGTCGATGGCATTGGCCATCACGAGCGTATCTTTCGGCGTCTCCGCGAACGCCGCCGGAGTCGTCCAAGCCATAGCGGCAATCGCAACCGCCCCCAATAGTCTTCGCATATTCCTGACCTCCTGATGTTATTAATTTGTGCGCGCCCGGATGGGACTCCGAGCGCCAAATCTGCACTTTGCCGCAATCGTTTGCGGGCTATTGCCGGAAAGCATGCCCTATCGGCGGAAGGCTGTCCACGATATCAAGTTTACCTCAGGTAGATGAGCGCCCACCCAGGCGCAGCCAGCCCTGCAGCACGACGGTCGCACCGAGAACAATGAAAACGCCGGGTAAAATCATGAGGCTCGGCGGTGTCTGGCCAAGAGCCCAGGTCAAAGCCAGAACCAGCGCCGGATTCATGTAGCTGTAGGCCATGACTCTTGTCGGCCCGAGTCGCACCGTCGAATACTGCGTCAGGAAAAAGGTGATCAGGGTCGTGAAAATTGCCAGATATGCGGTGCCCAGATAAACCTTCGGTTCGATCGCGGGCCAGTCGATTTCAATGAGCCTCGGGATCGAGAGAAGAAACAGCCAGAGCGCGCCGGTTGCCAGGGTCCAGAAGGTCATGACCGGCATCGCTTCGCCCTTATGAAAGAACTTCACCAAAGGGGTATAGAAGCCGAAGAAAATGCAGCCGAGAAAGAAAATCAGATCGCCATGATTGAGTTCCAGCCCCAGCAGACGGCTGGGATCACCGCGGAAGACCACCCACAGTGCCCCAACCGAACCAAGCACCAGCGCGATCAGCTTCTTCCGGTCCAGACGATCCTTGAGGAGAACGGCTGAAACGAGCGCGGCGATGCTGGGGATGAAGGTAAAAAGCGCGCCCGTGTTGAGGGCAGTGGTGGTCCGCAGGGCCTCAAACATGCACCAGAAAAATCCAACCATACAGGCACTGATCGCCGCATAGCGGGCAAGGTCGCGCAGGCCCGGCAACGTGAGTCCGTACTTCAGGATTACAATCGGCAGAAACAGTACAGCCGCGATCAGGAACCTCAGGAACGTGAGAACCAGCGCGTCCAGTCCATCGGCGATCGCCGCGACGACAGGAAAGGACGTTGCAATCAGCATCGTGGCAATCAGCATGCGCCCATGGTCACGCCACCCGATGGGAGGCGCGGATGGTGAAACCGAGGATAAAGCGGTCATCAACCTATAGACGGTCGACGACGGAATAGATGGTGTCGATACAGGACGAAGCCAAACGGCCGCAGCGCGCCGGCGACCAGCCGAAGAATTCGTCGGGCGAGTCGACGGTGTCCTTGAAAGGCTGCTCCAGGGTCATGGAGAGAGAGCCGAAGGTTTCCGCCGTGTAATTGGTGCACATCGCGAGACTGGCCTTACCCGGCTGGGTCTCGGGGTAGCCGAACTTGGTTTGGAAGTCCGGCGAGATTGCCGCAAGCTTTTCCCTGAAATCACGGTAGAGCGTGATCTGGGCGTCGGTCATCGAGGGGATCCCGTTGAAGCCCGCGATGAAGTTATAAGGCAGGGCCTCGTCGCCATGGACGTCCAGACAAAGCCTCACCCCGGTCTGATGCATACGCTCGCGCACCAGAAAAACCTCCGGGCTGCGCTCCATCGACGCGTTCTCCCATTCCCGGTTCAGGTTCACGCCCCTGGCATTGGTCCGCAGGTGCCCGCGGCGGCTGCCGTCCGGATTCATGTTGGGAACCACGTAGAAGACTGTCTTCTCCAATAGCGCGCGGACAACCGGGTCGTGCGGGTCGGTCATGCGGTCCAGAAAACCTTCCATCCACCATTCGGCCATCGTCTCGCCGGGATGCTGGCGTCCGATAACCCAGCAGGGCAAGCGGTCCTCGCCGGGAGTTCCGATGGTCAGGAGGTCCATTGCCTGGCCGTCCAGGGTCTCGCCCAGAACATCCAGCGAGACATTGGAAGCTTCGGCCGCACTCGCCACCAGGTCCGCATGACGTTCCATGGAAAAGGGTGCAAAATAAGCGAAGTAGATCGCGTCCTGCTCAAGCGTATGCCGCAGGGTCATGACCTTGCCGTCGAAGGATGTATCGACCCTGAACCAGGTTTCCCGATCGTAGGAGGCGACGGCCCGATATCCTTCGAACCCGCCGGCATAGGTGACTTCGCCGGCATTGACGACGTCCACGGCGATATCTGTACCGCGACGATCGATCAGCCGGAAGTAGAACCACTGCAAAAAGTCGGATTCGTTGTCCTTGCAAATCCGGACCTTGGGATTTGCGGCGTTGGAGAGGTCAACGACCTCTATGTTGCCACCGTCGAAACTGCTGTTGATCTGCACGGAACCTCACTGAAAACCGGGAAGCGCAGATCAAGCGCCAGATTCTATCGCCGCGATCTGCTGGAGAATGACTTAGCCGGTTAGCATAGAAATTCCGCCGGGCACGGCAACCGCTATATTGCCCCCTGCAGGCGACCTAAGCGCTCCGATCGCCGCCGCGACTATTGCGGGGCGAGCTGCAGCTTCAGGCCCGCCAGTTCTTGGGAAAAAAGGATCTGGCAGCTCAGGCGGGACTCCTCTTCGACTTCGAAGGCTTCGTCGAGCATATCGACTTCTTCATCCGTGGCTTGATACAAACGCTCCTGCCACTCGGGCGCGACATAGACATGGCAGGTGGCGCAGCTGCAGGCACCGCCGCACTCGGCCTTGATCGGCAATCCATGGTCCCGGATGATTTCCATCACCCGCCAGCCTTCGACGGCCTCCAAGTGGTGTTCGGCGCCTTCACGGTCGGTCACAACGATATAGCTCATCAATCTTCTCTATTATCTTCTGGAATTGAAATTCTGCGAGAGGCCGGTCTTTCAGATCCTGCTCAGCATCCCGGCAAAGGTGCGCCGGGACGTCTCATCGCAGAAGCGGCAGGCGGCGCCGGACGGTTATGGATCCCGCACTCGGTTTTCCCCGACCCCGCCCAGCGGCCGGACCGCACGGCGTTGTCATCAAGCGGCGCCTGGGTGCAGGGCGCACAACCGATCGACAGGAAGCCATCATCGGTCAGGGGATGCCGCGGCAGGTTCAAATCGTCAAAAGCCGCCTCAATCTTCTCGGCCGACCAATCGACTATTGGATTGACCTTGTAACGCTCGCCGTCGAACTCGATCCGGGGCAGATAGGATCTGAGTGCGCCGTGGAAACGCTTTCGGCCCGTCACCCAGGCGTCGAAGCCCTCGAGCGCGCGCGCCAGCGGCGCGACCTTTCGCAGTTCGCAGCAGCGGACCGTATTACGCTGCCAGAGCGTCCCGTCCGGATCTTCAGCCGCCAGATCGGCAGCGGCAGGCTCGATCGACCGCACATCGGTCAGGCCGAAGCGATCGATCAGCTGATCCCGGTAGTCCAGGGTCTCGGGAAAATGCTTTCCGGTATCCAGGAAAATCACCGGAACCGAGGGGTCGATCTGTGCCACAAGGCTCAGAACAATCGCAGATTCCGCGCCAAAGGACGACACCACCGCGATCCGGCCGGGAAAGGCTTCCCCGATCGCAACGCGCAGCAGGTCCCTGTCCGGCAGATCCTGGTAACGCTTCACCAGGCTCTCCGGCGCAACTTCAATCTGTTGCACCATGTGTCCGGGCCTAGGCCACGGCCGGTCGGCTGCGGCGGAGCGCCAGGGCTGGCCGCCGGGCATCAGCGCCCGGCTGATAGGTCACGGAGATCTCCGAGACCGCCTGCTCCCATGCCTCCACAGCTGCCGGATCGGCAACCTCGAACGCATCGAAGCCGCAACGCTGCATCAGCAGAAACTGATCCCGAAACACATGACCGACGGCACGGACTTCGCCTTTGAAGCCGTAACGGTCACGCAGCAGACGGGCATAGGAATAGGCCCGGCCGTCAGCGAACTTCGGAAACTCCAGAGCAACAACCGAGAAACGTTCCAGGTCATCGACAACCAATGCCGGAGACTGATCGCTTCTCAGGCGCAGCCCGAGCGGTGTATTGCGGGCCAGCAGGCTCTCGCGCTCTTCCTGCCAGCGCTCGAGGCTGACGACAATCGGGCCGTCAACCAGATTGTCTTCGTCGGCGAGGGACTGCCAGTTGTCCTCGGCCAGCACGCCTTCCTTAATGAGCGGCATAGAGCTTCTCCTTGAATGGTGCCAGTCCGACCCGCCGGTAGGTATCGTTGAATTCTTCGCCGTCTGTTCGGTATTCCAGATAGGTGTCGACGATGTCCTCGACCGCGCCAACAACGTCGTCGTAGGAAAAGGCCGGCCCGACAATCTTGCCGATCGCGGTGTTTTCGTCGGCACTGCCGCCCAGGGTGATCTGATAGAACTCTTCACCCTTTTTATCGACGCCCAGCAGGCCGATATGGCCTACGTGATGATGCCCGCAGGCATTGATGCAGCCGGAGATCTTGATTTTCAGAGCACCGATATCGTGCTGGCGTTCCAGATCGCTGAAGCGCTCGGAGATGCGTTGCGCGACCGGGATGGAACGGGCATTGGCCAGATTGCAGTAATCCAGGCCCGGACAGGCGATCATGTCTGAAAGCAGGCCCGCATTGGGCGTTGCCAGCTCCAAGTCCCGCAGGCCCAGCCACAATGCATAGAGATCGGCTTTCTTCACATGCGCCAGAACCAGATTCTGCTCATGCGTCACCCGGATCTCGCTAAAGGAATAGCTCTCGGCAAGGTCTGCGACCGCATCCATTTGCCAGGCGCTGGCATCTCCGGGCGGCTTGCCGACGGGCTTCAAAGAAATCGTGGCAACCGCATAACCCGGCTGCTTGTGCGCTGTCACATTGGTCCGCACCCAGCTGGCGAACTCCCGGTCCTCGAAGCGCTTGACCTCGAATTCCCGGACGTTGTCGTCGAGATGCTCGTAGCGGGGTGCGGCGAAGTAGTTTTCGATGCGCGCGATTTCGTCCAGCGGAAGCTGAAGCGCCGAATCCTTGATGTGCGACCACTCTTCCTCAACCATGCGGGAGAAGCTCTCAATGCCCTCACTACGCACCAGAATCTTGATCCGCGCCTTGTAAAGGTTGTCTCGGCGGCCGAGCTGATTGTAGACCCGCAGGATCGCCTCGAGATAGGACAGTAGATGCTGCTTCGGCAGAAATTCGCGGATAGTCTGACCGATTACCGGCGTACGGCCAAGACCGCCACCGACGATGACCTCAAAGCCCACTTCGCCGGCTTCGTTGCGGCACATCTGCAGTCCGATGTCGTGCACGCGCACGGCGGCACGATCATGATCGGCACCGGTTACGGCGATCTTGAACTTGCGCGGCAGGAAGGTGAATTCCGGATGCAGGGTCGACCATTGCCGAATGATTTCGCAATAGACGCGCGGATCCTCGATCTCGTCTGCGGCGGCACCGGCAAACTGGTCCGAGGTGGTATTGCGGATACAGTTGCCGCTGGTCTGGATGGCGTGCATCTCGACTTCGGCCAGTTCCGCCAGGATATCGGGTGTCTCTTCAAGCTTTGGCCAGTTGAACTGAATGTTCTGGCGCGTAGTGAAGTGCCCATAGCCTTTGTCGTAACGGCGCGCGACAAAGGCCAGCTTGCGCATTTGCGTGGACGACAGGGTGCCATAAGGAACTGCAACGCGCAGCATGTAGGCATGCAGCTGCAGGTAAAGGCCGTTCATCAAACGCAGCGGCTTGAATTGGTCTTCGGTCAGCTCGCCAGCGAGACGCCGCTCGACCTGATCTCGGAATTGGTGAACACGCTCGCTGACCAAGGTGTGGTCGAACTCGTCGTACCTGTACATGACTTACTTATCCCACTAAGGAGGGTGAATTGTTTTCGGCCTGATAACCGAGGTCTGTCCGGTTGCTGGGCCCTTTTGCACGAATGAATTCCCGCATCTCGACCGGGCGGATCTCACCGGCGGCATTGTCGACCGGCATCAAATAAGGACCGACCACTTCCAGGGCGGCGGCCGGTGTCTCCGCTTCCGCCAGGATCCGGGCGGCATCTTCCGCCGTTGCCAGGACACGGCTCTCACCCAGTCGCGCAGTCCATTCGCCCGCCTGCGAGCGATAGACGACAGCTCCGTCGCCGAGGCGATTTGCGGTCAAAATTTGCACAGTCATCTTCATATCTTCCTTTAAACCGCCAATCGGTGCAGAGGTTCAGTCTGCGCACCAAGGCCGATGCCTGCGGATCCGGCAAGAGCAGCCGCGCCACCCGCAGCGGAAACGACGTCTCCAACGATAAAGAGCCCCGGCCCCTTGATGCCGTTCGCGGCAACAAGGGAAGCCAGATCGGTAAGTGTGCCGGTCACGGTGCGCTGTTCGGGCAGAGTTCCGTTTTCAATCACAGCCGCTGGTGTCTGGGGATCCAGACCATGCTGAACCAAACGTTCGCAGCTACGGGCGATCGTCGAAACGCCCATGTAAATGACCAGGGTCTGTTTTAGGTTTGCCAACGCAGACCAGTCTAGGTCGGGTTCGCCGTCCTTGGCGTGGCCGGTCACAAAGGTGACAGCCTGCGCATGGTCGCGATGGGTCAGCGGAATGCCGCTCGACGCCGCACAGCCGGCCGCTGCCGTAATGCCGGGGACAACTTCAACGGCGATGCCGTGCTGGACCAGGTAATCCTGCTCCTCGCCGCCCCGCCCAAAGATGAACGGGTCGCCGCCTTTAAGACGGACCACCTGTTTGCCCAGGCGCGCTTCCTCAACCAGGATCCCATTGATTTCATCCTGGGTGCGGGTGTGGTTGCCGCGGGTTTTGCCGACGTAAATGCGTTCGGCATCACGGCGCGCATAGTCCAGGATCTCAGGGCCGACCAGCTTGTCGTAAACCACGACATCGGCATGCTGGAGCGCCCGCATGGCCTTAAAGGTCAAAAGATCGGGATCTCCCGGCCCGGCCCCAACGATTGACACCCGGCCTTGAGGATTCTCCCTGGCAGACGCGGCATTGACCAGGGTGAGCATTTTCTCGCGGGCTGCGGTCTCGTCACCGGCGATCACCGATGCGGCAACGGGGCCATCGAAGAAACGATCCCAAAAGCGAAGGCGTGCCCGGCCATCATGGATGTTAACCTTGACCGCACGGCGGAAGCTGTCGGCGAAGGAAGCCAGTGCGCCCAGCCGGTTCGGCAGAAGCGCTTCTATCTGCGCGCGTAGGCGGCGGGCCAAAACAGGCGCAGTTCCAGCGCTCGAAATCGCAATGGTCACGGGATCCCGGTCCACGATCGCCGGGGTGATGAAATCGGAGAGATCCGGCCGATCAACGACATTGACGGGGCGCCCCGCCCGACGGGCGGTCAAGGCGACAAGCTCGTCACGGGCAGGCATCTCCGTCGCAGAGATCACGACGGCCTGGCCTTCAACGTCCTCTGGGCGGAACCCGCGCCGCTCCAGGCGGATGGCTGCGTCGCGCTCCAGGGTAAGGAGTTCTGTTGCGATGTCACGCGGATCGATGGCGTCGGCCACAACTGTGACGGCTGCCTGTGCCTTGCGTAGCAGGCGGACCTTGCGAAGAGCTGTCTCACCGCCGCCAACCACGAGGCAGGGCCGCTCCGACAGCCGGAGAAAGGTTGGGAAGTACCTCATTTCAATTCGACCCCGACCATCATCTCGTCATCCAGTTTCGCGTCCATTGGACGCCGGTTTTAACCCCTCGGCCGGCTGTCTGAAAAAAGCACCTCCTCAAAGCCGGAAGACGCTTAATGTGCAGCCTACGCCTGCGCAGAGCCTATTTCACACAATGCTTTGTGCAAATCTCATATTGTACATTTAATCATGTAGTAAATTATTTCAATACAAATCTTTTATGTAAATATGAGAAACTCCCGCACTCATCAGCTTCTATCAGCAAGCTAACTTCTCGAACTAAATTCCAGGGAAAACATGCACCTTTAAGGCGTTTTATATTTCCAAATAACGCGTAAAAGGAAATTCGACTAAAGTATCCAGTGTTTTTTGGTCATACGACCATGCCGCGCAGCGATGACACAAAAATACTCGGCCATTAACCCTAATAATTAACGAAATATTTACTAAAATTTAAGACTCTCTTTACATACTCGTTTGTGTTCAGACGAAATAACCGCAAAAAAGGCCGCACAACACAGGAACTTTATCTTATCGCATGCGAACGAGACTCGCAGAATCGGACAAAAGATGAATCTTATCCCATTTCATCGCTTTGGAGATCCCGCAACAACTCGCAATACGCGTATTCCCCGACTAGGAATTCAGATATATTTCTGTAGATTGGGCAAATGGTTAACAGGATTTAGCGCAATTCCAAATGCTTATGCGTAAGAGAGAAGAGATGAACTAATTTGGTTAACCGTAAAGCGATCTGATCAACCAACACTGAGGCGTTAACACTTAACGGAAAAAAATCCTAAAATGAAGTGTTATAATTTGATAAAATTTGAATCTAGTTTTTCCATTCCCGAGGAAAAAAGGGCAGCATGTAGTGCAAGGTATGCTGGTCGGGGTGGAAACTAACCCGCCGCGAGTATGCCGGTTGGCGAGACCCGGTAGACCGCTTGAATTTTGATATGGAGAACAGGAATGCTCGAACAGCTTAGCACGGCAGCTGAAACTGTAGAGAAAGACGTCTCACCAAACTCACTCTTTGACCACCGATCCTCGTTGTCATCGTCGGCCACGGAAAAAGCCCGCACCGCTGTTAAGCGCGCGATGGCGGATCGGTCGACGGATATCAAGGATGAACTCGCCAGTCTGAACCTTGATGAAATCGATGTGGTTTTTTCCGGGCGGGATGAGATTTGCACCTGCTGGTTCGACTTCGAAGACCGCCCAAGCTTTACCCCCGCCCTGCTGAACGACATTGGCAAGGTCCAGCAAAGCATTCGCTCGTGGTACGAGAAATCCAACGGACGCAGCAGCAAGCTGAAGTATCTTGTCTGGGGCTCGCGGATGCCGGGCGTGTGGAACCTGGGTGGCGATCTGAGTCTGTTTTCTCAGCTGATCCAGAACCAGGAGCGCGAGAAGCTGCGCGAGTATGCCTATCGGGTGGTTCGTGAAGGCTACGCCAACTGGACCAGCCTGAACGTTCCCATCATCACAGTTGCCCTAATTCAAGGCGATGCCCTGGGCGGCGGGTTCGAAGCCGCACTCTCGAGCAACGTGATCGTGGCTGAGCGCAGTGCAAAGTTCGGTTTGCCGGAAATCCTCTTTAGTCTCTTCCCCGGAATGGGCGCCTACAGCTTTCTGTCACGCCGGATTGCACCCGGCCGCGCTGAACGCATGATCATGTCTGGACGCCTCTACACCGCCGAAGAGCTATACGAGATGGGTGTCGTCGACGTATTGGCCGATGACGGCCACGGCGAAGAAGCTCTTCATCAGTATGTTGCCAAGAACGAGCGGCGGCACGCAGCGCACCGTGCGATCTTCCAGGCCCGTCAGCGCATCAATCCGGTGACCCTGAAAGAGATGATGGATATCACCGATCTTTGGGTCGAAACGGCCATGACGCTGGACGAAGCCGATCTGAAGAAAATGGGCCGTCTGGTCTCGGCTCAGGACCGACGCCGAAACCGGGTTCTGAAGTCTGCCTGACGACGCAGCGGCAGCGGGATATTTTTGAGAAAGAGTCTGTCTCTCCATAGCAGGCCTCTTCGAGACAACGGAACAGCTCCGAAGCGCAACGCGTATGCGATGACTTCGGAGCTGTTTCTGTTGGAAGACGGGAAAAACGAAAGGATGAGCCAATCAAGGGCGTCAGCGCGATAAGGGCGTCAGCGCTATAAGGGCGTTGCCCTGCGCGTCTCAGAAACTTCTTGGCCCGCGGCCACCCGCACCATTTCGAATTCTTCACTGAGCGCGCTCAAGAGTTCGCGCGTGCGCTTGTTGTCCCGGTCGGGTCCGAACTCGCGCATATCAAGCAACAGCCTGACCATACGCTTGGCGCCGACATAGCCTGCGCTGCTGCGCAGGGCGTGGGCCTCGTCATGAAACGCCGCCAGATCGCCGTTGTCGAAGGCATCGTTCAGATTGACCATGGTTGCCGCGGCGTCGGCCAGGAAGTCATCGAACACCTCCGCCATGAAGGCATGATCGCTGTCCAGGGCACGCAGCGCGTCGACGGAGTCCGGATCGAGCACCGGCTCGTTCGACGCCCCTCCGTACTTCGGGTGCGCCGATATAGGGGTTATCAGCTGCGGCGGGCGCGCCGGCGCCTGCGTTTGACTTGCGCCGGCCTCCTCCGCGCCTAGAGACGCTTCTTCTGGCGCCGTGCGATCTGGTGAATCCGGTGACAGGGTCTCAAGGAATTGGGCATCGTCCAGGCCAACCGCACCAGCCGTCAACTCCCGTACCAACGCTATGAGTTGCTGCGCTTCAACCGGCTTCGTCAAAAAGCCGTCCATGCCTGCATCCCGGCAATCCTGCTTTGCCTGTTCTGTGGCATCAGCGGTCAGGGCGACGATGGGCATATGAGGCTCATCGGCATGAAGAACCCGGTACATCTTGGTCAAATCCAGACCGCTGGTCCCCGGCATGTTGATATCGGTCAGGACAATATGGAACGCATCGACGTCAAGGCGGTCCAGAGCGTCGTCGCCATTTTCAGCCGTCTCCACAACGTGCCCGGCATTCTCCAGAACACGCGAGATCACGCGGCGGTTCGTACGGTTGTCGTCGACCAGCAGAATGCGGCGACTGGGAACCGGCTCGGAAGCCGCATCACCTTCGGCACCCTCTTCCTCTCCGGACTTCGACAATCCCGACGAATAGAACAGACCGCCCTGATGCAGTGCCGTCGAGAAAGCTTTCTCGGTTGGCGGGCTGGCAATGACCACATCAACGGGCCAGACCCGTTCAACACCGGTCTGCTGATCACCGGACGAGACTTCGACAAGGGCAATACCATCGTTCGAGCCGCGGTCTTCAAGATAACGAAGCAGTTGCCCCGAGAGCCCGTCGCGCTCGACAGCATCGGCCGCGATCATCACATGCCCCTGATCCCGGTAGGCCTCGATCGCGGACACAGCTTCGTCTATGCCGTCGGCCGCCGTTGTCACCGTGCTATCAAGGGCCGCCATGATTTGCGCCCGCCGGGGGGCCGGCACACAAACGACGACCGGCAAATGCCCGGCAGCAGGACCCGCGACGTCCGGGCTCTCGGATTCAGTCTCACTGCTCGAGTCGGCGCCGGATGACAGCAGGTCGAACGGAATGGTCAGATTAAACTGGCTGCCCTGCCCCTCTTCGCTCAGAACCTCAATTTCCCCGCCCATCATCTCGACGAGCTGCTTTGTGATGGTCAATCCCAGTCCGGTACCGCCATAGCGCCTGTTAATCGCATCGTCAGCCTGAGTAAAGCCTTCGAAAATCGATCCCAGTTTTTCGGCCGGCACGCCAATCCCGGTGTCCCGGACGGAGAAAAGGACCCAGTCCTGGCGCCCCTTGGTCTCAAGAAGACAGGCGGAAATTTCAACTTCGCCCTCACCGGTAAACTTGATGGCGTTTCCCACCAGGTTGACCAGAATCTGCATCAGCCGTTTGGTGTCACCGCTCAGTCCGCGCTGAAGGCGGGCATCCAGAGAAACGCGCAGATGCAAACCCTTTTGCTCGGCCTGTGCATGCAGCATACGCCAAACCGACGAGACGACTTCGCAGACATCGACATGGCCGATATCCAGGTTTTGCTTACCTGCCTCAATACGCGACAGGTCCAGAATTTCGTTGATCAGCGACAGCAAGGCCTTCGCCGAAGCCCGGACCGTGCCAACCATCGAGCGCTGATCGGCATCAAGAGAAGTTGTCTCCAACAGGTCGCCGGTCGAAATAACCGCCGTGAGCGGTGTCCGCAGCTCGTGGCTCATGGTCGCGAGGAAGCGGCTCTTGGCCTGGCTTGCTTCCTCGGCCTGGGCTCTTGCTCTGTTGAGTTTTTTAATCAGGGTCGAAACGTAAGCCGGCAGCACGATCAACGAAATGAGCAGGCCATAGGCGACGAAGCTGTTGCTCGACCAATAGCTGCTGGTCAAAACGGCACCGCCGAAGCCGAAGGCACTGATACCGGCCGAAAAGACCAGGAAGCTGACACCGTAGCGGAAACCGTTGCCGAAGGTGACCCAGAGATAGATCGGAAACAGCACCGAAGCGGGACCGCCGCCGACCGCCAGCATGTAGCTGAGGGTCAGCAGATCCACCATGGCCATCGCACCGCGGCGGGGGGTCGATTGCCCTGGCGACACGACGATATGCAAAAGAGCCAGCCAGCCGACGCATAGTCCCCACGCCATGGCTGTTGCCGCCTGCTGAAGCCCGTCATCGGCATCGAGGTACAGACTCGCAACCGAGAGGTAGAGCATGGCAACGCCGCCCAGCGCCATCCGGATTGTTGCCTGCTCGTGTTCGCTGTCCGGCCGCCGGGCAAAGACCTGATCGACGACATACCGCCGCGGCCACCAAACCAGGGCCAGCGCAATCGGTGTGGCTAACAGAAATACGATCAGCAAGAGGGCCGCAAGCGGCCATTCGGTCGGGGGCCGACCGGTGACCCAGAGTGGGCCGGCTACCAGCGCGATACTGGCAAAAGCCGTGACCATCAAACCGACGAAGGCGATACGGGTGCGCTTATCCAAGGACTTTGGAGCCGCCATGGCGGGAGCCTTGACCGCCGTCTGTTCCGATGGCTGCCCTATCGATGGGTCCCGTGTTATGTCGCGATCATTCGCCATCTAGCGGACTTTTTCAGCCGCCAACGCTCAACTCGTCCGGCGGCTCTTCCATAATTCTATCGTGGGGGAACAGAACGATAATCGTTGTGCCTACTCCCTTTTCACTCTCAATCTCCAACCTGCCGCCATGCAGCTCGGTCAGATCGATCGAGAGCGGCAACCCGAGACCAGTACCAGGAACGGCCTGAGTCTCTGAATTTCTCAAGCGTCCGAAGCGGGTCACGGCAACTTTGATTTCCTCGGATGTCATGCCGACGCCATTGTCGGTTACCGCGATTTCAACCCCGTCACCCGCCCGGCGCACCGCCACCGTGACCTGTCCGGCTACGAGCGTGAACTTGAGCGCATTGACCACAAGATTAAGCAGGATCTGCTTAACCTTGACCGGGTCGACGGTCAGGAGCGGGACGTCCGGCTCAATTTCCGTCCGGATCGCAATGCGTGCAGCGGCGGCCCGTTCCTCGGCAAGACGCAAGACGTCATCCACCAGCGTCGCCAGATCGACAGGCTCTTCATGCAGCTCAATGGTTCCCGCCTCGATCATCGAGACATCGAGGATGTCCTTGATGATGTGCAGCAGCAGGCTTCCACTTTCCTCGATGTTTCGCGCGTAATCGCCGTATTTATCGTTCCCGACCGGACCGAGCAACTCGGTGCCGATCACCTGGGCGTAGCCGATAATGGCGTTCAAAGGTGTCCGCAGTTCGTGGCTCATGTTTGCCAGGAACTCGGTCTTGCTGCGGTTGGCAACCTCGGCCAGTTCTTTGGCGTGTATCAGTTGCTGTTCTGCGGCCTTCCGCTCGGTGATGTCGAACGACACAGTCACGATGTTGGTGACCTGTCCGCCCGAATCCCGGACCAGGGATTTTGAGGTCAGGAAGATACGCTTGACCTTGTTGACCGTGACGAACTCTTCTTCGAACAAGGACGGCGCTTCGCCGGTCACGAAAGCCCGCTCGTCCAAAGCGATGGAATTCCGGGCATAGTCGTTGTTCAGGAGCTCCATCGCCGTGCGTCCGACGGCTTCATCCGGAATGACACCGAAGAGCTGAGCCTGATAGTTGTTCATAAAGGCGTAGCGCGCGCCCGCCGTCGTCGCGGAAATCATTGCCGGAACGGCATCGATGACCAGAAGCAGGCGTTCGTGACTTTCCGTCAGGGCCCGTTCGAGCTGGTCGGTATCCTTTTCATAACGGCGCTCAAGGGTGATCGCGCGTTCGTTCAGGAGCTTTTGATGTTCACGAAGACTGAGCAGATTCCGCGAGCGGGCCCGGAATTCGTGATGATCCACAGGGCTCAGCAGGAAATCGGTCGCGCCTGATTCCAGGGCGGCATAACGAAATGCCTGATCCTCGTATGCGGTAACGACCATCACCGGCACATCGATACAGGGCGGCAGTTCCCTGAACTGCCGGATGAACTCGGCGCCGTCCATCTTCGGCATCTTGAAATCAGTGACAACGAGATCGGGGATATTGCTCTTCGACCACTCGAGCGCAGCCTGCGGTTCGGCAAAAGCCTTTACCGTGATGTTGTCGCCAATCGAGGACGCGAGTTTCTCAAGAACCCGACGATTGGTAACGCGATCGTCTATAACGACGATTATCGACATCAAGCAGTCACTCGCATCAGATACACCCTCGCCCCCAATCGACGGCCCCGACGACGAGGACCCAAAAGCATTCGATACAAATACACGAAACAGCCTAAAGGTATTGTTAACGCTCTTAAGAGCTCACTTGAACCGCACACCGTGCCTTCCGCCACAGACATGCAGCCGTTCCACCAGAGGTGAACAGCTGCGATGTCATTAATAACTTAATGAATCAACAACATCGATGGTTAATTTTTGATTAGCACATCACGTATCTGCGTTCATTCGCGCAATATTATCCGTTAGTATACAAATTTATTGCGGTTGTGCAGCCTTTGTTTCAGGCAACCATTCCTGCAAAACCAGCTCGAGGGTGATGCAGATTGAATTCTGCCCGCTGAGAAACCGGCCTCCTAATACACGCGCGTCCGGAGTCGAAATGGTGCCGCGCAGATTTGCCCGGGGATGCCCATCCGCTCCGGGGGCGATCTCGCCGGCCAGGGTGAGAATCTCGACTCCCGGCCCCCGCGCGGAGACGGTACGTTCATCGTCGGCACCACCGTAACTCAACACCGCGTCGACAAGGCTTCCCACCGCGGAACGGACAACCGCGTGCAGTATCCCGTTTTCCCTGCAAGCTTGTTCGACACCTTCGACCAGGTCCTCGTTGGGACGCAGACGGATGATCGCGGAACGGCCATAAGCCCCCTGCTCGATCCTTGTTGCGGTCACTTCCATCTCCTTCCCCTGAAGCTGCGCCACCGGCTTTTGTGCATTGGTGCGCGTACATCTTGAGCCTGCGGCCGTCAGTTTACGGGTACCGATGCCGTAGGGTGAAACAGGCTGTAGTTGGTCTCGCTGTCGTAGGAAACTTCGAAACCAGCGCCTTCCAGAGGCGCAATCATGATCACGGCCCCTTCGGTGCCCAGAATACAGCCCTCCAGAGGCAGGTGCCCGCCATGGACGCGGCCTTCGGTATCCACCATGACAGCGTGGCAATGAACCAGAGGCTCGCCGGCCTCGCTGCGCCCGAAGACGGCATTTGCCCCAAGAAGCATTACGGGACCGCTCAGTTCACGCGGCGCGCCATAGGTCGCGACCCGCGCCCCTGTCGCATCGATCATGCCTGTAAAGTAGCTTACCCTGCCGAAGCTGCCGGAAAGCATCTGTATCGCCGCGCTTTTGATGCCTCTGGCTGACAGCGCAGCGGCGAGGTCCTTGAGCAAATCGGCGCCCTCGGGAAGGATAAGCCGCAGCTCCTGCCCCGTCTCCGCCCAGACACAGAGCCGGCGGGGTGACAGCGGAGCGCCGGGCTGTGTGACGCGGCGGCGCGATGCTTTACCTTCGATGCTCTGCGACAATTCCGTCATGGTTCCTTACCGCCGTTCGCCGCAGCTAAATCTCCGCGGGCGTAGAGCTGCTCTCTAATCAGGTGTTTGGGCACCTTGCCGTATCCGGATTTCGGCAGTTCATCCCAAAACACGAAGGTTTGCGGAAGCTTGTAGCGCGAGAGCTTCCCTTCCAGATGACCCAGAAGTTCCGCCGCCGAAAGCCCCCTGGTTTCAAATGCCGGCGATTTGACCACGACTGCCACACCGGCCTCGCCCCATTTCGGATCGGGCACCCCCAGGACCGCGACTTCCTCCACGCCTGGATGGGTCAGGAGCACCTCTTCCGCTTCACGCGGATAGACGTTCGAGCCGCCCGAAATATACATGTCGGACGCCCGGCCCGTCAGATAGAGAAATCCGCGTGCATCCAGATATCCGAGATCGCCGGTGTGGAACCACCCCTCCTTGAAGACTTTGGCGTTGGCTTCGGGATTGTTGAGATACCCGGCAAAGACCGCCGGACCGCGCACGCAGATTTCGCCGCGCGCATCGGCAGGCAGGATCTCGCCTTCGAGGCTCTTGATGGTGATCTCCATGCCGCTGCGGGCAAACCCGACACTGCCGACCGGCATTTGCGCATCATCGATCGAATGAATTTCGGCCGGCAGATAGGTGATGCTGCCCGTCACCTCGCCGAGGCCGTAATATTGGACGATGACCTTGCCAATTTTTTTGAGCGCCGCGACCTGGTCTTCGCGGTACATCGGCGCACCGGCGTAGATGACATGCCGCAGGGACGAATGGTCGTAGCGGTCGACGGCAGGGTGCCGGACCATGCGGGTCAAAATCGTCGGCACGGTAAACATGTTTGCGACGCGATGCTCTTCGATCAGGCGCCAGACGACCTCTTCGTCAAAGCTGGTGCCCGGCAGAAGCACCGACTTCGCGCCGCGGGCAACCTGTGGCATGGCATGGACGCCCGCACCGTGCGAGAGCGGTGCGACAATGAGAGACGCCGCATCGGGCCCCAATCCGGGCATCTGATCGGCAAGGTAGTTGTTGACGACGAAACACATCTGGCCGTGGGTCAGCACCGCCGCCTTGGAGCGTCCTGTCGTCCCCGAGGTAAAGAAGTACCAGCAGGGGTCGTCATGCTCGACCTCGGCCTCGGCAAAAGCCGTCCCAAGGTTTTCAGACACAAGCGTCGCATATTCCAGTTCGCCTTCGCGCGCAGACCCGATGGAAATGACCTGCTCAAGCCCCGAGGACTCCCTGCGCACAGCGTCAACATGCTCGGCGAAAATCGGCTCGTAGAGCATCACCCTGGCACCACTCGCCGATCCCAAATAGGCGACTTCCGGCGGCGTGAGCCTGAAGTTGCATGGCACCCAGACCGCGCCCAGCTTGAAAGCTGCCCACATGGATTCGAACATCTGGTTCGAATTGCGGGAGATGACCAGAATCACGTCGCCCTTGCCGATGCCGCGCGCGCTCAGTCCGGCGGCCACAGCGTCCACGCGGGCACCAAGCTCCGCCCAACTCCAGGACTCGTCCCCCCAAACCAGCGCTGTCCTGTCACTGTAGCGCCGCGCTGCCTGGGTCAGAAAATGCCCCAGGTTCATGACGGAATTCGTCTCTCTCACCTGTTTCCCTTCGTCAATACAGCCCTGGTCTCCGGCAGGCCCGCTTAACGCAGAGGTTCCAGGATCGACACGTAGTTTGCAACCGCTGCCCCGCCCATGTTGAAGACTCCAGCCAATTTTGCATTGTCGATCTGAATGTCACCGGCCGTATTGGTCAATTGCATCGCCGAGAGAACGTGCATGGATACGCCGGTCGCTCCGATCGGGTGGCCTTTGCTTTTCAAACCGCCCGAGGCGTTGATCGGCAGTTTTCCATCCTTTTGAACCCAGCCTTCGGCGATCGCCATTGCGCCCTGGCCTTCCGGCGCCAAACCCATGGCCTCGTATTCGATCAGTTCGGCGATCGTAAAACAGTCGTGGGTCTCGACCAGCGACAGGTCGTCCAGGCCGACCTTGGCTTTCTCGAAACTCTTCTGCCATGCGGTCTTGCAGCCTTCGAAGAGGGTGATATCGCGTTTGCTGAGCGGCAGGAAGTCGTTGACCTGAACCGCCGAACGGAAAACCACCGCCTTCTTCATGGTCAGCGCGGTCTCAACATCCGTCAAAACAACGGCGGCCGCGCCGTCGGAAACCAGCGAACAGTCGGTGCGCTTCAAGGGGCCGGCAACTATCGGATTCTTATCAGAGACATTGCGGCAGAAGTCGTATCCCAGATCCTTGCGCATCTGCGCCCAGGGATTCAGTGCGCCGTTTTTGTGGTTCTTTGCGGCGATCGCGGCCAAGGCGTCGGACTGATCGCCGTATTTCTGGAAATACTTCTGTGCGATCAAACCGAAGACACCGGCAAAGCCGCCTTCAATCTCCCCGTCTTCCTTCAGATAAGAGGCCTTGAGCAGAGTGTTGCCGATTTCCCGGCCTGCCAATGCGGTCATCTTCTCGACGCCGACCACCAGCACGACCCGTGCGTGCTTGGCGTCGATCGATTTGATGCCCTGATGGATCGCCGCCGAACCGGTGGCACAGGCATTCTCAATCCGGGTTGCCGGCTTGAAGCGAAAGCGATCGTCGGTCTGCAAGACCAGGGAGGCGGGAAACGCCTGAGGAGAAAAGCCTTCGTTGAAGTGACCCACCAGAATTTCATCGACATCGTCGGGACCCAGCTCGGCGTCTTCCAGTGCCTGCAGGGCGACTTTGGCAATCAGGGACTCGACATCGTCATCTTCGTGTTTGCCAAAAGGCGTATGGCTCCAACCCACAATACAGGCCGTCATGCTTTCCTCCATCTTCGAGCGAGGCACGCTCCCGACGGTGTGTCTGCAGCGACCGTGGCACGTACCCAATGATCCGAATTTGCCCAAAACCTAACAGACGTTAGGTGCTCTGGCCATAGACGACAAAGCCAGTAGTGAATCAGTTTATCGCTACCCCCCGGCAAGTCACCGAAAATCATACTATTGGGGCGCTCGGACGGCCGCTTTTGCGGTTCAGCCTATCTCAGGCTACCAGCACTCACATGACCGGCTGCGGCTTACGGCCTTCAACCAGATCCCGAAAGGGCACCAGGGCTCCGTTCAAGTGATCCAGAAAGGCCCTGATGCGGGCCGTGTATCGCAGATCCGCATGGGTCAACAGCCAGAAGTCCCGCCGGCTGACGATCTCAGCAGGCGGAACCCGGGCCAGACCCGGGTCTGCATCACCCATAAAACACGGTAGGATCGTCGCGCCGACACCCTGACGCACGGCTTCAAGGAGACTGGGCACGGAATCAACCCGCAGTCGGCAGAGCGCATCCGGGATCTCGGGCGCAAGCCTGGGCCAGACCGGACCGTCAGACCCGTCATCAAGGTTCATCCACAGCATCCGTTCCGTCCTGCCGTCACAGGATTCGAGATAGGCCCGTGACGCATAGGCTGCGAATGCCGCCGTCGCCAGCCGCCGGCCAACCAGATTCTCAGGCGGATTGTCTGAAGTCCGCAAGACGACGTCGGCCTCCAGACCCCGTTGCGAGATCTCGTCATAGCGGGTTTTGAGAGACGTTCGAATCCGCAGATTAATGCCAGGGTAGCGTTGCAGGAACGAAGCGGTCACGGGAAACAACAAATGGTTCGAGAGGCTGTCGGCAATCGAAATTCGGATGGTTCCCGACAACTGTTGATCCTGTCCCGCAAGCCTCCTGTCCAGTTCGATGACATCCTGTTCCATGCGTAAAGCGGTCTCGTAAAGCTTTTGCCCGGCCGCATTCAGACTAGAGCCTCCACCGGTACCACGCTCGAAGACACGCGCGCCCAGCTTTGCTTCAAAGCTTTTTAAACGCCGGGAGACGGTGCTTTGATCCATTCCCATCAGGCGTGCCCCCGCAGCCCCCGAACCGCCGCGCACCACTGCGAGGAAAATTCGAATGTCGTCCCAATTCTTCATCCATGCAAATTATCATAGTCAGAGTGCAAAATCACATATTTTCAAGCGATTTTGCATAGATTAGTCATACGTAACCTTGCGTCTGTGCAACGGCGAAACATGCAAAGTCAATCCGAAGGGAAACAACAATGACTGCCTATTTCGTGGCTCAGTTTACGGTCAAAGATCCGGCGGTTCTCTCATCTTATTCACAGAAAGCAGCACCGGTTATTGCTTCCTACGGCGGCGAGCTTTTGTTCAAGAGCCCGATGGGCGAAGCCTTGGACGGCCTCAATCCACACAAAGGCATCGCGGTCTTCCGATTTCCCAGCGATGACGCCATGAAGAACTGTCACGCATCCGATGCCTATCAGTCATTGGTGAGCGAGCGGCGTGAAGGCGCCGACATGGTGATTACCGGCTATACGGCGCCTGCGGGATAACCATCTGCAAGCTGTTGAGCGGTCAAAATTTTTGAGAAAGGCGGTCGACTCTAGGATGAGGGCTCCCATTCCTTGATGGCCTTGATCGTAATTTGGGCGACAAGATTATGAGTTCTGGGAACCACGTTCTGGGAACCACGTTCTGGGATCCACGTTCTGGACAGAGTCGCTTCGTCAATCCAATTCTGGCAGTGGCACGGTGCTTTGGCATCGCTCCGCTCCTTACTCCTTGCCAGAAATCAAAATTTTGTCGTCAAGATCGTCAAGGAATAGGAGTTCCAACCTAGCGACTTAGCTGTATCCGCAGGGCAATGGGGTCTCTCTCTCCGCGGCGCCGGGCATATTCCAATGCGTCGCGGCCCCATTGATCCCTGATCGAAGTATCCGCACCACGCTGCAACAGCATGACGGCGATCTCCTCATGCCCTTTGAACGCAGCAAGTATCAAGGGCGTCACCCCCTCGCCGTCAATCCAATCGACCGTCGCACCGCGTTCGAGCAACAGGCGTGCGATCGCCGTTCGGCCATCGCGTGCCGCAAAGATCAGTGCGGTGTTGTTATGGCTATCCTTCGAATCCGGGTCGGCCCCTTTGTCGAGCAACATATCGACAAGGGCCAGATCACCTGATTTTGCCGCTGCGATCAATTCCGCACCGCTCGTATCCTGGCTGGACGCGGAAAAGGGATAGGCACCTAGAAACAAAAGAAAAACGACGATTGTCCTACTGGGCACTTGCGGCTCCGGTCAGTCCAAACTTTCAAACAGCGGCACACCGTTTCCCAGATCGAAAAAGGAACGCTCCAGAATGTTGTTATACACAACCTTCTGTTTGCTTTCTTCACCGTATGTCGGTTCTTCGACCTGTTCTCCGGCGAAGAGAACGATATAGCTTTCGTCGCGCGGATTGAAGAAGGGGAACCCAAGCGTTTCCACCGTATTGATCTTTCCGCTATCGAGGATAAACCGCGTCAGCACACCCATGCCGTAAGGGTGCTCGCACATGCGCTTTAGGTGACCGTAGGCTTTCGCCCGTCGTTTTTCGGGTACGAAATCCAGATAGTTCATGCCGGTCGGATCGTGGTCAATGCGTTCGACGACCTTCGTTCCCACCAGGCGGAACAGGACTCCGCCGCTCTTCGGCAGCTCGTACATTACAAGGTAAGGCAGGAGTTTCGGAACCTCGACCGGATCGAACTGCTGCTTGAGCGGCAAGGATGTCCGCCAATCGAATTTTCTTAAGCAGTGATCCGCGTATTCGCGGCAGATCTCGGTTCGGAGTGTTGCTCCCTTCGCGGCTGTGTTCTGGCAATAGTACGAGACCAACGAAGGTATCCTCTCTAGAACCAGGCCGAGTCGCTTGGGGAATCGCAAAGGCAGACTTGAATTCGAAAGCACGCGGGCCTGGACAAAGACAAAGGCTCCAGCCGGCAGTATGAAGTTCCCCCAGGCAAAAATTTGACGCCGGAAGTAAGCCTTATGCTGCTTCCCGCCAGTCGCCTGTCTCGGTCGGTCCCAATCAATTACAATCAAAGCTGAAGACAGTAATACATTTGTCATTTCAACTCTATACTAACATTTATACAGATCTCTTCAGTTGTTTTTCTCACAGGATAAACAACTAAAATGAATATTACATCATATATCTGGCAAAGTTCTACTATCCTAAGGACTGAGAGAGAGCTTCTTTTCCCTTCAAAGGCGAAACACCACTCCGAGGCGATTGGCTCGCAAGGATCCGCAGGTCGCGTTACAAATCAATGGTGCTCTGGCGGCTGGAACCCCTGCCTGACGAGCGCTTGTTTCAACCAGATGGAGCCACCATGACGGAAATCGTCAACGCACTGGTTTTTCGGAAAGAAAAGATCCTGCTCGTGAAGCGGAGTCCTCATCGCCGGAATTATCCCGGCAAATGGAGCTTTCCGGGAGGACACGTCGAAGCGGGAGAAAGCATCGAAGACGCCCTCAAACGAGAGCTGATGGAGGAACTCGCCATCCGCCCGACCGATTATGCTTTTCTTCAGATCATTGCGGACCCCAACGCTTTGGGTGCAGAGGTCAATTACCATATCTTCGCGGTCACCGCGTGGGAAGAAGGCGAACCGACGCTTCAAGGCAGTGAACACACTGAATTCAAGTGGGTTTATCCGGTCGACGCGATTTCCACACCTGATCTTGCGCTGAGCGCGTACCTAAATTTGTTCCGGCAAATCTGTTCTTGACCGCAACACCACAAAATTAGCCATCCATCGCCAGGCGCCAGAAATATCGACTGAAAATCCATGATGTACAATTATCTTGTATACGAGTTAATTATATACATACTACTTGTCTATCATGTAAGTTTATGAGGCAAGCTATGGATCGCGTGGAAGACTGCATCAGTTTTCTCATCGGCAAGGCCGCACAACAGATCGCACGGCGATCACGGGAGAAACTGGCGTCCCACGGCGTTACCCCGACGCAGTATGCAGTGATGAAGGTGCTGTGGGAGAATGAGCCGCAAAGCGGCTCAGAAATGGGCTCTCGGCTCCAGATGGACAGCGCGACCATTACCGGTGTGATTGACCGTCTGGAGGCTGCCGATCTTGTGGAACGCCGCCCCGATCCGTCGGACCGCCGTATCCACAGGCTCTTTTTGACGAGGCGGGGCCGGTCTCTTCAAAAACCGCTGGACCGGGCAATGGATGAGCTCAATGCCGAGGCGCGGGAAGTTCTCGGGAAGCAGGCCTCCGCGGTCCTAAAGGGCTTGAGACAACTTGGTGGAGGAGCCCTTACGACATGACCCTATTCGACACCAAAATCGCGATCGTCGTTCGGGACGATCTTGCCGGCTGGCAAAAGCTGAACGTCACGGCATTTCTGACCAGCGGCATTATCGGTAAATCAGGCGATCTGCTGGGCGAGGACTACGAGGATGCGGCCGGCAACAGATACAATCCCCTCGCTATTCAGCCCATGATCGTTCTGAGTGCCGATGCCTCCGGCCTGCGCAAGATCTATCAGCGCGCCATGGGCCGGGGTGTGAGACTGTCGCTTTACATTGACGAAATGTTCGCCACTGGACACGACGCGGCCAACCGGGCCGCCGTCAAACAGCAGCAGCCGGAAGAAATGGCCTTCGCGGGCATCGCCCTGCGTGAAGAGAAAAAGATCGTCGACAAGATCACCAAAGGCGCCAAGCTACATGCATAGCTGAAACGGAGCCGGATCGGACCTTGCCGAAAGTTCAGCCGTTGACCGGCGGCAGAGTATCCTGGAAGCGGACAGGTCGGCCTTCCGGATCGCCGAGCAACTCGCCGTCACGCATGACGCTGCGTCCCCGGATCACCGTCGCCACGGGCCAGCCGGTGACGGTCACGCCCTCGAAAGGCGACCAGCCGCATTTATAAGCCAGCCAATCAGAGGTGATTTCGGTCCTGGCCTTGAGGTCGACGATCGAAAAGTCGGCATCGTAGCCAACCGCGATGCGGCCTTTACCGGCAATATTGTAGATTCGCGCAGGCCCCGCTGAGGTCAGATCAACCAGACGCTCGAGCGACAGGCGCCCGGCATTGACATGGTCCAGCATCAGCGGCAGCAGCGTCTGGACACCGGGCATACCCGAGGGTGACTGCGGATAATCGCGGGCCTTTTCCTCCTTGGTATGCGGTGCGTGATCCGAGCCGATCACATCGACGATTCCCTGGCGAATTCCCTCCCACAGGCCTTCGCGGTGACGCGCATCGCGTATCGGCGGATTCATCTGTGCGAAGGACCCAAGACGCTCGTAACATTCGGGCGCGGCGAGGGTCAGATGCTGCGGTGTCACTTCGACGGTCGCGAGATCCTTGTTAGCCCCGAGGAGAGGCATTTCGTCGGCGGTCGTGATGTGGAGCACGTGTATGCGCCGCCCCGCTTGCCTGGCCAGACGCAGAATGCGGGTCGTGGCCTTGATCGCCACCTCCTCATCCCGCCAGACCGGATGATCCGAAACCGGCGCACCGTCGCGGACCAGCGACAGGCGCTCACGCAGGCGCGGTTCGTCCTCGGCATGGATCGCGACCCGGCGGGTACCGTGCTTGAGCACGCGCAGAAGCGTCTCGTCATCTTCGACCAGCAGGCTGCCGGTTGAGGATCCCATGAAGATCTTCACACCGCTGCAGCCCGGGTGCCGCTCCAACTCGCCGAGCCGATCGGCATTTTCCTCGGCGGCCCCGATGAAAAAGGCATGATCGGTCCAGGCCCGTCCTTCCGCGCGGGAGAACTTGTCGTCCAGATCGGATGTCGCCAGGGTCAACGGCATGGTATTGGGCATCTCGAACACCGCGACCACGCCCCCGAGCGCCGCAGCGGCAGTCCCACAGGCCAGATCTTCCTTGTGCTCCAGCCCGGGTTCGCGGAAATGCACCTGACTGTCTATGACCCCCGGCAGGACATGTAGTCCGCCGGCGTCGAAACTCTCCTTGGCAGCGGAAGCGTCCAGGTCACCCAGACTGGCGATCCGTCCAGCTTTAACGGCAACGTCGGTTTCGACAAGACCGGCCGGTGTTGCGACGCAACCGCCCTTGATCACCAGGTCATAGCTTTGTGTCATGATCTTTTGGTCCTTGGATTCATAACGGCACAGATGGCCGCGGTTTGCTTATCCGGGCTCGCCTCTTGTCGCCCGTCTTTCCTGCGCCAATGTCTCGAACAGCGTAACATATCGCTGCACGCAGGCGGTCTCGGTAAATTCGGCGTCGAAGCGTTTTCGGCCCTCCACCACTAGACGTGCCCCCAGGCCTTCCTCATCAATCACCCGAGCAAGGGCCACGGCAAGCGCCGCGTGGTCGTCGACGGGTACCAGCAGGCCGTCCCGGTCGTTGCGCAGTAACTCGGCAGGCCCTGTCGACGCAGCGGCCACAATGGGTTTGCCGTATCCCCAGGCGTCGAGGACAACGTTGCCGAAAGGTTCCACTCTGGAGGGAAAGGCGCAGATGTCGGCGGCGCCGAACAGTGCGGCCTTGTCGTTGCGCCAGCCGAGAAAACGAACCCGGTCGGCAACGCCGAGTTCACGGGCAAGCGTTTCCAGTTCAGTCCGTAAGGCCCCTTCCCCGCCGATCCAGAGATAGGGCCGGGTTTCGATCGCAAGGGCCCGCAGCAGAACATCCAGGGCTTTGACAGGATGCAGCCGCCCCAGCGCCAGCAGCAAAGGAACATCTTCGGGCGTATCGAAAGCGGCCCGCGCCATCGGCGGAGCGCTCTCAATCCGGGCGAAGTTGGGCAGATAATCGGCCCGCTCTCTTGGCCAGCCGCTCTTTACAACGTGGTCGACCAGATCCGTCGTATTGCAGATCAGATGATCGCAATTGCGGAAATTCTTGATCGGATAATAGCCGCCGAGCCGGGCCAGGCGGAGGAAATCGCCGGTCGGACAGATCGCGCTGGCACGGCTCATCCAGGTCATGACCACATCCGGCCTGAAATCCGCGATTTCGCGCTTCAAGGCCGCTTTGGTGGTGAAATCGAACCACTTGCGGAACGGCAGTTCCAACGGCACGACGCCTCCCGCCTCGATCAGCGCCGCACGTTCGGGATGACTGCGGATCACCGCGCGGCTTTCATGGCCGGCATCGTGAAGCGCCAAGACCAGAGAAACAAAAAAGGTCTCGGCCCCGCCGGCCTTACCGCCGGACATGACATTCAGAATTCGCATCAGTCCGGCTTCACGCTAAAAGGCGATCCGAAAGGGGCGACAGAACAAAGTGGTGAAACGACAAGAAAACGCATAGCCTGAGATCAGCCTCCGCGGCGGTTATACGAGGGGGGCAACCGCTTGCCAAGCGGCCCTTGCGCAATTGTTGCCGCGGCACCAATTCCTGCTCTCGAACGGCGCTCTAAACCGGCGCGGACAGAACGAATCGAAAGACACCTATGCCTGAACCAACCGAAGCCAAGGCCCTCATACTGTCGCACCGCAGCGTTCTGCGGGTTTCGGGTCCGGATCGCGTCGCTTTCCTTCAGGGTCTGGTGTCGAATGACATCGAATCTGTGTCGCCGGCACGGGCGGTCTGGTCGGCCTTCCTCACGCCCCAGGGAAAGTTTCTGCACGAATTTTTCGTCACCCCGGACCCCTCCGGCGCACAAAGTGATCATGAAGAAGCTCTGCTGATTGACTGCGAGACAGAGCGCCGCGCCGACCTCCAACGGCGTCTGAAGCTCTATAAGCTGCGCTCCCAGGTGGAACTGGAGGACGCGCACGACCGCTACCGGGTGGCGGTTCTGTTCGGCGCAGACACGCTGGAACTTTTAAAACTCGGTGACACGGCCGGTGCAAGCGCCGCTTTCGCAGGCGGTCAGGCCTTCGTCGACCCGCGCCTGCCGGAACTGGGGGCCCGAGCGATTCTGCCTTCTGAAAACGCAGAAGCCAGTCTGCGGGACGCCGGTTTTCAGCCGGCTTCACTCACAGATTACGACCATCTGCGCAGCTCACTCGGTGTTCCGGACGGCAGCCGCGATCTGGAAGTCGACAAGTCGATCTTGCTGGAAAACGGGTTTGATGAACTGCATGGCGTCGACTGGGACAAGGGTTGCTACATGGGCCAGGAACTCACCGCCCGCACCAAGTACCGTGCCCTGATCAAGAAACGCCTGATGCCGGTCGAGATCTCCGGGCCCGTTCCCGATCCGGGAACACCTCTTCTGCGTGCGGGAAAGGAAGTCGGGATTATGCGCTCATCCGTCGAAACGCGCGGCCTTGCGACCATCCGCCTGGATGCCATAAAAGCCTCGGATCCCCTGGAAATGGAGGCCGGGACAGCAAAGATCACGGCCCGCAAGCCGCAATGGATGCAGGCCTGATTGGATTCTGGCCTGATTGGATTCTAGCCTAATTGGATTCTGGCCTAATTGGATGCAGGCCTAATTGGAGGCTGGCCCAACGCAACCAGAACGCGGTTGGCCCTAAGCCCTGATCCGCCCCTGATCGGCGCCGTCTGATTGTTCGGCCAGTTCGTCGAGCGCCTGCCTGACAAAACGCGCCAGCTGCTCTGCCGGGGCGTTGGGGGGATCTGTGCGCGCAAACAGATCAATGTTCACCACGCCCAGTTCCGGCAGTTGCACGGACTGCGGCAGGGGATGAAGCCCTTCAGGCACCGTGCTGCGGGATAAGGCCATGATCCCGAGGCCGCTTTTCACCGCCATCTGCAATCCCGAGAGGCTGGAGCTTGAAAAGGCGATGCGCGAGGGAATGTTGGCGGCATCCAGCGCGCGTAAGATCGCAGCGCGGTAGCGGCAGCCCTCTGGATAGACCACCAGCGGCAGCGGTGAACGGTTTTCGCTGCTCTGGTTTGCGCCGGCAACCCATACAACGGGTTCGGACCAGGTCTTCAAGGGCCGGGCCGTGGTCCGCTCGGTCCTGATGCCGATCATCACATCCAGGTCCGAAGACTCGAAATGACCGCCCAGCGTCGCGCTCAGATCGCAGGTCACTTCGAGATTCACATTGGGGTGTGCCTGCGCGAAGCGGCCCAGGACCTGGGGCAGGATCGAAGTTGCAAAATCATTGGGTATTCCGACCCGGATCGAGCCGCTGAGGTAGGGATCGCCCATCACCTCGAAACAGGTGTCATTCAACGCAAGGATTTCATGCGCCGTATCCAGCAGGATTTCGCCCTGCCGGGTTAAAATCGGCGCCCGGCTGTCGCGCATGAGAAGCGATGCGCCACAAAGGGATTCCAACCGTTGTATCTGGAGAGAAACCGCCGACTGCGACCGCCCGACAACCCTGCCCGCGCGTGTGAAGCTGCCGGTTTCTATGACAGAAACGAAGGTCCGCAGGCTCTCTATGGGCAAATGTTTTCGCATCGAAGCAAGCACTTCTCATGGTAGCATTTGTGTTGTATACAAATAAGATTATACGATTACAAAAATAAATCAAACAATAAAAAACATTAATTTCTCAAATTCTAATCCCCATGATATCGACGTCGTAACGCTTCGAAATGCGAAGCCATTCAATAGAGACGAAACTCGAGCGACCGGCAAAGCGGCAGCGCCTGCGTCCGTACAGCGATTTTCGCAATGCGCTGCGAAAGAGCGTTCGGCGGGACCGGAGACGCAAGGCAATGAGCGACAGGTCGTCCGCGGGCGCCCGCTACGGGCGGTATTCAGTAACGAGGTAAAGATGGAACAGTTTCTCAAGATACGTAACGGTGCAAAGGTGACGCCCACCTTCTCGGCAAGCGAATCAGAACGGCGCCTGAAGATGCTCCGGGATCACATGGCGAGCGAGGATCTGGAAGCGGTTCTGTTCACGTCGATCCATAACATCAACTATTTCAGCGACTTCCTCTATTGCGCTTTTGGGCGGACCTACGGCCTGGTGGTCACCCAGGATAAGGCGATCACACTTTCCGCCAACATCGACGGCGGACAGCCACACCGGCGTAGTGTCGGTGACAATCTGGTCTATACGGATTGGCAGAAAGACAACTATTTCCGGGCCGTCCAGAACGAAATCGGCGGCCGCAAGCGGATCGGCGTCGAGTTTGACCACCTCAACCTGCAGAACCACGCGAAACTCGGCGACGCTCTGCCGGGTGCCACCTTCTCCGATGTCGGCGCCCCCACGATGCGGATGCGGATGATCAAGTCGGACGAGGAAATCGAGTTGATCAAACACGGCGCACAGGTCGGCGATATCGGCGGCGCCCACTGCGTTGAAGCCATTGCCGAGAACGTGCCCGAGTACGAAGTCGCCCTGCATTCGACCCGTGCCATGGTCCGCGAGATTGCAAAGCGCTTTCCGCACGGCGAACTGATGGATACCTGGACCTGGTTTCAGTCCGGCCTGAATACGGACGGCGCACACAATCCCGTCACCTCACGCAAGGTCCAGAAGGGCGACATCCTGAGCCTGAACTGTTTTCCCATGATCGCCGGGTACTACACGGCCCTGGAACGGACCCTCTTCCTGGATCATGCAAGCGACCGTCACCTGGAGCTCTGGGAAGTCAACTGCAGGGTGCACAGGCGCGGCCTGGAGCTGATCAAGCCGGGCGCGCGCTGCTGCGATATCGCG
Source organism: Pelagibius sp. Alg239-R121 (assembly GCF_947331435.1). Lineage (GTDB taxonomy): Bacteria > Pseudomonadota > Alphaproteobacteria > Kiloniellales > Kiloniellaceae > Denitrobaculum. Next base: position 16,295 of record NZ_CAMZOF010000013.1, on the reverse strand, counting down.
CTGGAGCTCAACGAGATCTACAAGGAGCACGATCTCCTGCAGCACCGGACCTTCGGCTACGGTCACTCTTTCGGCACGCTCAGCCACTATTACGGCCGCGAAGCCGGACTGGAACTGCGCGAAGACATCGAAACCGTGCTCGAACCCAACATGGTGGTCTCGATGGAGCCGATGATCATGCTGCCTGAAAGCATGGAAGGCGCCGGCGGTTACCGCGAGCACGACATCCTGGTAATTCAGGAAGATGGCGCCGAGAACATCACCAAGTTCCCCTTCGGCCCCGAACACAATATCGTGCCGGCCTGATTTTCTGCGCCGCTATGGCTGATGCGTGAAAGCCCGCTTCCTCGAAAACCGGGCTTTCACGCAGCCGATTGCACTGGTCGTCGGCCCTCCGTGGTATCGGGAACCATAAGCGTTAAATGAGCACGTCCTTCAGCGCGCGTTTGCCGTCGATCAATTCCTCAACGACATCTGCCTCGAGTACAGGCCAGTCGCAGGGCACGGCTGGAACCGGCGGCAATCGCATACGGCCTTTGGTTGCGTCGACACCGTCAGCCCGCACATAGCGTCCATCGTCACCTTTACGCGCCAAATAGTTCCAATCCGGTGCGTCTCCCGGCATTTCTGAAATCAGCTTGCGCCGCCGTTGGCTTTGCAGAACCTTTTCCGTCAGGGCATCGGGCTCCCACCCATTCGTGGCGATCCGGTGAAGTTCGGCAACGACCCCGGCCAGCTGCGGGTCTCCCACAACGTCGTTTAATTCCAGCGGATCAGTTTCCAGATCAAAAAGCATGGGCGGGTGCCCATGGGTCAGGATATATTTGTACCGTCCCCTGCGCAGCATTCGACAGGGAACACAGGGCCCGATCGCCAGGTAATCGGAGATTGCGAGATCGGGCCAGTCTTCGGCCGCTCCGCGCGCAAGTGGCAGGACACTATTACCGTCGAGCGCCAAATCCGAGCCGCTATCGGAACCGTTTCCTGCAAGATCCAGAAATGTCGGCAGCAGGTCGACCAGGGACACCACCTGCCTGGAGCGGCAGCCCTCCGGCATCCCGGGTATCGAAGCGATAAAAGGCACCCGTGCCGACCAATCCCAGAAGCTATGTTTGAACCACATTCCCCGCTCGCCCAGCATTTCACCGTGATCGGAGACAAAGAAAATCGCCGTGTTATCCCGCTGCCCGGTTTTTTCGAGCGTTTCGATTATCCTGCCCACCTTGTCGTCGAGATAGGAGATCATCCCGTAGTAGGCGTGCCGTGCACGCCGCAGATGGTCTTCGGTTATGCGGTGTCGATGCCGGCCATGGGCAAAGAACAAGGCCTTCGAGTGATAGTCGAGCTCTTCAAAGGGAATCGCCCCAACCGCCGGCATGTCGATCTCCTCGTCGGTATAGCGATCCCAGTACTCCTGGGAGACCGTGAAGGGCGTATGAGGGCTGGTGAAGGAGATGATCTGAAAGAACGGACTGCGCTCGGGCCGACGTGCCAGGTCGTAGAGGCTCTGGAGGCCGGCATGCTCGACCTCGTCGTCATAGTCTTCCTGCAGGGTGCGAACACAAGGGCCCGCTTCGACCACACCGTTGAGCGCTGTTCCCGACGCCACGAAGGAGGGTCCTGCCGCCCAGTCTGCGATCCACTGAAAGCTGGCCGGATAAATGTCGGTCACGCTGCGGTCATTGAAGCCGTGCAGCTGATCCGGTCCGATAAAGTGCATTTTACCGCAGAGCTCGGTCCAATACCCACAGTGTCGAAGGTAATGCGCCATCGTGGGCACAGAGCTCGCCAGTTCATTGGCGTTATCGTTGACCCCGATGTTTGGCGACAGCAAACCCGTCAGCATCGAGGCGCGGCTTGGCACGCACAACGGGTTATTGGAGTAGGCGTATTCAAAGACGGTTCCCCGTGTGGCCAAGCGGTCAAGGTTCGGAGTCTTGCAAACGCCGTTGCCGTAAAGGCTCAAGGCCTGAGCGGCCAGTTGATCTGCCATTATCAGCAGGATGTTCGGCTGATTTTCCCGAAGCATTTCGAGTGTTCTCCCATCAACGAAGACATTTGCCTTACTGCATCAACAAACCTGACGCCGGCATATTCCGGTTAGACCGGATCCAGGTTAAAACGCGCAAAGAGTTCGTCCGGCGCGTCTGCCTCTCTCATCAGCTGCGTCATCGCAGAGATCAGACGCTGTTCCGTTTCCGGGTCGTCGAGCGGATTTTCCTGATGCGGATCAGCTCCAAGATCGTAGAGCCGCGTTTGCGTATCTTCGAAATTCATACCCTGGACTTCGACGGGATTCCCTTTCTCACCTGCGCGCGGCCGCAGTTTCAGCAGCGGCACGCCCTTGGAAAATGAAAAGGGGTTGGCCAGGGTCGCGCCCACCAACTCGCTGATGGCGAACCGAGACGTCATTCTTGTCGGCATCAAGGTATATTCGTAGAGGTCTTCGGCGGTGAAGCGCTCCGGGTAGCGGAAGTAGACGTACCTGCCATCCGTGACATTGCAGGCCGCGCCGAAGTATCCGAAGATCGCCGCTTCGCGCAGTGCACGATCGCCGGCCATCAAAGGCAACAGGGACTTGCCGAGGACGTCTCCTGGAATGTTCTGACCATGCAGATCCAAAATCGTCGGCATGATGTCGGTCGCCTGCGTAAGGGACTGCCGGCGTGTTCCCCCCTGTCCTGCCCACGCGGGGTGATAGATCATAAGCGGTATGCGCGCGATCTCGTCGTAGACCGGCATGCGGTTCTTTGACCACCAGTCGTGTTCGCCGAGCAAAAATCCATGATCGGTGGTTAGGATAAGGCAGGTGTCCTTCCACAAGTCCTTCTCGTCGAAAAAATCCAGAAGGCGCCCGAAATACTCATCGCACATACTCGTAAGCGCAGCATAGTTTGCCCGCAGCTCCGCGATTTCCTCTGGCGTTTCGCGCACCCTTTCATAGAACGGCCAGTCGAGGATCGGACCGTCATAACTTGTCGGATACATCTCGCGAAATCGCGGGGGCGCGTGGAAAGGTTCATGGGGGTCAAAGCATTCGACTTGAAGCAGCCAATCGTCGCAATCGTGATTTTTATCCAGAAACTGCTGCGCGAGACCAAATACCTGGGGACCGCAGTAGTCTTCCTCGCGTGTCACATATTGTCGGTTGGTCATGTAGTTCACGCGATGATGCTGAAGTGGATGATAGTCTGCACGCATCGCTTCCAAATCAGGCTTTACATGTGCTTTCCAGCGATCGATCGCCTGCCCCCGCACGAGTTCCCAGGAGGCGTATCGCTGATGATAGGTCGCACCGCCATCGGCGAAGTAGTGATGGTGATCTGTAACGATGTGCGTATAGGTGCCTGCCTGTTTCAAAATTTCAGGAAAGGAATCGTCGAAGGGCTCCAGAGGACCCCAGCTACGATGCAGAAAATTGATCCGTCCGCTGTGCAGATCCCGGCGCGCAGGAATACAGGGAAGGCTTCCCACATAGTGATTATCGAACGTCACCGCCCGCTCGGCGAAACGCGAGAAGTTCGGCGTGTAAACCTGTTCACTGCCATAGGGTTCCATGGCATTGCGGTTCAGCGAATCAAGGAAAACGAAGACTGTTTTCATAGTTTGTATGTCTTACACTTGCGAGGTTATCGGCCGCGCGGCCTTCTCTGGAGTCTGATCGTTTTTACGGGTTCAACGACAAACGATCAGACTCTAGCGCCGCATGGACGCGGACTTGTTACTGAGCGGTACGGGCGGCAAATTCCTCGATGCCCGGAACGCCGGCTTCGCGGTAATACCGCAGGGCGCCGGGATGAAGCGGTGCCTGAAAACCGCCCAGGACAGTCGCGGACGAGACCCGTTTCCAGGCCGGATGGACGCCGGCCATATGGTCCAGGTTTTCCATAACGACCTTGGTTGCCTGATAGACGATTTCTTCCGGAACGTCCGCCCTGATCAACAGAACATTCCCCAAACGATAGGATGCTATTTCCTCAGGCTGTTCCGCATAGGTGTTTGCAGGAAGGTTTCCCGAGGTGTAAGCGCCGTATTTTGCCTGTATTGCCTTAGAGACGTCCGAGGGAATCGGCAGGATCCGCACGTCACGCTGCGACTTCAACTTGATGATCGGTGGCAGCGGGATCGAACCGTTCCAGACGAGCGCATCGATCTGACCGTCGGAGAGCATATCGACCATCTGCGGCAACTTGACTCGAAAATCCTTGAAGTCTTCGCCGGGTTTCAAGCCAATCGTCTGCATGAGAATTTCGGCGTCGAGCATGGATGTTCCGCCCGGTTGACCAATGCCGATCCGTTTGTCTTTCAGATCGGTTAGCGCCTTGATACCGGAACTTTCCAGAACGACCACATGCTGCACAATCGGTGCGATCGATATCCAGCTGACGATCTGGCCCGGTTTGGTACCGGCGTAGTCGCCCTCACCTTTATAGGCTTCGTAGGCAAGCTTGGAGTTGGAGAACCCAGCCTCGATCTGGCCGTCGAGCATAAGCCGCACATTGGCGACATAGCCTTTGGTGCCTTCCGCCGTCATCTTGACACCTTCGACGTTGCGATTGACCAGATCCGAGATACCGGCCGCCCATTGATAGGCTGTATTGCCGACCGGGTTGGATCCGATTGAAACGAACGTGTCCTCGGCTTGGACGGTCGCAGCCGTTAAGAGACTGCCTCCCATAGCGACGACTGCCAGCGTTTTTTTAAGGTTCATTGTTCCCTCCCTATATGAATTCGGTTTTTTTGGGGACACAACCAGCTCTCTGCTCTCTAACTCCCTACATCCAATTGTGTCTTTTCTTTCTTGCCGCTGTTGCTGCGGGCAAGCATTTGAATGGCAATCACAGTGGCGATCGCCAGCAATCCGGCTATATCGCTGTAGGTGCCAGGCGCGATCAGCATGACGGCACCGGCCAGCAGCAGGGCGCGAAGAGGCCAGGGAGCATGATCGGCGAACCAGCCTTGCAGGGCACCGGCCAACGCGACCGCACCGAGGGCCGCGGTTGAAACAGGAATGACAAGGCTGGAAAAATCCCCGATCCCGAGCAACCGGACATCGAAAACGAAGAAGTAAGGAATCAGGAACGCGACGAGGCCGTATTTCACGGCGGTAAGCGCAATCCGCATCGGATTTTCACCTGACAGGGCAGCGGCGGCAAAAGCCGCGAGCGCAACAGGTGGCGTAATCGCCGACAGCATTGCTGAATAGAAGACGAACATGTGCGCCGCAAGAATGTTCACGCCCATGTTGACCAAAGCAGGCGCCGCCAATGTCGCCACCAGAATATAGGCCGCCGCCGTTGGCAGACCCATGCCCAGAATCAGGGACGTAGCCATGGTCAGCATCAGCGCAACAACAAGATTGCCGCCCGACAATGTGACAATCAGCGAACTGAATTTCAGGCCGACGCCCGTCAGGGTCACAACGGCGATGATGATGCCCGCCGTTGCGGTCGCCATGGCCACCGGCAGGACCGCGTGGGTAGCGGCGACGCAGGCTTTGGCGAGCGCCCCGGCTCCCATACGGGTTGCGCCGCGCAATAATGATAGAACGAGCAGCGTGCAGATGGCCCAGAGGGATGCATACATCACCGAGTAGCCATTGACGATAAACCCGACAAAAGCCGGTATCGCGAGCAGCACATGCCCTCTCTCGAGCAAAGCCTGCCGTGCCGACGGAAGCTCCGATTGCGCGAGCGGCTTGAGGCCGGTTTTCACGGCTTCGAGGTGAACGGCGGCGAAAACCGCGATGTAAAAAAGTGCGGCGGGAATAATTGCCGACTTGGCGATCTCGGCGTACGGCGTTTCGATGATGTCCGCCATCAGGAAGGCAGCCGCCCCCATGATCGGCGGCATCAACTGGCCGCCGGTCGAGGCGACAGCTTCGATAGCCGCTGCGACATGGCCGCGGTAACCGCCGCGCTTCATCAAGGGAATGGATATGGTTCCGGTCGTCAGGACGTTGGCAACGGCCGTGCCGGATATCATGCCCATCAGACTGCTTCCCACCACCGCGGCCTTGGCCGGGCCGCCCCTCGAGCGGCCGGTCATCGCAACGGCAACATCCATGAGCACCTTCGAGGCTCCGGAAGCTTCCAACAAGGCTCCGAGAATGACGATCAGAATGACGAAAGTCGCGCTGACACCAAGCGGCGTGCCGAATATCCCATCTGCCCCCAGATAAACCTGGCTGAGAACCCGCTTGAGGTCATAGCCGCGATGCGCCAGATCGCCCGGCAGGACGTTCCCCCAAAAAGCATAGGCAAGAAATACCAGTGCCAGTACCAGCATCGACCAGCCGATGGTGCGGCGCGTCGCATCCAAGAGCAGAACGACCGCAACGGCGGCAATGATAATCTCCAGGTCCGTTATGGCACCGTACCGCGACACGACCGCATCGTAGAAAACGACCTGATAACCGGTGACGCTAAACGCGACGACACCCAGCAATAAAGCTACGACTCTGTTTATTGCCTGGATGTGACCGGATCGGGAGATCGAAGCCTGCAGGTACACAAGCACGATCGCCAGGGACAGATGGACGCCGCGCTGAATAATGTCGGGAAAGATACCAAACGCCGCTGTATAGAGGCTGAAAGCAATCAGAAGGATACTCACGCCGGTGACGGCTTTGCCGAGCTGGTTATCAACAGCCGTGCCCGCAGTGTTGTTCACAACACCAGCGCCTCGTCGCTCCCGGCCGTGGCGGCGGCCGGAGCATCAGCAAACAGCTGCCGAATATCAAAGGATGGCGCGTAGACCTGAGTTGCAAGTGCCAGTGCCGCGGCGGCGGGCGCCGGACCCGTGATCTGGTGGTCGTGCGCGGTCACAATCCGCGCCGTTATGCCATAGGCCGTGAGGGTCTTGCGAAACGCTTCGCAATAAACCGCATTTCTTCCCAGCGGCCCGGTGAGCACCACCGCCTGCGGGTCGAGTGAGAACAGAAGCTGTTTGCTGTGCAAAGCCAGCAGTTCGCCGGCCTCCCGCACCGCATTTTCCGCCGCCGGATCGCCTTTCGCCGTGAGATCCAGCACCTTCTTAAGCCTGTTCTCCTGGCTCTCCAGCGTCCCCGGACCAACCTTCTGTGCATCGGACAGACCCAGCCGGTCGAGTATCGCCCAACCGGATGCGATAGTGTTCAAACACCCCCGCGCGCCGCAGGAACAGAGCTGTCCATCTGGATCAACAGGGATATGGCCGATGTGGCCGGCCTGATTGGTGTGGCCGCGCAACACTTCACCTGCGTTGATGATTGCACCGCCCAAACCGAGTGCGGCCCGAATCAACACCAATTCCTCGGTCCCTGCGCAACAGCCCATCCGGCTTTCCGCAACAGCTATGCAGCGGTTCACGTTGTCGACCGTGACATCGAGTTTCAGGCGTTCGGCGAGACTGCGGCGAACGTTAAAGGCAGGCCAGCCCAAATACGGCGACCGGTCCCATACTTCTCCGCTGCTGTTCAGATAGCCCGCGATCGCGGCTCCGGCGCCCAAAATCCGGCCCTTATCCAGTTTATGCTTTGTAATCAGGGCCTGCGCTGCGGCGGCAATTTCATCGAGCGTGCTCTGCGGGTTTCCAATGTCCGTAGGGTCGATCCTTACGGTCTCAATAGTGCGGCCGGCCATGTCTGTCAGCGCGATACTGGAGTTAAACGCGAGGATGCTCAGACCCAGGACGAAACCGCCCGGCCCGACTATTTCGAGTCCCGAGCGTTTGCGTCCCCGGCCGTTGCCCGTTGCAAGCGCGCCGACATCCTTCAGCAATCCGGCGCTGATCAGTTCCTGCACGATCCGAGTCATTGCCGCGGTGGTCAGTCCGGTTGCATCGGCCAGTCGCGTACGGTCGATGCCGGGCTCTTCGAGCACCAGTTTCATGACGCTGGCACGATTGTATCCGCGCGCGCTGTCGCCGCCCCGCTTGCTTCCCGCCCCGCTCATGCTTCGCATCTTCATTGCCAATAATTTTTTAATTAAGTTAATTAATAATATAAACTCTAAGTATGCTGTCAAGTGAGGCGTTAGCGCAGCCAGGGTTGCTTGCCGGAGAATTTGCTGCGCGACCCGGCAGCACCCGCCAACAGATCAGCGCACAGTTTCAAGCTGACCGGACCGCGCTCGGCGGCATTAAACCGCGCTGCCCAAGCCATCGCGCTATTGAGTCTGAACGCTTATTACGGATCCTGTGAAAAGCGCGGATTAGGCTTCGCTTCAGATAGCTGGAAGACGATTTGCCTTCTTTATCGGTTCTATCGAGAAGCTCCGCGCGCTCGGATCAAAAGTTGATCAGGCCCGCCGCCTCTGCCGCAGGCCGGTGTGTTTTGCTGACCGGTACTTCCAGCCCGTCGTGAAGGACCAGCTTGATCTTCCGGCCCTCGCGCTTGGCCGATACCACGGCTTCACAGGCAACCCAGAATGAACGATGGACCTGCAGACCGCTCAGGTCTTCGACATCGCGCACCGCATCGGCAAAGCGATAGAGGACCAGCTCCTCGGTCTTATCGGTGTAGACCTTGACGTAATGTTCCTGTGCCTCGAGTGCGCGGATTTTCTGTCCCTGAAGCTTCGGAAAGCGGGCAATCAAAGGCGTGTCGCTCGCAGCCACCTGTTCGGTTACTTCTGGCCGGATGGCCGTGTCGATCTCGGTTTCGGTATCGGCGGGCAACGCCTGGGAAGGCTCAGCCGGCGGAGCCTCAGCCAGCGAGGTCCTCTCGCCAGCCGCAGAAACCTGGGTAACTTCGCCTTTGCGACCGGCATTCGATAGAAAAAACCACAGGACCGAAAGAAACAGTATCGACGAGAAGTAGCTTTCGATGACGCTGCTGATAATCAGTTCTGTCTTTTCGTCCGGTGCTTCGGCGATCTCCTGCCCCAGATCCGGATTCACATAGAGATCCAGCATGACAACAACGATCGTGGCTGGAACACAGGCGATCATGACCGTCAAGACCTCCCGGGAGATCGAAAAGGACCGGTATTTCGGCCTGCTCCGAATGAAATACGCGGTGAGATAGAGAGCGATGGTCGCACAGGCAACGGCGGTGGGGTAGTAGACCACGGCTTCGAAATTCGACGTTTCATCGTCGAGGAAATCGAGCGAAGTCAGGAATGCCGCCATCCCGAAGGCCCAAACCAGGCCTTTGCGGACAGGTGCTATGCCAATTTCGTGCTTCATGAAACGTACAGCTGCTTGTTTCGCGCTGCATGTAACTATCCGCTCGGGCGTTTTCACGCAAGTTACGACTATTTCATGAATGGGCATTTGCCCGGCTCACCGGCTCAACCCAAACAATACTGCAGTTTCACGGGCATTCCACCCGGACTGTAAATGAAATTTGGGAGACCCCACTCATGAGCCTTCACCTTCTGCGCCCTCACCGGCTTTTCCCCCGTTACCGGCTTCGGCAGTCGGCATCACATCTAAAACTGGTCGGGCTTAGCGCCGTTCTGGCGGTCAGCCTCTCGGCATGTGGAAACTCCGGTGCCGACTATCGTCCCGTCGTCGATCTCGAAAATCCGGCAATCGGACCCGAGCAGCTTGCCCGCTACGACAGCGATCTTGCGGCCTGTCAGGAACTCGCCCGGACCTACAGCTACACCAATGACCATGCCTTAACCAAAGCCGGCGCGGGCGCCGTCATCGGAACCGGGCTGGGCGCATTGGGCGGCGGCCTAGAAGGCGCCCTTGCCGGTGCGGTCATCGGAACCACCGTTGCCGCGGTCGACAGTGGGTTCGACAGCTGGAACAAGCGCGAGAGCATTGTCTCCAAATGCCTGGAGAACCGCGGCCATCAGATCGCCGGCTGAAACCGAAGACATTTTTACGCCAAAGCATTCAATTCAAATTAACAGGTACCCAAAATGCTATTTCGCCTCCCCCCGGCCGTCGTTGCAGCGGCGGTCGGCTCAATCGCCGTGACAGCCCTGTCCGCGCAGGCACAGGCCGTCGCAATCCGGCATGACGCACCGGAAGCGCTTTACCTCAAATTAGGCGCCCAGTTTACCTCGGTCGGATATCTGCCGCTCATCGGCGGTTCGGCCGTGTTGGTCGCTCCTGACAAGCTTTTGACAGCCGCCCACGTTGTTGACGAGAACCGCGACGGCAAGCTGGACAACGAAGTGCTGGGGTCGCCCATCCTCTTCGGTGCCGACGTGAACAAAGCCATCGACGCGGTGGGTAGCATCAAATCGGTCGAGATTCTGCCCCAGTACTACAGCCCCGTGGATAACGCCAATGATGTCGCGGTGATCACACTTGAGACGCCGATCACCAACATTGAACCAGCCAAAATCAACCTGTCGAACATCGTCGGCAAGGTCGTGACCGTCGTCGGGTACGGCGTCACCGGCACGGGTGCGGACATCGACCCTGATGAGTTGGAGCAGGACGGCCGGCGCCGGGCAGCGCAAAATACCGCCGATGCGATCGGGCCGATGGATGCCGATGAACCCGAGATCCGTGGCGTTATTCTGACCGATTTCGACGATCCTTCGGGAGACTCCAGCAGCCTGGCCGAGCTTGCGGAGGACGAGACCATTTCCGACCCCCTTCCAATCGCGCTGGAAGGGATCGGTGTTCCAGGCGATTCCGGCGGCGGTGTCTTCGCCGACTTCGGCCAGGGTTACCGGCTGGTCGGGATCAATTCAGCGGGCACGCACCCCGACGATGACGAAGGCACACCTTACGGCCGCTACGGCTCGCTGGAGCTCAATGCGCCGCTGTCCCGGCCCGACACCATCGATTTTCTGTCACGGAACGGCGTGTCCTTCGAAAACCCCCAGATCGCTGTTTCAGAGCCATCAACCGCAATTCTCTTTGTCGCAGGACTGCTGGTGATATCGGGCTTTGCCGGACGGCGCCTGCGCGCCTAGAGCCTATTCCAGCCCGTTGGGATCAAAAAGGATCTGTCCCCTAAAATGAATGAAGTCTCTCCCGAACCAGGCAGTTCCGGCTCCGGACAGCCGGGGTTGTCACCAAAGTTTGGCTTTTGGCTCCGCTGTGTTCTCCTGGTCACTCTGCTCGGCAGCCTCACCCGTTTCGGCCTCGCAGCCTGGCTGGCATTGACGACCAAAGCCAGTTGGGAAGAACTGAGCGCGGCGGTCCTGACGGCCGTGCCACTGGATATTGCCATGACATTTGTGGTGGCCGTCATCTTCCTTCCGGCATTCGTGTTGCCGAAGGATTTCTGGCGCAGCGCCGCCCCGAAACTGTTCGCCCACCTGTTCGTGATTGCGACAGCTTTCGTCGCGCTGTTTACCACTGTCGCAACCTACTTTTTCTGGCACGAGTTCGACAGCCTCTTTAACGGCATTGCCGTCAGCTATCTGATCTTCCCCCGCGAAGTCATCGGCAATTTGCATGAGAGTTTCAATCTCTCCCTCTATCTTCCGCTCATCGGGCTCGCCGCCGTCTGTATCTACCTTCCGCTGCGCCGCTTGCTCTCGCAAGCTTTGACACGCCCCGAAGCAAAGGGGCAGCGCCGGAGAGCTCTGGCATTTGCCGGCATAGCCACGGCACTCAGTGCCGGCATGGTCTGGAACGGGCCGTTGGCCAGCTTTGAAAACCGCCAGGTCAACGAGATTGCATCGAACCCGGTCTGGTCCCTGTTTTACGCCTTCCTGACCAACGACGAAGACTACGATGGCCGCTACCCGGGCATTGCCGAACAAGACGCAATCCCGATCATGCGCACCGCCGTACGCCAGGACAACACCAGCAACATGGCGCCGCCGGATAAACGCAGCCTGCTGCGGCAGGTCGACAATGGCCGGCCTGCGGACTTCAAACCGCTGAACATCGTCATCGTGATCGAAGAATCTTTTGGTGCGACCTTCGTTGACAGCCTCGACAACGACCGCGGCGTTTCAATCAGCCCGAACCTGGATCGCCTGGCAAAGGACGGCCTGTTTTTCGAAAACATTTATGCGACCGGTGACCGTACGGTGCGCGGCCTCGAAGCCATTCTCACGTCTTTCACACCGATCCCGGGGATCTCGACCACACGCCGGGCCGGCTCGGAGGGCATGAACTCCCTCCCGTTTCTGCTCAAGGATATGGGCTACGACTCCGCATTCCTCTACGGCGGGCTCAACGTGTTCGACAATATGGGCAGGTTCTGGAAAGGCATCGGGTTCGACCATCAGTGGGATCAGAGAGACATCGCGGATCCGGATGCCTTTAAGACCATCTGGGGGGTTGCCGATGAGTTTCTCTTCACCGAAGCCTTGAAGCGCCTCGATGAACATGCCCACAGCCTGGAACAGATCGAACGGGGCGAAGGCAAGCCGTTCCTTCTTTCTCTTCTGACCGTTTCAAACCATCGCCCCTATAAGTTTCCGCACGACAATGTCCCCTGGCGTGAAGACCGGGGCCGGATCGAGAACACGGCAAGCTATGCCGACTGGGCCTTTGGCGACTTCATTGAAAGAGCCCGTGGGCGCCCCTGGTTCGACGACACGCTTTTCGTCTTCGTGGCGGATCACGAACCAAAAATCAACGGCTCGGCGCGTGTGCCCGTCGAGTGGTTTCACATTCCTCTTCTGATCTACGCGCCAAAGCACATAACGCCGCAGCGCTCAGCCGTGCTCGGCTCCAGCCTGGACGTAGCGCCGACCCTACTGGGCCTGCTGTCATTGAGTTACGACAACCCCTTCTTCGGTGTCGACCTGCGGCGTGTCCCGGCTGGCGGCGGCCGCATCGCCATGGCCCACAATTATTCCGTCGCCTACGGCAGGAAAGATCAGATCGTGGTGCTGGAGCCAACCGGCGATATCAAGGGCTATCGGATGCCGCCGAAGGGCGGGACCACGACCCAGTTGCCGGCACCGGCAGAGGACCTGGCTGAAGAGGCGGTCGCAATCACCCAGACCGCGCATCGGATGTTTTACCGGCGCGAGTACCATTGGCGTTCGAAAGCACCAGCCGAGTGACCGCTTTTCCTGCGACACCGGTTGATCTTGATCGCCTCAATCGAGAACGATCCTTCTCGCATTTTATCCGCTGACGGTTCTCGAAACAGAGTCTAATGTTCTTGTTTTGTTCCTATATTTGGGATACTCTGGAACACATGGACGAAGCCATTTTCGCAAAGCCGAAGAAGGGCCGGGGTGCGGTCGGAAACCCGAAGCCGAGATTCGATGCAGAGGAACGCCTGACTGTAGATGACGGCTGGGGCAGCGCCGACCCGGACGAACTTCCGCCACTGCGCACCACAGTCTCTCCGGATAGCAGCCGCAAGGTCATCGCCCGCAACGACTCGCCGGATCTTCCTTTCGATCGCTCGATCAATCCTTACCGGGGTTGCGAACACGGCTGCGTTTATTGCTTCGCCCGCCCAACCCATGCCTATCTCGGCATGTCGCCGGGCCTCGATTTTGAAACCAAGCTGGTCGCAAAACACAGGGCGGCGGAGTTGCTGCGTGCCGAGTTGGGAAAGCCGTCATACCGGCCTGCGGCCATGGCGCTGGGCACCAATACCGACCCCTATCAGCCGATCGAGCGCCGTCTGGAGATTACCCGTCAAATTCTCCAGGTCCTGGCCGAAACCAAACATCCTTTGGGGATCGTCACCAAATCACACATGGTCACCCGCGACATCGACATTCTGGCACCTATGGCACGCGAGGGACTGGTGCGCGTCTTTCTCTCGGTTACGACCCTGGACGGCGACCTTGCAAGGCGCATGGAGCCCAGGGCCAGCACGCCGGCCAAACGCCTGGAAGCTATCCGGACACTGAACGAAGCCGGCATTCCCTGCGGCGTCCTAGCGGCTCCCATGATTCCAAGCCTGAACGACCACGAATTGGAAGCGATTCTCGAAGCAGCTTCGACAAACGGCGCGCGTTGGGCCGGTTACATCCTTTTGCGGCTGCCGCTGGAGATCAAGGAGCTGTTCAACGACTGGCTCGACGTCCATGCACCCGACCGCAAGAACCGTATCCTCAACATTCTGCGCGAATCCCGCGGCGGCAAACTCTACGACAGCAAGTGGGGGCAACGCATGACCGGCAAGGGCGTGTTCGCCGACCTGCTGGCCCGCCGCTTCGAGCGGGCGACGAAACGCCTGGGCCTGAACCATGAGGAGCCCAAGGTCGATTGTTCAAAGTTTCAACCGCCGGCAAAAGATCCAAGGCAGTTCGATCTCTTTTGATCCGCCGGGTGCCGACGGCCGAAGGTGCAACGAAGAGCAATGGGCGAGAATAACGCAGAGATGAGACGACGTTACTCGCAGGTGTCGAGGAGAGTTTGAGGCGGTAATTTGGTAGCCGCGTCGCCGCAGGCCTCTTCAAGCTCGCTCTGGGCGAGTTGTTTCGCATCGGTTAGATCACTCGCGCTCAAATCGGCACCGGCGAAGCGGGCAAACTGCAGATTGGCGCGGCGGAAATCAGATCCGCGCAGGCTGCTTTTTCGCAGGTCCGCGTACCAGAGATCTGCACGGCGAAAATCGGCCCCCTCGACACTGGCGGAGGAAAGATTGATGGCACGCAAATTTGTGCCGCGCAGATCGGCGCCATCGAGCAGCGTGGCGCTCAGATCTGCGCGTTCCAGCTTTGCATTCCGCAGGTTGGCCGCGCGGAGGTTGATTCCGGACAAGGCAACTTCGTTCAACTCGGCCCCCTGAAGATCGGCGTAGAGACGAAAGCCCACGCCCTCGATCGGACGCTGGGCAGTTAACGCGATGTAGGAACCCGTAAAGGTCATGATTGCCATGAATACCGCGACGCCGATTTCCGGCAGGCGCTCAGAAGGCCGCCATCGCGCACGTTCACCAAGCAACGTGGCTTTGGTGATCCGGTACATGGAGCACCCCGTCCAGAAGGCCAGAACCACGAGAATGGAGAGGCCGAAGCTGCCGATCCAATCATGCTTGGGCAGATAACGGAGCCAAAACAGAAACACCGTCAAGGGGACCAGCACCCAGGCGCAAATGACTGAGATCCCGACCTGCAGCCACCAGAGCGGCGGCCGGTTTACGGTGAGGCGCTGCATGTAAAGCCGAAGCAAGCTGGTTAGCAGCCAGGGATAAGCCTTTTCATCCAACGAAAAAGCGTCCGGGAAAAAGGCGGGCAGCTTGGACAATCCGCGCCACAAGCGCTGCAGGTACATATGCAGGTAGATGTAGATGCCCAGCAGGACGACAGGCGCTGCCAGGAAAAAGCCCGCTATTGGAACTTCAGTCTGAATAATTGGCAGCTGTGTCGAGGAGGCGTTGACCACCAACGCCAGATCGGTCGTGGTCGCAAGCGCCAGCCAGGCATACACGCAACCGCCCACCACCCCGAGAAATACGCCGCGTCCATGCCGGGAAATCTCGGCAACGTAGTCCAGGCCAACGAACCTGGCAGCCTCCGGTTCCACCAACGCATCCGTCAGGTCGGCTCCGGCAAGTTGTTGGACCTGGAGCCCCTTGACCGGCGAGAGCGTCGCACCACGAAGATCGGCGTCACGAAGATCGGCACCGGTGAGGTCGGCGTTGGTGAGGTTAGCGTTTTCAAGCAGCGCGCGGCGCAGATCCGCATCGATCAATTCTGCTTCCGGCAACCAGGCATTTCGAAGATCCGCCTGCTCACCCTGATCACCATCCGAGTCCAGCCAAAGGGCGTGAGAGGCGAGAACCTGCGCCAACTCTTCGTCGGTGAATTCGGCCGGACATCCGCCTCGCCCCAATTCGTGTTCCGACGGTTCTTTCCCCGGTTCGTCTGTCTGGTGCAAATGTTCGACCACTCTTCGATCCCCCTGAACCAGGACCGGCAAGGCCCTCTTCCCCGGCGAAGATTACCCCATCCTTCCACTGCGTGCAGCGTTCTTTGTCTTTACCTGGTGTGGTCCAGAAGATGACGGTGGGAGCGTTACAGATTGCCGACATGAATGTTTGTGCGCATCGCTCGTATCTAGTTGCTATGCATCGCCAATCTTTGAACATTGCAGACTTGTTCTCGATCTTGCGGCGCCGTTTGAACAAGATTTTGGAACAGGGCCTTGTGCGGGTCATCGACTTTCGGTGCATTCCGCCACTTCATCCGTTCCGGACAACGCGTATTACTCCACTGATGACCTGCCGATCGTCTACACGGGGTCTGCCCCAAGGCCTTGGGAGCTGAGACTTGATGCGCTTAAGTTGGTGTTCGGTCAGCCAGTTGCAATCAGACATAGGTAACTCCACATACCCATTTGAACCACACCTTGCTGGAAATTTGAATCCATGAAGTTGCGAATGACCGAACTGCGGAGATGATGTTGAAAAAGGCCTCTTGATCGCCGCTTCGGTCAATGATTCAGTTCTCCTAATGATTTGGGAGGCT
>NZ_CAMZOF010000012.1 GCF_947331435.1 Pelagibius sp. Alg239-R121 | reverse complement strand
GTGCGATGATAGATGTGCCCAAATCACCGTCGCAAGGAAAGCTGGCCTCCGACCCCGGTAGGTAGTCATTCTGTGTGGCATTCCAGAATATCTTTCTCCTTATCTTTGCGCCCTTTATTGGCAGTTTCCTGGGCCTGTTGATCCTGCGCCTGCCGACGGGGCGGGACATCGTCTTCGGGCGGTCGATCTGCGATAGCTGCGGGGTACAGCTTGCGGCGCGGGATCTCATTCCGCTGGCAAGCTGGCTGGTGCTTCGAGGTAAGTGCCGAAGCTGCGGCGCAGCGATCGGTTGGCTTGCGCCGGCGCTTGAATTGGCCGCGTTCGGGATTGCGTTTTGGGCCGTCCTGGTACTGCCGTCCGATGGTGCACTACCTTGGATTGGGGCGGCGCTGGGTTGGACGTTGCTCACGCTGGCGCTGATTGATGCGCGGCATTTTCTGCTACCTGACGTTCTGACCCTGCCGCTGATCCCGGCTGGGTTGCTGGTCACCTGGTGGGGCGATCAGAACACGGTTGGTCCGGGTTTGTTGCTTCATCACCTGGCCGGGGTCTTGATCGGCTTCGGTGGGCTTTACGGCATCGGCTGGGTCTATAAGCGCCTGCGCGGCCGCGAGGGCCTGGGTGTCGGCGATGCCAAGCTGATGGCGGCGGCGGGTGCCTGGGTTGGCTGGGCTGGATTGGGCAGCGTTATGCTCTGGGCGGCGCTGCCCGCGCTGGTTGCCACCGTGATCTGGGGCCGGATGCGCGGGACGCTCTCGGCGAGCATGGCGGTGCCCTTCGGGACATTTCTGGCCTTCGGCTTCTGGTTGACCTGGCTATACGGCCCGCTCGGATTTTAGCCTTAGAGAAAAGCCCTGTTTCTGCGGATTTTTGCCCCGAGACGCGGCTGCGGCTGGAAACTTCTTTATTGTGACAGGATAATAATCCGATTCAGCCTTTCGGTGTGTATCGCGCGCCGGAATGCGCTAAGCTGCCTGCTCGGGTTCGATGAATAACCCTATAGCGCATGTCGCGCTGGATCGCATTCTTACGCGCATCAGAACGCGTTGTGCTCCGCAAACGCTGCCTCGGATGCGCCTTCGAATAGGCATTTCCGATTAAGCGCGACACACGATTGGGTAACTTGGGGAAAGAAACGGCGTTTTGGACGGCGGCAGGCAAGTTAAGGCAACAGCCTCTTCAGGTGTCAAGGAGAGGCCGACGGCGGCGTTAGAGGATACTCCTTCCGCGGAGCGCCCGCCGGAAACTGCGCCTGCCGATCACAGTGCCGGCGTTTCTGCCGGGATAAAATCCAGTGAAGTTTCCGGAGGTCCCGGTACGCCTTCGCCTCAGGCGAGCATTGGTGCCCTGCTGGTGGCGGAGGGAAAGCTGGACGCGGCGGCCCTTAAACGGGCGGAGCGTGCGCAGGCGGAGAGCGGCGAGCGCCTGGACCGGGTTCTGACCCGGCTGGGGCTGGTCGGCGATCGCGATATGGCTGAAGCCATGGCGCGGCACCTGGGCATCGGCCTGGCCTCAGCTTCCGATTATCCGGATTTACCGCTGCTCGATGGCGTGTTGCCCGTCCGTTTCCTGAAAAGCAGCCACGTTCTGCCCCTGGATGAAAATGAGGCGAGCGTCACGCTTGCCATGGCCGACCCGCTCGATCGGGCGGCGGCGGAGGCCGTGGCTCTGCGCACCGGGCGCAGGGTGATCGCCTCGGTGGCGGTGGCGGCCGAACTGGAAGCCGCTCTGGAGCGGCTCTATTCCGAAGGCAAGTCCTCGATCGATCAGATCGCCGACACCCTGGACCGCCCGGACGAGGAGTCGACGGATGCCGATGTTCAGCGCCTGCGCGATCAGGCCAGCGAGGCGCCGGTCATCCGCATCGTCAACTTGCTGATCAGCCGTGCGGTTGAAGCGCGCGCGTCCGACATTCACATAGAATCCTCCGAATCGCGTCTGCGTGTGCGCACCCGGATCGATGGGGTGCTGCGGGATGTGGATGCGCCGCCGGCGGCGCTGCGGGCGGCTGTCATCTCGCGTATCAAGATCATGGCGCGCCTGAATATTGCCGAACACCGTTTGCCGCAGGATGGCCGGATCAAAGCGGTCGTGCGTGGCAAGGAGATCGATCTGCGGGTTTCGACCCTGCCGACCCTGCACGGTGAAGGCGTGGTCATGCGTATTCTCGACCGCGAAGGGGTCGTGCTGGATTTCGAGTCCCTCGGCTTCGATGCCCAGGCACTTAGGGAGTATCTCGCGCTCCTCGAGCGGCCGAACGGGATCCTGCTGGTGACGGGACCGACCGGCAGCGGCAAGACCACCTCGCTCTACACCTCTCTCACTCATCTCAATTCGCCGGAAAAGAAGATCGTGACGGTCGAGGATCCGGTGGAATATGAGCTTGAGGGTCTGAGCCAGATCCAGGTCCGCCCGAAGATCGGTCTGACCTTCGCCCATACCCTGCGTTCGATCCTGCGGTACGATCCGGACATCATTATGATCGGTGAGATCCGTGATCTCGAGACGGCGCAGATTGCGGTTCAGGCTTCGCTGACCGGACATCTGGTGCTGGCGACGCTGCATACCAATACGGCGGCGGCCTCGGTCACGCGCCTGCTGGACATGGGGGTTGAAGACTATCTGCTGACCTCGACGGTGGTCGGGATCGTGGCGCAACGTCTGGTGCGCCGCCTCTGCCCAGACTGCCGCGAAGCCTATGACGCCCTGCCGGAACTGGCGGAACAGATCCGCCGCAGCGGTTTCGATCCGGCCGAAGATACGGATGGACAGGCGGATCATGACGACACGATCACGCTCTATCGTCCGAAGGGTTGTGCGTCCTGCAGCGGCCTCGGCTATCGGGGACGTGTCGGGATTATCGAAATACTGCCGATGAACGACGAGATCCGTCGTCTGGTTCTCCGCCATGCCGAAGCCCGGGAGGTCCAAGCCGCGGCCATGACCGCCGGCATGCGCAGTATGTATCAGGACGGCCTCGTGAAAGCGCGGCTGGGCATGACTTCGCTTGAGGAAGTCATGCGGGTCATCAGCGAGAATTAGAGCGTGTCGCGTTTTACCGGTAACATGATTCAATGGTTTCGCGGGGGCAGCGTTTTCGAAACACAATGCGTTCGGAGAAGGCGATGAATTCAATTGAACGCGACAGGCTCTAGGCGTGCCGCTGTTTCGCTATAAGTCGATCGCGGGATCGGGGGAAGTGACCAACGGAGAGCTGGACGCCGCCGACAAAGCCGCTGTGGTCTCCAATCTGCGCCAACAGGGACATATTCCGGTCAAGATCGAGGCGGCAGGCAGATGGTCTTTCGCCGGCTCGGGCTTTTTGCAGCAGGAAGTCTTTGCCAGCGGCGGCATCTCAGCAGATGAGATTTCTACCCTGACCCGCGAGGTCGCGACGCTCCTGGGCGCCGGTCTCACGCTCGAGCGCAGCCTTGAGATTCTGGCCGGATTGGGCTTGAAACCCAAGGTCAAAAAGGTCGTGGACAGCGTCCTGGAGCAGGTGCGCGGCGGTACCAGTCTGGCCGACGCTCTCGATCTGCAAAAGGGGGCCTTTCCCAAATATTATCGCAGCATGGTGCGGGCGGGCGAGGCCGGCTCGACGTTGGAGACGGTACTGCGCCGACTAGCCGATTTCATGGAGCAGTCGCGGGCCTTGAGCCGGAATGTTCGCTCGGCGCTGATCTATCCGATCTTTCTCCTGGTCACCGCCGGGATCTCGGTGGTCGTCCTGATAACCTATGTGGTTCCGACCTTTCAACCGCTGTTCGACGATGCCGGTGCGAAGATCCCTGTGATTACCCAGATTGTAATCGGCTTTGGCGATCTCGCCCGGGTTTACTGGTGGATACCGCTGTTGCTGGGACTGCTTGGTGGTTTGGGGATCCGGCTGCATATGGCACGGCCAGCCGGCCGGCTTTGGTGGCACGCAAAGCTCCTCCGGCTACCGCTCATCGGAGGGCTCTGGACCCGTATCGACGTCGCGCGTTTCAGCCGGACGCTGGCCACACTGCTTTCCAATGGTGTGCCGCTGCTCGCCGCTTTGGCGCTGGTAAAGGATGTGCTGGGCAACGCGGCCCTGGGTAACGCAGTCAGTGAGGCCGAACCCGAAGTCAAGGCCGGACGCGGCCTGTCGAAGCCACTGAGCGAAACCGGGCTGTTTCCCGATCTGGCGCTGCAACTGCTGCAGGTCGGCGAGGAAAGCGGTCATCTGGAAGACATGCTGTTCAAACTGGCGGATATCTACGACCAGGAAAGCCAAGCCAGTATTCAGCGCATGCTCGCGCTGCTGGTACCTGTTCTCACACTTGGGCTGGGGGTTCTCATTGCTCTTATCATTTCTTCGATCCTGCTCGCGCTCTTCAGTATCAACCAGTTGGTCGTCTAGTCTGGTGAGCCGGAAATTCGAAAGGCCTCAAAGCCTCGCGCAGATCTCCCGGTCGGGCATGACCGGCAGGGACGCCGCTGATCGTGGCCAGGCGGGTTTTACTCTGTTGGAGCTGTTGGTGGTCATCACGATCCTGAGCTTGCTGGCGGTCGGTGTCGGGACCGTTGCGATCAATTATCTCGGCCGGGCAAGGACCGACACCACGAAACTTCAGATCGATCAGATCTCTGCGGGCCTTGACCTTTTCCGGCTGGACAATGCCCGCTATCCGACCAAAGACGAGGGCTTGATTGCATTGTTCGATGCGCCGGACGGATTGGCGCGCTGGCAAGGACCCTATCTGAAAAAGCGGGAGGCCATCAATGACGCCTGGGGCAACCCCTTCCGCTATGAAAGCCCGGGTCAGCACGGCGAAATCGATATCTATTCCTACGGTGCGGACAATGCCGAGGGCGGGGACGGCGAAAACAGCGATGTCACCAGCTGGTAAACAGATATTGCGCCAATCTTTTGTGGGCGCGCGCAGGCACGAGGAAGGCTTCACTCTGCTGGAGCTTTTGATCGTTCTGACGATCATCGGCATGATCTATGCGCTTCTGCCCGGAAGTCTTTTCTCCTCCAGCGGTTCGCTCGAGGTGCGTGCGACGGCGCAGGATATTGCCGACAGTCTGCGCCGTGCCCGTGGTCAGGCGATAGCCGGCAATAAAGAAGTGGTGTTCTTTCTCGATGTCGGGCAACGCCGCTACGGCATTGCGGAGGAGTCCAAGGTGAAGGAATTTAGCGACGCCATCGACGTTCGTTTCACAACGGCCCGAGAAGAACTGCGCGGCCGGAATGAAGGCGCTGTCCGTTTCTTTCCCGACGGCAGTGCGACGGGTGGCGTGGTGACTGTCGATGGCTTCCAGCAACAACTTCAAGTCAAGGTCCGTTGGCTGACCGGGCAGGTTGCGCTTGTGCAGTAAACTGCAAAGAGAAGATCCAGTGAAACCCGGCCAAAGAAAGATTCAGCGGCAAGGCGGATTTACGCTTCTCGAAGTGCTTGTCGCCTTTACGATTTTCGCGGTGACTTTCACGGCGGTTCTGCAGATCCTCTCGACAAGCTCGCGTAACGACGAAATTGCCGAACTCTACGGACTAGCGGTAAGTCACGCAGAATCGCTGATTGCCCGGACCGGTATCGAAACCCCGCTTGCAGCAGGAGAAAGCTCGGGTGTTTTAGATCAGGGTTTACGCTGGCACCGGATTATCTCCCGCCATGTGGAAGCATCTGTGCCAGGGGTTGAGACGGGAGGCGGAGGCTTTGCCGTGCCGTTCAGCGTTGAAGTTTCCATAAGCTGGGGGGAAGGTGCGCACGCCAGGTCGTTGACTCTCTCCACACTTCGTCTCGGAGCGCCGGGATGATTTTAAATAAGGCAAGCCATGGTATTGGGGCTGCGCATATTATCGGGACTGCGCCGGAAGACCGGCGCCCCGATCGGGGAGAGCAAGGTGGATTTACACTGCTCGAACTGCTGGTCGCCATCACGCTGCTTTCGATGCTGAGTGTCATGATGTATGGCGGTCTTCACTTCGGAACCCGGGTCTGGGAGCGCAGAAGCGAAAGCGGTGGGCGCCAAAGCAACGTGTTCACCGTACAAGACGTTTTACGGCGGGAAATATCTCAAGCCGTTACGCTCCACTACCGCGATCAGCGGCAAAAAACCGCGGTGGCGTTTGCCGGTACAGAAGAAGGCCTGATTTTTGGCGGACCGGCTCCCGAGGCTCTCGGCGAGGGTGGGCGGCACCTTATGGGTTTGCGTATGGAACGGGCCGGCGCCAAAGAGCATCTGGTTCTTGCCTGGCAGCCATTTGTGTCCGAACCTCGTGACCTTAGATTTGGCGAAAATGCCGAAACGGAAGTGCTGCTCGAGGATGTTACCGGCTTGAAGATATCTTATTTCGGCCGGCGCGATGAACGAACACCCGGAACCTGGACACAGCAATGGCTGAACAAAAGCGAGTTGCCGCTTCTGGTGAAGATCGAGGTTGCGTTCGCAGCTGACGATCCCAGGGTTTGGCCCGAGCTTGTCGCGGCTGTGATGACCCGGAGGCTGCGTCGGTGAAGCAGAGCAGCGAGAGAAGGTTCCGTCGTTTGACTGATGCTGATGGAAGGGGGGATTCATGGCGTTTCTGCTAGACCCTTGTATCCGTTTTGGCCGTTGGTGGGCAGGTGAACTGGCCGCGTTGCTGCCGTCGCCTTTGCGCCGCGCCGTGATCGGTCAAACATCAGTCCTGGTGCTTGAGGTGAGGGACGGGAATGCCAGGTTCCACAGCCTGCAGGGAGAAAGGTCTCTCGAACTGGGGGACTGCGATCTTGAAGCCAAGAAGTTGCCCGATGGATTGGCCGCGAAGATAAAAAAGGCGATGGCTGGGCCGGCTGGCGTGGTTTTGGCGCTCCCCCGCTCATCGGTGACGACGAAGGACGGTGAATTGCCGCTTGCCGCCGCGGAGAATCTTGATGAAGTGATCGGCTTCGAAATGGATCGCCTGACGCCATTTCAGCAAGACGAAGTCTACTTTCATATCAGTGTTGTCGGCCGCGACCTCGAGCAGCAGAAGCTGAAGGTCGCTCTGACTGTGTCGCCCCGCGTCGCAGTAGACCGGTTCCTAGATCGCATGCGAGCGTGGAATTTGCATGCCGGCCGGGTTGATGTTGTTTCCGGAACGCAGTCGTTGCTGCAGGGGATTAATCTTCTGCCGCCGGTCTCTAAGGGCGCCTCGAGCATAATCAGGCGCGCCATCTCGGTTGGATTACTGGCCGCGCTCATTGCGTTGTCGGTTATGGCCATATCCCTGCCGCTCGACCGCAAGGCGCGTTTCGCCGAGGCTTTGAGCCAGGAGGTTCTTCTGGCAAGGAAAAAACTTGGTGCCGTTCGCAATCTCACGGATGAAATTCAATCCCTCGAAAAAAGCAATCGCTACCTTATCGATCTGCGTCAGAACACGGTTCTGGTATCCCGTGTTTTGGATGATGTGACGCGATTGCTTCCGGATGACACCTGGTTGAGTCAAATGCGCCTTATCGAGGATCGACTTGAAGTAACGGGATATTCTCAGGATGCCGCAAAACTGATTGCGATCTTCGACGGATCTGCTCTCTTCACGGAGCCAAAGTTTCGCTCGCCGGTGACGCGGGATCAAAGAAGCGGCGTGGAACGGTTCAGTTTGACCCTCAAGCTGGCGGAGCAAGGATCGTGAGCACTATGACCTTGAAGCCACCCTTAAGCAGACTTGCCGCACTCACGCTGCTTCTTTTGATGATCGCCGCTATCTATGTTGTTCTCGTCGTGCCGATAAGGGGTGCCTTCGAGCGGCACACCCAGGACATTGAGCAGTCGCTCGCGCTGCTTGAACGTTTTAGCGGAAAGAACCTCGAGACAAGCGCTCTGGAGCAAAAGCGCGCGCATTTGAAGCGGGAGGCGCAATCTGGCGCTAATCTGCTGAGAGGTGCCAACCCTGCCGTTGCGGCTGCGACTTTACAGCAGTTCGTCCGGAGTGCGGTTCAGGCAGAGCGCGGTACCTTGCGGTCGGTTCAAATCATGCCGGCGAAGGAAAGGGATGGATTTCGCCGTGTCACCGTCAGGTCGCAGGCTGATCTGAATGCAACGGGGCTTCGAAACCTCCTTCACCGTATTGAGGCCTCTCGCCCATTTCTATTTGTAGACAATATCGACGTCCGGCCCGGACAACAGATCGCAAATGGACAATCGGGAGAAATTGACGTGCTCTTGACGATCCGGTTCGATGTCTACGGATTTCTACGCGCGGCCGAAGAGAAGCCGGATTGAGAGTTGAAGGCGATAATGAGAATTCTCGGCAAATTCAATCTGGTTCTGTGCCTCATCTGCGGTGTTCTTGGCTATTTCCTGTACCAGGAGTCCTTGCGGGCTCCCGATAGAGTACCCGTGCTGGAGCCTGGCACGGCCGCTCAAGGGGCAGGCCAAAGCCAGTCAGCTATGCCCGACCGAATGCCGGCTCGCGACCAGTTTTCGCAATTGATCGCCCGCCCGCCTTTTTCAGCCACACGCCGTCCACCTCAACCCCGCCGCACGGTGGTCGTTACCAAGCCACAACCTATTGCACGCCCCCGGATTGTGCTGGTGGGCACTTTCGTCAATTCAGTGTCGAGCGTCGCCGTTATCCTGAAGGCTGGAACAGAGAAGCAAATCCGTCTCTCACGCGGCGAAACGATTGATGGCTGGACGCTAGAAAACATCCTGCCGGACCGAATTCAATTGAAGTCCAAGGACGAGACATTTGAGGTGGAGCTTAGGGATCCCGGCTCCTCCAATCGTTAATGAATCCGGTGCGGCTGACCGTTAGTCGTGATTCCTTACAGTTGAAAACCGCTTTGCTGCTAGATTTCCATAGGTTGAGGTTGTTACACTCCCGCTCGTGGTTATGATCAGGGGGCGGCGTGTGAATGTGAAGCCAAGATGGCTCATAAATGTATTCGTTTTTGTTGTTGTGGGTTTGGGGGTAAGCGCCTGTGAACGCTTCAACCTGCGCGACGAAACAAAGTTTTTTGACAGCGTTTTTGCCGAAGCCCCTGATTCCGAAGAGGTATCGACGAATTCCGACCTGAAGACTGGCAATGCAGCCGGAGAAGTTGGTTCCGAGACGCAGGTGGGTACTGGTGACAACCGGCGCGTCACACCCTTTGAAATCCGCGGCTCGGGACAATTGGTGTCTCCCTCCGCCGTGACAAGGGGTGGCACATCGGGGCAGGAGGCCATTTCCGCAAGCGATGGCGGTTACAGCTTGAACTTTGTCGAAGCCGAACTGCCCGAAGTGGTTCGTGCCGTCCTCGAAGACGCTTTGAGCCTCAACTACTCTATAGATCCGCGGATACAGGGGACGGTGACTCTACAGACAAGCCGTCCTTTGCGGCGCGACCAAGTGCTGCCGACGCTCGAAGAGGTTTTGCGGATGAGCGGGGCCGCGCTGATTGAAAGCGATGGCCTGCTTCAGGTGGTGCCGGGAGAACAGGTTGGCCGTATTGCCTCAAATTTCTCTTTCGGTGCCGATCCCGGCCGCGGCCAGTCTGTCAGGGTTTTGCCTCTTCGTTTCGTGTCCGCCGCGGAAGTTGAGACACTCTTGAAACCCTTTGTGTCAAATCCGGAGGGTGTTCAGGTCGACCGTGCACGTAATCTGCTTTTTGTAACAGGGTCGCAACGTGAGTTGACCAGTGTCAGTGGGTTGGCGGCGGCTCTCGACGTCAATGGTCTCAGTGGGATGTCTTTTGCCTTGATCCCCCTTCAAAATGTCGCGCCGGATACCATCACCGGCGAACTGGAGACGATTTTCAACGATCCGCAAGGCCCCGTGCTATCTGATCTGGTGCGCTTTGTTCCCATTGAGCGCATGAACGCTGTGTTGATTATCACCAAACAGCCGCGCTATCTCGATGAGGCGCGGTCCTGGGTCGCACGCCTGGATCAGGGCAACGCAGATACAGAAAACGTGCACGTTTACTATGTTCAGAACCGCCGCGCAGCGGATCTGGCAAAGATTTTAAGCGAGATCTTCGCATCTGAAGGTGTTGAAGTGACGACCCGCTCTTCCGGGTTGGCTCCGAACGTAACCCCGACAATCCTTGATTCAGACGCCATCGATAATGAGCCTGGGCGCGTTCCTGGCGACCCGGCAGCGGGTTTCGACGGTGTCCCTGGAGGAAATGGTCTTACGGCGGAAGGGGCAATCTCTCTTGGCGGTACCGGGAAGATCCGCATTATCGCGGATGAAGACAGCAATTCGCTCGTCACGCTTGCGACTTTGGAGGGGTACCGGACAGTGGAGGCAGCGATCCGCCAACTCGATATCCTGCCGTTGCAGGTCCTCATCGAGGCGACGATCGCTGAGGTCACGCTCAATGACGACCTGGAGCTTGGCCTGCGCTGGTTTTTTGAATCAGGCCGGGCCAACAGCTCGGCGACCTTCAGCGATGCTGCCACCTCGACCGGCGCTGCAGCACTTGGGTCTGCGTTCCCTGGCTTTTCCTATGTCTTCGATACCGGGAACATTCGCGCCACCTTGAATGCGCTGCGCGGAATAACCGACGTTAAGTTCCTCTCCGCACCGACCCTGTTGGTGCTCGACAATCAGACGGCCCGTCTCCAGGTCGGAGATGAGGTCCCGGTCGTCACCCAGTCTTCGGTCGGGACCACGGATGCCAATGCACCGATTGTAAATTCGGTGGAATTTCGGGACACCGGTGTGATTCTGGATATCACGCCTAGGGTCAACGCGAGCGGCCTTGTCATCCTGGATATCGAACAGGAAGTCAGCGAGGTTACAGCGACGACGACATCGGGCATCGACTCGCCGACAATTCAGCAACGCAAGGTCAAGAGTACAGTCGCGGTTTACAATCAGGAGACAATCGCGCTCGGCGGCCTGATTCGGGACCGGATCGAAAAGGCCACCACCGGCATTCCCGTCCTCT
The DNA here is from genome assembly GCF_947331435.1 of Pelagibius sp. Alg239-R121. Taxonomy (GTDB): domain Bacteria; phylum Pseudomonadota; class Alphaproteobacteria; order Kiloniellales; family Kiloniellaceae; genus Denitrobaculum. Next base: position 261,566 of record NZ_CAMZOF010000012.1, on the reverse strand, counting down.
CCGAAGTGCCGCTTGTAGGCAATCTCTTCAAGTCCATCGATGACAGTGCAAGCAGGACTGAATTGCTGGTTCTAATCAAGCCTCGGGTTGTGCGGAACCAGGACGATGCGCGGGCGGTTACCGAAGAATTGCGCCAGAAGCTGCCAGGCTTGCTATCAGACGACGAATCACGGTCCGATGGCCGTTTGCCGGTCTTAAACTTAGACTGAAGCCCCTCGTCGGAACGCGTTCTTTCTGGATTTAGTTCCACGTGAAGATATGAAAAGCAGGTTTTTCGTTGGGCGTCAGCGCGACGACCGCTTCTCTTGTAAAACTGGCGCCATCGGCAGTGTTAGCCTGGGCAATGATCGTCATGACCGGGGCGCTGTTATTCGAATAAAAGGTTGAATTCGGCAGGGTCTGCCTGAAGGTCTCTGCGCTCATACTTTGCCGGCGCGTGATAATGTCCTGCACTTGTTGCCGGTTCATGCCGGGCAGCGCCATAAAGGCTTCCGCAGGGGCGTAACTTGGGTTAAAGCCCAGTGCCGCGGAATAGACTGTTACCGCAGGTTTTATTTTCCGATAAAGTTCCCGGGTGACGCCCGGCACGAGAAGAAGCTCGTCCAGGACATCGAAGTTGCGGTTCTTGGCACCATACTTCAACCCCAGTGCGGCATAGCCCGGTGTTTCTCTGCCGTAAGCGCGGCGTTCGGAATCCGGGTCGCGAAAATCGATGATCGAGTCCGATAAGCGGCTGACGTCGGACGGAGGCAGTCCGGCGGAAGCAAGCAATCCCTGAAACAGTTCTTCGTTGTTGCCGTTGAGATTAATCTTGCCGCTTTCCAGGCGCACGGAGATCGAAACGACACCTCCACCAAACGGCCAGCTATAAACAGTGCCGTCACCGCGCATCGCCTGTGGCCCCAGACGCCCGTCCTGAGGGACTGTGGGTGGCGTTGTGGCTGGGCTCCGGTCCCTGCCATAGCTGGATAACATTGACAGAATTGCACGATGCACACCTGCGTCCGCCAACGCTCTTGCCTGTGCGTTGGCCACACGATTTCGGCTGAGCGAAGTCTCTGTTCTGCTCGAAGTTGCGACACTGGTCGCGATAACGGCAAGGACAGCGGTGACCCAGATTACAGCTACCAAGGCGACGCCCCGGCTATTGCGCGCGCGGCCCGATTTGCGGATGCGATGCGTGATTCTGTTCACCACCTTCTAAGGGGCCATCGTGAATTTGCAAGGCTGTCATTCTCACGCGCAGCCTGCCTTTTTCGCAAGGCCGATCTTCGTATTTTTCGACTCGGAAGAAACGGCGTGAGCACCACCTCTGTGCCGAATTATTGAAAGATTTTTTCAACTTTAGAAAGTTTATTATTTATAGTTGTTTAGTTGCCTTATCCACAGGTATTTATCCTTTTAGTGGTTGTTGCATCTTGCTGGTGATCTTTTTGTGATCTAACCTATAGCTGTAAACTCAGTTCGGCGCAGTTGCCTAAAATATGAAGAGGCGTAATGGGTTACGCTTTTGTTTTGCAATCTTTGCGGGATGCTTTCCTGCGGCCTGATGGCAGGGGTATCTGCCATGGGTGCGAGAATGCGGTGTGTCTGGCTCGTTCGGCGGCGCCGGTTCCTTTGGGAACCGGCTTTTTTGTGACCTGAATCCTTTTTCAGGCTTCGGTTTTGTTTGTGTGCGTGGTTTTCCTTGGGGGAATAGCCGATGATTTCGGTATCTCGTCTACTGTCGTTTGGGTCTAAGTCTGCTGCGGGGCAGAGGGGCATGCTGTTTTCGGCGGTCGCCGCAGCCTCGCTTCTGATCGGCGGCTCGTCAGTATCGGCGCAGACAACGGTGGCGGGTGTCACGCCCGGGTCTTTGGCGGTCGACGAGACCGGCGCCGCGAATTACCGGCTCCCTATCGAAGTCCCGCCAGGTGTTGCAGGCCTCTCTCCTGATTTGTCACTGCTCTATCGCAGTCCTAAGAAGAACGGCGTTCTCGGCGTGGGCTGGGTGCTGGATGGTGTTTCGGTCATCAAGCGCTGCAGCCGCACTATTGCTCAGGACGGTGCCCGGAGTGGCATCGACTATAGCGCGAACGATCGTTTCTGCCTGGATAACGAGCGTCTCGTTGCCACGGTAGACCCCTACGGAGACAACGGCACAGAGTACCGCACTGAAATCCAGTCCTTCTCCAAGGTCGTGTCCAATGGCACGGCAGGAACAGGCCCGTTGTCCTTCACAGTCTGGACCAAATCCGGCCAGATTCTGGAATACGGCAACACGGCTGATTCCCGTGTCGAGGTGCCGGGTCAGACGGATGTGCGTTACTGGGCGCTGAACAAGGTCTCTGACCGTTTCGGCAACGAGATGACCTTCAGCTACGCCGAAGATACAACGGCCACATCGGCCACCGAGAACACCCACAAGCTTACCCGCATCGATTATGGCGGCAATACCTCCCAGAGCACTGTTGCGCAGGCTTCTGTGCGCATTACCTACGAGGCCCGGACCGATACGCGGGTCAACTACGTTGCCCAAGCCCGCAGTCAACTGCTGGAACGTCTCAAGACGATCGACACCTATGCAAAAATCGCTGGCGCCGACGCCCTGGTAAAACGCTACAACCTTGCCTATGCCCCCAGTGTCGCCACCGGTCGGTCGCGCCTGACATCGGTTACAGAGTGTGACGGCAATCTCGCAACGCCGAACTGCTTTGAGCCCGTCAGTTTTACCTACAGCGATATGACATCCGGCACGAGTACCTGGCTGGAAGATGTAGATTACATGCCGCCTTTCGTCATTGACGACCGAAAGGACGGTGTCGAACGAGGAAAGCTTATCGATGTCGACGGCGACGGTCTCGTCGACTTTGTGCGGGCCTATCGGAATGCTGGCGGCACTTCGGTTCAAAAGACCTGGCTGAACACAGGCAGTGGTTGGGCGGAAAACGTTGATTACAAACCGCCCTTCGTTATCGAAGACAAAAAAGACGATATAACACGCGGTGAATTTGCAGATGTGGATGGCGATGGCCTGCCGGACTTTGTGCGCGCCTACCGTCAGACCAACGGAACGTCGATTCAAAAAACCTGGCTGAATTCGGGCAGCGATTGGGTCGAAGACGTTGGCTATAAGCCGCCTTTTGTTATCGAAGATAAGAAGGACGGGGTTCGGCGCGGCGAGCTCATCGATGTGGATGGTGATGGCCGTATTGATTTTTTAAGGGCCTATCGGAATGCCGGCGGCACTTCGGTTCAAAAGGTTTGGTTGAACACCGGTAGCGATTGGGTCGAAAGCGTTGGTTACAAGCCACCCTTTGTTATCGAAGACAAGAAGGATGACCTGCGCCGTGGCGAATTGGCCGATGTTAACGGTGATGGCCTGCCGGACTTTGTGCGCGCCTACCGGCAATCCAATGGAACCTCCGTGCAGAAGGTATGGTTGAACACCGGCAGCGGCTGGGCGGAGCATGTCGGCTATAAGCCCCCTTTTGTCATCGAAGACAAAAAAGACAATCTGCGCCGGGGTGAGATTGCTGATGTGAATGGCGACGGTCTGCCAGACTTTGTACGCGCCTACCGGCAATCCAATGGGACCTCCGTCCAGAAGACCTGGTTAAATACCGGCAGCGGCTGGTCGGAACATGTCGGCTACAAGCCGCCGTTTGTCATCGAGGACAAGGCGGACAGCCTTAAGCAAGGCACGTTTGCTGACGTGAACGGTGATGGCCTGCTCGACTTTGTGCGGGCTTACCGGCAGACCAATGGCGCAGAGGTCAAGAAAACCTGGTTGAACACCGGAAACGGTTGGTCGGAATCCGTCGATCATCTGATGCCCGGCGTGATCGACGACCGTAAGGATGATGTTCTCCGCGGTGCCTTTGCCGATGTGAACGGTGACGGTTTGACGGACTGGGTGCGGGCCTATCGTCTCGCCAGCGGCACTTCGGTTCAGAAAACCTGGCTGAACACCTCCGGTTCTCCCGATACGCTCATCTCTGTCACGGACAGCCTGGGCCGAGTCGCGAGTCTTACATACAAGCCTCTGACCGACATCACCGTTTACACTAAGGACAGCGACGCGCTGTTCCCCGAGCGGGACATACAGGTCTCGGCCTATGTGGTCTCGCAGCTTAGCCGTGACGACGGTCTCGGTGGCCAGAAGGCAACCGATTATACCTACGCCGGTGGGCGCTATCACGATCAGGGCCGCAGGTTCCTGGGCTTCCGGGAGATGACGGCGACCGACGTCCAGACAGGCAACGTCACCACCACGACCTACGAGCGGGACTATCGCTACAGTGGTTTCGTTAAGGAAAACAAGATCGCCATCGCCAATGGCGCGCTGCTGGAAAAGACCACCTTTACCTGGGCCTCGACCGAGACAGCGGTTACGGGGCAGCCTTCAATTGTCTTTCCCTATCTCTTCTCATCCACCCACGAGCGCTACGAGATCAACGACGGCAATGGTAATGCGCCGCTGATCTCCGAGACGGTCGCAAACACCTTCGACAGCTACGGCAATCCAACGTTGATCGTCGGCACCACCACGGGCCATCCGGCCGCGGGCGGCACCGAGACCTTCACCACGACCTCGACCAACACTTTCACCAACGACACAATGAATTGGCTGCTCGGCCAGCGTACCCGGACAGAGGTCGCAAAGTCCCGCTACGGCGGCAGCGCCGCCACGCGCACCATGTCCTGGACCTACGATACCGTCACCGGCCGGGTGACCCAGGAAGTGATCGAGCCCGATACGTCCACGCACAAACTGATCCGTGACTACAGCTATGACGTCTTTGGTAACCTGATCAACACCACGGTCAGCGGGACCGGCATCGCCAATCGAAGTACCTCGGCGGCCTATGACAGCAACGGCCACTTGATGGTCAGTGCCAGCAATGCTCTGACACATACGGAAAACCGGACCATGGACGCGCGTTTCGGCGTGACCGAGAGTCTGACCGGGCCCAATCTGCTCACCTCCACTTGGCTCTATGACGGTTTTGGCCGCCAAACCAAGGAGCTGCGCGCCGACGGTACGGAAACCCAAATCAGTTACGAGCTCTGCGCTGGCACTGGCAATCCTTGCGCCTCGGCACCCACCGGCTCGGTCTATATGATTGAAAGCCAGGATTTCCTGACCACCGGCGGGACGGCAACCAGCGGCAAAAGCATTACCTATTTCGACAAACTGAACCGGAACCTCCGCACCGAAACCGAGGGCTTTGCCAACGGCTCGAAGATCTACGTCGACAGCAAGTACAACGTCCGTGGCTTTATCGAAGAGGTCTCACGGCCCTACTTTGCCGGCACGGTTGCCGCGAACATCAAGTGGACTCACAGCGACTACGACGTGGTTGGGCGTCGGCTCAACTTGATTGAACCGGACATGAGGTACTTCACCACCAGCTACGATGGCTTTTTGACCGTCAACACCAATCCAGGCGGCCAGATCGAGGACCGCATTACCAATGCGCTCGGGGAACTGGTCTCCAGCGAAGACCACCTGCACGCTGTCAGCAGCTACAACTACGACGCGTTCGGTAATCTGATCTCCACCGATGTCGAGGGTCTGGTCACGACTATGACCTATGACATACGTGGCAACAGGATCACCATAGACGATCCTGACATGGGCACCTGGACCTACAGCCATGACGTCCTGGGGCAACTGCTGACCCAGACCGATGCCAAGAACCAGATGGTCACCATGACTTACGACAAGCTGGGGCGTACGAGCACCCGGGTCGAGGCCGAGGGCACCACGACTTGGACCTATGACAACGCCACGACAGGTGTCGGCAAGATCCACCAGATCTCAGGTCCCAACGGCTATCTCCAGGTCCAGAGTTACGACAGCCTGGGCCGGTCCGATCAAACCACCCGGACCATTTCCGGCACGGTTTATACAACCGGGCTGACTTACGATTCTGCTGGGCGTCAGGACACCCGGACCTATCCCTCCGGCTTTGCAGTGCAGAACAGCTACAATGCCAGGGGGTATCTCGCCTCGGTCTCCGAGGTTCTGGGGGGCACGACCTATTGGCAAGCCAACACAGTCAATGCAGAGGGCAAGATCACCCAGGAGACTCTGGGCAACGGCGTGGTCACGGACCGGACCTACGATCCGGCGCGCAACCTGGTGCAGTCCATCACCTCGACCTCTGGTGCGAACACGGTTCAGGACCTGACCTTTGTCTTTGACCAAATGGGCAATCTGACCGAGCGCAAGGACCTGCAGCGGGACCGGACCGAGGCCTTTGCCTACGACAATCGCAATCAGCTCACCAGTTCGACGCTGAGCGAGACCTCGACAACCAACCAGCTCGGCACGCCGACCACTTACAGCTACGACCTGATCGGCAACATCACCAACAAGTCGGATGTTGGCAACTATCTCTACGGTCAGAACGGTGCAGGACCGCATGCGGTGACGACGGCGGGGTCCAACAGCTATAGTTACGATGCCAACGGTGGCATGACCTCAGGGGCCGGGCGCACGGTGGCCTGGACCTCCTTCCGCAAGCCTCAGCTCATCGCCGATGCTCTGACCGGTAACCAGACGTCCTTTGTCTACGGTCCGGACCGGGCACGCATCCAGCAGAACGCCCAGACCAACGGCCTCGTCACCACCACGACTTACATCGGCAACACTTACGAGCGCCGCAGCCGCCTGAGCCAGCCGGACGAACTGGTGCATTACATCCGTGCCAGCGATACCGTGGCGATCTTCACCAAGATCGACGATGGTAACGCGCTCACCGACAAGACCCGTTACCTGCATCGGGATCACATCTACTCGGTGGAGACCATCACCGACGAGCTGGGGGCGATCTCCGGGCATCTATCCTATGACGCGCACGGCAAGCGGCGTCTCTCCGACTGGCAGGCCGGGGTGCCGGCGGCACCAAGCGAAACGCCGAGAGGTTTCACAGGGCACGAGCATCTGGACGGTGTTGGGCTGATCCATATGAACGGGCGGGTCTATGCGCCGGAGCTGGGACGTTTTCTGTCACCGGACCCTTACGTCCAGGTTCCCGAAACGGCCAAGGGCTTTAACCGCTACGCCTATGTCTTCAACAACCCACTCAGCTTTACAGATCCAAGCGGGTTCTATGCCCATGGAGGAAGCGTTGGCGACCAGAGCTATGGAGGGGGGGCAGGCTCAGAAGGCAATGACGGATATGATGGGCCTGGCAAAGGCGGCCAAGCGCACGGCTCTCACAGCGGGAACACAGGTGGCAATGCGAATAGGTTCAACAGCGCTGGCGATCCTGGGGATCAGACAGAATTCAGTGGGATTGATAGAGGGGTTCATAGTAGTCCAGAGAGATCCAAAGGTCTAAAGGACGATTACAACGCGCTTGTCGGGTACGATTCACAATACACATCCCTTGTTGGGACAGCGCTTGTTACCCAACCAAACCTCTTTGCTGAAATCGCCGAGTTTTTTACGAGTTTGTTTGAGGAATGTATTTGTAAGGTCGAAGAAGATGTTGAGGTTGATTTTGTCAATGTTACTGCGCGTCCAATCGCAGAAATTATGGGCCAGCCAAGAAGGCCTCGGCGCACATATCAAACGTACACAAAAGCAGCCCCAAAATTCTCTGGTCTACCTCCATATGCCGGCCACACAAGTGGCTATGGAACACCTGAGCAAAATGTTAAGAACAGAGATAAAAGGCATGACAATTTACGTGGCATGGGTTTCGCGGACGCTGTTCTCGATAGATCGTTCAGATCTCGAACTGCGGCACGTGCTCGTGAGCAAGATTTGATTGATCACTTTGGCGGAGCTAAAAGAGACCCAGGAATTAGGGGCGGCGGCACGTCAAGTAATAAGAATCGAGCAATCGCCAGAAACAATACAAAGACTCTTGAACGCGGGTATCGCGAGTTGCAAGATCACTACAACCAAGGTATGGACTCCAGCCTGCCAGATTGGCGGTGAGAATTAGTTGGTTGCTTGTCTACAAGAAGTGAGTTGTTGTTCGCATGACCCTGACTCCAGGAAGCGTAATCAAGAGGAATTGGGACGAACGATTAGTCCGAATTCTCTTATGTGATGGCGTAGAAGCACTCTATGAAATTTGGTGGGACCACTTAAGTTGCTGGGAGTTCTCGAAGTTAAGTGAAAAGGGTGCCTATTCACGTATTAAAACTAGCGACCTATTGGAAGATTCAGAAATTTTACGAGTAGAACCATTAACAACGGAAGAAATCTCTGCTCACCGCCCAGATCTGCCTTTGCGCTTACTCCGATCTACTCAAACACATTGGGTTCATGGCCATTTTGATGACCCCGCTGCGCTCGTTGGGTCGCTGAGTGAGCAGCCATCGGATATAGGCCTCTCATCGAACGAAATCATTCTTAGCACTCATAAAGTTGCCCTATCGCCTGTAGGGCCGGAGGGAGGTTATAAAAAGGGTGTTATTGTAGAGGCACAGGATGTAGCAGGCTTTACGGCAAAGGAATTATTTTGGCATGCAAACAGGCTTCAAACTCCCTTTGTAAAGCAGGAAGACCTGCAGGAAGGCATTGGTCTATACAGAAGCGGGATCTTCAAAAAATTACCGAGTTTCTATCTGTGGGGGGCTTTGGATAGAGCAAGGTTCTGCGATCCCCTGCCCGGATACCGCAGCAATAGAGAGGGTCTTTTCTGGGAACGCGGCAACAGATGAACCTCGATTGCTGAAGTTTAATGTGTAGTAGTTCAGACTCGATCTGACAGTTAGCGGTTTTGATGTGGCGTCTTTCAGGTCAGGTTTGGTCTACAAACTTTTCCTTCCAGACAGTCTTGCCTTCCACCAGGGTCTGCATTGGCGTTCGACCTTCGCAGATTTTACCCTGATGAGTGCGATCATTGTTGTAGTAGTCGATCCATTCGTCCAGATCGTTCTGCAACTGCTCGATGGTCTCGTAGATTTTCCTTCGGAATGTCACCTGATAGAACTCCTGCAAGATGGTCTTGTGGAATCTCTCGCAGATACCGTTGGTCTGCGGTGACTTAACCTTTGTTTTGTTGTGTTCGATGTCGTTGATAGCCAGGAACAGCTGGTAATCATGGCGATCGGCACGACCGCAATATTCCGTTCCCCGATCGGTGAGGATACGCAGCACCGGCAGATCGTGTTGCTCATAGAACGCCAAAACCTTGTCGTTGAGCATATCGGCCGCCGTGATCGGGGTTTTGGTTTTGTAGAGTTTGGCCTGAGCAACCTTGGCCTTCAGAGCTTTCAATCGTTTCTTGAAGTTGGCCAGGTCGTTGCGCAGCCAGATCGAACGTACCCCGCTAGGCGACACGAACACGCCCAATTTGCGCAGCTCATTGCTGACGCGGACCTGGCCGTGGGCAGGGTATTCAAGGGCGTAATCGATAACCGCATTCTCGATCTCAATATCAACACGGTTCCTTGGATTGGGAACCCGACGTGTTCGTTCCAGTAGCGCCTCTACACCACCTTCCTCGACCGCGTCCCTGTAACGGTAAAATGTATCGCGTGACAGGCCCATGACCTGACAGGCGCGCGATACGTTACCCAGTTCTTCTGCCAGATTGAGAAGACCGACTTTGTGGCGAATGACTTTTTGATTATTCTGCAACATGAAGGTTGCCTCCGTGAAGTGTTTCGATGGTTGGGTTTGCGCCACCATCAAAACCGGTAACCCTCGCTCCTCCAACAGAGCAGTGTCAGATCAGATCAAAACTAATTCACCTGATGTAGGTGATGTCTGTCAGCCAGGCCCTGTCGGGCACTTGTACATCGAACTGGCGGTCTAGCGTGTTGTCGACGACTAGCGATGGCTTGACGCCGTAACTACCTAGTCTACATTTGTAGCCGATCTGGGCTTTGATGCCAGCCAACCTGGATAGTCGTGCAACGCGGTTCGGACAATAGGTCTCGCCCTGATCCAACAGATCATCGTGAAGCTTGCGGTAACCGTAGACCTTCCCGCTGTCCTTCCATGCCTTGCGGATGAGTTCGGTCTGACGCGCATCTTCCTTGGCCCGTTTGCTCAACGGGTTCTTGAGCCAGGCATAAAAGCCGCTTGGGTGGATGCACAGGCAACGGCACATCGCCCGCACTGAGAACAGCGGGCGATGCTCGGAAACGAACGCGTACCTCACTTTGCATCCTTGGTGAAATACGCGGTGGCTCTTTTTATAATGTCACGTTCCTCGGTAACCCTGGACAGTTCGCGCTTCAAACGCCGGATCTCGGCGTCCTTGTCATCACCGACAGTGCCGGAAGCCTGGAAGAACTTCTTCTTCCACGCATAAAGCGAATGCTGGCTAACACCCAATCACCGCGACACTTCCGCGACCGGATAACCCCGCTCCGTGATTTGAGCAACCGCATCGCGTTTGAATTCATCGCTGAAATTACCTGTGCCCATAAGGACCTCCTTACCTCAAACTTAGGGAAGAAGGCGTCTATAATTCTTGGGACTATTCAATGAGCCCAGCAAAGAAGAAAGCGCTGATCCGCTGCGGCCATCCTGAACTCAGCGTCAACCAGCAATGTCGGCAGGTGAAGCTGAGTCGGTCGGCATTCTAGTATTTGCCAGTCGGAATCAACGCGGTCACATTGGATCTGGTGAAGTCCATCGACTGACCGAACCAAGCCCTCCTCTCGGCGATGCAAACATCACCTGCCGGGCAAAGGGCGCTCGGACATTATCTTCATTCCTGTGCGATACAGATTCCTGTATCTGGTAACCATCAGGGATTGGTCGACGCGCAGGGTGTTGAGCTGGCGGCTCAGCAATACGATGCACGCTGATTTCTGCGTCGAAGCACTAAACGAGGCGATCCACACATTCGGCCCACCCGTGATTATGAATACTGATCAATGCTTCCAGTTCACCAGCAGCGCGTGGATTACCGCATTGACGACAGCCAGAGTGCGGATATCTATGGACGGGCGCGGCCGCTGCATTGACAACATTTTTATCGAGGGGTTGTGGCGATCTTTGAAGCAGGAAGCCATCTACCTCGAAGAAATCCAGGACGGTTTCTACGCCCGGTACGCCATCAGCAACTGGATGGTGTTTTACAACACAGCAAGACCGCATTCCTCCCATGAGTTCAGAACACCAAGGGAGGCATATTGGGCAGGAGGAAACGGGAAAATTTCAGCATGAAACATAACATGGATACACTTTAGTAACGCCGAAAACCTGTCCGGAAAACTGGGGCCACTTCATGCATGCGAACAGGGTGTTTACTGAGTTATCTGTGAAGTCTGGGTCTTCTTCGCAATTTCGGTGACTCGTTGAGAATCCAACGCCAGAAATACTCGCGACATCATCCAGTACCGCTTCAAAACGGTCTCCTGAATGTAGCTAATCTTCCTGGCTTTACAGGCCGCTTTCACTTCTTCCCGTACCCGCTGGCACTGTAACAATGTGCTGTTTGGCCAGAGATGATGTTCGATCTGGTAGTTTGTCCAGCCGTGAAGAATATCGGTCAAGTCATTGCCACCATTGTAGTTGGCGGTGGCGAGGACCTGACGGGCAAAATACTCTCCGCGGCTTGCGGCTTTATTCCTGAATGCAGGTAGATCAGGTGCGCTATGACTGGAGCGGATACAGATAAACGTCTGCGCATTATGGATCAACTCGGCGAGAATTACGGTCAAAAGCACGTTTGCTGCAGCGCCGGACCCGAGCGGTAAAAACGCCAACGTAGGCAGGGCAAAACGGTAACCTATGTAGGGAAGATAACGCTGCAGCCACAAATCTCTGACATACCGGCGCGTGATGTCGAAAACGTCTCCAGGCGTAACTTCGGTTTGCCGTGCAGGCTTTTCGTTTCGCCGATAGACGCGCCAAGTTTGTTCCACATAGAGGGCGTAATAGCTGAATTTCCAAGTCAACGTGAAGAAGGCAAAAATCAGGTAACGTACGGGAAGCCATATCTGAACGAATTGGTTAGGATTCATCAGATCGGCATCATCGGGATCTTGCGTATTGGGATGATGTTGACCGTTGTGCAGGTAAAGCCATGCATCGTGACTCCACCAGTCGGGCCAATCGATGAATCGTCGCCATCCTCGGGCAAACGCCTTCGATGTGTAGCGTTTAGGAACGTCCTTGATGTGATCGTATGCACCATGACCAACATGGTGTCCGATGATAAACCGCACGATCATTCCCTGGGCAATCAGGAATGCGCTGAGTGGGTTGGGGAAAATCCACGCCGTCGAGAATCCCAGAAATGTAGCGAGACGCCCAATTCCTTCAATCTTTCTCAGGTGAAAGAGATCCCTTTGACTCACCCTCCCGCGCATCTCTCCGCCAATTCGCCGGATATCGGCTTCAAAGCCTCTCAAATCCATAAAAATTATGTCAGCTGCCATGCAGTTTCTCCGATTGCTGAATTCGGATTCCGGACACTGATTGGCCGGATAACAGTTCTTGGTATTCCTTTTGGATATAAAAAGCTGTGGGTTAACTCACCTCGAGTAAGCGAACCCTCAATCCTTTTCGAGCCAGAAATTTTACCAGCCGGTCATAGCCGTTCCGCCCAAAATAACTCACTCTACCCATTTGCTCGTCTTGATTCCTGATCGCGGCGGCTGGGTTTGGCCTTCTGGGAGCGATCCCCCCTTCAACTTGGCCACAAAGCCTTTGAACTCTTTCTCCTTGGTGTTCGGAGTTTCCGCATCACCGGGAAATCGGAAGGTTATGCAGTCTTTGCGAAAGGCTTTCAGTGCATGGATGCGATCGTCCTTGATCTGTTCGTAAAGCGCGTAGAGATTACCATATGCGCGGGCGTGGTGCGGCGAGGTCGGTTGTTCGCCGCAGATGTCATTCATGAAGAGGTAGTTCACGTCGCCGCCGCCAGCGGAACCCAATGAGACCGTAATTAGGCCGCAGCGTTTGGAGATTTCGGTCATCACCCGGCCGGGAATGACTTCGGCTTCGACCAGGACGGCGCCAGCTTCTTCATAGCGTTTGAATTTCCGATAGAGCTCATAAGCTTTTTCGGTCGTTTTGCCGATGCCTGGAGGCCGCCGAATCAGGTGGTTTTGCGCGGCACCAGGCCCAGGTGTAGACGTTCTTCATGGTCCTGCCTTTCACCGTCTTGATCGATGATTTACCGCCTAAGCCTATAAATGCTCTCGACCGAATTGGAGGTTCTGCGACGTTCCGCGCGGGACTCAGAGGGCATTTTTTCTGCGACGGCGGTCGTTTGATGTGATTTCGCCTGAAAATCCATCAAGTAAGCCGGCTACAGGATATACGCCAAAAAACGTCCGCAGAGAATGACGGCCAGCCAAAGCAGGATAGAGATCGCGCCCGCAAGTTGCAGCCTGACGCTCGTGACGGCGTGGCCCTCGGTTTGAATCAAGGTCCAAGAGGCGGCACGCCGGAGGACGAGGGCATTTACGATGGCGGCCAAAATCAGCAACAGTTTCACCTGAAACAACGGGGTTGCAGCGTACTTTGCGGCGCTGACCGAAAACAGCAGCAACCCTGTGCTCACAGAAGTTGCCAGACCAAAGAGAGCAACCGGCACCAAGACCTGGGCCAGCGGACGGATGGGTAGCGACGGCCAGAAGCCCAATAGCCGCAGATCAAGAGGCAGGATGGCACCGAACAGCAGAGTGAGTCCCAGGATGTGACCGGCATTGACGATAGGATAGATCCAGCGTGAGGCCCGCAAGGCGGCGGGCAGGGCCATATCCTGAAATGCCGTCAGGGCCTCGAGCAATGAGGGCCAAAGATCCATTTATCAGAGAACCATAGGGGCTGGCCGTGACTTGACTGGCCGTGGCTTGGCCACCCGTGTCAATCGCGATCCGGATAGAGATTGTACAGCGTCCCTTCGAAAATGACGCGTTCCGCTTTCATGAGTTTTTGGGCGGGATCATCCGAACGCTGCCCTGAGATGGTGATTTCCCGTCCAATCGAGAACATTTCGTCTTTCAGACCGGCCCGCTCGTTCCGCCAGGGCTGTCCGACCTCCACTGTCCAGAGTTCACCCTCGGCATCGACCGTTACTACGCCGTGGGGATTGCCGAGTTGCACGGTCTTTATCAGCCCGACCAGTTCGAAATTGCCGTCCTCGGTCCAGCGCCAGCCGTGATGGGCGAGGGCGGTCTGCGTGCCGGGAATCGCGAAGCCCAAGGCCGCCAAACCAAGTGACGTGCCGCTGCCGAGAAGAAAATGCCGCCGTGTCGCCATGGTTCAAAGCCTCCGTCGTGGATTTGTCTGTCAGCGAACCGGCGCCCGCTCCTTACCCTTTTGCACCGGCGTTTCTATTGGTAAGATAGGCTGGCCCGCCTCGCGTCACCAATCAAATTTGCTTGCTCTGAGTGATCGGCTGCAGAGTTCAAGCATGGTGTGTCGTTTTGTGACTTGCCGATTTCATGCGGTTCGTGACACCTTCCCACCCGAGGTTTTGGTCTGTTCTCTGCAGGCTGGCCACGAGATAAAAACACAGACTTTCCGTAGCGGTTTCAAAGAGACTTGCTGAAAGGAAAAGAGAAGCACCTAAGGGTGCCAGGAGGAGCTATGCAATACCATACGCCCGGTAGTTTCGATGACGCTGCCACGATTGCCGCTAAGGCGGAAGGGGTGACCCGTTTTCTCGCGGGTGGCACCGACGTTTTGGTGCAATTGCGCGCCGATATGGTCACGCCCGATGTGTTGATCGATATCAAGCACATCGACGGAGTAAGTGACATTGCCCGCGAAGACGGTGGCTGGCGGATCGGTGTTGCCGTGACGGGTGCCGAGATGACCGAACACCCAGAGCTGGATAAGGAATGGCCAGGGGTGGTCGAGGCGATGGATCTTATCGGGTCGACCCAGATTCAAGGCCGTGCGACGCTGGTAGGCAACCTTTGCAACGGGTCTCCAGCGGCCGACAGTGTTCCGGCGATGATCGCGGCAGGTGCTTCGGTTTCGGTAGTGGGACCTGATGGTAGCCGGACGATCAAGGTCGAAGACGTCCCCACCGGGCCGGGTCGTACAAGCCTGGAAAAGGGAGAAGTGGTGAGCGCAGTGCATCTTCCCGCCCGTGGTGACAACGGAGGCGATGCCTATCTGCGCTTCATTCCGCGTACCGAGATGGACATCGCAGTGGTCGGCTGCGGCGTAAACCTGCGCCTGGACGGCGACAGAGTTGCCGAGGCGCGTGTTTCGTTGGGCGCGGTCGCGCCGACGGTGCTGCTGGTCGAAGAGGCTGCACAAGCGGTCATTGGAACGACACTGGACGCTGCCGCACTTGAAGCGCTGTCCGCAGCTGCGTCCGCAGCCTGCAAACCGATCAACGACAAACGCGGAACCATCGAGTTCCGTACGCATGTGGCCGGTGTCCTGGCAAAACGCGCCGCCAAAATTGCATATGACCGCGCAGGGGGCGCCAAATGACTATGATTCATGTAACCACGACCGTTAACGGCGACGAGGTCGAATTCCTCTGCGATCCGCGCGAAACGCTGTTGGATGTGCTGCGCGACAGGCTGGCACTGACCGGTGCGAAGGAAGGCTGCGGTACGGGCGACTGCGGAGCCTGTTCCGTGACGGTTGACGATCGGCTGGTCTGCTCCTGCCTGATGTTGGGCGCCGAGGCAGAAGGTAAATCGATTGGCACGATCGAAGGGATGGCCGACGGCGAGGCCCTGCACCCCCTGCAGGAGAAGTTCATCGAATACGCGGCTCTTCAATGTGGCGTCTGCACACCGGGCGTTCTGGTGGCGACAGAAGCCTTGCTGAAAAAGAATCCTGATCCGACCGAGACCGAGGTGCGTTACTGGCTGGCGGGAAATCTCTGCCGCTGCACCGGGTACGACAAAATCATCCGCGCCGTGCTCGATACGGCTGCTGACCTGAGAAAGGCATCGTAATGGCCCCTGATGGACATGGAACAAATGGCTTTAAGGTTGTCGGCACGCGCCCCAACCGGCCAGACGGTGTAGACAAGGTAACCGGACGTGCAAAGTTTGGTGCCGACGCTGCGGCGCCCGGTATGCTGCATGCGGCAATCGTCCGATCCCCGCATGCGCACGCCAAGATTCTAAAGATCGACAGCGCCAAAGCGGAGGCCATGAAGGGTGTGAAAGCCGTTGTGACCCGAGCCGATTTTGCGGAGGGCCTGACGGGAGAGAACTGGAACATTCTCGAAAACGTCATGGCGAGCGACACGGCGCTTTACGACGGCCACGCCGTAGCTGCCGTGGCTGCCAGCACGCCGCTGGCTGCGCGCGATGCGGCCAAGCTGATCGAAGTGGAATACGAACTGCTGCCTCATGTCACGGACGTGGACAAGGCCATGGGGTCTGGTGCTCCCGTGATCCGGACAGGTGCGGCCGACAAATCCGTTCCGGAAGGTATGCACCCGAATGTCGTGCGCTATCACGAAAGCGGACACGGTGACGTGGAAAAGGGCTTCGCTGAGGCCGATCTTGTGCTCGAAGACAGCTTCAAGACTGAAGCGACCCACCAAGGCTACATTGAGCCCCATGCTTGCCTGGCTCAGCTGGGTCCGGATGGCAAGGGCGAAGTCTGGTGCTGCACTCAGGGGCATTTCAACGTCCAGAAGGTCTGCGCCGCGTTGGTGGGCACGGATGCCAGCCAACTCCGGGTGACTCCATCGGAGATCGGCGGTGGTTTCGGTGGTAAAACCGTTGTCTTTATTGAACCGGTGGCTCTGGCGCTTTCGCGCAAGGCGAACCGGCCGGTCAAGCTTGTGATGAGCCGCTCTGAAGTCTTCCGGGCGACCGGGCCGACTGCCTCCACGTCCATGGACATCAAGATCGGTATGACCCGGGACGGCAAGATCACCGCAGCCCAGGGTGTGTTCCGTCTTCAAGGCGGCGCCTTTCCCGGAGCACCCATGGAATTCACGGCAATGTGCGCCTTTGCGCCCTACGCCTTGGAGAACGTGCATCAGGTTGGCTATGACGTGATGTCGAACCGGCCAAAGCAGGCGGCTTATCGAGCACCGGGTTCACCAATGGCCGCTTTCGCCGTCGAATCCGTAGTGGACCAGCTCTGCAACGAACTGGATCTGGATCCGATCGAAGTGCGTCTGAAGAACGCTTCAAAAGAGGGGACTAAAGCTTCATTCGGGCCCAAGTTCGACCGGATCGGTCTGGTGGAAACCCTGGAGGCCGCTAAAGCTCATCCGCATCATAAGGCACCGCTGGCCGAAGGGCAGGGACGGGGAATCTCCTGCGGCTTCTGGTTCAACCATGGGGGTGAGACCGCCGTTTCTCTGGCGCTATCCGAAGACGGGACCGTTTCGCTCTCGGTCGGTACGCCCGATATCGGGGGCTCAAGGGCGTCCATGGGGCAGATGGCAGCGGAAGAGCTGGGCATTCCCTACGAGAAGATCCGAACCACCGTGGCCGACACGGCAACCCTTGGATACAACGAGATCAGCCATGGGTCCCGGGTGACCTATGCCAGTGGTCTGGCGACTATCCAGGCTGCGCGCGATACCGTCCAGAAGCTCTGTGCGCGGGCGGCGGCGAAATGGGGCATCGACGAAGATGCGGTGGTCTGGGAGGACGGCTGCGCCAAACCATCAGGTCCGAACGCCGGAGAATTCGAGCCGCTGCCGCTGGCGAGAATTGCCCGCAGCATGGGCCGCACCGGCGGCCCCATCGTCGGCCACTTCGAGGCCACACCTGAGGGGGCGGGCGTCAGCTTTGCGACCCATATCGTGGATGCAGAAGTGGATAAGGAGACCGGGCAGACCAAAGTGGTGCGCTATACGGTTGTTCAGGACGCCGGCAAGGCGATCCATCCGACCTATGTGGAAGGCCAGTTTCAGGGCGGCGCTGCGCAGGGTATCGGCTGGGCGCTGAACGAAGAGTACATCTACGGCGAAGACGGCCGGTTGCAGAATTCTTTGTTCCTGGATTACCGGATCCCGGTCGCCTCCGACCTGCCGATGATCGACACGGTAATCGTCGAAGTGCCTAATCCCGGCCACCCTTACGGCGTGCGCGGGGTTGGTGAAACTTCGATCTGTCCACCGTTGGCGGCCATCGCCAATGCGGTCTCTAACGCCGCGGGTGTACGTCTGAAGGAACTGCCCATGTCGCCGCCGCGTATTCTCGCGGCGCTTGCGGCACAGGCCGATGGTTGAGGTCAATCTCTGGTCCGGCCTCAAGGCCTTTACGGACGGCCAAGAGAAGGTCGAGATCGACGCAAAAAACGTGGGCGAGGTCCTCCGGGGCCTCGTCCAGGCCTATCCCGGGCTGGAACCGGCCATCGAGGCAGGCGTCTCGGTGGCCGTCGACGGCAGGATCGTCGCCAGCAGCCTGACCGAACCTGTTAGCGAAACCAGTGAGGTTTATCTGATTCAGCGCCTGAGGGGTGGTTAGGGTCGGATTAGCGCCACTTGATTGAACAGCCCATGGAGGCGATCTGTTGCTCGGGGCCGCGGCCGGTCTTGGCGACCAGGCGCATGGCTTCCAGCAGCTCAGGTCTGCGGTTTGCGGCGTCGTTCATCTTGGCATCGTCCAGACGTCCGCGGTACTGCAGCTCACCCTTGTTATTGAATCCGAAGAAGTCCGGCGTACAGACAGCGCTATAGGCGCGACCGACGCTCTGGTCTTCGTCGATCAGGTAAGGAAAACTGAAGCCGTGTTGTACGGCAAAGCGCTTCATTTCGGGCGGACTGTCAGCCGGAACGCGCGCATAATCGTTGGACATAACGGCGAGCACGCCAACACCTTCATTCTGAAGAGTTTTGGCATCTGCGACGAGTCGATCGATGATTGCTTTCACATAAGGACAGTGATTGCAGATGAAGGCGATCAACAGGCCGTTTTCGCCCATCGCGTCCTCCATCGAATGGGGCTGGCCATCCGGATCGGACAAGTTGAAAGACGGCGCTTTCCAGCCGAAATCGCAGATCGGTGTATCGAGCAGCATGAAGAAACTCCCTTGTTCCGGTCGTGACCGAATTCGCGGTTAGTTTTTCACTGATCCGACGTCAGTGCAAAGGCTGCGGGGACGACGTTTTATGAGAGGTCAAATGCAGCTTGCGAATATCTCCGGGTAGCTGCCGGAAGCCAAATTCAGGGAGGCGGGCTCGTCAAGACTGAACCATCGGGCTTCCTGATGCTCATTGGAGGCGTTTGTCGCTATGCCATGCCAGTCGCGCACAATATAAATATGATGCCTGACGGGGCCGTTTGTTTGGGGATCTGGCTCATCAGAAGTTGCAATGGACTGATAGTTCGCGGGGCGGACGCACAGCTCTTCCTCGCATCACAAGAAGCTTTTGCGGAATGATGATAAATGCAGATCTGAATTTGCTTCTTACGACCTTGTATCTTTGTGAGGGGACCAGGCGATGCATTTAATCGGTGAAACGGTCTGCATTCGGGACTTGCGTGCGAAGGATGAATCGGCCTTTTGCGACATCCTCGCCGACCACCGGGTTTCGGGCACCTTGCGGGGGTCAGTTCGGCTTGGCGGTCCGCTCCGATTGCTATGTGAATTGTCACCGTCCGAACGGGTCGAGAAGTTCCATAACAGCAGGCGCCTGTGCATCGACGGCCAATCCAGTGCCTTCGCAGTGGAAGACTGTACCAGCGGAGCCTTCATTGGGTCCATCGGATCCTATGACATCGACCGGAAACGACTGGGATTGAGCTATTGGATTGCATCCTCATTTCACGGTCGCGGCATTGGCACCGCTCTGCTCAAACTTTATGGCCGACCGGCGCTCAAGCGTTTCGGCAGGCGGTATCTCATTGCCAATGTCGCGTTGGACAATCCTGCATCTGCCGCGGCCGTGCGGAAAGCCGGCTTTCAGCCGTCGCGGTTTGCCGACGATCCCGGGTTCGGTCTGACTGACGGACGCCAGCTTTTTGAACTGGGATTCGATTGAACGAATCCATGCCGCTCGGCCTCGTTCACTCGATTGCGATTGCGTGTTCCTTTACACCGGACTTGGTGACCTCTGGCATCCCAAGGAATGGGACACCTTTAGCGTCGAGGACAAACAGGAACGCATTGCAAGTTCAACTCGGGCGAACCCGGTTTCGGGATTTCCGGCTGCAACTACATGGCCGAACAGAAGATCATTCTCTGGGGCGCCGACACCTGGGGTTCGGAAGCCGTCGGCCCGGGCTTCCGCGGTGAAACCGATCAGCCTTTTGAATGCCATGCGGAAATGATGACTCGGCGCGGCACTTGGAACCTGGAAAACATGGACCTTTCCCAACTGGCAGCGGATAAGGCCTACGAGTTCCTCTTCGTTTGCTCACCGCTGAAAATCAAGGGCGGTACCGGCTCGCCAGGCAATCCTGTCGCGCTGTACTGAGTGCAGGCGGCTAGGTGACGTGAAAGCGGCAGCTCCAGGGAGGGGCCGCTGCTTTTGTATTGATTCACGTCAGCCTCGCTTCTTCAGCATAAAGTTTCATAAATTCCTCGCTTGGCGGGATCGGCTTGATGATGTCGATCAGGACGCCGCTGGGGTCACGGGTGATGAAGTGCCTTTGGCCGAAAGGCTCGTCGCGTAGGGGGAGGAGGATCGGCAGGCCGCTCGCTTCGGCGCGCGCGTATTCGCTGTCAACATCCTCGACTTCAAAGTTGAGCAGCAGGCCCGACACCCGGCCGCGGCCGGCTTCGGGGATCGTCTCGTGATCGCCCTGCAGGACTGCGATGTTTATGCTTTCATCTTCGCTGGATTGCAGATGCACGTACCAGTCGCTCTCGAAACTCGGCTTAAAGCGGAAATGCTCTTGATAAAAGCGGGCGGTGCCGGCGACGTCGTCAGTCATGATGACGGGATAAAACTGCGTGCATTTCATGGCTTTCAACCTTCAGATAATTAACATACAATGTGTATGTAAAAGATAAAAACATACAGGCTGTATGTATGCAAGAAAAACCTAAACCGTCGCGTGGCTTATCTGCTGCCGGGTCCTCGGCTCGGTCCCCTGACCGCCGTACCAACAAGGCGCGCACCGAAGCCACACGCAACGCTCTGATCGCTGCAGCACGTGCGCTGTTTGTTGAAAAGGGATACGCCGAAACCGGTACGCCGGAAATCGTTGCGGCGGCAAAGGTCACGAGGGGTGCGCTGTATCATCACTTCGCCGACAAGGAGGATCTCTTCCGCGCGACGGTGGCGCGGGAAGCTCAGGCCGTGGCCGTTCAGATCGCACGGAAAACCTCCGAACCCGGAGGCGCTTTGGAGGCGATGATTGTGGGTGCGGAGGCTTATTTCGATGCTATGACCATGCCCGGACGTACCCGCCTTTTACTGCTGGATGGACCGGCCGTCTTGGGACATACGGAGATGGCGGCAATTGACAGGGAGACGGGTGGAGAGGAACTGCGCCAAGGGCTGGCGTTCTCGATTGAGAAAGGTGGAATCGATCCGCTGCCGCTCGATGCCATGGCAGATATCCTATCTGCAGCCTTCGACCGGGCTGCGCTGGCGATCGCCGAAGGCCAGCCGCCTGAGGACTATAAAGCCGTAACCCGCAAGCTGTTGACATCGTTGTTTGGAAATTGAACACACCTGCTTGTTGCTCCGACCGCTCAATGCTAAAAATGTGTTGCCGTCGGGGCGGCATCCGGGTCCGCGGAAAGCTTTACAGCACCTTGCCAGTCAGATGCCGTCTATCTGGTTTTTCTTCTTATTCCCAAAGTGGCGGGCCGTTGGGATGCGACAAGAGGAAAGCCAATGACTCCTGAAATCGAAAAACTGCGATCCGCCGCCAAACGGCTCAAGAAAACCTATGCCACGGGCGATCCGCAAACACTGCAGCGCTGCCATAGGTATGTGTCTGGAGACGTGACACCCAAGCACGCCGATTTCCTACATGTGATCGCGCGCGAGAATGGGCACGAAAGCTGGCCGAAGCTTAAGTTCGCGTTGGAAACGGCATCGATGGATCGCGATGAGCGGGCGGAGCGGTTGAAGACGGCGCTCTATTTCGGGCAAAACTGGGTGATCGAAAAACTGCTGGCAGACGATCCCGATCTTCCCGCCGATAACCTGGGCCTGCAGATCGCCCTTTATGATCTCGAAGCCGTTCGAACCGCGTTATTGGAACGCCCTGAGCGCGCGCTGTTGGAAATCGGACCGCGACGTCCGATCTTGCACCTCGCTTTTTCGAAGTACATTCACATGGCGCCGGAAAAAAAAACCGAGATGCTCGAGCTCGCGGACTTGCTGTTGGAGCAGGGAGCAGACCCTAACGACGGATATGCCGCCGAACCCGGCAGTGAACACAAGCTTTCCGCGCTCTATGGTGCACTGGGACACGCTGACAACATGGCGTTAGCGGCCTGGCTGCTTGATCACGGCGCCGACGCGAACGATGACGAGAGCCTCTATCATGCTGTGGAACTTGGCCATAATGAGGGTCTCAAGCTGTTGATCAAGCACGGTGTCCGGTGCAGCGGGACGAACGCTTTGCCGCGTGCTTTGGATTTTGACGACCTTGAAGCCGTGCGTCTGCTTCTGGAACATGGTGCAGACCCCAACGAAGCCATGACCGAACATCCCAGCGGACAGCCGGTCGACGGTATCCCCGCGCTACATCAGGCGGCACGCCGTTGGCGGTCAGAGGCAGTCGTCGAGCTGTTGCTCGATCATGGCGCTGACCTGGACGCGATCTGGGAGTCCCATACGCCCTATGCCACGGCCCGGATCTATGGCAATCGAGATGCCGCCTCGGCGCTGAAGGCTCGTGGTTGTGCAACCTCGCTCTCGGATAGCGAGCGCGCTTTGGCGCTTTGCGCTGATGGTAAACGGCCCGGCGTTCGGATCGATCCGGCAGATCTGAGCAAAGAAGACCAACTCCTTCTGACACGTCTTGCCCACGAGCCAAGCCGCTTCTTGCATATCAAAACATTGCTTGAAGCGGGATATGATCCGGATCAGGCCGATGAAATGGGGCTGACCGCGTTGCAGGCGGCCGGTTGGCAGGGGATCTTCGATCTAGTGGCGCTTCTCCTGGAACACCAACCCGATCTGAAGCATGTCAACGCATATGGCGGCGATGCGCTTTCGACGGTTATCCACGGGGCCGAACACTGCCCTGATCGGGCCGGACGTGACCACATCGGTTGTGCCCGATTGCTGCTGGAGGCAGGTACCGCCCTGAATCCGCAGGACGTGAAGGCTACAGGCAGTGAAGCCATGGCATTGTTCCTGGAGGATTGGACACTCGAGAGCGAGGGCGTTCTTGAATGAATCGGTCAAGAACAAGAATCGCCCTCTAGGCGCTCGCTTCTGAGGCTGGTCAGGCGTACTGAGCCAGCCCGTGACCGAAGGACCAGTTTTCCTTTGGCACCTCGACAAGATTGATAAAGATGTCTTCCGGTCGAATGCCCGGTGTAACAGAAAGGCGTTCTGCTATCTTGGCAAAGAGCGCCTTTTTCTGTTCCAGGTTCCTGGTGTTGCTGACGGTAAGTTGGATGAGAACCAGATCATCGGAGCGTGCGATATCAAGATAGCTGCGGCCAAAGTCGTAGGTTTCGTCATCATGCTCGGAAACCGTCATGAAGCGGTCGTCTTCAGGGACATCGAAAGTCTCGCGCATGGCCTGATAAACCTGATCCATGACGGCATGGCGGTAGTCTCCGCTCTTTCCTTTTTTCAGCGAGATTCGGGTAAGTGGCATAGCGGCTTCCTTTCCTGGGTGAAATCACGAGCGAGATTGATACTGGAAAGGTAAGAGCGTTTTTATCATAATAGAAACGAATAGATATTATTTTAAAGATAATGAAATGGAATGATGATTCCTCCGTCGCTCGACATTGAATTGCTTCGCAGTTTCGTGGCTGTTGCCGAAGGCCATAGCTTCACTGCCGCAGGCGTTACACTGGGTGCCAGCCAATCGGCCATGAGTGTGCGCATTCGCAAGCTTGAAGAGCGTTTAGGCCGGCGTTTGATGGAACGTACGCCACGCTTGATCAGCCTGACCAGCTTTGGCGAGAGCTTTCTATCGGACGCCCGGCGCATCTTGGATGCTCATGACGAAGCGGTTATCCGGGCGCATGGACCGAAGCAGCGGCCGGCTTTTCGTCTAGCGGTCAGTGATCATGCCACAGGGGCCTGTTTGCCTCAGGTACTTGCGGTGCTGGCTGAACGGCACCCGGAAGTGCAGTTTATGGTGACGGTCGGAGTTTCATCTGAGCTCTACGATGCCTTCGCGGCTGGAGAATACGACGCTGTGGTGGTCAGAGATGAAAGCGGCGAAGGGAAGGGGCGCAGGCTGTTCCGGGACCGGATAATCTGGGCTGCGGCGAAAGGCTTTTCCTGGGATCGCTCGGAGGCATTGCCACTCGTCTCCTTGGCGGCGCCCTGCGGTGTCCGGGCGGCTGCTATCGCAGCATTGGAAGCTCAGGAAATCAAATGGCGAGAGGTTTTTCTTGGCAGCGGCGTTGCTGCGGTTCAGGCCGCTGTCTCGGCCGGACTGGGTGTTGCGGCGGTGGACGGTCGAAACCTGCCCGCCGATTGTCGAGAACTCGGGCGTGGGTCCGGTTTGCCGCCTTTACCATCGACTAAAATGTGTCTGCATCACCGGACGACGAGCGGAAGGGCGGGGAAAGAAATCGTAACCGCAATTGTCGCAGCATTTCGGGAGAGCTTCGGGGCTGCCTCCTAGGTTGGGAATTCCTATTCCTTGATGACCTTGACGACAAAACTAGGTTTTCTGGCAAGGAGTTAGTAACGGAGCGATGCTGATGCATCGTGCCTTTGCCGGAATTGGACCGACAACGCGACGCTGTCCACAACGCATAATCTAGTTGCCCAAAATACGATCAAGGCCATCAAGAAACATGAGTCCTCAACCCAGGGCGGGAGTCTTGCTGCTAACAGCCCCGATACTTTGGTTCGCGGCGTTCGATCCAGGCCTTCAGGCCCTCGCGGCAGTCTTGCGTGGCGGCCATGCGCGCGAATTGCTCGCTTTCGATCTGCAAGCCCTCAGCGATGGTCGTATTTAGGCCACGTGTAACCGCGGTGATGATGCGCGAAGCTGCCAGAGGTGAATGGCGGATGATACGGTTCGCCAGCGCGAAGGCGGCGGGCAGGAGGTTTTCGTGCGGGACGATCTGATTTACGAGGCCAAGTTCATAGGCCCGCTGGGGTGAGAAGCTGTCGCCGGTCAGCAACAGTTCCAACGCCCGTTTCCGACCAGCAAGCCTGGGCAGACGTTGCGTGCCGCCAAAGGTTGGTGGGATTCCGATGTTGATTTCAGGTTTGGCGAAACGGGCCTGGTCGCTGGCGACTGCGAGATGAACGGCTTCAGTGATTTCACAGCCTCCACCGAAGGCGAGGCCGTTAACTGCTGCGATGATGGGTTTGGGAAAGGCTTCCATGCGTGCTGTCACGGTTTGACCGCGACGAGCGAATTCTCTCACGGCGTCGTCGGGACCTTCTTCGATGCTTGTCGAAAACTCGTGGATATCACCCCCTGCGGAAAATGCTCTGTCGCCGGCGCCGGTGATGATGACTGCCCCGACATTCGTGTCAGCTTCGATCTCATTAAACAAATATAAGAGCAGGTCGTTGGTTTCGTAATTGAGTGCATTGTGCTTCTCCGGGCGGTTAAGCGTGAGAAGCGCAATGTTGTTTTCAATCTGAATAAGTACCGGCGCAGCCATTGGGGTGTTCCTTGAGGAGGTAGATTAATCTGCTGCGATAAAGCCTATCGTCACTGTGATATTGAGTACACTCACTGGTTAGTATACTTTGAGGGATGCCACGTGACGCTTCAGTAACCAAAAACCGTATCCTAGATGCCGCCAACCATTTGTTTTATGGTGAGGGTATCCGTGCGGTCAGCGTTGATGCGATTGCTGAACGGGCCGGTCTGACCAAACGGACGCTCTACTACCACTTCAAGAGTAAGGATGAGCTTATCACCGCTTATCTCGAATCCCGGGACCAGCCTAATCTCAAGCTCTTTGCAAAATGGTTCAATGCTGCGGACGGCACGCTCGCGGACAAGATCCAGGCTATTTTTCTGAACCTCGCCAAGTCTGCCCGCCATCCAAAATGGAAGGGTTGTGGATTTCTTAGAACAGCTGCCGAGCTCGCGAACATGCCGGGCCATCCGGCGGTAAAGGTTGGCGCAGCACACAAGCGAAAATTCGAAGCCTGGTTGATGGAAGTTATCGATGAGGCCGGTTGCGGCAACGCAGAGCTGTTGGCGCGGCAGATCGTTCTGCTGATGGACGGCGCCTTTTCATCGATGTTGGTTCATCGCGATCCGGCCTATGTTGAGGCGGCGGGTGAAGCGGCGGCAGCACTGGTCGGCAGTCAAATACCGGGCGGTGCGAAGAAGCCACGGTTCACCGTCGCCAAGCGGTCGGCCGCTCGTTAGGAGTCGCCATGTCCCAGGGCGGACGTTCGGTAGGGATCGACGCCGGGTGCAACCGGCATTCCTTCATACAAGCAGTTGAGTAGTTTGCAGCTAGACGCATTAAACTGAAAAAAGGAAAATTTTGCTGATTCGATTTCAAGCAACCCTTGCTATCAAGTCAGAGAGGCGAGAATTGCGTTTCTCAAGAAAGCTCCAGAGGAGAGTTGGATAGTCTGATGATACTGCGGTCGCGACAGAAGGGCGGATAGCTAGTTCTTCTCGCCAGGCTGTAACCTTGGGTTTGCTATGGAGAATGCCAAATTCGCCGATGCAATCAAAGGTGTCAAAGTACCGAAAGATTGGGCCGAAAGCCGCGTCGACCAGAGAAAAAGCGTCACCATCGAAATAGGGGCCATTGCCCAGTCGCTGTTCAAGTCGCGCAAATTTCGCTGACAGCGCATCTGTTTTTGCTTTGAAAGTTTCGGTGTCCTGTGCAGCGTAGAACCCCCAGATATCACTTAAGACCGATGAACCGAACTCGATCCAGGAACGGTGCTCCGCTCGTTTCAACGGGTCGTCGGGATGAAGCGGGTTGCCTTGCGTCTCTTCCAGGTACTCCAGGATCACGGTTGATTCGAATACGGCCGTGCCGCCTACTTTGAGAACCGGCGTCTTTCCCAGTGGTGAGATCGCCAGGAACCACTTGGGTTTGTTCGAGAGGTCGACATGCCTGCGCTCAAACGCGACACCTTTTTCGGTCAGCGCGATTGCTGCGCGCTGCACGTAAGGACAGAGGTGATGACTGGCCAGGATAAGAGGCTGGGACATTCGGACTTCCTTTCAAGTTTATGCTGGCGCGTCTGAATCTGCGATTTTGGGAACTGGTGCTGATTTCATCAGTGCATAGGCGCCGTCGCCCAGCAGGAATTGCACGATTGCCAGCAGCGATAGGTAGAGCGGATACTCCCATCCCCCGTTTTCATATCCGAACATCCAGCCATTGCCCCAATGCGCCCAGGTGGCACCCAGCAGGATCGGCATCAGAGCAAGCGCGATCCAGCGCGTCTGGACGCCGAGAATGAGCAGCGTTCCGCCAATGACTTCGGTAAAGAACACGGCATAGGCAAGCCAACCCGGCAAGCCGATCGCCTGAAAGAATTGAGCGGTTCCTTCCAGCGAGAAGATGAAATATTTCAGAAGTGCACTGTGTGCCAGGAACATGGTGCCGAGCGCGATCCGCAGCAGCAACGCCGCTGTCGCAGTAAGGGTGGTCTGCGTCATGCTGTTATTCCACTAAATGCAATTGCATGTAGATATATGCGAACGCATAAAAATGTCAAGCTTGATGCAAACGCATTTATCTGTAAAATCTCCCTCAATGAAAAACGAACCGAATGAAACTGCTGTCCGTGCCTGGACGCAGCTGATGCGCGCCCAAAACGCAGCCCTGACCCAGGTAGAGCAATCCTTCAAGGATGCCGGGTTTCCACCTCTGACCTGGTATGATGTTTTATGGGAGCTGGAACGCGGCGATAGGGCAGGGATGCGGCCTTTCGAGCTTGAGAGTCATTTGCTGGTCCCGCAGTACGGATTGTCGCGGCTGCTCGACCGGGTCGAAAAAGCAGGCTACGTTGAGCGCCGGCCATGCGATGGAGACGGTCGGGGCCAGGTCGTTGTCATCACAAAGCTGGGCAGACAGCTGCGCCGCAGAATGTGGCAAGTTTATGCGCCCGCCCTCAATAGTGCTGTTGCCGATCGTCTGACGGCGAAGGAAACGGCAACATTAAGCCGGCTCTTGGGAAAGCTCTTACCGTGATCCCGGCGATGGATATTGTGTTTCAATTGGAGTTCCTCGTTGTGAGGAGAAAGACGTGCTGATTATCCTCGGCGGCCTGCCCGGGACAGGAAAGACAACGCTATCGAAGGCCTTGGCAAGACGATTGGATGCCTTCCATCTGCGGATCGATACGATCGAACAGGCCATCAGGAATTCATCCATGGCACCCGCGTCCATGGACGAAAGCGGATATCTCGTTGCTTATGCGGTTGCCGAAGATAATCTCCGCCTTGGCAAAAAAGTGATCGCCGACTCAGTCAATCCCATCGCAATAACCCGGGAAGCATGGCTGAAAGTCGCGCAACGTGCCGCTGTGGCCGCGCTCGAAGTCGAGGTAATCTGCACTGACAAAAATGAACACCGGCGTCGGGTTGAGACGCGCGTTTCTGATATTCCCGGTCTGCGCCCGCCGAGCTGGCAGGACGTCTTGGCACGAGAGTATATCCCATGGGTTTCCGCGAATGTCGTGGCCGACACGGCATTGGAAACCATCGAACAGGCGGCGACCAGAATTAGCTCCTTACTGAACAGCGATTGAAAGCACGGGGTGGGCGGCCCACCAACAGTTCGTGCCGTACGACAAAGATTGTCAGGATAAAACCACAGCTTTCTCATAATCCCTTTATCGCCTCTTGGTGTAGCTAGGTTGTCGTTTGTTTGTACCAACCGTAGCCGACACAGGGGTTAAAACATGAGCCGAGGGTCCTACAGCGAGTTCCGTGATGCTTTGCGCGCTTTCGAATCCGGTTGGGATCGGGAGCGGTATGACAATGGAAACATCCAGGATTTTCAGCTCGACCTTTGGGCTGGCGGCAGCGTCCAGGAGATTTTTCCCGGATACTCCAGTTGGTCCCAACTGAGCGACGAAGAATGGGATTCCATGTCCTATCGCTCTATGAACACTCTGGGATTTGTCGGTTACCAGTTCGGCGAAGCCCTGATGATCGACCTGGGTTACTACGATGACGATGTCTTCTATGGTGCGGGCGCTACGACCAATACCTGGGATGGAACCTGGACCGGCAAGAACGGCGTGAACTCCCTGGAGGACTTCATGACAAAGGAGGCACAGGAAGTTGCGATCCAGGAGGCCTTCGGCTTCAATCTTAAGATTATCCAGGAAGGACTCGCCAACAATGGTGAGAGTCTCGACGACTACATCGGGACCACGCGCAGCTATGTCGAAAACGGCCAAGCTGTGGAAGTGCCACTGACTCTGAGCGGAATCATGGCGGCAGCGCATCTGCGCGGCGCCTATGGGACCTTGGCACTGCTGCAGGGCGGCTCGGTTTCCACCGATGAATTCGGTACCTCGATCTTGCGCTATATCGAACAGTTCGGCGATTACGATGCGCCGTCGGTAGCTGAAGCTGTGGCCTACTTTGAAAGCCGGTTGACAGGCGACGAAGGTCTTGGGGCACCCGGTGCAGGTGGCGGATCTTCTGGTTCAGGTGGGAGTGATTTGGGCGGCGGTACCGATGGCAATGGTGCCGGCGTCACTAAAGAAACCGCCGATGTGGTTGTGACCTGGGCCTGGGGTCAAAAACAGGTTGTGACCGAATTCGACCCTTCGTCCGATACGATCTTCATCGATTGGATTAACGCCGAGCAGCTCGAAGTGTCGGAACAGAACGGCAGTGCGGTTTTCGCTATTCCTTCCAACAATCAGAACGTGATCCTGCAGGGGGTCGCTCTGGCAGATCTGACACCTTCAAATTTTACGATTCTAGATGGCACCGCCGCGACGGAAGTGTTTGGTCTTATTGCAGTGGACGAGAACACGGAGGATGGGTCAGGCGGGGATGCAGGTCAAGGCAACGGCAACGGCCATGGGGGAGGTCATGATGGCGGCCATGGCGGCGGGAATGGCCAGGGGAACAGTGGCGATCCAGCGCAAATGGTAATGATCGGACTCGACAGTGGCTCGCGCGATATCTCCGACTTCGATCCGGCAAAGGATATGGTTCACTTGCTCGAGGACGTCACAGGCGATCGATTCGAGATGTCGGAAGAGGGGGAGGGAGCTGGAAAGGCTGTACGTATCGTCATCACCGACGAGAACGGTGCGATGATCAGCGTGACCACACTGCAGGCGATCACTTTGGCCGACCTCACTCTGAGTAATTTTTCGGTTGCCGAGCAAACCGCATTTAATGAGGTGGTGACAGCCATCAACGCGACGGTCAGCGCGCCGCCACCCCAGGGAGGCGGCTTCGATATTACCGACGATAACGATGGTTCAAGCCCTGCTAAGACCTCAGGCACTACAGAAAAAGGCGGCGTCAAGTATGTCGCGGACGTCAATGCCGACGACATTCTGAATTTCGACCCGGCCAAAGACCAATTCGATTTCGGCAACAATTCAGTGCATGGCATGATTCTCACCAAAACACCGGCCGGAGAGGTGGCCATCGATTTTCCCTGGAGCCAAGCCATTCAGATCGTTCAAGGCGTGAAGTTCGCGGATCTCAGTATCGAAAATTTCGGGGTCGTGGGTAACGAACATCTCCGCGAGGATATCGGTGGCGTGCTGTCCTGGGAACTCGGGATCGGCCCTCGAGAGGCCGATACGGTTTACATCCGCTCTCACGAATACGGCAAGCAGGAGGTGATCGACGACTTCGATCCCGCGACCATGAAGATTAGCTTTCTCTATTTCGGGACCCGTGAACAGCTCTCGGTCGAGGATACCGCTGATGGACTTGTCATTCAGACCCTGCCAAGCGGTCAGAGCTTTACCTTTGCGGGCGTGGAACTTGCCGATCTCTCGCCTGGGCAGGTGGAGTTTCATTTCGACCAGGTGATCGAGGACAATCTGGAGGTGCCGTTTGGGTTCGCCCAGGAAGACGTGACGCTGGTTGACCGCACGGTTCTGCTGACCCCTGAAGCACCGCCGGGGCAGGGAACGGATGGTTTCCAGACACGCGACGGCGTCAATGCACCGGGCGGCGGTGACAGCGGCGGTGGAAGTGATGGCGGCGGCGTGACGCCGCAGGACGGTGGCAGTGGATCAGGCGGAACGCCGACCAGCGGCGAAGGTGACGCCGAGCCGAGCGACGGGCGGATTGAGATCGCCTGGAGCTGGGCTAAGCAGGAGGTGGTCAGCGATTTTGATCCGGCGACCGATGTGTTCGATTTCGGCCACATGGCGGCAAATCAGGTGAAGATCACCGAACAGGGCGACGATCTGGTAATTGAAGTTCTCGACAATGGTGGACACAACTACACTCTCAAGGATGTCCAGGCCGAAGACTTGAGCGCGGCCAATTTGGAGGCCGCGCCCTACAACGATGTGATCAAAGCTGATGGTGGTGTGATCGATCAACTTGCACCGCTCGGCTTCGACGATATGGTGGCCTGATGTTCATCCCGTTCGCTTCAATTGCGCTTGGAGATGACGACCGGTCCTAGAAAGTAGTTGGTTGCGTCGCCCGGCGAGGTTTCTTCCCAGGCGATGCGCAGCCGGTCCAGTTCGCCGAACGCCGCTGCGATGACTGGGCCATCTCCAACGATCACCGGCTGAACCGGTGGACCATCCGTGCCCTGTGCCACCTGTTCGATCCGAACGAAGCAGCGCGCACTGGCAAGATCGACGCGCAGGAAGACGCGATGTTCATCCGCTGCCCCCGTATAGGTTCCGATCGCCGGAGCACCGGCACCGCTGACAAGGCGGAACTCGCCGCCTGAAATTTCCAGGCCGCAGGCCTGCTGCCCGACGGCATTGAGAGCGTCGATGGCGATTACCGGCGTGTCTGTGATGGTCAGCTTCACGCCGGAAAAGCTGATCGCGTATTCGCTAGTGTCGTGCGGATGACCGCCTACGATCAGATCGACCAGTATCGGCGAAGTTCCGTTGGCAGGTAGCTGAATGTTGCCGCTGTTGAAGATCACCGGGCCGGTTGCGCTGACCGAATCTCCACCCGGTGCGCCTGGAATGGCGCCAGGCCCCTCCGGTCCGCTGCCGCTGGAATGCGTATTGAGAATTTCGGTGCAGCCGCTGGCCATCAACAACATGACGGTAGCGGCAAGTCTGGAATTGAATTTAGACATCGGTTTCTCCTTGTCTGACAATGGCGGCGGGCGTGATTACACGAATGTTTTTGGGTGATCGGCGGGCTCGCCGGCGTCTGCGAACCCGCCGCTCGACCAGCTTCTGGAAGCACAACAGTTTCGATTGGCTACCAGCAGCCATTGGCTCCGCAATCGACTTGAAAGGTATCCTTAGGACAGGAGCCTTCGCTGTCGTCGTGAGTTGCGCAGCCTGTTCCGCCCGTGGAGCTGTTCCAGTGGGTGCAACAGGTCAGCTGTTCGGAGCGCCCACGGGCCTGAAGGCGGGTGCCATGCGGAATAAGCCGGCCTCTTTGAGGTGAAATTGAGCGTAGAACAGAGTTCAACTCCGGCTTCGCCTGATACTGTTTCACCTCCTCGGCGAGGACCGTTTTCCACGGTGCCGCGTGCGTGAGCAAAACCGCGAAGAAAAGGCTTTTGAAAAAAGGTGACACGGAATTCATGGCTCACTCCTTTCCCTGAGACCAACATCACCCCACAGCAATGTCATCGGAGGCAGAGAGGCTCGCTGTCCCGCGGCGCTCGCGCCATTGGACGACCACGTTGGCCACCCGAAAACCATCAACCGCACGGCGTCGGATGGTTAAGCAGTTGTCGCCCTTCAAAAGAAAGTCCTTAGGGATGCGGTCCATCCAAAGGTTCCATCCATCGGCGGCAACCATGTCGAAGGACGGCAAATGTTTGCCGTTGATCAGGATCCGATGGGTAATTTCATCGCCCTCTTCGGTGCTGCTGTTGCCGACGTCCTCGGCCTGGATGAGGATGTAGCCTTCAGAGGTGATGTTCTGACCGCGTGGGGAAGCGGCCGTCGGTTCTTCATCGATGTAGAACGAACGGGTGGCTTCTTCGTTAGGCCGGTTGAACTCCTTGTCGAAGTTGAGCCAGACAAAATCCGAATTAAACATGATGCAGTCCCTTTCCTGTTTCGGACAGCCGCGAGATTGGTGCGCCTGTTCTTCCGGGTGTTCACGCCCTCGGGTCCAATCCCTCGGGTCGCAAAATCAATCGAACATGGGGGTGTAGGCGGCAGCGTCATTTCAGCGTCATTGGCGCGTCAAGCGCCGCTGGCCATGACTGTCGCGCTCCAGGTGTCTTTGTTAGACTGCGGCCTCGTTCGGCGTTCTGTCAGGGAATTGGGAAGGAAACAGCGATGGAAAACCCAGTCACACTCCGCACCAAAAAAGCTATGGGCGTTCTTGGTAAATTGATCAGGGAATGGACGGTTGATCCTGCATCGCGTCCCGACCATAGGTTAGAAGAAGAGCGCCGTTGCGTCTTTTACGTGGACGCCTTCAGAAATGCGCTGAATGGGGAAGGGCTGAATGAAGGCCAACCGGAAAGTGGCGATGGCGACTACTGCATTCGTGCGGGGATCGAAGAGGTCGAACTGATCCTTAGGCAGCCGAACCGTTTCTCAATTCTGTTGCCGGAAGCCGAGATGATACATCATTTGCTCGATCACGACCTGCCGCTGCAGGTGCGTGTGGCCGCTGTTTATGCAGAAGTTGTTCCTGGAGACCCAGATGCCGTGCCCATACGGCCCGCCATTGAAGACAGTGGCCCAGCGAACTATGAAGTCACGCTGCGGGATCAGCCCTTCGAATGTTTCCTCGATCCCTATATGGCCGCTTATGTTTGCGGGCAATGCAGATAGAGCTGTGCGGCCTGGGTCGCGCCCTCTGCAAGACGCTCCTGTGCGTCTCGCATACGAATCGGGAAACAGGCTAAGAACCACGCCAGGATAGTTTCTGTGCTGGCCGGCTCGGTTCCTGTCCATTGAGCGCTGGCCGCAGTTTCAAACACACGCCAGGCTGCGGCGGCTTCCTCCCGTTTGCCGAGATGCCAGAGTGCGGCCGCCTTCCAGGCTGGTAAATTCATGATGCAGTCGCCGGCGTAGTCGATCGCAATCACGCAAGCTTCGTCATCGCCTGCCAGAAAATGGATGTTGGACTGGTATCCCCAGAGCCACAGATTGCTCGTCCAACCTTCCTTGTGAAAACGGGAGGCCAATTCGTTCGCCAGTATGATTTCGCCGCTGAAGGCCGCCCCCAAGGCGGAGGACATCACAGTCCAGGGGTCGTTCTCATTGCACTGCCTTGCTATGGCGAAACTTGCTGCCGACTGGGCATAATCGGCCAGCAGCAGGCTGGACCAGGCTCTGCAGAGGTGGGCACGGCTGTCGGTCGGATCCAACGCAATGGCGGCATTTGCCAGCGACTTGCTCTCCAGCAGAAGTTCGCGTTGCCGCATAAAGCCCGGATGGACGAGATGGCGGATGTTGTGAACCTGTGAAAGACTGCTGTAGGCCATCGAAAAGCTTGGATCCAGCTCGATTGCCTTGCGAAAACAGCTGATCGCTGAATCCCAATCTTCCGAGTGAAAGCCATCAAGAAATTTCTGACCCATGAGCCAGTTGTTGATGGAGCCCTGGACCGTCGACATGGTCCTGATTTCCGATAGCCGTGCCCGGGACAGGGTGAGGCTGCAGGCCGTCGCCAGCCGGCTGGCGAGATCCGCCTGATACTCCCACCAGTGTTGGACGATCTGGCCGAAACGGTCACTCCAGATCACCATACCGTCAGTCGAACGGGTGAGGGTTGCGATCAATGCAAGCTGCTCGCCCGCCGGGGCCATGGTCAGTTTGAGCCGATACTCGGTTGCGACGTCCTTGACCGCGGCATCGATGACATCGATTTCGCGAAAACTGACCATCCTGGAGATCAGCTCTGTGCGGAAAAGATCTCCGATCAGATGCGCGTCGCCGGTCATTTCGGAGGTCAAAATCGGCAGAACGCCAATCTCCAGTTTCCGGTCCGATTTGGCATCACTCGCCGCATCCTCAGATGCTCCATCTCCAGAGTTGCGATCCGTGGCCCTTCGGCCGGCGATCCTCCGGTCACTGCCTCTATGATCGGAAGCGTTTCGGCTGTTCGTTCTACCTTCTGCTGGTCCCTGGCTACCCGCTGGTGTTCGATCAAGAGGCTTGCGCACTCCCGATTTTACCTCGACGATTAGGTCTTGAGTCTGAGGCGCAGGTTCCATCCCGTAGGCTTCGTCCAAATGCTCCCAAAGGCTGGAGTAGACTCCTAAGGCACGTCCCGTGTCTCCGCGATCGTGATACAAACTGATCAATCGCCGTGCGGCATTTTCGTCTGATGCGTCGAGACTTAATAGAGCACGTGCAGCTTGCTCTCTCTGTTCGTGCGCGTTGGTATTCAAGATCTTTTCGAGTTCGCTTTGCAGCTGATTTTCAAATTCCTTGCGCCTGAGATGCAGCCAACTCGCGAAGAGCTCGCCCTGATCGGGAACGGCAGTCAGCAGCCGCCTGTGAATCTCCGGTTTGTTTACGATGACATCCGGTACGGTACCAATTTGCAGCGCTTCGATGATCTCGTCACAGTCGGTCAGGATAACGTCCGATTGGAGTGTTACGTCTGAGCGACCGGCTTTAAGCCCGTCCCAGCTACGCCCCAGATCGGCGCGCAGACCATAAAGCAACTGCCGCAGGTTTCGTCTTGCACGATAGTCGTCCGAATCTTCCCAAATCATCGCGGCGAGTTTCGCCCGGCTTTCTGTTTTCCCCGGGCTGAGGGCCAGATAGCCTAGGGCCAGACGTGCCGGCGCAGATGTAATTGGCAAATCTGATGCCGCCAGACCCGTTCCCGACACGCGGGCCTGAAAGCCGTCGATTAGCTGCAGGTATAGTTGATTGGCTGTCATGCTCCCGATCAATCCGGTTAGTAGAGATCCCAGCGCCGCCAGGGCGCCTCGTTTTCCGCCCGCCGTTCGATCGGCGAAACCTGTCCGTCACCCTTGCGACAGGCCGAAGAGATTCGCAGATTGGGGGACAAGACCTTAACCACCCAATGAACTTCGTCCGGGCGTTCGAAATCGATCGCATAACATTGTTTGTCAAAGCGAGAGAGGTGCGCGGCGATGCGCGTTGAGGTTTCCATCGATGCTGAAGGTGCAGCTGGATTAACCGCGCGGGCAGGAGTCAGAAGCGCCGAACAGTTTTCGACACTCAACCTGAACGCGCGCGCGAGCATGACCCTTTCCTTTCGGTCAAGTTTTACGCCGTGTCGTTGACGATAGCGTATCACGTCCAGTCCGAACTCCATCTGAAAAAGCTCTTTCAGTGCTGCACGGACCGCGGCTTGATCGTTTGGCCGGCACGCCGTGCCGAAACATAGATCGCGTCCACCATGTCCGCAGGACCAGGCAACGTACACTGGAATGCCGAAGTGCGGCGTGATGTCGAGCAGACCGGTCCGCCGCGTGGCCTTTCGAATCCAGTATCTTTGCTGGTCACTGAAACAACGCTCTGCGGCAGGAGATGGCGCGGCTGCTGTATGACAGCCGGACCACCAATTCAGGCTGGAATAGCGTTCGATCGCTTCCAGCAACGCATTAAAAAGGGCCATATCAAGGTTTGTACCCGCGGCGATTCCAATCGCGACTGGCGCCTGGCTGCCTTCGCTACCCAAGAATGCCGTTGGCAAGAACCGCTCGGCGCCGGAAGAAATATCGCGGGCGCGGAAGCACTCCAGGGTTTCGCATGTTAGGGGCGTCCCAGGTGGTGAGATCTCGTCGAGAAGTTCTCCCCAGTCCGGATCTCCCTCCGCCTCTGATCTTAATTTTTTGAAAAACTCAACGGTGGGGCCACGCGGTCCCAGTATCTGTGCTTTGCCTTCTGCAAATTCTGCTTCCCGCCGTGCTTCGGCTTCCTGTAGCGAGTTGCCCAATCCGGTCGCACTGAGGCTGATTCCGCAGAAGGTCTCGACAGCGGCCGAGCAGTAGAGGTTAGAAACCTGCGCGAGTTCTGCGGAATACACGTAAGCTTCCCTGATGCTCAATGATCTCGTCTGGCGGTCTGACTTGTTTCAGTCGGTTTAACCGACACGCCGGCAAAAGTGGCGGCCCTGCCATTCGGGCGGCTGGTGGGGATTAATGATCATCCAGATGCCTTTGGACGCCGAAACGAATCGGACACGGAAGCGCTCGTTCTGATGCATGTTAGTGAAGTCCGCATATTCGCCTTGCCCCTTGAAGGTATAGTATGCGGACGGACTGCGAACGTCGCCTGCTGTATAGACCGTGTAGTTCCCAGTGGGGATAAGTCCCGTGATGTTCGGATTGGCTCCGGGCCCGGTTACAATGCCCGTCGAGGAAACGTATTCGACCACGACCCTCATCTGAGCATCGACCCCGTTCAGATCACAGATGAATCCCATCTGTTGGGCGCTATGACTCTTGTCGGCGGCGCCAAACGACAAAGCGGCGGTAAGCGCAACTGCCGTAAATCGAGATTTCATGGCGTACTCCTTTCGGAATCGCCTGCTCAATAAGCTGGCACCGTGACAAGGTACGCGCTTCAGAACGAGTCAGGCAGATCCTGATCTAG
Source organism: Pelagibius sp. Alg239-R121 (assembly GCF_947331435.1). GTDB lineage: Bacteria > Pseudomonadota > Alphaproteobacteria > Kiloniellales > Kiloniellaceae > Denitrobaculum. The sequence continues at coordinate 223,965 of NZ_CAMZOF010000012.1, read as the reverse complement.
AGAACGATCGTCATTGGTAATAGCGATCAAGAACGTGAATCGTCCTCGAACAGAATAAAGAGAGGTGGATTCACATTGTTCGCTGTTCCAGTAGAAAACGATCAGACTCTCTCTGTGGAATGGCCTTTAAGTCTTTCACTGAGTATTTATTTGTATGCATACATATTATCATGAGGCAGGGACCTTTTCCAGCTTTAAGTCAGGTCCGCCCGAATTGCTGTTGGAGGTGGAATCTACCCGACGTTGTTGTCCCTCGGCTTGGATGGAAATATCGGCGCCCGCCAGTTCCATGTCCCGCTGCGTATCGGCCGCTAATCGATCAACCCGACTCTTCTTCGTCCTTCGTCGTTCTTGATTGAAAAATCCGTTCCCGCGAACTCCGCTGCATCTTCGGTGCAAAGCCAGGCAATGGCACGGGCGGGCCAGTCGGCAGGGATGTGCACCGACGGATCCAACTGGCTGACCGGATTGATGCCCGAACTTTTGATTGAGATCTGCATATCGGTTGCCACCGTGCCTGGGCTAAGGCCCACGACACGGATGCCGTGGTTTCGATATTCCTTGTCGGCGCATCGGGTCAACGAGAAGACTGCCGCCTTGGTCGCACAATAGTGGCTCCATCCTTCCAGGGCGCCTGTGGCGGCGCCGGAACTGATGTTGACGATTACACCTGAACCTTGCTCCTGCATGACCGGAATGGCCGCCCGCAGCCCGTGATAAACACCTTTGAGGTTGATATCGACCACTTTGTCCCAGTGGTCGGGATCAGAGTCGGCGAGGCGGGCAATGGGGTCGATCACACCCGCATTATTTACCAGGATGTCGACAGACCCAAAGTCGCGCTGACAGGTCTCGATGACCTTCGCCAGGTCTCTGTAGTGACTGACGTCGCAGACTACACTCTCGGCCCTGCCTCCTTGATCACGGATCTCTTCAGCGATCGCATTGATTTCGCCATGAGAGCGTGCGGCCAGAACGACCGAAGCACCTTGTGTCGCGAGTTCACGCGCTGCTGCTGCGCCAATGCCACGGCTCGCACCGGTGATGATTGCGGCCTTTCCTGTGAGGTCTGTCATCTGTTGTCTTTCTCTATCTGTTGGGTTTTGGCAACGGACTGATCGTAGAGGCCCCTAGAATATTGCCGGTCGCAGCAGGAATAAACCGCAGGAGCAGCAATGGCGTCGTGCAAAGGCTGCACGAGTGAAAATTCAGTGTCTCTGACGCGGCGCTATCTAATGAGACCGGTGTACTTTTCTGAATTCCGTTGTTGCATCCAGGCGTGCTCTCGATTAAACAGGTATTTAATATACCTATTTAATCGAGAGTCGGAGTTCAAGCCATGTCCGTGTTTCGTTGGATTCTCATAGCTTTTCTCATGCCGGGTGATCTCGTGATTAAACGAGTCGGCATCAGCATCGAGGAGGACGGCGGGATCCTGCGCTCCTTCGTCAACATGTGTTTTTGGGGCCTGGTAACCGTGCTTGTGGCCCTTTTTATAATTTGAACGCCACGAATTCGATTTGAACGGCAATTCGGGAGAGAGAAGACGAATGCAAGGAAATTTGGTGCTCTTGGGTATGTTTGTTGCCGCGATTACGGTTGCGCAACCCGCCGTCGCGGGTGATCAGAAATTGGGGGAGAAGGTCTTCCGGAAGTGTAAGTCTTGTCATTTGGTTGGTGAAGGCGCGAAGCACAAAATCGGGCCTCAGCTCAATGGTCTATTTGGCCGGGCGGCCGGATCGATCGACGGATACAAATTCTCGAAGGCCATGCTTGCCAAGAGCGGTGATGGCTTGGTCTGGACAGACGAAACTCTGGCGGCCTTTCTGACTGCGCCGAAGAAATATGTGCCGGGTACCAAAATGGCCTTTCCGGGTCTCAAAAAACCGGCGGACATCGAAAATCTCAATGCCTACTTGCGGAATTTCCCCGAAATCGGATCGAATTGAACGTGGCGGAATCTGACGACCATGAATGTAGCCTCTGACACTGCGCGCAGGGTGGCGACGCTTATTGCGTCCGTCTGGTGCGGATTGATTCTCGGCGTGTCCTTTATTGCGACGCCGGTCAAGTTCACTGCTCCCCTAATTAACTTCAAGGAAGCGCTTGATTTGGGCCGCGTGACTTTCGGACTGTTTGGTCCAGTCGAGGTTGCGATGTCGATCCTGCTTCTGGGGGCAGTGCTTTTGGCTTCTCGCGGAAGATCTTTGGGACTGTTGCCGGTTATTGCGGGTTTATGCCTGGCAATAACCTTGGGTGAGAATTTCCTGCTGAGGCCATTGCTCGACGAGCGGCTCCTTGCGGTACTGGCCGATCGGCCTCTTCCCGAATCCCGGATGCATCTTCTGTACGTTCTTTCTCAGGCCGTGAAGCTGCCGATGCTCCTGGCTCTGGCGGTCGTGGCGGGACGCAGGACTGGGGAGGCTTTTGCCAGCGGCTTACACCATTCCTTAGGGCCGGGTATCCAGCAGCTGCAGAAGCTTGGCTAAGCCCTTTCGCTTGGTGATGGCGTCGGCGAGTGTATAGCGGTCCAAGGTATCAAAGAAGGCGTCGCGGGCTTCGTCCAGAATAGCGGCCAGTCCGCAGGATCCTTCAATTGCGCAACTGCCTTTGCCGCTGCGCATGCATTCGACCAGTCCTGTACCGGTTTCCGCCCGACCGATCACTTCGCCGATCTTGATTTGATCGGGTTGGCGGGCAAGGCGCAGGCCACCGCCTTTGCCCCTTGTGGCCGCGACGTAACCCTGTCGCACCAGCCATTTTGAGGCTTTGGCAACATGGTGAACGGAAATGCCATAGCGTTCGGCGATCTCACGTGAGCTCGCCTGCTGTCCATCGCTGACAGCAAGAAAGATCAGGATTCTGAGACAGTAATCCGAGAAAGTCGTGATCTGCATCACGCATTCTTGACAGATTGCGATTGACAGATCAATTGTGTCGCTAAAAATAGGTATATAAAATACCTAAAAAAAGGAGAGAGATATGCAGACCCTAGTTCTGGCTGTCACCCTGGCGTTGATGATCCTGCTCGCCTTCGTATTTTATCGTGTCGTTCGCGCGACCAATGCGGACAGACAACTTGGTGACACCAATAGTCGGCGCAGCCAGCTTATATGGGTCATGCTGGCTGTTGGTTTACTGGTTACAGTGGCCTCCCTGCGTGAATGGCCCCATGCCCTGGCTTCCGGCGATGCCGCGATTCAGGTCAATGCAACCGGCGGACAGTGGTATTGGGAAATCGATAGGTCGGAGCTTCCGGCAGGAAAACCGATTGTCTTTAATCTCCATACCGAAGATGTGAACCACGGGTTCGGCGTTGTCGATTCCGAAGGTCGCCTGCTGTTTCAGACTCAGGCCATGCCGGGCTACGTCAATCAAGTGGAATACGTTTTCGATACACCGGGTGACTACCGCGTGCTCTGCATGGAGTTCTGCGGCGTCGGCCATCACGACATGCTCGACGAATTCACCGTCGTTGCGAACTAAGGGAGGCTGACATGTCCGAAGCGGAAATCAAACCCCACGCCGGCGCCGTTAAGTTCACCATGCTGCTGTCAGGTCTGGTCTTTGTCCTGATGATGGCGCTCGGCTTGATCATGCGCGCGGCGCAAGGCGAATTTATCGAGCTGGATCCCGCACTGTTCTATCAGATCCTGACCGCGCACGGGGCCGGGATGGTGGGTGTTGCCGGTCTCTCAGGTGCCGCCATCATGTGGTATTTCGTAGGCCGCTACGTCCAATTAAGCGCGGCGATGTACTGGGCCTTCCTCGGCTTGTTTCTGCTGGGGGTGGTGCTGATTCTCAGCGCGATTTTTCTCGGCGAATTCGGGGGTGCGTGGACCTTTCTCTTCCCTTTGCCTGCCATCGCGGGCGGCGCCTGGGAACCCTGGGCTGCAGCGACCTTTATCTTAGGTTATGTCTCTATCGGCGTTGGCTTTCTGCTGTACTATCTCGCGATTGGCTATCCCGTTATTAAACGCTACGGCGGGCTCGCCCGTGCGCTTGGATGGCATGTCGTCTTTGCTGGTGCCGACCCGGCGGACGGACCGCCGCCCACCATTATCGCCGCGGCCGCCGTCACCGTGTTCAACACCCTGGGAACCGTCGTGGGTGCCGCCGTGCTGGTTGCCAGCCTGGTGCATCTGCTGGTGCCGGGCTTTGCGGTCGACGCTCTCCTGGCGAAGAACGCGATCTATTTCTTCGGCCACGTCTTCATCAACGCCTCAATCTACATGGCGGTGATTGCGGTCTATGAGATCGTACCGGAGTACACAGGACGACCCTGGAAGTCTTCCCGGCCGTTTATCATTGCCTGGAGCGCTATCCTGCTCTTCGTCATGGCGGTCTATCCGCATCACCTGCAGCAGGATGTGGTTATGCCGGGGTGGATACTGGTGATGGGGCAGGTGGTGTCCTACTTGAATGGCGTGCCGCTGCTTGCGGTTACGGCATTCTCGCTCGGCGTCTATCTTCACGGCTCGAAAGCGCGGTGGGATCTTGGCCTATCCCTGCTTGTGCTGGGTGTTGGCGGTTGGTCGATCGGCGCGATCCCGGCGATCATCGACGGGATGCTTGTGGTTAATAAAGTGATGCACAACACCCAATGGGTTCCCGGGCATTTTCACATCTATCTGTTGCTCGGTGAGGTCGCCATGAGCTTCGGATTCATGGCCTGGCTGGTCCGTAAGGGGCAGGCGTCGGAAGCAGGAATGTCCACGCTGGACAAGGCCACTTTTGGCACTTATCTGGTCGGGGCTGCCGGCTTTACAATGGTGTTCCTGATCTCCGGCGCCCTGTCAGTACCCCGCCGTTGGGCCGTGCATCTGCCTGGGTGGATCCTGCAGGACCGGATCGGTACCCTTTTCGCCGCACTGGTGGTGCTGTCGACCCTGGCACTGGTGCTGAAGTATGCGGTTGGGCTGGGCCGAGGCCAGAGGTCATGAGTGCCCAGTCATCCATCTACCGCTGGTTTCCGAGTCTCGGCGTCCTCGTTTTGGGCGTCGGCACTCTCTGGGCAGCCACCGATGGGTTTCGGGCGCTGACCGAGGAAAGCGCCCGCCGCCTGCAGGTTGCCGAGTCCCGACCGCAAGTGCCTTCTCTGTTGCTCGAGGATATGAACGGCCGGATACTGGGTTTGACCCATGGGGCGTTCGCTGACAAGGCCGGCGAGGAACGGCAGATTACCCTGGTGGAGTTCATCTACACCAGTTGCCCAACCATTTGTCAGACCGCTGGAAGCGACTATGCGCAGCTGCGGGACCGTCTGAAGCAATCCGGCTTGGGAGACCGGGTGCGCCTGCTTTCGGTCAGCTTCGATCCTGAGCAGGACGGCCCGGAAGAGCTGCGCGGATATGCCGAGGCGCATGGAGCGGATGGTGTTCTTTGGAACATTGCGCGGGTCGGCGTACAGGATTTGGAGCTGATGAAACGCAGCTTCGGTTTACGGGTGATCCCCGACGTCTGGGGCGGATACGAGCACAACGCTGCAATGCATTTGATCGATCCGTCGGGACGTTTCTCCGCCGTCTTCGACATCGATGACGTTGAGGGCGCCTATCGCGCGCTGGAGGAGAGGTTGTGACGCGTACGCTCTTCGCCGTCCTGTCCGCTGTCCTGTTCTCCGGCTGCGTGGTTTTCCGCGGAGAACTTGAGGCGGACCCGGTTACGCATATGTTGCTGCAACTGCCCGCGCTTGCGCTTGCGGGCGTGTTGCTGCTGCTCGCAACCGACCTGCGGTTTGTGAAACTACCTGCTTACTTTGCCAATGCGATCACGCTAGTGGCGGTCTTCGCTGTCTTTTTCTGGATGCTGCCGCGCTATATCGATGCTTCTTTGATCAACCCGTTCGTCGAGTTCGCGAAGTTTTTGACCCTGCCAACGCTGGTTGGGGCCTCACTTGCGCTGGCTTGGCGTCAGGCGCACCCTTTTTTGCGGGGGTTCCTGAAAGCGAATGCCATTTCCATGCTGGGTGTTCTGGGCTTTCTCTACATTCATGCACCCTTGAGAATCTGCAATTCCTACTTGGTCTCCGACCAGCAACGCCTGGGCTATGGTTTTCTCATTGCTGCGATTGCCGTGAGCCTCGCTTGGACGTTTCCGTTGTTTTTCCCATCCCCCAGCGAAACGGGCGCTTCTCAGTCAAAAACGAATAAGGTGACGGTATGACGCTTGGTGACTCCGTTTCGGCCTTCGGCAAACTATCCGTTGCCAAGACCGAATTTCTCGCCAGGAATCCGCTTGGCTTCTGGGTTGCGGCTATGATGGCCGGCGCGTACGTCGGCATGGGCATCCTGCTGATATTTTCAGTCGGGCAGAACGCCGATCCTGCCCTGCGCAATCTGATCATGGGGGTAAGTTTCGGCATCGCCTTAACGCTGGTGGTCTTTGCCGGTTCCGAGCTCTTCACCGGTTACACCATGTACATGGCGATCGGGAGGCTGACCGGCAGAATCAGAACTGTTCAGGTGTTGCGCGCCTGGGCAGCGACCTGGTTCGGAAACCTTGGCGGTTCAGTTCTCCTGGGAGCGCTTTTTGTTGCAGGGGGCGGTGGAGTCGTTTTGCAGGCGGGAGGACAGGATCTTCTTCATGCCGTGGCCGCCAAGAAAATGACGGCGCCCGCGTTCGAGCTTTTTGTTCGCGCCATGCTGTGTAATTGGCTGGTTTGCCTGGCAATCTGGGGCGCGTCGCGCACTCAGAACGACGCCGCCAAGTGCCTGATCATCTTTTGGTGCCTCTTTGCTTTCATCGCGGCAGGGTTCGAGCACTCGGTGGCCAATATGACGGTCTTTAGCGTCGCGCTGCTGTCGGAACATCCCGACAAAGTCTCGCTCTTCGGGGCCGGACGCAATCTGCTTTGGGTGACCCTCGGTAACACTGCCTCGGGCGCACTTTTTATGGGCTACGGTTACTGGCTGGCGGCCGGACGTCCGGTCGCCAAAAGCACCGCCGGAACTGATGAGGGGCGCGCTGCCATCACTGCAAACGAGTCATAAGCGGGGAATGTAGGCGGCCCATCAAGAGTGCGACCAAGTTCTCTATTCGGGTTTGCCGGTTTTCAGCTTCACTGGCTTGCCGTGCGGAGTGGTTTCGTAGGCATCGCGCCAAGCCTCTACGGTATGGTTGATTTCCTGCTCTTTGACGGCGAGCACGCTTTCCAGCGCATCTGTAATGGCCGCAAAGTAACTATCAGTCGTATCGGGCGCTCCTGATGCCAGGCGCGTTTTGATCGCATTGCCAAGCGCTGCCGCCCAGTCGCCAGGTGTAATCCGGCCGCTTTCGATAAGGACTTGCGACATGGCATAGGCCTGTGCGTGCCAAGGTTCGTCGAAGGCGGGTTGCTGCCGGTCGCCGAGTTCACTCATCATTTTCAAGATGGCTTTCCCAGAGGTCGAGATAAACCTGATCCGTCGAGCCCTCTCGCTCGGGAAACAAGTCGCTCAACTTGAAGGCCACGCTGTAAAGCGGCTCCGACCGCTCTTCGTTATGGGCCGATGCATCGGCTAGCAGATGGGCGCCACGATAATCGGCAATCTTACCGAGGTGACCGCGTACATAAGCCGGCAACCGGCAGTGTCCCACCGGCGTAATCAGGCGTGCGCGTGCCGTATCGCCAACTTCAAATTTTGGTTTTGCATCGTAGGGGCGCTCAAAACTGGCGCCGCCATTTTTTGCGCCGTCAACCGCATCGGCTGCCATAGGTTCGGGCAGCCCTTCAGGGCTTGTTCCATCGGATTCACCTGACGCGAGTTCGGCCACAGTAAGAACGCCGGATCCGACGAACATGCAGGCGTAGACCTTGTACCACTGGTCGAAATAGGGCCGCGTCAGATAGAGCACCGGGTCTTCGAGCTCGCGCGTATGCCGGAATTTATCCACGTTCCAATCAGACGGACGGGCCATGGAACGCACAATACCAAACATCCGGCCTTCCCATGGAGCGTGGAACGGCGGCTCGTCGCTGGTGATGCCAATCGGACCGAAGCCAAGCTTGCCGCCGACGTCATGAATGCCGTCCATGATTATGCTCCGCCGGTTTCGATCGGAAGATCGCGTTGCGTCCCGATCATACTGTTTCGGCTGACCAAAGCTGCGAGCGCCTGTTCATCCATATCTTCGCTTCCCTCCGGTCTTTGCGGCAGTACGAAGTAGCGCAATTCCGCGGTGCTGTCCCAAACATCGACCCGCACCGTTTCGGGGATCGAGACCTCGAACTCGGCCAGGACACCGCGCGGGTCCCGCACTGCTCGGGAGCGGTAGGCTTCGAGCTTGTACCAGGCCGGCTGAATACCCAGCAGGCGGTGGGGGTAACAGGAGCAGAGCGTGCAGACCACCAGGTTGTGCACGCTCTCGGTGTTTTCGACGACTTTCAGGTGATTGGGTGCCCAACCCTGAATGCCCAGCTCACCGATTGCGGTCGCGCCATCCGCCAGGAGCCGCTCGCGAAAACCGTCATCGCACCAAGCGCGCGCCACCACGGCCGCACCGACCTTCGGTCCGATCTCGTCGCTGTAGACCTCTACCCAGGCATCGACCGCGGCGCTGTCCAACAGGCCTTTCTCGACCAACAGTGTTTCCAGCGCCTTAACCCGCAAAGCAGGCTCCGAAGGCACGTGAGAATGGATCAGAGGATGGAGGTGTTCGGCGTCCTTGGCGTTGTATTCGGTCATGTAAACTACCTGGTTCTTTCTGATCTTAGTGCAAAATACTTCCTGTCGCGGATCGTCTGATCCCACCTCCCACAGTAGCACAGCGCAGCCTCGGAACCAGGAGGTCATGCGCATTCCTAACAAAAGATTGAAGCTGCAATAGCCTATGCCGGTTGTCGTAGAATTTGAACAGCGGTGTTGCGGCTTCTCAATGGACTTGGCCTCTTTCGGACCTCATAGTCTGTCCTGTCTGGTGCTTGTCGCGTCCCGCTGGTAATTCAGAGCCGAGATCCGAAATTCAACAGACCTACGCGATCGCACTACAGTTTTCGCCAATACCAGCATTCCTGAGGAAATTCCTATGACCCAAGCAGTTAAAGCTCGCCAATTTTACGACCTGCATGTGCCGGGAACTCCGTTAGTGCTTTACAATATCTGGGATGCCGGTAGTGCCAAAGCCATTGCAGAGGCCGGCGCGAAGGCGATTGCGACGGGAAGCTGGTCGGTCGCTGCTGCCCATGGCTATCAGGACGGCCAGAAAATCCCGATTGAGCTTCTCCTGCAGATAACTGCCCGGATCGTGGCGACAAGCGATCTGCCCGTAACTGTGGACTTTGAAGGCGGGTACGCCGAGGCGCCTGATGAGGTTGCTGCAAACGTCTCCCGGATGATCGGGACCGGTGCAGTCGGTATTAACTTCGAAGATCAGATCGTCGGCGGGGCCGGTTTCCACTCTCTGGACGCGCAAAGCAAGAGAATTGCGGCGATCCGACAGGCAGCAGAAGAATCGGATATTCCGTTTTTCATAAATGCCAGAACCGACCTTTTTCTCAAGGAAAGGGATCGTAGTGCGCATGGTGGTCTGGTGTCGGAAGCTACGGAACGGGCTGGGGCCTACGCGGAAGCCGGGGCGAGTGGCTTCTTCATTCCAGGTCTGGTGGCGCCGGAGCTCATTGGTGCGATCTGTGAAGCAACGAGCCTGCCCGTCAACGCCATGATGATGGACGGCGCGCCTTCAATCGACAAACTGGCGTCACTTGGCGTTGGGCGTATCAGCTACGGGCCAAGGCCGTATTTTACGGCGATGGCAGATCTTGCAGATCGTTTCACGAAAGCCGCCGGCGGGTCATGAGGTGACAACGAGTTGCCTCTGTTTGCCAGTCACCGGCATATCGTGATCTTCTAGCCGCAAAGACAATGTTGGAACGCGGCGGATGATTTCGGATAACACAAATACCCACGGGCTTTGGGCGGCGACTGCTCCTGCGGCACCTCCTTGTCCGGCCCTGGACAGCGATGAAGACTGTGATGTCGCTGTGGTCGGCGCTGGCTACACGGGTATGTCGGCGGCGCTTCATCTCGCGGAAGCGGGAAAGAACGTGCGGGTGCTCGACAGTCACGAACCGGGCTGGGGCTGCTCCGGGCGAAACGGCGGGCAGATCAACCCGGGCTGGAAACTTGATCTCGATGAGATCGCACGACATTACGGCGATGCCTGGAAAGATCGGGCGATCGGTGTTGCGAAGGAAGCTTGCGGCACCGTCTTCGAATTGATCGATCGCCACAAGATTGACTGCCAGGCGGTTCGCTCTGGCTATGTCCAAGGTGGTGTGGGGAAGCGGGGGCTTCGCCAACTCCAACAGCGTTGTGAGCTGTGGCAGAGCGTCGGAAAGGACGCCCGGCTGTTGAATGCGCGGGAATCCGCTGACTTGCTCGGCACCGAAGCTTATGACGCCTGCATGCAGCATCCGGATGGCGGTAATCTGCAGCCGCTTTCCTATGCCCGAGGCTTGACCCTCGCTGCCCAGTCGGCGGGTACTTTGGTACATGGGAATTCGGCAGCGATTTCTATCGAACCGATGGGCCAGGATTGGCGTGTCCGCACCACAAATGGGACGCTGACAGCACGCCATGTGGTTATCGGCACAAACGGTTACACCGACAATCTCTGGCCGGGCCTCAAGAAAGCTGTCGTGCCCGTCGCCAGTGTGCTCACGGCAACCGAACCGCTCTCCGACAACCTGCGCGAATCGATCCTGCCCGCTTTACATTCCGTATCCGAGACCATTCGCATTCAGGTCTATTATCGACTGGATAATGAAGGTCGATTTGTCATTGGTGGTGCGGGGCCGGTCTGGCAGGCGGCGGAGCAGGGGTCGACGGCGGCTTGCCGCGCCATGGCCGAGCGGTATTTTCCGGCCCTTAAAGGCGTAAAGTGGATTTACGACTGGGCCGGATATCCCGCCATGACTTGGGACAAGGCGCCAAAACTCATGCAGCTTGCCCCAGGTGTCCTCGCCGGAATGGGCTATAACGGCCGCGGCATCGCCATGGCTACCATGATGGGCAAGCAACTGGCGCGGGAGATCACAGGCGAGGGCGCAGATCTGCCGGTCACGGCCCTTTATCAGACGCCGTTTCACGCCCTTCATAAGTTCGGTATTTTCGCGACCGTAACGAAAGGCCGTGTGATGGATAGGTTTGATTGAGTCAAATCCGGCTTGGCCTCCCTAAATTATCGAGTCAAAGAAAGTTAAGTTTTTTCAATTGGTTGATTTTGACTATGTCGCGAATCTGCCGAGAATTGCTTTGCTCAGTTACGGCGCTTCTAAAGTGAATTTACGGTCAAAAATTTACTCGACCTGTATTTTCGACGGCGGTGATCCCATGACTTTGTTGAAGGCGGCGGAGAAGGCGCTTGCACTGCGGTAACCGTGCTTCTCCGCCACACGTGATACCGGCTCACCGTGTGACAGTGCCTCCATGGCGCTTTGAAAACGAATACGCTGGCGCCAGAGGTTGAAGGTCATTCCCAGGTCACTCTCGAACAACCTGGCGAGGGTGCGGGGCGAGGCTCCGACCACCTCGGACCAGCCTATAAGGGTTCTGTTGTCCGAAGGATCCGCGAGGAGCCTGGCGCAAAGCTTTTGCAGTCTTTGGTCCTTCGGCAGCGGAACGTGAAGCGATAGTTGGCGTGCCCGAAGCATTTCCAGTTCGATAAGTCGGGCGATGAGGCCGCCGCGGCTGTCAGAACCGTACACGACCGGTTCCTCGCTCAGCGCAAGGATGAGTTCTCTTAGCAGGTTGGAAACTGCAACGACACAAAGGGTGTCGGGACGCTCACGGACGGCCGCCACGTCGATGTACAGGGTACGCATATCGACGTTGCCGTGCATGCTGACGGAATGACGTGTTCCGGCGGGTATGTAAACTGCCCGGTCAGGGGGCACGATCCATGCTTCGCGCTCGGTTCTCAAACGCATTATGCCGGCCGTTGCATAAAGCAATTGATCACGGTCATGATCGTGGGGCCTGACGACATATCCATCGTCAAAGCTCTTTGACATTGCCCCAATGGCTTGCGGCAGGTCTTGAAACTCAAGCGGGTCGGTGCTGCGGTCTTTATGGATCGGAATTCTCCGATTGAATTCGAAGTTCTGGCAGAATTTCGATGAATGTTGGCATGACATCACTTTTCTGCCAAGGGTAACTTACGGACCGGCAATGCTTCGCATAAGAACACGCCTCGTCTGTGAAGGCGCTCAACTCGCTGGGATTTTCTATGCAATGAACAAAAACGGTCTGCTTTTTCTTCTTCTTAACATCGGGCATTTCCTCGACCATTTGTTCACGTTGATCTTTGCGACTGTCGCGGCCCTGGTGTTGCACCGTGAATGGGGTGTCGGTTATGCAGAACTCCTCGCCTATGCGACACCCGGCTTTTTCGCCTTTGGTTTCTTTGCGCTCCCTGCCGGGTGGCTTGCAGATAAATGGAGCCGCGATGGCATGATGTGCGTCTTCTTTATCGGCATCGGCCTTGCGTCGATCGTCACCGGCTTTGCCGAAACCGCCCTGCAGATGGGCGTTGGTCTCTTCGTGATTGGCATGTTTGCCGCCATATACCACCCGGTGGGCCTGGCTATTGTCACCATGAAGTGGCGCAATACCGGAATGCGGATTGCCATAAACGGTGTCTGGGGAAATCTCGGTGTCGCTTGCGCCGCACTTATCACCGGATATCTGATCGATAACGGCGGCTGGCGTATGGCATTCATTCTGCCCGGCTGTTTCTCCATCCTGATGGGCGTGGCCTACACCGGGCTGGTCCGGTCGATTACTCAGAGCAATCAGGCGGTACCTAAGGCCGGATCAACCAATAAGGAATCAAATTTATCGGTCTCGTACAGGACACTGTTGATGCGTGTCTCGGCGATCGTTTTTCTCACGACGGCCGTCTCTTCCGTTATCTTCCAGTCGACCACATTTGCTCTGCCGAAGATTTTCGATGAACGGCTCCAAGGCCTCGCAGCGCAGCTGTCGGAATCAATGCTGGGCTCGGCGATATCCGGTCAGGGAGAGATCGCGACCGTTGTCGGTTCGCTCGCTTTTGTGGTTTTTGCAGTCGCTTCCCTGGCACAGCTCCTAGTCGGCAGTATGCTTGATCGTTTCGGACCGCGCCGCGTGTTCATGGTCGTGGCGACCATACAGTTGATTTTCTTTTCCCTCATGCCTGGGCTCAACGACGGGGCTGCGCTCGCGGTGGCGTTCGGCTTTATGCTCGGCGCTTTCGGGCAAATTCCGATAAACGATTTCATGATCGGCAAGATGGCCAGCGGTGCTCATCGGGCTCGTATCTACGGTGTTCGCTATGTCGTCGCCTTTTCCGTCCTGGCGATGACGCTGCCCTTGATCGCTGTTGTCTACGAAAGATGGGGTTTCGATACACTGTTTCATATTCTCGCGGGTGCGGCTTTCGTTGTTCTGATTGCCGTCGCGGCCCTTCCAAGGAAGCTTCCGGCAGCGGTGGGTCCGGCGGCGGTCGTGGCAGATTAGCGGTGCAGAACAGTCAAGCAGAGCGATCATGATGAGCAATTAAGGCCTTTTGGACATCGAGAATTACTTCCGGTGCGACCCGGTCACTGTGTTCCCATAGCGAACGGCTGAGTTTCGAATAATTGTATCTATACAAACATTTCTGATATACTCGCACCAGTTATGGATAAAACAGCGCAAATAACTGCTGTGGTTCCCGATGAGCAGCATCAGAATCAAGCCGGCTCTTCCGTGCTTGAAAGAGAAAACTGGTCGAAGAAGCTGTTGCCCCTGATGGGCTGGATGTTGATCGGTCTGACTCTCTTCTTCTTCATCGCGAGTGCTATCCAGCTTGCCTATCTGCATGTAGAAATCGGAAAGGCGCCTCAGCCTGACCTCGAAATGCCGATGGCCTTGCTGCAGGGTTCCGGGGATGAAGAGGCGGGCAACGGTGAACGTCAGAATGCCGCGATTGCCGTTCTGTCGGCGCTTGAACTCAGCGCCATGAGATTTCGCTACCACCAGGCCAATGTGGCTCTCCTCTCGAGAGTGTGGACCCGTTATCTGGGATTCGTGACCGGCATGGTGCTGGCAATGGTCGGCGCCGCCTTTGTACTCGGCCGTCTTCAAGACCAGGGTTCAGAGGCCACGGCAAAATCATCTGCCGGCAGTTTTACCTTCAAGACGGCGTCGCCTGGCCTCATCATGGCGACGCTCGGCGTGGCCATGATGATCACGACCATCACCACTCATCACGAGATCGCCGTCACCGATCAGGCGATCTTTGTCGGGGGGCTGAGGATGAGTGGCGGCGGCAATGAGGGAATTGCCAAACCACTGTCGCTTCGCAATGGCTCCGGCAGCATGGAAGCACCATCTGAATCGGCAGGCGTGCCATCCAATCCTGAACTTGATGACCTGTTCGGTGGAAATGGTGGTAACGGCGCTGGCGTGACCCGATAACACCCAAGTATTGGGAGGGACCCTGCAATGATGTTGTCCCAGTTTAAATTGATGACCGTAGTGTCAAGGGTTGTCATTTTGTTAGTTATCAGTGCATCGGCTGCCGGCTCCGCGCGGGCCGATGAACTGGAACGCGTGCGTACAGCCTGGCGCATGGCCGAAACTGAGGAAGACTACTTCCAAGCGGCCAAAGATCTGAAAATCTATCGGGAAGGACGTTTCGCAAAGACGCCGGAGGTCGATTACATGATTGCGTCGGCCCTCTGCCGCGTTCCGGACTTCGTGTCCGCCGGCCGGAGGCATTTCAACTGGATTCTCAACTCCTATCAGGTCGGCGACAGTTACGACACGATCCTTCGGGAAATGGACCGCTGCGGTCGATCGGATATACCTACCGACGTCTCCTTTAACGTGCAGTTCGGCCAGGGCGGCGCAGGCAAATCCGAAGTCCGCTTAAAGCTCTACTACTGGCTGGGGCGTGAAAACGCGGCGATCAACACCGAGCCGATAGAAATCGTCGACCCCAGATCACCCGAGGAACTACTTGGCAGGCTGTACGTGGCTGCCAGCGCTGACAGGGCCAGAGAGGCAGCTGAAGAACGTCTGACTGTGCGAGCCCAGGTGATTTCCACGAGCTCGTTCGTTGTGGCAGACACAGGCGATCATTCGCGGGGAGAACTTGAGCGGGTCGGACAAAAGCTCGAAAAGTTCCTTGCATTTTTTCGTGACGCCTACCGCCTGCGCGCACCAGAACACCTGATAACCGTCTATCTAGTTCCGAGTGTCGACGAGCTAGCGGCAGTTGCTGAAGAGCTTCATGGCTTGAGGATACCGGCGCAATCAATCGGATATTCGTTTAAGGACGATCTCAGTATTCTCGGCGTGGTTCGGGACGCAAGGATGGGGACGCTGGCACACGAGCTCTTCCACATGATGGTGCGGGATCAGTACGGTGATCTTCCACCCTGGCTGGATGAGGGAACTGCGGCACTCTATGAGGTTTCCAATACGGCAGACAAGTACCTGCCCGATCGACCGGCCGATATAGGTAGTCAGGGGGCGCCGATAGTGGGTGGAGAGCTTGCGGTGCGTGGGAGAGAGAACTGGCGTAGCTGCGTTTTAAGAAAGTTCTGGATTGAACGTTTTGGATCGGAGATCGAACTACCGTCTCTCCGCACTCTGGTCACGATGGATTGGCGCGCCTTCAACAGTTTAGAAGGAGGTGAACTGGTGGCGCAGCAGGCTGTCAATCACGCCACGGCACGCTATTTCATCCTGTTCCTTCAAGACGAGACCGATAAATTGTTCAGTGTTTTTGAGTCTTTTGCGAAACGTGATCCCTTCGAGATAGCTGCAACACCTGACGACGACACGCTGTCGCGTCTACAGGCCGAACTTGGCGACCTGGACCTGTTGAACACCAGATTCCAGGCTTGGCTGGAGCAGGTCATCAGCGAACGCAACTGCTGACTGCAGGGGCTGATTGAATGCGCCGTGGGTATGGTTGAACAGGTGACCCAATTTTAAGTAGTCGTCCGCATCAGCAACCGGGTGACCTGCCTCGACTAAACAGTTGCAACATGAGATAGCGCTCACGACGAGAATTCGGCTTTCAACCAATCCAATAATACAGTCGCGTTCTTTCTCATCAGCCAACCATCTGGGTGATAGACGGAAAGACTATCCGGAAGCTGCAACTGCTCCTTGAATGGCCGGACAACTGCACCGCTATGCAGCAGCTGTTCGGTGGTCCGGCGCCAGGCAAGAGCGATGCCGTGGCCTTCGAGAACCGATTGCATCATCATGGGATAGCTATCGTAGACCATCCCGTTATGCCCGACCCGAATATCGAGTTTCAGCTGCTCCAGCCAGCCATCCCAGTCGATCCAATCTTGAGGATCTATCTTATGGTGAAGGAGGCGATGTTGGGTCAGTTGACCAATCGAATGAGGCCCGCTGTCGTCCCCGAGGTATTTTGGGCTGCAGATCGGAAAGACTTCGTCTGAAACGCTGAAGGCCAGCTTTGCGTTTCCGCTATCCCGGCCAGTGGTCTGCAGGGCCAGATCGAAGCGTTCCTGCGTCTCGGTGATCGGCTTGGTGGAGACAGATACTCTTACTTCGATGTTTGGATGCTGCTGGTAGAACTTGGATAGTCTTGGCATCAGCCAGTAGAGGCCCTCGCAGAGCTGCGCATGCAGGACAATCTCGCCCTCCGTGTGCGTCTGGCGCAAGCTTTGCGAAAAGGTTCCTATCGATTCGAAGGCCGCAGACACAATGCGCTCGAGATCGCGGCCGTCCTCATTCAAATGAATTGCCCGGTTGCGCCGCTCGAACAACCGCGTCCCGAGGTTTTCTTCGAGGGACCGTATCTGTTTGCTGATTGCGGCCTGGGTGAGCCCAAGCTCCGCACCGGCTTTCGTGATGCTGCCTAGTCTTGCCGTTGCCTCGAAGGGCAAAAGGCTCGTTAGCGGCGGGAGCATTTTTCTCAATTTGTTCATGTGGCAATCCGCGAAGATGACGCATTGGTTTGCATCTTGATGCTGATCCCTGTGTTCTAAGTTGACCCCGTTTAGTCGAATCCTCCATTTAAATGCATATCTAAAAGTTATGAATCTGACATAAAAAGTCAATTTTTATAATAAATGGGCAGGAATATCATTAATTGGTGGTTATTTAAAAAATCTGGTGACTCCCAATGTCCGCTCACACAGAACTCCGGCACGACAACATCAAGCTTGCCGTTACCGTCATCGTCTTGACAGTGCTGGCGCTCTCCCTCGGTGATGCCGTAATCAAGAAAGCCAGCGCGAACATGGTGCTCTGGCAGATATTCGTACTTCGGTCGTTGCTTGCGATCCCGCTTTTGCTTCTGCTTATGCGCACGCGCTTCGCATCGGTTCCCTTGAGGTTGCGCGCGTCAGGTTGGACCGCTGTGCGAAGCCTGATGCTCACGCTCATGTGGGTGGCCTACTATGCTTCGCTGCCTCATCTGCAGCTCTCGATCGCCGCCGCTGCCTATTACACTCTGCCGATCTTCATCACGCTGTTTTCTGCGTTCTTCGTCGGAGAGAAGGTTCGGGCGCTGGGGTGGTTCGCGATTGTTTTAGGCTTTTGCGGCGTGACGCTTATTCTCAAGCCGGCGGCGGACGACTTTAATCTCTATGCCTTGATGCCGCTGATGTCGGCCATGCTCTATGCGCTTGCGATGATTCTGACGAGAACTAAATGTCGGGATGAGCACCCGCTGATGTTGTCTGCTGCGCTCAACGTGACATTCATCGCCGTCGGATTGGCTGCCACCCTCTTGATCGAAGTCGTGAACCCTCTAGAGGCTTCGTCGTCTTTTCTCTTGGCTGGCTGGGCACCAATGGCGACGAACGAATTCGTGGCGATCATTCTTCTCGCAATCGCGATTTTAGTGGGCAGTATCGGCACTGCCGTTGCTTATCAGGCTGGGCCGTCGTCCGTCGTTGCCACCTTCGACTTTGCCTATGTCGGGTTTGCGGTGATCTGGGGCTTTATTTTCTTTGGTGAAGTGCCAGACGCGGTAACCGTTTGCGGTTTGATTATAATCGTGATTTCAGGCGTTATCGCGGTTCGGCGGTAAACATGTTCTGACCGCCTGTTGCCGCCAGCCAAAATCGCATTGTACTTAATCTGCTCCGCGATAATCTGTAGCAAGATAACAATGAGAGATAAGTGTATATGACCCAGCACATCGGCATCGTCGGTTGCTCCGCTGAGGGCGCCTCGCTCTGTTACCGCACCATTTGTGCCGAGGGTGAAAGGTTGCTCGGGCCACACGCCCATCCCGAAGTATCCATGCATACACCGTCTCTAGCGGATTATGTCGTTCGCCTGGATCAGGGCGACATTGAGGGTGTCGGAGAACTGATGTTGGCTTCCGCGCAGAAGCTGGAGAAGGCTGGGGCGGATTTCCTGATCTGCCCCGACAATACGATCCATCAGGCCTTTGATTACGTCGCTCCGCGGTCCCCGTTGCCATGGCTGCATATTGCCGAGGTCGTCGCAGGGGAGGCGGTCAATCGGGGGTATCGGCGGCTGGCGCTCACCGGAACGAAATGGCTGGTCGAGAGCGAGGTCTATCCCGCAAAGCTATCCGGCCGCGGGCTCTCATTCGAACGACCCTCTGCCGCCGAGAGACTGGAAATCAACCGCATCATCATGGACGAACTGGTGAAGGGTGTTTGCAAACCGGAGGCGATTGCCTGCTTTCAGCAAGTCATCGGGCGGCTGGGGGAGGGTGGTTGTGACGCGGTGGTTCTGGGGTGTACCGAAATCCCACTGATCATTGACGATGCGAATTCTCCGCTTCCCACGCTAGATTCGACGCGTTTGCTTGCGCGTGCCGCGCTTCGTCATGCGCTGAAGTAGCGGGTGAGGCCGGAGTTGGGCTTCTCTCAGGAATCCAATGAAGAGAAGGTTCTGTCGCGAACCGATCTGAGATGGGTCCGCATGCATTCGGCTGCCAACTCCGGATCGCGTGCAGCGATCGCCTCATAAATTGCGTCGTGCTCATCAAAGCTGCGATGGTCGGCTGGCGGCAGTTTTGTCGAGCGCAATTGTCCCCAGACCGTTGAGCGCCGCACAATGTTCAGCGTATCGAACAGGCTGATCAGAAGTCTGTTGCACGTTGCCGATGCAATCGCCTGATGAAAATTATTGTCCCAGGCCTCATAGACGCGCCATTCCTTTGCCGCCCGGCATCGCCGGTTGCACCGGCGGATTTCGGCAAAATTTGACGCGGTGCTATGCAGTGACGCCAGTTTTGCGAGTTGAGGCTCAACTGCCATGCGCGCTTCCATCACTTCCGTCGGGCGGGACTGTTCGCTCAAGTACTCGACATCGCTGAGATTGAGGACCGGCCGCGGGCCAATGAAAGTTCCGCGTCCGACATGGCGCCAGATCTGGCCTTCAGACTCGAGCTGCGCGAGTGCCTTGCGTAATTTGCCGCGCGAAAGATTTAGCTCGCTGCACAATTGGCGTTCTGCCGGCAAGCGGCCGTTCAGCGCAAGTTTCTGTTCGGACAGATAGTTTCTGAGCGAAACAAGGGCAGTTTGAGCGTCACCTGCGTTATCAACCATTGCGAACCATTTTGCATATTGGGTTAAAAAAGGGGGTTCTCTTGGAACGAAGCTTCATATCTAATTTATAAAAATGGCAGGTAACAAGCCAAATAATAACACAATGAGGTTACACCAAAATCAAGATTGGTTTTGGGGGTCACGGTCGAGTTTGAAGTCCTGAACGGCGCCGGTTGCAGTTTTTCCAGTTGATGCGGTTATCCAGTGGGAGACACCTCATGCGATTTGTAACCTATCGATCCGGCAATGAGCCACGCCCGGCCCTGGAGGTTGATGGCGGGACTCTCTTGGATTTGGCAACCGCGTTTTCGCGCGCCAAAGCAAGCGGATCTGTCAAAGACACCTTGGAGGTTCCGAAAGACATCACCGGTATTATCGCCGGTGGTCCGGCATTGGCCGACGCCTGTCGGACCATTTTGCGTGAGGCTCAAGCTGGTGTGTTGTCTGAAGCCCAAATGCCGATCGGTAGTGTAAGTCTGATGGCGCCTATCCCGCGGCCTGCAAAAAACGTTTTTTGCGTCGGCAGCAATTACCGTGCTCATGTCACGGAGTCGAGCCGGGCGCAGAAAAAGGAAGACAAGGTTCCGAAGCGTCCGGTCTTCTTTACAAAACCTCCGACAGCCGTCGTTGGACCGGGCGATGCGATACGTCTCGATCCGGCCGTCTCCGACAAAATGGACTATGAGGTTGAGTTGGGCGTTGTGATCGGCAAACCCGGCCGTAACATCAAGGCGGCGGACGTCCTGGATCATATTTTTGGGTTCACCATTATCAATGACGTTACGGCGCGCGACCTTCAACGCGCGCACGGCGGTCAGTTTTTGAAAGGCAAGGGCCTGGATACCTGCTGCCCGATGGGGCCACAGATTGTCACGCTCGATGAATTGCCGAACTTCGAAAATCTGCGCATCAGCATAAAGGTTAACGGCGAGCTGCGTCAGGACGGCAGTACCGGAGATCTGATTTTTCCGATCGCTCATCTGCTGGAGCAGCTTTCCGAGGGTTTGACGCTCGAGTCCGGTGATCTTCTGGCGACAGGGACCCCCTCGGGCGTCGGCTATGCCATGGACCCTCCACAGTTCTTGAAAAACGGCGATATCCTCACCTGCGAAATCGAAGGCATTGGTCAGTTGACGAATAGCGTTCGTGATGTCTCCAAGGAGGGTCTCGCTGCCTGACTGTCTCAAAGATCTCCGGACAAAATAATCCGTAAAGGATTACGCAAAACAAACCTGGGAGGAAACAATGCAGAGCTTTGCCAAAGTGAAACGTGCCGGCACCGCGGTAGCGGTGGCGTTGGTTATGGGGTTTACGGCTGTACCTGCAATGGCACAGGACAAAGGCACAATGCGGGTCGCCTTCGGTGACGTTCCCGGCGGTGAAATGGTCAACTTCATGATCGCTGTGGCTCGCGCAGCGGAACGCGGCGTCTCGGTTGAGACATCGTATTTGCAGTCCGAAGATCTAGCGGCCCAGGCGATCGTCAGCGGCCAGGCCGATATCGGCGTCGGCACTCCCTACGCTTTGATCCAGAAGGTCAAAGCACCTATCCGGATGTTCTATCAACTTTCTATGTTGCGTTTCTATCCGGTCGTGAACGGCGAGAAGTACAAAAGCTGGAAGGATCTCGACGGTGCCGATGTCGCGGTGCATGGCCGGGGTTCGGGAACCGAGGCGATTATGCAATTGATGGCCAAGGAAAACGGCGTCTCCTATAACTCCGTAAGCTATGTTCCCGGTTCCGGTGTTCGTGCCGGCGCCTTATTGCAGGATCGCATAACCGCATCGATCGTGGACTACGAGCGCAGCCGACTGTTGGAACGTGAAGCCCCCGGAAAGTTCGTTTTTCTACCGCTACCGGACATCAAGGCAACGGATGAAGCGCTCTATGCCAACAAGAACTGGCTGGAAAGTGAAAAGGAAGCCGTCGCTATCCTGGTTGAGGAGTTGATCAAGACCTGGCGGGAGATCAATGACGATCCTGCTTCTATCGAAGCGCTTCGGGCCAAATATAATGTTCTGCCTGATATCGAGAAAATCGAGGTCGACGAGCTCGTGCCGTCGTTTACACAAGGCGTCGAGATCGATCTTTATCCGGACAATGGTGGCAGCGCCGATTCCGTTAAAGAAGACTTCGCTTTCTTTACGACTTCCGGGTCACTGGACGGTAATGCGGAAGAACTCAAGGTCGAAGACTACTGGTACCTCGACCCGGTGGATGCAGCGCTGGCAAAGCTGGGCAAAAAGTAATCCGCGCCCCGGGGATCCATCGCCCAGAGCGCATTGTAGCGTCGAGGCCGATTAACGATCACTACAGACTCGGTGAACCTGGATCAGGCTCTAGGTGAACAGGAAAATCCATCTGCGTTCGCGCCATTTACTGCATAGCGCGAACGCTGGACTCTACGACCCGATGTAAGGGAAATAATGTCGAGCGCCACTTCGTCAACGCAGGCTGGAGCCGATAGGCCGGGGAAAAAGAATCTGCTCTTTGGCCTGTCGAATACGCTTGTCTATCGATTGTTGTCGATCGTAGCCGTGTTTGGCATCTGGGAGATCGCGGGCAGAATTCCAATCAGTGTCGCCTTCCCAACCTTCGGCGAGACCATGCAGGCCCTATTCGAGATGACCTTGGATGGACGCATGGTCCATGCTTACGGTGAAACGCTCAAGCCGCTTGCGACCGGGGTGATCATATCGGGAGTGTTTGGCGTCGTTATCGGCGTTGGAATGGGGCTTAACCGGCTGTTCCAATGGATGTGGGAACCGATCTTCATTGTGCTTCAGGCCTCTCCGGTCGCTGCGCTGATCCCGCTGATAACCTATGCCTATGGGATCGGGCTCACCGCGAAAACAGTTGCGGTCATCATGCTGGCCGCCCCCATCATTGTCCTCAACACCTATAAGGCGGTTCGAAACGCCAGCCCGAGTCTCATACAGATGAGTCGTTCCTTTCAAGGGACGCGGATGCAGGAAATCTGGAAGGTGATCATCCCAAGCGCTGCACCCATAATCTTTGCTGGTCTCAGACTGGGTGTCGCTGCGGGTTTTATCGGTGTCATCCTCGCCGAGCTTCTGATCACGCCGACCGGTCTTGGCGATTTGATCTCCTATCACCGTTCAATCGCGGAATACCCTCAGATGTACGCAGCGGTGTTTTCGATCATTGTCTTTTCCGCTGTCATGGTTGGGTTTCTCGAAAACGTTGAAGTCAAATACTTCCGGCCCGAAAAGAAGAAAGGTCTGTAATGGCAAGTGCAGCTGCAGCACCGGCATACAAAGGGACGACCGAAACCTCAAAAGACAACATTGTCGAGGTGCGCAATATCTCAAAGACCTACGGGACGGATATCCACGCGCTCGATGCTATTAACCTGGCTTTTCCGACCGGCCAGATGACGACCCTGCTGGGGCCCAGCGGTTGCGGTAAGACAACATTGCTTAAAATTATCGCCGGGCTTCTGGAGCCAAGCGACGGCCAGGTTTTCGTGCATGGCAGGCCGGTCACCGGTCCAGGACCGGAACGCGCGTTCGTGTTTCAGGATTTTGCCTTGCTGCCCTGGGCTACGGTTTTGCGCAACGTCGGCTTCGGCTTGGAACTGACAAAACACCCAAAGTCCGAGCGCGAGGAAAAGGCGCGACATTATATCAACGAAGTAGGCCTGGCCGGTTTCGAGGACAAGTATCCCCACGAACTGTCGGGTGGCATGCGTCAGCGCGTCGGCCTGGCACGGGCCATGGCGGTCGACGCGGATGTGCTGCTGATGGATGAGCCCTTTTCGGCGGTCGATGAACAAACGCGCCGCAAGTTTCAGGAAGACCTCCTGCATCTTCTCTCGGTCGAGCGAAAAACAGTCATCTTCGTTACGCATTCGATCGAGGAGGCGGTTTACGTCTCCGATCAAATCGTCCTCTTATCGCCGCGTCCGGGACGTATCCACGCCACGATCCGTCCTGATATCAGCCGCGACATCAGCCCGGACGACATACGGCGTAACAAGACCTATCTCGATACCGTCGAAGAGATCTGGACCGACCTGCGCAAATACCTGGATTGAGGGCAGCTGGATGAGTATTTACGGTTTTCGCATCCCGCCGGTTTTTTCATTGCTGATCTGGATTGCGATTTGGGAAGTTGCGGGGCAGTTGGAACTTGCTTTCATCCTGCCACCATTCTCGGCTGTTCTGGCGCAGTTGGTAATCCTGGTTCAGCGTGCGGATTTTCAGGCGGCGGCTCTCTTGACGTTTCAGTCGTTCGCGATCGGCATGGCCATTGCTATCTTGCTGGGTGTGGTGATTGGCTTTCTGATGGGCACCAACAAAATCGCCAACAGCGTCCTTGGAATGTGGGTGAACATCTTTGCAAGCGCGCCATTATCGTCGCTGGTGCCTGTGCTGATGCTGCTCTTTGGTCTCGGCCAGACAACAATCGTCGTGACGGTTGTTTTGTTTTCAACTTGGATCATCGCCCTCGATACCTATGCCGGCGTTCGACACATCTCGCCGTCGCTGTCTGAAATGGGCCGTTGCTTCGGCGCCAGCCGGTGGCAGCTCATTAGCAAGGTTTTATTCTGGGCGGCATTGCCGGAAATCCTCGCAGGCATCCGCATGGGGTTGATCCGGGCGGTGAAGGGCATCGTGATCGGTCAGTTACTGGTCTCAGTGGTCGCGCTCGGCAGGCTATTCAGAACCTTTTCGGACAATTTCCAATTCGAGGAGTTTTGGGCTTTGACAATCATTCTCTTTATTTTCGCTCTGGTGTTCTCTTCGGCTATTGGCTGGCTGGAGCATAAGGTTGAATACTATGCCAGCACCCGTGCCTGACAGCTTGACGAAGGCTCAGGAGGCATCGCAATGAGTGGAGATAGCAAAGTATACCGCGCCGAGAATATAGAAGCGTTCCTGACGTCGGCCTTCATTGCGCTGAACGTGCCTGAAGCCGATGCCAAAAGCGTCGCCGGATTGATGGTCAGGGCGGATCTCTATGGTTACGACACGCACGGCACATTCCGCTTGCGTCAGTACGTCAACCGGCTTCGAGATGGAGGCACCAATCCGAACGCCAATATAACGACGCCCGTGGAACGCGGTGCCAGTGCCGTTGTCGACGGCGACAATGGTCTAGGACATCTGGCTATGCAGCGGGCAACGGAGCTGGCGATCGAAAAGGCGACCGGCGGCGGCATCGGCTGGGTCGGTGTGCGCAACGGCAACCATGCCGGACCGGCTTCGCTCTACGTCAATATGGCGGTGGAAAGAGATATGATCGGCATTGTGGCCGCCGTCGGCAGCGCCAACCATGTGGCGCCCTTCGGTGGGCAGGACCTGTTGCTCGGCACCAACCCGATTGCCATTGCCGTTCCAGCCGGAGAAGCACCGCCCTTTGTGCTGGATATGGCGACTTCCAACGCAGCCGCCGGCAAGATCAAGGTCCTTGCTCAACGCGGTGAGCCGATGCCGGAAGGCTGGATGATCGATCGTGAGGGCAATCCGATGACCGATCCGAACCGCCAGGGGGAAGGCCTGTTGCTACCGATAGGCGGAGCCAAGGGATACGGGCTTGCCATGGCCATCGGATTGCTAGCTGGTACGCTCAATGGCGCGGCCTTCGGCGATGATGTCGTCAATTTTACCAAGGATACGACAAGCCCCACCAATACCGGCCAGTTCGTTGCGGCCATTTCTGTGGAGGCTTTTGGAGATGTTGCTGTCTTCAAGTCTGCCGTTGACGGTGTTCTGGCCACAATGCGCGGTTCAACGCCGCTTGCCGGGCATGACCCCGTCCGAATTCCGGGGCAGCTTCGCGGTGATATCCATAAAGATCGGAATCTGAACGGCATCCCCCTGCATCCAAACCTCGTTGACACACTTTCCAAGATCGCGCAGGAACTGAGTATTCCGGAGTTGGCCGGTTAACCGCGAGATTTTTATTTACCGGGCCGCGGCACAAAGTTTGAAAGCACAGAACCATGAAATACGTCTTCTCTCCTCCTAAACAAACGACAATTCCGGTGCGCGGCAGCGACGAGGTGTTCCCTGTCCATCGAATCTATTGCGTTGGACGAAACTATGCGGCTCATGCCATCGAGATGGGGCATGATCCGGATCGGGAACCGCCTTTTTTCTTTCAGAAAAACCCCGGCAATATTCTGCTCGAAGGCGAAGATTTTCCCTACCCCGGCAAGACCAGCGACGTTCATCACGAAATCGAACTGGCCGTCGCCCTCAAGTCCGGCGGTAGTGATATCCCTGTGGAAGCCGCTCTCGACTGCGTCTTCGGCTATGGCGTCTCTCTGGACATGACACGGCGCGACCTGCAGGGACAGATGAAGAAGCTCGGCCGACCATGGGAAATCGGTAAAGCCTTTGAAAACTCGGCACCGTGCTCAGCCTTGATCCCGGCTGGGGACACCGGTCATCCCGATCATGGGGCCGTGTGGCTCAAGATTAACGATGAAGTTCGGCAAGAAGGCGACCTCAATCAGATGATCTGGAAAATCCCCGAGATGATTTCCTATCTGTCGGAGCTGTTTACCCTGCAGGCTGGCGACATCATTCTGACTGGTACGCCGGCTGGCGTCGGACCGGTACAGCGCGGTGACAGGCTCCACGGCCATGTAGAAGGTGTGGGTGATTTGAAGATAACTGTCGTCTGATATTACGCTTTGGCAGCTTTTGGAGGTTGATAAGCGGTTGCTTTCAATTTCGGACAGCTTCAATGCGTCAGGTGTGACACACGATGTTCCAGAAAAACGATCATAATCTGGAGTAAAGGTGTGCAACTCCGGTCAGCCGATACAAAGAAGGGCCTGAGGGTCAGGAAAACAACATGCCGCCGTTGATGTCGATGCAGGCACCGGTCATGAAAGCCGATCGGTCCGAAGCAAGGAAAACGGCAAGATTAGCGGTGTCTTCTGGCGTGCCTTCGCGTTTTAACGGGCTGGCATTGGCCACGTGCGTGCGGACTTCGGGTTTCGTGAAAGTGTTATGGAAGTCGGTGTCGATCATCCCAGGGCACAAGGCATTGACGCGGATGCGTGGACCAAACTCCTTGGCCAAACCGCGGGTCATCGTCATCACGGCGCCCTTTGAGGTGGCGTAGATTACAGCGCCTGGACCTCCACCATCTCTGCCGGCCTGTGAAGCAAGTGGAACGATCGCGCTGCCTTCAGGCATAAAGGGCTCAATCGCCTTTACGGTCAGAAACAGTGATGTGGTGTTCAAGTCCATGACCCGGTTGTAGTGCTCGAGGTCCATTTCTTCGATGCGCTTGCGTGCGACCAGACCTCCGGTCACATGGATGAGAACATTGATGGCGTTGCCGAAGGTCGTGCGGGTCTCGCTGACAAGCTTCTCAACGTCGGCTGGTTTGGTCATGTCGCCCTGAAGAGCGAAAGCCTCGCCGCCGGCAGCAGTGATTTCCTGAACTGCGGACTCTGCACCTGCGCTGCTGGAATGGTAATTGATTGCAACCTTCGCGCCTTCCTGCGCCAATCTCATGACACAGGCGCGGCCAATATCTCGGCCCCCGCCGGTTACAATCGCTACTTTGTCGTTCAGGTTCATCAATTCTTCCTCGTGCTTTCAATCAAATCTAGGGTCTGGCCGTCATTAATTGCGTCAAAGTGGCGCGACCATGCTCAAGGTGTCAGTTACCGGTTATGATTAAACTGGTATGGTAGTCTCCTAGATCTGTCAAGGAATTCGATCCCTCATCCTCCAATGCTTTGAAGGTGAAGTGTTTCGTATTCGTGTTTGATTCAAAGAAAACTGATCAGACCATCAACGCAAGGGCATACAATAGCTGATGCGGGCAGGGAGCAGCAGGGAGAGGAATGTTACCAAATTGCCGAAGGTTTTAATCCTCGAAGTAGTCGGGATGGTTCTTTCGGGCATCGTCCAGCGTTTCGTCAAGACGCGAAAGGTGCAGCCTTGTCATGGAGACGATGCCCTCTTCATCCCGCTTTTCGAGGGCGTCATAAATCGCCGAGTGGTCCCGATACAGCTCTAACATCCCGCTCTTGTTCGCCAGACTCAGCATGCATAGGCGGTCGACGTGGGACTTGTTTTCCGCAATTGCAGCGAACGCAAACTCGCTGTCGGCGGCGGCGCAGATCAAATGGTGAAATTCGTAATCGAGTTCGTGGAACCGGTCACTATCCCGCTTGTTGGCGGCTCGCTTTTGCTGCTTCAGATTGTCTTTGATCCTCTTAAGGCCCTCTTCGTCCACTGTCAGACAGGCCTTGCGCACCACTTCGACTTCGATCGCAGTGCGGATAAATCGCGTATTGAGAATGTCTTGCACGGAAATCTTCCGAACCAGCGTTGCTTTCTGAGGTCGGACCAGAAGCAGATTCATGTTGCTGAGACGAATGAAGGCCTCGCGCACTGGTTGCCGCGACACGTCGCTCTGCTTTGCAACCTCTACTTCCGAGAGCTTGGCGCCGGGGATTAAACGGAGTGCCACAATATCTGCGCGCAACCGTTCAAAAACTTCGTCGGCGGACGTCCGTCTTTCCGAATCCCGGAATGTATTCTGTACGTTCATTCAATACCCCAGATTGCCAGCTTGTTCGGCGAACCCGTCAACTGCAGATACAGAATCTCGGCTGTATGACAGACGTCCCGCACACTGCGCTGCTTGACGATAAACCATGAAGAGAGGGGTTTCTCAAGCCATAACCTTAAATGGGAACTGTCGTCGGACCGCAGGTTTTAAGATTTCAGTAAATTACCATACTAGTCTACATATTTGTTGACGAGCGCAAATTGGCGTGCTTGTCTCGATCATGAAAATCAAGAAATCAATCCGCTGCCCAACATTCCAGGAGTGGCGAAATCAGGTCTCTGGGAGGAATGACATGACGCTTTTCAACACGACAAAAAGACTGTTTCAAGGTGCTGCCATCGTTGGGGCGCTTGCTGTCTCGGCGACCGTTGCGCAGTCCGCAGATATGACATTTCGGGGTGCAAGCCTGTTCGACAACGAGCATGCCTACAGTAAAACGCTTATCCGCTTCGGTGAGTTGGTCAACAAGTATGCCGGTAAGGAGATTGAGTTCGATCTTCGCGGTAACAGCGAACTGGGGATAGAGCCAGACTACGTCAACTTTTTGAATCAAGGTGTTGCCATCGACTACGCCATCGCGGCACCGTCGAACCTTGCCCGTTTCGCACCGTCGGTACCGCTCATGGATATGCCGTTCGTGTTCCGCGACCTCGATCACTGGAATGCGGTTCTTTCCAGCGATGTGCTGAAGCCTTTGGAAGATGCCATTCTCGAAAAGGCAGACATTAAGGTCATCGGATATGCAGGCGGTGGAACCCGTAACCTGATCTCGAACAAGAAGATCTCCAACATGGACGAGCTGGCGGGTCACAAGATGCGCGTCATGGGCGCGCCGATTCAGGCCCGCGTGTTCGAGGCTCTGACTGCAGCGCCATCGGCGATTGCCTATTCCGAGGTCTACAACGCCATTCAGACCGGTGTGGTCGATGGTCTGGAGAACGAGTCTGCGAGTCTCTTACAGTACAAGTTTTTCGAAGTCGCACCACACATCACGCTGACTCAACACTCCATCACCGTCCGTCCCATTCTCTTCAGCGGCAAATCCTTTGCAAAGCTGTCCCCGGAGATGCAGGAGATCGTGTTACGTGCCGGTAAGGAAGCGGGAGAATACGGCCGTGAGCTGGAATCCCGTCAGGACGGCGAGAAGCTGACACAGATGGAAACCGCCAAACAGATCCAGGTTCATCCTTTCGCCGAACGCGCGAAGCTGCTCGATCTGGTGATTCCGGTTCAGGATTCCTATGCCAAGGAACTGGGCGCAGACGCCTTGCTTAAGGCGATCCGCGAGAAATAAACGTACCTGCACTGCTCCCCGCGGTCGACCGGCCGCGGGGTGCTTTTTTTGAGACCACCCTCGTTGGCGCAGGAATTTGAGTGTGTTTCACTCTACTGGGTGCAACAGGTTCGACCTCAAAAACTCACGCGTTGGATATCGCCATGATTAAGCAGGCTCTGGAAGCCTATTGTCAGGTGCTGCGAATTCTCGTCGGCGTTTTGATCGCTGTTCTGATTGTCCCGGTGTCAATGCAGGTGATCGCTCGCTACACCGGCCTAATCCCGGTTTATCTTTGGACCGAAGAACTCGCAAAATTCATTTTCATCTGGATCGTGATGGTCGGCTCCATGATCGCGGTGTGGGAGGGCACGCACTTTGATGTTCATGTCGTGCCGGATGCGAAGTCACCGCTCGGCAAGCTCCTGCAAAAGGGCTTTGTACTGGCGATGGTCAGCACCTTCGCGGTCCTCTTTGCGTACTACGGCATCGGATACGCAAAGTTCGGCTCAATACAACAGTCGGTGATGATGCAGGTGAACCTTCTTGTGATCTATATCACCGTGCCCATTGCGGGAATCAGCTGGTCGATATTCGCGCTTTACCGGCTGTGGGAAGTGGTACGGGACTATCGTCACCGAAGCGAGGTGACGGAGTGATTATCCCAACCGGTGTTGCCTGCCTTATCCTGGTGGGCGGATTTGTCCTTCTCGTGGCCGCGCGGGTTCCCGTTGCTTTTGCGTTGGGGATCGCGACCATTCCGGTTGTGGCGTTTGACTTGCGTCTGACGCCCTTCCTTATCATGGACCGGATGTTTCAGTCTTATAATTCCTTCATCCTGCTGGCGGTTCCGTTTTTCCTTTTGGCCGCCAACCTGATGAATTCGGGCAAGATCACAGATCGATTGATTGAGCTGGCCCGGGTGCTGACCGGCTGGCTGCCGGGCGGATTGGGGCAGGTAAATGTCGCGGTCTCCATGCTCTTCGCCGGAATTTCGGGCTCCTCGACTGCCGATGCCGCAGGTTGTGGCAAGATTCTCATCCCAGCCATGACCAAGCAGGGCTACGATCCACGCTTTGCAGTCGCGATCACCGCCTGCTCTTCGGTCATGGGAGTGATCATTCCGCCCAGTATCTTAATGGTTGTCTGGGGTGGCGTGATGTCCATTTCGGTCGGCGCGCTGTTTCTGGCCGGTGCTATACCTGGATTGATGATTGCTGCCGCCCTGATGGCGACGGTTTATGGTTATGCCAAGGTCTACGATTATCCGACTGCGGGACGCCCCACCTTTGGCGAATTCTGGCTGGCCTTGAAAGGCGCGGGCCTCGCCATGCTTACTCCAGTCTTCGTGATCGGCGGGATTGTCGGCGGAATCGTAACGCCCACGGAAAGCGCCATCGTCGCGGCCTTCTATTCTTTCGTCCTGGGTTTCTTCGTTTACCGTTCGATCAGTGCGCGCGATCTGGTCGATGTGCTGTACGATACGGGCCGCTTTGCCGCCATCTCGCTCTTTGCCATCGGCACGGCTTCCGCCTTCGGATGGATGCTTGCTTTTTACAACGTGCCACGTTTGATCGTGGGACTGATGACCAGTCTGGAATTCGGTCAGTTCGGAACGGCTCTCGTCATTGCTGCGTTGTTTCTGTTGTTCGGCCTCTTCATCGATGCCATCCCGACCATCATCATCCTGGGCACGGTGCTCTTTCCGGTTGCAACGGCGGCGGACATCCACCCGGTGGCTTTCGCGATCATCGGAATTGTGTCACTTGCCTTTGGTCTGGTGACGCCGCCATACGGCCTCTGTCTGCTGATTTCCGCCTCGATCGGCGGTCTCAACGTGGTGCAGGTGTTGCGGGACGTCGTGATTATTCTGCTGCCGATGCTGCTGATTCTCCTCATTATCATCTTGCTGCCGGAAGTCGTCTTGTGGTTGCCGAAGCTTTTGCTGCCAAACTCGATTCGATAACGCGTCAGCCGCTTAAAAGAACAAACCCCGCCAAAGTTGACGGGGTTTGCTGTATTCACAATCATTCGAGCTTGTTTGACGTGGACTACTCCGCAGCTTGCGGCCGTTCGACAGGCACAGGCTGTTCGCGCTCATGCTTGATTTTGAGTGCGTCGTAGTAGGACGCGAAGGGTGGCCGGTCGATGTAGCGTCCTGCGCCACGTTCCGTCCGCAACTCGCCGTCCTGATAAACGATCTTGCCCTGACTCATGGTCATGGTGTTGGCGCCGGTGACCGTCATGCCTTCAAAAATATTGAAGTCGATGTTCTGGTGATGGGTCTTGGCTGAGATCGTGCGGCTCTTTTTCGGATCCCAAACGATCACATCGGCATCGGCACCAATGGTGATCGAGCCCTTGCGCGGATAGATATTGAAGATCTTGGCTGCGTTGGACGAGGTCGCTGCCACGAACTCGTTCATGGTCAGCTTGCCGCTGTTCACGCCGTGATGCCACAGCACGCCCATGCGATCTTCGATGCCGGCCGTACCGTTCGGAATCTTACTGAAATCGTCCATGCCGGCGGCCTTTTGCGGCGCGCAGAAGCAGCAATGATCGGTCGCCGTGGTTTGCAGATTGCCGGACTGCAGACCACGCCACAGAGCTTCCTGGTGTTTCTTTGCCCGGAAGGGCGGGCTCATGACGTGTGCTGCTGCAAAATCCCAATCCGGATGGCGGTAAACGCTGTCGTCCACCAGCAGATGTCCAGCTAGCACTTCTCCAAAGACCCGCTGGCCTTCCTGTCGTGCCCGTGTGATGGCTTCCAGGGATTCGATGCAGGAGTTGTGGACGACGTAGAGCGGCACATCAAGTACCTGCGCGACCCGGATTGCCCGGTTCGCAGCCTCACCCTCGACTTCGGGGGGGCGGGAGAGAGGATGCCCCTCAGGTCCGGTGATGCCTTTCTTCAGCATCTCCTGCTGCAGGTGGAACACCAATTCGCCGTTCTCGGCATGAACCGTGCAGATCGCACCCAATTCGCGGGCCCGGGTGAAGGAATTCACCAGCACCTCGTCTTCGGCCATGATCGCGCCCTTGTAGGCCATGAAGTGCTTAAAGGAGTTGACGCCGTGCTCGGCGACCAGGGTACCCATATCCTTATGGACGCTCTCGTCCCACCAGGTGATAGCGACATGGAAGGAGTAGTCGGTTGCGGCCTTCTCGGACCAACCGCGCCAGGTGTTGTAGGCTTCCATGATATTCTGTTGGGGCGATGGGATTACGAAATCGATAATCATGGTGGTGCCGCCGGCCGCGCCAGCTGTCGTGCCCGTGAAGAAATCTTCGGAGGCTACGGTGCCCATAAAGGGCAGTTCCATGTGAGTATGTGGATCGATGCCGCCGGGCATAACATAGCAACCGCCTGCGTCAACCACCTCTGCGCCGGCAGGGACGTCCAGGTTTTCACCGATAGCTTTGATGGTGCCGTTTTCGCTGTAGACATCGCCGCGATAGCTGCGATCTGCGGTAACGATGGTACCGCCTCGGATCAGAACAGACATTTTCGCTCTCCTCTCGTTCAGCTGAGGCCTGATCGCTTTTCATTGGTTATGTGAAAAACGTGACTCAGCCTCTTGATCATATCGTTTGAGGGCGATTCACGTCCTTAATTTCTTCAATCAAGAACGATCGCACTCTAGGTCTTGCGTCGAATTCGGTTCCTTCAGGCGGCTTTGCTCAGTTTTTGTGCGTGGTTTGTGAAACCTCTGCCCCGCAAGCGTCCGCGTTTTGAGCTAATCTTTGCAACCGACCTGATGCTTCGTCTCCGCAAAACTGGATATCCTCTTCCCCTGAGGCCACTGCAGTATCCGCCGGAAGTAGGGCCGATTTGAACCTGCGTGGCCTGCTAAAGATTCCGTATTTTTTTAATCATCCAGGAAACCTGTCCATTTGGTCAAATTATTTCTGAGCTCTCAGACTTCGTCTGTACGGCTATGCATTGCCCATTCCGCAATGCGGATCGGTCAATGACCTCTGCTGGGAGCTTGCAGGCATACCTGCTAAGCCAAATCTACACTCCTGTGCAGCGCTCATCGATTCAGCGTGGCTCATCCTTGGCCATGGACGAGCGGCTATGTTGCGGTGCAGGGTCGTGGTGCATTAAGAGCTGCGACTGAATAATGATATGCCCGAGAATAGATACGATCTCTGGTAGTTTCTGCGAATCATTGTATATAGGCAGCGCGGATATTTATGTCATTGAGATGAATTCATGCATGAGATTGATAAACAACTATAAGTGAATGTTGGTTATTGCTGCTTTGTGCGCTGAATGTATTTTGTTATGCTTGTTCTAGTATTCTCTGTTATCAAGGAATTTACCTCATCGAGGACGACGGAGATCATAAATCTGCCAATGACTCGCTTCATAGAAGTGGAGCCGAGTTGCGGTTGGTTATGGATAATGTCCCCGCGCTGATCGCTTACCTCGATGCAGACCTGCGCTATCGTGTCGTCAACCGCCGCTATGCCGAAACGCTGGATGCCGATGCCGATACGATCATCGGCAAGACTCCCGGGGATTTTCTGACTCCCGAAACCTATGCTCTGGCGAGGCCGATGATGGATCGGGCGCTCGCAGGAGAAACCGTCAAGTTCGAAAATCAGATTGTTTTCAAGGACGGCAGGCGTCACTGGATTTCCGTTACCTACGTACCCGATTTGGTAGGTCAGGGATCAAACACGATCGATCCAGCCCGCAGAGTACAGGGTTTCTATGCCTTGATGGTCGACATTGATGAACGTAAGCGCGCCGAAGAAGCGTTGCAGATCAGTGAACAGCGATTTCGGGACATCGTGTCGGCTTCATCAGACTGGTTCTGGGAAATTGATTCGGACCTGCGGCTCTCGTATCTGTCCGAACGGGCCAGTGATTTAGGTGGCATCGATATCGGCCGGCAGATCGGCATGACCCCCTGGGAGGCCAACGATCCGGACAACAGCGATCAGGTTTGGCAGGAGTATCGCCGACTTGTCGAAGCGCATGAAGCCTTTCGTGACTTCCGAGGGCATTACAAAGGGGGACGCGACGGTAAACTCCATCATATCTCCATAAGCGGCATTCCCCTGTTCGACTCTGCCCTCCGCTTCATAGGATACCGGGGCAGCGCCTCTGACATTACCAAGGAAATCGAGGCAATTAGGGAGCGCGAGCGCCTTCAGGATTTCTTCGCCAAAGCTTTGGACATGCGGGACGTAAGCTTTGCGATCTACGATCCCGACGAAGTGATGATTTATCACAACGATACCTTTGCGAGTTTCGTCAAGAGTGCCGGCTGGAACACCAGCCTCGGCGACCACTACGAAGACGTACTGCGTGAAATCATCAGGCTTGGCTCGGTGGAAGGTGCCGAAGGCCGTGAAGATGCCTGGGTGGAGGAACTTCTTCTCGGATTCCGGTCACTGCAGGTGGGCGAACAGGAGCCACAATACAGGATCAAGTACAGATGGCTCGATGGTAGTGAACACTGGTCCGACGCCTGCCGGATCCGTACCGCCGAAGGTTACACTTTGGCAAGATATACGCATGTGACCGATTTGGTTCAACGCGAAGAGCAGCTGCGTCAGGCCCAGAAAATGGAGGCGGTTGGCCAGTTGACCGGTGGCATCGCCCATGATTTCAACAACATCCTGGCGGTCGTACTCGGTAACCTGGACTTAATGTCAGAACATGTGAAGGATCATGAGGAATGCGCTAACCTGGCGTTTAAGGCAATCCGCGCCGCTGAGCGAGGCGCTTTGCTGACCCAGCGTTTGCTGGCTTTCTCGCGCAAGCAGCCTTTGATGCCGAGGCCGACCGACGTCAACCGCTTGATCCGCAGTATCGAAGACCTTTTGCGCCGGGCGATCGGTGAGCAGAATGAACTGGAATTCGTGCGCGCGGCGGGCCTGTGGCGTTGTGAAGTCGATCCCTCTCAGGTCGAAAACGCTCTTTTGAATATGGCGATAAACGCGCGGGACTCGATGCTGGACGGGGGCAAACTGACCCTGGAAACAGCGAATGCCTACATCGATGATGAATATGCGGCGGCACAGCTTGAGGTAACACCTGGTCAATACGTGATGATCGCGGTGACGGACACCGGCACAGGAATGTCCTCCAGCGTCAAGGCGCGGATTTTCGAGCCCTTCTACACGACGAAAGAAGCCGGTCAGGGAAGTGGTTTGGGACTCAGCATGGTTTACGGCTTCGTTAAGCAATCCTGCGGGCATATCTCGGTCTATAGTGAGGAGGACGAAGGTACGACCATCAAAATCTACCTGCCCAGGGCTATGGCGCCGGACGAGAAAGAGCCAGTGACTAATGTTGATCGGGGCGACGTCACCGGAAGAGGCCAGCTTGTACTCGTCGTTGAAGATGACAGCCTGGTGCGTGAATTGGCGCGCGATCTGCTCGTTGAACTGGGGTATCGGGTTTTCATGGCCGAAAGTGGTCCGAAAGCCTTAAGCCTTCTGCAGGTTACCGAGCCAATCGACCTGTTGCTGACCGACGCTGTCCTGCCGGAAGGGATGAATGGCCGCGAATTGGCCCGCGCCGTGGTGGCGATGCGGCCGGGCACAGCTGTGCTCTATATGTCGGGTTATACTGAAAATGCTATCATCCACCACGGTCGCCTGGACCACGACGCCCTGCTGCTGCAAAAACCCTTTCGCAAAAAAGACCTTGCGCTGAAGATACGCGAAGCCCTTGCACGAGAGATGCCGAAAGGTGACGACGTAGAGAAGGGGGAGTCATGACGCAGCGGCGATTACTCGTCCTCGATGATGAACCGGAGTTCTGTGAATACGTGCGCACGGTCGCCGAGCAGGAAGATTACCTCGTTGAGACGATTCAGGATTCCCGCAAGTTCCAGGAGCTATTTGAGTCTTTTGATCCGACCTTGATAGTTCTCGATCTGGTGATGCCCGACATGGATGGGATCGAGATCATTCGCTGGCTCTCGTCCAAGGAACGCCCGATTCATGTCGTGCTGGCAACGGGATACGATCCGCGCTACGCCATTATGGCCGATAAGTTGGCAATGGGTCGTTCCAAAAACCTGAAGATCAGCCCGATCGCGAAACCGGTTCGCGTAGATACCTTGCGCCGGATTCTACAGAAGACGCAGCAATCCGGTGAGGAAACTCGCTGAAGCAGTGCCGCCACCGGCAGAGTCCGAAGAAGGTTCGGCGAAGCCATTGCGGTAGGCCGACGATGAAGACTATACCGAAAGCATGTCAGACTTTGAACTCAGCGACGGGATCGACCTCGAGCAGGATCTGAACGACGCATACCTGCGCAGTTTGGCGATGCTCGGCCAGAAACGCGCCTTCAGCCGCAATGAACACCTCTATTTTCAAGGCGATACGGCCGGGCACGTCTATGTGCTGAACAGCGGTACGGTAAAAGCGACCTGTACTGATGAAAACGGGCATGAGACTCTGCTCAAGATCCATGGTCCGGGAAGTCTGCTTGGCCTTTCCGCGCTCCGGCCGCAGGCGTTGCGTGATGCGAACGGTATCGCGCTCGAGCAAGCGGAGACGACCTGTTTCAGTCGCGATGAATTTTTTAACTACATGCGCTCGGACGGCGAGTTGGGTGTCCTGCTGGTGCGTGTGCTCTTGAAGCGCCAGCAGCTGCTGCACAGCCGGGTCAGCGACGTTACCGGCCATAGTGTCGAACAGCGTCTGGCGCGTGTTCTGTTGCAGCTGAACGCCGAAGTTGCAACCCGGACGCCCAAGAACGAAGAGCCAGTTTTGCCGATTACGCACGAGGAATTGGCCACGCTTGTTCTTTCCCGGAGACAATATGTAACGGCGATCCTCAGGACTTTCGTGTCTGACGGGCTGATCGAGAATAAACGTCGGCGTATCCGCATCCTTCGGCCGGAAAAGCTGAACCGAATCCTTTCTGCCTAGAGGCTGATCGTTGATTGCGCTGGACTATGCAATTCAGATGCTGGGTTTGTGGAAACCGATTTAGCTCTTGTCGGGCCCTTGATGAACAATCTTTAGCAATCTGCCCGAATGTCAAAAATCTGACATTCACCGAAAAAGAACATCTGTAATCTTTTCTTCAATAGCGTTCACCTGTTGGAGAGCGACCGTTGTTGTTTGAGCCGTATAGAACACGAATAGCTCTCTTACCGGCTAACTGGAGACTGGTTCAAGGATCACGATGATTCGAACCGAAACGAACTGCCTCTATAGGCTGGCCGGCTTCAGCGCGTACTAAACTAAGAAAATCATCGCTCGCCGACGGAACATTCAGGCGCGGGATTAGAGGAGAGCTGCCCAATCATGAGGCTGGAAAATAAAGTCGCGATTGTCACCGGCGGCGGTAATGGAATCGGAGCGGCCATCTGCGCAGCTTTTGCGAATGAAGGTGCCAGGGTCGTCGTTGCCGACATAGACCGTCAAGGGGCCGAACAGGTCGCGTCATCAATCTGTGATTCCGGTGGGAATGCTTTTCCGCTACTGGTCGATATCACAGATCCCAACAGCACCACAGGTATGGCAGCCACGGTTCTGGAAGCCTATGGCCAGATCGACGTACTCGTGAATAACGCCGGCGCCAGGATTATTAAGGGCCTCATGCAGCATAGCCTGGAGGACTGGGAGCAGATGCTCCGGATCAACCTGACCGGTCCATTTCTCTGCGCGCAGGCTGTCCTCCCCGACATGGTCAAGCGGGGTTCCGGTAACATCATTAATCTGGCTTCGATTGCGAGTTTTATGGGCCGTCCGAACCGCTGCGCCTACGTGGCTGCAAAATCCGGCGTCCTTGGACTGACACGCGCCATGGCGACCGATCTGGCAGGCAAAAACATCCGTGTTAACGCCATCGCACCCGGCATGATCGCGTCCCCCTTTAACCAATCCTTCGCTGAGGCCTCGGATACCGGTCCCGCCTGGGCGGAAGAAAATCTGATCGGACGATGGGGGCAGCCGGACGACATTACGGGCGCGGCGGTGTTCCTGGCGAGCGAAGAATCGGGCTTTGTCAACGGATCGGAGATCAAGATCGAAGGCGGCTGGCTCGGCGCCAGATCGCGATCGGGAGAGACACCCCTTTGGGATTGAACTGAAGGGAATAGAAAGTGGGATTAAGGAAGATCCCTCTATTACCGCCTGATGGCGGCAGACACAGGTGGATCCGGTTCTTCGCGTGAAGCCTGAACGCAAGGCGCGATAAAAAAGCGCAATGACTATTGGGAGGAAGGTAATGCTGAACAAATTCGTAAGCGAGGGTGTTTCCAGACGCGACCTGATGCGGGTCGCAGGCCGGTACGGTTTGACCTCGACGTTGCTGGGTGGGGCAACCCTGACCGGAGCGATCACGTTGCCACGCTTGGCGGAAGCGGCGAACTCGACCTATGAGAAGCGCTTCAAAACACCGGCCAAACATACCTTGAAATTCGGTGCGTCCGGGTTCAACGAGCGTAATCTCCTGATCGAGCGCGCAGGTTGTCTCGAGTTCGTCCGCGACCTCGAGGAACGATCGGACGGTGCGATCCGTGTCGAGTTTATCGGCAACAATGCGATCTGCGGGCAGCTCAACTGCGTGAAGAAAACCCAGCAGGGCATCGTCGATATCTTTGCGGCCTCTACCCAAAACACGGCTGGCGGCGCGCCTTACTATAACGTGCTCGATTATGCCTACATGTTCCCCAACCGGGCGTCGCAATATCATTTCCTCTACCACCCGGAAAGCGAGCGGATCTTCCGGGAACCGCTACGCAAGCAGCATAAGCTGCACTTCCTCTTTTCGGTCTGTCAGCTGCGCGGACTACAGATGGGCCTGAAGTGGAAGGACCGTCCGGACGTCACCAAAATCGAAGAGCTTGCGGGAACCAAGAATCGGGTGACCGGCACACAGCTTGGCCGGATCGCCATGACGCTTCTCAAGCTGAACCCGACACCAATTGCCTGGGAAGAAACCCTCGACGGCCTGAAGACGGGTTTGATAGACGGTGCTGAAACCTGGTCCTCTGCAGTGGCCTACGCCAACATGTCGCCAGTGGTCAGCCAGGTTATCGATCTGCGCTTCTTCTCCGGTTTCGAACATACCGCCATGAACTTGGATGTCTTCGAAAGCCTCGGCAGTGATCTGCAGGACGATGTCATGGAATCTGCCTACTTCACACAGGCTCTGATTCAAGGCGCACATGAAGCTGCGCTGGTTAATACGGTGGGTCATTCCGTGCC
The DNA here is from genome assembly GCF_947331435.1 of Pelagibius sp. Alg239-R121. Taxonomy (GTDB): domain Bacteria; phylum Pseudomonadota; class Alphaproteobacteria; order Kiloniellales; family Kiloniellaceae; genus Denitrobaculum. The sequence goes on along the minus strand of NZ_CAMZOF010000012.1, from coordinate 184,407 downwards.
GCAGCTGCCAAACACAATCTTTGTGAAAAACGGCACGCGTTTCATTCCGCTTTCGGACGAAGAGCGTGAGAAAGCCGCCAAACTTTGCGCACCCGAGCATGTCCCGGAGCCCTGGGAGCAGTGGCGCGAACGCATCAATGGCTGGGCCGGTGGCATCGACACCTACACGGAGATCCATCGGATCGCCCGCGAGTTGCCTGCCGATACGCTGGTCGAAAATGTGGAACCACGCCGTTGGTGGAAATCGTAAAGGCGGCAACCAAAAGATCCTCCCTGGAGGCGAGTAAGAGGTTGCGCTTTCCTCTTGCTCATTGGAGTACGTGGGGTCACCGCCCCACGTACTCTCTTTCATCCCAGTGCACAGGCTGGCAGACGACTGGAATGAGTTTTGAGAAACCGAGAGATGACTGATTTAGCAATGACCGATAACCAGACAGCAGCCATGCAAAACGCAGCACAGGCTCTTGCGGAGACCCGGCGTCTTTCCGGCAAAGTGCTGATCGACGGCCAACTGCGGAAGGCGCAAGCTGAGGAAAACTTCGAGGTCATTCATCCAGGCGACCTTTCCGTCATTGGGCAAGCTCCCAAGTGTGGTAAGGCCGATGTCGATACGGCGGTTGAGGTTGCTCATAAAGCCTTCGTAAAGTGGAAGACAGTTGCCGCTCGGGATCGTGGCCGCATGTTGCAAAAGGCAGCGGACGCCATTGAAGCCAATGCGGCAATGGTCGAACGGGTTCTGGCGCTGGATACCGGCAACGCGCTACGCACGCAGGCCAGGCCTGAAACTGGCTCCAGCATCGATCTGACCCGCATGTTCGGCGGGCTGGCCGGCGAACTCAAGGGGGAGACCATCCCCTCGGCTCATCCCGATGTCCTGCAATACAGCACGCGTGATCCCGTCGGGGTCGTCGCGGGTATTATTCCCTGGAACGCGCCGCTGTTTCTCTTCGTCGCCAAGGTGGCGCCGGCGATCGCGGCGGGGAACACGGTCGTCGTCAAGACTGCCGAGCAAGCGCCGTTCTGTGTGCTGTTCTTGGCCGAGATCATGAACCGCGAACTGCCACCCGGTGTGCTCAATGTGATTTCCGGTTACGGCGAGGATTGCGGAAAGCCGTTGGTTGAACATCCCGCTGTGCGAAAAGTGACCTTCACCGGTTCACTCGCGGTGGGACAGGCGATCGCAAGCTACGCCGCCCCGAAGCTCTGCCCAGTCACCTTGGAACTCGGTGGTAAGAACCCCAGCATCGTTCTGCAGGACGCGGATCTGGATCTCGCAATCCCGGGCATCATCGACGGCATGCGCTATACCCGTCAGGGTCAGGCCTGCACCGCAGGCACACGGGTCTTTGTGCAGGAAAGCATCTACGACCAGGTGGTCGCGGGTGTCACAGCAAAGCTGGCCGATATCAAACTCGGCAACCCCATGGACGAAGCCACTGATATGGGCGCAATCATTTCCGCCGAACAGTTCCAGCGCACGCTGCACTACATGGAGATCGCCCACAACACCCCCGACGCCCGGGTCCTCTTCGGCGGCCAGCGGCCGTCGGACCCTGAACTCGGCAAGGGTTACTTCTATCCGCCGACATTGCTCGATGGCTTGCCGCTGACGTCGGAACTCTGTCAGGACGAAATCTTCGGCCCGGTCGCGACTGTGCTGCCCTTTACGTCTTTTGACGAGATGATCGTCAACGCAAACGACACGCCCTATGGTCTGGCTGCAAACCTTTGGACCCGAGATCTTTCCCGAGCGATGGAATACGTCGATCGCATCGAGGCGGGCTTTGTCCAGGTTAATCAATGCGTCGCGCCACGCTCGAACGTGTCATACGGTGGTCTGAAAATGAGCGGCCTGGGCAAGGAATACGCTCTCGACAGCATGCTGAACCACTTCACCTGCTCGAAGACCGTCCTGATCAACCGCGGCACACCAAATCCCGGTCTTTAAAACAGGGCCGAGCGAGAACACTGCTACGCCTGCGTGGTGCGTACCTTCTATGGAGAGATGATGATGGCGGAAACGATTGGCTTTATCGGTCTCGGCAACATGGGCTTGCCCATGGTCGAGCAGCTTTTAAAAGCGGAATATGCCGTGCGGGCTTTCGATCTGTCGGAGCCGGCGCTGAAACAGGCGGATGCGGCCGGTGCCACTATCGCAGATTCGATCGCTGATGCGGCAAGGGGTGCGACCACCGTTGTGACCATGCTGCCGGCAGGGCAGCACGTACGCACGGTCTATCTCAGCGACGACGGGCTGATCTCGTCCGCGGCTCCAGGGACATTACTGATTGATTCTTCGACTATCGACGTTGAGACGTCACGTGCTGTCGGCACGGCAGCCTCAAATTCACGGCTGGAAATGATCGATGCTCCCGTAACCGGTGGCGTCATGGCGGCGCGTGTAGGCAAGCTGAACTTCATCGTCGGCGGTACGGAGGAAGCCTTCGAGCGGGCGCGGCCGGTCTTGGATGTTATGGGCCAGAAGCTACTCTACGCCGGCCCGCAGGGCAGCGGCATCGGCGTGAAAATCTGCAACAATATGTCTCTGGGCATCTCCATGATCGCCGCCGCTGAGACTCTGATGATGGCGAAACGCCTGGGCCTGGATCTGGAGCGAACCTTCGAGATTATCACCAACGCGTCGGGCCAGAACTGGGCGCTCAGCAACTACTGCCCCTTACCCGGTTTTCTTGAAGGCGTGCCTTCCACCAACGGCTACAAACCGGGCTTCACCGCTGAGATGATGCGCAAGGACCTGCGCCTGTCGCAAGACGCCGCCCGCTCGGTCGACGCCTGCACACCGCTCGCTGCCCACGCGCTCTCGATCTTTTCGCACTTCTGCGATTCCGGCGACAGCCAGACCGACTATTCCGGTATCTCCAAACTCATTGGCGGTGACGCCTGGGATTATCCCTTCGATCCGGGCGGGGAGTAGGCTTTGGGACGTAACTAAGTTAGTGCTGCAGAACTCGATGCCGATCCTACGCCGGTTTAGGCGAAGCAAACTTTGATAGAGCTTTCCAGCGGATGGTAGTTAGTTCAGGCTACTATCAGCATTCAGAATTGGCTGGATGTTACATGGTGTTGCGCAGTGTTCCGGTCAAAAATTCTGTACTCCGGCAGCGGTCTTTTTTTGACCGTTAAAATGAACGACAAGTTGCTCGCACCAAACGCCAACTCTGCGGGGCGTCCATACATTATGTGCAGGCTTATTGGGTGCTCCGCCGACTTCTAAGCACTGGGCAATGGCTGTGGCGCAGTTATGTTTTATTAAATGATAATAATAATCACTCATAGTTTTGTCTTGAATATTTTGAACCCAGCCAACCATTCTAGCCATATTTAATCCGTTTATCCTGTATGTAGTTGTAGGCTTTTCATCTTCCCAATCAGAAGAGATGTCATTACTTTCAGCGCCTAAGTTACTGCTGTCGAACTTCTTGAAATTTGCAGCTGCGAGAGCCTGAGCTTCAGACCCTGGTCCGTGTCGTAACGGCATCTGATGGTTTCTTGCGTTACCACCAAAAGCGGGTCGGTCTTCATGATTACCTTCGGGCCAAAAACTTAAATAGTAGTAATCTCCTTTGGCTGCACCGACGTGCTGAAGCTTCAATGAGGCATGACCCAAGATGACCGCGGGCGCATTCAGATTTACGGTCTTATCTCCGTCTGCGGCCTTCTCAAATTGATCATCACTATCCCATACATGAACGGTTACGGTGTGCGTGTTTGCCATGACGATTACCTCCTATTGTCGCTTGGAGAATCAGTCTCGTTGCCAACGACTAAGCCCGCATCGATCAGATGGTCGTTGTTCTGCGGGATCCGGCGAAACTTACTTGACGGGCCGCTCCAAAACTCTCGACTTTGACGCTGTGGTCGCAGGAGCTGTTTCGGGGCGAAGGTGTTGAGCGACATCAACAAGACAGCACCATATCGAAATACCGATGTGAAGAGCTGTCCGGCATTTTGTCTCAAACGCGTGCAAATTTGTCCGAAATGCATCTTGTTCTGGTGAACAAGAGTTGATGGTCGTAGTGGAAACGTCATGACGGTAGGGTAACTTCGGGATAGGCAGGGTGCCCGATCATCAATGATCGAGGCACCCGCACTAACCGGTCTAAAAGCCCTCCAGCACAATTTTTCCCTTCGCCGTGCCGGCCTCGATCATTGCGTGCGCCTTGCGGAGGTTTTCCGCGTTGATCGGGTTCAGCACCTCGGCGAGGGTCGTGCGGATGTGACCCGCGTCGATCTCCGCCGCGACGTGATTGAGCAGATTGTGCTGCTCGATCATATCTGGGGTCTGGTGCATGGCGCGGGCAAACATGAATTCCCAGTGCAGGCTGGCGGCTTTCATTTTCATGCCGGCCATGGGCATCGGCAGGTTGGTGTCGTCGATCGAGACGATGCCGCCCTGGGGCCGGATCAATTCAACTGCTTCTTCCCAATGCCGCATATCGTTGAAGATCGCAATGTGATCGACATGCTGGAACCCAAGGCCGCGAACCTGCTCCACCATGGGCTCGCGGTGATTGACCACGTGATCGGCGCCGAGTTCCTTGACCCAGGCGATTGTCTCCGGACGGGAGGCCGTGGCGATCACGATCAGCCCAGCGCGCTTCGCCAGCTGGATCCCGATTGACCCCACGCCGCCGGCCCCGCCGACCAACAGGATCGACTGACCCTTGTCTGCACCAATTCGGTCGATCTCAAGCCGATCGAAGAAGGCCTCATAGGCGGTGATTGCCGTGAGGGGCAGCGCGGCCGCCTCGGCATGACTCAGGCTTGTCGGCTTTTGGCCAACGATACGCTCGTCAACCAGCTGGAACTCCGCGTTGGTGCCGGAACGGGTGATATCACCCGCGTAGTACACTTCATCGCCAGGCTTGAAGAGGGACACGTCGGAACCGACCGCTTCGACCACGCCGCTGGCGTCCCAACCAAGCACGCGCGGTGTTTCCTCGATCTGATCTTTGGGAGCGCGCACCTTGGTGTCGACCGGGTTGACGGCGATTGCCTTGACGGCGACCAGGATATCTCGGCCTTCCGGAGCCGGTTTGGGAAGGTCTGCGTCGATGAAGGACTGCGGATCGTCGATCGGCAGATAGCGGGTGAGGGCAACGGCTTTCATGAATTTTCTCCTTATGGGTAGCGGTTTGCTGTTTTCTTGAATCAGCCTAAACATGAGCGGATCTAACAGATTGGGTTGGGGCAGACGCTGCGGGGCCTGCGCTCCTGCATCAGAATGAAGACCAGACCGGCGACGGGGATGAGGGTTGCAGCGAAGGGAATAGCGGCTGCACCCCAACTGCTGTCCACCACGCTTCCGCCGATCACGCCGCCCAGGGCATTGGCGATATTGAAGGCGGAGATGTTGGCGGTGGCCGCGAGTTCCGGTGCTGCGCCACCGTGCTTCATTACACGCATCTGCATGGGCGGCACGTTGGCGAAGGACACGATTCCAAAGACGAAGGCGGCGATCAGGAAGGGCCACTTGAAGGGTGCCAGGACGCCGACCACGATCAACGCAACGATCATGGCGGCAGGCCAGAAGATCAAAGCCCGACTGAGATTGGTGTCGGCCGAGCGGCCGCCCAGGCTATTGCCGATTACCAGGCCCAAACCGATGATCACCAGAACCCAGCTCAGATCGGCACGCGCAAAGCCCGCGACCTGTTCGGCGACAGGTGCGATGTAACCGTAGAAAGTCATGAAGCCTACCCAACCAAGCACAGTGATGGCGAGGCTCGCCAGTAAGTTTGTGTTCCTGAACGCACCGATCTGAGATTTCAAGCTGCGACCTGCCTCGGGCTGTTGCGACGGGATAACGGCCAGGATCGCGGCGGTGGCCACAACACCAAGGCCCGCGACCACCAAGAAGGTCGTGTTCCAGCCGAAGCTGTTTCCGATCCAGGCCCCGGCAGGGACGCCGAGCACGTTGGCCAGCGTCAGCCCGGCAAACATTTGCCCAACGGCTCGGCCTGCAAGCTTGTCCGAAACCAGCTGCGTCGCGACCACGGCGCCGATGCCATAGAAGGGGCCCTGGGTCAGTCCGGCCAGCACGCGGCTGGCCAGCAGGGTCGAATAGTCGGTGGTAAAGGCCGCGATCAAATTGCCGGCGATAAAAAGGCCCATCAGTCCGACCAAGACTTTCAGCCGGTCGAAACGCGCGAGCCAGAGGGTGAGTACTGGCCCTCCGATCACGATAGCGAGCGCATAGGCGGTGATCAGGTGGCCCGCTTGTCCCTCGGTGATGGCGAGAGAGTCGGCGACCTGGGTCAGAACCCCGGCAATGACGAACTCTGCGGTGCCGATCGCAAAGGCCGACAGGGTCAGGATCCATACCTGCAAGGGCATCTTCGATGTGAGGGACATGGTAAGCGATCCGTTCTGCTTTGAGTTGGTGCCGGTCCGGCTGCACGTCGGCCTGTTCATCGTCAATCTAGTCCTTGCGAAAACACGATATAATTGAGACAAAACAGGAAATATAATTCGGAAAATCTGAATAATGGATCGTCTGGACTCATTGGCCCTGTTTCTGCGGATCGTGGAAAAGGGCGGGCTCGCGGCCGCTGGGCGCGATTTCGGTCTGTCGCCCGCTGCGGTGACGGAACGTTTGGCCGGATTGGAGGCGCACTACGGTGCGCGACTCCTCAATCGAACCACGCGCGCAATCAGTCTGACCGACGAAGGACGATTGCTGCAGGAAGGCGCGCGCGACTTGGTCAACGAAGCCGGCGATCTGGAAGCTCGGGTGCGTCACGGAGTGGAGCAACTCTCGGGTCCGGTTCGGATCAGCGCGCCGCTCGACCTTGGTCGCCATCGGGTCGTGCAGATGCTGGACCGTTTCATGGCGGAGCATCCGGAGGTTGGTATCGAACTCACCCTGAGCGACAGCTACGTCGATCTGGTGGCCCAGGGGATTGACCTCGGGATCCGCTTCGGCGACCTGAAGGACAGTTCACTGCGGACGCGCCGGCTCGGCCTGAGCCGCCGGCTGGTCTGTGCTGCGCCGAGTTATCTGGAACGATTCGGTACGCCGAAGCATCCGGATGAACTGGCCGGACACAACTGTCTCCTGATGCGCTTCGGCGTGACCATCGATCAGGAATGGCCTTTTATGATCGGCGGCAAGCGTCGGCTGTTTTTCGTTCGCGGCAACCGCCAGGCCAACGACGGCAGCCTCGTGCGGCACTGGTGCCTTGAAGGACACGGTATTGCGCTCAAGGCAATTTGGGACGTCCGTGAGGACCTCGCCGCGGGACGGTTGGTTGAGTTGCTGGCAGGGTTCGAGCAGCCACCCAGTTCACTTCAGGTGATCTATCCCGGTGGCCGCAATCTGCCGAAACGCGTGCGTGCGCTGATCGACTTCCTGGTCGAGGCTTTTGCCGACGAGAAGATCCCGAAAGGCGTTTGGGCCTAGAGTCTCAAAATGTTGAACCTTACACGCCCGTCATTCATGCTTGAGGTTGCAAAGGATTGAGGCGGTCCATGATTACGTTCGACGGCGGGAACGTCGATTTTCAAGACAGTGGGAGTGGTCCGGCGGTTCTCTTCATTCCGGGCTCCTTCAGTACACCCGCTGCCTGGCGCCCAATGCAAAAACTTCTGCCGGCCTGTTATCGTCTGTCCGCTACGAGCCTCTGCGGCTATGGCGCGACAGAGGAAACCCGGTCCATCGGCGATCTGGAGATGACGCATGAAGTACAAGTGATCGAGCGGGTCGCCGGGGAAATCGGCCAGCCGCTTCATCTGGTTGGTCATTCCTTCGGCGGCACCGTTGCCCTGGCAACCGCGCTGGCCGGCAGGATCAACGTCTTGAGCCTTGCCGTCTTCGAGGCCAATCCCCTCGAACTGATCAGAGAGCAGGGGAGCCAGGAGGCTTTCGACGAGGTTCATCGTATGAGCCAGGCTTTCGAAACGGCCTATCATGAAGGCGAACTTGATGCCGCTGGGCGCATCATCGATTTCTGGGGCGGGGAAGGGGTCTTCGCGGCCATGCCGGAAGCGGTCCGGGATTACTGCCGCAAGACCGCCTATGCCAATGTTCTGGACTGGCGCTCAGCCTTTGCGTTTCACGCGACGAAAAAGGACTACGCCCAGCTGAAGATGCCCGTGCTTCTGGTGCGCGGCAGCAACGCTTGTTCGGCAATGGCCCACATCACCGATGCGCTCGACGACAGCCTGCCTGACGTTCGCGCCGCCGTGGTCGAAGGCGCGAACCATTTTCTGATCACCAGTCATGCTAACGACTGTGCGGGACTGTTGGCGGATTTTTTGGCGCGGGTGGAAGGGCAGTAGAACAGGCTTCGTCGGTCGCAGACAGGTTGCGTCTTTTTAGCGTGACTCATGATCGAGTTCGATACTCCGCACCAACCGCAGGGCCGCCTGTTTCGAGGCCTGCCGCAGTCCTCCCATGTCACCCAGTGTCGTCAGGGAATCCACATTGAAATAGATTCCGGCGATCCCGGCGGCCACTGCGTCAATTGCGTCAGCCGCTGCGGCGTCATATTCCCGGCGCAGTTCGGCCGCGATCAGGGCGATAAAGGAGTGTACCCAGTCCGCCAGCTGTGCCGCCAATTCGGGGCGCTCACCCGCGGCGGCGATCAGGGCTTCTGCCACGAGGACGAAATTCTGGTCGGACTGGGAGTGATCGAACAGCAGATCGATCAGGCTCAGGACCCGGTCGCCTTCGGGAAGGTAATCCAGCAAATCCTGCTGATGGCGTTCCGACTGAGCCAGGAATCTTCTGGTGAGGGCTTTCAGCAGGTCGTCGCGGTTGCCCACGTGGTGCCGGATGAGGGCGCGGGCCAATCCCGCCTCGGCAGCTATCCGCTCAAGCGTGGCACCTTCCACACCGTAACGGGCGACGCAGGTTTCGAAGGCATCGAGGATCTCTGAGGATCTTTGGGCCTTAACGCTCGGACGGCCCATTTTCGACTCTATAAATTATCATACTTGACAATTAACTTATGAAAGCTCAAATGTAAATTATCAAGTTTGATAATAAATATGAGAACAGTCATGCCGAACAAATGGAAGACCATCGCCGCGCTGGCGGTCGTTTACGTTGCAATCCTATTCGAGCTGAACTGGGTGTGGGGTCTGCTGTTCATCATGTGGCTGGTGCCGGCGGTCTATTCCGGCCGAACCCACCTGGTGGAGGAGGTCGCCCGTAGTGAAAACCCCATCCTCTTCTGGCTGATCCTCGGAACCTGGTTCGTTCTGAGCATTTACCTTGTCCTTGCCGACCTTCTACCCTTGTTCGGAGCTTAAAATGACTGTTGCACGTATGATGCATGTCCTCCCGGTCGAGGCTTATACCTCGCAGGAATGGTTCGACCGCGAGCAGGCGCAGATCTTCTCGAAGCTATGGCGCTTCGCGGGTTTTTCCGAGGACATCTCCGAGCCAGGCCAGTATCTCTCGGTTCAGGCCGGGCTCAACAATATCTTCATCGTCATGGGGCGTGACCGGCGGCTGCGCGCGTTCCATAACATCTGCCGCCATCGCGGTACACAGCTGTTACGCGCCGTCGGCAAGACCCAGAAAGCCATCACCTGCCCCTATCACGACTGGACCTATGATCTGGAAGGTAGGCTCGTTTCGGTGCCCGAAGAAGCGGAAGAGTTCACCGGCCTCAATAAGAACTGCCTCGGCCTGAAACCAGCGTCCGTCGATCTCTGGCGCGGTATGCTGTTCGTGCATCCGGAGCCCGACCCAGGTTCCATCATGGAATGGTTCGGCAAGGTGGAGCCGCACCTGGGGCCTCACAAGGTGGAAGAGCTGGTCGAATATCCGCAGGCGGCAACCTCACACGATATCAAGGCGAACTGGAAGATCGTCGTTGAGAACTACATCGACGTCTACCATCTCTCGCATCTGCATTCCGGCACGCTCGCCATGTACGATCACGCCAGGGCGAAATACGGTTTCGTGGGGCCACACTATGCCTTTTGGGAACCCCTCGCCGAGTTCTATGCCCGGGATGTCGAAAAGAACGCGCCGATGCCGCTTGTTCTGCCGAAGGACCAGCTCGGCGCTTCCGTCCCAATGCTCTTTCCCGGGCTGGGACTGGGAGAGTCCGAGACCAGTTGGTCCACATTCCACGTTATCCCGCTTGCACCCGATTTGACCCGGGTCGAGACCCGCACGCGGGTCAAGAATGCCTCGGATTGGGAATTCAGTACGCAGGAGTGGCGTTCAGGCGCCTTCTGGGGCAAGCATATCTCGGGCAAGTACGCGGTGGAGGAACTCGGGGAGGCAGAAGACCCCATGACTTCAGGTGACTTCATGGCCGAGGATGTCTATGCCTGCGAGCAGCAACAGAAGTCCCTGAAGAGTCCCTACTTCGAGGTTGGCGCTTCCGCCGAACAGGGCGAGAGCCCGGTTCGCCAGCATCAGCAGATCGTGCTTGACTTCCTGGAGGGTCGGCGCTGATGACGCAGGCGGCACCCCAGGCGACGCGTTCTTTTCACAAACTCCGGGTCGGTGAAACACGCTTGGAGATCGGCGGCAGTGCGAAGACGATCGTGTTCGATCTGCCGGGCGCCCTGTGCGAGACATTTCGTTGGCGTCCGGGGCAGCATCTGACTCTGCGTTTCAATCTTAGTGGCGAAGAATTACGCCGGTCCTACTCAATTTCCTCGTCGCCCTTTTCAGATGATCGCCGGCTCTCGATGCGCATCACAGTGAAGCGTGTGGAGGGCGGCCGGATCTCTAACCACATCAACGACAACCTTAAGGCCGGCGATAAGGTCGAAGTCATGCCGCCCTTTGGCGGCTTCTGCCTCGATCCCGGAGCGATGCGGCGTCGTACCCATTACTTCTTCGGGGCCGGCAGCGGCATCACGCCGCTCTTTGCTATGATACAGTCGGTGCTCAGTGACGAACCCCATTCGGTTGTGCATCTGGTCGACGGCAACAGAAACGCCGCTACGATTCTCTTCAAGGACGAGCTCGATCGACTGTGTGACGCTTATCCCGGCCGTCTCAGCGTCTCGCACCTTCTCTCCAGTCCGTCGCTCTGGTCAGGCTTTCGTCCCTGGCGTAAGGGTAAAATCGATGCAGCGGCGATCGAGGCGGTGTTCGCGGAATATCCGCCTTATGCTCAGGACGTGCAGTATTACATCTGCGGACCTGGCGATATGAACCGGTTTGTCCGGACCGCACTCACGAGCCTCGATGTCCCGGTGAGCCGTATCCACATGGAAAGTTACGGTGGCGCCGTTGCACAGGACGATACGATCAAGGGCATGGCCGCGACGGCGCGCGTGACACTCGGTGACTCGACGCAGAGTATCGAGGTCGCCGAAGGCCAGACACTGCTCGAGGCTGCCCGGGCGGCCGGTCTGACACCGCCTTTCTCCTGTCAGTCGGGCGTCTGCGGCGCCTGCCGCGCCAGACTCGTCAAGGGCAGTGCCGAAATGCGCGCGCGCATGGCTCTGGAAGATACTGAGATCTCGAAGGGTGTGGTGTTGACCTGCCAATCGCTGGCCACCTCGTCGGAACTGGAGGTGGTTTACGAGTGACGGGAGCGGCGCTTAGTCCAAGAACTTCAGGCGCCGATCCTTGTCGTTCCAAAGAACGAGCGACAAGCGGCCAACCAGATTTTCCCTGGGAATGAAGCCGATGATCCGGCTGTCCTGCGTGTTGTCGCGGTTGTCGCCCATTGCGAAGTAGTGGCCTTCCGGCACTTCGAACAGACGGGTGTTGTCGAGCCGTCCCGTATCTCTCTCCTCGAGAATGGGATATCTGGCGCCGCCGGGCAGTTGTTCAATGTAACGCTGCAGATTCTGTCCGCGGAAACCCCCACCGGTGTCTTCCGGTTTGTTTTCAATCTTTGTCCGCAAAACCGCTTCGCCGTTGATCTGCAGAATGCCGCCTTTGACCTGAACACTATCGCCGGGCAGGCCGACGATGCGTTTGATGTAGTCGGTGCGGATGTCCATCGGGTTTTTGAAGACGGCGATATCGCCGCGTTCAGGTTCGCTGAACAGAATTCTCCCGGAAAAGACCTGCGGATCGAAGGGCAGGGAATGCGGAGAGTAACCATAGGCAAATTTGGAAACGTAAATCAGGTCGCCGACCTGCAGCACGGGATACATCGAGCGGGATGGAATACTGTAGGGCTCCCAGAGGAACCATCGGATGAGAGAAGCGATCATCGTGGGGACCAGGATGGCAAGTCCGAGGACCCAATACCAGCGTGCGAACCAGACCTGCGGCGTTTCGCCCTGAAGCCGACGTGCGAGAACCACGCTGTGAACAAAGCCGATCACGTAAATGGCAAAGAAACCTGCCCACATGCCGGCTTGAAAGCTCATGTCCAGCGCGTGGTAGTGGACCGAGAGGATCGCAGCTAAGGCGCCCAGAATCGAGAGTAGATAGTACGCGATCGCGAGCTGGCCTCTGCCGAGATAGAGCATTGACGTGGTTGGGCCGAGCAGGGCCACGATTGCAGTCGCCCAAGGTTTTCTGTTTCGGAACGCCGACATGGAAGTGAAGACTAGCCGCTGAGTAGTTTGCTTTTTCGCGAAGTTGTCGCACCACTGCAAGTTATAAGCGCAACACGACGCTCAATCCAGCCGCACGTTTGAACTTCGCTCTTCTCTCGATCTCGCGCTGTTGTCTGCTATGCGATACAATCGCCGATAGGGCTGCGGCGATCATTGTTGTGGCCGCGTATTGGACAGCGCAAGCGCCAAGGGGGAATTCGAAGGATATGCTTTTCACAGGTATCAATTACATCGCGGTCCTGGTGGCCGGGGTTGCGTCTTATGCCTTCGGGTCGGTGTATTACATGAGCCTCGCGAAGCCCTGGATGGCGGCGGTCGGCAAGACCGAAGAGGAATTCAAAAGCGGTTCTTCGCCGCGGGTTTTCATCGTGGCCTTTGCGGCGCAACTGGTCATGGCGTTCATGCTGGCCGGCGTGCTTGGGCACTTGGTTTTAGCCGGCGAAGGCGGAGCGGTTGCGGGCTCTTCCGTCTCGCTGGTCAACGGCCTGATCACCGCTCTGTGTGTCTGGTTCGGCTTTATTCTTATGGCGATGCTGGTCAACCACGGATTCCAGGGTGCGAAGCGCTCGCTCACAGTGATTGACAGTGGTCACTGGCTTGGCGTGCTGTTGATCCAGGGGGCGGTTATCGGTCTTTTTGGCGTCTAAGACCTGTTTGGAGTGTTTGTATCGAAAAGAGAGCCCGGCGCCATGCGGGGACAAGGCGCCGGGTCATTGATCATTATCCAACAGGGAGTGTTGAACAATCATCTGAGATCGCGCCATCCTCATCCCTCAAGTCACCGCGTCTCAGTGCGTGATGGAAATTTGGTGATAAATGCTATCGCAGGCGATCCACAAATTTTTATAGGGCTATACATAAATGCATGGGGGGGGAAGCGAAGAACGGGTCAAGTCCCCAAGCGGTGCTCATGAGGTTTGTTGACCAAACGGTCAGTTTTCGTTCAAGATTACCTTGAGAATTTTTTCGGATCATCGAGGGTAATCCGGACGAGGCAACGCCGAGGACCAGCGCCATTGGGGCGCGCAGCCCGCATGGCGCATGAATGCAAAATAGGGACTCATGAAATGAGTCCCGTAAAGACAGGAGACGTACCATGGCAACGGTAAAGGCAGGTTTGATTCAGGTCGGACTGAAGGGCGATACCTCGGCGACCCCCGCGCGCATCCGCGAGCAGATGCTGGAGGCGCATATCCCCTACATCGATCAGGCCGGAGCGGCGGGCGTCAATGTACTCTGCTTCCAGGAGGTTTTCACCCAGCCCTACTTCTGCCCGAGTCAGGATGCCAAGTGGTATGCCGCCGCCGAGAAGATCCCTGACGGCCCGACGGTCAAGCTGATGCAGGAATACGCCAAGAAGCATTCCATGGTGATTGTGGTCCCGATCTACGAGGAGGAGATCACAGGCGTCTACTACAACACGGCCGCCGTGATCGATGCCGACGGCAAGTACCTGGGCAAGTACCGCAAGACCCACATCCCCCAGGTGGCCGGCTTTTACGAGAAGTTCTTCTTCAAGCCGGGCAGCTCCGACTGGCCGGTGTTCGAGACCGCCTTCTGCAAGCTCGGTGTCTACATCTGCTACGACCGTCACTTCCCGGAAGGCTGGCGCGCCCTGGCACTCAACGGCGCCGAATACATTGTCAATCCTTCTGCTACCGTCGCCGGCCTCAGCCAGTATCTTTGGAAGCTGGAACAGCCGGCCTCGGCAGTGGCGAACGGCGTCTACATCGGCGCCATCAACCGCCCGGGCACGGAAGATCCCTGGAACATCGGTCGCTTCTACGGCAGCTCCTACGTGGTCAATCCACGTGGGGAATTCCTGGTCGAGGCCAGCGAGGACAAGGACGAGTTGGTCACCGCCGACATGGACATGGAGCTGGTCCGCGAGGTGCGCAACACCTGGCAGTTCTTCCGCGACCGCCGTCCGGAGACCTACGGCCGCCTGACCGATATCTGAGGCCGTTGAGGTTTCGCGGCCGATTCCGTGAAGCGCTATGGGTCGAGACCTCGGTCATGACATGGTGAGTGGTGGTAGAGGTCACATTGAGAGGAAACACCGAAGGCGCGTCGCCATGACCGACAACATCAATATCGTGAATATGCTGTTGCTATTCGCATATCTCACACTCTTCGGTTACCTCTTCAAGCTGTTCCTTTTCCGTATGGTTCGTTATGCACTTGCTTCCTCTGCAAATGGTTTCGGCGCGGAGCAGTTCTTTGCGGCCGGCAACAGAAGCAACCTGCTGCTGGCGATCCTGAGCTTTGTCCTGGTCTGCCTGCCGGTCGTGTTGCTGATCGTGGTACCGGGCATGCTCCGGCTGTTCCTCGGCGGCTGATGGCACGGCGGCATAACCAGTCACCTGAGGACACGGTCGTGTTTTTCCGCCGCCTTCTAGGCTTGCTTCTACCGCTGTTCCTCGCTGCCTGCGTTTCGCCGCAAAGCTGGGAGGCGGTGCGGGTGCTCAAGGACATCGATGCGGGTGAGGCGCCCACAGCGCTGAAGGAGTCGACGCCCACGCCGAGCCGGCGCGAAATTACCTACAGCGTCATCCAACCCGAAACCGGCCAACCCGGTTTTCCACAGACTGCCGATCTTTATCACCCCAACCGCACCGATCCTGACGACCTTGACGGCGCCCTGGTCCTCGTGCCGGGCTTCACGCCCAGCGGCAAGAACGACCGCCGGCTGGTGGCGCTGGCGAAGTCCTTCGCACGCAGCGGCTTTCTGGTGCTGGTGCCGGACCTGCGCGGCTCCCGCGAGACCCGGGTGCGCCTGGGCGATGCACGGCGGATTGCGGATGCCGTGGTGCATCTTTCCGGGCGTTCGGAGCTCGAAAACCTGACCGGGGACGAGGGAAGCTCCGAGATCGGCCTTGTCGCTATCTCCTATGCAGTCGGTCTGGCGGTCCTTGCCACCACTGAAACGGATGCAAAGGAGCGGACCGGCTTCCTGGTCGGTCTGGGCGGTTATTATGACACCACTGAGGTCGTGCGCTTTACCACCACCGGCGCCTTCCGCTTGCCGGGTGAGCACAAATGGCGCAACCTGAAACCCCTGCGCGCCGCCAAATGGTATTTTCTCTCCAGCAACATCGACGCGCTCATCGACCCTGACGACCGCGCGGCGCTCACCGCCATCGCGGAGATACGCCAGCGCAGTGGCCGGGAAGCTCTGGTTGACGGCGAGGGCAGGGACCTCATCGCCCAACTCGGTCCTGAAGGGCGCAGTCTCTATGCTCTCATGATCAATGAGGACCCTGCGCAGGTCGAGCCTCTTCTTGCGGCCTTGCCAGAGGCTCTGCGCAGGCAACTTGACGCTCTGAGTTTGAGGGCGCTCGATCTCTCGCACCTTGCCGGCCGCCTGATCCTGATCCATGGTCGAGAAGACCCTTTAGTGCCCTTCAGCGAAAGTCTCGCCCTGAGCAACACGGTGCCTGACACCGAGCTCTTCCTGATCGATGGCTTCTCCCACATCAACCCGCGCGCGGTCGGTGTGATCGGGCAGTTACAGTTGGCGGATGCCATCCAGGCGGTTCTGGCGCGGCGAAGGTGAGCCACTGTTACTTGCACGGTAAAGTTTCCAACGGACGCCAATAAGTTGACAGATCAGATCCGGGTGAGATGGCATCGCCATTGGTGATCCATTGGCCAGGGGAAACTGATCTAATCGTTTGAAGATTGAGCGGATTCACATATTGAAATTAGGCCATTAAGTGATTCCAACTCAACATGATCCATTCTAGCATGGCTTCTTCGCTGTTTCGGGGGGAGCCGCTATGGAAATATTGATCGAGGTTAAGTCCGACCTGCTCCGGCAGGTGCCGCCGCGCTTCAGCCAACTCAATAGTACGACAACAACGCAGCCGCCATTCTACACGGGTGCTCCCGTCGCTGGCTTGCCTGTCACGGGCGTTCCGGTCCCAGGTGTTTCCACAACGGGCCCTGATACGTCTGGCGAAGGTGTTGCCGTTGCGCCGGTCCCTCAAGTTCAACCGGCCCACGCGGCAGGACCACTCGCCGTCACCGTGACCTCGGTGCAGACACCCCTGGCCTCCCGTCAGATGGCGACCCTCGAGTTTCACGTTGCCGCCGCGAAGATCTTTCTTTTGCAGATGATCGCGCACGGCCTGGAGGATCGTTTCAGCCATCTGGAAGAGGCGCAGCGCGACTTCGTCTGGCACCGGCAACTACTGGCCGATCTTTCGGCTTTGGATCAGGCCATGGACTTGATTGATTCCGGCGCCTTTGTCGAAGCGGAGACTTTTCGTGTCCATCTGTCCCGCAACAATCCGATCCGCTTTGATGATTTCATGGAGATGGAGATCCTGTCTGCCGGCGCTGGGAGCTGGCAGACCACGCTCAGCAGCAAGTGGAAGGAATTCACAGGCGCCCGCCTGAAGGAGCAGGCCACCATCCTGGCCAGCGTCACGATCATGATACAGGCGGCGGCAATGGGGCTGCACTGGTGGTTGAGCGAGCCCGAGGTGCAGGGGCAAAAGGCCGGGGACTCACAAACCGTCGAGCAGCCGGCCGGCAGCTACCAGATCGCCCTCAACCTGCCCCTGCAGGAGGCCGCCAATGCCCTGCTGCTTGAACAGCTCTCCCAGGAACGCGCGCCGCTCTACGACCCGGCGGAGGGCGGCATCCGTGACTTGCAGTCCGCGCTCACCCGCCTTGGTTTTGAGCCCGGCGGCGTTGACGGAAAACGCGGATCCAAAACCCGTACTGCCGAAGAGGCCGCCGCCAAGGCTTGGGGCCTACCGGGCCTGAGTGCGGAGGAGCCAAGCTTCCGCCTGCGCCTGGCGCGCGAGGTTCTGTTGCTGGAGGCGAAGCGGAGAGCGACGACGGGCCTGGGGTGAAGGGGCTACCAGTCATTTGAACCAGTAGCAATGCCTCCGGAGCCGGCGATCATCGCGATCCTGGGATTGAGACTCGCCGGACTTGCCATCGCCCGGAAGAGGAGAGCCCGACGAGCGGCCTGAGCGGGGTTGCGCTGACCTCTACGGTGGTTCCTTTCTATGGTGAATTGCGTTTTTCTTAAATCACGGCATCACAAAATCTGCGTTTGAAATCAGCGGCTTGCTGATCGAGAGGCAGCGAG
The DNA here is from genome assembly GCF_947331435.1 of Pelagibius sp. Alg239-R121. GTDB lineage: Bacteria > Pseudomonadota > Alphaproteobacteria > Kiloniellales > Kiloniellaceae > Denitrobaculum. Next base: position 166,787 of record NZ_CAMZOF010000012.1, on the reverse strand, counting down.
TTTTGAGCTGGTTAAAACGCAAACCGCTCTGAGAGGCAGCGAATTTTGTATCTGCTTAAACGCAAGTCGCTTTAAGGAGGCGCTACTGTTTTACGACATCCTACCGGCTCTCCAGCTTCCGGCAATCCGCCGTGCGATCCTGCCAGCCGTGGCGGACTTCGACTCCCCGAGCCTTCGATCAGATGACACCAAGGGTGACGTCGGCGGTTTCGGAACCATTAAATCCTGTAACGTATTGGACAAAATTGCCCGCGTTTGGGACAAAACGCTGTCCCGGGCTTCACTTTTCACGCTCAAACCGGTTTCTTCCCCACAGAGATTTTTGGGGAGAGCAGAATATGATGAAATCGTTACAGGCGCTGGCCTTTGCCGTGGCCATGGCCGTTATCGCAACACTTCCGGGTACCGCTAAGGCAACACTGATCGGCGACGAGGTAAACCTGGAAATCTTCAGAAATGGTGTCAGCTTTTCCGGTCTCTTGACCGAGACCGTGGGCAACGGCGTTGAGTTCAACCCGCGAAATAGACTCACTTTCGACGTCGGCGCTTCGAGTATTGAGCTCGCGAGTATCATCGGTCCTGCTCGTTTTTCAACCAATGTCGATTTTGTCTTTACCGACCTGGACTGGGTCGGCGAGGCCGGTGTGATTGTCGATGTCGTTCTGGACGCTATCCAGGGAATTGGCAGTGTCAGTTTTACCGAGGATAGTGTGACCTTCTCCGTTTTCACAAACGACAGAGCGATCCCTGGGGCTATTGCTTCGATCGAAATCATCACGCGACATGCGAGCGTCCCGGAACCCGGCACATTCGCACTTCTCGGCCTGAGCCTTTTGGGTCTGGGTTTCGCCAGACGCAGAAGGATGCAGTGCGCGGCGTGAGGTTCAACGGACTTCGGTGTTAAACGCAGTGGTTCCCATCACAGGGGGCGCCGTTTTTTCCCAATCTAACTTCTCTCGACCGTCCGGCAATCCGCCGTGCGGTCCTGCCAGCCATGACCGTGAGCACCCTCTGGTGCCATTCAACAAAAGCCACGCCTTGAGCCAGGCCATTTCGGAGAACGAGCTCTTCCTGATTGACGGCTCCTCCCACATCAACCCACGCGCGGTTGGGGTGATCTGCCAGCTTCAGCTGACGGATGCCATCCAGACAAGTCTCGGGCGTCGGACATCCCGATGAAGAGGCGAATTTCGCTGACACTGCTGCATCTTGGACAAAATTGCCCGCGTTTGGGACAAAACGCCCTGCCGGACTTCACTTCTCTCGCTGGAACCGGTTTCTTCCCCGTAGAAAATTTTGGGGAGATCAAAACATGATGAAATCATTCCAGGGACTGGCCTTTGCCGTGGCCGGTGCCCTTTTTGTAACACTTCCCGGCACTGCCAAGGCCGTACCTATACTGATCGTCGAGAATGGCCAGTTGCTCGGCGCAAACAATGTCGATGTCAACGGGACACTCTTCGACGTCAGATTCCGGGACGGCTCTTGCATCACCCTGTTCTCCGGTTGTGATAACGCAACGGAAGACTTCGCCTTCACGGATTCCGCTTCTGCCCAAGCTGCGGCCCGGGCACTAAGGGATCAGGTGTTCTTTGACGGTGTTGAGGGCAATTTCGATACGAGCCCGGCGCTTTCTTCGGGATGTTCATTCGTATTTTGCGATTTCGCGATTCCTTATGAGCTGACCTTCTCAAGTGCGGTGGATAGCTTTTTCCATCAAACATTCAAGAATTTTAACGATAATATCCAGCCAGATGAAATCGTGACCGATGTTCCTATTCCCAGGGATTTTGATTATACGCCCGACATAACTGAAACATTCGCCGTTTTCACCCCTGCCGGCACTGGCGTATCGGTGACCGTTCCTGAACCCAGCAGCCTGGCACTGCTCGGCCTCGGTCTCGCAGGCCTCGGCTTTGCCCGTCGTAAGGGGATGTGGCGGAAGGGGTAAGTCCGACCAACCACGTAAATGAAGCCCATGGTTCTCTGATCGAGTTATGCGAATTCGATCTACACTGTTCCAAAATGGACAAACTTGCGTCCGTAATGGACAAAAAGGACGGCACCCCTTGTTCTTGCGCATACGAATGGGTTTCTTCCCGCAGAGAATTTTGGGGAGATCAGAACATGATGAAATCGTTCCAGGGACTGGCCTTTTCCGTGGCTGCAGCCCTTTTCGTAATACTTCCCGGTATTGCCAAGGCCATGCCCATGCTGATTATCGAGAATGGAGAGCTGCTTGGCGCGGACAATGTTGATGTCAACGGGACACTCTTCGACGTCAGATTCCAGGATGGCACTTGCAGTGCTACTTTCACCGGTTGTAATAACGCGTCGGAAGACTTCGCCATCACGGATGCGATGTCCGCCGAAGCGGCAGCCCAAGCCTTATTAGATCGGGTGTTCCTTGACGGCCCTGTGGGCCTGTTCGACTCAAATCCGGCGTTGATTTCCGGCTGCACATCTTCCGCTTTGTGCGTCACGTTCATCCCTTTCGGTTTGGAATCAGACATAGAGATCGGATTTGCAATCAACGGAGGCAGCGGATCGGGTTCAGGTGATCAAGCAGGTTCCGACGATTTGGATCTACGCCGCAATACTGCGGATGACCCGGCCCAAGTTTGGGCGGTTTTCTCTCGCGCCGACCCATCGATGGCCGTCCCGGAGCCCGGCTCTCTTGTCCTGTTCAGTCTCGGCCTTGCCGGTTTCATCTTTGCCCGAAGAACGCGTGCCCAGCGAGTGGCCTGAGGGGCCTCGCTGATATCTGCAGCGGCTCCTACTACAGGGGCCGCTGCCTTTTTTTGGGGGGCGTGGCCCTATCGCTTCTCGAGCTTCCGGCAATCCGCTGAGCGGTCCTGCCAGCCGTGGCGGATCAGTTCCGGGTCGTGGTGCTCCTCCTCCGGCCAGCCGATGCAGAGGTAGGCGACCAGGCTCCAGTCTTCAGCCACCGCAAGATCCTTGGTCGCCTGCACAGGGTCCAGGATCGAGACCCAGCCGACCCCGATGCCGCAGGTGCGCGCGGTCAACCAAAGCGTGTGGACGGCCAGGATCGCAGAATAGCGCAGGGTCTCTGGCATGGTTTGGCGGCCCAGGCCGTGGCCCTGCAAAGTCTGTTCGTCGCAGAAGACAGCGAGCTGTACCGGCGCCATATCGAGACCTGAGAGCTTGAGCCCTGCGTAAAGTTCCGCCTGTTCGCCCTGATAGCCATCCAGGGCCTGGGCATTGGCGGCTTCGAAGTTGGCGCGGATGGCAGCCCGGGCTTTCGCGCTCTCCACCGCCACGAAACGCCAGGGCTGGCTGTTGCCGACCGAGGGTGCGAGGCAGGCGAGGTCCAACAGCTCTTCGATCATCTCGGCCGGTACCGGATCAGGCTTAAAACGCCGCACGTCCCGCCGCCAGCGCAGTAGCTGCGTGAGCTCGTCGCGGAACAGCTCGGTAAAAAGCGGCGGGGTTTCGCTGTTTTCTCTGAGAGGCGCCACGGCCAAAGCTTCCGGAGGTTTGTATATTCCTTCCGGCTTAAGCCGCGGTGAGGAAGACGTCAATCCCGCAGATGACGGTATCCAGGGCAGTTCGCGTTTTTCTCGAACCAGACGGCCCCTAAATTTGTGTTCGAAATCAGCGCTATGCTGATTGAGAGACAGTGAAACTTGGACCAGATGAAACGAGAAATGCTCATGCGAGGGAGCGGCGCTGCACCCATCCGGAAAATGGTCCGGCGCAGACGATAGCGGGCGGCGACAAGCGCCTGCCCAGATTGAAGAGGGCGGCTGATCCGCGAATGATGGCGGCGGCGTGCTTTCCTTGGGCGGCCTAGTCAGCCTGCGCTTTTGATGAAGACTGCGCTCGGCTCATCTTCAAGAATGAGGCCCTCGAAAGGGCGGCTGCAGACGGGACGGGCATCGTGCTCCCTATCCGACACGCCGCTACTCTTGCTTCTCGAGTGTAAATTTTTTGTCGCTATCCCTGTCGTGTAGCTTTATCTGGCGGTCATTACGCGAAACGATTTCATACTCAAAAGTCATGTTCAGCATGTTCTGCATCTGATCTTCGAAGCCCTCTCTATTGAAAAAGGAAGACTCCATTTCAAGAACCTGGCTGTTGGAAGGTGTGAACCGGAACTGCTTTCCCTGAACTTTCCAGGTCCCGGCATAGCGGACTTTGTGAGAGTGTTTATGGACACCGGTTCGCGTGTGTTGCGCATACTCTTCGAGGCTTTTATAGGTGCCGTCGCCGGAAAACTCATAAGCAAACTTCTCCACAGTGCTGTATCCCAGAACGTTCTTGTACTCCAGCTTCCCCATCCATTTGCCGTTCATTGCAGGATCGGCGCCGGCGAGCTGCGCGGTGGCGAAAAAGACAGCGACCATGAGAAACAAAGCAAAGGATTTCATAAGTCTTCCTTATCTTAATATACCTGGTTTGCAGAATGCCGGGACCCACGGAACCGTCTGTAGACGCCCCTGCAAGAGGGAGGGGTGGGGCACAGGGTGTTTCCGGGCGGGAGTATCAGTTCAATGGAATGCGTCTCAAGAGGTTGGTTTCCGTCGCATCACGAAACTGCGGAAAGGCTTCCAGCAGCTTCGGCAGCTCGCTGTCACTCTGATCGCTGATTTTGGATATGAACGTGAGATTGTCCCGGTCCGTCACATCGAGGGTGAGGCTGAGCCGTCCCAGATAGGTGGCTTTCCCCGCAGTCACTTCAAAATCGTAGAGTTCCGGATAATCCTTGGGAGAAAGGGTGCTGTTGCCTGAACTCACATACCATTGCCAGATCGTGTATTTGCCTTCGGGCAGCTTCCAGATCACCATGTCCTTACGCGGTTGCAGCGGTCCGGCAATATAGCTCGCGGGGCCGTAAAGGCCTTCCGGGGTGGCATCCACCTGGAAAGGGTTCACCGCTGCCAATCCGTCCCTGCCGTCTTCGGTTTGCGCGTCCCGGCGCAAGATGTAGATGCCGGAACGGCACACCGCGAAGCCGAAGTCGAGGTCGCTCGAACAGGGGAGATCGTCAATATTGATCTGCAGCGAAAAGGCGACGATTCCTTCGGGCGGTTGGTCCGGTGCTGTCGTGCCGAAGTTATAGGTTGGCGGTACATCAACCTTGTGTCCGGTGACGCAGGCCGAGAGTACAAACAGCGCGGCCATCGAACACAGCCGTAAAACAAGAACTTTCCTCATCGCCCCGAATCCCCCTCACGGCGTGTCTACCAGTATCCGGCGAGAATATAGTCCTGATAAACGAGCAGCCCAAGTTTTTCGGTCACCGAGGCATCGGCTGCCAGCCTCGTACTCGCTCTTGCTGGACGGCTACAGAAGTTTCAGTGACGTTGATGCATCAAACCTTTAGGGACGGCGTCGATGCTGGGTGTGTTTGCAAGTGCTGTTTACCAGGGCCGCTCAAAGTCCTGCATCGATCCGGCAAAGACATTGTAGTCCACCGGCCCTTGGACACCCGCGACCCGGCCGCGGTTATGATACTGCCAGAGCGTCCAGGGATGCCGGTTGTAGTCCGGCTCGAACAGGATGCTGCGCAGCCACAGCGGGTTGACGATGTTCTTGCTTGCCATGTGCGCCTGATAGAACTCCCGTGTCGCATACAGCAGGGCTCTGTGGCCATAGTGCGCTTCGACGGCCTCCAGAAACGCGGGCAGTTCCCTGTCCGGGTTCAGACGGCTTGCACTTACACTGCAATTGCCGCCGAACTCCAGATCGACGGCCGGCGGCAGCATGTCAGGGTCCGCCGGAACGGTCCGGATGAAATGCGCGGCCTGTTCGATGCCCGGGCGACAGAAGGTGAAGAAATGATAGGCACCGCGCCGTAGTCCTGCCGCGGCAGCCCCGCGCCAGTTCTGCCGAAATCGCCGGTCACTGAAGTCACCGCCTTCGGTCGCCTTGATGTAGGCGAACGCGATGCCGGAGGTGGCCACCTTGGGCCAGTCGATTGCGCCCTGGTGGTGGGAAACATCGATGCCCCGCACCGGATATCTGCCGGCATCTGGGTGAAAGGTGATGAAGTAATAGTATGCGCAGGCGACCAGAGTCGTCACGCCTCCTAGGGCCAGAACGAGGATGAAGATCAGCCGTCGCGTCAGGCTTCGGTTGATCCAAACAAAAGGGCGCCAGTGTGTCATGGTCTTGGGGGTCGAGTTTCAATCTGTATCTAAGTTCGGTCTCATGTCGCCTGCCAAATTTTTACGGCGCAGGGTGAGGATAAGATTGTTGTGGCAGTTGCAAAAATTGTGGTCCGACCAAGGCCTTTCCAGGGCAGGCTTTTGCGTACTTGAAGGCAACGGCTACAATCCATGACTCTTGTTTTGGATGAATGAGCGGGGCTCGCGCGAAGCACAAGGGCGAGCACAGATACTTTGGCCAGATACTTTCTATTTTTATCTGCGTCCCGCGTGGCACTGACCAGCGTTCGATCTGACTTCGCTCAAACGGTTGTCCTCTACGACCAAAGCCGCCGTTTGAACACCCTATCGGTTCATGCGATCTGATTAACCACCCTGATCGATGGTTTCGTGTTAAACTCGGTTTGGGAAGGGTTCGAATTATTCTATGTCGAACCGTCATTTTGCTCATTGAATTTCATGAGGCTCCCGCCTCAAAAACAGTGATTTAAAAGGAGCATCCTATGGCCAAGCATGACTGCGGTGTGCATTTCAAGCGCCCTAAAATTCAGTTGCCCCCCTTCAAGCGGACAAAACAGGATCAGGATCTAGCCAAGAAACTGGCCGCCGAAATTGCGCGTATCGCGGTGTTGGCAAATTCAGGCGAGGACGACCGGTTGCGCCCCTGCAGCCTGGCGGATTCTGCGCGCCGCCGCTTCAACGCAATGTCGGAAAAGGAACGTGCGCTCGCACTGCGATACAGTCAAACTCTCGCCGCCGGAGCCGGTGGAGACTCGGATCGTGAGGAGATGGATCCAGACCTTCTCAAGGCTGTCCGCCGTTTTGCGCGAAGGCAGTTCGACAGCATCCGCGAGCAAAGCAAAACCGCGATTACCGACCTTCAGGGACAGGCACGCGGACAGGCGCTTCTGGTTACCAAGACCTGGGTCAAGATGCGCCCGGCGGGTGAGGTTGTCGTCACGCCGCACCGCTATCTGCAGACCGACGAGCCGCCCTCGCTGACCTTCCACTGGGGCACCGATGAGCCGGAGGCTGCCCGCGCCTATTGGGAGCTCCGCGGACCGGTAACCGGCAGCGATCCGGGTCCACTGATCACTCGAGGTTTTGCTGAATCCACAAATAAAGACGGGACCGTCGGCGGTGAATACACGCTCCATCTGAACCAATACCTGCCGCCGGCGGCGCCGAACCCGGCACAGCGCTATCACATGACCGTGCTGCCGCTTGGGGCTCCTGATACGGGGCTAAAGCTGGAACGGCACCACGGCCATTCGATCTCCAGTATTCTTACCCGGGGAGAGCCTGAACCACCGGCCGGCGTTGGGCCCTGGTCGGGTCCCGCCGTTATCGATTATGGCGGGGAATACAAGCAGCCCGGTACTCATTTTGATCTGCAAAGGGTGAACTACTATCGAAAGTCCCGCCTCCACATAAACTGGTTCAAGGTCGCCGCCGATCAGCCGGGGCCGGGGGATGAGGAATATCGCATCAGCGCTTTCGCCGTTGATATCTCACCCCTTGAGGCTACGCCGATGGGCAAGTGGTTGACCTATCTGCCGGTTGAGGAAGGTGATACCAGCCGCCACGCGCTGGACTGGACATCGGCCTGGGTCAAACTTTGGACGCCCACCAGCAACGTCTGGCCCCGCACGCAATTCGCTGTGATATCGGTGCATGAAGAAGATTCAGGCGATGGCGTCGACGACTGGCTGGCGGCGATGGCCGAGCTGGCCTCCGAGGCGCTGGAAGGTGATCTGATGGACGAGGTCCGGGATTATCTGCGCGACATGCAAGATGAACTGGACGATGCAACGGAAGAGTTTAACGCGGCTCTTACCTCCGAATTCGCAGCTTACGTGATCGCATTAATCGGCGCGTCGGCCATCGGGGCGGTCATCGCGGTCATTACCTACATCATCTCCCTGATCGCGACTTTTGCCGGAGCGGGTGCGAGCGACGATTTCTATGGAGTCGAGGTCGTGACCCTGGGGTTGATGACCAATGACGTTTCGCAATGGGAGGGCGGTACGGGCGCCACGCTTGATGCTCCGCTCTATTCCGGCGGTTTCCAGGGGCAGGAAGTCGGCAACCGCTTCGAGACTCGCGAAATTGAGGTCCAACTGATCGCACCCGGCGGCCCGGACGGTGCCGGACTGGGGGGAATTGTCCGGGTCGGCCTTCATTGGGAGTTTGCAGACAAGGTCACCGATTATATCTGATGAGACAGTTTAAGCGGACGAAGGGTCAGGTCTTGTTCGGTGCACCTATTGGCGATAGCTTGAGTTTAGGCTGAAGCAAAAACTGGAGCGATTGTGGCACGTCCACTCAGGATCGAATTCGCGGGTGCTGTCTATCACGTGACGGCTCACGGCAACGGCGGCGACGCGGTTTTCTACGATGACGAGGATCGGATGGCGTTTCTGTCTGTCCTCGGAGAGGTCTGCGCCGAGGCCGACTGGCGGGTTCTGTGTTACTGCCTGCTGGACGATCACCTCCATCTGGTGATCGCAACCGACCGGGCGACGCTGTCACGCGGCATGCGCCAGTTGTTCGGCGTCTACAGCCAGGCCTTCAACCGGCGTCACGGCCGTCACGGCCATCTTTTCCAGGGCCGCTATAAGTCCATTCTGGTGGAGACTTCGGTCTATCTGGCGCAGCTCTGTGCCTACGTGCTGCGCAGTCCGGTGGCTGACGGGCTGGTTAAGGGGGCGAAGCAATGGCCCTGGTCATCCTACCGCTTGAACGGCGGGACCGAACAGGCGGCCTGGTTCGATCCGGCTCCGCTTTGGGATGAATTGGGCGCCAAACGCTCCAAAGCAACAGTCGCCGTCGCCACATTGGCGCGCAAGAACCAGCCGGCACTTCAAGCGCGCGGCCAGCTCTGCTATGGCGGCGACGCCTTCGCGGCCAAGCTGGCGAAGAAGGCGGGCAAACTCAGTGCGCAGCATTCACGACGGACCCGTGCCGCTCTGTCCCCTGACATTGCCTGGTACGACGGCCGCTATCCGCAACGCACGGAAGCCATGGCACGGGCTTGCCTTGAGGGCCAGCATAGCCGTTCGGACGTCGCACGCTATTACGATGTCTATCCAAGCACCGTGAGCCGCGTTGTGCAGAAGTTCGACGCCCAGAATAACACCTGACGCCTTTCTCGTATGTGTACCCGACCGGCTGTTGTTTCCGGTCACGTAGCGCTGCCATTGCGGCCCCCAAGGTGGGGTGATAGCGTTTGTCCGCTGTTCCTAATGCCCATTTGAGAGACGATTATGCGCTGGCTTATCCTGTCTGTTACCCATCTTGCCGTGCTTGCCATTGGCTTCGCGCTTGGTGTGTATTTTTTGCCCGTTCTCACGGCGCCTGAGAGTCTGGACCGGGGAATGCTGGCCGCGAGTGCTGAAGGTGCTCTCTTTGAAGCCGGTTTCACCCGTGAACTCAAGGGCAGCGACTTTCTTCATTGGGGGGAGGGCAGCGTGAGTGTTACGGCGGGCAAGATTGTGCATCAAGGCAGTCTGGCGCCGGGCCCCGACTACAAACTCTACCTCGTGAAAGACTTCGTCGAAGACGAGGCGCAGTTTCTCAAGGTTAAGAGTGGCGCGCAGCTGATCGGAGACGTCAAGACCTTCGACGGTTTTCTGCTAGATGTGCCCACGGGCGTGGACGTTGGGGCCTATTCGACTGTCATTGTCTGGTGCGAGACCTTTGGCGAGTTCATTACCGCGGCGAAGTACCAGTAAGCTTACTGATCAGCGAACCGCTTTATACCGGTTGTCGGTTCGCCTGACCTCAAGCCCAGAGTTAGTTGATGGGTAAGCACCGGTGAGATTTGCATAAAACATCCACACTCCGGACATTCAGGTTATCTCGAATCAATGCTGTGCTAAGCTCGTTTTCCACAGCAATCCGACCGGTCCGCGCTGTGTTCAGGTTCGAGGTGAATTGTAATGTCTGCTGATACTCAACAAGCTGAACAGGTTCCCAGTTTTTGCGCTCTCTGCGTCTCACGCTGCGGCGCGATCGCCAGCGTCGAAGATGGCCGCTTTACCGCATTGAAACCTGACCCATCTCATCCAACTGGCCAGGCCCTCTGCATTAAGGGAAAGGTTGCGCCGGAGCTTGTTTATCATCCGGACCGGCTGCTTTACCCGATGAAACGGACTCGCCCGAAAGGCGATGCCGATCCGGGCTGGCAGCGGATCTCCTGGGATGAAGCGCTTGACACAGTTGCGAAAAAACTGACGGCCTTGTCGGATCGGCACGGGCCCGAAACCGTGGTCTTCAATACCGCCTCTCCCTCGACCTCTGCTCTGTCGGACTCGATGGCCTGGGTCCGCCGCTTGAGAAAGGCGTTCGGCAGTCCCAATCAATCCGTTTCGATGGAGCTGTGCGGTTGGGGCCGTTATCTCGCCAACATCTATAGTTTCGGCGCCGGTCTTCCCGCCGACTGTATGCCCGATCTGGAGAATGCCGGCTGCATTCTGTTCTGGGGCTACAACCCGACCGTGTCCCGCATCGCCCATGCCACGGCGACCGTGGCTGCGCAGAAATCCGGCGCCCGCCTCATCGTGATAGATCCTCGCTTCGCTGGTCTGGCGCGCCGGGCCGACCACTGGTTGCGGGTCCGTCCCGGCAGTGACGGCGCGCTTGCTCTCGGCCTGGCCCATGTGATGATCGACAGGGGCTGGTACGATGAAAGCTTCGTCCGCGACTGGACCAACGGCCCGTTGCTGATCCGTTCGGACAGCGGACGGTTTCTCCGCGGACAGGACCTTGATCCTTCCGGATCGCCAGACAGTTATCTGGCCTGGGACGAAACCGCGGGGCGGGCGGTCGCCTATACCCCTGATCTTGGCAGCTATGCGGCGGACAACGCGGAGCTTGCGCTGTTCGGCAGCTTCGAAGTGGAAACCGCACAAGGACCTGTCACTTGCAGGCCGGCTTTCCAGCTCACCGCCGAACTTTGCGGCCGCTATGATCCGCAGGAGGTCGAACGGCTCACCGGCGTCGAAGTTGACAAAGTCGTCGAGACCGCAAACATGCTGTGGGAATCGCGGCCAGTCGCTTACATGGCCTGGAGTGGTCTCGAACAGCAATCCAACGCAACCCAGATCGCTCGGGCAATCGGTCTGGTCTATGCCCTGACCGGCGATTTCGATGCCAAGGGCGGCAACGTTCTGTTCCCGGCCGCGCTCAGCGCCAACATCCAAGGCGATGAGATGTTGTCGGGAGAGCAGCGCGCCAAAACCCTCGGGCTTGCCGACCGGCCGCTCGGCCCCTCACGCTTCGATCATGTCACCTCCGCTGACACTTACCGGGCGATTTTGGACCACCAGCCCTACGCGGTTCGCGGCCTCGTCAGTTTTGGTTCGAACCTGCTCGTGGCCCACGCGGACGGCGAACGCGGGCGTGAAGCGCTACGCGCCCTGGAGTTTCATGTTCATGTCGATCTCTTCATGAACCCGAGCGCCGAAACCGCCGATATTGTCCTGCCGGCGACCAGTCCGTTCGAATCCGAAGGATTAAAAATTGGCTTCGAGACCAGCGAAACGGCCAATTCCCTCATTCAGCTGCGCAAAAAGCTTGTCGAACCCCGTGGCGAAGCCCGCTCCGATGTTCAGATTGTATTCGATCTCGCCTGCCGCCTCGGCTTCGGTTCGGCATTTTGGGATGGCGACATCGATGCCGCCTACCGGCATCAGCTGGCGCCCAGTGGCGTGTCACTCGAGTCCTTGCGCGAAAACCCGGCCGGGGTGCGGGTGCCGCTACAGACCCGCCATAAGAAATATACCGAGCGCACGGAGAATGTAGCCCGCGGTTTCGCCACACCGTCGCGCAAGGTCGAGTTCTATTCGGAGGTTTTTCTGGAGCAGGGCTATCCGCCGCTACCTGACTATGAAGAGCCTCTGGTCGGCCCGCATTCCAGGCCGGACCTTGCAGCACGTTATCCCTTGATCCTGACCTGCGCGAAGGATTCGCTCTATTGCGAAAGCCAGCATCGCGGCCTGCCGAGCCTGCGGCGCCGGGCGCCGGATCCCCAGGTGGATCTTCACCCCGCGGCGGCGGCGGCGCGCGCGATCGAAGCGGGAGACTGGGTCCTCATCGAAACGCCCAATGGCAGGGTACGTGCCCGGGCCCGCTTCGACGAGGCGTTGGACCCCGATGTTGTCTGCGGGCAGCACGGATGGTGGCAGGCCTGCCCTGAAATCGATGCGCCCGGCTTTGCGCCTTTCGGTCCGGACAGCGCCAATTTCAATCTTGTCATCGGCCACGATCACATCGACCCGGTGAGCGGCTCCGTGCCGCTCCGAGCCTACGTCTGTGAGATTAAGCGCCTGGAAGCTGAGAGAGAATAGGCGCGCGAGGCGGACAGGATGCATCGCAAGAGTTAGCGTATGGAGAAGTGACGGGAGATACCCATCAGTCTGCACCTCGTCTATATACGCCACCGCATGGCGACGTCTTCGTATCGGTTCATGATTCCGCATCAATCAGCTGGGGCACGCTATGGTCGAAACAAAACATCCTAAAATGGGCTCTATGTTCGGGGGGCAGGCAAGTGGCGGATTATTCGACATTCCGCTCGCACAACCTGGTGAAGCCGAAGATGCTGATATCGTTGTGATGGGTGCACCAAGTGCGACGCCGTACGAGTCTGTTGGCGCTTACTGTGCTGATGCCCCGGATGCCATTCGATCGGCGTTTGGGTGGCCGGGTGTTTTGAACCACCATGACTTCGACCTCGGAGGAAAGGTCTTTGCCGATGGCACCAAAGCAGTGGATTGGGGGAATTTGGACTACAGTGACAAGGATTACGCCTTTAATCGAAACACCATTTTGCGCAGTGTCAAAACCGTGCTGGATCAAGGCGCCGTGCCCATTGTCATGGGTGGTGACGATTCCATACCGATCCCGGTGTTCCAGGCCTTCGAAGCACACGGGCCACTCACCATCGTACAACTGGATGCGCATATCGATTGGCGGGATGAGGTGTCTGGAGAACGCCTGGGGCTATCAAGCAACATGCGGCGCGCCTCGGAAATGGCGTGGGTTGACGGCATCATTCAACTGGGCGCACGAGGATTAGGCAGCGCCCGGCCCCAGGACTTTCGCGACGCGACGGAATGGGGGGTACAATTTTTCCCGATGCAGGACATCGTAAACATGGATTTCGGCAAGGTGATAGAAGCCGTACCCGCCGACCGAAATGTCTTCGTGACACTTGATATCGACGCCATGGATCCAGCTATCGTGCCATCGGTTATCGGCCCCGCACCCGGCGGTTCGATTACTGGCAGGTGGTGAACTTGCTGAAGGGTATAGCCAAACGGTCCAAAATCGTCGGCTTCAACCTGGTTGAACTGATGCCTTCGAATGATATCGGTGGACGCGGCGCGCTGGTCGCGGCGCGTATCATCGCGGTGGCAATGGGGCTCATCAGCAGGCAGCGCACCTCACCTCACCTCACATGATACTGTGGAATACGTGTTCATCCTCTGCGGTCGCTTCAAGCTCTTCCAAGCACCCAGTCTTTGAAGTCCATTGGGGCGACGTTGCTGCCACAGAGAATAGTCGCCACACACTTATCTTTGAACCGCTCTGGGTTTTCCAGGATGCAGGCCACTCCCAAGGCGGCGGCGGGCTCTACGACCAATCCTGAGTAGTGATAGAGCAGCCGCATTGCCTCGATAATGCTCTGCTCCGATACCAACAGCGCTTCGTCTGTAACGGCCAGTAAGTCGGCAAGCGCTTCGGGAGAACAGTAACGTCCCGCCACGCCATCGGCGATCGTGTGTGGCGCATCCGCTTCAACGACGCGGCCTGCGCGGAAGCTGTTCGTCATTGCAGGTGCATTTTCTGGTTGAACGTTGATAACTGTGGTGTCCGGACTGCGGGATTTCATTACACATCCGATCCCGCTTGCCATGGCGCCACCGCCAAGGGAAACGACGATTGCATCCAGAGGGAAAGGCAGGTCGAGTAATTCCATTCCAATCGTCCCGGCACCTTCACATGTATCCAGATTTTTGCTGTCTTCGACAAGAAAAGCGCCATGCGCTTGAGAAAATTCTTGGGCTGCGTTGAGCGCTTCCTCAATCTGACCGTCAACCAAAATGACTTTTGCGCCAAGAGCCTTCATGCGCTCGATTTTTAATGGGTTAGCTGCGGCAGAGGCCGTGACGGTTATGTCAAATCCCCTTTGTCGCCCGCTGTAGGCGAGGGCTTGACCTAAATTCCCTGCACTTGCGCACACGGCTGCTTTCGGGCCCGTGTCGGCTTTCAATCGGGACAACACGGTTTCAATGCCGCGCCCCTTAAAACAACGAATCGGGTTGAGGGTTTCGACCTTCAAAACGATGCTGCATCCCAAGGCCCCGCTGAGGGTGGGGCAAATGTACTGCGGCGTGTTTAGAAAGGTGCTGTCAATATTGGCAAATGCGTTCTTGATCCTTTCAATATCCAAGCGAACCATCTGCTACTCTTTCCGTAAAATGCCGATCCCCGTTCGATGGGAAAGGACGCGATAGAGGGGTTCCCACAGCCCGGCGGTGGTGATCAGAACGACGCCGAGCACTTCGCGTGTCCCAAAGGGCTCATTTGCCCACAGCGCAGCGGTAACTGCACCAACGCTGATCTCGGTCATAAAGATAATGCCGAGGAACCCTGGGCTGAGGATTTTAGCTCCCCAAAATATAGCAACGGCCGGCGGCACGACCAGAATTATGGTGACCGGAATCGCCATTGGCAAAACCGCGATTACCACGTCCAGTGACGGGGCAGTTTGATCTACACTCAACGGCAGCAGGGTTAAGGTCAAGGCGGCAAGAGTTCCCCAGATGAAGTAAACGAGCGTGAACTCAGGGACCTGGTTACGTTCGTCGCTGTTTATTTGAACGGAGGCGAGGGCCCACATCAATCCGGCGAAGACCCCCATCCAGTCCCCCAAATTGTCGGGCCAGGGTAGACTTGACTCAATCCGCAAGACCACAAGGAGGCCGCCGAGGCCGAGTGCAATCGTGACCCAACGCTGCAGGGTTATGGCTTCACCCAGGAAAGCGCGCGCGAGCAGAGTGCTCCAGATCGGCGTCAGATAATACAGCAGCATGGCATTGACGACGCTGGTGAACAGAAGCGCGCCTGAATAGAGAACCATCGACGTACCGGAAAGTAGTCCTGCAAGCTGCAGCTTCCAGCCGCCTTTGACAATTTGCCTTCGCCGCCGGTGGTAGAGCGGTGCCAGCAAACATACGGACAAGGCGTAGAAAAGGACGATTGCCCATACCTCTGAAACGCCTGCTTCACTTGTGGCGCGCAAAGGGATCCAAAGCACGCCCCACGCCATCGCTGAAGCAACAACGGCAATCACCGCTGCGTTCTCGTTACTTCTGTGTGTCACCGCGGAGAACCCTTCATCAATCGGAAATATCGATGTGAGGATTCATGTACAGGACGCGACGAAAACGCTGGCGGGATTCAGACCTGAATATGTGAAAGGTCGAGACTGGATTGGCTTGTCGTCATATATCCGACGAAGGTTAGTCGATGGTTGTTGGGAGAAAGTAATGAGCCGGCAAAAGCCTCTTCATCCTGCCGCTGAGATGTTGCTCACTGCCTGTCGGAGAGTCTTTTCCTCAGATGGTGCCCGCCTTCAGGATAGCGGAAGTTTATTGAAAGCCACAGAATTGAGTGACGAGGAAATCGCGCGGATATGGGGTTTCGAAAGTGCAGCAAAATTTAGACGCGCCTTCACCCTCCGACACGGCATAAGTCCAAACGAATACCGCCGGCGTCATAGCGGTTTTCGGACGTGAAAATCGAATTGCTGTTAATTCCGCATTGCCGGTGAGATAGACTGTTCGCATGCTGAATTTTAGCGAATGTGATGCGGCAAGGTTGCGTCGTGATCCCGCCTTCGACGGCGTATTTTTTGTCGCGGTCACGACCTCGAAAATCTATTGCCGGACAGTGTGTCCCGTGCGGCAGCCTTTGGCTAAAAACGTCACTTACTTTCCGACCGCACCCGCTGCCGAGGCAGCTGGCTTCCGGCCCTGTCTTCGTTGCCGACCTGAGGCGGCGCCGATGTCTCCCGCTTGGAACGGAACTCTGACCACTGTGAAACGTGCATTGAGGCTAATCGGTGAAGGTGCATTGGATGACGGAAACGTTGACCAGTTGGCAGAGCGTCTGGGCATCGGAACGCGCCATCTTTCCCGATTGTTTAAGCGTCATGTAGGGGCCAGCCCGATTCAGACTGCGAGAACGGCTCGCATTCAGCGCGCCAAGCGCCTCCTGGACGAATCCGACTTGAACGTGTCTGAGATCGCGCTCCAATCAGGTTTCGGAAGTATCCGGCAGTTCAATGCTTCGTTCGCTGAGGCATACAAGCAATCACCGTCGCAGTATCGACTCAAATTGCGTCAGAAGAGATCACGAAGATCACCGCCCGAATGACCGGTCCTGACCAGTCTGAAACTTAATTTCACGTACCACACAGCTGAGGGAATGTGCTTTTCGCAAGGGAGAATAGCCTTGGAGAAAACGGAATGTTTTTGTTGAAATTCATGCGAGGTCTCTGGCAGCACCTGACAAGCAGGATTGCCTTTAATGATATGCTGTCCCTCAATGATCATCTCTTGAAGGATGTCGGTGTGACGCGAGATGAGGTCATAACTGCGAACAAAATACCTCTATGGAAAGACCCCGCCGAGGCGTTATGGAAGATGGCCAATGAGCGGGAAAAGTTTGACCTGCAACCGTTTGGCGCCGATCTTCCGACACATCTCCGTCACTCAAAACCTGACGAGAAAGCCGAATCTGGAGCGTTAGATGCCTTTTACCAAAATTCACGTACCCCACTCGCTTGAACCGGCAACTTGCCGATTGATCAGTGAGATGATCCATACCAGTCTCGTTGACACCTGTGCTGTGAATCAAGACGACAACTTTTGCCTGATCTCGCGCTACGCAGCAGAGGACATGTTGATTCACCCCACCTTTCTCGGAAACCGGGATCCAAGTTGCACAATCATCGTAGAGATCACGCTGCTGGCCGGACGCTCCGATGATCAGAAGGAAGCGTTGTACAAGGATTTTCGAAAACGGCTCGAAGAGATCGGTTTTCAGCCAAATAACTCGATCATGTTCCTGACAGAGAACAACGCGGTCGATTGGTCGTTCAGCAACGTAGGGTCGGTGAAAACCGCGCTGGGCGTGTAGACCTGAAATAGGTGGAGGCGGAGGTAGCGAAGATTACGGTCATTTAGGTCGCTACTGCGAACCACCCTCCCGGTGTTTTACCATTCCCTCAATGGTGGCGGCATGCTTGTCATTAGCTGTCAGATTTTTTCGCAAATCATGTAGCAGTGCACATAATCCATCGCGTGTCCCCGGGGCGCATCGGCCACGCGGCGCTGGTAGCGCTGATAGAAGTCATTGACGATCGCCGCCCTCTCGCTGCCGGGTCGTCCGCCGGACAAACCGGCGAGAAAGACCGGCTCCGACCAGGATCGAAGCGTTGGGATGTATTCGGCGGCGAACCTTTCGGCATCCCTGTGGCGCTCGAAATCCTCGGCAAAGGGGCACCGGACCACACGGGTCTCGATGTGTTCGAGCCGCAGTCCGGCCTGTCGGACCGGGTTTGCTTCGTCGCGCAGCGGTGCGGCGAATTGATCGACCGTGCGATAGCACTGCGGGAAGTTGGTGGCGAGGTATTCGTCTTGGGTAATGCTGCCGTCGTCGACCATGCCACGCCAGAGTTCATTGAAGGTATCGAACATGGAGACCCCGCCGGTATGGCCCAGGTAACGCCCTTCTTCGTCGATGCCGAAATTGAACAGGGCCAACCGGCCGCCGGGCGCGAGTTCTTCTGTGCGGTTCAAGAGCATGTTTTGCCAGTCGACGGCGCCCTTGGCTTCAAAGGCATCACGTTCCGCTCCGGCCGTGCCGACCATGTGCACATGGTTCTGTAGAGAGCAGGGGACCTCCGTGATGTAGTGCGAGGCGGTCGCCGAATGTCCCAGATGCAGACTGCCCGGCGGCACCATCTTCTGGTGAAACGACGTCGCGCAGCCGTAGACGTAGAGATCGTCGATATCGGTGAAATAGCTCTCGATGTCGGTCAGGCCGTGCACGATCTGGAATAGCTGCGAAAAATCGTTACGCGGCAGATCTGTATAGATCATCTGGATCGGCCGCGAGGGGCAGCGCCCGCGCACCTCCTTGAGAACTCTGCCGACCATGTCGATCGAGGTGCCGCCATCGGCGCATCCCATGTCGGTCATGGTGAAGGTCGCGCCATTGTCCGGCGGGTCCATGCGTTCGAGGGCGTCGAGAATCAGGCCGGCGGCATTGTCCATCACATGTTTGGCACCGATGGTCGCCTTGGAATAATAGCCCGCCCCCTTCATGGCCATGAAATCATCGGTCTGCAGCGCTTGGCTCATGTCTTCCTCTCCGGTTTGGTCCGCCATGCTACAGGCAAATCAAGGATCGGGCGGAAATGTTTTTAGGGGGAGAGGGAATTTACTTCTCCGGGCCGGTCTTTTCCGTGGCCGCTTTGTGTAGCGCATAGACGACGCAGGGCGCGTCATAGTGTTCCTCAATACCGATGTAGGTCATTCCGAGCCGTTCCATCAATCGGTGCGAAGCCTCGTTACCGGGATCGACAACGGCCACCAGAGACACCGAGACGAGCCTTTCGAATCGCTAAAAGCCCGCCTTGTTTGACCCTGGTTTCAGATAGATGGCGGGCACACCGCCGTAACCTACGCTTTATTTCGTGGGTGCGCTTCAGGACTATGGCTCCGGCCTTGAACCCCAAATGAAAACGGCGGCTCCGAAGACCCACCGTCTTTTGTCACGCAAGACAATGTCTGCGCAGCGAGGTTACGCCGCTTTCCTGCGGCGCATGAAGCCGAGGCCGGTAAGGCCGAGACCCAAGATGGCCAGCGTGCCGGGCTCCGAAATCTGTGAAGCCGTCGTGGCCACCACATTATCGATATACTGGTCCGGCGTACTGCTGGACTGTCCAAAGCCCCGCGTCATCACGATGCGGATCTCGTGCAGACCCGCCGTTGCATTGACGGCTGCGGCAAGCGCTGCGCGTTCGGTCGAGTTGTCGTCTATCTCGCCAAAACCGAAGCTGTCGACCACCACATTGTCGAACAGCAGTGCGAAAAGCCCGCCATCGGCATTGAAGAAAACAGAGTCGTTATCAGAAGCAATATCCAGGCCTATATTCAAAATACCGGCGGCCAAAACGTTGATGTTCTGGAAAATGCCGCCGCCTTCTGGTGTGCCTATGGTCTCAGTGTCGCGTCCAACCCGGAAACGGGCCGCTCTCGACGCGCCGCCACCGGTGGTGTCGAAGGAGGTTACGGCGGGCGGGATACCATTGGTCCCGTCGGCTGTCGTAAAGACCGTCCAGCCGGAAAGATCACCTGTCTCGAAATCGCCATTGGTGATCAGGTTCGCCGACGCAGTCGATGCGAAGAGGAGCGTGGCGACGAGTGCCGAGAGAAAGGCACATTTTTTTATGTCGATCATTTCCTGTTTCCTAACGTCGTAAAGCCCCGCTGAGAAATCACATAGGAACATTCGAAGTTCTTGTTGATCCGGCTGGTCGAAAGCCAAGCCGTAACCCGCCGATTTCAGAGGCCGAGTCTTTTGTGCGAATATGTCGTAGCTTCAAATAATTTTGGTGTAACAAACAAAAAACGAAGGTCGATGATATAATAATGTTCCCGCAATGTAAATGTGGAGGGAATTTTGGTGGCGTAGACAACTTATCTTATTGTAGAATATTGTTTTTCAATAGTGAGAGAGCTTGCGCGCCAATTTCGATGGCGCTTAATCAACTGGCCACGCGCGAGTTTACACTTACGTCTTAACGGCTGTTTCGTGTAACGCATAGACGACGCAGGGCGCGTCATAATGTTCCTCGATGCCGACGTAGGTCATTCCAAGCCGTTCCATCACCCGGTGGGAGGCTTTGTTGTCGGGATGGGCAACGGCCACCAGATAGTCTACGCCAAGATGTTCGAAGGCAAAGTCGATGGCTGCTTGCCCGGCCTCGGTCGCAAAACCCTGACCCTGAAACTCGGATTTCAAGCGCCAACCGATCTCCAGAGGCGCGCCTTCGTTGTTGGCCAGGTTTTGCACGCAGGCGGCGCCGATGATTTCCTTTTCTTTTCGATGAAGAATGGCCCACCAGGAATATCCGAGATTTTTCCAGCGCGCGTCCACCCGCGCGATCGCTGCCTTGGTTTCCTCCAGGGTTTCGACGCTTCTGCCACCTATATAGCGCATGATTTCTGGATCGGCGTTCATGGCGTTCAAGGTCTCGGCGTGAGACGGGCTGAAGGGTTCAAGGATCAAGCGTTCGGTCTCGATGATCTGACCGTCATGACATTGTGCCACAATGAGGACTCCAATCCGTGCCCTTTGCCCGTCACGTCAGAACTGAAGCCGCATCCGGCCTACAGATTACAGCCTTCATCGTTCCAGTCGACATCCATCGACGCAGGCGGCGGTATGCGGCCCAGAAAATTGCTCCGGATTTTCGGAGGCCAGTTATGATTCTCGGTGACGCCGGTTTCAGAACGGGCATGCAATACGGCAAAATCAAGAAGTTGCTCTGCGACGCCGTCTTCGGCGGGCAGGCGCCCCAGCAGATACTGCATCTTTCCCTCGGCTGCGACGGTGACCACACAGCCTTCGGTACAGGCCATGAGGCAACGCAGAGCCACCAACTCGACCGCATCCTTATCGGGATGTTCGCGGTGTTTCTCCTCGAGCATCGCGAACATCTTTCCACCGCCGCCGATTCCGGCTTCGCCGGCGCAGCTGGTGTCTAAACATGTTGAGCAGATTGTGAGTTTGGTGGGCAACGGACCTGACATGACGGGGCGTTTGATAACAAAATCCCGGCGGCATGGGTATGAATTTTTTGCGTCTTGAGAATACGCGGCCTGCTTTGGCCTTCGCCGGCCGCGTATGTGGTCGTAGCGTCATGTCCTGTTTTCGGTGCTCACCTTAAATCGTCACATTCGAATCGGTGTCTGCCCCTGGGTCTTCGGGAATTGCTGGCTCCGACGACGCATCGCCACGAACAGGACCAGCCCCATGAGCAGGAGCCAGGCGGACGCCGGCACAGGCACCCCTACGGGCGTTGGCCCGGTCTGCACTTGCTGGAACTCTGACACGCGATCTTGGCGCAGGATCGCAAGCCCGGGGAAAGAAAAATCCAGGGCAAAAAGATCGATAGCAGTGACATCGAACGACCCTGCAAGCGCCGAAATCTCAACGAAGCCGGCATTTGGAATGCGGGGCGGACTGCCGGCCGGCAACACGCCGGGCAGAAAGTCTCCTGGATCAAACGTGATCCCGACCGTTGGGTCCAGGCCCGTGCCGACAGAGGCGAATATGCTCGATGTGAGCCGGGTCAACCCGGAATCCAGCAAGGAGATCGCGACGGCATCGCCGTTACCAAAGAGGTCTGCGCTCGCCAGGCGCAAAAGGAAGGATTGTGGCGCCAGTTCGCTGCCGGCGAATGTGTAGCTCCCGCGCAGGGTTTCTCCGGCGCTGATGGGAACCGCTTGAGCGGGCGAACCGGAAACGGCGATAATTGCCGCAAGAAGAATGCTTCGAATCATAATAAAGAACCTCTTTTCAGTAGCTATGCGTTTGACATGAATCTGTCCGCCGCAGGGACCGCCGGCCGGAAAGCCTCTGCTGTCCCGTCGTGGTGCAATGCGCACAAGTTGACCGGATTTGGAGTGCAGGAATACTCAGGAGTTTGGAGTACTGCAGAGTCTGTAGTGGTTCAGGCCCGCAGATATAAATGAAGGCAGCTACACTTACCGTCCGAACAGCAAAGGCCGGGATGCGCCAGATATTCAGACGATCCATGCGCCCATCGTTGCGGAAACCGGGGCCTCCATTGAGGAACTGATGCAGTCGGTCGGGGAGATGGCGGCCGGCATTGTCTGTTGGCTCGAGAGCTCCCTCTAATTGGTCTCGGAGCGGGAGGGACGGGTCCTGGATTTTGCCTAAGTGGGGCCGCACGGGACGGGGCTGCCAACCGCAGATCAGTCAATGTCACGGAGCAGGTTTCATCAGATGTGGGCGTGCTGGCGCGCAGGGAAGCCCGCGCCGTACTCCACAGGTGACGAGTTTTTCGCGCAGAACCGGACGTGACCCTGCGCAGCTCTCAAAGCCCGGGCCTAAAGTGCCAGGCCTATTCCGCGGCTTCTTGCAGCTCCTTCTTGCCCGGGCTCTTGCTTTCGGCCGGCTCCTCAGTACCTGCGTTCGGTTGCGTCACGTCATTTTTCTTGATGCCGCTGCCGGAAAGCAGCAGCTTGCGCAGGGACTCCAGAAATTCGATGCCGTGATCCCCGGCGGCGCGCCTGCGGGCCATATCGATTGCCGTCTTGGTTGCGTGGGTCTTCTCGGCGAGTTCCTGCGCCGTGGCATCATCGAGCATCTTGAGTTCGGTAATGGTGCGCACCCCGTGATCGCGCAATTCATCGACCGAGCTCCCGAAGAACACGATGAGCCGCGCCTGCAGTTGCCAGTCGACCAGTTCCAGCGGACGGAAAGGGGTGGTGAAGAGCAGCTGAACGAAGTCCGCATTGGCCAGGTCATAGCTGGATTCCACACCCTCTTCCTTCAGGCGCAGCTTGTCGTTGACCGAGATACCCTGGATCAGTTCCAGGGGAAGTTCGCGGCTCTTTATGTCTGTCGGGCTCGAGAGAATGTTGACCTTCTCGGTCATGTATTGCAACGCCCGCTGCGGGAACATGCCGATCAGGAAGGCGAGCGCGGGCAGCATGCCGGTGCCGATGCTGTCTTCGCTGCCCGCATCGGGCAGGAGATGGAAGATGATCAGCGCGATGACCGCGGAAAAGATCATCCGCGTCCCCAGCCCGTAGTAGACGCCCGGTACAAGGTCGTTGGTGAAGTAACGATGCAGGATATTCTGCAGGCCCCAGAGATAGGCCCCGAGAAAGGCCGTTCCGAAAAACAGCAGTGGCCCCGTCTGCAAGGCTCCGACATCTTTTGGGTCGGCGCCGGTGAAGACGCCCATGAGCAGCAGGTTCGCGCCTTCGTCCAGCTTGAGCTCCTTGCCCAGCAGAATGGCCGTCAGGCCCAGCATGGTGATTACAGAGGTAAAACAGACCGCATAGAGAAAGTGCGCCGAGCGCGTCTCGCGCTTGTAGATGTGATAGTAGTGTTCGTAGTTCAATTCCAGGGTTCGGCAGTGTTCGCGCAGCTCGCGCCGCCGGACATCGCGCCGGACGAAGTAAAAACTCATGGCGGTGAAGGGGATGAAGAGCATCAGAATGACGACCAGGATCAGCCGATAGAGGATGGCCGGGTCGGCATATTCCGGTGTCGTGGGTTGGAGCACCCTGTCCCAGTAGAAATAACCGGCGACAACCAGTGCAAAAGCGCCGAAGGTCATGGCCGCAAGCGCGGCATTGGCCGAGAAACCCAGGACTTTGGATGCGTGACCATCGCGCCTCTCGTAGGTTCTCCGATCCGTCGCCGCTCTGCCTGTCGTGCTTACCTCGTTCCCCATACCCCGTACCTCCCAGGCTCGTTCTTATTTTTTGAGGCTACCTGCTGAATTTGGCTCGGCGCACCAGAAAAGCCTGCCAAACTTTCCTGCTTCACAGAACTACCTGTTTGTCCGAGTGAGTAACGTGGAATGATTCGCCGTCGCATGCTCAGTCGTTCGACGGTCGATTTTTATGCCGTTACTGCACCTTGCCGATATTTATTTTGAATAACCTGACGACTCTATGTCGAGAAACGATGCGCATTCAAACAAAATCTGTGTGCTGTGGGCGTGGGGTAATGTGGAATTCTATTGGGAGATGAGACACAGCCCTTAGTTTGTTTTCCTTTCTAAGCAATTGGATATCATGCCTCCTGACGTGTGCGACCCTGGGATCCCCGGTGTTGCGGGATCAGATCGAAAGGACATGGTTATGGTCGCAAAGTTGACTTACTTCAGAGGGCGCGGCCGGGCCGAGACCACGCGATGGATGCTGGCCGCCTCGGGTGTCGCATTCATGAATGTGCCCATCGATACCCCGGAAGAACTTGCGAGCCTGCGCGCGGCCGGCAAGCTTCCATTCGACCAGATGCCCTTGCTGGAGATTGATGGCCACCAACTCAGTCAGTCCTCGGCGATGATCCGTTGTCTCGCGCGGCGGGGCGGGCTTTACGGCGGCAACGACACCGATGCCATGTGGGCCGATATGATCGCAGGTGTCGTCGCCGATTTCGCCGAAACCGCGATGCAGGCCGCCTTCAAACCGAGCCCTGAAATCGCCATCGCCGAGCTTGAGGGTCGCTTCGCCAAGTTCGGACCTCGCTTCGAAGCGCGGATTACAGCGCAGGGATCAGGCTTCTGCGCTGCGGACAAGATGACTTTCGCGGATGTCGTCCTGGCGGAAGCGCTGAGTTCATACCTGGAATGGCTTCCTGACCTTCTCGATTGCACGCCTAACCTGAAGGACTTGTATGAAAGGATCACCTCAGAACCCTCGATCGCTTCCTATCTCGACTCAGATCTGCGCTATCCCAAGCCGGGGGACGACTACGTCATTGCCGCCGCCCGGGTCCTGCAGCGTGCATTGCCTCCGCACATGCCCGATGCCGCGCGTTTCATGGTGTGATGCGAGTCTGGGGAAACTGTACTGATTCCTGAGTCGGAAATGGCGAGTTGGATACTGTGTCCCAGGAATCGCCCCGAATCCCCCGGAATCCCATAGACCGAATAGCGCATTTAGTAAGTGAATCTGCAGGGGTCTTTCCTTTGGTGACGTGGTCACCCGCAGAGCTAGGTGGTCGCGGACAGGTCTTTTATTCGTCTGGGGTATTGATAATCGTGGACGGATTGCATCTTGGCCCTGTTGGTACATTGCATATCCCTGCCATAACAAAGCCTCATCCAATTGGACAGGGTCACACCTCTAATTTAGGCTTCTAAAGAACGAAATGAGAGCTCGCGAAATGGAGAGGTTCTGTTATGGCGTTTTCAGTTCTCCGATTGGCTTTACTTTTTGTTTTTGTGGTCGTTACTGGATGTTCTTCGAACAGCAGGCACACATATCTATGGAGTGATGCGCAAAAAGAAGACGGCTTGCTAAAGAAATTTGATTACGCATCCCATGAACGAACGCGCATCGCATATGTCCGATATCTGTTGTTGTTCAAATCGGACTGCGATCTCGTTGAGGAAGTAACCTCAAACCCAAGTCGATACATTTTAACACCTGGCGCTCAGTCTTGCTCACTTCCAAACGAAAAACACCGATTGAGAGTTGAGACCGCCGTCCAACGCGTGCAGGAGATCGATCACTATATGTCGGAATTCGATTGGGATAACCGAACGCTTGACTATGAGACTTTTGCAGTCAGGTACCCAAATTCGCGGCGTGTTCCTGAAGCGCGCTGGCGCCAGATTCTCGAGAAACCAACGATTCAGAAACTAGGTGAGTATCAGAACCTGTATATTGACGGCGAATTCACAGACGATGCTGCGGAAATGGAAGCGTCGCTACGAAAGAGAGCTACATCGGTCTCTCAGCCCAGTGTACGCATCTCCGGACGAACCGTGACCCTTGAAGGTGAGCGGCTTGCAGGTTTCAAACATCGCGTGGTCGGGGAGATTGACGGCTTCAAGTTGGAAAAACCAATTGAATACTACATTGTAACGGGTGATCGGACGCTAACCAAAAGCAAAGCGAAGGCTGGTCAGAAAGGCCAGAAGGCTTGTGCACTTGACATCGAAGCTTCTGGATTGGAGCTTCACCTCACTTATATCGATGGTGCGGACCGAGCATTGTTTGCTTACAAGATTCGACACGACATGTGCCACAATGGGTATGCCGGACCTGGCCTCGAAGTTTCCACCGAGTTGGGCCCGTATTTGAAGCTGTATTCGATCCGGCACCGGAACATCAACTCCACTACCAGAGACTTGATTGGTTATGTCATCCCTGATGCGATTAGAGACAGCGACGTTGCGTGTAGTTCCTATCCTCATCGTGGCCGCGATATAAGGCAGAATGATTCGGTTTTTGAGGTGGAAGGAATAAGAAGCGTAAAGCCCGCAACAAGGGTTTCCAGCTATTCGGCCTGCATTAAGCTCAAGGCGTTTCTGCAGACTGTCGAGCCTGAAACGCTTGATGTCGAGTAATGAATTTTCACGAAGTACCAATACTGGAAGGCCCAAGTGCTCAGGATCGTGTTCAGTGACTGAATAGCTCGGGAGTAAGTATTTAGTTCTCTTAGGCTCGCAATTTGGAGCAGATGCTTGGCTTCTAAGGACCTTTGAACGCCACCCGCTAATCAATGCGTCGGCTCGTTCCTAAAGTCATGCCCGCGGTGTTTCGGGACCTTGTGCTTGAACTGGCTGCTGCCGTAATTGAATTTCTTCACAGCAGGCTTTCGGCGCGGGAGGACCTTGACGGCGAACTTTTTCTGGCTGTTGCCATTGCGAAAGTTATGGCCGTGGTGTTTGGGACCCGTGGCTTTGTAGCTGCTCGAACCATAGTCGAACTTGCCGCCGCTCAGCTTTTTGTAGCCATAACCCTTGTGGGAGTACTTCTTATAACCGTGGTGCTTGTGGCCATATTTCTTGAAACCGTATTTCTTGAACCGAAAGTTTCCGTGCCCGTAGCTCCGATGCCCGTAACTTCTATGTTTATAGCTTCGGTGTCCGTAACGCCTATGCTTATAGCTGCGATGCTTAAATTTGCGGTGCCCAAACTTGCGCTTATGCCCAAACTTTCTGAAGCCGAACTTCTTGTGCCCGAAGCCCCGATGCCGGTAGCCCCGATGGCCATGGCGCTTTTTGAAGCCGGCCTTCACGATCCCGGCGTCCAGAGCCTGTTTGCCGTCCGATAGCGCGCCCGTCTCAAGCACTGCACTTTGGAAGCCGGTGCTTTGCAAGCCGACCGCGCGGGCGGCGGAGGTCAGTACGAGGGTGATCACGGCCAGGATCGCGAAGATCTGCAGCGTGGTCAAAGCGGTTCGTTTCAACATGGTTCACTCTCCCGTTAGTGTCGTTTAGCATTTTTCCTGAATTGCGAGCTCCCAAAATTTGCGTTCGAAATCAGCTGTATGCTGATTGAGAGGCAGTGAATTTTGAGTCGATCTAAACGCTAAACGATTTGTCCGGACCCAAAACTCTGGGGCCTTCGGGGTTGCAGCCTCGTGGTTAATGAATTGGGACCGGGGCGCTCATAGTGCCAGACACGGGCCGATCACATTTTAGCGTGTGTCGCGTTCACTGGAACAGGTTTAGCCATAGGCAGATCCGAGGCAGCGTTTGCAGAGCACAACGCGTTTGGATCGGCTTGAGACGACAGTCAAACGCGATATGCGTAAGCGGGCGCTGTGAGATCTCTTGTGCGAACCCGCTGACATTGCAGGATTTTCGCAGCCGCGAAGATTGTTCTTGCGTGCGCTGGGCGGGCTAAGGAAACTCGCCGCCAACTCACATCTTTAAAGGCCTTTGGACTCCAGTGCCTGCCAATCCGCAAACTCTGCTACCCGCCGTCTCCTTGATCCTGGGCGGTGCCCGTTCGGGCAAGAGCCGGCATGCGGAAGAGCTTGTTGAATCCGCAGGCGGCGATTGCCTCTATATCGCGACCGCGGTGGGGCAGGCTGAACGCGATGCCGAGATGGCTGCGCGCATCGACGCCCATAAGGCGCGCAGGGGCGAACGCTGGCGGACCATTGAAGAGCCACTGGATCTGGTCGGTGTTCTCAAACGCGAAGTGCGCGCCGATCGGCCGATCCTGGTGGACTGCCTGACCCTCTGGCTCTCGAACCTCATGGCCGAGGGGCGGGACATCGATTCGGAGATCGATAGACTGGTTTCGAACTTGCCGGGTCAGAATGGCCCGGTCGTCTTTGTTTCAAATGAAGTCGGTCTTGGGATTGTGCCTATGCACCAATTGGCGCGAGACTTTCGCGACCATGCCGGCCGTCTGCATCAGGCAGTTGCGGCGGCGGCGGATTCGGTGGTTTTCATGGTCGCGGGCTTGCCCATGATCATGAAGGCGCCGCAATAAGTACGAAAAAAATTAAAACAATAACAAAGCACTGGTGAGCAAAATTCATGTCGCAAGATAACAAAGCGCCCTCGGGCAAAATTCCCGCTACCGTCATCACCGGCTTCCTCGGCGCCGGCAAGACCAGCACCATCCGCAACCTGCTGGAGACCAGTGGGGGTAAACGTCTGGCCCTGGTGATCAACGAATTCGGCGATCTGGGCGTGGACGGCGAGATCGTCAAGGGCTGTGGCATCGAGAACTGCGAGGAAGACGCGGTGCTGGAACTGCCCAATGGCTGTATCTGCTGTACCGTTGCCGATGACTTCATCCCGACCATCGAGACTCTGCTGAACCGGGCCGAGCCGCCGGATCACATCGTCATCGAGACCTCCGGCCTCGCGCTGCCCAAGCCGCTGGTCAAGGCTTTCAACTGGCCGGAGATCCGCACCAAGGTCACAGTGGACGGCGTCATTACCGTGATCGACGGCCCTGCCGTTGCAGAAGGCCTCTTCGCCAGTGACCCTGCGGCGGTGGATGCGCAGCGTAAAGCCGACGAGTCCCTGGACCACGAAAGCCCGCTGGAGGAGCTCTTCGAGGAGCAGATCTCCTGCGCTGACATGGTGGTGATCAACAAGACCGACCTGCTGAACGAGCCCGATCTGGACCGGGTGCTCAAGGACGTGCAGGCCGAGCTGCGCCCCGAGGTCAAGATCGTACGCAGCTCCTACGGCAAGGTCGATGCCAAGGTCCTGCTGGGCCTGGAAGCGGCGGCGGAGTCCGATCTGGACTCCCGCCCCAGCCATCACGACGACGGCCACGAGCACGACCACGACGACTTCATGTCCTTCGCGGTCGATCTGGGTGAGGTGGAAAACCCGCAAGGTCTGGTCGACCGCCTGCTGCCGGTGATCGCCCAGCACGGCATTCTACGGGTGAAGGGTTTCGCCAAGGTCGCGGGCAAGGACATGCGTCTGGTCCTGCAGGGGGTCGGCGGACGCCTGCAACATTACTACGACCGTGACTGGCAGCCGGAGGAAATTCAGTCCACGCGGCTGGTAGTGATCGGCGAGGCGGATATGGACAGCGACGCGATCCGCACGGCGCTGGAGTCCGATCGTTCGGCTTCACAGGAAGCCGAGCGTGAATCGGCCTCCGCTTTAGCAGGTTAAGAGGTCGCGCCGAGGCGCGGCCCTGGCGGTCTAAGACTGAGATAGTCGGTCGCTGAGACCGGCGTTAAGGGCGAGAGCTGACATGCATCTTTTGCAAGCGCAGGCAGGTGGCATCTCCGATGGCTCGGAAGCCGTTGATCTTGGCCAAACTCCCGGCGATATCATCGTGCTCTCGGCGGCCGATACCGAGCTGGCCAGCCTCTCGCTGGCCTATGGACATATCAGCGACGCAGCGCCTGGAGACAGTCCGAGCCTGCGTCTCGCCAATCTCATGCAACTCGGCCACAATCTATCGGTGGATCTCTACGCCGAAGAGATGATCGCCAACGCAAGGCTGGTGATTGTCCGTCTGCTCGGCGGGGTCGGCTACTGGCCCTATGGTGTTGAGCAACTGCGCGCGACCTGCGCGGAGCGTGGCATTCCCCTGGCGTTGCTGCCCGGCGACGACCAGCCGGATGCGGAACTCGCCGACCACTCGACCCTGGGGGGCGAAGCCTGTCACCGGCTCTGGCAGTACTGCATTCACGGCGGACCGGAAAACGCCCGTAACTTTCTGCTCTACGCCGCGACGCTCTTGGAAGAGGGCGGCCCGGAAGAGGCTGAGCAAGAGGAGGGCGGAAAACTTCCGGTCTGGAACGAGCCGCGTCCTCTGCTGCGCGCCGGCATTTATTGGCCGGGTTATGACCAGCCAGATCTTGAAGACCTCAAAAGCGATTGGATCGAGGGTGCCCCGGTCGCCGCCATCGTCTTCTACCGCGCTCTCGTGCAGGCCGCGAACCTGGCGCCGGTCGATGCCCTGATCGTGGGTCTGAAGCAACAGGGCGTCAATCCGCTGCCGGTCTATTGCGCCAGCCTCAAGGAAGCCGTCTCCGCCGAGACCCTGCGCCAGCTGCTGGAGGACGCCGGCAGCGAGATCGTGCTCAACGCCACCGGCTTTGCAATTTCGAGCCCCGGTGCCGAGCGGCGTGAGACACCCTTCGACGGCCTGGACTGTCCGATCCTGCAGGTGGTTTTCTCCGGCGGCAACGAAGCCGCCTGGCGGGAGTCCGCCAACGGCCTCTCGGCTCGCGACATCGCCATGAACGTGGCCCTGCCTGAAGTTGATGGACGCATCCTCTCTCGCGCCGTCTCCTTTAAGTCTGAAGCCCGCTTCGATCCAGCGACACAATCTTCCATCGTCACCTATGCGCCGGTCGCGGACCGCATCGACTTCGTCGTGGCGTTGGCGGCGAAATGGCTGGATCTGAAACGCACGCCGGCGTCCGAACGGCGGGTTGCGCTCATTCTGGCCAACTATCCGAACCGGGACGGACGCATGGGCAACGGGGTCGGCCTCGACACCCCGGCGGGTTCGGTCGTGCTGCTCCGCGCACTGGCGGCGGCGGGTTATGACGTTGAAGACATTCCCAGCGACGGGAACGCCCTGGTCGAACAATTGGCCAAGGGCCCAACGAACGCCGCAACTGATGGGCGCGTTATTCTGGTGAGCTTGAGTCTCGGCCGCT
Source organism: Pelagibius sp. Alg239-R121 (assembly GCF_947331435.1). Taxonomy (GTDB): domain Bacteria; phylum Pseudomonadota; class Alphaproteobacteria; order Kiloniellales; family Kiloniellaceae; genus Denitrobaculum. Next base: position 135,912 of record NZ_CAMZOF010000012.1, on the reverse strand, counting down.
ATCTGAAATTTTTCAGCAGTTTACCAAGTGTTGTTCAAGCAGCAGTGACGGAGCGTTGGGGCGCGCCTGAGAACGATCCCTTCTTTGTTTCGAATGAAACCAGTTCGGGTAGTTTCGCGCTTTCTTTCTTTCGTTGCGGCAAAGTCACCGTCGGCCTGCAGCCTGCCCGTGGCTACAACATCGATCCCACCGCGACCTACCACGATCCCGATCTCGTGCCGCCGCACGGCTATCTGGCGTTCTACGCCTGGCTGCGCATTGTAGAGCAGGTTCATGCGGTCATTCACATGGGCAAGCACGGCAATCTGGAATGGCTGCCCGGCAAATCTCTGGCCCTTTCGGAGAGCTGCTTCCCCGAAGCGGTTCTGGGGCCCTTGCCGCACTTTTATCCCTTTATCGTCAATGACCCGGGCGAGGGCACCCAGGCCAAACGCCGTGCCCAGGCGGTCATCATCGATCACCTGACCCCGCCACTGACCCGTGCGGAATCCTACGGTCCCCTGGCGGACCTCGAACTTCTGGTCGACGAGTACTATGAAGCCGCGGGCGTCGACCCGCGTCGTCTTAAGGTTCTGCGTGAACAGATCCTCGAGCTCAGCGCCTCTATCGGTCTCGACAAGGACTGCGGGATCGTTGCGGCAGACGATGCCGATGCGGCCTTAAGCAAGCTGGATAACTACCTCTGCGAATTGAAGGAACTTCAGATCCGCGATGGCCTGCACATCTTCGGCGAAGCGCCGGAGGGGCGGCAGCTCACCGATCTGCTGGTGGCACTGACCCGTCTGCCGCGTGGCGAGGGCAAGGAGGGCGATGCCTCTCTGATCCGGGCTCTCGCATCGGATCTGGGCTTCGAGAACTTCGACCCTCTGGACTGCGAAATGGGCGCCGACTGGAGCGGTCCCCGGCCCGAGGTCCTAACCGGTGATGGCTCTTGGCGCAGTCAGGGCGATACGGTCGAGCGGCTTGAACTCCTGGCACAGGGGCTGGTTTCAGGCGAGCGGAAAGCCGCATCGGAATGGCAGCAAACCATTCGGGTGCTGGGAAGCATTGCAACCGCTGTCCGACCTTCAGTCATCGATTCAGGTGATGCCGAAATCGCCGGTGTTCTTAAAGGCCTGAACGGCACTTTTGTGCCGCCGGGTCCCTCCGGTGCGCCGACCCGCGGGCGCCTGGATGTACTTCCCACGGGCCGAAACTTCTACTCACTCGATAGCCGGACGGTGCCGACACCCGCAGCCTGGCATCTGGGCTGGAAATCCGCCTGCTTGCTGATCGAGCGTCACAGGCAGGAGCAGGGCGCCTGGCCACGCCGGATCGCGCTCTCCGCCTGGGGCACCGCGAACATGCGCACCGGCGGCGATGACATCGCCCAGGGCCTTGCACTGCTGGGCGTGCGTCCGACCTGGGAAGTGACCTCGCGCCGGGTGACCGGGTTCGAGATTTTACCCTTGTCTGTTCTGGACCGTCCACGCGTTGATGTGACTCTCAGAGTCTCAGGTTTCTTCCGCGACGCCTTCCCGGCGCAGATCGATTTGTTCGATTCCGCCGTGCGTGCTGTCGCCGCTCTGGATGAACCCGCCGATAAGAATCCGCTGGCCGAGGCTTTCCGACGGGAACGTGATGAACTGATCTCAAAGGGCATCGCCGCGGAGCTCGCGGACAAACGCTCGGGCTACCGGGTTTTCGGTTCCAAGCCAGGCGCTTATGGCGCGGGCTTGCAGGCATTGATTGACGAGCGCGGCTGGGAGGACGAGGGCGATCTGGCGCGGGCTTATCTGGCCTGGGGCGGCTATGCCTATGGCGCGGGCAGCGGCGGTACTGCCGCACACGGTCTCTTTGAGTCCCGCCTGCGTGCGGTCGACACGGTGGTGCATAACCAGGATAACCGAGAGCACGATCTGTTGGATTCCGACGACTATTACCAGTTCGAGGGTGGTCTGACCGCCGCCGTACGTCACCTTTCCGGCCGGCAGCCGCAGGTCTATCACAACGACCATTCCCGCCCAGAAAGCCCGAAGATTCGTACCCTGGAGGAAGAGGTCGCCCGTGTGGTGCGCGCCCGTGTGGTCAATCCCAAGTGGATTGCCGGGGTGATGCGCCATGGCTACAAAGGCGCCTTCGAGATGGCCGCAACCGTCGACTATCTCTTTGCTTTCGCGGCAACCGCGCGGGTGGTGGCCGACCATCACTTCGATGCGGTATACGATGCCTACCTGGGCGACGCAGAGGTGCTGGAGTTTATGGAACAGAACAACCCGGCGGCGGCGCGCGAGATTGCCGGACGCATGATCGAAGCTCAGGAGCGGGGACTGTGGCGGGCAAAGTCCAATTCGGCGCAAGCCAGATTGCGGGAGCTGGCCGGGCATGAAAAAGAAGAAGAGGTGATACAATGACAAGCGACAAGCCCAAAGGCGAAATGACCGAGGCGGAACTGAACGAGCGCGCCAATGAAAAGGCCCGTAAGCGCAAGGCTGCCCGCGATCGCATGCTGTCCACCAAGACTGAGGAAAAGGGCCTGCTCATCGTCCACACCGGCAAGGGCAAGGGTAAGTCGACAGCGGCCTTTGGCCTGATTGCCCGTGCCATCGGCAACGGTATGCGCACCGGCGTGGTTCAATACGTCAAAGGCAAGTGGGAGACTGGAGAGCGTGTCGTGCTGGAACGCTTTCCCGATCTGACCGAGATCCGCACCATGGGCGAAGGCTTCACCTGGGACACCCAGGACCGTGCCCGCGACATTGCCGCCGCGAAGCGCGCCTGGGAAGTTTCGAAGGAAATGATCGAGGCCTGCCGGGTCGATAAGTCCAAGGGTGAAAAGCCCAAGTACGACATGGTCTTACTGGACGAACTTAACATCGTCTTACGCTACGATTACCTGCCGCTTGAAGAAGTGGTCGAATTCCTCGACAACCGCCCCGAAGACCTTCACGTCATCGTCACCGGCCGCAACGCCAAGCCGGAACTCATTGAGGTCGCCGACCTGGTCACCGAGATGACCCAGATCAAACACCCCTTCCGGGAACAGGGCGTGAAGGCACAGAAGGGCGTGGAGTTTTAAGGCCCACTGAATAAACTTACAGCGTGACCTTACTGAAGCGCCGCCTTTTTTTGCTCGTCTCGACGGCGCCAGAGTGCTGACTTCACAAGTTTCTGAGAACCTGCGATCCTGGGTTAGGTGTTTGCGTAGACGGGGACGGAAGTGACCAATCATCAAATCAACTTCGTGGGCTGGATCCTTTTCGTTCTGTCCGCAATCGGATTTCTGATCGCGAGCATCGGTAACTTCTGGGCCTTGGTGGGTAGCACATTTTTTCTAGTGGCGTGCCTGGTTTTCCTGATTCCCTTTTTCCGAAAAGAATGAGCTAACAAAGCAGGTAAGAGTGCGTTTGTGCTTGTTTGCTTTAATCAAGATTGGCCTCAGGTTTAAGACATCAAATCCGTTCCCTCAAATCTATTGGCCCGCTTTGCCGTCAAGCCTCAACCAGTCCCGTGTCGGCAAACCGTAGGCCATGTCCATGACCTCCAACTGGATCGCCGACGGACGGCGGGAGTTGGAATTCCAGAGCGCAACAACGCCCGTGTCGCGTTCAGGGTCGAACAGAATCATCGAGCGATAGCCGTCCACGGCGCCGCGGTGGCCAACGACCCGTGTACCGGCGGCGCCGTATTTGTAGACGCGCCAGCCCAGAGCATAACGGGCATCACGCAGGTGGCCGCCGTACTTGCTGCTCATGCGCGATTGCTCACTGCGGGTATAGACGCGGGCGCTGTGGAGGTTTTCCAGCAGAGCGGGCGGCAGGATCTCAGGCGTAAGGCCCATCTGCGCACGGGCGAAGAGAGCAAGATCGCGGATTGAGCCGTTGACGCCACCGGCGGCCGGGATGCGGTAGTAGGCGTCTTTCACCTTGCGGCGCTTTGCCGAGGCCGCGCCGCGGCTGTATCTGTGCGGTTCGGCCCAGGATGCAGAGCTCTGAAGTGCTTCCCGTCCGACGCTCGCATTGGTCATACCCAGGGGGTGAAAGAGGCCATTAGCGAGCGCCTCCGCGTAGGATTTTCTGGTGACCTTTTCGACCACTTCGGAGACGGCGTCGAAGGCGATATTCTGATAGCTGTAGCAGTCACCGACGGGGCAGACTGCTGGGAGTTTGGCAAGGCTGCGCCGGATCTCTACGGGATCGCGTCCGTCTTCCAGAGCAAGATCGTAGGCATTGGGAACAATGCCGATCATGTGGGACAGAAGGTTTTCCAGCGTGCCCTCGCGTTCGGCGCCACCGGGCAGGCGCAGTGAGGTGTCGAAGGTCGAGATGCTGTCGGTCAGTGACATCGATCCTTCAATTGCAAGCTTGGCAGTCAATGTCGCGGCTACACCCTTGGAAAGAGATGCCCAGCGAAAAACTGTATCGGCAGTGATCGAGCCACCGCCGTCGCGCGTTTTGCCGTAACCCTGAGCGAAAGCGATTTTGCCGTTTTCGATAACGGCAACCGATAGACCAACGATGCCGGCATCTTGCGCCAGCCTGTTCAGTCGCCGGTCTAGCCGGTCGTAGTCTATGGGCGCCGCGAAAGCAGAGACACCCAAGCACGACAAAAGTAGAAAAGTTGCAGCAGAACGGATGGCGAGGCGGATGGACAGCATAAATTTCCTTCGTCGTTCCAAATCGACAAGCGGGCAAACAGCGCCGTGTTGGTATCGGGGAGCCTGCTGTGGAGGTGAGGGTTCGCCGGTAGTTTCAACGATAGCCGTTTAGATGATTCTTGTCCTTGGTTTCTTCATTCAAGAACGAGACTCAGCCGCTTCCCAGTTAATCGCAATTGGCATGATTGATGGCTACCGGAGATGGGGTTGGAAATCCGACGGCGAGGCGCCGGCCCAAGGCTCGCGTCCTTGACTTTAAGTTGAAGAGGGGCGTTACCTCTCCGGCGCGATGCTTGATAAGAATTTTTGGGACGAGTACCCTCTGATTATTGCCGAGGCTGCAAAGCGACGGATTCACTCCAAGTCCGAGCAGCTGCCGGCGTAGGCGGGGGCGGCAGCCGAATGGAATCGACTCAAGGCGCTGGCGGCATTACTGACGATTTCATCCGAAGCTTTGAGCGGCGGGCGCTGTTTCTGCGCGCCACAGCCGCTTTGATCCTGTTAGCCGTCGCAATCTTATTGGGTGTTGGCGCGTACGTATTCCTAAGAGCGCCTGCGATTGCCGACAGAGATATTGAAGCCGGTTTCGATTACGGAAGAAGACTGGAGACCTCCCTGATCGCGCTGGACGAGGAAGTGATTCTACTCGAGGAAAAAAGAGACCGCTACATAGAACAGTTCGGATTCGGCCGGCGAACAATACTTGACGTCGCCCAGGTTGAGACCGATTTGATTGAAGCGCAGCAAAGCTTGGCAATCACCGAGTGGCGGCTTCAACGCTACACTGAAAAAGGAGAGGGACTGCCTACTGGGCGGATTGCGCATCCTGAGGAACTGGGTATCGCCATTTTGCACAAGGAACGCCTCGCCAGTCGAATGTTATTTTTCAAACAATTCCTCGACGAACGATTACAAATGGGTATTGGACTCAAAACGGATGTGATGGTTGCCGAACATGCAATCGACACTGCCACGCGTGAGCTCAAAACCTTGCAAAGACATCATAAAAGAGCTCTGGCGCAGAATGAGGTCAGTAAAGACGTATCGTTCGTCGATCACATCACCGGAGGCAGTTCCAGCGAGAAAGCGCAAACGTCGGGGGCGTCCGGCCATCTCATCCAGACCAATATCACTCGATTTGGAACGCTGCTGGTCGTGTTTTTTTTCATCGCGGTACTACAGCCGATTTTCCGTTATAACGCCCGGCTTGCAGCTTACTACAATGCGCGCGCCGATGCCCTTCTACTGGTTCGCGCGTCGGGGGGACGAGATATTGAAAAGTTAGTATCCATTTTGACGCCGACGGTGACGTTCGACAAAGACACGGGCGCTCCCGAAGATCAAAGTGCGGAGATGGTCAAGGAGTTGATCAAGACCGCGGCAGTGAAGAAGAGTTAAAAGATGTCAATGCCGGAGGAGCAGAGAGAGGTGCCGGGCTGGGATATTTCCAGTTCCTACGTTGCACGCTTTACACGCCGAGCCCTGCTGCTCTTCTCAATGGCCGGTTCCATCCTTTTGGTGATCTTTGCCCTGCTTGGATTTGGGGCGTTCGTTTTCGTGTATGCCTCGGGCATCGCAGCCAGAGATATTTCCGGCAAAAAATCGGGCGATCTACTAAGTGCCGAGTTGAGGAATCAAAGTTTGGAGTCTGAAATCGGTTTCCTGCAAAAAGTTCAAAGGCCTTATCAATTTCAGTTTGAAGTGGGAGAGAAGTTGCCGCTCGAACTGATGCAGGTCGAACGCCGTCTTAACGCAGCCAAGGGGCGATACAAGTTAGTGCAAGGCAAGCTTCTGATTTACGATCAAACGGGTTTTATCTCGAAGCTCGAGTCTTTCGAGACGCCTGAGGAATTGACTGTGGCCCGAGAAACGCTCGCCGCGGACCTTAAAATCCTGAAGGAATTCCAGAATTGGGTTAGGGATGACACTGAAAAGACTATTTTGAACGAAGAGATAAGCGAGTCTTTGGCTGATCTCGCTTATGTTGAGGCTTTACTCAAGCAACCCAAATCTGTTGATGGCGAGACCGGCCCACTAACGCCAGAGACGATTCAGATTCTACAGACCAATATCACGCGCTTCGGGACACTATTGCTGGTGTTCTTTTTTATCCGGATTCTGCTGCCGATCTATCGCTATTTCGTTAGCCTGGGGACGGTCTACAGAGGGCACGCAGATGCGCTTATTTTGTTGCGTCAAACAGGCCAGGAAGATCTCGCAAAATTCGTTGCGGCCATGACGCCCGCGCTGGGGTTTGAGAAGGCTCCAGCAACCCCAATTGGCAACACCTTGCAACTCATCAAGGAGATCGCGCCAATGCTCGCGCGGCGATGAATGGCTATGAATAGCCCAATTCTGTTTCGAACCGTATTGAACTTCGGTGCCCGGACCTTCATGCTCGCTGGGTTGCTGTTCTCCTTCGCCGTCTCCCCGCATTTAGCTGCGCAAGACTATGCCGCTCCTCCTGTTTCCAGTACGGAAATCAATGTTGAGCGACCCGTGCCTGGCCAAACTGTTGAGTTGGTGCCAGAGCCCGGGACAGTCTATGCAATCGACTTTGATCCGGAGTTAGCGGAGGTATTGCTGGCGGATAAAGATATGGTCTTAGGGTTTCCAGACGGTGGCCGGCTGGTTTTCAAGAATCTTGTCGACATGGTTGAACGCGGCGAACCGTCTTTCTTTCGAATCGATGGCAACAGCATGGAAGCTAGGGTGTTAGTATATTCAGCCATGGGGCCGTCCTATGATTCGAAAATGAATCCTGAAGATTATAAGTTTACGCCCCTACCGGAATTACGCCGCGCGCGTAAGAGGAATTGAACCTTTTAGGAGCGAAGGGGAAGTGAAACTGCTGTAGGCGTACATCGGCATAGGTTTGTATTTCTTCACTGAAACAATTGATTAGCCGCCGGAATATTGAGTTCGACAGGCTTGTTCAAAGTGTGAAACTTCGAAGATCCCTCGCGTTCTCCGTTGACAGCCCGGCGCCTCGTTGCTACCCAATAGCCATGGGGTTAGCGATCACCCCGTGAGGCGTCAGCCCAAGAGTCGCGTCCTTAACCTTAATTTGAAGGGAGGGCGTGTTGTGACGTCTCCAACTGAAATCACCGTAAATCAACTTTCCCGCCTGATCGGTCTGCCCAGCACGCCGGCCATTGTCGATATTCGTATCGACGAGGACTTTGCGCTCGACCCGCGGCTGATTCCCGGCTCCCGCCGGCGCAATTATCAGGATCTCGACCAGTGGATGGGTCTCTACGCAGGGCGGAAGGTGATCATCGTCTGCCACCGGGGCAAAAAACTCAGCCAGGGTGTCGTCTCCCTGATGCGCAACGAAGGCATTGAGGCTGAGAACCTGGCACTTGGTTTCGAAGCCTGGGCTGAGTCCGGGCAGCTCGCGATCGCGCAGGAAAAGCTTCCGGAACGCGACAGCAAAGGCCGGACTCGCTGGGTCACCCGCGCCCGGCCGAAGATCGACCGTATTGCCTGCCCCTGGCTGATCCGGCGGTTTGTCGATCCCGATGCAAGCTTCCTCTTCGTGTCGCCTGCCGAGGTGGAGCAGGTCGCCGAAAAGTTCGGCGCTGCGCCGTTCGATATCGAGGGCGCCTTCTGGAGCCATCGGGGCGAAGACTGCTCTTTCGACACCATGCTGAAGGAGTTCGGCCTTCAATCCGAAACTCTTTCGCGCCTGGCCGCGATTGTACGCGGTGCGGATACGGCACGTCCCGAACTCGCGCCTGAAGCGGCTGGGCTCCTGGCAGCCTCCCTGGGCTTGTCGCGGATGTACCGTGACGACGCCGAACAGCTTTCGGCCTCCATGGTCCTCTACGATGCGCTTTATCGCTGGTGTCGCGACGCCACGGAGGAAACCCACGACTGGCCGGCGCCCAAGTCTGCGGCAGGTACACAATGAGCGAACAAACTCTCGGTGAAGCCGGCTTGAAGGCTTCACCCCAATGCGCATCGGCTCAGCTGCCAAGTCAGTCGGAGGCGACGAAGGTCTGGTTGCGCATCGGCTGCCTTTCCTTCGGCGGGCCGGCCGGGCAGATTGCCCTGCTGCATCGTGAGGTGGTCGACGAGCGGCGATGGATCAGCGACCGCCGTTTTCTTCATGCCCTGAACTTCTGCTCGCTTTTGCCCGGTCCGGAGGCCCAGCAACTGGCCACCTATCTTGGCTGGTTGTTGCACGGCGCGAAGGGTGGATTGATCGCCGGAATGCTGTTCATCGTGCCCGGCGCTTTGGTGATGCTGGCTCTCTCCGCGATCTTCGTAATCGCGGGCGACGTGCCGGCGGTGGCCGCGTTGTTCTTTGGCCTGAAGTGCGCGGTCCTGATCATTGTTTTCGAGGCATTGCTGCGGGTTGCACGGCGGGCGCTGAAAGGCCGCGTTCCCTGGGTGTTGGCGGCGGCGGCTTTCGCGGCGCTCTTTGTCTTCTCAGTGCCTTTCCCGGCGGTGGTCCTTCTGGCGGCTTTGGTCGGTGCCTGTGCACCGGCGTTGTTTTCCGGAGCGTCCCATGGTGATGCCAAGGAGGGGCCGCCGGCGATCCTCGATGCCGTCATGGCGGCCGATCCCGGCTATGCCAAGGGCTTGGCGAAAAGCGCGAAGCGGGCCGGCCTGATCGCGCTTGCCGTCTGGCTGGTTCCAGTCGCGGCATTGCTGCCTCTGGCGGGTGTCTATAGCGATGTTGCCTGGTTCTTTTCGAAGATGGCCGTCGTGACCTTCGGCGGCGCCTATGCTGTCTTGACCTATGTGGCCCAGGAGGCGGTTGAGGGTTACGCCTGGCTGTCGGCGGCCGAGATGCTGACCGGGCTGGGACTGGCGGAGACCACACCGGGGCCGTTGATCCTGGTGCTGCAGTTCGTCGGCTTTTTGGCGGGATATGGGGCGGGTTCAGGCCTGTCGGGGCTCGCCGGCGGGCTAGTGGCCTCGCTGCTCACTCTCTGGGTTACCTTTGCGCCCTGTTTTGCCTTCGTCTTTCTTGGCGCGCCTGCGATCGAGCAGCTTCAGGAAAAACGGGCTCTTGCCGGGGCGCTGGCGGCTATCACGGCAGCTGTGGTCGGTGTGATCGCAAATCTTGCCCTCTGGTTTGGCTTGCGGGTGATCTTCAAGGAGATGCAGCCGCTCGAGCTGGGTCGACTGTCGCTCGACCTTCCGGTTCTTCAAAGCCTCGACGCACCGGCCTTGGTGATTGCTCTCATAGCAAGCGTTGCTTTGTTTCGCTTCAAGCTCGGTGTGCTCAAGACTCTTTCGCTCTGCTCGCTCGCCGGGTTGCTGTTGAAGGTCGGCGCCGGTTTGTAGGAAATCGCTCTGTTTCATAGGGTTAGGGTAGGTTTGCCGGATTGACGGATCACCCGGAGTGATTCCGTCTGATCCGGATCTACTCTAGCAGACCGGTGGGGTCGAAGACGGCTTCGCCCTGCAATAGCGTCGCCTCGATCTGCACCTCCGACATTTCGGCGGGAGAGACTTCAAAGAGGTCGCGGTCCAGGATGACGAGGTCAGCGAACTTACCTGGCTCGATTGACCCGGTCCGATCTGCATGACGAAGTAGTCGGGCCGGGTTGATGGTCATCATCTCGATGGCCGCCGCGAGGTTCGGCGCGCCCTCGCGGTCGCGGGTCAACACGGTTTGTAGTTTGACCAAAGGAGAGAGTTCGTCGGCGTCCCAGTCGCTGCTCAGGGTAATCAATGCGCCAGCGTCATGGAGGGCCCGCAGCGGCATGAGATCGCCGGCACGTCCGCCAATGAATTCGGCGATCGACTCTCGGTAAGAGGAACCGACCGAGCTCGGGGCCAATTGAAAATCCGCAACCACGCCGAGGTCCCTGAAACGGGGTCGGTCCTTTGGCGCGATCATGTAAAGATGCGTGATCCTGTGCGGACCGGACGTGGCGTCCGCCTGTTCGATCGTATCCAGTGCCAGCCCGGTGCCGCGGTCACCCGTGGCGTGAAAATGAAGCTGGAAACCGGCGGCGGAAAGTTCCGTGGCATAGCGGAAAAGATCTTCATGGGTGAAGTAAGCAAAACCCCGGTTTTCCTCAGGCGCCAGCCCTAAAGACGCCTCGTAGGGAGCGTAGAGCAGACCCGTGGCCTGGGATAGAATTCCGTCGAGGTAGATTTTGACCTGGTTGAAGCGGACGAGCCGCGCCGGATCGTTTGAATAACGCTTCTTGAGTTCCTTGATCTGCCGGTCGAGAGGAAAGTTGGGGTAGAGATAAAGCGCGTTGCTTGCGCGGACCGTCAGGATCTCCTCTGCTTCCGCACGCTCCCATACCGTCTCATGCCCGCGCGGCCAGTATCCGCCGGCATCGCTCACGCTGGTAATGCCGTTCGCCGCCAGAATTTCCATAGCGCCGGAAAGGCTTTTGAGTGCGAAATCGAGGTTTTCGGGCGTGGGAGGTTGAGATACATCCATCAGCGTTTGAGATGCACTTTCGAGTACAACGCCCGTTAGAGAGCCGTCTTCCATCCGGACCAGGATACCGCCACGAGGATCCTGCGTCAGGGAATCGAAACCGGCCGCCGCCAAAGCCTGTGTATTGGCCCAGGCGCCGTGACCGAGGTCGTCCAGGATGACGGCAGGGCGGTCCTCGATAATGGAGTCGATCAATCCCAGAGGATCCTCAAGCGAGTCCAAGAGAGCCGCCATATTGACCCCCGCACCGATCACCCACGACCGGTCCGACAGTTCATCCGCGCAGTCGGTCAGAGCTTGCTCGTAGTCCGCCTTGGATCCGAACTGAGGCAGGAGGCAGAAATTCGCGGTAATTCCAGCCTCGACTGCGTGCAGGTGGGCGTCTTGAAATCCAGGCAGAACCATGCGGTCCTTAAGATCAATGCCGGTGCCGTAGGTGCCCACAATCTCTTCATTGGAACCGACGGCAAGAATAACACCGCTCTCGTCGATGGCCATTGCTTCGGCCCGCGAGCGTTCGGCATCGACCGTATAGATCCGGGCGTTGGTCAGCACCATGGCGTCTCCGGCCACGACGGGGCCTGAAGTCAGGGTAGATGTCAAAAGCAGTGCGGCAGCGGATAAGATTCTGGCTGTGCTCATGGAAAGCGGTCTCGCTGCGCTATTGTTTCGATTTGGTACGACCGGCAGGTTGAGGAGCTTTCTCGCTTTTGTCCAACAATCAGATTTGCAACTCTTCAAAATCGCTGCGGTGTTATGGAGCTGTCGTTCTCTTGGCAAGTTTGCGTCATTCCCAAATGACAGATCCACGCGGCCTGTTCGAAGCGTATAGTATCTGTCACCTGGTTCCGCGTGTCGTCGAACACGCAATATTGGAGATTCGCGCGAATGGTCTCGGAAACTGCCGTTGCCGACTATATTGCCTTCTTCGAAAATCTGACCCCGGATGACCTCGGCAAATTCGACGAGATCTTCGCCTCAGATGCCCGATTTCGCGATCCCTTCAACGACGCACATGGCGTCGCAGCTGTTCGGCGCGTGTTCGAAAAAATGTTCGAAGATGTCGACGGTCACAGCTTCAAGGTGTTCGATCATGCCATTTCCGGCAACCGCGTTTACCTGAACTGGGAGTTCAGACTGACGCCGCGCGGTAAATCGGATGTCTGGCAGATAGAAGGTATGAGCGTCATTGAGTTCCGCGAAGACGGCAAGGTGTCTGCGCACGTCGATCACTACGACGCGGCGAGCCAGATTTATGAAAAAATCCCCGTGATCGGGGCCGTACTCCGCGGCCTGCGCCGCCGGATCGCAGCCTGAACTTAGACCTTTGGGTAGAAGACCGGTTGCGATTCGAAAATTACGGGACCGCTTCGAGAGTAGATCCGGGTTAGACGGAATTGCTCTAGACGAACTGTCGTTTCGGTGAATCTACTCCAATCATGTGAAGCCTCTCTAGGTCCGTGTCGTCAGGAGCTTGAGGCCGGCAAAGGCAAAGAACGCGCCCAGAAAGCCCTGGATCCAGCGCCGCGCCCGGCTGTAAATCCGCACCATCGGTTTGGTCGAAAAAGCGACCGCGTAGATACAGTGGATCGTGACCGAGAAAAAGGTCGTACCGATCACAATGGCGGCTGCAACCCAGAGCGGAGCATTGGCTTGCAGGCCGAGGGAGATGATCGCGATCCAGGCGAGTGCGGCCTTCGGATTGGTCATCTGGATCGTCAGACCACGTAGGAAGTATCCGCGCGGTGTCAGGCTCTTTCCCTCCAGCGTCTTCGCTTCGATGTCATGGCGCGACCCGGCGGCCCGAAAGGATTTGTAGGCTAGCCAGAGAAGATAGAGTCCGCCTGCGATTTTGATCGCCGTCAAGGCGATGGCATAGGAGGCGAGGATCGCGGAAAGCCCGGTCGCCGTGAGGAGGGCCCAGCAGAGCGAGCCGCTGGAAACGCCTAGTGCAAGGGCAAGACCCGAGGAGCGTCCGCTGCTCATCGAAGTTCCCATGATGGCGAGGATGTTTGGCCCCGGGCTCATGATCGAGAGCAGAAACGCGGTGTAGGCGAGCAGAATTCCGGGAAGGTAAAGTGAATAGGGGTCCATATAGGATATCTCCTGGGCCTCAAGGTTGACCGTCAAGCTGCAGGTTAGCACAGTGGTGGAGCTAAATACTTTGGTCACGAGCGAATTATGAAAGAAGGACCGGATATTGCGTTAGTCGCTGCCAGCTTCGGCGAGCCCGCGCGCGCGAACATGCTGTTGGCGCTGATGTCCGGCATGGCACTTACGGCGACCGAATTGGCGCGCGAAGCGGGTGTGACGCCCGCGACGGCGAGCGGGCACCTTTCGAAGTTGGATGCCGCAGGCCTGACCTTGTGCGAAAAGCAGGGGCGGCACCGGTTTTACCGTTTGGCCGACCCGGATGTCGCTCATGCCGTTGAAGCGCTTGTTACCGTCGCGGCACGGGTCGGTCACATGCGCACGCGTCCCGGACCCAGGGACGAAGCGATGCGTCATGCGCGTTCCTGCTATGACCATCTCGCCGGACATTTGGCCGTTGACCTTTTTGCGCGGTGGAGCAAGGCGGGTGTTTTGAAGTCGTTGGATGACAGGGTGGATCTGACGGAAAGAGGGTATGGCGTTCTTGCAGACCGCGGAATCGATCTGACGCAGCTCGCAAAAAGCAGGCGCCCACTCTGCCGCCGATGCATCGATTGGAGCGAACGGCGGCACCATCTGGGCGGTGGTATCGGTGCGGCCGTTCTGAGCCTTGCGCTGGCAAACGGCTGGGCTCAGCGAAAAGACAAGTCGCGCGTTGTGTCGTTCACGCCACCAGGCGAGAAGGCGTTCGTTGAGTGGTACTCAATCTGAAGAGACCTTTTACCGATTAACCTGCAGGGAGAAACCAACTGTGTTCAGCCATTTCACACTCGGCAGCAATGACCTCAAGCGCTCCGAGCGTTTCTATGACGCCGTGATGGCGAGCCTTTGTCAGACTCTGATCGCGGGAGACCCCAACGACAGCTACCTGATGTTCGCCCCGGCCGACCAGCGTTATCCGCACCTCTTCGTCTGCAGGCCGTTCGACGGTTTGCCGGCGACCTGGAGCAACGGTTTTCATATTGCCTTCAACGCGCCAGATAAGGAAACAGTCGACCAGTTTCATACGGCTGCGATGGCCGCGGGTGGTTACGACGAAGGCGCGCCGGGAATCAGGCCCGACTATGACCAGGACTACTATGGTGCCTACGTACGTGACCCAGACGGCAACAAGCTACAGGCGGTTTGTTACACGGCCGGGCGCCGGGCAGGATCGACGGGCGATGTCGTCTCGCATATCACGATCGGCCACGCCGATCTTGAACGCGAGCGGGCGTTCTATTCGGCCATCCTCACGGCGTTGGGAATCGCAGAACTGCCTGAAGAAGGCGACGATGAGTCCACTGCCTTCGGCTTGACCGGATTTGATCTGCCGGTCCTTTACCTGCAGCCGGCCTTCGATGGTCGGCCCGCAACCTGGGGCAACGGCACGCACACCGCTTTCGCGGCGCCGAGCCGGGCTGCGGTCAATCGTTTTCATGCGGCGGGGCTTGCGCACGGCGGAGTCTGTGACGGTGCGCCGGGCCTTAGGCCGCAGTATTCGCAACACTACTATGCCGCTTATCTGCGCGATGCGGTCGGGAACAAGCTACAGGCCGTCTGCCGTAATCCTGAATAGCCAGGCACCAATACAGTTACATTTGTAACCAATAGACTCTGAATCAGAAGGCCGATGCCGGCAATGCTGTCCTCGTGCGTGCCGAACCGGATTGCCAGTCAACGCGATCGGCTACAAAAGTAAAAAACAGTGATCCAAGAAGAAAGCTCCCTCGTAAAGCAAAGCATTACCTAAACATTATCGGGGAGTGCTAAAAATGCGTGTTATCAGCATGCTGAAAACCTTTGTCTTGATTATCCCGTTCGCGTTGACTGCTTGCGCGAGTCATCAGGAAACCAGTGCCAAAAAGGATATTGTCGATACGGCCGTTGATGCCGGTCAATTCAATACGTTGGTTGCCGCCGCCCAAGCCGCTGATTTGGTCGATACGCTGAAAAGCAAAGGCCCCTTTACGGTCTTCGCGCCAACCGATGAAGCCTTCGCAAAACTGCCGGCTGGTACCGTCGACAACTTGCTGAAGCCGGAAAACAAGGATCAGCTGGCGGCGATTTTGACCTATCACGTTGTGCCCGGGAAGATCATGTCGTCCGACATCGCCGGCAAGAAGGCCGAAGTCGCTTCGGTGCAGGGCGGAGAGCTCGATGTTGACGCCACCGATGGCGTCAAAGTGAATGATGCGACAGTGGTTGCGGCGGATGTCGATGCGACGAACGGCGTTATTCACGTCATCGATACGGTGCTGCTTCCAAAATAGCTCCAGGCGAAGACCTGTCCAGGGAGTGCCTCGCCAGACCGGCGGGGCTCTTCTGTGTTTGGAACTCAGATCATCGTTCAAACAGGTGTGTGCAGGATATGGCCGATTGGATACCCCTGTCGGGCAGGCTCGCAGGCCTTGCGAAAGCCCTGTTATTCTCGATCAGCCCGATACCGGATTCAGCTCAGCGCTTTCGCCACATTTTCCCTGGAGCACAGCTGCAAGCTCCAATCAATGTATCGCAGTTGTCTCGGCGCTACCTGTAATCGAATCAACAGATCTAATGATATCAGGAAATTAAAGGTCTGTTTGGCTAAGTTCGGAATTATTCGGCTTTTTTATCGAAATAACGCTCAATTAATCGTGTCTATTTGTAGGCCTTATTGGCTCTTGCCGGCAAAAATATCCCCTCTATTTAGATCTATATGAGACAAGGCGAATTGGCGTTAGTTAATTTTCTTTGGACTCCAAAAGATACGGCGGTGGAGCTTCGCCCCGATCGCGCCTGGCGTGATCTTTCGAAAGGAGATCAAACGTATCTGAATGCGCTGGCATGCCATTAGGTAGGCTCGGCTTTTGTGTAGGTTATCGACGACAGGATGTGCAGCAAATGTCAGGTAGACGGTTAACTCACCTTACGGGTCTTTTGGTGGCTTCCGCTGTGTTTTTCCCTTTTGGGGCTCACGCTGGCCCCATAGATCTGGGGCGTGCGGCCGATTTTACGGTTCTGGCGACTTCGGGTCTCGCGGCCGGCGGCAGCGTGAATATCGGACCGCAGTCGGTGATTACCGGGAACGTCGGCGGACAACAATCCGTTACCCTGGGCCCGCAAATCTTGATTGAGGGTAGTGTCACGACGCCGGCGTTGTTGGCCGGTGGGGGAGTAACGACAGGGTCGGTCACAAGAAACTTTGATGTGGGCATTAGCGAAGACGTTCGGGCCGCTTCTCAAGAGGCTGCTTCCCTGTCCGGCATATCGCTTGGCGACATTTCCGATAGCCGGACCTTGGATGCGCGCGGCCGCGCTGTCTTCTCCATCGGCGACCTGACACTGGAAAGCGGCGAATTTCTGACCCTCACCGGTGCCGCCGGCGACGAAGTGATATTGAATGTTGCCGGCAGTTTCAGCTTTGCAGCGAACAGCGGTATTCTGTTGGGGGATGACCTGCTGGCGAGCGACCTGCTGGTGAACGTGCTCGGTCTTGGCGCAGTGAATCTGAATCGTGGGCTTTTCGCCGGAACCTTGCTGGCAGCGGACCGTACTCTGTTGATCGGCGCAGGGGCGTCGTTCGACGAAGCCCGTTTCCTGACGAACAACTTGATCGTAGGTCCGCAGACTCGGATCTCCGGGATTAGCGGCGACGGCCCAATTGCCGGATTTGAAGCGACCGCTGTTCCAGAACCACCGGCATCGGTGCTTTTTCTCTTGGGGCTTATGTCGTTGGTTTGGGCCGATCGGCGTTGGCGGAGAGCTCCATCCGCATCGTGATGCTGGTCGGACGATTGTAGCCCCTGTGCGCCGTCTCCGCGGTTTTACGAAAGCCCATGGCGGAAAAAGCGCGATGGTTTTCGACCAACTCGATACGTGTTTCCAGCTCCAGTGCCTCACAGCCCTTCTGTTGTGCCACGCGTGTAGAGAAATCGATCAGCTTACGCCCGATACCCTGGCCCTGGCGCGCCGGGTTGATGGCCAGCTTCCCGACGTAGAGAACGTCCCCGGCCGGTTTCACGAAGCAGCAGCCCGCGAGCTCCTTGTCTTCCAGAGCCAAGATCAGGATCTCATCTCTTGATTTTTCCGCCAAAGACCGAGCATCAAGCCGATGCAACGACGACGGTGGGTCTATTCGGCTATCCATATAGGCATAAGACTCCTGCAGAAGGTCGAGGAGTTCCGGCCAGTCGTCAAAATCTTCGGGTTTTTCTCTGACGGTAATCATGAGTCAGTCTAATACAGAGATTGAAAGCCATGCCATAGGTCGAAGGCGCTTCGGATAAGCCCGAGCTATCTGTTCCCGCTCCATCGAAGTCTCCTGCGAAGGCCTCAACCAGGGCGTTTCAAGAAAACCAGCGCGGCACCGAAGAGGGCGAGTGAGATACCGATGAACGAGAGGAGCGTCCATTCGTAACCTTCCAGTCCGCTGGAGATGGCGAGGGCGACAAGCGGGAAAAGCACAGTGGCGTAGGCGGCTCTGGCCGGACCAACCCGATTGAGCAGCGTGAGGTACGCTAGAAAGGCGATCACCGATGCGATGACAGACAGATAGGCCAAACCAAGCAGATAACTGGCGGTCATGGGAACCGCAAAACTTTGGCCGAATACCAGCGCGTAGAGCGCGCATAGCGCGGCACCATAGGCCATCGCACGCGCGACGATATTCGACAGGTCGTAGTCCGCGCTTAAACGGACGGATACCAGATTGCCGAGTGAAAAGAAGTAGGTGGCGGTCACTGCCAGGGCCAAACCCACAACTGTTTCCATGCCGTTCACTTCGCGCAGGCCTTGCGAAAAGAGGAAAGCGAGCCCTGCGACGCCGCAGACCGCACCTGCCAGCACGCGCCGCTCTGGGGACTTCCCGAAGAAAATCCACTGATTGAGGGAACCGAAAATCGCGGCGGTGGAAAAGACCACTGATGAGACCCCGCTGGCGATATAGCCGGTCGCGATATAGAACAGCAGGTAGTTCATATTGAACAGGCAGAAGCCGAGAGTGGCGATCCGCAGATGCGCGGTCAACGGAATGGGCTTCCAGCGCTTAGTGACGATCAGCCAAAGAAAAAGAATCGCGGAGGCGAGCGCGAACCTGTACGAGATCGACACGGTTTCGGCAGCTTCGCCGATCTGCAGCGTGATCCCATACCAGGAAACGCCCCAAGTCACGACGACAACACTCAAAAGAACAATCGGCACACATCATCTCCATGGGTCCGAGCAAATTAGCCCGAGACTGACTGCCTGTATTTCAGGATTCGGACAAGATTGCCAGGCAACGGACCTGCGGTTAACTTGGCGCCATGCCATTATTGGATCTGAAGATTCCCAAGGCCCTTTCGGGGAATGCGCGGCTTCTGCGCAGTGCGAGTAATCTGGCAGGTACCAAGTCGCTCGCACAGTGGGAGCGTCTGGGGAATGGCTATTTCGAATATGGTGCGCCCAATCATCACACGCTGAGCGTCTATCTGAAGGGCGGGCGAGGCGTTCGCCGTTTGAACGGATCCGGTCGTAGAGCGACGAGCGATCCGAGGCGGGGTGCTCCCGACGCTATCTGTGTGCTGCCTAAGGATTACGAAACTGTCTGGACGAATGATTCCTACGTCTCGATGTTTCATGTCTACTTCGAACAGGCCGAATTGGAGGCCCTGATGGGCCAGCGCGTGGCGTCGCTGGAACCGGTGATCTTTGGCCGGGATCAGATTCTCCAGGCGACGGTCCGGAACTTGATTCTGGCGCTCGATTGGGATGCAGGGGCGGATCGTCTCGTACTTGAACATGCCATTCTATCCCTGCTGGCGCGCGTGCTCGGTGGAGCGTTGCAAGAGGAGGCAGGTGCCGGATTAACCGCAGGTCAGCTTTCGCGTGTTGAAGACTTAATGCGCAGTGAACCCGCTGCGGCGCACTCCATTGCCGGCTTCGCTGCAGAACTGGACATCAGTCCCCGGCATTTCGCGCGTTGCTTTAAAGCTTCTACAGGGCTGACACCTGGACGAATGTTACGTCAGGCCCGGGTCGAGCGCGCGATCGACTTGATTATAGCAGGGCAGGATTTGGCTGAAGTCGCACTTGATTGCGGATACAGTTCTCAAAGTCACCTGACATCCCAATTCAAAGCAGAGACGGGAATGACGCCGGGGCAGTTTCGACAGCGTAACCGCTGCTAAATATGCAGTGTATATGCACTAAAGGATTGAACAAAGGTCCTTTTGGAACTCTAAATCCAGTTGAGCCGCTATACAGAAATTTGATACCTTACTCAACTTAACGGCGAGGCGGGGCCTTGACTAAATTGTTCTGTATGACCTTTTCAGGACGAATCCTGCACAAAAAATAAACCAGATCGCACGCATTTGAACGTGGGTTGCTCAGAATTTGAGAGGGGGATTAACACTATGTTCAGAAAATACTGGCTCAATTGTTTCGTCCAATGCGTGTGTGTTCATCGTTACCGCAGGATGTGAAGTGTTTGAGTGTTCCAAAAGGACTCTGTCAAGTGCGTGAAACGTCCTCCATACCTAATCTGTAGGAGCTTGCTTCCGCACTTTGTGGATCGGTGACGCGCTATCAAATTCGACGCGTGAGCATCGCAAACGGGCTGTTTTGTGGAATTGACCGGACTCCGTCACGATGTAACCGGTCGCGATCAATAGAGCTATTTCTTTTGTGGGGCTCCGGAAAGACTCTATGAAAACCGTCAGGCCGTTTATCTTTATCGGGAGTTTCTTCGCAGCGATTGGTTGCCTCGCAGCCTATGCGTCGACGAACCATATGGTTACCCAAACCGATAAGACCTTTGACAGTAAAGAGTTGGCCGTCGCGGTCGGCGATACCGTGTTGTTCAAGAACACAGACAGCATAAAGCATAACATCCTGGTTGAGGAACTGAGGTACAACAGCGGAATTCAACAGCCTGGTGGAGAGTCAGCTGTTGTTTTTGATCAGAATGGCCGCTTTGTCGTTCGCTGCGGTATTCATTCCAGAATGAAAATGATAGTTGTCGTGGACTAAGTGACGATGGCTTGAAGTGCTGGTGTAGCAGGCCGGCTTACGCTGATCTGTGCCGTGTTCTTGATCTGCCGAAAGTTCGCCTTCGCCGAGGGCGCTCGGCTTTCGGCTCGCCTCTGGATCTGGCGTCAACAGGTCCCTGACCCTGGCGTTTCAGCCTGGAAAACACTGTTTCCAATACGGTGTAGAGGACAAGCAAGCCTAATCCCCAGAAGAACAGCTTCTTAAGCAGAGACGGCGGTTTTACACCGTCTCCAGCGAGGCCGGAATCGCTGACGGCTTCATCGGATTCCAGGTTCCCGTTACTTGCCATTGCGAAGGACTGATCAGGGTCCGCGAGATCGCTTGTAAAGGTCGCTATTTCGATTGCAACGGAATCTGACTGCGTTCGAAGGAAATTCAAAATGGGAATATCGTCTATTCCCTGCAAATACACTATGTCCAGCGCCAGATCAGGCAGGGAGTCGATAATGAGCTGCTGATACTCGCCACCGACAACAATGTCGGGTTCCACCCGTGCCGAGGACGTTTGATTTTGACGCAGGAGTGAAAGCTCAATCATCTCCCAGGGAATTTCCGGAACCTCGCCTGCTTCTTCCGCGCTCGCGGGGCTCGCAGCCTGGCGGCCGAAGGAAATTGATTTTTTTGCTCGACTTTTTTTCGGTGGTGCTGATGTAACCAGATCCGTGGGATCAATTCTCACGGTTTTTTCTAGTGCCGTTTGTCCGTCAGCCTTTTCAGCTTGGGCGGAGGCAGAACCAGATTGGCTGTCTGCGAGGTGGAGGTCTTGACTTAGCCATTGTGACGTAATCGGATCAGCGTTTGCCGCAAAACAGGCAAGCGACAGGGCTGCGGTGCCGCAGGTAGCGATCATAGAAAGCTTCCTCACTGCAAAGCGCACGACTGCTCCCAAAAAAACGACCCTTAGCAGTATTACCACTCGTCGCATGGTATAAAAAATACCGAATTTTGCCATCATGCCACGATCAGTCTTAACGTTCTGTTAAGCAATTTACAGGCCAACACTCTTTTAGCACGTTTTTCCAATGCTTTACGAAAGGAGATCTGACCGATTTCGTGAAGACTGTATAAAATTCCGACAGTCGCTTAAGGCTGATCCGTACTCGTGCCGGGCGAAAAATGAATTATGTCAATTATTTGACAATTTCATAGGGCGTACACAAACAATGTAAAAAAAACCGACATATGTCGCTCTTGTTTCACGCATAGTGCTTCAAATCTGCCAAATTCCAGTAGGATTCGATAGGGATTAGTAAATTTTAGTTGGATTCAATTCTTTTCCAAAGAAAATAGCTAACACAGGTTGAGCCGAATTCGCGAAGTCTGCTTGAACGAAGATGATCCAGAAATACGCACCCTAAGTTGTTTAATATGAAATTTTATACAATCAATAATTTCTTTGATATCGGCTGAAAACGCAAGGCTAGAAAGGAATTCAAGATCCATCACCGCCAATTCGCCAATGCTTAACGTTTATTAAATATTCATTTCTTTGCCGTATCGAGGACATCAAAGCAATGAATGTGAGCGGTCGTGAAAGTGCGGGTCCGAATCGTTTGGGGGTTAATGGTGATCTTTCTTGCGATCACTGTAGTCCCACTTTGCCTTTTTTGGCTCTGGCCTCATTCCAAAGCGCTCGACAGTGAATTCAAGGAAGTTCACGAGAGGCATCTTCTTTTAGCCAATAACCTCAGTTCGGCGCTGTCGCGTTACTATCGTGATGCGGTTGCAGGTTACGAAATAGTGTCGCGCAATTTGGTTGATGGCAAAGATTTCGCCTTTGCCGATGAGTTGCTTACTAATCTGAGCTTTCGTCATATCTGCGTCGCCGAATTGAAAGGCGGCCGAGTGGTTTCCGAAGTCGACACGCAAGCCTTTCCCTGCCCGGAGATCATTCCTGCAAAACGCTTCGCCTATTTCCAGTCCGTGGCGAAAGAAGAACGGACCATTCTAACCGGTGTTTTGCCAGCACCTGACGGACAGCCGACGCTCTACTTTCTGAAGATTTATGGCGATAGGCTCGTCGTGGGCGCGGTCTTTACAGATTACTTCGTCAAGCTCGGCAAGCAGATCAGCTTCGGGCGTCTTGGGCATGCGGCGATTGTCGATCAGAACGGCCGGGTTCTGGCTCATCCGTTGGATAGCTGGATCGCCGAGATGCGCGACATCTCGAAAGTCTCCGTCGTGCAGCGGATGCTGGCGGGGGAAACCGGGGTCGAGACCTTTTATTCACCCGCTCTGAAGGATGATATGGTCGCCGGGTTCACTGCTGTTGACGGGCCTGGCTGGGGAGTCATGGTGCCTCAGCCCGTAGCGGAGCTTAAGGAAAAAGCCGCAGGCATACAGCTTTCGGCAATGGTGGTGTTCGCGGCCGGACTTGCTTTGGCTGCCGTTTTGGCCGCGGTGCTTTCTTTTGCGCTGGTGCGTTCGCTCAAGACTGTCACCTTGGCCGCTAGAGCCATGGCCAGCGGTGATTCCTCTGCGCGGGCGGCTGCGGGTGACCGTGTATTCGGCTTTGACGAAATCGAAAACCTTAAGACGGCCTTTAACAAAATGGGCGACAGGA
This sequence comes from Pelagibius sp. Alg239-R121, assembly GCF_947331435.1. Classification (GTDB taxonomy): domain Bacteria; phylum Pseudomonadota; class Alphaproteobacteria; order Kiloniellales; family Kiloniellaceae; genus Denitrobaculum. The sequence continues at coordinate 113,154 of NZ_CAMZOF010000012.1, read as the reverse complement.
TCGAAGAGGTTTCATCCCGCGAACTTGAGGCACGGCAGCGCGCGGAAAAAGCGAACGAGACAAAATCGCTGTTTCTGGCAAACATGAGCCATGAGCTTCGCACACCACTTAACGCGATCATCGGTTTTGCCGACATGATGCTGGCGTCGCCACTCAAGTTGCTGGGGCATGATAAGCGCCAGGAATATGTGAACGACATCTCGAAGTCTGCAAAGCATCTTCACGCGCTTATCGACGACCTGCTTGATCTTTCGAAGATCGAAGCAGGGCAGTTCGAGCTGTACGAAGAACCGACGGATCTCTCTGATCTACTGAGGGATGCCATCACACTGGTCGGGACGGCGGCGCGCGAACGGGAGATGGATCTGTCAATCGAAGAACTGGCTGGGACGGTGTCACTCTTTGCCGACGAACGTGTGATCAAGCAGGCGGTTTTAAACCTGTTGTCGAATGCGCTGCGCTATACCCAGATTGGTGGCCGCGTGATCTTACGCTCCAGTTTGCGCGCGTCCGGAGATTTGGAGATTGTTATCGAAGACAACGGCCCGGGCATTCCGCGAGAGTCAATTGAACGCCTGATGCAGCCGTTCCAACGACGTGCCAGTGACGTCAAGCAAGGTATTCAGGGTACCGGCCTCGGATTGTCGATCGTGTCGCGACTGATCGAACTCCACGGCGGTACTTTTTTGATCGAAAGCGATAAGGGACAGGGCACCAAAGCCTTGATATGCTTGCCAAAGAGTCGAGTTCGCGCCACCGATGAAAGGCATCAGGCACCCCGAAGTGCCTAACGGCATCCGAGTGAAACCTGCGCAAGTCGTCCCCAAGAGCTTGATTGGATTGCGCAGAATTGGTGATAAACGGGAATGGTGCTCTAGGAAAACGACATTTGGTAGAAGACCTTATCAACGGTCTTGCCGTCGGAAGCGAGCGGAACACCCAGTGCGTCGTAGGTTTTGAAGTCCACAGATGTCCAGCTTATCGGCAAATCCGTAACGTAAACCGGTTTCCGGTTCTCTACGATCCACTCCGCACGTTCGATGATCGATTCAGTATTCGGTAAATTGTCCAGAAACAGGCCGGTTGTATCTCTTCCGATTTCATCGACGACGCCGGTTCCGGCCAGGCGAATGTGAAACCGTAATCCATCATCGGATCGAATTACATCAAAGATCGTCAGATATGGGAGAATGTTCGCCGGTATCTCGATTGGATCAAAATCGGCGCGTGCCGGGAGGGCGCCGTTAGGTCCATGTTTATCGAGCCAGAGCGTATAGAAGCACCTTAGCGACTCGCAGAGGATCTCTTCTGTCGAAAATTTACCGTACAGCAGTGTCATGATATCGATCGTGGAATGAAAAGCACCCGCGGACCTTCAGTATCGCGGTTATATTTCAATTTACGGTAAATAATATCAAACACAAATTCGAAATTGCTGGCTTTGCGAGAGAACAGCCGTTCTTCAAGCACAGATGCCTGCTGCAAAACCGATTTTTGTGACAATTGAGTGCAATCGATAGTGATTGAGTTAATCAGGAGCGTGAAGCGCCCCTTCTTATGAGCAAGCGTCTTACCGCTGTCGGTGGTTGCAAATTATGCCCGCATACTGCGCGTACCTTTGAAACACGTCAGGGCTTGGGGCCGCAGAACATTCGGTACAGCACAGAGATCAACTCACGTGCATGTTCGCTTGCCAGCGAATAGTAGATGGTCTTGCCTTCCCGACGAGTGGCAACAAGTCGCTCGGCCCGCAGACGGGCCAACTGCTGCGAAACGCTGGGTTGGCGCATGTTCAGCTTCAGCTCAAGCTCCCGGACCGACTTCTCGCCCTCCGCAAGGATGCAGAGGATCAGCAAACGGTGTTCATGGGCGATGGCTTTCAGAAAATCGCTCGCCGCGCGCGCGTTCGAAACCATTTCTTCCATGGATTGAGTGTCGCCGTCTAAAAGCTGCACTTCGCCGTTCGAGGCGAGATTCGAATTTTCTGTCACCGTTTTGGTCCGAAACAATCAATCCAGCATGTCGACCCTGTCAGGCCGTTTTGTCCGCGTTCTGCGCAGCGAACGACCGCCGTTTGAGGCAAAGCCGCTGTCATTCATATATAGAGACGAATATATGTCAATGCGGTCGTGTTCCGGCGTTGCACAGGAAATACGCTGGATGACTGCTAAAAAATGCGGGTTGATGCCTGTTTGTCAGGGGTTGGCGCAGTCCAGCAAAGGGCCGAGCTGACCTACGCGGCGATTGATCGTCTCGGTACGCCGGCGCACATAATTTCCTGGTTTGCCTGCCGACCATTTTAACGGGCTGGGCAGAACGGCGGCGAGGCGTGCGGCTTCAGTTCTGGTCAGTGACTTGGCGGATTTTCCGAAGTGGTGGCGGGCGGCGGCTTCCGCACCGTATACGCCGGGAGCCCACTCCGCGACGTTGAGGTAGACTTCGAGAATTCTCGTCTTGGGCCAGGTGGCTTCGATCGCGAGGGTCAGCGGCGCTTCCAGCAATTTCCGCACGACACTCCGCTTCGGCCAGAGAAAGAGGTTCTTGGCGGTTTGCATGGAGATAGTCGAGCCGCCACCTGCCTTCTCGCCGCTGGCGAAGGCGACGGCTGCAGCCTGGAGCGATTTCAGATCGAAACCCCAGTGTGAACAGAAGAGATTGTCTTCGGCCGCGATCACCGCACGCGGCAGTGCAGGCGATATCTCCGTCAATGGAACCCAGCGCTTATTGATCGGTGCATCGCGCAGCAGCATCAGCGGCGTGAACGGCACCGGTACTATCCGAAACAGAAGGACCAGCACAGCCACGAGCAGCACAGCGAGCCCAAGCAGCTTGAAGGCCTTCTTGCCGAGTCGTTTCAAAAATTTCATCAGGTGGCGACGTCTGTTCCAGAGAAAGGCAGTGCTTAAACCATTCACGCAAGTTCAAGCAAGGAAAGCGGCAGGAATTTGGGCTGTGTTCTTATTCAGGCTGCCGGTTCGGGTCATCGTGACTGCTGCGGACTCGATGGGGCCTAAGAAGGTTGCGGCATCTCGTATACGAGCTCAATTGCAGCTACCATTCCTGCGCGCACAGGATTGGTGATAGGATCATCGTCCTGCTGAACGACAAAATACTCGCTGAAACGAACGGCGGGATATAGGAGATAAAAGACATGGCCTCCGAAGCCGGCGATCGTTACGCACTTGGCCGCTTGATCCTGGATTACCTGCGGACCTTCATGTGGCCGGCGATTGCCTTCGCGGTCGTTATTCTGTTTCAGGACGATGTAAGGAAGATTCTGGAAAGCCGGGAAGTCGAGTTGGCAGGCGTGGTCCGGATCGGACCGCAAATCGAGCAGTTGGAAAAACAGGCGAATGAAGAAATCGCCGACATTCGCGCCCTCCTTCAGGCGCAACAGGCGGGAGAGGGGGAAGCAGCCCCTGAAGTGACTGAACAGGTGACGGCCGACATTGAAAATAAACTGGCAAAGCTCTCACGCAATCTCACGCGCGAGGTTGAACAGATCCAGCGAACCGCACCTGCTACGGCCCAAACGCAAGCCCCGGCGCCGGCGGTGGCCGCGGCAACGCGTGTTCAGAAGGTCTCGGGAATGGAGCGCCGTGGCTTCGAGGCCTTGCTTGAACGTGATGTCGGTGGCGCGCTGCAGGCTTTCGGCGAAGCTTTTGAAGCCTGGCCCGACTACCACAACGTTTCTGAGATCCAGAAACTTCTTAAAAAGCATAAAAGCGATCTCTCCGACCCTGGCTCGCCTGCCTGGGAAATGGTTTATCGCATCATTCTTGCTGACCTTTCCTGGGGATTGCCCAGCGACCTCCGGCCTGAATTCCGGAAGCTGGCGGCGGCCTCCTACAAGTGATTTTATCTGATGACAAAGCCGGAAAGGTTCTTGGTTATCCGATCGTGGGAACGGAGCTATTCGCCGGCTCTGTCGGTTAAGAAGGGCGAGCAGGTGGAGACCGGCGTCAGGGACGAGGCGTGGCCAGGCTGGATCTGGTGCAGGAACGACAGCGGGCTTGGCGGTTGGCTTCCGGAGGAACTTCTGTCGTCTAATGAAGGCGGCGGGAAAGCTGAAGGCGGCGGGATAGCGAAAACGCTGGAAGCTTTCGACACGGGGGAACTCACCGTCCTTGCCGGCCAGACGGTCGAAGGCAACAAGCACCGTAACGGCTGGGACTGGTGTCGGAACGATTCCGGGCAGGAAGGTTGGGTCCCGTCCGACTGCCTGAAACTTGCGTGAAGAGGTTTAGGTGAAATCCACCTTTCGGAAATGCCGTTCGATCGTGCTAACGAAGAGGTGGGCTGAGGTTTCGATGTTCTTGTGGGCGGAGATGACGGCACCGATTTTGTATTCACTCAGCGTACGCTCAGCCAAGGGCACGAATCGCAACTCGCCAGCGTCAATTTCGGATAGGAATCCGACCTTCGTATAGATGCCGACGCCCCGGTTGGCCGTGATTGCATGCTTCGCCATAATTAGAGCATTGGTGTAGAAAATCGTCGACAGCGGCAGCACGGCGGAATCCATTTCCTGATCAATGATCGACGTCTTGCCTCGTGCGTCTACCGTACGAACCAGTGGAAAGGAGACGCAGTCCTCGACCGTGACGTAGTGGCGGTCGGCAAGAGGATGGTCCGGGCGCATGATCACGCCGAAGGGCGAGGGCTTTTCCGCCACGACCCGCACGTCCGGATGCAGATCACGCGTAAAGCTCAGTCCGACATGGACCGTGCCCTTGGCGACAGCATCGATGGTTTCCTCCGGCCCCGCTGTTGCCACGGTAAAGGAGATGCCGGGATACTCATTGTTAAAGTCGTCCATGACCTGTGGCAGGAAACCGAAAGTCATGGAATCGAGAGTCGAGACATGGACGTGTCCGCTCCGCAGATCACGGATGTCGTCGATGGCGGCGCGCAGGTTTCGGTAATCATAGAGTGTCCGACGGCAGTGCTCGACCACGACACGACCTGCAGCCGTAAGCTCTACGCCCTCGGGAAGACGGTCGAAAATGCGCGTGTCGAACTCAGCCTCGATTTTGAGAATCTGCCGGTTCACGGCCGAGGAAGCCACGTTCAGAACCTTCGCAGCCTTACGGATTGAACCCTGACGGGCGACTTCGTCGATGTATCGGAGCAAAGGATGGTGCACGTCTATCATCTCCTTTTTCGGGTGGCCGATGCCGAAACGGCATCACTATAGACGAAAAAAACTTCATCACGCATCACATAGCTTCGCGATATAGTTGTTTCTGCGCGTTCAGGGGGACGTGAGCTTCTACGAAAGCAACGAAACGACCGGCCTAAAACAAGATGAAGAACCCCGGCCGGCGGAGCAGGAGGACAGGATGGCAAAATCACTAAAGAGCAGGTTCAATCGCCGGCAGGTCATTCAGGGCATGGGTCTCGCGACCGGTGCGGCACTGACCGGCAGCATGATCGGCGTTTCCCGTTCGGCACGCGCCGACGATTTCGAGATTTCCATGCAGCTGGGCTGGCTGATATCCAACGGTCAGCTTGGCGAGGTCGCAGCCGACAAGCTGGGTTACTACAAGGACGCAGGTCTGTCGCTGAACATCGTCGCTGGCGGTCCCAATGTCGACGGCGTTGCCTCGGTTGCCTCAGGCCGTTCAAATGTCGGGCAGCTCTCGTCCAGCCCGTCCTTGATGCTGGCACGCTCCGCCGGCATTCCGATTAAGTGTATTGCTGCCGGTTATCAGCAGCATCCCTTCACCTATTTCTCGCTCAAGAAAGATCCGATCAACGAGCCCAAAGACATGATCGGTAAAACCATCGCAACGCAGGGCACGGCACGCATTCTTCTGCGTGCGCTTCTGGCCAAGCACGGCATTTCAGAGGGCGATGTGAAGGTCGTGGTCATGGGCGGTGATATGGGCCCCCTCATGACCGGCCAGGTTCAGGCGGTTACCGGCTGGCAATCCAACATCAATGCTTTGAAGATTCTTGGGGATCAACGCGTCGATATGCGGCTTTGGGATGCGGGTATTCAGCTCTACGCCAATCCTTACTATGTGACCGATGAAACGCTGGAAAAGCACTCTGATAAACTGGCTGCCTTTATCAGCGCGACGGCACGCGGTTGGGACTGGGTACGACAGAATCCCGACGCTGCGGTCGATGCGCTGGTCGAACGCTATCCAAACATGGATGCCGCTGCTGAGCGGCAGGCGGTCGGGCTCATCCTCAACTACGTGTTTAATGCTGAAACCAAGGCCGGCGGCTGGGGTACGATGAAGCGCGAGAACTGGGAAAGCCAGATCAAGACCTATGCCGATCTGGGGCAGTTCAAAAACGATGTGCCGAGCGTTGATGACGTTATGACCACATCTATTCTCGAAGCCACGGCGGCTGATCGTCCAAAAGCCGGTTGAGGTTTCTCATGCCCGAACCTGCCATGCTCAAGCCACTTGCCATCCAGCCTCTTCAGGTTGCCGCGACGGAGGCCAGAACCGTCGCGGCAGACCTCGAAGAGGTATCGGTTTCCTTCGGTGCCCTTCAGGCGCTCAAGGATATTACCTTGAGCGTCGCCGAGGGTGAGTTTCTGACCATCCTCGGTCCCTCGGGCTGCGGCAAGTCGACCTTGCTGCGGGTTGTGTCTGATCTGGTGCCGGCCTCGGCAGGGAAGGTCCTGATCTTTGGTAAGGAAACCGAACAAGCCCGCCTGGCGCGTGAGTTTTCCTTCGTTTTCCAGGATGCGACGCTGCTGCCTTGGCGCACCGCGATCGAGAACGTTCGCCTGCCGTTGGAAATGGGTTTGAAGCAGAGCTCGACGGTTCCCAAGAGCGATCTGTCGCCCGAAGAGCTGCTCGACCTGGTCGGGTTGAAGGGCAGGGAAAACGCCTTGCCGCACGAACTATCGGGCGGGATGCGGCAACGCGTGGCCATCGCTCGGGCGTTGGTCTGCAAACCACGCCTGCTGCTGATGGACGAGCCGTTTGGTGCGCTGGACGAAATCACCCGCGATCGCCTCAACGAACAGATCCTGCAGATCTGGCAGGAAACCAAAACCACGATTCTCTTTGTTACCCACTCAATTCCGGAAGCGGCGTTTCTGGGACAGCGCGTCCTGATGCTGGCGGCGCACCCCGGCCGGATTCATGACATTGTCGAAGTCGACTTGCCTTTTCCGAGGCGCCTCAAGATGCGCGAAACTCCGGAATTCATGGAAATCGCGTCCCGGCTTCGCAGCTTGCTGGAGGCTTGCTGATGTCTGTTGCAGGCAATCTCGATACCGGGGTATCCGGCAATAAGGAACGCTCTTTCATAAGTCTGCTGTTCACGGGGCGTTACCTTCCGCCGTTTCTGGCAGTGGCCGGCATCCTGCTGGCTTGGGAAGGCGGCGTGCGGATCTTCGGTGTGCCGGCCTACATCGCGCCGGCACCGAGCGACGTTGCGGCAACTCTGTCAGAGGAATCGGCGCTTCTGTTCCGCAACTTTCTGCCGACGCTTTTGGAGAGTGTGCTGGGTTTTCTGATCGGCAATCTGATCGCGATCTCGGCGGCGGTGATGTTCGTGCACCACAAGTCGGTGGAAAAGGCTTTCTATCCTTTGGCCGTCTTCATCAACACCATTCCGATCCTGGCGATTGCGCCGATCCTGGTGCTGCTGTTCGGAAACGGCTTGCTGGCCAAAGTGGTGATCGCAGCGCTGATCTGCTTTTTCCCAACGCTGGTGAATATGGTGCGGGGACTGCAGTCAGTCAGTCCGCAAACTTTAGAGCTGGCGCGCATTCTCTCCGCCTCGAAGTGGGAAATATTCTGGAAGATCCGGCTGCAGTCGTCGCTTCCCTATCTCTTCTCGGCGCTGAAGATCGCTTCAACCACTTGCGTCATTGGTGCCATCGTCGGCGAGTGGGTCGGTGCGGACGTTGGGCTTGGCGCGCTCATCATCGAAGCCACCTTCAATTTTCGCTCGGCCTTGCTCTATGCCACCGTTTTTGTCTCTTCCGGCCTTGCCGTCCTGCTGTTTACGGCGGTGACGTTGGCCGAGCGGATGGTGATCCGCTGGAAGCCGGAGCAGGCGGGATAACGCCGCGCGCAAATATGTACACCACAATGATTGCGGCGCCGTCGCCGTAAGGAGGAAAGTCATGTCTCAATTTCAGGATAAATCGGTTCGCGAAGCTGCCCGGGACGTGCCCGTCGTCGCACAGTCCGATGTCATCGTCGTGGGCGGTGGGGCCGCGGGCCTGACAGCGGCGGTCTCGGCGGCCCGCAATGGCTGTTCGGTGACCTTGCTCGAACGCTATCACCACCTCGGCGGCATGGCCTCCGGTGGTATGGTGCTGGTTCTGGATGACATGACCAACGGTTCCGAGATTACCTGTACCGGCATCGTCTCGGAATTCGTCGAGCGCATGGCCAGGCAGAATGGTGCCGTTTTCCCGCCCCCAGAAGACTGCCGGGCGGATTGGGAGATGTGGCGCAAGTGGTCGCGTTGGGGCGTGCATGACTTCCATGTCCAGGAACATCCGCAGCCGATCATTCATGCCGTCGCCTTCGATCCCGATGCCTGGAAGCGAGTTTCATTGGATCTTGCCCGCGAAGCCGGAGTCAATTTACGCCTGCATAGCTGGTTTGCTGACACCATTGTCGACGGCGGTCAAGTGAAGGGCGTGGTCTGCCAGACCAAGACCGGCCGGCAGGCAATTCTAGGTGATGTCGTGATCGATGCGACCGGCGATCTGGATGTTGCGGCATCCGCAGGCGCCGAGTTCATCCAGGGGCAGTACATCGTCACCACCGTGTTCCGCTTGTCCAATGTCGATACCGACGAGGCAGAGCGTTTTCAGTACGAAGAGCCGGCGGCCTTCAAGAAGCTGGACCGGCAGGCCCGCCGCCTGATCGGTGGCGCCTGGGAAATGTGGTGGCTCAAGACGCCGATCCCCGGCGTGGTCTGGTGCAACTGTCCGCATATGCCGGGCTACGACGGCATTTCCGTCGAAGCACTGACGAAGGCGGAGTACGAAGGGCGCGAGCGCATCATGCGGCTGTTCGAATATGCCCGTGAAAATCTGCCGGGCTTCCAGAACGCAAACCTGCTGGGTACGGCCGAACAGATCGGCGTCCGGCAGACCCGACAGCTGCGCGGCGAGTATGTCGTCACAAAGGACGATGTCGTCAACCGCCGGCACTTCGCCGACACGGTCTGCCGTGGCCGCGACTACTACACGCCGTACGGGGCTCTGCTGCCGCGCGGACTGGACAATCTGATCGTCGCGGGCCGGCATTATTCGGCTGAGCCGGATGCACAACGCATGTCGCGTGAAATTCCTCCCTGCATGGTCCAGGGCGAGGCGGCAGGTGTTGCCTCGGCATTGGCGCTTAATGCGCACTCCGCGCTTAGAGACGTCGACCCCAAGGCCATCCAGAAGCAGATGCGCGCGCAGGGAGCCGACCCAGGCGATGTGCCATCGCCGAATGCCCTGGTTCTGGAACCGGCAGAATGATCCGTCACGTCACAACATCCATTTGCAAAGTAGTGAAATAAGAGGCCTTTATGTCCAGTAACAGCAACCTGCCCCTCGACGGCGTCCGGATTGTCGACTTCACCCAGGTTATGCTGGGTCCCTGTGCGACCCAGATGCTGGCTGACTTCGGTGCCGACGTGATCAAGATCGAGCGTCCCGGGTCGGGCGAGTTGTCCCGGAACTTTTTCGGCGGCACCAGTGAGGTCGACCGCAACAATCCGGTTTTCTGCAGCCTGAACCGCAACAAGCGTTCGGTGACCCTGGACACCCGCGAAGCTTCGGCTAAGGAGGCTGTCTACGCTCTCGTGCGGAAGTCCGATGTGGTGGTCAACAATTTCCGTCCCGGCGTGATGGACCGGATGGGCTTTGGTTATGACAAGCTGCGCGAGATCAATCCGCGGATCATTTTTGCTTCGGGTACCGGTTTTGGCCCAACTGGCCCTTATGCGCACAAAGGGGGACAGGACGTCCTGTCCCAGGCACTAACCGGCGTTATGGAACGGCGCGCAGACGACGACACGCCGCGCACGATCTACGCCACGGCCCTTTGCGACTACACAGCTGGCATGCATCTGGTCCAGGGTGTGCTGGCAGCCCTTCTGGCCCGGGAGAAGACCGGGCGCGGGCAAGAGGTTTCCGTGTCACTTTACGACTCGATGCTGGCCATGCAGATGCAGGAAGCCTCCCACCTGATGTCGCAGGATACGGAATTGAACTGGGCGGCCATGCCACTCAGCGGCGTGTTCGAAACGACTGACGGTGCATTGGTCCTGGTCGGCGCCTTCAAGGCCAATCCTCTACAGGACATCTGCCGGGCGTTGGGGATTGAGGACCTGTCCGAGATCTATCCTGATCTTCCAGCGCAACGTGCGGGTAAGGCCGAGCTGCAGCGCCGCTTCCGTGAGGGTTTCGGCTCCGGCACGACGGAACACTGGATCACGAAGCTGGAGGAACAGGATCTGCTCTGTGCCGAGGTCCGGCCCTTGGGCAAGGCCTTAACCGATCCGCAAACGACGGAGAACGGGATGCTGGCGAGCTACGATCATCCTCTTCACGGCGAGACCAGCGTCATTGCTTCACCGGTTCACCTTTCCGATGCCGGCTTTGCCGTCCGGCGGCCGCCGCCGCGGATCGGCGAACATACGGCCGAGGTTCTGGCTGAGTTGGGGCTTGGCCAAACAGGCGGCGACGAGCCTGCGGGCGAAAATATAGTCGCCAAACCTCAGGCTGCGGGAGCCGCGTGATGGCTGTTGGCTTCGAGATTCGAGATCAGGTTGCTTGGGTAACCATCGACCGGCCCGAGCGCATGAACGCAGTTGACCGGGAGACGGAAGAGCGTCTTGAAGAAATCTGGCACGAGATTGAAGGAAATCCCGACCTTCGCTGTGCGGTCCTGACGGGGGCAGGTGACCGCGCGTTCAGTGCGGGTGCGGACATGAAGGCGGCCGATGCAGTGAATGGCCTTGAGTATTGGGGGCAGGCGCGGCCGCATGGCTTTGGCGGTATCTCATTGCGCGACGGTCTTGATATTCCCGTTATTGCGCGGGTCAACGGTCTGGCGATGGGGGGCGGTTTCGAGATGGTGCTCGGCTGCGACATTGTAATTGCGGCGGAGACGGCGAAATTTGCCTTGCCGGAACCCCGGGTCGGCCGCTTGCCACTCGATGGCGGCATGGTGCTGCTGCCACGGCTGATCCCGCACAAGATCGCTATGGGCTACCTCCTGACCGGACGGCGGATGTCGGCAACTGACGCGGAGTCTTTTGGCCTCGTGAACGAAGTTGTTACATTGGAAAATCTCGATGAGGCGGTCGATCGATGGGTCGCCGACATCAAAGCCTGTGCACCGCTTTCACTGAAGGCGGTAAAGCATACGGTCGGGAAAACGGCGCAGCTCAATGCCCGCGATGCCCAGGCCCTGCGCACACCGGCCCTTGTCGCGGCTTTACAGTCCAACGACAGTGAGGAAGGTGTTCTTGCCTTTCGGGAAAAACGGGCCCCCGTCTGGACCGGGACGTAAGTTCGATGAAAACCTTTGTCCAGGTGGATGGGGAGGGGAGGCGTTAATACATGGCCTTTATCATCTCCCAAGCCTGCATCGATATTAAAGACGGCGCCTGCACGGAAGTTTGTCCGGTCGATTGCATCTACGAAGGCGGGCGGATGTTCTACATTCATCCGGAAGAATGCGTGAACTGTGGACTCTGCGAATCGATTTGCCCCGTCGATGCTATCCGCGACGAGCTAGATGCCGAACCGGAAGAGGCCGCCTACATTGTCGTCAATAAGGAATTCTTCGGCGAAGAGGTTACCGGTTGGGGATCGCCGCAGGGCTGGAATCACAAGTATCAGACCGATAAGGACCACCCGGTCGTTGCAGCTGCGCCTAAAGCAGACCCGGGTTAGACGCAATCGCCAATGGCGATCTGTCGTACCGGCCAACCCGCTCGCGCCCTGTGAAATAGAGCGGAAAACCGAAGCCGGCGAGGCGCTTGCCTCATCCGACTTCGGGAAAAAGTAGACGCTGAGGTTCGACGTTATTCCTCTCGAAACGCCCGGCTGATCTGGTCTTCAAAAGGCTTCACAAGGTAGCTGAGCGCGCTGCGCGCGCCGGTCTGAATAAAGACTTCTGCCGGCATGCCCGGAGTCAATGTCAGGGCTCGCAGCCGCAACAGTTCTTCTTCCGACAAACGAAGACGTGCCAGGAAGTATTGCTCGCCGCTGCGTTCGTCCTCGGTCAGATCTGCCGCGACGGAAAAGAGCGTCGCATTCAGCTGAGGGGTGGTGCGCTGGTTGAAGGCGGTGAAGTGTATGACCGCATCCTGGCCCTTCTGGATCTGATCGATATCTCCCGGTGCAACCCGGGCTTCAACGATCAGCTTGTCATCCTGAGGAACGATCTGCATGAGCGCCTGACCGGGTGTGATCACGCCGCCGCGGGTGTGGATTGCGAGCTGATGAACCATGCCTGATTGCGGCGCTTGAATCTCCAGACGCCTGAGTTGATCCAGAGCGGCGACGCGGCGTTCCGCGAGTTCGGCCAGTTTCGCTTCGGCATCGCGCAGTTCACCCAACACAGCTTCGCGGAACTCCTTGTCGAGTTGGAGGACTTGAAGCTGGGTCTCGCTGACACGTCCTTCTGCACGCGCGATTTCAGCGATCAGCTGACCGTGCTCACCCTGGACCTTTACGGATTCACGCTCCAGCGCCATGTACTGGGTGATTGGAATCAGCTTCTTTTCTTTCAACCCACGAATCAGCTCCAGCTCCTTTTCCGTCAGTTCGACTTCACGTGACTTCGCACTGCGTTGCGAGGTCAGGCCGGCAATCTCATCGCGAGTCTGGGTCATGCGTTCCTGGAGCTGTTCGCGCTGTCCCGAGAGAGTTGCCCAGCGTGCTTGGAAGAGTTTGCGTTCTCCCTCCAGCAAATCGAAATCGCTGTTGGCTTTGGCCTGTTCCTGAAGGTGTACGGGAAAAACCAATTCTTCGTTTTTGTCCCGTTCCGCGATCAGTCGGGTGCGTCGGGTTTCCAGTTCGGTCATTTGCTTGGTGATGATCGCCAAATTGGCTTTGGTTGCGGTTCCGTCGAGCCGAACCAGCAGGTCACCTGCCTTCACCCGGTCACCGTCCCGGACGGCGATTTCACCGACGATGCCGCCTTCGGCATGCTGGACCAGCTTGGTGTTGGACTCAACGACCACCTTCCCCGAAGCGATGACAGCGCTGGAGATAGAGGCGATTGCCGACCAGCCGCCGACACCGCCGATCAGAACCGCGGCGACAATGAAGCCTGCCAGCAGGTGACGGCGCAGCGAGCGCCGGGTCGGGTGTACGGCCGGCGGCAGATCGTAACCGCCGTTTCGGATAGCGGCGGGTCCGAATCCGGAATGCTCAAGCAGACTCTGTGACAACGTTCAACGCTCCCTTGTCTTTGGTTTTGCTCTCATTGGATTTGGTTGCGGTTGGTTTTGCCGCGGTTGAATTACGGGGGGATTTATGGGCGATGGCTGCGGTTTGACGCATGATCTCTTCTTTGCGGCCAAAAGCCTGCTGACGTCCGTCCTTAAGCAGCAATAAATGATCGACCGCGGCAATCGCACTCGGCCGGTGCGCAACGACGATAACGATAGAGCCATAGTTCCGCATGGCGCGGATCGCCCCGGTCAAGGCTGCCTCGCCTTCGGCGTCCAGGTTGGCGTTTGGCTCGTCGAGCACGACGAGGAAGGGCAGATCGTAAAGTGCGCGCGCCAGTCCGACGCGTTGGCGTTGGCCCGCTGAAAGGACCGATCCGCCTTCGCCGATATCGGTGTCGTAACCGTCGGGCAGGTTCAGGATCAGGTCATGAATTCCAGCCAGTTGAGCCGCCTGGATGATCTGTTCGGAACAGCGTGCAGGATCGAAGCGGGCGATATTCTCGGCAACGGTACCATTGAAGAGATCGACGGCTTGCGGCAGATAGCCGACATGGCGGCCGAGTTTAGTCGGATCCCATTGATCGAGTGACGCACCATCCAGACAGATTTTACCCAGAATAGTCGGCCATACGCCGACGATGCTGCGCGCCAGAGTCGATTTGCCGCTGGCACTGGGCCCAATAATGCCAAGGCCCTCGCCGGCCTGCAGGGCAAAGCTGATCCGCTCGATCGCGGTTTTAGAACTGCCGGGCGGAACCACCGTCACACTGCTGAGATCGAGACTCTTCATTGGACGGGGCAGATCCATTTTCACGGTCTGTGTTTGGCCGCGGAGTGTCATTTTGAGGCGCTTTGCACTCTGCCGCGCCGCAATGCAGCCGCGCCAGTGTGCAACTGCCAGCTCAATGGGAGCCAATGCGCGGGACATGATGATCGAAGCCGCGATAATGGTACCGGGTGAGACCTCTTGCTTGACCGCAAGCCAGGCGCCGGCCGCGAGGATGACGGACTGCATCAACAACCGTATCGCACGGGTCGCCGCGGACAGCATACCGGCCCGATCGCTGGCCTTGCCCTGTTGGTTTAGGTAGCGGTCGTTGAGGCTGCCCCAGACGCGTCCCAGCTGTCCGCTCATGCCCATGGCATGCACGACCTCACTGTTACGCCGGCAGCTCGCGGCGACGGTATTGCGTTGGTTGGCCAGGCTTGCCGCCTCCCGCAGCGGTTTACGGTTCACGGCTTCGCTTAAGATGGCCAGTACGAACAGCAGCCCGGCGCCGGCGGTGGCAACAAGACCGAGGAAGGGATGAAAGAGATAGATTACACCAAGGTAGAGTGGGATCCAGGGCATATCGAAGATGGCCAACGGGCCTTGGCTGGAAAGGAATTGCCGCAGGGTGTCCATGTCACGGACCGGCGACGCCGATTCACCTTTCTGGCCCTGTCGCAAGGGCAAGGCGAGCACGGCACGGAAGACAGCCGGTGAAAGCTGTTCGTCCAGGCGGCGACCCACCCGAATCAGGACCCGAGACCGCAAGAGCTCGAAAAGGCTGAAAAAGAAATAAAGCAATGTGACCAGAACCAGCAATGCTGCCAGAGTCGGCAGGCTGCCGCTGGTCAGCACCCGGTCGTAAACCTGCATCATGAATAAAGGGCCGGTCAGCATCAGAAGATTGATGATGCAGCTGAACAACCCGATCCCAACGAAGGCGGATCGGCAAGTCTTCAGAGCGGCCCGGATCAGATTACGGTCGCCCGCAATGCCCTGAATGTCGTCCTGGGCGTTCGTGGCTGACGGGCTTTCGTCGCGTCTTGACATATTGTTGAGGTCCGCGGCGTGGTCTTTGGTCTGTTGAGAAAGCATGAACAATCAAGTCCCCGAAGTGCTGGCGGCGTGTGGTGGCCGGACTGCTCCGGCCACCACCCAACCCACCCGCGCAGATGCGCGGGTGGGAATGACAGATCTGTCGCTCGGGCCGCGTGTTAAGCGACCATCAGATCGTCATTGCAGCAGCATCCCCCGAAGCTGCCTGGCTGATCGGGGCTGTCATCTTCGGCGACAGGGGTCTGATCGCCCGGCATGTCGGTAGAATCGTCAGGCGTATCGCCTTCGTCCGCTGGCTCGTCTCCACCGTCTTCCGATTTGAACTCGATCGAAAGATCTGCGAACTCGATGGTCTCCACATCGAACAGAACCTTGGTCGAATCAGCACCAAGCAACAGCACGCCGTTGTTTGGCAGCAGCATGAAGTTGTAGTCGTCGAAGCTGCTTTCGCTCTCGAAACGATCGTCACCCGCGGCGCCCAGGATAATCTGATCTTTATCCATATCCATGAAGACATCGTCGCCATCCGTGCCATTCTCGACCGAAGGACCGGCAGCCAGATCGGGCATGTCGGGATCTTCCGCGTCGGGATCTTCTACATCTGGATCTTCAGCCGTTGGCTCGTCCGTATCCGGATCCTCAGCCGTCGGCTCATCGGTGTCGGGATCCTCGGCCGTCGGCTCGTCCGTATCCGGGTCCTCAGCCGTCGGCTCATCGGTGTCGGGATCCTCGGCCGTCGGCTCGTCGGTATCCGGATCCTCAGCCGTCGGCTCATCGGTGTCGGGATCTTCGGTTGTCGGCTCGTCCGTATCCGGGTCTTCAGCCGTCGGCTCATCGGTGTCGGGATCTTCGGCCGTCGGCTCGTCGGTATCCGGGTCTTCAGCCGTCGGCTCATCGGTGTCGGGATCTTCGGCCGTCGGCTCGTCGGTATCCGGGTCTTCAGCCGTCGGCTCATCCGTATCTGGATCTTCCGTCGTCGGCTCATCCGTACCGGGGTTTTCGGAATCCGGGTTCTCGCCAACCACGATGGGCGTTTCGAGGTCGGTGTTGATATCGACTTTTACGTTGCCACCTGCGATCGTGACCTGTTTCTCGACCACGCCATTGATCCCTTCACCGGAGAAGCGGACGGTGTAATCGCCGTCCTCCAGTGCGATCTGATAGCCGCCGGCTTCCCAGGTCGAGGTATCGACGGTATTGCCGTTCGAGTCGGTGATTTCGATATTGACGCCGCCCAGGCCTTCGCCCACGTCGTAGAAGTTGTCGCCATCGCCATCGTCGAACGTGACGCCGGTCAGGAAGCTTTTGCCGTCGTCCGAGAAAGCCTGCGTATAGAGGAAGGCGTCGGTGTACTGTTGCCAGTCACCGGTCGCGCCGCCGATGCCGGCCTCGCTCCAGTTGGCATTCATGATGTTGGCAAGGTGACCAGGTGAACGCAGGAGCGCACCGTGCCGTTCCTCAACGACATCCTGCTGATTAATGTTGTTGTTGCCAAAGGCAAACCAGCCGGCGATGTTTTCGCCGACACCGCCGCCATCCCAGCCTGCAGCGTCCGCACGCTGCGACGGACTCGAGCCGCCGGCGCCGGTGTGCGAGAAGGTATCGGTGTCTTCCATCCATTCGGAGTGAGCGCGTGCTGCTTCAAGCAAATCCTCGTTCATCGCCAGCGGTTCGAGGGGCGTGTCCGGAATACTGCCAAGGCTGAAACCATAAGTCTCAGCAGCCTGACCCGGGTCGGCACGTGCCTGGTTTACCAATTCAAGCATGTATTGTTCAAAGGCGGTTGGTGTAGCCATCGTATATATACTTCCTTTTTTCTTGAGGAATATTTTGATTGCCCAGAAAATGAGCAGGGCTGAGTATCGTTTGAAATGCGGCAGCAATTTGGCATATCGGGGCTAAGGAAATGTCATTTTCCAGTCCCATAATGCCACAGCTCAACGCAGCCCAATGGCCGGTAAAGTTATGTAGATTAATGGAAATTCGCCAATAGATCGTGGTTGTGCGACTAGGAGGGTGGTCCTAATTGAGTCGTTGCCTTAACTTTGGCGGTGCAGCAAGAATGGATCTGGCGCAGTGGCTTAGGCGTTTCGCTTGAAGTATTCGTTCTGCTAAAGACGATGCGTTCTGCCTTGCTGCCGCAAGCCTTTATGGCCGGGTGCAACAAGTGACATAAGTATTAATATTGTCCGATTTCAGATGAAATCTGTCTTCAGCGTAAACTCAGCTTGTCGATCAGTCGCTGCCGCTTGTTGAGCCACCAGCCAAATTGCGGTTTCCAGAAGCTGTAGTCTTTGTCTTTGCCGAGTGACCGAGACGCATGCAGCGGCCAGTTGGGATTGTCCAATAATTCCCGGGCAAGGGCGACCATATCCACTTTGCCGTCGGCAATGGCGGCCTGCGCAACTTCGGGATCCCAGAGAAAGCCGACGCCCATGGCGGCAATCTCCGCTTCCTGTTTCAGGCGTTCCGCAAAAGGCAACTGGAAACCCTGTGCAAGGGCCATGCGGCGCGGCGTGAAGCTGTCGTTGTGCCCAGCGCCGATTCCACCGGTCGAACAGTCGATCAGGTCCACGCCGGCAGATTTAAGGCCCTTGGCGAGCTCGACTGTATCTTCGGTTTCCCAGCCGCCATCGACCCAGTCGGTGACCGAGAGGCGAAAGAACAGTGGTTTGCCACCCGGCCAGGTCTCGCGGATCGCACGGGCCACTTCCAGGGCAAAGCGCATGCGGCCGTTCCGGTCGCCGCCGTAGGCATCCTGGCGTTTGTTAGTGAGCGGTGAGTAAAACTGGTGCACGAGAAATCCGTGTGCGGCGTAGACTTCGAGGACATCGTAACCGGCTTCATCGACCCGCCGGGCGCTGTCTCGAAAAGCCTGAAGCACGTCGTCGATATCGGCCTGGGTCATTTCGGTCGGTTCTTGCCAATGCGCACCATAGGGCACTGCAGAGGGGGCGATCATTTCCCAGGGTGCTTCGCCGCGCAGTTCGATGTCCTCGTTGTTGACGGGAGTCTCTCCGTGCCAGGGCCGCCGTTCGCTTGCCTTGCGGCCGGCATGGCCGAGTTGCACGCCTGATACGGCGCCCTGTTCATTCAAAAAACGCGCGACGCGGGCCATGCCCTCGATCTGTCCGTCTTCCCATAAACCCAGGTCACCGTGGGTCCGCCGGCCCCGGTCTTCGACCGCTGTTGCCTCCGTAAACACCAGTCCGGCTCCGCCGAGCGCGAAGCGGCCCAGGTGCACGAGGTGCCAGTCGTTTACGTAGCCGTCCCTGGCCAGATACTGGCTCATGGGGGAGACGGCAATCCGGTTCGGAAAGGTGACGTCGCGCAGGGTAAAGGGCGTAAAGAGCGGCATGTTTGGTCCTGAAGAGGGAAGGGACGGTTTGTAGCGCGAAAGACTACAACGCGTGTTGTGCAATCGCCACTACACCGCTCTTCACATCTGCGCGCGCTTTCTAATTCTGGTCGATAATTCTTCCCAGCCTGACGGCGGTTTGTCCCTGCCAGAGCCGCATGGAGGGCATCACCAGGAAGCAGTTATCGTAGGGGGTAAGAATTTCCTCGCCGCCGTCATGGGCCAATAGAGTGCCTTTCTCGGGGATAATTTCACCGCCTGTGTAGGCCCGTGCAAAGGTAAATTCCTTTTCGCTTTTGACGGTGACTGCTTCAGTCACTTCGACAAAGGTCTGCGGCGGTGTTGCTGCCCGACCGATATCGCCGCCGAAGGCTTCGTCGATAGTGCCCCGACTACGCAGAATCCTGAGACTTGTTTCGATGGCGAGGTCACCGGCTGCCTTCTCCCAATGCTGTCCGCATTCGATGAGGACTGCGTTCTTCGGGCTGTCCGGGTCCGAGAAGCCGGCGTAGTCACGCATGCGGACGCCGGCGGCATGGCCCTGGTCGCTGATCACGATTTCCGGAACGCCGACCTGCCGTGCAAGCTCACGGCCCTTTGCGCGCATGCCCGCCATCATAAAGGGTGGGCTGGGCCGTTGCATGGAGTGAATGTCGAGCAGAATATCCACGCCATCCATGAAGGGTCGGATTTCGCGGGCTCGGCGCAGTTCGCTGCTGTCGCGCTCGCCGGTCAGGACAGCATCGGACCAAAGGCGGTTGAAGTCTTCGTCGGCCCAGCGGGTGGCGTTGGGATCGTCCGGATCGAACCGGCTGTAAGCGTCGATATTGATGAAACCGAGCGAGAGGCGGCCTTTGACAGGCCGCACTTCTTCACGCAGCAGCCAGTCGAGCGCGATGGCGCCACAGATTTCGTTGCCGTGGACCAGCGCAGAAATCATCACGTGCTCCCCGGGCACGCCGCTGTCAAATGACCAGATGTAGGGTGTGCCGGTATTGCCTGCTGCGTAGGGGGTGATATCCGGCGCCGTCAGTTCCACAGGATAGTCGTTTGGGATTTTAATGGCACCGGCGGTTGGGGAAGCGGACATGGAATGGTCTCCTGATTTCATCTGTTCGTTGAATAGGCCGCAACAGCGTCGGCAATGATTTGACGGAAAGCTTGCTTTAAGCCGGGATGTTCCAGGCCATGGCCGGCACCTGGCACCATTTCGATCCGGACCTGGGGCAGGGCGGTTCTCCAGGCCGTCAGAAAATCCGGATGGCAGATGTGGTCTTGGGTGCCGTGTACGATGGCGATGGGAATCGCTGCAAGGCGATCGACATCGGTGAAGAGGCCATCTCGCCCCTGAGCGGCAGGCAGAAACGCCCGGTGCTTCCAATAGTGTAAACCGATCTGTGCCTTGATCATCGCAGCTTCGGGATCAATCCCGGCGTAGGTTGTGGCGAAGTCGCCTGGCTCTGTGGATCCAAAGCTGTTTTCGTAGGCAACCCAGATTCTTACGGCTTCGATTGCACGTTCAACATCAAGACCGAATGCTGCTTTGTGGTAGCTGTCGAGAATGCTGCGCCAGTCACTTGCCCCGGCGAAGTCACTGAGAGCTCGCCAGGCTGTTTCGTTGATATTGCGCCGACCTTCCAGTGCCCAGACAAACTTTTCATCACTCCAGACGGTGATCGCCCGCAGCAGCACAGCGTGGCAGCGTTCCGGATGGGCGACCGCGTAACGCAACGCGAGTGTCGTGCCCCAGGATCCACCTGCGACAAACCACCGTTCGAACCCGAACATCGTTCGCAGCTGTTCCATATCAGCGATCAAATCGCCGGTCGTGTTTGCTTCGATGCTACCCAGAGGTTCCGACTTGCCGCAGCCGCGCTGATCGAAAAGGACACTCCGAAAGCACGTGCCCTCAAACAGAGGATCGACAAAGATATCATGCAATTCGTCGGCGGAGCCGGAACCCGGGCCGCCGTGCAGCAGCACGACCGGAATGCCGTCTTGGGGCCCTCTGACCGACCAGGCAATCCGATGGCCGTCCCCGACCTCCAGGTGACCGCGCTCCAACGCTACTTCATCCAGTTTGGAGGCAGATGCCATGGGGCTGTTCACTTTGAGCAGACGGCGACGAGGCGGTCGAGGAAGGCGTCGCAGGCCGCGAGCTGCGCAATCTCGACGAATTCGTTCGGTTTGTGGGCCTGTGCGATGTGCCCCGGACCGCAGATCGCGGTCGGAATTTCGGCTTGGGAAAAGAGGCCAGCCTCGGTGCCGTAGGCGACCTTGGTATGCCGGTTCTTTCCGGCAAGAGATTTGACCAGTGCAATCAGATCCGAATCGGGTGGCGTTTCGAGACCGGGGAACCCTGAAATGGCTTCAAACGCGATCGAGGTTTCGGGTGCGACGGCGTGCATCTCCGGTTCCAGCACTCTGGCAGCGTAGGCTTTGACCTCGTCGACGAGTGCGTCGACATCCACTGCCGGCAGGGCCCGAAACTCGAAATCGAAGCTGCAGAGCTCCGGCACGATATTCAGCTGCGTACCGCCATTGATGATGCCGGTATGAGCTGTCGTGTGTGCGACGTCGAAGTCCGGATCGAGCGGGCCTTCGCGCTTCAGGCGTTCGCCGATCTCGCGGATGAACACAACCAGGCGGGCCGCGTACTCGACTGAGTTGACAGCTTGCGGTGCGAGGGACGAGTGCGCGGCCTTGCCGTTGACCGTTACCCGCAGAGACCGTTTGGTCTTGTGCGCGACGACGACTTCCATACCGGTGGGCTCGCCAACGATACAGGCAGAAGGCAGTGGCTTTTCACCAACCACCTTAGAGATCAGGCTGCGAACCCCCAAGCAGCCGACTTCCTCGTCGTAGGACATGGCGATATGCACGGGACGTTTAAGTTCAGCCTTTGTGAGTTCCGGAACCTTCGCAAGCACCGCTGCCAGAAAACCCTTCATGTCTGAGGTGCCGCGCCCGAAAAGTTTGGTGTCTTGCGGTGTCAGAACGAAGGGGTCGCTGTCCCAATCCTGTCCGTCAACGGGGACGACATCGGTGTGGCCGGAAAGAATGATTCCGCCATCGATGGCAGGTCCGATGCTGGCCCAGAGGTTTGCTTTTAAACCGCTGTCATCGTTGATCCGCTGCGAGGATACGCCAAAGGCCGCCAGATAGGTTTCGACCCATTCAATTAGGGCAAGATTGGAATCCCGGCTGGTGGTGTCAAAACCGACAAGCGCATCAAGGCAGGCTATGGTCCGTTCGACACCGCTCTTACGCGTGATGCTGTCAATGTTCGGAGTCGGATCTGGATGCGTTGGGGCATTCATGCGGGTTCCCAGAGGTCGCTTTTGGGGGTTGAAAGCCGGATGTGCCGCATAAAGCTGCGGGCGGAAACCGACGGTGGGCGGCTGGCCGAAACGGCGAAGCTGGTGCGGTAGGCGATATCGGGTTCGAAGGGGCGGACCACGATGTCGTCGTCCGATCCGCTGATCAGCGGAAAGGGATTGGTCATAGTGATACCCAGGCCGTTGCGTACAAATTCACAGGCGGCCACCGAGGTTGCGGTCTCGACAATGATGCGCGGCGAAACCCCGGCGCGTGCAAAGTGCTGGTCCAGGATCATTCTCGCCCGGTGCCGGCGGGTCAGCGCAATGAAGTCGACCCCGTCGAAGTATTCCGGACGCATGACGTCGTGTTTGGTCAGCTTGTGCCCTTTCGGAAGGATGCAGACGCCTTTTGACAGGCGATAGGGGATGAGCTTTAGGCCCGCGCGAGTCTGATCGGCGCTGGTGATACCGAGGTCGAAGCGCTCGTCGACAATGCCGCCGATCAGGTCATCGGATGTACAGATCTCAAGACTGACCATCTGATCCGGGTTGGCTTTCAGATAGCTCGCGACGCTGCGCACCAGGAAGCGATGAGCCAAGGTTGGCGGCGCCGCCACACGGAGCGGCTCCTGCGGCGAAGATTTCCACTTGGCGCCGTCGATGCCGGCCAAGGCGTCGAACAGCGGATCAAGGTTTTCGTTGAGTGCCAGCGCTTCCACGGTCGGCTGAAGTTTGCCCTGTTCGCGCTCGAACAGCATCTGGCCGATGCGGCTCTCAAGTTGGGAAATCGAGCGGCTTACGGCCGATTGAGAGATTCCGAGCCGACGGGCGGCGGCCGTGGTAGAGCCGGCGGAAATCACCGCACGCAAAGTCTCGAACTCCCGTAGGCTGTGCCAATTCGTCCGCATTCTATTTTCCCTACACCACCACTCGGGTCCGCAACAAGCCACCCGCTTGTCATGGGTGTATGAGCTTTTCGCATAAAGTTTTTAGTTCCTCATGCATAAACTAATCGGTAGCATTTCGAAACTATTCGGTGCCGCCGTGACGAAATTGCGCGTGGCAACCGTACTCATGGATAAGCCGGATACCGGCGCGTGGCCTGAAAAAGCGGGCTAGAACAGTGGTTTGGCGTTACAGGGAGAGTCTTTGATGAATAAATTAACCACCAGCGTGGGATGCGCCTGCGCGGCTGTTGCCTTGATGGTTGGGGCTGCGACCTCGGTATCTGCCGAGAGTCTGACCATCGGATTAGCGTCGGAAGCGACCTCGGTCGATCCGCATTTCCACAACCTCACTCCGAACAACCAGATCGCCACTCACATATTCGGCGGCCTGATCAACCAGGACAGCAAGCAGAAACTTCTGCCGGGTTTGGCGGTTTCCTGGAAGCCAATCGACGATCTGACCTGGGAATTCAAGCTTCGGGAAGGTGTAAAATTTCACGATGGTTCCGACTTCAATGCGGACGACGTAGTCTGCAGCTTTACCCGGGCACCTGATGTGCCGAATTCGCCATCCAGCTTCGGGACCTATACCAAGGGCAAGACGGTCGTGAAGGTCGATGATATGACCGTTCACATCAAAACCGAAAAGCCGTACCCGCTGATGGCGAACGATGTTTCGCTGATCCACGTCGTTTCCAACGAGAAGGGCTGCAGCGGAACGACCGAACAGTTCAACAACGGCGAAGCGACCATCGGCACGGGGCCTTACAAGTTTGTCTCCTACACGCCGGGCGAAAAGATTGTCCTGACTGGAAACCCGGACTATTGGGGCGACAAGCCGGTCTTTAGCGATGTTACGCTGCGTCCGATCAAATCCAGCCCATCGCGCGTTGCGGCGCTGCTGGCCGGCGACGTAGACATGATCGACGGTGTGCCCACAGCCGACCTGGCGACGCTGAAGGAAAACGGCGATCTGCAGATCAGCGAAGGCGTCTCTAACCGCGTCATCTATCTGCATCTGGATCACTTCCGGGATGATTCGCCTTTCGTGAAGGCGAAAGACGGTGGGCCGATCAAAAACCCGCTGCGCGATGCACGGGTGCGTAAAGCGATCTCCATGGCGATCAATCGCGATGCCATTGTCGAGCGTGTGATGGAAGGCCAGGCAATCAAGGCGGGACAGCTGTTGCCAGAGGGATTCTTCGGCGTGTCTGAGAATTTGAAGCCGGTGGACTACGATGCCAAGGGCGCCAAGAAGCTCTTGGCAGATGCAGGTTTTCCGGACGGCTTCAAGCTTCGAATCCACGGTCCGAACGACCGCTACATCAACGATGCCAAGATTGCAGAGGCAATCGCGCAGATGTTGACCCGGATTGGCATCGAAACTGACGTCGAGACCATGCCGCGTTCGGTCTACTTCAAGCGGGCATCACGCGGCGGTAAGGACGGACTGCCTGAATTCTCCTTTGTGTTGGTCGGTTGGGGCGCAGGTTCGGGTGAAGCATCCTCTCCTCTGCGTTCGCTCCTGCATACCTATAACAAGGATAAGGGCTTTGGAGCGTCCAACCGCGGCCGTTACTCCAATGCAGAAGTCGACAAACTGATCGAAGACGCATTGGCAACGGTTGACGATGCCAAGCGCCAGGATCTGTTGGCCAAGGCAACGGACATGGCGATCGAGGATGGTGGCATCATTCCGCTGCACTATCAGGTCAATGCCTGGGCTGCTAAAAAGGGCATCGCCTACCGGGCTAGAACTGACGAGCAAACGCGTGCCTACGACGTGATCAAGCAGTAGTCGTCTGTAGGAGCGGCACCAGTCTTAGGTGTCGCTCCAACGATGAAAGATGAAGTCCGGCTCCTTTCAGGTACGTGCTATCTTAGAGGAGCCGGCATCACACCCAAGATGCCGAACGAGCCGTGGGTGCGAAAAGCAGGTGGAAAAGCAGTCAATAGCAGCCTGATCCGATTGTCGTGAATTGGAACTAGAGCAAGATCGTGCTCTAGAGTGCGGTCGGCCTTGATTAGATTAATCAAGAACGTGAATCGCTCTCTAACTGTATGATGAAGAGGCTGATTCACATTTTTCACTGATTCAGTGAAAACGATCAGACTCTGGACGACGGAGAGGTTTCCCATGTCAGAGTTTATGATTCGCCGTCTGTTGCAGAGTGCGATCGTAATTCTCGCCATGTCGGCCATCGTGTTTTTCGGCGTGAATGTCGTCGGCGATCCTGTCGACATGCTGATCAATCCCGAAGCCGACCAGGCGGATATCGAAGCAACAATCCGGGCACTCGGCCTGGATCGCCCCATCGGCGAACAATACCTGTTTTTCCTGAAGGGAATCTGGGTCGGCGACTTCGGCAAGTCCTTCATTTTTGGTCAACCGGCGTTGCAGCTGATCCTGCAGCGCATGCCGGCCACCATGGAGCTGGCATTCGCCGCCTTGTTTCTTTCCATCGTGATCGGAATTCCTCTGGGGCTCTTCGCCGGCTTGCGGCCGGAAAGCAACGTTTCAAAGGGCATCATGGCCGGGTCGATCATGGGCTTTTCCCTGCCGACTTTCTGGGTCGGTCTCATGATGATCATTATTTTTGCTGTCGAACTCGGCTGGTTGCCGTCCACCGGGCGCGGGGATACCGCGACCTTCCTGGGCATGACCTCCAGCCTTTTCACGTTGGATGGTCTTTCCCATGTCTGCCTGCCGGCCTTCAATCTGGCTCTGCTCAAGATCTCACTCGTGGTGCGCCTGACCCGCGCGGGAACCCGGGAGGCCGTACATCAGGATTACATCAAATTCGCCCGGGCCAAGGGTCTGTCGAGCCGTCGGATTGTCGGCGTTCATCTGCTCAAGAATATTCTGATCCCGGTGGTAACCGTGATCGGCCTGGAGTTCGGGAGCCTGATCGCCTTCTCAGTCGTGACTGAGACCATCTTTGCTTGGCCGGGCATGGGCAAACTTTTAATCGAATCCATTCTGGTTCTGGATCGTCCGGTGATCGTCGCCTATCTGATGATCATCGTGGCCCTGTTTGTCCTAATCAATCTCGTGGTCGATATCGTTTATTCGCTGCTCGATCCGCGTGTACGTCTGAAGGATCAAGGCGCATGACGGTGGAGATCACACAGCAAAGTGCCGATGCCGACGCAGGTCTGGCGATCACCCAGGAAGAAACCGCAGCCGCGATCGAGACGCCCTTCCGGCGCTTTGTCTCAGAGTTTCTGGAAAGCCGACTGGCACTTGGGGCGCTATTCACGCTGGGGGCGATCATTCTCGCGGCGATCTTCGCACCATTTATCACGCCGCAGGATCCCTACGATCTGGCACAGGTCGATATCCTTGACGGGCGCCTGCCGCCAGGCTCGGAAGCCTTTACCGAATACACCATGTGGCTGGGCTCGGACGGGGCCGGCAGAGACCTCTATTCCGCCATCCTTTACGGCCTGCGCATTTCCCTCGCGGTCGGCATCACGTCGGGGATCATCGCGATTGCCATCGGCATGTCGGTGGGGCTCTCCGCGGCCTACATCGGTGGCCGTTTCGAGACCTTCGTGATGCGCATCGTCGATCTGCAGCTTTCTTTTCCTGCAGCGCTTGTCGCGCTGATGTTGGTGGCCTTGCTGGGAAAGGGGATCGACAAGATCATCCTCGCGCTGGTGGTGGCACAATGGGCCTATTACGCACGGACCGTGCGCGGTTCCGCATTGGTTGAACGCAGTAAGGAGTACGTGGAAGCTGCAGCTTCCCTGGGCCTCTCGCACGCCCGCATCATGTTTCGCCATATCCTGCCCAACTGTCTGGCTCCGCTGATCGTGGTTGGAACCATCCAGACCGCTCATGCCATCGCTCTGGAAGCAACCTTATCCTTCCTCGGAGTCGGCCTGCCGCAAACGGAACCCTCTTTGGGAGTTCTCATCGCAAATGGCTTCGAATACATGCTTTCCGGAAAATACTGGATCAGTGTTTTCCCCGGTATCGCGTTGCTGATCACCATTGTCTCAATCAACCTGGTGGGTGATCAGCTGCGCGATGTTTTGAACCCGAGGCTGAAACGATGAGTGTGGCTGAAGACACCCTGGAAAAAACCAGCAGTCAGCGCGACGGCAGCGCGGTACCGACGCTCGTGGTCGAGAATCTCAAGACTCATTTCTTTACCCGCGCCGGGGCCGTGAAGGCGGTTGATGATGTCAGCTTTTCGGTGAAGGCAGGAGAGATTCTGGGACTCGCCGGCGAGTCCGGCTCCGGTAAATCGATCACGGGTTTTTCGGTGCTCGGCCTGATCGATCCGCCAGGGCGCATCGTCTCCGGCGCCATCCGTTTCAACGGTGAGGATCTGGTCACAGCGTCGCCTGAACGCCTGCAGGATCTGCGTGGCAATCGAATCGCGATGATCTTTCAGGATCCCATGATGACCCTGAACCCGGTTCTGCGGGTCGATACCCAGATGATTGAGGCGATCCAGGCACATCGCAAGATGGACCGGAAGGCGGCCCGTCAGCGCGCCTACGATGCTCTGGAGATGGTAGGTATTCCGTCACCCGGCGAGCGTTTGAATGCCTATCCGCATCAGCTTTCGGGCGGCATGCGGCAACGTGTTGCCATCGCCATCGCGTTTCTGAATGAGCCGGACCTGATCATCGCCGATGAACCCACAACCGCGCTCGACGTCACTATTCAGGCCCAGATTCTGCACGAGGCGCAGGCGCTTTGCCGTCGCACCGGTACGGCCATGATCTGGATTACCCATGACCTTGCCGTGGTTGCCGGACTGGCCGACCGGATTGCGGTGATGTACGCGGGCCGCATTGTCGAAACCGGACAGACGGATGAGGTCATCGATCACCCGCTTCATCCTTACAGCGTCGGACTTTTGGGCTCCGTGCCGTCCGCCAACAAGCGTGGCGACCGCCTCAATCAGATTCCCGGCATGACGCCCAGCCTGATCGGTTTGCCGTCCGGTTGCGCTTTCAAGGCACGCTGTCCGCGCGCGGACGATCACTGTGATGCCACGCCGGAGGTCATAGAAGAAATGCCGGGACGCGAGATCCGGTGCCACCATCCGCATCGCCAGGAGGCAGGCGCATGAGTGAGCTGGTGTCAGCGGGCCCGCCCCTTATCGAAATTCAGGGCGTCAGCAAACGTTTTGTGAAACGGCTGGATATCGCCGGAAAAATCGCACGTCGGCTCGGCGCCGGCCTGGAGGAGGAAACGGTACACGCCGTCGATGGCGTGGACCTTTCGATCGATGAAGGCGATGTTGTCGGATTGGTTGGTGAGTCCGGTTGCGGCAAGTCGACCCTTGGCCGCATGGTGGCTGGCATTATGCCGCCAAGTGATGGTGCCGTGCTCTACAAGGGGAGGGACATTGCGTCGCTGAGCGGCGATGACAAGCTGGAGGCGACCTTCGCCGTTCAGATGATTTTCCAGGATCCCTTCTCGAGTTTAAACCCGCGTATGCGCGTCGAAGATATCGTGGGCGAGGCGCCTGTGGTCCATGGTTTGGTGCCGCGTAAGGGCATGTCGGACTATGTCGATGAGATCTTGACTAAGGTTGGTTTGGACCCCGCTCTCAAGCGCCGGTATCCCCATCAGTTCTCCGGCGGTCAGCGCCAGCGTATCGGGATTGCGCGGGCCTTGGCGGTCAAGCCGAAGTTCCTGGTCTGTGACGAGGCGATCGCTGCATTGGACGTTTCAATCCAGGCACAAATAATCAATCTTTTCATGGACCTGCGTGAAGAGTTTGATCTGACGTATCTCTTTATCAGCCATGATCTGTCGGTGGTCGAGCACATCTCGGAACGGGTGGTGATCATGTATCTTGGGCGGGTCGTGGAGACCGCGCAGGCCGAGGCACTCTTTGCGGCTCCAAATCATCCTTACGCCCAGGCGCTTCTTTCCGAAGTACCGCGTCTTGATCAGCGCAAACGCGATTTTCAGCCGATCAAGGGTGAAATTCCCTCACCCTTGGATCCGCCGCCCGGCTGTCACTTTCATCCACGGTGCCCCCAGTCTTTCGGCCCTTGTTCTTCTGCAAGGCCGGTCCTGAAGTCGATTGGGCCGGATAGAATCTCAGCCTGCCACCTCAACGACTGAACCGTCCTCGCCGAATCCATTTCACCTTTCAGACGAGTTATCGTGACCGATCAGATCATCATTGAAGCGCCGAAATCCGATCCTCTTCCTCTCATCTTCGACAGTCCGCATTCCGGCGCCCGCTACCCGGACGATTTCGATCATGTGCTTGACCGCGCGCTCCTGCGGCGCTCTGAAGATGCTTTTATCGATGAGCTCTACGATCATGTGCCGGATCAGGGTGCAACCCTGCTGCATGCGTTGTTCCCGCGTTGCTACATCGATCCGAACCGCGGTCTGCTGGACATCGATCCGGCGATGATCGATGGCGGCTGGCCGGGGGAAAGCACCCCGTCGTTTAAACTGGACAACGGCGTGGGTCTGATTTGGCGGCAGGTCAAGACCTACGGCAGAATTTATGACCGTCTTTTGAGCCAGCAGGAGGTTCAGTCCCGCATCGACTGCTGCTGGCAACCTTACCATTCCGCGCTGTCGGGCCTGTTCGAGCACTTTCATGCCAAACACGGTTTCATCTATCACGTCGACTGCCATTCCATGCCGGAATGGGGCGATGAAACCACCGAGGACGGTGTGACCCGGCGGGCCGACTTTGTCCTCGGTGACCGGGATGGGACGACTTGCGAAAAAGGCTTTTCTGAACTGATTGCGAAAACCCTGCGTGACGAAGGTTACTCGGTGCTGTTCAACGAACCCTATAAAGGTGTTGAACTGGTTCAACGCTATTCTGATCCAGCAGCGAACCGGTATTCGATCCAGATCGAAATCAACCGTGTTCTCTATATGGATGAAGACAAGATTACGCGGAACGAGCGCTTTGATGCGCTTAAGCAGTCTCTGAGGAAGATGACACAAGTCATTGCAGATTATGTTTCCGAGCGGGTTGTCTGAACCTTCCCCATTGCCGTATTAATGGCGGCTTAATGCAAGATGTGATTTGGAGTGGGTCCAGAGGTTTTGACCAAACCACGATATGGTTTCAAAAAACAACGATCCGCTCTGGCAGGAGAAGCAGACTTTCAGTGAAGCAGGTTCCTCACATAGTTGCCGGTTTATTCCTCTGCGGTTTGCCCTTTTCTGCCGGTAGTGCTGCGGAACGTCATGAATCTGGTTTCAATCACCTCTGCGTCAGAAGCCTCGAGGGGCAGTTCGAAAAACAAGGTGGTTTATCGACAGGCGACCTTGCCCGGACGGTTTCCTTTGTGGATTGTGAGGGAGTTACCCGCCGGCTCGTTCTGAACGGCGAGAGCGAGGAGATATCACCCTGGAGCGGCGCAGAAGAAACGGATGGGGAGCCCGCGGACATCCTCTCCGATGGGATCTTGACCCATAGTCTCGAAACAGAACGTATGGCCTGGCTGACGGGGCCAACACGACGCTACGATCACGCCATTCTCGGCGATGCCATCGAGGCGTCTGGTCTAGCGGTTTCAAACGATGTTGGCGAGACGGCTAGGCTTGAGCTCGACGACGCATCTGTCTTTGAGGACCGTCGGGTCCGTGTCCTTGATTTGAACGGTGACGGCGACGATGAGTTCGTGGTGATCCGCAGCTACTTGAATGGAGGCGCCGCCCTGGCGGTTTATGGATTGGAGAGCGGTGTGATTGTTCCGCTCGGAGAGACCGCCGCCATCGGTCTCTCCCATCGTTGGCTCAATCCAGCCGGTGCCGCCGATTTCGACGGCGATGGAGTGATTGAGATTGCCTATGTCGAAACCCCGCACATTGGCGGCACCCTGCGTTTTGTTTCGCTCACATCTGATGGTTTGATTGAGGAACAATCACTCTACGGCTTTTCCAATCACGCCATCGGTAGCCGGGAATTGGATATGGCGACGGTGCTTGACTGGAATGCCGATGGTTTGCTCGACTTGGCGCTTCCCGACGCCGGACGCAATCGACTTCAGATCGTCAGCTTGGCCGGAGGCAAGGCAAAGATCATTGCCAGTCTGCCAGAGGATGGGTCGAAGTACGCAGGGCGGATAACCACAGCCGTCGTGGCGAGTGATCTGGACGGCGACAACAAACCCGAACTGCTTTACGGCCTCAATGATGGTACTTTGATTTTGGCAAAACCCTGAACGGCACTCTGAACCTAATCTGACAGTTCAGCTGGGGCCACGGCTGTTTCCATAAAGCTCGAATGATCTTCAGAGGTGGCGAATTTGAGCCCGGCCCGTTTGATGGCATCGTCGCCGACCTTCTCCAACTTGGTGTAACCGGGATGGTGATGCGCGATATAGGGATCATCGCGGGCGGCGTTGAAGCAACATAGCAACGTCCAGCGGCGCTGGTCCGAGCGATTCTGGTCTGAACGGTGCAGAGTGTTGCAGTGGAAGAACAGGGCATCGCCCGGCGCCATTTCCACCAACTTGGTTTCCAGGTGATTTTGGGCCTGTTCGACCCGCATCAGGTCGGCGCCGACCTGTTCGCCTTCCAGCAGCTTGTGATCGATCCGCCCGAGTTTATGAGATCCACGCAGGACCTTTAGACAACCGTTCTCTGCGGTTGTGGGATCCAGCGCGATCATCATCGACGCCATTAGTGGGAAGAGGCCGTTCCGGACGAAAAAATCTTTAGGGAGCTTTATCCAATCGGAGGCATACTACGCCAACCAATCAGTGAATTTCCCCAGGGTCTTGCACTTGCTTGAGGATTAAGAAAAGTGTCCGAGACAGCGTCATCGAACCACATCGCGCTCTATAGCGAACCGGCTCGTGTCGATGAACCGCCCATCCATCACAACGATGCCATTGGGAAATTTGACCGCTATTGGCTTTCATTGCACCAAGCTCTCGGCCGCTTTCCTTCGAGAAAGGACCTCGACCCGGTTGCGATGGGGCCTGCAGCGCTGCCATGGATGCTGCTTGTCGAGCTGCGGGAAGACGAGGACGGCGTTTTTTTCTATTACCGCCTCTGCGGTACCGAACTCGCTAATCTGGCAGGTCAGGATGTCACCGGAAAGACAACGCGCGACGTCATCGTTGGTGGCAATGTTCAAGTCATCACCGAGCCCTATCTCTACACGTTCGTCCATGAACAACCTAGTTTTTGGCAGACTGCGGTTTTTCACGAGATCTATCATTGGCGCCCTGTGGTCCGAGGTGTCTGGCCGCTGTCCAACGATGGCGGCAAGATCGATATGTTCGTCAATCTGACGGTGCCCGTTCAGAGCAGGCCAAAGGCTGGTGGCTAGGTCTGGTTTTTGGCAGATTGTTTATCTTGGCTGGAAGAGTTTGATTGGCTTGTCACGCCCTCTTAGCGTCGTCTGTTCCACCGGCTGCCAGCCATCCTCTTCCGCTTCCCCCGCAATTGAGAGCAGCTCCCCGGAAACGATCAGCCAGGATTGGACGCTCTTGGTGAGTTCCTCGATCCGGGCCGCGACATTGACGGTATCGCCCAGAACGGTGAACTCAAGACGTTTGTCATCGCCCACGGCGCCGCAGAACACCTCACCCCAATGTATGCCGACACCGACTTCAACCGGCGCACATTTCGGGCCTGGTTCGCGGTTCCAGGTTTCGACGTTCGCTTGTAATTGTTGGGCGCAGGCAATGGCATTTCGGCCATGATTTCCGGCGTCATCGGTTAAACCGAATACAACGAGAGCCGCATCGCCGATGAATTTATCAACGATTCCCGAGTGCGCTGCCGCGGCGTCCGTGACACATCGACGGAAGCGCGTGACGAAATTGCTGAGCGCTGCCGGGCTCAGACCTTCAGACCGGTGCGTGAAACCGCGCACATCGACGAAAAGAACAGCAACTCTGCGCCGCTGTCCCGACCTCAGCTCTGCGGTGCCCTTGTCGGAAAGTTCGTCGCTGAGCTCGGGAGGCAGATAACGGGTCAGATGAATACGGCGCCGATTTTCCTCCAGTGCGCGCGTTAGGAATTGCCGCGTTCTGTATACGGCAACCGTTAGGATAACGCCGGCAAGCACGATCATGCCCAGGCGCATGATATTCGGCGGTGCCTCGAACAGGCGGTTCAAGCCATCTGGGAAAGCATGGGTTGAGGCGTCCACCCAGGAAACAGCCCATAGGGCAATGACGGCAAGGCCCAGGCCGATAAGCGCTGTCACATAAGCTTGTTGAAAGGGATTAAAGCGCAATGCGCCGAATGCAAGAACCAGCGGAATCAACCAGGCGGCGGGCAGGGAAGTGAGGTAGTTGGCGTCTGCGCCGGTGTTGATCAAGCCGATGTACAGGCTCAGCAGAACGAAACCGACGTCGCAGGTTGCAAAGGTCCAGGTATGCCAGGTCCGAAAGACTTCCCGCCTCGCTGCGGTAAGGGATATGAGGCCGATGACCAGATACCCGGCCATGGTCAAGGCCGCCAACGACAATTGTCGTCGGAGAATTGGATCGGCCGTGGTTAATTCCCGCAACACCGTCGCGGCAAAGAGCACTGCCAGGATTAGCGAAATTGCAACCCGGACCCATCCCAGCAACCTCTCTGCCCGACGTTCGGCATCAAAGAAAAGCTGCTTGGTGTCGGTCATTTCAATGGGATTCCGTCAATGGCATCCGCCTGCGAAGAGCGGAGTAGAAGGAGTTTCGCTTAGCCTTTTAGTATCTCCCCAGGCGTTCAATCAGCAGGTCGAAAAATCCGTCACTGTCGACCTCGTGGACCCACTGGACATTCTTAGGCCGATCCGTGACCTGCCAAAAGTCGACGGCGGTGTGACCCATAGTCAGTTCGGCATGGATTTCGACTTCCAGGTTACAGGTCTTGGCCTTAAAGAGTTCAGGCTGAAGCAGATAGGCCGCGGTGCAGGGATCATGGAGCGGGGCGCCGTCGGACCCGTATTTCTGAACATCGTGCCGGTCGAAAAAGGCCAGCATGTTGTGGGCTGCGTCGGCGACGGGATTGTTGAGTGCCTTGATGCGTTTTAGACGCGCCTGAGTCGTGAGTACCTGATGCGTAACGTCCAGGCCCATGACCACGATGGGCCGTCCGCAGCGAAAGACCACGTCCGCAGCATGCGGATCGACGTAGATATTGAATTCCGCCGACGGTGTCGTGTTGCCGCCCTCGCGCATGGCTCCACCCATCAGCACGATCTCGCGGATTTTCTCAGCGATTTCGGGTGCCTTGATCAAGGCTGCCGCGATGTTGGTCAGAGGGCCGATCGGGACCAAGGTGATCGCGTTCTTTTCAGCGGCGGAAAGAGTTTCGACAAGGAAATCGACTGCATGAATGTCGCTCAGCGGCGTGATGGGTTCCGTGATCTCAATGCCATCGATGCCAGTTTTACCGTGCACTTCTTCTGCGGTTACCAGTCTCCGCACCAAAGGACGGCTGCAGCCGGCATAGACACCGAGTTCCTGCCTGCCTGCCAGATCACAGAGGATCCTGGCATTGCGGGAGGTAAAGGCCAGAGGGACATTGCCGGCGACAGTGGTAATTCCGAGAACGTCGAGCTCATCCGGGGACGCCAGCGACAAGAGCAGCATGATCGCATCGTCCTGACCTGGATCGCAGTCGATGATGATGGGGCATGCGGTCATGGCGGAAACCTCGCTCATAAGGGGCGGTAAGGGGCGCTGCTGACAAAATCTAGTCTGGGAGAGGTCGACTACGACTGTCGTCAGGTTCGACTCTATAACCTGATTTTGATCAGGGCGGGAAGTTTATCTCGCGAGTTTGGATTGTTTTTTTGCTGCCTGGATAGCGTCTTCCAGGGAGCTTAGAAATCGTGAACGATCTCGTTTTGAGAAGCTTGGTCCTGCACCGGAGATTTCACCGGTCTCACGTAACGTAGCCTTTAGATCCCTCATTGCCAGTGCCATCCCGATAGAGTCTTCGGTAAAGGGCTTGCCGGTTGGGCCAAGGACACCGGCACCGGCCTTCAAGCAACGATCGGCGAGGGGAATATCGGACGTAATCGCAACATCGCCGTGACCAATGTGGTCTGCAATCCAATCGTCGGCCGCATCGGGGCCTTCAGGGACCACGACACGTTTTACCAATGGACTGTCGCCGACACGTAGCCAGGTATTCCCGACCATATGTACGATCAGGCCGTGGCGCTCAGCTACCTTCAGCACTTCTTGTTTTACGGGACAGGCATCGCCGTCGACATAGATTTCCAGCACTCTGGAACCTTCGTTCAAGCTCTTTTGACAAGGGTGATCAATGGCGCCCAAGCTGCGCCACGGCAAGTAAAAACGCGAGGCTGTTGGTCAGCGCCCCTTAAAGAGAGAACCCAGTAGGCCGCGAACCAACTGGCGGCCGATGTTCGAACCCAGTGACCGTACGACGCTCTTCATCAGGGTTTCGCCAACGGACTGGCGCCTCGACGACCTTTTGCGGCGCGTCCGACGGGCTGGAGTGCGGGTTTTCGCCTTCGCCTTTCGACTTTTGGCGGCGCGTTCCGCTTCTTCGCGCTCTTCTGCTTCTCTGGCAGCCCGGTCCGCTTTTTCGTTTAAAACCTCGTAGGCGGAGCGGCGGTCCACGGCCTTGTCGTAGTGTCCGGCGAGCGGGCTGCTTGCCATCGTTGCCTTACGTTCCGCCGGTTTGGCCGGTCCCATCCGGGATGATGGCGGGCGGATCTTCGTGCGCTGTACGACGGTCGGTATGCCCTTGCCTGACAGCGTCGAGACCAGAGCCTCACCAACGCCCAGTTCCGTGATGGCGACGGCAGCGTCGAAGGACTTGTTTGCGCGAAAAGTTTCAGCGGCAGCCTTGACCGCCTTTTGATCGCGTGGCGTAAAGGCGCGCAGGGCATGTTGTACCCGGTTGCCAAGCTGTCCCAGAATGGATTCCGGCACATCCAGTGGGTTCTGCGTAACGAAATAGATGCCGACACCCTTTGAGCGGATGAGGCGCACGACCTGTTCAACTTTTTCGACCAAGGCTTTCGGCGCGTCATTGAACAGCAGGTGCGCTTCATCAAAAAAGAAGACGAGCTTGGGCTTTTCCGGGTCGCCGATTTCGGGCAGTTCTTCGAAGAGTTCGGAGAGCAGCCAAAGCAGGAAAGTCGCATAGAGCCGCGGGGTCATCATGAGCTTGTCGGCGGCTAGAATATTGATTTGGCCGCTTCCGTCCGGCGCGTACTGCATGAAATCCGACAATTCCAGTGCCGGTTCCCCGAAAAACTTCTCGGCTCCCTGCTGTTTCAGCGTGAGCAGACGGCGTTGGATCGCTCCGACCGAAGCGGATGAGACGTTACCGTAGTGCTTGCTGAGTTCACGTGCGTTTTCTGCGACATGGGCGAGCAGAGCGCGAAGGTCCTTGAGATCGAGGATCAGCATACCCTGATCGTCCGCCAACTCGAAGGCGATGTTCAGGACGCCTTCCTGCGTATCGTTCAACTCGAGAAGCCTGGCCAGCAGGAGTGGACCCATCTCCGACACTGTTGTGCGGATCGGATGGCCTTTCTTACCGAACAGGTCCCAGAAGACGGTCGGTGAAGGCGAATAGTCAAAGCCTCCCAATCCGATTTCCGCTGCGCGCTGCTCCAGTTTTGGATTGGGTTTTCCGGTTTGTGATATGCCGGAAAGGTCGCCTTTCGCATCAGACAGAAAGACGGGTACGCCGGCCTTGGAAAATCCCTCCGCCAGGATTTGAAGGGTCACGGTCTTGCCGGTTCCCGTCGCGCCCGCGATAAGACCATGACGGTTCGCAAATTTGAGGGAGAGGGTCTGTGGCTTTCCACTGCCCCCAATGAAAATTGTCCCGTCGTTTTGCCCGTCGTTTTTCATGGAAACCCCTGTTGGTTTTATTGATTACGAGACAGGCAATTGGTGTGCCTGTGTTCGATCTGTTGTGTGTTCTGAATCAATTTCGAAGCCTCTCGACCGAGATCAAGCACGGCCCGGTTGTTTGGTCAAAAGTCGACGCTCATGCACGGTAGTTTTACCTTGGTTTTCATACGTGTTTCACCGAATTGTCGGTGTACGCACTATAGACAATGCTGTCCAAACGATAAAAACATTTGGGATAAGCATATGACCTACAAGATCGAAGAAATTGAAGGAATCGGCAGCACATACGGAGAAAAACTCGTGGGGGCGGGCATCGCTACGACAGATGATTTGCTCGAAGCCTGCGGTACACCCGCTGGCCGGAAATCCCTGGCCGACAGTGCCGGGATTAGCGAGAAGATGCTGTTGACCTGGGCTAACATGGCCGACCTCATGCGGATCAGCGGCGTGGGTAAGCAGTTCGCTGAATTGCTGGAAGCCGCCGGTGTTGACACGGTCAAGGAGCTTAAACATCGCAACGCGGCAAATCTTGCAGCGAAGATGACCGAGATCAACGAAGAGAAGAACCTGACCAACGGTGCGGTCTCTGAGAGTCAGGTATCCGGTTGGGTCGAACAAGCGAAAACGATGGACCCGGCAATCTCCTACTGAGCAGCTTCGGGGTATTGGGAGGGGCCGCTCAACAATTTGACCGCTCTAACAGACTGATAGTTTCACCGGTTTGGCTGGGTCAATCCGGAACGATCAGATTCTATAGGTATATCAGCGGCTCCTTCCTCCTGAATTTTTCAAGACCGAAACGCTCCCGATCAAAGCTTAGGGCGGGATCACTGGCTGTACAGGAAAGGCGCCGGACGAAATGCCGCACGTGTGAAGGGAGATCGGCTCCGTTCAGGTAGGCGCCAAAGAGTTTCTCCGTTTCGGCGCCGTCGGCATCGGTTCCATACCAAGCAAACCAGGCCGCCCGAAAGAGATCATACTCGCTGACCTCGCCGAGTGCTGCGGCGGCGCCGACATTGTCACATTCGCGTTCCTGGCAATGTTCGGATGATGATCCCGCGGATTCAAGGGAGGCAAGAAGCCATTGAAGGAACCGTAGCGGCCAGCCACGTTGGTGTGGCTTACGGTTACCAAATTTATCACCTGTGTGGCCAAGGGCAGGGCTGCTTCCCATCCGAAACCGGACCGTGCGGTCGGATGGACGAGGGGCATGCCTTGGACTGCGTTCGGTGTTATCTCTTACACGGAACTGCATTTACAACGACCTGTCGGTTAGGGACTGAGACATAGGGCTCGGCGCGTTACCTGATTTGCTGACCAGCCGTTAGAAGCCTCATGGGGAGGTTTCGAATGCCGGATCGCTTAACACTCGCAGACAAACAATAATTTTCACTGAAGCCTGCAGTAAAAAGCCTGTCCCGGTACGGGACGGATTCGAAATGTCCGAGCGGGAAGCTATGTCCCGCGCGTAGCTCTCAAGCTGTCGGCCCACAATCTGTCGTCCCAGTCATCTTAAATGCTCCAAATGACGGACGAACGCTGTCACAACGGCGACGGCTTGTGCCCGACAACGCAGTTGCGGAACAGATCAGATCTTTGGACTCCGGCCGACCATCTGGGTCAGGTCTGAAACTTCATTCGAAAATCGTGAGATTCTATGGCATTAGCGCCGTCCGGAGGTTTTGACAGTGCAGGTGGTAAGGTTAATATTGCAGTGCAAAATTTTTATCAATTATCTTCTTGAAAAGAACAATTTACTGTGTAAATTAAAATGATTGTAAGAAGCAAGTGCAGTGGGTTCACGGTTTGAGTCTCGAGTGCCAAACCTCATTGCACGTTATCAATGAGGATGAATGATATGATTGGAAGAAAGCTTCCTGCCGTCACTTTTCGTACCCGTGTTCGCGACGAATCACTGGGCGGATCCAATCCCTACCGATGGGAAGACAAGACAACCGACGACTATTTCAAGGGCAAGCGCGTTGCGATCTTTTCGCTGCCGGGTGCCTTCACGCCGACCTGTTCAACCTTTCAGCTTCCCGACTTTGAAAAGCTCTTCGGCGAGTTTCAGGGCAGGGGCGTTGACGAGATCTACTGTGTTTCCGTGAATGATGCATTCGTTATGAATGCCTGGGGCAAACAGCAGGGCTTGATCAACGTCAAGCTGATCCCCGATGGGTCGGGTGAGTTTACCCGCAAGATGGGTATGTTGGTCTGCAAGGATAACCTGGGTTTTGGCATGCGCTCCTGGCGCTATGCCGCAATCGTCGACGACGGTACGGTCGAAGCCTGGTTTGAAGAGCCCGGCTTTTCCGACAACTGCGAGAGCGATCCTTATGGTGAATCCGCCCCCCAGAATCTGCTCGAGAAGATCGGCCAGAGGCTGGACGAGCGGGTTTCCGCTTAAGGTCACTGCCTCAACCTAGTGTTTGAGAGCGTTTCCCAGTCTTGATTGTTATGTTCAAGAGGTAGGGCGCTCTAACGATAGGTCGATGAAAGCGGTCTGCCGACAGGCGGGCCGCTTTTTTATCGGCCGACGTCCTGAACGAACAGTTGTCGTCATAGGGGGCGCCTGCTGGGCTGCAGTCCTGTTGTGGCGGGGCGGACACATGACGCCAGACAGCTGATTGTTCGATCTGTTGGTTAAAAAAAACGTCGGAGCGAAAGCTCCGACGTCCAGTACGGGTGAAACAGGTGTCCTTAACCTAATCCCTCGACTGCTTGCCGAGAATCATCGTTTTTTTATAGGCCTATACAAAAATGTTGAGGTGCTCGGAAGCCGCTGCCTGGTGTGTCTTGCCTGGGCTTACTGCCCGTTGCATCACTACTGCTGGTTTCGTTTACATTGTCCATTGAGACGGGATATATCTGACTTCGCGCGCAGGAAAGACTGCTGCCGTCAGAAGGATCTGGGACTTGAGTAATCGTAAAATCAGCCAGGAAGGCCAATCGATGCCCTCTAAGAAACAATTGGAGAAAACCAGCAAGTTCCTGAGCTTCGTCTTACGTCATAAACCGGAGGCGATTGGTATCGTACTTGATGCTAACGGCTGGGTTCCACTATCCGAACTGATTGAGAAGGCCTCTTCCGAAATCGCGCTCACCACGGACCTGATCGAGCAGGTCGTGAAGACGAGTGAAAAGCAACGCTTTGCGCTTTCCACCGATGGTGACCGCATCCGCGCGAATCAGGGGCATTCCGTTCAGGTGGACCTCG
This sequence comes from Pelagibius sp. Alg239-R121, assembly GCF_947331435.1. GTDB lineage: Bacteria > Pseudomonadota > Alphaproteobacteria > Kiloniellales > Kiloniellaceae > Denitrobaculum. Next base: position 73,286 of record NZ_CAMZOF010000012.1, on the reverse strand, counting down.
AACTCGTGCCGAAGATTCCACCTGCGATCCTTTTTCACGGGACCGCGACGCGCTTCCTCGACTCTATCCAGGAAGAGGGCCTGCGTCCCGGTCAGCGCCATCACGTCCACTTATCGGCAGACCGGGAGACTGCGATTGCCGTTGGGCAGCGCCACGGTAAAGTTGTCGTCTTGGAAATCGCATCCGGTGAAATGCAGGCAAAGGGCCACAGGTTTTTTCAATCTGAAAACGGGGTCTGGCTGACGAACCGGGTACCTGCAAAGTTCATGCGTCGGTTAGGCGAAGAATAGCTTTGCGCGCTATAGTCTGAGCGTTCTTCATCGACTTCGCGAGAAGCGAAAGGCTGTCTTTATCTCACTTCTAAAAAGGGACGTATCGCTTCCTTGACCTGATCCGTTAAGAGCGAACGCCAATTATGGCGGCAGCTGTGACCGTCAGTCCTGGGTCGGCTTCAGCAGCGCCAGTTTGATTCCACCGATCACGATGATGACTGCACCAACGATCGTGCCTACGCCAGGGGTTTCGTCAAACAGGACGTAGCCAAGAATCGCCGCAAAAACGATCCAGGTGTAGCTGACGGGGCCGAGCACGGACACGTCGGCGACCCGGAACCCCTTGATAACGAAATACTGTGCCGTGATCGCGAGCGGACCGAGCAGAAGGAACTGAAGGTTGTCGTACAGTTCGGTCGAACGCCAAGTGAGGATCGCCGGAATTGATAGCAAAACGATGCCGAAAGCGTTGACGTAAAGCAGCACTGTCATCGGTTTTTCCGACACCGCCAGGACTTTGATCATGATGGATTCACAAGCAATGAGAATGGCGCCCAGCAGGGCGATTCCGGCGGGCCATAGATAGGTTGCCGTTACGGTCTGAAATGCACCTTTACTTGCCATCATGACGGCGGCCCCGGCGCAGCTGATTGAAATTGCTGACCAGTGCGGGCGGCTGATTCGATCTCCCAACAGCAATACACCGAGCAGAACTGTGAAGATGGCTTCCAGAAGTCCGATTGTGGTTGCGTCGGCGATCGGCATGTTGGCGGCCGCGTAGATGGCTGAGGCGCCGCCAAATGCACCGAAGATCGCGCGGAAAAAGTGAGATGCCGGTTTGGTGCTGGCATAGAATTTTAAACCCTTGCCACCCATAATCGCGATCGCTGTCAGGGTCGCGAATCCCCCGATGTAGCGAATAAAAAGAATCTGCAGAGCCGAGGCGGTGTCGCCCGCGAACTTGCCGGATGCAAATACGACAGTGAAGAGGGCGGTGCCTGCCGTGACCCATATAACGCCCACTGTGTTATCGGATTTTCGATGATTCCGTTGAGTTGAACTGGATGACATGCGCGGCTTTCGACAAAGTTAGGTCGACCATGCTGTTAAGCCTGGGAGGCTGTTGATCGTCATTGCATAATCGTCACAGAGCTATACTTTGATCAAACGATCTAATTCGATCCTGATTAAAAAATTTTGATGCAGAAAAGCCGTCAAATTTCACTTAATGCGGCCCGGGTGTTCGAAGTGGCCGCCCGTAACGGCAGCCTGAAGCTAGCGGCCCTGGAGCTGTCGGTTACGCCTAGTGCAGTCAGTCACCAGATAAAGTCACTGGAAGAAGGGCTGGGCGTGGTTCTGTTCGAACGGCGCAACAATGCGGTGCTACTCAGCGATGCAGGCCGGCAGTTTCTGGATGATATAGCCCCAGCCATCGGGACAATCGAACGAGCTGCGGAGGCGTTGCGGCGCTCCGCAAGCGAAGTGGTTGTACGCGCCGCCATGTCGTTGGCAGTGCGCTGGCTGATTCCACGTCTGGAAAGCTTCAAAAAGCGCCATCCTCATATTCAAATCCGCCTTGAGACAACTCACCTCTCTCAGTCGCCACTCAGTCCCGGCGTCGACCTTGCAATCAATTACGGCCGGAAAGAAACCAAGCCGTCCGGCCGGCGTGAGAAGGCGGCTGGCGCCCCGGGTAATCGCGCGGGTAAGCCGGTGGTGCTTATGAAGGACGTCAGCCGGCCAGTGTTGTCACCGAGCTTGCTCGCCAAGAGTGGTTATCGCAGTCTGAGCGATATTGCTTCGATACCGGTTCTGAGTGCGACCGAGGACGATTGGGACTGGTTGCGTTGGAGCCAGCTCGCAGGCACTCAACCGCCGATTCCGGTCGGTGCCGCATTGAATGATGCTGCCGGACATATCCGTGTCGTCGACCGATTCGATACCGATGACGCCGCAATTCATGGAGCCGTCGCGGGAATTGGAATGATCCTGATGCCGCCTGTCATGACTCTGCGGGAAATCCAAGCTGGCTCTCTGGTCGAACTCCCGGACGCACCGGCAGCGGAACTTGGTGACTTTCATCTGCTGACCACGCTGCGACCCCGGTCAGTTGTGGAGAAGTTTCGGACTTGGCTACTGAACGAGCGGCCGGGAGTCGAAAGCTAGAGGCCAAGCTGCAAGCTTCAGTTTCCGCCACTCATCATATCGTGTTCATGCCTGTCACTATCCCTAAGCTGTGCGTGCTGGCGCTCGAGATGCGGTTGCCTGCCGTTGAACAGGGCGGCATCGGCAGTGATGGCTCGTGCGATGAAATCGTAGGTTCTGCGCACCGAACCGGTTTCCTTCAAGTCGCGGTTGACCAGCAACCACAGGTCGACGGCTATATCGAAGGCATCGGGTAGAACGCGGACGAAGTTAGGCGCCGGATCCGCCATGAAACAAGGTAGCGAAGCAATTCCCAAGCCATTACGGACCGCTGCCATTTGGACTGTCGTGTTATCGGCACCGAAGTCGATTTCATTGTTTTCTGTGGCATCGCGCAGGACCGCTACTTGAGGCAAGTTCTCGATTTCGCCCTCGGAATCGATGACGCAATGCCCTGCCAGATCCTCAAGTGCAGATGGCGCACCGTGATCCTCGATATAGGCCTGTGAGGCATAGAGACCGCAATGGACCTGTCCGATCCTGCGTCCAAATAGCTGGTCGTCGCCCGGATTGCCCATGCGCAGTGCGATATCGGCCTTGTAGCGGCTGACGTCGGTGCGTTGGAGCCCCACCCGAATCGCTAGACGGACGCTTGGATTGGTGGTTTTGAAAGCAGCCAGTTTTTCCGTAAGCCAGCAGGTTGCCAGATTCAAGGTCGTTGCGATGCGGACGATCTCTTTGGGTGTGTTCAGGAAGCGTGCCAGGCAATCGCCGGCGCCTTCGGCTTCGCGGTCCATGGCTTCGGCAAAACTTAGCGCGGCTTCGCCTGCGTCAGTGAGGCAAAAGCCGGCATCGGTCCGGGTGAAAAGCTTGACCTTTAGTTCGGATTCCATCTGGTCGATACGCCGCCCGACAGTGGGTTGGGTGACTGCAAGGGTTCGGGCAGCAGCAGAGAGGCTGCCACAACGCGCGACGGCGAGGAAGAAACGATAGTCGTCCCAACTAAGCATAGCGAACCTCCCTCTCAGGCGTTGTATCATGCCGCCGCGTAAGGGCCCTGCCGGGCGAACACATGACCTGCCATTTTTGTCTTCCGACCCAGCATCCTCGAATCGAAGCGATTACACTGGTTCTCGTAGGGTCGTTGGTATCTATGCCCTAAGTTGCAGTCTCGTTTGATTGGCGCAAGTCTATACATTTTTATATAGGGCTATACAAAATTATGGAGTTGCCGCGATCAGACTGTTGTGAAGTTTCGTGAGTGATCTCAATGGGTCGCTATCTCTTCAGATTGGTATAAACAGCGAAGCAAGGATTGCCGGCTATTGCCGCGGATGGTTTCTCCACGCTATTCAATGACGAAGGTGGCAACGGCAGCCGAAGGATTAAACAACAGCATGATTCCCATAATTGAGAGCGATCGACTGCTTCTGCGTCCTTACAAGGACAGCGATTTTAACGCCTATGCCGACTTCTTCGCCAGCGACAGGGCGCGCTATTATGGCGGTTCTTGCGACCGGAACGATGCCTGGCGCAGGATGTCTATGTTTGCCGGGCATTGGCTGCTTCGCGGTTACGGTGTCTGGGCGCTTGAGGAAAAGGCCAGCGGTGAATTCGTGGGACAGGCGGGACTTTGGTTTCCGGAAGGGTGGCCGGAACGCGAGATCACCTGGATGGTATTGGCGGGCCACGAGGGTAAGGGGTTCGCGACGGAAGCGGCCCTGCGTGTGCGCAGCCACGCTTTCGAGACCCTGGGATGGACACGCCTGGTCAGCTGTATTCAACCGGAAAATTCTGCCTCGGTCAGGCTGGCTGAACGGGTTGGCGCGGTATTTGAGCGCAGCCAATCGATTCCAGGACGTGACTTTCACGTCTACAGGCATGCAGGTTCGGAACCGCGTAACTGAGCGACCCAAATAACATGTTGTCCTTTGACGTAGTCATTATCGGTGCCGGCGCGGCCGGTCTCATGGCAGCCATCGAAGCAGGTAAGCGCAAACGTTCGGTTCTGCTGTTGGACCATGCAAAGGCCGCCGGGGAAAAGATTCGTATCTCCGGTGGCGGGCGCTGCAATTTCACCAACCTGCATACTGCACCGGCCAACTTTCTTTCGCAAAACCCGAGATTCTGCGTATCTGCATTGAAACGCTACACCCAGCGGGACTTTATCGCCCTAATCGAAGCACACGGAATCGCCTATCACGAGAAGACCTTGGGCCAGCTCTTCTGCGATGGATCGTCCAAGCAGATCATTTCACTGCTGCTGCAGGAATGCCGGAAGGCCGGTGTTGTTCTTTGGACTGGAGCCAAGGTCGGCAAGGTGCAAAAGCACAACGGGGGATTCTCGGTGGCGATCGAGCGGGATGGGGAACGGGATAAAGCCACCTGCGGTTCCCTCGTCGTTGCGACTGGCGGACCTTCGATCCCCAAGATGGGCGCGACCGGTTTCGGCTACGATCTCGCGCGGGCCTTCGATTTGATAGTCGTTCCGCCATTACCGGCCCTGGTACCGTTAACTTTTGATGAGGCGACTCTGGCGAAACTGAAGCACCTGGCCGGTGTGTCACTGAATGCCGTTGTAACCTGTGGCAAGACCCGTTTTGCAGAGGCACTCCTCTTCACGCATCGTGGCCTCAGCGGCCCGGTCATCCTGCAGATTTCCTCCTACTGGCGGGAGGGCGAAGAGATCGGCGTCAATCTTCTGCCTGACGACGATGTATTTGCGTTGTTAAAGCAGGCGCGCAGTGCGCGCCCGAGGCAGGAGTTGAAGTCGATCCTGTCTGAACTTCTGCCCCGGCGTCTGGCGCTGCATATTGTTGAGGATCTGTCGGCCTCTTCAAATCTCGGCGCACTCGGCCGGATCGCGGACCTTTCCGATAAGAAGCTGCGCCGGATCGCCGCCGCGATCAACGATTGGCGGATCCTTCCTAAGGGAACGGAGGGTTTTCGCACTGCCGAGGTGACACTGGGTGGGGTTGATACCGACGAGCTTTCTTCCAAGACCTTTGAAGCAAAGAAGGTGCCGGGGCTGTACTTCATCGGCGAGGTCGTCGATGTGACCGGCCATCTGGGCGGCTATAATTTTCAATGGGCCTGGGCGTCGGGCTATGCCGCCGGACAGTACGTATAACATTACCGTCCGGATCCATTGGAATTACGCTTCGATGATCTCAGGCTCGAAGGATATCGGGAAATTCACCGAGCGGGCGATAAAGCAGTACTTGTGAACTTCGTCATGGAGGTCACGGGCTTTATTCAAGTCCGAGCCGCTCGCAACCGTGATCTTCGGATGCAGGGTTGCACTGGTGAAATTGCCGGATGCGTTGGGATTCATGACCCCTTGGCCCACCGGATTATCCTCGTAGGCAAGAACAGTCACACCCGCAGTTGAACAAAGATGCAGGTACCACAGCATGTGGCAGGATGCGACCGCTGCAATCAGCATGTCTTCGGGATTGTACTTGGAGGAATCGCCGCCGAGCACCGGATCGTTGGAGCAGGACACGACCGCCTTGCCGTCGACTGCAAGATCCCAGGTCCGGTCATAGCCTTTGTAATGCTGTGTTCCTTCGCCCCGGTTGCCGGTCCAAACGATACGGGCCGGATACGCGTGCTGTTTTGCCATAGTCTAACTCCTCTCCTTGCTGGAATTACAAAAGCTAGCATGAGGTACTGAGATTCGAAATTACCGGCTTCGCAGAACAGCCCTGCGCGCTCCGGCGTGCTATAGTGTGCTTAAAGGGAGACTGGAGGAGCAGGGGATGCGCTTAGGTTTTCTCACCTTTGTGTTTATTGCTGTCGTTGCGGCTTGGCCCATGCTTGCGGGCGCGCAGGCGGAGGAGCTTGACCTTGAGTTGGTCTTACTTGCCGACGCAACGGGATCTATCGACGATGCGGAGATCCGGTTTCAGCGTCAAGGCTACGCGGCCGCTCTTACTCATCCTCAGGTACTCGCGGCGATCACCGACAGCCTTACCGGGCGGATCGCTCTCACTTATGTGGAGTGGGGTGACGAGTTCTCGCAGGACGTCGTTGTGCCCTGGACTATCATCGACGGTGAGGAGAGCGCCGGGCACTTCACCAAGGCGCTGCTGGCGGCACCTCGCAAGGCCTATGGTTACAATGCCATTGGGAGTGCAATTTCCAAAGCGCAGGCCCTCATTGAAGGCAACGATATTACTGGGTTGCGTCGTGTGATCGACTTTTCCGCGGATAGCGCCAATAACTGGAACGGATTGTCCATTGAAACGGCGCGTGCCGCAGCGCTTGACGCTCGCATTACCATCAATGGTCTGGCGATCCTCTGCCGCGAAGCGGACTGCAGCGGCCGTCCGGTAAGCTATGATCTCGAGGCAGCGTTTGCGGAACGGATCATTGGTGGCCCCGGAAGCTTCGTTATGACGGTCGATGGCCGAAACAGTTTCGCTCAGGCAGTCCGCAGGAAGCTGATCCTGGAGATCGCCTTTTCGCACACACACCCGCGCGAATTAACTCAAAGTTGGGCCGACAAACACCCGCGCCGGTCTGGTGCTGCGCCCGACGGATGAAAGATAGCTGAGTTTGTAAGTGGGAATCCCGTGGATATACGCGCGGTGGACTCTGCCCAATTGGCGAGCTTTGTCTGTTTGTCCCGCGCGCGTCACCCATGTATCTTGCCGTTTCCGCCGCGCTGGATGCGGCACGTTCAGGGGAACGGTATACGGTGAAAGCAGCGAATTCGATCCTTTCCGGATACGGCACGACGGTCTTTGAAGTCATGTCCCGTTTGGCGATGGAACATGGCGCAATCAATCTTGGGCAGGGTTTTCCAGATACCGACGGCCCAATTGAAGTGCGCCGTAAGGCCGCTGAGGCGCTGCTGGAGATGCCGAACCAATATCCCCCCATGATGGGTCTGCCGGAACTGCGTCAGGCCGTAGCCGCTCATAACAAGCGCTTCTACGACCTGGATATCGATTGGCAGAGCGAGGTCATGGTGACCTCGGGCGCAACGGAGGCACTGGCAGACTGCCTATTTGCCTTGATCGAACCAGGCGACGAAGTGGTTTTGATCGAACCGCTTTACGACTGCTATCTGCCGATCGTACGCCGGGCAGGGGGGATTCCCAAGCTGGTGCGGGTCGAGCCCCCGAACTGGACGCTGCCGCGGCAAGCGCTTGAAGACGCTTTCAGCGACCGCACCAAGCTGATCCTGCTGAACAACCCCATGAATCCGGCTGCCAAGGTGTTCGATCGCGATGAACTTTCCTTTATTGCCGATCTCGTGCAGCGGCATGATGCCTACGCGATCTGCGACGAGGTCTACGAGCACATCGTCTTTGACGCGCGCCGGCACATTCCCCTGATGACGCTGCCCAACATGCGTGAGCGCTGTCTGAGGATTGGATCCGCTGGTAAGAGCTTTTCCCTGACAGGCTGGAAGGTTGGCTATATCACCGCAGCGCCCGAACTTTTGGCGCCGGTGGTGAAATCTCATCAGTTCGTCACCTTTACGACGCCGCCGAACCTGCAGCGCGCGGTCGCTTTTGGTCTGGAGATGGAGCTCAGCTATTTCGATGGTCTGACCGCCGAGATGCAGGCAAAACGCGATCGGATTGCATCCGGCCTGACGGATGCCGGCTTCGGCATCATTGATTGCGAGGGGACCTACTTTATCACCGCCGACTTCCGGCCCTTGGGTTTTGACGGCGATGACGTCGCCTTTTGCCGCCATATTACTCTGGAAGCCGGCGTGACCACGGTGCCGGTCAGCGCTTTCTATCAGGACGAAGCGGTCGACCACTATGTGCGCTTTTGCTTCTGCAAGCGCGATGAAGTGCTCGACGAAGCGGTGGAACGGTTGAAAACGATTTTTTAGCGGAGCTCAGGTGAGCGACCAATCTGCCGCCCGAGTTTCACCTCCAACCTCTCCGGCGGCCCTAACCCGCCCCAGGGACGGTCGTCGATGATGTAAACTTCGATGTCCTCCCGTTTGATATTGCGATAGCGCTGGAGCAGCAAAGGGATGTCACGTTCGGATTTGTCTATTATGACCGGTTGAGCGCCGGAGATCACGGTAACACCCTGGGGACTTTGTCCGATACGCACGAACATGTGCAAATTGCCGATGTAAGTGGCTTTGCCTTGGTGAACCTGAAAGGTCAATGGCTTTGGGTCGGGTGGCCGGACGACAGCATCCGTTCCGCTATCGATATTCCAGCCTTCCAGGATATAGTTGCCTGGCGTCAGAGAGATGGCGAAAAGCGTTCCATCCGTGCCAGTCAATTCGGAAGAGCCTGGTTTCAGCGTGAGAGGATCTACGGGTAGCGACTGGATAAATCCGGTATTCTGTTGCCTTGCTGAACTTTGTTGCCCGGCCTTGGCGTAAAGAAACCTGACCGTCGCCGCGTAGCGACTGTATTCCCGGCTGGATGACGCGGATCCGATAATCAGTCCGGTTTTGGTCTCAGGCGTGAAAGCAAAGTTCGTGTCGATGGATTTAGCATCGCAGCCGGATAATACAGCTATTGCTATGCCTGCCGCCATAACTTGTAGGCAAGCCCAGCGTCTTGGACGGTCGGCGAGCAATGACATGGCGATCTCCTGATCCGCTATGGTGATCAGATGTTAGCAACACTGTATTATTGAAGGAAATCACGATAGACGTGAGCTGCTCATTCGGGATCACAGCAGGTTCAGAAACTCTTTCAGGCTGGCCCGGTAACTCTCAGGAACTTCAAGCCAAACCGAGAAGCAGGCCAAGCCGGCGAGACCAAGTGTCTTGGGTTTCGTAATTTTCTCAGCGTGGATCAGATTGTAGCAGGGCCGAAGCAGGATGGGCCAAAACAATCTGTGGGCCAGGGTCGTCACAGCAACCAGGAGAAAGACCACGCTGGGGATTGCGGTGGAAAGATTGGCGGCAGCAACAAAAACCAGGTAGTGCGCGAAAGTCGTATCCTGATCTGCGACCCAGGCGAACAGCATCCAGGGTACAGCCAACATGGCGCCCGCAACGACGGCGTCGATCAGGAAATAGGTTGCTGCCGCAACCGCGCTCTTGGCTTTACTAATTTTCTCGAGAAAAAAAACGGTAATCAGGACGCAGACCGCATCGCAGATAAACGCGGTTATGAGAGACATCATGAAGACGCCTTCGCCGACGCCCTTGTCCTGCGCGCCGGCGAAGACCAGACCGGTCGAGGAAAATGCCAGGGTCGCAATTACGACCGGCATGATAAAATTCGAGGTGTTGTCCGAAGAGATCGCGTCTTGCCACCAGGGCTTTTTCTGCCGGTAAAGTGGATCGTCTGAAAGGGCGTCCTGTAGATCTCGCCATTGCTGTGCACTGCGTCCAAATCCCGGCTTGTCGGCAAACAGAGCCTTGTGAACATCGACGCGGGGAAGATTGAAGGGTTCGTCGGTGTACTTGCGTAGCGTTTTTAGCGATGTTTCCTCTAACTCTGCAGCTAGCTTGTCCTGTTGTCGCCCGATCAGGAGGGCAAATACAAAGATCCCAATAGTGAAAAGCACAATTCCTGTCGGCACTGCCCAGCCGTAATCGCCAAAGCTCAGCATGCCGATGGCGAAGGTGCCCATGGAGAGGAAGCCGGAGACAACAAAGAATCTTGTCGAAAGCGGCGGCCCGAACAGCCAGTCAAAACCATTCTTGGCGGTGGCCGCAGTTTTCTGAATGAAAGCCACGTGACGCTTCAAAGCTTCATCACCTGCTTCGTATAGCTGAAGCCACCAGTCTTCGAGTTTACTGTGTAAGCCTTCTCGCTCTTGGGGGTAGGTGAAGGCAGCGGCGTAAATCAGCAGCACCCCCGCGATGCTTGCGGCGATGCGCAGAAGCCAAAAACCAATGCCTGGCTCTTCCATAGGAACCGCGCTCAGATTGCCTCACTGCAAATGAGCAGATTAGCACAACGCGAAGCGGAATGAAAAGTCGTTAGACTACAAATGAAATAACGCCTATATCTCCGATAAGGCTTTTTTCAGGGCGTCGAACGGCAGCAAAACGCAACCGTGGCGGCTGCGGTAGTCGGCAACCGGCTGAAAGTTGGCCATCTCCGACCAATCGCCGTCGGGCGCCGAGCCGCCGGACTTCAACATTTCCCGTATAGACTGGGCGGCGGCGGCGACTTGCTCGGCGTTTTGACCGATGGCCGTACGGCTGAGTACCGCAGCAGACGCCTGACAGATCAGGCAAGCACGGACTTCGCGGCCGATACCGGCGACCTTTCCACCGTCCAGCGCTACGTCAATGGTCACGCGGTCGCCGCAGAGCGGATTGTCGACGGTCGTGCTGAGGTCGGGCTTTTCCAAACGCTGTTCGGGCAGACCTGCCAGATCAAGCAGGGTTTTATGATACAGGTCTTCACTCACGCCGATTTTTCCTGATCGTCGGACGTTGTTCCCCTCAGCAGAGCCAGTGCCTCCGGTGTGTCGATGTCCAGAAAGATCTCGGCGCCGTCCATGGGGACTTCGCAAACCAGTTCAGCAAACTCGCCGATCAGGTGTTTAGCGCCGACATCACCGGCAAGCGCTCGCATCGCCGCAAAAAACCGGCGGCCCCAAAGGACGGGATTACCGCGCTTGCCTTCGTGGGTCGGAACGCAGATCGCCCGGCTTTCGATAGGATTGAAGGCCGCGATCAGACCGTTGAGAGTCTTAGCTTTCAGGCGTGGCATATCGCCCAAACAGACAATGACGCCATCGATGTCTTCGCCGAGAGCAGCGAGGCCGGCCTTCAGCGACGTACTTAGGCCTTGGTCGTAGTCCGGATTGTGAACATGAGGCACACCGTAATGGTCTGCTAGCAACCCTACGCTGTCGGCTTCGTGGCCAGTGACCAGGATCGTCTTGACGCACTGACTCTCAGCAGCGGTTTCCAGTACTCGCGCCAGCATGGCCTTTCCGTCAATCTCGGCCAGCAGCTTATTGGCAACGCCCATACGCCTGGATTGTCCCGCGGCCAGCACCAGTGCTGCAATTCTTGGAATCCTCGGAATGCCGTCGTGCAGTGGGCTGTCGCCTTCTCGGGGTTGAGGCCGGCTTGGAATCTCCTTGAGTAAACCTCCGGCGCCCATGGCTGTGATGTCGTCCCGTGTGACCCTTAAACCGGCCAGCAACCGCTCGAGCACCCAGTCGAAACCGTTCATCTTGGGCGAACGCGCGCAGCCGGGAAGACCGATGACGGGCACCTCTCCATGCTGGGCGAGCAGCATCAGGTTTCCTGGGTCGACCGGCATCCCGAAGTGCTCAATCGTGCCGCCAGCCGCGACAATGCCAGAGGGAACCACATCGCGCCGGTCCGTGATTGCAGAAGCTCCGAATACCAGAACCAAGCCGCAATCTGCCGCGAGCAATTCAGACACTGCGGCGGCCACATCGGTTTCATGATGCGGTACCGTTCGGCGCTCGGCGAGACGACTCCCAAGGCTTTCCAGCCGGGTCCGGATGACTTCCACCGTTTTATCCAGCACCTTAGTCCGCGTGTCGGGAAGGCGTGTCAGAACAAGACCCACATTCCGTGACTCGAAAGCAGCAACGCGCACCAGCGGGTGAGCACCCGAGGCGATGTGCGAGGCTGATTCAACCACGGTCGCCGGTGCCGATAAGGGAATGACCTTGATGGTCGCCAACATTTGCCCCGTCGTGACACGTTCATAGGGCGAAAGCGTCGCGATGGTCATGGCTTCATCGATACGGTTCAGACGCGTTACTGCCTCCGTTTCAATTACGGCAACACCCTGAACTTTTGCATAGAGGTTGCAGCGGCCGGTGAAGGGGGCGGCGACCTCGACTCCGTCGCCGGCCGAGGCCTTCGCCACTTGGGCTGCGGCGGCATCCTCGGGAATGTCGTCGGGTTCGAGCCTGGCCGCCATCACTTCCGTTACGCCTGCGGCCAGAAGCGCGTCGACATCTTCCACCGACAGGCGGTGGCCCTTCTTGAATTTACGCGTGCCAGCCAGCACCGAATGGCCGAGCACGGTGCCCTCGGCTTCGCTTGGCGCTATGCGGCCGAACTTCATGCAGTGGGACTCATTGCGGACGCCTCGGCTTTATCTGGTCTCGTCACAGATGCCGTCTTGGCCTCGGTCGCGCCTTGACGCAGCGTCTGGGTAATCTTTGCGAGGATTGAGACGGCAATCTCGGCAGGCGACTTAGCACCTATGGCAAGCCCGATCGGTCCGTCGATGCGCGCCTGCGCCGCTTCGTCGAAGCCTGCGGCGCTAAGACGGGCGAGTCGTGCGGCATGGGTTTTCCGACTGCCCAGTGAGCCGATGTAAAAGGCTGTCGATTTGAGAGCGGCGTTCAGTGCCGGGTCGTCGATCTTCGGATCGTGAGTCAGGGTGACGATGGCGGTCCGCCGGTCCGGGGTTAGGGTCTCCAGGGCGGTATCCGGCCAGTCGTTGGAGAGTGTGACGCCAGGAAAGCGCAAATCGCTGCCGAAAGCGCGGCGTGGATCGACCACCGTCACGTCATAACCGGCAATTTGAGCCATCGGAACCAAAGCCTGTGAGATATGAACCGCACCGACCACGATCATACGCAGGGGTGGATTGAACACCTGTAGGAAGATGCGTTTGCCGTCAGCCTCGAACACCTGGCTTTTGTCGGCGAGAGCGGCAGTCTGTGCCGCTTCAATCAAAGGATCGTTCGAGTTGCCTTGAAAAGGGTGAATCAGATGCTCGTCGCCGGTTGCCAGGTCGAGCGCGCGTACGACTGGTTTTTTGCCGTCTCTATCTGACTGAATCTGCCCAAGAGTATCGCTCTTCATCAGTTAAGCCGCTCGACAAACACCTGGATCTTGCCGCCGCAGGCCAATCCCACGTCCCAGGCCTGGCTGTTGCTGACGCCGAACTCCAGCAGCTTTGGCGTACCGCTCTCCATGATATCGAGGGCCTCCTGCACGACGGCGCTTTCAACGCACCCGCCGCTAACCGATCCGATCATGTTCATTGCTCCGTCGACCACCAGTTGGCTGCCGGCGGGGCGGGGGGCAGAGCCCCAGGTCGAGACAACCGTTGCGATGGCAACATCCCGACCTTCGGCCTTCCAGGCAGCGGCTTGACGCAGGATGTCGGCTTCTTCCTGTTGAACGAGAGGTGACTCTGTCATGCGGCAAAATTCCCTTCCTGAATCGAAACGTGACCCTCCTGGACGCGGCTGGGCGGCCGACTAAGGACGCCCGCAAGCTCGTCCAGGGAGTTTAAGCTGTGCACCGAGCGAAAATCGTCGACGTGCGGCAGGATTGCCCGGATGCCTTTCGATTTTGGTTCGAAGCCATCGTAACGCAAGAGCGGGTTCAGCCAAATAAGTCGTCGGCAGGATTTATGTAGGCGCTCCATTTCTTCGCTCAGACCGGTTCCGGCGTCACGGTCCAGGCCGTCGGAGATAAACAGCACCAGCGCGCCCTGTCCCAGAACCCGGCGTGACCAATTGACATTAAATTCTGACAGGGTTTGCCCAATTCGCGTGCCGCCGGACCAATCCTCAACCGATTCACCGATCTTTTCCAGTGCTACATCGACGTCTCTGGTTCGCAGGTAGCGTGTCACGTTGGTCAGGCGGGTGCCGAACAGAAAAGTATGGACCCGGTCGCGGTCGTTTGTGATCGCATGCAGGAAGTGCAGGAACATGCGGCTGTACTGACTCATGGAACCGGAAATATCGCAAAGCACGACCAGAGGCGGATGCCGATGGACCCGTGCGCGGCGGCGCAAGGGGATGCTGTCGCCACCTGAACGCAGGGAAGCCCGCAGAGACCGGCGCATATCGATCTTCTGCCCGCGCGCGTCGGGTTTAAAACGGCGGGTTGGTACAGCGACAATGGGCAGTCGCAGCCCAGCGATCGCCTTCTTAGCCAGCGCGACTTCTTCCGCCGACATGGATTCAAAATCCATACTGCGCAGGTTTTCTTGGTCGGAATACGTCAGAGTGGCATCAATCTCGATCGTCTCGCCTTCTTCTTCGCCCCTGGACGAAGGCATGCTCTCGCTCTCAGGCGCCATGGCATCGGACACACGCCGGCTGGCCTTCTCCCGCTCCTGTTCCGGGCCGTCCTCCAAAAATGTTGTGGGCAGCATCATCGACATCATCTTTTCAAGCAGTTCGGGATTGCGCCAGAAGATGTGAAAGGTCTGATCGAACAGCTCGCGCTGGTCACGGCGGTTCACGAAGATTGCGTGCAACGTCCAGTAAAAGTCGTCACGCCTCTGCAAGCCGGCGATTTCCACTGCCCGCAAAGCTTCGACTACCTTACTGGGACCGACAGGCAGCCCGGCGCGCCGCAGTACGCGGGCAAAATGCATGATATTTTCGGCGAATTTTCCGCCATTTGCTTCGGGGAGCGAACCATCAGGCCCTATGTCGCGTCCGCCCGTCATTGCGGTGCGGCAGCCATTTCGGCCTGAACCTCACCCAAGAGGGTCGCGGCCTCCGATCCCTGAATTTTGGCGATATCGTCCTGGTATTTCAGCAAGACTCCAAGAGTGTCGTTGATCACGCCGGGATCCAGAGACATGACATCCAATTGGGTGAGGGCCTGAGTCCAGTCGATGGTCTCGGCAATGCCCGGCAGTTTAAAGAGCTCCGCATCTTTGCGCAGTTTCTGAATGAAAGCGACGATTTCCTGGCTGAGCCGTTCAGCGGCGCCAGGCGCCTTTAGACGCAGGATTTGAAGTTCGCGTTCGGCATCGGGATAGTCGACCCAGTGATAGAGACAGCGCCGTTTCAGCGCATCGTGAATTTCGCGGGTCCGATTTGATGTCACGATGACGATAGGCGGTTCTTCGGCCTTGATCGTGCCGATCTCGGGAATGGTGATCTGAAAATCCGAGAGAACCTCGAGCAGGTAGGCTTCGAAAGGCTCGTCAGTACGGTCCAACTCGTCGATCAGCAGCACCGGTGCGCCGCGCGGTGAGGCCTCGAGCGCCGTCATCAAGGGGCGTTTAACCAAAAAGTCCTGCGAAAAGATGTCTTTCCCGAGTTGTTGCCGGTCGGCACCACCGGTCGCTTCGGCAAGCCGAATCTCAATCATCTGCCGGGCGTAATTCCACTCGTAGACCGCTGAACCCACGTCGAGACCTTCGTAGCATTGCAGACGAACCAAAGGTCGATCCAAAGTCGAAGCCAAGACTTTGGCAATTTCGGTTTTACCAACGCCGGCCTCGCCTTCCAAGAACAGGGGGCGCCCCATTTTGAGGCTGAGATATAGAACTGTTGCCAGGCTGCGGTCGGCAACATAGTCAGCCTGACCCAGAAGTTCGGCGACGTGATCGATGGAGGTCGGAAGCTCAGTGGCCATGGAACGCGGTTAATCCTTGGTAATCGGGGGCTTTGAAGGTGAAGGCGATTAGATCAAAAAGAACAAGGGGAGGCTAGGCCTCCCCTTGCTTGTTAGCCCATGAGGCTCCGTCAGCCGCCGGCGGCCTGGACCGCGCGTTTGGCCATCACCGAAACCAAGTGTGCCCGGTAATCGGCCGAGGCATGCAGATCGCTGTTCAGGTCATCCGAGGCAACTGCGATGCCGTCCAGCGACGAAGCCGAGAAGTTGCCGTTCAAGGCTGCTTCCATATCGCTTGCACGAAATACGCTGCCGCCGGCACCCGTAACCGCCACCCGGACACCGTCCGCCGTTTTGGCCACGAAGACACCGACAATTGCGTAGCGCGAAGCCGGATTGGCGAACTTCACATAAGCCGCGGCCTGAGGTACCGGAAAGCTGACCTTGGTGACGATCTCGTTCTCCGCCAGATCCGTCTCAAAGATCCCGGTGAAGAAATCGTCGGCGGCTACGGTCCGGCTGTTTGTGTGGACGGTCGCGCCCAGACCGACCAGTGCAGCAGGATAATCCGCTGCCGGATCGGCGTTTGCGACCGAACCGCCCATGGTGCCCATGTTGCGCACCTGCGCATCGCCTATACCTGAGGCCAGTTTCGCCAGGGCCGGGATCGCACCGGCGACAGCGGAGGAAGCGGCAACCGAAGCATGGGTGGCCGTGGCCCCAATCGTCACGGTCGAGCCGTCGACGGAGATATCCGAAAGACCCGGAATGCCGGCCAGATCGATCATGTCGGATGGCTGAGCCAACCGAAGCTTCATGGTCGGCAGCAACGATTGTCCACCAGCGAGGATTTTGGCGTCTTCGCTGATCAAGCCAACCGCTTCGTCCACCGAGCCAGGACGATGATAATTAAATTCGTACATTGATATTTCCTCCTTACTCGGCGGCCTGTTGCGCGGATTGCGCCGCGCGCCAGACTTTTTCACGGGTTGCCGGCATATCGATCTCGACGCCGATGGCATCGGTGATGGCGTTCATCAAGGCCGCGGGTGCGGCAATGGCACCGGCTTCACCGCAACCCTTCACACCGAGCGGATTGCCGGGGCAGGGGGTGTTGGTGGTTTCGATTTTGAAGCTCGGCAGATCATCTGCACGCGGCATGGTGTAATCCATGTAGGAACCGCTCAACAGCTGCCCGGTGTCCGGATCATAGACTGCGTTCTCCAGCAGCGCCTGACCAATGCCTTGTGCCACACCACCATGGATCTGGCCTTCGACAATCATCGGGTTGATGACGTTTCCGAAGTCGTCCGAAGCCGCCCAGTCGACGACTTCAACGGCACCGGTATCCGGATCCACCTCGACCTCTGCAATGTGCGTGCCGGCAGGGAAGGTAAAGTTGGTCGGATCATAGAAGGCCGTTTCATCCATGCCGGGCTCTAGATCCGGCGGATAGTTGTGCGGCACATAGGCGGCAAAGGCCACTTCGGCCATGGTCACCTGTTTGTCCGTACCGGCGACCTTGAACACGCCATTCGCATGCTCGATATCTTCGGCGGAGGCTTCCATCAGGTGGGCAGCCACCTTTTTGCCTTTCTCGACGATCTTGTCGACGGCCCGCATGATGGCCGAGCCACCTACGGCAAGCGAACGCGAACCGTAGGTCCCCATACCGAAGGGCACTTTGCCCGTATCGCCATGCGAAACCTCGACGTTCTCGATCGGCACGCCCAGATGTTCGGAGATCAACTGCGCAAAGGTCGTCTCGTGACCCTGACCGTGCGAATGACTGCCGGTAAAGACCGTGACGCCCCCAGTTGGGTTGAAGCGGACCTGCGCCGATTCCCAGAGGCCGACACCGGCGCCCAGGGAGCCAACTGCTGCTGACGGAGCGATACCGCAGGCTTCGATGAAAGACGACAGGCCGATGCCGCGTTTCTTGCCGCGGCTTTCCGACTCTGCCCGACGTGCCGCAAAGCCGTCGTAATCGATCAACTTGAGGGCGGTATCGAGGTTGAGTGGGTAGTTGCCGGAATCGTAGGTCATGATGACCGGCGTCTCGTAAGGATAAGCGTCCGGTGCGATGAAATTGCGTTTGCGCAGTTCCACCGGCGAAATCCCCAGATCCCTGGCTGCGCGCTCCACGATGCGCTCAACCACATAGGTGGCTTCGGGCCGGCCGGCGCCCCGGTAGGCATCAACGGGCGCGGTATTGGTGAAGACCGCTTTTACGTTCGCGTAGATCGCGGGCGTAGTGTACTGCCCGGCCAGCAGAGTTGCATAGAGATAGCTGGGCACCGATGTCGCGAAGGTGGATAGGTAGGCCCCCATGTTGGCGATGGTGTTGACCCGCAGACCCAGGAACTTCCCGTTCGCATCCATCGCCAGTTCAGCGGTGGTGTGGTGGTCACGGCCGTGAGCGTCCGAAAGGAAGGATTCCGAACGTTCGGCAGTCCATTTGACAGCCCGGTCGAGCTTTTTAGCCGCCCAGGCACAGATCGTCTCCTCGGCGTAGATGAAGATCTTGGAGCCAAAGCCGCCACCGACATCGGGGGCGATCACCCGCAGTTTGTGTTCCGGTGCAATACCGACAAAGGCGGAGAGCACCAGGCGTGCCACATGCGGGTTCTGGCTCGTGGTATAGAGCAGGATTTCATCGTTGCCGCTATCGTAGTCGCCAATGGCTGCCCGGGGCTCCATGGCGTTGGGAACGAGGCGGTTATTATAGATATCGAGCGTAGTGACATGGGCCGCCGAAGCGAATGCCGCGTCGACTGCAGCCTGATCACCCAGTTCCCAGTCATAACAGAGGTTGCCCGGCACATCGTCGTGCACCTGTGGCGCACCGGCTGCGACCGCAGCCGCGCCGTCAACCACCGGGGTCATCTCCTCATAATCGACCTCGATCAACTCGGCGGCGTCTTTGGCCTGCGCAAGAGTGTCCGCGATTACAAAAGCAACCTGATCGCCCACATGGCGCACGGTATCGACTGCGATCGCGGGATGGGCAGGCGCTTTATGAGGCTCACCGTCTTTCGAGGTGATGGCCCAGCCGCAGATCAGACCGCCGACGCCGTCGGCCGCAACGTCCGCGCCAGTGTAGATGGCAACGACACCGGGGGCCGCACTGGCCGCTGCCGTGTCGATGGATTTGATCTTGGCAAAAGCATGTGGCGAGCGGAGGAACGCGCCATATGCCTGTCCCGGGCGGTTGATGTCGTCGAGATAGCGGCCTTTGCCGGTGAGAAAACGCTTATCTTCCTTACGCTTTACCGAGGCGCCCACGCCTGTTTCGCTGGTCATGCTCAACCCCCCATGTTGTCGGCGGCAGCTTTCACCGCCTTGACGATATTGTGGTAGCCGGTGCAGCGGCAAATGTTACCTTCCAGGCCTTCGCGGATGGTTTTCTCATCAGGATTGGGATGAGTCTTCACCAGATCGATAGCGCTCATCACCATGCCCGGCGTGCAGAATCCGCACTGCAGACCATGGTGCTCTTTGAAGGCTTCCTGCATTGGATGCAATTCGCCGTTCTGAGCCAGGCCTTCGATGGTTGTCACATCGGCACCCTCATGCTGGACGGCCAGAGTGGTGCAGGCTTTAACGCTTTTGCCGTTGACGTGCACGACGCAGGCGCCGCATTGGCTGGTATCGCAACCCACATGGGTTCCGGTCAACGAGAGCTTCTCTCTGAGAAACTGCACAAGCAGTGTGCGCGGCTCCACCTCAGCCGACACTGCCTTACCGTTAACCGTCATTGAGACGTTGGGCATGTTTTCCTCCTGTCTTAAATCCACTGTTCCGGAGTCCCAAGATGAAATCGCCGATTTTAGTAGCCTGGCGACCTGGGTTATCCGCTGCATATCCTTCATAGCACGTCCGGTGCCCACCTCGACATGCGATGAAAGTGTAATATCAAGCTTCACTGACGATGCCTCACAGAAAACCCGTTCATCCGGCCTAGCGGGCGGAATGCGAAGCTTCGATGAGTCATTATCAGTGAACCTTGGTACGGGCTCAGCCTTAAAGTCTCGTGCCTGGGGCCGGACAGGTCAACTCGCTTATCGTGAAATTTTAACTTTTCGATGAGGAACAGCCGCGCAAGGTCAACTCATCCTAGCGGAAGTATCGAGGATAAATAGAGCGGCTATTGAGCAAACTGGACGAACTTCGGTTGTAAAATTGCCATTGCGACTCGGGTGTCGCGGCTCCAATGCAGAAATAAAGTTCGAAACATGGCGGCGGAAATGTGCCTGTAAGCAGGAGAAAACCGCCGGTTCTGCTGATGCCCTCGATCACAATCGAAGGCAAGGCCGAAAAATACATACAATTTTAATAAGTTTGCGTACAAAATGATGGTCAGTTCAGGTTGTGAATCCGTCAGCCGAAAGCGCTCTCGGATCCCGCGGGCAAAAGCCTCGCAAATTGGTCGTAATGGGTGACGCATCGACGTTTCTTGCGGTCTAAAATAACACCTGCAAAACGACCTTTTCGAACACGACCCGACCGAGATTTTGACGTGGAAGTGAACGATAAGATCTTGATTTCGCCATCTTTGGCGTCCAAATCTCATAGTAGACGCAGAGAAAAGTTGAGTGACCCCTGCCGGTTTGGCGGGATGCCTTTCCGCCACCCAAAGCGAAAGAGGTTCAACTATGGTAAAGCCTGCGAGCGACTTTAAAAGCCTGATCGAAAACGACCGCGCAGCGAATGCTGAAGCGCGGTGGGAAGGCACGCTCCTCGACTATCTCGACAAACTCAAAACCGACCCGGATCTTTGCAAGCTGGCGCACGCCAGACTCTACGAAGCCGTCGTCAAAGATGGCGCTGAATTGCTCTCCAGCGGTGATGATCCGAAGGTCAAGCGCCTGTTTGGGGACGATCCCCCCAAGCTATACAGCTTTTTCAAAGACGAGTTCTTCGGCGTGGAGCGGGTTATCTCGCAGATCGTCCGCTATCTCCACTCTGCATCGCTCAAGGGTGAAGAGAGCCGGCAGGTTCTCTATCTCATGGGGCCGGTCGGCGCTGGCAAGTCGTCTCTCGCCGAGAAGCTGCGTAAAGGTCTTGAAGCATCGGAGCCTTTCTTTGCCATTGAAGGCTGCCCGGTTCAGGAAGAACCTCTGCATCTTATTCCAAACCATTTGCGGCGCGAATTCGAAAAGATGTTGGATGTCAGCATCATCGGCGAACTCTGTCCGCTCTGCCGTTATCGCTTGGAGCATGAGTTCGACGGTCACTACGAAAAATTCCCGGTGACGACCGTCCGCTTTTCCAAGGCCGCGCGACGCGGTATGGCGATCGTGCCGCCAGTCGATCCGAACAATCAGGACACCTCTGTTCTTATCGGGTCGGAAGACATCTCCAAGCTTGACCGTTATTCGGAAGGTGATCCGCGCGTTCTGGACCTCAATGGTGCCTTTAACGTCGGCAACCGCGGCATGGTCGAATTCATCGAAGTCTTTAAGAACGAGACCGAATACCTGCACACCATTATTACGGCAACGCAGGAAAAATTCGTCCCGGCGCCCGGGCGGCACGGTACCGTCTATGTGGACACCGCGATCGTTGCGCACTCGAATGAAGCCGAGTGGCAACGTTTCAAGGCGGATCCGACCAACGAAGCGATCCTGGACCGCATTGTGACGGTGAAGGTGCCGTATAATCTACGCGTTTCCGAAGAAGTGAAGATCGTCGACAAGATGCTGAAGTCTTCCGGCTTCCGCGCCCATATCGCACCACATACGCTCGAGATCACTTCGATGTTTGCCGTTCTGTCGCGGCTGCAGCCATCGAATAAATGCGATCTTATGACCAAGCTGAAGATCTACGATGGAGAAAAAATCGTCGAGAAGGGCCGGGCGAAAAAGGTCGATGTCGACGAGCTGCGTGAAGAAGCGCCTTTTGAAGGCATGAACGGGATCTCACCGCGTTTCATCATGAAGGCCGTGGACAATGCGTTGTCCGAAAGCTCGGATGGTCTGACGCCGATCCATGTCCGTGAAGCCTTGATCAACATGGTCAAGGAAGCGGATTTTCCTGACGACACCCGTAAGCGCTATCTCGAGTTCCTGCAGGACACCATTCACAAGGCCTATCTTGAGATCCTGGAGAAAGAAATAACACGTGCTTTCGTCTTTGCGTACGAGGAACAGGCCGATTCTCTGTTCCAGAACTACCTGGATCATGCCGAAGCCTACGTGACCAAAACTTCGGTCAAGGATCAAGATACCCGCGAGGAGCTGGAGCCCGATATGGCCTTCCTGCAGTCGATCGAGGAGCAGATTGCCATCGTCGGTGCGGCTGCCGACGGTTTCCGGCAGGAAGTCATCGCCTATCTTTGGGCGGCGAGCCGGCGGAATGAAAAGATCAGCTTCAACAGTTACGAACCTTTGAAGGAAGCTATCGAGAAGAAACTGACCAGCTCGGTGCGTGAGATCAGCCGGATCATTACCAAAGCCCGGACACGCGACGAAGAGCAGGGCGAAAAGTACGACGCGCTGGTCAAAAATCTGTTGGATCGTGGCTACAACGAGTTTTCCGCTGAGATTGTTCTGAAGTATGCGGCAAACAATCTTTGGAAGGACTGACCAGGAAACGGGAGAATGAGGACCCGATGATGAGAGGCGGCACCCCTGGCCGAGACTGTTTTGGAAAGCTGACGACAGATCAGCGGCCGCCTTACCCCAATCCTTCTCCGGAGGTGATCGTATGACCACCGTTTTTCGGCCCTATTCCGCGTCAGATGCTCTTCGCTCGGACCGGAGCGCGGGAGATCGTCTCCGGCATCGGCAGAAAATTCGCGAAGCACTCAAGGAAAACATTGCCGAGATCGTGGCCGAGGAGTCGATCTTGACCCGCGGTTCCGATCGCATCGTCAAGGTGCCGATCCGGGGCATCAAAGAATACCGTTTCGTGTATGGCGACGGCTCGCCCCGGGTTGCCTCCTCGGGCCAGGGTGAGGTCAAGAAAGGCCAGGTCATCGGCCAGGACGAGCAAGAGGGCGAAGGCACTGGCCGTGGCCCCGGCGGCGACCGGCCCGGCGTTGACTACTACGAAACCGACGTGACGATCGACGAGTTGGTCGACCTGCTGTTCGAGGATCTTCAGCTCCCGGATATGGAGCGTAAGCATCTGCGCGAGATCGAGGTGGATCACGGCACCAAACGGCTCGGCTATCGCCGCAGCGGTATTCGTGTGCATCTGGACAAAAAACGCACGTTGAAATCCAAGATCCGCCGCCGTGTGGCAACCGGCAGCGCCGGTCCAGTGGAAGAATTGCCGTCGGCGTCGCTGCAGGATCCGGCAGCGGGCGCGGAAAAACCGCGCTTTCCTTTCCACAAGGAAGACCTGCGCTATCGGCGGCGTGTGCCTGACGTGCGGCCTGAATCCAATGCTGTGGTGATCTGCATCATGGATACCTCAGGCTCCATGGATGTCATGAAGAAGTATCTGGCGCGCAGCTTTTTCTTCTTGCTCTACCAGTTCGTGCGGACCCGTTACCAGACCACGGAACTCGTCTTTGTCGCTCATCACACTCAGGCGCGCGAAGTCGATGAAGAAGAATTTTTCAGTAAGGGAGAGTCCGGCGGCACCATGATCTCCTCGGGATACCGCAAAGCGCTCGAGATCATTCAGGACCGCTATCATCCCTCGCTTTGGAATATCTATGCCTTCCACTGTTCGGACGGCGAGAATTTCAGCAGCGACAATACAGAGGCCTGTAACGCTGCACAGGATCTTTGCGATGTCTGTAATCTCTTCGGGTACGGCGAGATCAAATCCGAGGCCGAGTATTTCGGTGCAACCTCGATGCGCAAGGTGTTCGAGCGCCTAAAGGCTGACAATTTCCACGCTGTGGTGATCGATGATCGTGAAGACGTCTGGCCGAGCCTCAAAGCCGTACTTTCGAAGGAGCGTGTCGATCCCCAGAAGGAGGGCACGGGCTAGTTTTCCGAACAGCTTGGTGGGCTCAAGTCTCTTAGCTAAAGCAACCGACGGAGCGGATAATCGTATGGAACGGATCTACGAAACCAGTGATCTTGAGGCGTGGGACGAGAAGATCCGCGTGAAGGTCGAGGAATTCGGCCTGACCTGCTACGATCAAGAATTCGAACTCTGCGACCACACCCAGATGCTAGGCGCCATGGCCTATCACGGTATGCCGGCCCATTATCCACACTGGTCCTACGGCAAAGCCTTTGAGCGCCAGTCGACGCTTTACAATCATGGTGCGGCGGGTCTGCCCTACGAAATGGTCATCAATGCCTCGCCGAGCCTTGCCTATCTCATGAGTAAGAACTCGCTTTGCCTGCAGATCCTCACCATCGCGCACGTCTACGCGCACAACGACTTTTTCCGTAACAACGCAACCTTTAAATTCACCCAGGCCGACAACGTGATTCCGGCCTTTAAGGCGCGGGCCGACCGGGTGCGGGACTATATGGAAGATCCCTCTATCGGGATGAGCAAGGTCGAGCCGGTTCTTGATGCCGCCCATGCACTTTCCATGCAGTGCAGCCGCAATCCGGCGATCCGGAAATTGTCCCAGGATGAACAGAAACAGCGCGCACTGGCGGCGGCCCAACCGCCGGCCGATGAATACAGCAAGATTCACAAACGGCCAGACTATATCGAACCGGATCTGAGCAAGGTTCCTCTGGAGCCGGACGAAGATATTCTACTCTTCATTCGTGATCACCAGCCTAGGCTTTCAGACTGGGAGCGGGATCTGCTGACGATCGTGCATCAGGAAGCTCAATACTTCATTCCCCAGATGGAAACCAAGATCATGAATGAAGGCTGGGCGACTTTTTGGCATCGGGAGATCATGAACAGCCTGGATCTGCCCCAGGACATCTATCTGGAATTCCTGGTGCGTCACAATCAGGTGGTCCAGCCGATTGCGGGCGATATCAATCCCTACCATGTGGGATTGAAGGTTTGGGATGATATCAAACGGCGTTATGACGAGCCGACGGACGACGAAATCGCACGAGACGGTAAACCGGTTATGACCGGCAATGAGGCTATGTTTGCATTGCGTGAAACCGACCGTGATTCCTCTTTCCTGCGGCGATTTTTGACCGAAGATCTCTGTGGCGAGCTTGGATTGTTCGAGTTTCAGTCGCAAGACGGTGCTCTGGTGGTTACTGAAACGCCTGACGAGGGCGAGTGGAAGACCATCCGCGAAACCCTGCTGCGTTCCGTCGGGACTGCGTCGATGCCTGTGATCAAGGTTGAGGATGCCGATTACGATCAAAATGGCACGCTGCTGCTCGCGCATGAGCATGACGGCCGCAATCTTCATCCCGGTTACGCCGAGCATAGCTTGGCGCATGTCCATCGCCTTTGGGGGCGGCCGGTTGCATTGAAGACGGAAAGCGCTGGCGAAACCCAGGTTTGGTGCTACGATGACAATGGGTTCCGCGACGCGAGCTGACAAATCAGCAAAAGTCTGATGCCAAGGCAAACCGTGATCTTTTCCGCATCGTGGAACAGCTGAAACACTCCCTGGATTAATCTACTTCCAAGACATAGGTTTTCTGCCCTGAGACAAGGGAACCAGCGCGACGGCTAAATACCTACCACATGTATTGAGCTGGCAGGTTCGGCGCTTATCGCCACTTTGCGCTGTTGAGTGCGTGGAGGGCGCGAGGGCGTCCGTTAGAAAATAATGAGGCGGCGGTCGGTTCAAATCCTCCGCTCGCCCACCAGGGAGATAATTGATGCGGGATTTTCAGGCGGGCGGGCGCTCGGCGGCTTTTGGCGAAACGGGGATGGTGGCGACATCGCATCCGGAAGCGTCTCTCGCGGCTCTGGAACAGTTGCGCGCCGGCGGAAATGCGGTTGATGCCGCTTTAGCCGCCGTTTCCACGCTTTGTGTCGTTGAACCGCATATGACCGGTGTGGGCGGCGACTGTTTTGTCCTCTATTGCCCCGCCAGCGGCCCCAAAGCAAATCAGGTCATTGCGCTTAACGGTTCGGGACGCGCTCCATCGGCTATGACGTCCGACGCCCTGCTGGCGCAAGGGATTACGGAAATTGATTATCAAAGCGCTCACGCGGTCACGGTGCCGGGGGCCATCGACGCCTGGTGTAAGCTGCATGAAACCTACGGTTCCCGGCCTCTCGACACCATCTTCGCCCGCGCCATTGGACTGGGCGAAAACGGTTACCGGGTTCTGCCGCGCATCGCGCTCGACTGGGCGGACAACGTTGAGCGTCTGATGAAAGATGCCAACGCCACGGCGACGTTTCTGCCAGGCGGTACAGCGCCGCTGGCCGGTGATCGTCACGCGCAGCCTGCGCTGGCTGCGACCCTGCGCGGTATCGCAGCAAAAGGCAGAAGCGCGTTCTACGAAGGCGCTGTCGCCGAAGACATTGTTGATACGCTGCGCGGCCTCGGTGGATTTCACAGACTGGAAGATTTCGTAAACCAGACCAGCGAGTTCGTTGAACCGATAAAAACCGCTTACCGGGGCTACGAAGTGTACGAATGTCCGCCGAACGGTCAGGGCCTGATTGCTTTGATGATTCTGAACCAGCTGTCCGGTCTCGGTTTCGACGGCGAGCTATCGGAGCTCGACCGGGTGCATCTGCTTGCCGAGGCGACCAAGCTTGGCTATGCCAGCCGGGATTGTTTCCTCGCGGATCCCGCCAAGGTCGACGTGCCGGTCGAACAATTGCTGTCGGAAGCTTACGCTGACAAACTGCGGCAGCAGATCAAGACTGATAGCGCCCTCGACACGCCGGACACGGGTCTGCCGGAGCATAAAGATACCGTATATCTGACCGTGGTTGACCGGGACGGTAATGCGATCTCCTTCATCAACTCCATATTCGAAGCCTTCGGCAGTACGCGGCTCGCGCCGAAGTCGGGTGTAATGCTGCACAATCGCGGAGCCAGTTTCCGGGTTTCGAACGATCACCCCAACGGCATCGCGCCGGGCAAACGCCCTCTCCATACGATCATTCCCGGCATGGTAATGCGCGAGGGCAGGGCGGTGATGCCGTTTGGCGTGATGGGAGGTCACTATCAAGCGACCGGTCATGCCAATTTTCTGTCGCGAGTCTTCGATGAGGGCGTGAACGTGCAACAGGCCCTTGAGTGGCCGCGCAGCTTTGCCTCTGACGGTGCCCTGAAAATTGAAGTCGGATACGACGACAGCGTGTATCAGGGATTGGCCGCACGCGGGCATCAAGTGGTTTGGGCCGACCGGGCGATCGGTGGTGGACAGGCAATCTGGATCGATCATGCGCGAGGGGTCTTGATCGGCGGTTCCGATCCGCGCAAGGATGGCTGTGCCTTGGGCTTGTAGCCCAACCTGAACAAGGAGCCGGACGCATGCTGAAGATTTGGGGGCGACGGACCTCGTCCAATGTCCAAAAGGTCATGTGGCTGGTCGCCGAACTGGGTTTGGAGCATGAGCGCATAGATGCCGGCGGGAAATTCGGTGGCCTGGATACACCTGAGTTCCGGCAACTGAATCCCCACGGCCGCATACCGGTTCTTGAAGACGGAGAAACGGTCGTTTGGGAATCCCACGCGATCCTGCGTTATCTGGCGGCAGCTTCAGGCGACGGCCGATTCTGGCCAGCGGATCCCGCGCTACGCGCTCAGTCGGACCAGTGGATCGAATGGACGCAAACCGGCCTCCAGCGCAGTTTCATGGACCTCTTTTGGGGTTACTACCGCACGCCGGAACCCGAGCGCGATCCTGCTTTTGTCAAGAGCGCTCTCGAGCGTACCAACAGCGATTTCCAACTGCTCGACAAACTGATCGCTGGGCGCGAATACCTGGTCGGAGATTCTCTGTCGTTGTCAGACATTCCCGCAGGTACGACGCTGTACCGCTACTTTGAGATGGAAATCCTTCGCCCGTCTTTGCCCAACATCGAGGCCTGGTACACCCGTTTGCAGAAAAGCCAAGCCTACCGTGATCATGTCATGGTGCCATTCGATGAGCTTTTCGGCCGAAGAAGCTTTTGACTCTGTGCTGATGTCTTTCGCACGAACGGCGCGGTAGTTTAGCGAAGTTCTGTTGATTTGCGGATCGGTGCGGTGCTGTTTATGGCAGCGGGAATGCAGGTTAGGAGCACAGGTGTACCAGATCGATATGCACGACAGGGTTGTCGAGTTAACGGATATCCCGCGGATGGAATCTGGCGCGCCTCTGCCAAAATTGGTCACGAATGAAGACGGACTTGACCTAATCTATCTGCTCGACGAGCCCGACCCGAATTGGGATGGGAGTACCGCAACCATGGTGTCGCCGGATACTGAGCGCGCAAAGATCGCCTGCATCCGGTTCGACGCCACTTGGGCCCATATGCTCGGCCCACCCAACGATGAAGCTCTGGCAGGGCATCCGCT
The DNA here is from genome assembly GCF_947331435.1 of Pelagibius sp. Alg239-R121. Classification (GTDB taxonomy): domain Bacteria; phylum Pseudomonadota; class Alphaproteobacteria; order Kiloniellales; family Kiloniellaceae; genus Denitrobaculum. The sequence continues at coordinate 45,226 of NZ_CAMZOF010000012.1, read as the reverse complement.
CGCCCGCCGGGGGCTCAGCCATTACGCTGTCTTTGAGATCCTTCACTCTTCATGGGTTCGTTCTCTGGAACGCATGAACGCGGTGCACCCAAATCATAGCCCTGAGATGTTTGCAAATTTGCGCCACTTTATCTTTACCTTTCACGACGAAACCTTCGAATGTGTTGCAAGAGGCTACAAGTTTCGCATCGCCAAGGGGTCGATTACCTCCGTCGCTGCGTCGCTCCCGTCGGCCTGGCGTTGATGCCATGTGCACCCAATTTGGTATTCTAGCGATCCTGAGAGGCGCGCCTGCGGTCCTCTCAAATCGGTGGCCTCCTTAATAGGTCGCCCGCCCGCCCGACAGGTCGAACACAGCGCCTGTCGTGAAGGAATTTTCCGGCGAGACGAGCCATGCGATCATACCGGCTGCTTCCTCGACCTGCAGGAAACGGTTCCTTGGGATCTTGGAAAGCATGTAGTCAATATGCTCCTGGCTCATCTGGTCGAAAATCCTGGTACGGGCAGCGGCAGGGGTGACGGCGTTGACGGCGATATCGTGACCGGCGGTTTCCTTGCCGAGTGACTTGGTCAGGGCGATCACTGCCGCTTTCGACGCACTGTAGGCTGAGGCGTTGGGGTTGCCTTCCTTACCGGCAATCGAAGCGATGTTGACGATACGCCCGTAGTTGGCTGACTTCATCTCGGGGAGGACTGCGCGGTTCACGTGGAAGGTTCCCGTCAGATTGATCTGGATAACCCGTTGCCAGTCGTCCAGGGCGTAATCTTCGACCAGCGCGTTGGGGCCGGCAATGCCCGCGGAGTTGACCAGGATGTTCGGTGTGTCGAGGGCATCTCGGGTTTGCGCCAAGGCCTGCGTGACGGAGTTCCAGTCGGTGATGTCGCAGGAAACTGCAAGGCCTGACGACCCGAGTTTCTCCATAGCCGCTTCATTGCTCTCCGCAAGGTCCCAGCTTGCGACCTGTGCACCACTCTCGGCAAGCCGTTCGGCCACCGCAAAACCAATGCCCTGGGCGCCGCCGGTGACGATGGCAATATGCCCGTCCAAATCAATCTTGTTCATGCATCCCCTCTTTTTCCGCAGTTACCCCCAATACGGCATGAACGCCGGGGCTAAATCAAGATCGCTTTCTCCATCAAATTCACTGGTTAAGGGAGGCTCCTTGACTGGAATACGACTGTCAGGGCGAAGATCCCAGTCCTCAATCGACCAAAGATAATTGATTTGGTATAATCTTTATGTCAAAAATAATATTCTAACACTCAGTAATGATGACGAGGGGGCGCAATGTCAGTTGAAACCGCCATGGAAGAGCTGGTTGGAGGAGATGCTGCTGCCGACCTCACCGAGCTTTTCTCATGCCTTTCGGTGACCGAAGGCCGAATTGCGGTTGAGGATGATGCCACCTTGCGGCGTTCAATTGGGAACCTTGCGCGAATTGGCGCTTTTGGTTCTTCGGATGCCAGGCGCCACGCACATCGAGTCGCCTGGGAAATCGCCAATTCACTTGGTATTTTTCCGGCTTCTATCGATGCTCTTTACAGGGCGATTGGCCGGGGAGAAATCGACCGGCGGTTCACAGTGCCTGCGATAAATGTGAGAGCAATCGCATTTCAGTCGGCGCGCGGAGTGTTCAGCGCGATGAAGGACGTCGAAGCCGGGGCGGTCATTTTCGAACTATCGCGCGGCGAGATCGGTTTCACCGCTCAGCGTCCGCGGGAATATGCGACGTCCATTTTCTGCGCCGCTATCGCCGAAGGGCATCGAGGGCCAGTGTTCCTACAAGGCGACCATTTCCAGATTTCCGCATCGCGCTTTGCCGAGGACCCGGTGCCCGAGGTTTCGGCGGTGGCTGCGCTTATCAGCGAAGCTGTGGGGGCTGGGTTCTTTAACATCGATGTCGACACCTCAACCTTGGTCGATCTGTCGCAATCTTCAGTGCGGGAACAACAGCGGCCGAATTTCGAACTGACCGCGATCCTGGCGTGGCATACGCGCGACATTGAGCCGGATCACGTGACAATTTCACTCGGCGGTGAGATCGGCGAAGTCGGCGAGCATAACTCTACAGCCGAAGAGGTGCAGGCCTATCTCGACGGCGTCACCGCTTCCATGCCCGCGGAAGTGCCAGGACTCACAAAACTCTCCATCCAGTCCGGCACTCGGCACGGGGGCAACGTGCTAGCTGATGGTTCCTTCGGTGATATGCCGATTGATTTCGCACTTATTGATGGCCTCAGCGGTACCTGTCGCAATGGCTTTGGCTTGGCCGGATGCGTGCAGCATGGTGCGTCGCTGCTGCCAATGGAAAAGATAGCCCAGCTTCCTGAATATCGCTGTGTGGAGGTGCATCTTGCCGCTGCCTTTCTGAATGTCGTCTATGAGACATTGCCGGCTGCCCGGGTTAGGGACGCGGATGAATGGGCAAAGCAGAAATTTGCGCAGGAATGGAGGGCAGACTGGTCTGAAGCTCAGTTTTTGCATCACGCCAGGCGGTATCCCATCGGTCCCTTCAAACAAACCTGGTGGGACGAAGAGGCGTGTCACGATGCCGTGCGCAGTGGTGTACGAACACTTGCCCGCAGCTATTTCTCGGCGTTGCGCGTCGATGAAACACGGGACCTCGTGAACGGCATCATCGCACACGAGCCTGTCGACTGGATTCCTCCAGCAGACCAGACGGACTGCAACGATCATGATGAAATCGCGATAAAAGACCTCGCCAGCTAACGGAGACAAAGGACATGAAAGCCGCCGTACTGGAAGACTGGCGTCACATCGTAACCCGTCAGGTGGAGCCGCCAGTCCTCGAGGGCGGCGATGCCTTGCTACGCGTCTCCTATGCCGGCGTCTGCGGGTCTGACGCTCACATCTTTAACGGCAACAACCCCATTGCCAGAACGCCGGTGATCCAGGGTCATGAGTTCACGGGTCAGCTTGTGGAAGCTCTCGGCGCATTGCCTGAGGGGATAGCGGCAGGTGGCCGTGTCGTTGTTCAACCGCTCGTCTCCTGCGGGCTCTGCAGTCCCTGTAAAAAGGGATTGCCGCATGTCTGCGAAAAGCTCGTTGTGATTGGCGTTAACCGGGACGGCGGTTTCGCCGAATTTGTCCGGGTGCCGGCCGAGAAGCTGATCGCGGTGCCCGACGACATGCCTGACGAGATCGCGACCCTGACCGAACCTTTTGCGGTTGGCTATCACGCCTGCAGTCGCGCTCGACTGAACAAGGGGGAGGCGGTGCTCATCATCGGTGCGGGCCCGATCGGTCTCTATGCAGCTATCACAGCGCGCGAATTGGGTGCTGGTGATGTCGTCGTATGCGAAACCCGGCCGGATCGCCGGGCGCTTGCCGAAGGCTTCGGCTTTGCCGCTTTTGATCCCGCAAACGACGCCTGCCTTGCCGATCTCAAAAAAGTAAGCGATGGCAAAGGCTACGACGTTGTGATTGAGACCTCCGGCGTTGGTGCCGGGATAAATTGTGCGATAGAGGCAGCCGCAGTACGCGGCCGGATTGCCTCTCTGGGATTTCCGTCTGAGAATTTTGCGCCCTATAACGTTACGCGAGGCATCATCAAGGAGTTGGAATTTATCGGCAGCCGGGTCTACCCGCTCACCGAATTTCGCGACACTCTTTTCCTTCTGCATGACATTTTTCGCCGCAAGGCGGTTGATTTCACCAGGATTGTCACGGCGGTCCGTGGCTTGGAAGACCTTGGAAAGACTGTCTCGGACGTTGCAGACGGCCGCGAAAGCGGCAAGGTTCTCATAAAGCCGGAATAGAGATCATGTCTCGCAGTCTGTTCGTCTTTCAAGGCGGTGGTCCGACCGCGGTCATCAATGCGACGCTCGCGGGTGTTCTTGAAGCTGCCAAGCCACATTTCGAAAGCGTGATCGGCTTGCCCCACAGCCTGGAAGGTGCGGACGGACGGCAAACAATCGATCTTTCACATTTTCTGAGGGGCGGGGATGCGACGACCGGACTGAACCGGCTTGCGTCCACGCCGGGGGCTGCCCTCGGGTCGAGCCGTAAAAAGACCAGTGCGGACGACTTTGCGCGTGTCCTGCGCTTGATGCAGCAGAAGGGTGCCGACACCTTGATTGGCATCGGGGGGAACGGAACGATGGCGACCCTGCAGATGATGGCCGACCATGCCCGGGATGTAGGACACGAAATTGTTGTGAGCGGCGTGCCCAAGACGGTCGACAACGACCTGCCGGGTGTCCATGTGGCGCCGGGTTACGGCAGCGCCGCCCGTTTCGTCGCTCTCGCGACCCGTGACTACGGCTATGATTTCCGTGCCATGTCGAGCTTCGATGACGTCACGATTCTGGAGACTATGGGGCGCAACAGCGGCTGGCTTGCTGCAGCCTCCGTGCTGTTGAAGCAGTGCGATCATGATCCCCCGCATATCGTTCTTGTCCCAGAACGGCCGGTCGACGAGACCGAACTGCTAGCGGAAGTGCGTAGGCAACATGTGCACCGCGGGCACGTCTTTATCGTCGTCAACGAGATGCTGCATGACTTGAACGGAGGTCTGATCGGTGAGGCGTTCCAGAACGGACCCTGTGACAGCCTTGGCAGACGTATGTATTCGCTCTCGCTGGGCACTGGGAATTATCTGGCACAGAGGATTTGGAGCGAACTCGGATTGCAGACCCGCTGCCTCAGGCCCGGTAATCTTGGCCGGGCGATGTCGTTCTGTGTCTCGGAACCGGATCGTGAGCTCGCAAGGCAGGTCGGTGTGGAAGCGCTGGCAGCAGTTGCCGAGGGCAATGGCGCAGGGCAGATGGTTACGATTGATGCGCAGCTCGGGTTTGCCTTGCAGCCCCTAAGTGACAGTCAGGGAAGCAGGTCGCTTCCGGCTGAATTCCTTGCGATTGATCCATTTGGCATTGCGGAAGATTTCCGCTCCTATGCCCAACCGCTTATCGGTGATGTCGAACCCTTAGCGGCAGGCATTTAGATTAGATCAGGATTCAACGGAATCGCATTACATGATCTGCTCTCCCGCTGAATCTATAGACAGGCAACTTCACCGCTTAAACGGACAAATTAGTCGACGCTAGATTAGAAGCCCAAGAGCGCGGGAAGCCACAGCGAAACGGCTGGTATGAAGGTGACCAGCAGCAAGGTGGCGAGCAGGGGAATGAGAAAGGGCACCGTGCCCTTGATCGTGTCCTGCAGTGAAATGCCGCTGACCGCGCTTAGCACATAGAGCACCATGCCCAAGGGCGGGGTCAGCAGTCCAATCATCAGGTTGAGCACCATCATAACGCCGAACTGGACCGGATCAATTCCAGCTTGAACCGCGATGGGGAGCAGAACCGGTGTCAGGATGGAAATCGCTGCAATAGTTTCCAGGAAACAGCCGACAAGTAGAAGCAACAGGTTGATCAGCAGCAGTATGATCAGTGGGTCTTCGGTAAATCCGAAAACAAAAACTGAAAACTGCTCGGCAATGCGCTCACTGGTCAGGATCCAGGCGAAGATTGAGGCTGCGCTGACGATGAAGAGGATCGAGGCGGTCATCTCCGCGGTCTCGCGCGATGCGCGCCAGAGACCGGAAAGGTCGAGGGTCCGGTAGACCACAAGCCCAAGGAGTATGGCATAGGCCGAGGCGGCGATGGCCGCTTCGGTCGGTGTAAACAGGCCCCCCAATATACCGCCGACAATGATGATGGGGGTCAGAAGGGACAGGAAGGCCCGGTTAAAAGACGATCTTACGCCTGAAAATGAAAAGGCACCGTCGCGCGGCAGGTTGTTGCGTTTCGCAATGAAGTAGATCATCGCCGAAAGGCAAACTGCCATCAAAAGCCCCGGCATGAACCCGGCTACAAACAGCTTTCCGATTGAGATGTTGCCGACAAACCCGACAATGATCATTGGCAGAGACGGCGGGATCAGTGGACCGATAATCGAACTCGCAGCCGTAACACCGACGGAAAGACGGTCGCCGTAACCCCGATCGCGCATTGCCTTGATCTCGATCGCACCGAGGCCGCCGGCGTCGGCAACCGCCGCGCCGCTCATGCCTGCGAATATCACGCTCGCGCCGACATTGACGTAGCAAAGACCGCCGCGCGCCCAGCCGAGCAACGCGGACGCGAACAGGAAGATCCGATCCGTGATAGCCGACGAGTTCATCAGATTGCCGGCAAAAATGAAAAACGGAATTGCCAGCAGGGGAAAGCTATCGACGCCGCTGACCATACGATGGATGACGACGAAGTCAGGCAAGCCCTGAAACAGAACGAAAACCAGCGATCCTAGTGCGAGGGATGCGGCAACTGGCACGCCGATAACGATCATGATCGTAACGGCGATGATGAGAAGAGTGGCAGCCATTGCCTCTACAATCCTTTGGGCTCGGGAGGCTGTTCAGGTTCAGCCTGAGGAAAGAGCAGATGGACAAGATAGTGGATCGCCATCAGCCCCAGAGAGAGAGCGCAGATCCAGTAGATGATGCTTTTGGGAACATCCACGCTCGACATACTCTGCTGTGTTGTCATGGCGAAGCGGCCGGCTGTCGATGCCAGTAAGCCAAACAGAAGCATGCAGACGAAATCCATCACCCGACGGAACGACGAACGAAAGGAAGCGGGCAATAACAGCGTCAGCAGTTCGACGCTGATGTGAGAACGGTTACGGGCGCAAACGATCGCACCCGTATAGCAGAGGACGATCAAAATCATGCGGGCGATTTCTTCAGTCCAACCGAGGGAGTTGTTCAGAATGTAGCGGGTGAAGAATTGCAATCCAACGACCACGAAAAGCACCCAGAGGACGATGGTCAGCGCGGCGTCTTCCAAACGCGACACCCAATGAAAGACACTTTTCATGAGATACAATCAGATCCCCAAAACAGAGTCGGCGCCCCCGGCAGGGAAGCAGGAGCGCCGACGGTAACATAGTAATAAAATTTATTGACCGAGTGTTAGAAGCTCCTGAATTTGCTCAGGTTTCCAGGGCCAGTCGTCGGTCAGAATCTTAGGTTTGACGATTGCCTGAAACTTGGCGCGGTCAACTTCGTGAACCTTGATGCCCTTGTCCCGGAACCACTGAACCAGATCTTTCTCCGACTGGATGATGTCTGCAGATGCGCCTGCGGCACCTTCCTTGATGACAGCCTGGAAAATCCCTTGATCGCTCTCCGACAATTTGTTCCAGGTCGGGCCGCCCACAAGGGTAAAGTATCCGTCCGTCATATGCCCGGTCAGCATAATATCGCTTTGGACTTCGTAGAATTTTTTGCCTTGAATAGTCGGCAAGGGGTTTTCCTGGGCGACCACGACACCTTGCTGGAGCGCGATGTAGAGCTCTGAGAAATTGATTGGCGTTGCATTTGCATCGACCGCTTCGGGGAACACCATGTAGATCGGGACGGGCGGAACCCGCATTTTCACACCTTTGAAGTCGGCAGGTGTCAGCAGCGGCTCATTCGCCGTAACATGCCGCTGACCGTAGTAGGTAAGAGACATAATTTTACTGCCGGAAACCTTCTCATACTCTGAAGTCAGTTCCTTGTAGGTATTGCTGGTCGGGTACTTGAGGAAATGATCAAGGTCGCGCCAAAGAAACGCCGCCAAGTGGATGGAAATCGGCTTATAGCGTTGCGCCATGTGCCCAGGGCCGACAGTGCCGATATCGACCGTCCCGAGGATCAGCGCCTCTTCGATGTCGCGCTCGTTGCCCAACTGACCCGACGGAAAAACATCGATTTTGTAGCGGCCTTCGGTCCGCTTTTCGATTTCCGAAGAGATCCAAACAGCCCACTTGTGATGAGCGGTGCTCGGTTCATAGGGGTGCGCGAGCTTAAGCGTTTCGGCTGCGTTCGCAGTCGCGGCAACGACGGTTCCCATGGCGAGCGCAAACATGCACGCGAGTTTCTTCATTTAAGCCTCCCTTTTGTAGGTCTTAATGCCCGATCGCTTTGTTGCGATCTATTCCATAAATCGTAAAGTATAAAGATTATACCAAAATGGCAAGCGCTCTCTGTGGAACGGTTCAAAGCGAAGTGCTAGAGTGCGATCGTTCTTGACGGAACCGCTCAAGAACGTGAATCGCCCTCTAACCAAAAGCGAAGAGGCTGGTTCACGTTTTTCGCTGGTTCAGTGAAAAACGATCAGACTCTTGAGTGCGATCGTTCTTGACGGAACCGCTCAAGAACGCGAATCAGCCCCTGGGTTGAAATTGGATTCGATAGGCGGGCGACTGGCGAGTATGAAACAAATCAAGCTCTATGAGCAGGTTGAAGAAACACTTGCGGAGGAAATCGCGAATGGCGTCTACCAGCCGGGCGACGCCCTGCCGACCGAGCGAGAGTTGATGGAGCGTTTCGATGTTGGGCGTCCGTCAGTGCGCGAGGCTCTTTTTTCGTTATCCCGGCGAGGATTGATCGAAGCCGGAAGCGGCCGGCGGCCGCGCGTGCTTCAGCCTTCGTTCAATGTTGTACTGCGGGAACTCAATCTCATTGTCCGCCAGGTTCTCAACAGCCCCGAGAACATTGTCCATTTGATGGAAATCAGGCGGCTCCTAGAGTCTGCACTTGCCCGTAAAGCTGCGGTCGAAGCGACAGACACTCAGATCGCTGAGCTAAAATCCAGGCTCGAGGCAAACCGGCAGGCCCTTGGCTACCTCCAGAAATTCTGGGAGACCGACACTGCATTTCATGCCGCGATTGCGCGTATGAGCGGCAACCCCATTACACCGACTGTCATCGACGCCGTGCTCGAATGGTTAATCGACAATCGCCGAGTGACTGTGAGCGAAGTCGGGAGCGACGAGCGCGCTTATCATCAGCACAAGGCGATATTTGAAGCGATTGCCGCCCGCGACCCGGATAAAGCCGAGGCGGCGATGGAGGCACATCTTCTCTATGTCGAACGACAAGTCGCCCTGCAGCTCGTACGCCGTGATTCCGCGCGTAGAAGCGTCATGGATGACGAGAGTGAAGGCTCATAAAACTGCTTGTCTCGGACCGCCGGTATCATCTTTAGACAGTCTGCAGTGCGTACGTTCGTGTTTATCAGATCGATCGAACCTTCACTAAGGCCGTTATTGATTGCACGACTCTATTGGCGTGTTGACGCTTATTGCTCGGGTCTGTATTTGGAAATGTTAAATAAAATTCCTGTATCGTATCAAAAAAAATAATATAGTTATGATGTATATTTGGAAATTTTTTTCCAGAAAAAAAATAATAACAAGTGCATTATTGAAAAAATACTATACTATCACCACGTATACACAGGTGGTTATGCTTTTTTGCTAAAACCGGAGTGTCCTCCGAACCCGAACCCATGAGCCTGAAGGTCATGGAGGGGTACCTACTGATCAGACTTGAGTGAGCTGGCGAACAATTGCTGGCGGTTCCTCAGGATCCAACACAAGGCGTGATGTATGACGAGTGTGCGGCGCTTACGTCGTGGTTCTATTCATGCAATGGCTCTGAAACTGGCCCTTGCAATTGTAGCAGTCAGCCTCGGCACCGCCTTCGCTCAGGATGCCGTCGCTCAGGGGACTTTATCAGCCATTCCAGAGAACGCCGTTGCGAGGAGTTACGGCAGCAGATGGGAATGTGAGCGAGGCTTTCGAAAAGCCGACAATGCCTGTAGTGCGGTCGAAGTGCCCGCGAATGCTTATTCGACCAACACCTCGTTCGGGTTGGGCTGGAAGTGTAAGCGGGGCTATCGGGAGGCCGCCGAAGCCTGCGCAATCATTGTAGTGCCTGAGAATGGTTATCTGGATACGTCTGGCGACGGTTGGACATGTGACCGGGGTTACCGCGAGACAGGGGACGCTTGCATCGCTGTAAATGTGCCGGAGAATGGATACTTCGTCGATTCCTCCTATGGTGACGGCTGGGAATGTGAGCGTGGGTACCAGGCGGACGGGGAGCGCTGTATTGCGATCAAGGTACCGGAAAACGGCTATCTAGTTGAATCTAATTACGGCGTCGGATGGGAGTGCGAACGGGGATACCGTGCGATCGGTGAGGCCTGCGTTGTGGTGAAGGTACCCACCAACGGATATCTAGCTGGTTCCTCCTATGGCGCCGGCTGGGAATGCAGTCGTGGCTATCTGGCGGTTGGCGAATCCTGTGCGGCGGTCAAGGTGCCGGAAAACGCTCACATTAATTTCTCTGGGCATGGTTGGGATTGCGACCGGCCTTATCGAAAACAGCAGGGTCGTTGTGTTCTCGCTGCGAAGTAACCGGCGCAGGCGCTCGGAGTGACTTGAACTCTGGAGCTGCAATGGGATCCGAAAAAGGCTGGCGATCATGACGGACGATACTGTTGATCTGGACGAACATCGCAGCTTGACCGCTCAGAAGATGATCGAAATTCGGCGCCACCGTCTTCACGAGTTTGAGGTCGATCAGAGTGCAATGCACGGTCGCCATGAGAAGTTGATGGAGCTCCTCGACGCCGGCCCGGCAAAGACTTGGTCAGAGGCAGCAGCGAAGGCGCAATACCTTTTGCAGGCCTTCGCCGCGTTGCCCGAAGCTCAGGAGCCCAAGCGAAAAGAGCTTGTTGCCCAGACCCTGGGGGACCTCGTCCGTTTATGTGACCTTGAAAAGGAGCCTTCATGACAGAGTCTCAGGCGACAAATGCACTTGGAGATTTATGCGAAAGAAGTGAGGTCAAAACACGCGAATGCTTGAGATGCAGCGCGGCTTTCGAGAGTGAATGGTCTGGCGAGCGCATCTGCACCCGCTGTAAGAGCACGACCGCGTGGCGGAATGGAGCGCCATTGATAGCGCGTCCTTCGGGCAAGAATGGTTAGGACAGCCACGCGGACTTGAAGTTTTTGTAATGCTGGCAGTTAGGTTAGAGCCGCCTCGCGACTAGGCCTTTCGCGATTGCAACGCGTTTTCTAGCAAAAAAAACGGGAGAGATCTGAAAGTATGACGACATTAAACCGAGGCGCCAAACACACCTGCCCAGAGTGCGCGATCAAGTATTATGACCTTGGGAGGGAACCTGTTGTCTGTCCGAAATGCGGCTCCAAGCCGATTTTAGCCAGTGTGCTAAAGACCGGTAGATCTGCCAAGAGAGTCAGCCGACCGCCATCCACACGGTACCCCTGAAGCAATGCCGCCTAAGCGGTCCAGTTTTAAGCAACTCGACTGACTGGAATGCAATCGCCATTGATGGAATCGGTCAAGAGCGATCGCAATTCTAACCTTTTGTATTGGAGTCTGATCCGATGTGGGGGTCTGGGGTCATCAGCGGCGTTGAGAGCTTACACAACTGCATCGGATAACCGGATTAGAGAATAGACGGAGGCATGCCGGCTTCGGTTAAGCTTGTGTGAACGCTGAATGTTGCGTCTGCCCCCTGGTTTTCAAATGCGTGAATCTCTGATTTGAGGTTCGAAAAGAACCTGCGACTGCACGCCTCGCTAAAACCGGCTTGCCAAGGCCTTTCGAGTTTTTGCAGCCTGCCCTGGATCGATTCTTTCGATCTGTCGAAAAATCGATAATTTGTGCGAACGGACGCTAGAAGTTCGTCGATTTCTAGCCAAAAGTTGCGGCACTTGAGTGCGATCGTTCTTGACGGCAACGGCAAGGATCGTGAATCGCCCTCTAACAACAGGATGAAGAGGCTGGTTCGAGTTTTCACCGACTGCGTGAACACGACCAGACTCTGAACACTCTGCCGTTATGGAGGCCGGACATGAAATTTCAATTGGCGATTAATCTTGAGCGCATGGATGAAACCCGCGACATGCGCGATGTGTCCCGGCACACGCTCGACATGGTGCAGATGGCCGATGAAGGCGGTTTCAACATTGTCTGGGCCGCAGAGCATCATGCGCTGGAAATGACGATTGCCCCCAATCCCTTTCAGATCCTCACCTGGTGGGCGACGCACACAAACAGGATCCGCCTGGGCACCGCGGTGGCGGTCGCGGCTTACTGGCATCCGATCAATCTGGCGGGCGAAGCCGCTTTTACCGATCTGATCAGCGGTGGCCGTCTGGAATTCGGAATTGGCTCAGGCGCTTATCAGCGTGAATTCGATCGCATGGCACCTGGCCTTAAACAGTCGGATGCTTACCGCTACATGCAGGAAATGCTGCCGGCCTTGAAGGCGCTTTGGGCTGGCGACTACGAACACGAGGGCGAATTTTGGTCCTTTCCGAAATCAACTTCGGTCCCGAAACCGCTACAGAAACCCCATCCGCCGATCTGGGTCGCTGCGCGGGCACCGATCACCTTCGACTATTCGGTTAAGAACAACTGCAACATCATGTCCTGGCCGTTGACCCGCCCCATGAGCGAAGTCGAGCTCTATAAAGAACGCCTCGATGAAGCCGTGACAAATAACCCCGGATGTCCGCGGCCGGTTTTCGCGATCATGCGCCATACCGCGCTCTACGATACCCAGAGCGAACGCAGCGTGCCGATCCATGCCGCACAGCGTCAGCTCGGACAGTTTGAAAACCTGTTCAAGAACTTGGGAGACGTCGAGAACGGTTTCCCCAAGACTGTTGAGTTTTCAGAGTTGGAGAACCGGGCCGAATATGATCCCGAGATGCTGCATGAGAATTTGATATTCGGGACACCGGATGAAGTCATTTCCAAGCTGAAACTCTATGAGGCCCTCGGCGTGGATGAGTTCATTTACTATGCGAGTATGGGCCTGGGGCTCGAGGAACAAAAGCGATCCCTGGAACTCTTCTGTAAAGAGGTCATCCCGGAATTTTCATAAAAGCCAAGCGTTTAGATAAGCAATAATAGGGGAGAAAACCTGTGACTGACTTTGTCGAAGTCGTCCGCAACGGTCACGTTCTCGAGGTCAAACTCAACAAGCCCAAGGTCAATGCCATCGACATCAAGATGAGCCAGGAGCTGGGTGCCGCCTTCGCCCAGCTTCGTGACGATCCGGAACTGCGGGTTGGCATCCTGACGGCTGAGGGAAGCAAGATCTTTTCTGCAGGCTGGGATCTCAAGGCGCTTAATTCGGGGGACACCAAACTCGACAACTGGTGGGAAGATGCCGACTACGGCGACGGCGGATTTGCCGGCTTGACCGAAAACTGGAATCTGAACAAGCCGGTCATTGCGGCTCTGAACGGACTGGTGATCGGCGGCGGATTTGAGTTGGCTATGGGGTGTGACCTGCTGATCGCCGCGGACCACGTTGAATTCGGTTTACCGGAAATGCCGCTGGGAATGGTGCCTGACGCCGGTGCAATTCAACGCCTGCCGCGCCGTATCCCCTATAACATTGCCATGGAAATGTTCCTGATGGGGCGGCGCATGACCGCGTCGGAGGCAGCACACTACGGGCTGATTAATAAGGTCGTCAGCTACGATAAGCTGATGGACGAAGCACGCGCCTGGGCCGCGCAGCTTGCAGCAGCGGCGCCACTCGCTCTGCAAACCGTCAAAGAGGTCCTGCGCTCGATTGAATGCGTGCCGCTTGAAGGGGCTTTCGAGACTATGCGGACGGGCGATTTGCCGACCTACCGTGCCATGCTGAAGTCGGAAGATGCGGAAGAGGGAGTCCGGGCCTTTGTGGAAAAGCGACAGCCCGTATTCAAAGGGCGTTGACCGTGGTCTTTAAAAACCCTGAGGCGATTACCCGCATCGCCAGCATCGGCGGCGGGCCAATCGGTGGCGGCTGGACTGCGCATTTTCTAGCCCGTGGCTACGACGTCGTCAGCTACCTGCATGATCCTGCCGAAGCGGATGCCTTTCGTGAAATTGTCGATACGGCCTGGATCAGCCTGGAAGCACTTGGATTGGAAAAGGGGGCGTCGCGTGATCGTCTTACCATTACTTCCGATTTGGCGCAGGCCGTCGAAATGGCCGAGTTCGTTCAGGAAAGCGCACCTGAGAATCTTGGCCTGAAACAGGCCCTCTACAAGCAACTGGGCAACCTTGTGCCGGAAACTGTCGTGATTTCGTCATCCACCTCGGGATTGACGATGACGGAAATACAGGCGGACTGTGCGACGCCGGAAAGAACGGTGGTCGGGCATCCTTTCAACCCGCCTTATCTCTTACCTCTCGTCGAAATCGTCGGCGGTGACAAGACCTCGCGAGACGCGATTTCCTGGGCGCGGGATTTCTATCAGGTTGCCGGTAAGGCGCCACTTGTGCTCAACAAGGAAATTCCCGGATTCATTGCGACCCGCCTGCAGGAGGCCTTATGGCGCGAGGCACTGCATATGGTCGCCAACGGCGAGGCGACTGCAGAGCAGATCGATACGGCTCTGATCAATGGCCCGGCTCCACGTATGGCGATGTTCGGCCAGTGCATGGCCTTTCATATCGCCTGCGGGGAAGGCGGTATGGCGACAAATCTGGATCAGTTCGGCCCTGCACTGAAACTCCCCTGGACCCGCCTCGAAGCGCCCGAGCTGACCAAGGCGCTACGCGATCGTATGGTTTATGGTTGCGATGAAATGGCTGCCGGACGCCGCTTCGAGGAGCTTGCTGCCGAACGAGACCGCGGCATCGTCGCCGTGTTGAAAGGCGTGCGTGCGGCCAGAGCCTGATACGCTGGAGTGCATACCCTCGCCGTATCATGCTTGATTACTTGATCACCTGTGCTTTGCGCTGCGCGTTCAGTCGCGAGGCTTCGACCAGGGAATAGACCGTGCCGCGCCAGGTCGGCGCGGTTTCGTTGTCTGGCCAGGCCTGACGGTACTGACTCGGTTTCTTGCCGAAGCACTTCAGGAAAGCATGCGAGAAGTGCGACATGGAGTTGAAGCCGCTGGCGACCGAGACCTCGCGGATGGAAAGGCGTGTCGTGGTCAGCAGGACGCGGGCGTACTGCAAACGCATCAACTGGCTGAACTGAACAACAGAGCAGCCCATGTAGCGTTTGAAGTAACGTTCAAGCTGCCGTTGCGAAAGTCCGATCTCCTGGGCGACCTCGGGCACGCTTAAGGGGCTGGAAACGTTGTCTTCGATGATCTTGACCGCCGCTGCCACATCGGGGTGGATCATGTCGGTCGTGCCGCCCAGCGTATGCCGCTGAACCGCGTCCCCCTTTCTGACAGGATGATGCATGATCTGATCGGCAACCTCCGATGCCAGCTGCTCATTATGGCAGGTCGCGATCAGGTGCAGCATGAGATCGATGCCGGTCGTGCCGCCGGCGCAGGTGATCAGATTCCGGTCGATAGTGAAGAGTTGCTCGCGCAAATCGATCATGGGGAACTGCTCGGCGAAGCCTGCCATGCAGGACCAGTGGGTTGTTGCCAATCGGCCGGATAGCAAACCGGCCTGCGCAAGCACATAGACACCCAGCTCGAAGGCACAGATGACGGAACCCTTTCGTTCCTGTCGACGGATCCAGTTGATCACACTCGGACTGACATAGCGTTCGCATCCCCAACTGCCGACCACGAAAACAATGTCGAATTTCGAGTCGTTGTGCGGGGTTTCGCAGCGGACCCGCATCCCGTTGTTGGCACTGATTTCCTCGCCTTCGAACGACAGATACGTCCATTCGAAGAGGGATTGCGGCGACAGATAGTTGGCGATCCGCATCGGCTCGATGGTGGTCATCAAGGTCATCATGTTGAACCGCGGAATAAGCACGAACGCGATTTTCGAAAACTCACGACCGGCAAAGGACGTCATATCCGTCGCCATATCTGCCTCCTCCTCAAATCACCAGGCACTCTCAATCTACGGCGAATAATGCGCTTCATTGTCGAGAAATCGACAAAAATCAAAAAAACTGACCGCAAAATAAGCAGAAGAACGGGAGGAACCATCTTGAATTACGACGTCATAGTGAGTTGCGCGGTGACCGGAGCCGGCGATACGACAAAACGACATCCGGGAGTGCCGGTGACGCCAGAGGCAATCGCCGAGGCGGCGATCGAAGCTGCAAAAGCCGGTGCGGCTATCGCTCACATACACGTCCGTGATCCGGAAACCGGTCGAGGTTCGCGTGACCCGGAACTCTTCAAAGAGGTGGTTGATCGGGTGCGCGACAGCGACACCGATGTGGTGATCAACCTGACCGCCGGCATGGGGGGAGACTGGGTTCCAGACGGTGAAAATCCTGCCATGCCCGGACCTGGAACCGACATGATTGGGCCGCTGGAACGACTGGCGCATGTCGAGGCGCTGCTGCCCGAAATCTGCAGTCTTGACTGCGGGACTTTGAACTTCGGCGATGGCGACGAAATCTACATCTCGACCCCGCCGACTCTTCGCAAGATGGCGGCACTGACCAAGGAATGGGGCGTCAAGCCGGAACTGGAAGTCTTCGAGCTCGGCCACGTCCGTTTTGCAAAGCAGATGATCGCGGAGGGCCTGATTGCCGAACCGCCGATGTTTCAGATCTGTCTGGGCATTCCCTGGGGTGCGGATCAAAGCGTCGACACCATGAAGGCCATGAAGGATGCACTGCCGCTCAATGCCGCATGGGGTGGTTTCGGGATCTCCCGAATGCAGATGCCGATGGCGGCTGCTGCGGTGGTTATGGGCGGGAATGTACGCGTCGGCTTGGAGGACAACCTCTACCTCGACCGTGGTGTCCTTGCATCCAACGGTCAGCTTGTCGAACGAGCCGTAGAGATTATCGAACGCCTGGGCGCACGGGCGGTTTCGCCGGCAGAGGCGCGTCAAAAACTCAACCTGCGCGGAGCCTGACCGACAATGCCGGATCCCGCCTCGTCAGACGGCCTCACACTGAAAGGCCTGTCAAAACGCTTCGGCTCATTCGAGGCTGTGACAGATGTCTGTCTTGACGTTCGCCGGGGAGAGTTCCTGACCCTGCTCGGGCCATCGGGTTCGGGGAAAACCAGCCTGTTGATGATGATCGCTGGTTTTCTGGATCCCAGTGACGGGGATATCGCACTCGACGGTCAATCGATCATCCGACTGCCGGCCGAAAAACGAAACTTCGGTATGGTGTTTCAGGGCTATGCGCTCTTTCCCCATATGAGCGTCTGGCAGAACATCGCTTATCCTTTGGAGGTGCGAAAACAGCCACGGGCGCAGATACAGTCGCGCGTTCAGGAAATGCTGGACCTAGTGCAGTTGACAGAGTTCAGCGATCGGCTTCCCCGGCAACTGTCCGGCGGTCAGCAACAACGGGTCGCCCTGGCACGGGCCCTCAGCTTCAATCCACAGATACTGTTGTTGGATGAACCACTTGGCGCACTCGATAAGAAGCTTCGAACGGACGTTCAGGAACAGCTTAAGGACCTTCATCGACGGGTGGGCGCGACCTTCATCTATGTGACGCACGATCAGGAAGAAGCCCTCTCCATGTCCGACCGTGTGGTGATTATGAATCATGGCAAGGTCGTTCAGGTCGGCGCGCCCAATGATCTCTATGAACGGCCGGAGACGGTGTTTGCGGCCAATTTCCTGGGGAAAAGCAATTTCCTGCGAGGCTCGGTCACCGCCGCCAATGGGCAGACCCTGTCCTGTGTCGTCGCGGGAGCGGACGTTCATCACAGATGCAATGGAGCCGCGCCCGGTGTCGGGGAACTGGTCACGCTTGCTCTGCGCCCGGAGAAGATAGACGTGGCGCCGTTGGGCGATGCCCCGTTGTCGAACGGACTGCAAGGCACAGTCTCCAGCCTGACTTACTACGGATCGAATTTCACCGTCACAACCGAAGTCGCGGGCTTCGGATCTGTCACCGCCGAAGTCGGCGCGTGGCGCAACCCGCATCGCTTTGAAACAGGACAAACGGTCGATTTATCGTGGCAGGAAGATGCCACGGTCCTGGTTTCGGAAGGTACTGAAAGCTAGCGGATCAAAAATTCAGAAAACCGCGCTTATTCACGAGAGCTCCACAGGGGGGCGGAAGGAGGAAAAGATGCAAGACAAGAACTTTTTTAAAGAACTTTTGACCAAGAGCGCTGAAGACTTCAAAGCGGGCCGTATGGATCGGCGGGATTTTCTGGGTCTTTGTGCCGTGGCGGGTGTTGCCACCTACGCTGTTTCTATTGGCGACGCACAGGCCGCTGCCGATGAGATCGTGTTCTGGAATTGGGGCGGCGATGCCGTGAAGTGCCACACCGATTCCTTCGGGTCTCCCTTTTCCACCGATAGTGGCCTGGGCTTTAAGGTCGATACCTCCGGCCCACTGCAGGGCAAGGTGAAGGAGATGGTCGATTCCGGCAATATCACGGCCGATGTTGCCGACGCCGATGCTTTCGATGCTATTGCCCTGGGCAAGTCGGGACATCTTGAAGCCATCGATTATTCCGTGGTCGACAAGAAAAAAGTCTTGGAGGGTTTTGCCTGGGACCACGGCTTCTCGGCCATCTTTTACGGTTACGGCTTCATGTATGACAGTGAGAAGTTCGGAGATAACCCGCCGAGCACCTGGGCCGACTTCTTCGATACAAATAAATTTGCCGGCAAGCGTTCGCTCTACAAATGGGCGAACGGCGCGATTGAAGGGGCTTTGCTGGCCGATGGCGTGGCCAAGGCGGACCTCTATCCTTGCGATGTCGACCGGGCGATCAGCAAGATTCAGTCGATCAAAGACGACTCAATCTATTGGGGATCGGGAGCCGAAGCCTCGCAGATGATCATTGACGGTGAAGTGACTATGGGCATGGTCTGGATCAATCGGGCAAAGGCTGTCGAGGCAGACACCAAGGGACGTTTCAAGCTGGTCATGAATGAAGCGATCGCCATGCCGGGCGCCTACATTGTGCCCAAGGGCAATCCCGCAGGCCGCGAGAATGTTATGAAGTTCCTGGCGTCCTGCCAGACTCCGGAGCGCCAGATTAACATGCTGTCCTGTCATGGGATGACGCCGGCCAATCCGGAAGCCTTCGCGATGATACCCGACGATCTGAAGCGCTTTGCGGTGACCTCGGCAGAGAACATCGACAAGGTCGTCTTCAATGACCCGGCCTGGTGGGCAGAAAATGGCGGTGACACCTTGAACAGGTATCTGGATGCCATCGGCTGATTGACGAGGCTGCCCGCCTGAAAGCCTCTGCTGTTGGGCGGGCAGCCCGTCATTCCGAACCATCTTTTTCCATGCCTGCGGGAACCGCACACATGAGACTGAACAATTACTGGCTGCTGGTGGCGCCGCTGCTCCTGCTCGTAATGGCGCTCTATGCCTGGCCGGTGATCAACATTCTCTGGCTCAGCGTCACGGAGCCGCAAGCGGGCTTGCAGAATTACGAAAAGCTGTTCGCGAGCTCGTCGTTGGCGCGGATTTTGTGGACAACGCTGCGAGTTTGTCTTTTGACGACCTTCGGTGCGGTTCTGGCGGGCTATCTCGTCGCCTACATGATGGCTCATCTGGCAAGCGGCGAACGATCCTGGATGCTGACTTTCGTGCTGGTCTCGTTCTGGGTTTCTGTCCTGGTCCGGGCCTTCGCCTGGTTGACTCTGTTGGGACGGAACGGGTTGCTAAACGGGGCTCTGATTTCAAGTGGGCTTACTGATGAACCGATTACTTTCGTCCGAAACGAACTGGGCGTTTTGATCGGCATGATCCACTACATGATTCCCTATGCCGTCCTGCCGCTGCTGGCCAATATGCAGGGGCTCGATGGCCGTGTGATGTCTGCATCGCGCAGTCTGGGGGCAGGTCCTTTGGTGACTTTCCGACGGATCTACCTTCCGCTGACGATGCCCGGCATCTTTGCTGCTTCGATCCTGGTCTTTGTTATCTCCCTCGGCTTTTACGTGACACCTGCGATATTAGGCGGCGGCCGGGTTCTGATGGCCGCCGAATACATCTCCGTGCAGGTTCTGGTGACGCTGCAGTGGGGTACGGCCTCCATGCTGGCCACCCTAATGCTCGGAGGTGTCCTGGCGCTGATGTTCACCCTTTCGCGCTTCATGAAACTGAGCGAAGTCTTCGGAGCCAAGGCATGAACGGCAGGTCTTCCATGGGTTGGTGTTTCGGCAGGGCAGGGGCCTGGCTGGTGCTTTTGTTTTTGGTCTTGCCTGCCCTGATCGCACTTCCCGTGTCCTTGACTCCGGAACGCTATCTTTCCGTGCCGAAAGACAGTATGTCGCTGCGCCATTACGCCAATCTCTTCAGCAGCGACGAATGGATCTCAAGTATCTTCCAAAGCCTGGTTATCGCGTGTGGTGCCGCCATCCTGGCGACGGTTCTGGGCACGCTCTGCGCGATCGGCCTGTGGCGGATCTCGACCCGCTTTTCCGAGGCCATCCGGGCGTTACTGCTGTTGCCGTTGATTATCCCGCCGATTATTTCGGCCATGGCCTTCTATCGGGTCTGGGTCAAACTGGGTTTACTGGACAGTTACCTGGGTATGATCATCGCGCATGCGATCCTGGCTGCGCCCATGGTGCTGATCACCGTGTCGGCCGCCCTGGCGAATTTTGATCCCAAGCTGGAGCAGGCGTCGCGCAATCTTGGTGCGGCTCTGCCAACCACCTTACGCCGGGTGATTTTTCCTTCAATCAGACCAGGCATTCTGGCCGGCGCCGTATTTGCCTTCATCCTTTCTTGGGACGAAATCGTGGTCACTCTCTTTATCGCGAAGTTCCGGGTCTTCACCTTGCCGCGGCGCATGTGGGACGGCATCCGCGAGAACACCGACCCCACCGTGGCCGCCGCCGCAGTGGTGCTGATCGTGGTGACTCTCACTGCGCTGCTGCTGTCGGTGCTGCTCTCCCGCGGGCGGGCGCCTGCGGCTGAAACCAAAGAAACCTGAGTTTTCGGAGTCTGTTATGGACATCACGCTAAGCCACGAAAATGAGCTTTTGCTGCAAACGGTGCGCGCCTTTATGGAGGCGGAAATCTACCCTCACGAGGAAGAGGTGGACCGTAACGGCGAAGTTCCGCCCGAGCTGGGAAAACAGATCGAGAAACGCGCCATCGAGACCGGCCTCTATGCGGCCAATTTGCCCGAGGCCGTCGGTGGTGGCGGGCTCGACTATACGGCTATGGCGATCATGGAACGCGAATATGGCAAGACCTCTCATGCACTGCATTCCTGGATCGGCCGTCCGACAGAACTGCTGATGGCCTGCGCGGGTGATCAGGTCGATCGCTACCTGATGCCCTGCGTGCGGGCGGAAAAGCGCGAGCTTTTCGCGCTGACTGAACCGGAAGCGGGTTCTGACGTTATGGGTATGAAAACCAATGCGAGGCGTGATGGAGATGATTGGATCCTGAACGGATCGAAACACTTCATCTCCGGGCCCTGCATGCCGGATTTTGCGATTGTCTTTGCGGCGACGGGTATCGATGAAACATCGCGTGGTCCGCGTAAGCGGGTGACGGCCTTCTTAGTCGATGTCGGTTTGCCCGGCTTTGATATTCGCGAGGGCAACAAGTGTGTCAGCTATCGAGGTTATCAGAATTTTGCGCTCAGTTTTTCGGATGTTCGGCTCGGGCCCGATCAGATCCTGGGTGAAGAGGGGCGTGGTCTGGAGCTTTCCGGCAAATGGCTGGGTATGGGACGGGTCTGGGTTGGCGCAACCTGCTGCGGAAAGGCTGAACGTATTCGGGACCTGGCGATCGACTGGGCGGCGACCAGAAAGCAGTTTGGCAAGCCCATCGGCCAGTTTCAGGCGACGGGCTTTCGTCTCGCTGACATGACCATCGGATTGAAAACTGCAGACCTCCTGGTGATGGACGCGGTTGCCAAGGCGGATCAGGGCATCATGCAGGATGCCGATGCGGCGATGGTCAAGGTCTACTGCTCGGAGATGCTGAACAGGGTGGCTGATGATGCCGTGCAGATCTATGGCGGCATGGGTTTGATGGAGGAACTGCCGATCCAACGCCTCTGGCGTGATTCACGGCTTGAGCGGATCTGGGACGGTACATCTGAGATCCAGCGCCACATCATCACCCGCTCCATCTTAAGGCCGCTTGGCGCGTGACACCGAAGCAACGGCAGAACCTGCAGCGACTTCTGAAACCGCGGCACGTCGCCGTCGTTGGTGGACGAGATGCGGCCACTGCCATTATGGAATGCGGCAGGATCGGGTACTCAGGGGCTATCTGGCCGGTTAATCCGAAACGCGAAACTCTTGGCGGTTTCCCGTGTTTTGCGTCTGTCCTGGATCTGCCCGAACCGCCAGATGCGGTGTTCCTGGCAATCCCAGTCGCCGGCGCAGTCGAGGTGATCGCCGATTTGCGGCGCCTTGGCGCGGGCGGTGTTGTTTGCTACACGGCCGGCTTTGCTGAAGCCGGCGAAGACGGGCGGAGCGCCCAGAAGGCCCTGATCGAGGCGGCGGGAGACATGGCGCTGATCGGGCCGAATTGTTATGGCATGATCAACTATCTGGATCAGGTTGCACTCTGGCCCTTTGCACATGGTGGCTCTTGCCCGGGATACGGCGCCGCAGTTATCACCCAAAGCGGAATGATCTCTTCTGATCTGATCATGAGCCAACGCTCCGTGCCATTCACTCATATGATTTCAGCCGGTAATCAGGCTGTTCTGCAGCTGGAAGATTTCGTCGACGTACTCTGTGAGCAAGACGAAGTGCGCGCCATTGGGCTTCATATCGAAGGTTTGCGGGATATCGGGCGCTTTGTCGATGCCGCCATGAAGGCACTTCGGCTTGGTAAGCCGCTCATCGCCTTGAAAACGGGAAGCTCAGAGGTTGGTGCTCGATTGACGGTCAGCCATACCGGATCCTTGTCCGGGGCGGACGATCTCTATCAGGCGCTGTTCGACAGACTGGGAATCATCCGGGTTCACAATCCTGCGCAGATGCTGGAAACACTGAAGTTCCTCGCCATTTCGGGTGTCCCGAAGAGTGACCGGTTGCTTGGCTTCACCTGCTCGGGCGGTGGCGCGACGATGCTGGCCGACTACGGAGAAACGATCGGATTGAAGTTTCCCCAGCCGGAGCAGGCAACGGCGGCGATTTTGAAGACCCAATTACCGGATATCGCGACAGTATCCAATCCTCTCGATTACACCACGCCGATCTGGGGTGTGTTCGAGCGCGTCCTTCCGGTGTTCAGGACGGCTTGCCAGGATGACTGTGATGCTGCAGTCATTGTGCAGGATTTCCCCTTTCCGGGACTTGATGAAACCAAGCCGCTTTACCTCAACGACACAAGAGCCTTTATCGCCGCAGTAAAAGAGGCGGGAGTGCCGGCGGCCGTTTGCAGCAGTCTGCCGGAAAACATGGACTTGGAAACACGCGACTTTTTGGTGCGAGAGGGGATCGCGCCTCTGCAGGGTATCCATGAGGCTCTGAATGCAATTAAGGTTGCCGCCTGGTACGGAAAACGCCGCACGGAAATCCTGAAACAAGAGCCTGAACCGCTGCTGTCTGCCTGCAAGAACGAGCAAACGTTTCTGCTCGACGAATGGTCCGGCAAGTCATTGCTGAAGGCGGGTAATTTCCCGATTCCCAACGGTCGCTGTGTGGTGCCTGGAGACGCTGCAAGCGCCGCAAGCGAGATTGGCTATCCGGTTGCGCTGAAAATGGTCAGCCCGCAATTGGCGCATAAAACGGACGTCGGAGCGGTCCGGCTTAATCTGTGTTCGGCATCGGCTCTGGAGAGTGCCCTCGAGGAGATGAGCCGGGACGTGATGAACGGCAAGCCGGAGGCCGTCAGCGATCGTTTTTTGGTCGAGCAGATGGTCGAGGGAAGCATTGCCGAACTCTTGGTTAGCATCCGCAGCGATGCCCAATTCGGTCTTGCTATGACCTTGGCGAGCGGCGGCGTGCTCGTTGAGCTTGTCGGTGACGCGGTGACCCTGCTGTTACCGTCGAGTGAGCAGGATGTATTCAATGCTCTTTGCCGGCTTAAGGTGTCGCGCCTCCTCAACGGGTTTCGCGGACAGCCAGCTACTGATGTAACGCGGTTGGCAGGCGATCTGTCGAGGCTCGCGAAATACGTACAATTGCAGTCCTGTCGGATCGCCGAGTTGGAAATCAACCCACTGTTTGTGCTGCCGGATAGGGTTTGTGCAGTTGATGTTCTGATGCACCTGTGGGATGAACCGTCGTAAATATGTGGGTCATTCCGACCGCACTTGCCGCGTCTCAGTCACGCCGTTACGCTTTCATTCTGTTTATCTGAGCCGGAACCATTAAATGTCTGAAAAAGTCGACGCAGGTTATCACCTCGACGGTGGCTGCGGTTGTGGAGCCGTGCGCTATCGCATGCTGACGGCTCCCATGTTCGTTCACTGCTGTCATTGCCTGTGGTGTCAGCGGGAAAGCGGCTCGGCCTTCGCCTTGAATGCGATTATCGAGAGTGACCGGGTGATGCTGCTGAAGGAAAAGCCGATACAGGTGGGCGCGCCCTCACAGAGCGGCGAGGGACAAAAGTTTTTCCGCTGTCCGAACTGCCAGATCGCCTTGTGGAGCCATTATGCGATGGCTGTTGGAGACAAGGTCTTGTTCCTGCGCAGCGGGACGCTCGATGAACCACGCAGACTATCGCCCGATATCCACATCTTCACGGGTTCAAAACAGCCCTGGTTACCTCTATCAACAGATATCCCTGCGGTCGAAGAATACTATGACCGCAAGGCCTACTGGCCGCCGGAAAGTCTTGAGCGGTTCCATGCGCTTCGAAATTAAAAGGCCCTGAATCCCCTAACGCATCACGAAGGGGTTTGCCATGGGTTCGCTGGAAGTATTGACCCAAACGGTCTTCGGCCGCGTATAGTCGTACATGGCCTGAAAGCCGGATTCCCGTCCGTAACCGGAGCCCTTGAAACCGCCGAATTCTGCGATGGGTGAGACGACCCGGTAGGTGTTGACCCAGACGATGCCCGCGCGCACGGCCTTGGCCACGCGCATGGAGCGGGCACTGTCAGTCGTGAAAATTCCGGCTGCAAGTCCATGTTTGGTATCGTTCGCGAGGCGGATCACTTCAGCCTCGTCTTTGAAGCGCTGTACGCTGAGGACCGGACCGAACAGTTCTGTATCGACGATGCGCTGATTCTGACTTTGGCACTCGATGATCGTAGGTTCATAGAATAGTCCATCGTTGCGGTCTGCCGGCCGCTTGCCGCCGCACAGCAGCTTGCCGCCTTCCTCGAGAGCAAAGGCAACTTCGCGCTCGATACAGTCCATCTGTCCTTGTGTGCAAAGCGGACCCATCTGGGTTTCTTCGGCGAGTGGATCGCCGATCCGGATCTGACCTGCGAGTCCGACCATGCGCTCAAGGAAGGCGTCGGCAATCTTCTCTTGCAGATAGAGGCGGGAACCGGCGACGCAGCTTTGGCCGGTCGCGCCGAAGATGCCGGCGATGGAGCCGTTCACTGCGCTTTCAATGTTGGCATCTTCGAAAACGATGAAAGGCGACTTTCCGCCGAGTTCTAAGGAAACCTCAGCAAAGTTTTCCGCGGAGTTGTAGAGGACGTGCTTTGCCGCGCCCGGACCACCGGTAAAGCTGATGCGCTGCACCAACGGATGCGACGTCAGGGCTTTGCCGCAGGGGTCACCGTGGCCGGTGACGATATTGACCACGCCTGGCGGGAAGCCTGCGGCCTCGATCAAACGGCCGAATTCAAGCATCGCGGCGGACGCATGCTCTGAGGCTTTTAGAACGACCGTGTTGCCCGCAGCGAGGGCTGGGCCGATTTTGACCGCGACAAGAAACAACTGGGAATTCCAGGGGACGACGGCCGCCACGACACCCAAAGGCTCCCGCGAGGTGAAGGTCAGCATATCCGGCTTGTCAATGGGCAGCGTCTCGCCGTGGATCTTGTCGGCACAGCCGGCGTAGTAATGGAAGAACTCAGCGATGTACTTAGCCTGCCAGCGAGTCTCTTTCAGCATCTTGCCTGTGTCGACGGATTCAGTTCGGCCCAGTTCCTCTGATTTTTCGGCAAGCAGGTCCGCCAGCCTGCGCAGATATTTACCGCGTTCGGTCGCTGTGCAGGCTGCCCAAGGGCCCTCCAAAAAGGCCTGGTGAGCTGTTTTGACCGCACGATCGACGTCGTTTGCTGTTGCTTCCGGAATGTCCGCCCAGGCCTGCTGAGTGGCCGGGTTCACGCTGGCAAAGCTTTTTCCGTCTTCTGCATCGACCCACTCGCCGTTGATGAGCATTTGATAGCGGACAAGATCCGTCATGATTCATTCCTCTTTCGACTTGGGTCTCTTCCGACCTGGGCCTCGTCCAAACTGGACTTTATGGACTGGCAGGGACGCATTTTTGCGACCGTGAGTTCTTCAACTTCAATTGTGTCGCGATATCTCTGGCATAACCCAGATTTTTCGACACTACTAGGCGAATAATCGGTGTCGAAGGATGGATTTTGCACTGTAGGTTTTAGCCAGCGGAGGACGGGATGAACGACATACGAGCCCAAAAAAAGCAGGTTATCGGCGAACCCCTTGTTATCGGCGGGCGAACGCTGACGTTATCGCGCGCCATCAGGGCCGGTGATTTCGTTTTTCTGACCGGGCAGGTCCCATTCAAGGATGGCGTGCCGATGACCGATGGGACGATTGAAGAGCAGACCCGTGCCGTGCTCGACGATATCGAAGCAACCCTGGCGCTGGCTGGATGTGCGCTGGAGGATGTGGTCAAGGCCATGGTTTGGTTGACGGATCGCGCTGACTTTCCTGGTTTCAATGCTGTCTATGGCGAGTACTTTCCGGACGAGCCTCCAACCCGGTCCGCTGTGGTCAACGACCTGTTGGTGGATGCACGTGTCGAGGTCGAAGTGGTTGCGTACAAACCCTTGAAGCCGGAACAGGTTTGATGGCGCTCATGGCGGTGGATGGTACGAGTTTCGAGTGGCATGGAGATTCTGGTTCCGTCGTCGTTCTCATTCATGGCCTGGGTCTCAATAAGGCCATGTGGCAGTGGCAAGTTCCGGTGCTCGCACAGAGTTATCGTGTACTGACCTACGATCTTTATGGGCACGGCGACAGCCAGACGCCGCCGTCTACGCCCGATCTCACGCTTTTTTCGACGCAACTTCTGAAGCTGCTTGACGAGAACGATATCGAATCCTGTGCCGTTCTGGGTTTTTCGCTCGGGGGAATGATTTGCAGGCGTTTTGCGATGGATCATCCAGGGCGCGTCTCGGCACTCGGAATCCTGCACTCGCCGCACAAGCGTAAAGCGGCTGCCCAGGATGCGATCCTTAAACGCGTCGCGCAGGCGAGGCAGGATGGGCCGTCCGCCACGGTCGAGGCTGCCTTGGACCGCTGGTTCACGGAAGGCTTCAGAAAGTCGGATCAAGATAGGACCGGACTCGTGCGGCGGTGGGTGATGGCCAACAGCAAACAGGTGTATCCCAGCATCTATCAGGTGCTGGCTGACGGTGTCGACGAGCTGGTCGCGCCAGATCCGGCCATTTCCTGTCCGACGCTGGTCATGACGGGAGATGAGGATTTCGGGAACTCACCGGAGATGTCGCAGGCAATTGCCGGAGAGATTTCCGGTGCGCAGATCAAAATTCTGCCTGGCCTCAGGCATATGGCTATGGTCGAAGATCCCGGCCAAGTAAATACTGTACTGTTGTCTTTTTTGGATCGGGTGAAGGGAGTGGCCAATGGCTGACGAGATGTTTGAGAAGGGTCTGGAGATTCGCAAGGCTGTTCTGGGAGCCGAGTACGTGGAGCGCTCTCTAGAGAGTGCCGATGATTTTATGATGGCGTTCCAGGAGCAGGTGACGACTTACTGCTGGGGCGACGGATGGGGTGGAGAAGGTCTGTCACGGCGCGATCGGAGCCTCTTGAACCTCGGCATGTTGGGGGCACTGGGAAAGACCGATGAACTTAAACTGCACGTGCGCGGTGCGATCAATAACGGCCTTTCCAACGATGAAATCAAAGAAGCTTTGAAGCAGGTCTCGATTTACGCGGGCATTCCGGCCGGTCTGGCGGCTTTCAAGGCGGCCCACGCCGTGCTGAAAGAGGCCGGACGGCTTTAGAACGCCTGCGTCGACGTGGATACTTCCCGTCTTCAGACTGAGGGGTGATAGATGAGCGATACCCTGGAGAGCCAAACTCCATCCCGTTTTGACCCACGGGATCTGCGCAATGCCTTCGGAACTTTTGCGACGGGCGTCACGGTGATTACCACCCGTGAGGAAGCCGGGACGCCGCGCGGATTCACGGCGAATTCCTTTACGTCGGTTTCACTCGATCCACCACTTTTGCTTGTTTGTATCGGAAAGTCTGCCGCCAGCTTGCCGGTTTTTAGCGAGGGGCACGGCTTCGCGGTCAATATCCTGGGGGAAGACCAGAAAGACCTCTCCGGCCTCTTCGCCACCCAGCGGCCGGACAAGTTCGAGGTTACCGAATGGACCAGCGGTAAAAGCGGTATGCCGCTGCTTGCGGGTACGCTGTCGTGGTTCGAATGCAGTCGCGAAACGGTGGTTGATGCCGGTGACCATGTTATTCTTATCGGGCGTGTGAGTGACTATGCCTACCGGCGAAACCCACCACTTGGCTACGTGAACGGCGGCTACTTTACTCTGGAAATGGAGCGCTCTCTGGTAAAGGCAGCGGGCCGATCTTCCGGAACCGTGATCGGTGCAGTACTCGCGCAGGGCCAGCGGGTCCTTTTGCAGGCTGGGAGTGACGACGGCCCTGTTACTGTTCCAAACACGGGGCTATGGGGTGTTGAAGCAAACCTTGACGCTCTTTCGGGAGCTCTTGAGACGCAGAGCCTCAAGTTATCCATAGATTTTCTGCTGTCTGTCTACGACGACAACACGACCGGTGACTGTTCGATCTACTATCGGGGAACGGCGACCGGAGAGGCGCCTGAGGGCATGCAGTTCTTTGAGTTAGACGATATCCCCTTCGAGAAAATCGAAGACGAGGCTATGCGTTTTATGTTGCGGCGTTACGTCAGCGAACTGCGCCAAGGGCGCTTCGCGATCTATCTCGGTGATGAGAAGCAGGGTGAAACCCGGCGTGTCGATTCAACGCCCGAAAAATCCATCGTTTGATCTGACTCTTCGGTTTATCACCCGGCGGATATTCCTGTTGATTTACCTGATATCGCTTTTAAATTTGCTCCTTTCATGCAAAATTTTCATGAATGGAATTGAAAAATCTCGAGCTACTTTTAGACGTGGTACGCCAGGGCAGCTTTGCTGCGGCTGCGCGTAATCATGACCTGGATCCGTCTTCGGTATCGCGAGCAGTCGCCGCGATGGAAGAAGAAGTCGGTGTCCGGCTGCTTCAGCGCACAACAAGGCATTTATCACTTACAGAAGCCGGTGAGCTCTATCTGCAACGGGTCGAGCCCTTGGTTGAGGAGATGGACCGGGCACGTGAAGAGGCGCTGGCCGTCAGCGCGATACCGCACGGGACACTCCGCTTAAGCACTTCGGTGGCCTTTGGACAGCGCTGCATCGTTCCATTGCTTGCCGATTTAAGAGCGACTCACGCGGATCTTAAACTCGAACTTCTGCTGACGGACGAAAACGTCGATCTTATTGCCGAGCGTATCGATCTGGCGATCCGTCTGGCGCCTTCCGTCAGTGCTGATGTGATCGGTAGCAAGCTGATGACCACACGTTACCGTGTGTGCGCAAGCAGAGGTTACTTGGACAACTGTGGACCTGTTCGCGAGCCGAACGACCTGACGGGATGTTCCTGTTTGCTATTCACCTTTCCGGCTTTTCGGTCGCGATGGCTTTTTCGTGATCGGCAGGATCATCTACGCGAGATTCCGGTGAGCGGTGAAATTGCGATATCCAATGCCCTGGCATTAAGGCATGCGGCGCTGGCGGGACTGGGACCTGCCTTGCTGGCTGACTGGCTGATTGATCAGGATATTGCAGAGGGGCGGCTGGTCGACCTCTTCCCGAACTATTCGGTTGCAGCAACGACTTTTGAGACGGGCGCATGGTTGCTCTATCCCAGCCGTTCGTTTTTGCCCAACAAGGTGCGTGCCACCATAGACTTTTTACGGGCGCGTCTAACGTGCGATCCTTCTTGATGGATGCCATTAACTGTGTGAGCCAGCCTCTATCCATTAGAACTGGAGGCTGGCTCACATGTTTCGGAAGCTTCGTGAAAACCGATCCGGCTCCGAGCGTTTAACCTGCGCGGACGCCGTGCGTTAAAGTAACTGAGCTATTGGGCTTTCTCGTAAAAGCTCGCGTCGACAGTTGGAGCATAGTCGTCCAACGCCTTGCCGATTTTTCCTTGTTGTTCGAAGAAATCCGCCACTTCTTTGATAAAGGTTTGAATTCCGCCTTTCATCCAGCGTTCCGTAAGCTGATCTTCGCGGGTATAAAAATCAAAGAGAGAAAGGACGATATTCGAATCTTTCAGCTCAAGGCCTGCGGCCTCGGCGATCACCGCCTCTGCGGCTTTGGGGTCATCATCCAGATGTTTGATCGCGCGGTCGGTGACTTCCAGAAACTTGACCACCTGATCCGGATGCTCGCTGGCGTAATCGTTGGTGACTGCGATAACGTCGAAGGCGCGGATACCGAGACGATCCTGTTCGTTTGCAGAGAGTAGTTCCCAACCATGCCCCTTCATGCGACGGAGCGGTCCGCCCCAGGAACAGCCCATTGCCAGTTCGCCCCCAATGAAAGCGTCATCGATATCGTGCGGTGACATATCCACGACATCCAGCTTGCCGATGTCGACGCCCAGAAAGACCAGACTGCGCAGCATCTTGTAGTGGGTCACGGTGTTGAGGGGAACGGCGACCTTGCGGCCTTCCAATTCGTGCGCATTGGCACGGTCGATCGCTTCTTTCTTATAGATCACGCAGTTGTCGGCACCACCGGTATCGACCGCCATTCCGACCACTTTGATCGGTGCACCATCGGTCACCGCAAGGGCAAAGGGGACGATGCCCATGGAGAACGAGATTTGCACGTCGCCCGCAACCATGGCTTCGGCCATTTCAACGCCGGTATTAAAGGCTCGCCATTCGACCTCCACACCCATTGCTTCATCATACCATTTTTCGGCTTGCGCAACCTGGTTGGCCGTTGGCCATTCCTTGAAGTAGGCGATGGTCACCTTTTCGTGGCTGGCGGCAAACGCGGAAGATACCGCCGCGCCCATGACCGAACCCGCCACCAATACCGTAGCGAAAAAACTCTTCATATTTCTGCCTCCAGCAGTTCGGCTAGAGACTGATCGTTTTTCTTTGAATCAAAGAGAAGCGTGAATCAGCCTCTAATTCATTTGGTTAGAGGACGATTCACGTTCTTGGTCGGTTCGATCAAGAACGATCGTGCTCTAAGTCCAGCTGCCCGGAGTCATTCCCAATGGCGGGCTACTCAGCGTCCACCAGGGGAACGATCAGGGTCGGAACGTGCGATCGGCGCAGGACGCTCTTTGCGACCGAGCCGAGAAAGGTGTGGCTCATGCCACGTTCGTGCGAACCCATGACGATGAGATCGCAATTGCGCTTCTTGGCTGTCTGTAGAATTTCCTCAGCCGGATAGGATTCGCATACCGTTGTCGATTTGATCTGATCCCGGACCTTTTGATCCTCTGCACTTTGCGAAGCCCAAAAGCTGTCCTGTCTTTCCTTCAACAGCTTCTCCGCATTTTTGACACGGAGGTCCATGATCTCGTGACGTTTATTATCGTCGAGAACATACGCTTGAATCGTAAAAGCTACGTCGTCTCTGAGCTTCTCCAGAACGTGAAGCAGATGAATATCCGCCCCCGTCAGCTTGGCGAGATAAGCCGCATAGCCAAAAGCGATGTGGGAGTTTTGCGACAGATCGGTGCTGTAGAGCACGTTCTTTACGTCATGTTGCATCTGTTCGTTCCTTGTCGCTCAATAACGCCTATCAGTATCCGAATGCCTGTGGCAGCCAGAGCACGATTTGCGGGAAGAAAGCGATGATGAAAACCGCGATCGTGTTGACCGCCGCGAAGGGCAGGGCTTTGAGGGAGATTTCCTCGATCGACACGTTGGAAATACCTGAGGCGATAAAGAGGTTTTCGCCCAGAGGTGGTGTCTGGAAACCGATGCCCAGCGCACAGACCATCACCACACCGAAATGGACCGGATCGATCCCCAGGCTATAGGTGATTGGCAGCAGCACCGGAGTCAGGATCAGGATCGTTGCCAAAGTTTCCATGAACATTCCGACAAAGAGCAGGAAGAGGATCAGCATGGCCCAGATCAGGTAGAGATTGTCCGTTGCGCTCAGCATGGCTTCGGCGATGATTGCGGGAATCTGGTTTTCTACCAGAAGCCTGCCGAAGACCGTTGCAGTGAATAGGATCAGCAGGACGCGCCCGGTCAGCCAGGTTGTGGTTTCGAGCGAGCGTGCAAGCGATCTCCAATCAAGTTCGCGATAGATGAAGAAGCCCACGATCAAGGTATAGAAGATCGCGACGATGGCGGCTTCAGTCGGTGTAAAGAAACCCGAGTAAATACCGCCCAGGATGACGATCGGCGCCAGCAGTGCCCAAAAACCATTGTAGAGCGTGCAAAGAATATTGCGGGCTGAGAAGCCATCCGCTGAGCCTTTGTAGCCCTTCTTCTTGCAGACGATGTAGTTCATGATCAGCAAGCTGACCGATATCACCAGGCCTGGCAGTACACCGGCGATGAAAAGCTTGGGAATCGAGACCGACTGGAAGATACCGAATTTCTCGACTGCTTCGGGCGGCGGCTGCAGGCCAAGCGCGGAGATGCCGAAAATCACCATGGGGATCGAGGGCGGAATAATGATTCCGAGGCTACCGGACGAGGCGGTAATGGCAGACGCGATACCTTTGTCGTAGCCGCGATCGATCATGGCAGGGATCATCAGCATGCCGACGGCTGCTGTGGTCGCGGGACCTGAGCCGGAGATTGCACCGAAAAAGAGGCAGGCAAAGACGGTGGCGGCCGAAATACCACCTGTGAACGGCCCGGCGAAACTCTCCGCGACGTTCACCAATCGTCTCGAAATCCCCGCTGCCTCCATTAAAGCACCGGCCAGGATAAAGGCCGGCAACGCCATGAGTGGAAAGGAGCCAACTGAAGTGAAGGCGATCTGGACAAACTTGATTGGGTTCTCGTCCAGATACAGAAACGAGATCAGGGCAGAGACGCCCAATGCAACGGTGATCGGTGCTCCCAGTAACAGGAGACCTAAGAAAGACCCAAACAGGATAAAGACAATGGTCGTTTCCATGAAACTGCTTCCCCTAACTCGCGAACTTGCTGTCGCGTCCCCTCAAAGCCGTTCGGCTTACTCTGCGCACCAGGCATATTGCCGGTGCCGGTGGGTGGTTTACTGCCCGCCTTCTTTGATCATTTTCTCGACTTCCGCTTTTTCAGGATCCCGAATGTCAACGCCCTTTACGAGCTTCAAATAGTTGATCTGGAGGATCCGGAATGTCATCAGCGTGAAGGCGAGCGGCAGGATGATGTAGATGTACTTCATGGGAACGCCCAAGGTTTGGGACTTCCAGAACAGGTTCATCTTGTTAAAGACGAAGTCGTAGCTGAGGTAGATAAAATAGACATTGAAGGCCAACCAGAAGAGATCGGCTATGCCTTCGACGATCTGGACGCCTTTAGGCGATAGAAACTTGAGCTGAAAGGTAACACGGTTATGGGCCGACATTTTGGCGGCATAACTGGCACCGAAGAAAACGAACCAAACGAACATGTAGGTTGAAAGCTCTTCACTCCAGGAGAAGGAGTGACCGAAAATTTCACGCGACAGAATCTGCGCAAAAAGCAGAAGCACGAACAAAGCAAGCAAGGTTCGGCAAATGTAGCTTTCGATATTGTCGAAGAAACTGAGAACCTTATTACCCACTGTTCGAACCCCCGTTATTCGAGATGAAAGACGCCTCGTTAAAACCGGCCTGTAACGTCTGAATTCAATGAGGTTACGGGACGGAAACGTCGTTTCCCGCTAGCAAACATATGCAGCTGACGAAGAGTGGCGGCCATTACAGCCGCCACTCCACGACGGTCTTTTTTTACTCTTTGACCGGATCGCGGCCGAGAGACGTCAGAACCGTGTTCAGCTTGTCGACGCCACCGATGGAGTCGTAGTACTTGGGCCAGACAGCGGTCGTGGCTTTTTCGATCCACTCTTTTTCACCGTCTGCAGGCTCGTCAATCTGCATACCCTTCGCGAGCAGGTCTTCCCGGATTGCAGCTTCAGACTCACGCAGATGATTTGCGCTGTGCAAAGTTGCTTCCTTGCCGGCTTCGATGACGGCCTTCTGGACGTCTTCGTCCATATCCTGGAAGACGGCTTCACTGACGATCAGCGGCTCGATCGAGAAGATGTAACGGATCGCCGTGACATACTTCTGGACTTCGTAGAACTTCATCGAGTGAACCGTCAGGTAGGGGTTGTCCTGACCGTCGACGACCTTCTGCTGCAGGGCCGTAAAGGTTTCAGACCACGCCATCGGCGTTGGGTTGATGCCCCAGGACTTGTAGGTATCGATCATGATCTCGTTTTTCGGGACACGTACGACCACGCCGTCCAGATCCTCGAGAGTCTTGATGGGCTTTTTGGAGTTGGTCAGGACACGGAAGCCCGTGTAGGTCCAGCCGACGATGCGCACACCTGCGTCACGCAGCGTGTTGTCGACCAGTTCCTGACCAATTTCACCCTGCGTAAGCTTCTCGGCGTCTTCCAGGCTCAGGATGACGTAGGGAAGCGTGAACACGCCGACGGTCGGCGAGAAAGGGGTGATGTTGTTGATTGCCAGAATGGAGAAGTCGAGAGTTCCAATGGCGGCCTCGTTGACGGTGTCCTGCTCACTGCCAAGCTGGCCATTGAGGAACATTTTGGCCGTATGCTTGCCACCGGTTTTTGCTTCAAAGAGCTCAACGAACTTCTCGCCCAAAGCGTGCTGGGCACTGCCATGAGCGTCACCGACTGCCATCTTGAAGTTTTTAGCCGAGACGTCCTCAGCAGCATTGAGAAACAATGCTACGGCAAGTCCGGCCGTGGCGGCTAGTTTTCCCGCAAATTTCACTTGAACCTCCTTAGTACGCATTTGATTCCGGCAGTCGTTACAACCGCTGGGCCAATGCTTGATTAGGCCAACAAGTGAGCAAGCTACGAAGAACGGTAGCCATCACTCCCTGTGGTCCCGTTGATGACTGCTCGCAAGCGGGGTTTCCGGCTTTGCTGCGTCGGTTTATCGCTCCTTATGGTTCACGCTACCTCTTCTTATGGTTAACGCTACCATTTATCGGACCTTATTCACAACTTTACCATGACATGTACGTTTCATGTATAGTAGAAGCTGGAAGGATAGTTTGATAACTGTGAAACATTAGAGATGGCACGAAAAGCACTGCTTGGCCGAGTGAGCGATGTCGACATACGGTTACTGCGCGTATTTCGCTCAGTCGTCGCCTGTGGTGGACTGTCGGCAGCTGAGCTCGAACTCAATATTGGACGCTCTACGATCAGTCGCCATCTGACTGATCTTGAGATGCGGCTGGGCGTCAAGCTGTGCGACCGCGGACCGGCGGGTTTTGCCCTTACTTCGGAAGGGGAGCGGGTTCTCGATGCGTCGGCCCGTCTTTTGTCGGCGATTAACAATTTTCAGTCCGATATCGACGAGGTTCACCTCCGGCTTACAGGACATCTATCCATCGCGCTGTTCGACAAAACCGTGACAAATCCGGACGCACGCCTTCCCGAGACCATCAGGTCGTTCGACGAGATTGCACCCAAGGCGACGATCGAAATTCACGTCGAGCCATTCAACGCGATCGAAAGCGGCGTTCTGTCAGGACGCTTCCATCTTGCGATTATTCCGCCACACAGGCAATCCAGCAGCCTGAATTACTATCCGGTCTATTCGGAAGAGATGTACCTGTACTGTGGCGCCAATCATCCTTTATTCGGGCGGGCCGATTCCGAGATTTCGCGGCAGGACGTGCGGCAGCACAAATATGCCGGCATCGGATTCCATTCGCCTAACATGGAAGTGAGCCATCGCCTCAACTTAAAACGTAGTGCGGATGCCTACGACGAAGAAGCCTTGGCGGTGCTCATTCTATCGGGCTGTTATTTAGGCTTTTTGCCTGACCATTACGCCAAGAGATTTGTTGATTCCGGTTCCATGCGCTGCCTGCGTCCCGAAGAGTACCACTATCGGAGCAGTCACTCGGTGGTCGTACGCCGCTCGCCGCAGCCATCGCGCCTGGTCCAGGAGTTTTTGGATTGTC
This sequence comes from Pelagibius sp. Alg239-R121, assembly GCF_947331435.1. Lineage (GTDB taxonomy): Bacteria > Pseudomonadota > Alphaproteobacteria > Kiloniellales > Kiloniellaceae > Denitrobaculum. The sequence goes on along the minus strand of NZ_CAMZOF010000012.1, from coordinate 9,196 downwards.
TGCGCCGTATTCACAGCCCCGAATCCAAGCTTGTCCACAAGCGCGCCTAGCACCGTCGTGCAATAGATTGAGTGCGCCTTGCTGCGTTGGTCGTTGACCAAAACGACGCGATGTCAGTCGACCGCTTCGAATTGTCCGCTTTCGGGGTCCAGCGCGAGCAGCCTGCCTTCGGCGATATCGAAAAAGGCACCGCGAAGACGCAGCCGGCCGTCGTTCAGACGCTCTTTGATGAACGGAAAAGTCTTCAGGTTTTCGATCGAATGACGGATCGACGCATGCTCGAGTGCGCGTTGTTGCACTTCGATCGGCTCTCCAGCGCAGTCGCGGAGAGCTTCCGTCCGTGCAGGGTTTAACAGCGACATCCAGCGGTCGATGAAGCCGCGTTTGTCAGACCGTTCATAGAGTCCTTCCAGAAACGCGCTAACCCCGCCACAGCGGCCATGGCCCATGACCAGAATGTTTTCTACTTCGAGGCCCGTTACCGCGAATTCGAGTGCTGCGCTGGTTCCGTGATAGTCGCCGTGCGGCTCGAAAGGCGGCACAAGGTTGGCGACGTTTCGAACGATGAACAGACGCCCCGGACCGGCGCTGAAGATCGCGGCCGGATCAACACGGCTGTCGCAACAGGCAATGATCATGGTCTTGGGTGACTGTCCCGATTCCGCCAGTGTCCGGTAGAGTTCGGCTTCTTCCGGATAGCGGCCGGTAAGAAAGCGGTGGTAGCCCTCCACCAGTTCCGATACGTCACGCATGCTGTTTCTCTACCTCGTCAGTTAATCGTTTCAATTTTCGAACCACGCCCGCACGTGCTCCACCCCTCAATGGCCTCTAACCGCCCGCTGGCCGGGGATTGCTTGCAGGCTGCAATGCAGCGGGCATCGAAGCAATTCGCAATACAGTATATCCAGCCAGGGCAGAGAGGATTGACCCGGACAATACACCGAGCCTTACAGCCGCGGCATGCTCTGGGTCGGCAAATGCCAATGTACCGATGAATAGACTCATGGTGAAGCCAATACCTGCCAGAAGAGAGATGCCGTAGATTTGCAACCAGTTGGTCCCTTCAGGCAAGCGGCAAATGCCGGCGCGGGCCGCAAGCCAGGCGAAGCCGAACACGCCCAATTGCTTGCCGAAGAAGAGGCCAAGGGCAATCCCCAGGGGAATCGGTGCGAGCAGATCGGCAAACGACAGCCCGGTGAGGGAAACGCCTGCATTGGCGAAGGCGAAGACAGGCATCACGAAAAAGGCGACCCAGGGGTGTAGTTCATGCTCCAGCCGGAGCAACGGCGCCGGTTTCTCGGTATCGGGCACACGCAGTGGGATTGTCAGTGCTATGACGACGCCTGCAAGTGTGGCGTGGACGCCGGATTTTAGAACACAGACCCACATTACCAATCCCACGATGATATAGGGCGCGATGCGCCGCACGCCGACAAAGTTCAGTCCGAGCAGAATGGCCACGCAGATCCCTGCGATGGCCAACGACATGACTGACAGGTCGGCCGTGTAGAACAGCGCGATGATGACGATGGCGCCCAGATCGTCCAGGATTGCAAGAGCGAGTAAGAAGATTTTCAGGGCAACGGGGACACGACTGCCCAGAAGAGCCAGCACACCAAGCGCAAAGGCAATATCCGTGGCGGCCGGAATCGCCCAACCGTTCAGCGCCGATGGGTCGCCCATATTGAACGCCACATAGATCAAAGCCGGAAGCAGCATTCCACCCAGGGCAGCAACAGCGGGAAGAGCGGCCTCGTTCCAGCTCAAAAGTTGTCCCTGAAGCAGTTCCCGTTTGATTTCCAGCCCGACCAGGAAAAAGAACACGGCCATCAGCCCGTCGTTGATCCATAGCAGCAGTGGTTTGTCGATGGCGAGCGCGCCGATCTGCACCACCACGGGAGTGGAGAGGATTGCGTCGTAAAGCCAGTTAAGCGGCGAGTTGTCGAGGAGCAGAGCCGCAGCGGCTGCTGCCATCAGTAGGACGCCGCCTGCAGCTTCATGATGCATAAGCGATGAAATTCGCTGCCGCAGACTGCGCATTCATTTCCCTTCCGAGGACCAGAAACTGGCAAGACCAGAGAGCATTTAAGAAGATAGTGAAACTTATATAAACTTCAACAAACAGATAAAAACTATTTAATTCTGCGTTAATCTACGAGATAATGAGGCATGCTAAGCCAACCAATGTTAACCCTGCACGAAGTCGCTGACCTGCTGAAAGTCAAGGAAAGTACCGTGCGTGCGTGGATTCACGACGAAAGCCTGCGTGCCGTAAAATTCGGCCGGGATTGGCGTGTGGCCAAGAAAGATCTGGAGGCTTTCGTCAATTCCCGCGCAAACCGTCCGCCGGAAGCGGACGAAGGCACTGGGTAACCTTCGCTTGCTTAAAACTGCAGGACTGCGGTCTAAATTCTGCAGCCCAAGCCTAGGTTGAGGCCATCAAGGAATAGGAGTTCCAACCTAGAAGTCTAAGGCCACAGCTTATCTGACTCCCAACCCATGGCCTTGAACTCTTTGGTGCGAAGCGGGAGGTCGCCGGCAAGGAAAAACTCGTCGAGCTGAGGTGGCGCAACCGATGTTGCCGAGAGCATGGCGTGAGCCTGACCTCGATGATGAATTTGATGCTCGAAGAGGTGGAGCAGAACACGATCGGCACGGTCGACCTGGACGTCTGCGCCCCGGACCAACCGGACTGCGCTCTGAAGATCCTGCGGCATCAGTGCTTCGCAAAAGACGATGAGACGCTGATCCCACTTGCATTGAGCGGTCATGAGCGCTGGAGCGGTTTCTTCCGGCGGTAGCTCTCGCGCGGCCGGACCCATGGGATTGCCCTCGAGGGCATCGATGTAGAAGCAGTCGACCTGCAGATTGTGATTAAGCGTGTCCTTAAGCGACGGAAAGAACCCCGTTCGTTCGGCAGTAAACTCGTCTTGGCTCAACTTGCAGCAGACGCTTAACAACCGATGATTGGCCCAGGCGGAGTTGCGGGCCATTGCCGTCAGCGCGTCGGTAAACTCAGTCATGGAACGATGCCCTCTCGGTTATCCGAGTCAGCTTGCTGTGGCTGCAAAACTGTTGTTTCCCACCAGGGAAAGTCATCCCGTGGCGGCCTGTGCCTGACGGGTGTCGCGTTCGGCAGGTCAAATTCCTCGCCCAACGCGCCGTATTTTTGTACCGCCCAATAGACCCCGCCATGGGCGACGATCAGCACCGGACCGGGATAGGCTAGTGCCCTGTTTATGCCACGCAACGCGCGCTTCAGAAAAAAATCGTAGGGTTCAACGCCCGTTGCCTGCAGGGAGCCGCGTTTCCAACTGTCGAACCAATCGCCCTTTCCTTGCCCTTCGAAATCTCCCCAGCTGCATTCCTTCAGATCGTCAATAACTTCGATCGGACAAGCCGCTGCTTCTTGTATAATTTTTGCTGTTTCAAGGGCGCGTGAAAGCGGGCTGCTGCAAATGGTTCCGATGGAAATAGAGGCTGTCGCAGCGCGTGCCGCATAGGCCTGAGTCCGGCCATTTTCATTCAGCGGGACGTCTTTTAATCCCTGTGCCAAACCTTGCAGATTCCAGTCAGTCTCCCCGTGACGGAGAAAATAGAACTCGGTGTTGGCGAGCATACTGGCGTGACTCCTCGTAAGCTGAATAGACAGCGTGGATCAGATTTTAGCGGACAACCAAGAAGACGGCATCCGGAAAGACTGGCCGGATGCAAGCGTGGTTCGCTCGTACCCAATAAGAATCAGACTCAAGAAGCCTAGTCGACTGGCGTATGGTTGAAGCTTTGCATGGCAAGGACCTTCTCCGCGCCGCCGTACTGCGCCAACAAGCTCGCCTGGTCGGAGAAAGCGGCTCTGTTGACCGCTTCCGGATTGAGAATCGAGATCAGTTGTTTGTGCAATGCCTCGCGGGCAACCTCTGCCGCGCCGCTTGAGGAGAGGTCGTTTGTTTCCCTTGGATCTTCCTCGAGATTGAAGAGTTGCGACGGGTAGCCGCCCGCGTAGTAGACGTATTTCCAAGCGCCTTGCCGGAGCATGAAAAAGCCGGTCGGACTGCCGCCGTCGTGGTATTCGCTGAGGATGAAACGCCCGGGTTCGGGCTGCTCGACAAAACTCTGCAGTGGACGGCCCTGCCAAGCTTCGGCAGCGGGTTTGGGCGACAGACCGGCTGCCTGTTCGACCGTAGCGGCGACATCGGTCAGCGAGATCGGCGTCCGATTGACGCTGCGCGGCACGCCTGCGCCCGCCAGAAGGAACGGGATTGCGACTGAATCTTCGTACATCAAGGACTTGGTCCAAAAACCATGGTTTCCAAGCATTTCGCCGTGATCGCTTAGATAGAGAATCAAGGTGTCGCGTGCCTGTTCCGAGTCTTCCAGGGCCTCCAAAACTTGACGGATATTATCGTCTAGAAAGCTGCAGAGGCCGTAGTAACAACGGCGCGCGAGCCGACGCTTGTCCGGATCAAAATGGCTGTCGTAGTCCCAGAACCCGGCCATCTCACGGAGGACAGGGTGACCGGTGCAGGACGCGGTCTCGCGATCGAGGGGATCAGGTATTTCGCAGCCGTCATAGAGATCGAAAAAAGGTTTGGGGGCCGTCAGGGGATAATGCGGACTGACGAAGGAGACGAACAGCGACCAAGGCGCCTTTGCATCCGCCAACGGTCTGCCCCGCAACCAGTTGCAGGCCTCGCGCGTGACGCGCCTGTCATACTCGGTATAATCGCTCTCACCCGGCCCGGTTTCGGCGGCAAGTTCCGCCACACTCTCGAAGGTGGGCAGGGGATTGCGGAGAAGTCCCTGCGGCCAACCCATGCCGCCGTTGGTGACATGCATCGGCAGAATTTCTTCGCTGAAGCCATTGTCGTCGTCGCTTAAGCGGAAGTGCAACTTACCGATGGAAACGACGGTCTGACCGCCGGCGCGTAGACGGTGCATCCAGCTTTCGATCTGTCCGTGATAAGGTTCGGCCGAAGACCAGCAGCGGGTTTCGTGGACGTGCAATCCCGTGGCAAGACTTGCCCGCGCAGGTACGCAGATCGGGGAGGGCGTGTAGGCCCGTGTAAAACGGGTGCCCTGCGCCGCCAGCCTGTCGAGGGTCGGGGTTTGGACGACGGTATGTCCATAGCAGCCGGCCGCAGAGCGCGCATGTTCGTCGGAACAGAGGATCAGGACGTTTGGCGCACCCACGTCGGCGGACCTGCGGTCTTACGTGCGGTAGTCTGGCGCCTCTTGATCCAGCATCATCTTCAGTTCGCGGAAGTGGTTTTGCCCCAAGGCGTCATCTTCCCATTGCTGTGCGGTCTTTTCAGCAACCTCGTCGGACAGGACGCGCAGAGGCCGGCCAGTCATATAGGCGGTGATCAGGGTTTCGGCGGAACGTTCGAGGTAATAAAGGCAGTCGAAAGCCTCCGCCACGTTCTGGCCGGTCACGAGGACGCCGTGGTTGCCCATCACCATGACCTTCTTGTCGCCGAGCAGTTGTGAGCAACGCTCCGCTTCGTCGTCCAGGGCCATGCCGTCGTAGCCTTCGTCAACGGCGATTCGATTGAAAAACCGCGCGGTGTTCTGGTCGATCGGCGGGATTGTGCTGTCGGCCAGGCAGGCGAGGACCGTCGCGTACTTCGAATGGGCATGCAGGACGCAGCGGGCCTGAGGGTTGTTGCGGTGAATGGCGCCATGCAGAGCCCAGGCTGTTCGTTCAGGCGCATTGGGCTGATCCATGGTGCTAGGCTCGTTGGCATCGATCAGGATCAGGTCGCTGGCACGGATCCGAGAGAAATGCATGGCATTGGGGTTCAACAGGAACTGCGTGCCATCGTCATTCACTGCCAAGCTGAAGTGGTTGGCAACCGACTCGTGCATGTTCAGCTTCGCGGTCCAACGAAACGCGCAGGCGAGATCGACGCGCTGCTCGAAATAAGCCCCGTTATCGCGAAGCGGTTTGACGGCGGAGACGGCCATGATGTGATCCTTGCTGATATTTCGGTCAGACGTCGCGTCTCGTCTCTGGAAAACCCCAGCCGAGGTCGCTCTGTTTCTATTGGAGTTATAGGTTGCCACGATTGGTTTCCGTGGACAAACGAGGAATTCGTGGGAAGCATCATTACGATTACTTATGACTGGGTTGGGTATCGAAATTAAATGATACTACGGTCTGTACCGAAACATAGATGTTGTCGACTGCTGTAGTCTTTTGAGCATGTCCAGTGTCACAACAGCACAAAATATGAACCTGCCCGGAGCATCCGCGCAGATTCTTCACCCGGAACCCAAAGTGCGTGGCTTGCGCCAACCGACAAGGGATCCAATTTCCGCAGTTACTGACCCGGCACCCTATCGTTTTTACAGGGAACTTGTCGGGCGCCACCCGCTCTATTTCGATGAACGGCTTGGATTCTGGGTCGCCAGCGGAGCAGGGGTGGTAGAGGCCATTCTCCAGGACAGTGCTTTTTCCGTTCGCCCTCTGGAAGAGCCGGTGCCGACAGCGATCAAGGGGACTCGGGCGGCGGATATCTTCGCGCGACTGGTGCGCATGAGGGATGGAGGCGCGCAGCGTCCGCTGAAACAAGCGATCTGCAAGGCTCTGACTCCGGTCGATTTAAGGCATCTGACGACACGCAGCGAAGACTGGACGCACCACCTTTTGCAGTTGCCGATCGTCGAAAGCCAGGATGAAACCGCGCCTGACATTACTTTCCGCCTGCCGATCTATGCTGTCGGTTCCCTGCTCGGCGTTCCCAGCGACCACTTGCCCCAAACCGTGCATTGGATGAACGACTTTGCACGGTGTCTTGCACCAGGAAGCAACCCTCAACAGGTTGAGCAGGGCCGGCAAGCAGCGGAATCCCTATGGGATCTTTTCTATGAGTTGCTTCAACAGGCCCAGTTTCCTTGCCACCGGAATCCCCTTGGGCGACCCTTGGACCAAGGGCTCCTGAGCAGTTTCGCGCGATCGGCCTGTCGGCACCTCGGTCATGACGAGGGTTTGATCATTGCCAACGCGATCGGGTTTTTGTCTCAGAGTTATGAGGCAACGGCGGGATTGATCGGTAATAGTCTGGTTGCCTTGGCGCGGAGGCCTGGGCTCGCGGAAGCGGTCGGAACCGATCCGGACCTGCTCGAAGCCGTCATCAGGGAAGTCACACGTTTCGATCCGCCAATCCAAAATACACGGCGCTTTGCCGCTGTGGACAGCCTGGTTGCCGGTGAAAAGATAAAAGCCGGCGAGGCTGTCCTGCTGGTTCTGGCGGCAGCCAATCGCGACGTAGAGGTTAACCCAGACCCTGGAGATTTTAATCCCAGGCGCGTTGATCCTGTGGTTTTTACCTTCAGTGCCGGTGCACACCTGTGCCCCGGTAACGAGATGGCAATTGCAATGACCAAGGGGGCGCTACTGCAGTTGCTGGCGTCGAAGATTGATCTTGATGCCCTGACCAGGGATTTCCACTATCGCCCATCCCAGAATGCGCGGGTTCCATTGCTCAATTGGGACTCGGTGTGCGTGTAGTCGGTCGGAGGAAGGCGCAGGCTATACCTCGGCCATCATTGACGCTTTCGAGCCGTCGGTCATGCGGCTGTGGCGAAAGGGAGCTGGATCGACGCAGGGCGGGGCGCCAGTCACCAGGTCCGCGGTCAGTTTTCCGGCGCCAGGGCCGATGCCGAAGCCATGACCGGAAAAGCCGGATGAGATGAAGAAGCCGGGGATCGCCTCGACTTCGGAAATCACCGGCACGGCATCCGGCGTCACGTCGATGCAGCCGGCCCAGGTCTGGGCGACCTTCATCTTTTCGAAGGCGGGGTAGGCCTTTTTCAGATTGCGGATCGAGTGCTCGATGATGGAGGACACCGGCTCCGGATCCAGGACGCGCACCTGCTCGAAGGGGGAAACGCTATCCAGCGCCCAGCGCCGCGCCATGGTCGCTTCCTCGATGAAGCGTTTGCCCAGGCGCAGTTTGAGGTGCGGCCACTCGGCCTTCAGGTTGGGAATGAAGGGAAAGAAGAGGCGGAAGCTGTCGGGCACGATATCCGCGACGCTGAGCCCGCCGTGGGCCACGGTGTAGCCGCCGTCCAGGCGCTTGCGGTAGGCAAAACCGTTGCCCGCCGCCGAAGCCTCCAGGTCGGTCTCCAGGGGCTCGGTGCGCAGGCAGGAAGAGGTCACATTCAGGGCCTGCAGCTCGACCTCGGCGTTGGTGCAGAAGCGCCGCGACCAGGCGCCGCCGGCCACGACCACCGCGTCGCAGTCGATCCGGCCCTTCTCGGTGACCACGCCGCTGATCCGCCCGGCCTGCTTCTCGATGCCGCGCACCGCGCAGTTGGTGAAGATCTTCGCGCCGTGCCTGCGGGCGGCTTCGGCGATGGCCGGGGCGGCCTTCTGCGGTTCGGCGCGGCCGTCGTTCTCGGTATAGAGCGCGCCTTTCCACTTGATGGTCGAGCCGGGCGCCAATTCCGCCGTGCGCTCCGCCGCGATCATGCGCGAGGCAAGTTGGTGTGGCCGCGCGTGCTCGTCCAGCCACTGCTCCCGCGCCGCCATGTCGGCGTCGCTTTCGCAGAGATAGAGGATGCCGCACTCCCGATAACCGGCCTCCGCCCCGATCCGTTCGTTCATGCCGCGCCAGGCCCGCATGGATTCCTGGATCAGCGGAATCTCCCGCGGGTCACGTCCCATTTGCCGGACCCAACCCCAGTTCCGACTCGACTGCTCGCCCGCGATGATTCCTTTCTCGCAAAGCACGACATCGACGCCGCGCTCGGCCAGTTCCAACGCCGTCGAAGTGCCGATGATGCCGCCGCCGATGACGACGACGGAAGCGCGCGTTGGGAGGGTTTGGTCGCCTGAAAAGGGATCTGGTTTCGGGCCCATAAATTGCTTTCTTAAAAGGAGGGGGCAAAGAGTGTGGGGGGAGATTAGCGACTTGCGGGAGAGGGTTCAAACAGAGTGGCGTTCCATCCGATGCTGTCATCGTGGCTGCGGTTTGGGGGACGGAACAGCGCTGCGTGAATGAAGTCCAAGTTCACTGTGGTCTTACTCAGATCGCGCAGGTTTCTGCCGCGAGTGCAGATAGGAGCGACCCAAAACGCTCCAGTCGTCAAGATGGAATGAATGACCGGTTTGAGCCGATTTTGATGAAAAAGGCGCGGTTGAAGTAGAGTTGTAGTTCTGATTCAATTTTCCCATTGATTTGGGAGATTGATG
>NZ_CAMZOF010000011.1 GCF_947331435.1 Pelagibius sp. Alg239-R121 | reverse complement strand
CAGCAGCTATTGGAACCTGTTCAACATCGAGGGTGAGTCCACCTTGAGTTCCTCGCTCATCACCTACGATTCGCTGACTGACATGCTGAACGACGAAAACCGTACGGGTGTGTTTGTGCCGGACGGTCAGAGCTCCGGGCAGTTCGCCAGCAATGTTGTGGGCACCGGTTCCGACGGCAGCAGCTATTGGAACCTGTTCAACATCGAGGGTGAGTCCACCTTGAGTTCCTCGCTCATCACCTACGATTCGCTGAACGACATGCTGAACGACGAAAACCGTACGGGTGTGTTTGTGCCGGACGGTCAGAGCTCTGGGCAGTTCGCCGGCAATGTTGTGGGCACCGGTGCATTTTTCGTGTCTACCGATCCTACTGATCCTACCGACCCCACTGACCCAGTAGCAATTCCGGCTCCGGGCAGCCTGCCGGTTTTGGTGGTCGGGCTGGCGTTTATGTGCCTCTTCCGGCGCCACCGCAATCCAGGCCATTAAAGATCGCGTCTTATCGAGGAAAGCACAGCGAGGAGCACGACCGAACCGCCGAGAAATGTTGCGGTGGTTGGTATCTCCGTGAACAACAGGAATGCGAAAACCGGCGCGAGAGGAGTCTCCAGGGCGCTTAAAAGCGCGGTCTGACCGGAAGGAACGCGCTTGGCGCCTTCTGCCAGGGTGACGGAGGCTATGGCAAAGAGTAGTCCGAAGGCGGCAAGGATATAGATCTCCGTGCGCTCGACCTCAAAGGGGTTGCCGAGCATCGCGGCAAACGGCAGCAGGAGAAGCGACTGCAGCACCTGGGGGCCCGCCCCGGGCGTACCCGGATACTTCCGGTAAATGACCATGATCGAGGCCATGGCGGCGGTCATCCACAGAGCCAGCAGATCGCCGGTGAGGCTGACGTGACCAAGTGACCCCGAGACGATGAGCGCCACACCCAACAGTGCGCCGACGGACCCCGCCATGGTTCTTGCCGAGACTCTCTCTCCCATGACAAGCCAGGCGAGCAACGCGGCGATCAGCGGAGAAACCGCATAGATCAGGGATACATTGGCGATGGATGTGAGCTTGAAAGCCGGAATGAAGGCCGCCGTTCCCAACGCGCCGACCACGCCGATGGCCAGTCCGCTGTAGCCCATGCCCAGGAAGTTCTGCCGCAGGCTGCCCCGCTTCGCCGTCCAGGAGGTCGTGAAGGCAGCGGCGAAAAAGCCCCGCCAGAAAATCACCTCCCACGACCCCGCCTCGACGCCCTTGGTGAAGAGGCCCGCCGTGCTGTAGGTGATTGCCGAAATCACAAGAAGAAAGACGCCGATGCTGTAGTCGGATCGCGTCGTTTGCGTCATGCCGGCCGATTTTCGTTCTCGATCATTTCCTCCACCGCCGAGACGATCTGAAAGCGTTCCAGCCCGATATCCATCAGGTGGTAATCGTCCAGGGCGCGGAGCTCGCGGATCGCGGCGCGCCGCCGTTGCCAGCGGGAGATTGCGCCGACGATCCGGCGAAGCGCTAGTTCCGGCCGTTCAAGGTGTTCTGGTTGCGCGGCGGGGCTCTGGTCGAGGCACCTGCCGGGGTTGGTAAGCTCGTAAGTGGTGTTCATGGAGTCCTCCTCCGGATTCCGGTTCGACCGCCAGCCAACAGTGTTATGATTTAGGTTTATTTGACCTAATGTTCCGTCGGAGTCACACCCTTATCGGTGCAATTCGGTCTTGAGTTACCTAAAAGATAGGAATATCCATGACCTGCAACAAACGAGAAGATCTGAGCTTATATGTTAGAAATTCTCAGCTATAGGCGTGCGAAGGAGCGCAGAGACAGACCATGGCTCGACCGCTCCCGCCCCTGAACGCGCTCAGGGCCTTTGAATCGGCCGCCCGGCAGCTCAGCTTCACCAAAGCGGCGGCGGAACTGAACGTCACGCCGGCCGCGATCAGCCACCAGATCAAGGCGCTGGAGGAACTGCTCGGCGTCTCCCTGTTCCGCCGTTTGCCCCGGGCGCTGCGCTTGACCGACGCCGGACAGGCGGCTCTGCCGGCGCTTGGCGAGGGTTTCGAAAAGCTGACCGAGGGGGTCGAGCAGATGCGCGCCCACTGCGAGAGCGGGCTGCTGACTATCAGCGTCAGTCCCTCCTTCGGCGCCATGTGGCTGGTGCCCCGGCTGGAGCGGTTTCGTTGCCTGCACCCGAAGATCGAGATCCGCATCGACGGCACCGAGCGCCGGGTCGAAGTGGCGCGCGGCGAAGCCGACGTGGCGCTGCGCTACGGCCCCGGCGGCTACAGCGGGGTGCGGTCCGACTGGTTGTTCAGCCAGGTCAACACGCCGGTCTGCAGCCCGGTGCTCTTAAGCGGCAAGTACCCCTTACGAAAGCCTGAAGACCTGCGCCACCACACCCTGCTGCACATCGACTGGAAGGACGCCGAGGCGAGCTGGCGCATGTGGCTGCTGGCCGCCGGTTTGCCCGGCATCGACCCGACCCGCGGGCCACACTTCACCATGGAAAACATGGCGATGCAGGCTGCGCTCGACGGCCAGGGCGTGGCGCTGGTCGGCGACATCGTCGCGGCCGACCATCTCGCCACCGGCCGCCTGGTCCGCCCCTTCGACCCGAGCCTCAGCACGCCGCTCTCTTTCTCATTTTATCTGCTGAGCGCGAAAGACAGCGCCGAGCAGCCCAAGGTCGCCGCCTTCCGCGACTGGCTGCTCGAGGAGGCCCGCGCCGCGCGGCCGGACGTGGATGAGGGGACTTGAGATCGGTGAGGGGGCGTGAGGTTGGGGCACGCGGCGACTTGTCCCCTGCGCTCAAATTGAAACAGATGACGCACAAATGAAGGCCTGACTTCGGCCAGGCTTCCCACGCTATTCTATTGCCTCGAAAATCGCAGTAACGCAGCGCCAAACAACGTGATCATGGTGGACACCACCTTCGCAAGATCGAGTTTCTCTTTAAGAAAGAAGACGCCGATCAGGAGCGCGATCACGATGCTTGTTTCGCGCAGCGCGGTGACCAGGGCGATCGGTGCTTGAGTGAAGGCCCACATCACCAGCGCATAGGCGGTAAAGGTTGCGCCGCCACCGATAACCGCAATGCGTTTGGCCCGCCTTGGCACGGCCCACAGCAAACCCGGCCGGGTGAGCGCGATAAACCCTGCAAACAGTACGACGTTGCCTATAGTAATCCAACAGTAGAAGCCGAGAGATGATCCGGCGAGGCGCGCGCCAGTGCCGTCCACCAGCGAATAGGACGCGATAAAACAACCCGTCAGCAGGGCCAGCAGGGTTGCCTTAGGATTGCGCTGCCCATCTCTTCCGCGCACCAGGCAGAGGCTCATGATCCCTGCCGCAATGATCAGAATCGCCAGCATCTCGTTGGGTTTCAGCTGGACGCCCAGAAACAGCACCGAGATTCCGCCGACCAACAGAGGGGCTGTGCCGCGGGCAATCGGATAAACCTGGGTCAGATCGCCGGTCCGGTATGATAGGAGCAGAACCAGATGGTAGCCGACGTGCAGAGCGATGCTGGCGACCAGATAAGGCCAGCTTTCAGGTGCGGGCGCTGGCACGAACGGCAGGAGCCCCACGGCTATTGGAAGTGACCCCAGGACCACGGCTGTCATGGCCAGATGCTTATCGTCGCCGCCTTTGACCAGTGCATTCCAAACTGCGTGAAGTATGGCGGCTGCGATGACTGCGAGAAACACGGTAACGCTCAACTGCGATCCTCTCCAACTGAAGTAAGCAGGCTAACTTGATTCTCGAATCTTATGTACCGAAGGTTTCTTCGGTGAATGACGCTAAACAGATCCCGCCGCTTAACGACGTTACGAACTCTGTTCCTTGACCCGTCGCTCGCGGTAGAAGGTATATATCCCCATGCCGACGACGACGAGGCTGCCGAGCAACGTCCAGCCGTCGGGGACCTCGCCGAACAGCAGCAGGCCCAGGAGGATCGCCCAGATCAGCACGGAGTAGCGGAAGGGAGAGACGAAGCTGACTTCGCCCACCCGCATGGTCATCACGGCAAAGAGGTAGCCGAAGAAGAGGAAGCCTGCCGCTCCCGCCAGCAGCGCCAGGGAGTTGCCGCTGACCGGCTGCCAGGGCACGGTCAACGACAGGAGGCCGCCGACCGACGTGATCGCGATGGAGGAACTGAGCGCGACATAGGCTGAGGGAACACCGGACGACAGGCGCCGGGTCGAGAGGTCCCGCAGCACGATGAAACCGACCGCCGCGACGGCCCAGAGCGCATAGGCGTTGAATCCCTCACCGCCCGGGCGGACGATGATCAGGACGCCGGTAAAACCCACCGCGATCGCCGTACAGCGCCGCCAGCCCACCTTTTCGCCCAGGAAAATTGCCGCCGCCAGGGTGACCGCCAGCGGCAGGGCCTGCAGGATGGCCGTCGCATTGGCGATCGGCATGTTGAAGAGCGCGGTCAGGAAACAGAGGGTGCCGCCGACCTCCCCCACCGCCCGCACCGCCATGATTCCGGCGTCGCGGCGTGACGGCAGATAGAACAGCCCGCCGCGCTGCCGGACGAGCAGGCCCACCAGCAGCGTCGCAAAGATGCCGCGCAGGAAGATGATCTGAAAGAAACCGAGTTCCCCCGAGATCAGCTTGATGGTCGCGTCGTTCAGCGCAAAGCCCGCCATGGAAATGGACATAAAGAGGGCGCCGCGGACATTGTCGGAAAGGTTATGCATAGGCGGCGGAGATTAACCGATCGGCGATGCTGTTAGCCATGCTGCTTCTACATCACCCTCTCGCTCTGCTGCCGGAGCGACTCTAACTTTTCGAAAAAGGAGGGGAGGAGCTCATCCTGACGCTGATCACAGAGCGACACCAGATCCTGCTCAAACCCCGCTCAGTAATGAGATCAAGCAACCAATTAAAGTCGCGGGTAAGAAAGCAACGACACCGATACAACACATGGGCTCTCTTTTGATAGGTAGTGCCCATTGCAAAAACTTAATTAGCGGAGCCATCTGAGCGAGCAACCTAATTGTGAAAATGCCAGAGACGTACACCCAAAGCCAAATAGATGTAAAGAATGTGGAGTAAAATAGTATTCCAATTGTAAATGCAGAATTTCCAGCGGGAAGTAATAATATGCCTTCAGGGAAAACTGCCGAGAAAATTTTGGAGACAGAATAGTTTGCAGGATTTCCTCCTGCAAATATTATAATGCTTGAGGCGACGATAGGTAAAACCAAAAGGAAGATTGTTGATGTGAAAATGAGATCCAGAAGAAGGATGATTGCGATTGGAGCCTTCTTTGAGCTCAGCAGGTTTATAAGAAAACGAGTTTCAATTAGAGAAATATAATCTGGAACGAAGTTGATCGGAAACAAGGCTAAAATAAAAACAACCGTTGGTGTGAACCCCAGCGTTTTCATAACTACAAATAAAATGAATACGTCATCTGGATGGACTACATACCAGATAAAAATCATTATGCAAACAGACGCTGTGGACATTTGACAGGAGCGTAAAAAGAACTTCCAGTGGAAGCGATTTGCGCCGAAAAAACGATCAAACACTCGTATGAATTGTATCCATATGTTATCAGTTTTGCTTGAAATTTGAATTCCAAGTAAGTAGTTGGATAACCAATGTTTGAATTCTTTTTGCAACCATTTGTCGGATTTGCAAAACAAGCAAAGCAGCGCGGCGGGAAATACCGCGCCGATACCAATCCACTTGAGTGTATATTCTATCATGCTCAATGCCACTTTTCTGCAGTAAAAGTTGCGACCGCACCAGAATTGGCATTTCGACTAGCCCTAAAAATTCGATGGATTTCTACTTTTGGTCGGAATGTTGGAGCGTGAGAAGTCTCTAATATTGCGGCATGTAAGAAGTTACGTAGTCAAGAGGCGGTCGGTCAGGTCGATGCTCTTTTCGATGCGCCAAAGCCTGCATCGGGTGCGGTTTTTTGCCCCTTTTTAACACTCAAAAATCAAGTGCCTTAGGTGCGGTGGTTGCTGATTTAATCCTTTGATAGGCTAGTTCGTTCTTGATCTAGGGACAGTGCTTGCAATGCTGCAACGTCTGCCTTCTCGAGGTTTGCTCGAATAATTTTAATTTCGTCTTGTAAAATCTTATGAGTACTTGACTGCAATGCTTCAAGTTCCGACTCAGCTGATACATCACCATTCTCAACTCTTTTAAAGAGCGGAGCCGCCTCTCTATTAAACTCACCCTTAACACTTGCACGTAAAGATCGAAAAGCGCTGCCTGCCTCGACTTCTGCAACAAGCCTCTTATGATTCGACGTAATGGTGTCGAGAAACACGGCAATTAGCACCGATATGCCAATTGCCTGATGCCATGTCGCTAGTAAGCCGGTGGCGACGACGAGGCTTCCGCCTGCTCCTACAGTCTTTAAAGCGTAGGCAAAGGCAACGCGCCATTTTCTAATCTGTTCTCCTCGCCTTTGCCCTTTTACAGTGGTTTGATAATACTCATTTATCCCCTGTTCTATAATGGTCATCTCTGGCATCGCGGCCTCATTTTATTGCTCCAGTGTTTGGTTTGAGGAACTGGCGCTAGAAATTTGGACTCTAAGTTTCAACTGGTCAGTAACGCCGGTTGTATCTTGTATATTAATTACTAGGGATCCTGTGACGTGAGCCCAAAATTTCTCGTCGATTGAAAACCTCAAGCGCTCATGTGCTCTAACGATGTGTCCACCACAAGCTGAACATGGACCAAATCTTGGAGGAGGTGGATCATCAATAAAACAGCTCAATGTGACGCGGAACGGACCGTCGCCAGACAGGCTTAAATAGCGATGTTGGTTATTAAAAACCGGTTTTGGGTCAAATTCCTCAATGTTTATCATTGGAGATTCCCATTTATAATGAGTTTTGTATTTGCAATTCCGAATAATCGAAAGATGCGATTTTCAAAACTAGCCGATTTGATCACTTGCAATGAACTTCTTCGCAACCCAATGTCATAATCATTTTGCGAAGTAGATAGGACACATTACACCCGGAAAAAATGTAAGTCCAGATCTGCAAAGCAACTATTAATAGTGGTTCGGATGCAAAGACTTTGGGGATAGTGCTTATTGGTCGAGCGCAAATCTCACTTTACGCGACTTTTACCTGCGACTAATGCACAAATTTTAACTTGGTCCTGAACTCTCAACAGGACGTCAACAAATGCCTGACGTTAAAATTCTAGCAATTCGTCGTCCTCGTCTTCGTCGTCATATATGTCTTCGTAACTACCAGTCGGAGATTCTATTGCAGACATCACGCTAGTGGGTTCTTCAATATCCTCAAAAACAACCGGCACAGCTTCGGAATTATAAAATGAAACATCGTCATCATAGAGTGTTTTGAAGAACTCATACCCTTGTTGGTTCTTTGTCTTAATTTTAAAGCCAAATGCGCGATCTGCTTCATAGGCAAGTAGCCAGTTTGCTCCCAGCATTGGTTTGTCACCAATTCGATCCAATATGCTTTCTTTGGGAAGTCTAAAATTAAGCTCGCAAGATTTGTGAACATCTAGAGCTAGTGTGCTTGGGAAGGGGCCACATTTTGTGATCACGAGTTCAAAAGTTTGCTGAGAGATCTTTGTCTTAATTTCCTTAACTAACCACAGTGCCCACGTGACCTCAGAGTCGTTTCCTGTTCTGGCATTGTACACAATAGATTTCTCTGTTACTCGACCCCACAGGTTCAAATCAACACCCTCTACTCTGTGGCGCCAAGCAACTACTCTAGCGACGTAATCCCAGCAATGCGGGAAACTTATAGCAGATCTTACAAGGAACGGTTCAAGCAGATCCCAGTATTTGACCCAGATAGAGAGTTCGTCAATTTTTCTGAGTGCAAATTTAATAATCCCTTCGTCTGATTTTGCGTTTGAAGTTCGAATGATTTCATCGAGAAAATGGACGAAATCCGCACGCTTTTGACCTTTGCTTGAGCCATCAGAACCCGAAAACCGTTCAATTTCGCGGCGTATCTCGACCGGCCAAAAAGGTTCGAGATCTTCACTTGAGTTCAATATACAAGTCTTCGATTCATTGATGTCCAATTCAAAAGATCGAATTGCATCACGCATAGAACTAAGAAAGGTTGCTGCATCATCCTGATTGTCAGCGCCGATGAATACATCATCGACGAGACGGAGCATTGGTATTTCACGGCTGTGCATTTGCCGGAATTTTGTGTCAATCGCTACGCCAATAATCTCAGAAATAAGACGCGAAAAATCTGGACCAACTGGGATTCCAACAGTTTGTCCGTCTTGTGCCTGTCGCACAATGTAATCAAGTTGGTTGCCGAAAATCGTACTTGAATCGGGTTTTCGATCTTTTTTTGATTCTGATTTACCGTGGAGAGCCCAAGGTATAGCGTGAGTATATATTGAATGGTAAAAACGGGATATATCGGTTTTTACGACATATTTAGATGAAGAAAAGCACTGTCGGCGCATTTTGTGGAATTCTGGAAAGCTTGATATTGTGAGAGGCCTACCATCAGACACTTGAAATTTCGGGTTTGAGCAGGTGTCTGATGAAATTGATAAATGTTCGTCAATTGCTTCCTTGTGTTTTTTGAAAAATATAGCCGCGTCGATCATGAATACTGGGTTTGGCATCGTAAAAGTACGTCGCTGTCCTCCACGCTTAGAGGCATTGTATCGACATGCTTCCGTCGGGGCTTTGGAAATAAAATCACCGTCGCCGACGGGCCCTAGCGATGCTTCATGAAGGTTTGTGACTTGAAAAACTGGAGGTAGATTCTCGGGAAAAAATCCGCGCTCTAGCATCTCCTCTACGAAGTAGGTTTCGTTGTTGCCGATAAACGTCACCAATAGCTTTCCTTCCATACAGCATGGAATTGCAAGATAGCCGTACTATTATTAGGTGTTGAGATTGTAATGCATTAAAGCTCAAAATTGCAGGTATTTTGTATCGCGAAACTCTGGTAGCCTCGCTCATCTGCTTTCATGATCTTTAAATTGTTAGAAAATTTTGTTGAAAGTCACAAGGTAAACTCTATCCCTACAAACCCTTCCTCGCTGCCTCCACAGATTCCGCAATCACCTCGTCATCCCCAATGTGATTCGCCAGCAACAGCACCAGCCGGCTGTTGAAAGCCTGGCTCTGCTCGGGCGTCAGATCACGATGGGCGTCGATCAACACCTGATAGATGTCGTCCGGGCGGGTGAGGCGGGCTTCGCTTTTTAGCTGGGCAGTCATCTGCTGGGCGCTCATGCGGCGGTTCCTTCCTTCTCAGCGTCTGCCTCGGCACTCGCCGGGCCTTTCCCCAAGGCCCGCTGCAGCGCGCCCCGGATCGCCTGCGGGTCGGCCTGACGCCAGCGGGCGGTGACGTGCTGGTCGGGACGGATCAGGTAGAAGGTGCCGGGGCGGGAGTCATAGCGGGCGTCGGCGAGGTGGTCGCGGTCTGTGAGTGCGCCCGCCGGGGCCGTCGTGCCGGGCGGGAAGACGGCGACCAGTTTCACCGGCATCTCCAGGGCGGCGAGGTTGTCGCGCAGTTGGGCGAGGCTTTCGGCGGTTTCGGTTTCGCGGGCGAAGTAGAGGGCGCAGAAATCGCCGCCCAGGTGATGCAGCAGCCAGGTATCTTTGCCGTCCAGCGTCACCGGCGCATCGACGCAGGGTGCGCCGGGGATCATGGCGCCGATGAAGCCCGGGCTATCCGGTGAGTTCAGGCCGGAGTCACTGTAGGTCGAGGGCAGGGACAGGCGGCCCGAGTTCACCAGACGTCGCGCGAAGCCGTGGTCGCGGGCCAGGTCCAGGACGGCGTCGCGGAAGGCGCGGCTGGCGTCGCTTTTCGGGGTGATGAAATCGGTGCTGCGGGTGGAGTTCAGGATGTTTTCGTCGGCGGCGAAGGCGCGTTCGTCGTGGTAGCTGGCGAGCAGGCTTTCGGGGGCTTTGCCGTCCAGCACCAGATCCAGTTTCCACGCCAGGTTATCGATGTCCTGCAGTCCGCTGTTGGCGCCGCGCGCGCCGAAGGGCGAGACCTGGTGGGCGGAATCGCCGATGAAGAAGATGCGGCCATGGCGGAATTTTTCCAGGCGGCGGCATTGGAAGGTGTAGACGCTGACCCACTCCAGTTCGAAGTCCACGTCATTGCCCAGCATGGCCTTCAGGCGCGGGATGACGTTCTCGGGTTTGCGCTCTTCCTCCGGGTCGGCGTCCCAGCCGAGCTGCAGGTCGATGCGCCAGACGTCGTCGGGCTGTTTGTGCAGCAGGGCGGACTGGCCCTTGTTGAAGGGCGGGTCGAACCAGAACCAGCGCTCGGTCGGGAAGTCGGCCTTCATGATCACGTCGGCGATCAGGAAGCGGTCCTTGAAGATCTGGCCCTTGAAGTCCAGGCCCAGCAGGCGGCGGGTGGCGCTGCGCGCGCCGTCGGCGGCCAGCATGTAATCGGCGACCAGACTGTATTCGCCGTCCGGGGTTTCGATGGTGAGAGTAACGCCGTCTTCCCTGTTGTCGACACCGACGAGTCGGTTGTTCCAGCGCAGATCGATCTCCGGGTGCTTCAGGACTTCGCGCACCGTGAAGGCCTCAAAGTGGTACTGCTGCAGATTGATGAAGGCGGGCATGCGGTGGCCTTCTTCCGGCAGCAGGTCGAAGGCATAGAGCTGTTCCTCGCCGAAGAAGACCTTGCCCTTCTGCCAGGTCACGCCCTTTTCCACCAGCGCATCGCCGACGCTCAGCCGGTCCATGATCTCCAGCGCCCGCTTCGACCAGCAGATCGCGCGCGACCCGGTGCTGACCGTGTTGTCGTCGTCCAGCACCACCACCTTGCGGCCCCGTTGGGCGAGGTCGAGCGCGGCGGCGAGCCCCACCGGCCCCGCGCCGATGATCACCACCGGATGGCGCACCGGCGTCGCGGCCGACTGATCCGGCGAGGGCTGATAGGTGAAGTCGGTTGCTGCTGTGCCTTCGGACATAAGTGCGTCCTCTATTGTTTTGTTTAGCTCGGCACCGGCCCGCTCCCCCTCCCGGCCACCCACAGGATAATCGCATTGGGTGGCCGGGAAGGGGGAGCGGGCTGGTGCCGGTTTCGGCGCTAGCCGAAACTTAGTCAAACAACTTGCCGGAGCCGGTTCGGCGTCAGCCGAACTTAATCAACCTACGCTTCGGCAAATTTAACTTCCTTGTCGCGCTCCAGGGCGGCCCACATTTCCATGTCGCGTTCGGCGGTCCAGATGCGCGGATCGGTGATGCCCTGGGCTTCGTCGAAGGCGCGGGTCACGTCGAAGGGCATACAGTGCTCGAAGATCACCCACTCGCCGTATTTCTCGGACAGTTTGGCGAAGGTCTCGGCGTAGACGGCGTTCAGTTCCTTCTTTTCGGCCACGCCCTGTTTGACGGCTTCGAACATCTCGCTCAGGAAGGCCTGGGTGCCGTCGATGGCCTTGGCGACATCTTCCGGCGTTTCCAGCGCGTCGCCCCGGCCGGGGATCAGTTTCTGGGCGTCAAATTTGCGCAGGTTGGCGAGAGTGGTCGGCCAGTCGGTCAGGTAGGCGTCGCCGGTGTAGGGCGTTGCGCCGAACTCGACCAGATCACCTGAGAAGCAGATCTTGTCGTCGGGCAGCCAGGCGATGATGTCGCCCTTGGTGTGGCCGCGACCGATGTGTTTCAGTTGCACTTCGCGCTTGCCGAGGCGGATCGTCATCTCGCTCTCGAAGGTCATGGTCGGCCAGGTCAGGCCGGGCACGGATTCGACTGAGTCGAAGAGACGCGGGAAGCGCTGGACTTCCGATTTGAAATCCTGTTCGCCGCGCTCGACGATCAGGTCATAGGTGCCCTGGCTGGCGATGATTTCCTGCGCGCCGTAGGCCGAGGCGCCCATGACCCGCACCGCGTGATAGTGGCTGAGCACCACGTGCTTGATGGGCTTGTCGGTGACGCTGCGGATACAATTGATCAGGGATTGCGCCTGGACCGGCGTGGCCTGGGCATCCATCACCATCACGCTGTCATCGCCTATCACCACACCCGAGTTGGGATCGCCCTCGGCGGTGTAGGCGTAGACGCCTTCGGCCAGTTCGGTGAAGGTGATTTTCTTTTCCTGCAGGTCGCCCTGCGAAGCAAATTTGGCGGTCATGGTTCTCTCTCCTGCGGGGTGTTGTTTAGCTCTGGTGCTTCACGACCTGCTGGTCGATGGCGCCGAAAATGGAATGGCCGTCCTCGGCCAGCATCTCGATGCGGACCCGGTCGCCGAACTGCATGAAGGGGGTCTTGGCCGCGCCCTCGTCGATGATCTCCAGCATGCGCTGTTCCGCCAGACATGACGATCCGGCGGAGCGGTCCAGGTTCGAGACCGTGCCCGAGCCGATGATGCAGCCGGCCATCAGCTTGCGCGACTTGGAGGCGTGGGCGACCAACTGCGGGAAGTCGAAGGTCATGTCGACGCCGGCGTTGGGCTTGCCGAAGAGCTCGCCGTTCAGGTGCGTGACCAGGGGCAGGTTGACCTTGCCGCCGTCCCAGGCATCGCCCAACTCGTCGGGCGTGACCGCCACGGGCGAAAAGGCGCTGGAGGGCTTGGCGTGGAAAAAGCCGAAGCCCTTGGCCAGCTCGGCGGGGATCAGGTTGCGCAGGGACACGTCGTTGACCAGCATCAGCAGCTTGATGTGGTCCTTGGCGTTTTCCGGGGTGACGGTCATGGGCGTGTCGTCCAGGATCACGGCGATCTCGGATTCGAAATCGATGCCCCAGTCCTCGCTGCCCAGCACCACGTCGTCGCGCGGGCCGATGAAGTTGTCGGAGCCGCCCTGATACATCAGCGGATCGCTCCAGAAGCTCGATGGCATCTCCGCGCCGCGGGCCTTGCGCACCAGTTCCACGTGGTTGACGTAGGCCGAACCGTCGGCCCATTGATAGGCGCGGGGCAGGGGCGATTCCAGGGTGACCGGGTCCAGCTCGAAGGCGGCGCTGAGTTCACCGGCGTTCAGCTTGGCGTAGACCGCTTCCAGTTCGGGCGCCTTGGTCTCCCAGTCCTCGATGGCGGCCTGCAGCGTGGCGGCGATGCCGGGGACTTCGACGGCATGGGACAGGTCGCGGCTGACCACGATCAAGGTGCCGTCGCGGCTGGCGGATTTGATGCTGGCGAGTTTCATAGGGATCTCTCTGAGTCTTTTTGTGTTGGTTTTAGTTGTTTTCGATGGCCGTCAGGTGACGCACGTTAAGTGACGCGCCAGCTTTTCACGTAGTCCGGCTGTTCGATGCCGCTGGGCAGGTCACCGACCTCCAGGGCGTCGCGGGTATCGATCATCACCGCGTATTCGTCGGTCGCCGCCTTCTTGGGTTTGAAGGCACCCGCCAGGGCTTTCGGGTGCGGGCCGTGGGTGAAGCCGCAGGGGTGGAAGGTCATCATGCCAGGATGGATGTTGTCCCGGCTGAAGAAGTCGCCTGCGTGATAGAACAGCACTTCGTCGTAGTCGTCGTTGTTGTGATAGAAGGGCACCTTCAGCGCATCCGGATCGCTCTCGAAGGGGCGCGGCGCAAAGGTGCAGACCACGAAGCGATTCCCCACGAAGGTGGTGTGGGCCGAGGGCGGCAGGTGATAGCGGTCGCTCAGCAGCGGGCGGATGTCGCGCACGTTGATGCGCACCGGCGCCAGGTCGCCTTTCCAGCCCACCGCATCCAGCGGGTTGAAGGGGAAGGTCACGGTGCTGATCTGATTGCGGCGCTTGATGGCGACTTGCCAGGTCTTACCCGAGCCGTTCTCGCCAGATTCCTTGCCATCAGACTGCTGGTCCTTGAAGGTCTCGTTCAGCGCCGGGACGTCCAGCATGGCCGGATCGAAGATCGCGTGCGGGCCGAGCATGCCCTTGTCGGGCAGCATGTAACTGCCGTTGGTGGCTTCGATCAGCAGGGCGGTCATGGGCTCATCTGATTCCAGCCGCCACATGGTGCCGCGCGGGATCATGATGTAGTCGCCGGCTTCGACCTCCAGATGACCGAAGTCGCAGAAAAGGTCGCCCTTGCCCTGATGCAGGAAGATCAGCTCGTCGCCGTCGCCGTTGCGCGCGAGTTTGTCCATGGTCTCAGGGACTCGCCAAAACCGAACCTGAACCGAGGCATTGTGCAGCACGTCGCGGGCGTCCCAGGGCGAAGCCTCGATCTGGTTGATCAGGGTCAGGTCGAAGGCGCGGGGGCGTAAGGGGCCTTCCCAGTCTATCCAGCCGGTTGGCGGGTTCTTGTGATAGATGTGGGCGGCCGGGCCGAAGAAGCCTTCCTTGCCCATCTCCCGCTCGTAGGTGCCCTCGGGCAGCTTGGCGTGCGCCTGCCGGGACGCCAGTCCCTCGATATGTTGAAAAGAAATGTGGCGTTTCATCCTCTGGCGCTCCTTAGAATTGAGTTCGGGCCAAGCGGGGTGTGAGTCGGTTTGCCGGCGCGCGGATCACTTTTGGTGGGAGGGAATGGCGGGTGGCAGCCGGTCCGCTCTGTCGCCCTTTCAGCGCGGCGCCGGACGTTCTCTCCCTATGATCGCGTCTTCCGACTCTTGGTCTGACCCTCTGCCCGACTCTCGGTCTTACTCGCTGTATGACCATCCAGCCGGCGTTTCCTAACAGCGGTGTTTTCCTAGCGGCCCGTTTTTGGCTACTCTTCGGTTGCAACCAAAATGGTTTCATATGAAACTAATGTCAAGTCGTGTATCGCATCACCGGTGGAGTCTCGCCGGGGTGCCGGAAATTCGGAGGCCCTATGGC
This sequence comes from Pelagibius sp. Alg239-R121, assembly GCF_947331435.1. Lineage (GTDB taxonomy): Bacteria > Pseudomonadota > Alphaproteobacteria > Kiloniellales > Kiloniellaceae > Denitrobaculum. The sequence continues at coordinate 270,507 of NZ_CAMZOF010000011.1, read as the reverse complement.
CGAAAAAGCTGACTCGATGGAACGCGCGAAACGCGGCCGCTCCGAACGGGGGCGCCAGGAGCGGGAACGCGGGACCCGCCGGCAGGAACGCCGCCCGGCGACGGAGCCTGCCGAGACGCAGGCCGCCGCTTCGCTGAAGCAGGGCTCCGATGCGGCCGTGTTGGAGCTGGACAACTTCCTGCCTTACCGCCTCTCGGTGCTGAACAATCTGGTCAGCCGGGCGCTGGCCTCGCAGTATCAGGCGCGTTTCGGCCTCTCGATCCCCGAGTGGAGGGTGATGGCCAATCTGGGCCGCGCGGCGCCCCTGTCTGCCAATGAAGTCGCTGAACGCACCTCTATGGACAAGGTGAAGGTCAGCCGCGCCATTTCCCGGATGCAGACGGCGGGTCTGGTCAAGCGCGAGACCGACGCGCGAGACAACCGGGTGAGCAGCCTGAAGCTTTCGGCCAAGGGCAAGCGCATCTATGACAAGATCGCGCCGATGGCATTGGCCTGGGAGCGGGAGTTCCTGTCGGTCCTCAGCGAAAAGGAAATCACGGCCTTCGATAAGATCCTGGAAAAGCTGGACAAACGCATCCGGGAGTAGTGATGTCTGTGACATTTTTCGGTCAAAACGACTTGTTTTGTCTCAAATTTGCGATATCGTCGGGATAGAAATTCGATTTTAGATTGATATTGGCGAGGTAGGCCTATGTTTTCGGCGACATCGCGTCAGGTTTCTCTGGCGCTCTTTTTATGTGCAATTGCGGTTGGAATCGCACCTGCGTCTCTCGAGGCGGAAGAGTCGACGCTCTATACGCTTGGGAAGTATACAGCGTTTGCGCGCCATTGTGGCCATCATGACTTGGTCAATGAACTTCAATCACGCTATGGCAGTCTTGAAGAATTCAAGACCGGCCGCCACAAAAACGATCTGCAAAAATACGACCGCGTCCGACTCCCTTGCGGCAAGTTAGAAAACGTACTTGAGAACTTCCTGGTGGAGGTGCGGTCGAAAGAAGCGAAGTAGTGGCGGGGAACGAGAGGCTGAAAGACTTCAGAGCGGGGTATAAAACGAAAAAACACCGCTCCTTCAAAAGGGCTGCGCGCCAGGTTGACTGCCAAGAATTAGCCGTGTCACTGGATGCCTTTCTCGATGGTGTGCGCGAAGGTGAGGCCTGGGCCGCTCCTGATTTAAAGCGCAACAGTCTCGTAGACCACCCGCACCCGGCATTCTTTGAGCCGGCGGGCAAGGCATCCGATGCTCCGCCGCAACCGCCTGTTTTCTGCAGACTTGGAACTTTCTTGGAGGTGGCTTAACCTCCTGATTGTTGCTTGGGTGGAGGCAAAAATGAAGTGGCGGGGGCGCAGGCAGAGTTCGAATATCGAGGATCGCCGTGGCAGCAGTGGTGGCGGCAGATCTGGGCGTATCTCGTTCCCCATGAATCTCGGACGACGGGGCAGGGGTGGCCGTCGCCGTGTGGGACGGCGCTCCGCCGTTGGTGGCTTCGGACTCGTTGCTGTGGTCGTCGTCGCATTGCTCTTCGGTGTCGATCCTTCCATGTTGCTAACTGGTATGCAGGAACCGGCAGGTGATGCTCCATTCACCCGCTCTGCATCGAGAGACTCCGGGTCTGATCCGCTGCGCGACTTCGTGGCTGTCGTTCTCGCCGATACCGAAGATGTTTGGCACGTCTTGTTTGAAACCCAGCTCAAGCAGCGATACCAGGAGCCAAAGCTCGTTCTCTTCTCCGATGGTGTGCGTTCAGCCTGTGGATCGGCCAGTTCAGCGGTGGGGCCGTTCTATTGTCCGGGCGATCGCAAAGTTTATCTGGACCTAGACTTTTTTCGTTCGCTAAGAGAGAGGTTCCATGCGCCCGGCGATTTCGCACAAGCCTATGTGATTGCGCATGAAGTTGGGCATCATGTTCAGACTCTGCTGGGAATCTCGCAACGCGTCCGCGAGGTCCAGTCCAGCGTGAGCAAGGTGCAGTCGAACGCTCTTTCCGTCCGGCTGGAGTTGCAGGCGGATTGTTTTGCCGGCGTATGGGCCAACCACGCTGAGAGAACGAAAGCGATTTTGGAGCAAGGAGATATCGAGGAAGCTTTGGGGGCTGCCAGCGCCATTGGCGATGATACTTTGCAGCGTCAGGCGGGTGGCCGGGTCGTGCCGGATTCCTTTACGCACGGCAGTTCCGAACAGCGGCAGCGCTGGTTTCGGCTTGGCCTCAAGAATGGGCGACTTGAGGCCTGCGATACTTTCAATGCGAACTCGCTTTAGCGGGAACCTTTAGTCTCGTCGGCGCCTATGCTCAGATCCTATCCCGCCTTTACGCAAAAGGCGCAGCAACTGCATCGACCACCCAGAGGCCGTCTTCCTGGCGCCAGCGGATGAACATCAAATCCTTGATGTCGGGCAGATCCGGTGGGGAAAACTGTTGTTCGCCACTGCGCTGCCAGGGGTGGCCGCGCGTCGTTTCGACGAAGTCTCTGATACTGTCACCGTCGCCTTCAAAAAAACTCTCATAAAGGCCACTGCGTTCTGCAAGGTCACGGCGCAGATCGAAGAGGCTGTGCACGCTGCGTGCTTCCGCTTCGCCGAGGGTGCTCTGGAAGGTCCAGACGCCGCGCTGAGGAAAGAGCGTCGCGAAGGCTGAAGTGTCCGAAGCCTTCAGGGCGGCAACGAAGCGATTCATGGCGTATTGCAACGCCTTCTGTTCGCCTTCCGTCAGAGCTGGCGGGGCGGGGTTGGCCTTCGCCGGCGGTTCAGGGGCTGTTTTCTCGGGGGCTGCGCAGCCGGTCAGGGCGAAGCCAAGAAGCAGTGCCAGCACGGGAACCAAGGATTTCAAAGTCATGTGACGATCTCCCGGTTTCAACGACAAACGATTTCGCGGCTGTACGCGGTCGGCCAGCGGAAGCCGAGCAGACGGCGTTTCGGATAGGCGCGGATCGAAACCTGATTGCTCGGGCCGCCTTCGTCACCACGCTGATTTCCACCCAGCAGGATAATATCATTGCCGTCCACACCGACAAAGAACGCGACATGCCCCTGCCAACCCCGTCGTGATCCACGCCACAAAATGGTGACGGCCCCGTACATCGGTGCATCGTCCGGCAGGGGATTGCCCCACTTCAACCAGGAGCGCGCGGTCGGTTTGTCGGTTCCCGGGATGGAATTTTGCTCCATCACCCAGTTGATAAAGGCCGAACACCATTCGGACTCGTCGTTCTGAAATTGCCACTTGGTTTTCATGGTCGAGAAATATTCGACGATCCGCGGATTGTGCGCGTTGCCGGGCAGTTCCTTGACGCCATATTCCTCCAACGCCTGCTCCATCCAGGGAAAGCGCATGAAGTTACTGGGCGACATCATGGTTGGACCAACGGCTTGCATGAAAAGCTCCTTCAATTCCAATTGTCACACACGCCGAATGTGTTGAGTGGCTCCGCCAGAATGCGGTGGAGTAGATAAAATTATATGTATACAAATATAAATCGAATATAGGACCAGACTCGGCAATAGGCAAGTCTCGGTTTTAGGCCTCTGGACAGCAACGCTTTGGCTTCCAGCTTTCCTCCGTCCATAATCTGCTCTCAATGGCAAAACCGCGGCGACCACGCAGCAACCTGTTTTGAGTATTGGAGGGACCCCATGAGCCGAACGGAGCTTTCAGGGCGATGCTTGTGCGGTGCCGTGCAGTACCGGATTACCGGTCAGCCAGACGATGCCTTCTATTGCCATTGTGAAAGCTGCCGGAGAAGTTCCGGTGCGCCGTTTGTAGCCTGGGGGCGCGTGCCTCAAACCCGCTTCGAGCTGACCCAGGGCGCATTGTCGAAATTCGCCTCGTCGCCGGACGTAACACGAAGCCGGTGCACCGGATGCGGTACCGAGATTCTGTACCAGCACAAGGATTGCCTGCCTGATCTCGACTTTCCTTTGGCAACACTGAATAACCCAGAAGATGTAGCACCCGCCTATCATGTTAGGACGGTGGAGAAGTTACCCTGGGTTCAGTTGGGTGACGGACTCCCGAAGTACGAGGCGTGGCGCCCGAAGAAAGACGCATAGGGTGTATTGCGCGGCTGTTTTAGGCCTTATGCCGCACCATCGCCTGCTGTGCCACCCGGCCGACGGCCGGGCTCTTGTCCTCGGGGGTTGCCAGGATCTCCTCGTATTCAAACCATTCGGCTTCCGAGACGTCATCGGCTGCAAGAGGCTCTCCACCCAGATAATCGCAGAGGACGGCGACCAGAACGTAATGGTGCTGCAGTTCGCCATTCTTGCCCCGGATAATCACATCGACCGAAGTCAGGGTGTCGCGCGCTTCGGCCTCGATGCCGGTTTCCTCGCGCAGTTCGCGGATCGCCGCTTCCATCACCGTCTCGCCACGTTCGATCTTGCCGCCGGGAAAGCCCCAGAGACCCTTGTCGGGCCTGTTGTTTCTGCGCACCAGCAAGAAATGCGACTCTCGAATGACAACGGCGAGGGCCGCTGGGATTGGTCTCTCTGTCATGCGGGGAAATCCGTCTGGCCTTGGAATGGCCAGACTACGTCACTGCCGCGCGAAAACAAAATGAATGCCTCCTGTCGGATTACTGACCGCTCCCGCGTCTAGAAAGTGAACGCACCGAAATGCAAACACGCGGTCGCGTGTATTTTGTTCGGTCGGTGCGACGGGAATTTTTGGAGGTAACCGCCATGACGCTTTCCATCACACCGCTCTTTGCGGGGCTCCTTATCGTGGTTCAGGTTTTTATGACCGCCTTTGTCGGGCTCTATCGGGTCAAGTCCGGCATTGAATTTCTTGATGGCGGAAACGTCACCATGACCCGGCGCATGCGGGCCCATGGCAACTTCACCGAGACCGTGCCGATTGCTCTCTTGGTCATGGTGTTGGCCGAGTTGCTCGGTGCGCCTGCCGTATTGTTATGGGCCGGCGGTGCGGTTCTGCTCATCGGGCGCTTGATGCATGCCTACACCATTGTGAAGTATGGGACCGCGGTGGGACGGGCTATCGGTATGGCCATGACAACTCTGCCCATGGCCGCATTCGGGGTTTTTCTGATTTGGGCCATGCTGGATCCTTCTGGTATCTGATTCAGTTGGCCATCTGATTCAACAGGGAGATGCCAATGCCTTACGACCCCCATCTTGCCGATTTGATGCGCGTGGCGCTGGAGCCGCGCCGGGGTATCACAGAGAAAGCCATGTTCGGCGGTTTCTGCTGGTTTCTGAACGGCAATATGCTCTGCGGCGTCGAAGTCGGCCGCTTCATGTTTCGGGTCGGGAAGGAACGGGAGGCCGAAGCGGTCACGCGGCTGGGTGCGGAAGCTGTCGTTTTCAGCGGGCGGCGTATGGGCGGCATCATCTGGGTCGATGCGGATGCCTGTCTGGACGCAGGACTGGATGGCTGGATCGACCTGGCGTCGCAGTTCGCCGGTTCCTTGCCGCCGAAATAACCGAAGGGAGCAGACATGCAGGCGAACGGTTTTCCCGGGTTCCCGGCTGCAGGGATCAAATTTCTGCAAGATCTGACCGCCAACAACAATCGCCCCTGGTTTGAGCAAAACCGGGCCCTCTACAAAAAAGAACTTGAGGCGCCCGCAAAGGCGTTTGCCGCCGCCATGGAAAGGGAATTGGCGCAACGCTTCGGCGTGGACTTTAAGGGCAAGATCTTCCGGCTGCACCGGGATCTGCGCTTTTCGAAGGATAAGACGCCATACAACACGCACCTGCGTATGGCGTTCTTTCCTTTTGACGCTGCGCAGGACGGCCAGGGCTTCTATTTCTCGCTTGAGCCGGAGTGCCTGATTCTAGGTGGCGGCGCGATGGGCTTTTCAAAATCCGGGCTTGAAACTTTCCGGCAGGCGGTTGTCGATGATGCGCAGGGCCACAGCGTCGAGGCTATGCTCGTGGGACTGGTCGAGGGGGGCTTTCGATTGGAGGCGCCGGAGTTGAAGCGTGTACCGGCCGGTTTCGACAAAGCTCACCCGCGCGAAGCCCTCTTGCGCAGAAAGAGTCTGACCCTGTGGCGCGACCTGTCAGACCATGACGGAGTAACGAATCCTCGGGCAGTGGCGTTTTGCGCAGGCGTTTTTGAAAACCTCCGGCCGCTGTATCAGTTCCTGGGCGCATTGCGAAGTTGACGGAGTGCATACGGGCCTCGCTCATAAATATTGCATGTATACGAATGAATAGCTATATTCACAACTTCGATATGGGTGAAATCGTGAGGAAAATCCTATGGCCGTCTCTCCAGCGTCGCCGTCCACAGTCAGCGCGATCGAAAAGGTTCTAAAGGACAGCAAGGCGAACAAGCTTGTGGATTTTATCCTGGGATCCATCCGCGTGACGCCGGCTCTAATTGCCGATGTGGGAACGGCCTTGAGCAGTGGGAAGATTGCCGTTGTTGTCGATCCCGCGCTCGCGCACAACGCCCGCTATCACGCGAAGCTCAATCAGTTTCAGTTGAAGAAGAACATCTCCACTCTCGATCTCCTGGACAGAGCCCTGTTGATCCATGAAGCGACCCATGCGGTCAACGACATGCGCAAGCTCGGCAAAACGCTTAACATTGACGATGAAGCCGCAGGCTACATTGCTCAGGCGCTCTATCTCTATGGCAATCATCCGGTAAAAACCGACCGCCTGAAGGACGCGAAGAATGCCGCTGCCGATAAGCTTTACGCGGCTGCCTACAGTGCGGCGGTCGCGATCGTCGGAAAGAAAAATGCGGCTGTCATTTCTCAGGAAGTCACAAAAGTCAAAGCCGCCTTGAAGCTGGTCCCCGAATACAAAAAGACCATCGGTATGTCGGCTATCCATGATGGCATCTGATCCCGAGGTTCAATGTTGGCGCTCTTGATCTCCAAACAGCGGTTTACATAGTTTCAGATGAAACTACTATGGCCGGATGCAGCAGCAGGCAGTCCGGAGGTCGATCGCGCCATGAAACTTTACAGCTATTTTCGCAGTTCGGCTGGATGGCGTGTACGTATCGCACTGGCGCTTAAGGGACTCGACTTCGATCTGGTCCCGGTTCATCTGCTGCGTGATGGCGGTGAACATCTCAAACCGGATTACGCGAAAACCAATCCACAGGGACTGGTGCCGGCACTGGAGGTCGATGACAAAGTCTTCACTCAGTCTCTGGCGATCATGGAGTATCTCGAAGAAACCTATCCCGAGCCCAGTCTGCTGCCGGGTGATGCCGCGCGACGGGCCGAGATCCGGGCCTTCTGCCAGGCAATTGCCTGCGAGATCCACCCTCTCAACAATTTGCGGATCCTGAAGTACCTGGTGCGCGATCTGGGTCATGACGAAGAGACCAAGCTGGCTTGGTACGCGCACTGGATTCGAGAGGGCTTCGGTCCGGTGGAGCGTCTGCTGGAACGCGAAGAGGGCCCCTATTGTTTTGGGGCTCAGCCGACATTGGCCGACGCTTGCCTGGTGCCGCAAGTTTTCAACGCCGAGCGCTTCAATGTGGATCTGTCGGACTTTCCCAAAGTCCGGGCGGTTAACGCGGCATGCCTTGATCTTGAGGCGATTGCGGCAACGGTTCCCTCGCTTCAGCCGGACGCCGAGTAGCGGCTGGAAGAGATTGCGCCGTGTTGGTTACTGTGAGCCGGCGAGATAAGCGGCAGCACCAGCGAGACCAGGGTAATCTGCAGTAATGACATAGCAGGGTATGGCGGTGACATAGCCGGACAGCCGGCCCTTATCTTCGAACCTCCGTCGAAAGTCGCTGCGGGCGAAGAAGTCACCAAGACGTGGCACGATGCCGCCGCCGATGTATATTCCGCCCCGGGCGCCAAGCGTGAGGGCGAAGTCACCTGCGAAGCCACCCAGCAAGGCGCAGAAAATCTCGAGGGTTTCGCCGCAAAGAGCGTCTTCCCGTGCCAGTGCCTTGGCGACGATTTCGGACGGCGTCAGATCCAGAACTCCAGCCCCATCGATTGCGCCGAGCGCCTGATAGAGCGCTTTCAGTCCAGGGCCGGACAGAACGCGTTCAGCAGAAACGCGGCTGTAATGTTGTTCCAAATGATGGAGGGCGGCTGTCTCGCGCAAACCGGAGACGGCAAGCGAAGCGTGTCCACCCTCCGCATCCAGAGGAATCCAGTCACCTTTATAGGGAATCAGGCCCGATACGCCGAGGCCGGTTCCCGGACCGACGACACCGATCGGCAGTTTTCCGACTTGGCTGATGCCGCCGACCTGCCGCAGGCTGTCCGAGGGCAAATGCGGGAGAGAGAGCGCAAGAGCCATGAAGTCGTTGATGATCTCGAGCCGCTGCAGACCGAGCTGTTCTTTCGTTCGCGCCCGGGAAAAATCCCAGCCGTTGTTGGTCATGCGGATCCGGTCGTCATGGGTTGGGCAGGCAAAAGCGAAGCAGGCCTGAACGGGTCTCGGTAGCCCCATAGTGTCCAAGTATGATTGAGCTGCATGGGCGGGATCGCGATAATCGGCGCAGGCAAGGGTCCGGGCCTTGCTGATCTTCCCATCGGCTGTGGCGACGGCAAAGCGGGCGTTCGTTCCGCCGATATCAGCGATCAAGCTGAGGTTTTCCGCGGTCTGGCCGGACTTTTCCATCGCCCGTCCGGTCGTGGTTCCCGCTTTCACTATCTTTAGTCCCATGCTTTTCGTCTTTCTGCGCGTCAATGACGGGCTCCGTCAGTCCGCTGTCACCGGCCGCTTTGTATCACGATCGCTGCGAGAGAGCTATGCTGGCTGTTGCGACTGCGTCCAGAGCGCGGTTCGGAGCCCCTATGTTTCGATGCTCTTTAATCACGGCGATACGATCAGGCGGCAAGGCTGACCGGCAGGTGCGAGACAACGCGGAAGCGCGCGCGATCCGGCCGCAAGGTGGGACCCGCTTGCTCGATCTTGTGAAAGCGGACGAGCAGTTTTGAAAAGGCGAGGCTGGCTTCCATGCGGGCAAGAGAGTTTCCGGCGCAGATGTGGATGCCGTTCCCGAAGGCCAGATGCCGGTTCGGTTTGCGGGCAATGTCGAATGCCTCCGGCGCGGGGAACTGCCGTTCGTCGTGATTGGCGGCGGCGATGCCGATGTGCAGGAAGGTACCGGCGGGCAATCGCTGACCGTGCAGGGTTACCTCGGTCATTGCGCGACGGTTGCCGATCTGCAGGGGGCTTTCATATCGCAGCATTTCCTCCACTGCACCTTTCATCCTGTCCGGTTCGGCGCGCAACAAGGCCATCTGGTCGGGAAACCGCAACAGCAGGTCCATACCGTTGGAAATCAATGTGGTCGTAGTGTCATGGCCGGCGTTCAGCAGAAAGATGCAGTTGTGCATCAGTTCCAGTTCGGTGAGGCCGTCCGGGCTGTCATGGTCGGCCAGCAGCGCCGAAAGAATATCGGTTTCCTCCCGCTCATTCAGGCGCGTGCGCTTCCAGGCGATCAGGTCACGCAGATAATCTTTGAAGGCATCCACCGCGGCATTGCCCGTCGCAAGTTGCGCCGGCGTGAGGCTGGGTTCCAAGCCGCCCAGGATGACGTTGGCCCAATTGCGCAATGGTTCGCGTTCGTCCTTAGGAATGCCCAGCATATCACCGATCAGGTTAAGCGGGATGGCATTCGCGAAGTCGTTGACCAGATCGATCGTGCCCGCAGCCTCGGCCTGATCCAGCAGTTCGTCGATCATGGCCGCGACATTGGCTTCAAGAGCCCTGAGGGTGCGCGGTGTGAAGAAGGGCGCGAGGAGCCGCCGGACCCTTGTGTGGTAAGGCGGGTCGTTGAATACGAGAGAAGTCGTGTGGTGCTCATAGAGTGGCCCGTCGCCGAATTTGGGTTTGAAATCGACTTTTTTGTCAGAGCTGTAGCTCTGATGATCTTTAAGAATCGCTGCGACATCTCCGTAGCGGCTTATGAAGTAGGAGCCATCAGACTGCTGGCACAGCGGCGCCGTGTCACGAACCTTGCGGTAGATCGTATAGGGGTCCTGATAAAAGCCCTCACCCAGATTTGCCAGCTCGAACCCCGTCATGTCCGCGATCATAGTTAATCCTGTCTTAATACTTATTACCGATGATGTTGCTGCGACCCTGCGGTTGCTGCACCTGCGAAAACACCCTATGTTAATACTGCCTGCCGCTGCCATGCGCTTTGACTGGCAATGACTACTCCGCGGCAATCACTACCCGGCTTCTGCGATTGTTCAGCTATCCGAATCTTCCACAAATTGACCTGAGTTTGTCATCCAAAACGTCGCAGAAAAGATCAAGCTGTCGCAGGTTCCACAGAGTTCTAACCCGGAAGGGCTAAAACTGCCGCTTTGCTGCCGGAACGCCGAATTGTTCGCTAGAGGCTGATTCTTCGCACTTTAAGAGCGGCGAAGATCCAAATTTATCTGTAATCGACCATAGACTAGGAACGCTCCAGATCATGATATCAGACACCATTGGCGGTCGCATTCGTCAGGCCCGCACCGAAGCCGGGCTGAGCCAGAAACAATTGGCTACACGCCTGGCCGTCACCAACAAGACCCTCGAGAACTGGGAAGAAGATCGCAGCGAACCGCGCGCGAACAAACTCGTCATGCTGGCCGGTGTTCTGAACATTCCCTCGACCTGGCTGCTGACCGGGAACGCGCCGAAGGACATGAAGCGCGATTTCGATTTCCAGGAAACCATGGGCATCTCGCAGAAATTGGAGCGCGCAATGGCCATGCAGGTGGCGATGGCATCCCTGCTGGAAGAGGTCTCGACCGACGTTTCACGCTTGCAGAACGAGCTGGACAGCGAACTCGAGCTGGAAGGCTGAGGCTTAAGTTCCGTCGGTATCGCCACAATCAGGCTCATATCTCGCCGCGCGCCGAGGCAACGCGGCGCACCAGATCGACCAGTCTGGGCCCGACTTCCTGTTCCATCCGTTCCTTATCGAGCATGAAGGCGGGGCCGCCGCAGTTGAAGGCCATAACAGGCGCACCGTCCCGCGGTACCAGCGGGACGCCAACGGCGTGGACGTCCGAGCGCCATTGCCCGAACGATGTACAGAAGCCCTTTCTGGCGATGTCTTCGCTGGCCTGGGCGATGCCCTCCTGAATCTGCGGCCAGTCATCGCCGCTGCGCTCCTGGATCCGCTCGGTCAGATACCCGCGTTCACCGTCGGGCAGGGCACAGAGAAACGCCAATCCGATCGACGTGGTTTCCAGCGGCACGCGTGCCCCGATTTCAAGCCGAAGTGTCGCGAGGCTTTCGGGGTGGCAGGTTTGCAGATAACGCATCGACATGCGGTCGCGCCCGCCCAGAGCCACTGACACACTTTCGCGATCCGCCAGTTCCTGCATGGCTGCGCGGGCGGTTTGGCGCACTTCCATGCCCGCAAGACTGGCGTAGCCGAGCGCGAGAACCGGCGTTCCAAGCTGATATTTACCAAGCCGTTCGAGATAGGTGATGTAGCCCAAGGCGCTCAAAGTGTAGGTCAGGCGGGAAATGGTTGCTTTCGGCAAGCCGGTTCGTTCAGCTAGCTCTTGATTGCCCAACGGACCATCGCCGGGCTCGAAAGCGCGCAGAATCTCCAGGCCGCGGGCCAGAGCCGTGACAAATTGCCGGTCGCCCGCCACGCCTTTTACGGCCCCGTCAGCCTGCAACTGATCCTTCAGTGATCCATCGATCTTCGGGTTTCCGTCGCGTCTCTTTCGCACGCTGTCGTTATCCCTTTATCCGTTTATTCCGCCTTCAGATCCTTCCGGGCGCCGGCGATAGCGGAACGCTGCCGGCCAAACAGACCGACCCCAGTTCACATGACGGGTCTTGTCGGCCGCTGCTGAATCGGTGTCATCGGATCTCGGGTTTCTCGCCGAAGCGCGTCGACTCGGAGCAGAGCAGGCACACTCAAGACGAATGAATCCCATAAAAGCATTGAACCGAAGGGTCTCACGCTTTAAACATAACGTCAAGATTTGCGGAAAAATATTTCGCATAGCGGAATTAATGGAGATTGCCATGTCGTCGAAGCCGGACTTCAAGTGGGACGATCCTTTGCTGCTGGATGATCAGCTCAGCGATGAAGAGCGGATGATCCGCGATGCTGCCCATGCCTATTGCCAGGATAAGCTGATGCCGCGGGTGCTGGAAGCTAACCGGCATGAACTGTTCCATCGTGAGATCATGGACGAATTGGGTGAACTGGGTCTGCTCGGTTCAACAATCCCCGAGGAATATGGCTGCGCCGGCGCCAATTACGTCAGCTATGGCCTGGTGGCGCGCGAGGTGGAGCGGGTCGACAGTGGTTACCGCTCGGCCATGTCCGTGCAGTCCTCACTGGTCATGCATCCGATCTACGCTTACGGCAACGAAGAGCAGCGCCATAAATACCTGCCCAAACTGGCCAGCGGCGAAATGGTCGGCTGTTTCGGGCTGACCGAGCCGGATCATGGTTCCGATCCCGGCGGTATGAAGACCACGGCGCGCAAGGTCGACGGCGGTTATATCGTCAAGGGCGCCAAGATGTGGATCACGAACTCGCCAATCGCCGATGTCTTTGTTGTCTGGGCCAAATCGGATCCGGACAATGCCATTCGCGGTTTTGTGCTGGAAAAGGGCATGAAAGGCCTCAGCGCACCGAAGATCGAAGGCAAGTTCTCCCTCCGGGCCTCTATCACCGGCGAGATCGTGATGGACGACGTCTTTGTTCCGGACGAGAATCTGCTGCCGAACGTTCAGGGCCTGAAAGGTCCTTTCGGCTGCCTGAACCGCGCCCGCTATGGGATCTCCTGGGGCGCACTCGGCGCTGCCGAGTTCTGCTGGCAGGCCGCACGCGACTACACCCTGGAGCGCACTCAGTTCGGCCGGCCGCTGGCGGCGAACCAGTTGATTCAGAAAAAGCTGGCGGATATGCAGACCGAAATCACCCTGGGCCTGCAGACCTGTCTGCGTGTGGGGCGCCTGTTCGATGAAGGGCGCGCGGCGCCTGAGGCTATTTCACTGGCCAAGCGAAATTCCTGCGGTAAGGCACTGGACATCGCCCGCACCGCGCGGGACATGCACGGCGGTAACGGTGTTTCCGACGAATATCACGTGATCCGCCACGTGATGAATTTGGAAGCGGTCAACACCTATGAGGGCACGCATGACATCCACGCCTTGATCCTTGGGCGCGCGCAAACCGGAATTCAGGCGTTTTTCTAGCAGAAATTGCAGAAATTCACCGACTTGCTTCGAGTCGGACTTTATGGAGCGAGGGGCCAGGTGCCCCTCGTTTTTTTATGAAATACCGCAGGCGTTTCAACTCAAGCAGGCTGCGCGCTTGAAGTCCCGGCTCCGTATGGTCTTGGTTTCAGCTGCGCGCCACCGATACAGGAAGCCGTCTTCCGACAGTGTGGAAGACACCTCCCGGTCATTCACGAATCGGGTGAAACGGTTAACAACAGAGGGATGGAAATCTGTCCTCGCGGCAGTCGTTAAGGTTAATCTTTAACGCCACTTTGGTTAACGAAAATGGTTAACAACGGGGACACAAAAACTTTATCACCAAAAGTTTGGCGAGAATGTGTCGGCAGCATGGTTGGTGAATGCTTGGGCATCGCAAATTGAACGGCGCGATGTGCGTGCCGGCGGATGCCTTGCGGCCCTTCTCAGTTCATCTCAGGAGTTATCACGTAAGGATATTGATTCCTATAGGATTTGCCTTGCATGAAAGCCACCCATTCTGACCTTTTACATCTCATGTATAAAATTTCGACAATATAAAATGAAGTAGTAATTCGATCGCTATACCTGGTCATGATTAAGGCGATTTTATGGCAAGGAAATACGTTAACCAGAATTGACTTATATTATTCAGTATAAAATAGATAAATATATAAGTAATAAAGTAAATATATTTGGTATTACGGAGCAAAATTGTCGAGCATTAGATATAAATTAGAGATAATTCTTTTTGACATTCGATATTAATCTCTTGTAAAGGTTTCTCCACGCATCGGGTTGGGGTCAGTTTCTTAACGAAATTGGTAACGGTGCAGAGGTTCTAGCGGTGGCCTCGTCACGGAAATAACACTGTGGTGAAGACCGATGATTAACGTTCTTGCGAAGAAAACCGACTTGCTGGGCCGGATCCAGCGGACCCCTTGGGTTGCCATCTCTGCCAGCTTTCTGGCGGGTGCTGTCTTTATGGGCGCTGCCGCTTCTGATCGTGCACCGGCTGTAATGGCTTTTGAGGCTCCGAACGCTTCCGCGAATGCTTCCGCACCTTCGAGCGCCTCTCAGCCCCCTGAGACCGAAAAGCTCCTCCACCTGGCCAGTGATGGTACGGCTGCCGGTGCTATTGCCGGTGCCGCCGAGGTGACCGAGGCGATCGAAAGCTTCAAGAAGACCGGCGCCGAGGAACTTCAGTTGCCGAAAGTCACGGATATCGGGCGCGGCGTAAATCTGGCGGTCGTCAAGGCTTCCCGGGCTCCGACCCAGGCAAAGGTCGAAGACGAGCTCTTCTGTATGGCACAGAACATCTATTTTGAGGCGCGGAGTGAACCTACCGCTGGTCGTCGTGCGGTAGCGCATGTGGTGATGAATCGTGTCGCCAGCTCCCGCTTTCCATCGACGGTCTGCGAGGTCGTGCGCCAGGGGGGCGAGAACCGGCGCTATAAGTGTCAGTTCTCGTGGTGGTGCGATGGTCTGAGCGACGATATTAAGAATGCAAAATCCTGGCGGGACGCCGAGCGTCTTGCAGCCTTCGTCTACTGGGGTCTGTCGATCGACATGACCGGTGGCGCACTCTTCTATCATGCAGACTACGTAAAACCGCGGTGGCGCAATGCCTTCAACAAGGGGCCACAGATTGGCCGGCATATCTTCTACAGCTATAAGAAGCCGACCAAGAAAGTGAAGGGCACGCAGCTCGCCAGCCGCGTATCCGAGGACTAAACGGGATTACCCTCCAGGATCCTGTTGCATCCGGTACCTGAAGTGAAATCGGCCCGCGCTTGTCGCGGGCCGAACTGCGTCTGGGGGTTTGTGATTGTTGCGGTACCTTCAGACGCCGGACTGAGTCGCCTTTTCCTGCCGGGTCTCAGTCGTGTCCAAGCGCAGTGACCCGGCGGTGAGAAGAGACGTCAATCCTGCACCGCCCGCGACTGCCAGGGCAATCCGGTAATCTCCGAAAGCTTCGTAGAGATAGCCGGCGAACCAGGGTGCCAGCAGTCCGGCTGCACCCCAGGCCGTAAAGATGCGCCCGTAGATCCGGACTGCGGCATCGGCCCCGAACAGAGTTGCGACGGCCGCCGGGTAGACCGTGATGACAGCGCCATAAGTGAAGCCGATGGCGGCGAGCCCCAACAATACGAAGATACCGTCCGGGAAGAGTGCGAGCGTGATGAGCACGGCGGCTGAAAGCGCCGGGAAGACCATGAGCATCAGCCTGACACCGGCCTGGTCGGCGAGCCTTCCACCTAAAAGACTGCCGAGCATATTGAGCAGGGCGATCACGATGGGTGCCATCAGGACTTGCCAGTCGGACAAGCCGCCCGCCCGCGCTATGCCTGTTGCATGGCCGATCGCCATCAGACCGGCCGCCGCAGCTGTGCCGTAACCGAGCCACATCTTGACGATGAGCATCCGTTGCGGTGGGGCGCCCTTGTTTTCTGCCGGTTGTGAGACCTTCAGTTCCGCACCAGCCTTCGCAAGAAGCCCTGCCGCTATCGGTGCGATGGCCACGAGGACGACCGCCAGGCCCATCATGGCAGCCGCAAATCCGGAGCGCTGCAGCAGAAATTCGAAGGGGACCGGCGCAATCACTGCACCTAACGCATAGGCCGCTGTGACGAGGCCCATAGCCAGACCCTTGCGTTTTGAATTGGCCTGGGCCGAAATCTGCAGTGCAAAGCCGTACCCGAGGCCGTTTGCCCCCCCGAACAGCAGGCTGTAACCCAGCCAGAGCTCTGCCAGGCTATCCGCACCCGCCGCCAGGGTGCTCCCCGCCGCAGCGACAAGACAGAGTAAAACCAGCAGGAACGCCGGCCGGATTCGGGCGTAAACGAGATGTCCGAACAAAACACCAACCGTCAGACAGGCCAATGCCAGCGAATAGGTCAGGCTGACGTCTGACCGGGCAGCACCGAAACGCGCTTCCAGAGATTCGAGAAAGACAGAAAAGGCATGAAGCGACCCGAGCACCAGAGACAGCATCATGCCGGCCAGTAACACCATAATTCCGTTGTGGTTTGAATGTCCGGTCATATCAGGCCGTCAGCTGCGTTTCCCCCGTGGTGCCGGCTACAGTGGCTCAGTTCCGCGGGCCTAAGAAGCGTTTTTCTTCGATTCTTGTGATTCGATGTAGGATCTTGGATGCGTGCAGAAGTCAAAATCTTCCTGATTTTTCGTGCCTGCTTGGCTCCTATGGCGATTACAGGCGCTATGGTCGGCAGGTTGTAGTTTTGACCAAACTGGTTAGTGTACGCGAGCCCATCTCCAGCAATCGTCAGGCTATTTATGCGCATTACCTATGTCGTGGTTTTTACCTTCATCGGGTTGCTGTTGTCCGGATGCGCGCCAGCTTTCTTTAAGTACCGCTATATTTCGATCGAAGATGTTGAGGGCATCGAAATCCTCGAATACGGAAAATCAGACGTGGGAAATCTCTTTTTCCACGGCGATATGCCAGTCAGCTATTTGTTGAAACGGGGCTCTTATAACCTGAAGTTCGACGTTGATACGGGTACGCATCTTCCGACGATGAAGGTAGGTGTTTTCAGCGAGGCTGCTGAAGTTCCTTTTTCTTTGCAAGCAGGTGACCACACCAGCAAATCAATCGGTGTTGCGTTCGATTACCCCAACGGTCTTCCTGTAAACGCTTTGAGGTTTGGCCCAAGCTATGAGTACAGGTTCCGTGAGCGCGAGACCTACACAGTCGTTTTCGACGTCGTGGATAGCGAGACCAATATGATCGCGCGGGAAGCAGTTGAGTTTCGATTGGAAACCAACGGAATCTACTACGAGATCGACGCTTTATAGAGTCTATGATAAACGCGAGTTCGCCTGACTTTTACTAACAATTTGTCGCTTCATAGAAATGTCTGAAACATTGGTCAGGATGAGAAGTTGACCAGCCGGTATGTTGATGCCTAACCCTCAGGATCATCCTTCCTGTGGGCGTCCAGATGATGGATCGCGCGATCGCGCTCCTGATCGTTCTTTTTCTTCTCTGCTTTGGTCAGCCCGAACCTGATTCGGTTCTCGCTCGCCTCCGTTTCCTTGGTGCGGCGCTTCCGGCGTTTGCGTTCCTGGCGCAGATTGACGATATCGCCCACGTAAAGCTCTCCCGGATCCGGTGAGGTCTGATCGATCTTGGTGCAAACTATACACCGAATCCGGGGTGCTTTTAACTCGGGATTGTCCCTTACGTGATGATTCGCCGATCAATTATAGGAGAAGCGGGGAAACCAGTCGGTGCCCCTTCCGTCCGGGGTCAAATCGAAGGCATTCCACAGTGGCCAGAGCATATCGGCGTGGCGTCCGTGCTGGCCTTCTTCCCAGGGGGCGTAAAGCAGCTCGCTGTTGTAGGCGTGAAGGATGCCGTCCGATGTCTTGCGGAAGATGTTTATGGCAGGGATCTGGCCGCCATCCGGGGTTTCTCCAAAGTAGTCGGCGTTGTAGCTGTTGCCTTCCGACGACAGCAGGCGGAGGTTGTTCCAACCACGCCCTTCGGCCCAGTCGAGGAGCCGGGGCAAGGGCGCCTTGCCGACAACCGCAAAACTGATGCGGGCGCGGATGTGCGGGGCGCTGCCGTTAAGACCGTCCAGCAAGGAGGTGCAGGCGGGGCAAGGGTTCTCGTCATTGCCTGCGAACATGAAGCTGTAGACAAAGAGGCTGTCTTTACCGTTTTCGAAGAGCTCGCTGAAGCGGGTTTGCTTGGCGGCATCCGAGCCTGAAGCTTCCGTGAAGGCATAGTCTTCTTTCAGAGGGCCGCCGGGTGGTAGCGCACGCCGTTGCGCGGCAACCTCTTCGATTTGTCGGCGCAAGTTCAGTTCGGCTGTTAAAAGGCTGTCGCGCGCTGCGCGGTAGTCGTCACTTTCGCCGGGAAAACGCTTGTCGTGATGTTCACCCATCGTTTTGCTCCTTTCCTTGGTCGTCCGCGTTCGCGGGTTTTGGGGAGGTGTCGGCGGTCTTGTCGAGATAGCTGGCCAGGGCGTCGAATTTCCGTTCCCAGAAGCTGCGGTAAAAAGCGATCCAATCGGCAGCCCCCATGAGCGGCTGTGGCTGGAGACTGCAGTAGATTACCCGGCCCTGCTTTCGCTTCGTCACCAGGCCGGCGGCTTCAAGGACGCGCAGATGCTTGGAGACGGCCGGCAGTGACATCTCGTATGGCGCCGCGAGATCGGTGACCCGGGTCTCGCCTTCGGCCAGTCTGGCCAGGATCGCGCGGCGCGTGCCGTCACCCAGCGCCGAGAAAACTGCGTCGAGACTGTTGATCGAATATTTAACCATATGGTTTACAATATATCTATGACGAGTCTTGTCAACTGCCATCGCCAGCCTCGGCCGTAACCTGCGCTCTGGCACGACTGCCCTCTGCTCAAGTCTGGTTCACCCACCCAGCCCACTTGCCCGACCGGCCTGTCCGGTTCGATTGAATTGGTAGAGATTTCCTGTGCAGCCAAGCGTTAACAGATATTTAATGAAAAGGTTAATTACGGGTTAAATAAACGGATAAACGTCCAACTGGGCTGGGAATTTCGATGTTGTAATTAACAATGTGGTTAAATGATTGGTGACGTAGGAACCATAGATGCCTGTACCCTGGTAGGCGGGACGAAGGGATGGATTTGCGGTTGACCTTCGTAAGGATCGGGGACATTTGCTTATCTCGGTTCACGAAACTCGTGCCGTCGCAACAAGACAGCCCAAGGACACCGGTCATGCAGATGCCGCCCGAAGCCCCAAAACACCCTCAGACGCATCACCTTCACGACCGGGTGCGAAAGGACGACTATGCCTGGATGAAGGACCCGGATTGGCAGAAAGTCATGCGTACGCCTGAGGTGCTGAACCCGGAGATCCGCAGTTACCTGGAAGCAAACAACACGTACACCAACGCGGTTCTCGCACCCCAGAAGGATCTGATGGCGGCGCTGTTCGAGGAGATGAAGGGGCGGATAAAGGAAGACGATTCCAGTGTACCTTCGCCGGATGGCCCTTTCGAATATTACCATCGATACGAAGAAGGCGGGCAACACCCGGTCTTTTGCCGGCGTGCCAACGACGGCGCCAGTAAGGCGGAAGAGCAGGTGGTTCTGAACGGGAACCTGC
Source organism: Pelagibius sp. Alg239-R121 (assembly GCF_947331435.1). Classification (GTDB taxonomy): domain Bacteria; phylum Pseudomonadota; class Alphaproteobacteria; order Kiloniellales; family Kiloniellaceae; genus Denitrobaculum. Next base: position 251,267 of record NZ_CAMZOF010000011.1, on the reverse strand, counting down.
TATCCGAGGGTACGAGTTTTTTCCGTATCGCCGCGTGCCGCCACAGTCCGGACCATCGTCTGCTGGCCTATGCGGTAGACCTTAGCGGGTCCGAATACACGACGATCCGCATTAAAGACCTGGAGAGCGGTGAACTGCTGACGGACGAAATCGGCAGTGCTCAGGGCGATCTGGCCTGGTCGGCAGATAGCTCGACGATCTTCTATACGATTTTGGACGACAATCACCGTCCCTGCGAAGTCCGGCGCCATCGCCTCGGCGACGACCCAAAGAAGGATGCCCTGGTCTACAGCGAGGAGGATCCAGGCTTCTTTGTCGGCGTCGGCAAGACCGAGAGCGGACGCTTTGTCGCCATCTCTAGTCATGACCATACTACGTCCGAGATCCGGGTCATTCCGGCGGATGCGCCCGACGCGTTACCACAGGTGATTGCGCCGCGCCAAAGTGACGTGGAGTATGATGTTGCGGACCACGGTGACCGCTTCTACATCCTGACCAATATCGACGGCGCCGAAGACTTCAAGGTGGTCACGTGTCCCATAAGCGAGACTGCACCGGCATCCTGGCAGGACCTGATTGCGCACGAGCCCGGACGCCTGATCAAGCATATCCGGCTGTTTGCGAACCACATGGTGCGCCTGGAGACCGTCGAGGGCCTGCCGCGGATCATGATCACGGATCTGAAGACGTCGGAAGACCACGCCATCGCCTTCGATGAGGAGGCTTACGATCTCGGCGTGTTGCCGGGTTATCTCTTCGAGACAGCGCTCCTGCGTTTCACCTACAGCTCCATGACGACGCCGCTGCGGGTTTACGATTATGACATGGCAACGCGGAAGCGTATCCTGCGCAAAGAGCAGGAAATCCCAAGTGGTCACAAGCCCGAGGATTACCTGACGGCACGGATTACCGTGGCCAGTCATGACGGCACCGCGGTTCCCGTTTCCCTGCTGTACCGCAAGGACCTAAAGCTCGACGGTTCGGCGCCGCTGCTGCTGTACGGCTACGGGTCCTACGGTCACTCCATGCCGGCGAGCTTTTCCACCAACCGCCTGAGCCTTGTCGATCGGGGCTTCGTCTACGCCATCGCCCATATCCGGGGCGGCATGGACAAAGGCTACCACTGGTACAGCGCCGGCAAGCTGATGACCAAGAAGAACACTTTCCTGGATTTCGTGGCCGCCGCCGAAGGCCTGATCGCGGCCGGTTATACCAGCAAGGGACAGATTGCCATCCATGGCGGCAGCGCCGGCGGTATGCTGGTTGGTGCGGTGGCCAATATGCGGCCCGACCTGCTGAAGGCGGTGGTGGGCGAGGTGCCTTTTGTCGACGTGCTCAACACCATGTGCGACGACACGCTGCCCCTGACCCCGCCGGAATGGCCGGAATGGGGCAATCCGATCGCGGATGGCGAAGCTTATGACTATATCGCTTCCTATTCACCCTACGACAATGTGACGGCTCAGGCTTATCCGCATGTTCTGGCGACGGCGGGGCTGACGGACCCCCGGGTGACCTATTGGGAGCCTGCGAAGTGGGTGGCCCGATTGCGGGAACTCAAGACCGATTCGAACTTGCTGCTTCTGCGCACCAATATGGATGCCGGGCACGCCGGTGCTTCCGGGCGTTTCGACCGTTTGAAGGAAGTGGCGTTGGTTTATGGCTTTCTGCTGCGGGTTTACGGACTCGATTAAGCACGCGGTGGTTCTACCGCTCTTCGAACTCCCGAATCTTTGATCAGATCTTCCACAAGGCCGGCGGGAAGTTACGCTTTACGGCGAGAAAAACCGCGTTTAGCTTGCGCCCAGATGGTTTCGTCAAAGCGAACGCGATGACGGATGAAAAGGGAACACGGTGCGGCGTACCCATCAGGGACCAAGACCGTGGCTGCCCCCGCAACTGTGAGCGGCTAGGGAGCTCCACTGGCGCCACTGGGATGTGTGTTTTCATCCCGGGAAGGCCGGAGCTGGACCGAAGATCCGCAAGCCAGGAGACCTGCCATCTGAGAGGCCAACACTTTATGCCGTCGGGTGAGACGGAAGGGAGAGAATTATGAAGAGATTTATCAAGGGATTTGCGCTGTCCGGAGCTCTGACTGCGGCTTCAACACCGGCGCTGGCTCATCATGTCATGGACGGTGGTCTGCCGGAGACCTTCACGCAGGGCCTGTTATCCGGCTTTGGTCATCCGGTCATCGGAGTCGACCATCTGGCCTTTATCATTGCGGTGGGTTTGGCTTCGGCCTTCACACCGAACCGCTTCTTGACGCCTCTGGCATTCGTCGTTGCAACGCTGCTTGGCTGTGCCGCACTTTTGACCGGCGTGACATTACCGATCGCAGAGATCGTCATTGCCGGTTCGATCGTGGTGCTGGGCGCGATGGTTCTGTCGGGCAAGTCCATCAACGCCACGGTCTATATGGGGGCCTTTGCGGCCGCCGGCCTGTTCCACGGCTGGGCTTACGGTCAGAGCATCATCGGTGCCGAGACGACGCCGCTGACGGCCTATTTGATCGGCTTTGCCGTGATCCAATACGCTATTGCCGTTGGTGCCGGGGCTCTGGCCCGTAAAGTCTGGAAGGCTGAAAACGCGCTCGCCATTCAGCCACGCCTCGCCGGTGCGGTGGTTGCCGGTGTCGGTGCCGCGTTCCTTATCGAAAATATCGAAGGCATGCTGTTCAGCGTCTGATCACACTGCCGGGAATTTTTCCGGCTGCAAGCCATAGAAAAAGGGCGGTTCCTGTGAGCCGCCCTTTCTTTTGGTCAGCTGAAAATTTCAGTTCAGTTGGACTTCTTCTTCATGTCTTCGCCGTGCTTCATGCCCTCGTCATGTTTCATTTCGGTGCCGTGTTTCATTTCGGTGCCATGTTTCATGCCGCCGCTTGAACCCATAGCTTCCACCGTCACGGTGACCTCGACCTCACCGGCTTTTTCGAATGTCAGCGTCATCGGGAACTTGTCGCCTTCCTTCAAGGGCGCCGCGAGCTTGAACATCATGATGTGATGGCCGCCCGGCTTGAGCTCGGCTCCACCGCCGGCCGGTATGTCGATTGCCTCGATCGGGCGCATCTTGGCAACACCGTTCTCCATCAGATGCGTGTGCAGCTCTACTCGTTCGGCTGCCGGCGAGCTGGCAGCGACCAGCCTGTCGTCTTCGCTACCCATATTCATGATCTTGGCGTAGGCCGCACCCGGACGCTGCGGAATGCTGGCGCGTGCAAAGGGGTGGTCGATCATCAACGAGCCCTTTTTGAACTCGTGGGCCTGAAGGCTGGTGACCGGGCTTGTCCCGGTGATTGCGCTGACGGCGCCCAGGGCAAAGGTTACAGCTATCAGGGCGGCGGCGAAGGATTTTCGTTTCAGCATCTCTAATCTCCTGGTGCGACGGGACCTGATCGAGGTTGGTCGCGATGTTTCGTCATAGAAGTCTTGTTTCGGGGTTTGGCTTGCAAAGCTTTTGAACGCGGCCATTTTCGCTCGATGAATGGCGAAGACCGGAGGTTATCGGCTTCCTCTGGCCTGGGTCGAACCTAGCCGTCCGCACGAAGGATGAGGCGTAGACTCTGCACGATAATTTGCTTTGATGCGTGCTCAGGCCCGCTCGTAAGGTTTTCTATCTTGGAGAGGAGGCCCTCTTGGGAGCTTAGGACCGAGCGCGACCGCCAGGGGACGCGTAAAAGTCTGTGGAATAAGCTGTTGCTCATCCAGCCCGGCTTGCGGAAAGGCCCAGCCGGCCAATTGAACGCCGATGCCCATGCCGCAATGGATATGGCAAACATCGCATCGCGGATGCGTTTCCGTCTTCGGGTTTTCGCTAGCCTGTTCGATTTCAATGGTCTTGAAACCATCGGCTGAACAGATGACGATCGAGATCGATCCGTCTTCTTTAGGCAGCATGGCTGCAAAACTCGGCAGCGCAGCGGCAACTGCAAAGCAGAACAGCGTTACCCAAGCAAAGATGCGGCGACGATCCATGGGACACCAGAACGAAGAGGTGGCGCAGTCTATCCTTTTCGACCTAAGCGGTCCAAGGACAAAGCGCCGCGGGCCAATTGTGCCGCGGCGAAAGTTTCGAATTTTCTGAAAAAGCGAATTGAAACAGAAAGACCGCCGATCCTTGCCGGGCCTGGCCCGGTCGGAATCGGCGGTCAGTTGTGTACCGTTAGGTGAGATTGCGGCTTTATCGCGAACCGTCAATCTGCCATTCGGCTAACCCGGTACCAGTGACTTCAGTTCTTTACCCCGAGGGATGTGATCGAAGTCTCCACGGCACTAGGCCTCACCATAAGGTTAGACATCTGATCACCTCCTTTCTCTGTTGCACCAATGAAAACACTGCGACATTTCTTGCATCGCCTGTCAAGTCTTGTGTGATGTCTCTCGAGAATTGCTAGATATTGTGGTTTCGCGCACACAGTAAAAATCCCGCCGGCGCTGTCTCGGTCGCCGGCGGGATCAATATTGTCTGTGAATTGCGCTTAGGCTGGAGTGTGAATCACGTTCTTGACCGTTATGGTCAAGAACGATCTCACGTTAGGATGCGGCTGCGGTCTTCGGCTTTTCTTCTGCAGTCGCCTCAGATTCTTCAGCTGCTGCTTCCAGATCTTCCTCGGCTGCGATAACACCAGCTTCGATTTCCGCCAGACTCGCCATCACGACTTCCTCGCTGGGGAAATCTTTGGTCTTCTGGCTGATGCGCTCGATGATGTCACCGACTGGGGAGCGGGATACCGGGGCATCTTCGGCGGCCTCGGATTCGGTTGCGGCCTCGGGCTCCGCGGCTTCTGCCGTATCAGGTTCTAGAGCCTCGGTCTCTTCGACTTCAGTTTCGGCGACCTCAGAACCGGCGACTTCAGTTTCGGCGACCTCAATTTCCGCTACCTCGGCTTCCGCCGCTTCAATCTCTAGCTTCTCCGTTACGGCTTCTGCATCCGCTTCTGCCACCTCAGTTTCCTCAGCTTCGATCTCTCCCGAATCGTCAGCCAGTTCGGCTTCGGGCTCTTCCTGAACGGCGGCTTCGGCAGCGATGTCCATGTCGGCAGTTTCAGCGCCTGCGTCAGCCGCAGCGGCACTCTCCGCTGTATCGTCTTCGCCTAACTCTGCAGTTTCCAGATCTGCGGTTTCCAGATCTTCAACTTCCATATCTACTTCGTCGGTCTCCGGGATGTCCTCTGTCTCCGGGATGTCCTCTGTCTCCGGGACGTCCTCTGTCTCTGCGACTTCCTCGGCGGCTGGCGCTTCATCAATTTCTACGATGTCATCTTCTTCGGCGACCTCGGGTTCAGTAACTTCAGTCGCGAGATCAGCCGCTTCGGTTTCAGCAACCTCGAGCTCAGCAGCCTCGGGCTCAGGGGCTTCGAGCTCAGGAGTCTCGGGTTCGCCGGCTACTACATCATCGTCAACTACTTCACCGGCTGATTCATCTGTCGCGTCTTCGGCGGCATCCTCGACCAGGACAGCTTCGGTCCCTGTTGCTTCACCGGTGTCTTCGGTTGTATCGGCTTCCGCTGCAGATCCGCCCGCGGTCAAGGCCGTGACCATGGAATCAAGGCTGTGCATGGTCGTGTCGAGGCGGTCTTCGCTGTTGGATTCGATTGCCAACAGCAGTGAATGCAGCATACCGCGCAGCTGTTCGTTTTCAGCTTCGGCTTGTTCCAGATCAGCCATGCACTGTTCGAGTGCCGTCTGCTTACGGCTCAGGCCGCCCTCGACCGCGTTCATCAGACTGAGGAGGCGCGCACCGTATTTTTTCTGACGGTCATCGACCAAACCAAATTGTTCTTCTGCGGCTTCGACGCGAAGGCGGAGTTCATTGATATCGCTCATGAGCAGAATTACCCGAAGATTGTTAGTTCCGGAGCCCTGAAACGGGCTCAATGCCGCAGTATGATTGAGCTTCAATAATTTACATTTTATTAAAACACGGGATTTGAAACGCGGGTCTCCAGGTGTTTTTTTTACAGGCTTTCCCGCGTCCTTCCCTCTTGCACGTGTGGGGTACATCTGCATGATTACCTGCGGTTATAGGCAGCGTGTAGGATCGCCGTCCGTCAAGGGACCGGCTGGGTAACGTGCTTGTGGGACAGGAGACAACGCTATGAACGGCCAGTATGCAGGTGACGTCACGGTTCAGCAGGCGTGGGATCTGTTGCAGAGTGATGCGAGGACGGTGCTGGTGGATGTTCGCACCGAACCGGAATGGGCGTTCGTTGGCGTCCCAGCTTTGACAGGCATCGGAAAAAACCTCGTGCGTGTCTGCTGGAACGTCTTTCCGAGCATGCAGGTCAATGGGTCGTTTGCGCAGGATGTCGCGCAGCATGGGGTCGAGCCCGATGACAAAATCCTGATGCTCTGCCGTTCCGGGGTCCGTTCCATGTCCTCTGCAGCAGCCATGACCGCAGCGGGATACCAGAATTGCTACAACGTGCTGGGCGGTTTCGAAGGCCCGCACGACGACCAGCGTCATCGCGGCACCACTGACGGCTGGAAGGCAGCGGGATTGCCTTGGGAGCAGTCCTAACGCCAGATTGTTTCCAGTGACTCGGTAAACAGAGCGTTCCAATTCCTGCTTCGTATGATTACCAGGCGGTTCTCATGTTCGAGTGCATCAACTAAGCGCCGACTTCGAGGTGATTCTGATGAGACCCCAGTCGGATTTGTGACGATTTCGGGCCGCAATCATTTTCCATTGCCCGTCTTGGTTCGGCGTGCTACCAAACTCGTCGTGGTGATTTGGGCCGGCCGGCTTGCAGCCACGTTAAAAAAGTCGCTAAAAGGGCCGTGTTGGGAATCCAAACCGGTTGCGACTTGCAGCCGGTTTTTTTTATTGGGCCATGGCTGAGGTGAGTTTGCCATGAAGCAGTGATGCTTCGCCAAAATTCACTCGCCGCGGACGTGGGTTCCGAGATAGGACAAGGCATAAGAATGTTAGACGAAAAGGTGGTGAGACGACCTCAAACCGAGCTCGTGCGCGGCGGTCTGGCCCGTAGCCCCTTCGATGAGACCAGCGAAGCTATCTATCTCACATCGGGGTATGTCTATAGTTCAGCAGCGGAAGCGGCGGCCGCCTTTAGCGGCGATATCGAACGTTTCGTCTATTCGCGCTACGCTAACCCAACGGTGGGCATGTTTGAGGAACGCCTGCGTTTGCTCGAAGGCGCCGGCGCAGAAGTCTGCAGGGCCACGGCCAGCGGCATGTCGGCGGTCAATGCTGCGCTCATGAGCCAGCTTAAAGCAGGTGACCGCATCGTGTCCTCCCGCGCGTTGTTCAGTTCCTGCCAATATATCGTCGGCGAAATTTTGCCCCGCTTTGGGGTCGAGAGCGAGTTCGTCGATGGTAAGGATCTTGACGCCTGGGAAGCTGCGCTTTCGCGCGGTGCGAACTGTGTGTTTCTGGAAACACCGTCAAATCCGACCATGGAAGTCGTCGACCTGCGCGCGGTTTCCGAGATGGCGCATGCCGCCGGCGCTCTGGTCGTGGTTGATAACGTCTTTGCCACGCCGGTGCTGCAGCGGCCAATGGAACTGGGTGCTGATATTGTCGTCTATTCCACCACCAAGCATGTCGACGGGCAGGGTCGATGTCTCGGCGGCGCAATTCTCTGTTCGCAACAGTTCGCCGACGATCATCTGACCAACTTTCTCCGCCACACCGGACCGGCTGCCAGCCCTTTCAATTCCTGGGTTATGCTTAAGGGGCTGGAAACTCTGGATCTTCGGGTCGAACGGCACTGTTCAAACGCGCTTGAGCTGGCGACTTTCATAGAAGGCCTGTCTGGCATCCGAAGGGTGATCTACCCAGGCCTGGAAAGCCATCCACAACATGCGCTGGCGATGCAGCAAATGGCGAAGGGCGGTACCTTGATCGCCGTCGAAGTCGACGGCGGAAAAGAACAGGCGTTCGCCGTTCTGGATGCCCTGCGAAATGTCGACATTTCCAATAATCTAGGAGATGCGAAAAGCCTGGCGACCCATCCGGCAACGACGACGCACCAGCGGTTTTCAGAAGAAGAGCGCGCCGCAGTGGGAATCACTGACGGCCTGATCCGGCTCTCGGTCGGGCTGGAGGATGTCGAAGATCTGAAAGAAGATTTCGCGCAGGCACTTCGGATCTAGCGGCGGGAAATCACGCGGCGGTAATGCGGGGAAAGGGGCGGCTGCGGGCCGCCCCAGCTATTTTTATGTTCCGTATCCCCGCGGGGCGGGATAAGTTCGATTCTGCAGGCAAGGAATTTTCAATGCCGGCTTTATTTATAGCTTAACATTAAGGCGATAGGTCTGTTTTGGGGCCGGAGAGATTTTGCCGAAGCAGGCAAAGTCTAAACAGGAGTGGCGGATGATACTGGTCCAAGGACTGAAGGCATTTCTGGCTGCCGAACTTCCGCCTCGCGTGCAGGACGCGATCGATCAGCGACGCCGAGATATTAAAGCCAGTCGCTTCTCGGCACAAAACCAAGGCGATACCTACGTTTGTGTCTATTGTGACCACAGCCACGCGCGTTTTATGCCGTCGGGCATGAGTTATCCGGTCATCAGAGAAAAACAGATCGTCGCCGGCGGTCTGCGCGACAATGTGGTTTGCCCTGTGTGCGGCTCGATGGACCGTGAGCGGCTTGCGCGCCTGATGCTGGATGAACGGATGGGGGTGCTGCCGCAGCATCACGTTCTGCATGTCGGACCGGAACCGAAACTCCACGAATATCTGATCGAGATCATCACTGGGCGTCTTGTTGCCTGCGACCTCTTTCCGGAAGATCGGCCGGGGGTACCGAACATTATAAAGCAAGACTTGACCAAGCTCGATTTCGGCGACGAGGTCTTTGATTTCGTCATCTGCAATCACGTCCTGGAGCATATTCCGACCGATGATCTGGCCATGTCGGAGATCAAGCGGGTATTGAAGCCTGGCGGAAAAGCCCTGTTGCAGGTGCCCTATTCAGAAGCGATAGAGACGACAGAAGAAGATTTCTCGGTCATCACAAACGCGGAGCGGATCGCCCGCTACGGCCAGTCGGATCATGTCCGGATATATGAGAAACAGGACTATGTCCGGCGCCTCGAAAGTGCGGGTTTCCAGGTTGATGTGATGGAACTCGATGCTCTCGAGGATTATCGTCGATTTGCCATCAACCCTGAGGAATGTGCCTTCATTGCGCAAAAGCCCCAGTAATCTACCTCCGCTGAAACCCCAAAAAACTATATAAACGAAGCCGGATCCCCAGTGTCATCCTCATCCAGCACAGCGTCGCGATATGTCGACAGCTACTACGCACGCACTGTTGCGGCGCATAGTCCGCGTCCTGCCCTGACGCAATCACGGGAAACGGAAGTCTGCGTTGTGGGCGGTGGACTTGCGGGCCTGTCGACCGCACTCGGCCTTGCGCAGCGGGGCGTGAAGGTCATTCTGATCGAGGCCCGCCGGGTCGGATGGGGGGCTTCGGGACGCAACGGCGGATTCGTTTCTGCAGGCTTTTCACTTTCGTCCCGGCAGATCGTGAAGGACCTGGGCAGACAGCAGGCGCGCGAAGTCTACGATTTGAGCCGCGATGCGGTCGGCCTCATCCGCGATCGCATTGCTGCGTTCGACTTACCCGGGGTTCCCGTGATTGACGGCCGTATGAAGGTTTTGCGCTATCACGATCCTGAATACTTGGCCCGTGACCGCGATTTTATGTCCGAGGTCTTTGGAGTCGAGTCCGAACTCTGGTCACGTGAGCGCCTGCGGGAAGTTCTCCTGACCGAGAGATATCACCATGCACTCTACAACGCTTCCGGCTTTCATTTTCATCCGCTGAACTATGCGCTGGGCGTCGCCGCGGCGGCGGAAAGCAGGGGCGTGGAAATCTACGAGGATACGCCGGCGGTCTGGCTCGACCTGGAGAGCCCTGAAAAATCGGTTCAGACGGTCTCCGGGTCGATCAGGGCCAAACAGGTCGTCATTGCCTGCGGCGGTTACATCGATGGATTACAGCCGGCACTGGCGGGTGCCACACTTCCCGTAGCGACCTATGTCGTCACCACCGAACCGCTCGGCGAAGACATCAAGCGGGCGATCCGGGTGCCCTATGCCATCTCCGATACCCGGCTGGCCGGGAATTATTTCCGCACGGTGAGTGGCGGCCGAATCCTTTGGGGCGGTGACATCACGGCACGCACACGCGCACCGCGGCATCTGGCAAAGCAGATGATCGCGGACCTGGTGTCTGTGTTTCCCCAATTGACCGGCGTCCAGGCCGAAGATGCCTGGATGGGGCTGATGGGCTATCCCGTCCACAAAATGCCGCAGCTCGGACAGCAGGCGCCCGGTGTCTGGTACTGTATGGGTTATGGCGGACACGGCATGGCGGCGACCACCATGGGCGGGGAGCTGATCGCCTCTGCTATTGCGGAAGGCGACGACCGTTACCGCCTGTTTGCACGCTACGGTCTGCAATGGACCGGCGGCCGGATCGTCGGGGCGATCGCGGCACAGGCGACCTATAGTTACTATCAGCTGCTCGACCGTTTGCAGGAATCGCGGTCAACTGCTTAAAGCAGCAGTCTGACCTGCGTTGTCTTTAGGAAGATGGAAACCGCCTTGAATCCAAAGCCGATCTTGAGCATCGATGTCCCTGTCGTCGAGACCGAACGTCTGTTGTTGCGTGGGTTTCGTTTCCAGGATTTCAATGAACATGCTGCGATCTGGGCCGATCCGGACGTGACCCGCCACATCAGCGGCAGGGTCTTTTCCCGCGAAGAGTCCTGGGGCCGTTTTCTGCGGCATGGCGGTCATTGGTCTATGATGGGATATGGTTACTGGGCGCTGGAGGAGAAAGCCTCCGGCCGACTTGCAGGTCAGGTCGGCCTTGGAGATTTCAAGCGTGATATCGAACCCTCCATTGAGGGGATACCGGAAATGGGCTGGGTGCTTGCAACCTGGTCCCATGGCAGGGGCTATGCAACCGAAGCCGTGCTGGCTGCCCTTGGTTGGGTGGAGGCAAATCTTGGGCAGGGCTGCCGGACGGTTTGTCTGGTGGACCCGGACAATCTGGCCTCTTTACGTGTTGCGGAGAAATGCGGCTATCGCGAATACGCACGTACGCGCTATCACGACGGGCCGACTATCCTGCTGGAGCGATGATGTCACGATTGCCCGTTGCATGCGGTGCGTTGGCCTATGCGAAACTTCCAGCGTCCCATCGCAAGCGCAAACAGCCCGAGGCTAATGAGGGTGAAGCTGCCTGGTTCTGGGATGGCGACAGGATTTGGAGCCTGCGCAACCGTCGTCAGATTGAGTTGTGTTGGCTGTTGCTGTCCCAAATTGGAGAATCCAAAGAGCAATTCCGTCTCGCCTGAGAGGCTCGTCAGCGCACCGCCCAGTGCAAAGTCGCCGCCGATGGCTGCGTTGAGGTCAAGCAAGGCAAGCGCATTTAAGGCGACGGAGAGCACGCCGCTGGTCAAATCCGTCGACAGCGTGCCGAAGCCGTACCGCCTGCCGCTTCCAAGATCGTCGAAGGCTGCCCTGCCGCCGCTGCCGTCGATCAGGTCCGGAAGACTTTCCGTGACGTCGAAGAATGCGATGCTTTCGCTGGGGTCGGGACTCAAAGCAACGGTGCGGTTCAGCGATAGTGTCAGAACCGCCTCGGTGACCGTGCCCGTGACGCCGCTCAAATCGAAATTGAAGAAGCTGCGGAACTCGGCACCATTCGCGAGACCACCGGTTATGTAGTTGCCGACCGATGTCCCGGACCCGGCTGTACCGAACAGGCCGTTGTCGCGATAGGTGCCGCGCTCTGTGGCGTTTAGCGGTGTCGCGCCGGTATCCGTGGCGGCGCCAAGAAACAGGACGGCCAGACAGGCCGACGCAAGAATGAATTTCCGGAACATCTTATTCTCCATACCTAGAGCGACCGGAACCCAATCCGTGCTTATCTGCGTCAACGCCGCTGTTTACACCGTGCAGATTGGGAGAAATATCGGGACGGGACTGCTTGTCTCAATCCTGATTTCCCTCCATCCGGACTCGATTTAAGTCAGGCCGGTTCGAAGGAAATCTTCATTTTTGTTCAGGCCTATACATTTTCGCATAGGCTCTATCGAAAGACAGCTTCAGCGCAGCATTTCCGCAGCCAGCGCAGCGGCATTGTTGCCGGAGCGTACCGCGCTCTCGATCGTGGCCGGATAGCCGGTATCGGTCCAATCGCCGGCGAGCAGAAGATTATGCCAAGCGGTCCTGGCGCCAGGGCGCAGTTTCAGGGCCGCCGGTGTTTGTGCAAAGGTCGCCCGACGTTCTTTCACCACGCGGACTTCGTGGGCCGTGGCGGGGTCCAACATCAGTGCTTGCGCTGTCTCTGCCCAGGCCTGCTGCGCAATCTGTTCAGCCGGCTGCTCGGCCAGTTCGGCGGCGGCACTGACCGTCAAGCTGGCTACGTCCCTCCGGAGGAATACCCAGTCGAAAGACCCACCGGTCAGTCCCAGAAACGGCAGATTGAGAGGCAACAACGGGGAGGTCGTGGAATCCAGATCGATCCGAAGGTGGACGTTCACGATTGGGCGGCTGTCGTCCGGAGTCTTGAGGCCCGGCAGGACCTGTCCTGCATTTCCAGGTGGCAGAGCAACTACGACCATGTCGTTGGCGCCAAGTTCGATCCGCCTGTCGCCGAAGTCGAGAGTGACAATCCGGCTGCCGTCGAACTCAAAGCTGCGGAGCCGGTGATTGAAGCGCACGAAGTTACCGCTGGCCTGGATAATCCTTAGTGCGGGGTCGACGAAACTATCGCTGAGCCCATCTTTCGGCACCAGCGGCAAGCAGGCCCCAGATCCTTTGGCGAAGGTTTCCCTGATGGTCCGCCACAGAAGCTGAGCGGAGGCTTCTTCCGGCGCCGTGTTGAGCGCCGATGTGCAGAAGGGGCGCCAAAAGCGGTCCCAGAGCAGGTTGCGTTTCGGCAGTGCAGCGGCGACGGTCATGTCTGCGCGCGCCGCCGCGAGCTGGAGGAACGAGATGTAGTCGAACGGGTGGCTGCCGGGAACGCGCCGGTCCCTTTGAAAGATCCACCAGGGAATAGGACTGGGGCCCGGCGAAATCGTCCAGCGTTCACCGGTCGAAAGATCGACGAAGGGAAAGCTGGCCTGCGGGGGACTGACGAAGCGGTTCCGGGCGCCGATTTCGCCGAGATAGTCCAACGTCGCATGATTGGCGGAGAGCAGCAGGTGATTGCCGTTGTCGATCCGCCGGTCGAGCTTACCGTCCCAATAAGACCGGCAGCGGCCGCCGGCCTGGGCTGCCGCGTCGTAAAGCGATACCGTTGCACCTGCACGGCTAAGGCGGAGGGCACAGGAAAGGCCCGACAGGCCGGCACCGATGACATGGACCTGTTTCAAAATTCAGAACAGCCCGAAGCGCAGGATGAGCAGGAATTTCTCGTGCCTTGGGACGCGGACTCTCTGCTCGCCGTTCGGCCAGCCAACGGCCTCCAACCGATCGAGCAGCCGGCTGTAGAGTTCCAGCATAAGGCGGGCCGGCCGCAGGGCAGAGCCCTCAACCTGCCGGATCAGGCCGCGCGCCCGCACGAAGCGGGTTCGTGCCTCCGCGCACAAGGCAGCGTAAACCGTCGCGAACTCCGGGTGAGCGAGGACGGAGGCCGGATCGAAATCTGAAATACCCTGCTGTTCCAGCATTTCCTGCGGGATATAGAGCCGCCCGCGGGCGGCGTCTTCCTTGAGGTCGCGCAGGATGTTGGTGATCTGAAGCGCCTCGCCTTCAATGACCGCCAGTTCTTGCGCAACTCCGTCCCTGGCGCCGAAGGCATGGACGGAAAGCAGACCGACTGACCCGGCAACGCGCCGGCAGTAAAGGGTGAAGTCTTCTCTGGAAGGTGCACGGATCGGCGTTCGAACGTCCATTTCCATGCCGTCGATCACGGCCAGGAATTCCTCTTTCGGCAATTCGAATGCGCTTGTAGCTTCCTGCAGGGACCGCATGATCGGATGCTTCGGGTTTCCTGCAAAGAGCATATGCACTTCCTGCCGCCAGGCCTCGAGCTGCGCATATTTCCGCGTTTCCTCGGCAGTGCCGTCCGCGATATCGTCAACCGCTCGGCAGAAAGCATAGATTCCATACATTGCCCGCCGTCGGGATGGCGGTAACAGCCTCATGCCCCAAAGAAACGATGAGCCCGCCCGTCGGACCAGGTCGCGGACATAGTCGTCGGGCCGGTCGCCGCCGGTTGTTTCCAGGAGATCGAAACTGTCAGCCATGAGGTCCTGCCGTTTCGATGTCCGGGGCGTTTCGGGATCCGAGCAGCCGGCCGGCGAGAACCGCCAGGATGCCGCGCAATGCGCAAATCAAGAAATCTAATTTAGAAAGCGAAACATTTACTGCTAGCGGATCTTCTTTGCGCAAACGCGCGGAAAGGCGCAGCGCCAGACGCAAAATGACCGCAGACTCCATCGAGAGGCCTCGGTTTTTCATCTGCCGGGGTAAAGAAACGGCGTCTTCGAGCAGACTGTCGACGCCGTCCAGGCAAAGGTTGATTACCCGGCGGAGCGCCGGTGGTGTCCGATCGGAGCGCAGAACCTCTTCAGTCAGGCCTTGCGATGTCAGCCAGTCCATCGGCAGGTAGACTCGATTGAGCTGCCGGTAATCCTTGCCGCAGTCCTGCAGGTGGTTGAGCACCTGTAAAGCGCTGCACAGAGCATCGGATGCCACATAGGCGGCCGGCTCCTCTCCATGCAGGTCCAGCAGGTAGCGCCCCACGGGGTTTGCCGAAAGACGGCAATAGTCCAGAAGGTCATCCCAGGATTCGCGCCGGGATTTACGGGCGTCCTGCATGAAGGCGTAGAGCAGGTCGAGGCAGCGCACCGGCGCAATCGCCGTTGCTGCAAGGCTCTGGCGCATGTCCGCAACCACATCTTTTTCGCGGTCCGCGGCATTGGTCAGCCGATCTTCGAAGAGAGAGAGCAGCGAGATCTTGTCGCCAGCCGCCAGATCCGGATTGTCGGCGATGTTGTCGGCTGCCCGGGCGAAGCGGTAGTAGGTCATGATATGAGGCCGCAGCCGGGCTTCGATCAGCCAGGAGCCGACGGGAAAATTTTCGTCGCGCGCCGTCTTGCCCGAAGTCAGTTCGGTCGGCGAACTTGGGATCGCCTGTGGCTTGGGGCTATGCGGCACGGAGCGTTTTCGCCTTGAGAGTTTCGCCGGTCTGCGGTTCAAACAGCGCTCGAGCCGCGCGGACCGCGGGAGTTTAACCGTGTGGCGGACCGTGACGCAAACTCCGTCGTGACAGGCACATCTGCCGGATCATTCGCGAGAGTCATTCGGTGAGCGCGGAGAAGCGCAAGAGGAAGGACGTCTTTGCCTCATCAGGCTCCATCGGAACCAGCAGTATTTCCTCGCCCTCGACCGCGTCGCCGAAGAGACGCTTCGCCTCGCTTGGCGCAAAACCCGCGAGTTGGGTGGCCTCAAGGTAGGCAGCGGCCCGATCCGCGCGCTTGATATCGCGGGCAATGTCCCGCGGGATTGCGGCAGGGAGACCGAAGCGCAGGTGGACCGCGGCGAGAAGCCGGTTTTCAAGGTCTTTGTAGTCGGGACCGATGGCCGATTTAAAGGGCGTGATCATGTCGCCGACCACGTATTCGGGCGCATCGTGCAAAAGGGCGGCGCGCAGCCACTTGGTCTGTGTCTCGGGCTTCAACCTGCCGACCAGATCCTCAACCAGCATCGAATGCTGTGCTACGCTGAAGGCCCAGTCGCCCGAGGTCTGACCGTTCCATCGCGCCACCCGGGAGAGGCCCTGAGCAATATCCTCAATCTCGATATCGAGAGGCGAGGGGTCGAGCAGATTGAGCCGCCGGCCACTTAACATGCGCTGCCAGGCTCTCGGTGAAGCCATCAATACCCCTCTCGCGTTTTGCCTTTGTCACATTTGCGGTTCCTTATGCTGGCGGGATCACTTTGCCGTCAATCGGGATTTACTACAGGAATCGCTGCAACAGTGGTAATCTTGGGAAAATCGGCTCGAAACAGCGGCGGCATCGATTAAGACCGGCGGGCGGTCCGTGAGGTGGAATGGGGAGTAGAGATGACGGCGGCAGCGACCTATCGCCCGCAGTTTACGGATAATGGTGCGTCGTGATGCTGGTGCAGTACGACCCGGCTCTGATTGCACTTTCCCTCGCCGTGGCGATTATCGGGTCCTACACGGGCCTGCATATGGTCGAGCGCATGGTGCTGCTGTCCGGTGTCGTCCGCAAGTCGATTCTGGCGGCCTCGGCAGTCGCGATCGGTGTGAGTATCTGGTCGATGCACTTCATCGGAATGTTGGCCCTAAAGCTGCCGGTGACCATCAATTACGACATCCTCACCACCTTGATTTCCGCCCTGGTTTCGATCCTGATGACCGGTGCCGGTCTCGCGCTGATCAGTTACGGGCGCGTGACGACGATAAAGCTGGCTGCCGCGGGCGTCGCCATGGGCGGCGGCATTTCCACCATGCATTACGTCGGCATGTCCGCGGTCCGGGCCAACTGCAGCATCGCCTATACGCCCTGGCTGGTCATCGCCTCGGTTATGATCGGGGTTCTCGCCTCGACCCTGGCGCTTTATCTGGCCTCCCGCGACAAAAAACGCTGGCAGGTCGTCTGCGCCGCCATCGTGATGGGGCTCGCAATGGCGGGCATGCATTATGTTGCCATGGGGGCCGCGACCTTCGTACCGTTAGAGTATCTGGTCTCGGTTGCCGAACCCATTTTGGACCCCTCGACCCTGGCCATTATCGTCGCCTTGACCACTTTCTTTATTCTGGGCTTCGCCATTCTTTCGGTTCTGCCCGACGGCCAGAAGCGGCAGACCGCAAGCAGCCTCGACCATTCGATCTTGAATCCGGGCCTCGCAGATGCAACGGCGCAGGGGAATCAAGCAGGGACAGGACAGGAACATGCGGCGCATATCAACTCTGATGTGAAGATCCCGGTCGATCTCAACAATAAGACCCTGTTTCTGGACGCCGATACGGTAGCCGCCATTCAGGCTGACGGCCGTTACACCAAGATCTTTACCAACGAACAGAGCTACTTCTGCGCATTCTCCATCTCCGAACTCGAATCCCTTCTGGACTCCGGTAAGTTCCTGCGAGTGCATAGAAGTCATATCGTCAATCTGGAAGCCATTGAATCCTTTGAACGTAAGAACGAGAACGGCGCCGTCCTGCTTCGGAGCATGGCTCACAGGGTTGTACCGGTCAGCCGGGGCAATGTGACGCGCTTGCAGGCGGTTCTTGCGGGTTGAGGTTTGGATGTACGTCGCGCGTACGTACACTTGGTCGACCGTCTTTTGATAGGCAATTCAACGCATAAGACATAACATGTCTCATTTTCCGATTGTTGTGATTGATCATGGCGTATCCGGTTTTTCGCTCAATTCTGTACGCATGACTCGTGGAAAATCTTCCGTCGTTCGTGCGCACGAACCGCCATTCATTAAAAAATCTGGGGTGTTGGTGCCGCTCTGCTAGCGGGCCGTTCTGCGCTGTGGATGAATCCTGACCATCTGCACGCAAAGAGGGACATTCGAGAATCCCCAGCGGGCCGGGAGGATGTTTTGAACTCAAGTCGCATCACTAATCGTTATTTCAGGCTGGCGCCTCAAACCGCTGCCTGAAAACCTGTGTCTTGATTTTGGTGAAAGTTCCAAGCGGTCAGGCAATGGCCGCCATTCAGTTAAGTCCTTCTCCCGCAGCTTTCTCGAACCCTCGTTACGCGTGTCCGAACGACATAGGGTTCATAGGGAGCTTTGACTGATGAGGAGGCTGGCATGATTCCGGGCGATTTCGAATATCACCGTCCCAATTCGATAGGCGAGGTCGTGAGCTTGCTCTCGACCCACGGCGACGAAGCGCGCGTCATTGCGGGCGGACACAGCCTGATTCCGATGATGAAATTGCGTTTGGCCGCTCCAGAGCATCTGGTTGATCTGCAGGATGTCGCCGGTCTGGTGGGAGTGTCCGAGGATGGCGGCGCAATCACCATCGGTGCCATGACCACTCAGACCGAATTGATCGCTTCCAAGGTTCTGGCCGAGAACTGCCCGATCATTCGCGAGGCAGCCTTGCTGATCGCAGACCCCCAGGTGCGCTACTGCGGCACCCTCGGCGGCAATGTCGCCAATGGCGATCCCGGCAATGATATGCCCGCGCTGATGCAGTGCCTCGGCGCAACCTATCTGTTGCAGGGGCCGGACGGTACACGCGAAGTCGATGCGCGAGACTATTACGAGGCAGCCTACTTCACGGAGTTGAAGGACGGTGAACTCCTGACCGGGGTCCGCTTCGAAAAGCCTGTGGTGGGACATGGCTACGCTTACAAAAAGCTGAAGCGCAAAGTCGGCGATTACGCGACAGCCGCGGCAGCCGTCATTCTGTCGATGAACGGCGGGAGCTGTGTCTCAGCGTCGATCGCGCTTACCAATGTGGGGGATACGCCGCTCTACGCCCAGGCGGCATCCGACGCTCTGGTGGGAACCGCACTCGATGCGGCGACCATCGATCAGGCCGTGGCCCTGGCAGAATCCATTACCGAACCCGCGTCAGATGGCCGCGGGCCGGCGGAATACCGCACCAAGATGGCGGGCGTGATGACGCGCCGGGCCATCGAAGAAGCCAAGGAGCGGGCCCAATGATCCACAGAGCAACAAACAGCAAAACTGGCGCTCAGACAGGGAGGCGCGAAGCATGAACAAGAAACACGTGAAAATGACCGTGAATGGCAAGACGGTCGAAGGCGACGTCGAGGCGCGAACGCTTCTGATCCACTTCCTGCGCGAAGATCTCGGGCTGACCGGCCCGCATATCGGCTGCGAAACCAGTCATTGCGGCGCCTGTACGGTGGATCTCGATGGGCGCTCGGTGAAATCCTGCACCCTGTTTGCGGTTCAGGCCGAAAACGCCGATATCACGACGGTCGAGGGCATGGCTGCCGCTGACGGCACGCTGCACGCGATCCAGGAAGGTTTCATGCAGGAACACGGCCTGCAATGCGGCTTCTGCACGCCTGGCATGATCATGCGCACCCATCGGCTGCTGCAGGAAAACCCAAACCCCACTGATGAGGAAATTCGCTGGGGTATCTCAGGCAATCTCTGCCGCTGCACCGGATACCAGAACATCGTCAAAGCCGTGCGTTATGCGGCCAACAAGCTGAACGATACAACGCGGGAGGCGGCTGAATAATGAGTGATGCACAGACAATGACGCTGGAAGAGCGCGAAGCGACTCTAGGTGGTGTCGGTACCGCCCGCAAGCGTAAGGAAGACGTCCGCTTCATCCAGGGCGCCGGCAATTACGTCGATGACGTCAAACTGCCGGGCATGGTGTTCGGTGACTTCGTGCGCAGTCCCTATGCCCACGCCCGCATCAAATCCATCAATGCCGAAGCGGCGCTGGCGGTGCCCGGGGTCAAGGCGGTCCTGACCGCGGCCGATCTCAAACCATTGAATCTGCATTACATGCCGACTCTGGCCGGTGACGTCCAGGCGGTGCTGGCGGAAGAAAAGGTGCTGTTCCAAAACCAGGAAGTGGCCTTCGTCGTCGCCGACGACCGCTACATTGCATCTGACGCGGCAGAACTGGTCGAGGTGGATTACGAGGAACTGCCACCGATCGTCGATGCCTTCAAGGCCATGGACGAAGGTGCGATCTGTCTGCGTGAAGATATCCAGGGCAAGACCGAGGGTGCCCATGGCCTGCGCAAGCACGACAATCATATCTTCGAGTGGGAAATCGGCGATCTGGAGGGGGCGGATAAAGCTCTTGCGGACGCCGAGGTGACGGTCAAGGAACTGATCACCTACCAGCGTGTGCACCCTTCGCCGCTGGAAACCTGTGCCTCGATCGCCTCGATGGATAAAATCAAGGGCGAGCTGACGGTCTATGGCACCTTCCAGGCGCCCCATGTGGTGCGTACGGTGGCGTCCCTGCTGTCCGGGATTCCAGAGCACAAGATCCGCGTGATTGCGCCTGACATCGGCGGCGGCTTCGGCAACAAGGTCGGTGTCTATCCGGGCTATGTCTGCTCGATCGTCGCGTCCATTGTGCTGGGTATTCCGGTAAAGTGGGTCGAGGACCGGATCGAGAATCTCTCGGCCACCGCCTTTGCCCGCGATTATCATATGACCGGCGAGCTGGCGGCGACCAAAGATGGCAAGATCACCGGCCTGAAGTGTCATGTACTGGCCGATCACGGTGCCTTCGATGCCTGCGCCGATCCGACCAAGTGGCCGGCCGGCTTCTTCAACATCTGCACCGGGTCTTACGATATCCCGGTGGCCCATGTTTCGGTCGACGGCGTCTATACCAACAAGGCGCCGGGTGGTGTGGCCTACCGCTGTTCCTTCCGGGTGACCGAAGCGGCCTATATGATCGAACGCATGATTGACGTGCTGGCTCAAAAACTGGAGATGGATCCGGCTGAACTGCGGCTGAAGAACTTCGTGCAGCCGGCCCAGTTCCCCTACAACTCCGCGCTCGGCTGGGAATACGACAGCGGCGATTATCCCACGGCTATGAACCAGATGATGCAGGCGGTCGACTATGCCGGCCTGCGGAAGGAACAGGCTGAGCAGCGGGACAAGGTGGCACGTGGCGAGAGTCGCTCGTTGATGGGTATCGGTGTGGCCTTCTTCACCGAGATCGTCGGCGCGGGTCCGAGCCGTAACTGCGATATCCTCGGCGTGGCCATGTTCGATTCCTGCGAGATCCGGGTCCATCCGACAGGCAGCGCCATCGCAAGGCTCGGCACCAAGTCGCAGGGGCAGGCACACGAAACTACCTATGCACAGATCCTGGCCACCGAGATCGGGATTCCCTCCGAAGACATCGGCATCGAGGAGGGCGACACCGACACGGCGCCTTACGGTCTGGGCACTTATGGATCCCGGTCGACTCCGGTTGCCGGTGCAGCGGCCGCGCGTGTGGGCCGGAAGATTCGGGCCAAGGCGCAGAAGATCGCCGCTCATTTGCTTGAGGTCGCCGAGGGCGATCTGGAGTGGGAGATCGACCGCTTCAAGGTCAAAGGTCTGCCCGAGAAAGAGGCGACCATGAAGGAGATCGCCTGGGCTGCTTACAACAATCTGCCGGAAGGCATGGAGCCGGGTCTGGAGGCGGTCGACTACTACGACCCGCCCAATATGACTTACCCCTTCGGTGCCTACCTCTGTGTGATCGACATCGACATTGACACGGGTGAGTCTGCCATTCGGCGTTTCTACGCTCTGGACGACTGCGGTACCCGCATCAATCCGATGGTGATCGAAGGGCAGGTGCACGGCGGCCTGACCGAAGCCTTTGGGATCGCAATGGGGCAGGAGATTGCTTACGACGAACTCGGCAATGTCCAGGGGGCCAGCCTGATGGACTACTTCCTGCCGACGGCTGTCGAAACGCCGATTTGGGAAACCGACTTCACGGTGACCCCGAGCCCGCACCATCCGATCGGTGCCAAGGGTGTTGGCGAAAGCCCGAATGTCGGCGGTGTGCCCGCGTTCTCGAACGCGGTCATCGACGCCTTCTCGCATCTCGGTGTGAAGCATATGCCGATGCCGCACACCGCCTGGCGTGTGTGGAAACAATGTCAGGAGCTGGGGCTGACGAAGTAACGGAGCGTAAGCGACCGGTCCATGAAGGAAGAACGCAAAGATATCCTGCGGCGCTTTGGCGAGACCGGTTATGTGGCCGATCCTCAGCTGGCTATGGCCGTTCTCATGATGCAGCGGCTGCAACGGCCGCTGCTGCTGGAGGGCGATGCCGGGGTCGGCAAGACCGAGGTCGGCAAGGGCCTTGCGCGCGTTCTGGATACGCGGCTGATCCGACTTCAGTGCTACGAAGGTCTCGATGCCAACGCCGCGATTTACGAGTGGAACTATCAGCGGCAGTTACTGGCCATCAAGATCTGGGAGCAGGAAGAGATCAGTGCTTCTGAAAAGGAGCAACATATCTTCCAGGAAGATTTCCTGCTGCGCCGGCCTCTGCTGGAGGCCATCAGTCAGGAAACGCCACCGGTATTATTGATCGACGAGATTGACCGGGCCGACGAGGAGTTCGAAGCCTTTCTGCTCGAGGTGCTGTCCGATTTCCAGATCTCGATTCCCGAGCTAGGGACGATCGAGGCCAAGTCGGTCCCCTATGTGGTTCTGACATCCAACGGAACGCGCGAGCTCTCGGACGCCCTGCGCCGACGGTGCCTCTACCACTACGTCGACTATCCCGACGAAGGAAAAGAAATCCGGATTCTGCAGGCCCGGATGCCTGGAATAGATCTTCGGCTGGCCGGCCAGGTGGTCCGTTTCGTTCAATCCATCCGCAAGGAAGACATCGACAAAAAGCCGGGGATTGCCGAGACCCTCGATTGGGCTGCGGCACTCGTTGGTTTGGAGATCGCCGATCTGCGGGAGGACCCCGAGGCGGTGTATGACAGCCTGCTTTGCCTGCTGAAGACCGACCACGACCGGCGGGCTGTATCGCCCGAGATCACCGAGCGCATCGTCGGGAAAGTGGCCTGAGTCATGGCCTCCGCTCAAAACATACCTGCGCTCCCTGTTTTGTCCGATCCTCTTCTGCGTCTGGTCCGGTTTTTGCGCATGCTGCGGGACAACGGCTATGTGGTCGGTGCCGCCGAAGCCCATGACGCCGCGAGGTTTCTCGATGGCGATGAGATGCTGTCGGCCGATGAATTGCGCCAGGGGTTACGCTCCCTGCTTTGCACGACGACGGCCGATTGGCGGCGTTTTGATGAGATGTTTGATGCCTTCTGGCTGCGCCGCGGCTTAAAGCGGGTTGCCACAGTCAGCGGATCGGGGCCTCAGGGTCTGCGCCGTCTGCCAGGCAGCGGGCCTGCAACCAAGCCCAGTGTTCTGGCCGCCGCCGTTGAGCGAAGTGCGGCGGATGGTGGCGAACAGGCCGGTCCGGCCGGAACCCGCCAGCGCGGAGCCAGTGCGGCAGAATCGCTCGAAAAAGCCGATCTACGGCAGATCAGTGATCCAGAGGAACTGGCACGGGTGCACGAGCTGACGGCCCGTTTGGCCGCACGCATGCGCAGCCGCCTGTCGCGGCGGGAAAGGGAACGCCGGAAAGGCCGTCGAATCGACCTGCGCAAGACGATCCATCGCAACATCGCCCACGGCGGCACGCCGATTGAGCTCTTTCGCCGGCAGCGCCGGGACAAGCCATTGCGGATTGTCGTGCTGTTGGACGTGTCGGGCTCGATGAACCACTACAGCCTTTTCTTCCTGCGCTTCATCCTGGGTGTGCTTGATAACTTCCGGCAGGCGGAGGCCTTCGTCTTCCATACCCGCCTGGTCCATATCTCCGAGGCGCTCAAGGAACGTAACGCCGAAAAGGCGCTGGAGCGCATGACCCTGATCTCGCAGGGCTGGAGTGGCGGTACCAAGATCGGTGAGAGCTTGGATGCCTTTAACCGCCTCCATGCTCAGCGGGTCTTGAATTCGCGCAGCGTGGTGATGGTCGTCAGCGACGGCTACGATACCGGGTCTTCCGACAAGCTTGGCGAGTCCCTGATCAAGCTGCGCCGGCGCTGTAAGCGTATCGTCTGGCTCAACCCTATGATCGGCTGGTCCGGTTACGAGCCGGTCGCCGGAGGGATGGCAGCCGCGCTGCCGCATATCGATCTCTTCGCGCCGGCCCACAACCTGGAGAGCCTTGCGGCACTCGAACCCTATCTGGCGAAGCTCTGATGACCGGTCCCTACGGCGACGAAATTATGGACGAGATGGCCCGATTGCGTGGGACGGGAGAAGCGTTCGCGCTTGCCACGGTGGTGAGGACCCGCGATGCGACCTCTGCAAAGGCAGGTGCCAAGGCCATTGTCCGGCAAAGCGGTGACATTGTTGGCTGGATCGGTAGCGGCTGTGTGCAGGGGGCGGTGCGAAAAGCGGCCGCTGAAGTCATAACAGGTGCCGAGGCCCATCTCATCCGCGTGCGCCCCAAAGATCAGGTTGTCGCGCCGGTCGATGTGGACGGAGTCGAACTCCATAAGAGCGCCTGTCCGAGCGGGGGAACGGTTGAAATCTTTGTCGAGGCGATGCTGCCGCGCCCGCAGCTTGTCGTGTTCGGCGCCTCACCTGTAGGGGTTGCCGTTGCCGAATTGGGACGGCGCCTGGGTTTCAGTCTTGTCGTTCTTGCGCCTGACGACATGCAGGCGCGTTTTGCGGAGGCTGACATCCGAAAGACCGATTATGGTCTGGAAGACCTCGCCAGGCCGGAGCAGTCCTTCATCGTGGTCGCCACTCAAGGGCGGCGGGACCGGGAGGCATTGGCTGCAGCTCTTCGATCATCGGTGCCTTATGTGGCTTTCGTCGGCAGTGGGAAGAAGGCGGAGGTTCTGTGCGTACAGCTGCTTGAACTGGGCCTGGAGAAATCGCTGGTTGCGCGCCTGAAGGCACCCGCCGGATTGAACATCGGTGCTATCGGGCATGAGGAGATCGCGCTTTCCATCCTGGCCGAAATCACCGAACTGCGCCGCCGCAACGTGAATGAAGCAGGCGTTGCAGCTGGTGGCGAGGCCTCGTCAACCCCGCAGGATAGACCCATAGAAAGTGCCTCCCGTACGCAACCCGCCAAGCGGGATTGAACTTATGAATACTTGACAGATGTCTTGCTATCGCGAGTCTGCGCAAAACCAATCCAGAGATGTAAGGAGAACCTGCCGGTGGATATGACAGGTGAATATCGGCTCAATGCGTCCCGCGAAGCGGTTTACGATGCCTTGAACGATCCGGAAATACTGAAGCAGTGCATTCCCGGCTGCGAGGAAATCGACAAGACCTCCGACACCGAAATGACGGCCCGTGTCGTGGCCAAGGTCGGGCCGGTGAAAGCCAAATTCAGTGGTGCAGTGACTCTCTCAGATTTGAACCGTCCGGAAAGTTACACCATTTCCGGTGAGGGCAAGGGCGGTGCTGCGGGTTTTGCCAAGGGCGGCGCCAAGGTCCGTCTGGAGCCGGATGGCGATGGAACTCTGATGCATTACGAAGTGCATGCCGATATCGGCGGTAAGCTGGCCCAGCTCGGCAGCCGCTTGATCGACGGGACCGCCAAGAAGATGGCCAAGGATTTCTTCGAAACCTTTGCCGGACTGGTCGATGGAGCGCAGGCGGAATCAGCCGAAGCGGCAGCACCCGCGGAAGAGGTGACCTCCGAAACGCCGGCAGCGGAGGAAGCGTCTGCTGCTCCCGAACCTGCGCCCGTTGCCGCAGCACCGAAGCCTGCGGCGGCACCCAGCACTCAGGCGCCTGAAAAATCCGGCGGGCTCAGCCCGATGGTCTGGGTTGTCGGCGTGATCCTGCTTGCAGCCGTGGCCGTTCTGATTAGTCTGTCCTGAACATCAGATTCGTTCGTCATCCGCAATGGTTCAACGCAAGAGCCGTCATTAGGGGTGGCGACTGCCAGGGAGCCGCCAGTGTCTTCGGAAGAGCCTAAATCGAGATCCTTTAAACCCGTCTCCGGTGCGGTCCTGCCGCGCTATGCGGGCATCCCGACCTTTATGCGCCTGCCGAACATCGCGCTGGATGATCTCGATGATGTTGATATTGGCGTCTGCGGGGTTCCCTGGGACGGCGGCACCACCAACCGGCCGGGCGCGCGCCATGGTCCGCGGCAGATGCGCGATCTCTCGACCATGGTCCGCAGCGTTCATCACGTCTCGAAGTTGAAACCCTTCGAACTGGCGAACTGCGCTGATCTAGGCGATTCGCCGGTCAATCCGATCGATATCGAGGATACGCTCAGTCGGGTCGAGACCTACTACAGGACTCTTCACGATGCCGGCGTCGTGCCCTTGACCGCCGGCGGCGACCACCTGATTACCCTGCCGGTTATGCGTGCGATCTGCGATAAGGGTCCGATCGGCATGGTGCATTTCGACGCCCATACCGATACCTGGGACCGTTATTTCGGCGGCTCGAAATACACCCACGGCACACCGTTCCGCCGTGCGATCGAGGAAGGCCTGCTGGATCCCAAGCGGACCGTCCAGATCGGCATTCGCGGTGGTCTTTACGGTGATTTCGACAACGACTGGGGTCTGGAGCAGGGCATCCGCGTGATCACCATCGAAGAATACTTCGACCTGGGCGTCGAGGCGGTGATCGAAGAAGCCCGGCGGGTCGTCGGTGACGGCAAGACCTACATCAGCTTCGACGTCGACGGACTCGATCCGGTCTATGCACCCGGTACCGGCACGCCGGAAATCGGTGGCTTCAGCACCCGGGATGCCCAGCAGATGATTCGCGGTCTGCGCGGGCTCAATCTGGTCGGCGGAGACGTGGTCGAGGTTTCGCCGCCCTTTGATCCCAGCGGCAATACGGCGCTGGTTGGCGTGACTATGATGTTCGAGATCATCTGCCTGCTTGCCGAGTGTGTCGCCGGTAAAAAAGGCGGATAGGTCTCCGCAGCAGTTAGACGGGCTTGGCAACCGCCAGTATCGCGACCACGACAATGCCGACGACCGTCGCAGGTCCGGCGAAACGCAGAAGGGACGGTGTTTCCTGCCCCGCCAGTCCTGTCCGCCGACGTAATCGGCCCGACAGCGCGCCATGCACGGCCGAAAGGCCAAGGACGATCGGCAGCTTGATGAGCAGCCAAGGGGCTGTGAACCAGTCCGCCTGAACCGCCATAGTGATCCCGAGGCCCCAGGCGAGAAGCATGGCAGGAGAGGTAACCCACCTGTTCCAGCGTGCCACGGCCTCTATCATCGGTGACGGAGTGGCTGGAGTTCCCGAAGCCGATGCCGGCAGCGCTGCGACGGCAAGCGACAGCATCAGCATGCCGCCGATCCAGATTGCCACAGTTGCAACGTGAAAAGCCTTGAACCAAAGGTATTCCATAGCTGTTTCCGATCAGCGAGATAGGGTCAGATCAGTCTCAATTCGTTTCAGCCTGCGCTCGTTGACGAACGCGCCGAAGGGAATGAACCCCATGACGAAGAGTGGAATGATATCGCTTTTGGGCCAGGCAAAGGACGAAGCCGCCTGTGCCAGCATCCAGATGTAGAGCAGGAACGCGAATCCATGGACTGGTCCCATGACCGAGGTTGCCGCTGGAAAGCCTGCAAAGTGCTTGAGCGGGACGGCGATAAAGACCAGAGCGACGAGCGTCGTGCCTTCCAGCAGGGACACAAACCGCATCCAACGCATCTGCGTGCGCGCCGCCTCAATGCTTGCCGCGTCCGGATATCTCATTCGACTTCGCGCAGAACCTTCTCGATGCCGGTCATCCGGTCCTTCATCTCGGCGATATCGGTCTCAAGCTGTGCCAGTACCGCGGCGCTGGCTGACTGGATGGTGGCGGTTCGGGCGGCCAGTTCTTGATAGGTGCCTTCGTTCGCAAGGAGCTGTCGTGTCCGTTGTAGCGCCGAGAAATACTTCATGCCGAACACGAGTAGAATGGTGACGAGAGAGAGGATCGTTAAGAGCAGAAAGGTATCCGCCTGTTCAGTCATATCGGGTTCCTTTGCTATTTGGCGTTTGCAGAGTGGGGTGGCAGCGACCTGACGGCGGCTGCGATAGCCTCGGGAGTCAGTTCGAAACTGAAATCCGAAGCGGTAAAAAACTTGCGGGCTTTTCCGTCGTCCATAACTTCGAACTCACTCGTGACGAGCCCTGCATCCTCGAGTTTTTGCAGATGAAGATGCAGAAGCGGGCGGCTAATCCCTGCCTCTCTGGCGAGCTGACTTACGTAGTTGCGCCCGTTGGCACTCAGGGAGGCAAGAATGCGCAACCGGTGAGGGTTCGCCAAGGCGGCAAACATCGTCAGCATTTGATCTTCAGTAGCTTTTTGCAAAAAAGCGATCTCTTCGTTTCATATGTCAGAAATTTCTTACATATGAAACGAAATAGAGTCAAATCATTCCTCGCAGCAATACGCGCCAGGCGATAAAACACCTGATTGCGGTCGGAAATCCAATAATTTGACAGCTGGTTCTGCGTAAATTCCTTGTATTCGCACAAACTTGATTTATGTCATCATGATCTTTCCGCAGAAATCTGCATAATGGATGCAGTTGATCAGGCTTGGGCGACAGCGCTAGAGGTCTGGGCCATAAAGCGTTGATGGTAGGAGTTATGGTTCTGAAGGCTGGAGATAGGCGCGCAATGGAGGCTGCTGCCGGTCACTCTGCAGTACACATTGGCGTCGAATCAACACCGAAGCGCAATGCGATCGTCAGTGCGGCGTCGCGTCTGTTCCTCGATTCCGGCTACGGTGAAACCAGCATGGATGCGATCGCCGCAGAAGCCGAGGTCTCCAAGCGCACGGTCTACAGCTATTTCCCCGGCAAGGACGCTCTGTTCGAGGCGGTTATGACCGACCTCTGCGAGAGCGAAACGGGGATGTCGAATGCTGACCTGCCGGACGATCCCGCGGATCAGGTTCTGCCCTGCGTCGGCCGTAATTTCCTGAAGATCATCTCCTCGGACATGGTCCTCACCATCTTTCGGATTGCCGCTTCGGAATCCGCAAGATTTCCCGAACTCGGCGACACCTTTTACCGGGCTGGCCCACAGCGTTCGATTCAGAACCTGGCCGCATATCTGCGCGGCCGCGAACGTGCCGGAGAGCTCCAGATCGCCGACCCAGAGATGGCCGCGGCGCAGTTCCTGGCCCTGGTCAAAAGCGACTATTTCGTGCGTCTGGTGCTTGGGGTTGGCCCAAAACCGAGCGAGGCGGATGTCGAGCGGGTGGTGAGTTCCGCTGTTCAGGTGTTTCTACGCGGGTATAGCCGACCGGCGGGATAAAGCACTTGCTGCGTTGACAAAGCGAGCGCCTGCCGAAGATTGCATTCGTCATAAATTTCATGGCGGTTGATTGGCTTGGCGGGCATTGGCCTGTCAGGACAGGGGCTGTGCACGTGCCGCATCGCGCAACGGCAGGAAGATGATTTTACGCATCATGCGTTCGGCCAGCCTGGGAGACGCGATGCCGATCCCGCTATAGAGCTTGGCGCGCCAACCCGGCACCAGGCTTTCCCGTTTGCTCTGAACCGCCCGGTAGATCTCGTCCGCGGCTGCTGCCGGGTCCAGCCGGCCGCGTTCATCTGCGCCTGGCGGGGCATGTATACGGGCATGTGCCGTATCGAGCGGTCCGGGCAGGACTGAGAGGCAGGCGATCCGGCGGCGTGCGAGCGCAGGCGTCAGGCTCTTGGCATAGGCCAGCAGTCCGTCTTTGCTTGCTGCATAGGTCGCCGCCCCCGGATAGCTGAGGTAGGAACTGAGCGATCCGACGAAGACGAGGCTTCCGCCTTCCGAGATGAGGCCCTGTTTCAGGAGCGCCGCAGTCATGAGCATCGGGGCGCGCAGGTTGACGGCGATAATCCGGTGCATCGCAGGTTGGTCAAGATTTTCGAAGGGTCCCGCCGCATTGATTCCGGCGTTGTGAATGACCACATCAATGGCGCCCGCCTCGCAGATCCTTTCAACCAGTCCGGCGATCGCAGTGCGATCGGCGAGATCGGCCCGATACCGCATTATGGCGTTGGGAACGTTGGTCTCTTCGTGTTGGTCCTGCGGCCAGGCACAGTCGATCCCCAGGACCGTATGGCGGGCCGAGAGAAAGCGCGTCGACAACGCGGCACCCAGGCCACTCGCGGCTCCGGTAACAACAATTCTCACATCAGCCCTCCGGCATGACGGACCCATTCCCCGAGCAAGGCTTTGTAGCCGAGTGTCGAGACCGCTCGGTTGCTCTGCATTGCCCGCAAGACTCTCTCTGCAACGCCCTCGGGATCCATGAAAAGGCGGGCGAGGCCGTGAGATCGAACCCCCGATTTGGCATGAAATCCGGTGCGGGTCGGCCCGGGATGGATAATTTGCACACCAACCTCTCCGGCCAGTTCCAGCCGGAGGCTGCGCGCGAATCCCGTTAGAGCCGACTTGGTCGCGCCGTAGACTGCAAAGGAAGGGCAGGGAACCCCGGCCGCGACCGAACCTATGAAGACAATCTTGCCGCGTGCCCACCGAAGATGCGGCAGCAAGAGGCTAGTCAAGGCAACGGGACTCAGCAGGTTGGTCACAAGTAACTCGTCTACGGAGTCCGCCGACTGCTGCTCCGATGGGCCGATCCATCCGACCGCCGCGTTATGCACCAGCATGTTGACCTGCTGCCAGCCGATCCGGGTCAGGGCTTCCGTCACCTGCGTCGGGCCATCCGCGTGAGAGAGATCTGCACGAACGTAACTTTGTCGAGGTGTCAGCAGGGGTTCGACTTCGGTCTCGGCGCGTCTGCCGACGATCAGTACGTCGGCGCCACGCATTGCCAGTTTCTTCGCGAGGTGCCTGCCAATGCCGTCGGTTCCACCGGTGATCACGACACGCTTGCCCGCCCACTGACGAGAATGCAACCGCGAACCTACGGTCCCTGCGCCTGCCGCCCGGTTCTTCAGCCCGGCGTGATGGGAGGGCCGGAGGGGTTCAATAACTCTTTGATACATAGGGAGATCCCTGTTGGCCTTGGGGCGAATTGATGAAAATCGACAGTCCCAGTGAACCGGCCATATAGTCAATTTGGTTGACTATTTATTAGGAGATTATTTTCAATTAGTCAACTAAATTGACAAAATTAACGCACCTGACCATAGTGCGGTCATGCAGGAGAATCTTGATCAGCGTCGCTCGCGGCTTATCGGCCGGCTGGTGACGCGCTTGTCCATGGCTTACCAGCGCCGGCTCGAAGAGCGGGGAAATGTTAGCCATAACCTGCCGCCTGCGCAGAAATCCCTGCTGGTGCACATCGAGGCCGAGGGCAGCCGCGTGACGGCACTCGCCGAGCGTCTGAGAATTTCAAAACAGGCGGTCAGCAAACTGGTTCAAGAACTCGAGGCGCAGGGATATGTGACTCGGCAGCCGGATGAAACAGACGGTCGTGCCATGCGCGTCTGCTTTACGCGCCGGGGCAGGGATCTGGTTCAGGACACCGTGTCCGTCTTCGAGGCTCTGGATCAGGAAGCTGTCAAAGTGCTCGGCAAACAGGACGCCGCTGCCTTGCGCAGCCTGCTTGAGCGCTGGGCTGCTCATCTCGATCCAAAGGCCTTTTAACGCACGAAGGGGCAGGCGTAGGTCCATGCCGCCACGTTGAAAACCGCTGCGTCGTTTTTTGCGCAGGGGCGAAGCTATCAGGCTTTGTCATCTGACGCAGACGGGACACCCGCGCGACAAAGTGCAGCGGCAAAGGTGTGAAGCGGGATTCGCGGAATGTTTTGAAAAGTCCTGAAGATGCGAACCCAGCTTCCCAGGTGAAAATTCTTAAGCTATTGAAAAATCGATAAAATACACATGGCATGATGCTTGCTCCGTGATCTGTGCATTCCCCTTGGTTCGTTTGCGCATTCATGGAGATAAGTCATGCATAACTTGGATCGAACGCGACTCGAAGCCGACTTCGATGACGAGCTCGAATATGAAGAGGAGTTCGAAGACGAAGAAGAACTCGGCGAGTACGAATTCGAAGACGACGAAGAAGAATTGGGCGAGTTGGAAGGAGAGTGGGAAAGCTCTGCCGGTACGTCCGTTTTCGATGAAGGCGAGGAAATGGAGCTCGCTCTGGAATTGCTCGAAGTCTCGGATGACGCAGAGCTCGAAATGTTCTTTGGCCGTGCGTTAAGGCGCGGATTTCGCAAGCTCAAAAAAAGGGCAAGGCGGGCGATCCGGGGCCGGCTCGGGCGGCGTTTACGTCGCGGACTTCGCTCGGTTGCACGGCGTGCCTTAAAGGGCGCAGGCCGCGCTGCAGGCGGTTTCTTCGGCGGTCCTGTTGGGGCTGCGATCGGCGGACGCCTGGCATCCGGCGCGGGCAGGGCATTTGGTCTCGAACTCGAAGGCATGAGTCCTGAGGATCAGGAATTCGAAGTGGCCCGCCGGGTCGTTCGAATGACCGGCGAAGCGGCACTTGCAGCCGCCGATATGCCAGAAGAAATCGAGGACGATGAAGCGGCGCGTGGCGCGGTACAGCAGGCCGTGCGCCGGCATGCACCCGGGTTGGCTCGAGGTGCCGGTGTCGGTCGAAAAGGAATGCGCAATGCGGGACGATGGATTCGTCGCGGACGCCGTATTGTCCTGATGGGCGTGTGAGGCAATGGTCTCCCCCGCCGCTGCCCGGCTGTTGACCCACGATGCGGGTGCCTTGATGACCCGCCTCGAGCAAGTCAAGCCGTTTGCTTTGCACATGCCGATGGTCGGGGCAGCTGCGCCGGCGGTGGCGGCACGCCAACAGATCGAGATCTTTCTGGAAAGTGCAAAGCACCGGCTCACGGGCATGCTGTCGGAGCTTCTCGCCTGGCTTAATGGGCCAGGAGGGAAGGCGGCGGAAGATCATGTCGCACAACGCCGTTTCACGGTGGTTCGCTTGCAGTTTCAAAAACTGCTGACGCAGTTCGATCTGTTCGCGGATGTCCTGACACAGCGAAGCGAGCATGAATTTGGCGTGTGGCTTGCGGGTCTCGACGTTCTTGCCGACGACGCCCTTGCGATATCCCAGGCGCCCTATCGGTCGCCGCCTCTGCTTTGCTATCTGGATCGGGGCATTGGCGCCGCGATACGCCGGGCGCGGACCAGGCTTCCCGGCGGCGGCTTGAACCCGGTGGCGATCATCCGCGTGCCCAGGGAGCGTATGGTTGGAAGCAGCGTGGGAGGTTCCCTGGTCCACGAGGTGGGACATCAGGGGGCCGCATTGCTGGGATTGGTCGACTCGCTTCGACCAGCTCTTCAGGCCAAGCACGAGGCGACGGGCCGCCGGCAGTCCGCCTGGAAACTCTGGGAACGCTGGATCTCCGAAATCGTGGCGGACTATTGGTCGGTCGCACAACTCGGAATCGGCGCGACCTACGGCATGATCGGTGTTGTGGCTCTGCCGCGCGCCTTCATCTTCAGGCTCTCTCTCGACGATCCCCATCCGCCGCCCTGGGTCCGGGTGCGGTTGAGCGCCACTTTGGGACGGACGCTTTACCCCGACCCGCAATGGGATGATTTGCTTCGGGTCTGGTCGCGGCTCTACCCGCCGGGTGGATTGGACCCGAGGATCCGGGAGGTCTTTAGGGACGTAGAGCAATCGATCCCGGATTTCGTGGCCTTGTTGGTGAGCCACCGTCCTGCCGCGCTTCGCGGGCGCAGTCTGCGTGAAATATTTCCGCTCGCCGACCGGCAGCCGAAAACCCTGCGGTCTCTCGCGATGAAAACGAAACTGTCTGCGCGCCGCCTTACGCGCCTCAAGCCTACTGCCGCTTTGGCGGTCTTGGGACAGGCACGGGCGGACAGTCAGATCTCGCCGGAAGACGAAGCACGTGTCGCCGGCGATTTGCTCAGAACTTGGGCGATTCAGCGGCAATTCGCCAAGCACTGCGGTTGTTCGCACTGACGCATATTGGAGGAAAAGGACGATGCCTAGCGAAAATGGAAAGTTTGTCGCCGAAAACTTCAAACTCGTTGCCTCGCACCGCACCCAGGTTCCCAACGGTGCCGTTACACTCGAGGTCAAAACGACGGAAGACGTGAATTTTGTGGTGGCCTGGTCTGCCGATCCTGATCGGGGTGGTTTTGATCCGGACAGCAAGGCGGGTCTGAAAACCGTATGGACATCGCCGCCGGAGATGGCGGCATCCTATATCATCCGTGCGACGATCACTCAGGGGTCCGCCGATCCTGGCACGCCGCCAAAGCCATCTTCCACCCGGGGCCAAAAGCGCAGCCGCGCGGCAACGCCGCCATCGCCGGATACGGCTGGCGACCCCATTGTGCTGAGCCATAGCATCGAGGTGACACCGGCGGCATTGCCCAACGAAGTGCTCGAAAAAATCGACGCGGGCGTTGCGGCTCTCAAGCAGGGTCTGCCCGGTGACGCAATTCGTCTGCAGCGGCAACATCCGCCGTTGGGGCCGCAAAAGGCTCTATGGGCCATTATCCGCAACCGGGCCGAAGCGATCGGCTTCAACAATTACAAAAAGTTCGTCGATGCGGTGATGTGCGACGGAAAAGTCCCCGAGACCTCCAGCGACCCGGCGCGCGACCTCGGCGAGCTGCGCTACCGGGGTACCGACGCCTATGAAATTCTGAAAAAGGCGACTGAAGCATTCCTGATGCACGAGACCGGCATAGCCCACCAAGACATTGCTTTTGACGGCAAGGAGGAAAGGCGCCGGCTGCCACAGCTGGCGGGTTCATCCGACGAAGAGGCGAAAGCTGATCTGGAGAGCAATCGAGACGCTTATCTGACCAGTTTGGACGACGAGACGCGCACCTTTCCTTATTTTGCGGTGATCCGGGACAGACTCTCGGAAATTCCGCTCAAGCCGCCGGGCGCCCCGACCGAGGGCTGTTACGGCATCTTGAAATCCCGGATTGCACCACCGGTTCTGCTCGAACTGATCTGGTCCTATTGGAATGAAGAAGGGATGCTGGTTCAGACACTGAAAGCGATCAGTATGCGGTTCCAGAACCGCACTCTGAAGAGGACAGCGGCAGGCGGCAATCCGCTCGCCTCTATGAACCTCGATCCCCTGCGCCCGCTCAGCAACATCATCTGGGGGTATGTCCAGGACGAACACAATCGGCTCACGCTGGCCCGGCGCGCCTACGAATACGATCATCACTACGGATTTACCATCGTCGGCAAAGCTGTTCCGAAGATTGAGCCGGCGGATAGCCGCATCGGTTTCTTGCCCTCGTTCCACAGTCTGCTTCATCGGGTCTCCATCTTTTTTAAGGAGCAAGCCGATACCACAAAGGTGCCTGACGGTTATCCGCTGCTCAATGCGCTGAAGGAGTGTCATCTGTTGCTCGCCCAAGGCGCCCATAACCAGTACGGAGAGTTACCCTGGACGGCGCGGCAGGAAATGCTGATCGAACAGTGGCTGCTGGCCCGCCCCGAAACGCGCGATTTCCTGAGCAGGCGCGCAATGGTCCCCTATCCGGAAGAGTGGATGCCGGCAGTCGAGCAGATGCGAGATCTGATGGGTTGGCGCGGCGCCTCGATCCGGCACTTCCAGGATCTAGCTGTGTACGGAGAGATGATTCTGCTGTCGATCCGCTTCGGTAACTGGAGCGACGAGATTGACGAAAATGTCGCCATGGTCTGGGCTCAGTATTGGCGCCAGGAACTGCAGGCCTACAACAATGCCTACCGTGCCGTCACAGGCGTCGATCTGTCCGCTGACGGTGACCAGGCCAATCAGTCGCTGCTCGAACGCCGCAGAACCAGTCCGGCAGCCCTGCTGAACGCACAGGCGAAGATTGCTGCACCTGCCAAGTAAGACCGGTGCAGTGCGCAAGGTTTCCGGGGTCGGGTATTTAGATGACCGCGATCCCGGAAGCCGAGCCAATCGAGCTTGATTTTAAGACAGCTCTTTAAGCCCACAACTCGAGCACTCTGGTCTTCGAATTCCTAGGAGGCTGATATGATTTATGACAGCTATTCCGAAACCGGCGTCGATACCGCTCATGGATTGGTCGCGCCTGAAGCGGAGTTGGAGGCGTCGGGGGGGCGCTCCTGCGTTACGCCTGGAAATCCCTACGTGCTGCATTGCTTTCCGGCATTCGGTGCCAGGCCGACGAAGCAGCATCAGGCGCATTTGAAATGGATCGCGGCGAAGATCGCGCGAAGTTTTCGGACGTCAACGCCGATTACCAAAGTGCGTATTGTTGGTCATTCTTCGACATGGCGCGGCACCTCGCGTAAGCAGTTGGAACATCGCGCCATAAAGCGTGCAGGTAATGCCGGAAACGAGTTGATTCTTCTTCTCGACTCTGGTGTTGCCAAACGCGTAAGGATCGTTACGGACGGCCGGTCTGACAACGAACCCTGGCGAGGAATAGCTTACTCATCGACCAGTGTCAGCCAGAAGTCGCGCCGGGACCGCGCCCTAAACCGGCGGGTGGAGATATTCCTTAGGGCGCGCCGGGCTCCCAAAAAGAGGCCTAAACCACGTCCGAAGCCCCGTTCGGTGCCCAAAACGCCGATCGATGCGGCCACGGCCAAGCTGATGGTTTGGGCGATTTTAGGCGAGAAGCCTTCGGACTCTGCGTGGAAGCGAAATCTGAAGATAGCGAAGTTCGCGATTGAAGGTTTAAAGGCGGCTGTAGATGGCTTGGTTGGCTCAGCTAATCCCATAGGACCAGGATTTATCCTTCAGGTGTTTCGGCAGTTTGATACAGAGCGGCAGGACCGGCCTTTCGTTGTCAGGGGAGTTGCCATGGGCATGGCTTACGCCCTGGTTGACACTGCGGCCGGGAAAAAAAGATCGTCGGACGAGTTGCGAAAACCCAGGGGGATTCCACTCAATATCCGGGACGGTTTCTCGACCGGCTATCAAAAGATGCGCCGCAGGATACAGACAATGAAGCGCGAGAATCCGAGGACCCTGAAAGTGTTGCTAAAAGCAGTTTCGGATGCGGGCGGTAAGGCATCCTTCGTCAAGCACGCCTTCAACGCCCTGTGGGCCGTTCTGAAGCGGAAAAAAGGTGTCGATCCGCACGAGTTTCCCCAATCCGAGACGATGTTGCGCTTCTGCAATTTCAAATACCCGAGGATAAAAGCCTGCTGCGGCCACAGGCCCGGTTGCAGGCTCGATCTCTGAGGTACTCGTCTGGAGGCGTCGAAGTGTTGGTAGGTGACGCCGGCGCGTGGAAGGAGACATTGTTATGCAACAGGCAAACAAACAGGCCGCTGCTGAAGATGAAGATCAATGGGTCGATCTGGACAATCCGGACGAGGTGTTCGAGGGGATGGTTCCCGACCGTATTCGGTTTGATGAGACGGCGATCAGCCTGCCGCCAGCGAATACGCTCGATATCTGCAACGATGGCGATGACGACCGCGCCGCTTTGCGCCATATGCTGGCTGCTCCCAACCGCTGGCTCTGCAAGCTTCAGGTTGCTTACGTCGATCCGGATACGGGCGCGGTGAGTTACACCGAAGGAAGCGGCCTGTTGATCGCGGATCAGTTCGTGCTGACGGCGGCGCACGTTTTGATGGATGCCGTGGAGGATGATGACGGCAAATTCCTGCGCGCGATCGATGCCGGTGCCGTGGTTGTTATTCCCGGACTGAATGGGCGCCGGCGACGTCGCAGAAGCCGCGCGGCCGATACCATGCCCTTTGGGTGGAGCCAGGGGACAGCCTTTCGAACAAACTCGCTGTTTCGCTCTGCCATGCAAAAGAGCGGCAGACAGTTTGCACACCTGGACTACGCCGTGATCAAGCTGGCGGCCCCTATCGGGCGCCGGCGGTTCAAGGCTCTCAAAAACCGCCGGCTTGGAAACTGGGGCGTGTCGACGCATCGCGGACGAACGCGGATACGTGTACTTTCGCCCAAGCGGGTTAAGAATGTGAAGGTCAATGCCGTCGGTTATCCCGGAGACAAGTGCATGGGTCGTCCGAGAAGAGGATCGATCTCCCAAACGGACCTCTCTGCCTGCAGATCCGCAGATCGCGGCTCTGTGCCATGGTATTCCTTCGACCGCGTCCGATCGGCCGGCTCGGCACCTGCGATTTTTGCGCAGTTGACGCTTGATCATGACGTGGCACCCGGAATGAGCGGCGGGCCGGTATGGCTGCGCTGGAAGGGCGTCCGCAATCTGATCGGCATCAATCATGCCTGCACGCTGGACGATGACGACAACGTGATTTCGTCATCTGCGACACGGATAACCGACAGGGTAAAACGGGATATCACAGCCTGGGTGTCGTGACGGACGTGCGACGTCCATCAAACATCATGTTTGCTGCGCCGCAGATGGATCGCGCGCGGCGTAATTCCCAGTCGCCGGGCCGCCTTGGAAACAGATCCGGCTTCCAATCGCAGCGCGGCCGTTACGGCCTGTTCGGCGGCGCTTTCCTTGATCTCGGCGAGGCTGCGGCCAAGTTCGACCATCGTCTCCACAGCCTTGTGCAGAGGGGTGCTGGGTGGTCGTGAATTCCGCGTATCCGGGAGGGCTGCAATCAGATCTCCGACTGACACGGCGGTTCCGGTCAAGCCGACGGCGATACGACGGCAGAGCTGCTGCAAGGCCCGCACGTTGCCGTCTGGAGACAGGTCAAGCAGGTGGTCACGCACAATGGGATCGAAAACCGGATCGGCGTTCAGCCCGGCTGCGGCACGCACGAAGCGCGTTGAAAGCGGTATGATGTCTTCGGGGCGGTCTGCAAGTGGTGGCAGATGAACCGTCAGCGCCGCAATTCGGTGATAAAGATCGGACCGGAAACGCCCTTCCTGCATCGCAGTCTCGAGATTCCGATTGGTGGCGCAGATCAGGCGGAACCGGCTTTCTCGCCAGGTGTTGCCACCCAGCCGGCGATAGGTACCCTCCTGCAGCACACGCAGGAACTGCGCCTGCAAGTCAATGGGCAATTCACCGATTTCGTCCAGGAACAGAACGCCGCCATCGGCAAGGGCGATCGCGCCCTCACGCATGGAAGTCGCGCCCGTGAAGGCGCCTCGTTCATGGCCGAAAAGTTCGCTGCCGATAAGGTCGGGTGACAGGGTGGCGCAATCCACGACTCTCATGGTGTCCGGCGCGCCTGAGATGAGGTAGGTCATGGCGCGCGCCACGACTTCCTTGCCAGTCCCGGTTTCGCCGGTGAGCAAGACAGGCGCGTCGGAGTAGAGTGCTGCTTCAGCAATCCGGCGCATGGCCCGGATCCAGCATACACTTTGTCCGAGCGCGACTTTTTGGAAATCCAGGGAACGTACGCGGGATTCAACCTTCAGCCACCGCGACACGCGATTGGATATGCGGTCGGCGCAGGTGTCGTCAGACCAGATCTGAACATCTTCGCAGCCGCGCGTCACCAGAGACCAGACCGCATGCGGATCCGGGTTACAGTCCGAGGGTAGAACAGCGGCAATCCGGGTGCCACAGGCACCCGCTTCCAAAACTATTTGGTCAGATAAGGCATCAGGACAGCCTAAGAACAGCACAAGAGGATAGGACTTAAATTTGCTGCGCTCCGAGATTTCGGAGAAATTAACTCTTCGCTTTATAAACGTGGCTTTTTGTCGTTCGACGATTGCCTCTGGCACCCCCCGATTTATGATCTGTGTTGCGATCATCTTCTCGGTGAGCGTTGTTCAATCACTCAGTCTACGATGGCATTCCCGTCAGAAGTCAAGTGACCGATTCGTGGCCGAAGTTTTTGGACCCTGCATGTCATTGAAATGCCGACGTTCACTCGATAAAAAACGGATGCGGACCATCGATGTCGCCGATGAAACTCTGATGTATCAACAGGCTTCCGAACCTTGAACCATCGTCCTGCCAGACATGTAGATGTAGAGAGGGCGGATCCATGTGAAAGCTGGAAGGCGCGCCCGGGCCAAGCGCGAGACTAACCGCGTGAGCCTGACTGGGACAGATGGAAGCGGGCTTGCCGGCGAAGCGGGTCAGGATGTTGCGGTGGACATGACCACAGGCCAGGGCGAGCACCTGCGGATGTGTGGACAGGACCTCCGCGAGGGCCTCGGCACCCCGGCAGTTTTGCACGTCCATATGCCCGATGCCGGTAAGGAAGGGGGGATGATGCATGGCGACGAGGGTCGGTTTTTCCGGTTCTGATGCCAGTGTGTTTTCCAGCCAGTCCACATGCCCAGCGGTTACTTCACCGTGGGGCTTGCCCGG
Source organism: Pelagibius sp. Alg239-R121 (assembly GCF_947331435.1). Lineage (GTDB taxonomy): Bacteria > Pseudomonadota > Alphaproteobacteria > Kiloniellales > Kiloniellaceae > Denitrobaculum. The sequence goes on along the minus strand of NZ_CAMZOF010000011.1, from coordinate 211,631 downwards.
CACTGTGTCATCGATCATGACCAGGCGCAGAGGATAACGCTCCACGGCGTAGCTGAGGTGTGCGTTGCCTGATGGCAGCTCCATACGTCCGGCGAAGGCTGCTCGAAAAGTTTCGCGCCGGTCGTGGTTGCCGGGCAGGGCCAGCAGCGGCGCCTTCAAGGGAGCGAGGAGTTTAACGACATGATCGTATTCCTCGACCGCGCCCGTATCAGCAACATCGCCGGTCAAGATAACGACGTCGGGTGCCGGGTCGAGCGCATTGATATGTGCAATCGCCTGCGCGAGAAAGGCGCCGGTATCGACCCGGCCATAGGCCAAGGATCCGGGAGGTCTGATATGGGTATCGGTGATTTGAGCGACGATCATCATGGTTTCATCGGAGACGAGAATCGGCCAGACGTCAAGCGGACGCGATTTTTTCGCGAGGGCTGCGTTGCGCCCTTGACCTTCCAGTTACTGGAATTCTTATCTTTGCTTTGAACCGGAGCCACGATTGTTCGCTCCTGCAGGGCCTATGGGTCGTACCCGCGCCAAAGAGAAATTGGATAACACCGTGAGTTCATACGTTTTCGCGATTGAGGGCATGACTTGCGCCAACTGTGCTCAGCGCGTGGAGAAGGCGTTGCGCAAGGTGCCCGGCGTGCTGAAGGCGGATGTGAGCTTTGCCCTGGAAAAGGCTGACGTGACCGGTGCCGTGGATCGCGCGACCCTGTTCGAGAGCGTGCGCGACGCCGGCTATGCCGCAGTCGATCCCGCTGCGCGGACTGGGAATGCTTTAGAGTCCGGAACGGCGATCTTTGGCCTTTCCGGCGAGCTGGGTCAGCTCGTGGTCTCGGCGCTGCTTAGCTTGCCGTTCGTCGCTCAGATGATCCTGATGTTTCTGGGCTTCGGTGAACTGCTGTCAGGGTGGCTTCAATTTGCTTTGGCACTCCCTGTGCAGTTCTGGATCGGTCGCAGATTTTACGTCGGCGCCTGGAATGCCTTGCGTTCCGGTGCTGCGAACATGGACGTTCTGGTCGCGCTCGGCACCTCGGCGGCCTTTTTTTACAGCCTCGCAGTTCTGCTGTCGGCGGAGTCCGTGATCCCGCTTTCGCTAGCCGAAGGGCACCTCTATTTTGAGGCAGCGGTGATCGTGATCACGCTGATCCTTGCCGGTAAGGTATTGGAATCGCGGGCGAAGCGGAGCACGACTTCGGCGATTCGGGAATTGATGGCTTTGCGCCCGGAAACTGCAAGGATCGTGCGCGGCGGTATCGAAGCGGTCCTGGCCATCGCCGAGGTGCGCCGGGGCGATGTGGTCATCGTCAAGCCGGGGGAGAAGATCCCCGTCGACGGTCTGGTCACCGAAGGCGCCAGCGAAGTGGACGAGGCTCTGGTGACCGGCGAGAGCCTTCCTGTTCTGCGTGCCGGGGGCGCGGCCGTGATCGGCGGGTCCATCAACGGCAGCGGACTGTTGAAGCTGGAAGCGCAGGCGGTCGGCGCGGACTCCACACTTTCGCGGATCATCCGGCTGGTCGAGCGGGCGCAAAGCGGCAAGGCGCCGGTGCAGCAGCTGGTCGACCGCATCAGCGCGGTCTTCGTGCCGGTCATCGTGCTCATTGCGATCGCGACCTTCGGCGGCTGGCTGCTGGCCGGAGCCGGCTTCGAGGCGGCGCTGGTGGCGGCGGTTTCCGTGCTGGTCATCGCCTGTCCCTGTGCCCTGGGACTGGCGACCCCGACCGCGATTGTCGCGGGGACCGGCGCGGCAGCGAAGGCGGGAATTCTGATCAAGGATGTCGAGGCCCTGGAGCGCGCCAACCGAGTGACCGCCGTGGCCTTCGACAAGACCGGCACCCTGACCGAGGGGGCCCCCGCGATCACCACCGTTGAAAGCCTTGATGGCGAGGGCAATAGCGAGAGCAAGGGCGAGGGCGACGCGCTGCTGCGGCTGGCGGCCTCTGCGCAGCAGGGCAGCGAGCATCCGCTGGCGAAGGCCTTTCTGCGGCTGGCGGCGGATAAGGCGCTGGAACTTTCCCCGGTGAAAGGTTTCGAAAGCCGCCCGGGCCGGGGCATTGCGGCCCGGGTCGAAGATCTGGACCTGGTGATCGGGAATCCCGAGATGATGGCGGAAGCCGGCATCGATACGGGCGCTCTGAAGGGCCAGCAGGACGCGATGGCAGGGGCGGGAGAGACACCGGTGCTGATCGCGGTGGACGGCGTGCTGCGCGGCCTCTTCGGCTTGAGCGACCCGCTGCGCGAAACCTCGGCGGAGGCGGTCGCCCAATTGAAGAGCGCGGGGATCGAAACCCTCATGCTGAGCGGTGACAATCAGGCCGTGGTCGCGCGCATCGGCGGGATCCTCGGACTTGACCGGTCCCTTGGGCCGCTGCGTCCGGAGGGCAAGGTCGCCGAACTCGCGCGCCTCAAGGCAGAGGGGCGGGTGGTGGCGATGATCGGCGACGGGGTCAACGACGCACCGGCGCTGGCGGAATCGGATGTCGGGATCGCCATGGGCAGCGGCAGCGACGTGGCCATGGAGACGGCGGGCATCACGCTGATGCGTCCGGATCCGCGCCTGGTGCCGGCGGCCTTGCAAGTGGCGCGGGCGACGCTTTCGAAGATCCGGCAGAACCTCTTCTGGGCTTTCATCTACAATCTGGTTTGCATTCCCCTTGCCGTATCCGGCGTTCTGAACCCGGCTTTTGCCGGGGCGGCCATGGCCTTTTCCAGCGTAAGCGTGGTGGCGAATTCTCTGCTCTTGAAGCGCTGGAAGCCGCAGATCTGATCATAAAAGGCCGATGACGGTTTCCTGCATCAAAAGGGGAATCAATGCAGGAATCGTGTAAATCACGGCCCAAATTGTCCCAAAAAGCACGCACTTTGCGGCCCTTTTCTCCTATCCTTAAAGCCTAAAAGCCATAAAGCACCGGCTGCCGATACGCCGGGCAAACAACAGCGTTTAACGGTGAGAGGGATGAGCATGGAGAACTTGCCAGCGGGATTCCGGCTGCAGAGGTCGTTCGGGGAGGCACGCGATGCTTGAACAGCTTCCACAGCCGGCCGGAGACCCGATCCTGGCTTTGATGCAGCAGGTGCGCGCGGACGAGCGGCCCGGCAAGCTCGACCTGACGGTAGGGGTCTACCGGGATGCGGAGGGGCGCACGCCGGTGATGGCGGCGGTGCGGCTGGCCGAGGCGCGGGTGCTTCGGGATCAAAACTCGAAGGCCTACGTCGGGCTGTTGGGCGATCCGGGGTTCTGTGAAGGGATCCGCCGGCTGGTGCTCGGCGATGGTATCGCCGGTTCGCAGGTAACGGGCTCACAGGTCGCCGCCACACAGATAACGGGTGCGCAGGTCGCTGCCACGCAGACCCCGGGTGGAAGCGGTGCGCTGCGCGTGCTGGCGGATCTGGTCATCGCGGCCAATCCCGGTGCAACGATCTGGCTGAGCGACCCGACCTGGCCGAACCATCTGGCCCTGTTCCGGGGCGCCGGGCTGCGCTGTAAAAGCTATCCCTACTTCGACCGTGAAAAGCAGAGCCTGCATTTCGAAGCGCTGCTTGCCGGACTGGCGGAGGCGCAAGCCGGCGACGTGGTCGTGCTGCATGGCTGTTGCCATAACCCGACGGGCTGCGATCTGTCGCCCGGGCAGTGGCAGGCGCTCGCCGAAGTCCTTTCGGCGCGGGGGCTGATCCCGCTCGTGGATCTGGCCTACGCCGGATTGGGGCAGGGCTTGAACGAAGATACCGCCGGGCTGCGGATTTTGGCGGACAGCCTGCCCGAGGTTCTGGTGGCGGTTTCCTGTTCGAAGAATTTCGGCGTCTACCGGGACCGGGTCGGCGCGGCGCTGGTGATCAACCGCGACCCTGATCTAAGCCGGCGGACGTCCGATAACCTGGCCGCCATCGGCCGGAAGCTCTATTCCATGCCGCCGCATCATGGCGCGGCGGTCGTGCATCGGGTGCTGGAAGATCCGGCGCTTCGCCAGCTCTGGTCCGAAGAACTGTCAGGCATGCGCGAACGCCTGACGTCGCTGCGCAAGGGACTGGCCGCCGCGCTGGCCGGGTTCAATGACGACGGTTCCTGGGCGCAGATCGGGTCGCAGAACGGCATGTTTTCGCTGCTGGGCCTGAGTGACGCGGAAGTCTCCTGGCTGCGCGATGAGAAGGCGATTTACCTGGTGCCCGGCGGGCGGATCAATTTCGCCGCCCTGCGCGAGCGTGAGATTCCGGCGCTGGCCGAAGCCTTGTCGGAACTGCGCCACCGGCGGGCCGCCTAACGTTCACTCAACGATCAGACTCGAGAGTGCGATCGTTCTTGATTGAAGCAATCAAGGACGTGAATCGCCCTCTAACTAAATGGAATCGAGGCTGATTCACGCTTTTCACTAAAATAGTGAAAAACGATCAGACTCGAGCAAACAAGGAACGAGCCATGTTGCCGCAACTGCGTGCCGAAGGGCCTTCGGCCGATATCCCCAAGAACCGCACCGCCGGTGCGCAGCGGGCCGCCGACTTCACCATCGATCAGGCCTGGTCGAGTTACACACCTGAGGAACATGACCGCTGGGACCGTCTGTTGGCCCGCCAGTCGGAAATCCTGCCGGGGCGGGCCTGCGATAGCTTTTTGGAGGCCGTGGCGAAGCTGAAACTCTCCGAAGCGGGGATTCCCGAATTCGAGCGACTCAGCGACCGCCTGCAGGACCTGACCGGCTGGCGGGTCGTTCCGGTGGCGGAGCTGGTTCCCGACGAGATCTTTTTCGATCACCTGGCGAACCGGCGCTTTCCCGCCGGCGCCTTTATCCGGCCCGAGGCGGAGCTCGACTATCTGAAGGAGCCGGACGTTTTTCACGATGTCTTCGGCCATGTGCCGCTGCTCGCCGATCCGGTCTTCGCCGATTTCATGCAGGCCTATGGTCAAGGTGGCCAGCGTGCCCTGGCCCGCGGGCAGCTTCCCAATCTGGCGCGGCTCTACTGGTACAGCGTTGAGTTCGGTCTGATCCAGACGGCGGAGGGTTTGCGCATCTTCGGCGCGGGCATTCTGTCGTCGCCGGCGGAATCGGTTTTCAGCCTGGATTCCGCCTCGCCCAACCGCATCGGCTTCGATCTGGAACGGGTGATGCGCACGAATTACATCATCGACGATTTCCAGCAGAGCTACTTCGTGATCGAGAGTTTTCAACAGCTGCTCGACGACTGTTACGTCGACTTCGCGGGGCTTTACGACCGGCTGGGTTCTCAGACGGATCTGGAGGCGGACGCGCTGGTTCCCGGGGATCGGATTATAACTACGGGCGATCGCAGTTACTTCGACCGGTCCCCTGTAGCAAATGAGTTCATGAGCAAGGGAGGGCGCGATGTCCATGGATAATCAACTGCCCAAAGATCTTGCGGCTGCCGGCTGGCAGGAAGAGGCGGGCGGCAAGGCCATCGTGAAGACCTACCAATGCGACAGCTTTCCCGCGGCGATGTCCTTTATGCTGCAGGTCTCCTTTACCGCTGAGCGCCTGGATCATCACCCCGAATGGTCCAACGTCTATGACCGGGTGGTGGTGTGCCTGACCACGCACGACGCCGGTGGGGTGACGGAGAAGGATTTCGCCCTGGCGCGGGCGATGGAGCAGGTGATGTCAAGCCGGAGGATCGCAGCATGAGATTTACCGATAAGACCGTCGTCGTCACAGGGGCGGCGGGCAACCTGGGCCAGGCGGTCGCTGCCGCCTTTGCGGCGGAAGGGGCGCAGCTGATACTGGTCGATGTCGATGCCGCGCGACTGGACGAAGTCTATCCCGGCAGCTCCGCCAGGCGCGGGAAACTGGCGGTGGATCTGCGCGACGAAGCGGCGACAGCCGCGGCCTTGGCAGAGGTCCTGCCGGATGGCCGCGCCTGCGACGTGCTCTGCGCCATTGCCGGCGGGTTTCATATGGGCGAAGCGGTCCATGAAACTTCGGCGGAGGTCTGGGACCTGATGCTGGGCCTCAACGCGCAAACGCTCCTGAACGCGGTGAAAGCCCTGGTGCCGGGGATGGTGGCGCAGGGGCAGGGGCGTGTCGTGACCGTTGGCGCGGCGGCCGCCCGCAGCGGCGTTGCCGGCATGGGCGCCTACACCGCCACCAAGAGCGTGGTCATGCGCCTGACCGAAGCCATGGCCGGGGAACTGGCCGGCAAGGGCGTAACGGTCAATGCGGTCCTGCCGAGCATCATCGATACGCCGCAAAACCGGGCGGCCATGCCCAAGGCGGATCCCGCAAACTGGGTGGCGCCCGCCGACCTGGCATCGGTCGTCACCTTTCTGGCTTCGGCGGAGGCACGGGCGGTCAGCGGCGCGCTGGTGCCGGTAACCGGGGGGCGCTAGAGCGAAATCGCGGATTTTTGAATTCTCTTCCCAGACTTGCGAGTTCGTTAACCCGTTAATTGTTTTTAGAAACGGGGGTGTTTTTGAAGGATTGTGAAAATCCTGAGAAAAGCGGCTTTGATCGTACAGTGCGATCAATTCCTTTCGTGCCATGTTGGAGTTTTTGAAATGGACGGCGCGGCAAGAGTGGTAGGCCAAGGTAGCGCGCACCCCGGCTTGGCGCTGTTTCATAGATCCTTTTAGCCTCTAGAGTATACTGCTTTGGTGCTCAGCGTTCGAAAGCCGACCCCTTGTGATCTGAAGGCCGTCATAAATGTCGCAACACATCTATTCAGTGCGACGCGGACAAATCTTATGATTAAGAAAATCAACAGATTAAGCGCTGTTTTCTGGCGCATGGACCACCTTTCAAAGGGCACTTCTCATGGTTTCAAGGCCAGAAACCGACCCATGGTACTGGTTTATTTCAAGAAATGGGGTGACGGTTTCTCGCCAATCCTATGTATTGCTCTAGAAATATAACGTGTTCAGCAGGGGAAATAATATGAACGAGATCTTCAAACGCTTCGCTATCGGTCTGACCGGTATCGGCCTCAGCATGTCTGCGGCTTCGGCAGAGGAATGGCGTTTCAACAATTTTCTTCCGGAAACGCGTCCGGAAAGTGCGCAGCTTGAGCAGTTCGTTTCCGAAGTGAACGCAGCGCTTGGCGGAGAGACATCCCTTAAGCTCTATAGTGGTGGCTCTTTGGGTCTTCCCAATACAGACACACTTCGGTTCTTGCCTAAGGGCGCGGTAGAGATGAGCCTGATGTGGGCAAACTACCTGGGCCGTGATGCGCCCGCACTTAGCTCTGTCGTGGTTCAGGGCACCATCGGTTCTATTGAAGAGTTTGAAAAAGCGATCCCGACTGTTCGTGATATCTACGAAGAAGAGTTCGCTGAATGGGACGTTGCTTCAGTGGGCTACGTTGCAATCCCGATGTTGTCTGTTTCGGTATTTTGCCGCGAAGAGCCCGTCCGGACAATCGAAGGTCTTAAGTCGAAGAAACTGCGGGTCTGGGCACGCGATCAGGTTGAAGCCTTCACCCGTCTTGGCGTGTCCGCGCAGATCATTCCGCAAGAAGAAATGTATGTCGCCATGAAAACTGGCGTTGTGGATTGCGCACTGTATCCCGCTCTCTACGCGCATACCGTATCGCTGCAGGAAGTATCTAAGTTTGCGTCGTTCCTATATCCGATGGCCTCTGGCCCTTATGTGATTGGCGTCTCGACAGACCGTTGGGAAAAGACGGACGACACTGTCAAAGCAGCAATTTCGGATGCAGCTGATGACTTGTGGGAACGCACGAACCAGTACGAGGCTGATTATCAGCGCGAACTAGAGGCCCGCGACAAGCTGGGCGAACAGGGCATCGCCTGGGGTGAGGATTTCTCGGATGAAGACCGCGAAGCATTCGTGTCCTCCGTCACCGAGACATGGAAGATGCTGGCTGAAGAAGCGGGCGGCAATGCACCTGCTTACCGTGAGCGTGTTCTTAAGGCATTGGGGCGCTAAGGCGCGTGCTTGAGGATGCGGATTAAAAACACCGTTGCGCTGGGGCTGGAGTATCTGGCCCTGGCCTTCGCGGCACTGGCGGCTTTGGGCCTGACACTTATTGTCGGCATTATCGTGACCAGCGTCGTGATGCGCAAATTCGCAAATTCACCCCTGCATATCACCGAAGAAGTCGTTGGCCTTTTGCTAAGCGTTGCGCTGTTCCTTGGGTTGCCGATGGTGACGCTAAGGTCAAAACATGTGCGTGTCTCACTGCTTACCACCTATGTCACAAGCAAAAGCAGGGCTGTGTTGCAAGTCGCAGGATTGCTGGTCGGTATCGGGTTCTTTGGCTGGCTGATCTGGGAAACCATTCCTTGGTTTGAATTTGCCTTCAAACGTAGCCTCAAAACGGAAACGACACGGATACTGCTTTATCCGTGGATGGCTTTGATGCCGCTTTCCTTGGCCGTGACCGGTGCCATCCTGGTCGCCCGCTTGGTCGGGATACTTGAGCGCGAAGAGAACACCGAAAGCAAATTGCCAACGTCCGGTGAGGCGCGCTAATGTCGCTTTGGCTTACATTGGTCGGTGGCGTTATTGCGACTGCCGGAACGGGTGTTGCGTTGGGCGCAGCACTTGGCATTACCGGCCTTTTCATACTGCAATTCTATTCCAACGGGGCAACGTCGGTCGCGATTGACGCGATTTGGAACGTCTTTAACTCCTTCACCCTAAGTGCCGTCCCGATGTTTATTCTACTGGGTGAAATCCTTTTGCGCAGTGGCATCAGCGAAAAAGCTTACTCCGCTTTCTCGCCTGTCTTTCGTCGGATACCCGGCGGTCTTTTGCACACCAACATCGCTGTTTGCACCTTGTTCGGCGCCGTCAGTGGGTCAAGCCTTTCAACGGCTGCTGCCGTAGGATCGGTGGCTTACCCCGAGATGTCAAAGCGCGGCTATGACAAAAATACGGTGGTCGGCAGCCTTGCTGGCGGCGGCACGTTGGGCCTTTTGATCCCACCCAGTCTGTCCTTTCTGATTTACGGCGCACTGACAGAAACATCTATCGGCAGGTTGTTTGCGGCAGGCATTATCCCGGGAATTATGGTGGGGGCGATGTTCATGCTGTATCTTCTGGTGAAGTGCATCCAGAACCCCGCTATTGCTCCGCGCGATCCGCACAAATCCTCGATTGGCGAGATCTTTGTTGGGTTCCGACACATCTGGCCGCTGCTTGTGCTGATCTTTGCAGTGATTGGCTCTATCGTTGCGGGTATCGCGACACCAACAGAATCTGCTGGCGTCGGCGTGGTGCTGGCCATTGTCATTTGCTCGATGTGGGGTGATCTGACCTTCTCCAAATTGATCGAGGCGGTGTATCAGTCAGTTTTACTGTTCTCGTCGATCGGCTTTTTGGTGTTGGGGGCAACGATCCTAGCGCAATCGGTCAGTATCCTAGGCCTTCCCCAACAGATTTTGGAGACCGTCGCCCAGAGCGGGTTCGGCAAATACAGCGTTCTGATGATCGTTGTCTTGATCTATCTTATTTTGGGCTGTTTCTTTGATGGTCTTTCCTTGATGATCATGACCTTGCCAGTTGTGTTTCCGTTGCTGACGGGTCTTGGTTTTGATCCAATATGGATCGGGGTGATTATCACCATCGTGATCGAAATCGGTCAAATCACCCCCCCGGTCGGGCTGAACCTTTCCGTTCTGACAGCGCTTACGAAAAACGAGGTCAGTCTGGGGCGTGTCGCTTACGCAACCGTACCCTATTGGCTGATCCATTTGTGTGCGATCGTGATACTGACGCTGTTCCCAATGCTCGCTCTTTTCCTTCCGAATCTCCTTTTTTGAGATCGCAGAACACCAACGAGTGTGAAAGCGAAACCGAAAACTTTTGGTCCTGTGGTTGCCTTTTATGATGGGGCTGAAACCACGCGATACGCGTCTGATCTGTTGTCAGAGCAATCCCCGCACCCGCCCGTACCTCCCGTGTAAGCCAATGGCAAAAATTATCCCCTACTGTCGTCACTGGTGAGGCGCGCAGCGAATTCACCCTTTGAACCCAAATGGCCTCTTTACGTATCGGCAAAGGTTGCTCTCAAGTGATCGGCGACAGCCGATACCGGCGCCGTGACTTCTTTGCCGGTCATCATTCCGATTGGATAGCTGGATTGTTCGGGCAATCCATGTTCCGGGCCAAGGGGAATGATGGAATTGTCGCAGGCCGAAACCGGAATGAGCGCGATTGCGCGGTCGGCCAGGATGGCGGCTTTTTGACCTGATATATGCGCACTGTCGAACACGATCTGATAGTCGCGGCCTTGTTTTTCGAGAGCCGTCAGGCCCATCGTGCGCCAGGCGCAGCCATCTTCCCAAACCGAAACCGGCAAGGGGGTCTGTTCAACGGCGATACCGTTCTTGAGACCGGCCCAGGCCAAGGCTTCGTGATAGACCGTTTCGACTTCCTCGCTCCTGGCATCGCTGGAATCAACGATGATGATTGCAATGTCGAGCTGCCTGCTGCGGACTTTCTGTACTAACTGCGGCGAGTTTTCGACAGTTATGTGAACCATGATACCAGGGTGCGTATCCGCCAGTTGGCGCAGCAGGTTTGGCAGGTACCGCTCCGCGGCGTGGACCAGGACCCCAAGCCGCACGATCCCGAAAATCTCAGGGGCAATGAATTTTTCCACGATGTCCCGGTTGAGCGCCAAAACCCTTCTCGCGTGCGTGATCAGGAGCATCCCGTGCTCAGTCGGCGTGACCGAACGGGCGCCTCGGTGGAAGATCGCTTTGCCCAATTGGTCTTCAAGCCGCTTTACCTGCATGGAAACCGCCGAAGGCGTCCGGAACAGCAGCTCTGACGCCGCAGAGAAGTTTCCGGTTTCCGAGATCATCACCAGCGTGTTCAGCAGATCGAGATCCAAAAGGGGTGTGCGGGCTTTTGAGGTCACGTTCATGGTTTGGATTTTTCTGTGAATTTTCCTGATAGCATAAGCAAATTCTATTCGTTTTATTGAAACATGAAGCCGTGCCACTGTCCAGATTGAGAGGCCGGCAACCGATCGAGGCGCACAGCTGATGAATGATGAGCTTCAGACCGGTCTTTGCCGAAGCGTCCATGATCAAAACCCACAGGAGTAACGCAATGTCCCGCCGCCTGATTTCCTCCGGCTCATTCTTTGAAAAGAAAGCCGGGTTCTATTCTCGCGCGCTAGTCGATGGCGCATGGTGTTTTGTTTCCGGCTCAACAGGCCTGGATGTGGAAACAGGGGTTTTGCCCGATGACATTGAGGAGCAATGTAAAAACACATTGCAGACGATCGAGCGCACGCTTACCGAGGCCGGCTTTAGTTTCCACGATGTCGTGCGCGTAACCTATATTCTTCCGGACCGGACGGAATTCGAGCGCTGTTGGCCACAGCTGCAAGCCGTTTTCGGCGAGGTGCGCCCGCCCTCCACATTGCTTCAGGCCGGGCTTATCGACCCCAAGATGCGTATTGAAATTGAGGTCACTGCATACGCTCCTTCCAAGGCTTGAGGATTGCCGGCGATAAAGCGAAGGAGGCCTTACACAGGTCTGGCGTCCGCGCGATAAAAGAAGCCGATAAGCCTCGGTGAGGCAGGCTGTATCAACGTGAAACAAGGGCGGCTTTTGTTCCGCGTTGCCGTCATTGGTTCAAGGTGCAACGAACTTCGGCTCTGCGCCCAAAGTGCATCCCTTCAGATCTAACAACAGTGATCAGATCCGCTTGCTATTTGGGTGTGTCTGAAAATGGCTCTGCGACGACTTGGCTCTCATCTTCATAAACAATGTATCCGATACGTTTGGATTTCAGCATTTCGATCCTGCACCCATTTTCTTCGAGCAATGAGATTAGTTCGAAAGACTTCGCAAGCGCATCTTTTGCGTTCGGTTTAAACCAACTCAGCCCCTTTGCATCGCGCCTATATGCGCCCTTTGACGTTGATTTGTTGAACTTATTGGGAATTGTTAAATGCTTTCGAAACCACGCCAACAAGGTTTCAAGACGTTCCAACGAGTGTCGGTCCAAGGTTGCATTCTCGCGCAATTCATACGCCGCACAGAAGAAACCTTCTCTCGCAGCCAAACCGTCTACCGTCTTGGAACGAACAAATCTTAAAAACATCAATTGCTAGGACTTCAGCCAATTCTTCTCAGCGTATGTACCGTCGTTTCAATTAATCTAATGTTAACCTCAAAGTCCGCAATGTCCGGATGCTGTTGAAAAAGTCTCTTGATCGCCTTCTAATCGGCTGATTCAGTTTTCCCATTGATTTGGGAGATTGCTGACGATGATGGGCCCGAGGAAGGAACCGCAGGCGGCGCTGTTCTATGAGTTCAATCTAGATCGGCACGTGCCGATTGACCACGTGCTACGCCAGATTGACCGGTTTGTGGATTTGTCCGACATCCGCTCAGTTTTAGCGCCTTACTACAGTTCCATTGGTCGTCCTTCGATTGATCCCGAGTTGATGATCCGCATGCTGCTTGTCGGCTACTGCATGGGTGTCCGGTCTGAGCGGCGCTTGTGCGAAGAGGTCCATCTGAACCTCGCCTATCGTTGGTTCTGCCGGCTGGATCTGAACGATGCGATCCCCGATCACTCCACGTTCTCGAAGAACCGGCATGGCCGCTTCCGTGAGAGCGATCTGTTCCGCCACCTGTTCAACACGGTGCTGACACGTTGCATCGCTGAAGGCCTGGTCGGTGGCGATGACTTCGGTGTTGATGCATCGCTCATCAAGGCTGACGCCAGCCGCTATACGAAGATCGAGATGGCCGATTGGTCAGTCCCCGATCAGGTGTCGAGAGCAACGCGAGAGTATCTCGACACGCTGGATGATGCGGCTTTCGGCGGTTCGACGCCCGTGCAACCCAAGGCCATTTCTCCGGCTGACCCGGCAGCGCGCTATACAGGCGCCAATGGCGACCGGCCGTTCTTTGCCTATTCCACAAACTATCTGGTCGATCTGGACAATGCCGTTATCGTCGATGTCGATGCGACCGCTCCAATCCGGCAGGCGGAAGTCGAGATCACCAAGGAGATGATCCTGCGAACCAGAGATCGGTTCGGTTTGTACCCCGCGAAGCTGGTGGCCGACACGGCCTACGGTTCAGCGCCCATGCTGAGTTGGCTGGTCGAAGAGGAAGGGATCGAACCGTACATCCCCGTCATCGACAAGTCTGAACGCAAAGACGGCACCTTCTCGCGTGACCACTTCACCTATGACCATGACAGCGACAGCTACACCTGCCCTGGTGGCAAACAGCTTGTGCGATTCAGGCGCACCTACAAGAAGCCACGCTCCGGCATCGATAAGGAAGGCCTGATGCGCTATCGGGCTAGCAAAAAGGACTGTGATGTCTGTCCGCTGAAGCAGCATTGTTGCCCGAAGGAGCCAGCCCGAAAAGTCCTGCGCTCTATCCACGAGGGCGCACGCAATATGGCGCGCGACATCACCAAGACCGACGCCTACGTTGCCGCAAGCTATGCCCGCAAGAAGGTCGAGATGCTGTTCGCCCACCTAAAACGCATCATCAGGCTTGATCGCCTGCGTCTCCGAGGACCCAACGGCGCAAAAGATGAGTTCTTGATAGCCGCGACAGTCCAAAACCTTCGCAAGCTCGCAAAGCTGGCGCCGAACCCAGCGTGATGGCCGAACCGACCACGCTCATCGCTTTGTCAAACCCAACACAAACAACGACTTTTTCAACAGCATCTCCGCACAGCCGACATTGCTTCAGAATGCAACGAACTACCCCTTGAGCCCGAGTGAGGCCTTCGCTGCGCAGTCCCCATCAACCTGCCGAATGCCCCAGCGTCCGGTCGAAAGTTCCCACAGCCTTGGTGAGGCGGTACACCTTGGCCGGCCGACGATTGTCGCCCTGACGGCTGCGGCCGGTGTCAGTCAGGATTCCAAGGCTGAGGACCTTGCGGCGGAACGAGCTGGAATCGACTCTCGTTCCCAGTGCAGTTTCGTAGGCGCTTTGCATCTCCGTCAGCGTAAAGTTCTTTCCAAGGAAGGACGCCGGGAGCGTGGAGTAAGCGCCCTTTCCCCGGAGGCGGGCGACGGCATCCTTTATTATCTTGCCGTGATCGAACGGAAGCTTGGGTAAATCGTCGATTGACACCAACGCGGCCTTACCTTCGTCGATCGCCAGCTTGGCGCCTGGAACCAGGGCGAGATGCGCAATTGAGATCGACCATCCGCGCGGGTCCCGATCCGGTCCGGAGTAGGTCGCAAGCTGTTCAAGGTACAGGCCTGTAACTCCGGCTTTGTCCTTCAAAATCCGGCGTATGGCGCTCTCGGCGTCCGCATCTTCGTCCACACGAATAAAGCCGCCAGGCAACGCCCAAGAGCCTTCGTAGGGCTGAACCGGGCGGCAGTGAAGCAGGACCTTGAGTTCACCCTCCAGGATAGAAAGAACGACTGCGTCGACGGTGGAAATTGCGGTCATCTCGTTAGGCATAGGCCCCCTCTAGATCAGCTGATTTCAGCAAGTTTAGATTTATAACTGGCAATTTGCAAGTAGCATGTTTATATCGGAGGGGAAATTACAGAGAAGGGCGCCGCGATGAAGATGACAGCCGATTACGCAGCAATCTGGGCAAACCGGAGAAATGGGCAGACTTCGCCCCTAAATTGATCCTTTCGAATCATGTTGGCGATTTCGATGCCGTCAAGGGTTGCAGCTGCAGATGAGAATGACTTGAACCCCAGCATCGGACGGATCTGCCGTTTGATGAATTGATGATCCTGTTCAACGATATTGTTAAGGTGAATTAGTTTCGATCTGATCTGGCACTGCTCCGCTGGAGGAGCGAAGGTTACCGGTTTTGATGGTGGTGCAAACCCAACCATCGAAACACTTCACGGAGGTAACCCTCATGTTGCAGAATAATCAAAAAGTCATTCGCTACAAAGTCGGTCTTCTCAATCTGGCAGAAGAGCTGGGCAACGTATCGCGCGCCTGTCAGGTCATAGACCTGTCACGCGATACATTTTACCGTTACAGGGATGCGGTCGAGGAAGGTGGCGTAGAGGCGCTGCTGGAACGAACGCGCCGGGTTCCGAATCCGAGGAACCGTGTTGATATTGAGATCGAGAATGTGGTTATCGATTACGCCATTGAATACCCTGCCCACGGCCCAGTCCGTGTCAGCAATGAGCTACGCAAGTTGGGCGTGTTCGTGTCGCCCAGCGGGGTACGCTCTATCTGGCTGCGTCATGACCTGGCCAACTTCAAGAAACGATTAAAAGCCCTGGAGGCCAAGGTCGCCGAAGAAGGCATTGTCCTCACCGAGGCTCAGGTCCAGGCACTGGAAAAGAAGAAGCTGGATGATGAGGCCTGGAGCGAGATCGAGACCGCGCACCCTGGCTATCTTGGCTCACAGGACACATTCTATGTCGGTACGTTGAAGGGCGTCGGCCGGGTCTATCAGCAAACCTACATTGACACCTACGCCAAGGTTGCTCAGGCCAAGCTCTACACCACCAAGACCCCGATCACGGCAGCCGACATGCTCAACGACAAGGTTTTAGCATTCTATGAGACCATCGAGCAGCTGCAAAACGACCTGGACGAATGGATCGTCTACTACAACAATGAACGCACTCATCTGGGTAAAATCTGCGAAGGTCGAACGCCCTTGCAGACCCTGGTGGAAGGCAAGACTATCTGGAAGGAAAAGTTTGTAGACCAAACTTGACCTGACAGACGCCACATCAAAACCGGTAACTATCAGATCGAGTCCGAACTACTACATTTCAAGTCGCCAGGATCTGCTCAATGTTTCCTTTCAATCCATGCCGCTGTCTACAATCATTTTAACATCCAGCGCCACCTGATATCCCGACGAACGCTTGGTGAAATTCGTATTGCCGCCATGGACGAATGGCACGCAGCTGTAGCCGCTTGAATCCTTAGAGAGAAGTCTTCTTGCACCCACTGTGCCGTTAATATGACAGTGCCTCACAGCTCATTCGGCAGGATTTCAACAAGGCATGAAAATTCCCCCTGCTTGAAGAGTCGGTTCAGGTGCTGGCTTGCAAAGTTCTCCGGGACAAAAGCCAGTCCCGGCGGAAATTGCTTATTCGTTCTAATTGATAACGTCGTTTCGCCGTGAGGGGACCGGATCTTGACCAAATCACCTTGCGCAAACCCCATTGCCTGGCAATCGGACTGCCTGACTTCCACATAGGCCTCCGCCCTGATCCCACTCAAAGTGGCTGAATGTTCAGAAGCGTAGCCTGAGTGAAACCCGCAGTCGCCTGTGACCAGGGTCAGCTTTCCATTGCTTTGCCCTGTCCTTTCGACGCTGGATGGCAACGGTAAGGCGCTCGACTGGGGAATGTCGCGATATCCCGCACGCCTGCTCAGCGCGCCCTCTTCGGCAACATTTGCGGGCGACAGTTCCGCAAAAGAGGGTACGAGCTGTGTTATCTCCGAAAAGACATGCTCAGGCTTTAAATTACCCAGGCTATATCCACAGAAGTTACCTCCAAAGATTTCGGTTATCTGCGTGAGAATGTCGATGTTACGGCGCGTGTCTGCTATCGGCGGACGGAAAGCACGAATCGACTGTATCCGACCCTCGTTGTTCATCACTGTGCCTGCTTCTTCACCAAATGCGGCACCCGGCAAGACGATATCCGCAAGCTTAGTGGTCGCAGAGTGATGAGAGGCCTGTACGATAAGAAGATCCGCTGACGAGAGGGCATTTTCCACCTGGATCCTATCCGGGTATGCAGACATCGGATCGCTGCCAAGGATATAGAGGCAATCCATAGCTCCCGCCGCGCAGCGTCGCAGCATCTCATGGATATCTGCTCCCGGATCTGATGAAAGCTGCACATCCCAGGCCTGTTCAAACAAACGCTCTCCATTTTTCTGCCAGCCGGGCAGGTGGTTTGGTAGAACACCCATTTCCCACGCACCCAGCTGGTTACAGCGATCAAACAGGAATTGCAGAGCCGCCGCTTTGCCTGACCCTTGCAGGCGCCGTATCAACCCGTCCAACCACGGCAGGGCCAACTTGGCGTTTGGTGTGCGTAAAAAATCCATGCCGACCAGCACTGTAACGGTCGTGGCGGCCTTGACGGCTTCCGCGCACTGCCGGCTGAATTCCGCGAGCGACTCAACCCCTGACTGGTGCGTCCCGGCGCGTGAATCAAATATCCTATTGGTGATCGTTGAGATTAAAACAGCTTCATCGCCGGGTAACAGGCGTACGCAAGCGCTGGCATCAGCATCCAGCCGTGATGGCCGCACAGATGCCAGGAATAAATGGTTCTTTTGCTGTCTGATCTTGCTGCGGAGCAGATAATCGGTGACCGGATTGTCGTCGGTAACGTTGCTGCCGACGACAAGGACCACATCTGCCGAAATGACTTCCTCCAGTGATTGCCTTGAATAGAGACCACCAATCAGGCCTGGGAGCTCGTCATAAATTCCACCGGTCCAGCGGTTCGAGCTATCGATGTTGTTGGTGTGGAATACCGTGCGAAGCATCTTCTGGAAGAGATAAAGCGTCTCATTGCTCAGTTGTGCGGACGCCAGACCCCCGATGCGACGACCGTCTATATCTGATTGATCTCCGATATGGCCACGCATAGCATCGAAGGCGTCATTCCAGGAGGCGGGTTCAAGGGCTCCGTTTCGGCGGACCAAGGGAGTTTCAATTCGCTGTTCACTGTCGATGTAGTCAATTCCGAAGCGCCCTTTTACGCAGAGCGTTTCGCCATTGATACCGGTTTCGTACTTGGACCGCACCCGGGCCAACTCGCCGTCCCGCGCGCCAATCGTCAACTGGCATCCAGTCCCACAAAACGGACAGGTCGTTTCGGTTTCAACAAGATCCCAAGGGCGCGCCTTATAACGATAGGGCTGGCTCATAAGCGCGCCGACCGGGCATACTTCGATGCAATTGCCGCAATGGTCGCAATCATCAAGGCTGTTTTCAAAACCGGTGACTTCGCTGTCCATGCCTTTGTCTATGGTTCCCAGCGCAACAGCACCGACCACATCCTCACAGATACGCACGCAGCGTTGGCACTGTATGCAACGGTTGGCGTTGAAAATGATCACCTGATTGAGTGACAGATCGCGGCTGCGGAAAACGCGCTTTTGGTCCCGGAAGCGGCTGGCTCCCGCCCCGTACTCGAAAACCATGTCCTGCAGCTCGCACTCGCCACCCTTATCGCAAACCGGGCAGTCTAGCGGGTGGTTCGCCAGCAGCAGTTCAAGCATGCTTTGGCGGGTCAGGGCGACTTGTTCGCTTGCGGTATGCACGACCATGCCGTCCGTGACAGGGGTTGCACAAGCCGGTTGTAGTTTGGGCATGTTTTCGACAGACACCAGGCACATACGGCAGGAGGCAAGCGGCGCCAGGCGTTTCTGATAGCAGAAAGTCGGTACAGCGATGTTCTGGCTTTGCGCTGCCTCCAGGATCAGCGTGCCTTCGGACACATCAAGCTCGATACCGTCGATCGTTACATGAACCATCTCGCTCCGGCCTTCCTTTTTACTGTGCCAACCAGAATGTGGTCATTTGAGGTTGGCTCAGTACAAAAACATCAACCGCTCTAATGGAACGGGCATTCTCCATCGTCGATGTGCTGCTCGAACTCATAGCGGAAGTGTTTGAGGGCGGCCCCCAGTGACCAAGCCGCGGCATCTCCCAGGGCGCAAAAGGAATTGCCAAAAATTCCAGCGCATAGAAACGCCAATTGATCCAGGTCTTCCCGTTGCCCGCTACCTGCCTCCAGTCGGCGCAAGACTTTTGCCGCCCAGTCGTTGCCTTCACGGCAAGGGGTGCATTTGCCGCAAGACTCGTGATTGAAGAATTCCATGATCCTGGCGGCTACCCGCACCACGCATGCTGTGTCGTCGAGTGCGATCACACCGGCCGACCCCAGCATGCTGCCGGCACCAGCCAGAGAATCGAAGTCCATGCCGACATCGATATCGCTTCCCGGGATCATCGGTGCCGAAACCCCTCCAGGGATGACGGCCTTGAAATTATCTGAAAGGGGGCCGCCCGCGTGATCCTCCAGCAGCTCCCGCATCGATATGCCCATTGGCAATTCATAAAGGCCGGGTTTTTTGACCTGTCCGCTGACGCAAAAGAGTTTCGGGCCGGGGCTGCTCTCTGGGCCGATACTGCGGAACCAATCCGTTCCTCTTTCAACGATATGCGGTAAACAGGAAAGGGTTTCCACATTGTTGATCACGGTTGGGCATCCATAAATTCCCGCGACCGCCGGGAAGGGTGGCTTCAACTTTGGTTGCGCCCTACGCCCCTCAATAGATTCCAAAAGCGCTGTCTCTTCGCCGCAAATATAGGCGCCTGCACCGCGGTGCACGTAGATGTCGTGACTGAATTCGCTGCCGAGGATGTTTTGGCCTAACAATCCCTTTGCATAGGCTTGTGCCAGCGCGGCTTCCACCCGTTCGGTGCTGACGCCATATTCACCGCGGATATAGAAATAGGATGTTGCAGCCCCGATAGCGTAGGCAGCGATCAGAATGCCCTCGATCACCATATGGGGGTCGTTTTCCATCAGGGCCCGGTCCTTGAAGGTTCCGGGCTCCGCCTCGTCTGCGTTGCAGCAGAGGTAGACGGGTTTTTCTGTGTCCTTGGGCACAAAGCTCCATTTGAGCCCGGTCGGAAATCCAGCGCCACCGCGTCCTCTAAGGCCAGAAGCCTTGACCAGTTCGATCAGCTCATCGGGGGAGTGGTTGGCGAGCACAGACGCCAGGGACTTAAAGCCGCCCGCAGCCTCGTAGGCCGACAAGTCCTGCGACTCCGGGACATCTAAGCTACGCAGCAAAACCTTTTCGAACATGCCGGCATATGCCTTTGCGTCAAGTAGCTGCCTGTCGTTTCAACTGAACAAGCAGCTCGTCGATCCGATGTTCATTCAAGTTTTCGTGGTAATCCTGGTTCACCATCAGCACCGGCGCCGTATCACAAGATCCCAGGCATTCCACGGTGCTCAGGGTGAACAGACCGTCGGGGGTCGTGCCACCTTTGGAGATATGGAGCTGTGATTCCAGATGCTGCAGCAGCCGTTCGGCTTGTGCCAGCATGCAGGAGACGTTGGTGCAGAGCTGAAGATGAAATTTGCCGACTTGTTCCGTATTGAACATGCCGTAGAAGGTGGCGACCTCGTACACCCAGATTTCCGGAACTTCGAGGACATCAGCGACCTCCTTCAAAACGTCGCCGTGCAGTCTGTCGACGCTTTCCTGGACCAGGGCAAGTGCCGGCATGATAGCGGATCGCCGCGTCTGATAGCGGCCAACCACCGCATTGATCTGGTCTTTCATTTCAACTTGCATTTCATCTCCCTGAAATGCGGTCTCAGAAATGAGTCTCTATTTGTCTACTTCGGCAATGACTGGATCCAGGCTGCCGAGCATGGCGATTACATCGGCAAGGTATTTCATGTTGCCGACCTTGCCCTCCAGTGCCTGGAGGTTGACGAATGACGGTGCGCGGACTCTCATCCGGAACGGTTTTTGGCTGCCGTCGCTGATAACGTAGTATCCCAACTCGCCCTTCGGCGCTTCGATGGCGGCATAGACTTCGCCCTTGGGCACTTTGAAGCCGTAGGCAGAAAGTTCGAAATGATGAATGTGAGTCTCCATGGAGGTTTCCAGCAATCCCTTGTCCACAGGAAAAGCGATGGTCGGCAGAGCCACCTGGAAATCCCCTTGCGGCATATGATCAAGGCATTGTTCGATGATACGCACGCTTTCGCGCATCTCATGCACGCGACAGATCCAGCGCGCGTAGCAGTCGCCGTCGTCGTGGGTGATCACGTTAAAGTCCAGGCGGTCATAGATTTCATAGGGACTGTCCCGGCGCATATCCCAATCGACCCCTGACGCCCGCAAGTTGGGGCCGCTCAGTCCTAAATCGATGGCATCCTTCGGTGCTATGACGCCAATGTTCTTGGTCCGATTTAAGAAAACGCGATTGCCCGCGACGAGGCGTTCGTAATCTTTCAAGCGTTTTGGAAGGATCTCGCAGAATTCCCGAATGCGTTCGGCTGCGCCCTCAGGCAGATCCTCGCGTACCCCGCCAACGCGGATGTAGGAGGTGTGCATGCGCGCCCCGGTGATCATTTCCATCAGGTCCATGAGCATCTCGCGTTCGCGCATGGTGTAGAGCAGGGCAGTCATTGCACCCAGATCCATCGGGAGCGCGCCGACGATCAGAAGATGGCCCGATATTCGGGCGAGCTCGACCATCATGACACGAATGTATAAAGCCCGTTCGGGCACATCGATGCCTAGAAGACGCTCGACGGCAAGTGCGAATCCAAGATTGTTGGACGGTGGACATACGTAGTCCAGACGATCGGTTAGAGGAAAAATCTGCGTGTAGGTAAAGGTCTCGGCGAGCTTCTCGGTGCCGCGATGCAGATATCCAATATGAGGCTCCGTACGCTCGACGATTTCTCCGTTGAGTTGCAGCACCAACTGCAAGACACCATGGGTGCTGGGATGTTGCGGACCCAAATTGAGCAGCACTTCCTGCGTGACCCGGCTTTTGTTTTCGGCTTCCTGCAATACGGTCACGCTGGTCATTGGTCGCCCCGTTCTTCACCGAAAGGGTTGTAGGCGTCCTTGTAACCGCGCACCGGGTAGTCCTTGCGCATGGGATAGCCCTCAAACTCATCCCACATGTAGATGCGTTTGAGATTGGGGTGGCCGTCAAAGACAATGCCGTACATGTCGAAGGCCTCGCGCTCGTGCCAATTGGCCGTCGTCCATATGTCGGTAATGCTGGGAACATGCGGTGGGTCGCCCAATCGGCATTTGAGGCGCAGGCGGTGTTGGTGGGCTACTGAATAGAGGTGGTAGACCACCGCGAACCGTGGGCTGTCTGGGAGAAAATCCACCCCGCAAAGATCAGACAGGAAGTCGAAGGACAGTTCCGGCGATTCCTTGAGGAAGCCGCACAGCTCCTTCAGATGTTCCGGCGCCACTTCAATGTTGTGCATGTCGATGCCGGCCCCGCCGTCGTCGACCCTATCACCGAAGTGATGCAGTATCTGATCGCAAAAGGCTGGCCGTAGGTCGCTCATAGCTCCGATGCCGCTTGTCCAGGTTCCTTTCGCAAAACGTGCGTGCGCATGATCTTTTCCTGCAACAGTACGAGGCCATGCATCAGCGCTTCCGGCCGCGGCGGGCAGCCGGGTACAAAAACATCAACAGGAACGATCAGTTCAGATCCCTGAACAACTGCGTAGGTATTGTAAACGCCGCCCGAAATAGCGCAGGTACCCATTGCCACAACCCAACGGGGCTCAGGCATCTGGTCATATAAGCGGCGTACGACGGGGGCGAACTTCTTAACAACTGTGCCTGCAATGATCATCACGTCGGACTGCCTCGGCGAGGGCCGGAACACGATGCCAAATCGATCCAGGTCGTAGCGTGAGCACCCGGTCGAGATCATCTCGATGGCGCAGCAGGCAATGCCAAAGGTTTCCGGCCACAATGAAGACTTCCGGCTCCAGTTGATGATGCTGTCGGTGGTGCTGAAGAAGACGTTGTCGGGGAACCGATTTTCTAAGAGACCCATTCGAGCGCTCCCTTGATCCAGGCATAGACGAAGCCCACGAGCAGGAGGAAAATAAAGACGAACATTTCCAGATAGCCGATAAAGCCGATGTCCTGGAGAACGACGGCCCAAGGGAACAGGAACATCGCTTCGACGTCGAATACGACGAACAATATGGCGACCACGAAATACTGGATATGGAACAATCCGCCGGAGGCCTCACCTACGTGATCGACCCCGCACTCATAAGGGCGGTTTTTCTCCGGATAGGGATTGGAGGGCCTGAATAATGACCCTACGGTCAGGATGAACAAGCAGAGGCCGATGGCCACGGCCACCATCAGAAAAATTGGCAGGTAATCCAGAAGCATTTTGGGTGCTCCTATGAAGAGCAAGCCCCGGACCAATCATTGCCGAAACCCCGGCACAGACCGGAACTCGTTCCACTATATATGAAATCAGTGCAATAGGCTACTGCTCCTGGCCTGGGCCAGGGGAGCCTCAAAGGCAGCGTTTTGCGCCTGATCCAGAAACCAACCTGGTATGAGGCCAATACCCACGGTTCCGATCCCGGCAACGACCAGGGAAATGCGAAGCATAGGTGTCAGTGCGAGATCGAAGTGTCGGGTCGGCGGTTTCATATACATCACCATTATGACGCGGATGTAGAAGTAGGCGGCTACCGCGCTCAGCAAAACTGCAATGACCGCCAAAACCACATAGCCCTGATTGATCAGCGCGACCAGAATATAGAATTTGGCGAAGAAACCGGCGGTCGGAGGAATACCGGCCAGCGAGAACAGAAATATCAACGCCAGAAATGCCCAGAATGGGTGGCTCGTGGCCAGGCCGGTATAATCATCGATATTGTCGCCGCGGACCGCTCCGCTCCGCATCATCACGATGATGGCGAACATGCCGAGGTTCATGAAGGTATAGATCAGCAGATAGAGCATGACACTGGCGACCCCGTCCTGGCCACCGGCGACGATCCCCAGCAGAGCGATTCCGGCGTGAGCAATGCTGGAATAGGCCAACATTCGTTTGATATTGGTCTGAACCAGCGCGACGAAACTTCCCAACGCCATGGTTATCACGGCGATAACGGTTACGGCGTCGATCCAAATAGTGCCAACCTGGTTCATGCCTTCCAGGAATATACGCAGTACGATGGCAAAGGCGGCGGCTTTAGAGGCGACCGACAAATAGGCGGTAATCGGCGTTGGCGCGCCTTCATACACATCGGGTACCCACATGTGGAAGGGGACGGCGCCTAACTTGAACAAGAGGCCGGTCATCAGAAACAGGATCGCAAGGATCAACGCCAGCCCGGGCGGCTCCTCGCCGGATAACGAGACGGCAATTGCGGAAAGTTCGGTGGTTCCGGTCAAGCCATAGACCAGCGACAAGCCATAGAGAAAAATTCCCGATGATACCGCGCCTAGTATGACATATTTGAGGGCTGCTTCGGTCGACTTCGGATCGCGGCGCTGATAACCGACAAGCACATAGAAGGCCAGCGCCTGCAGCTCCAGTCCCATATAGATAACCAAAAGATCGCGGCCCGAAACCATGATCATCATGCCGACGAGCGCAAAGAGAAGGAGGGCATGGTATTCACCTTCCCCGATATTTTCCTCTTCGAGATAACGCTTTGAAATGAAAAGCGTCAACGCGGTCGCCAGGAAGAAAATCGCCTTAAAGAAAATGGCGAGGCCGTCAACGACGAACGTGTCACCATAGGCCGATTGCGGTGCGCCCACGAGGCCGGCCGTTATTCCTGCTGCAAGGACGACAATGGCCAGCGACAGGCCGGTCAGGATGTTGAGCTGATGTTTATTTTTCATCAGCGCGACAAACAACATCAGGCAGGCACCGAGGATCACGATGATCTCGGGGGAGCTCACGATAATCGATCGGATGATTGCCTGTTTATCCATCGCAATTCTCCGTCAGGGGCCCAAAACCTGCCCGAGCAGGTGGTCAAGTGACGGGCCGAGAATGTCCAGAAATGGCGCGGGATAAAATCCCACCCAGATGACAAAAATTGCCAGCGGCAAGGCGGCCGACATTTCCCGACCGTTAATTTCCCAAAGCGACCTCGTTTTGTCGTGGATGAGTGGGCCGAGGCCGACCCGGCGTATCAGCCGCAGCATGTAGGCAGCACTCAGCATGGCGCCAACTATGGCAATCGCCCCGGTGGCCTTGCCTGTTGCAAAGGCACCGGACAACACCAGCAGTTCGCCCACGAAGCCGTTGGTGCCCGGCACCGCCATCGATGCAAGGCTGAACAATCCCAAAAAGAGCGTGTAGACCGGCACAACCTTCATCAAACCGCCATATTCCGCGATCTGGCGGGTATGGGTGCGCTCGTAGATCAGACCGACGAATAGAAACAGCGCCCCGGTTGTGATTCCGTGGTTGAACATCTGCAGCACGGCGCCATTGAGACCGTTGGATTTAAAGGTGAACAGGCCAAGCGTTACGAACCCCATATGGCTGACACTGGAATAGGCGATCAGTTTCTTGAGGTCCTCCTGGGCCAGCGCAAGGAAACCACCATAGACGATGGCGACCGCCGACAGGGCGATGACAAATGGCGCAAAATACTGCGCGGCATCGGGAAGCATCGGCAGGGAAAAGCGCAAGAATCCATAGGCGCCCATCTTTAAAAGGACGCCTGCCAGGATGATGCTTCCGGCGGTGGGCGCCTGGACATGGGCATCCGGCAGCCAGGTGTGCACCGGCACCATGGGAACCTTGACCGCAAAGGCGACGAAGAAGGCCAGGAATACCCACGCTTGAATATGAAACGGAAAATCACGTTCCATCAACACTAGAATGTCGAAGCTGCGGCCGCCCTCGAAATACAACACCACGACACCGACCAGGAACAACAGGCTGCCTGCCAGGGTGTAGAGAAAAAACTTGAATGCCGCGTAGACCCGGTTGTCGCCACCCCAGACGCCGATGATCACATACATCGGGATCAGCATGGCTTCCCAGAACACGTAGAACAGGAACAGATCGAGCGCGCAGAATACGCCCAGCATGAAGGTCTGCATGACCAACAGGTTGATCATGAAAGTCTTGATCTTGGTGTCTATTGCCGTCCAGGAGGCGACAACGCAGATCCACCCGAGCAGTGAGGTCAGGAATACGAACAGCACGCTGATGCCGTCCACCCCGACAGCATAGGAGATGCCGAGCGCCCGGATCCAAACGACGCTTTCAGCGAACTGCATGGTTGCTGTTGAGGCGTCGAACGCAAACACCAGCGACGTCGCAAGCAGAAAATCGGCTGTCAAAATCGCCAGCGTTGCCCATTTTATCGCCGCGTCGCTTTTCAGCCCCAGAATCACGGGTATGCCGGCAATCGGCAGGAAGATGACGATACTGAGCAGTGGTAAGTCAGACATCAATATCCCGCTCTAAGCGGCCCAAAGAAAAACATAAAGCGCAATGCAGGCCAGCACACCGCTGATCATCGCGCCGGCATAATGGCTTACGACTCCGGACTGCACGCGCCGCATCACCGCGCCACAACGCAATGCGGTTCTGGCGACGCTGTTGACGACCGCATCGACACCCTTCAAATCGCCTATCAGGCTGAAGTGCGCGCCGATATTGAGCCAGCGCCAGATAACGGTATCCGAAAGACTCGTGATCATCTGCTCCCAGCGGGCCAGCGGCCTGTTTGCCACCCACATGAACAGTCCGGACCCCCTGCGATAGGCCCAGTCAGTGTCCAGGGATATGGTTCGCTCCGGGTCCAAAGATCTGAGAAACAGGAAAAACGCGAGCGCGGTAAACATCAAGATGTTCAGGCTCTCGGTGACATGGGCACCGGTATAGGGGTGGTAGTTGACCGGATGAGGCAGCATCCCATAGAGCAGGCCTGGTAGAACCCCTATTCCGACGCACAAGACAGCGGCGATACCCATGGCCAGCAGCATGTTAATCGGTGGTTCTGTCGGCCGAAGTCCGCAATCCCGGCCGAAAAACATGTAATAGGGAAGCTTCAGCCCGGTGTGCAGGAACGTTCCCGACGACGCGACCGTCAGCATCAAAACAATGACAGCGCGCTGATCTCCGGCCGCCGCAGCCACGACCATCGACTTACTGACGAAGCCGCTGAACAATGGGAAGGCGGAAATGGCGAATGCGCCGATCATGTAGAGCGCTACGGTCCAGGGCATGGTCCGGTAGAGCCCGCCCAGTTCGGTCAGCTTGCGCCGTCCGGTCATATGGATGACCGCGCCCGCTCCCATGAAAAGCAGCCCTTTGTAAATTATGTGTGCGAAGGCGTGCGAAGCGGATCCGTTCAACGCCATTTCCGTGCCGATTCCCACCCCGGCGACCATGTAGCCGACTTGACTGACGATATGATAGGCGAGCAGCCGGCGGCAGTCGTTTTCCAGAACCGCATAGATAACACCGTAAAGCGCCATCACTGCGCCCAACCAGACAAGCACTTCGGTGCCCGGGTAGGCGCGGATGAGCACGTAAATTGCGGTTTTCGTGGTGAAGGCGCTGAGGAAAACGGCCCCCGTCACCGTCGCTTCCGGATAGGCATCGGTCAGCCAGGCATTAAGCGGCGGTACCGCTGCATTGATGATGAAAGAGATCAGGATCAAGCTGTAGGCGAGCCCGCCGGTCTCGGCTATCGGGCCGAACAGATAGGAGCCGGTTTCCTGACCGTGCAGAACGATGCCACCGAACAACAGTACGCCGCCAGTGACGTGCACCATGAGATAGCGCATGCCGGCCCGCGTCGCGGCAAGGCCATCGGCCGCGAAAATCAGATAGGCGGACGCGAAGGCCATGATCTCCCAGGACACTAAAAGGGTGAACCAGTCACCGGCGAAGACGACCCCCAGGGCGCTCCCCACATAGAGGAAGGCTGCAACATGCTGGGCGGCGCTGCGCACATGCAGGCTGTAGAGGCAGCCAATCACGGCCATGATGGTGAACACCCAAGCGAAAACCAGAGCGAGCTTATCGACTTTGGCAATCAGTAATTTCTGACCAACAAAGTTGAAGCCGCCGTATTCCCCGGGCGTCATGATCGCCACGCTAGCCAACGCGGCCAGCGGAATCGCTAACTGCCAGAGCTGCCTAAAGTGTCCCTTGAGCAGTGGCAGAACCAACGCGCCGGCGAGAAAAATCAGAGCCGGATGAATCCAGTCAGTCATAATAGTCCTCGTCGCGCATGATGCCGCCCTGATGGCCGATGAATTTGCTGACGAAGATGATGACAACGCAGGAAACGAAGCCGAAGCCGGCGCCCCAACCTGGAAGGAGATCCCAGAAATATTCACCGTGGTCGCGCAGCACGAGGAAATCAGCGAACACGATGACCACAAGGACGGCGACAAAAATGCGCCACTTCAACCTGACATTTGCTGTATTGCCGAAAAACTGAACAATTCGCCCGATCATGGGACCACCCCCCGGGCCAGGGCCAGGAAGTAGTCGGGGTAAACACCCATGGCCAGTGAAAACACGGCGGTAACGACAAGCGGAACAGTAACAAGTGGAATTTCCCGAATGTCGTCGGCCGCCACTTCCATATTCTGATTGTCCTTTTCCCTGACGAAAAAGGCGGTATAGGAAACCGGTAGAAAATAGGCTGCGTTAAGGACGGCGCTGACCAGCAGAACAACGAGAAACACGATGCTCTGCGCTTCCACCGCGCCCAGCACCAGATACCATTTGCTGATAAAGCCGCCCGACGGCGGCACCCCGATCATTCCCAGGGAGCCAACAAAAAAGGCCGCCATGGTCCAGGGCAGGCGCCGGCCAATTCCGGCCATGTCACTGATCTTTCTCCGCCGTGAGGCGCAGTAGATTGAACCGGCGCAAAAAAACAGGGTGATCTTGGACAGTGCATGCGCGGGAATGTGCGCTACACCACCGACAATGCCGGACGGAGACAAAAGCGCTGCACCCAAGACGATGTATGACAACTGGCTGACTGTGGAATAGGCGAGCCGTGCTTTCAGGTCGTCGCGTGTCAGGGCGTACACGGACGCCATCACGATTGTGAACGAGACCAGATAGGCGGTGGCGATGTCGAGATCCAGGCTGTGCATCAAGCGCGGACCCATAACGTCGAATATGACCCGCAGGACGCAAAAAACGCCCATTTTGACAACCGCGACCGCGTGCAGCAGGGCGCTGACCGGTGTTGGGGCCACCATGGCGGCGGGCAACCAGGCGTGAAACGGCATGATCGCCGCTTTGGCGAAACCGGCGAGGTAACAGAAATAGATGCCGATGAGCAGGCCGTCCGACAGAGTGGTATCGTTGAACAGTCCGCCCGGTTTGAAGTCCAACGTCCCGGCGAACTGATAGGTCATCGCCAGCGCGGCCAGAAGAAAGGTTTTTGATGCCCCCATGAGGTAAACCATGTATCGGCGTGAGCCGTGCCATGATTCTTCGTCCTCGTGGTGGTAGACCAGCGGATAGGTGATGAGACTTAGAACTTCGTAGAAGATGACCAAAGTAAACAGGTTGGCAGCAAAGGCGCCGCCAACCGCGGCCGAAAGGCTGATGGCGAAACATACGAAAAAGCGTGTTTGGGCGTGTTCTTCCAGGCTGCGCATGTAGCCAACGGAATAAACTGCAGCAGCAATCCACAGAAGCGAGGCAATGGTCGCAAAGACCATCGCCAGTGCATCGGCGCGAAAAGCAAAATCGATACCGGGTAGGATGGTGAAGAGAGTTACTTCGATAGTGGTTCCGGCCAGCACAGTTGGGGCCAATGATATGACGACGAGAAATTGGGTCACCGCTGCCGCAAGGGATATGGTGTCACGCAAAAAGGCGTTGCGACGTAATCCCAGTATGGC
The DNA here is from genome assembly GCF_947331435.1 of Pelagibius sp. Alg239-R121. Classification (GTDB taxonomy): domain Bacteria; phylum Pseudomonadota; class Alphaproteobacteria; order Kiloniellales; family Kiloniellaceae; genus Denitrobaculum. The sequence continues at coordinate 182,301 of NZ_CAMZOF010000011.1, read as the reverse complement.
TCCGGCCGCCACCAGGGGAATCATGATGGCCAGAAGAGGGAGCAGCGAATAGTCGATGTCCATGAGGTAGGATCCTACCCTTTCAGTATCGTGACTTCGTCAACCTCCAGCGTCGCATTGTTACGCATTAGAACCACCAGAATGCCGAGTGCGATGGCGACCTCGGCTGCGGTGATGGTAATGACAAAAATGGCAATGATTTGTCCTTGATAGCCACCAAGAGTGTTGGAAAAGGCCACCAGATTAATGTTGACCGAATTGAGCATCAATTCCAGGGACAGTAATACGATTAAAACGTTGCGACGGAGCAGGACGCCGGCAATACCGATGACAAACAACACTGCGCCTAAGGTCAGATACCATGACAAGGGAACCATTAATTGGTTTCCTTTCGAGTCAGTATGATTGCACCGACCAAGGCCACCAAGAGAATGACCGAGGCGATTTCAAAGGGAAAAAGAAATTCAGTGAACAGCGCGATGCTAAGTTCGCGAACGGAACTCATTTGCCCGGACTTTAGTGCGAAGGACGGCGTTTGCCATTGTTCGCCCAGCAATAAAAGAGCGAACATTTCTGCGGCTAGCAAGACGACGATTGTAACCGCGACTGCAGTCCACCGCTTTAGAAAAGGAGTGCGGATTTCTTTGCGCACATCCAGCATCATGATCACGAACAAAAACAGAATGATCACCGCGCCCACGTAGACGAACATCTGGATGACGGCCAGAAGCGGAGCCCGCAGCAGAAGAAAAACAGCGGCCACCTGCACAAAACAGACGATGAGAGCGAGCGCGCTGTGGATCGGGTTCCTCGCCATGACCACAGCCAAGCCCGAGGCTGTGGCCACTACCGCAACAAACAAAAAAAAGGCCTGCTCCATGAAAGGTGCCTTTCTCGTGATGCGCCTATTTGATTTGCGTTTCCATGTTTGCCCAAACCGGTAGGTTTAGTAAGTATTTTGCCTTTACTTACAAGAGCATGCGCTTGCCAAATCCCGCCAGTAGGACCCAAGGATTGCAAACCGATAGATAACTATGGGTACAGAAAAACGAGTTGGAATGCAAATTACGGCAAGAGGCAGTTCGAAAATGAAACGGCAGATGTTTATCATGATTGGATCACCAAATTTGCATTTTAAGTACCGATCGGAGGCAACTCAGCTGCGTCTTATGTTACGCCACCAGTCGTAACCCTCGTCTTCGGTTTGTTCGCTAATCGGGGCACCATTTGAAGTTGTCAGTTTGGCTTTGACGACCTTACCGCCCTGTTCGGCCTTGCGGGGGGAAGCGATAAGGGCATCGCGTCCAACGACCAATGCCTCGCTATTTTCGGATGAGAATTCATAGTGCTGTCCGAGCTTGATCGCATCGGCTGGGCAGGCATCTTCACATAGGCCGCAAAACAGGCACCGAGCCATATCGATATTGAAAACCAGCGGTCGGCGATTGCCGTTTTCATCTTCGTAAGGAACGACTTCCATACAATCGCAAGGGCAAATCTTGGCACAGAGTTCACAGCCGACGCACTTGACCTCACCGTTTTCATCGGTGTTCAGAAAATGGTGGCCACGGTATCGCTCGAAAGGAACCCATTTCTCGTTATCGGGATAGTGTTCGGTCACTGTCTTCGAAAACATGTAGCTCAGCGTCAACGACAGCCCGTTGATGATATCGGAGAAAAACACCCAACCGATCCATCGTGATATCTGCTTGCCGGCCATTGCCATGTCTCATTGCCTCGAGTTGGTTGCTCCAGTCAGGACAGAATGACGCCGCTAATCAGTATATTTGCCAGTGACAATGGCAGCAACACCTTCCAACCGATTGTCATCAGTTGGTCGTAGCGGTAGCGGGGAAACGTGAAACGGAACCACATGAAGAGCCACACAAAGAACGCGACTTTAAGGAGGAACCAGATCAGGGGTGGTAACGGCAGGAAGAGAGGGTTCCAACCGCCGAAGAACAGGACCACATTCAGCGCAGCCAGAAGGATCAGGACAAGATACTCGCCGATCATAAAGAACGAAAACCGCATGCCGCTGTATTCTGTGTGATAGCCGGCCCCGAGATCGCCTTCGGCCTCTGGCAAGTCGAAGGGTATGCGTTGCGCTTCGGCCAGACCGGCAATAAAAAACACCACAAAACCGAGGGGTTGATAGACGATGTTCCATAGTTCCGATTGGGCCTCGACAATGGCCACCAAACTCATCGACTGAGCCAGCATCACCACGCCTACGACTGCAAATCCCATCGGGATTTCATAGGAAATCAACTGCGCGCAAGTGCGCAAGGCGCCAAGCACGGCGTATTTGCTGTTGGATGCCCAGCCGCCGATAATCACACCAAAGACGTCGATACCGGCGATTGCCAGAACATACATCACGGCGACATTCATATCGGTGAGGTACAGCGTTATTTCGGTTCCGTAGACTGTGATCGTTTCACCGAAGGGAATAGCGACAAACACTGTGAGTGTTGCAACAAGTGTGATGATCGGCGCAAGGGTGAACAGGAACCTGTCCGCAGCGTCAGGGATATGGTCTTCTTTGCTCAGGAGTTTGATGCCGTCGGCCAGCGGCTGCAAAAGACCATGCCAACCGACCCGCATGGGACCGGGGCGCTGCTGGATGTGTGCGGCGATCTTGCGCTCCAGCCACGTCAACGGGATCGGCAGCATCAACAACACCGCGACAAGAACAGCCAATTTCAGCAACATCACGAGAACAACGAAAATCTCGACCATAGCGTAACCACCTTACGCCAAGTTTCCCGCATAGGTTCGCTCTGCACCACGTCGCCTGATGCTGCAGGCCCAATTTATAAAAGTTCCAGTTTTGAACCGCGATCGGGTTCAGACCTTTGGGCCATACACAACTGATGGCGCAACTCCACTGCAACCACTATACCGACGAGAGCTGCTTCTGTCACCCAACCTGCGGTGTCAGTATGGTGGCGTTCATCTCAACGGAAATTTTCGTTTCGCCTACAACTGAAAGGGCGTACGATATGAGAGCAAAGGCGCATTGTCAGACAGTTGTCAATTTTGGTTCCTAAACAAGGAGGAAACAAATGACAAATATAAAGCAAGTGCTCGGCGAAAAGAAACGAAGAATTTTATCAATTGAACCGGATGATAGCGTGTTCAATGCCGTCAAAATGATGGCGGACAACAACATCGGGTCACTCATTGTATTAGAAAACGGAAATTTAGTAGGCATCGTTACGGAGCGAGATTACTCGCGAAAGGTCATACTAAAGGGAAAGTCATCGCCCAATACGGCGGTTAAAGAAATCATGTCTACGCAAGTTATTTGCGTGCGCCCCGAGAAGTCGGTCAAAGAATGTATGGCCATCATGACCGAAAAAGCCATAAGACACTTACCGGTGGTCGTTGAAGGCGAAGTGATCGGGGTTATTTCAATAGGCGACTTGGTAAAAAGCATCATCAGCGACCAACAATTTATCATTGATCAGCTTGAGCACTACATTGCTGGTTAGGGCTGAGACAAGTTGACTTGCTGACCCCGCCAAACTAGGCGCGGTCGCTTTGTTGGATGATAAAGACTTAAAAAAACGCCGCTGATTTCAAGCAAGGTAATGTCAGAGGAAAATGCGTTGTGCGTTAGGACTACAGATCCTGGCGTTAGTCGAACATGAAGGAGGGGTGGTGGTGGTTTTTTTGTGACATCGCGTCGAAACCGTATGGTTTGCGCTCAAGTTTCCGAAGCCAGCGATGAAACGCAGCGACCGACCGAAGAGATGTCTTGGCCGCGTGATGTCAGCTTGCCGCCTGAAAAATTTACCAAGCACAGCGATGATTTCTTTTGCTAGGTTTCGAGTTGGCTCAAGTACCACCACGTTGTTTGCAGGAAGAAATGATTTAGGTTTCAGAACTTGCTTTCCTCTTCTTCTTGCTCAATCGCAAATTCCAGGCATTCATAGAAATTGTTCCATATTGTTGGGTCGCGGAGTGGCCCTCCTTTTGCCAGGTTGGGTGCGTCCGAAGCATCACACCAAATCGTCGACCCAATTTCACAATCAATCAGAAGAAGGCTACCGGGCGGTTCGCCAATGACAAGGTAGCGATTAGGCAAACTAATGCTCTCGCGTAAGCGCTGAGTTTCGCCAAAAATGTTTGGTTCGACCGCCCGATCGATATTGTGGAAAAAGTTGCCGCAACCAGACCCATCGAAGAATTTGCAGGCTTCGTAGAAGGATTCGGGAAATGTAAGTCCGAGTTCAGATTGCGTATTGATTAGGCGCTGGGTATCAACTGCACATAAGCCATTTAATTTGATGTAACGATCTCGCAGTTCCTGCATGCCTATTATCTTTTTTTGGAGTTTGTGCGTTTTCAAAATTAAATGAGATATCGCTGCTGAGCAGCAATACAGCACTGTGCGAAAACAAAACAAGTTGGAAGTTCGATTTCAGATAGCCACAAAAGCTCAAAATAGATGTCGGCGTTTGGCATAAGCTGCCGACAAAAGAGGTGCTGTCAGATTAAAGGCGTAGAGCGTAGGGGCTCGTTGGTTGAGACAAAGCCCGGACAGCCAACTGTCGCCATCCCGCCAGTACAGTTTCACGCTTCATTTTGGAATTTTTACAGCTGTTCAGAGGGCGTTCTTTTTTGAATTGTTTGTGGAGTAGGACGTGGACCGAAGCGGATCATGTTTTTCGGACGCGCCTTGTGGTTCCGCAAAACACGTGAGGCCACTCTATGTCATATGGTTGGAGTAGATTTATCGGGACGACTCCCTCTGACAACAGCCTTCCTGGAGAAACCGACTGAACGCTGTGTTGAAGGCGTCGGGACGATTGAAGAAGGGCGCGTGGGCGCCTTCCTCAACATCGCAAGGGGCGCCGGTCCATAAGGAGCCATAAGGTAAACCCGCGATGTAGGCGTGATCCAGGAATGGATCGTCGGCTCCGTTCAGCACAGCGAAGGGAATAGCTCCAGCCCGCAGCATGCGCATCTGGCGTGGCCAGTCAACGACCGACAGTTTGGTGATCATGTAGTATCGCGTGCGTCCGTCGGTTCGGTCGAAATTTTCGTGCAGGAATGCGCTTTCCGGTGAAAGGGGCACGGTGGCGGAGCCGGCGAAACGCTTCTGTTCCGCCAGCGTGAGAAACTGTTTGCCCGCCAGTACTACGTGGGAGTCGGGGTCGTAACCACGCGCGAAATCGTCGGGCACAACGTTTAAGGGCGAAGTCCCGGTGATCGCCAGACCGGCGTAAGCGGATGGCGCGCGGGCAGTGAGTTCCAGGGCCACGTAACCGCCCAGCGACCAGCCAAGGACCACCGGACACTCGACCTCCAGCTCGGTTAGCACATCCTCGGCCACATCGGCATAGGCGGGCACATTGTAGGTCTCTTCGGGGTCCGCATTGTCGGACGCGCCGTGTCCCGGTAGGTCGAAGGCAATGACGCGGTGGTTGTCCCGAAATGCGGCGAACTGATGCAGGAAAGCTTCCTTGCAGGCGGAGTTTCCGTGAAGCATCAATATCGGCGGACCGGATTGTCCCGTCGCTGGGCCGCTATCGGCCACGGCAACTGCGCCGTAACGCGTCCGAATCATCCGCTCTGCCGTGCGCAAGCGTTCTTCGCGGGCCATCCGCAAGACACGCCGGCGCCGGCGTGCGCGCAGGGACGACAAAGCCACAGCGGCGGCCTCGCGCAGTTCCTGTGTCAGCCCCCAGAGGCCGCCGGGATAGAAAACCATCACGACGATGATCAAAAGTGCCGTGATGATGTTCCGCCAAGCTCCCAGATCGGCAATGGCCTCCGACAGTAGCGTGATCGCGAAGGCCGCCATAACCGGTCCCCAGATGGTGCCGGCCCCACCGACCAGCAGGATCGAGAGAAGCAGTGCCAGCGAGCCAAGTCCGAAGATATCCGGCGAGGCCACGCGAACGTAAGAGCCGTAAAATCCTCCTGCAATGCCGGTGAACAACGCGCTGGCGCAGAGTGTTTGTAGGCGGGTTCGGCCCTCTGCAACGCCTCGGGAGATGGCGTAATATTTGTTGTCGCGCAGCGCCACAATGGCCCTCCCGACGCGCGAGCGCACCGTCAGGTGCAGGAAGATGCAGGCCGCGACCAGCAGCACAAGTCCTGTGTAGTAATAACCGATCTTGCCGTCCTTGACGAAACGATAGCCATCAACTGAGAGCGGAGGCAGCGTCACCATGCCGGAGGTGCCGCCCGTAATCTGCGACTGGCTGATGATGATCTGATAGATCAGCTGTGAGAAGGCGATTGTTACCAGGATCACGTAGATTCCGTCGAGACGCAGGACCGGCAGTGCCACTGCTGCGGCGAAGATCATCGCCACGGGCCCGGCGGCCAGCACGGCCAGCCACGGATTCAGTCCGAAGGTTTTCGCCAGGATGCCATAGGTGTAGATACCGACGGCGAAAAGCGCGACATGGGCGAAATTGAACAACCCGCCATAGCCTAGGCTGAGATCCCAGCTCGCCGCCACGACAGCAAAAACGAAAGCCAGGATCATCAGATGGCGAAGGTAACTCGCCTCGAATATCAATGGGAAAACGGCCAGAACGACGATCGCGGCAATCGCCGGAGTCAGTCCGTTCGAACGGTGAAAGGGTGGATCATAGCGCATCAGAGCGTCCTCTGATGCTTGCCGAACAGGCCCGCAGGTTTCAAAACCAGCACGACCATCATTAGAGCGAACAGAACAGCAGGCGTCCAATAGAGGCCGACGAAATAGGTCGAAAAGGCCTCAACCATGCCGATGATCAGGGCCGCGTAGATCGGACTGGTGAAGCGCGCGACGCCGCCGAAGATTACGACAATCAGCGCCTTCATCAAGGGATCCGCGCCCATGGTCGGCGTCATGAAGCGGATCGAGCCGATGAAGATACCCGCGAGCCCGGCCATGGCCGCAGAGAGGCCGAAGGCGGCCGCGTAAAGCCGCGGTACATCCAATCCCATCAGCTCGGCTGCTTCGCGATTCTGAGCGACCGCCCGCATCGAACGCCCGGTCCTTGTAGCGCCGAGAAACCAGCCAACCAAGCCCAGGGTGGCGACGACAATGACGACCAACGCCAGATCGTTCATCGACAAAGCAATCGGGCCCAACGAGAAATCACCATCCAGCATGCGTCCGATCTGCTTGGATCTCGGTCCCCATATCAGGTTGATGACATTCTCTATCACCGTCGCGCCCGCGAGGGTCGTGATGACCGAGGCAGCGACGATGTTCGCCCTCCGTTCAAAGGGCCGCACCAGTGCGATGTGGAACAGGACTCCGAAAACAAACATTGCGAGCAGCGTGCCCAAAGTGCCCGCCACAAGGCCCAGGCCAGAGGCATCGGCGTGCGCGATTTGCCAGCCGATGTAGGCACCGGCGGCGATAAATGCGCCATGAGCGAAGTTGAAGATTCCCAGTGTCGTCCACACGACTGCCAAACCCGATGCCATCAGCGCATAGATTGCTCCAAGGACCAGGCCGCCTGATGTTACGATCAGAATGGTGTCGAGACTTATCATACCGCCTCGCCAAACAGCATGGCCATCAGTTGATCGTGTGAAGGAATCTCAGCACGTTCCAGACGACGTGATATGCTGCCGTGATCAAACAGATAGAGCACGTCGATCAGCTCCGTCAGGAACCCGATATCCTGATCGATCACGATGAGTGGCACGCCTGCCGCGCGGATCGTCTTGATGGCTTCGCAAAGCTCGAGCCGCAGCTTGGGTGACAGTCCCAGAGTAGGTTCGTCCAGGATCAGAAGTTTTGGATCGGCCAGCAAGCCGGCGGCAATTGAAACCATCTGACGCTCGCCGCCCGAAAGAAACCGGTTCTTATGGTTGCGCCGTTCCTGCAGCCGGGGAAAGAGCGCGCCAACCTTTTCGTGCAATGCAGACTCGTGAGCAGACGACTGATGCCGTTCCGCCGCGACGAGGGGTGCGATGGATAGGGTCTCTTCCACCGTCATCTCCGGAAATAACAGATTGCCTTGCGGCACGTGGATCAGTCCTGCACGCGCCACGGTTTTGGGATCCATCCGCCTCGGCGTCACGACGTCGTAGTTGAAGTTGCGCCACCGGCGGCTGCCGCGGGCCTTGGCGCGGTTCAGGCGCTGGCCTTCAAAAATCACGTCGCCCCGCCAGGGCTCCAGGACACCGCTTATGGTTTTCATCAGTGTCGTCTTGCCGTGACCGTTCGGCCCGAAAAATCCGATCGAGGCACCCTGCTCAACTGTGAGGTCGACGTTCTGAAAAATCTGGATCGGCTGATATCCGCCCGATAGGCCACGCAGTTCCAACAGAGGCGTGCTCATATGGCTACGCCCAGGTAGGCTTCGACCACATTCGGGTCGCGGATCACCGCGTCCGGTGCACCCATTGCAATGATGCGCCCCTGATCCATCACCATCAGGCGGTCGGAGACACTGGTCAGCAAAGGCAGCACGTGTTCGATCAGCAGGATCGTGACGTTCATTGCCTTGAGATTGGCGATCAACGCCCGCATCCGCTCGATCTCCTCGGGCGTCAGGCTCGATGCCGGTTCGTCCAGCAGCAGGATCTTGGGGTCCAGCGCCATCGCGGATCCGATCATGACCAGCTTGCGCAAAAAGATCGGCAGCTCGGCGGCGCGCCAGTTGTGCAACGTGGCCGGAAAGCCGACGACGTCCAGCGCCTGTTCCGCAAGCACTACATTGCGTTGGAACGAGCCACCGCGGCGTGTCTGCTCGATTGCGGTCAGTACATTGTCGATGGCACTGAGCGAGGGGAAGACGCTTTCACGTTGAAAGGTTCGGGCAATGCCGGCCGTGGCAATATCGTGGGGCAACAGGTGATGAACCTCTTGTCCCTCGAACAACACAACTCCCGCCGTAGCGGAAAAAGGTATGCGCGTAATTGCGTTGAACAAAGTGCTCTTGCCGCTGCCATTAGGCCCGGCAATACCTAGAATCTCGCCAGGCGCGACATCGAAACTGATGTCGTCCACGGCTTTGAGCGCACCGAACGTCTTGGTCAATCCGGAAACGGCGAGAATTGTCCTGGATGATTCCAGATCCGAAAGTGTCATCGCTGCATCCGCCCGGCAATACCGACGCCCCTATGCGGGACGGCGGCCAAAGATTACTTCGACATCCAAGACGGCAGGACGAATGCGCCGTTGGAGAACTTCTCGGGTTCGATCAGCACGCGATTGCCATCCTGAATCTGCCAGAAGGAGACCGGGACGTGATTGTTGCTTTGTAATGCCACGTGGGTGGCCGGGTCGAACTCGTGGAAACCGGCTACCGTCTCACGCTTGATTGCACCGATCGCGGCCCCGATTGCCTTGTGATCGGTTGGGTCGCCGACCTTTTCCAAGGCTTCGAAATACATGTTGGTCATTTCGTAGAGACTGACTCCGTAGGTTCCTGAATCAGCCCCATATCTGTCTTTATAGGCGCCCATCAGCTGCTGCCCCCGGGGCCAGCCCGGCGTGTCGAGCGGCGCGGTGATGAGATTGTAAAGGACGCCGCTTGAGTTCTTACCCGTCAGTTTTACAAACTCCGGGACCGAAGGCGCATACTGCAGGAACACCAGACTGTTGGTCGGCGATTCCAGGAACTGGTTTAGGAACAACGCCGAGTTTCCCGGCAGATAATCAGTGTTGATAACCAGATCCGGCGAGGTTTCACGCACCTTTGCCAGAATGGCCCGCCAGTCGCCGACCTCGCCAAAGGGCACCAACTCGTCCACGACGATCTTCCAGCCGCCCTCTTCAAATGACAGTTTCATGCCTTCGGAAATCGTGCGGGAATAGGCATTGTCCGACGAAATGATTGCCACCGATTTGTCTCGCAAGGAGATTTCACCCCGTGCGGCGAGGGCCTCGACAGCCGGGCGCACATCGGTCTCGTAACCTTTGAAAGACGCCGTGTAGGACCAGCAGCACCAGTAATCCTCCGGCGCAGGTGAGACGATAGCGGCGAAGGACGGCGACGGACCAGCGGCCAGATATGGCATATCCGCTTCGGCCATCAAATCGACTTCAAACATCGAAAGGCTGGCATAGCCGGTCAGGATCACCTCGACGCCGTTTGTGCCCAGCAAACGCTCGGCGGCGCTGGAGACGTTGGCGGCGGAATGGTCTTTCACATCGGCCACCACCACTTCGAAGGTGTGCCCTGCGACGCCGCCTTTGGCGTTGGCTTCCTCGATCGCCCACTCGACGCCTTTAACGAATTCATCACCATCTGCGGCCGAGGGGCCGGTCAAGGGCGCGAGCAGGCCGATTTTGACCTGATCCGCGGCGGCAGGCACCGCCAAGCCAGGCGCCAGTGCAATGTAGACCAACAGCGCCACAGGTATCTTTTGCATGCCAAACCTCCCCGATGATTTTGTTTCAGTTAAGGGAGCATGAATGCCGGAGCCAAGTACACTAGCAGTTCTGTTAGTTTGAAGCCTGTCTGTCCTAAACAGCAATCTCGTGATAGGGTTTTCCACTAAGGGAGGGAGTAAGATTTACAGCCTTTGGAACATATCTGAGAAGTCGCTGGATGCTTGCGGCAATCTGGACGCCGTCGGAGACTCCCTGGCGGAGGTCGCCGCGGACCTTGGCCTGCCTTTCTTCTCCTATCTTCTGGTTCGCCCCGGTGAGGGATTGGCAAAGTCCGGTAGTGACGTACTAATCACGAACTACGCGCCTGAATGGTGCACACGGTATCAACATAAGCTCTACAAGCACTATGATCCGGTCGCGCTGATCGCCGGCCGGTCACGTCTGCCGTTCTTCTGGGATAGCGGAAGCTTCCTGCGGCCCTTCCGCAAGGACCAGCGCCGTGTGTTTCACGAAGGACGGACCTTCAACATCGCCTGCGGCTATTCAATTCCTATCGCGGGGCCTGATGGGGACGTAGGGGTTTTCTCGGTCGTTGCCTCGCGAGACGGTCACTTGACCGATGCGGTCAAGGGCGCTGGGGGCGATATCTATGTTTCCGCAATTCACGCCCACGATCGCGTCATGCGTCTGCTCAGCGATGATACGGACGATCATGAAGATGTCAGGCTCTCCGCGCGAGAGATCGAGTGCCTGAAATGGACTGCCGAAGGTATGACGACAAATGCCATCGCGGAAACCATTTCGATCTCTCCGGCGACGGTGAACTATCACCTCAACAAAGCCATCCGGAAACTCGAAGCAAGCAACCGTCACCACGCTGCGATCAAAGCGATCCGCGCTGGACTGATTTGATAGAATGGGGCGACGCAATCAACCGGATTGACAGCTTCTGCAACGCGGGATGTGGCCCCGCCCGGATTGCTGCAGTATCGCGCTTTTCACGCTACGCCTGAGCTTTCGAGTCGCGCATCGACTCCAAATTCCAATGCAGTAGGCAATAGGCAAACGACACGCCAGGCCAATCAAATTCACTGTGTTCGATTTTCACTGGTCCTGCCGCAAAATTTCTTCTACCCACTATGGAGAGTATGAATTTGGCTCGCATAGCCCACGACATTCTATGGCCCTGAAAGACTTTACGACAGAACCCATCAGGTGGTTTTGTGCATCACAACCCCAGTGTGATCACCAGTTTCCCGTTTTCGACAACCACGCTTTTGAGCACTAGCTGAACCGCCGATTGCTTAACGCTCGTTTCCTTCAGAGTGAGGATCGGGTGCTCTGCGTAGTAGGCCGCCAAGGCTTTGGTCAGAACATTCTTGACCTTGGTGGCGTATTTGGCCGGTATTCCCTGCACCCCTAAATTTTCAATCACCGGATCGGTCAGATAAAACGCGCCTGCCTCCGGCACATAGGACGGGATGCCCGATGCATCGACCGCGCCACCGAGCGGTTTCGGCTGCCCGCCGATCTGGATATTCAGGCCCAGGTCTAATCCCGCCTGTACTCGGCTCGAACCCTCTGTAAGTGTTATCCGCGGATTATCGAGCGTGACTTCGAAGAAGAGGAGGTAGGTCTTCGTGAAGGGCAGTTTTTTTGCCAACTTCTCCTGCAATTGATCTTCAGTGAAGCGGAATCTGTACTCCTTGCCCGAGAAAAAGAAATAGGTGCCGGCGGCAATCGCCAACACCACGACAACAGTGACAGCAATTCTAGGCAACGACATTCCCCAAAATACCTTCCAAAACAGCGGTTATCATATCGGAATCGCCATGCAAGTGGAGCGGGTTTTTCTCTGCGGTCACCGGGAATGTCAGCCGTCGAGCCGTCAAAGCAATCTCGGTGTGCAAGACCAATGTTACAGCAGCGTCAGTCACAGGGAGGGGTAAAGAGCGACTCTGCGAACCGAAAGCCAGCCGTCAGTACCCCACCCCTTGGAAATACTACCAAGACCGCGTATACAGCTTGCGATAGAGTCTCGCGAATCCGGCACTCTCGGTGTTTTGGCCGGAAGATAACTCACAGGGGATGAGTATTATGGCGTTAGCTGTTTCGACCAACGATCTCGGTAAGGATGATGCCGAGGAATTTATCTGGACCGTCATCGAGTTGATTGCCGAAGCCGGCGGCTCTGGCGCGGTGGCTGTGGCCAAATTGATCCATCTGCTGAAGTCAACCAGCGGTACCGGTATGTACGATGACGACTACGCGGATAAGCTGGTTCCCAACCCCTATTTCGTTTCCAACGGCCATGAAGGTCAGTCGCCAAAGACGAAGCGTTATCTGCGGAATCGTGGCTTCAAGAGCCTGGGCGGCGCCGCGGTCGGTATTGCTGGCGGCCTTGGCAGCTCGGTCACACAGGTTGATGTGCTCAGCGCGATCCAGCACGGCAGTGCTATTGGCACGACGACAGCCCACATGGTCGGTGTAAATGCGGCCGGCCAGGGTTTCCGCAAGAGCGAGACGGTGACCGGCTGGATCTCGGCCATCCAGAAAGCTAAAGCTGCCAAAATTGGTGTGCGAGGGGTGGATCTTGCCGGGGCGGTGATTCCGGTCGCAGGCCTCGGCATTGCAACCGGTGCGGCGACCGCGATCGCTAAGCTGGGGATCAAACTCACTCTGGGTAAGCTGATTGCGCGCACTGCCATTGAAGTGCACTGGCGCGCCCATGTGGAAACCCAGATCTCCAGCGCGTTTGGCGGCGGCGCGGGCAAGCCGCAAGGCCCTGCAAGCGCCATCATGTACGAGATCTTCACCAAGCGCGGCTTCACCCGGCTGTTCGGCAAGTACGACACTGCGGCGATCATGCGCGAACCCTCAGGGTGGCTCGCGCTGAACGATAAGCTGATGCTGATGTAAGGCTGGAGCGGATCGGGTTTTGTCGGTGCCACTCTGTGGTTCCGTCAAAGCCTGTGAATTACCTTCTCACCTAGTGGTCCGAGAGCGGAACTCACTTCGCGCGCAGCTTTGCCGCACGTTCCCGCCGAACCAGGATCAGGGCGCCGGTGATAATCAAGGCGATACCTGCGGCACTTAGCGCTGAAAGCGGCTGACCGAACAAAGCAAAATCATAGGCCGCTGCGAACACCGGAGTTGCATAGAGTAACGGCACCACAAAGCTGGCATCGGCGCGTTTCATCGATTGGATAAAACAAAACTGCGCAGTGACCATGGTTATGCCGAGGGCGATCAGCAGCTGCCATTGGAGCAGGCTTGGCTCTCGCCAGAAAAAAGCCGCGACGAGGATTGAGATACCGGCGCCGATGCCGTTGTTGATGGCCAGTATGCGCAAGGGTGGCTCACCGTTGCTCAGTTTTTTGATGAAGATAACTTCGACACCCATAAAGAAAGCCGAAAGCAGGGCGAGGATTGCGGCCGGCTGAAAGGCTTCCGTACCCGGCCGGGTCAATACCAGCGCACCGAACAGCGCCAGTGCCGCTGCGCCCCAGCGTTTTGGGCCCACCTTCTCTCCCAGGAACGGGATGGACAGTGCCATGGTGACCATCGGGCTGAGGAAGCTGATGGCGTTGGCGTCGGCCAGCGGCATTTGCGCGGCCGCGGCAAAGAGGAAGCTGACACCGATCCAGCCGAAAAACGACCTTCCGATATGTGTGGGCCAGGGCGCGCCGTGAAAGCCCGGCCGGCACCAAAGGAGAAAAGGCATCAGGGTCAGGAAAGCGAAGCAGAAGCGCCCGGCCGAGACCTGAACCGGATGCAGCTCGGACCCGCCAAGACCCTTGCCGAGCGCCTTGGCCAGCAGCGATGTGACGGCAATCAGAGCCGCGGCGAGCGCCATCAGCAGCAGCCCCTGGACGCGCGGAGAGATAGATATTTGTCTCGGCATGATCGATCTGAATGGACGGCAGTCACGCCGCGCTGAACGGGAAGCTTTCAGAGCCGATTCCAATTGATTGGAAAAGACTCTTCGGCTCCTTAGCACGTACGGTGATTCAGTGAAATGCCCTTGAGCAATCGCTTTCCGATTCAGGTGCAATAGGGGTGTTCAGGCACAGTAGGGATGGTCGCCGGTCCAGCGATGGTACATTTCCGGCTTGCTGGCACCGGCCAATCGCGCGTGGGCATCCCGCCACATTGCGGCCCACTGAGCCGGGTCCCGCAGGGTTTGACCCGGCGCGATCCGGCTACGGGCTACAAAATCCGGGAACTGCGGGCGTCCGGTCGGCTCGCCGGTGCGATTGAAACGCAGATCGAAACTCCAACGCAACCGCTTGCTGCGGTTCGGAAGAGAGCCATGAATGGTCAAGGGATGAAAGAAAATGACGCCGCCGCTCTGAACCGGAAGTGAAACAACCCTGTCTTGATCGATCAGTCTCGCAGGTATGCCCACCTGGGGGCTTGGGCAGTGAACCTGCATCTCCTTGCGGTGGCTGCCGGCCACGACCCGCAGGCAACCGTTCTCTTCGTCGGCTTCAGTGATGGCGCACCATGCGGTAACCATCTGCGTCCGGTCTGCTTCTGGGCGGGCGACCGCTCGATCCTGGTGCCAATCAGTTGAGGTGATATGCGCGCGGATTTCGTCGTTGTTCAACAGTTTCTGCGGCGGCTTGATACGCACATGCTGGATTGGATTGCTGGTGATTTCGGGACCGATCAGGGCTTCGACGGCGTCCAGCATATCCGGTGACGTCATCAGATTGAAAATTGCCGGTCCGCAATGCATTGGCGTGTCTTCGTCGAACGGTCCTGTCGGCAGGGAAATATCCATCGGCTGGAAGTAATCGCAGCCAGCTTCGTAGCTCGCGACGATCTTGTCCTGAAAACTGGATGCACTGTCGAGGGCGCAAAGCGCGCCACTGCGGTGCCAGTCCCTGCAGAGCCGGTCAAGCAGTGCCTCGTATTCCTCCACGACCGGACGGATACAGCCTTGCTGGTCGAGCAGGCCGTCTGCAACGAGATAACCGTTGTCTTCGAAGAACTGGATTTGGTCCAGGGACAGCATTACCGAATTCCAGAAAATTTGTAATTTCGGAATTTAAGAACTTTGTGTAGCCAAGGGTCATTCCAGCGCAAAAACCGCAACCCTGCACGGTTCTTTCGCCGATAACTGCGCACAAGTCGGCGCCGGTTTCGGCAAAAACGCAAAGAGGTTGCTATGATGCCTCAAATGCGGCGCACGGCTGAGCAGAAACCCGGTTTCGTCAACCCTTTAGCGTCATGACAGGAGTCACCTTGCGTAGTGCGACAGCGCATCCGCTTCAACGCTGTCGATCCAGTTGCTCTTGCAAGTGCCATAGGCGTGATGGTCGTTACGATGAAGGGTCTGGCAGCGCAGCTTTTCAGCTTCGTAAGCCTGTGCGATTTCGGGGTTTTCGATCAGGTAGTCGCGAAAGGCCAGATGTCTGGTGATTTCCGGGGAGCCGATTTGATAGCAGTGCAGTTGAAGCAGACGTTTGCCGCTCACCGGGTCATTCTTGAAACAATAGCGGCGCCCGGGCAGCCCGAGTTCACCCTTCCATTCATATCCGAGCAGGGATAGCTTTTCCTTGTTCCCATCCAGTAACTCCAAATCTGCAACAATGGGCAGGAGGTCGATGATCGGTTTTGCCATGATCCCGGGAATCGAAGTCGAGCCGACGTGATGAACCCTCAGCAGGTTTTCGCCGATTGCCGCTTTCAGCTTGGCCGTCTCGTCAAGCGCGCGACGTGACCAGTGTAGATCATGCGGTTCGAGCTGAACTTCGAAGGGTGTAAGCATTGATCACCATGCACTCTGCTGTTTCAGCGCGAAGTTGATCCTATCGACCGTTTCGAAGATCCGAAAGTCCTCCTTCCGGCCAGCCCAATTTCGGCCAATTCAAGTCCTGCAAACCTAAATCCGGAACCAGGCCGACTTAATCTGGGTGTACTCCAGCAGGCTCTCGAAGCATTTGTCACGGGAGTTGCCCGATTGCTTCCAGCCGCCGAAAGGCTGGGTCATGTCGCCGTCGTTGAAGCTGTTGACCCAGACAACACCCGCTTCGATTTCCTTCACCAGGCGATGGGCGAGAGAGAGGTCCTGAGTCCAGAGACCGGCGGCCAGGCCGTAAACGCTGTCATTGGCAATGGCTAGCGCCTCATCAGGATCGTCGAAAGGGATGATGGCTGCGACCGGGCCGAAGATCTCGTCGCGTGCCAGGCTCATGTCGTTGCGCACATCGGCAAAGGCGGTCGGTGCGATATAGGCGCCATCTGCGAGGTGATCCGGAACGGTGCCGCGGTAGATCGCGCGCGCGCCGGCCTGTCCGGCGGCCTCGATGGCGGCCTGGACACGTACTTGCGCATTTCGATCGACGAGGGGACCGAGCGTCGTGGCAGGGTCCAAGGGATCGCCGGGTTGATAGGCACCCTCAGCGAGTTCGGCAAAACGCGCCAGAAAGTCCGCGTAGATCGGCCGTTCGACCAGCAGGCGCGAGCCCGCATTGCAGACCTCACCCATGTTGGCAAAAATGCCGTCGATGGCGGAGGTGACGGCGCGGTCCAGGTCGGCCAGGTCCCTGCAGAAGATCTGCGGGCTTTTGCCGCCGCATTCCAGACCGACTTTTTTGAGGTTTGACTGACCGGCATAGGCAAGCATTTTGCGCCCGACCGCCGTGGAACCGGTGAAGCTGATCTTGGAGACATCCATATGCAGGGCAAGCGCTTCGCCCGCCTCGGTTCCGTAGCCGCTGACGACATTGAAGACACCCGGCGGCCCGCCCGCCTCGACGAAGAGTTCTGCTGCCCGCAGGCAGGAGAGCGAGGCGGCTTCGGAGGGTTTTAGAACCGCGGTGTTTCCGGCGGCGAGGGCCGGTGCCACTTTCCACATTGCCATAAGCAGCGGGTAGTTCCAGGGCGATATGGCGCCAACGACACCCAGTGGCTGGCGAAGCGTGTAGTGCAGGACATCGGATTCCGTCGCGGTGGTTGTGCCCTCGACCTTATCGATGGCCTCGGCGAAGTAGCGCAGAGTCTTCACGATCTCCGGGATATCGATCGTCATCATGTCAGAGACGGGTTTCCCCATCTCGACCGAGTCCAGAAGGCTCAGCTCGGTGGCCTCGCGTTCGATCAGGTCGGCAAAACGATAGAGCGTTTCCAGTCGCTCGCGGGGTGCAATGCGCGACCAGATGCCCGAGCGAAAGGCCCGCTTCGCCGCGCCGACGGCCAGATCGACATCTGCCGCGCCGCCGCGGGCAATGCTGCAGACAGGAACGTTGTTTGCGGGATTGATGGACTCGAAACAACGGCCGTCCGCGGCATTCACGCTGTCGCCATCGATGAACAGCCGGGCCTTGTGCTTGATGCCCGCCGCCCGCTGTTTCCAATCCTCGTGAGTCAGAGGTGATGGCAGAGCCATAGCCAGGGCCGTGTGTGATATCACTTCTTCACCTTCGTTATGTCGACAGAGACCGATACTGCGGCGGCGCAGTCGGTTAATCCAAGTCTGCTACTTCGCGACTGTTACTCTGCGGCGGCGACCGTGCGTCCCTTGACCTGGACTTCGTAGCCGCGTTCCTCAGGCTCGTCGTCGGTCATCTCCGGCGGGAAGCCCGGCGCACGGATGTCGAGCCCGGTGGCGTCTTCAAGGCGACGGACGATGTTGGGCGACAGCTCGCGAGAGCCATAGCGTTTTTCGCCATCCTTGAAGATGTCGATCAGAACCGGCGAGACTTCGAGCGGCACGCCGGCGCGTTCGGCGATTTCCTGAAACAGGGAGATGTCCTTGACCACGAGATCCATGGTGAAATTGATGTCGCGCGAACCGTTCAGAATTACCTGACTCTCGGTTTCGTGGACGAAGGAGTTGCCCGATGATATCCGGATTGCCTCGTAGGTGGTGTTGAGGTCCATGCCGGCCGCCTTGGAGGTCACCAGAGCTTCGGCAAGTGTGACCAGATTGGCGGTCGCCAGGTAGTTCGTCATGACCTTGAGAGTGGAGGCCGATCCGATGTCGCCGGTGTGCAGCACACGGCGGCCCAGGACCGTGAGGATCGGCAGAGCCCGCTCGAAGGTCGGGCGTGCACAGCCTGCGAAGATCGCGATGTTGCCGGTCGCCGCACGGTGGCAGCCTCCCGAAACCGGACAGTCGATCGGCTCCGCACCCTTGGCTTTCACCAGCTCGGCAATGCGGCGTACTTCGCTCTCGTCCGTGGTGGACATCTCCGCCCAGATCTTGCCTTCGGACAAACCTGCCAGGATGCCGTCTTCAGCTTCCATGACTGCCGAACAGATGGCGGGAGACGGCAGGCAGGTGATGACCATGTCGACAGATTCGGCCATGGCCTTGGGACTCTCCGCCCAATGGGCACCTTGGTCGAGAAAGGGCTGTGCGGCGGCGCGATCCAGATCGCGGACGGTAAGGTCGAAGCCATTGCGCAGCACACTTCCTGCGAGTTTCCCCCCGACGTTGCCGAGACCGATAAATCCGATTTTCATTTCGTATCTCCTATAAAAAGAACCTGCGGGCGCTGTACGCTAAATTCAGGCAGGTGTTTCCGACATTTCCAGGTGCAGGGCCTTGCCCTCGTAGGGATGGGCCAGGGCGACGTCTTCATTCAACTCGACGCCGAGACCGGGATCGCTGGGGGGAATGACGTAGCCGTCCTCCCATTGGATCGGTTTTTTCAGGATCTCAGTGTGAAAGCCGCCCCAGGTCTGGATGCTCTCCAGGATCAGGAAGTTGGGGGTGCAGGCGCTGATCTGAATGTTGGCTGCGCCTTCGATGGGGCCGCAGTAAAGGTGCGGCGCAATCTGGGCGTAATAGGTTTCGGCCATGCCTGCGATCTTCTTGGCTTCCAGGATGCCGCCGACCCGTCCGAGCGCCATCTGCAGAATCGAGGCGGCCTGGTGTTCCAGCACGCGGGCGAATTCGTATTTGGTGGTCAGGCGCTCACCGGTGGCGATGGGGATCGACGTCTGGCGCGCGACCCGGGCCATTTCGGCGGGGTTCTCCGGCGGGGTCGGCTCTTCGAACCATAGCGGGTCGTACGGCTCTAGCTGCCGGGCCAGGCGGATGGCGCCCGAAGTGGTGAACTGGCCGTGCGTCCCAAACAGCATATCGGCCTTGGTGCCGACGGCTTCGCGGATTTTTTTCACGAACTCGACCGAGCGGGCGATGTCTTCCAGGCTCGGCTGATGACCGTCGTAGACCGTGTAGGCGCCGGCCGGGTCGAACTTGACGGCGGTAAAACCCTGAGCGACATATTCGGCGGCACGTTCGGCTGAGCGGTCCGCGTCGTGATAGAAGTCCGCGGTCTCGCCTTCTCCGGGATAGAGATAGGTGTAGGAACGCAGCCGTTCGTGCACCTGGCCGCCCAGAAGCTCGTAGACTGGTTTATTCAGTTCCTTGCCGACAATGTCCCAGCAGGCCATCTCGATGCCGCTGAGCACGCCCATGGCCGAAACGTCGGGCCGCAGGGTGTAGCCGGCGCCATAGACGTTGCGCCACAGCTTCTCGATCTTGAAGGGGTCGGTGCCGATCACATGGCGTTCACAGACGTCCTCGATCATCTTCGCGACCACGTGGGGACCGAAGGTCGCAGTGTAGACCTCACCGACGCCGGTAATGCCGCTGTCGGTCGTCAGTTTCAGAAAGATGAAATATTTGCCGCCGAAATGCGGCGGCGGGTTGCCGACCACAAAAGTTCTGACGTCGGTGATTTTCATGAGCGCTTCGCCTTTCAGGCCGATTTTTCGCTAAAAGAGGATCACGTTGCGAAGGGCTTCGCCGCGCTTGACGGAGTCGATGGCTTCGTTGATCTCATCCAACGCATAACGGCCGGTAATCAGTTCATCGAGTTTCAGCCGGCCCTGTTTATAGAGCGTGACCAGATTGGGGATATCGACCTGGATCTGGGCCGAACCCATTTTGGAGCCCATAATGTTCTGGCCATAGGCTGCAATGCTGCCCGGATCGATCTCCGACATGACCCCGGTCGCCGGCATGCCGACCAGAACCACCGTCCCGGTCGGGCAGATGAGCCCGTAGGACTGATCAAATGCCGCCTTGGCGCCCACCGTTACGAACACATAGTCGGCACCGCGCCCGCCGGTCCGGGCCCGTACGGCTTCCGCGACGTCTTCCCGGGTCGGGTTGATTGTGGAGGTTGCGCCGAACTTGATGGCGGCTTCGAGTTTGTCGTCGGCGAGATCGACGGCGATGATCTCCGTTGCCCCACAGAGCGCGGCGCCCTGCACTGCGTTCAGGCCGACGCCGCCGGTGCCGATAACCACGACGTTCGCGCCGGGTCGGACCTTGGCTGTGTTCACCACGGCACCCAATCCGGTGATGACACCACAGGCCAGCAGCGATGCGGATTCGAGCGGAACGTCCTTGGGAATCGGAACGACCTGCGAAGCATCGACCACGACATGTTCGGCAAAGGCACCGGTTCGCATCCCATGGACCAGGTCTTCGCCGTGCGCCGTCTTCAAGGGCGAGTCTTCGTCCAGTGGAAAGCTCGTTTCGCAGGCGACCAGCGCACCTTGAGAGCAGTAGTGGCAATGGCCGCAGGAGCGGATCAAGGTCACCACCACGTGGTCGCCGGGCGCAACCGTGCTCACGCCACTGCCGACGGCTTCCACAACCCCTGAGGCTTCGTGGCCATAGACTGCGGGCAGATCGCCGCCCCAGGCGCCCTCGGCATAGAAGATATCGCTGTGACAAATGGCACAGGCGGCGAGTTTAACCTTGATTTCACCGGCCTGCGGAGCGGCGATTTCGATGTCTTCGATGACGAGCGGTTCTCCGAACGTCCGGCAAACGGCGGCTTTCACGCTGATGATCTCCTGATCGACGGAATGACTGGAGGCAAAGTGTCCGCGAAGCGGATTCGAAAATCAAACGAATGAAATGCGGGCTGAGCCCAATAATTATTTGTGGCTTTCTATCCTTGATGGCGGTGCCGGTGTTCGGGCTTGCCGTTTGTTCGGAAAGCTGTCTTTAGTCGGATCAATTCGGATTGGAGGAGTTTTGGAGATGCCGCTGGAGCTTTGGTTCGCCTTTTCCCTGACCAGTATCGTCTTGTTGGTCGTGCCGGGACCAACCGTCATGCTGGTGTTCAGCTACGCGTTGGGGCACGGCAAACGCACGGCCTGGGCGACCGTACCGGGGGTGGCACTGGGTGACTTCACGGCTATGACCATTTCGCTGGCTGGTGCCGGTGCTGTATTGGCTGCCTCGGCAACCCTCTTTGCGATCCTGAAGTATGTCGGCGCCGCTTATTTGATCTGGCTCGGGATCAAGCTCTGGCGTGCGGAACCGAGACTCGAGCAGCCAGGCGATGCGTTGCCGGAGACTGAACTGGGCGTCAAAGACAGGCGATCCATGTTCTGGTCGGCCTATGTCGTGACCGCCCTCAACCCCAAGAGCATTGTATTCTTCATCGCCTTCTTGCCGCAGTTTGTCGCGCCCGCGCAGCCGGTACTGCCCCAATTCGTGATCCTCGGCGCGACCTTTCTGGTTCTCGCAACCGTTTCCTCCGCCATCTGGGCTCTGGCGGCGGGTGCGATGCGGGCCGGTTTCCGCAAACCCCGTACGTTAAAGCTGGCCAACCGTTTCGGCGGCGGATTTATGATCGGTGCCGGACTTCTGACTGCCGCTGTCCGACGAGTGTAGAGCGGTTCTGCCGTTTCCGCTCACCTGCTCATCAATCGAAAACCACGCCCTTGGTGAGCAGGAAACAGCCATAGGGCCGGTCTTCGGTGGTCTGCACCACGGCAAAGCTCTTCTTGGCAGCCTCGTAAAAAGCGAAGCGCTCAATCGACCCCATCTGGATCTCCCGTCCTTCGGCGGCATCGCAGGCGGCCTGGATGTCCTGATGAACCTCCAGCAGCTCGTCCGGTTTATCGACTACCTCCATGCGATACACCGGCGTGTCGATGAAGCTGTCCAGCGGATAGAGCTGCAGGATCGCTTTGGCGGCTTCGGTGTCATCGACGCCGTTCAACTGGACCAGCCGGCCAGTGGTGGTTTCCTTCGCGACCGTGGCGGCGGGGAAGTTCCGGTCTGCCAGTGTCAGGACATCGCCGTGCCCCATGGCGCGCAGCACCCACAGCAGGTCTGCGGAAATGATCGAAGGGATGGTTTTCAGCATGTTTGCTCCCGATTCTTATCGGTTACGATTCTGTCAAGGGTCCGAGCAGTGTCTTATTCGCCTCATACGCCCGCCGGTAGGCTTCATAGAAGGGCCGGTAAGCCTCGTGTGCGGCCATATCGGGTTCAACCCGGCGTGCGACATGGACCATGGCATCGCTGGCCTCGGCGATGCTTGAAAAGCTTCCACTCGCCGTGGCCGCCAGAATGGCGCAGCCCAGGGCTGGTGCGTCAGCCACGCGCGTGACTGTCAGTGGCAAGCCCGAAACGTCGGCATGGATCTGCATCCAGAGGTCGGAGTTAGTCACTCCGCCCGCAATCACCAGTTCGTCGGGCCGGTAGCCGCCCGCGCGCTGGGTTTCCAGGATCAGTTCCGTGCCATAGGCGATGCCCTCCAGGATCGCCCGGAAGAGGTGCCCACGGCCGTGACTGAGAGTAAGGCCGGACACCGCACCGCGTGACAGCGGATCTGTATGGGGTGTCCGGTTGCCCTGGAAATGATCCTGGACGATCAGCCCGTCGGATCCGGGCGGCAAACCGGCCGCCTCTTCGTTGAGCTGATCGAAGGTCGTGGCGGGATCGAGCAGACGTTTCAGCCAGGCGACGATGGAGCCGGTCGAGGTCTGCCCGCCTTCGACCACGTGGTAGCCCGGCAGCAGTGCGTCGGCGTAGGTGCCCCAGATTCCCTGACCGTGAAAGGCGTGGTCGGCCAGACCGAGATGCAGGTGCGAAGACCCGGTGATGAAGGCCATCTTGCCGGGCTTAACGACACCGAGGCCGATCATCGCGATGAAGGCATCCGCGCCGCCCTGCGCAACTGGAAGGCCCTTAGGAAGCCCGAGATGTTCCGACGCTTTGGCTGTCAGGCCGCCAAGAATTTCACCGAGCGGCAGGACTTCCTGCGGCCATTTTTCCAGCAGAGCGTCCAGGCCAAGTTTGGCGAGAAGGCTTGGCTGGAATCCACCGTGCTCGGAGAGGTAATGCCAGCGAACCGCGACGTTGTTGATGGAGGCAACCCGCCGGCCGGTGAGGTGGAAGTTGAGGTAATCCTGATACTCGCAGATGGTCGTGGCGCGGTCGAAATTGCCGGGCTCGTTTTCCTTCAGCCACAAAGCCTTGGGGATCATCCATTCCGCGGATACTGGGCCCTTGCCGTCTGAATTGATGCGCAGTGCGGGGTCGCCGCTACCGGCAACACGGTCGGCTTCCTTGGCGGCGCGCACGTCCATCCAGATCAGCGCCGGTCGAACGGCATCACCGTTTTCGTCCAAAGCCACCACTGAGCAGCAGGTGGTGTCGACACAGAGGGCGGCGATGTCGTCTGCTGAAATGCCGCTGTCGGACACCGCTTTACGCACCGATCTGCCGACCGCCGCCCACCAGTCCGCGGGATTCTGTTCGGCCTGTCCCGGTCTGGGGAACTTTGTTTCGTAGGGGGTCGCGGCGAAGGCAAGCGGTGTACCGCCGCTATCGAATACGCCGGCCCTCAGGGATTCGGTGCCGCCGTCTATTCCTATGAAGTATTGGCCAGCCATGGAGCTTATGTGTCCTAGTCCTGCATTGGTTTACAACAAGCCTGACGGATCAGGGCGATGACTTCCTGCGGTATTTCCATGTGCGGCAGATGGCCGATGCCTTCGAAACGGTAGAGGGAAGCGGACCAAAGTGCTTCGGCCTGTTCGATCGGCACCGTCGAATCCCGGCTGCCCCAGATCAATCGGATCGGGATAGGCAAGGCATTGACCTCGTCAAGTGGAAGAACCTTCTGCTTGTCACCTACGACCAGCGTTTCCAGGATCTCCTCGAGTTTTTCCGTAATCCGTGGATCGCTGCGCTGTTCGACGATCAGATCTGCGAGGTTCCGGGGCAGGCGGCTGCGCCAGCCGATGAGCTGCTCAAGGATGATGGAGATGACTTCGTGGCTGCGGGTTTTCGCGAAGCGCCGCAGCAGCCGGTGATTGACGTCGGTGCTCAAGCCCGCCGGCGCCAGCAAAGTCAGCGATTTAATGCGCGACCGGTCCTGCAGGGCGAGGGATAGCGCGACGGCACCCCCCATTGAATGCCCGACCAGATGGACCCGGCCGAGTTGCCGCTGTTCCAGTGCTTCCTTTACCGCTTGAGCCATTGCCGACACGCCGCCGATGCCCGGATGCTCGAGGGAGCGCGCATGGCCCGGCAGGTCAAAAGCGATCGTGTGCATTCCCCGTGAAAGCGGGAGTTGGATATTGACCCAGGCGTCCGCATCGCCCGCAAAGCCATGCAGGAACACGATTGTTTCTGCGCTCGCCGGGCCTAGCTCCTTGGCATAGAGCCGATGGTCGTCGTCCATGCCGGACTCTACTGCAGTGTCCCCTACTTCAGTGTCTCCAACACCGTCCTTGTCCAGGGCCTTCAGAACATCTTCTTGCTGAACGCGCCCGCGCCGGCCGCTGCCTGTCAAGCTTGCGAGGTCGAGACTCGAGCGCTGTGCCAGGCGCCGCGCTGCCGGTGATGCCGCGATCTTCTCGTCCAGGACACAGGAAGAAGGAGCTTTGCGAAGGGAGATGACCGACGAGGAGATTGTAGCAGCGGGCTCCTGGTCCGAAGCTTCGCGCTCTCGTCCGCCGGCAATTCCATCTTCGCCTTCGCCGCCCTCCAGTTCGGCGAGCCGGTTTCCGACGGCGACAACTTCGCCTTCCTGTGCGAGATAGGCCAGGATCCTGCCATCTTCCAGCGCCGGGAACTCGACGACTGTCTTGTCCGTCTCGATCTCGGCAATGGTTTCGCCCCGTTTATAGGGTTGCCCGGGTTGGACCAGCCATTTCTGCAGCGTGCCCTCTTCCATGGTTTCGCCCAGGCGCGGCATGATGAGATACCTGCTCATCGGCGCATCAGCTTTCTGGCGGTGGAGATTATCCGTGCGGGGGAGGGGATCGAACCCGCCTCGAGCTCCGGTGCCACCGGGATCGGGATATCTTCGCCGGCCAGACGGATGACCGGTTCTTCGAGCCAGTCGAAGGCTTCTTCCTGCAGGATCGCGGCAATTTCGGCAGAGACGCCTGCCGTCAAGGTGTCCTCGGTGACCACGAGCGCCCGTCCGGTCTTGGCAACCGAGGCGACGATGGTTTCACGGTCGAGAGGGTTGAGTGTGCGCAGGTCGATGACCTCGGCGTCGATACCGTCGTCCGCGAGCGAGCCGGCGGCTTCCAGAGCGAAATGAACCATACGCGAATAGGTGACGATGGTGAGGTCACTGCCTGCGCGTAAGACTTTTGCTTGGCCCCAGTCGGCCGGTTGCTCGCGATCAAGTATTCCCTTTTGCGTATAAAGCGCCTTGTGTTCGATAAAGACGGTGGGATCCGGCAGTGTCAGCGCATGGCGCAATAGAACGTAGGCATCGGTGACCGTGGCGGGCATGGCGAGCCGGAGCCCCGGCGTATGCATAATCCAGGCTTCCAGTGACTGTGAGTGCTGCGCCGCACCCGAGCGGCCGGTCCCGCCCTGAGTCCGCAGGAGCATGGGCACGCCGATCTGGCCGCCGAACATGTAACGGATTTTCGCAGCCTGATTGGCGATCTGATCCATGGCGAGACCGATGAAGTCGACATACATCAACTCCGCTACAGGCCGAAGGCCGGTCATGGCCGCACCCACCGCCGCACCGACGAGTCCGGCTTCGGAGATGGGCGTATCGATCAGGCGTTCCGGACCGAAGTCGTCGATCAGGCCTTTGGTCACACCGTAGGCCCCGCCATACAGACCGACCTCTTCCCCGATGACGATGATACTGGAGTCTGCCGTCATGGCGTCGCGCAGCGCCAAGCGCAGGGCATCCCGGTAGGTGAATTCGATAGGCTCACTCATTCCGCCAACACCTTGGCGATCCGCTGATCGACCGGTTCCGGTGCAGGTTGGCCGGGTGCGTAAACGTCCTGGAACAATGCATCTTGCGCAGGTTGCCGGCCTTTGATCGCGAAATCCACGGCAGCATCCATTTCTTCGGTCACGGACTCAGCTATCTCGTCGCACTGGCTTTCCGAAAGTAGAGCGTCTTCGATCAGGCGCCTGCGTTGTAAGGCCAGAGGGTCGGTCTTGCGTCCCTCGGTTTCTTCTGCGTCGTCGCGATAGGGTGATTTATCCATGCGGGCATGGCCGTGAAAGCGATAGCAGTCCACGACAAGAAAACCGGCTGCGCCTGCCCTTGCCGCTTCGATCAGCTCACCGGCAACCTCTGCGACCTTTTCGACATCGCCGCCGTCCGCCCGGGCACCACGCAGTCCGAAGGCGGTGGCACGGTCTTCGAATTCGGTGCGCGCCGCGGAGCGGTCGATCTTGGTACCCATGCCGTATTGATTGTTGATGCAGACGAAAAGGCAGGGCAGGGACCAGAGCGCGGCCATGTTCATGCTCTCGTAGAGCACGCCCTGCTGTGCGGCGCCGTCGCCGAAGAAGGCGACCGAGACTGCGTTGCTTTTGAAGTGCCGGGCCGAGAGACCGGCGCCGATCACGGCGGGAATCCCGCCGCCGACGATGGCATTGGCGCCCAGATGTCCGAGTTCACGGTCGGCGATGTGCATGGAGCCGCCCTTGCCGGCGCAGTAGCCGCTTTCAGCCCCGGCGATCTCCGCCATCATGCGGTTGGGGTCGGCACCCCGCGCCAGGAAGATGCCGTGACCACGATGGTGGGTGGTGAAACTGTCGCCGTCGCCCATGTGCGCGGTCACACCGACCGCCGCGGCTTCCTCGCCGATGGAGAGATGCAGCATGGAGCCCGCCGTGCCGCCGCGCACGAAGAGTTCGCCGACCCGTTCCTCAAAGGTGCGAACCCGCAGCAGTTGCCGGTAGTACTCTGTGCTGCGGCTGTTGCGGGGAGCGTCGTTCACGCCTCTAACTCTCCATTTTGCCGGTCAGGCCATCGATCATGCGCCGCAGGGCCAGCATGCCCGGGTCGTCGAGGCCGATGGATTTCTCGCCGAACATGCGGGCCCGTCCCAGTTTTGAGGGCTGGTCTCGGAATCGCTCGAGCGCTTTCGTGGCGGCGGCATCGGTGGCGGTCAATATCTCCTGCGGATCCGCCTTGCCGGCCGTCGCGAGCCTGATTTCCTCCAGCATGTCGATGACGGTCTTGTCGCCGAGCGCGCCCTTGCCGCGTTTGAGCATGGCCTCGATGGCGCCTTCGAGCAGAGCGGAGGATTCAGAAAAAGGAATGTCGCTCCGGCCTTTGCAGGCCTTGGCCGCGGACATCAGACCGGTCGCAATCAGCGTCCCGAAGGACGAGGAGGAGACTCGCTGAAAAGCTTTCGAGCAGGCGAGGAAGGCCATGCCGACGTCGTCCGGCAGCTCTGTCGCCCCATCCGCGGCTTCACGCCAGCCGCGCGCCACCGTGATGCCAAGATCGCCGTCGCCCAGCTTGCCGTCCTGTGCGTTTAATTCGTCATGCGCGGACGCACCGGCAGCGGCAAGGCGTTCAAGGGCGATCTGGAGATGAGCGCGCGAGATGCCTGTCATGGTCAGACACGCCAGAACGCACAGTCCGCGGGTGCCTTGAGTAAGGCTTCCAGTTCATCATCGAGCTTGCAGAGCGTGATGGTTGCGCCGGTCATCTCCATGGAGGTCGCGTAGCGGCCGACCAGCGGCATGACGATACTTGCGCCGGCTGCCTCCAACTGCATCTTGGCGTGGCGATACATGATGTAGAGTTCTTCGTCGGGCGTTGCGCCGAGAGAGTTGACCAGGATCGAAACTCGGTCGCCGGAGGACAGCGGCATATCGGCCAGCAGGCGTTCGATCATCTCACCGGTGATGGCATCGGCGGGTTTCAGCTTGTCGCGCCATATGCCCGGTTCGCCGTGAATGCCCATGCCCATTTCCATCTCGTCTTCGCCGAGAGTAAAGGTAGGCTTGCCTGCCTGGGGTACCGTGCAGGGAGTGAGCGCCATGCCGATCGAACGGCAGGCGTCTGCAGTCTTTTGAGCGATCCGGGTTACGTTCGCCAGATCCGCCATTTCTTCGGCTTTCGCGCCTGCGGTTTTGAAGGCGTAGACCATTCCCGCGACACCACGGCGTTTTTCGGCTTCCTCTGGCGGGGCCGAGACCACGTCGTCAGCCAACAGGACGGTCGTGGACTCAATGTCGTCCTCCAGCTCCACGGTTTCACCCGCCATGTCGAAGTTCATGACGTCACCGCCGTAGTTGCCGTAGAGGCGCAGGATACCAGCACCGCCGTTCGCATGGCGCATGGCGCCCGCCATCTGTTCGGCGGAAGGGGAGGCAAAGACATCGCCGATGGCGGCAGCGTCCAGCAGTCCCTTGCCGACGTAACCGGTGAAGATCGGCAGGTGGCCCGAGCCGCCGCCGGTTACGATGCCGACTTTGCCTTGGGTTGCGCCGCCGCTGCGTGCGATCACGCGCCGTTCCGGCTGCGCGTAGAATTCAGGATGGGCTGTGCACATCCCGTCCAGCATCTCGTCAACGTAGTCTTGCGGAGCGTTCAGGATCTTTTTCATGACACAGTGCCCTCTTCAAATATCTATACCAATGAGCGCTGGTATTTGGCCTTCAAGTTTTGGATGACAGCTTAAGAAATGGAATTGGGGGAGGCCGGAACCTCCCCCTTTTTCGCGTCAGATCTTGTAGCCAAGCTCGCGCGCGCCATCGAGGAAGTTCTTGTACTGCCTCTTCTGGCTGTCGATGCCCAGGCGTTGGACGATCTTCACCCATTCCTCGGCGGCCTCGTCGAGCGCCTGCTGCGAGGTCAGCTCGCCTGAAATGGACTTCGAGATGTTCCGGCCCAGAGCGTCGGCATATTCCGGCGCGCCTTCCCAGAAGAACTGCGGATAGCCGACCTCGACGTTCTTGAGGCCTGCGTCCAGATGGTTCTTGGCGGTCTCGAAGTTCTTGAAGATCCCCGAGTTGGTCTGCCAGAGATCGCTGGTGCCGCGTTGCGGATTGGCCTCCAGATACTTCTGTGCCGCGGCGTCGCCGTAATGGGTTTTGCCGAAGGGATCCGAACCGCAATATTCGTCCGCCACGATGTCGTTGGAGTAATCCGGGTGCGACATGCGGTAGATGAAGTAGAAGGCGGCGTCTTTGACGTCCTGCGGCAGATTTTTCGGGATCGATGCGGTCCGGCACCAGAGCGAGATCGCCCGGTTGGTAATGGAGCCGTCGTCGTTCCGCCAGCCGGGCACGATATCCGCCCGCTGGTCCTCGGCTTTTTCGGGACCCTGCTGCTGGACCGTGAACTCGGCGAGATCGATCCACCAGACCGACATGACGTCGGAACCCGACTGCCAGCGCTGGATGGTCGTGCCGATATCCATGGCTTCTGCGCCCGGAGGCCCGAATTTGATGATCTCCTTGTAGATATCCAACGCCTCGGCGGCTTTGCCCTGGTTGATCACCGGATGCATGTTTTCGTCGAAGTAGTTCACCCCGGCGGAGGCGGCGATATCCATCCAGAAACCCCAGCCGAAAGCCGGCGGGTTGACCACCATGGAGGTGCCATAGATTCCCTGACTCGAAAGTTCCTCGGTGAAGAACTGCGTGGCCTGAAGGAACTCGTCCCAGGTCTTCGGCACATCCAGTTCGCGCTGGAAACGGCCCGAAAACTTTTTCTGCAATTCCGGATTTTCGAAATGGCTTTTGCGGTAATGCAGGATATGGATGTCGCCATCCAGCATGGTGCCGTAGGTCTTGCCGTCCCACTTGGTGTAGAACTCGCGGTAGGCGGGCATGACCCAGTCCAGGTAATCCTGGCTGCCTTCGTACTGGGCGAAGTAGTCATCCAGAGGTTCGAGCTGCCCGGTCTCGGCCAGGGCCCCGAAGTAGAGCGACGGATACTGCACGAAGTCGAAACGCGGACGCTTGGTCAGCAACTGCGGCAGGATCTTTGCGACCGCGTCGCCACCATCATACATTTCCCGGCTTTCGATGCCGACACCGGCTTCTTTCTCTAACAGGGGCGACAGCCACATGGGGGCGTGCAGCCAGTTGGAGTCCTGAAAGTATTTAAGCTTGATATCTTTAAACAGCTTCTTGCCCGGCGGCACGGCAGTGGCCGCAGAGGCGGGTCGGATAATCGAGGGTGCCGATGACGCAGCCAAGGCACTGGCCGCGACGCCCTTCATGAACTTCCGGCGCGTAAAACCGCTGAAAATACTCATTATCTGTTCCTCCCTTTATTGGCTAATCCGATGCGTAACGTCAGCTCAATTCAATCGATCAGGGCCTCCGTCTGTGCGTCGAACACCATCACGTCTTCGGGACGATACCCGAGCGTCACGGCTTCTCCCGGCGCGGCCCGCGTTTCAGGCGGGACCAATGCGCGGAATTTGGTATCTCCGTTGGCGAAAGTCAGGATCGACCTTTCGCCGAGATATTCGTTGATCAGGATCGAGGCGGTGATGTCATGCACATCGCTGCCGGTATGGGCGCTTGACTTGCCCTCTGAATCCTTCAGGCGCAGGTTTTGCGGCCGGATCCCGACGATGAAATCTCGGCCCCCCAGCGCGCGGATCTTTCCGGCGCGATGTTCGGTCAAGTGGAAGACCAGCGCTCCGTCTTTTGTCTTGAGAGCGAGCCCGCCGCCGTTGTCGCTGACCTCTGCCTGAAAGAAATTGGTCGGCGGCTCGCCGATGAAGTCGGCGACGAAGACATTGGCCGGCGCGTTATAGAGCTCGTTGCGGGTGCCGACCTGCTGGAGCTTGGCATTCGACATCACCGCCACGCGGTCGGCCAGGGCAAGTGCTTCGACCTGATCGTGGGTCACATAGACCATGGTCTTACCCAGGTCCCGGTGGATGGCCTTGAGATCGAACAGCATCTGGAACTTCAGGTGCGCGTCGATATGGCTCATGACTTCGTCGAGAATGAAAACCGACGGATCCCTGATCAGGGCACGTCCTAAACTCACGCGCTGCTGCTGACCCCCGGACAGCGCCCCCGGGCGTTGATCCAGGATCGACGTCAGTTTGAGGATCTCCGCGATGTCGCGGGCCTTGCGGCGCCGTTCATCTTCCGGCACGCCGCGCACTTCAAGAGGGAATGCCAGATTCTCCTCAATGGTGAAATTGGGATAAAGCGCGTAGGTCTCGAATGCCATGGCGACATTGCGGTGCTGCGGCTCGAGTTCGTTGACGCGCTTGCCGTTGAAGTTGATGTCGCCTGAGGAGATCTCTTCAAGACCGACGATCATGCGCAACGTCGAGGTCTTGCCGCAGCCCGAGGGCCCCAATAGTGCGACGAACTCGCCATTGTTGATCTCAAGATTGAGATCCTGGACCGCATGCACTTCGGTGCGGCCCGACCGGTAGATCTTGTTGACGTTCTGGAGGTTGACCTGCGCCATGACTATGCCTCGGCCCTGCTGGATATCCCGCTCGCCACGGAGCTCGCCATTGCCGTCGCCGCGCCGGCGCCAGGTGTCTGCAAAGTGAGGTTGGCACCTGTTCTCGGGTCGAAGTAATGCAGGGCCGCAGTGTCCACGGCCAGCTGTACCTGGGTATCGTGTTCGAAGATACGCTCGGGCGAGGTCAGAGCGGTGATCCGAAGTCCCAGGATGTCGGCGATCAGGATACCCGTCGAACCCAGGGCTTCGTAGAGGTCGACGTTGGCGGTCACCTGTGCGCTGCCGGCCGGCATCTCGTCGGCCGGCCGTACGAACTGGGGCCGCAGGCCGATGGTTACGGCGCCGTCGTTTCGGGCGGCAAGAAGATGAGCTCTCGCAGGATCGACAGGCAAGAGAAGATCGCCTTGGTTGGCGCGCAGATGAAGGACGTCTGCATGGGATTCGAGGCGAGCCGGGATCACGTTGATGGTCGGTTGGCCCAGATGCTCGGCGACGAAGAGGTTGGCCGGGCGCTCAAAGAGATCCCTTGCCGTGCCGACATCCACCAGTCCGCCACTGCCCATAACCCCGATCCGGTCGCCGAGGGACAGGGCTTCGGCATAATCGTGGGTTACGTAAAGCGTGGCGACTTTGCGCAGATCCTCCAGGGTGTGGAATTGCTGGCGCAATTCATGCCGGATCTTGGCGTCCAAATGGCTGATGGGCTCGTCCAGCAGGAAAATCTCGGGATCGGCAACCAGCGTCCGGCCGAGGGCGGTGCGTTGTTTCTGGCCGCCGGAGACTTCGCCGGGTTTGCGGTCAAGCAGATGATCGATGCGCAGCAACTCGGCGACCGACTGCACCCGCTTTGCGATGGTGGCTGCGTCGGTCTTACGGGCACGCAGAGGGCTGGCGATGTTTTCTGCGACAGTCTTGTGGGGATAGAGCGCATAGGATTCAAAGGTCATAGCGACCCGGCGGCGGTAGGGCGGCAGGGCGGTAATGTCTCGCCCATCGACCAGTACCTTGCCGGCGTCGGGAGCTTCCAGTC
This sequence comes from Pelagibius sp. Alg239-R121, assembly GCF_947331435.1. GTDB lineage: Bacteria > Pseudomonadota > Alphaproteobacteria > Kiloniellales > Kiloniellaceae > Denitrobaculum. The sequence goes on along the minus strand of NZ_CAMZOF010000011.1, from coordinate 149,504 downwards.
CGGCGACCAGACGTAACAGAGTAGTTTTGCCGATGCCCGAAGGACCCACGATGACGAAGAACTCGCCCTCTTCGACTGTCAGGTCCATCCGGTCGATCACCGGAAAATCCCAGCCTTTGCAAAGTCCCTGAAGTTCAAGTCTTGCCATGGTTCAGCCCTTCACCACGCCAAGAGAGAGGCCGCGGACCATATAGCGGCGCAGGAGAATGAAGAGCGCGACCGGCGGCAGCATGGCCATGAGCGAGAAGGCCATCTGCAGGTTCCAGAGAGTCTGGCTTCCATGGGTGAAGGTCGGGATCACAATGGTGTAGGTTTTCACGTCGGTTCCGACAAAAAGGTTGGCAAAGAGATATTCGTTCCAGGCGAAGATCCAGCAGAGCATGGAGACCGAAATCATCCCGGGTAAAACGAGAGGCAGGGTTATGCGCATGAAGGCCTGCAGCGGCGTCCAGCCATCGAGATAGGCCGCTTCCTCGAGTTCTCGAGGGGCGTCTCGGAAAAACACCATCATCAGCCAGGTCGCCAGCGGCATGTTAAAGACCAGATAGAGGATGATCAGCGAGATCCGGCTGTCGGTGCCCCAGGGCGTTGCATCGAACAGAAAGAACATGGGGATTAGAACCGCAACCGGCGGGAACATGCGGTTCGAGAGGATCCAGAAGGCCAGGTTCTCGCCGCCCGCCTGCTTGGGAAAGCGCGCGAAGGCATAACCGGCCAGGGTGCCTAGAAACAGAGACAGCAGTGTATTGCCCGACGCGATCACAAAGGAATCCACCAGCGACTGGAAATTGGAGGACTCCGCAAAGACCGAAACGAAGTTCTCCGGGTGCCATTCCTTGGGCCAAAAACTGGGGATTGTACTGTTGGTTTCGGCCGGTGACTTGAAGGCCGTGATCGCCTTGAAATAGATGGGAAACAGCGTGAGAACGGTCCAGAGGCCGAGGAAGATCAGCAGCAGCGTGCGGACCAGGCGGTAGTTTTTTTCCGACATCCCGCGATCTCCCTAAGCAATACCCTGTGCCTTCAAGACCCGCTTCAGGTACTTGAGGAACAGTGTGATGATAACCGCCGAGATGGCGAAGATGATGATGGCGTAGGCGGCGGCCTCGCCGATGGCGAATTCACGTATGCCGCGCTGGAAGGCGATGTAGGTCGGCAGTTCGGAGGATTGCGCCGGGCCGCCGGAGGTCATGATGTAGACCAGATCGACGAACTTGAAAGCATCGGTGAAGCGCAGGATAAAGGCGATCGCAATCACCTCTTTCAGCATGGGCAGGGTGATGCGGCGCATGACCTGCCAGCCGCTGGCGCCGTCCACCTTCGCCGCTTCGTAGACCGCAGGCGGCAGGGAGACCCGGCCCGAATAGACGATCAAAAGAGGCAGCGCGGTCCAGTTCCAGATGTCGGCGACGATGATCGACCAAAGGGAGATACCTGAATTGAACCATTCGATGTGCTTTGAGATCAGACCCAGATTCAGCAACGCCTGATTGACCGCGCCGTTTGAGGGTGTCAGCAGGAACTTCCAGAGCACGCCCACGATCGAAGGCGACATCATCATCGGCAGGACCAGCAGAATCAGAATGAGGGTCCGAAGGGCATTGTTCTTGACCAGCTCGAAGAGGATCAGCGCCAGGACCGTCCCGAGCACGACCTGAAGACAGGCGCCGAAACTCAGATATTGCAGCAGATGGACAGTACTGTCCCAGAAGCGGTCGGACCCCAAAACCGTGGCGAAGTTTTCAAATCCGATGTAGCTCCAGTTGCCTTGGAACAGGCGCATCATGTTGGTGTCGTGAACCGAGTGATAGAACATCCAGATGGTCGGGTAGACCACGATTCCGAACAGCACCAGCACCGGCAGGCCGACCAGAACGATCGGCACCCAGCGCGCGACGATCAGATTGCTGCGTGCTTTGCGTGCGCGAAACCAATCCGGGAAGGTGGCGGGATCGTCACGGTCGATCGAGTTCGCCTTGGGACCTGATTCTGTCTGACTGATTTCCGACGAGGTGGCCGTCATATCGCTCACGCCGCGCATCCCTTCGAACGGTTGGAAGTTCCGACGGAGCTGCGCTCCATCAATTCCGGTTTCAGCAGCATGGTGCGCTGTGCCTTTTCTCCGGTCTTGAGGTGATCGATCAGGACTTTCGCCGCCCGGTGGCCGAGTTCGAAAGCCGGTTGCCTGATGGTCGTTAAGGGCGGCGACATGAAAGCGGCATATTCGATGTCGTCATAACCCATCACCGAGATGTCGCCGGGCACACTCAAACCTCCCTCGTGTATGGCACAGAGTGCCCCCATGGCGGAAAGGTCGTTGCAGGCGAAAACCGCATCGGGGCGCTCCTGCGCCGGAAGTCGGAGAAGCTCCTGCATCGCCAGATAGCCGCCTTGCACCGTCAGATCCGACACGGCCCGCAGATTGGCCGGAACCTTTGTGCCGCTTGTCTGAAGCGCGGCCTCAAGACCAGCCACCCTCTCGCGGCTGCGGGGATGGTCCGCAGGGCCGGTGATGCAGCCGACACGCTCGAAGCCAAAGGACGCCAGGTAGTTGCCGGCCATGCGGCCGCCGAGCAGTGAATCGTCGTTGATGACCGACACCACGTCCGCATCGCCCGTGTCGATGGCGACGACCGGTGTGCGCTTTAGGGCTTCGAGGCGCTTGAAGAACTGTGGATCGCCGTTGGTGGTCATGACCACGAGGCCGTCGATCCGCTTCATCATCAGCGCACGCAGGTGCACTACGAGCTTGTCGAGCACATCGTCGGTGTTGCAGAGGATCAGGCTGAAACCCTGGTCGAAGCAGCCGGTCTCGACACCGTGGATGACCTCGGCGAAGAAGGGGTTGGTCGAATTGGTAACCAGCATGCCGATGGAGTAGGTTTTCTTCACCTTGAGCGCACGGGCCACGCCGCTGGGTTCATACCCCAGCATCTCGATGGCTTTTTCGACCCGTTCGACCGTATCGGGCGATACACGCCGGGTCGAGTTCAGGACATGCGAGACGGTGGTCGCCGAGACACCGGATTCTCTTGCCACGTCCTTGATCGTCGCCATGGTCCGCCCCGTCTCCCGCTACCGTGACGCACCTCGCCGGCGCATCCGGGTTCAACAAGAAAAGCAATCGACCAGGGAGATTACAATCCGATGTCCGGGAAACGATAGCGGCACTTTAGATTAAGTACCCCTGCAGATTTTCCCTTTGAAAAAGTCTTTCCTAACAGACCGCCGCAGATTTTCGGACACCTTTGCGATGCACCAATTTGGCGATACTGCCTGTCTCCCCGAATCTTATTTTCAGAAACGATAGAGGCGCGCAAACGTTTGCGCAAACGATTTCGTTGCCGCAACGCAGCAATTCCAGGCGGACAGAGGGTTGGGGGAAGACGGCTTTTTTGAGCGGCCTGTCGGCGCAGGCGATCTTTTAAGTCGGGAGTTTTGCGGGTCAGCGCAGTCGGCGGTGTTACGCCGTCTGAAGGCGTCCCGGCGACAGGGAACAGCGGCCGCGGTGCGGATTGACCTCGACTTCGTCACGCTGCAGGACTTCCTTGAGTTGATCTGCGCCGCCGATGTATTGGCCGTCGATCCAGATTTGCGGCACCGTCACCGGGGTCTTGGGGCCGATGATCGGTTTCACGCGGCCCAGCATCTCGTAGAGTGCGCGCGGGTTTTTCACCACATCATGGTACTCGTAGTCCCTGCCGGATTCATCCAGATAGGCCTTCGCCTTCACGCAGTAGGGACAGGAAGCCTTGCCGAACACGTGGCTGCCGGTGATCGGGGTGCGCTCAACGTGGGCTTCGATGATGGCTTCGGTCAGCACACCGCGGTTCAGTGCGTGGCCCTGGCTGATGATCTTACCCTCGACCATGACGATCGGCGCATGCCAGCCGCCCTTGGGGAGGGGCTTCCACCATTCGCTCAGCCATTCGCGGGTATCGAGCTCGACCGGGATGCCGGCGAGCTCTGTCTCGAAGGTGTCCTGAATGACATCGGTGGTCAGGGCGCATTCGCCGCAGGGAATATTGACCTTAAAGGGTCCCCAGGCGCCTGCCCATTTGAATAGCTGCACTTGAACCGGTGCTGCACTCATAACCGTTCTCCGTCTCTCAGAATATGGGAACCCTTGCGCTTCAATCCAGGTGGCGAGACTCATTGGCGCTTTAAAGGCAAAAGAGCCTGAATCTCGCGGTTCTAACGGGATTGTGACGTCCCGTGTGCCGGCGAAACTGCTGTTTTAGAGAGCACTGCTTCGTAAAAACAAAAGCAATTCCACAAAAAGAACTATTTCCCTTATTCAAGGCTTTGGCGGAGACTGCATTTCAAGAGTTTAGCCAAGCGCATCGGCGTAACACCGCTACCACTAGACGAATCGAGCCTCTGCAATGAGGCTGAACGAGAGAGAAGACCTCTATGCCGCACACCAGGATCCGTCAGTTCAACACCAAGGAAACCTACCCTGAACAAAAACTGGACAATGACCTCTGCCAGACCGTGGTCGCCAGAGGAACCATGGTCTTTGTGCGCGGGCAGATCGGACAAGACCTCGACACCGCTGTCTCGGTTGGCATTGGCGATGCAGCGGCGCAGGCCGATCAGGCCATGGCCAACATTGCCAAGTTGTTGGAAGAGGCCGGTTCGCAGCTTGATCACATCTGCAAGGTGACGGTCTATATTACGGACCCGCGCTATCGGGAAGACGTTTACCGGACGATGGGAAAGTGGTTGAAGGGGGTCTTTCCTGTTTCCACCGGTTTGGTGGTGTCGGCGCTTGCCCGACCGGAGTGGCTGGTCGAGATTGATGCAATCGCCGTGATACCCGACGATGTCTGATCTTTGCTGCAACGAGATCTTTGCCGCAGCTAATATCTTTGCCACCGCTGCGAAATTGAGGACCAGGTGATGCCTTTACGTGCCTTAAACCAAGCTCAGGTTGATGAATTCCGGGCCAAGGGTGTTTTGACAGTCGAAAACGCCGTTACGTCCGAACAGTTGGCGGCTTTACGGGCAGAATTCGCCGGTTGGGTCGAAGAAAGCCGCGGGCAATCGGAAAGCTACGGCAAAGCAGTCGATGGCCGTCCCCGGTTCGATCTGGAGGCCTCCCACAGCGCAGCAAAGCCGGCACTGCGGCGGGTCAACGCGCCGGTCGATGTCTCCGACGTCTACCGCGAGGTCGCGCGGGACAGCCGGATGGTCGACATGGTGGCCGATCTGATCGGCCCCGATCTGCGCTATCATCACTCCAAGATCAATTCCAAGCTGCCGGGCACTAAAACGGAAGTGAAGTGGCATCAGGATTTCCCCTTCACCCCGCACAGCAATCCGGATTTGGTGACAGCTCTCCTGATGGTCGACGAAGTGACCGAGGAAAACGGGCCTTTGGAAGTCGTGCCCGGTTCGCATGTCGGGCCGATTCACTCACTTTGGCACGATGGGCACTTCACCGGTGCCGTGGCGGAGGATATTGCAGCGGACTTCCAAAAGCGTGCGGTGAAGTGTTTCGGGCCGGCCGGTTCGGTCTGCCTGATGCACACCAGGCTGGCACATGGATCGGCGCCGAATCTTTCCCAGCAGCCGCGCACGTTGTCTATCACGGTTTATGCTGCTGCCGATGCCGCCGCCTGTTCGCCCAATCCCGTACCTTCGACACTGGATGGCGAGATCGTGCGGGGAACCGAGCCCAACAGAATCCGGTGCGAAGCCTATGAGGTCGAGATACCCGAGTATCCGCGCGGCGCGTCTTTCTTCCTGCAGCAGGAAGCCAGTTAGGGGCCGGTGATATGACCTTTTCGATCGCAGCCCGCTGTGAAGAAACCGGAATGTTCGGTCTCGCCGTCTCATCGTCGTCGCCTGCCGTCGCCGCGCGCTGCGCCTATGCACGTGCCGGCGTTGGCGCGGTTGCCAGCCAGAACATTACGGACCCGACGCTGGGGCCGAAGGCACTGGATCTGATGTCTCGAGGACTGTCGGCGACAGATGCCATAAACACGCTCGTTGCTGACGAGCCCTTCGTCGCCTACCGGCAGCTGACCGCGATCGATGTTATGGGTCGGACGGCTCATTTCTCCGGCGACGGTACGCTCGGCTGCAACGCGGTGGCGGAAGGGAAGAACGTCGTTTGCGCGGGCAATCTTCTGGCGAATGAAGAGGTGCCGCAGGCGATGGTGGCGGCCTTCGGGAAGTCCGGCGGGGTTCTGGGTGACCGGATGTTGGTGGCCATGAAGGCAGCTTTGGCGGCTGGCGGAGAAGAGGGGCCGGTTCATTCCGCCGGCCTCTATCTGGTGCGTGACGTTGCCTGGCCGATTGCCGACCTGCGTGTCGACTGGCGCGAAGAAGATCCGGTCGGTGCTCTCGCGGATCTCTGGGAACTCTATAAGCCCCAGTTGGAGGCTTATGTCACCCGTGCCCTCGATCCACGCGAAGCGCCGAGCTACGGTGTGCCCGGAGATGCCTAGCCTGGTTTCAAAGCCTGCTTTCATTTCGGCTGCGTCCATGCTCTAGATTCGGGTATGCGCTTTACGCTTCGACAGCTTGAGTACTTTGTGGCCGCCGGCGAGACGCTCAGCATTACGCGCGCTTCCGAACGCACGTCGATCTCGCAGCCCTCGATCTCGACCGCGATCAGCCAGCTTGAGAAGGAGCTCGCTGTGCAACTCTTCGTCCGGCATCACGCCCAGGGGCTCTCGCTAACGTCAGCGGGCCGGCGCCTGCTGCGTGAAGCCAAGGCGTTGCTGGATCAGGCCGAAGGGCTCTACCATCTGGCAGATGAGGTGAGCGGTCAGCTGCGCGGCAGCCTCGCCGTTGGCTGCCTGGTCACTCTGGCACCGATGATCGTGCCGGAGCTGTCGCATTCCTTTTCCACTGCCTATCCCGGCACCGAGGTCCGGGCGGAAGAGGCGCATCAGGAAGCCTTGTTGGAGCGCTTGCGCCAGGCGGAGATCGAAGTTGCTATTACCTACGATCTGCAGATCCCCAATGACATCGCCTTCCGGCCGCTCGTCTCGCTGCCGCCGCACGCACTGGTGGGCGAAAGTCATCCCTTGGCCGGGCGGAGAGAAATCGACTTGGCAGAGCTGGCCTCCGATCCGCTGGTCCTGCTGGATCTGCCCATGAGCAGGGAGTACTTCCTGGCCATGTTCATGCGCGAGGGCCTGGAGCCGGTGATTGCCGCCCGCTCCGCGCATCAGGAGGTTGTGCGCACCATGGTGGCGAACGGTCAGGGTTATAGCCTGGCGAATATCCGGCCGCGCTCTGACCAGGCAATGGACGGCCGTAAGCTTGTGCGCCTGTCGCTCACTGGAGACTATCGCCCTATGTCGATCGGCACCGCGACCGCCGCGCAGATCGGAAAGTCCAAGCTGCTGGAAGCCTTCGAAGAACACTGCGCCTCGCGGATTTCGGTAAGTCATATCCCGGGTATGATTGCGCCGGGCGAAGATTAGGCTCGATAGGGATCAACCGAGCCAATTGAGGTCATTGAAAAAAAAAGCTTGAGCCGGACCCAACGTCACAGCTTAAGACTCTCTGTATGACTGCTAAATCAAACAGCAATTCCAAAGGTGAGAAACTGCTCACCGCTGCCGAATGCGCCGCCAGCATCGGCCTGACGGTGCGGGCCCTGAGACTGTATGAGGCCCGCGGTTTACTCACACCGCAACGTACAGAGAAGAACTGGCGGCTATACGGCGCAAGCGAGATTGCGCGTCTCAGTGAGATCCTGGTCCTGAAGCAGCTGGGCCTCAGTCTTACCAGTATCGTCGAACTGCTCGTGAACCAGGATAGCCGGTTCGACGAATTGCTTGCGGTTCAGCAGGCCAGTCTCACAGAGCGCCGGAACCAGATGGAACAAAGTCTGCGGCTGGTGACAACGCTGCGCGAAAAAGCAGCGCGGGGTGAAGTTCTAAGCGTCGAGGATCTCTTGAAACTCGCGAAGGAAACGCAGATGTCCGATACAACATCCGAAGCCATGGCCTGGAAACGGTACGAGCAAGCCCGCCCGCGCGTCGAAATCCCGGCCGATCTCGAAACTATGACGGATTACGTCGGTTCCTACCTTTTTGACGACGGATTGGCGGCCCGGATCTCCGAAGACGAGGGGCGACTGTTCGTTCAAATGGTGGGGCAGCCGCCGGTCGAACTCTACGCCGAGGCAAGAGACCGCTTTTTCCTGAAAGTGGTGCCCGCGCAGGTGACCTTTACCCGTGCCGCAGGCGGATCGGTTGAAGCCCTGATCCTGCATCAGGGCGGATTCGAAAAACGCGCGGACCGAGCTGGCTCTGGTGACTTTGAGGCTGCGGAAGCCGCGCTTGCCGAGCGGGTCCGGCGGAAGCAGTCGATGCCCGGAAGCGAAGATTTATTGCGCCGCGTGATCGCGGAACACCGGGCAGGGAAGCCGGATTACGACCAGATGAGCGAACCACTCGCTCAGTTGGCGCGCGAACAGTTGCCGGTCATCGTGCCCGAGCTTGAACGTTTGGGCGAAGTCCAGACGATCACCTTCAAAGGGGTGGGGCCCGACGGCTTCGATGTCTATGATGTCCGTTTCGAAAACGGCAACCTGGAGTGGGGGCTTTGTCAGGCGACCGACGGAATAATTAGCGGGCTCTACCTGCGCCAGACTCCATAAAGCTTAGGTTCCCACCACCATCGGCGAAACCAACCGACGTAAGGTGGCCATAACACTAAGGGCGGTGATCTTCCCCGTCGGTGGATTTTCCGGCGTCGGAATGTTCTCGATGGTCATGGTCAGACGAGAAGAATCCGATTCCACTGCAATGCTGTGGGTGTTGCGCGTAATCGTGGGGTCGGCCCAGATCTCGACCTGCGTGCGCTCCGGCCCGATTCCAGCTAGCGCCAGGGCGGCCCCGACATTGACGTTGGCGGGGAAGCCGATCGCCGCTTCCCGCGCGTTGCCGGAGAAGACTTTGACCGGTTCGGTGATGTTTTCGACATCGATATCGTTCTGAACCAGATGAGGCGCGCCCTTGAGACCGGCGGGCGGTTTACGGGTGGTCATGCGGATGGATTCCACGTCACCCTCAGCCACGGCTTTGACCGCATCCAGACCGAGCAGAGCTCCGGTCGGCACTACGATTTTCGCGCCGGCTTCTTCAAGGCTTTCCATGACTTCCGGGTACTTGAGCAACACGCCAACGGAGAGGGGAACGAGCGTCTTGCCTTCGGCGATGACTGAATCTGCGATCTCCCGGAAAACGGCGGCGGGGGCGCATTCGACGATAACGTCGGCCACTTCGGCCAGTTCGCCGAGCGCCAGAACCTTTGGTGGGGAGCGAAAATCCGAGAGGCGTTTCGCGGCCGCTTCCCGATCCCGCGCAGAGACAGCGGTGAGGACCATTCCGGGCAGTTCGCCGGCGTCGATCCTGCGGGCGACTGACAGCCCGATGGTTCCCAGACCGGCGATGGCCAGCCGCGTAGGGGTTTTATCCTGCATCAAAAATTTCCGCCGATCTTCAGTTCAGCCGTACGCCAGGGTTGGCGGACTGGCGGCATAATAGAGTCTCTCCCTGCGAAAAATCCATGCTATGGTTCCGTATCTTTGCATTCAAAAAACAAAATTAACCAAATAACAGGGAGTGATTGATGACAAAGTTTACGCCGATTCTGGGAGCCGCGGTTGCCGCGGCCACCTTTGTTTCCGCGACCGGCTTCTCAGGCGCAACATCAGGCGCTTATGCCGCGGACATCCCTTGCAGCACCGCAAAGTTGATCGTGCCGTGGAAAGCGGGCGGTGGCACGCATATTATCTTCTCGACCTTCGAGGAAACTATCAAAAAACTCGATGTCGAACCCAAAATTCAGGTAGTCACCGTCCCCGGGCAGGGTGGTAACAAGGGCGCCAAGGAAGCCCGTAAGGCCAAGGCCGACGGCTGCACGCTCTTTGCCATTCACCAGAGCGCCATCGTGGGTTATCTCAACGGCCGTGTGGATTTCACCTGGGACGCTTTCGACATGGTTGCGCAGGTGACCAGTACACCGGAGCTGATTGGCGCGGCCGGCGGTGTTCCCTGGAACAGCTACGACGACATGATTGCAGCGGCGAAGGCCGATCCGGAGAGCCTCAAGTTGGGCGCGACCTTCGGTTCCACCAGCCAGTTCATGTGGGTTTTGCTGGAAGGCCTGACCGACACCAAGTTCAAGTACGTGCCCTTTGATGGCACCAGAGAGCGTATCACGGCGTTGCTTGCCAACACGATCGAGCTGGCAACCATCAACGTCCCCACGGCGCGCAAGTATGTGGCCACCGGTGAGTTGAAGGCTTTCGCCATTGCCGCCGATAAGCGCTCCAAGCACCTGCCCGACGTACCGACGCTGAAAGAACTCGGCACCGACATGACCTATGCGCTCGACCGGGGCATCGTCGCGCCGAAAGGCACGCCGAAGGATGTGATCGCCCACTGGGGTGAAATCTTCAAGAAAGCCGCGCAGGATCCAGAGCTGATCGCGGCGATGGAAGCCAAGGGCACGGATGTGAAGTGGGTCGGACCGGAAGGCTACGCTGCCTGGTTCAAGGAGACCTACACTGCGCACGAAAAGGTCGCCATCGACATCGGCATGTATAAGAAATAGGCAATGACCCGCAGACCGCGGCGCGGTTTGCTGTGCAACGAAGTCTGGCCGGATCGTTCTTGCGGCCCGGCCGGCTTCAGGCACGGGATGTTCTTTACTCATGACCGGCATCTGTAACTGAAACGTTGGCGCCCTTATGTCCCTGCCCAATCGGGATACGATCATTGCGATCGTACTGCTGTTTTTCACCGGTGTGCTGATCTGGGCGAGCTTCGATATTCGCAGTCCTGATTACGGTATCTTGGCGCCTTCGGCCTGGCCGCGGTCTGTCCTGGCGATTTTGACCGTATTCGGTCTGATTTACCTCTTCCAGTCCCTGCGTACGCCGCAGAGCCAGAGGCCTGCGGAAGATACTGACGCAGGTGGCGGCCTGATCGGCTGGTTTGTCAGGTACCGCAATCCGCTCTGGTGCTATCTCATTTATTTTCTCTTTCTGGCGACCCTGCCGTTTTTTGGTACCTTGATCGGCGGCATTCTGCTGGTCTTTCTGCTGCTCTCCGTCTTGGGCGGCTTTGCGCCGAAAAAGCTCCTGCTCCACGGTGTCATCGCCTCGGTTTCCATGGGCGCCATGTGGGCGATCTTTACCTTCGGTTTGCGCGTGATCCTGCCTCGGGGCTCACTCTTCGAAGTGATATAGGGGCAGGGGGCGGATATTATGCTGTTTGAAAATCTCCTCGGCGCCATTAACGAAATCGGCAACTTCCAGACTTTGGCCTTCATGGTCATCGGTGCGACCGCGGGCTTGATCTCGGGGGCCATCCCGGGCTTTACCATCGCCATGGCGGTAGTTCTTACCCTGCCCTTTACCTTTGGCATGCCGCCGGCACAGGGCATCGCAACCATGATCGGCGTGTTCGTCGGCGGTCTTTCCGGTGGTTTGATGTCCGGCATTCTGACCGGCATTCCCGGCACGCCCTCCTCGGTGGCGACGACCTTTGACGGCTTTCCCATGGCGCGGACGGGTAATCCGGGCCTTGCACTGGGATTGGGTGTCTGGGCCTCCTTTTTCGGTGGCGTGATTTCGGCCGTCCTGCTGATCGCCGTGGCACCGCAACTGGCGCGGGTCGGGCTCGAATTTCAGCCCTGGGACTACTTTTCCCTGGTGTTCTTCGCCCTGACCATCACGGCCAGTCTGGCTGGTCAAAATCTGGTCAAGGGCCTGATTGCAGGCGCGCTGGGACTTCTGATCGCGACTTTTGGCGAGGATGACATCAACGGCGTTTCGCGCTTCGATTTCGGGATCGAGTATCTTCAGGAAGGCTTCGGGTTTCTGCCGGTGCTGATTGGTCTCTTTGCCTTCAGCCGTCTGATGACCGACGTGCGCGATCCCAAGACCGCGACCATGGCTTTGACCGATATGCAGGAGGTTAGCATCCGGATCGAGCATCGACGGGCTGCGCTGACTGTTTTGAAAAGCTGGGGCAATCTGCTGCGTTCGTCGCTGATTGGAGTCTTCACCGGCATACTGCCGGCGGCGGGATCTTCGATCTCGAACGTCCTGGCCTACGATCAGGCGAAGAAGGCCTCCAAGACGCCGGAAAAATTCGGCAGTGGCTTCGCCGACGGCATCATTGCACCGGAATCCGCCAACAACGCCACGGCCGGCGGTTCGCTGATCACCATGATGGCACTCGGTATTCCCGGCGACATTATCACCGCCGTCATGCTGGGCGCGCTGCTCATTCATGACGTGATCCCCAGTCCGAGCTTTATTACCGAAGCGCCGGTTCTGGCTTATTCGATCTTCCTGGCATTTTTCATAGCCAACTTTCTGGTGCTGGGCCTGCAGTCCGGCGCCCTCAAGCTCTTCGTCCTGGTGACGCGTGTGCGCATGTACGTGCTTGCGGCGATCATCCTGGCCTACTGCGGGATCGGCGTCTTCGCCCTGCACAACATTGTTTCCGACATCTGGACGCTCTTCATCTTCGGGATCGTGGGGTATGTCCTGCGCAATCTGGGCTTTCCCCTGGCGCCGGTCATTCTGGGTGTTGTGCTCGGGCCAATCGCAGAGAAGTGGCTGTCCCGCTCCCTCGCGATCTCGACCGATGTCTCAATGTTCTTTACCCAGCCCTGGTCGCTCTTTTTTGTTATCGCCAGCGTTTTTTCCCTGCTTTTCACTCTGTACCAGCGCGACCGCGGCAAGAAGCCCTGGACCCGTTTCTATCCACCGGCTTTGATGCTCTCGCTGTCGCTGCCCATTATCATGATGGGAGGCGTCGTGCGGCCGGTTGTCGGTGCCGGCCTGATCGTGGCTGCACTCTATCTGCTTTACCGCACGCAGCAGGACGGCAAAGCCGCTGAAAACTGACCGGTAAGGCGATGGAATATCTAACACTGGGCCGGACGGGTCTGAACGTCAGTGTCGCCGGGCTCGGCTGCGGAGGCGCGAGCCGCCTCGGACAGGGCTACGGCGAAAGCCACGCGCACTCCGTGGGCATCGTAAAAGCCGCAATGGATCTGGGCATCAATTTCATCGACACGGCTGCGGTCTACGGCACCGAGCCGATCGTGGGTGAAGCTGTAGCGGGGCGGAGAGAGGATATCGTCATCTCCACGAAGCTCCCGATCGTGCCGCCGGGCGCCTCCGCGCTGGGTCAGGATTTGATTTCCGGAGAAGACTTGGCTGTCAGTCTGGAAAAAAGCCTGACCAGGCTGGGAAGCGACTACGTCGATATCCTTCACCTGCATGGCGTCGTGCCCGCCCAATACGAGTATTGCCTGCGCGAATTGGTGCCGGTGCTCCAACGCTTCCGCGACCAGGGCAAGATCCGCTTCCTAGGTCTGACAGAACGCTTTATCTATGATCCTCAGCACGCAATGCTGAACCGGGCGTTGGAAGACGACGTCTGGGATGTCGTGATGACCGGTTTCAACCTGATCAATCAGTCGGCGCGGCAACGGGTATTTATCCCTGCCGGTGAAAAAAGCGTTGGGGCCCTGATCATGTTTGCCGTGCGGCGGGCGCTCAGCAACCCGGAAGCACTGCAGGCCATGCTTGGCGAATTGGTCAATGAAGGCCTGGTCGATCCGAACGCCTTCGCGGCGGACGATCCGCTTGGTTTTCTGCGGACGCTGGGCGGTGCCGAGACGGTCGTCGATGGCGCCTACCGCTTTTGCCGTCATGAGGCGCGGACAGGCGTGGTGTTGACCGGAACCGGAAGCGCGGATCATCTTCGTGAAAACGTGGCATCCATTACCTCTCCAGCTTTGGCGCCGGATTGCGTGATCCGCCTTGAACAGCTCTTCGGCGCCATTGATAGTGTCTCCTGCAACTAGAGCCTTTATCTCATTTCAGTTCCGAGGCCGTAAGATGCGCCTACTTGCCTGCCAGATCGATATTCCTTCCACCGCGACCCCTGATGCGCGGGACCGGCATCTCGATAGCCTGGAACGCAGGGTTTCCGAAGCGCTTGTAAAGACCCCGGCGGATTTGGTTGTGCTGCCCGAACTCTCGGCGATCGATTACTCTCGTGAAAGCTTCGCCCGGCTCGATCTTCTCGCCGAGGATCTGGAGGGGCCGTCCTTTGAGCGGTTTCGCGAAATCGCAAAACGCTTCGATATTGCCGTCGTCTACGGCATTCCGCGCAAGGGCGATGATGGTTATCACATCTCCCAGGTTGCGGTCGGACCCGACGGCGCGGTTATCGGCTGTTTCGACAAGCTTCATCTCGCGCAGTACGGCGCCTCGATGGAAAAGGAATATTTTACACGGGGCAAGGCACCCTTTTCCTTCTCCTTTCGCGGCGTCAAGATCGCGCCGATCATCTGTTACGATATCCGCTTTCCGGAACTTTCGAGATCCCTGGCATTGGAGCACGGGGTCGATCTGATCCTGCATTGCGGTGCCTATGCGCGGGATCGTTCCTTTTACAGTTGGCATCATTTCGTTGTTTCCAGAGCCCTGGAGAACCAGCTCTATTTTCTCAGTCTCAATCGCGCGGGGGTTGATTTCGGACATTCCATCTTCTGCCCGCCCTGGATCGACGAGGAGCTTCCCGCTCTCACTTTTCCGGAGCACGCGGAAGCCTTCGTGCGCTGCGATGTGGATCTGGAGCAGATGAAGGCTGTGCGGCGCGAATACAGTTTTCTGGCTGACCGGCTCGCGCGGTACGGTAACGCGGAGTGAGCTTGAAGACCCCGTCCGTGATCGCCTGAATTTCCCGTACCGACCGGCGGTACTCAGTTGATTAGTCTCGCAAAAGCAGTGTTCTGTCGGTTCAATGGACGCGAGCGTGCGGTCTTCGATCTGAAATACCTTCAATAAAACACATGCATAAAAAACGTATAGGGATATACAAAAATGTTGTATCATGAATTAACGAAATATTAGTGTTCAAAATTAACGAGATATATTGCAGTTTTTAAAGCTATTTAGTGTTGAAAATACAGCGGAAAATGCGAACTAAAACTGTTCTAAAGAACAAATTCAGCCACTGGAGTTCTGGAAATCGACGATTTAGTCAATTGATTTACAACGCAAAAAAATAATTCTCTGAAATGTATCTGCGGCGTCTCAGGAATATTTGTGTGCGATCGCGAACTTTGCCGGGAATTAGGCTTTTATATTTCCCCTGTGCACCTATTCATTGTTCGCCTGTGATTGCCATTAACTCTTTATAATCACAGTTTGCGCTAAAAGCTGTGCTTGTCACGAAATCTTCGGTGTGGAGAAATTGATGCTGAAAGGGACAAGGCAGCAGCTGTTGCGGGTTCTCTCTCTGGTAGCTGCCTTTGCTATGGGCGGTGAGGCGAATGCGGCCAAACCATCGGGTGATGTGTATGCCGACTTGAAGGCGCAATACGCACGGCCGCTCTATATCCCATTTCCCTCAGGAACCCCATATTCACCCCAGTTGGCGACCCTCGGGAAAATGCTGTTCTTCGATCCGCGGTTATCGAGCACGGGGAGCATGAACTGCGTAAGTTGTCACACGCCGTCCTTCGGATATGAAGCGCCGGTCGAACAGGCCGTCGGCGCCGGTGGACAGGCGTTGCCACGGCATGCGAATACCTTGCTGAATATGGCATGGGTGGCGCCCTTATTCTGGGACGGTCGTGCCGCGAACCTCGAACAACAGGCTGTAGGACCGATTACGTCTCCCTTGGAAATGGCAGGCGATTTCGACGACATCGTTGCGCAGCTTTCGGAAATCGAAGAATACCGCAGCTGGTTCGACAAGCTCTTCCCCGATGAAGGGGTTTCACGCGATAGTATTCTGACCGCAATTGCGACCTATGAACGGACAATTGTCAGCGGTTGGGCGCCCTTCGACCGCTGGGTCGACGGGGATGAGGACGCTGTCGGCGACGACGCCAAGCGTGGCTTCGCCGTCTTCAATGGCAAGGCTCAGTGCTCCAATTGCCACACAGGCTGGAACTTCACCGACAATGCCTTTCACGACATTGGAATGGGTGATGAAGACCGCGGCCGCGGCGTGCTGGATGCCGACAGCCAAAAGGCTCAATATGCATTCAAGACTCCCGGTCTGCGGGATCTGACCCTGCGGGCGCCGTTCATGCACAACGGTGCTCTGGCAGATTTGGAATCGGTGATCATGCATTACGAGTCGGGTGGCATGGGGCGGCCTTCCGCGTCGCCGATGATGCAGCCCTTTGAACTGACGGATGATGAGCGTGAGGATCTCTTGGCCTTCCTCCGCAGCTTGACGGCAGAGATTTCCGAGACGGCGATGCCGATACTTCCGAATTGAACGTTAGTTAAGACTGCAACGCGTCTGTTCGGTGCGTGCGAAATCCGAACAGGCTTAACCGATTACCGCAGAGCAAAGCACGAAACATGTCGATCAGAAGCAAAATATTTCTTCCGTTACTGGGCGCCATCCTGCTCGGTGTGTTGCTGACCGGGCTCATGGCTTGGCAAGCCAATCGGGAGCACCAAAACGTCAGTGACGCTTTGACAAATGTCGTGGCGGCGAACCAGCATGCACGTGCGCTCGTCGAGGATTTCGAGTTGGCTGTCGCTTTGATTGAACGCGTGACGGCAATGACGGCTCTGGTGACGGCGGAGGAGATTGAGGAAGCTTTCCACGCGATCGACGAACGCATGCTTGAGAGTCTGTCCGGATTGCGCCAGGCGGCCCTGTCGGTGGAGGTCGAAACCTCTATCGCCGAGATTGGCGGCGAATATGAGATGTGGCGCGAGGATGCGCAGATTCTTCTCGGCCTTCAGCAGGCTGCCGAAGTGCCGACCAGCGAAAAGCTGATGCGTCACCAAAGGGCGCTGACGAACCTGATCGGGCACGCACGCGAAATGGTGGACCGGGATGCGGGGACTGTTGTCTATGAAGCTGAAGCCTCGATGCAATCCGCCCTCTTGGTCGCTTTCGGAGTGACTCTCGTGTTCATCGCGCTGGGCGTGGGCATTGCCTTTGCTGTGTCGCGGAATCTGAGCCTGCCGCTTGTAAGACTCGTCGAGAGCGCCGAAAAGCTCGTCGCTGGCGATTCCAAGGTGGAGTTTCCCGGCTGCGCGCGCCAGGACGAGGTTGGAGCGGTGGCGCGGGCCATTGCCGGTTTCCGGGACGGTGTCGTAGCCAACGCAGAGTTGGAAACCAAGGCCCAGTGTCTGCAGAAACGCCGTGAAGAGCGGACCAGTAAAATCGAAAGCCTCATCAACAGTTTCAGTAGCAAGACGGAGGAACTCCTCGGGTCGGTCGAAGCCAAGATGGGGACGATGAAGCAGACCGCCGTGACCCTCTCCGAGATCGCCAATGCCACGTCGGACAAGGCGACCGGCGTTTCCAACGCGTCCGAGAAGGCCTCGACGAGCGTTACGACTGTCGCCGGCGCAGCGGAGAAGTTGTCGGCCTCCATTTCAGAGATCTCACAGCAGGTTGGCCAGACCTCCAGGATTGTTGGAGAGGCGACCGCGAGTGCCCTCTCGACCAACGACAAGGTTGCGGGCCTTGCCGAGGCCGCCAGCAAGATCGGGGATATCGTCTCGTTGATTCAGGAGATTGCCGAGCAGACCAATCTGCTCGCCCTGAATGCCACCATCGAAGCAGCGCGCGCCGGCGAAGCCGGGAAGGGTTTTTCCGTAGTGGCCTCCGAGGTCAAGGCCCTGGCAAACCAGACGGCGAGTGCCACGGAAGAAATCTCGACCCAGATCACCGCTATCCAGAATTCCACAGGTGATGCCGTGACCGCGATTTCGGCGATCACAGAAACCATGAACAAGGTCAACAGCTATACGACCTCGATTGCCGACGCCATGGAAGAGCAGGGCGCAGCAACTCAGGAGATCAGCCAGAGCATCTTCCTGGCCTCGGATGGGGCAAGCAAGGTGTCGGAAAATATCTCCGGGGTTTCCGTGTCGGTTGCCGATACCAGCCGCTCCGCCGGCGAAGTCGGAAGCGTCGCCAGCGAGGTCAGCCAGGAAACGCTGATGCTCAAGCAGACCGTGCAGCACTTCCTGACCGACGTCAAAAGCGCGTAGCCGCGCCAGTCTTTACTCTCCAGGTACCAGTTCTCTCTCGACACGCCGCCGTTCTTTGGAAGGAGCGAGTTCATCCATGATCTCGTGCCAACAGGCCTTTTGATTGGAAAAGGCGAGCAGGTCTGACGTTTGCCCCGCGTCTTCGTCGAGAAGGCCGCTGTTCAAGATCAAGTAGGGCGTACCCTCCAGTTCGACCGGGAGCGGAGAGCCGCAGGCCTTGCAAAAAGCACGCTTGTAGGCCGGCGGCGATTTAAGAAGAGGGGCCCTGTATTCGCCAACAAGGTCTTGACCGCTTGTCCAGCGAAAGCCTGCACCATGGGCCAGCATTTCCGGTGTAAAGGCGCCGCCAGTCGCTTTGCGGCACCGTGCCGCGTGGCAGTTCTGGATTGGGCTGACATAGCCGGTGATCTCAAACTTGACGTCGCCGCAGAGGCAACTGCCTTGAATCATACCTGTTTCCCCTTTGAGCTCGGGTTTAGAGCGCGCTCGATCTCGATTATCGCGATCAAGAATAGGGATCGCCCTCTAACCAAATGAACGAGAGACTGATTCACGATACCTCTGTGAGCATTAGAAAATGATCAGGCTCTACTCAGGCTCGTTCAGGCGCACCTGTCCGGCTGTGCCCGCGAGCGGATTGCTTCACAGATAAGGGGCCGGCGGGGGAGTTTTGAGAGGAACACAAACAGTCATTTGTGAAACTTGCCGGTCCAATTTTGAACCAGCGTATTGCGGCCTCCTGCGGATGTAATCGGCGCTTGTGTCCTTGCATTGCTTCGATCAGCCGGATCGATATCTTCCTGGGCGAAGCGGTTTAACGGGTGAAGGGCGCAGAGGAAATCGAATTCTTCTGCGCCGCTTCCATTTCGCCTCACAGGCTTTTCATCACCGCTTCCACCGCGCCTTTGGTTGCCGTGACGATGGTATCGGCCTCCTCCCGGCTCAGGCAGAGCGGCGGTGCGAAACCGAGGATGTCGCCCTGGGGCATGGCGCGGGCGATAACACCGCGTTCAAGCAGTGCTGCGGCAATCTGCGGGCCGATCTTTTGTGTAGGATCGAAGAACGCCCGGTCGTCTTTGTCCGCGACGAATTCGATTGCCGCCAGCAGGCCTTCGCCGCGTACCTCACCGACGTTTGGATGGTCTGCAAAGGCCTCTCGAAGGGTCTCGTTGAAGTAACCACCGGTCGTACCGGCATTTGAAATCAGATCCAGTTCATCCACCAGCTTGAGATTGGCGACACCCGCGGCCGCACAGATCGGGTGGGCCGAATAAGTCCAGCCATGGCCGATCGGACCCATCTCGTCGGAGCCCTGTTCGAGGACCTTCCAGACCCGGTCGGCGACGATCGAGCCGGAGAGCGGGGCGTACGCCGAGGTCAGACCCTTGGCAATGGTGATGATGTCCGGTTTGATGTCGTAGTGATGCGCGCCGAACTTGGATCCCAGGCGCCCAAAGCCAGTGACTACCTCGTCGGCGATCAGCAACACGTCGTATTTGTTCAGGACCTGTTGGATTTTGTCCCAATAGCCGCTGGGCGGGGGAACGATGCCGCCCGTGCCCAGAACCGGCTCGCCGATGAAGGCGGCGACGGTATCGGGACCTTCGGCAAGAATCATCTCTTCCAGCTTGTCTGCGCAGAACTGAGAAAAGGCATCCTCGCTCATATCCGGGTCGGCGCGGCGAAAATAATAAGGCGCTTCCGTATGGAGGATTGGTGCGCGCGGCAGATCGAAGGCATTGTGAAAGAGCTGCAGACCGGTCAGCGAGCCGGTCATAACCCCCGATCCGTGGTAGCCGCGCCAACGCGAGATGATCTTCTTTTTTTCCGGCCGACCGAGAACATTGTTGTAGTACCAGACCAGTTTGATGTTGGTCTCGTTGGCATCGGATCCGGAAAGGCCGAAGTAGACCCGGTTCAGGCCCTCAGGCGCGCGCTCGGCAATCATCTTCGCCAGTGTGATGGACGCATCCGTGCCGTGGCCGACGTAGCTGTGGTAGTAGGCGAGTTCATGTGCCTGCTTCGAAATGGCCTCGGCAATCTCGGTGCGGCCATAGCCGACGTTGACGCAGTAGAGGCCGGCGAAGGCGTCCAGACTCTTCTTGCCGTCCCGATCGACGATGTAGGCGCCGCTGCCCCCGGTGACGATCCGGTTCGGCGTCTCGCCGCGTGCGTGGGCCGCCATGTGGGTCGAGGGGTGAAAAAAATGCGCGCGATCCCAGTGATCGAGCTGATCGTTGTGCTGGAGCATTTAGGGCCTGCTTTCGTCGTTGGCTAGCTGGGTTGTATTGTTGTTACTGCAAAGTATGGCGCCTGGCTTATGCGGCGTCGATACAGCAGTATTTTAACTCGGTGAAGGCTTCCATGCCGTGGCGCGAGCCTTCGCGTCCCAGACCGGATTGCTTGATGCCGCCGAAGGGCACCGGCGCGCCGGTCAGCTTGACCCGATTAACGGCAATCATGCCGACCTCAAGAGCCTCACGCATGCGACGGATGCGCTGCTGGTCTTGCGTGATCAGATAGGCGGCCAGGCCGTATTCACTGTCGTTGGCGCGGGTGATCACTTCGGTCTCACTGTCGAAGGGAACGATGGCGGCGACCGGTCCGAAGGTCTCCTCGGACATGATTCTGGCCGAGTCGGGAACGTCCGCGAGAACCGTTGGCTGATAGAAAAGCGGACCAGAATCATCGCGTTTGCCGCCTGTCAGGCAGCGCGCGCCCTGGGCGAGAGCGTCTGCCACCTGGTCCTCGAGCTTTTCGATTGCGCGTTCGTGCATCAACGGACCGATCGCCGCTTCAGGCTGGAATCCGCGCCCGACCCGAAGAGCGGCACTGCGCCCGGCGAAGGCCGCACAGAATGCCGGATAAAGCTTTCGCTGCACATAGATGCGGTTCGCCGCCAGACAGTCCTGGCCCGAGGTCGCAAACTTTGCCGGGACTGCGATCTCAACGGCCTTTTTCAGATCTGCATCGTCAAATACGATCAAAGGCGCATGGCCGCCAAGCTCCATGACCAGTTGCTTCATGGTCTTGGCGCAGCGCGCGGCGAGCAGGCGGCCGATTTCCGTCGAGCCGGTAAAGCTCAGCGCACGAACGCGCGTGTCGTCGCAGAGCATTCCAACAATGCGTTCGGCGTCACCGGTCACCACATTGAAAAGTCCGGCGGGGAAACCCACGCGGTCCGCAAGTGCTGCGAGGGCCAGCGCCGAGAGTGGTGTCCAGGAAGAGGGGTGTGCAACAACCGTGCAGCCCGCTGCAAGGGCCGCCGCGGCTTTCCTGGTCACCATGGCTGAGGGGAAGTTCCAGGGCGTCACGATCCCGGCGACGCCGACCGGCACCCGTTGCAGAGACATTTCCGCGTTCGGCAGATGGCTGGCGATGCTCTCGACGTTTGTGCGTTTTGCCTCTTCTGCATACCACTCGACAAAAGAAGCGGCATAGTCGATCTCCCCGCGCGATTCCTCCAGCGGCTTACCCTGTTCCAGGGTCATGAGGATCGCCAGATCCTCCCGAGCCGCCAGGATGGCCTCGTGCCAGGCCCTCAAGAGGGCCGCGCGTTCCTGCGGCAGCGTGCTGCGCCAGGCCGAAAAGGCGCGGGCGGCCGCGTCGATTGCCTTTCGGGTTTCTTCGGCACCGCAGTTGGCCACCTGCTGGAAATCCCCGCCGGTTGCCGGATCCCGCACCGGGAAGCAGGTTCCATCGGCCGCAGGCATCCAAGCTCCGCCGATATAGGCGGCAGCGCGCAGGAGCGAAGGGTCGGCAAGCAGGTCCAGTTCGTGCGGCTGGTCCGGTGATATAGAGGCGGTCTGTACGGCCATGTTCTTCTGACAATCCGTGTGATCAGGAATTCAGCCGGAGGATAGGCTCGAAAGCGTGGAGATTGGGTCTGACTTTGACGCTCCAGGCAGAAATTCAGGCTGAAAATAACCGGCTTTTCAGAGGATTCTTCTCCAATCCCGGTTCGCATCTGAATTCCGGGGCGGTCACAGGCCGTCGCGGCGTCCGGTTCCCAAGAGAGTTTCGACCGGCAGTTGGAGGCCGTCCTTCACCACCTTGGTCACGACATAGGTGAAATACTTGTCGATCCCGATGTTTTGTTCGAGCAGCCGGTCGACGAGTTGCTGATAGTCCTCAATGTCCCGGGTCGCGGTGGTGAGCAGGTAATCGATCCCGCCGCCGACCGCCCAGCAACCGGTAATTTCCGGGACTTCTTTGATCGTTTTCTCAAATCGTTCGAAATCGCTTTGGCGATGATTGGCCAGAGTGACCTCCATGAATACCCGCGCGAAGCCCCCGAGTGCTTTGATCGAAAGATGAGCGTAATAACCGGTGATGAAGCCTTGTTGTTCCAAGCGGCGCAGGCGGGTCCAGGCAGGTGTGGGAGAAAGGCCGACACGCTCGGCGAGGGCGACCTTGGTGATGCGGCCTTCGCGTTGGATTTCGGCCAGGATCCGGACATCGATTGCATCGAGTTTCATTGTCGTCATAGGGGCCCGGACCGTCTGTTTTGTTCATCTGGAGATGGAACTCCCAAGCTTTCTGCCACGCTGAGCATCCTATGCAAGGTTTTTCGGTTGCCAGTTCATAGCTAAATTGTCATGAATTAAATCATGACAAACTGGCACCCCGATCCCAAGCAACTGAAGCGGCCCGCTTATTTATCCCTGTCGGAACAGTTTGCGGAGGCGATCGCCGAAGGGGCGCTCTCCGCCGGAGAACGTTTGCCGACTCATCGCCAGCTAGCCTACGATCTGGGGCTTTCGATCCAGACCGTCAGCCGGGCCTACGACGAGCTGTCGCGCCTCGGGCTCGTCACCGGTGAAACAGGCCGCGGTACCTTTGTCGCGCGGACCGGGCGTGAGCCGGACCTTCCCTACATCCCCGAACGCACGAACCAGACCATCGACGTCTCGATGCTTAAACCCGTGTGTGAGCAGATGCATATCAAGCGTCTGCGCTCGGCCCTTGCCGAAGTCGCTTTGGAGTTACCGGCCAGCGACATTACCTCCTTTCGGCCCAACGCGGTCTTTACGCGTCATCGGGCAGTGGCGGTTGAGTGGCTGAAGCACTGCGGCGTGGAAACCGATGCGCATAATGTGCTGGTGACCAACGGCGCCACGCCGGCCATGACGATTGCTCTTATGACCGCGGCCAAGCCGAAGGGGATGATCGTGACCGAGCAACTGGGGCATCATACCCTGATGCCGCTGGTATCCTATCTCGGTATGCGGCTGGAAGGGATCGCCATCGACGAACAGGGTATCCGCCCGGATGCCCTGGAGAAGGCCTGCAGGAATCTCGACGTTCAGGCGCTTTATCTCTTGCCCAACGGTGCCAATCCGACCAACGCGATCATGGGCTTCGAACGGCGCTCGGCCCTGGTGGAGATCGCCCGCCGCGCCGATATTCAAATCATCGAAAACGATTCCTGGGGGCCGTTGGTCGAAGACCATCCGGCGCCTTTCGTGACCCTGGCACCCGAGCGTACCCACTACTTCACCAGTTTTACCAAGATCGTGGTGCCCGGTCTTAGAACCGGTTATCTGGTCGTGCCGGAACGGTTTGTCGCGGCGGCCGCGAACCGTCACCTCGTCACCAACTGGATGGCGACGCCGATCATCGCCGAGTTGGCAACACGGTGGGTGGAGGACGGCACCGCCATGGAATTTGTCCATTGGCAGCGGGACGCTCTACGGCGGCGGCACCGGATCGTCGATGAGGTTTTGCAGGGTGTTGACTATCGCGCCCATCCGGAAAGCCTTCATGTCTGGCTGCCGCTTCCAAAGGGGCGTAAGGAAGATGAATTTACCGCTCTCGCAAGGGTTCAGGGGGTTGCCGTCGCGCCTGGAAAATCCTTTGCGATTTCTCACGAGCATGCCGATCCCGCCATAAGGATCTGTATCGGTGCGCCCAGCGAGCGTGATTTGCGGGCGGCCCTGATCACGCTTGCCGGGCTTTACCACGGTGACCCGGAACCGGCGCTTCTCGCTATCTGAAGATTTGGCGTTGCCGGATATCCGTAGGCTGTTCGTATTTACTGCATTGATATTGTCATGATACGTTTTTAAAATTGACATGATTTAATGTCGAACCCATCGTAGCCGGGAAATCAGGGTCTCAGGCGGGGAACGACGGCTTCATGCTTCAGCCGATTATCGAAATTGATGGCGTGTCCAAGAGCTTTGGCGCCTTGGAGGTTCTCAAGGACCTCTCTTTTAACGTCGCGCCGGGCGAAAAGCTGGCGTTGATCGGCCCTTCAGGTTCGGGAAAGACGACGATCCTGCGCATCCTGATGACGTTGGAGACCATCAACGGCGGCACCATCAAGGTCGATGGCGAGCAGCTTTGGCACCGCGAACACGAAGGCGGGCTGATCCCAGCCGACGAGCGCCATTTGCATAAGATGCGCGCCAAGATCGGCATGGTCTTTCAGCTCTTCAATCTCTTTCCCCACAAGACCGTTCTGGAAAATGTGACCCTGGCGCCGATCTTGACCAAAGGTGCCGGCCGCGAAGATGCGAAACGCAGCGCCATGACTCTGTTGGAAATGGTCGGCATGGCCGAAAAGGCCGATGCGAAACCGGCGCAGCTCTCGGGCGGCCAGAAGCAGCGCGTTGCGATCGCCCGCGCCCTGGCTTTGCAGCCCAAGATCATGCTGTTCGACGAGGTGACCTCTGCGCTGGATCCCGAACTGGTTGAGGAAGTGCTCAACGTCATGCGGCGCCTCGCCGAGGAAACCGACATGACCATGCTGCTGGTCACGCACGAAATGAGTTTTGCCCATGATTTTGCCGACCGCGTCCTGTTTTTCGACGGCGGCCGGATCGTGGAGGAAGGGCCACCCGACGATATCTTCACCCAGCCGAAGGAAGAACGCACACAGGCCTTCCTGAAAAAGATCATCGCTGCGGGGCAGCGGATCTGATCCGCCGGACGCTGCAACGGACTTGAACGACAATAAACCAAAAAGGGAGAAAAGCAGATGACCAGATTAATGACGACCTTCCGGTCGATCCTGCCGACCGCTGCTGTGGCTGCGGTTCTCGTCACATCGCTCGGCGGCGTGAGCGATGTCAGGGCCGAGGGCGATTTAGAACGCTTGAAGGAACAGGGGTTTGCGCGCATCGCAATTGCCAACGAGCCACCCTGGACCGAAGTGAAGTCGGACGGAAAGGTCACCGGCGCGGCCCCGGAAGTGGCGCGCGCGGTTCTTAAACGCCTTGGAGTCGGCGACGTCGTTGCTTCCATCTCGGAATACGGCGCGATGATTCCGGGTATCCAGGCCAAGCGTTTCGATATGGTTGCAGCAGGCCTCTTTATCAAACCGGAGCGCTGCAATGCGGTTCTCTTTTCCGAACCCGATCTTTGCGATGCAGAATCCTTTGCGGTCAAAAAGGGTAATCCGCTCGGGGTCAAAAGTTTCGAAGCCATCGCGGCCTCCGAGAGTGCCAAGGTCGGCGTCGTGGGCGGCGGCACCGAGGAGAAGCTTGCTCTCGGCGCCGGCGTCCCCCGGGAGCGCGTGGTCGTGGTGCCCGACCCACAGAGCGGGCTGAAGATGTTGCAGGACGGCCGGATCGACGTCTACGCCCTGCCGGTGCTCTCGATCAGCGATCTTCTGAAAAAGGCCAACGACCCGGGCCTGGAAATGTTCGCGCCGGTTGAGAACACGCCGATTTTCTGTGCGGGCGTTGCCTTCCCCAAAGGCGCCGGTGCTCTGCGGGACTCCTACGACAAGGTGCTCGCTGAAATGAAGTCGAGTGGCGAGTTCGCCAAGATCGTCGAGCCGTTCGGCTATTCCGCCGAAGCGGCCAGCTTGACCAGCCGCGAGAAGCTCTGCGGCGGCCCGAACTGAACTGATGACCGGAGAGGGGTGCGGTTTAGAAACTGTGCCCCTCTGCCTTTCTTTCCCAGGGCGTCATGCATCCGCCAAAGGCCGGGTGGGGACATGCCTTGGAAAGTGTGAAAAGAGAAGATTGCGAAATTCGCTATGGCGCAGTGGTCCGGTTATCTGGAGCTGATCCTTCAAGGGGCTCTGGTCACGCTGCAACTGACTGTCCTTGGGACGGTCGTTGCTTTGATCATGGCATTCCTCGGCGGCCTCGGCCGTTTGTCGAGACACTGGTGGATTCGCTGGCTGGCGACCGGTTACATCGAGTTCTTCCGCGGCACCTCGATCTTCGTGCAGCTTTTTTGGGCTTACTTTGTGCTGCCGCTCTTCGGAATTCCCTTGTCACCTCTGCAGGCGGGTGTTCTCGCGCTGGGACTGAACGTCGGTGCCTACGGGGCTGAAGTAGTGCGAGGCGCCATTCAGTCGGTACCCAAGGAGCAGTACGAAGCCTGCACGGCACTGAATCTGACCGGCTGGCAGCGGATGCGGCACGTGATTCTGCCGCAGGCTTTTGTCCTGATGCTGCCGACCTTCGGTAACAACGCGATCGAGCTCTTGAAGGGAACCGCAGTCGTGTCCTTGATTTCGTTGTCGGACATGACCTTTCAAGCCCAGGTCGTGCGCGCTCAAACCGGCGAAACAGCTCTTCCTTTCCTGACCATCCTGTTGCTGTATTTCGTCTTTTCCACCGCCATTTCCACCGCCATTCGCGGGCTTGAGCGGCATCTGGCCCGCGGCCTCGACGGCACCAGAAGTTAGGATCTGTAGAGATGGACTGGGATTGGGTCTTTGCCGCCGAAATCATCCCCACACTTTTGGATGGTGTGGTGATTACGATCCAGGCGACGTTGCTCGGTTCGGCGGTCGCCATGGTCGTCGGTATGTTTTTCGCGATTCTCAGGCGTTCAAGAAATGTCTTCGTGTCTAAGCCGGTCGGCTTCTTCATTGACTTCGTGCGCGGAACGCCCCTGCTGGTTCAGCTCTATTTCCTCTTCTATATCCTGCCCGATATCGGGATCCTATTGTCGCCTCTGGTTGCCGGTGTCATCGGCCTCGGGCTGCACTACGGAACTTATACGTCTGAGGTCTACCGCGCCGGAATCGACAATGTTCCGAGCGGTCAGTGGGAGGCCGCCAAGGCTGCCAACCTGACCATGCCGCAAACCTGGTGCCATGTAATCCTGCCTCAGGCGATTCCGCCCATGATCCCGGTCCTGGCCAACTACATCGTTTCCATGTTCAAGGAGACGCCGCTGCTGGCGGCAATCACGGTACTGGAGTTGATGAACCAGGCGCGCAGCCTCGCGAACTTCCACTATCGTTATCTGGAACCCATGACTTTGGTCGGTGTGTTTTTTCTTATCATCAGTGTCTTTTCTGTCGTTCTGCTCCGGTGGCTTGAAAACCGCTTCAAACGGGTGGGCTAGGGTGACTATGAAGGCATCCGCCCTGCGCTTAGCCGACACTCGCATCGTCTATGATGATGAAAATGTGATCAAACGTATCGGCCTGATTCTCTTGGCAACCGACCTGACGTCCGAGCGGGATTTCGCGCGTATGCTTCCAAGAGATGCGGTTGATCTCTATTGCAGCCGCATCGCCTACGCCAACCCCACCACACCGGACAATCTGCGCAAGATGCAGACGAAACTGTCGGAGACCGCGGCGCTTCTGCTGCCGGATGAAGCTCTGGATGTGGTCTGCTACTCCTGCACGGCGGCATCGGTGGTGATCGGTGACGAAGAGGTGGAGGCGGCCGTTGCGCTGGGCAAACCCGGTGCCGCCGTCGTCACCCCGCCGTCCGCCGTCTGCAGGGGACTGGGCGCCCTGGGGGCGCAGCGGATCAGTATGCTGACGCCTTATACCAAGGAGACTTCGGCCCCGATGGCGCGCTATTTCGAGGCCCACGGATTCGAGGTGCAGGGCTTGAGATGTTTCGGCCTCGAGGACGACCGGGTTATGGCGCGGGTGACGCCGCAGAGCATCGTGGAAGCAGCGCGGGAAGCCATGTCGGAGAGTGCCGATGCCCTGTTCATTTCCTGCACCGCATTGCGTGCGGCGGAGGTTGCAGGAGAAATCGAGAGAGCCATCGGTAAACCGGTGGTAACCTCCAATCAGGCCAGTGTTTGGATGGCCCTGCGGCGCGCTGGCGTCGTGACGGCGATTGAGGGTTATGGCCACCTGCTGCGCTGCCCCTTAACGGCCACCTGAAGTAAGACGGGAAAGATATGGCGGAAGGTACCGGCAAGGTCAGCGGTCTGATTGCAGCCGAAGAAATTGAGCAGGCCCGCGAGCGCATTGCGGGCCGCGTGGTCCGGACGCCGCTGGTCCGTTCGCCGGCGCTCACCGACATGTGCGGCGTTCCTGTGCACCTGAAGCTGGAGCATCGGCAGACCACCGGCAGTTTTAAACTGCGCGGCGCGACCAATGCCGTGCTGTCGCTCGGTGAGCAGGAGAGGGCCCGCGGCGTCGTGGGCGTATCGACCGGCAATCACGGACGGGGCCTGGCCTATGCGGCGAAGGCAGCGGGCGTGCGCTGCATTATCTGCATGTCGGAGCTGGTGCCCGGTAACAAGGTTGCGGGGATCGAGGCTCTGGGTGCTGAAGTGCGGATTGTAGGGCGCTCTCAGGACGACGCCCAAGTTGAGGTTGACCGCCTGGTGCGTGAGGCGGGCATGACCATGCTGCCGCCCTTCGATCATCGCGCCGTGATCGCTGGGCAGGGGACGCTGGGCCTCGAAATTCTGGAAGATCTTCCGGCGCTGGATACGGTGTTGGTTCCCTTGTCGGGCGGAGGTCTGATTTCCGGATTGGCGCTGGCAGTCAAGTCTGCCCGGCCAGAGGTACGTGTCATCGGAATCTCTATGGAACGCGGCGCCGCCATGCGCGATTGCCAGAAAGCCGGTAAGCCAATTCCGGTCGAGGAGATGACGACCCTGGCGGATTCGCTGGGCGGCGGAATCGGCCTGGAAAACCGTTATACCTTTGCCATGGTGCGCGAGCTTGTGGACGACATCGTCACTCTCAGCGAAAGTGAGATCGCCGAGGGGATCCGCCATGCCTACTGGCGGGAACAGGAGGTCATCGAGGGGTCCGGGGCGGTCGGGATCGGCGCCCTGCTGGCGGGCAAGGTTCAGGCAGAAGGGCCCTTGGTGGCTCTGGTTTCAGGGCGCAACATCGACATGGCGCTGCATCACAAAGTCATCTCCGGCGAAGAGCCGGATATCTACGGAGAAACATGATGCCGAGTATGAGCATCCTGACCGAGTCCGAACTGCGCGATCTGGTGGCGCTCGATCTGGATGCGGTCGCATGTGTCGAAAATGCCTTTACCGCCCTGGCATCGGGGCGCGTGGTGATGCCGCCCATCCTGCGGCTGGACATTCACGAAAGTAATGGCGAAGTCGACGTCAAGACCGCTTATGTTCCCGGGCTGGATGGCTTTGCGATCAAGATCAGCCCCGGTTTCTTCGACAATCCCAAACTGGGCCTTCCCAGCGTGAACGGCCTGATGGTTTTCTTCTCAGCAAAGACCGGCATGATCGAGGCACTGCTGCTGGACAACGGTTATCTGACCGATGTTCGTACGGCAGCGGCCGGTGCCGTTGCCGCCAAGCATCTCTCGCGGCAGGACTCCCAAACCGCCGCTGTATTTGGGGCCGGCGTTCAGGCGCAGCTGCAGCTCAAAGCCCTCACGCTGGTACGGCCGATCCGACAAGCGCGGATCTGGGGCCGCCACGCCGATAAGGCCATTGCCGCCGCCAAGGCGCTGAGCGACGAACTGGGAATATCCGTGACCGCGGTGTCCGATCCTTCAGCGACGGCAAAGGGCGCCGACATCGTCGTCACCACGACCCCCGCCGACGCGCCCATCTTCCATGCCGAATGGCTGGAGGCCGGGCAGCATGTCACTGCTATGGGCTCGGACGCCGAGCACAAGAATGAGTTGGATCCCGCGGTCTTCGCGCGTGCCGATCACTATGTTGCCGACAGCCTTTCACAAACACGCCGCCTTGGAGAGTTGCATCATGCCATCGATGCAGGGGTCGTCCCGGCCGAACGCGATTTCCCCGAACTGGGCGCGGTCATTGCGGGCGGTACTCCGCTGCGGCGTAGCGATGGCGAGATCACCCTCTGCGATTTAACCGGGACAGGCGTGCAGGATACTGCTATTGCCGCTTTGACCGTTGCCCGGGCTGAGACCGCCCAACGTGGAACCAGATTTGATGCCTAATACCTAGGAGCGTTGATAATGACCCCTATAGACAACCGAAACGGCGACTTCGCGCGACTTTCAGGCTGCGTCCCGTGCGACTTCCGATGCACCGCATCGCTGCGCCGCTCGTTCCTATCTGAAAGACGCGTAAAGAAGTCTCTAAGGGTCATTATCAACGCTCCTAGGTATTAACCCCCAAACCCTATCGAGAGAACTGCCGTGCCCGACATCACCCTGAATTTCAGCCGCGCCGAATATGCCGAGCGGCTTGCCAAAACCCGGCGCGCCATGGAGAAGGCCGGCGTGGATCTGATTATCGTCTCCGACCCTTCGAACATGGCGTGGCTGACCGGATATGACGGCTGGTCCTTTTACGTGCATCAGGCGGTTGTCGTTGCGCTGGACGGCGAGCCGGTCTGGTGGGGCCGCAATATGGACGGCAACGGCGCGCGCCGTACTGTCTACATGGCCGAGGACAATATCGTCGGTTACCCGGATCACTTCGTTCAGTCGACCGAACGCCACCCCATGGATCATCTCTCCGACAGTCTGAAAAGCCGTGGCTGGGACAGTCTGCGCATTGGGGTGGAGATGGACAACTACTGGTTCTCGGCGGCGGCCTTTGAATCGCTCAAGAGCCATTTGACCGGCGCCAGCTTCAGCGATGCGACCGGTCTGGTGAACTGGCAGCGGGCGGTCAAGAGCCCGACCGAGATCACCTTCATGCGCCGGGCAGCGCGTATCGTCGAAGCCATGCATGCAAAGATCCTCGAGCTGGCCGAACCGGGGTTGCCGAAAAACGAACTGGTCGCCGAGATATATGCCACCGGCATCCGAGGCGCCGACGGCCACTGGGGTGATTATTCTGCGTTCGTGCCGATGCTGCCCTCGGGCGTGGATGCGACCGCGCCGCACCTGACCTGGGACGACCGGCCCTTCAAAGACGGCGAAGGCACCTTCTTTGAGATCGGCGGCTGCTACCGCCGCTACCAGTGCCCACAGTCGCGCTCAATCTTTTTCGGCAAGCCGCCTCAGAAGTATCTGGATGCCGAAGCCGCTGTGCTGGAAGCCACTGCGGCCGGCCTGGAAGCGGCGAAGCCCGGCAATACCTGCGAAGACCTGGCGGCAGCTTTCTTCACGACCCTTGATAAATTCGGCATCGAGAAAGAGGGCCGCTGCGGCTACGCGATCGGTCTCTCCTATCCGCCGGACTGGGGTGAGCGCA
The DNA here is from genome assembly GCF_947331435.1 of Pelagibius sp. Alg239-R121. Taxonomy (GTDB): domain Bacteria; phylum Pseudomonadota; class Alphaproteobacteria; order Kiloniellales; family Kiloniellaceae; genus Denitrobaculum. The sequence goes on along the minus strand of NZ_CAMZOF010000011.1, from coordinate 118,135 downwards.
CCATGTCGTTCCGCCCCGGCGACAAGACGGTCCTGCAACCCGGTATGACGTTCCATTTCATGCCAGCGATCTGGCTGGACGACGGCGGTCTGGAGATCACCGAGCCGATTCTGATCACAGAGGCCGGCGCGGAGTGCCTCTGCAACACGCCGCGCAAGCTCTTTGTGAAGTCGTGACGGAGTGCAAGCCATGACAAAAACGGAAACGCGCCCTTCGTCGATCACTGCCACTGTCGATTTCGAGGCTGACGGCGTGCATCACGGCTTTTTGCAATTGCCCTATAGCCGGGACGATTCTGCCTGGGGTTCGGTGATGGTTCCTCTGGCCGTAGTTAAGAACGGTGAAGGGCCGACAGCGTTGCTGACCGGCGGCAATCACGGAGATGAGTACGAAGGTCCGGTTGCTCTCTTTGACTTGGCGCAAAAGCTGACGGCAGAAGAAGTGTCCGGCCGGGTGATCATTATCCCAGCCATGAACTATCCTGCTTTCTGTGCGGGAACCCGGACCTCACCCATCGATAAGGGCAATATGAACCGAAGCTTCCCCGGCCGCCCGGACGGCACGGTGACGGAGAAGCTGGCTGACTACTTTCAACGAACTCTCCTGCCGCTTGCCGACGTGGTTCTGGATATACACTCCGGTGGTAAGACGCTCGACTTCCTGCCTTTTGCCGCAGCGCACACTCTGGAAGACAAGGATCAGGAAGCGAAGTGCTTCGCCGGTGTTGCCGCTTTCGCCGCGCCCTGGTCTCTGCGCATGGTCGAGATCGACGCGGCCGGCATGTACGACACGGCGGCCGAGGAAATGGGCAAGGTTTTCGTCACCACCGAACTCGGCGGCGGTGGCTCGGCGCGAGCCGAGACCATCGAGATCGCCAAACGCGGCGTGCGGAACTTGCTCTGCCATTCGGGAATTCTAACCGGCGAGATCGAGCAAGCCCCGACCCGCTGGCTCGACATGCCTTCCGGCGAGTGCTTTGTCTTTGCGGAGGATCCGGGTCTGGTCGAAGTTTGCCGTGATCTCGGTGATCTGGTGAAAGCCGGCGAGGTGATCGCCCGCGTGCATCCGATCGGCAAAACCGGTGCCGCGCCGGTGGAATACCGGGCTAAGATCGACGGTATTATTGCCGGGCGCCACTTCCCCGGACTGGTCAAGTCGGGCGACTTCCTGGCTGTGGTTGGGGTTGCCGAGTAACCGTAGACAAGACTGCCATCGGATGAGGTGCAGTGCGTTGATATCTCGCTTTCGGTTTCGCTACTCTGTGCGAGATTGAGCACCGCCCGGTAAACCTCCATCGGTTGAGTGGTGACCCGAGCAGCTTAGCTTAGTTTAGTTTAGTTGGCTGTTGGGTCTCCCTCCTCCTTGCTAGCCGCCACCCCAGGATTGGCCCCCCAGCCATCGCGCTCCCGGGTTGGGCGGGTAGGGAGCCCGTAGTGCCGAGACCGTTCGAAGATCGGCAACCCGGACGCAAGCATTGAATGGAAAAACCAATTCATCGCATTTGATACATCTTCCGGGCATTCCCAGGTAACGAAGTGTCCTGAATCGAGCACAAGAATGGCCTCGAGGCCTGGAATGTGTTCGTCCATACCCTTCGCGTAATCAATCGGCTGCCGAGGATCATGCTCGCCGTGGATGTACAGCACCGGCATCGTGAACTTTGAGTAGTCAACCGGGTTGCTGTGCCTGATATGGCTAAAGTAGAGCGGCACCACTTCCGATATTCCGGGGTAGGAAAACTCCTTCACGATCTCGGCGATCTCAGCTTCGTCAGGCCTCGTCTCGGCTTTACAGGAGGTGTCGAACCAGACCCGGACATAGGCCTCCGCGTTCTTCATCAGCGCCGCGGCCTTCTCGGGGTTGAGTCCGTTCCATTGATGATGCAGCGAATTTCGGGCGTCATAGGTATGGAGCGAGAGGCAGCATCGGACATAGCGTTCGATCCGGTGTGGCGCGGCGCTGATGATGTTGTCGGCAACGACGACGCCCCAGTCATGGCCCGCAATGTGGAAGTTTTCGACTCCTATGCTGTCCAGGAATGCCAGCGTCTCTTCAGCGACCACGCTTGCAGCGTAATCGCCCTTCGGCTTTCCGGATTGTCCGTATCCCTTCATATCCGGCACAATCACACGGAACTGCTTGCTTAGGACCGGGATCTGATGCTGCCAGCACCGCCAGCTCTCCGGAATGCCGTGGAGCAGCACCACCGCAGGGCCGCTACCCGCCTCGACCCAATGCCAGTCCAGGCCGTCGACGGTCGTCGTGTAATGATCAAATGTGTCGTTTGTCATTGTCAGGACTGCCCCTTTCTAAGCCGAGCGCCACCATCGTCGCGGCTCAACGTTTTCCGGAAGAACGTCGGCACTTACTTCACGAGCGATTTTGTGAATCTCGGTGTAAGTATCGAGGCCGCCTGACCATTCGTTCAAGCGTTCACGCCACGACTCCCAGGGTTCTGGATTGAACTCTGGCGATGAGCGTTCTTCCGCTTCTTTGAGTGCTTCACGTGAAAGCTCGACAAAGGGCACGCCTGCCTTGCCAAAAATTGTGTCTGGATGCTGTGGATTGCTGGCGCCTACGACATTGATCAGGGCGGCTTCCTGGGCATTCTGGACATAGATCTGAGTCTGATAGGCCGATTCCATCACGGCATCCTGAAGCTCACCCGGAAGCCCGTCGAAGACGGATGCGTTCATGGACGTCGCTTCGGTTCCGCAGAACATCCTGAGATCGACCGCCTGTCCCATCACAGGGCTCATATTTGCGTAAGCGGCGGCTGACGCCCAGGTTTCGGCACCGTCGATCAATCCTTGCTTCAGCCCATCGAGGGTTTCTTCCCAGGCGACGGGAACCGGGTTCAAATCAAGCTGTTGCATCGCGATCCGGCCGAGCTGCGTCCCGGTGACGCGGTTCTTCGTGCCGGCAAGATCGTTCACCGAAGTGACTCTCGGCTTGTCGCCCCAGGCTGAACCCAGCATCAACCCGCGCAGTTCACAGTGAGAGAACAGCATGTGGATTCCATGACGCTTGCGCAGCGGTTCACGAAGGAGCTGTTCGCTCTTGGGATGGTAGAGAAAATGGTACTGTGCGGACCGGCCCGGAAACATATAGGCGTAATCGAGTACATTGAGATAAGGCGCTCCGCCTGCTGAATTTTGTGTGGAGGCGGTGAAAAGGTCGATAATGCCTTGCTGGGTTTTCTTGACGCAGTTGAGCTCGCCGCAAATCTGATTCTGGCCGAAATACTCAATCCGGATCTCTCCGTCGGTACGTTCTTCCAAGTCCCGGGCGAAATGCACGCCTCCGGTGACAAGGATGTTCTCCGTTCTCGGGCTGAAACCGGCCGCGCCGAATTTGAGGGTGAACTTAGGCTCCTTCCCGAAGCGCTTTTGATAGGTTGATTCGGCCGCCACCGCGAGACTTGCGAGCGTGAGCGGGCCCGTTGCGGCCGCACCTGCAAACAGCACAGAGGATAACCCGTACTGCTTCGCCAAGCTCAAAAATTCCCGCTTTGAGATCCCGTTCTGCCGATCTTCGATCATGACTTCCTCCCTAGATCAACTGAGCAAATTTTGATTTCGCTTTCATAGGCGGCAGACTGGTGATCTTATTAGTATGTAGCAAATGCTATATATGAATGAGTTAAATGCTGAATTGGAATACAACTCTTAAGTACATGCACTGGCTGGATAGATGAACCTCCGTGGCCTCAGGTATTTTGCCGCCGTGGCTCAAGCTCGGAGCTTCACTAAAGCTGCTGCGCGTCTCAACGTGGCGCAGCCAGCGGTTTCTCGGCAAATCCAAAATCTCGAAGCCGATCTCGGCGTTGATCTCCTGAAACGCACTCGAAATGGCGTTGAACTTACCGGCGCCGGCGACTTCTTCCTCCAACGAGTGATGCCGCTGCTGGTTGAACTCGATCAAGCGAAGGATCTGCTGTCGCATCAATCTGAGGCACAAGTAAAGGACGTGGCGATCGGCCTGACCACAGGCGAGGGTTTGGCCGTTGCCCCCATGCTCATCCGCCGTTGGGCCGAAATGTTCCCGGCAGCCAAACTAAAGATCGTCGAGGGCTTGGCTCCATTGATCTATTCCGGTTTACAGAATGGATCGATCGACATCGGTGTCGCACCTGAGCCACTTTCCTTCGCCGGGATTTGGACACGCCCCTTGTTCGAAGAACCCCTGGTTCTGATTGGCCCAATGAACCCAGTCCCTCCTATGCCCGATATCGGATCGATCGACCTCACCGATATTCAGGCTCTATTGCGGTTACCTCTGATAGCACCGAGCAGTCCAAACCCCTTGAGGGGCAACATCGAAGCACTGTCGCAAGCGTACGAAGTTGAAGCCAACGTAGCCGTTGAACTCGACTCGATGGCAATCATCAAGGACCTGGTTCGCCGGGGCGTGGGCTGTGCACTGACGACCTATGCTCACCTTGCAAATGAGATCGAGCACGACATGGTGAGGGTCTTACCGGTTGAAGCGCCGGGCTTTTGGCGAAACGTGAGCCTTTTCGGGCTTCTTCGAAAAGATGGATCGACCCCGAATGATATAGCGATCGATTTCATCGAAGGGCTTATCATCGATACGGTCGAAGCGGGCCTCTGGCCGGGAGCCCGCGTCCTGAAGAAATGCGGCGAGCGCTCAGGAACGCCTTAGCGACTTTGGAATAGCGGCCCGTTCGACCGGACACCCCTTTGATCGACATACGCCCTCATCGCAAAGACGGCAGATACGCCGCGCGGCCTCCTCACCGTCGGTTATCTGATTCAGGGCGGCTTCCAACACAGGGCCGAGCGCCTGCTGTTGGCTTGCGGTTAGAGAGTCTAGGACCTTAGCCGTCACCTGCTCGCGGGCATGGAGGACTTTATCGGCCCGCTTTCGCCCGGAAGCAGTCAGCCGTAGTACTACAGACCGGCCGTCATCGAGATTGCGGTGACGCTCGACCAATTTCTCTTGCTCCAGGGTGTTGATGAGGCGAACGGCACCGGAATGCGTCAACCCCAACACCTTGCTTAGAACGTCGATACTGTCGCTGGGGTGGTTACGGATTGTCACCAGGGCAGACTCGTGGCTAAGGCTCCGACCGCCCAGCTTGGAGATCTCTTGCTCGATCCCGGCGGAAACGCTTGTGGCGAAGGCGCCCAGGAGATTGGTTAGGTAGGCATTTTTGCTCATTGGATATTTTTATATGACTGGCTCATAAAAAACAATAGACAGTCATATCGGTATGTGTATTGTATGACTCACTCATATAATACACCGGAGAAGATCCATGTTCGAGTTATCGCGCCGAAACATTCTTTTGGGCGCTCTGATGGGAGGCGCGCTTATTGGGTCCGCCAAATCCATCTACGCTGACGGCACTGAACAGAAACGACAATCCTTGGAGCAAACATCCGAAATGACTAGTGACACCGAAGCCCTGCGTTACAAAAAGCAGTTCAAAACTATCCTCGGCAAACAAATGGCCTACATTGATGAGGGCACCGGCGATCCCATCGTGTTTCTGCACGGCAATCCCACATCCTCTTATCTCTGGCGCAACGTCATGCCACACCTGGAAGGGCGAGGACGCTTGATTGCCATCGATATGATCGGCATGGGCGATTCCGACAAACTCGATAACACGAGTGATGGCAACTATTCTCTGGCAGAAAACAGCACATACACCTTCGCTTTGTTGGAAGCGCTCGGCGTCGAAAAGAACGTGACACTGGTATTACATGATTGGGGCTCAGGCGTGGGCTTCAACTGGGCCAATCAGCACCGCGATGCCGTGAAGGCCATTGCGTTTATGGAAGCCATTGTTACGCCATTTCCAAGCTGGGACGAGTTCCCTGAGGAACTACACGGACCGATCGGCAAGTTCCGCTCTCCAGAGGGTGAGAAAATGGCGTTGGAAGAAAATTTCTTTATCGAAACCCTGCTGCCAAGCGCCATCTTGCGAGACCTGAGTGAAGCCGAGCACGCTGAATACCGCCGGCCGTTTTTAGAAGCGGGCGAAGCACGCCGCGCCACCTTGGCCGGACCGCGGCAGTTGCCGATCGCCGGTGAACCCGCCGATACGGTCGCTCTTGTGGCAGCCTACGGCGAATGGCTCTCAAAATCCGATGACCTACCGAAACTGTTCATCAATGCCGAACCGGGGGCTTTCCTCGTCGGCTACGCACGAGACTTCGTTCGGACTTGGCCGAACCTGAAGGAAGTTACCGTTAAGGGATCTCATTTCGTTCAGGAAGATTCCCCTAATGACATTGGGGAAGCTATTGCCGAGTGGTTACCTGAATGAGGCTGATTTAATGTTCTGAGAAATAATGCCCATCTCAAGGTTTTGGGGTGGGCATTTGTCTGCCGGTGATCGGGCTTGGCGTGTAGTGTTAGGAACTTGGCGCTGAGAAAGGCGTTTGGATCAGGTACGGCTCGTGCCTTTGCTCTTCATTCGGAGGATATGAGGTCGTGGCGTCCTCGCAGTTGCAGGACCCGACCCGGTTCGCCTATTCGCTTCAGCCCATTCAATGACCGTTTTGCGTTGAAAGCTCCGCATGCACCGATCGGAGAGTACCGCTGCATTGTAAATGGCGCGTCCTTCCTGGTTTGACTTGACGTCTTCTGATTCAATGGCCTGATCCCTAAGTGCTAATGGCGGAGTTGTCTGAGCCGCCCGATCTGGCACTTGAGAGGAAAGGCAGGGAAATTGACCCGGATACCAGAAAAACAGGTCATTGCAGGCGCGTCCGGATCCGTTAGCGGGACGACGGACACTGCTCTCGCTGAGACTTTTCGCGAAGCCGAGCAGGCCGGCCTGCGCATCGCTCTTAAGGGTCGTCTCGTGGCATTGGTGTTGCTCGGCGCCTTTCTGGTCCTGACGCGTTTGGCTGACCCGGGGCATGCACTTGATCTCGGCCTCGGCATCGCCGTCTTTGCTGCACTCGGCATCTTCCATTTCGTCCTCATCGGTTCACGTTACGACCGACCCTGGCTCAAATATGCCTTCATCACCGTCGACATTGCGATCCTGTCGCTGCTCATGGCCACCCAACCAGTTTACGATACGATCGACGTGCCCCAGGTCATGTTGTTTCGTAACACCATATTTCCCTTCTATTTCCTGATCCTGGGTATAGCCGCCTTTAGCTTCTCGCCGGGCAAAGTACTTTGGTCCGGGGTCATGGTCGTCGTCGGTTGGCTCGGCGCCTTCGCCTGGGCGATCCGCGATATGCCTGAACGCCTTGATTGGACCGACATTGGTACGACACCGACCACAGAACATTTCATATCGGTCTTTCTCAGCCCCAACTTCGTCGGCACCGGCAGTCGGATCCAGGAGTCTTTGGCCTACTTTCTGGTCGCAGTTCTGATTGCCGGGGTCGTGTGGCGGGCGCGGCGCACGGTGCGGAGGCAGCTTGAGCTGGACGAGGAAAGGCGTGCGCTCACAGATGTTTTTGGCCGCTACGTGCCCAAGGCCATCGCCGACGCGCTGATCAACGACCGCGGTCTGCTGGAACCTGTCGAGGGTACGGCGACAGTTCTGTTCATCGACGTTGCAGGCTTTACAAAGATGACGGAGGAGAGCGGAGCCCGGCGCGTGGTCGACGTGCTGAATGCCTTTTTCGACGAGGCGACCGCAACGATCAACCGATACGACGGTGTGGTGACCCAGTTCATCGGTGACGCAATCATGGCAACCTTCAACCTGCCGGTCAAAGATCCGGAGCACGCCGCCAAGGCCGTGCGCGCCGCTCTGGATATCGCCGCTCTGACGGAGAACCAGACCTTCAACGGCGAGCGCCTGGCCATCCGCGCCGGCATCGCGACCGGTCCGGTGATCGCCGGTAGCGTCGGTGGCGGCGGCCGGCAATGTTATTCGCTTTACGGCGATACCGTAAACCTCTCGGCGCGTCTTGAGGAGCTCAACAAGGAGCGCGGCACGCGGATCCTGATCGACACCGCTACCGTCGAACGTCTCCCCGGCATCACCCTGCGTGAGATGGGCCAGGTCGCCGTACGTGGATTTTCGGAATCGGTGGCCGTCTTCACGACGGCAGCCGAGACGGAGACAGAACTGCGTCAAGGATCCGGCCGGCCCGATTGACCCACCGGTGCAGGCTGAAGGTCATGCTGAAGGCTCTAGTGAGGCATGTTACCAGCTACATCGAACGACCCTTCCGGTGCCGCGCAAATCCCAGTCCGGCAAGTCCGACTCCGAACAGCGCCATAGTCGTGGGCTCAGGGACGGCAACGGCAACCTGACCAAAGTGCACATCGTCGACTGCAAAGTTGTTGCCCGTTATATCATCGCCGTCGATCACGAAGGAGACTCGCGCAATCGGGATTCCCGTGCTGATGATTCCCAGGAAGCTCGAGAAGCTGCCGGCCGCCGTCATGGGACCTTCGACGACCCCGAGCAGGCTATCCGACTGGGAGGACGCGGTCATGCGGACGCCGTGGTTTTCACCAAAGGTATCCACGAAAGCGCCGATCGCTCTGGTGCCAAGGGGGAGCTCTGCATTGATTTGTTCCAAATTGTCCGACGGCGGTATCTCGCCGTCGGAGATGGAGCGCGTACCGGAGCGCGAAACGCTGGTGTCCGCAAAAAGGTCCGTCTCCGCCGTCCAGGTCAGCCCGAGGCTCACCGTACCATCTGGATTGCTGCCGTCTACCCAAGGCGCACCATCGAAAGTCTCGACCGTCAGTCCCTGGGTCGCAGCCTGAAAGTCGGCAAAATTGTTAAAGGTCATGACGACCGCCGACGCGCTCGGCGTCACGGCGTTGGCGGCGAGCAGACATGCCAGCGCCAGCCCTCTGCGCACTAACTTTTTCATAATCTGATTCTCCATTCTGGACCCGCGAACCTGATCCCATGCCCGCTTCGGTCGTCATCCCTGCGACAGGAGGACGTCAGGCCCTCACAGCGCTTTGAAGACCCGCTAAGCAAAAGACCTGTCAAGTGCAGCTCTCTGAACAGACGCCGAAAACACAATCCGCGGAAATGCAATTTGAGCAAATACAGTCTGGACGACATCGTTCGCTCCCTTCGTTTTAAATTTTATTTGAACCCCGAACGGGCTGTTGGAAATATTATTGGTCTGCAAATTTATTTAGGCAGATGTCTTATTACCCCCACAGATGCGCGCGATGAACCCGTAAAGCTGCATGAGCAAAATGTAATTTTGCAGTTTGACCAAAATCGCAGCTCTTCAGGCAGGTGTTCTCCGCCGGGTAACGCCGAGGGGCTCGCCTGTTCGCTCTGACGCCTTTCTATTCGTTCCTTGATGCGGATCTGGAGATGAAACTGATCTTCTTCACGGGCTATAGTGAAATTTACCCAGATCGCAAACTGCAGTGGAGGAACCGGCGATGGGCAGGACAGCTTTGCTGGTCATAGATGCTCAACGCGCCTTCTATGATGGCGATGCAATTCCCGCGGTTTATGATGGTGAGAAGATTCTGGCCCGGATTGGCGGTGTGCTTGAGCGAGCGCGAGTCGCGGGATTATCCATTGTCTATGTTCAGCATGCTGGCGGCAGCGGCCATCCGTTGGAAGAAGGGGGTAAGGGGTGGCAGATTCATCATGAGGTCCAACCCCGGAAGGGTGATGTTGTTGTTGCCAAGACCACTCCGGATTCCTTCTACGGCACGAGCTTAAAAAATGAACTGGATGGGTTGGGTGCGAAAGACCTGGTTGTGTTGGGCAACCAGACCGATTTCTGTATCGACACCACCTGTCGCCGTGCCCGCAGCCTCGACTACAGAACCACGCTCCTCAGAGACGCCCACAGCACCTGGGATAACGAATACCTCAAGGCTCAACAGATTATCGATCATCACAACTTTGTCCTCGGGTGGCAATTCGTGAGTCTCGGCGAGTCGATCAGCTTCGATTTTGACCGGCTTTCGTGAGCAGGGCCGTCAGCACACTCTCCGGCTTCGCCTTGAGCCCGGGGCGCGTTAAACCTCATTGAGGGCATGTGGGGATTGGTGACGGGAGCAGGCTCTATATGCATTTGTGGAAACCGCTTTCACGGCGGGTGATGGTCAATCCAGGAAAATGCGCTCCCGCGCTGCACCATGCCTGACATTGCCCGAGACGGCTTTGAGGCGTACAATGTCGTCAGAAACCGGGGTTTGTACCGGAAATGTCGATTTAGATGAGGAGGGTCATATGAAACCTCTGCATCCTATGCCATGGATCCTGGCCGCGACATTGATGTTTGGTGTGTCTTCTGCGCAGGCCGACACGATCCTTCTGTCCACTGCCGGCGATGCGACGCTGGGAGGCATCACCTTCAGGGATGACGATCTCGCCGACTACGATCCCGTGACGAATACGGCGGCCTTGTTCTTCGACGGCAGTACGCTCTTTTCCTCAATCACCGAAGACATCGACGCTGTCACCATTCTGCCCAACGGCAACATTCTCCTGTCCACCCTCGGCGACGCGACGCTGGGAGGTATCACCGTCAGGGATGACGATCTCGCCGAGTACAATCCCGTGACGGATACGGCGACCTTGTTCTTCGACGGCAGTATGCTCTTTTCCTCAATCACCGAAGACATCGATGCCGTCTCCATTCTGTCCAACGGAAATCTCATCCTGTCCACCCTCGGCAACGCGACGCTGGGAGGTATCAGCTTTGGAAGAGACGATCTCGTTGAGTACAATCTCACGACGAACACGGCCAGTTTGTTCTTCGACGGAGAAGCTCTCTTTTCCAGCAATTCCGAGGACATCGACGCCGTCTCTATTCTGTCCAACGACAATCTCATCCTGTCCACCTTCGGCAATGCGACGCTGGGAGGCATCAGCTTCGGAAGAGACGATCTCGTCGAGTACAATCCCACGACGAACACGGCCAGTTTGTTCTTTGACGGAGACGCTCTCTTTTCAAGCAACACCGAGGATATCAATGCCGTCTCGGTCATCGAATCCACCCGGGTCACGCCCATCCCTGAACCTGCGAGCCTCTTGCTGACGGGTTTTGGGTTCCTGACCCTTATCGGCTATGGCTGGAAGCGTCAAAAACGATCAGACTCAAGGCCCTGAATCAGCCTTCGCCAGACGCTCGCGGTGCAGTGTATAGATTCCGGTTGCGACGATGATCAGCGCACCCAGCCATGTCCAGCCGTCCGGCAACTGGTCGAAGATCAGCCAGCCGTACATCGTCCCCCAAATCAGCAGGCTATAGTGCACGGGCGCCAGCACCACGGCTTGAGTCAGTTCCAGCGACTTGATCACCATGATTTCGGCCACCGCCGCCATCAGCGCGATGCTGACCAACAGGCCTGCCTCCAGCCCCCAATCCGGCGTCTGCCAGACAAACGGCACCGGCAGGCTCAAGAGCACGCTGGCGCTCAGCGCTGTATAGGCCACGGTTGTCACGGTTCGGTCGGATCCGCTTAATCTTCGGGACAGGATTTGACGAAAAGAGAAGAAGGTTGCGGCCACCAACACCAAAAACATTGCGGGATGGACCACGCCCAATCCCGGGCGAGTCACCATCAGCATGCCCAGAAAACCGATCGCAATGGCGGTCCAGCGGCGTGGTCCGACGCGTTCGCCGAGCAAAAGCGCACCCAGGATCGTTACAAGAAACGGCGCGACAAAACTGACGGCCACGGCATCGGCGAGAGGTACGTAGGTGAGCGCAACGATGAAAAAGCTGGCCGAGCCTGCCGCCAGGGCCCCCCGTCCGATCTGCAGCCAGGGATGTTTCGTGCTCAGCACGCCAAGGCCTCGAACGGCTAAAAGGATCAACACGCCAACCAGCAACCCTAACTGACGCGACCAGGCAATCTGCAGGGGATGCAGGCTCTCGGTCAGGAATTTGGCTTGCGTGTCCACCGCCGCGAACAAAAACAATCCGCCGGCCATGCAAGCAATGCCACGCAGGCTGTCGGATCTTGCCGGGATAAATTTTGATGCGGTGGACGGAGGGAATGCGATGCGAAAGGCTCCATGGGTGTCGGCCTCGTGATGAGGTCGAGTAACGTAGTAGCTCTCCGCAACCTGCAGGTCCATCAAAAGGCGTTGGAAAAAGACTTCGGTTTCCGAATCTCAAGCGATGGAACAGGAGGCAAAAGCGGTTGGCCGGCAGGTTTTGCGGAAACTGATCGCGCTGCGAAAGTCTGCCGCTTAACATGGCTAAAACGAACAGTAAACAATCGCTCCCTGATTCCAACCGGCTTTTAATGAGATATGAAATGACTGATGTACCAACCCTTGAGACTGAGCGACTGTTGCTCCGTTCTCCCAGGATGGACGATTGGTCCGGGTATGCTGAGATGATGTCTTCAGCGCGCTCGGTTTACATGGGTGGCCCATTTTCGACGTTTGCCGCTTGGGGTATGTTCTGCCACGATCTGGCCCAGTGGCCGCTTATGGGGCATGGTGCTTTGATGATGGAGGATCGCGATACCGGCGTATGTCTCGGGCAGGTGGGCATTAATCACGGGCCGCTCTTTCCCGAACATGAACTGGGCTGGCTCGTTTATCCTTCTGCTGAGGGAAGAGGCTATGCCTTTGAAGCGGCGCAGACTCTGCGCGACTGGGCCTTCAAAGTACGCCGCCTTGAGACTCTTGTCAGTTACGTCGATCCCGACAATATGCGGTCCCGCCGGCTCGCGGAGCGGCTAGGCGCGGCATTGGATACGGCAGCAGTCCGTCAAGATCCAACCGATATGGTTTTTCGGCACCCTAACGCGCTGTAGCCACGCGCCCCAACCACTGTAGAACTTTTCATGAAACCGGCCGGCCAGTCACACAAGGCTTCGGGGCCGGCGATCATGGTTTACAGGGGGCGCTTCTATAAATTCTTCGCGGCGTCCTCCAGTCGATGAACCTTTTCATTCGAATTCTAGGTGGCCCCGGCGACGAACGCGACGCCGTCAACCCAGTCCTAAAACGGCTTTTCTTTCTTTCGCCCAGGTATGGATCAGATGGTCGACGGCCAATCCGATAAAGGCAACGCAAAGGCCGAGCATCAGTCCGCTGCCGATCCCGTCTTTGTCCGACAGGGATTTCAGAATCAACTGTCCCAGATCGTCGGTGCCGATCATGGCACCGATAATGACCATGAACAGGGCAAAGACAACGGTCTGGTTTATGCCCAGCATGATGTGCGGGAAGGCGAGCGGCAGTTCGATGCTGGTCAATCTTTGCAAGCGGTTGACGCCCGACATCGAACCTGCCTCTTGCAAAGAAGGAGGTACATTGCGGAGCCCCTCCACCGTGTAGCGGGTGGCAGGGATGGTGGCATACACGATGACGGCAATTAACACCGACGTGTCGGTGACACCGAAGAGCATGATGACCGGAATCAGATAGATGAACGACGGGAAGGTCTGAAGGGTATCGCAAAGCAACAGTATCAATTTTGTCGCGAGGGCGTTTTGAGCACACAAAATGCCGACCACTGCGCCGATCACAACTGAAATGATCACCGCAAAGGTTGTCATATAAGCCGTAATCAGAGCTCTGTCCCACCACTCGGTCAGTGCGATGAACAACAGGAATCCACCAACGACGAGGGCGGACCTTATACCGCCGGCGATGTAACCGACACCCATCGCCAACACGAAGGTCGCTGCCACCGGCATACCTAGATAAGCGTTTTTCATTGGCACCAGCACATTTACGATCAGTGCCGTATTGAAGATTTGCAGACCCTGGTACCAATTGTCGACCATCCAGTCGACTCCCGCCTGCCAAAGGAATTCCGTCGTAACGCCCTTGTTGTGCGGAATGAGGTAAAAATAATTGACACCACCCTCGAAAATAAACTTTCCGAAGTAGGCCAACAGCGATCCGGCCAACAAGATACCAAGAAACATGATTGCGTATTTGTGGCGCTGGGAAAAAGTAAGGTCGGCAAAATAATCGACCTGCTTGTTTGCCCAACCTAGAGACAGCTTGTCCAGGACGACGGCGATCAGCACGATGCAAATGCCCAATTCGAGAGCCTGTCCGATTCTCAACTGATTGAGGGCAAGCAGCAAATTGTAACCCAGGCCTTTGGCTCCAATAAAAGAGGCAATGACCGCCATTGCCAGGCACTGCATGATCACCTGGTTTACACCGACCAGAATGTTCCGCCTTGCCGTCGGAATCAGCACTCTGAACAACAGTTGGAATTTGTTGCAGCCGTTCATCAGGCCCGCTTCGATCACTTCCGGTGTTACCGCTTTAAGTCCCAACAATGAGAGGCGAATCATCGGCGGGGTTGCAAAGATGACCGTTGCGATAGCGCCAGCGTGATCACCGACACCGAAGAGAACCGTGACCGGAACCAAATAGGAAAAATGCGGCATGGTCTGCGCAATGTTGAGCAACGGCCACAATGTCGCTTCGACCTTTCGGCTCTTATAGGCCAGAACCCCTAAGGCAAGACCCAGAAGGACGGAAAGCGGCGCCGCAATCAGAACGAACGAGAGCGTTTCCATGGCCGGCTCCCATTGTCCGAAGACCGCGATATAGATCGTCGCAAATCCGACAAAGACGGCAAGCCACCTCCCACTGAGGGCGTATCCCAACAAGATGGCTGCACCGGTAACCACGGTCCAGGGGAGTGCAGGCCAGTGAGCCCAGCTGTTTTCGCGGACATAATCCCAGCTTGTAAAAGCCACGATCGTTTTAACGCCACCTAAAAGAACTTCACGAATGAACTCGATACAAAAGAGCAGAGAACCAGAAATGGATCTGGTGAATTCCTTTAACAGCGAAGACTCTTCATAGTCTTCGATTTCCGGATTGTAGATCTCGATCGGCGCCCAATCGAAAATCAGATAGTTGACCGTATCCGTCAGCGCCGTCGGCACAGCAGCCAACAACGCAGGCAGCCGCCACAAGATGTTGCTTTCAGATGGCTCAATCAAAAGACACAGAAGGAAAAATACAACCAACAGAGTGGTGAACTGCGCTAATCTTGAGTGTCTTATCAATTGACTCATGATCACTCTCAACTCTTTCAAGCGACAGGCGAAGTTCCTGCGCTGCTCTTGCTGAACAGAATATGGATGATCGTTTTACTGTTCAGGACGCCGATCATCTCGTCGTTTCCATTGGTAACGGGGACCGGTTTGGGTTCATTCAGTACGGCTTCGGCAACGGATTCGATGATGGCATCCTTTGAAACGCTCATGTCGCTGATGCCTGAAGGGTCGCCGACCTCTTCCATCACGTCTCCGCACTTCAACACCTTCTCGCGCGGCACGTCATTGGTGAATTTGGCCACATATTCGGTGGCAGGATTGAGCACGATGTTGGCGGGTGCATCGATCTGTTCAATTATTCCGTCTTTCATGATCGCAATTCTGTCGGCCAGGCGCAGAGCCTCATCGAAGTCATGCGTCACGAAGAGGATCGTCTTGTTGAGCATTCCCTGAAGTCGCAAAAATTCATCCTGCATTTCTTTTCGTATCAGCGGGTCAAGCGCGGAGAAGGGTTCATCAAGAAACCAGATGTCGGGTTCGACCGCCAAGGACCTGGCAATCCCGACGCGCTGTTGCTGCCCGCCGGATAGCTGTCTCGGAAAGTAATTCTCGCGTCCGCCGAGACTGACAAGCTCGACCATTGCGGCCGCTCTCTTGATGCTGTCTTGCGTGCTGACGCCCTTCATCTGCAACGGGAAGGCGATGTTTTCCAGCACGGTCTTATGAGGCAGCAAGGCAAAGCTTTGAAAGACCATGCCCATCTTGTTGCGGCGGAGTTCGATCAGGTCTTTGGCATTCATGGCGAGTAAGTCCTCGCCATCTATGAATATCTTTCCGGCAGTCGTATCTGTCAGACGCGAAATGCAACGAAGCAGAGTTGATTTTCCGGAACCCGATAGCCCCATGACCACCAGCATTTCGCCTCTGTGAACCTCGAAAGACGCATCGTTCACCCCGAAAATGCAACCGGCATCCTGAAGTGTTTTAACGTCTATTGCGCCGTCAGCGTCGCGTATGTTTTTTTCTGCATTTCCGCCAAAAATCTTGTACACCGAATCGCACCTAATAACGGGGTGCGTGTCTTCTTTGGCTACGTCTCTGGGCATTTATCAATCCTTACGGATATCTCTCATGATTACCTGCGTATTGCTTAGCGTACACATCTAACCTTCCTAAGGATAGCAGCCGACAACAATATCGCTTTTCCATCGAACCGAAGTCGTTGAGGTTCAGGGCCACCGGCGCTTGCCACTCTGCGCGGCGCGAATGACACCTACGATTGTGGAAAGGCGTTACAAACCCGGTTGAGTTTCAAGTTGATCGAACGCACCGGCGGGCCAATTGTGCCCTACCCAGGTGGGGCGGGCTATTGGGAACCCCAACCAGCCAAGCGGAAAGCCACCCGAAGCATATCGATGCGTGCGTCATACAGACCGGCGGTCATTATTTTTACTGTTCTTCGCCGCCAAACCTGAAGTCCCCCGGGCGCTTCCTACGCCACGCCGAGAATAGGCCGTTTCCCCAACCCAAACCCATTGTCACTCGTTTTGGATGCCGCAAATCTGGGGGCATCCCTTTTCCCGAGTTACCTGGATTTCCTTGCACTTCAGCAGATCACTCCCCTGGCCACGAGAGGCCAGGGGAGGTCGTACCAACTCAACGATTGGTTCCCTGCTGCAAGCAGAGGAGCATCGCTACCTGATTGAGGTTTTACTCCGTGAAAGGCATCCAGACGTCTTTATGGTCTGCCAGCCATTTCTTAGCGGCGTCTTCGTGGCTCATCTTATCGATGTCGACCAACGCGGCCATCTGACCGATGTCCTTGGTCGAGAAAGACAGTTTGCTGAAGACCTTGTAAGCATTCGGGTGCGTCTTCGGGAACTTGTAGTTGGCCGCTTTCTTCAGCCAGCCCTTAGGCGAACCGCAACTGCCGTCACCACCATCCTCGACTCTACAGCCTTGTTCGTAAGGAGGAAACGCAATGAAGTCGAAGCCATCTGCATCAGTAAAGTTCGGAGTCCAGTTGAACGTGATGATGCCGCGGCCTTCCTTCTTAGCGGAAGCAAGTTCAGCCCAGATCGCGTCGGCGGAGCCGGCGAACTTGACGACATACTTGTCTTCCAGTCCCAGCGCTTTGATACGTACCGGCATGAGGTCGCCATGCCAGCTCTGGGGGCCTTCCAGGATTCGGCCTTTGCCGCCGGAATCTGCTGTCGCAAAGACTTCCGGACAGTTCTTCAGCGCTTCCCAATCGGGTAGACCGGGACAGAGGTTGTTCTCGACCACATAGCTGGGAACACCCAGTTCTTCCAAGGTGCTCGCCTCATGCGTCCCGGCGTCAATCAAACCACCCTTTTCCATGGCATTGTAAAAGGACTTGCCGAAGGTAGATTGCCAGACTTCGTGTGATATCGTGATGTCACCATTACGGATGGCTTCGTAAACGCCCTGAGAATCAGCGGGCACATATTCGACATTGTTGCCCAGGCTCTCGAAAATTCCACCGATGATGTGAGCCATCACAACCTGACTTGACCAGTTGTGTGTCGGAATTCGGATTGGCTTGTTTGAGTCTGCTGCCAAGGCTGGAATTGAGGCGCTGGCCAACACTGCGGAGAGTGCCCCCGCAACCAACTTACCTTTAAGTGTCTTCAATTTTCATCTCCCCAATTGGGCGGCATTTTTGCCGCGGTTGTTTTCACAATCTGCTTTTTGTTCGCAACATTGCCCCGGTAAGACCTGGGCATTGATTCTTGGTCCAGGTCGGATGGGACCGGTCTAGGTGGCGATGTCGAGAAGCCGCTCGGCGCGAATCAGGATGTCATGCTCGCTGCTACCGCAAATCGCCGATCTGTCTCGTGGCAAGCCATCGTCACCTGTCCCACTATAGAGCGTCATTGTGAATAACGTTCTCGCCTGACAAAAATGGATTGTGAATCAATGTGAAAAACTGTTAACAAGCAATTCAGTGAGAATTGGTGAGTGTCCCAGATGCCGGATGTGCAACACATTATTGTTGTCGAAGATGACGAGGTGACCCGTGCGAAGCTTTCGGCGTACTTGGAAACCGCCGGCCACCGTGTTAGCGAGGCTGCCGATGGACAGGCGCTGCGAGATATCATGGAGCGAGATATTGCCGACCTGATCCTGCTCGACATCAATCTACCCGGTGAGGATGGACTGGACATCACCCGCCAGCTGAGAACCCGCAGCAACGTCGGCATCATTTTGCTGACCGGGCGGACGAGCGACGTCGACCGTGTTCTTGGGTTGGAAATCGGCGCCGACGACTACGTCACCAAGCCGTTCAATCCGCGAGAACTTTTGGCCCGAGTGAAGGCTTTGCTGCGTCGGGTTAATCAGGGCGCCATTCAGGACCTGCCGGTAAAACGTTTCTCCGGCCATCTATTCGATCTGCGGACCCGGCGACTTCGGAAGAAGAATGGCGAAGCGGTCCCTCTGACCCGTGCCGAGTTCGAGTTGCTGTCAGCCTTTGTTGCCTGGCCCGGAACAGTGCTGAGCCGGGACCGCCTGCTGAACCAGATCACCCATCGGCTGCCAGAGCCGAACGACCGCACCATTGACGTCCTCGTCCGCCGTCTTCGCCGTAAGCTGGAGGTCGATCCAAAGGTCCCTGAGATGATCGTCACCGTGCACGGCGAAGGTTACATCTTTTCCGCCGAGTTCGAGATGTACTGATAAGCGCCTCCATGCGAGGCATTCGGAATTCTTTCCCTTGACCTCGGCATACAGAATAAATCAGAGGGTCTTGGACAGGCAGCGTTGTTCACCGGGGTGATTTAGCAGCATCTCCTGACCAGGGCTTTCGCGCGGTCGGCGCAGGAATCTGCGTCGTTACCAGGTGGCGCTATTTTTACGACAGTTCCGGGTCGTACACGTATCCAAGACCTCGAACGGTTCTGATGATCGTTGGTTTCTCGGGATTCTTTTCAATTTTGCGTCTCAAGCGGGATATCCGGATATCGATGCTTCGGTCAAACGGATCCCATGACCGGTCATGAGCTTGCTCCAAAATCTGGTCTCGGTTGAGAACCCGGCCTTTGTTTTGCGCAAAGGCTTTCAAAAGATTGAATTCCATGGCGGTCAAGGGCAGTTCGCTACCGTCGCTTGCCGTCATCTTGGCCGCCTGGATATCCAGCAGGTAATCCCCGAACTGCGCAGTATCCACTTTTGCCGAGCTGTCTTTTTTGTCTGCGGCTTCGCCTTTGCGCCGGAGCACAGCCTTAACCCTGGCTTCCAGTTCCCGCAGGTCTACCGGTTTGCCCAGGTAGTCGTCCGCCCCCATCTCGAGACCGACGATGCGGTCGATGACTTCACCCGCGGCGGTGAGCATGATGACCGGTACCTGATTGTCGGCGCGCAGGGACCTGAGAACGGCCAACCCGTCTTCGCCGGGCATGTTGATGTCCAGGATGATCAGGTCGGTGCCAGTACGCGCGAGCACCGCGCGGAGCTCCTGCGCGTTGGCGGCTGTCGTCACGTCAAAGCCACGCTTACCAAGGTACTCCTGCAGCATTTCGCGAACATCCTGTTCGTCGTCACAGACCAGAATACGTGTGCTCTTGTTGTCCATTTAGTTTTCTTCTTTCACGTCGCCCAAAATGCTGAAGACGAGCGTGCGCAACTCGTCCGGCGAGACCGGTTTTTCGAGAAACGGCCGATCCAGCTCCTTCAGAAGCGCTTGAGAAGCCTTCCCCATCGTATCACCCGTAATGAAGGCGCAGTGGTCGACAAGGTAGGGAAAATCGGCCAGCAGTGCATTATAGAGACCACGGCCATCGACCTCAGGCATGTTAAGATCACTGAGGAGAATGTCGTACTTCCGCTTCTTCAGGCAGGTGATTGCTTCTTGTCCTGAATGGGCGATGGTTACGCCAAAACCCTCATTTTGCAGCACCTCCGCGACGAATTCGGCGACATCGGTCTCGTCGTCGACAACCAGCGCTTTTTTTGAGGCTACTTCGTCTGAACGGATGGTTTCTTCGGAATTGGCTTCATTCACACCTTTTGCCATCGGCAGTCTGATGCAAAAACGGCTTCCCTGCGCGGAATGCTGGTCAAGCCAGATTTGCCCTCCATGTGAATGGATAATGCGGTGACAGAAGGCAAGGCCTATGCCGGTGCCGTCTCCAACATTTTTCGTTGTGAAAAAGGGCTCAAAAATACGCGCCTTTATGTTTTCCGGGATACCCGGCCCATTGTCGGCGATGACGATCCGGATGGCATCGCCCAGTTCATCGACCTGTGACGACACCTCCACGCGGTCGCCTGTTCCCGAGGTGCTGATGGCCTGTCCCGCATTGATAATCAAATTGATCACGACCTGCGTGATTTGATCGGCGTCAGCCAGAATGTCGGGCAGGTCCTCGCGCAGCAGCGAGACGATCTCCACGCCATCCTGCTGTTGCCCGAAACCTGCGACGTCGATCGCGGTGGCCAGAACGGAGTAGATATTCACAGGCTCCATTTTTGTCGGCTGCTGCCTGGCCATGGCAAGGAAGGTCTTCACTATTTTTGCGCTGCGCTCGGCGGCATTGCTGATCTTGTCGATGCGGCGCAGGGTTTCGGCGTCGTTTGTTTCCTCACGTAACATCAGGGAATGACCCACCACGATGGAAAGCGGATTGTTGAGTTCGTGCGCGACACCGGCCAGCAATTCCCCGAGCGCCGACATCTTCTCGTTCTGGAATAGCATGTCCCGCTGGCTCGAGAGTTCCTCCTGAAGCGCCAACTCGTCCGTAAGGTCGCGTGTACTGGAGACGATGACCTCTTCGCCGTTGAACGCGATAAGCCGGGCGGAAACCGCGCCCATAAAAAGCTTCCCGTTTCGATCAACGAATTCTGTCCGGTAGTCGTTCAGCCAGCCTTTTGCACGAAGCGCCTTTAGAAACCTGGGCCGTGCGGTTGGATCTTTGAAATAGGATCGGTAGCTCTGAACCCGGCCGGTTTCACTCGTGGTTTCCAGGCTGGTAAACAGCAACTGTCCGGTCTCGGCGTTGGTCATCTGGATTGGAACGGGGCAGGCCTCCAGAACCTGCTTGACCAGTTCCTGAGATTTAACTTCCTCAGTCAGATCGACAACGCTGGTGACGATAACCTCTTCGCCCCGGAATTCCGCAAAGCGCGCTGAGATGGAGGCGGGAAAGACGACACCCTTGGCGACAACGTTCAGCCGGTAATTGTCGACTTGCCCGTCTGCAAGCATCAGGGTGATGAAATCCGCCCGTTCGTCGACATTCTCGTAATGATCTTTCGCCGACTTGGTGTTGCCGAATAACGTCAGTGCGGCGGGCGAGCGATAGAGAATTTGCCCGTCACCGGTGCGTGCCATAATGACGATCGCGGAGCTTGCATCCAGCACGGTCCGGACCAGCAGGTCACCCTCGCGCTCGACAAACTCCGCCTTCTTTCGTTCGGTAACGTCGGTGCGCGTGACGACGAACCCGCCAAGCTTGGTTGGATGGGTTGAAACGAGATAGCAAGAACCGTCGGTATGGGTCAGTTCATACTCGTCGACATAGTCGTGCGTGGTCTGCAGTCTGTCTTGGATCCAGGCGTCTTCTCTGCCGATGGCATCGGAATAGACACCCCGGCGTGCTGTTTCACGCATCAGGATTTCCCAATCGAGGCCAGGTTCCAGCATATCGGCGACCGCGGCGTTCATCTCCTTGTAACGCTGGTTACACATGACCAGGCGCCGGTCATCGTCGTACAGCGCGAAGCCCTCGCTGAGAGATTCGATCGCATCCCGCAACAGATCGCGGGCTCTGCGGATGTCTTCCTCGCTGTCTTTGTGCCTTTCCATGCCGGAAACTTACCTCACGCATGTTTCAGTACGTTTTCTCATCGCCGTTCCAATGTTTCAATTGTTTCAGAAACAAAGGGGTGGATGGTAAAAAATTATCGTTAATATGTTGAAATATATGAATAACTATAAACTTCTCCGCTTTTGTTAGTGTGGAAACAACTGAAACGCGAAACGAGGCGATGTGACAATCAGCTGAAACACGCAGGTCTCAAATAGAGGTCATCGAACAACGCAACGAGGCGAACCCGATGGCCCACATTCTCAATATTGCACAAACAGACCGCTCTCCAATTGTCGCTCTGCATTCCTCGGCGTCAGACGGCAGACAGTGGGCTGGATTAGTCTCAGAACTTTGCGACAGGCACGAGGTTCTCGCCTACAATCTGCCGGGTTACGGGCAGGAATTCAAACGCTGTACTTCCCAGCAGGGTATGGCAGTGGTTGCTGAACCGATCATCCAGGAAATCCTGAAATTCGGTGAAACGGTTCATCTTGTCGGTCATTCCTTTGGCGGCGGCGTGGCGTTGAAAATCGCCTTGATGAGGCCTGATCTGGTCAAAAGCCTGACCCTGTACGAACCCGTGTCATTCCATGTTTTGAACAACGGAAGTCAGGCGGATGCAGCGCTGCTGTCCGGATTGAAACAGGTTGAGCAAGGCCTGCTGTCGGATGACACGGATGGGCGGACCGGCCCTGCCATTAAGCCCTTCATCGACTTCTGGAATGGTCAGGGCGCGTGGGACGCTATGCCGGAATCGCTTCGCAATAAGCTCATCTCGACGACAGCCGCGGTCGTTGCCGACTTCGTGAATTGTTTCGGTGAGACCTGGCGTCTCGACGATCTCAAGGGGCTGGATATCCCGACACAGATCCTTATGGGAATGGAATCTCCGGCGATCGCTCAAAGAACCGCCACGCTGGTTTTCGAACACATTCAGGAAGCCGAGCTGGTGATGTTGCCGGGTCTTGGACATATGGCGCCGATTCATGCCCCTGACTGGGTCAATCCCCGCATCAAGCAGCACATCGCGAGAGTCGAACGCTGTGCCGAGCACTTCGCCTGGCCGCAGACGCGTGCGGCATGAGCTTACCTGCCTTGACGACACATGGCCTGATCAGATGGCGACCGAGAAAAAAGGAACCCACCATGCCCAGCGAAACCCTGATTGACCCCATCCGCACCCTTGCGGCTTTAGCAACGCAAAAGAAAACCAAGGAGATTGACATGAATATGACGGTTCTGACGCATCCTGCACCGGACTTCACTACACCCGATTTTGGCGCGATCAAATCCAAACAGAATGCCGCCTGGTCTTCCGGCGACTATGCGAAAATTGGCGTTACGCTTCAGATTACCGGCGAAGAGTTGGCCGAGGCGGCCGACCCCGCACCCGGATCTTCCGTTCTGGATGTTGCGGCCGGAAATGGCAACGCAACGCTCGCTTTCGCCCGCCGCTGGTGTGAGGTGACCTCGACCGATTATGTGGAAAGCCTGCTGGAGGGCGGACGCAAACGTGCCGAAGCGGACGGGTTGGACGTGGCTTTTCAGATTGCCGATGCCGAAGACCTGCCTTTCGCGGATGCTTCCTTTGACCTGGTCGTCTCCACCTTCGGCGTCATGTTTACGCCCAATCAGCAGAAATCTGCAGCGGAAATGATCCGGGCCTGCCGCTCTGGCGGTAAGATTGCCATGGCCAACTGGACCCCTGACAGCTTCATCGGTGCGCTCTTTAAAACACTGGGCAGGCATGTTCCCCCGCCTGCCGGTGTCGCGTCTCCGGCCCTATGGGGAAACAGGGACTGGATCGAAGAACAGTTTTCCTCCGATGCCCAGGACATCACGATGAAGCTCAAGAGCTTTAACTTCCGCTACCGCTCGCCGGCGCATTTCATTGAGTTTTTCCGCGTCTTCTACGGCCCTGTGCGCAAGGCATTCATCGCCCTCGACAAAGCGGGGCAGGTTGCACTCTACAAAGACATTCTGGATACCGTGAATCGCTTCAACCTTGCGACCGACGGGTCAATGATTGCACCCTCCGAATACGCAGAAATTATTGTCACGAAGCGTTAAAAGTGAGGCCCCTGGCAAAGACGAATGTCCGGGGCCTTTCCTTCTAAAGCTGCTTTTACAGCTTTTCCAAATCCTCTAGAGTCTGATCGTTATTTACTGAATCAGCTATAAAATGTGAATTTGTCTCTATTCCATAGAGTTAGAATGCGCAGTCAGTAATTTCTAAACGAAGCCCGGACAATTAACAGGGGAATATTAATGGCGCAACAGACTCTTTTTGAGAAGTATGGCGGGTTTTCGAAAGTCAGTAAGATCGTTCTCGCGTTTTATGACACCCTGTTGGACAGCGACGAGATCGGCCCGTTTTTCGATGATATTGATATGTCGAAAATGGTTGATCATCAGACCAAGTTCGTCGCATCGCTACTCGGCGGGCCCGCCTCCTATACCGACCGGCAGTTGCACCAGCTGCATAGTCACTTGGATATTCGGGATGCGCACTTTGATGAGCTCAAAGTGGTCCTGAAAGACACTTTGAGCGATCACGGCGTTGAGGACGGCGATGTGCAAACAGTGCTTGACGAATTCGAAAAAAGACGCAGCCAGATTGTAGGGCAGCCCCATGTCGATTGAAGCGATCAATGAACAGCTTTTAAGGGCCATCGGTGTTGGCGTGGCTTTGCTGGACCGCAGCAGTTTAAGTTTTCATTTTCACAATGACACCTTTGAAGAATGGTTTGGCGCGCAAGTCGGCATCAATCCCCTCCCGGCGGTTTTCGAAGGGCTCGATGTCACAGCCCTGAACGCAGGGCTCGATGAGAACGGCCGCTACACCGCGGAAATCAAGCACAAGAAAAAGCGGCGGAACATGGTCATTGCGGTGGAATTTACCGCGGCCAGCGAGGGCGAGCAGCAGCTCGTCGTGCTTGTGTGCCAGAACATCACCCGCATCCGGGAGCTGGAATCGATGATCGATTCCTATTCCATGATGGTCGAGCGCAATACCCGCGAGATCAAGCGGGAGAAGGAACAGGTTGAGAAGCTGCTTCTCAACATCATGCCGCGTTCGGTCTATGAGGAATTCAAAGCCTTCGGCGTTGTTACGCCACAGCTTTACGACCCCATTTCGGTTCTGATGCTGGACTTTGTCGGCTTCACCGACATGGTTGCCTCTGCTGATCCCAGCGTCACCGTGACCGAACTCAACGATATCTACAGCGCCTTTGACCGTATTGGCGAGCAGTTCGGCTGCGAGCGGATCAAGACCATCGGGGACGCCTATATTACAGTCGCGGGACTTCCCGATCCGATGCCGGATCACGCCAAGGCGGTGGCGAATACCGCGATAAGGTTCATCAGATACCTCGAGCGGCGCAACAAGAGCCATCCGCATCAGTGGCATTGCCGTATCGGCTTGGCCTCCGGTGCCGTCGTCGGGTCCGTCGTGGGCATTCAAAAATACGTCTACGATATCTTTGGGCCGGCGGTAAATCTCGCGACACGGCTGCAGGAGTTTTCCGAACCCATGCAGATTTCTGTGCAGGACGAAGTCGCGAAAACCCTTCGTGAAGAATTCGAAATCGATAGCCTGGGGGAGAGAGATATTCGCGGTTTCTCGAGCCAGGAGATCTGGCGTTTGAACGACAGCAAAAGAGAAATATCTCAAGTCAAAACCTAGAGTGAACAGCAGCCAACCAGGCCCGGTAATCTGTCGAGCGGTTGACCCGCTTCATAAGTCTGGAACTTGGTCGCGTTCAAATCGGTTTCGGACAGACCCTTGGAGTTTCAATTCAGCAGGCATAAAGAGTAAGAACGCGGGGCGAACCGGATCGGATTTAGGTGCTTTGAAAGTTTTCGAAAGCACCGGCGGTGCCGAAACCCTATCCGAAATACTCTCAATCTATCTGATCTGACAGAGGAAATTCCCAAGCTCGGCGTGGAGTCCAAATGACAGTCTATGAAACAATAATGGCGATTGCTGGTATCGGTCTTGTACTTCTTGCATTCGTGGGCTTGTTTGGCTTCTCACCTTCCCGGCTATGGCGCCGGATGCGGGGAGACGTCAATGGTATCGGCTCTGCGGCTGGGATGAGCCGCCGGCGCGATGTCGGCGAAGATCATTTCGATGGTGGTGATTTCGGCGGTGGCGGTTCTGAACAGTGAAGAGCTTTTAGGTCGAGGGCAGCAGAGGGCAGTCAATGAGCAAAACAAGCAGGGAACTTCGTGAGGAGCAGCCGGCCTGGTTGACCATTTTTTGGTGCGACCGCTGCGGTCGTACGATCAATCGGAACGAAGAGAAGGACCATTTCCACTCTGAGCAATGCGGAGGCTGCCGCAAATGGAAGGTTATCGATTCTGATTGGGGTTACTGCCAGAGTCACGAATCCGTTTACGGCGGTCGTCGCACCTACGAGCACGACACCTGCTCAAAATGGCTGAAAGGCGAGTGGTGAGTGCAGGTTAGGCTCTAAGCCGGGTTAGGTGTCTCCCTGGCGGGCAGCTGGAGTTGCCAAGATTCAAACAGCCCTGCCGTCAGGCCCGGAATAGGCACGTTCTACGCGCGCCACGCGCAGTTCGTAGTGCGGATACCAGCGTTCGATCCCCAGCTTCTGTGCCACGAGATGGCGGGTGTCCTCTTTCCAATCCTTGAGGCTTTCCTCGTCCTTCCAGTAGGAGACCGTGATTCCGATCCCCTCCGCATCTCGCGTGGTCTCCACACCTAGGCACCCCGGATGTTCGCTGGCCAGATCGAACATCTTGATGCCCATGGCGTCGTAGCCAGCGGGATTTTCGCTCAGGCGGCTCGTAAAGATAACTGCGTAGTAGGGCGGTTCGGGGGTCTTCGCGAAGCGCTCGTTCATAGAGACCGTTCCTGTGCGATGTCGAAATGGGTGTCTAGTAAAGCAAGCGCCTTTCCGCGATTGCCGGCTTTGCAGGCCTCAAGGATGTCGCGGTGGGCGCCGGTGCAGGCCTCGCGAGCGCTCGACCCGAGAGGTTGACCGAGATAGGCGCGGATATTTGTCCGTCGCAACTCGGTGATCAGCTTGACCAGCGTCGCATTCCTGCAAGGGCGGTAGAGCGCCAGATGAAAATCGATGTCACGCTGCGCGAGCTGCTGCGGTTCGCCCTCGATTTCGAAGAGTTCCACAGCCTGCTGGGCAATAAGAAGGTCCCGGTCTGTAAGATTGTCGAAAGCCAATGAAAGAGCTTCGCGTTCCAGCAGCCGCCGTATCGCGAGAACCTCCTCCGACGCCGCCTGCGGAAGGCCGATGACTTCGAGCGATCTGTCGGCCCGGCGCGAAAGCAGATCCTTTGCCGTGAGAATCTCGAGGGCCGTCCTGACAGGTTGACGGCTGACGCCGAAGCGCTCGGCCAGAGCTTCCTGCTGCAACAGGTCTCCTGGGCGCAGCTGGCCGAAGACGATCTCTTCTTCGACGGCGTCTGCGATGTGATTGGCAGCTTTTGTATCCATGGATCCAAATAGCCAAAGTGCTGATTCAGAGTCAAGGCGATTCGGTCTTTTGTTCAAAAGCGCCACATCGTCGTGCCGCCGGCGTGCAGAGGTTTAAGCGCTCTCCGCCGCCTCCCTGACCAACGATCGCAGCCACTGGTGCTTCGGCGAGGCGTTATCGCGTTTGTGCCAGTAGTGGTGAAAGGTCAGGGCCGGGGCCGGGAAGGGGCAGGGGAAGCTGGCAAAGTCGCTCATGATGAAATGCCCCAGTCTCGAGGGCAGGGTGGCGATCAGGGGCGTGCCGCGCATCAGGGTCGAAAGGGCGATGAAGCCGGGGACCTCCAGGGTGAAGTTGCGCTGGTAACCGGTCTTGATCAGCAGTTCGTCGACCAGACTGCGGTTCTCGTTGGTGAAGCTGACCCGAGCGTGCTGGGCCTTCACATAGTCCTCCATGGTCTGGGGTGGGCTGACCATCTCGGCGTCGTAGAAACAAGTGAAGGCGTCGGTAAACAGCAACTGGCCCATTATGTCTTCACTGTCGCGCAAGGACAGGGGTGAGATCACCAGATCCGTGCGGCGGGCACGCAGGTCCTCGATGATGCGCCCGGCAGTGTTGATGATTTTCAGGCCGGCGTTGGGGGCCTGCTCCCGGATCTTGCGGAAGACTTTGGGCATCAGCAGTTCGCGCTGATAGTCGTGGGCCGAGATGACGAAGCGGTCGGTCACGTCGGAAGGCGAAAAATCCTCGACTTCACCCAGTTCCTTAAGGCCGTCAAGCAGCTTGTCGACCCGCCCGGCAAGCTGATCGGCGCGCTGCGAGGGAATGATGTTCCGGCCCGACTTGATGAAGAGAGGGTCGCCGAGCAAGTCGCGCAGCCGCGCAAGGCCGTGGCTGACCGTCGACTGGTTGACCCCGAGGCGGGCCGCGGCGGCGGTCACCGACTGCTCGTCGTAGACGGTCTTGAACATCAGCAGCAGGCGGCCGTCGAGATTCAAATAATCGAATTCCTTCATATTATTTATGAAACATATGCAATTGATCGATACAAGGGCGATCGCGCATAGTGCAAAAACCAGCGCCGCCGTCATTCCGCCGGCCCGGCGCTCTCCGCTCACCTTTTCTGAGGATCAATGACGCTCGATATCCGCCTGTTCGCCTTCATTCTCGCCGTTCTCTCGGCGCTGGCGCCTTTTTCCATCGACACCTATCTGCCGGCGGTTCCTGCCATGGCGGATTACTTTGGTGCCTCGGTACATCGGGTCGAGTGGTCGATTTCCTCCTATTTCCTGGGCTTCGCAGTCGGACAGCTTTTAGGCGGCCCCCTGTCGGATTCCCTGGGGCGTCGCAAGATCGCCCTCTGGGGGCTTGCGCTCTTCGTCTCGGCCAGTCTGGCGATTTCCTTCGTGACCTCGGTCGACTGGATGATCGCGCTGCGCGTCGTGCAGGCGATTGGCGGTGGCTTTTCCGTGGTGGTCGTGGCCGCGATCGTCCGCGATCGTTTCGAGGGGCGGGAGGCCGCAAGGATCTACACCCTGATCGGTTTGATGATGATGGTCGCGCCTTTGATCGCGCCGGCGGTCGGCGCTCTGCTCCTGGAGTTCTGGAGCTGGCAGGCGATCTTTGTCGCGTTGGCAGTCTACGGTGTCCTGACCGTTGCCGGTATCCTGACCTTGCTGAGTGAAACCCGGATGGCGCGGCGTGGCGCGCGGGGCCCGATAGCCCAATCCATTCGTTCGGCTCTGAGCGGTTACGGCCGTATTCTGTCTCATCGCGGCGGCCTGGCTTATTTGCTCACCATGGGTTTCGCCATGGGTGTGCTCTTCGTCTACCTGACGGATTCCGCCTTTGTCTTCATTGAGTATTACGGCTACTCCCACACTACCTTTCCGATCTTCTTCTCGGCCAATGTCCTTTCTCTGATGGCCTTCAACCGGATCAATGCCTGGCTGCTCAAACGCCATGACCCCGATGTGATCCTGCGCCACGGACTAATTCTCCTGGTGGCCGTAACTTTGGCACTGCTGGTCTCGGCATTGGCTTCGGGCAGCGAGTTCCTGGTTTTCCCGCTGCTGCTGGTCGCCCTGGGCAGTCTCAGTTTCATCGGCACCAACGGCACCGCCTGCTACATGACCTACTTCGGCGAGGAGGCCGGCGCGGCCAACGCCATAATGGGGACCGGCCGCTTTGTCTTCGGCGGCCTGCTGGGCGGTCTGGTCGGCCTGATCCATGACGGTAGTCTGCTGCCCATGACCGGCATGATCGCCTTCTGCGCGGTGATGGCGCTGGTGTCCTACAAGCTTCTGCGGGTCGAGGCGGACAACGGAGAGAAACAGGCCGAGGCAGAAGAAGCGGCGGTTTGAGGTTTTGCTTTTGGCAAGGTCGGTCGGTCCGCGTTATGGCGCCGGCAAAACTGGTACCCTCTTTCTTGTTTTGATAGTATTCCAGGGCTTGCAGCACAAGAGAACGGACGGATGAGAGGCGGTGAACCCTCTTTCAGGCCCGGTAAAATCAGTGAAGAAGTCACGACGAATTGGAGGCCTGTCTCGTCTTGCAGTGATCGTCATCTGCTGTGCCATCATCAACCCCTTAAACAACCTGCAGGCGCGTGTCGAAATGCCGTCCGTAGAAGATACCAGGGAAGCGGAGCGGGCCAGGCTCGCGTCCTTCGAGGCGGATATCGCTGGGCTCTACGTCCGTCTCCCTATTGCGGGGATGGCAGCCGGCCTTCTGCGCGGCAATGACCTTTCGTGGTTTAAAGGCTACGGCTACGCTGATCTGGCAATGAAGAGGCGGGTCACGCCCGACACACCGTTTCATCTGGCGTCCCTGACCAAGACCTTCGCCTCCACCCTTCTCCTGCAACTGGGTGAACAAGGCAGACTCGATCTCGATACGCCCGCCGCGGACTTCGGCATCAAACTGGAAAGCCGCGGCACAATTACCCTGCGGCACCTTTTTTCGCACACATCGCACGACAGGCCCGGCGAGGACTATCGTTACGACGGATCACGCTTCGCGCAGCTTGACCGGGTCATCGAACAGATCACCGGCCGCAGTTTCGAGGTTTATCTCAATAATCTCATTGTCGGCCCGCTCGACCTAAAGAACACCGGTCGGATGGGCGGTGTCTTTGAGGTGCCGCCCGCGTCCCCTTATAAACTGAATGATGCAGGTGACTTGGTGCCTGGTGCCTACAAGACTTATTTCGGCAGTGCCGCCGGCCTCGTGGCTTCCATTGCCGACTATGCCAAATACCTGACAGCAGTAAAGAACAACCGATTCCTGCGGCCCGAGACCCAGGCCCTGGCCTTTACGCCCGCCAAGTCGACGGTGGGGCACGATCTGCCCTACGGCCTCGGTTGGTTTGTCGAGTCCGTCAAGGGAACCAAAGTCATTTGGCACTACGGCTATTGGGACTCGGTTTCGACGCTGGTCGTGATGCTGCCGGACAAGAACCTCAGCTTCTTTGCCTTTGCCAACACCGACGCCCTCAGCCGCGGCTTTAATCTCGGCAACGGCCGGATCCTCGAGTCACCGGCCGCCGCGATCTTCCTGGAACACTTCCTGTTCGATGTGGAGTGACAGATGTTTCTGTGTGGATCTCTGGTGAGGTCGATAAGCTTCGGCGGTCAGGTCAGTGGTGGTTCAAAGCCGAGCCCTACGAGCTCTACGAGCCCAACCGGTACCGAAAGATCTGTTCTTCCGCAGACACGCCTTTCAGTCGCGCGAGTTCGGGGTGGCCGCAGAAGCCTGATCTGGTCAAGAGTGCCGGGACCTCGTCGTTGTCGTTCAGCGCACTGGTCAAACAGATTTCGCCGGCGTCTGCCAGGCCTTGTACTCGCGCGGCAATGTTTACTGTCTGGCCGAAATAATCCAATGTCTGACCCGCATTGATGGCCAGAGCGGGGCCGGCGTGCAGCCCGACTTTAAGCCCCACGTCGTTGTTCCGCCGCCCGCCCGCTAGGCTTTGCATCGCACCCATCATTGCGATGGCCGCAGCAGTCCCGTCATTGCCGCTTGGAAATGCGGCCATCACGGCATCGCCCATGGTCTTGATCACCGCCCCTGAATGGCTCCGCACGACCTGTTTGAGGGCTATGAAATGATCCTGAACCAGCCGGTAAGCGGCAAGATCCCCTTCACGGTCATAGAGCGCCGTAGACCCCTTCAAATCTGTGAACAGCAGGGTCAGGCTGCGCAACTTGAGTTTCAGGTCGGGCGCCAGTTCGTGCATGGCAAAATTGTCGCGAAAGGCCTGATTGTTGAGAAGGTGCTTGCCGGTGAGGCGGCGGCTGAACTCCGGCGGACCCTTTCCCATGATCGCTGCGATGTCGTCCAGGTTCAGCTGAAGTGCGCGGCACCAGACCGTAAGGTCGCTATGATTGGCCAGCGTCAACACGGCTTCTTCGGCTGGGATCGTGATCGCAGGGCATGAAAACCCCGCATTCGTCAAAGACAGTTCGACGGCCTGCGCCTTCTCTGCCGACGGAAGGTTTTCCGCCACGAGCAAATCCGCCCCTGAATGCGTGTCGAGGCAGATCAGCCGATACTTCTGGCCGGCTTCAAGAGAGAGGGGCAGCTTAGCGCTTTGGCCTGATTCAAGCTTGACGTCGGCCACGGTATAGCGCTCGTGATAGTTTCGCCAATCCTCCCGATAGGGATAGCTGGATGAAGTGTAGAAGTGCTGGTATGTCGCGAAATCGTGGTGCAGGTCGACGGGCGCCCCTGCCGCCGCGTAGGCAAAGCTGACCTCGACCGTATCGTCCAGCACGGAGTCCACGTCTTTGTCACACAAGGAGCAATGCAGAGTGTCTTCAGCCACTCTATCAAGCTCGGCCACGCTATGTGTAATGCCGCCGCACAGGGGGCAGACCATGCCCCATTCGAGGTCGAACAGGCCAAGCTTGGCACCGTGTACGAAGAGATCAAGTGCCGTTTCTGCGCCGACACCGGCCGCATCTGCAAACTCGAAGGGATTGATGCGGGCGGCCAAGTAGGGCGGTAGCGCCTGCAGGTGCTGGGAAAACCGGCTCAACTCTTGGGTGTTGCAGGAAATGCGTGCCGCAGCCGCTTCTAGGGTCGCTGGAACGGACTGTGCCATGGTCGAACTCCTTGATCGCGTCCACAAGACGTGGCTCAGGCAAAGCCTACCGGCAAGGCTTAAATAAGCCAAATGCGGTCCTGGCGGGGTGGCCGATCCGGCTCGGTAGTGAATATCTCTACCCATCATTATGCACGTACGCTGAGTCTCCGTAAGTGAAAGTCGAATACGCGCCGCGTGAAATGGGAACCCAATCTCCCCACGCTTTTGTGACCGCAGGTCGAGAGTGCTGTGCCCCAATCGGTTCTTGAAACCTTATGCGCTTTAAGCCTTATCTAGAGCGGATTGTGTTTTCCTAGAAACGTAAAGTCTCAAAATCTGCGTTCGAAATCAGCATGCTGCTGATTGAGGGGCAGCGGATTTTGGGTCAAGCTAAGCGCAATCTGCTCAATAGGCTGAGCCAATAACAGGAGGCGTTCTTTCAATGGCGGGACCTTTGCAGGGCTATCGCATCGTCGATCTCACGGCGATGATATCCGGACCTCTAGCGACCATGATTCTGGCGGATCAGGGCGCAGATGTGATCAAGATCGAGAGCCCGAAGGGCGGCGATTACACCCGGCAGGTTTCGAACCGGCGGGCCGGGATGGCGGCTTCCTTTCTCAACAATAACCGCAACAAGCGCTCGGTTGCCCTGAACCTGAAGAATGCGCGTGGGATCGAGATCCTAAAGGAGCTGGTGACGGACGCCGATGTCTTCGTGCAGAACTTCCGGCCCGGCGTGATTGAACGCATGGGGTTAGGCGAGGACGAGATCCGTAAGATCGCACCCGAGATCGTCTATGTCTCCATCAGCGGCTTCGGCGAAAAGGGGCCCTACGCTCATAAGCCGGTCTATGACCCTCTAGTTCAGGCACTCTCCGGCCTGACCACGGTGCAGGCGGGGTCCGACCAGGAACGCCCGCGGCTGGTGCGCACGATTCTGCCGGACAAGCTGACAGGCGTGACCGCGTCCCAGGCGATCACCGCCGCACTTCTCTCACGTGAAAGGACGGGGAAAGGTCAGCATGTGCGTCTTTCCATGCTCGATTCCGTCATTGCCTTCCTCTGGGGCTCTGATATGGGCAGCCAGACTTTCGTGGGTGAGGAGCGACCTCAGCAGGCGGCTCAGAGCTTTATCGATCTGATCTACGAGACCAGCGACGGCTACATCAGTGTTGCTGTGCAGTCGGATAAGCAATGGGAAGGTCTGACCCGGGCGCTGGAAACCCCGGAGTGGCTCGAGGATCCGCGCTTCAAATCGCCTGCTCTGCGCCAGACCAACATCGATGCCCGGTTGGAATTGACCCAAAGTGTCCTGATTGGGCGGTCGTCGGCGGAATGGCTGGCGCGCCTGGAAGAGCAGGACGTGCCCTCTGTGCCCGTTCTCTCGCGCGGCGATATGATCAGCCATCCCCAGGTGATCGAGAGCGGCATCGTGATCGAAAGCGATCATCCCCATGCGGGACGTCTGCGGCAGGCGCGGCCCGCGGCGCGTTTCTCCGAGACACCCGCCGAGCTTCGCCATGGCGGCGCCTTGCTTGGTGCGCACAATGACGAAGTGCTCGGTGATCTGGGATACAATGCAGGGGAAATCGAGGCGTTACGCGAAGCTGGAGTGTTGGGCGAGCTGGTCGATCCTGGAGGGGCCGAACCATTGGCAAAGAAGTCGGGAACCGGAGGATGATCGATTTCTACTACTGGCCAACGCCGAACGGCTGGAAGGTCGCAATCCTTCTTGAGGAACTGGGGGGCAAATACAACACCATTCCACTGAACATCTCCAAGGGTGATCAGTTCAAGCCGGACTTCCTGGCCATCAGCCCAAACAACCGCATGCCGGCGATCGTCGATCACGATGTCGAAGGCGAGCCGGTCCCGGTCTTTGAATCAGGCGCCATCCTCTATTACCTGGCCGAAAAGACCGGCCGCTTCATCCCGGCCGATCCGCTGGGGAAGAAGGAGACGCTGGAGTGGCTGTTCTGGCAGACCGGCAACCAGGGTCCCATGGCCGGACAGCTCAGCCACTTCGTCAACTACGCGCCCGCTAAAGACACTGCCGAAGACAGCTACGCCAAGACCCGCTATGCCAACGAATACGACCGCTGCCTGGGCGTGCTGGAACGCCGTCTTGAGGGGCGCGACTACATTCTGGGTGGCGACTACTCCATCGCCGACATGATCAACTGGCCCTGGGTTCTGATCGCGAAGCCCCTGGGCCGAGACCTGACTTCCTTCCCAAACGTCTCCCGTTGGCGCCAAACCATCAAGGAACGTCCCGCCGTCCAGCGCGCCGTCGATCTGGGCAAGGAATTCCGCCGCAACGCGCCGCCCAGCGAGGAGGAACGCAAGGTCCTCTTCAGCCAAAACGCGGAGACGGTGAAAGCACAGATCGGGGAAAAGGCCCAGATCAGCGAATAGGCGGACGGCTGAGACCGCTGGCCTAACGCTCGTCTTATCACTCGTCTGCCCGTCATACTCCTGAAGTTCTTCTGCGCGCGAACAACAACAATCCCCCGATGCCGAAGAGGGTCAGCGGAACCGTCGTCGGCAGCGGTACAGCAGCGGGGTCGGCCGTTGCCTTCGCGAAGACGAGATTGTCGATGTTGAAGCTGTCGGTCGACAGCACATTGTCGTTGGAGAAGGCGATGGCCTCGAAGGCCGTATCGGCGACGAAACCGACAAAACCGACAAAACCGCCCAAATCCACATCGCCGCTGACGTTGTGTAAGAGAAAGCTCTCGAGCCCGTTTCCGCCATCGAAGGTGACCTGCACACCGTCCGGTGAGGCATAGGAAAGGTTGAATCCAAAACCGATGATCGGCATCGGGAAATCCCAGGTGATTGTGTCGGCGAGCAGGTTCGTGTCGTGACTCACGGAGTTGCGGTAAAAGCCGCCGGCGTTGAAAGGAACGACCGAATTGTCGTCGGGGAAAATCGAAACCGGTGCATTGGTCGAGACGATACCGCTGTCGAGGGCGATCTGCTCCGCACCCGGGATCGGGTTGTCAAAGGGGTCTTCCGTCAATGCGGCACCGGCCACGGCGGCTTCGAAGGCGTTGCGGTCATCGAAGGTCATAATGGCCGCGAAGGACGGCGCCGGCAGAAGGACCGCACCCGCCAGCGCGATGGCGGTCCAGTTAATTTTCTGAATCAGTCTCATCGGAAATCTCTTCCTGAAAATAGATAAAACAATGTCGATCAGGGTAGATAATGACTTAACTTTCCCGGGTGAACCTGAACGGCTGCACAAAGGTCATGTGTTTTTGCCGGTTCCCGGCCGTGCCCATGTATGAGTAGTGCTGGCTGCAGACCCTTTTAGGCCGCGGCCTGAAGGGTCCCTTGAACGCGATGGGGAGTTTGCCGCGCGGCCCAGCGAGGAAGAACCTCTCCAGCCAAAGCGCGGAGGCAGTCAAGGTGCATACCGGCGAAGCGGCCCAGATTGGAGAAGTGGCCCAGATCGCGAAAAGGCGGGCGAGGGCAATTGAGGATTCGGGACTTCCTACGTGTTTCCCGGCCGGCGTCCGCTAGGAC
Organism: Pelagibius sp. Alg239-R121; assembly: GCF_947331435.1. Taxonomy (GTDB): domain Bacteria; phylum Pseudomonadota; class Alphaproteobacteria; order Kiloniellales; family Kiloniellaceae; genus Denitrobaculum. The sequence continues at coordinate 82,292 of NZ_CAMZOF010000011.1, read as the reverse complement.
CGGGACTGAGTTATTTAGCCTGATTTCAGCGCTTCGTAGACGACCGTACGGTTTTCGGCAAACGCGGGTTTTATGATCTTACGAGGCCAGCTGCAGTCGAAGCCCGGCAACTTCTCAAGCCGTTCCAACAAGGCATCGTATCCCTCCAGCTCTTCGTTGATAAAAAGAGCGTAAAGATCGTTCGACTCTTTATGGAACACGTTGAGGCAGACAAGATCGTTACAGACTTCGTCGAGTTTGAACATTTCGATCTTTGTGATTGCGCCGAACGGCACAGTGATCTCAGGGCGCCATACAAAGACCAGCTGAAACTCTGAATATTTGGTCAGGATTTTGGGCTCGTGTTGCGTGCGGGCTGCAAGTTTGGCACACCACGCTGCCAGCGACTTGGCTGTGGACAGGAGGCCCGCCAATTTCCGATGTTCCATGGCGATAGGTCCCACTCGCATCCCGGTCTGATTGGCTAGTGAGTAGCCGAAGGCATCGACGCGACAATACCTACGCTACACTGTTGTCCGACCAGATCCAGTGATTCCCGCAAACGCGGGATCGCAAAGTCGATAAAGACTCTGAGCTTCTGCGGAATGTGCCGTCCTTGCGGATAGACGATGCTTACGGGCACCGGGTCGATCTCGTGCTCCGGCAGGGCGACGGCGAGGCTGCCGTCCGCGATATGCCGAGCGGCCTGATAGGAGTAGAGTTGCGCCAGACCGCTGCCCTGCCGTGCGGCTGAGACAATTCCTTCCACCGAATTCACCCTGAACCGCGTCCGGACCGGGTATTGCCTGACTTTTCCATCGCCTGTTTTGAACGACCAGTTCGCAGATCCGCCATAGGAAATGCAGTCCAGGCGAGCCAGATCCGCCGGCGAGGCCGGGATGCCATGATCGGCGAAGTAATCCTGACTGGCGCAGAGAATCTGCCGGACCGATCCGACCTTCAGGGCAATCATCGACGAGTCGGATAAAGGACCGATACGGATCGCGAGATCCGTGTGGCTCTCGATCAGATCAACAACGTCGTTGGTCAAGTTGAAGTTCAGGTCGATGTCTTCATGTGCCGTTATGAATTCCGTCGCAATCGGCAGGACATGGAGACGACCGAAGAGGGTTGGCGCCGAAATCGAGAGGCGCCCTTTCGGCCTTCTGTATTCTCCTGCAACTTGGCGTTCTGCGTCATCTATTTCGTCAAGGATGCGCCGAACATCGTCGTAGTAGCGTTGCCCGTTTTCCGTGACTTTGAGGCTGCGGGTTGTGCGGACCAGCAATTGCGCGCCGAGGTGCTGTTCCAGATTTGCAATCTTCCGGCAAACCGTCGGTAAAGGCATCGACAGGGCTTTCGAAGCTGCCGTGAAGCCTTGGGTGTCAACGACCGTAAGGAACACGCGCATCGCGGAGAGGTAGTCCATCATTATTCCAATTATTGAGATAGTTATTCTCTAAAATCACATATTCCTCTTTTTATTCGGAATAGCCAAGCTGCCTTCCACAACCGGAATTGACGTGTTGGCTGCAGCGTTCATGGATAGCATTAAAGAAGAAACGAGCCGGTTCAGGCTTCGGCCGAAGCCTCTGGGGCTGGCCCCGATCTTCCCTGTAGATCAACAAGAAAACCGGACAGTTGCGAATTGGACCATTCCTGATTTTAGCGGGGTGTTGCCGTTTGCTTCTCTGCTTGCGTGCGGTGCTGCCAGAACTCCCAGCCTGGTGCCCTGTGGCTTGGGGGGAGGGGTTCAACATCCCTCCCCCTTTTTCTTATTGGGTGGCGGTCCGTCTCTGACCGGATTTCTTGCAAATCTAGACTCAGATTTACGGGAAAGCGGCGGTGACCGTTTTGGGCCTGTGTTAGCCGTAGGGCCCCGATGCACAGCAGTTTCCGACAACTTGAACAGAACATGTGAAGCGGAAGCTTAAACAATGGGAGATCTGGAGACATGAGAAGAGTTGTGATCAGTGCCGCCACCATCGCGTTGCTCACGGCTGCGGCTTATGCCGGCCCTGCCGGTGCGGCAGATACCCTGACCATCGTGTCGTTCGGCGGCGCCTACAGCAAGAGTCAGATCGAGGCCTATCACAAGCCCTACACGGCAAAAACCGGCATCAGAATTAATTCAGAAGATTACAACGGCGGTCTGGCGCAGGTGCGCGCGCAGGTCGAAGCCGGCAACGTCATTTGGAACCTGGTCGACGTCCAACTCTCCGACGCCATTCGTGGGTGCGACGAAGGGGTTCTGGAGTCGATTGATCCCGCGATCCTGCCGGCGGCTCCCGACGGCACACCCGCGATTAAAGACTTCATCGAAAGCACTCTGACCGAATGCGCGGTCGGAACCATTGTCTGGTCGACGGTCTTTGCCTTCGATGCGTCGAAGTACGCGGATGCCAAACCAACACGGCTTGCCGACTTTTTCGACACTGAGAAATTCCCCGGCAAGCGTGGCCTTCGCAAGGTCCCGAGCGTGAACCTGGATTGGGCTCTGATGGCCGATGGTGTTCCCCTCGATCAGGTCTATGACGTGCTTAGCACACCCGAAGGAGTGGATCGTGCGTTCGCAAAGCTCGATACCATCAAAGACGACGTGATCTGGTGGGAAGCCGGAGCACAGCCGCCGCAGATGCTGGCCGACGGCGAAGTTTCCATCACCTCGGCTTACAACGGTCGGCTGTTCAATGCCGTTTTCAATGAGAAGAAGCCATTCGAGATTATCTGGGACGGCCAGGTCTGGGACATGGACCTTTGGGCGATTCCGAAGGGCGCTAAAAACATGGAATCCACTCTGGATTTCGTGAAGTTCTCGACCGACACCCAGCGGTTGGCCGACCAGTCCAAGTGGATACCCTACGGCCCGGCCCGGAAATCCTCCTTCCCGCTGATCGCCGCTGACATCAGACTGCATATGCCGACGGCACCGGACAACTTCAAAACCGCGCTGCAGAACGATTACGAGTTCTGGGCGGATCACACCGACGAACTGAACGAGCGTTTCGCGGCCTGGCTTGCGAAGTGAACCAGCGGCCAGCTCCACGAGACGATCCTGAACGACACACCCAACAGGAATTGGGAGATTGAGATGAGTAAAGAGTCGATCAAAGAAGAGAGCAAAAAAGTTCACTCTTACGTTCCGGAGCTCTGCGCGCAGCTTCGCAAGGGTGCGGTAGACCGGCGCGAATTCCTGCAGACCGCAACGCTGCTAGGCGTATCTGCGACGGCCGCCTACGGTTTACTTGGAGAGATCACCGGTGAAGATGCGGTGCCGGTCGCTAAGGCGGAAGGCACGCCGAAGCAGGGCGGGTCGCTGAAAGTCGCGATGGAAGTGCAGGAGATGACCGACCCCGCCACCTTCGATTGGGCGCAAAAGTCCAATGTCGCCCGTCATGTCGTCGAGTACCTGACCATCACCGGACCGGATAACATCACGCGGCCGTATCTTGCCGAGAGCTGGGAAGCGTCGGAGGACCTGAAAACCTGGACCTTCAAGCTGCGCCAGGGCATCAAATGGTCCAATGGCGACGACTTCAATGCCGACGACGTGGTCTTCAACTTCACGCGCTGGCTCGACCCGGAAACCGGCTCGTCGAACATCGGGCTGTTCAAGTCGATGACCGAGGTCACCGACAGCGGTAAGAAGGACGATGACGGAAATCCGGTCACCGAACAGCGGATGACCAAGGGGGCCGTCGAGAAGGTCGACGATCACACGGTCCGTCTCAATCTCAATCAGGCCGAGCTGTCGATTCCCGAGAACCTCTACAACTACCCGACTGCGATCGTGCATCGGCGGTTCGAGGAAGAGGGTGGGGATTTTTCGAAAAATCCTATCGGGACCGGTCCTTTCGAACTGGCGGAATTCTCAATCGGTCAGCAGGCGATATTGCGGCGACGGAAGGAACCCTATTGGGGTGGTGACGTTTATCTGGATGAAATCCGCTATATCGACACGGGCAGCGACGGCAACGCCATTATGGGGGCACTGGCATCGAAACAGGTCGATGTGGTTTACCGTCTCGATATCTCGGCGCTCGACGTGGTGGAGCGTATCCCCGGTGTGACAATCCACGAGTCTGTCACCGCTCAAACAGGTGTGATGCGGATGAAGGTGACGGAGAAACCCTTCGACGATGTGCGGGTCCGCCAGGCACTTGCGGCCTGTTGCGATAATGCCAAGTTGCTTGAGTTGTCGCATCGTAACCTGGGGGCGGTCGGCGAGAACCACCATGTGGCTGAGATTCATCCCGAGTACGCCAAACTGCCGGCCCAGAGTGTGGATTACGACAAGGCCAGGAAACTGCTGGCCGATGCCGGCTATCCCGATGGGGTCGAAGTGACCTGTAATGTCGGCAACACAGATGGTCAGTGGGAAAGCGCGCAGGTGCAGGCGATGCGGGAAATGGCGGCGCCTGCGGGTATCAGGATCAATGTCAACGTGATGCCTGCGCCGCAGTACTGGGAAGTCTGGCTCGACGCGCCTTTCAGTCTGACGCTCTGGACCCACCGCCCGCTCGGCGTGATGATATTGAATCTGGCCTACCGGAGCGGCGTGCCCTGGAACGAATCCGACTACAGCAATCCGGAGTTCGACAAGGCGCTCGACGAGGCTGGCGCGATCCTGGATGTCGGCGAGCGGCGCAAGGCCATGGCGAAGGTCCAGAAGATCCTCCAGGATGACGCTGTCATGGTGCAGCCCTTCTTCCGCTCGGTCTTCACCGCGACGCTCGACAAGGTGAAGGGTTACGAAGGTCATCCGACCCGGTATCACCAGTTCAACAAGGTCTGGCTCGACGATGCCTGAGGGGCCGTGAAGCGGTCCCCGGGCTTCCACGGTCAACTCACCTAGCGAGCGGCCGGGACCGGGGCGGCCGCCTCGCGCTTGTGCGGTTCGCTAACGATGCGTTTGTTGAGAATGCGTACTGCGCCCACCATCAACAGGCGCATGTCGCGGACCAGATAATCGGCCAGCGCCACATCGGCGATGTCGTCTCCCTCGATGTCGAGTCGGAAGCCTTGCCCCTGGATGCCGCCGCCGTTGGAGAAGTCCACCTCGAAATCGAAGCAGACCCGCTTTTCACTGCTACCCAAAGCCATAGTTATTCCTCCCGCCGCTGGCCACTGCCAAGGCGCCTTTTCTGAACGCTTCGTACCGATCAGTTAATTGTCGTCATTCGGTCTTAATGCGGGGTCAGTCGCCGCTCATTTCCGCACGTTTTCTGGCGCGGTGCCGGCGCACCTTCGCGCGGTTGCCGCAGCCCGAGGACGACGAGCACCATCGCCGTTTGCCCGGGCGCGACAGATCGACAAACAGCATCTCGCATTCGCAGCAGCGGCGCAGCCGCGAAACCCTGTTACTCTCCAGAAGCAGCAAGGCATTCGCCGCGATCATTGCCATGATCGACTCGAAGGGATGGTCGCTTACCATGACAAGCTCGCCCTCTTCGAACCGTGGCCGGAAGTCCTTGTGGGCCGACCACTCATTCAAAAGGGTGACCTGATCTTCCAACGGGCTCTTCTTGTCCACCGCGGTGGACAGCAGGCCGAAGGCAGCTTCGCGGAGGTCTTTGACAGATTCGAGCTGCGTTTGCCCAAGCTCGAAGTCGTGACCGAAGCCCGCCGCCTGCAGCCAGAGGCGCAGATCTTCCGGCGCCACCAGCAACTCGGTCGGCTCGTTTGTCCGGCCTGCGAGGGTATCGACCAGGTTCAGGGACAGTGACCCAGCACAGAATTCGAAGGCTCTTTTCATCTTGGTCCGTCAGCTTGCCGTTTTGTTTCCAATAGCCTTACCACGATCACAGTGCTTGAGCAGTCGTTCCGTTAAGCTTGCTCGCAGATCGCGCCCCGGCAACCCCCTGGCCCGCGCAAACCATAAAAGCTCACCGATCCCGAAGAGAGTAAGCGGCAATGTCGTCGGCAACGGCACGGCGGCGGAGGGGGCGGCCTTCGCGAACACGAGGTTGTCGATCGAAAAGCTGTAGGTCGAAAGTGGGATGGCGTTGGAGATGACAAAGCTGTCATAGGCCATATCCGCGACGAAGCCGACAAAACCCGTCGTTGTGGTCAAAAAATTGACGTCCGTGAAAATAAAGTCCTCGAGCCCGTTTCCACCGTCGAAGGAGACCTGCAGGTCGCCGATGGACGCGTCGGAGAGGTCAAAGCCGAACCCGATCACGGGCATTGGAAAGGTCCAAGTGATGAATTCGGTGAGTGTGTTGAACTCGTTGCTGACGGAGTTGTTGTAAAACCCGCCGGCCTCCCCGGAAACGATGACCGAGTTGTGCGTTGGGATAATCGAGTTAGAGGAATTCGTCGAGACGACTCCGCTGTCCAGGACGATTTCGAGCACGCCAGGAATCGGTTTGCTGAAGGGATCCTGCACCAGTTCGGCGCCGTTCACCGCAGCGTCAAAGGCTCCCTCGTTGTTGAATGTCATGATGACGGCCCCGGCCGGCACCGGCAAAAGAGCCATGCTCGCGAACGCGAGTGCGGCCCGGGCTGTAAAATTGAACGATGCCATTGAAAAAGTTCTTTTCAAAAATTAGAAACAAAGCCAGCTCAGGCGTCTTCGACGCATCCTCAGGCCCGTATAGCTCAACTCTAAAACCTTCCTGCCGGCCGGTTGTTGGGCAATGCGGCGTAGGTGATATTTACCGTCAGCGGTATAGTTGATATGGTAACAAGTAAAACAGGTTACAAGGCGAGTCAAGCGTCATGCGATGACCTGAACTTTGGTGGCGCGAACTGGTGGCCCTAGAGGCTCGTGAGCTAGCCGCAGGTTGGTGGCGAAGAAAGCTTGTGGCTGTCCGGCGAAAAGAGTTGGTCAAAGCTATCTCCTGTGCGAAAAACAGATCTCCACCTGGGATTGGTTCCGCCGCGACAATTGCAGGTCATTTCGTCGCAGCATTTCCGTTCATCCCCATTATCCCTTTTCTGCCCGCCCTTTTTGTTGTGAACTCTTCTCATTCGCAATTTTAGGAAAAAGCAGTGCCGTTATGTTGACGAGACGGGAGTTCGTCGCGGCCGGTGTGGTCGGCGCAGGGGCGGCGGCATCGGGTGTCGGTCTGGCTGAACTGACGGCGGACCGGGTTGCCTTCGCCAATGAAGCTTCAGCCGGTATTCTTCTGAAACCTCAAAGGCTTGATCATTCTCTCCTGCCCGGTACGATGACCCGGGGCATGATGTCTTATGGCGTGGAGGGGCCGGCGCCGGTCCTGCGCATGAAGCAGGATGAACCCTTTGCCGCAGAGCTGCTGAACGGTCTCGAGGAAGCCACGACCATTCACTGGCACGGCCTGCGCATTCCCAATGCGGTCGACGGTGTACCATTTCTGACCCAGCCCTACGTCTACACGAACGAGAGTTTTCGCTACCACTTCACGCCGCCCGATGCAGGGACATTCTGGTATCACCCGCACTGCAACACCTTGGAACAAATGGGAAAAGGATTGACAGGTCTGCTGATCGTGGCGGAGCCGGAGGACCCCGGCTTCGATCAGGACCTGCCCTTGAACCTGCGGGATTTCAGGCTCGGCGATGATGGTCAGTTCATCCGCCAGTTCAAGCCACGCAACGCCGCGCGGGGCGGCACGCTCGGCACCGTCATGACCACCAACTGGCAGGTTGAGCCACGTTATGTCGTGCCGACCGGAGGCCTGCTGCGCCTGCGCCTCGCCGCGACCGACGTGACCCGAATCTATCGAATCAAGATCGATGGCGCGGATGCACAGGTCATTGCCCTGGACGCGAATCCTGTCCCCAGACCCTTCCCGCTGACGGTTTATCCCCTGGGCGCCGGGCAGCGCATGGACCTGGCGATCCGGCTGCCAAACCGGGAAGGACAGGTGCTGCGGGTCGAGACCGAAAGCGGTGCCGGCCCCCGATTACTGGCCGAGCTGGTTACCTTGGGAGTCGATTTTAACCGTTCCCTCAAGGAGTTGAGGCCTCTGCCGCCAAATCCGGTGCCGGAACCGGATCTGGCCAACGCGACCACGATCCCCTTCACCTTTTCCTGGTCGGCCGAGAAGTCGGGTGTGGAAAGCATCTGCGGAACACTGGGGTATACCTTCTGGGCCATCAACCGCGTGCCCTGGCCCGGCGACGTTCCCGATCCCGGCGGGCCGCTCGCAGTCCTGAAGCAGGGGCAGAGCTATATCTTCCGGCTGATCAACGAGACCCCGAACAGTCATCCCATTCACCTGCACGGCATGAGTTTCAAACTCTTACGCTCCAACCAGCGCAAGCTTATGCCCCTTGTGACCGACACAGCGCTCTTGTTGCCCCAGGAGCAGATGGAAGTGGCCTTGGTCGCCGACAATCCCGGCGACTGGGTCTTTCATTGCCACGTCATCGAACATCAGAAGAGCGGCCTGACGGGCTATGTGAAGGTGGTTTGAATTTCAAACTTTAAAAGAAGATGCCGTTTGGCGAGAAGCCAACCGAGTTGCTGGAGTCCTCCGGTCCGAAAAATACAAGCATCTTTATCTCGCCGCAGACTTCACAGGTTCGATAGATGCGGTCACTCCAAGACGCCTTCGCAGGGAAGAGTCCCAGCCCGTGAAAGCTCTCATCCGTGATGCCGTTGATGAAAAAGGCTGTTGGACAGGGCTTTTCTTCTTTGAAATTGCAGAAGCGGACGAGAAGGTATCGCGCGTGCTCGGATCCAATGTCGCTGATCGAGACCTCGATCGGATCCCTGTCGTTGAAGGGCCGTAGCTTTGTGATTTCTCTGATGGAGAAGAACTCGGTCATGCTGGCTTGCCGGAATATGTTTTCCGGACTGGCCATGATGGCAGCCACCGGCTTAACGAATACGGAGAGCGAGACCAGAAGGGCGACCAAACAGCTTACAGCTCCTTGGGATGACGTTTTTCGAAGCATGACAACCTCCAAAGTTCCCTGCCATATGGGGGTGGAGCTTGGGAAGTCGATGCTTGTTTTCCTTTCTCGTCTGGGTGTCAGCGCCGCAGAAGGCAAGAGTACTGCTCTGCGGCGCCTAACATTCCTGTTAATCGTTGACTGCTGCCACGATGATGATTTCGACCTTGAAGTCGGGTTTCGCCAGACGTGATTCGCCTGCTGCACGGGCGGGCGGGTTGGCCGAATCGACCCAGGCGTCCCAGACCGCGTTCATCTCGGCGAAGTCGTTCATGGAATCCAGCCAGATCGTGGCTTGAAGGATGCGTGCTTTGCTGGAGCCGGCCTCGCCCAGCAACCGGTCGATGCTTTCAAGGATGGCAGTGGTTTGCGCGGTCACGCTCTGACCTGGAGCGCCGACCTGACCGGCCAGATATACCGTCCCGTTATGGATAACGGCCTGACTCATGCGGGGTCCGGATTCGAGTCTGCGAATGCTCATGGAATTGTTCCTTTTCGGTTGAAGTGTATTTGGCTGGAGTGCGATTGGCGAATTCGCGGTTAGTTTCTGAAACGTGCGGGAGACAATGCGACGATAGTTTCATCTGAAACTATTTCCGCTGTCGGCTGCTTCGTGATGAGAGCCGCGGCGACTTGTGAAATCGCCGGAGAGGTCTGGATGCCGTATCCGCCCTGACCCGCCAACCAGAAAAAATTCTCTGCCGACGGGTCGAAGCCGACCACCGGCGTGCGGTCCGGGGCAAAAGTCCGCAGACCGGCCCAAGAGCGTAAAACTCGAGTCACCTCGACAGAAGTTGCGGTCTCAAAGCGATGCAGGCCTTCGGCCAGAACCATGTCATCGGCAAAGACATCGTGAGGTTCGACGGGATCCTCGTCTGCCGGCGAGACGAAAAGCTGTCCCGCATCCGGTTTCATGTACCAGCGTTCCTGGACGTCGCTGACCAGAGGCCAGGTCATGACGTCGTGACCGGCAGGGGCGGGAATGACAGCAATGCTCCTACGCATGGGGGTGAGCCCCACAGGCGTCAATCCAGCCAACCCGGCAACTTTGTCAGCCCAGGCCCCGGCGGCGTTGATTACTGTCTTGGCGCACAGCGTTCCATCTGGTGTTTCCAACTCCCAGAGACCGCCTTTTTGGGCGAGCTGTGTGACTTGGGCTTTGGTACGGATTTCACCACCGGCCCGCTTGAACTGCCGTAGCCAGCCTTGGTGCAGGCTGTTGACATCGATATCGCGGGCGTCCGCTTCGTAGGCGGCAGCGAGAATTGGTTCCCGGCGCAAAATCGGGACTTTGGCGACGGCACTCTCTGACGAAACTTCCTCTAGCCCCTGCGACTCCTGGAGATGAGCATCGAGGTGCGCCCGTCCACCTTCTTCGGCCAGCGCCAAGTGTCCGCGCGGGCTGAGCAGGGAGTGCTCGCTGATGTGTCGCGGAGGTGCAATGAAGAAGCTCTCACTCGCCCGCGTCAGTGCGCGGATCGGAGCATTACCGTAATTGAGGATGAAAGTTGCCGCCGACCGGCCGGTCGAGTGATAGCCTGGCTGCTCTTCGGATTCCAGAATCACGCAGCGGCATTTATCCGCCAGCATTGCCCCGGCCCCGGCGCCTGCAATGCCGCCACCTATAATCGCAACGTCATAGGTTGCGCTGTCGCTCATGGGTCTTGTCCAGTGTCGTTTGTATTTGTGACCGGAATCGGTCCGTCTCTTTGCCACCCGAGGTGGACACCCGAGATGTGAAACCAAATTACGGTGCGAAACAAGTCCTTTGCGAACAGAATCACCTTTGCAGGCCGTTGAGGCCGCAGCCAGGGAGGTAGTTGCTGACCGTTTCCGGCTAAGCTGCTATATCGCTGAAAATGCATAAGGAACCCGGCGAAGCCTTGGAGTCGCAAAGACAGACCGAAAACAGCGAGGTTGTAGCAATTTGCTTGCTGGTCGTCTGCGGTGGCGTGCTTTCGAAACTTTACTTGAACCTGCATTTTGGAGGCTCGGTTGCCTCGATGGCATTGATCGCTTTTGCGATTCTTGGCCGCGAGTACTTCCGGCTCCGTGAATTCTTTCTGCTCTCGCTGGCAGTGGTTCTGACGGTCGCTGCGATCGCGACCCGATCCGACGTGGTTCCCATGGTCGGTAAAGCTCTGGACCGCGCTTCCTTCCTGGCGGCCTTCATGATTTTACTGGCCTTGTTGCGCGATGGTGCCGTGACTTCCCCATCAGTTCTCGCGGTCGGCCGCTATCTCACCCGGCAGCCGCCGGGCCGGCGGTATCTGGCGCTGCAAACCGGCGGGCACCTGCTCGGCGTCATCCTGAATTTCGGGTGTCTAAGCTTGCTCGGTCCCCTGATCCAGCGCGGTGTGCGGGCGGAGCAGGACGATGCGGCCATGACACAGCAGACCGGGAGTTCCGAGATCACAGCGATTCGGGAACGGCGGCAGATGTCGGCGCTGACACGGGGGTTCTCGTGGATAATTGCCTGGTCACCGACCGCCATTACCCAAGCCTTTGTTCCTCTGGTTCTGACAGGGGTTCAGGCTGGGCGTATGGCGGCCATGGGGGCAGGGATCACACTGATCTTTTTCCTGGCCGGCTGGCTCGAGGACCGTGTGCGCGGCGCGCGCATTCGCGCCCGGCTGGCGGCGCTCGGGCAGCTGCCGACGCCAAACCCGCTTGCCTTCCCAAAAGCCGATTTCTTCCGCTTTGCAATGGTCTGCCTTGCCCTGGGCCTTATGAGCAGCGCAATCATCCTGTCGACGGGCAGCGCGACCGTGCCCGCTCTGATGCTGACGGCGCCTGTCGTGACGGCCGTATGGGTATGGTTACAACACCGGAAACAAAAGGATGGATGGCGGGCCACGATTCTTCGCGGCCGCGAGATCGTCACTCAATCCATTCCCAATAGCTCGCCCGAGGCACTCACGCTTTCGGTCGCCGGCTATTCGGGCATCATGGCGGCGGGGCTCACTGATGCGCAGGCGCTGGCTGCTTGGATCGGACTGGACGGTATTCCACCCTTGGCGATTTATTTGGCCGTCGCGGCGATCGTGCCGCTGGCGTCCAATCTTGCAATTCCCTCCATGCTCGTCGTGACCTTCCTGGGAAGTCTTTTCTCGGCCTTGCCACAGCTAGGCCTGGACCCGACTGTGCTCGGGTTCGCGCTGGTGATGGGCTGGGGCTTGAACCTGATTGGATCGCCTTTCAGTGCAACTTCTTTGGTTCTTGCCCGCGTCACGGGTATTGCAGGAACAACCCTGTCCTGGCATTGGAATGGGGTCTACAGCCTGATTTCCTATGGCATTGTAGCGGTTTTTCTGACCTTCTTCGCTGCGCTTTGAACGGCCTCGCTGAATGAGCTGTTGTGTTTTCGGTTTTTCCTGAAAAAATGCTGCCAAACGATGGTTAGGGAAGAAGCTAAAGTGCTTCCTTGCCGTCGATCCTCCGATCAGGAGATTGGAAACAATTGTGCGTGCGGTCAAAGCACGCCGCAGGAAGCAAGTTACAGGGAGAAGAAATCTATGATCCGTTTTTCGTGGAAAACTGCGGTTATCGCAGGCGTGGCGCTGACGTTCGCCGGCGAAGCCATGGCAGATACGACCTGGAATGCCTCGCTCTGGGGCAAGCGCCGGGCCTTTACCGAGCATATGGAAAAGCTGTCGGAACTGGTGAACGAGAAATCGGGTGGAAAGTTCCAGATCAAGCTGCATTACGGTGCGGCCCTGTCGAAAAACCGTGAAAATCTTGACGGTATCTCGATTGGCGCCTTCGAAATGGCCCAGTTCTGCGCCGGTTATCACCGCGATAAGAACCCGACAATTACAGTTCTTGAGTTGCCGTTCCTGGGCGTCACCACATTGGAGCAGGAGATCAAACTCTCCAATGCGATTTACAGTCATCCGGCCACACAAAAGGATCTTGCGCGCTGGAATGCCAAGTTGCTGATGCCGTCTCCTATGCCGCAGTACAATGTGGCCGGTACGGGCACCCCGCCCACCAGTCTTTCGGATTTCGACGGCATGCGTATTCGAGCCACCGGCGGAATCGGGCAGGCCTTCAAGAAGGTTGGTGCAGTGCCGACGTCTGTGACTTCCTCCGAAGCCTACAATGCTCTGGAATCGGGTGTCGTGGACTCGGTGGCTTTCGCACCTCATGCGCATTTGGCGTTCCGGACTATCGATATCGCCAAATGGTGGACGACCAACCTGAACCCGGGCACGGTCAATTGCCCGATCGTGGCGAACATCGATTCCTTCGAGTCTCTTTCGGATGAAGAAAAAGACATCCTGATGAGCTCGATCCCAGAAGCTCTGGAGCACTATCTTGCCAAGTACGGTGAGGTCTACGAGAAGTGGGGTCCCGTACTGGAAAAGAACGGCATCAAGAAGGTCGATTTTCCTCAATCTGAAATCGATGCCTTCCGTAAGGCTGCCGCTGCACCCGGACGCGATGCCTGGATCAAGGACATGGAAGCTAAAGGCGTCCCTGGACAGGAACTCTATGATCTGGTCGTGAAAACGCTCAACGAATAGAGCAACTTAAACGGGCGTATATCTTCGGCCCCTGCTGACGCGGGGGCCGTTGCCTTTTTTGGGGAACCACCATGGCCAGCACCTCCGTGCGGACTGACGATTCGACGCTCTCCTGGGCCGATCGGCAGCTGTTTCGTGTTGAATCGACGCTAAATCTGATGGCCGGGTTGGTCGTCTTTACCCTGATGCTTTTGGCGGTTGCCCAGATTCTTGGTCGCAAGATCTTCAATGCGCCGATTCCCGGTTTCATCGACTGGGTCGAGCAGTTCATGGTCGTGTTCGCTTTCCTCGGTGTGGCCTATTGCCAGCGATTGGGCGGGCATATCCGGATGGACATCGTGATCGGCAAGGCCCGGGGACGACCACTCTGGCTGGCCGAAGTGGTCAGTGTTGCGCTCATGATGCTCGTGATTTCCGCGCTGATTTATGGCGGGTTTCTGCATTTCGAAAGAGCCTTGAATATCGGCGATTCGACGATCGATATCGCGCTTCCCACCTGGCCGGCCAAGCTGATCGTTCCCGTGGCGTTAGGCTTGCTCTGGCTGCGCCTGCTGGTGCAGTTGATCGGTTATGGGCGGGCGTTATGGAACGGTGAAGAGATACCGGTCGCAGTGCCAATGATCGAGGATGCGGCGGCTATCGCGAAGCGTGAAGCGGAAGAGACCTTGGGCGAAGATTTGGATGGGGAGGCACGGCCATGACCCCTTTCGAGATCGGCCTGCTGTTTTCGGTGCTTTTGGTGGTTCTTGTCTTGATCGGCGTACGGGTGGCGTTTGCCGCCGCGCTGGTCGGGTTGCTCGGGCTGATCACGCTGCAGTCCCAGCGCCTGGGCTTTGAAAAGGGTGTACTTGTTGCCATAAAACTGGCCGGCACTGTACCGCATTCGAAGTCAACGACCTATGCCTTGTCGCTGATTCCGACCTTCATCCTGATTGGTTATCTTGCCTACTATGCAGGTTTGACCAAGAGCCTGTTCGAGGCGGCCAAGCGATGGGTTGGCTGGCTGCCGGGCGGCCTGGGCGTTGCAACGGTCTTCGCCACAGCAGGATTCGCGGCCGTATCCGGCGCATCGGTCGCGACCTCGGCCGTCTTTGCGCGGATTGCTATCCCCGAGATGCTGAAGATCGGCTACGACAAACGATTTGCGGCCGGTGTGGTGGCGGCGGGCGGCACTCTGGCGTCACTCATTCCGCCCTCCGCTATTCTGGTGATCTACGCGATTATCGTGGAACAGTCGGTTGGAAAGCTGCTGCTGGCGGGCTTTCTGCCCGGCGCCGTTTCGGCGCTGATCTACGCAGGGATCGTGATCGGCCTAGCCAAGTGGCGGAAAGACCTCGGCCCGCCGGTGAGTGGTTTTACCTGGCGTCAGCGCTTTGAGAGCCTGCCTGGCGCCATGCCGATCTTCGCAGTCGTGGCGATCATCATCTATTGCATCTACTTCGGTTGGGGGACGCCGACGGAAGCCGGCGCACTCGGCGCTTTCGTGGTGCTTGTCATGGCAGTCTGGAAGGGCATGCGCTGGCAACAGCTCAAGGGTGCGCTGATGGAAAGCGCCAAGTTAACGGTGATGATCTTTACCATCATCTGGGGCGTTTTGCTCTATGTGCGCTTCCTGGGTTACGCAGACCTGCCCGAAGTTTTTGCCCAGTGGATTGCCGGACTCGATCAGCCGAGAATAGTCACGCTGCTGATGATCCTGGCCGCCTATGCCATCCTCGGTATGTTTATGGATGCCATCGGGATGCTGCTGCTGACTCTGCCGGTGGTTTATCCTGCCGTCATCGCGTTGGGTTACGACCCCATCTGGTTCGGGATCATCGTGGTGAAGATGGCTGAGCTCTGCCTGATCACACCGCCCATCGGCTTGAACTGCTTTGTCGTGGCTGGGGTCAGACCGGATATTTCGGTCCAGGACGTGTTTCGGGGCGCATCACCATTCTTCGTTGCAGATGTGCTGACCGTCGGTGTCCTAATCGCTTTTCCCGAGATTGTGCTCTGGCTGCCTAAGACGATTGCCGGGTAATTGCAGGCTTACACCAGTTTCTTTAGGGTGCGATGGTCCTTGACGGAAACAGTCAAGAGCGAGAATTGTCCTCTAACTAAAAGAGTAAGAGTCTGATCGTTCTTTGCTGATCGGGTCTAATCGCCGGTAAGGCGTTCGAGGCCGACTGTTCCGCTTTCCTTCGAGGTCTGCAGGACCACATGGCTGCTGAGGTTCAGTCCGTCGGGCCCGGTGGCCAGCAGGTGGTCGCTGATTGCGGTGTAGGTTCCGATGTCGTTGCAGACAAAGCGCAGCAGATAATCGAATTGGCCGCTGACCTTATGGCATTCGACAAGTTCAGGAATATCGGCAACGGCAGCTTCGAAGGTGCCGAAGGCTCCCTTCTCGTGGCTGGAGAGGCTGACGCTCACAAAGACAGTGATACTCTGGGCGATCCGTGCCAGATCGATCTGGCAGGAATAACCTTTGATAATGCCGCGTTTTTCGAGACGTTTGACCCGCTGCAGGCAGGGGCTTGGCGACAGACCTACCAAATCTGACAGCGCCTGATTGGTGATACGTCCGTTGTCCTGCAGAGCTGTCAGGATCTTTAAATCGATCCGATCCAGCTCATTATGCTGCGCCATTTCCACCTCCTGGCCGAATATCCGAGTGTTTTCTGCCGGTAAACACTCTAACTCACTGAAATTTAAAATTTGATCTAGCGGGAGATGTTACAGCAGTTTCTGCTGTCCAACCAGATGTTGCCGGCAGTTCCTCTTGCCGCTGCGGCATCTTCGGCAGCACCTGACCGGCAGTTCATGACATTCTCTTGTCACCCTCGAATATTAGGATCCGTCACCATGATGGCTCAAACAGATACTTTGGAACGCAGCTCCAGCGAGAAGCCTACAGCCGCGGAAACGATGAACAAGCTTGCTCTGATCGGTGTTCCGACTGATGTCGGGGCCGGCGTGCGGGGTGCCTCCCTCGGGCCTGAAGCGCTTAGGATCGCAGGTCTTGCAACGTCGCTAAGGGAACTTGGCCACAACGTCGTGGATCTCGGTGATCTCGGCGGACCGCCTAATCCAGAGGAGCAGCCGGGCAACGGTTGCCGTAATCTGCGTGAAGTCAGTACCTGGTGCCGCCTGCTGCGCGATCGAATTTATGAGGTCGCAGGTGATAGGATGACGCCGGTCGTACTTGGTGGCGATCACTGTATCGCCATGGGATCCATCGTTGGTATCGCCAAGCATTGCAGCGAGCAGGGCCGTCCGCTTTTCGTGATGTGGTTCGATGCGCACACTGATTTCAATACACCTCTTTCGTCGCCGTCCGGCAACGTCCACGGTATGCCGATCGCGGCGCTCTGCGGCCGGATTGACAATCCCGAGTTTGATCTGGGTGTTGCGACACCGGTGGTCGAACCCAGCCGGATCAATCTCTTTGGTATTCGCTCCGTGGATCAGGTCGAAAAGGCGTCTTTGGTCGATAGCGGCATGAAGGTCTTCGACATGCGTGCGATCGACGAGCGAAGCACCTTTACCATCATGGGTGAGATCCTTGAGGAAGTTGCGACCGCAGGCGGGCATTTGCATGTCAGTCTCGACGTTGACTTTCTGGACCCCAGCATCGCGCCGGGTGTCGGCACCACGGTCCCAGGCGGCGTGACCTATCGCGAAGCACATCTTTGCATGGAGATGATCGCCGAATCAGGTTTGCTGGGTTCTCTCGATCTGGTCGAGCTCAATCCTCTGCTGGATGAAAGAAACAAATCGGCGGAGCTGCTGGTCGACCTGACAGGCAGCCTCTTCGGTAAAGCAACCCTGCATCGTTAGATCGAGGTTAAATCGATCCCCGGAAATTGGTTAGCCCCTAAAAAGCGCGGAGCAATGATATGAAACTCAACCCCGAACAGCTCGTCGCCGTTGAAGCCGAACTCGGCGCCCACAACTACAAGCCGCTTGATGTGGTTCTGTCCCGCGGCGAGGGAATTTGGGTCTGGGACGCCGACGGCAATCGCTACATGGACTGCCTGTCGGCCTATTCTGCGGTCAACCAGGGACATTGCCATCCGGTGATCCGCGAAGCCCTGATCGAACAATCTGGCCGCCTAGCACTCACCTCGCGCGCTTTTCACAACGATCAGCTGGCATTGTTCTATCAGGAGGTCTGCGAACTGACCAACTCCCACAAGGTGCTGCCCATGAACAGCGGCGCCGAAGCGGTGGAGAGCGCGATCAAGGCGGTTCGCAAGTGGGGTTATGAGGTCAAAGGCGTCCCGGCGGATCAGGCGGAGATCATTGTCTGTGCCGACAATTTCCACGGACGGACGATTGCGATTGTCGGATTCAGCACCGACCCGGCGGCGCGCAACGGCTTCGGCCCTTTTGCGCCTGGCTTTAAGGTTATTCCTTTTGGCGATGCGGCGGCGTTGGAAGCAGCCATCACGCCGAATACAGTCGGATTTCTGGTTGAGCCGATTCAGGGCGAGGCCGGAGTGATTATCCCGGCGCAGGGTTATCTCAAGCAGGTGCGCGAGATCTGCACACGAGAGAATGTCGTCCTGATTCTGGACGAAATTCAGACGGGTCTGGGCCGTACGGGAAAGCTGCTCGCTGAAGAACACGAAGAAATCGAAGCGGATCTGACGCTCGTCGGCAAAGCGCTGTCCGGCGGCTTTTATCCGGTATCGGCAGTGCTTTCGAATTCAGAGGTGCTCGGTGTGCTCAAACCGGGACAGCATGGCTCGACCTTTGGCGGGAATCCCATGGCTTGCGCCGTAGCACGTGCCGCACTGCGGGTGCTGATCGAAGAAGGCATGATCGAGAACGCCGAAAGGATGGGGGCATATTTCCTCGATGGTTTGAAGGCGATCCGCAACAACCTGATCAAGGAGGTTCGCGGGCGCGGCCTGATGATTGCGGTCGAATTTCACAAGGAAGCAGGTGGCGCACGCCAGTACTGCGAAGCCCTGCGCGAGGGAGGAATTCTTTGCAAAGAAACCCATGTCGATACCATCCGCTTCGCGCCGCCGCTGATCATCGACAAGGATCAGATTGATTGGGCGCTGGAACGTATTGAGCCGGTTATCCGCATGCAGTAGCTGCAATCTGTGAGGCCTGTCTCATCCTGGCCCTCAGCAGAACCTAGTTGGGACAGCCTGAAAATCTGATAATTCTGTGGAAATAGCTCCCCAGTGCCTGGTTACGGTCGGGGCAGGAATTGGTCGCGAAGATGACCAGGTCTTCGAACTGTTCCATGCGCCGGAGAAGATACGAAACCTCCTGGTTGGCATAGTGGCCGTGCGCGTCCTTGACCTGAGTGCGTCTGCTAAAAAGAGCGTCTGCTTCGTCAAAGTACAGTAGCCAATTTTCCGCACTGGCCCGATCGAGCAGTTTGGTTAGGTTTTTTTCCGTTTCACCGATGTATTGAGAGATCAGGTTGGGTAGGTCGACGTAGACGACCCGGCGGCCGCTTTCCCGGCCCATTAGTAGGCCGGACAGCGTTTTCCCGGTGCCGGGCGGGCCACTAAAAAGAACCCGGTAACTCCCGGTATATCCCTTCTTGCGAAGATTGCTTGCATCTTCGCGAAGCTCCGAGAGCTGGTCTTCGATCGTTTCGTAGGATTCGACGTCTCGCCACGCCAGTTCGGTGGTCAATTCGCGTGCTGGAAAAGATCGTCCAAAGGCTTTGAGATCATTGGCTTGGATTCTTGGAGTCATCTATCTTCCCCTCCCATTCAAGCGCCGACTGTTGTCCAAATTATCAGTCAATCCCCAGATACTGACGAAATCATCTATCCATTCATTCATAGGTCCGGTTGTTCAGTGTCCGGCGATTATAGCTCACGTTTAGCGGATCTTTAGAAGCGATTTTTGAAAGCCGCGGCAATAAATAGCTCAGCCGAGGGATCGAAATCTGCCCTATCCTTTTGAATTAGATTGGTTTCTCCCCGAGTTGCTTCTCTTGGCCGAATCTAGCCCCGTGAGGCAAAAAAAAGCCGCCGGAGTCAATCCGACGGCCAGTGCGCCCCAATTTCAGGGCATTTGCACAGGGAGTTAATTATTTTGCAGCTTCCTCGAATTCAGCCGTCAGCTTGGCTTCGCAGTCGTTGACCGCCGTCTGTGCGGCGTCGATCCATTCGCGGCCAAAATTGCTTTCGTACCAGGCCCAAACCGGCTGGGCAGCTTTCTGGAAAGACGCTTTTTCGTCTGCGGTCGGTGAGTAAACCGTACCACCGGCTTCTTTGAAGGCCGCAAAGGCATCCACGCCCTTACGCATCGGCAGAACGCGCGCGGTCTGCTTCAGGAACTGGAAGCCATCGTAGACGATGCGTTGATGTTCCGGGCTCAGATCCTTGAAGGCATCCTCGTTCATCCACCAAAGTGCGGCCATATAGGCATGCCCGTCGAGCGAGATGTACTTCAGATGATCCTGGAACTTCATGTTCACGATGTCGGTGATGCCGTTTTTAGTACCTTCGACCACACCTGTTCCCAGGGACGTATAGACTTCCGGCCAGGCGATCGGAGTTGGGTTGCCACCCATGGATTTGACGAGTTCGATCTGGATATCGGCGCCGATCGTGCGGAGTTTCAAGCCTTTGACATCATCTGGCGTTTTGACCTGTTTTGCGGTTGTCGCGATGTTGCGCCAGCCACCGGTGTTCGAGACAGCCATAAGCCGGGCGGCGCCGACGTCCTGAAGGACGGCATCACGAATTTTCCCCACCAAAGGACCGTCGAAGACGCATTCAGCCACGCGGTCATTCGGTAGCAAATAAGGAAGGTCGAGGAACTGCGCTGGAGGATACCAGCCCGCGAGACCGCCATTCGTGGTGATGTAAACTTCGAGCCGGCCGTCGAGCAACGCTTCCGAGCATTCGTCGGCATTGGAGCAGAACCGTCCCGATGGGAAGATTTCGACTTCAATTGCGCCGTTGGACGCGCTTTCCACGTAATTCTTCAGGACCAGGGAACCGTCGTAGTCCTCGTCGTCCTGAGATCCCAGAAAAGCGATCTTCAGCTTCGTGTCAGCAGCGAACGACGGGGCGGTAAACGCCATTGCGCTCAGCGCTAATCCGCCAGCAGCCGTCATGGCTGCACATTTTTGCCATGTAATCATCCCTAATGCCTCCTTGTTATTACTCATTGGATTAGTCCGAGGAACCGAGGCACGAAGAGCACCAGATCCTCCACATAGGTGATCAAAAAGATCACCACCACCTCTACTGCCAGGAACGGCAGCATGGATTTCACGATTGCCTCGACCCTAACTTTGGCGACCGAGGACGCAACGAAGAGCACCAGTCCCATCGGCGGTGTTGCGAGGCCGACAGTGACATTCACGCACATGATAATGGCGAAATGCACAGGATCGAGCCCAAGGTCCGTTACAAAGACTTTGCCCAGGATCGGACCGAGAATCAGGATTGCCGGACCCGCATCCAGGAACATACCGACGATGAACAGCATGATGTTACAGAGGAACAGCAGCAGGTAGGGATTGTCGGTCAGTGACAGGAGAAATTCCGACAGCATCTGCGCTGCGCCGACCTGATCGGCAACCCAGGAAAAGGACTTCGAGGCACCGATCAGCAGCAGGATGATGCCGGATGCGATGGCGGCGCGCAGGAACACTCTGGGGACTTCGCGCAGTTTCAGTGTGCGCAGAACGACCAGGGCTACGATGAAGGCGTAGAAGGCGGCGACTCCGGCTGCTTCGGTTGGCGTGAACCAACCCGACAGGATGCCACCCAACAGAATAACCGGCGTCAGCAAGGGCCAGAAGGAGGCGCCGGCTGCGCGTGCGACCTCGCGGGCGGGCGCGCGTTTGTTGGCGACCGGGAAGTCGTGCTTGATGGCGAGAAAATAGGTCACCGCCATCAGTCCGCCGCCGACCAAAAGCCCCGGCACCAGTCCCGCGGCAAAAAGCGCCGCCGGGCTGACGCCCATAATGAAGGCGTAGATGATCATGATGCCGCTGGGCGGAATAATCGGTCCGATGACTGAGGACGCCGCCGTGACGGCTGCTGCGAACTGACGGGTGTAACCGTTCTTTTCCATGGCCGGGATCAGCATGGATCCAAGGGCGGAGGTATCGGCAACCGCGGAGCCGGAAAGACCGGCGAAAAGGATTGAAGAGAGGATGTTGACGTGCGCCAGACCGCCGCGCACATGTCCGATCAGGGTTTGCGAGAAATGCACCAGCCGGGCGGTGATGCCACCGGTGTTCATGATTTCGCCGGCGAGAATGAACATCGGCAACGCCATTAGCGGTACGGATGACATTCCCGAAAAGAGCTGGCTGAGCAGCGAATTGAGGTCACGCGATTTGAACTCGTTCCCAAAGTCGTTCACGACCGTGACACCGGACGCGAGCAGCAGCCCGAAGACCACCGGGACGCTGACGGCGAGGAAGAGGAGGAAGAGCCAGAGAAAAGCTAACGGCATACTCGTTGCTCCCCCTATTCCGCCCGATTGGCTTCGACTTCTTCGAAGCTCCGCACGGGCCGAACCCGCTCGTCATTGGGGTCGAACAATCCGAGGACGTAGCGCAGGATCAGCTCGAAGTTGGCCAGCAGCATCAGCGTCATGCAGATCGGCATGGAGAAGTAGACATAACGCCAGGGCAGGTTAAGCACAGGAATCATCACGCGGGCCTTGAAGGGCCGGATGGATGCGAGATCAAGGCCAAGGAGCCAGTCGAGAAAGATTTCCGTCGGCATAAATCGGATGCCGACCTTTCTGAAGGTCAGATCCAGTCCGATCATGAACAACAGCATCAGAATCAGATGAATGATCAGCAGATGCAGCCGGGCAATACGTCCACCAAGCATATCGTGGAAGAAATCGAGTGAAACGTTGGCAGCGCGGCGATAGGCGATCGGTGCGATAACGAAGGCGGAAACCGGCAGCATCACTATGAAGGCTTTTTCGGTCCAGGGCATGGAAATGCCTGTCTTGCGCCCGAAAACGGAAAGAACGACCGTCAACAGCATGACGGCGATACCGATCCAGGCAATCGGCTTTAAGACCTCTTCCGCGGCAATATTGATCCGTCGGAGACCGCTTATCGCCAGCAGCAAGATACTTTTCATCTTCCCTCCCATTCAGACCACCGCGCGGCACTTTTTTTCGTGTGCCTTATTGGTGCGGTTGGCCCAGCGTCAGTCGTTCACTTGTCCACCATCCACGTTAATGGTTTGGCCGGTCACGTAGCTCGCGTCGTCACTCAGTAGAAACTTAATGACCGAGGCAACCTCTTCCGGTTCGCCGAAGCGGCCCAGCGGTATTTCCCGGAGCAGAATATCGCGCCGCTTTTCAATCACTTTCGCCGGCATCGATGTCTGGATAATTCCGGGCGATACGGCGTTGACCAGCGCTTTGTTTTTGAAGCGCCGGGCGAGGGCGCGTGTCAGGCCGACAAGCCCACCCTTTGCGGCGCTGTAGGCAACATGGTCAACGGCGCCGCGGCGGTAGGCGAGCGACGTCACGAATACCACGCGGCCCATCTCATCTGACGGAAAACGCTCTGCCATGGCCGTCGCGAGGTCGTAGCCATTTGTCAGGTTGTTGGCCAACGCCCGATCCCAAATGCCGTGATTGTTTCCCAGCTCCGGGTCCTCTTCGAACACGCCGGCGAGATGAACGAAACCGAAAATCGGACCTGTGATCGCCGCTAGAGCTGCTTCAAACGCAGCCGGTGTGTCCGTGTCGCGGGCTTCTGCGAGAACAGAGTGCTCTGTTGTGCTTTGGAGTTCTACAGAGAGATCCATGACGGAACTCCCGGGCCGGTCGAGCAGCAGCAGATCGTATCCCTGGGCAAGAAAGATTGGGCAGCAGGCACGCCCGATACCCCCGGCCGCGCCGGTTATGACAATCCATTTACCGGCAGTGCTCATGTTGTCACTCCCTCGGCGCCATAGAGTTTGACGGTCTCGATACGGTTTGCCTCGTCGAGCTCACCGGTATGCTGAACCACGGGGCCCAGAGGCAGACGGGTGCCTTGACGGACGTAGAGCACGGCTTTGCGCAGCGAGACTTTGCGCTCGAGAACCAGCCCGCCGGTCACGGGTTCCTCGGTCCAGAAGTCGTACCAGGTGCCCTTCGGCAGGTAGAAGCGGACATCACCTTCGGGTTCCAATACCGGCGCTACAAAAAGATCATTGCCGAGTAGGTATTGCTCGTCGAAGGCCCAGGCTGCGGGGTCATCGGGACAGGCGACAACCATCGATCGCATGACCGGAAGGCCCGTGACCGATTGATCGGCACAGTCTTCCAGATAGGGGATAAGCCGATATCGCAACTCAAGCCAATCCCGGACGATGGTCTCAACCTCCGCGCCGAAGGCCCAGGGTTCGCGGTCACCAATCCCATGCATGCGGCAGTGTGATGAGAGAACGCCAGCCTGAACCCAGCGCACGTAGAGTTCTGGGTCGGGATTGCCACCGTAAAAGCCGCCGATGTCGTGGCTGTAATAGGGGCAGCCGCTCATGCCCCAGGAAAGTCCGCCGCGAATGCTTCCCGCCAGTCCTTCCCAGCTGACTTCCGGGTCGCCACCCCACTGGATTGGCGCGGTCTGACTGCCGCTCCAGCCGGAACGCGCCCAAACCATGGCGTCATCGCCGAAGCGCTCGCGCGTTGCCTCGTAGACACAACGGTTGTAGAGCAGGGGATAGATGTTATGCAGCCGACGCCCATCGTCGCCGTTTGCGGCATGGGCATCGCGCGGGACCTGCTCGCCAAAATCGCTTTTGATGATGTCGATTCCGCTGTCAAACAGGCGATCATGAGCACGGGCATACCAAGCGTAGGCTTCAGGCTGAGTAAAGTCGACGAGCCCGCTCGGTGGAAGGGCCGTCAAAACATCGCCGAAGGGCGCCGGATCCCAGTGATAGATGTAGGGTTCGCCATCCTTGTCGGTGAGTAGCCAGCCTCTGGAGGCAAGTTCACTGAACAGCGGATGATTGACCGAAACCAGCGGGTATTCCCACACGCAAAGCCGCAGGTTCAGGTCTTTGAGCTTGTCTGAAAAGTCTTTGGGGTCGGGATAACGGCTGGCATCCCATTCGAAGGCGAAGCGCGTCTGTGTATCGAGCCAGGCCCGGCCATCCAGGGTGAAGACGTCGCAGGGGATGCGCTTTTCACGCAAGGTCTGCGCGGTCGAGAAGGCTTCATCTGCTGTTTTATAGTAGGCACGGCTCAACCACAGACCATAGCTCCAGCGTGGTGGCTTGGCCGGGCGCCCCGTCAGGGCTGTGTAGCGCTCAAGGATTTCCGCCGGTCCGTCGGCTGAGATCAGGAAAAGATCGAGTTCACTGCTTTCGACTTCGAGGCCGTAGGTGCGGTGCGACCACTGCGGATAGCCGACAGCGTGGGTTACATCGGCGGGTGTATGGACAAAGAGGCCCCATCCCGACGGGCTCCAGGCAAACGGCGCATTCTTGTATGAGATCTCTGCATTGACTCCAAGCGCGTCTTCATTGTGGCTGATGACAAGCTGCCCACGCCGGTTCAGTGGACCGTATTTTTCCCCGAGCCCAAAGACCGGGTCGCCGCTGTCCAGATGAAAGGCGGCGAACAGGCCCTTCTGGGTCGATGCAAAAGGCGGCAGCCTGAAGCTGCGCCGAAAGTGTCCGTCTGTCGTGGAGCGAAAAACAATCTTGTTCGCGCTCCGGAGAACGAATTGGAAGGGCTCATCCAAGAGCTCCAGTTCCAGGTCGCCAGAAGTGACGAGGTATCCCGTTTCGCGATCTTCGACGTTCAGCGGTGCAGATGGGCCAAGATCAACCAGGATCGGATAGCTGGCGCCATCTTGCTCGCCCAAACGAACCCGAACAACTCCAGTGAGCGGAAACGATATCTCAAGCGGCTCGCCGGCCAGTGAAAATCGGGCAACCCGTTCACCCGCTTCAACCAGATAGAGACTGGAGAGCGGGGTTAGAGTGTGAGGCGTTAACTCGGACACATCATCTCTCTTCAAGTCAACTCGATGACGGGCAGATCGAGCATGCCCGCCAGGCGTCGGAGTGCGGGCCGGTGTTCGCCGTAAACCAGGGCCGTGTGATGCTCCAAACCTTCGCGCATGATGCGATCGAGAACATCACCCGCCGGCTTGTCGAAACGCGCGACCCCGGAGGTTCCTGAGAAACTTGGTGGCGCACGAAGGACTTCGGCGCCGCCCAGAACGAGTCGGATCTCATTCTTGGCCTGGGTCAGGCGTGCCAGGGTGACCCTGCCGGGTTTCAGTGCGAACTCGTTCAGTAAGGGCAGTTTGCGGTTCGAATGGATGGTCGGGCCAATCGGGCCTTCCGGATCTGCCATGGAGATAGGGGCCTGTCCGCAGTGCCAGAAAACAACCGTATCGTCATCGACGTTGACGTCGACCAGGTCGGTGTTGAAAGCGGGTTCCCCGGAGGTCCACTGCAGGACGAGCGAACTCAGCGTGCCGAAGACATCTGCCTCGCAGCCGCAAGGTGTGCCGTCCTGGTTCATGAATGCCATGGGGCCACAGGCGGCGCAGCCGAAATCCGTGAAAAACTCGGGCCAGCAGCGCACTGCCATGGCCTGCAGATTTTCTTCGTCGGCCAGGCGCCGCAGGGCGACATAGACCTTCATGCTCTTGTGGAGAGATTCCTGATCCAGGTCGTCGAGCGATCCCAGATCTCCAACCGCGCGAGCGCGAACGGCCACGGCATCGGCGTCATCGACGGCGGCAGCCGACGCGATGAAGTCGCCGATGGGAAGGGTCTGGATTTCGACACCGAAGCGGGCTTTCAACTCATCGGTATCATAGGAGCAAGTGTCGAAGCCGGCGGGATGTTCGCCAATGACGCCCACATTGGTCTGCGAGAGACGGCGTTTGACATAGCCCGCGCGTGTAAGCGCCATGACCTCGTCCAGCGCATCGGGCGAGCCGGCTTCGCGGTGAATGTATTCAAATGCCTGGCCGGCCTTGCCCAGCGCATGGGCGGCCAGGTTGATACCGCAGAAGCCATTCAGCCGCAGGCGCCCGCCACTGCGTGGTTCGGGGAAGGACCAGAGCGCCAGAGGGGCGTCGACCGACTTTGCCAATTCGACTGTCATGGTGGCGTCGGTAAAGGTCACCTGCAGAATCAGCAGCAGGTCCAAAGGCTGAGATGTCAATGTCGAGAGGTTGCTGCGTACGGTCTCGGCGTCGAACTGCAGTTCCGGCGACCCGACGATCTCTGCGTCCAGGTCGTTCAAGCCTTCTAACGCCGTTGCCAGCAGGGATTCGGCAAAGGGGACGTCGAAAGTCGGTCGCCCAACAGCAACGATACCGATGCGCAACCGGTCCTGAGGCAGCAGAGCCGTCATGCCGCGGTTCCGTCGCCGTAGAACTTTGGAAACTGAGGTCCGGCGCCCGCAATATCATAGCCCGAAGCGAAGGATGGGTGGTCCTGCCAGGCCGTGGCCTGCTCGTCGGTCAAGCGGTTGATCTCCTGCATGTAGGTGGTGCTGTCTCCGGCCAGAGCTGACTCCACGGCGCCCATGTCAGGATAGCGCTGCATGGCCTGCCACCAGATCGCACGGCCGGCGAGAAAACCACTGGCGCCGGCGCGATAGGCATAGCTCAGCACATTTTTGAAGGATGACTGATCCGCACCAGCACTCAGCATAACCCAGGGACGGCCGGCGGCTTCGCCCAATTCGTCAAACCATTTTTGACAGGAGGCGGCTTCAGCCGAATTGGGGTCGGGCACTTCGCTTGCGGGGATCGGGCTCTCCAGCTTGAATATATCGACTCCATATTTGGGGTCGGCAAAGGTGCGAACCGAGTCGATCACGTTCTGCGGACGTTTGACTTTGTGTTCACGGTAGTCCCGGGTCTGGTCGCCTTCACCCGACAAGGGGTAGACGAGCAACTCGAAGAGAAAACAGATGTCGTGACGGGCGCAGGCCTGTCCGATTTCTTCGACATAAGCCTGCTGGTGCGCGCAGATTTCCGGGTCGGCATCGGGCCGGTACCAGGCCAGGACCTTGACTGCGTCAGCGCCCATGCGCTTGATCTTTTCGACGCTCCAGTCCGTGATGCTGGCCGATTTTCGCCCGCCGATTGTCTCTTCGAACCGATGGTCTTCGAGGGTGACGATCAGACCCTGTCCGGGGTGAACATGCCGCACGGCGTCAGAATAGGCCCAGATGGGATCCAGCAACATCGCAGAGGCCTGAGGTGCAAGGCTGCGTGTCAGGGTTTCCTTGATGGCGGAAACGTCCTTGTCAGGCGCGGTTTCCACGCCCTTTTCGGAGGCGATGAGGTTCATAATAGGTGGGCGTTGGTCGACGGCCACCATCTTGAAGCGCCCCTGCGCGTCTGCGAGACGGCGAAGGGACCAGAGCTTTCCTGCGGAGATTTCCATTATTACCTGTCGCGGCTCCCACGGCGCTATCACTGGTTTTCCAGCCTTGATTCACTACGCGCATATCTCCGCCGTTGCCGTTTGATCTGGCGTTGGCGGTTGAGTTTCGAAATATGCTGGTACGTTAGACTATATTGCGCGAATTTTAACAAAGATATCCAGAATAATTTTCATATTTTTACATTTTTGAAAATTCCGCAGCGAATTGAGGCGATTTTGCAACAATCTCCTGACGCGTAGATGCGGGCAGGCAAGGGCCACGCGTTCCAATGATCTGGTGAACGGCAATCGCACCCCAACCATATGATTCGGAGGTCAATTCGCGCATTTCACTCGACAGTTAAAACGATCGGTCTCTAGTGATCTTGGCTCAGCATGATTTCCACACTGCAGTCGGCGAGGACGTTCTGCATTGCGGGCGCAGGCATACTGTCGGTGAAGATGGCGGTTACGTCCGACATGTTGCCGATCTTAACCGAAGCCGTGCGGCCGAACTTGGTATGATCCGCTGCCACGACGACACGGCGCGCGTTGCGCATCATGGTCTGGGCAACCATGGTCTCGTTGTAGTCGTAATCGAGCAGTGTCCCGTCGATGTCGATTGCGCCGACGCCGACAATTGCGAAATCGGCACGGAACTGTTCAACGAAATCGAGCGCTGCCGTTCCTACGATGCCGCCGTTATGGTGACGTATGTTGCCGCCGGCGACCAGCGTGTCGATGTTTGGCCGGGTATGAAGCACGGTTGCTGCGTGGAGATTGTTGGTGATGACGCGCAGGCCGTCGCGGTCGACCAGTTTGCGGGCAACCACCTCCATCGTCGTGCCGATTGTCATGAAGACCGAACTGTTGTCGGGAAGATACTCTGCCACCGCACGTCCGATGGCTTCTTTCTCCTCGAGGTGGGAAATTTTACGTAAAGCGTAGTCGGTGTTGATGACGCTGGATGGCAAGCCGACTCCGCCGTGATGCCGGACCAATAGCTCTGCCTCACAGAGCTCAGCGATATCCCGCCGCACTGTCTGAGTCGAAACATCGAACTCCTTGGCCAGAGTTTCCACGACCCCGACACCGCGCCGGCGCACGTGGTCCAGGATCGCTTCGCGGCGTTCGCTACTTTTCATCGGCCATTCTCGTTGTGTGGTTCATTTTGTGGTTTTTCTGCAGAAAAGCTTCCAGTTCCGTACGTTCCGGCGTGCCGGCGCGGCCACCGAATCTGCCGCATTTGAGTGCCGCTGCCGCTGAAGCGAAGTGCACAGACTCGTGGAAGGGCTGCTGTTCTGCGAGCGCAACCGCCAGCGCGCCATGGAAGACATCGCCCGCCCCCAGAGTATCGATGACATCGACGTGAAAGGCCGGACAGTGTCCGGGTCTGCCGTCTTCGTCGATCCAATGGCATCCTTGTTCGCCCGCGGTGACCGCAACGATGCCGCTGGTGTTGCCGCGCACGGCCAGTAAGGCGTCCAGCAGATCCTCGATGCCGGTAAAAGACCGCAGTCCCTGCGCTGAGAAAGCGACGTGGCTGGCGCTCTCGACGAGAGGCACAAGCGCTTCGGGCTCGGAGGTGAGATCGGCATCAAGCACGGACGGGATGCCATAGCGCCGGGCGGCTTCGAGCAGCGAATAGGCACCCTCGGGCCAGCGTGCATCGGTCAGGACAATCTGTGTCGAAGCGACCTTTTCGATAGGCAGCCAGGTGGGATCCTTCTCCAGCAAGGGGTCGCCAGGTGTCACGATCATGCGCTCGCCCTCGGCGTCCACCAGGACCACGGCCAAGCCTGAGCGCTTTTCCTTGAAACTGCGAACATCTGTCGTATCGACGCCATAGGTCTCAAGGTCGGCAGTGATCCGACGGCCGATGTCGTCGTCACCGACCCGGCTCCAGAGTGCGACTTCGGCGCCAAGACGGGCCGCCGTTGCCGCGGCGGTCGCTGCAGGGCCGCCGCCCACTTCTATGAAAGATTTTGAAAAATTCTTGCCACCGCCCTGCGGCAGACGATCAACCGTAAAGATCTGGTCCCAGACCGCCAGCCCAAGGCAAATTACGTTGGTCATTTGGCCATCTGTCCGGCTCAGCCCTCAGCAGTCGATGCAGAAGCGCCGTTCGGTCGATCCATTCAGTGGCGCTGATACACAGAATTGCCAATTTTGAGCGAATTGCAACAAATGATGTGTAAAAGGCAACAGAATGACGCTGCTGCCGGGCGGACGCCGCTTATGAGTTCCCGGACAGACAATCCTTAATCGAACTCGACATCGTGCGGATAAGCTGGAAATAGTGTCCCGGACCTTCGTCCAGCCCAGTGCCGAGAGGGTCGAGAACGCCTGAGCGGGCGGTCGTTCCTTCGGTCACGACCTGGACGAGCTTGGGCTCGAACTGCGGTTCCGCGAAGACGCAGGTGCCGCCGAGTTCCTTCACTCGCGACTGAATCTCAGCCACCCGCTGCACACCCGGAATCACGTCGGGGTCGACCGTGATGGAGCCGGCGGCGGTGACATCGAAACGCCGCTCAAAGTACTGATAGGCATCGTGAAACACGATGAAGGGCCGGTTGTGGAGCGGCGCCAGTTCGGCCTTAACCTCCTCGATCAGCCCATCCAGCTGCTGAGAGAGGCGTTTCGCGTTGGATTCGTATGTTGCGGCATTTGCGGGATCGACGGCGACCAGAGCTTCCTCGATCTCGTGCAGCATGGCCTTGGCGTTTTGCGGGTCGAGCCATAAGTGCATATCGAATTCGCCATGGGCATGTTCGTCGGCATGTGCTTCTTCGCCGTGACCATGCTCATCCTCATGGCCATGCTCGTCATGATCGTGCTCGTCATGACCATGTTTGGCATGGTCGCTTTCGTCGTGCTTGTCGTGATCGTGATCCTCGTGAGCTTCCGACTCTTTGTGATGCTCAGCTTCTTCGTGATGCCCGTGCTCATCCTTATGGCCATGCTCGTCTTCGTGCGCATGCTCATCTTTGTGGCCGTGCTCGTCGTGATGCCCGTCCTCGTGCCCTTCTTCATCATGGTCGTGTTTTTCGAAAGGACCGCCCTCGCGGAATGGAAGTTTCACCAGGTCATGCGCGTCACTCAGGGTGACAAGCTTGGCGTTCTCGCCCAGGCTTTCCAAAGGCTTTGTAAGGAAGGTTTCGAGACCTTCTCCGATCCAAAAGATTACTTTCGCCTCTTGCAGCTTGCCAGCATCGGAAGGGCGAAGGCTGTAGGTGTGGGGCGAAGCGCTGCCCCGAACGATAAGATGCGGCTTGCCGACGCCCTCCATGACCCCGGAAACCAGGGAATGAACCGGTTTGATGGAGGTGACAACCGTGCCGTCGTCAAGTGCCTGGGCATCTGGCGCGTAAAGCGTGGCACCCGCCGAAGCTGCGGCTCCTGCAAGGGCAAAGAGGGAAACCATCCGTCGGCGCAAGCGCTTCATCTTTTTTCCTCATCGGCTATCCGAACCGCCCCCGCCTCGAAACGTCAAAGATGTGGCGGTCGGTTCTGTGAATTTGATCGTTTACATCGATATGTTATGACATTACGTGTTTGTTGCGCAACGCTATAACCTATGCGATACAGGATCGCAAGAGGCGGAGTAATTGCAGTTATGATAAAGCCTTCGGGCGCAGCGGAAGCCCTTGTGGAAGCAACAGGCGTCGGATTGCGTCGGGCCGGACGCTGGCTGGTCAGCGGGGTGGACCTGACAGTCAATCCCGGCGAGATCGTGACTCTGATCGGACCGAACGGCTCCGGGAAGAGCACAACGGCTAAGATAGCAGTCGGTATTCAAAAACCGGATATCGGCGACGTGCGGCGGAGGCCGGGCCTGCGCATTGGCTACGTTCCGCAAAAGCTGACCATTGATTGGACGTTGCCCTTAACCGTGGAGCGTCTGATGACGCTGACCGGCCGCTACGGCGCCGCCGAAATCACGCGCGCGCTTGAGGAAGTCGGCATCGCGAACTTTGCCAAAGCCGAAGTCCAGCATTTGTCGGGCGGTGAATTCCAGCGCGCGCTTCTCGCGCGGGCCATGATCGGGACACCTGATTTGCTTGTGCTGGATGAACCGGTGCAAGGGGTCGATTTCGCCGGCGAGGTGGCACTCTACAATCTCATCAGGGAGATCCGCGACCGGACCGGCTGCGGTATTCTGCTGATTTCCCACGACCTGCATGTCGTGATGGCTGAGACCGATACGGTGGTCTGTTTGAACGGCCACGTATGCTGTCGAGGCACGCCGGATTCCGTTGTTTCGAGTCCCGAGTATCTGGAGCTCTTCGGCAGCCGCGCCGCGGAAACCCTGGCGATTTACCGCCATAACCATGACCACACTCATCTGCCTGACGGCCGCATTCAGCATCCCGACGGCTCAATCCA
This sequence comes from Pelagibius sp. Alg239-R121, assembly GCF_947331435.1. Classification (GTDB taxonomy): domain Bacteria; phylum Pseudomonadota; class Alphaproteobacteria; order Kiloniellales; family Kiloniellaceae; genus Denitrobaculum. The sequence continues at coordinate 50,173 of NZ_CAMZOF010000011.1, read as the reverse complement.
CGGCGGCGGTCATGTGCATGGCGATCATGCGCATTGCGATCATTCAAGTCCGCAGCACGATGGTGCCGATCCGGGGAATGGCGACATCGTCCAGCTAGCGGATCAAAAGACCCGTCAGACAGGGAATTCGCCTGACAAGGATTCGGAAGCCGCCAATGCTCGATGACTTCTTCGTCAGGGCACTTGTTGCCGGTGTCGGGCTTGCGATCATCGTGGGGCCGCTGGGTTGTTTCATCGTCTGGCGGCGCATGGCTTACTTCGGCGACACCATGGCGCACTCGGCGCTGCTCGGAGTTGCCTTGGCCTATCTGTTCGATATCAATCTCATCGTCGGCGTTTTCCTGGTGGCGGCGCTGGTTTCTCTGGCGCTTCTTCTGCTGCAAAAGCGGGGCGCTCTTTCAACCGATGCGCTGCTGGGGATCCTCTCGCATTCCACCTTGGCGCTGGGATTGGTGATGGTCGCCTTTATGACCTGGGTGCGGATCGATCTAATGGGCTTCCTGTTCGGCGACATCCTGGCGGTGTCCCGTCAGGACATTGTCTTTATCTATCTGGGCGGGGCCTTGATCCTGGGACTCCTGATTTGGCTCTGGCGGCCTTTGCTGGCGGCGACGGTCAATGCCGAAATCGCCGAGGCAGAGGGACTGCGTCCCGAACTCTCGCGGCTGATATTCATGCTCCTGATGGCGAGCGTCATCGCCATTGCCATGAAGATCGTCGGTATCCTGCTGATCACGGCGCTGCTCATTATTCCGGCGGCCACGGCAAGACGCTTCGCGATGACTCCTGAACAGATGGCCATGATGGCGTCGGCCATCGGAGCGCTTTCGGTCATTGGCGGGCTCTTCGGCTCGCTCAGGTTCGACACGCCGTCGGGCCCGTCCATCGTGGTCGCGGCTCTCGTGTTCTTCCTTCTCAGCCTTCTGCACGTTCGCGGCTTGAAAAAGCACGCCCCTTCAAATGACGGGAAAACAACATGACCTTATCTCTTCCCGATCTTACGAAGAACCAATCTCTTGTGTTCGAGACCTTATCGCAGGCCGAAGCACCGCTCAGCGCTTACACCATCCTGGACCAGCTTCGTAGTGAGGGATTCCGTGCTCCCCTGCAAGTCTACCGGGCGCTGGACAAGTTGCTGGAACATGGACTGATTCACCGGCTTGAAAGCCTTAATGCCTTTGTCGCATGCCGGCACAGCCACAAACATCAGGGAACAACGGTCTTCGTGATCTGCGGTCGTTGCGGGGATGTGGACGAACTGACCGATCAGGTTGTCAACGACCAACTCATGCAGCGCGCGGTCGAACGCGACTTCACCGTCGAAAGCGCCATGGTGGAGCTGCGTGGCTGTTGTGGTAGCTGCAGCCAGTAGCGCTGAAATGTCGACTATTCCCGTTACACTGCTTACCGGTTTTCTGGGCAGCGGCAAGACCACGTTTCTGTCGGAGATCCTGAGCGATCCCCACTTCGCCAATACCGCAGTTATCGTCAACGAATTCGGGGAACTCGGACTCGACAACCTTCTCGTCGAGTGCAGTTCTGCTGAGTGGTCCGATGATGAAATGCTGGAAATGACCTCAGGCTGCCTTTGCTGCACGATTCGGGGCGATATCCGAGAAAGCCTGCGGCGGCTGCAGGAACGCCGTCTCGCTGGTGAGATTCCCGCCTTCGAACGGCTGGTGATCGAGACCACCGGGCTGGCTGATCCCGCGCCGGTGATCCATACGCTCATGGCTGAACGCCATTTCACGCTGGTCGGTGTCGTGACTCTGGTTGATTGCGTTAATGCCAGCAGGACTCTCGCTGGGCAGCCCGAAGCGATGAAGCAGATCGCCATGGCCGATGTGCTGCTGGTAAGTAAGAGTGACCTTGCAAAGGATCTTGCCTCCCGCAACGACCTCTCGCGGCTCATGACCTCCTTGCGCCACCTCAACCCGGGCGCAGCGATTTATGACCGGAACGATAGCGCCTTTGATTTAATAAAACTCTTCGGCGCCAACCGCTACGATCCGGCCGGCAAGGGCGCCGAGGTCGTGGACTGGCTTAAGGTCGAGGCCTATCGCGCTGCCGAAACACAAGGTCACGACCACGACCATGCGCACGGCCACGACCACGAACACGACGTCAACCGCCACGGCGAGGAGATCCAGGCTTTTGCTCTGATCTTCGATGCGCCGCTGGAGCGTATGGCCTTTACCTTCGCCCTAAAGTTCCTGGTCGCGAACCAGGGTGCTGATCTGTTGCGGGTTAAAGGGATCGTCGCTTTCAAGGACGCGCCTGGCCGGCCTGTCGTGATTCATGGCGTTCAGCACATCTATCACGACCCGCGGGAACTGACCTCCTGGCCTGACGAAGACCGGCGCAGCAAGCTGGTCTTCATCACGCGCGGCATCTCGAGGGCGACTATTGAGGCGTTTTTTTCGGCATGGCAGGAACTGGAGGAAGAACCGGTGCGGCCGGTCTCCGCCGGATTCAAAGCCGAATGAATATGTCGCCGTCTTCCAGCTTGATTGGATAGGTCTGTAGATCAACGCAGACAGGTGCAGAGAGCGCCTTGCCTGTTGTGATCTCGAAGCGGCCCTGATGCAGCGGGCATTCGATGACAGTTCCCATGACCAAGCCGTCTTCCAAATGCTGTGCCTCGTGGCTGCAGTAACCGTCCGTCGCGAAAAAGCCCTTTTCGGTGTTGTAGACGGCGAAGCTGCACCCGCCATGATCGAAGCGTATGAGATCTTCTTCGTCGATCTCCTCGGCTGCGCAGACCCGGACCCACTCGCTCATGACATACTTGCTTTCGAGAGCCGATCGAAACCGCCGGCGGTGATCATGTTGGGCGCCTGGCGCAGGCTAGGTGCCTTGGTCGAACGACCGAGCGAGCGGTGGAGCACCACCTGAAATACCTCCCAATTTGTGCGAAAGAAACCTGGATCCGGTTCGGGTAATTGATCCGCTATCGCTTTGCTAAGTGCTGGGAGCCCGTGAAAGGGTACCAGCGGATAGAGGTGATGTTCGACGTGGTTGTTCATGTTCATGTAGAGGAAGCGCCCGATGCAGCCGGTTCGGAATGAACGCGTGGACTCCAGGATCGAGGGTGAGTTTTCCTGCAGCTCAACGTGTTGAATTAATGTGAAGAGCAGCATCACCGGCCCACCCAGCAGGCGCGGCAACAGGATGAAGTAAAGTGGCCAGACACTGCCCGATGCGACCAGCGCTGTGAGCAGGGCATAGACCGCCAAACAAGCCCTTGCGCCCCATTTGAGTTTCGGTAGTTCGGATACTGGGGTAAAGGTGCGGGTCTCATCGCTGAAACGCCCAAGTGCGTTAAGCGCAAAGACTCTGATTTCGTAGCTGAACAATGCGATGCCGGTAGTCTCCAACAGCCAGCCACGAAAGGTCATGGGCGTGTCGAAGGGCATTTGGCTGTCTTTGCCCACGTGCCAAGTGTAGGTGTGATGGCGGGTGTGCGAATAACGCCGGTGATGGGGCTCTTCGAAATAAATCAGGGAGCCGAGCCAGAGGCAGGCTTCGTTTAGCCAGCGGGTCCGGAAGGCGGTGCCGTGGGCGCATTCGTGACTGAGAGCGTAGGCGGGCACGGTCAGGACGGTGCCATAGACCATCATCGCAGGGAGTAGCCACCAGCTGCCGAGGGTCAGATAGACGATCCAGCCCGTGACGGTCAGTAGGACTACCCATTGCGCCAGCCAGATCAGTCCCGGGCGATCGCTGCGTTTGGCCAAGGCTTTTAGCTTCTTCCGGTCAAATACTATGCCTGATGAGGCTGCGTTCGTTGCGATGTTGCCTGTCATCCGCAGTTTTCTCAAATCCTACGACGCGTGGTTCGATGTTGTTAGGAGCTTGCAAATCGCCAGAACTCTTTACCAACGAATAAAGCTTCGCCATATAATCAGTTTGACTTATGGATCACTTATGAGTGTGGCTGTGGTGAACAAAAGCCTTCCTCCGCTCAACTGGCTCCGGGCCTTCGAGGCTTCGGCACGGCATCTCAGTTTTACCCATGCCGCGCAGGAACTGCATATGACTCAGTCGGCGGTCAGCCAGCAGATTAAGAGTCTCGAAAACTTTTTGGGTAAACCGCTGTTTCATCGCCGAACCCGTGCCTTGGAACTGACAGAAGCAGCCATGACCTATCTGCCGACGGTTCAGGAAGCCTTTGCTGCGCTCCTCGTGGGCACCCGGGCGCTGGTGGGCGTCGACCGGGATCAGGTTCTGGAAGTTCAATCTAATCTTGCCTTCTCGGTTTTTTGGTTGGCGCCTCGTCTCGGGCGGCTTTTCGAACGGCATCCATGGATCAATGTGAATGTCACGACCGCACTTTGGGCACCCGAGCGTACGGCGGCAGCGGCGGACATCGAAATCCGCTTTGGCAGAAGCGAGTGGGATGGCGCCAAGGGCGAGCGCTTGTTACAGGGCAACTTCTTTCCGGTTTGCGCGCCAGGAGTCGAAGCCGAGCTTAAAGATATCGATGCCGTATTGGAAAAGCGTCTTTTCGACTGCAGTGGTTTGTCATGTAACTGGGAGCGCTGGCTGAGCGGGCAGAACCGCTCGCTTCCCAACGGAAAGGTCGTCAACTGGGCAAGTACTTTTGTGGTGTCGCTGGCGGCGGCACAAGCGGGAATCGGCGTTGCAATGGCACATGAGGCGGTGGCGGACGATCTTCTGAAACGCGGCCTGCTCAAGCGGCCATTCGACTTCGCTTTGCCGATGGAGGAGGCCTATTACCTCATCACACCGCCATCAAAGTCCGCCAGTCCGGCCGTCGCGGCATTTGCTGAATGGATCAAGGAAGAAAGCCGGGCGGATCCAGGCTGAAACACGGAGATGGGAACTTCGGCAATTTTCACCTCCGTGATCTGATGCCGGTCCGTTAAACCGTGTCGTCGATGGGATCGTCGCTCGTGTCGATCCAGATGGTCTTGGTTTCGGTGTACTGGTCATGTGCCATGAGAGAGTTGTCTCGGCCGCCGAAGCCGGAAAGCTTGTAGCCGCCGAAGGGCGTTGTGATATCTCCCTCACCATAGCAGTTGACCGAGACGGTGCCGGCCTGCAGGGCGCGCGCGTAGCGATGTGCTTTGCGAACGTTTGCCGTGTAAAGCGAGGCCTGCAGACCGTAACAGGTGTCGTTCGCGACCTGGATGGCTTCTGCATCCGATGCGACGGACATGATGGCCAGGACCGGACCGAAGATTTCCTCTTTGGCGATGGTCATATCCGGGGTGATCTTGTCGAAGACCGTTGGCTCGATGAAGAGACCTTTACCCTTGCGGGCCTTACCGCCGCAAAGGATCTCACCGCCCTCTTTCTTGCCGGTCGCGATGTAGCCCAGGATCTTGTCGTATTGCTCCCGGCTGATGATTGCGCCCAGCTGGTTCGTCGGGTCAAGGGGATCACCGGTTTTCCAATTGGTGAGCTGCTGCTCTATGCAGGTCAGCAATGTATCTTTGACCTTCTCATGCACGATCAGGCGCGAGTTGGCAGTGCAGTTCTGCCCCATGTTCCAGAGAGCGGAGAAGACCGCGTGCCTGGCAACCGAATCCAGATTATCTGCATCGGAGAGGACGACTGCCGGGTTTTTTCCGCCGCACTCCAGTACGATCTTTTTGAGATTGCTTTGGGCCGAAAACTCGAGAAAGCGGCGGCCGATTTCGGTCGACCCAGTGAAGGATATTGCCTCGACACCTTCATGCCGGCCGAGCGGCTCGCCTACGTCCGGTCCCAGACCCGGCAGCACGTTTAAGACACCTGCTGGAACGCCAGCCTCCAATGCTAACTCAGCCAGACGCAGCGTGGTCATGCTGGTCTGTTCGGCTGGCTTGACGATGACGCTGTTGCCCGTTGCCAGAGCCGGTCCGATCTTCCAGGCGACCATCATGAGCGGGAAGTTCCAGGGCAGCACACAGCCAACCACGCCGAGAGGTTCGCGCACGATCATTCCCACTGCGTCGTCCGAGGCAGGAGCCATCTGGTCATAAAGCTTGTCGGTGGCTTCGGCGTGCCAGGCGATGCAACTGGCGGTCTCGGGGACATCGGTCAACTGACATTCGCTGATGGGTTTTCCGCTCTCCAAACTTTCCAGAACAGCGAGTTCGTGACGGTGCCGATTGATCAGCTTTACCAGCTTGATCAGAACCTCCTTGCGGGCCGCAGGGGCAGCCTTAGACCAGACGCCGCTGTCGAAAGCCTCGCGCGCCTTTCTGACTGCGAAGTCGACATCTTCGGAATTGCAGGCGGCAATCTGCGCGAGAATTTCACCCGTCGCGGGATTGATGGTTTCCAGAGTCTGGCCAGAACGCGGTGACTGGAACTTGCCGTGGATGAAGGCATTGACCGGAAAAGTGAGACCGGCAGCGATGGCTTTGTATTCGTCGTAGGTGAGGAGGTCTGACATGATCTCACTCCTTTTCGTCGATGATGGCGTTGACGGTGGTGCGGGCGGTCCGGATGATTTCTTCCATCTCGCGCCTGAGTTCCTTCTTCATGGGCGAAAGCGGGGGACGGACCATGCCGCCTGGATGGCCCTGCAGTTCGGCACCGTATTTGATGCACTGCAAAAACTTGCCGCCTTGTTCCAGGGCATGCATCAGCGGCAGAAATGCAGACATGATCCGGCGGCCGCGATCGAAGTCACCGCCCATTGCACAGATGTTGTGGAAGGCTTTGCACTCGCGCGGGAAAATGTTCGCGCTGGCGCAGACCCAGGCTTTCGCGCCCCAGGCATAGAATTCGAGCACCTGGTCTTCGCCGCCGGCGATCAACTGGATTTGCGGGTATTCGCGGGCCAGCAGACGGATGCGGCTGTGGTCGCCGCTCGATTCCTTGATGGCGCAAATGTTTGCGCTTTGGCCGACCCGGTCGAGGAAGTCTTCGCCCATCTCGACACCTGTTCTGCCGGGGTAGTTGTAGAGCATGATCGGCAGTCCGGCGACGCGATCGATTTTCAGCAAATGCGTGGCCAGCTCCAGTTCCGACGGCAAGGAATAGGGCGGCGCGGCAACCAGGAGAGCTTCCGCTCCGATATCGCGCGCAGCTGCGGTAATCTCCAGGCATTCATCGACCCGGATGTCGTTGACGCCCGCCATGAAGAGCGCGCGCCCGGCAATCCGTTCCTTGGCGAAGCGAAATTGCTCCAGGCGTTCTTCCTTGGAAAGGGCATAAAACTCTCCAGTTGAGCCGCCGACAATAATACCGTCCACGCCGCTCTCGATCTGCCATTCGATGACTTCAGCGTAAGCATCCCAATTGATGGTGCCATCGTCATGGAATGGGGTCATGATCGGTGTGTAGATTCCCTCGAACCTCATCAGTTCCTCCCGCATGCGGCCAGATTCAACCGCGCTATAACTCTGATTAAGGTCGGCGCACGTACTGATTTTACGTGGATTTTTATTTGCCGACAATTTGAATACAATTTACACACTATAGATATGCTCTCTTGAATGCAAGCTGTGTGCTGCGGTAGTGTCGGCTGATGGATGACAGGGCGGGGGCGCGCGCTGGTGCGTCAATCCAGCGTGTTGAGGCGGGCGGAAAATGGGGTGCGAGAATGGATAAGCAGGTTGAGGCGCCGACGGCTTCAAACGAAAAGCGTGGCCGGGGCTATGGCGCGCTGATGATCTTCGAGAAGCTCCGAGACGAAATTCTGTCCCTGGAGCTCGAACCTGGTCAGCTTATTGACGAAGCCAGTTTGGCGACCCGTTTCGACGTCTCCCGCTCACCGATCCGCGAGGCCTTGGTGCGGCTCGGCTCGGAAGGTCTGATCAAGACTTTACCCAACAAGGGTACGATCGTGGCGCCCCTCAACATTGAGGAATTTCCAATCTTCATTGATGCGCTGGATCTGGTTCAGCGGGCAATCACGCGTCTGGCGGCGGAAAACCGGACCGAGGAGCAGCTTCGAATTATCAAGGAAAAGCAAGAGAGCTTTCGCAAGACCGTCGCCGCCAACGACGTGCTCGGCATGATCGAAGGCAACCGGGATTTCCATCTGGCGATTGCCGAAGCAGGTGGCAACCGGATCTTGACCGACACATATCGCCGGATCCTGGACGAGGGCCGCCGGTCGCTCAGGCTATATTTCCGCTCGTACGGAGACACCTTGCCGAGCGAGCTTACGCATGCCCACGACGACGTTATCGATGCGATTGAACAACATGACGTCGAGGCTGCCGAGCGACTTGCCCGCGAACATGCGGAAGAGGTCCACCAGCAGTTCATCCGCTACATCAGCCGGCGCAGCACCCAGGATATCAAGGTACTTTATTAGGGTCGTTTGATCGGCGTTAACGCCCTGCAACCCTTACGCAAACACACGCGGTCTGTTGCGGGAGAGTGCTTCGGCAAGCCTCCGTTTCATCACTGATCTGCACCGGCGCCGCATCGACGGCGGCGACCATTGTAAATCGGGATATGCGGCCGCAGGAGCATTAGCCCAAGGTTCCAGCCCACGCTCAGAAACAACGCCGAACTCAAGCCGGCTAATGGTCCAGACTGCAGCGTGATCAGGTGTAGCGCGGTCAAGGCAAAGCAGTAGCCGAACATGGCCAGAATGCCGTTCGCGAGAACGGCCACGCAGGCATCTGCTCCCAGTCTGGTGTAGAGGATAATCGTCATACTGATCCAAACAACGGGCACGAGCGCCATAAGCCCAGCTGCTTTCGGTCCGAAGGATTTGCCGACCGTAAGAACCGCCAGGACAACACAAACCACTGCGAATGCGCGTAACGCAATATCAGACGCGCGAAATTTCAGGGCTGGCGGGGCTTTGTGGCTGAGGTAACTGCTGGACAAAAACGCTAAGACAGGAAAGGCAGCGATGTTCAGGACGAAGGAGGTTAAGATGCCCAAGGAGGCCTGCAGAATCAGCAAAGATCCAATGGCCCAAATTGAGAGGGCTATACCGAGTCCCGTGACGATCCCCAATCGCGGGATCAAAACGACGGTTGTACAGAGGAAGAGCGCCATCACTGAGTTGACGCCCACGCCGGTCAATGCACTTTCCGCAAGGAAATCCGTGCCGTGATCCATAGCGATAAAGAGATAAGCCGGCCCGGCAGAGATCGGCAGCGCAGCTATCATTGCGCCAACGAAAGAACTTGTCCTTTCCGCCACCAACGTTGCGATGACCACGACGGTTGCTGTTGCGATCAACTTGATGAGGATGTCAGGCTCGAGTATGTCCATTGGGGCGCTCTGGCGTTTGTTCGATCAGACGTTCGTTGCGTTCTCAACAGGATTAGCAGTTCTTAGCCAAGATTTGTCACCTATTGGCGCATACCTGCCATGAGCAGGCCCAACCGTGCTCAAAGCCTGTCTTTCCAAGTTTCGCGGGAGTGTATTTGGCCTCAAGCCCACCTCTTTCGAAGAACTCTGTAGAGCCAGAGGTTAGGAAAAGCGCCTGATCGAGAAGAGTGCGAGATCGTCGTCGGCTGCTTTGCCGGATATCAGATCTGTGATGAGGTTTGCCGATTTCGCGGCCTGGGTCAGGCCGTAGTGACCGTGGCCGCAGGCGTAAAATATACGTGGGGCACGTGCCGAGCGCGAGAGGACGGGAACTGAATCGGGAAGGGAGGGGCGAGGCCCCATCCATTCGATTCCACTTTTGTCATCGATGCCGGGAAAGAGTGTTCGGCAGATCCGGTGCAGGCGTAGGAAGTAGGTCTGCCCCGCAGGCGCACGCAGGCCGGCGTATTCTGCCCAGCCACCGATGCGCAGGCCGCTTGTGAGTGTGGTCGAGACGATACCCCGGTCGGCGAAAACCAACGGGTGTTCGTTGCGCACGGGGGCATCGGGATAGGTGAGGTTGTAGCCGCGTTCGGCCTCTAGGGGCAGAGCTTCGCCGAGTTGCGCCGCGAAACCGCGCGACCAGACACCGGCAGCAATCAGAACGGCATCGAAACTGCGCGGCTTGCCGTCGATGAAAATCTCCGCACCAGTATCGGACACAGCGATGCGTTCGACTTTCGCGCACTCGAAATTGACGCCCATCCGTTGGGCAGCCTTGGCTAACCCCGTCACGACGTCATAGGGGTCGCTGACCAGAGCCCATTCCTGCGACAGAACACCGTGGCGGAAGAGTGGTGCAAGATCGGGCTCCAGATCGCGGATAGCGGCATCATCGACCGTGATTGAGGCACGTCCGTTGGAGGCTTTCTCTGCCCAATCCGCCTTCGAAGCATCATAGGAGCGATCGCTTTCGTAGAGATAAAGCGCGGCCTTGCGCTGCAGCTTGTCGGCGATGCCGGCTTGCGCGAAGAGCGTCTCGGTGGATTCGACCGCATCAGCGCTGATGGCGGTAAGGGCCCGGATAGATCTTAGGTAGTTGTCACCGCGTCCGGATCGCCAGAAGTTCCAGAGCCAGGGGAGAGATTTCGGCAAGTGAGACGCAGAGAGCTTTAGCGGCCCGTCGCGGTCTGCCAGCATACGAAGTGCGGTCCGCTCAATGCCCGGCTTGCTCAGTGGGAAAATGTCCGAGCCCGCGATATGCCCGGCGTTGCCAAAGGAAGGACCGAAGCGGCCAGGTTGATCTTGATCGAAGAGCGTGACCCGGTAGCCTTGCCGGGACAATTCGAAGGCGCTCGCGACGCCAATGATTCCGGCACCGATGATGCCGACTTCTGCATCCGGTGCAATGCCCTGTGTCGCCGGAACCTCTGCCACTGTTACTTCAGCAAGTCGAAAGCGTCGCCCCAGCAGTCGGCAACCTTGTAACCCTGGGGGTAGGGGTCGGAGGGATCGAGGCCGATCTGGTGAAAACCATGGATCCAACCGCGACCGGTCACGCGAGGCAGAATCGCCTGGCGCCCGGCGACTGTGGTCGTGCCGGTAATCTCGACATCGAAGCGGCTGTCGATGATCGAGCGCGCGGTAAAGTGGTCTCCGACGCCGGCTTCGCCGCGCGCTGCCATGACGGCGAGCCGTGCGGAGTTTCCCGTGCCGCAAGGCGAGCGGTCGATCCGCCCCGGTGGGAGGATTGTCGCGCCCTTGAGCTCGCCCTCAGTATTGTGGCCAACGAACATGACGTAGGAGATACCGTTCAGTCCCGGAATCTCCGGGTGTGAGATCTCAAGTTGGCGGTTAACCGCACGGTGAATCCGACTCCCAATATCGACGAGCCGGCGGGCAGTATCAGGGCCGATTTCCGTGTCGATCGCCGCAGGATCGACTAGGGCGTAGAAGATCCCGCCGAAAGCGATATCGACTGAAATTTCCCCGATGCCTTCCACCTCGACCCGCGCGTCCAACTGGTCGACGAAAGAGGGTGGCATGGCAAGGGATACGCTCTCGCACTTTCCATCGCGGCACTTGGCTGTGGCCGTCACCAGCCCTGCTGCCGTATCGAGGGTGACGATGGTTTCCGGTTCCTGCATTTCCAGAATTCCGGTCTCCAGTAATACCGTAACCACGCAGATGGAGTTGGAGCCGGACATGGCATGGGCCTTGTCGCCCTGCAGGACGATGAAGCCGGCGTCCGCCTCGGGCCGCGTTGGGGCGAACAGCAGATCGGTACTCATCTGCGCGTAACCGCGCGGCTCGAACACCAGAAACTGGCGCAGGGAATCGTCCACTTCGTTCAGGTGCCGCAGCTTGTCCAATATTGTCTCACCCGGCACCTCCAGCACACCGCCGGTCACGACCCGGCCAACCTCGCCCTCCGCATGGGCCTCAACAAGATTAGCTGTTTTTTTCCAGCGCATTGGCTCAGATCCGCATCTCCAATAACAGACGGGATCTTAGAGTGCTCATTTGCTGCATTCAATCTGAATTATTCGTTGTCGACAATTTGAATTCAATTCGATATATTAACTCACCGAGACGCTGATAAGTCTCCAAACAGGTAAAAAAAACTTAGGGAGAAGAATATGCTGAGGGCTCACAAATTGGTCGCCGCGGCTGCGGTGGCCGTGGGAATTGCCGCCTGCGCCACGGGTGCACAAGCCGATAAGGTGGACGATGTCATTGGCGAGGGCGTTCTGCGTTGCGGCGTCGTGCTGGACTTCCCGCCGATCGGGTTTCGCGACGCAAACAACGAACCCGCCGGTTTCGACGTCGAATACTGCAAGGACCTGGCCAAAGCGCTAGAGGTCGATTTCGAGATCCTGCCCGTGACCTGGGCCGAGCGCCTGCCGGTTATCGTGACCAACCGCGCCGACGTGGTGTTCGGCGGCACGTCGGATTCGCTCGCGCGCGCCAAGACAGTTGGTTTCACCATTCCTTACGCAATCTACTACGCGCAGGCCGTGGTCGGTAAGGACAGCGGTATCAAGACCTTCGAGGACATGAAGGGCAAACGGATCGCGGCTGCGATCGGGACCGTGCCGGAGCAGGAGTTTCTGAAGATCGCCAAAGAGTGGGGTACCGAAAACCTCTACCAGGGCTATCAGTCTGAGAACGAGGTGTTCCTTGCCGTGGCACAAGGCAAGGCCGATGCCGGCATTACCACCAATACAGCGGTTAAGCCGATCGCCGCGCAGTACGACACCATCATTGCCGGCCCGCGTATGCCGTGGACCACGGATTACACCTCGGTCGTCGGCCCGCGTAAGGATATTGCCTGGCTGAACTACCTGAACCTATTCGTCACGCATCAAGTGCGTTCCGGACGCTATCAGGAGCTTTGGGGACAGTTCGTCGGCGGCGAAGCGCCGGAACTGCGGATTCCGGGCGTCTTCTACTGATGAAGTCCTGTCGCCGCCCGTAATCGGTAATCCATTTGCCGGTCACGGGCGGCGACGTCATCACGAGAGGGCACGATGGATTATACCTTTCATTGGCGGCCGGTATTTCGCGCATTGCCGGACCTGCTCGACGCAGGTCTTCTGACCATGGAGGTCGCGATCCTGTCGATGGTGATCGGCATCGTGACCGGACTTCTGCTCGCCCTTGCACGCCTGACCGGTGCTGCGCCTCTGCGCTGGTTTGCCACGACCTGGATTGAAGTCGCGCGTAATACGCCGGCGCTGTTTCAGCTGTTCTTCTTCGGCTTCGGATTGGGGGCTTTTGGAATCCACCTCAGCCCCTATTTCATCGTGCTGGTCGGATTGTCGTTTAACAATGCGGGTTATCTCGCGGAGAATTTTCGGGGCGGGTTTCAGGCAGTGCCGCCGACCCAATTGCGCGCCGCCAGATCGCTCGGCATGACCGCCACCCAGGCTTACGTCAGGATCATCATTCCGCAGGTGCTACGGATCGTCTATCACCCCATGACCAATCATATGGTCTGGGCCGTGCTGATGAGTTCGCTCGGCATGCTGGTCGGCTTTCGCGAGCTGTCCGGAGAGACACAGTTCTTTGCATCCAAGACCTTCCGCATCTTCGAATACTTCGCCGTTACAGCGGTCATCTACTATGTCATCGTCAAGGTCATTCTCGCACTGTCGCGTCTGATCGGTTGGCGTCTCTTTCGGTATTGAGGGAGCGATGAGATGAATGCGACGACGTCCTTCTTTACCGGTTTTCAGTTCAGTGACCTGGGGTTTCTAGCCGAGGCGGCGGGCCGGACACTCCTGATTTCCGTAATCTCCGTTGCTGCCGGCACGGTCATGGGCTGCATCTTCGGCTGGGCGCTTCAGGCCGGGCGCTGGTGGATCGAGATTACCCTGGGCCTCGTCCTCGATGCCTTTCGTTCAGTGCCGCTGATTATTCAGCTGATCCTGTTTTTCAATTTCTTCCCGCTGGTTGGGCTGCCACTCAATCCCTTCTTTTCGGGTGCGATCATTCTGAGTTTTTACACTTCCGCCCTGGTTGCCAATGTGGCGCGTGGCGGGATTGAGGCGGTCGGTGTTCCCATGCGCAGAGCGGCGCGTTCTCTGGGTATGACCTACTGGCAGGATATGCGGTACGTGGTCTGGCCGATCGGCCTGCGCGCGGTGTTCCCGTCCTGGGTCGGCGTGGCGCTGAGTGTTGTAAAGGACAGTGCATTGGTTTCGGTTCTGGGTTATGTCGAGTTGCTGCGGGCGTCGCAAATCCTCATTACCCGCACCCAGGAACCCTTCATCATTCTGGCCCTGGCCGGCGCGTTCTATTTCGCGCTTTCCTATCCCTTATCCCAATATAGCGCGCGCCTTGAGAGCAGGTGGAAATCATGATTGAAGTAAAAGATCTGCATAAGTACTTCGGTGCTCTGCACGTGCTCAAGGGGATCGACCTCACGGTTCAAAAAGGCGAAGTGCTGAGCGTGATTGGTGCATCCGGTTCCGGCAAGTCAACCCTGCTGTACTGCATCAATGCGCTTGAGACGATCGAACAGGGCGAAGTGATTGTTGATGGTGTTTCGGTGCATGCCAAAAGCACGGACATCAACAAACTTCGCCAGAATCTGGGCATGGTCTTCCAGCAGTGGAATTCCTTTCCGCATCTCACGGCGACGGAAAACGTTGCGCTGGCACCTAAGATTGTGAGTGGAAAATCCCGGCAGGAAGCGCGGGAAATAGCGGTGAAACAGCTAGAACACGTTGGGTTGGGAGATAAGCTCGACGTCTATCCTTCTGCGCTTTCGGGGGGGCAACAGCAGCGCCTTGCCATTGCTCGTGCACTGGCGATGGAACCGGATTACATGTTGTTTGACGAGGCTACCTCTGCCTTGGATCCGGAACTCGTTGGAGAGGTGCTGGACACCATGCGCCTGTTGGCGGAAGAGGGCATGACGATGATCTGCGTGACCCACGAGATGGGGTTCGCCCGCGATGTTTCCGACCGGGTCGCGTACTTCCATCAGGGTATGATGGAGGAGATCGGCCCGCCGGCGCAGATTTTCGGCGAGGCCCAAAGCGAACAGACCCGCAAGTTCTTGGCGAATGTCCGCTGACGATCCGATAGAGTGGAACAGAACGGATTCGAGTGAGGTCGGTGGAGGCTTTGAATGGGACGTCTTTCAGGTAAGAAGGTAGTAATGACTGCCGCGGGCATGGGAATCGGGAGAGCCTGTGCGATTGCCATGGCCGACGAAGGAGCGACAGTTTACGCCACCGATATCGATCAACCTTCACTTGACAGCCTCTGCGCCGTTAGTGTGAACCTGGAATGTGTGCGGCTCGACGTGACCGATGCGGCGGCGATTATGGCCTTACGCAATGAGGTGCCGACGCCGGATGTGTTGTTCAATTGTGCCGGATATGTGCACGACGGAACCTTGCTAGAGGCCGATGACGAGGCCTGGAACCGCTCGTTTCAGATTAACGTGCGTTCGCATGCCCGTATGATCGAGACCTTCCTGCCTGGCATGATCGAGAACGGCGGCGGCTCAATCATTAATATGGCGACAGTGGCCTCCAGCCTGATGGGGGTTGCCAGCCGATGCGTCTACAGCGCAACGAAGGGCGCGGTTCTGGGCCTGACAAAGTCGATCGCCAAGGACTATGTTCAACAGAAGATCCGCTGCAACGCGGTCTGCCCGGGCACGGTTATGACACCGTCTCTCAAGGCTCGTATGGCGGCACGCGGGAACTACGACAAGGCGTACGAAGAGATGCTGGATCGCCAGCCAACCCGCGAGATGACCCATCCGGAGGATATCGCGCCAATGGTGGTTTATCTCGCTTCGGACGAATCGAAGGTTGCGACCGGTCAGTTCTTTATTGTTGACGGCGGCTGGTCGATTTAGCGCAGCTTCAGTTTGAGGAGGAAGCCCGGTGAGCATTGGGTTTATCGGCTTGGGGGCCATGGGCTATGGCATGGCATCGAACCTCTTGGCTAAGGGTTTCGATCTGCGCGTTATTGCCAACCGTAATCGCCAACCCATTGAGGCTCTTGTTGCCCTGGGGGCTATGGAATGCAAAAGCTATGCGGAGTTGGCTTTGCAGAGCGATGTGCTGCTCCTCTGCTTGCCGGATTCCAATGTAGTGGAACAGGTCGTTGCGGAACTGGAGCCAAATCTTCGCAAGGGTCAGATTCTGGTCGATACCGGTACTTCTTCCCTCTCCTCGACTGCGAAACTTGCCGAACGCATGTCCGCGCTCGGTGTCGAATTTGCCGAAGCACCGCTGACCGGAGGAACCAAGCAGGCCGAAGCAGGTCAACTGGGCGCTCTGGTCGGTGCGGACGACGCACTGTTCGATAGGATCGAACCCATCCTGCGCGGGTTTTGCGTTGCAGTTCAGCATTTTGGCGCGGTCGGCGCCGGTGGGCGGGCGAAGTTTGTGAACAACTATATGGTGTTCGGCATCGCTGCGCTGGTGTTCGAGGCGTTTCACGCCGCCGATGTAGCAGGCTCCGACTGGACAAAGCTCTATGACGTTGTGATTCGGGGATCAGCAGATTCCGGCGTCTTCCGCCGCGTGATCGGTGGCGCGATCGAAGATGATTTCAAGGGTTACGTCTTTACCGTAAAGAGCGCCTATAAGGATATGCGTTACATCACCGAGATGAACGAACAACTTGGGCTAAGCTCGCCTTTGAACAAGGCCGTGCTTGATATCTTCTCTCGTGCTGAAGCGGAAGGTTACGGTGACCTGATGATCAGCGAGTTGCTGCGTGGGGATATCCGTAAGGCACGCGGCGGTGTTTAATCGCCGCCGAGCATTCGGCTCTTATGGTGGCGTTGGTCCGATATTGCGAATGACCTGTAGCGTTGTGTCGCGTACAGCCGGAATTGTCGGCTTTAACAGATCTAAACGGTCGAAAGCCTCGGGGTGACTTTGAAGGTTTTCCTTGAGCGCTTGACCGAAGGCCATGCGCAGCTCGGTGCCGATGTTGAACTTCGAGACCCGGGTTTCTCTCGCCAGTTTTCTGCGAGTTTCGATTGGAATGCCGCTGCCGCCATGCAGGACCAGAGGCAGGGTGGTTGCAGCTTCGATAGATGCCAATACCTTAAAGTCGATGCCTGCAGTTTTCTCAGTCTGGAGATGAACGTTTCCAACGGAGATGGCGAGGGCATCGGCACCGCTTTCGCGTTCGAAACGGGCAGCCTCTCCAGGATCGGTCGTCGCTGACGCTGCACCTTCGGCATAGCCGACGAAACCCACTTCCCCCTCGACAGAGACGCCGGCAGCGCGGGCTTTTTCGACAATGCGTGCCGTGATGTCGACATTTTCGGAGATCGGCAGCTTGGAGCCGTCGAACATGACCGAGGTGAAGCCGTTATCGATGCCCTCCAGGCAATCCTCGAGCGAATATCCGTGGTCAATGTGACAGACCACCGGTACGCCGGCCCGATCCGCAAGATGGCGAAACATCTTGCCCAGAACAGGAACCGGTGTGTGTGCGCGGCAACCTGGGCCGGCCTGCAGGATGATCGGAATACCAGCTTGTTCAGCAGCTTCGACATAGGCGCAAGCGTCTTCCCACCCGAGCACGACCAGTCCTGCGACGGCATAGCCGCCGCCCATCGCTGCCTGCAGAACATCGCTGAGCGATGCCGCCGTCATTTGAACTTTGCAACCATGTCCTTGATGCCGGGGATGGTTTCGACCTGATAGGCGTGCGTCGGGTGGAAATACTGCTTAAGCGACCGCTGACTTAAGCCGCCGAGGATCGTGAAGTAATACATCTCGTAGCCGGGCGCTGCCACGCAGGGGTGATAGCCTTTTTCGATGATGAAGGTCGAACCGTCGACAATGTGGAAGGCTTCACCCACCTCGTTTTCATCTTTCTGCAGCAACTGCATGCCGAAGCCGTGCCCAGGTTTGAAGCGGAAGTTATAAACCTCGTCATGACGGCTTTCGTCCGGCAGCAGATCTGAATCGTGCTTGTGCGATGGGAAGCCGGACCAGCCGCCCTGGCCGACGGTAAAGAGTTCCGATACCAACAAACGGCCCACTTTACCGTGGTACTTGGTGCCAAAGATGTGCTTGATCTTACGATGTGTTTTGGTGTCGTCGGAGCCATACTGAATACGGTCGATATCCTCGGCACGCACGGCAAATGGTTCGAGAACCTTATCGTACTGTGCACCGGCAACGAAGACTTCGGCTTCGTCGGATGCGCAGACAAAGGAGGCCTTGGCGGCGGTCGGCACGTAGACACCTTCCGGCTCTCCATCCCAGACATCCGCGCGGCGCTGGCCGATTCCAGCGTAGGACTCGCCTTCCACCTCGACATCCACGGTCCCTGTGGCGGGCACCACGCAGGTTTCATAACCTGGCGTCTGGTATTCGAAGGCCTGTCCCTTCTTCAGCTTGACGATGTTGAAGTAGGTGAGGGGAACCCGCGAATCTTCGATATCGATGATCGGCTGGTTCTTGTTGTCAAACGGCGCGATATGCATTGGGTGCTCCGGGGGCAGTGGTGTTGAGTGCAGGAGTATCGTCTGTAGATGAGAGGCTGTGATTGGCAATAAAGCTGTCGAGTTCTACGCGGTCTGGCATGGCACTGGAACAGGCGACTTTGGTGACGACGATCGCGGCGGAGGCGGATCCCTGTTCGACTGCGCCTCTGACGGACAGGCCGTTTGCCAGACCCGACAAAAAGCCGCCCATGAAAGCGTCGCCGGCTCCGGTCGGTTTGATGGCTTGGACCGGAAAGATCCCGGTCTCAAAGCTCTCGGAACCGGCAAAGGTCACGGAACCACGCTCGCCCATTTTGTAGATGACCAGCGCGGGTGTCCCGTCAATCAGGGATCTGGCGTGTTCGAAGCCGTCACGTCCGGGCCCCGCCGCAACGTTGAACTCGACGTCGTTGCCGATCACCAGATCACAGCGTTCAATGGCGCGGGTGTAGACCGCGGCGGCTTCTTCTTGCGATGGCCAGGAATATGGGCGGTAGTCCATATCGATGATCACCGGCGTTCCAGCCGCACGTGACAGTTCTATGGCTTGAAAGATGGCGGATCTCGAGGGTTCCGCTGCGAGAGCCGTGCCTGACAGGATAACGCCGCCGGCGCTCTCGTAGTCAGGCGCTTCGATGTCTTCGATACCCATGTCGAAATCCGCGGCTCCGTTTCGGTAGATCACGGATTGGCAGTTATCGAGGCGAGTTTCGACCACTGCGAGGCTGTTACGTGCTTCCCCGCCGATGCTGCGGAAGTGTTTGGTGCCGACACCAAACGAAGCGAGCTTTGCGCTCACAAACCGGCCGACCGCATCGTCCGAGACGCAGGTGACCACCTCGGTCGTGCAGCCGAGCCTGGCGAGAGCTACCGCTGTGTTCGCCGCCGATCCGCCGACATGGGCTGAAAAGCTTTCCGCCTGCTCCATCTCTGTGCCAGGCGGCTCCGCGTAGAAATCCATGCCCGCCCGCCCGATGACGAGGAAACTCTTCTGCTTCAGCTTTTCGATCACTGCGTTCATAACAGTTACACGCCTGGTCTTTGCCGCGTGCGGCTTTCGTCGGCGCCGTCGCGGGCGGCGTTAATCTCGCTGCGGTCCGAGACGGCTGGAATGCCGGTCTCCCACCAGGTGTGGCCCTCCTGGGTCCAGCCGTCGAAAGCGTCGACCTGTAGAGAAAGCACATAGGTGCGGTCCGAGGCTTTGGCGCGCCCAAAGGCTTCTTTCAGGTCGGCAATCGACGCGACCGTCTCGGCGTTGGCACCCATGGCCTTGGCATGGGCCTCAAAGTCGACCGCAAAGGGCTCGGTCGCCAGATTGCAGTCCTTGATCAGATTGTTGAAGGACACGTTGCCGGTGTTGTTTTGCAGCTTGTTGATGACCGCGAAACCTCCATTGTCACAGACAATCACGATCATCTTCTTGCCTGACAGAACAGAGGAATAGATATCGGAATTCAGCATGAGGTAGGAGCCGTCGCCGACGAAGATGATGGTTTCACGTTCCGGCTCGTTCTCCTGCTGTGCAATTCGGGCGCCCCAACCGCCTGAAATCTCGTAGCCCATGCAGGAAAAGCCGAATTCGACATCGACGGACCCTAGTGATTTCGTGCGCCAGTTGGCGGTAACTTCGGCGGGCAGGCCGCCAGCAGCGGCGACCACACGGTCGCGTGCATCGCAAAGCTCATTAATCGCGCCAATGACCTGAGCGTAGGACAGAGGGCGATTCCCTGGGCGGATGTTGTCGTCGACATAGCTGTTCCAGGCTCTCCGTTCTTCAGCAGCGAGATCAGTCCACGCGGACGGCGCGCGATAACTGCCAAGCGCTTCGGTCAACTGAGCGATCGCCAATTTTGCGTCGCCGACAACAGGCTGAGAGAGGTGTTTTCCGGCGTCGTGGCGTCCGACGTTGACACCGATGAATCGGGCGTCATGAGCAAAGGCTGTCCAGGAACCGGTGGTGAAGTCCTGCAGGCGCGTGCCGATTGCGACGACAACGTCGGCCTGTTCAGCCAGACTGTTGGCCGAGTTGGATCCTGTAACACCGACGGGACCACAGTTCAGCGGATGTTCGAACAGCAGGTTTGCACGGCCGGCGATGGTCTCCACGGCGGGGATATTGTGCTGTTCGGCGAAGGCGGTCAGCTCCGCGGTTGCCCGGCTGTACTGCACACCGCCGCCTGCGATGATCAGCGGGCGTTCTGCTGATTCGAGCAAGGTAGCTGCGGCGGCGATATCATCGCTGTCTGAGGATTGCCGGCGGATCCGGTGGATGCGCTCGTCAAAAAAAGACAGAGGATAGTCATAGGCCCAGCCCTGAACGTCTTGCGGCAAACCGAGAAAGGCAGGACCACAGTCGGCAGGGTCCAACATTGTATTGATGGCTGACGGCAGGGATTGGATGATCTGTGCCGGATGTGTGATCCGGTCCCAATAGCGCGACACGGACTTGAAGGCATCGTTCACCGACAGGCTCGGGTCGCCGAAGTGCTCGACCTGCTGCAGGACCGGATCGGGCAGTCGGGTTTGAAAGGCATCGCCTGCAAGCATCAACATCGGCAGCCGGTTGGTGTGCGCAATGCCAGCCGCTGTCAGCATGTTGGTGGTGCCCGGGCCAGCCGATGCGGTTGCAAACATGAAGCGCTGCCGGAGTTTCTGTTTGGCATAGGCGACAGCCGCCATCGCCATGGACTGTTCATTCTGCCCGCGCCAGACCGGCAGCTCTTCGCGATGGTTGTAGAGCGCTTCGCCAAGGCAGGTCACATTGCCATGACCGAAGATTGCAAAACCGCCGCCGCAGAGCCGGACTTTCTCGCCGTCGATCATGATAAACTGGTTCGCAAGGTGACGCACCAGCGCCTGTGCCATGGTCAGCCGGACGGTTTTTCCGTTCCCGGTCATTGAGTTCTCCCGAAGTCCATTTGATGCTTGACGCTCTAAGCTAAAACGAGCTTAGTTGTTTTTGCAACCGGTTGCAAAAAAGAATCTTTCCTTCGGGGGCGATCATGCGAAGTTTGGGTATCGGCATCGTCGGCGGTGGCTACATGGGCAAGGCCCATTCGGTGGCGATGCAGGCCGTGGGCGCGGTCTTTGACACCGGGCTTCGTCCGGTTTGCGAGATGATCTGCACGACCAGCGAAGACGGCGCGCGCGAGAAGGCGCGGGCCTTTGGTTTTCGCCGTTCGACGGCGCATTGGCGGGAGCTGGTCGGCGATCCGGCGGTGGAGGCGGTGGTGATTGCATCACCGCAGACGTTCCATCGGGAGATCGCGCTGGCGGCGTTCGATTTGGGAAAACCCGTCTTCTGTGAGAAGCCGCTCGGGGCGAGTCTGAGCGAGAGCCGGGACATGGTCGCCGCAGCCGAACGATCAGGCTGTCCCAACATGACTGGCTTCAATTACATCCGCACGCCAGCATCCCAACTTGCCCGTCAGATCATCTCTTCGGGGGAGATCGGCGACGTCACTTATTTCCGGGGCGAGCATACAGAGGATTTTTTTGCCGACCCCTCGGCGCCTGCGAGTTGGCGAACCGACGGCCGGGCCAATGGCACCATGGGAGATCTGGCGCCTCATATGATCAACGGTGCGCTGGCGCTGGCAGGCCCGATCGAAAGCCTGATGGCGGATATCGAGACCGTGCACAAGTTCCGGCCCGGCGACGATGGAAAACTGCAAGTCGTAACCAATGACGATCAGGCCCAGTTCCTCTGCCGATTCGAGAGCGGTGCCATGGGCATGCTCTACTTCAGCCGTATCGCCACTGGACGCAAGATGGGTTACGCATACGAAGTCTTCGGCACCAAAGGTGCACTGCGCTTTGATCAGGAAGATCAGAATGCGCTCTGGCTCTACAAGGGTGACGCAGTGACCGACCGTCAAGGCTTCACCAAGATCCTGACCGGTCCAGAGCATCCGGACTACGTCGTATTTTGTCAGGGACCGGGCCACGGTACAGGATATCAAGATCAAATCATTATCGAGGCACGCGACTTCTTGAAAGCGATTGAAACCGGGGAGACGGTTTGGCCAAGCTTTCGCGACGGGATGGAAGTCAACCGGGTCATTGCCGCCGCCTGGGTTTCCCAGGAAGCACGAAGATGGGTGCCGCTCAGCGAGATCTGATCCGTGGCGTCCGACAAGGTAATCTCAAGATAAACAGGAAAAGAATGTCGATCAGAATTGGAAATGCGCCCTGTTCCTGGGGTGTCGAATTTGCCGATGATCCCCGCAACCCATCATGGGCGCGGGTGCTCGATGAATGCAAGGCGGCGGGGTACCGGGGAATCGAGCTGGGACCGGTGGGCTTCATGCCCGAAGATCCCGGGGAGCTCGGTGACGCCTTGGCGGCGCGGGAACTTGAGTTGATCGGCGGCGTTGTGTTCCGGCCATTTCATGATGCTGGTAAGTGGGATCAGGTGCTGGATGGCGCGACCCGAACCTGTGCTGCGCTCAAAGCACATGGCGCAGAGCATCTCGTGCTGATCGATTCGATATCGCCGCGCCGGGCGCCAACAGCGGGCAGGCCGGCCGAGGCGGAGCAGATGGATGCAGCCGAATGGAATGGCTATGTCGAACGCATCCGCAGAATCGCCAAGATGGGGCATGAGGACTATGGCCTAACCGTTTCCATACACCCTCATGCCGCAGGTTTTATGGATTTCGAGCCTGAAGTCGAGCGTCTCTTGTCGGAGATCGATGAAGGCCTCCTGAAGATCTGTCTCGATACCGGGCATGCACAATACGCCGGCTTCGACCCGGTGGCCTTCATGCAACGCCATATGACGCGCATCTCCTATATGCATTTCAAGGATATCGATCCGCGGGTGAAGTCCGACGTCATCGCAAAGCGGACCGATTTTTATGATGCTTGCGGACAGGGCATATTCTGCGCGCTGGGCCGGGGCGAGACGGATTTTCCGGCGGTACAGAAGCTCTTGATGGCGACAGATTTTCAGGGCTGGTGCACTGTCGAACAGGACTGCGATCCCGTGCGCGCTGATTCTGCCATCGACGACGCGCGCTCCAACCGACTATACCTTGAATCCATCGGCTTCTCTTGAGTGGAGACTAATTGGTGACACAGCTTAAGTGGGGCATGATCGGTGGCGGCGAAGGCAGCCAGATTGGACCGGCCCATCGTTTGGGTGCCGGGCTCGATGGGCTCTTTACCCTGACCGCCGGTGCGCTGGATGCGGATGCGGGAAAAGGGCGCGCCTATGCCCAGTCTCTTGGTGTCGCCGCGGACCGCGCCTATGGCGACTGGCGTGAGATGCTGGCGGGTGAAAGCGGGCGCGAGGACCGGATCGATCTCGTGACGGTCGCAACTCCCAACGCAACGCATTTCGAAATCGCCAAAGCCTTTCTTGAGGCCGGGTTCGATGTGTTGTGTGAAAAGCCCATGACCATGACGGTTGAAGAGGGCGAAGTGATCGTCGCGCTCGCTGCGCAGTCGGGGCGGATTTGTGCGGTCAACTACGGCTATAGCGGCTACCCCCTGGTCCGCCACATGCGGGCAATGGTAGCACGCGGCGATCTCGGGCGGGTGCGTCTCGTCAAGGCAGAGTTTGCCCACGGCTTTCACGCCGATGCCGCAGACGCCGACAATCCACGGGTCCGCTGGCGCTACGATCCAGCACAGGCCGGAGTTTCCGCGGTCATGGCCGATTGCGGCATTCATGCTTTGCACATGGCCTGTTTCGTTACCGGACAGGAGGTCACGAGCATCTCCGCCGACTTTGCTTCCTGCATCGAGAGCCGGATGCTTGAAGACGACGGTATGGTCTCGTTCCGCATGACTGAAGGCGTGGTTGGCCGTCTCTGGACCAGCGCGGTTGCGGTCGGCCGCATGCACGGTCTCAACATTCAGGTCTTTGGCGAAAAGGGCGGATTGCGCTGGGCTCAGGAGTGGCCGAACCAGCTCTATTGGACGCCCTTGAACCAATCGACCCGTACGCTCGAGCGCGGCGGGCCGGGGCTTTCGCCCGAAGCAGACCGTGCATCACGTGTGACCATTGGGCATGCGGAAGGCATGCCGCTTGCCTTCGCTAATATCTACTCCGATCTGGCGGAGGTCATTGCCGCACGCAAGGAGGGTCGGGATCCCGACCCAGCAGCGACACATTATCCACACGCGGTTGATGGTTTGAATTCCATGGCAGCGGTATATGCTGCCGTCGAATCAGCGGGAGACGGTAGCCGTTGGACTGATGCGCGACCACCATCGCAGCGGTGAGTACCAAGTCACTTTTTGAGCGGTCTTAATGTGCTTCGTTCGACGATGGAACAGGGAAAGAGCCGCACTTCAGGTGCGCGCCCCGGCGTCTCCAGCATGGAGACGACCAGTTCCACGGAGCTCAGAATGATCTCGTTGGTCGGTTGCCGTATGGTCGTGAGATTATAGGCCTGCCAGGCAGCCATATTCATGTCGTTGAAGCCGATGAAGCCGATGTCTTGTGGGATCGACAGGCCCGCATCCCGTGCGGCGTCCATGGCGCCCATGCAGATCAGATCGTCACCGCAAAAGACCGCTTCAAACTTGCGGTTCTGCAGCAGAGTACCCATAGCACGCTGCCCCGAATCGTAGGCGTAGGCGTCGGCGTACTGGATCTCGGCGATACTCAGATCGATCTCCTTCGCACGCCGGAAAAAGCCGGCCGCTCGATCCTGCGCCGAGGTCGCGCTCTGCGGGCCGCCAAGGAAAGCGACATGCCTGTAGCCGTGTTTGAAAAGTGTTTCGGCGGCCATGGCACCACAGTGCTCGTTGTCGATACCGACGATGTGGATGTCAGGTGTTGAGGCGAATCGCCCGAAGGCATGGACGACCGGGACCTGCGCTTCCTTGAAGGCATGCGCAAACAGAGGAGGCAAGGTTGAAGACGCGACGATCACCCCGTCGACGCTGTACTGCTTTAACAGCTGCACCGAAGCGGAGGGGTCCGTTTGGTCGGTCAGATTGACCAGCAGGGGCCGCAGACTACGTTCCTGCAGCGCGCGTGTGTAGAGGTCAAATACTTCCAGGAAGACCGGATTCTGGAAGTTGTTGGCGATCAGGCCGATCAGCTTGGTGCGGTTGGTGGCAAGGCTGCGGGCAATCAGGCTGGGCGAATAGCCGAGATCGCGTGCAGCTTTCTCCACCTTCTTTCGGGTTTTCGCCGAAACGCTCGCACCCTGGGTGAAGGTGCGGGAGACTGCCGAGCGGGAAACGCCGGCGCGTTCTGCGACTTCTCTGAGTGTTACTGCCATATGGTACACCGCACCAGCGCCTCGGGAATGTGGCGCGTCCCGCTAAGACCTACCCGAGGAAACCGTGCCCTCCTAACGAAATGATGACCTTTTACGGAAAATTTTGCAACCGGTTGCAAAATTAATCATTCTATGTTTTATGATGACTGTGGGTCGTCAGCGCTCGCGTTGGCCCTGAATTACGGGAGGGAAAACTAATGAAGAAGCTATTGTGTGCCGTGGTTGCCGCCGCGGCATTTGTCGGAGCAACTGTTTCCACTGCGTCGGCGGAAGGCGAGAAATTCATTCTCGTAAGTCATGCGCCTGACTCCGACTCCTGGTGGAATACAATCAAGAATGCGATGGCGCTAGCCGGCAAGCAGGTTGGGGCCGACGTGGAGTACCGCAATCCACCGACCGGCGATATCGGCGACATGGCGCGCATCATCTCTCAGGCTGCGGCGTCCAATCCAGACGGTATCATCACGACACTTGCCGACCCGGACGTTCTCAAAGGACCAATCGAGGATGCCGTGGCGAAGGGTATTCCGGTCATTATAATCAATTCAGGGACCCCGGAGCAGGCGGCGGAAGTCGGCGCGCTGATGTACGTCGGACAGCCCGAATACGATGCCGGTCTTGCTGCCGGGCAACGGGCGAAGCGTGACGGCGTTGGTTCGTTCCTGTGCGTGAACCATGTCGTTTCCAACCCGGTGGTCGGTGAGCGCTGCCGCGGCTTCGCCGACGGCCTTGGTGTCGAGCTCGGCAAATCCATGATCGATTCCGGACAGGATCCGGCTGAAATCAAAAACAAGGTGAAGGCGTATCTTTCCGCCAATCCAAACACGGATGCCGTTCTAACGCTCGGCCCGACTTCTGCTGACCCGACGATCGAGGCGCTGAAGGAAAACGGCATGGCCGGCACGATCTATTTCGGTACCTTTGATCTTGGTTCTGAGATCGTGAAAGGTATCAAGGACGGCACCATCAAGTGGGGTATCGACCAGCAGCCTTTCCTGCAGGCCTATATGCCGGTGATCGTTCTTGCCAACTATCAGCGCTTTGGTGTGCTCCCCGGTAACAATATCAATTCCGGTCCGGGCTTTGTCACCAAGGACGGACTTGAGAAAATCGAAAAGTACGCTGGCGAATACCGCTAGGCTTTTCCTGCACCCTCGGACAGATGCTTCTGTTCGAGGGTTGCCTTTAATGAAGTATGGGCAGCCTAAACGCCCGCAAAACGACAATAGCCGACTGAAGTAAGGGCTGCCGATCGCGCCGCTTGATCTTTTGGGGGATGATTCACGGCGTGTCCAAATTCCTTTTTTATGAGACCAACCGGTCGGTGGGGAGGATGATATGACGGCTGATAAAGCGGAACCTGCGCTGGAGAAAGACGAACGGGTCAAGGAAATATCCGGCTTTAGAAAAGCCATGATCCGCCCCGAACTCGGCTCGATCTGCGGCACAATTCTGGTATTCGTTTTCTTCCTTTTGGTGGCCCGCGATTCCGGCATGTTCTCTGCCGAAGGCGCCCTCAACTGGGGGGTCGTATCTGCCCAGTTCGCCATCATCGCGGTCGGCGCCTGTCTCTTGATGATCGCCGGCGAATTCGATCTGTCCGTCGGTTCAATGATCGGGTTCTCCGGCATTGTCATCGCCCTGATGTCGGTCACCTGGGGCTTCCCCATGTGGGTGGCCATCATCACCGCTTTTGTCGTCGCGGTCGGGATCGGCTGGCTGAATGGCTATCTGGTGATTCGCACCGGGCTGCCGTCCTTTATCGTAACGCTGGCGTTTCTTTACATTTTGCGTGGTCTGACGATCTTCGCGGCCATTGCGACGACCAACAAGACCATCATCGGCGGCATTCGTGACAGGGTCGAAGGTGATTGGCTGGCGGCCTTGTTCGGTGGCAAGATTCTGAAGGGCCTCTTCGTCTGGCTCGCTGACGCAGGGCTTATTGGAAAATTCGTCGCCGGTAGCCGCGCCGGACAACCGATCGTCGATGGCGTGCCGATGCTGATCGTATGGGCAATTGTCCTGATCATCTTTGCGCACCTGTTGCTGACGCGGACTCAGTTCGGGAACTGGATCTATGCGGCCGGTGGTGACGCACAGGCGGCCCGCTATACCGGTGTTCCGGTCGAACGCGTGAAAATCCTGATGTTCATGTTCACCGCTTTTTGCGCGACCGTATTCGCTACCTGCCAGGTGATGGAATTCGGGTCTGCCGCCGCGGATCGTGGTTTGCTGAAAGAATTCGAAGCGATCATTTCGGTCGTGATCGGCGGCGCGCTTTTGACCGGCGGCTATGGCTCGGTGATCGGTGCGGCCCTCGGGGCTTTGATCTTCGGTGTCGTGCAGCAGGGTCTATTCTTCGCCGGTGTGGAAAGCTCACTGTTCAGGGTGTTCCTTGGCGGTATTTTGCTGCTTGCGGTCATCCTCAATACCTATATCCGCCGCATCATCACGGGGGAGCGCTGATATGACGACACCCTTGATCGAACTCCGCGATATCGAAAAGCACTTCGGTGCCGTGATTGCCCTGGCCGGTGTTTCTCTATCCGTCCATCCAGGCGAATGCCACTGCCTGCTGGGTGACAACGGGGCAGGAAAATCGACCTTCATCAAGACCATGTCCGGTGTTCATTCGCCGACCAAAGGCTCGATCCTGGTGGATGGCGCGGAAACCAGTTTCGCCAGCACGCGTGACGCGATCGACGCGGGTATTGCGACGGTCTATCAGGACCTCGCGATGATTCCTCTGATGTCGGTGACGCGGAATTTCTGGATGGGCCGCGAACCCAAGAAGCGGGTGGGGCCTTTCAATTTCATAGACTTTGGTACCGCGAACCAGGTCACCATGGATGAGATGGCCAAGATGGGTATCCGCCTGCGCGAACCCAATCAGGCTGTCGGGACTCTTTCCGGCGGTGAGCGGCAAACCGTCGCCATTGCCCGGGCCGTTCATTTCGGCGCCAAGGTGCTGATCCTCGACGAGCCGACTTCGGCGCTGGGTGTGCGCCAGACATCCAATGTGCTGGCGACGATCGATAAGGTCCGCAAGAAGGGTATTGGCGTCGTCTTTATCTCGCACAACGTCCGTCATGCGATGGCCGTTGGAGACCGCTTCACGGTTCTCAACCGCGGTCAGACCCTGGGGACGGCAAAGCGTGGAGAGATTTCACCCGAGGAACTGCAGGAATTGATGGCCGGCGGTCAGGAGCTGGCGGAACTGGAAGGCTCGCTCGGCGGCACTGTCTGAATAATACCCTGTCCTGATTAACTTAGCGGCCCGCTGCTTGTTCCAAAAGCGCGCGGGCCGTTTTTTGATCGGTCACCAGGCCAGTGACCAATCCCCGCTCGAGAATCGCGCTGAGAGCGGCAACCTTGTTCTCGCCACCCGAAATCATGATGCGTTGGCGGATCTTGATGAATTCGCGGGGGTGCAGTCCAATAACCCGGCGATTGACCGGATGATCGATGACTTCAGCCTCGCTGCCGATGTAATAGCCCAGGAAATTGCCGATCGCGCCTGCGGCCCGGACGCTCGCAAAGTCGGCATCGTTGACGAAATCGACACGCCGGATGGTCGCGCTGTTCAAACCGCCGACGCTGACGATTGCTAGTTCGGAATTCAGGGCGCGTTTGTAAATTTCCTGCAACAGTGGCTGCTTGAAGAGAATGTCCCGGCCTTCTTCGGTGTCGCAGACGATAGGGCCCGGTAGATAGAGGCATTCTGCGCGCAGCTTGCCGGCAAGTTCGGTGGTGGCTTCGAAGGCGGCAATAGAGGAGCGTCGGGTCAGGGACCCCAGCAGCGGGACCACCGAGACGTCGCGCATGGGCGTTTCCGGCATGGCCTGGGCAAAGGCCTTGAGAGTGACACCCCAACCAAGCCCGATGGTCATACCGTTCTTCAGACGTCTTAGGACAGGTTCGCAGGCGGCGGCGCCAACCAGTCCGGAGAGGTCATCCTCGTCCTCGGTATAAGCCAGGGTGACTTCGGCCAGATCCAGCTTGAAGCGCTCAGCCAGGGCCTCTGCCAGCTCGACATTTTCCGTCAGTTTGGAGTTGATCGAAATGCTGACGACGCCCCGGCGCCGCGCTTCCGCCAGCAGGCGGATAACGCGGGTTCGGTTGACTCCGACCCGGGTCGCGATTTCCTGCTGGGTCATCCCCAGGACGTAATAGCACCAGGCAATCCGGACAGCGAGTTGCTCCGGCCAGTCCTGCGGGTCGCTACTCTCCCGCGTATCACTGTTGCTGATAGAAACCATTTGTCTGCCGTACGACTCTCTCTTCCAGACATTTTCAGGATCGATAAATTCAAACCAACAATGAACCAGCGTCAGATCCACTCTTTCCGTGAGATCACCATTGCTGATTTGGTCTCTGCCATCCCCTGATCTCACATAGAGATAACACCCCATCCGCAATTGCTAAAGCCGCGAAACACTGTTTTGGACCACCTTTCACAGGGGCTTTGGTTTGAAGTTGAACAAATGTTATTGCATATGAACATTTGTTATGTCACGCTGAATGATAAGGAAAAAACACCGGGGTTCCTTTGAGAAGTTCGGTAAAAAGTGCTGGGAGGTTCATTCGTGCGTGTTAGGCATTTTTCATGCTTGGCTGAGCCGCGGTCGTCGCAATGACGTCGTTACCCCTTAGGGCGCCCCGCATTTTCATTTCCGACCGTCCATTGCCGTGGCTGATTCCGCTGATTGCAATCCTGGTCGTCTTCGCGCTCTATCCGTTTTTCTACAATATTTACCTGAGCCTGCATGAGTTCGTGCCGCGCAAGCGGGAGCTGATCTTCGTCGGTATCGAAAATTGGGAGCGTCTATTCGAAGACAGCCGGATGTGGGGCGCGCTCTGGATCACCCTGCTTTACACGGGCATCTGCCTGGCGATTCAGCTTGTTCTGGGAATGGTAATCGCACTGCTGATCGATTCCGATGACCCCGGTTTCGGCATTCTGCGCGGCCTTCTGACCCTGACACTGGTCATCCCGCCTGCAATCACAGGCATGATGTTTCTTCTGATGGAAGACGCCCAGTTCGGGGTCATCACCTATTTCCTGCAGTCCATGGGATTTTTGACGGGCGGCTCTATTCTTGCGAACAACACCAGTGCGTTGGTCGGGGTCATGCTTGCCGACATTTGGCAATGGACGCCCTTCATGGTCCTGATTTTCGTTGCCGGTCTGCGGGCATTGCCGACCGATCCTTTCGAATCGGCAATGATCGACGGCGCCTCAAGCTGGCAGATCTTCCGACGCCTGACGCTGCCGATGATGAGCAAAGTCATTGCCATCGCGGTCCTGATCCGGGGTATCGACCTCTTTCGGACCTTCGACTACGTCTATGTTATGACGTCCGGCGGACCAGGCACCTCGACCTACACCCTGAGTCTTTATGCCTGGCAGCAAACCTTCAGTTTCATCAAGTGGGGTTACGGCGCGACCATCAGCCTCTTTGCACTCTTCGTGATCCTGATTGCTGCCAACATCTTTGTCAGTTTAACGAAGACGAGGTGGTAGACGATGCTTCTTAGTCCCACCCAACGACTGCTGCGCGCCTTCGCCGCTTGGGCCGTTGTCGCACTGTTTGTTTTCCCTATCTATTACTGGATCACCGTCGCCTTCAAAGTTGAACGTGAGATCTTTTCCCTGCCTCCAAAGGTTTTTCAGTTCACTCCTAGCTGGAAATCTTTTGAGGAGGTCTTTGGCGTTTCTTTGGGGTTTGAGAACGGCCTGGAAGTGATTCCGGGCGGCGGTAATTTTTACATGACTCCGCGTTTGGTCGACAGCATCGTTGTCGCGTTTTTCTCGACCATCCTTGCGGTCGCTATTGCGGTGCTCGCTGCCTATGCCCTTTCGCGCATGCGCATCAAAGGGCAGCATCACTTCGTCTTCTGGATTTTATCGACACGCATGATGCCGCCGGTTGCCGTCGCGATTCCCATGTTCTTCATTTATAAGAACTTCGGTCTGCTCGACACGCACATCGGCATCATCCTGATCCATGCACTAATGAACATGCCGTTGGCAGTTCTGCTGCTGAAGAGCTTCTTCGACGACATTCCGACAGAGATCGATGAAGCCGCGCTGATCGACGGCGCCTCGCGCTTTTTGATCTTCCGCAAGATCGTATTGCCGATGGCGATGGGTGGAATCGCCGCGACGGCGGTGTTGTGTTTCATCTTCAGCTGGACCGAGTTTCTCTTCGTCCTGACTCTGACGCAGACATCACTCAAGACTGTACCGGTGGTCTCCTCGACCTTCGTGACCTCGACCGGCACGGCCTGGGGCAACATGGCGGCGCTGGGAACAGCGGCCATGCTGCCGGCATTTATTTTTGTCCTACTCGTTCAAAAGAATCTCGTGCGCGGCCTCACCTTGGGATCATTGAAGCAATGACCGGAGCAATTCACATCTTGGCGACGACCATGCCGCGTAGAGGAGCCAAGACCCAGAAAGTTCCGGCAAATAAGCCATTACTTGGGAGGAAAACAGCATGAATCCGATTGATAGAAAATTATATCTGGCGTCAATTACGGACCGTTACGTGAAGGGTAAGATGGACCGGCGTAGCTTCCTGCGTGCAGCCGGCAAGCTTGGACTGGGCGCTGGCGTCCTGGGCCTGAGTTCGATGATGCCCTTCGGCGGACGCGGCGGATTTATTTCACCGGCAGCCGCAGCAGAAATCGAGCCGGACGCGGAGATGATGGCCTGGCTCAAAGAGACTGCCAAACCCTTCGCAGGGCAGACGGTTCGTCTGGCGACGGAATCCACGCCGCCTTCAAACGCAATCAACTCGGCGCTCAAACCTTTCTTTGAAGCCGCGACGGGCATCAAAGTCGAGATCGAAGTCCTGCCGCTGGAACAGGTGCTTCAGAAACTGACCCTGGATGTCGCATCCGGATTGGGAACGTACGATCTCTACTATATCGATCAAAGCTGGATGGCGAGTTTCTCCGGCGATGTTATCGACCCGCGTGAGAAGTATGCGGCGAGCACTGATCTGGCCATGCCGAACTACAACATGGACGACTTCCTGCCGGCGTTGGTCGATGGTATCTCCATGTACGAGGACACCATGGTCGGCGTGCCTTACGATATTCCGATCTTCATCACCATGTACCGGGCCGACATCTACGAGGAACTGGGACTGAAAGTTCCAACCACGATGGATGAATACATGGCCAACGCCGTTGCGATCCAACAGGCGAAGCAGCCTGAAATCTACGGTACCAATGGGCAGATGAAGTCCGGTCACTACAGCCTTGAGTGCGATTGGACTGCTTGGCTCTGGGCACATGGTGGCTCGATCTTCGGTCCTGACGGTAAGTTCACCGGTAACGACGAGGCCGGACTCGCAGCCATGGAGTACTGGATCAAACTGAAAGAGAACATGCCGGAAGGTGTCACTACCTGGACCTGGGATGGTCAGGGCCAGTCCATGGCCCAAGGTATCATTGGTCAGGCTCTGAGTTGGGGTGAGTTCTTCCCCTTCTGGGATAACCCTGAAGCCTCTAAGGTCTCAGGTCTGATGGAAGCTGCCGTTCCGCCGGCACCGAAGGCGCCGCTCCGCACTACAGCTCAGACGGGTTACGGTGAAATTCCGGGTGTCGGCCATCAGGGCGGTTCGTCCCTGGCTGTTTCCAAGTACTCGAAGAACGAAGATGCGGCCTGGCTGTTTGCACAGTGGGCAACGTCATTCGATACCCAGGTCTATATCACGACCCTGGGCGGCGGAACCGGCCCAACCCGTAAGAGCGTCTACGACGATCCGCGGATCAAAGCCAATTCCAAGAAGGGTATCGGCGGCACGACGCGCCATCTTGATGCGGTCCGCGATACCATCGCGAACCATATGGGGTCCGAGCCGGATCTGCCGCAGTGGGCAGAGTTGTCCAACGACACCATTCCGGTCGAATTGGGTCGCTTCTGGGCGGGGGACTATGATTCGCCGAAGGCCGCCATGGATTCGATTGCGGAGAAAGTCGACAGCATCGTTGCTCGCGGCTGACTCGAGGGAGAGGTCGTAACGGGGCGGCGCATAGGTGCCGCCCCGAGAGGCTGATCGTTTTCGCCGAGTCAATGTAAACGAGGTTCAGTCTCTAATTCATATAGTTGGAGATGGCTCACGTTCTTGATGGCGTTCCTCAAGAAGGGTCATGCTCCAGCTGTTTGATCGAAATATCGAAGCTATCAGTCGGAAAGCTGTTCTATGGATAAACCTCTTGTTGTCATTACGGGCGCAAGTTCAGGTATCGGCGAGGCTACGGCCAAGGCCTTCGCAAAAGCGGGACATCCGCTGCTGCTGCTCGCCCGGCGTCTTGAGCGCATGGAGGCGTTGGGGCTCGAAAACTGTCTTTGCCGCAAAGCGGATGTACGGGATCGAGATGCCATCACTGCTGCGGTAAAGGAAGCTGAGGCATTGTATGGTCCGGCTGACTGTCTGTTCAACAACGCCGGGATCGCACGTTTGGCTGACATCGGTGATCAAAACCCGCTTGAATGGGACGAGACAATCGATATCAACACCAAGGGTGTGATGAATGCTCTCCATGCTGTTATGAACGGCATGAAGGAGCGGGGTCATGGCACGATCGTCAATATGAGTTCGATCGCTGGCCGAAAGGTCTATCCCGACCACACGGTTTACTGTGGCACCAAGTTCTTTGTGCATGCGATTTCCGAAAGCATCCGGAGTTATCTTGCGCCGCATAACGTGCGTGTCGTCGTCATCTCACCCGGCATCATCGAAACCGAGGTGCTGGATCATGTCACCGATAAAACCACGCTGAAAAATTACAAGGATAACAAGGTTCGAATTGGCGGCGGCATCTCGGCGAACCATGTGGCGGATATGATTCTCTTCGCGTACCAGATGCCGCAGAACGTGCTGATCCAGGAAATGGTCGTTACGCCAACCCGTCAGGAATTCTGACGTTATGTCTTCCAGCTCCGAAAAGTTGGTTATCGGGCTCGACAGCTCCACGCAGAGCACCAAGGCGATCGCCTGGAATGCGGCCGGTGAAGCGGTGGCTGAAGGGCGCGCGCTGATCCCTCTTTCCAATCCCAGACTCGATTGCTTCGAACAGGACCCCCTGGACTGGTGGACGGCCTGCAGTGAGGCGTTAAACGCCTGTGTGGCACAAGTGGGGCCGGAGCGGATCGACGCAGTCGCAATATCCAACCAGCGCGAAACCATCGCGTTTCTGGACGATCGGGGCGAAGCCACCTATCCAGCTATCACTTGGCTGGACGAGCGCGCCCGGGTGCAGGTTGAGAGCTTTTCCGAGAGCTTCGGGCCGGAGCGGATCCATCGGATCACGGGCCGGCCGGTGGATATCACCCCCTGTCTCTACCGCCTGCTCTGGATGAAGGAGAACGAGCCCGAGGTTTATGCCCGCACGTCCAACTTTGTCGATGTTCAGAGCTATCTGGTCCAACGTCTTGCCGGTGGTCCCTTCAAAACAGGTTGGATTTCGGCTGATCCCATGGGCCTGTTCGACATGGAAGGAAAGTGCTGGTCGCAAGAACTGCTCGCCGCACTTGCGATCGATGCCTCCCAGTTGCCGGAAGCCTGTCCTCCGGGGGCTGAATTGGGTCGAGTGACCTCAGAAGCCGAAACGGAAACGGGACTGAAAGCGGGCACACCGATCTTTGCAGCGGGTGGCGATGGGCAGTGTGCGGGGTTGGGAACGAATTGCGTCCAGCCTGACCGCGCCTACATCAACCTGGGTACCGCCGTCGTGTCGGGCGTCTGGTCGCCGGATTACCGCACCGGGCCCGCCTGGCGCACCGAGATTGCCGCACAGGGGGACGGTTACATCCTGGAGAACTGTCTGCGTTCCGGCACCTTTCTCGTCGACTGGTTCGTCGACCGCTTCATGCCGGGCGGAAGAAGTGATCCTGAGGTCTTTACCCGGCTGGAGGCAGAAGCACTCGAAGTTCCGATCGGATCCAACGGTCTGCTGATACAGCCTTACTGGTCCGGCGTGATGGATCCGTATTGGGATATCTCGGCACGGGGCGCGATTCTTGGCTTGGGCGGCAGTCACGGCGCGGCACATATTTACCGCGCGATCCTGGAAGCCATCACTATCGATCAGGTCATGCGGACAGGCGAGACGGAAACCGCCCTAGGCCATCCCATTTCCCATTACGTCGCGATCGGAGGCGGAGCGGCTAGCCCGCTCTGGCGGCAGATGTTGGCCGATGCGTCGGGCAAGCAGGTGCTGATCAGCGATACGGTCGAAGCCTCGGCTCTGGGCGCCGGAATGATCGCCGCCTTTGGTGCTGGCTGGTATCCCTCCATCGTGGCCGCCGCCGCCGCCATGTCCGGACGCACTCAGGCAATCGAACCCGATGCCGGGAAGGGTGAGCGCTATCGCGCGCTGCTCGAAATCTATCGCGATCTTTATCAAGCCACATCAAGCATCAACAAGCGGTTGGTGCGCTTTGCCGCGGAAGGAACACCTGCGTGACTGTAGGAACGGAGACCATGTCCACTGCAACCGAAGCTATCGACAGCTATGGCGGCGTTCTGGACGAACTGGTTGCCGGCAACTGGGTGAATCCTAAGACCGGAGAACAGCATTCCATCCCGCCCGAAGCCATGGTCATTGCTGCATCGTTGGATGGTGCCGAGGCCGATCTGATCAGCGCGCGCCACCATGGCAAGTCGATGGTCGTGGTCTGTGACGCCTTTACCCGGGAAGCCCTGGGCAAGCGCGTTTACGAAGCACTCAAGCCCTTGGGTGGTGTCACGGAATACGTCTGGCAGAAACCGAGCTGTTCTGAAGAGGGCGTAAAGGCTTTGCAGGAAGCGACCCGCGGCACCGAGGTTCTGATTGCTGTGGGTTCGGGAACGGTCAACGATAGCGTCAAGTATGCCACCTATTTGGACGGGCGCGACTATTCGGTCTTCGCGACTTCGCCTATGAACGCCTATTCGACCTCGACGGCATCGGTTTCATTTGGCGGTTTCAAAAAATCAATCCCCTGCCACGGAGCCAAGGGGATCTATTACGACTTGGGCGTTATCGCCAAATGCCCGCCACGGCTGATTTCGGCCGCCTTCGCCGATGTCATCTGCCGGACGACGGCGCAGGTTGACTGGCTGATGTCCCACCTCCTCTTTGATACACCCTATTCCGACACGCCGTATGTACTGCTCAATTACGATGAAGGCGACATGATTTCCAACGCGGATCAGATGTTGTCCGGCAGTGTCGAATCCTTAGCCATGTTGACGCGAATCTCGGCGATCATGGGGCTGGGCACATCCTTCACCGGCACAACCCACTGCGGCAGCATGGCCGAACATATGATTTCCCACTACATTGATATGTTCGCTGGCGAAGCCCATCCGCGTACTTCGCACGGCGAGCAGGTCGGTGTCGCTACGCTGACCATGTCACGCCTGCAGAACATGCTGCTGAATGCGGATGGACCGCCCGAAATGCGTCCGACGGTCATTCCCGAAGCCGATCTTCACAGTAAGTTCGGCAGCGACTACGCCACCATGATGATTGAGCAGACGAAGCTGAAAGCCCTGGATCGGAGCGCGGCAGACCGTCTGAACCAACGCTTTGCAGACGACTGGCAGGGCTTTGCCGACCAACTGCGCGCCGTCATGCTGCCTTACGCGCAGGTAAAGACGGCCATGGATGCTGCGCACTGCCAGACAACGGGAGAGGAACTGGGGCTACCGCCTGGATTTTATTCTGATGCGGTGCGCTATGCTCGTTTCATCAGAGAGCGTTTCAGCGCCTTGGACCTGGCCGCCGACAGCGGGCAATTGGAAAGCTACGCGGAAGGCAGTGTCTAAGCGTTCTGGGAAGAAGAGTTCAGGATTGGGGAAGTACAGGTATGGCGACCGTTGAATACGACGGGATTGGAAAAAACTTCGGGCCGGTAACGGTCATGGAGAATATTTCTTTCGCGATCGACGCACAGAAATTCGTCGTGCTGCTAGGTCCGTCTGGCTGTGGCAAGACCACACTGCTGCGAATGACCGCAGGCCTGGAGACTATCTCGGCGGGTGAGATTCGCATGGGTGGTAAGCGGATGAACGAAATCCATCCACGCGACCGCGATATTGCGATGGTGTTCCAGACCTATGCGCTCTATCCGCAGATGACGGTGTTCGACAACATCGCTTTCAGTCTGCAGGTCCGCAAGATCGCTGCTGAGGAGATAAAAAGGCAGGTCGAAGAGGCCGCTGAAATCCTAGACCTCACCGACTATCTGAAGCGGTATCCCAGGGCCCTTTCCGGAGGTCAACGGCAGCGTGTTGCTATGGGCCGTGCTTTGGTCCGGCATCCTCAGGTGTTTCTCTTCGATGAGCCGCTTTCCAACCTCGATGCCAAGCTGCGCGGGCAAATGCGTCTTGAAATCCGGCGTATCCATGACCGGCTGAACACCACCACCATTTACGTCACTCACGATCAGATCGAAGCCATGACCATGGCCGACGAAATTGTGGTGATGAACGGCGGCAACATCGAACAGATCGGTTCACCGGAAGAGATCTATGACCGGCCGGCGAATTGCTTTGTAGCCGATTTTATCGGCTCGCCCTCCATCAATCTCCTGAAGGGTGTTGTCGAAAATCAGGACGGCAAACCGGCGATGCGAATTGGCGACAACAGCTTACGCCTGCCGGATTCCACCTCGGCTGCGGCGGGACAGTCGATTGTCTATGGCATACGGCCGTTGGATATCGAAGTCGGCATTGATGGCGAGGCCTCAGGTACGGTCGAGTTTGTTGAGAACACCGGTGCCGAAACGCATCTGCACATTCGCTTCGATGGGCATGATATCCGCGCAGTCGCGCCTGGAAGATTGCGTGTCAATCATGGTGACAGATTGAATTTCACGATCAATCCGGACAAAGTTCACGTTTTCGATCAAAGCAGCGAAATGCGGGTCGACTGATGGCAAAGATTCTTATCCTCGGCGCTGGTGTGATGGGGAGCTCTCTGGCTGTTCCAGCCCTTGATAACGGTCATGAGGTTCTGCTGGCCGGGACGCATTTGGATGTTGGCATCATAGAAGCCCTTAAGGCGGATCGATCGAAGCATCCGACATTGCGGGCGCCTCTGCCTGACGCACTCACGCCAATGCAGATCAGCGAGGTCAACCCATCTCACGGTGCCGAAGCGGATGTCCTTGTCGTTGGTGTCAGCAGCCCCGGCATCGGCTGGGTGATTGAGCAACTGCTTCGTCTGATGGACCGGCCGAAGCCGGTCGCCTTGGTGACCAAGGGTTTGGCCGAAACCGGACAAGATAAACCCAGCGCCTTTACCGAGCGAGTCCGTGCTGCGCTCACGGCAACGAACCTGGGCGATACGCCTCTTATTGGCATCGGCGGCCCCTGCATTGCCCGGGAACTTGCGTTGCGCCAGCCGACCTCAGTTGTCTTCGCTTCGGATGATCTTACGGTGGCCGCCGACTTCGCGCGGATCATGCAGACACCACACTACCGCGTCCATACCAGCGATGACCTGATCGGCGTAGAAGCCTGTGCAGCACTCAAAAATTTCTATGCGATCGGCGTCAGCGCGATGACCAGCCACTATCTAAATCCGGATGATAGCGCCGGGAGCCCGGCCAAGAACCCGACTGCGGCTGCCTTCAACCAGGCGATCCGGGAGATGGCCCGTCTGTCGACCTGGATCGGCGGGCGGCCCGACGCCGCATTCGATCTGGCCGGCATGGGAGATCTGCATGTGACTGTCGGTGGTGGGCGCAACAGCAAACTGGGGCATTATCTCGGCAAAGACTTAGCCGTGCGCCAGGTCATGGAGGGACCCCTTAAGGGAGAAACCGTTGAGGGGATCGATACCGGCCGCAGCCTCGCGCCAGGACTTTTTGCTGCCTTTGAGCGCCGCGTTCTCGACCCCGCTGCCTTTCCGCTCGCCTGCAGGCTGCTGGAAGCGATTCTCGACAACAAACTCTTCGCCTTCGACCACGGCGCGCTGGGAACCGCGCTTTATCCATTGGAGAACAACCAATGACGGACAGCGATATCAAAGTCACAAAGCTTGGCATCGGCTGTGATCATCTCGGCCTGACGATGAAGAATGACCTGCGCGACCATCTTGCCTCACAGGGCATCGAAGTCGTTGATCTCGGGGTGCATGACGAGACCCCGGTCGATTACCCGGATATGGGCTCCGGTCTTGCCCGGGAGCTTGCCGATGGCGCGTTCGAGCGTGGGATTCTGATCTGCGGGACGGGTGCAGGTATGGCTATTGCTGCAAACAAAATTCCGGGAGTGCGGGCTGTGTGTGTGACAGATCCCTATACGGCGGAGCGGGCCATTGCGAGCAACGATGCACAGATCGTGACTTTCGGTGCGCAGATCACCGGAATATCCGTTGCAAAGATGCTCGCCGATATCTTTATCCGGAACAGCTTCCAAGGTGGCCGCTCGGCACCCAAGGTAGCCAAACTCGCAGCTCTGGACCAGGTGAGGTAGTGCCTTTAGCTGATCTGCCGACCGGGAAACGTCTGATCGCTCGACCGCAAGGAGATTGATTTTTGTAGATTTGTGTTAATAATGATTATCGTTTGCAATTTTCTTTGATATCCCTATCTTGCAGTCTCTGGCACGACGCCCACTTAAAGCTTTCCGAATAGCCATCCGGGCGACTATTAGAGTGCGCGAAGCGGGCTGGAGTGCAATCGGTCTCGACGGAAACCGTCGAGACCGATTGCACTCTAACTATATGAATGAGCGGCTGATTCAGACTTTTCACTGAGTTAGTGAAAATAGGTCAGTCCTTGAGTGCCATTGAAAACGGAACGAGACTGGAGCTGAGAGTGGGTATGGAAACTGCGAATCTGCCAAAATCGGTGACCGCTGAACGGGTCATCGACGTGCATCATTGGACGGATCGACTCTTTTCTTTCCGGATCACGCGACCGGCGAGCTTTCGCTTCAGATCTGGTGAATTCGTGATGATTGGCTTGATGAACGGCGAAAAACCTCTGCTTCGCGCCTATTCCATCGCCAGTCCGGCGTGGGACGACGCCCTGGACTTTTTCTCGATCAAGGTGCCGGACGGTCCGTTGACCGGCCGCCTGCAGACCATTCAAGCAAACGACAATCTTCTACTGGGTCGGAAACCGACAGGCACGTTGGTTTTGGATGCTCTGAAGCCAGGCAAAAACCTTTATCTCTTGTCGACGGGGACCGGCATTGCGCCCTTTGCCAGTATTATTCGCGATCCCGCAACTTACGAGAATTTTGAACGGGTTATCGTAACCCACACCTGCCGTGAAATTGCCGAACTGGCTTACGGGCAGAGGCTTGTCGATGACGTCAAAAAAGACCCGCTGGTTGGTGAGCAGGCTGTTACGCAGCTTTGCTACTTCGGCAGCGTGACACGCGAAGATTACGTTAATATGGGGCGAATCAATCATCTGATCGAGAATGGGCAGCTGTTTCAAACCGTCGGCACGGAGCCTTTTGATCCGGAGCGTGATCGCGTGATGATCTGTGGCTCGATGGGAATGATCCGGGATATCCGTGCTCTGGTTGAGAATGCTGGCTTTGTCGAAGGGGCGAATTCAAAGCCCGGTGATTTCGTCGTAGAGAAGTCTTTTGTCGATTAGTGACGGAATGATAGATATACGACTTCCGGGATTGTTGGGCTGCGCAAGGCTCAGTTTCGTTTTAGGCGCCATAGTGATAAAAGTGAGTGCTAGACGACATGATGGACACCATAGTTAATTCTTCAGCAAAACAATCCATAGAACTCCTGCGCAGTCGGCGGTCAGTGGTGGCTAAGAATATGAGCGAGCCCGGACCGACCAGCGAAGAGCTTGAGTTAATTCTGGAGGCCGGAATCAGAGTGCCGGATCATGGTAAGATCGGTCCCTGGCGTCTACAGGTTCTCGATAAATCCGCTCAAGCCATGCTCGGTGATGTTCTGGCCAACGAATTCAAGGCGCGTATCCCCGATGCGAACGACGCACAAATTGAGTTTGAGCGCTTACGACCGCAAAGAGCTCCGACTTTGATTGTGGTCAGCAGCAACGTGAACAAAGAGCATTCCGTGCCGGAATTCGAACAATTGCTCTCGTGTGGTGCTGTTTGCATGAACCTACTCAATGCTGCTGCCGCACTTGGCTATGCCGCACAATGGCTGACTGAATGGCCTGCCTACAACAACAACGTGAAGCATGCATTGGGCGTCACCGGCGATCAGCATATTGTCGGCCTGATGTATTTCGGAACAGCCGTCGAGCCGCCGAGTGAGCGTGTACGCCCTGATGCCGGAACGGTCGTAAGTTATCCGGACGCCATCCCCCTTACCTAGGCGAACAAGCATCAGACAATTCGATTTTTCTGCTGGCCCAGTGAGTAACGCTCAGTCTTCAAAGGGGCGCCCAGCATGGGGCGGGTGCAACAGCATAATATCAATGGCCCGCCAACATCCGGCGGGCTTTTTTTGAACTGCGGCGTGGCTTTGATACTGTCACATCCTGAGTCACTGGTGAAGAAGATGTTCGAGATCCAATCAGAGCTTCCCATATGATTCATAAGATCTCGGCGCCCGCGAAAAAACCTGGAACTCTTTTCGTGGAGCCTCGTTATAGGAGGTAAGAAGGTCAAATCAGCCGGGGTGGCGATGACCGGGGTCCGGTTTCTGGATTGAAGGGCCGGAACGAATGGGGTGTCTATGACGTTGCAAACGAGGCAACAGACGTTCGAAGCAAAGACGCGACCGTTGCTCGATAGCCTCTTTCGGACGGCGCTGCGCATGACACAGGAAAAGCAGGCTGCCGAGGATTTGGTTCAGGACACCTGCCTGAAGGCCTTTCGGGCTCTTCATCGTTTCGAAACCGGGACCAATTACCGGGCCTGGATCTTTAAAATCATGACCAACACCTGCATCGACCTCCGGCGGGCGCAGGCGGAGCCGCGGCTGGTGGATCTCGACAGTCTGTGCCACGAGGCCAATGTGGGCGGATCGGCATCCAGGCTGCATCAGGTCGCCACGGTGCTTCCGTTTCGGGGCGTGGGAGACAGCGATCCGGAAATCGATCTTCAACACAAGGATTTCCGCGATGCGGCTGTACGTTCGGTCGGTCGCTTGTCGCCCGATCTGCGCATTGTCGTTGTCCTGGCGATTTTCGAGGAATTTACCTATGCGGAGATCGCCGAAGTCGTCGGCTGTCCGATTGGTACGGTGCGGTCGCGTCTCAGCCGTGGCCGTCAGGTGCTGCAGGAAGATCTTATCCGTTTTGTAAAATCTGATTCCGACCCGGCTCGGCCTGGCGGTGGAGGGACCGGCCCGGCGCGCAAAAGTCAGCGCGACGAACCATCGGTCCAGAGAAAGTGACTGAGAATATGGCGAAGACAAACTGTGAGTTGATGAGACAGGCTTTATCAGCCTATGTGGACGGGGAATTGCCTGCACACGAAGCCCGCATCGTCGAAGGTCATCTGACCTATTGCTCAGGTTGTTCCAAGGCAGTTGAGGAAACAATCGCGATTGAGCGACGGCTGCAACAGACTTGTCGTGATGAACAGGCGCCGGATGGCCTCTGGGGCGATGTTATGCTTTCGATCTCAGATGACCGGCCCGATAGTATGTCCGAAAACACGTTGACGGAAGTGTCCGGCCAGCCTCATCGCGATGACACTCCAGACCAGAATTCAACCCGAGTATCACGGTTTGGCCGGCGGCGTGCCGGGGCGATCGCCGCTGGTTTTCTGCTGGCGCTTGGGGTTGGTTTTTCCTCACCCTATTGGAGCCGCCTTGGTGGGAAAAACCCATTGGTCGTCGAGCCGGTAAACGATTTCATCACCTTCAAGATGAGTGAGCGCTCTCTGGATATGGCGGCGTCGGATCCCGCGAAATTGAAAGAATGGTTTAATGGCAAGGTCGACTTCCGACTGCCATTGGACCGGTCGGAGACGGATGGTTTTCGCCTGGTCGGCAGCCGCCTCTGTTATTTCCTGAACCGGCGGCTTTCCGCCCTGATGTACGAGCGTTCGGGCGACCGCGTTTCGCTTTATGTCATGACGGGGGAGGGCCTTGAGATTCCAGAAGGGACCTGGGAACCGCTGGCAAGTCAGGTCATCTCCAGCTCTGAGGTCAAGGGTTATAGCAATCTGATCTGGCAAAGCGGAGACCTCGTTTACGCCCTGGTTTCGGATCAACCG
The DNA here is from genome assembly GCF_947331435.1 of Pelagibius sp. Alg239-R121. GTDB lineage: Bacteria > Pseudomonadota > Alphaproteobacteria > Kiloniellales > Kiloniellaceae > Denitrobaculum. The sequence continues at coordinate 6,533 of NZ_CAMZOF010000011.1, read as the reverse complement.
AAAAACGAGATGCTGCGCTTCATCGGAGGCTTGAAGCTTAAGGCTGCCGCAACCGGCAGTCCAATTTTGGCAGACCGCAGTCGAAAACAGCCAAATCGAACCCGCGCCCAACTGGCCGCAAACCACGAAACCTAGATAGCAAGTTAACCCGCGCCCGCGGCTAGGTTAGCCGCTGGTTTTTTCCAGTCTCTGAATCGAGCCAGCCCAATGTCGTGCATTCGGGCAACGGGAGAACGCGTCATGACGCTCGGTACCAGATCCGTTCGGACCATTCGCATCGAAGGTCGAGCGAGTAACAAGCGCCTGGCTACCGAGGCTCTTACTCATCAGAGGCATCATCAACAAACGAGGGACGCTTCATGACCGACCAAAAGGATTCGGAATTTTGTTTTAGCCGCCGGTTGGCGATGAAGGGTGCAGCTTGTGGTGTGATGGCCGCGAGCTTTGTGCCAAGCGATATTGTCGAAGCAGCCACGGGTGAGGCGGATCTCAGCCGAGATATCTATCCGGAACTCCGGATCGGGAACGCTTCCGCGCTGATCGAGGGCGAGCCCCTCGCTTTTGCCTATCCCCTGAAGCAACAACCCAATCTTCTGGTCAAGCTTGGGACAACTGCACGACGCGGCGTCGGAGTTGACCGGGATATCGTCGCCTACTCGACCCTCTGTCCGCACATGGGCGGTTCCCTGCGCGGGCGCTATCGGCATGACGTGAATGCGCTTGGGCCGTGCCCCTTTCACTTCTCGACCTTCGATCTCACCAAAGGCGGAATCCCCGTTCATGCGCAGGCGACACAGAACCTGCCTCAGATCGTTTTGCGCCTGGATGGCGACGAGATCGTCGCCGTCGGCGTGATCGGTCTGATTTACGGTCAACGGAACAATCTCGAAGGCGGTGACTTTGCCGAGGATGCGCAAAAACCCAGCGGATCCGGCCGACGGCTCATGCGCGGTTGAAGGAAAAAACATGACTGACAAACCCAGAAGATCACTTTTTGATAAATCGCGCCGTGAATTTTTGACCGCGGCCCGCACGCCGTCGCTCGACACCGGCAGCTACGATTTGCCCGTGGACGAAGTCCCGATACCTCCAGCCGATGCGGAGGTCCTGCCGACCGCCTGCGAGTACTGTATCGTCGGCTGCGGCTACAAAGTCTATCGCTGGCCCTATCACAGCGAGGGCGGTGCGAAGCCCGACCACAACGCCTTCAATGAGCAGTTTCCCACCGGGCCTGTTTCGGGCAAGTGGGTCAGCCCGAATATGCACAATGTGGTGCGCCACAACGGCGAACCCCATCACGTCGTCATCCTGCCGGACGGCGAAACGGCGGTGAACCGGAAAGGTAACCATTCAGTCCGCGGCGGAACCCTAGGGCTCAAGCCTTACAATCCGAAACGCCCCACTGCCGAACGCCTGCAAACCCCGATGGTCCGTTCACGCGGCATGCTGCATGCCATCTCCTGGGAGGACGCGACCACGATCGCCGCCGAACTTGGCCGCTATGCCATCGACAAGTGGGGGGAAGAGGCCTGGGGGATCAAATACTACTCCTACCAGTTCTGGGAGAACACCTATGCGCTGACCAAGTGGGCCTATGGTGCCGTTGGGACTCCCGCAGGTGCGGAGCACGATAAAAACACCGCCGCCAATGACGCCACCGGCGTGGACGATGCGGGTGTCGACGGATTCTCCTATGGCTATCCTGACGTCATGGAGGCCGATGTCATCGTGATTTCGGGCTCTGACCCTTACGAAAATCACACCATTCTTTTCACCGAATGGATGGCGCCGGGCGGGGCCAAGATCATTCAGATCAATCCCCGAAAAAGCCCGACGGCAGCCTATGCGGAACGCACGGGCGGACTGCATCTGCAACTGACGCCCGGCACCGACAGCGTGCTCAACAATGCGATCGCCCGCTACATCCTGGAGCAGGGCTGGGAAGACAGCGATTTCATCACCAATTACACGGTTTCCAGCGAGGACATGATGAAGGAAACCTCCTGGCGGCGAAAACGCTTTGGAGGGCCTTTCGAAGACTACAAAGCCTTCATCCTCTCAGACGACGCTTATCGAATCGAAAATGCCGCCGAGATTACCGGCGTTCCGGCAGAGAAGCTGATCCTCGCAGCGAAGATGCTGGCCAAGCCCCGTGGCACCCTGAGGCCGAAGGCGTCTTTCTTCCTGGAGAAGGGCAATTACTGGTCCTTCAATTTCCCCAACACGAGTTCTTTCTCTGGTCTTGCGCTGCTGAACGGCGCGTCGGGCCGTCCCGGCCGGATCCTCGGGCGCCTCGGCGGGCACCAGCGTGGAATGATGAAAGGCGCGGGCTATCCGCTGAAAAAATCGGGCGACCTCTTTGTCCATCCGGTTACCGGCGAGAAGACCGAGGACAAACTGCCGCTTCATTTCGACCGCCATGCCATGGAGGGCAATCTCCGCTACTGCCATGTCATCGGACACACCTGGGTGACCTCCATGTCGGCAGGGCAGGCCTTGCGCGAGAAGATCCACAGCTTCACGCGGGGACATGAAAAGCAGGTCGACAGCCTGGACCGCGACGAAATCATTGCTCAGCTCAAGGCGCGTATGGATGCTGGCGGCATGGCGCTGGTCGTGCAGGAAATCTATCCAAACGATCTAACCGAATATGTCGATCTGGTGCTTCCCGCCGCGACCTGGGGCGAAACCGACCTCACTCGAGCCCAGGGCGAGCGCCGCCTGCGGATCTATTCCAAATTCTACGATGCTCCTGGATCTGCGAAACCCGACTGGTGGATTGTCGGACAGATCGCCACAAAGATGGGCTACGAGGGCTTCGCCTGGAAGGATGGCAACGCGGTCTTTGAAGAGGCCGCCGCCCGCTCCAAAGGCGGGCACTATGACTACACCCAGGTCATCGAATTTGCCCGCTCAAATGGTCTCTCCGGCCATGAACAGCTTCGTGCCCTCTCGACCACGGGTATTCAACTGCCGGCGCGGGTCGTCGATGGCAAGCTCACCGGCACGGTCCGTCTGCATGACAAGGCCATTACCGACCCCGAGAACCATAACTGGAATGTCACCAAGCATAAGACGAAATCCGGTAAAGCGATTTTCATGCGCGGCGACTGGCGGATGGCAGAGCCGATCTTCGAAGAGTTTAAGCCCAAGGATGACGAGCTTTGGGTTCTGAATGGCCGGATTAATCACATCTGGCAAACTATGTACGACGACCTGCGCAAACCTTATATCCGCGAACGCTGGCCGATGAACTGGCTCTTCATCAACTTTGAAGATGCGAAGGCCCGCGGGATCGAGAGCGGGGATCTGGTTCATGTCACCAACGACCAGGTCCGCGATCAACTCGGGCGCATGACCAAGGGCGTGTTGTCGCTGGTTGCGTATCTCACGGACGAAGTCGCGCCGGGGGTCACCTACACCTACGCCTTCTACCCCGGACAGAATTCCAACACCGTCGTACCGGCGGTCGTTGATCCTGTCACCGCTGTCTACAACTACAAAATCGGGAAAGGACGGGTGGAGAAGGCCGGTGAAACGCCGCTGAAAAGCGTCGATTCCGCCATGTCTTTCATTCCCCGCAGCATCGGATGACGGGAGCTCCGAAATGAAACTTGCATCACTTCTTTTCACTGGCCTGGCTCTGATTTTCGCTGCTTTGGTCCAGTTCGCGCTCACCAAACATGCCGTAGCGCAGTATGTCTCGCCCGATCCGCAAGCTCTCGCCCACGGGCAGGAACTTTACGCGCGGGAATGTTCCGCCTGCCATGGGGCCGAGGGCGAGGGAGATGGACCCGGCGCAAAGTACCTTTCGCAACGTCCTCGTAATCTCACGCTCGGGGTCTTCAAGATCCGCTCGACTCCGACCGGCGAATTTCCAACGGCGCAAGATCTTTTCGACAGTATTACCCATGGTCTTGCCGGATCGAACGGAGCGCAGATGCCAAGCTTTGCGTCCCTATCGGAAGCAGACCGCTGGGCTCTCGTCGAGGTCGTACGCACCTTTGCCTGGATGGACAAGGAGGGGGCGCCCGTCACGGTTCCACCGAGGCCGGAGACGGTCAATCTGGAATTGGGACGGCAGGTCTACGAGCGACTGCAGTGTGCGGCCTGCCATGGCGATGAAGGCGACGGGGACGGGGCCTCGTCCCTGACTCTCAAAGACGACGACAGGCGCCGCATCTTTGCCGCCAGCCTGGTGAGTGGAAGTTACAAGGGTGGTGATGCACCGGAAGAGGTTTGGACGCGTTTCTACACGGGCCTGGACGGCTCACCGATGCCCTCTTACGCGGGCCGGGCCTCCCATGAAGAACTCTGGGCCCTCACTGAATATCTTTTGACCCTTAGAGCCGAAGCAGGGGCTTCGCAGGAGGAGAAACAATGATCAAGTCTATAAGCAGGCGTCGGGCGCTCGTCGCCGGTGGCGCGACCCTTGCTCTGGGGGGAATCGGCTGGTCGCAGATCGGCAGGGCCTATGCACAAGGTGACGTAAAGGACGGCGGGCGCCTTAAAGGTGTCCTACGTTTCACCGGAGCAGCGCCTGCGGAAGATTCTGTTTCAATTTCCAAGGACTCGCACATTTGCGGGGTAGGTGAGGTCAATCCCAACCCTCTGACTATCGGCGCCGATGGCGCTTTGAAAGACGGGGTCGTTGCTCTGCGCAAGGTTGAGGCCGGCAAGCCCTGGCCTGCTGCGATGACGCAACCAAAGATCGATCAGAAGCGTTGTCTCTTCGAACCGTTCGTTCAGGTGGCGCCAAAAGGCGCAGAGCTCACCATCGTCAATCATGATCCGCTTTTGCACAACATTCACACCTACGAACAGATCGGTAGGGCCCGGCGCACGCTTTTCAACATCGCTCAACCGATGGCCGGGCAAACCGACATCGCGCCTCTGAAGGTGCGAAGGGGGTTCGTGGTGGAGATCGACTGTGACGCGCACAACTGGATGTCGGCCTGGATCTATACCGCCGATCATCCCTATGTCGCGGCAACGGATGCTGACGGTCTGTTCGATATCACTGATGTTCCGCCGGGAAATCATGAGCTCGTGATGTGGCATCCGATCCTGGGCGAGGTAACCCGCGAGATCACGCTTGCCGCAGGCGAAACCCTTGATCTTTCCCTCGATATGAAAGCGTGAGGAGCAGGTGTATGACTTTCAGACCCATAACTTCCAGACCCATGATTTCCAGGCTACGCAACAAACTCCTGAGCGCGATTGCTTTCACGGCCTTCGCCGCCCTTGCCTTCACCCATTTCGCCGAAGCACAGAGTGAGGTGAACGAACCGCTCGGCGTCCTGCCGCCCATGCCGGTGCCCGAAGATAACCCGATGACCGAAGCGAACATCGCCCTGGGTAAGCATCTTTTCTTCGACGCGCGTCTGTCCGGTGACGGCTCGATTGGCTGTGTCGATTGCCATGATCCGAAACTCGGTTGGGGTGACGGTGCGGATCTTTCTCGCGGTTATCCAGGCACCATGCACTGGCGTAACTCTCAAACCGTGGTCAATTCGGCTTTTCTGACCAAGGGATGGTTCTGGACGTCCTCCGCAGACACTCTGGAAGCGCAGGCCCATTCGGCTATTTCCGGCGCACTGGCAGGCAATCTGAAAAAGATTCTCGCGGAGGAGCGCATGAAGCAGATTCCGGAGTACGTTCGTTTGTTTGAGGAAGTCTGGGGCGACGCTCCGACTTACGACAAAGCGCTTGCGTCGATCGCTGCTTATGAACGCACGGTTATTTCTGATGACAGCGCGTTCGACCGTTACATGGGCGGTGAAGAGGGCGCGCTGTCAGAAGGGGCGCTGCGCGGTAAGGGGCTGTTTGAGGGGAAGGCTGGCTGCATTGCCTGCCATGAAGGGCCGTTGATGACCGACCAGGCCTTCTACAACATCGGTTTGCCGACCAACCCTGCATTTATCGAAAACCTTCAGCGCCAGATCGCCTTCCGCGAACGCATGCGCTCCTCGGGATTCGAGGAGAAAGACTTTCTGCATCTGGACCGTGACCCGGGCCGATACCGGAAGACCAAGGACATTGCCGACATCGGTAAGTTCCGCACCCCACCGCTACGTTATTTGGCCTACACAGCGCCTTACATGCACAACGGTGTCTTTTTCGATCTTCGTGAGGTCGTTGAGTTTTATAATAAGGGCGGTGAGGCCGAGCCTTTCGGCAATAAGACCGACAAGATTAAACCCTTGGGCTTAAGTGATGCCGAGATAGACGATCTCGTTGCCTTCCTCGACAGTCTTTCCGGTTCGGAAGTTCTCGTTGAACGGCCTAAGTCGCCACCCTACGGCGTGCTCGATTTTCCGATGGAGAATCAATGGTGACGTTCTCATCATCGTGAGTCGATGATCAAAGTGTCTACAGGAAAGCACGAAGGCGGGATTTCTCCCGCCTTCGTTTTGTCGTCTCTGCGGTGAGCCTTAGAGGCTTGGCCCGGTTTACAGAGAAGGCTGTGGCCGCATGTCGTTGGGGTCGATGCCTGCGACGGCGACAGGTTTCTTCATGGCGTCGCGGCGGAA
>NZ_CAMZOF010000010.1 GCF_947331435.1 Pelagibius sp. Alg239-R121 | reverse complement strand
GCATGATCTGAGGGATGAGCCCGATCAACTCGATAGAAACGCCATTTAGAAATAAGACTTTTTCATCAAAATCGGCCCAATGTAACCAATGCTGCGGTGTGAGTGAATGGCGGTGTTGGCGGGCTGGGACCCCCCAGCGTAGCATTCCTGTAGGCTCTAGACCCGACCCCAAGCATGGTTAAAATGGCGAAACCGGCCTTCTTGGAACGAAAACAACCTTACCCGGTCTGCCTCGCCAATATGCACTTGCGCGGAACATGCGGATAGTCAATATGGACGCCTCCATGCAACCCGTGAGGACCAGCCCAGTCGCCATGATCGGTACGAGTTAAATACGCTTGTTCGCTCACTCCAGCAGTAGGAAACCACCATGAGCATTCGCGTTGGCATTGTCGGGATCAGCGGTTTTGGCGGCGGCGAAGTGATGCGCCTGGTCGCGAACCACCCGTCTTTCGAGTTAGTCTACGCCGCAGGCGAGAGCAGCGCTGGCAGTCGGCTGGTGGACCGCTTTCCCGGCCTGTCGGCCAAGCTGGCTGAGCTCGTGATTGAGAAATGGAACCCTGAGACCCTACCGGAGCTCGACCTGCTGTTCGCGTCGCTGCCCACGGGCACCTCAGCCGAAGCGCTGGCGCGCGTCCCCAGGGACGTTAAGATCGTTGACATCGGAGGCGACCACCGCCACGTCGAGGGTTGGGCGTACGGCCTTGCCGACGTCTGGCCAACCCAAATCGAGGGTCAGGTCCGAGTTGCGAACCCGGGTTGCTTCCCTGCAGCGACGCTGAACGCGCTGGCCCCGCTTCTGGCCAACAAGCTGATCGAGCCTGCTAACATTGTGATCGATGCCAAAACCGGAATATCCGGCGCTGGCCGGGGCGGATCCGACAGCAAGTTTGGCTACGCCGAGAGCAACGAGAACTTGATCCCCTACGGTCTGCTCAAGCACGTCCACATGCCCGAGATGGTTGAGACAATCGAGCGGCTGAGTGGCGGCAGCGCTACCGGACTGGTGTTCACGCCACACTTGGTTCCCATGACCCGCGGCGTACTCGTCACCATGTACTGCCGCGGCCGCGCCACCACGGATCAGTGCCTGGACGCGGCCCGGCGCTTCTACGCTGGACGAGCATTCGTCCGCGTGACCGACAAGCCGCCGCAGACCAAGTGGGCTACCGGTTCGAACCTCGCGTTCGTCAGCTATGCGGCCGATCCAGAGCGCAACTTGGTGATCGCGATGGGCGTGGTCGACAATCTCGGCAAGGGAGCGGCCGGTCAGGCCGTGCAGAATGCGAACCTGATCTGCGGCCTGCCAGAAACCGCGGGGCTGGACGGCGTACCTGTTTGGCCGTGACATCTTTGGTTCCGTCGCAAGTTTCGTGGCCTCCCGGAACAAGCAGACATCCGAAAGAACGCCGCGTACGGCAGTTATGTCCCGCACAGCCGTCATTGGCTCAAAGTGCAACGAACTTCCGCTGTGAGCCCGTTTTGCGCATTCATGACCTCAAGGTTCCGCCAAGGCCTGCAATTTTGGCAAAGCTGCAAGCGCTCGAGCAAATGCGGTTCGACAGCAGTTTGGTTCGGTTATTTACGTAATGTCCGCCAATTCATATAACCTCTACAAATTGAGGTGGTGACTCCCATGCTTCAGACCGCTCTTTTTGTCTTGAAGATTTTCAGTGCAATTTTAGCCGGGGTGTTCGGTGCGATTGGCACGGTGAAAGAGTTCCGTGGCGAAGACGGCCAGGTGACTACTTGGGGGAAAGTGGCCCTTGTCGGCGTCGTCGTCAGCTCCATTACCGCTGTTTCGACCCAGATCGTCCAAGAACTGATCGATCAACAAAGTGCACAAAAAGCAGCAGAACGCATTGAACAGCAGATTGCAAATCAGCAAGCGTTACTTGAGCGGATGGCCGCGCAAGGCGAGCAATCTGAAGCCATCTTGTCAGATTTGCAAAGGAGCCTCACAAAATTCAACAAAATCTCGGCGAGCGCATTTATTGACCTCCCAGACAACGTCGCATTAGCAGGTCGTGTTGAACAAGAGCTGCTTGCGGAGTATTCGATTCTTGTTGAATCTGGCGCGGCTTACGATGGCCCAGTTAGTCCGTCTCGCACATCGCCAGATGGCATTGAGGAAATCTCAATTCAACCAGTTTCAGGCTTGTATCCGCAGTCAGATGTATCGAACCCATTCGGCTCGTTGCTGGAGAGCCTTTCTCTGGAAGTGGCTTTTTACCAGGAGCCTAGGGCAGACGCCGAAATAATTGCCACACGTTGGTCCGGCGAAGGGCAACCGGATCTGCAAATTAGTTTCAGACAAGATCACCTACCAAATCTAAGTTACGAGTTCGAAGGTTCCAAATTCAACATTTTGCAGTCTCACACTAGCGACAGCAAGTTTTGGGATAGCAGTGGTGAGATTATCTCGCTGAGTGATCTGGCAGGCGCGCAAGTTTATTTCTATCTGACTGCCATCGGCTGGTCTGGGATGCAGGCGGACGTAGACTCCGTATTCTGGGGCGGCGTGCGTAACTCGGTATTGGAGACAGTTATTCTAAGGATCGACGAGCTGGAGCTGTGGTTTCGTGACGAACAACTACGAGAATTTCAGGCAGAAAACGGAGTAACGGTTTGGATCGCAACCCTACCCGAGTCGTTGCCGGAGATTTTCGAGCGCCACGTTCGTTGAGGTCATGTTTCTGGATTGGCCGCAAATTGGCGACGACACTTTAGCTTGTCACGAATGCAGAGGCCAACCAGCAACTCTATTATCCATCGCAGGTCGCTCGTATCGTATTTGAAGATTGGAACTTCGTCTTATGGACGTTTAATGTCAGCATTGTCCCGCATAGCCGTCGTTTGAGACTCGCGAAACAAACGACCGCTCCCACCCAAATGGAAACTGAAGAGTTTTGTGTGCCGCTTCCGAATTTCCCGGTGATCGGTGATCAAGGGCGGGTTGCTTTTGTGCGCTGCCGGTCATTACAGGGCGGTAGAAAGAAACCTGTCCCCAAACACTTATACTAAGGAGCGTTGATAATGACCCTTGGAGATTGCCTATAAGGACCTTCGGGTAGGAGAAAGGCTGCAGGCGATGCGGCGCATCGGCAAGGCTTTTCGACGCCCTCCGAAGGTCCCTGTAGACAACCGAAACGGCGGCGTTGCACGGTTTTCGGGCTGCTTCCCGCGCGGCTTCCGATGCTCTGTATCGCCGCGCCGCACGCTCCTAGCCGAAAGCGCGCAAAGACGTCTCTATGGGTCATTATCAACGTTGCTTGGTATTAATAGCGGCGTGTCGAACCTTTGGGACACTCCCACAAGTGGAGATGTTTCCGGCAAGCACTGCTACAAATTGGACAAAATTGCGCGCGTTTTGGACAAAATACCGTCCGGCTTTTCCTTTTTCATTCGTCATCAGCCATGGATCACGTCCGTAGCAGGACAATCCCCGCCTCGGTTGTGGGGACATGTTTTAGCTCTTGGTCGGTCTTGGTGCGGAGATGTTTTTGATGGGCACGAAGCTGTCCCGTTTTTTTGTCTCCGGGAAGTTTCATGGCCTGCAAGCATCACGATGCCCATCATCGCAGATCCGGGATAGCCCGGTATTGTGTGACGAATTGGCTGGATTGCGATCGCGGAACGATTCAGCGCGGCGATGTTCGCTTTTGAATCGCGTAATCAGCACAAGAATTTACATATCCAGCGAGAGGAAATTTACTCCTATGTTCACTAAAAATCTGATCGCCGCAGCCTTCGGCCTGAGCCTTATGGGTTGGGGTCAAGCCGCACAAGCCATCACAATAGACCTCGATGACTTCAGTTTTAGACGTGTAACGGAATTCAGCGTCACCGCTGATGGATTGACAGCGACATTTTCGAACGCGGCGAGTAGAGGTGCAGCAAGATCTCTCCTGGTAATTCCAGATGGAGTGGCTGTTTTCGACAACGAATTTTTCAATGGATACGATTCCCTGGCGTTGGTGTTTGATCATGCGGTTCAGCTTGTTGCCTATACGCCCGGTCTCGTATCCAATTTAAATGGTAATGAAAGAGTTATAATTTCAACGGGCAGCTCATCTACTGTCGAAACCGGATTTATCGATGAGCAACTGACGGATTTTACCACGCAGCTCACTGTCGAGGCCGGACAAATCTTGACCTTCAGGAGCGTCTTCAGCACGGGGATCAGCCGTCTTCTCGCGTTCCGTAGTCTCGAGGTTAATCTCGTTGATACAGCCGCTCAAATTCCAGAACCCGGAAGCCTCGTGCTTTTCGGCGCTGGTCTGGCCGGCTTGGCCGCGGTTCAGCGCCGGCGTCAAAAGGGAAGTGTCAAGGTTGAGTCCTGAGGACACGCGACTTAATTGCCGTCGCTTAAAATCGATCTGAGTCTTATGCCCCAGGAACTGTCCCGGGAGCACTAGATCCCATTCCCCAACAGCTTCCACACACCTAACAAAACGCCCCGCCGGACAGCTTTTCCCCTATAATCTGCCGCAAAGCGCAAAAGGGGAGGAAGCACGACATGACCAAAATGGATGACGTTCTCGCGAAGGCCGTGGAAGCGGGCGACGTGCCCTTTGCCGTTGCGATGGCGGGCAATGCGGCGGGCATTACCTACTCGGGGGCGGCGGGTCAGGCCGCCGCGGGGCGGAGTGCGGCCGAGGATACCACCTTTCGGATCTTTTCCATGACGAAGGGCATCGGTTCTCTTGCAGCGATGATTCTGATCGACCGCGGCAGGATCTCGATGGATACGCCGGTCGCCGAGATCCTGCCCGAGTGGAACGACCTTCAGGTGCTCGAGGGCTGGGAGGGAGACAGGCCGCTTCTCAGGTCGCCGAAAACCACCGCCACCCTGCGCCATCTGGCGACCCATACCAGCGGGCTGCAGTACGAATTGTGGTCCCATGATATGGCGAAATACCTGGAGGTGACGGGCGCGGCCCCCATTCTGAGCGGCTTAAAGGCAGGCCTCGCATACCCGCTGATGTCCGATCCCGGCACGTGCTGGGGCTATGGGACCGGTATCGACTGGCTCGGCAGGGCGGTTGAAGCGGTCGACGGGCGGCGGATCGATGCCTTTTGTCAGGCGGAAGTCTTCGATCCTCTGGGGATGACCAGCACCGCCTTCGAACCTGATAGGCTGGCCGACCGTCTCGCCGAGGTTTTCATTCGTGGCGAAGATGGAACCCTCGGGTCCTTCGAGCTGGCGCCGCCGCCAAAACCGGAAGTCTACGGGATGGGACATGCGCTCTATTCCACGGCGCCCGACTATATGAAGTTTCTGCGCATGATGCTCAACAAGGGCGCCCTGGAGGGAAATCGCGTCCTGTCGGAGGCGGCCGTCGCCGATATGCTCGCCGACCAGATGCAGGGTCTGACCTTCCAACGGATGGTCACAGCCGCGCCGCCGGTCACGGCCGATGTCATTCTGCCTGAGGGGACGACCCACAGCTTCGGTTTCGTCCGGGTGGAAGCCGATGTGCCCGGCCGCCGGCGGGCGGGCAGCCAGAGCTGGGCGGGCCTTTGCAACACCCATTACTGGTTCGATCCGGCGTCTGACGTCGCCGCTGTCATCATGACGCAATCGCTTCCCTTCGTGGAAGAACCCTATATGCGGACCTACGAAGCCTACGAAGAGGCGGTCTACGCGAGTTAAAGCCTTTTTGCGTCTGACCGAATGTGCTGCCACCAATGCGCACTGAATCTTGATGGATCGTGATTGGCAGTGCAGGGACGTGCAAGCAAATCTGTTGGAGGCTCTCGTGGGCTGCACGGGCGATGGCTTGTCCGTCTGAGGATCAAACAGGCCCGAGGATCAAACAGGTAGGCGAAAGGCCCCGCTATGGCATCGGCGATCAGTTCCCCAATCCGCGTCTTCTTTTTTGCGTCGATGGTGACGCTGTCTTTCTTCTGGATCGATGCTCTGCGGGCCCAGGAAGCGGCGCCGCTGCCGGACTATGCGGTTGAGCAGTTCGGCACCCCACCCGCAATACCGGAAGGGCCGCTGACCGAGGCTTTGAGGGCCGCCGTAGAGGTAGCCTTTGTCGATGCGATGGATCGAGGGACCTGGGGGCCGGACCAGGTCGTTGCTCTGGACGAGATCTCCAAGTCGGAAGATCCCCGGCTTGCCTGGATTGTCAGCGATCTGATGCGCTTCGTCTCCGGTCCCGACTTGCACGCGGCGCTTGCCATTGCCGCTTCCCGGTTGCTGGGTAAAGACCTGGAAGATGCCTACCACTGGGGGATCGTGACCGATTATCTCATCGCTTGGGATATCCCGGCGCCCCCTGATTATCTGCGGGTCAAGCGCGCGATCTTTACGAATGCCGTGCCGGGCTGGGAGCGGATCTTCGTCGAAGGCGATATCGACTGGCGGCTGGTTTCCTGGGGCGGCGTGCTGATCGACGATCGTGCGTACGATACGACGGACGAAGCCTGCAATTGCATTCCCGCGGCGGACAATCCCGAAGTGAGCAGCGCCGAAGAGGCGACTTGGCTTAAGGACGAGGATGTCGTTTTCGGTATCGGGATAAACGGTGAGTATCGGGCCTATCCGCGCCGCATTATGGAAGTGCGCGAGATGGTGAACGACACCTTGGGCGGACGGCACCTCGGCATTCCCTATTGCACTCTGTGCGGTGCCGCCCAGGCCTACTACACAGATCAACTGCCATTGGGTATCGACCGACCGGTCCTGCGCACGTCAGGGCTGCTCATTCGCTCCAATAAAGTGATGTACGACGTCACCAGCTTCTCGGTATTCGATACCTTTCTGGGCAAGGCGGTGACAGGGCCGCTTGCCAAGAGGAATCTGCAACTGAAGCAAGCCTCCGTCGTAACCACCGACTGGGGAACCTGGAAGAAAAAGCACCCCGAGACAACAGTGTTGCTCGAAAGGTACGCGCTTGGCCGAGATCCGGATTTTCGCAACGGCCGGGATGCCAATGGGCCGATCTTTCCGGTCGGCGATGTCGATCCGCGTTTACCGGTTCACGAGGATATCATTGGCGCCATCACGGCCTCGGGCAAGCCGGTGGCCTTTCAGCGCAGCAAAGCCTTCCTGGCATTGAAGAACGGCGAAGAGATAACTTTTGAAAATGTTCGTCTGGAGCTTGATGCCGGTGGGATTCGAGCCGTAGATGCGGATGGGTCCGACCTTGGCAGCCATCAGGCCTTCTGGTTCGCCTGGTCTCAGTTCCACCCCGGGACGGCACTCTGGCCGAGATGAGGCGACTTCGTCCGCTGACCTTAGTGCAAATTTTGAGGGTTGCTGTCATCTAGTGTGCTGCCAAGAGCTAGGGTGCTGCCAATAGCTGAAATTCGGCCGCTCTGCAGCAGTAGCTTCCGCTTATCATCTCGTGTTCACCGAGTGCACATCAGGATCTTGCGAAAAAGAACAATGCAAGAACAATAGAGATGCAACAATGCTCAAAATGTACTCGTTTTCGCCGTCAGATGAATCATCCCGTTCAGGTTCTACTGCAAATACCAAGGAGCGTCAGTATCGTGACGGCAGTCACTGCAGCCAGCAGTCCGGCTAGGATATAGAGGCTCAGCGCGTTGCCGATGTCTTTGCCGTTCAGCCTGCTGCGTCCATTGCCCATCCAATGGTCCTCGACAACCGTGCTGCCGTAACGGCGCGGACCGGCGAGGGCGAAGTCCAGGGCACCGGCGACGGCGGCTTCCTGCCAGCCTGCATTGGGTGAGTTATGCTTGCGGGCATCGCGCAGCATGATCTGCCAGGCTCTTCGGTGATCGGCGGCAGGATGAAGAGCGGCGGCAACGACGAAGAACAGCCCTGCCAATCGTGCGGGGACGAGATTTGCCAAATCGTCCAGCCGGGCTGCAAATTTACCGAAAGCTTCGTATCGAGGATTCTTGTGGCCAATCATGCTGTCGAGCGTGTTGATTGCCTTGTAGGCGCAGAGACCCGGCAGGCCGAGCAGGCAATACCAGAACAGCGGGGCGACCACGCCGTCGGAGAAATTTTCAGCAAGGCTTTCGACGGCGGCGCGTGCCACGCCAGCCTCATCCAGGCTCTCGGGATCGCGGCCGACGATCTTACTCACTGCCCAGCGACCGTCCGCCAGGCTCCGGCCTAGAAAGGTGGCGACCCTTTTTACTTCATCGTAAAGGCCTCTGAAGGCAAGCAGGCTGCTGACGGCAAGGACTTCCAGCACACTGCCGCCCGGCAGCCAATCTGCCAAAACCAATATGACAGCGCCGCAAAAGGCCGAAAGGCCAATAATGCCCAGAGTAAGGAGCATGCCCTTGGTTAATTTCGAAGCACGAGAGAGATGCGGGCGGTTGAGACGCTTCTCCAAGCGATCGATCAACTGACCGATGACGACGACAGGGTGCGGAACGACGCTATAAAGCCATCTTGGGTCGCCTAACGCCGAGTCCAGCGCCAAAGCGAAGAGCAATATCTGGGCAAGGAACAGCCCGGTCGAGGGTTCAGAGTACAGATCGGTCAACATCGGCGGAGAATGAGGTTGTGTTTGCCTGGGGTCAATCTCTTCTCAAAAAGACATCCTGGTGTGGAACAATCCCTTGGACTGCGGGGAACTTGCGCCGTAATCTGCCCGCCGAATTCCGCTGCTTTCATGCAGCGTGGCGGCGGCAGATTGTGCCGGCGATAAAAGGAACAAAAAGATGACGAAGATCGGGGTGATGGTCTGCGGGCACGGAAGCCGGGACGAAGGAGCGGTTCGGGAGTTCGAATCGGTTGCGCGCGGCATCAGAGAACGTATGCCGCAGTATGATGTGGACAGCGGCTTTCTGGAATTTGCGACACCGATCATCCGCGATGGGTTGGATCGGCTGCGCGAACAGAACAACAAGGTAGTATTGGCTATACCGGGCATGTTGTTTGCGGCGGGTCATGCCAAGAATGATATCCCGTCCGTATTGAATACCTACGAAGCCCAGCATCCTGGAATGGAAATCCGCTATGGCCGTGAGCTGGGGATCGACTCCAAGCTGATCAAAGCGGCCTCCGCCCGGATCGAAGAAGCCTTGGCGCAGGCCGGCGGTGATGTGGCCCGGGAAGAAACCCTGCTGATGGTTGTCGGGCGCGGCGCGTCGGACCCCGACGCCAACTCCAACGTTTCCAAGGTCATGCGGATGCTTTGGGAAGGTTTTGGTTTCGGATGGGGAGAAACCTGCTATTCCGGTGTGACATTTCCTCTGGTCGAACCCGGACTCGAGCATGCCGCCAAGCTCGGTTACAAAAGGATTGTCGTTTTTCCGTACTTTCTCTTCACCGGCATTCTGGTCAAACGGATTTACGACTACACGGATATGGTTGCCGCTCGCCATCCGGAGATCGAGTTCATCAAAGCGTCCTATCTTTCGGATCACCCCCAGGTCTTGGATTCCTTTGCCGAGCGCGTGCAGGAAATTCTGGACGGCGAAAACCTGATGAACTGCAAGCTCTGTAAATACCGCGAGCAGATTCTGGGATTCGATGCCGAAGTCGGTCTGCCGCAGGAAAGCCACCATCATCATGTCGAGGGGATCGGCACCGGGACGGCGGAGCATTCACACGACCATGCTCACAGTCATGACCACGAGCATAGTCACGGACACGATCATGGTCATAGTCACGACCACGGCCACGGCCACGGCCATGGGAATGGGCATGACCATCATCACCATCCCTATCCGCATGCTGACCACCCTTTGGGACCGAAGAGCATGAAAAAGGCAGCCGGGTAAGCGCGCGGCTCAGTCAATTGACGAAAGAACTGATGATGCCTGCGCGTTAACGGCGCAGTGTTTGAAGGCAGGCTAATGCCAAACTACGACTACATCCGTGATCCGCAGGAGATTTATCGGCAATCCTTCGCGACGGTCCGTTCGGAAGCGGATTTCTCGGCGATGGACGCGGATATGGCAACTGTCGCAGAACGGTTGATACATGCCTGCGGAATGCCGGACATACTATCCGAGTTGGCCTGGACTGAGGATGCTGCTGCGGCAGGGCGCGATGCCTTGAATGCAGGTGCGCCGATTCTGGCGGATTGCCGCATGGTGGTTGAGGGCGTGATTCGCGCGCGCTTGGGGCAGAATAATGCAGTTCTCTGCACCCTAAACGATGATAGGACCCGGCCCCTGGCGGTCGAATTAGGGACAACGCGTTCTGCCGCCGCAGTAGAACTCTGGCGCGATCATCTCGATGGGGCTGTTGTCGCCGTCGGGAACGCGCCCACAGCCCTATTTCACCTTCTGGAATTGCTCGCAGGCGGCGCCCCTAAACCTGCGGTCATTCTTGGCTTTCCGGTCGGCTTCGTCGGCGCGGCAGAATCCAAAGAGGCCCTTGTCGAGGCAGCGTTGGGCGTTCCCTATATTTCGTTGCGCGGGCGTCGCGGCGGCAGCGCGATTGCAGCGGCGGCAGTCAATGCCCTGGCTGGCTTGTCGAAGAGCGACACCGCCCCATGACGCGCTGGCTGTCAGTTGTCGGGCTTGGAGAGGACGGACTCGAGGGACTGTCTCCCGCCGCCCGGCAGATTGTTGACGCGGCGGAGGTGCTGGTGGGCGGTGCCAGACATCTAGCCATGCTTCCGGACGATGACCGCGAGCGTTTGGTCTGGCCCAGCCCGATGATGGAGCTTTTACCCGATATAAATGCGCGACAGGCTCGGAGAGTTTGCGTGCTGGCGACCGGCGATCCTTTCTGTTACGGCGTCGGCACGGCCCTCGCCAAGCATTTCGGGCATGACTCCATGACGATCGTCCCGGGAGCGTCGGCATTCAGTCTTGCGGCGGCCCGGCTCGGTTGGAGCCTGGACCGGGTGGAGACTCTCTCTCTTCACGGTCGGCCTTTGGCCTTGCTGGAAGCCTTTATCCAGCCAGCAGCGCGGCTTCTGGCGCTAAGTGAAAATGCGTCAACTGCGCAAGGCGTTGCCGATCTATTGACGGCGCGTGGTTTTGGTTCCAGCCGGATGGTTGTTCTGGAACATATGGGGGGTCCGAAGGAGCGTAGGATCGCAGGGCGGGCGGACGAAGATTGGCGGAATCGCGATTTGGCCGACTTCAATACCATCGCCATTGAATGCCTTGCAGATCCCGATGCGATTGCCAGGCCGCGCTCGCCCGGTTTGCCCGATGATGCCTTTCATCACGATGGCCAGATGACCAAGCGCGAGGTCCGTGCCGCGACCCTCTCCGCTTTGATGCCGATGCCCGGGCAGCTGCTTTGGGACGTCGGCGCTGGTTGTGGCTCCATTTCGATCGAATGGATGCGGGCCGAACGACACAATCGTGCCATTGCCATCGAACGGGCGGAAGCGCGTCTTGCCATGATCGCCGAGAATGCCCAGGCGCTTGGGACACCGGGACTGAAGATTGTCTCAGGCGAAGCACCGGCTGCACTGGAAGGTTTGGAGCAGCCCGACGCCGTCTTCATCGGCGGCGGGGCAACAGGCGATGGCTTGTTCGATCTTTGCTGGGGTGCGCTCAAACCCGGCGGACGCCTGGTGGCGAACGCGGTGACCTTGGAAAGCGAACAGATACTTATGACCCGCCACGCTGAACTTGGCGGCGAACTCTGCCGGATTGCGGTCTCTCGTGCCGAACCGGTCGGTCCCTATCACGGCTGGCGCCCTATGATGCCGGTCACTCAGTTTTCGGTAGTAAAGACATGACGATACATAACGGGCGCGGTCGCCTCTATGGCCTGGGGATCGGGCCGGGTGACCCCGAACTCATTACCCTCAAGGCATTGCGCTTGCTTCAAGCGGCGCCGGTGGTTGCCTATCCGGCGCCTGATACCGGCGACAGCCTGGCACGAGCGATTGTCTCGCCGCACTTAAAGGGTGGACAGGCAGAAATTGCGATCCGCGTGCCGATGGTCACGGCCCGTTTCCCGGCGCAGGAAGTATATGACCAGGCGGCGGAGGAATTGGGCGAACATCTGGAAGCGGGTAGGGACGTCGCAGTTCTCTGCGAAGGTGATCCCTTCTTCTATGGATCCTTCATGTATCTTTTTGGGCGCATGGCCGAACGCTTTCAAGTCGAAGTGGTGCCGGGTGTTTCCTCTCTGACAGCCTGCGCCGCGACCCTCGGAACCGCTTTAGCTGCGCGAAACGACATTCTGACGGTGCTGCCGGCGCCGCTCGATGCAGAGGTCTTGAAGCAACGTCTGCAGGGCGTTGAGGCCGCGGCCATCATCAAAGTCGGACGTCATTTTGCAAAGGTGAAGCAGGTGCTCGACGACTTGGAATTGAGCGATCGTGCCCACTATATCGAACGTGCCACCATGGAGACTCAACGTATCCTTCCGCTCGATCAGGTGGCCGAGGAAGGAGCACCCTATTTCTCGATGATCCTCATTCATCGTCGCGGCGAGGCCTGGACATGAGCACTTTGAAACATCTCGAAGCACCTGTTTTCGTGGCGCTCACAGCACAGGGACGCGACCTCGCCGCGCGCTTGAGCGCCGATTGGCCCGGCAGTGAACTCCATGGTCTTTCTGGCCGCGCAGAGCCGGTAGAAGTAAGATTCGGATCTGTCGCCGAGCACCTGCAGGAGCTCTTTGCCGCGGGCCGGCCGATTGTCGGCCTCTGCGCGTCTGGGGTTTTAATCCGGACCTTAGCGCCCATTCTGAGTGACAAGCACGGCGAGCCGGCCGTCGTGGCCTTGGCCGAAGACGGCACAGCCGTCGTACCCCTTTTGGGCGGACATCGCGGCGCCAATGAAATTGCCCGCACGCTTGCGGAAAAGCTTTCGATCGGGGCGGCAGTAACGACTGCAGGCGATCGGCGCTTTTCGATCGCTCTGGATGCGCCCCCGGCGGGCTGGCGGCTTGGCAATCCGGAACATTATAAAGCCTTCGTTGCGGCGGCTCTGGCTGGCGAGAAGATCCGCCTTGAAGGGGTGGCAGCCTGGATCAGCGGCAGCGACCTACCTTTTTCGAAAGACGGGACGCTGGTGATCCGGATCACCGAACAACGAGCGGCAGGCTCAGACCGGGAACTTGTCTTTCATCCCCAGGTACTTGCGCTTGGTGTCGGTTGTGAGCGCAATGCCGACCCGGAAGAGTTGCTCGGGCTGGTCCATAAAACACTGGAAGCTCAGAGCTTGGCGGCGGGCGCCGTCGCAGTGGTGGCCTCGATCGATGTGAAAGCGGATGAGCCTGCAGTCCACGCTGTCGCGGATCATCTCGGCGTGCCGGCAAGGTTCTTCTCTGCGGACGATCTGGAGGCAGAGTCGCCGCGTTTGGCAACGCCGTCCGATCTGGTGTTTCGGGAAGTCGGTTGTCATGGCGTTTCGGAGGGTGCGGCGCTGGCCACCACGGGATCCGCCGGGAAACTGGTTCAAGCTAAGCAAAAGTCAGCACGGGCAACCTGCGCGATTGCGCGTTCGACCGGGTTGATTGACGCGCACGGGGCCGGCCGGCCGCGCGGCAGTTTATCTGTCATCGGGTTGGGTCCTGGGAATGCCGAATGGCGTGCACCGGAGGTCGAAGCGCTGGTGCGCCAGGCGAGCGATCTGGTGGGCTATGGTCTCTATCTCGATTTGCTGGGCCCCTTAGCCAAAGACAAGATCCGCCACGACTATGCGCTGGGGGAGGAAGAAGCACGTGTCCGTGCCGCGCTCGACCTGGCCGCAGAGGGGCGGGACGTTGCTTTGATCTGTTCCGGTGACCCGGGGATCTATGCCATGGCAGCCCTCGTGTATGAATTGCTGGATCGCGCGGACAATCCTGCCTGGCGGCGTGTCGCGCACAAAGTGGTGCCGGGCATTTCGGCTTTGCAGGCGGCTGCCGCCCGGATCGGCGCGCCGTTAGGGCACGATTTCTGCGCCATTTCGCTTTCGGACCTGCTGACTCCCTGGGAAGCGATCGAACGTCGACTGAAAGCCGCTGCCGAAGGCGACTTCGTGGTCGCTTTCTACAATCCGGTGTCCAAGCGGCGAACCACCCAGTTGGCCCGAGCGGTTGAGATCCTGTCGGTGCATCGACCAGCTGAAACGCCGGTGGTGTTGGGACGCAATCTTGGCCGGCCGGGTGAGACGGTGACGGTGCTGGATCTGGCAGATCTGACGCCCGACAAAGTCGATATGCTGACCGTGGTTTTGATCGGTTCTTCAACCACGCGTCGGGTTGAGCGTGCCGATGGAAGCTGCTGGGTCTATACCCCGCGCGGTTACGCTAAAAAGATGACGCCTATGGAAAAAACACCCCTTCAAGCCCCGGGAGATGCAGCATGACGGTTCACTTTATCGGTGCAGGTCCAGGTGCCGCCGACCTGCTTACCCTGCGCGGGCGCGATCTGATCGCCGCCTGTCCCGTTGTTCTTTACGCAGGTTCGCTTGTGCCGGAAGAAGTGGTCGCTCACGCGCCTGCCGATGCACGAGTCCTGGATACCGCACCCATGACTCTCGACGACATTCTGTCCGAGATCGAAGCAGCCCATGCAGCGGGAAAAGATGTTGCCCGAGTGCATTCCGGCGACCCTTCGCTCTACGGTGCAATCGGGGAACAGATCCGCCGCTTGAAGACCTTAGGTATTCCTTTCGATATCACACCGGGAGTGCCGGCCTACGCCGCCGCTGCCGCCACCCTTGGACAAGAACTGACCCTTCCCGACGTCAGCCAGACTGTAATCCTGACCCGCACCGCCATGAAGAGTTCGGCCATGCCGAACAAGGAAGACTTGGCGACATTGGGCGCTTCGGGAGCGACCCTGGCAATCCATCTTTCGGTGCGGAACCTGAAGCATGTCGAAGCTGAATTGACACCTTTCTACGGCGCTGACTGTCCGGTCGCTGTCATTTTCCGGGCCTCTTGGCCGGATGAAGCGGTGATTCGCGGCACGCTGTCGGACATTCGTGCCAAGGTGCGTGCCGCCAAGCTGACCCGCACCGCCCTGATCCTGGTGGGCCCTGTCCTTGCTGAAGACACCGATTTCACCGACAGCAAACTCTATGATCCGACACACGTCCATGTGCTCAGGCCCGAGAGAAAAACACCGAAGATGCCGAAACAATCGAAAGTCTCGTAATGCCCGCGAAGCAGCTGCCTCGAATTTCGGATCTTGCCCAGGCCCTTGCAAAGGGGAAAACCACGAGCCGGGCTCTGACTGAATCAGCACTCGAGCGGGCCGAAGATGCGGCAGGTGAGGGCCGGCGGGTTTTTATCCAACTTTACCGTGAGCAGGCGCTTGCTGCTGCGGATGCCAGTGATGCTTTTCGGGCGCAGGGTGCGGTTCCGTCGGTCTTGGCGGGCATCCCGATTTCCATCAAGGATCTCTTCGATGTTGCCGGCGAGGTCACAAAGGCTGGTTCCCGGGTCTTGGCGGACGCCGATCCGGCAGCCCGGGACGCGCCGGTGATTCGACGCTTGCGAGCCGCCGGCGCTATCCTGATGGGCCGAACCAATATGACCGAATTCGCCTATTCGGGATTGGGACTCAATCCGCATTACGATACGCCACGCAATCCTTACGACCGCGAAACCGGGCGTATTCCAGGAGGATCATCGTCTGGTGCAGCCGTCTCGGTGACTGACGGTATGGCAGTGGCAGCGATTGGGACGGATACCGGCGGCTCGGTTCGTATTCCGGCGGCCTTCTGCGGCCTCACGGGCTTCAAGCCGACACCGGAACGTGTACCGCGCGATGGTGCTCTTCCGCTCTCGACGACCCTCGATTCAATTGGTCCCTTGGCTGCAAGTGTAAGCTGTTGTGCCGAGTTGGACGCCATCATGACTGATGAACCGGTCAAGGCGCCGGAAGCTTTGCCGGTTAAAGGACTGCGCCTTGGGTTGCCTCAGACAATGGTGCTGGACAATCTGGATACCCAGGTTTCCGGAGCATTTTGGCGTGCGCTCGACAGGCTCTCTGCGGCGGGTGCCAGCGTTATTGAATTTCCGTTCGGCGAAATCAACGAAATTCCCGAGTATCGCGGCTTGTCGGGTTTCACGGCGCCGGAATCCTACGCCTGGCATCGGGATCTGTTGGCACGCGGACGGCATCTATATGATCCGCGCGTGTCGGTGCGCATGGTCACCGGCGCGGATATCCCGGCTGCTGATTACATCGATACTTTCAAGATCTGGAAGGACGTACGGCAGCAGGCCGATCTGGCGACGGCACCGTTCGATGCTGTTGTCATGCCGACAACCGCCACGATCGCGCCGAGTTTTGCCGAGGTTGCACAAGACGAGGATTATTTTCAGATAAACTCGCTCACACTGCGCAACACCTACGTCGGAAATTTCTTTCACCGCTGCGCAATCTCACTGCCTTGTCACAACGAAGGTGAAGCTCCAGTCGGATTGATGCTGATGGGTGAGACCGACGGCGACCGTCGTTTGCTATCGCTGGCGCTGGGTGTGGAACGTGCCCTGTCTAGAATTTCATCTTCTTTGCCGGGCTAAATGAGCTGTTTCAGCCATTTCACTGCGTCGGCGGGACGGCCGACATGGTTGCAATCGAGGGCCGCCGGGCGCTGGATCACGATCACAGGAAGGCCTAGCTTACGTGCGGCGGCAATCTTACCGTAGGTCGCGGGGCCGCCACTGTTCTTGGTCACGATGCTGTCAATCCGATGTTCGTTCAATAGCTGGGTCTCTGCCTGCTCATAGAATGGACCACGCCCAAGAACCGTATCGAAGTTTTTGAGTGGCAGGTCGCTGATGGGATCGACAGAGCGTAGCAGGAACCAGCGATCCTCCAGTTCTGCGAAAGGTTTTACCTCCTGCCGTCCCGTGGTCAGGAAAATGCGGCGAAAGTTGCTGCGGGCAATAAGTTCGGCGGCGGCGTCCAGATTGGCGACGGGAAGCCAGGTATCACCTTCGGCTTTCTCCCACGCCGGACGGTGAAGCTGAAGGTAGGGCACCTGCGCGGCATTGCAGGCCTGAAACGCGTTGCGGGAGATCTGAACGGCGAAAGGATGGGTGGCATCGATCACCGCAGAGATTACTTCGCTGCGCAGGTACTTGGCGAGGCCTTCGGCGCCGCCGAAACCTCCCATATGTATCTCGCCCGGGGGTTCGACGGGGGCTTTGGTACGTCCTGCCAGGGAATTGATGACTCGATAGTTGCCGTCTGCAAAGAGTAGCGTCGCCAGGGCGAAAGCTTCGCCGGTGCCGCTCAGAATCAGGACCTGTTTATCAGGATTCATCAGCACGCCCTGATAGGTTTCCGGCCCGATCGAAAATCATCACGTCCACCTTTGTTTCCTGCCCCAGCACGCCCAGTGCCGTCTTACGAGCAGCAGCAGCCATGCTATCTGCAAGTGGTATAGCCTGATCTTGCGCCAATGCCAGCACTTGATTTGCGGTATTGGCTTCGCGGGCTGCGGCCACCGCGTCTGCCGTGGCGCCCAGTTTGGCGAAACGCTCAGCCAGCCAGTCGAAGTCGACCTGGCTCCGGCCTGAATGGAGATCGAGATGTCCCGCTGCGAGCTTGGTCAGCTTTGCGAAGCCTCCGCCGATGGTGAGACGAGGGAGAGGGTGTTTGCGCAGATATTTCAGCAAGCCCCCGGCGAAGTCGCCCATATCCAGCATGGCGGAGTCGGGCAGTCCGTGAATCTTCTGAACCGCCTTTTCCGATGTCGAGCCGGTACAGCCGGCAACATGACTCTGGCCAGTAGCGCGCGCCACATCGATGCCACGGTGGATGGAATGAATCCAGGCAGAGCAGGAGAACGGAACGACGATGCCGGTTGTGCCGAGAATCGACAGGCCGCCAAGAATACCAAGCCGCGGATTCCAGGTTTTTTGTGCCAGCTCCTTGCCGCCAGGTACGGAAACTTCGATCAGAATATCGCCGCTCTCACCGAATTCAGCCGATAACTGTTCGATCGTCTGTGTCATCATTTTGCGCGGCACCGGATTGATGGAAGCCTCGCCCGGTGGAATCGGCAAGCCGGGTTTGGTGACCTGACCAACACCTTCGCCCGCTCTGAAAACCACACCGCTGTCCTTTTCGCCGCGCCGAAGCGTGACGACGATTTCCGCGAGGTGAGTGACGTCGGGATCGTCGCCCGCATCTTTGATGATGCCGACTCTCGCAAAGCCTGGGCCCAATTCCTCGCGATTAAGCGCGAAAGCGGGTTGTTCGCCGCCTGGCAAGGTTATGGAGACGGGATCGGGAAACCGGCCGCTGAGCAACGCCGTATAGGCGGCGCGGGTCGCGGCCGTTGCACAGGCACCTGTCGTCCAGCCTCTGCGCAGCTCTCCCTCGGGTTTTCTTACCATGTCGCTTTTTTACAGTTGTTCGGTCGTCTCTGGCTAGGCGAGAAGTGACGGTGAGGTTACAGTGCGGGTCATGGACAAGTTATCGTTTTCTCTTCCGGCTTTCGAACCTGGCTGGGTCTGGCTGACCGGAGCAGGTCCGGGCGATCCGGGCCTCCTTACGCTCTATGCCCTGCATGGCTTGCGATCCGCCGACGTCGTGGTCTACGACGCACTGGTGGATAAGTCGATCCTGGAGCTTGCTCAATCCGGCTGTTTGTTGGAATACGCCGGAAAACGCGGCGGGAAGCCTTCGCCAAAACAGGCTGATATTTCTCAGCGTCTCATTCAATATGCCCGAGAGGGCAAACGGGTCCTGCGCCTGAAAGGTGGCGACCCCTTTGTCTTCGGCCGTGGCGGCGAAGAGGCGCTGGCGTTGGTTGAGGCGGGTATCTCCTTCCGGCTCGTGCCGGGGATTTCGGCTGGTATCGGTGGCCTCGCCTATGCCGGTATCCCGGTCACGCACCGAGAAACCAATTCAGCGGTAACCTTCGTGACCGGCCATAATCAGGGTGGGGTCATGCCGAACGATCTGGATTGGGGGGCCATTGCACGCGGATCGCCGGTGATCGTGATCTACATGGCGATCAAGCATCTGGCCCAGATTTCGGCCGCATTGATCGCGGAAGGGCGTAACCCCGAAGAGCCGGTCGGAGTTGTCAGCAAGGCCAGCACAGCAGATCAGCAAGTGCTGGTGACCTCTCTGCAAAGCTGTGCCGCTGACGTGGTTGAACAGGGTATCGAGCCGCCATCTTTGGTCGTGGTTGGTGAAGTCGTTCGCCTGCGGGCTGGACTGGACTGGCTGGGCGCACTGTCCGGACGGGTTCTGACCTCCGATCCTCTGCAGCGCCGGCAGGACCGGGCAACCGGTTAACAACAGGGTTTACCGGTCATGCCGCACCCGGACATTTCGCCGCCCGGACTTCTGATCGCCGCGCCGAGTTCGGGTAGCGGTAAAACCACCATTACGCTGGCACTCCTCCGGCGTTTTCAGATGCTCGGCCGCTCTGTGGCGTCGATCAAGGTTGGCCCCGACTACATCGATCCGGCATTTCATGCGGCGGCGAGTGGACGGGTTTGTACTAACCTGGACAGCTGGGCGATGCGCGACTCCACATTGCTCAGGCTTGTCGAACACGCAGGTTACGACGCAGACTTCGTACTTGGCGAAGGCGTCATGGGTTTGTTTGACGGAGCACCTGATGGCCGTGGATCAACCGCGGATCTCGCGCGACTGACAGGTTGGCCTGTCGTTCTGGTCGTTGATGCGCGGGGAATGGCGGCGTCCGCGGCAGCGATCGTCCATGGCTTTGCCAGTCTTGATCTGCGTCTGTCGTTGGCCGGAGTCATTTTTAATCGGGTCGGCAGCGACCGCCACGCCGAAGCGCTGCAACAGGCTTGTGAACCGCTCGGTATCGCCGTGCTCGGAATGGTGCGTTACGCGGATCAACTGGCGTTACCCTCCCGCCATCTCGGCCTTGTGCAAGCGGGCGAACATCATGAGTTGGAGACTTTCCTGGACCGCGCTGCCGAGGTCATTGCCGGCCGAATAGACTGCGACCGGCTGGCGGCGCTCGCAGGTATAAAGGCACAGGAACTCGGCGGCGGATTGGTTCAAAATTTATCTCGGGCACCAGCGCCTGGATTGCCTCCACTGGGGCAGCGGATTGCCGTGGCCCGCGATACTGCGTTCGCTTTCAGTTATCCCTTTTTACTCGAGGCCTGGCGTGCCGCCGGTGCCGAAGTCAGCGTTTTCTCGCCTCTTGCCGATGAGTCGCCGGATGAAACGGCCAATGCGATCTACCTGCCTGGCGGTTATCCTGAGCTCTACGCCGCAAAGCTCGCCGGCAACCTCAGCTTTCTCGAAGGATTGAAGCAAGCGGCCAAGCGGACAGTCACCATCTATGGTGAGTGCGGCGGCTACATGGTGCTGGGCGAAGGACTGACTGACGCTGATGGCGGACGGCATGCGATGGCTGGACTTTTGCCTTTAGAAACATCTTTCGCGCCTGACTTGCCCGGCCGGCGGAAGCGACGATTGACCCTTGGTTACCGCGAGGCAACACTTCTTGAAACTACACCGCTGGGGGCGGCTGGAAAGACCCTAAGAGGACACGAGTTCCATTACGCTTCCGAAGTTCCGCAGCAAACCACCTGTACGCAAAACCGAAGCCGGGAAGCCAACCGCCTGGTCGGCTTGACCGATGCCCGTGGCGGTGACCTCGGTCCAGCCGGTTTATGCGTTGGCACCGTCATGGGTTCGTTTCTGCATGTCATCGATACCGTCGGCTAAAATCTTCGGTGCCAGATTCCTCTTAAGATTGATGAACTCTGCTCGAATGCGTATTTAGAGTCATCTACAACAGGCCGTTTCTCCAAGATCACATTTGCAAAGGTTCGGTTTTTTTGTATTCATACAACTAAGAGTGTATCGCTGTTCGTTGCCTTCGCCGTAACCGTGGTTCTCTTACCAATATTTTGGAGGTGATTATTTTCGTAATTCCCATATTTTATTTGTAAGTATGGAAATGAGTGGCGTACGGGACCAATGGGTTCTGTCGCACTTGCGAAAATAAACGCGTTGGAAATATGCGAGCGATAAGTGAGTGAATTAACTGTGGGTCTTGAGGGAATGATATGATCCTGATCTTAGCCAGAGGCTGTTGGATCAATCGAGCCGCCTGGAAGAACCTGACGGTTGCGCCACGGTGAGATCATGGACGAGATAAATTTAGATAATCAGAACTTTCGCGCAATCATAGATACGGCGCCCGTTCCAATTGCGATCAGCCGCATTGCCGATGGCAAGATCGTGTTCGTCAATCCTTACATTGAGAAATTCCTCGGAATGCCGGCGTCTCAGGTTATCGGGCGCAACACCATCGAGTTTTACCGGCAGCCGGAACAGCGTGAGATCGTGATGGGGATCCTGAAGCGCGATGGCCGGCTGGACGATATGCGCATCGGGATCAAGACCGGCGACGGCGATTGGGTTTGGGCGACGATCAGCGGAACGCCGATTGAATTCGCCGGCGAACCTTCACTCTTGATTGTTCTGCTGCGCAATGGACCGCACGCGGGCCAGGGTCATTTGCTGAGCGGCAGCGAGCAGCGCTTCAAGGACTTTGCCAGCGTTTCCTCGGACTGGTTCTGGGAAATGGATGCGGATTTGCGATTCACCTATTTCTCCAAACCCTCAAGCGATGATTTCGAGAACGCTCTGGAGAGGTCGTTGGGAAAGACCGGTGACGAGCTGAGAGTTGCCTTCGATATGAGCAGTCAGGATGCGCAGGATTGGGACGATCATGCCGCCGACCTGCGCGCTCATAAGGAGTTCAGGGACTTCATTTACCGGATCAAGACAGAGAACGGTGAAATTCGTTATGTCCGCACCAGCGGTATGCCGATTTTCGGACCCGATGGCGCGTTTCTTGGCTACCGAGGTTCGGCGAGCGACGCGACCGCCGATTTCGAAGCACGCAAGCAGTTGATGAAAGCCAAGGAAGAGGCTGAGGTCGCGAACCGGACCAAGTCAGAGTTCCTCGCAAATATGAGCCACGAATTACGGACACCGTTGAATGCCATCATCGGATTTTCCGAAGCAATCGAGCGGGAGATCGCAGGGCCGGTCGGTAAAGAGGTTTACAAGGGTTACGCGCACGACATCCATGAGAGCGGTCAGCACCTGCTTGGGATCATCAATGATATTCTTGATCTGGCGAAAATCGAGTCGGGTAACTACCAACTGGTCGAATCGCGTGTTCAGACCATCGACCTGATCGAATCCTGCCAGCGGCTCATTAAACCTCGCGCCGACAAGGCCGGTGTCAAGGTGTTGGTCAAACCAGCTGAACCACTGCTGCACATTTACGTGGACGAACTGAAGATCAAACAAATTCTCATCAACCTGCTTTCGAATGCTGTGAAATTTACGCCGCAGGGCGGCGACATTCTGCTGGGTGCGGAACTTGGCGCCGAGCGTGAATTCGTCATGACGGTCCGCGACAGCGGCAAAGGCATGAGCGAGGAAGACCTGCGACGGGTTTTAAGTCCCTTCGTGCAGGCTGCCGGCGACCAAAGCTACACGCAGGAAGGGACTGGTTTAGGGCTTCCTATTGCCAATTCGCTCTGTGAACTCCATGGCGGTTCCCTCTCGCTTTCCAGCGAACTGGGGAAGGGGACGACGGCATCGGTCATCTTGCCAAAGGAGCGAGTGATCTCTGGAGACGGGTCGCCCGAAAACCTGTTGTCGGCATTTTAACCTGCGGACGAACGGCGAAGAGGTTCCACTTCGCAGCCAGAACCTCCATCTGCCGTGTCAATCTGTACTCGACTTAGTTTTTGACTCGCTCAGCCTCTGACTTGATTGAGGCAGGCTGCCGCACAGGCCCGTATGATCGCGTCGCTATCGATCCGGTAGTGCCGATAGAGATCTTCAATGGACCCGGATTGGCCGAAGTGTTCGACTCCGAGGGCGTGCAATCGCTGACCCCGGACGGATCCGAGCCAGGCAAGGCTGGCGGGATGTCCATCGACAACCGATACGAGACTTGCGTCGGATGATAAAGGGGCGAGCAATTGTTCTGCATGTGATCTTGCCGTTGAATGGCCGTTCTGTCTGGCTCGTTCCGCCGCACTCCATTCGGCATTCATCCGATCCGCCGAAGTGACAATCATAAGGCCGGTACCGGGCAAATCTTCCCTAATGGCACGATGTGCTTCAATTGCTTCGGGTGTTACGGCGCCGCTGCAGAGAATTGCGAGCGTTGCGCCGGGGGCTGGCGGATGCAGCCAGTAACCGCCACGAATGATGTTCCGGCGCAACGCGGCATCCAGCTTACGTTCGGGTTGTTCCAGTCCACGCGTTGAGAGCCGCAGATAGACCGATCCGCCCTCTGCATCACGCAGCCAGTCGATTTCCGTATTGCTGTCGCCCGGCATTTCGCCTCTGGCCGCCGTCTGTCCATCGCGCTGTAGATAGTCGAAAGACCAGGAGAGGATGGCAGAGAGTTCGTCGACGAAGGCAGGTTCGAACGCGGCCAGTCCATCTTGCGCCATCCCGATCAGTGGCGTTGAGATCGATTGATGCGCGCCGCCTTCCGGCGCTAGTGTCAACCCGGATGGGGTCGCAACAACGATAAAGCGCGAATCCTGATAACAGGCGTAATTCAGGGCATCCAGGCCGCGCTGGATAAAGGGATCATATAGCGTCCCGATCGGCAGGAGACGTGTTCCGAAGAGCGAATGTGAAAGTCCCAGTGCACCCAGTAACAGGAAGAGATTGTTTTCGGCGATACCCAATTCCAGGTGTTGGCCTTGCGGCGACATAACCCAACGCTGTGCAGAGGCGACTTTGTGCTCTTTAAAAGTATCTTCCTTGTCGTGCCGATCGAAGATTCCCCGCCGGTTGACCCATCCACCCAAGTTGGTGGAGACGGTCACATCGGGTGATGTCGTCACAATATGGTCCGCGAGTGCGCCGCCATCGCGTGCGAGTTCAGTCATGATTTTGCCGAACCCTTCCTGCGTCGACATCCGGGCGCCTTTCGGCAGCGGAAACTCGTCGGGACCGGCGACCGTCGCCGCTTGCGTGCGTCGATGAGAGGGCGTCGCGAAGGGCACGGTTTGCAGAAAGCCGGCCAACGCACCGGCCGGCAGTTCAAGCCCCGCGCCAGGATGCCATTCGTCGCCGAGAGTGATGTTGTTGTCGGCGCGAAAGCTCTCCATCTGCTCAAGGGTCATAAGACCCGAATGGTTGTCCTTGTGTCCGGCAAGCGGCAGGCCGTAGCCCTTGATAGTGTAGGCTATGAAACAGGTCGGGCGATCGTCGTCGATTGCGTGAAATGCTTCCAGTACCGCTTCAAGATCGTGCCCGGCCAGATTGGTCATCAAGCGTGCCAATGTTTCGTCGTCGCGCCGTGCCAGAAGTTTGGCCACGCCCCGTACTTTGCCGATGTCCGCCTGCAATCGCTCGCGCCACGCGGCTCCACCCTTAAAAACCAACGTCGAATAGAGCGAGTTCGGACAGTTGTCGATCCAATCTCGCAGGCTTTTGCCGCCCGGTTCGGTGAAGGCAGCTTCCAGGAGTTTTCCGTATTTCAGGGTCACCACCCGCCAGCCCATGTTTTCGAACAGGCTGTCGATCTGGCCGAATATGCGATCCTGAATGACCGCATCCAGGCTCTGACGATTGTAGTCGATCACCCACCAAACGTTACGGATATCGTGTTTCCAGCCTTCGAGCAGTGCTTCGTAGATATTGCCTTCATCAAGCTCGGCATCGCCGACCAGCGCGATCATTCGGCCGGGGGATTCTGCGCCGGGGTTCATCTTTCGCAGATGGACGTAGTCCTGTACCAGGCTGGCAAAGCTGGTGATCGCGACCCCCAGACCAACAGATCCGGTTGAGAAGTCGACGTCATCGCTGTCCTTCGTGCGGGACGGGTAGGATTGCGCCCCCTCAAATGCGCGGAAGGCTTCGAGTTTCTCTCTGGACTGCTTGCCGAGCAGGTATTGGATTGCGTGGAAAACCGGGCTCGCATGAGGTTTGACTGCCACACGGTCCTGGGGCCTCAACACATCCATGTACAACGCGGTCATGATTGTGACCATGGAGGCACAGGAGGCCTGATGACCGCCGACCTTGAGGCCATCGGTGCTATCACGCAGGTGATTGGCGTTGTGAATTGTCCAGGTCGACAGCCAGAGAATCTTCTTCTCGAGCGCACGGAGTAGGGTGAGCTTCTCCGCAACATCGGTATCTTCGATTCCGGATTCGTATGGGGTATCGAATTCGTTGCGTATTGCGGGCAGTGGGTGAGCCATCGTGATTTCCGTATTCGGGCTCGATTGCCGAAAGGCAAAGCGAACCGGCATCTGAATGCATTATGAGGTCAGTTTAACTTAGATGTGCGATCAGGATCTTGTTATTTGTCCTTTAAAAAACCCTCACGTAGGTCATAATTTTCGAAAATGTGCCAAAATTGGAAAGGATCTTCTAAAATGGTGCTCGATGAATTGGATCGTAAGATTCTGAGCTGCCTGCAGGAGAATGCCCGAATCTCCAATGCTGAACTCGCAGAGATGGTTGGTTTATCGCCTTCTCCCTGCTGGCGGCGTGTTCGTGCCCTCGAGGATGCTGGTGTCGTGCGGAAGTACGCGGCAATCGTCGAGCCCAAGGTCATCGGCTTGCCGGTGAACGTCTTTGTCAGTGTCACTCTGGAGAAGCAGGTAGAAGATTGGTTGGAGCGCTTCGAGGCGGCTCTACAGGATCGGCCGGAGGTTATGGAATGCTATTTGATGACCGGCGAGTTCGATTATCTCTTACGTGTGGTGGTTCCAGATCTGCAGGCTTATGAAAAGTTTGTCTTGGAACACTTGACCCGTATTCAGGGGATATCAGGCATCAAATCCAGTTTCGCGCTCAAGCAGGTTCAGTACAAAACGGCTCTCCCGCTCGGACATCTTGCCAACTGATATGCGGGGAAAACAGGATTTTGAAGATTCAGCTGTAGGCCCAGTACAGCAAACCGCTGCCGAGAATAACCCGGTAGGCTGCGAGCAACGTGAAATTTGCACGATTTAACCAGTTCATCAGCCACCAGATGGCCAGGAGCGCCGAAATAAATGAGAAGGCAGCGGCCAGAACCATGTCCTTGCCGATCGTCATCGTTCCTGCCTGATACAGCTTTATACCGAGGAGACCACCGGCCGCGACTATGACGGGGATCGAAAGCAGCATCGAGAATCTGGCTGCTTCACTGCGGTTGAAGCCGAGGACTCGGGCGGCGGTCATGGTAATGCCGGAACGGCTGGTTCCTGGAATGAGCGCCAGGGCCTGCGCCAAGCCGATCACAAAAGCGTCCCGATAGATCATGTTGTCAATCCGGCGCGTCACGCTACCGAGCTTGTCGGCGGCAAAGAGGGCGATACCGAAGCCCAGAGTGGTCCAACCGATGACCTCAATGCTGCGTAATTGGTCTGCCGCTTGAAAAATAACCAGGCCAGCGAAAACCACGGGTAGGGTTGCCACCGCGAGGTAGGCAATCAAGCGTACTTTGGGATCGCTGCGGTCGGTCACGACTTTCGGCAAACCGCAGACAAGATCGAACAGGTCTTTCCAGAAGTATGCGACCACCGCACCCAGGGTTCCGACGTGGACGGCAACGTCCATGGCAAGCCCCTGATCAGCCCATCCCGTGACGGCCGGGACGAGAACCAAGTGGCCGGAGGAACTGATTGGCAGGAATTCCGTAATGCCTTGAACCAAAGCAAGTATAAGTATTTGAAATTCGGCCATGCCTGGCGGAGCCTTTAAAACAATTCTGATTACGGTGCCGAACGCAGAACTCCTGGAAACAGCCAAGATCGCAATGCTTGCAGACGCGTCGGTCACTTAAGCGGGTTCGATGCGTTTAGAACCGCATTATGGTTACATTATGATTGCAGTAAGAGCTTTCGGGGCCGTTAACCGCATAAGAATGCGGGGCGAATTTAGCCCGGGAGGGATTCGCTGCCGCTGTTTTCCTGCTTCAACCCGTTCACGGCCGTGGTTGAGGACTTGTTGCGTGGATGGAAAATCGTCTTGCGGGTTTCGATTTCACAGGTCACATAGCTTTGCAGCCAGTTCGGTACTGCCTTACCCATGATCTCATAGTTGGCCCGAATGATGTGGCTTCGAAACAGCTGATCGGCCAGATCCGGGTCGTCTCCATATAGGCTGTCGATCAGTACGAAGGTTTCGTCGGACAGTTTTCCTATCAATTCGATGTTGGTGACTTTGCCCCGCCAAAACAGCCGCAATTGGCAGCGCATGGACTGCCAGGCTTGAATCAGGACCTGGTTTCTAGAGAGATGGCAGAGAAGCTCGTGGACGCGCCAGTGGAGCTCCAGATAGCCGGAAATATCCTCGCGCTCAACGGAATCACGCATACTTTTACAAAGCAGATTTAGCCGACTGAGTTCCCGTTTGTCGGGGAGGGCGACAACCGTTCGCGCCGCAAGGCCTTCCAACACAGCTCGTGCTGCAACTATCTGTTCGACGTCTTCGCAGGAGGGCGCAGCGACGAAGGTTCCTCGTCCAGGTTTTATCTTGACGATGTTTTCTGATTCGAGCGCTTTCAAAGCTTCACGAACCGGCCCGCGGCTCACGCCGAACATTTCAGCAAGGCGCGTTTCAACCAAACGCTCGCCTGGTTGAAACGTCCCATCGTCAATGGCAGCCGCTATATGCTTTGCCACCTGATTTGTGAGGGAAGGTGACCGACTTATCCCCAGTAAGCCGAAATCCAGTAATGGGGGATGCTTATGACTTTGCATCACCAGCTTTTCATCTGTTTTGAGCGGCTATGTGCTGTACCTACACACCACTTCTCGTTGCAATGGGCGCAAACCCTACTTTATTTTTTTGGATAAATCTATAGCCGGACCTTAACTTTACTTGCTTTCGAAAAGGCAACTCTATCAAGGATGGTTTTTCGTCAGGCCATGACTTTTGAACACTGAAGAAAAGTAGAAATTTTGACTTTTATCGTGACACAAAAATATCACAACAAAATACTGTCTGTAACTTATTGGCCCGGCTTAACTATTCGACGATAAACGGCTGTTGTTTTGCATCTATTGGATGTTTGTTCTTAGCAACGTATCTCGTCATTGTTGTGGCGCAAAATCGAGCGGTCGAAAGCATGTGATGGCACACTTGCAGTTGGATGACAGCGCAATTCTGAAAGCCTGCTTATGATTCGAATCGCTAGTGACAGCGAAAACCGTCATAACACGCTGCAGGCCGGGATGGTTGCGAGCAGATTGTTCTTCAAAAATAGGTTGTTGAATTGACCGCCAACTCGGTTCAATACCGCTGCGCCGTGAAATCGAATTTCAATGGCCTGGAGTGCCTGCCATCTCTTATCGGTCTGCTGGCGCAGTGATATGGGGTGCTGCTGTCGGCGAGACGCTCAGCTGCGGAAATTGTCGTATTGCAACGGCTGCTCAATTCCCATGCCTTTGACATGAGCAATCGCCGCCTGGAGATCGTCGATCTTTTTGCCGGTTACCCGCAGCTCGTCGCCTTGGATCGCGACTTGAACCTTGAGCTTGCTGCTTTTGACTTCCTTGACGATCTTTTTTGCGAGTTCCTTTTCGATACCCTGCTTGATCGCAATCACTTGCCGGACCTTGTTACCCGAAGCCTTTTCTGGCGTCTTGAATTCGCAGGCACCCGGGTCAAGCTTACGGCGGGTGAAATGAACCTTCAGAAGCTCGTGCATCTGCTTCAGTTTAAGATCATCGTCCGCGAGGATCGTAATTTCGTTGTCGTTGCGCTCGATAGTGCAGCCGGATCCCTTGAAATCGAACCTCTGGCCGATCTCACGAGTGATTCCGTTGAGCGCATTGTCGACTTCATTGACGTCGGTTTTGGATGTGATATCGAATGACGGCATTGTTTGTTCCTGAAGCCTGTGACCGCTAAACATGACGTGCCGCGATTGAGAGAGCTCCGCTCACAATGTGACCCGTCCGGTCGAGTGTCTCGACGACATGGGTCTACTATAATCGTACGCTTATTGCCAGCAGACCCATTCTGCGTCTGTCTTTAAATCGTGAGGAAAGCGTAAAAGCTTATGGAAAGAGCCGACGCGGTCGTCATCGGAGCAGGGGTGGTCGGCTTGGCTGTCGCCCGGCGATTGGCTCAGACCGGGCGGGACGTCATTGTGCTGGAGGCAACGGCCTCGATTGGATCTGAAACCAGTTCCCGTAATTCCGAAGTCATTCACGCCGGAATCTATTACCCGCAAAATTCGTTGAAGGCGACGCTTTGCGTTAAGGGCAAGGAAGCGCTCTACAGCTACTGTGAATCCCACGGGGTACTGCACCGCCGCTTGTCAAAAATCATTGTGGCATCGACGCCGGATGAAGTTCCGGCATTGAGTGCGCTCAAGGAAAAAGCGGAGAACAATGATGTCCGGGATCTGCAGTGGCTCGATGCCGGTCAGGCCCGTGCGCTTGAGCCCGAGATTCTAGTCGAAGCCGCATTGCTCTCGCCGTCGACCGGTATTGTGGACAGTCATGGGCTGATGCTGGCGTTTCAGGGCGACGCTGAGGACGCCGGTACTATGATTGCCTTCAACACTACTGTCCTGGGTGGTGATGTTCTTGAAGATGGCATTCTATTGCGTGTCGGGGGCGAAGCTCCAATGGAGCTTATGTGCAGAAGCGTGATCAATGCTTCGGGACTGCAGGCACAGGACTTGGCCGCTGCCATCTCAGGTATGCTGTCAGAGATAATTCCCATGCGCAGGTTGGCGAAGGGTAACTACTATCTTCTGGCAGGCGCATCGCCGTTTTCACGGCTTGTCTATCCAATTCCCGAACAAGGCGGCTTGGGCGTTCATGCGACGATCGATCTGGCAGGTCAATGCCGTTTCGGTCCTGACGTCGAGTGGGTGGAGCATCTCGACTACAATGTCGATCCACAGCGGGCGGACCGCTTCTACGACGCCGTACGCCGCTATTGGCCGGGGCTTCGTGACGGCGCTCTTTTGCCAGGATATGCGGGGATCCGGCCAAAGATTGCGAGCCCGCAAGGCGATGCAGATTTCGTCATCCAGGGCAGGGGGACGCACGGCGTTACCGGACTCATCAACCTCTTTGGGATTGAATCCCCTGGATTGACGGCCTCAATGGCCGTTGCCGACGAAGTAGAACGAATGCTGAGGGAGGAAGGCTGAAAGCCTTACCTTGTTACTGATAGAGACCTTGCAGGTTCATGATCAAAATTGCGTTGCCGATCAGAATCGAGAAAATCATGAAAATCAACAACGTGTAGCGATGGACGTTTGCTTCACGGCTTGATTTGATCGTACGGATCTTAATGAAGAGATTGGAAAAGGCCTTGGAGATTTCCCGCAGTTTTTCCCGTTCCGTGTTCTGCCAGACCTGATAGAGCACGAGTGTATAGATTGCTGCCGCTGCGACCATAAAGCTTAGAAAGGCAACAGTCTTGATCAACAGGATATCGCTTTGTGTGACACGGGCGACCGTGATCATCCCGGCGAACACCAGCAGGGTTGCCCCAACGGATTTCCACTGCTGGGCTTTGGCGAAGCGGATGGAATCAGCTGATTCGCTGTAAAGCATCAGCATTTCGGCATGTGAAGCCTCGTCGAGCTCCGATGCTTCTAAAGCAAAGGGCTCTTCTTCAGCCGGTTCATATTCAAGCGCTTCTACAGCCATATTGGCTATTCCTTTAAAAAAGGGGGCTCAGCCTAAGGTGTCAGAAGATGGTTAAGGAAAACTTTGCGCTTCAAAGCGCCTTGGTATTGGGGAATGCAGGCTTGATCGTTGGGCTGCCGGAGCTTAGATAGCGCAGCACGAAAACTCGCAACATAAGAGTCTGAATAGAGGGCGATCCAGGCTGTCGACTGGTTTGGCCAGGATCGATCGCACCCTCGAACACCACGATAGAGGCCCCCGGAGCATGACGAACTCAATTTACGAGAATCTTGGGCAACTGGGGCAGTCTTCCGAACTCCCACAAGACCCTGAGCAGGCCGTTCTGGAGACCGTGCCCAATCCGCATCGAGATATCCATTATCTAGTGCGTTTTACCGCACCGGAGTTCACGTCGATATGCCCAGTGACCGGCCAACCCGACTTCGCCCATCTCGTGATCGACTATGTGCCCGAGGAACTGTTGGTCGAAAGCAAGTCCTTGAAGCTCTTTCTGGGCAGTTTCCGGAACCACGGCGCCTTTCATGAAGACTGTACTGTGGCGATTGCCAAACGCCTGATTTCGAGTATGGCGCCGCGCTGGCTGAGGATCGGCGGTTACTGGTATCCGCGCGGCGGAATTCCGATTGATGTATTCTGGCAGAGCGGGCAGCCACCGGAAGGGCTTTGGCTGCCGGACCAAGGTGTGCCGGGGTACCGCGGGCGTGGGTAGGGTTCGAGCCGGGTAGGGTTCGAGCTGGATAAGGCTCGGCCCCGGAGGGAGCTCGGCCGGAATTGCCTTAATAGGTCTCAGGCGCTCGTTGTGGTCGCGAACTGAGGCTTCGTTGCGTTGAGCAAGAGGCGGAAGGGGATCAGCATGACCAGGGCTACGCCAATCTTTACCAGGTAATCCCCAACCGCAAGGCTTTGCCAGGGGACACCGGTTTCGCCAAAGCCGACGCCGAACAGCGTGAAGGGGATGCCCGTCGCAGCAAAGGCGAGCCAGAAGAAGATAAAGGTATCCAACGCCGAGGCGATGGTCGAAGAGGCGACGGGTGCGAGCCACCAGGCCTGACGGCGAAGACGGTCGAAGATCGATATATCCAGCAGTTGGGCGATCAGAAATGCCGATCCCGAGGCGATGGCAATGCGTGGATCGGCAAAATAGAGCGACAGCACAACGGCCAGCGCAAAACCCACATAGACAACCTTGCGAGCCCTGCGTGGTCCAAGAGCCCGATTAGTTAGATCCGTGATCAAAAAGGCAGCCGGATAGGTGAAGGCGCCCCAGGTCAAAAGATCGTTGATCGGATACTGGACCAGGATGTTGGAGGCCGTGACAACCACGACCATCGCAAGCACCGCTGTCGACAAAATCTTTATCGAAGCGCGGTTCTCACCTTCATGGGCTTCTGGCTTGGTCATGTCGTTCGTTTTCAATCTAATGTTGGTTCGGTTCTACACCGGCTAAGCAGGCGCGGTGTCATAACGCAGCGGCGTTCCGACTTCAAGGCCAAGTCGATTTCCCGCGTGGCCGCCGTTGACGGCGATTTCGACCAATCCATTGGCGTTTTCGTACCAGAACGCCCCACCGTCCGGCACATCGGAAAAAGTCCGTGCCGCGTCGAGTTCTTGCCCTGCTATGGAGATTGTTGCGTCCAGGGGGATCTTACTGCCTCTCAAGCCTGTCATTGCATTCCCGTAGCGGTCCAGATAGACAATTTCTGCCAGATCGTCAGGCCAGTCTGTTCCAGGACGTTCGCCAGCCGATAGTTCACGTGTTGATACCGGGTGGCCATTGGCCAGCATCGCCGCGACGGGTGCAAAGAGATCGCGTCCATGGAACGAGGCGGAGAGGTCTTCCGGGTGATAGAGAATTTCACCGTACTGGCAGGCCGCCGCCCGCCGTGCGACCAGATCCAGCACACCATTATCGGGACCGACAAAGCGTTGACCATCTGCTTCGAGAATGATCGGTGCGCGTGTTGAGCCGACACCCGGATCGATGACGGTCAGAAAAATGCTGTCCTTGGGAAAGGCGCTGCAGTAGGCGGCAAGAAGATAGGCCGATGCGCGCGGGTCAAAGGCCGGTGCGTCGGCGAACAGATCGATAATCGGGATCTCGGGTGCAGTCCTCAACAAGACCGCCTTCATCTGTCCGGTATACGGACCTTCCAAGCCGAAATCCGTAAACAGGACAAACATCGCCTCTTTGCGACTCCAAATGGCCGGTTGAGTTTATGAGGCATCCGCCTTGGCGTGCCTTGTGGCAGGAACTCTACGACGACGCGAGATTTTAAGAAACTTATCGTGGCTGGAGGTTGCTTATCGCGACAATTAAGGCGAAGAAGCAAACAAAGTTGTGGATAACTCGAATCCAGCCGGTCCATGGACTCGACTCACATATTCATACCTTATATGGTGGCAGCCAACCAAAAAAACCCTACATTTAGACAGGGTGACTAGATATTGTTGTTGACGTGAGGGTGGGCATATGAGCTGGACTCCAGAACGAATCGACGAGCTGACGAAACTTTGGGAAACGGGCCACAGCGCTTCGGCGATCGGCAAGATTCTCGGTGTTTCCAAGAATGCTGTTGTCGGAAAAGCACACCGGATGAAATTGCAGGCAAGACCCTCGCCGATTAAACGTGGCGAAGATGGAGGCGCTGCGAATTCGGCGTCAGGCGCTAAGCCTGCGGCAAAGAAAAGCCAGAACGGTGCAAAGTCAGCGCCGACCGGTGACAGAATTGCGGCCGGGAGCAAGCCGGATCCGAGAAGCGAGCCGGTTCAAACCGTGATTTCTGCTGCACTAGCCGCGAAGTCGGCGAACCCCGGCAGTGGGCGGGCTGCAAGCTCTGCGGCACCAGTGTCGGCAGCTATGCGTAGTGCCAAACAAACCAACGGTACGCACGTGGCGGCACAGGCAAAGACGACGGCCAAAGCGGCGCGGAACGGCACGAGGGATACATTATCCCCCGCGGCACGCGCGGTGCAGGCGAGCCGACGCGGACCAAAGTGTCTCTGGCCGATCGGTGATCCCGGAGATGACGATTTCCATTTTTGCGGCGAACCGGCTCAGTCCGGCAAACCTTACTGCAGTGAGCACTGTGCGCGGGCTTACATCACCCGTTCGCGTTCTGATTCTGCTGCGGCGTAAAGAGACGAGGTTAGAAAACGGCATCCCAAGGGACGGCTCTTCACATTTGACTGCAGCGAAAGCGGCAGATGTGAAGAGATACGGTTTGATTTTCCCACGATCCTCTCGAGCTTTCCCCTAAATCACGAGCTGTGAGCGCTTATGGCGGGTTTCAGCGAGATCCTGGTAGGGGAAATCCGCTCCAGTTCTGATTGGCGAGGTGAGAGGGTAAGAATTGGCGAAGCCGCAGATAACGGGCATTTGAGTGACCTTTGTGTCGCTTGATGCCCGTTTTTCTGTTTTAGGAGCCCTTTTTTTGAGGCCTTGTTTTCTCAGGACCTTGTTGTTCGCTGAGAGCTGGTGAAACAGTCTGGCGACTGGAACCTCAGCCTTCAGGTACTGGTTTTGGTGGACCGAGCTTCCAGCTTCCATCAGGCTGCATGCAGGCATCTCCATAGGCTTGCACCTGCTTTCCGCCAATTTTCACGACCGTCTGGTACTCACGGATCATCTGGCAGTTTTGCTGAGGCGTCGCTGCAACGACCGGACTGGTTGTCTTTGGCCGTGCTGAAGGATTATACGGCACCGTTTTACTGTGGCTTTTGGTGACATGGCGATAGGTGCCGTGCCAGTGATGGCGGTGGTGGTGTCCATAATGCCGATGGCCATAATAGTGTCGGCCGTAATAGGGGTTGTGACGGTACCAGCCATAGCCATGCCGGTGCCGATGGTGACTGTAGCTGTAAGACGTGCCGATACCGAAGGAAACGTAGCCGTCGGCTCGTGCGGCAGAAGACGGAGCCACAAGGAAAACTGCCAAGCTCAAGCCTACCGCTGCAAAAACTCCGGTAATTGAAGTGTTGCGCAAACCTGCGTATCCGCTATCAGCCTTCATGGCAGTCCTCGCTGGTTTCGCCGCCCAATCACATCTTTCCGGCGGCGCTGGTCTCAACATTTCGGCGTTGAGTAAAAACTTTTTTTCGCCGTTCAAACTGAGATTGTTGTATCAGGATACACTGATCGTTAACCTTTGCACACTGCGTTGTTTCTGATGTTTTCGGAGTCGCAGTCTATTTTGACGGCGCTCGACGAGCAGCGCCGGTCTTAATCCGGGCTGTGTGTACGCGGTCATCTTCACCGCTTGTAAAGGTTCCTTACCGCATAGTAAGGAGGATGCGTAAGGGAGTATCGACCGTGGTATATACAGTGCGAAATTGGCTTTGCCGTACCGCTTTTTTGGGCGTGTTTTCCTTCGGTTTTTCACTTGGTCTTGCGAGCCCGTCGCTTGCCGGCGCACAGCAGGCATCGGTAGGCGATCAACAGCGAATTAAGCTGGAGGCCGTGATCGCGAATGGTGCGAAGACGCTTAAAGACCGGATCTCTTTTACGGTTTCCCGCTTTGAAAACGGCGCCGTCGGACCAATTGTGGCGACCGCTGAAAAGTCACCGACAGAGTTGAAGTTGCCGGCCGGCCAATACCGGGTTGCGACCGTTTATGGCGACGTCACAGTCGATTCCAATCTCGAAGTGGCGTCATCGGCAGTCAAGCACCGGGTCAACTTGAATGCCGGCTGGGTAAAACTGAAAGTGATTCCTCACCGCGGCGCCAAACCGCTTAAAGGTGAAATTGCATGGGATATCTTGACCTACGGCCGCGATGCGAGCGGGAAGCGTCATCTGATTGCAACCTCGCTGGGCGCACGCCCTAATCTGGTCCTGCCAGAGGGCTTTTATCTTGTGCGCGCGAGAACGCGTGATGCAAAGGTCAAGCATACGATTGAGGTGACTGCCGGTCACACTTACAAGTACACCCTGAACCTGAACGCGGGATCCTTGCGGACATCCGCGCTCACCCATTCAGGAACGCTGTTCGCTTCGGAAGAGGTAACCTGGCAGATCTTTCGTAAGGGCGCGAAGAAGCCTTTGACCGCACTTACCGGTTCGACAGGCGCATTTACTCTGCGGGAGGGAAGCTACACCGTTGTTGCCCGCGCAGGCGAAATGACCAGCACGACCGATGTTTCGGTACGCTCCGGCAACACCAAAAAGGTCAATCTGACCCTACGCTGACATTTGAAACGTCGTTACGCAGTGCGGCCGGTTCTTCTTCCGGCTGTTCCGACTCTTTCGTTGAGTCCGCTTGCTGCCCTTCGCCGTATGGCAGGACAAAGCTGAAAACCGCACCACCGCCCTGAAATACCGAAGCGTCATCATTGCCCGAGGTGCCGAAGGAAACGGCCTTGCCGTTATCTGCGGAAAGGGCTGCGTCCGTTTCGCCTTCTGACGGGCTGTCATGCCGTTCCAGCCAGATCCTGCCACCCAAATACTCAACAATCTGTCTGCAGATAGGCAGGCCCAGACCGGTGCCTCCCGTTGAGCCGGCGCGGCCGTCGTTGACCTGTTGAAACTTGTCAAAGATATGCTCTTCTGCCCCGATTGGGACTCCTGGGCCGTTGTCTGCGATTGAGACTGTCAGGCCCTCGTGCCCCTCGACGACCCGGACTTCCACCTGAGGCTGCTCCGGATCGCAGGATTTAACGGCATTCGCGAGCAGATTGACGATCACCTGAATCAGACGGTCCTGATCCGCCCGGATCGGGCGAAGAGTCTCCGGCAATCGCAGCGACAGATCAATATTGTTCTCCGCCAGCAGACTACTGGTCGCTGCAATGGCTTCGCGAATGGCTTCACTGGGGTCGACGTTGACAATGTGCCAATGTGTTCGTCCGGACTCCAGTTTTGCCATGTCCAGGATCTGATTGATCAGGCGGGTCAGGCGTTCGCTCTCTTTGATGACGATACCCAGAAAACGCGTGCGTTCTTCGATGTCCAGATTCGGATGGTCGAATAGGATTTCACTAAATGAGCGGATGGAGGTGAGGGGTGTGCGCAGTTCGTGGCTGACGGTCGTCAGGAAATCATCCTTCAGGCGATCCAGCTCCTGCAGGCGCTCGTTTGCTGCCCGCAATTCTGCGGTCGCTGCCTCCAGTTCGCGTGATTTTTCTTCCAGTTGATGACTGTATTTGATCGCTTGAGAGGCCTCGCCAAGCACCTCCATGACCTCTTCGATCGATACAATCTCGCCCTTTACCACCGTGCCGATCAGCGCACGCGCAGTGGCGGCGCCAATGGTGCCCGCCAGCAGGCGTTCGGCGAAGTTGACCAGGTCGGAATCCGCTTCGCCGATGCGCTCCAGGCTTAGTCCCCGCGAACGCGCGTAGCTTTGAAAAGCCCTTAGGCTGCGCCGTTCGCCGACAAAGCGCGAGACGAGATTATAGAGATCGCTGTAGGTGGCGGTACCGCGCCAGAAGTGATGACCGTCCCGCAGACCGGAGTGGAGGAAGACATCGACGAAGAGTGCCGCCTGGATCCTTTCCAGAGCATTTTGTCGGCTCAACAGGGAAACGGCGATGTAGCCGCCGGCATTCACCAGCATGCTCCAGAAAAGTGCGTGAGAGAGGACATCGAAACCCTCGAGGCCGAACAGCGCGTAGGGCTTTAAAAGTGCGATGCCGGCGGGGCCTTGTTCGACAAACTCGATCGGCAGCCAGCCGGAGCGCGAAAACGAAGGTAACAGCAGCGTGTAGGCCCAGACCAGGAAGCCGAGCAGCAGGCCGGTCAGTGCGCCTTTGCGCGTGCCACCTTTCCAGAAGATGCCGCCCGCAATAGCCGGGGCGAATTGGGCTGCCGCGGCAAAGGACACCAGTCCAATCGACGTCAGTGTGTAAGATTCACCGATGAAGCGGAAGTAGCTGTAGCTGAACAGCAGGATCACCAGGATGCTGCCGCGGCGGATACCCAGCAGCAAGCGGGTCAGGTCGCCGCGTTCATTCAATCGCAGCCGGTTGATCCGCAGCAGGACCGGCATGACAAGGTCGTTACAGACCATGGTGCTGAGGGCGATGGTGGCGACGATCACCATACCCGATGCAGCTGAAAGACCGCCGATGAAGGCGAAGAGCGCCAGAGTTTCCTGGTTTTCGGCCATAGGGATCGTGAGGACAAAGGTATCGGCCAGGTCGCTGCCGGTCGCCGGAAACATCATCACGCCGCTGAGTGCGATCGGCAGAACGAAGATATTGATGACCAACAGATAGAGCGGAAACAGCCAGACCGCCTTGCGCAGATGACCCTCGTCGACGTTCTCCACCACGGTTACCTGAAACTGCCGGGGCAGGCAGATGATTGCAGCCATGGAGAGGATGGTGGTGGTGACCC
The DNA here is from genome assembly GCF_947331435.1 of Pelagibius sp. Alg239-R121. Taxonomy (GTDB): domain Bacteria; phylum Pseudomonadota; class Alphaproteobacteria; order Kiloniellales; family Kiloniellaceae; genus Denitrobaculum. The sequence continues at coordinate 285,234 of NZ_CAMZOF010000010.1, read as the reverse complement.
ATTCGCCGTAACCGCCTGCGGTACCCTGCCCAAAGAGCGGATTGATCTGCGGCATCATTTCGGCGCGCGAGAAAAGATCGCCGAAACCGTCGTAGAGACCGTAGGTCACGAAGATGCCTACGGCGAGGAAGGCAAGCAGTTTGATGACCGATTCAAACGCGATGGCCAGTACCATGCCCTCGTGGCGCTCGCTGGCGTCGATGTGACGGGTGCCGAACAGGATCGAGAAGATCGCCAGCACCAGTGCGACCAGAAAGGCTGTGTCGCGCAGAACCGGTACTTCGCTGAATCCAAGCAGGCTGCGCAGTCCGGGCAGATTGTTGATGCCGTTCGGCGCAACCACTTCGGGGTGTTGCAGCAACACGGCAAAGCTCGTAGACACCGCCTTCAGCTGCAGCGAGATGTAGGGCATGATTCCGACGACGGCGATAACGGTGACCAAGCCACTCAGAAGGTTGCTCTTGCCGTAGCGCGAGGAAATAAAGTCGGCAATCGATGTGATGTTGTGGGCCTTGGTGATGCGGATGATCTTGTGCAGAACGAACCACCAAAGGGCAAAGGTCAGGGTCGGGCCCAAATAAACCGGCAGGAAGCCGATGCCGTCCGTCGCTGCACGTCCGACACTGCCATAGAAGGTCCAGGAGGTGCAGAAGACGGCGATGGAGAGGGTGTAAATATAGGGGTTGCCTGCAAAACTGCGGCCCTCGTCGGCCCGTTTGTCGCCGTAATAGGCGATTGCGAACAGCAAACACAGGTATCCAAGCGAAACGAGCAGTATGAACCAGCTCGTCAGCATGCCTACCAGTCCTCTCTTTCGGTCGGCAGTCGCGTTGCCGGATGATCGCTTACAGAGCCTGTCGCCTTATCGGCAACCGTCTGATTGGTCAAATTGGGACGGGGGCTGATGCTGTGGGGCAGGGAGCCTTGCGGAACTGCGACCCCTGCCGCCGGATTGTCGTTTCCCGGCAGTTGCGGAACCCTCAGGCTGCGCCGTCTTTCCTTGCCCATTTCGGAATTGACGCCGATCAGGAAGATGAAAATTGCCCAGGCTACAAAGAGGTAGATGTAGAGCAGAGGCACACCTGCAAAGGCGACATCCGTGCCAAAGATTGACAGAAGCGGCGGGTTGAAAAGCAGGATACCGAGCAGAAAGAGCGCGATGGAGCGCTCACCTCTGGAGTCGGGATTATTCATGACATCTACTCTTTCAACGGCACGCTCGGCTCAGAAGCCCGAAGGAACCGATCTGCAGCTCCGTTAGACGTGGTGGTAGCTGCTCACTTGGTTCTGACGCGCTCTGTATCATGTTGAGCACGAAGCGTTCTTCTCATTGAGATAGAGTCTCACGCGTTCATTGACCTCGCGGGTGGAGAAGGGCTTGGTAATGTAGTCGTCCGCTCCCGCCGCAAATCCTCTCTCGCGTTCGGTGTCTCGGCCCTTTGCCGTCAGCATGACGACCTTCGTGTCCTTTAGTGTCGGGTTGGTACGGATCTTACGGCAGACTTCGTAGCCGTCGCATTTTGGCAGCATGACGTCCAGCAGAACCAGATCCGGCGCCTTTCGAGCGATTTCTTCCAATGCCGCCTCGCCATCGTGCGCCACTGCTACTTCAAGCCCCAACTGAGCCATCAGAAACTCAAGGGACAGCACGATATTCGGTTCGTCGTCCACCACCAGCACCGAGTAGGTCATTCCTCCGCCCTTCCTCGTCCACTCTGTACTCCTCGAATCTGAACCACGCTCTGGGCTAAATCCGTCGTGAGCGTTTGCAGTCTGGAGGAGTAGCCGAACCGGACCTTTAATCAACAGGTACAGCCGGCGGCGACCGTCACTGGCGCCCCTATTCTCTGTGCGCTTTACTTATTGGTGGTCGCCAAGTGACAGACTATCCTGGTTCATCAGTCTATGCCAAGTCGCCTGCAGCGCTTCCAAGCAGCCTGGAGTAATGCTGCAGTTCGGATCAAAAAGTTGACCAATTGGTCAGAATTTGGTTACACTAATTATCGAAAGAAGGGGTGTTGGTGAAATAATCTTGCAATTACAAGAGCTAAGAGGGCAATAAAAATAACCCTCTCCAAGGGACTCTGTGATTTGCTCGGGGTGGTTTTCAACAAATAACGATACAGGGGACGATAATGTACAGGAAATTTTTTACCGCCGTCCGCGTTGCGGTAGCGGCGGTTTTTGTGGCCGGGGCCATGAGTGGTTCAGCCCTTGCTGAGAAGATCAAAGTGGCGGGTATCTATACCCAGCCGATTCAGCAGAAATGGGATGCGCGCCTGCATCAGGCGCTGGTCAAAGCCCAGGAAGCCGGCGAAATCGAATACGTCTTTTCCGAAAAAGTCGCCAACACCGACTATGTCCGTGTTCTGCGCGAATACGCCGACAGCGGTGTTGCACTGGTGGTCGGTGAAGCCTTCGGGATCAGCCGGGAAGCGCGGGCGGTTGCCGATGATTATCCTGAAGTATCGTTCCTGATGGGAGACCCCTTCAAGCCGCACGGCAAGAATTTTGCGGTCTTCGACAATTACATTCACGAGCCCTGCTACCTGATGGGCATGATTGCCGGCAGCATGACCAAAACCAACAAAATCGGCATGGTCGGCGGCTATCCGATCGGCGAGGTCAACCGGCTGTTCCACGCTTTTATGGCTGGCGCTCGTTCGGTCAATCCGGAGGCTCAGTTCAAAGTCACCTTCATCGGCTCCTGGTACGACCCGCCTAAGGCCAAGGAAGCTGCTTTTGCAGAGATCGAAGCCGGTGTTGATGTGCTCTATGCCGAGCGCGCCGGTGTAGTCGACGCAGCACGGGAAAAGGGCATCATCGCCTTTGGCAACGTGAATGACATGAACAAGGAAGAAAACGGCAAGGACGTGGTCGTTACTTCTGCGCTATGGCATATGGAATCGGCCATCAACAATGCAATTGCCGAAGTCAAGGCAGGCAAATTCACGGCCGCCGACTACAAAGAATGGACCATGATGGCCAAGGGTGGGGCAACACTCGCGCCCTACTACGAGTTCGAAGACAAGATCCCTGCCGACATTAAGAGCAAGGTCGAAGCTCTGAAGGCCGAAATCCTGGCCGGAACGTTCACGGTCGAGATCAACGACGAAGAACCCAAGTCCACTTTCTGAGGCAAGCCCATAGAGGACGGTCGTTCCTGGCGGAAACCGCTGGGAACGACCAGTCTCTAATCTAAGGAAAACCCTCACGATGACAGCTGTTCTGCGCTTGGAGAACATTACCAAGCGGTTCGGCTCCCTGGTGGCCAACGACAGTGTTTCGCTCTCGCTGGCCCGTGGAGAAGTGCTGGCGCTGCTTGGCGAAAACGGGGCCGGCAAGACCACGCTCATGAATATTCTCTTCGGCCATTACGTTGCCGACGAGGGGCGGGTCGAAGTCGAAGGCAAACCGCTGTTGCCGGGCGCACCTCATGCGGCGATCGCCGCCGGGGTCGGGATGGTGCATCAGCATTTTACTCTGGCGGATAATCTTACCGTTCTCGACAACGTGGTGCTTGGCACTGAATCTCTCTGGCGCCCGTGGCAAAACCGGGCAGCGGCCCGCAATCGCCTCGACACCATGTCATCTGAGTTCGGCCTGACCGTCGATCCGGATGCCCGCGTCGGTGATCTGTCGGTCGGTGAGCGCCAGCGTGTGGAGATCTTAAAGGCGCTCTATCGGGACGCCCGGATCCTGATCATGGACGAGCCGACGGCTGTGCTCACGCCACAGGAAACCGAGGTTCTGTTCGATACCCTGCGGCGCCTGGTCGAACGCGGACTGTCGATTATCTTCATTTCACACAAACTCAACGAAATTCTGGCGATCAGCGACCGGGTCATGGTCCTGCGCCGCGGCAAGATCGTCCACGAAATGCCGACTTCGGGCGCGGACCGGCACATTTTGGCCGAAGCCATGGTTGGACATACCGTGACGCGACCCAAGGCCGAGTCCATGGTGTCGGGAGCCCCGGTGCTTGCCATGCAGGACGTTTCGCTGCGCGCCCCAACCAGCGGCGTTGCGCTCGATCACGTCAATCTTGTGGTTCACGCTCATGAGGTGGTGGGCATCGCCGGCGTTTCCGGGAATGGCCAGGTCCAGCTGGCGGAGCTGATCTCCGGCCTCTGCCGCGCCGAGAGCGGCAGCATGACTCTGTTCGGCGAAACCATCGCCAACCCCACCCCTGCGAAGGTGGTCAAGCTGGGCGTCGGCCGGATCCCGGAGGACCGCCATGCTGAAGGCGTGATCGGGGAGATGTCGATCTGGGAGAATATGATCAGCGAGGATCTTCGCGCTCTGCCCATCTCGCGCCGCGGCCTGATCGATCATGCCGCGGCAAGAGCGCGGACCGAGGCGCAGATTGAGCGCTTCGACGTGCGCTGCCCGGGTCCGGATGCCGAAACCCGGCTGCTGTCCGGCGGCAATATGCAAAAGCTCATCCTCGCCCGTGCGTTATCGCGTGAACCCGGGCTTGTTCTCGCCAATCAACCTGCCCGTGGCCTCGACGAAGGCGCGATCGCCTATGTTCACGGCCAGCTACTGGCGGCGCGGGAACGTGGGGCAGGGGTTCTGCTGATTACCGAAGACCTGGAAGAGCTTCTGGCGCTCTCGGACCGGGTGGCCGTGATCTATCAGGGGCGTTTGTCGGCGACGCTGGACGCCAAAACGGTCACGCCGCGGCAACTGGGGCTGATGATGGCCGGTCACGACCCCAGCGAAGAGCAAACCGGCAGCGGGGGAGCAGCCGCCTGATGCGATTGGAACTTAGAGAATCGCCGCCCATCTGGCTGGCGGGTCTGGCACCGGTGCTGGCCGTGGCAGCGGCACTGGTGCTTTGCGCCGGCCTGATTGTTTGGACCGGAGAATCGGTGCTGGAGGCTTATGCGCTTCTGGTCAAAGGCGCGGTGGGGTCCCGTTTTGCATTGGCAGAGACCCTGACTCGGGCGACCCCTTTGATCCTGACCGGTCTGGCGGCGGCGGTCGCCTTCCGCGCGAAGCTGTGGAACATTGGCGGCGAAGGGCAGCTTTACATGGGAGCACTCGCGGCAACCTGGCTGGGGACCGGCGCGCTCGATCTGCCGGCATTTCTGCTGATCCCGTTGCTGTTGGTGGCTGGCGCACTGGCCGGTGGTTCCGTCCTGATCGTACCAGCGCTCATCAAGAACAAGCTGCGGGTCGACGAAGTCGTGACCACGCTCTTGCTCAACTTCATCATTCTGCTATTCGTCAATTATCTGCTCGAAGGCCCCTTGAAGGACCCTATGTCGCTGGGTTGGCCGCAAGCCGCCCCGATTGTCGACGAAGGAATCCTGCCTAAAATTCTGGCGAAAAGCCGGCTGCATTTGGGTTTTGTCATCGCCATTGTTGCGGCTATCGCGATCTGGCTCGTGATGCGCTTTACGGTTTGGGGCTATGAGATCAAGGCGGTGGGATTGAACGCCAGAGGCTCTGCCTTTGCCGGCATCAACGTCAATGGAACCATTATCCGCACGGCCTTGATCTCCGGTGGGCTTGCCGGGATGGCCGGGGTTGGTGAGGTAATTGGCTTGAAAGGTTACCTCACGCTCGATCTTTCGCCGGGGTTTGGATACACAGGAATCGCAGTTGCCATGCTCGCGCAACTCCATCCCATCGGCGTGGTGGTCTCAGCGTTCTTCCTGGCGGGCATTTATGTTGGTGCGGACTCCATGGGTCGGGCAGTGAATATTCCGACCTATCTGGCCGATGTCCTGGTGGCCTCGTCGGTGCTCGCAGTCCTGGTCAGCGTCATGCTGGTCCGCTTCCGGATCCGGAGAGGCTGACCCAGAATGGATATTCTCGAAATCCTCCTGACGACCGGCTTCTGGGCTGCAACCCTTCGGATTGCGACCCCTCTTATTTTCGGCACACTCGGTGAGCTGATCTGCGAGCGCGCGGGCGTTTTGAACCTGGGCATCGAAGGCATCATGACCATGGGGGCCATGGCCGGCTGGATGTGGGTCTACCAGGGTGGTGACCTCTGGGGCGGATTGGCTTTTGCGGCCTTTATCGGCATGCTGTTCGGACTGCTGCATTCGGGGTTTACGGTCTATTTGGGCCTTTCCCAGCATGTCACCGGAATCGGAATTACACTGCTGGCGTCCTCGCTCAGCTACTTCGTGTTTCGCATGCTGCTGCCGGATGCAACGACACCGCCAAAGATCGAACCCTTTCAGCCCTACGCGGTGCCACTCCTGTCGGACCTCCCGGTTCTCGGTCCTTCCGTCTTCACACAGACTCCCATGACCTACCTGGCGCTGATCTGTGTCGTGGTGATCTGGTATGGCCTCAACCGGACGCCGGTGGGTCTCGCCGTGCGCATGGCCGGCGAGCATCCCTTGGCGGTCGAGGCCCAGGGGATTGATGTCCTGGCTGTCCGGACCGGTGCCGTCATGGTCGGTTCGGCCCTGATGTCGGTGGGTGGGGCCTTCCTGACCATGTCGGCGTTCGACGCGTTTTATTTCGGCATGGTCAACGGACGCGGCTGGATTTGCGTCGCGCTGGTGATCTTTGCGTCCTGGCGGCCGGGCAAGGCGCTGTTGGGCGCGTTGCTGTTTGCGGGTATCGATGCGCTTCAGGTGCGGGTCCAACAGGTTTCGGGCGCCGCCATCCCCTATCAGTTCTTCCTGATGGCACCTTATGTTTTAAGTATCCTGGCGATGGTTGTCATGGCACGCCGCGCGGCCTATCCCAAGGCATTGCTGGCGCCGTTCCGGCGCGGCGACCGGGCTTAAGAAGGAGAGGACGGAAGTCATGCTGGATCTGATCGTCCGGAACGCCAAGCTCCCCGGCGGTAAAGATGAGACCGACATCGCCTGCCAGAACGGCAAGATTGTCGAGACCGGACCAAAGCTCGATGCCGTTGCACAGCGCGAGATCGATGCAGCGGGAAAGTTGGTAGCGCCACCTTTCGTCGACAGCCATTTCCACATGGATGCGACCCTCAGCTTTGGCCTGCCGCGCGTCAACGAAAGCGGAACTCTGCTGGAAGGTATCGCGCTTTGGGGCGAGCTAAAACCGCACCTGACTGTTGAAGCGATCAAACAACGCGCCTGGGAACTCTGCCGCTGGTCGATCGCGCGCGGCACTCTGGCGATCCGCAGCCATGTGGACATCTGCGATCCGCGCCTGCTTGCCGTCGATGCGTTGTTGGAGATCCAAAAGGAGGTCGAACCTTATATCGATCTGCAACTGGTTGCTTTCCCGCAGGACGGTTATCTGCGCGATCCCAATGCGAAGGCGCAGTTAAAGACCGCCTTGGATAAGGGCGTTAATGTGGTGGGCGGTATTCCGCACTTCGAACGGACCATGGCCGACGGTGCGGAATCCGTGCGCCAGCTGTGTGAGCTCGCGGCCGAGCGTGGCCTGTTGGTCGACATGCATTGCGACGAGACCGACGATCCCAATTCCCGCCACATAGAATCTCTGTCTTTTCAGACCCAGCGTCTGGGCCTGCAGGGCAGGGTGGCCGGATCGCATCTGACCTCCATGCATTCCATGGATAATTACTACGTCAGCAAGCTGATTCCCCTGATCGCCGAGGCTGGAGTTACGGCCATCGCCAACCCGCTGATCAACATCACCATACAGGGCCGTCACGACAGCTATCCCAAGCGACGCGGCATGACCCGGGTGAAGGAACTCATTGAAGCGGGCGTGCCGGTCGCGCTGGGCCACGATTGTGTCATGGACCCCTGGTACAGCCTGGGCAGTCACGACATGCTGGAGGTCGCCAACATGGCGCTGCACGTCGGGCAGATGACCGGCATGGACCAGATGCGTGAGATGTTCCGTTCTGTCACGCAGCGCGGTGCGGAAACCCTGCATCTCGAGGGCTATGGCCTTGAGAAAGGCTGCAATGCCGACATGGTCATCCTGCAGGCGCGCGACGAGGTCGAAGCCCTGCGCCTGAAAGCCAACCGGCTCCAGGTCATCCGGCGCGGCAAGGTGATTTCCGAAATGCCGCCGGCGACTGCGAAACTGGACCTGGACGGCGAAGCACATGAGGTGGATTTCTCGTTATCCAGGGTCAACAGCTAATATCTCTCCGATCCAGTCAGGGTATGATTTCGGTGCATCGTGATGCCGGACTCCGGACTACTCGGTTGGACTGCGTCAGTCAGCTTTGTAAAGCCGGTAGATCTTGAAGACGAGGAAGCCGCAGCTGCAGATCGTGCCGGCAAGGATACCTATATTCTGCACAACACGAAGTTTCCAGTAGCTGACTGCGCCGTTTTCTTCCGGGTTGGGCTCTGCTTTTGGATTGCTGTCGATACCCAGTCCTGCGAATCAATAGTCGAAGGTCAGAAACATAACAACTTCGACTGCAAGAGAGACGATGATCAGCAGGCCTACAGCCTGCAGGAGAAGCCGGAAAAGCTGCTTTGCCGTGGGAGCGAAGACACCACAGATGCACAGAATGATACTGGCGGGGAGGCTTGAGATGAAAAGGGAGATCCATCCATCCGCAGTGGCCAATGCAAGTTGCGTCAGACCATGAAAGGTCAGACGCGTGATTGAGTATTCAAAGTAGTGCGGCGCAAAAGCATAAATGGGGACGTTGTGCAAAGCGCCGTAGGTATGGTCAGACACACCGATAGGGAGATCAGCAGTGGAGAGAGCAGGAGCTTCTTGAACCATTCGTTTTTAAGCATCGAATGGGCTTCTGGAGTCACTGGTGGCGAGATGCGGCTTGACGCCTCGTGCGCGAACAGACTTCAGCGTGCGCATGCAGTTCGTCAGGGCCTGATCCCCTGCGACAGAAGGCGATTGCGACCTTCTATTGCGCGTTCATTCCCCTCAAAGGCGGCTTCGGTGTACCAGCGCAGCGCCCGTCGCTTATCGACAGTGACGCCAATGCCGTTTTCGTAAGCAAAACCGAGATTGTATTGTGCGCTGACAACACCTTGCTTTGCCGATTTTTCCGTCCAGAAGAAAGAACGGTCGAAGTCTTTTTCGACACCTCTCCCAGAATAATATAGCGCTCCCAGAAAGTTCTGGGCGTTCGGGTTTCCGGCTTCGGCTGCTGGTGTTAACCAACGGACGGCTTCTGCATTGTTCTGCTCGACACCTTGGCCGAGCAAATAGATATGACCGATGAAGAACGAGGCTTCGCTATCTCCATTTTCGGCGGCGCGCTGGAACCACTTAAAGGCTGTTTGCACACTCTAGTTCCACGCCCGCGCCGCTATTGTAGAGCTGACCAAGAATTCTCTGTGCAGCCGCAAAACCGGCTTCAGCTGCTGAGGTGAGCAGTTCGGCGGCGCGTTGAGGGTCTTGGGTCAAGAATTCATTCGATAGAAAGTGGGTCGCCAGTCTCGTTTGCGCTTCCGGATCGTTGATAGTGGCGGCACGCTGAAACCAGAGTTCGGCTTTCTCTCTGTCCGCGCTGACACCCAGACCGGCCAGGTAGATCACACCCAGCAGGTTTTGAGCGAGCGGGTCTCCGGCCTCGGCGGCCTTAGAAAACCACTCTCTGGCCCTAGCCTCGTTTTTCAAGACAAGGCCTGTTCTGAGATTGAGAGACCCCATCACGGTCATGGAGGGCACATGCCCCTGTTCGGCTGCGGTTCTCGTGAGAGCCGTGCCCCTCGGCCCATGCTGCAAGCTACCAAATCCCAGATAAATGGCTCCGAGCTGCGCGTTGAGTTCGACATCCTGCGGAAGGGCAGTCACGGCCTGATCGCAAATGCGCAGTGTCTGCCGTGAATAAGGCCCGGTTGGACTTTGTGGAAAGAAGCTGACCGGCGCCTGAGTGCCGTCCTGAGCCTGATGCTGCTCAGGATTGGCAATCCTTTTCAGGCACTCCTCTTTTAGTGCTTGCGGATCCTGCGTTTTGCCTGGGGCCGAGCCAAGGCACAGCAGCCCAAGGGTTACGAGACTTGAAAAAACTACCTGTTTCATATCGCCGAAAGTTCCATTCACCCCATATCGAAGAACCAAACCTAGCCATGCGTTACCGAGCCTACAACTCAATTTTTACTTGTTATCCACTTGTAAAAGATAGCGCGTTTGGCTCCAAAAGCTCTGCAAAAGCTGCTATCGATTACCTGCAGATTTTTTAGAAAATGGAAATGATCTCAATGGATTGGCGCAGGGACGAATATTGGCTGACAACGGACTCAACAGTCTTCGATATGGACGTGCTGTTTCGTTTCATTTCGGAGGAAAGCTACTGGGCGCGTGGTATTCCGCGGAGCACCTTTGACAAGGCGCTGCGCAACTCACTCTCTTTCGGCCTGTTTGATGGAGAGCATCAGATCGGTTTTGCGCGTGTGGTTTCCGACTTCGCGACTATGGCTTATCTCGGTGATGTTTTCATCCGCGACGATTATCGCGGCCGGGGCCTCAGCAAATGGATGATGGAGTGCATCCTGTCGCATCCGGACCTGCTGGGCCTGCGCCGTTGGATGCTGGCCACGGCCGATGCGCATGAGCTCTATAGGAAGTTCGGTTTCACGCCCTTAAGGGCGCCGGAGAAATTCATGGAGCGACACAATTCGGATGTCTACACGACGGCAGCGCAAACGTAAGTCACGAAAAAGGATGGGCGCCGCAACTACGCCTCGCCGGAACGGGAAATACTTCCGGTCAAATGAACTCCTGTGATTGGATTACGCAATAGACGCTAAAGAGGTTTTTCCTTTTCCCAAATCAGCCAGTCACGGAATGCCTGTATCTGCGGGTCATCCTGCCGATACTCCGGGTAGACGATGTAGTAGGAAAAGGAGTGACGCACCGTGAGCTCGAATGGCTGGATCAAGCGGCCGGACCGAAGATCAGGTTCCGCGAGTTCGGTGTATCCTATTGCAATGCCCATCCCGTCGATAGCGGCCTGAAGAGACAAACCCGGGTCGTGAAACGAAAGGCCGTCAATGCTCTTGAAATTTGTGACCTTGGCTGCCGCCAGCCACGTGCGCCATTCCTCCCCGCGCTCGTGAGACCCCACGTCGGCATGTAGTAAAGGATAGTTCAGCACATCTTGTGGCGCGTCGAGCGGCTTTGACTCCTCGAGCAGGGTAGGGCTGCAGACAGGTGTCATATGTATGGGGAGTATCAGGTCGGATTTCAGGCCGCGCCAGGGCGGCAAACCACAGCGAATGCCAATATCCGCCTTACCTCTTCCCAGTTCTAGCATCCGCAGTGTTGGCACCAGATGAATAGACTGGTCTTCATGCTCCATATGCCAGCGCCGCAAGCGTGGCATGAGCCATTTGACGGCGAAGGTTGGCGTTGTGGTGACATTTACGGTGTTCTCTCTGGGGCCTTTGATCAATTCATCAAGCGTCTCGCCGATACGATCAAAAAACTCGATAAGCAGCGGTAAAAGCCTATGGCCCGCTTCCGTCAGTTGGACACCGCTGTTGGTTCTGTGAAAGAGCTGGAGGCCCAGAAGGTCTTCGAGCTGCTTAATCTGCTGGCTGACCGCACTGTGCGTGACGCAGAGTTCTTCGGCTGCCTTGCTGAAACTCAGGTGGCGCGCTGACGCTTCAAAGGCGCGCAGAGCGTTCAAGGGAAGGTTGCTTCGGTTCATCATGGCAGTTTATGCATATTAGTTTTTCTAACAGCGACTGTAAGAATTGATCGATTGTTGTCAATCTTGCTGTTGCGCAATGTGACTTATCACATGGTAATTTGAGAGCTGCAGGAATGAACAGGAGCACTGAAACTCGATCGAAGGAAAGCCTTCCCTATAGCGGTTATCATCAGTCCTGGACCGGCCAGGGCGACGACGAACTGACCCGTGTTGGGCCTAATACGCCCTGTGGCGAATACCTCCGGCGCTTCTGGCATCCGGTGGCGATGACTTCGGACCTCGGCGAGCGTCCGAAACTGATCCGGATTCTGGGCGAGGATCTTGTCTTGTTCAGAGATAAGGGCGAACGCGTCGGCCTTGTGCACCGGCGCTGTCCGCATCGGCGTGCTTCGTTGGAATTCGGCGTTACCGAAGAAAGAGGAATCCGCTGTTGCTATCACGGTTGGCTGTTCGACGTAGATGGCACAACTCTCGAAGCACCGGGACAGCCTGCCCAGGTGGAAAAGCAGATCTGCGAAAACGTGACTTTGGGCGCTTATCCGGTCAAGGAATTCAAGGGTCTGATATTTGCCTATATGGGACCGCCGGGCCTGAAGCCAGTCTTTCCGGTCTACGATACATTTGATTTACCCGGCCAGACTCTGGTTCCCTACACGGCGCCGTTCCACTGTAATTGGCTCCAGGTTCTGGATGCGATCGTCGATCCCATTCATACCGCCTTCCTTCACTCACGTATCAGCCGCGAGCAGTTCTCCGAGGGCTTTGGTGAAATCGGCAAGATGAAGTTCTATAAACGCCGAACCACATTTCTGGGCACCGCGGCGCGGCGGGTCGGCGACAATGTCTGGGTCCGAACAAACGAACTGGTACTGCCGAACTTTACCCAGGCCGGCGCCGCGTTCTCGGCGGACGGCACCAGGCAACTTTACTACAGTCGGACGTCGTTCGTTCGCTGGGTGGTGCCGATCGACGACGAAGAGACACTGTGCTTCGCCTGGGCGGTTTTCGGCGAGCGGGCGGACCCGGACGAATACAATACGCCTGAGGGACCGGAGCTGATTGAGCAGGGTGAAGTCTTTGACCGTTCTTATGAAGAAAAGCAGCGCTGTCCTGCCGACGCCGAAGCGACCGAAGGCATGGGGCCTATCACCGAGCACAATAAGGAGCATCTCGTTGCGAGCGATCAGGGCATCGTAATGTACCGCAGACGATTGCGGTCTCTCATCCGGGACCTCCAGGACGGCAAGGAACCGGCGCATGCCACGGACGATTGGCAGGATGGACCCATCCCGACCTTTGGTGGAGACACTGTCGTGCAAAAGCCTAAGAATGGCGGTGACGATGCCGTTACGCTGCGAAACATCGGCCGTGCGGTCATGGAGGTGCAGTTCGAGGCAGAGGGTCTTCCGGAGACAGACCGGGTTGCAAAGGTTGTCGCCTGTCTGAAACAGATAGAAACGGATGAAATGCTCTACGGAGAAACAACGCGATCGGATTGATGACAGCGCCATCAAGCCAGAGAAGCAGGAAAGGCGATACTTTGAACCGAAAGATAAAGCTGCACGTAAAGAACAATCACGCTTCGCCGGACACCTTTCCTTCAACAGCGGAGGGTGAGCTTGTTTTCACAACGACTCAGGAACGTTGGGACGACGCAGCGCGCCGTCACCCCGACGTCGCCCAGCACCTCGATGTTTTCATCGATTGGGATTGCGACCATTTCAATGAATCCATGCGCGATACGGAAGTGCTCTTTTGCTGGGACCTCCCGACGGCGGATTTGGCTGCGGTCGCGCCTAACCTGAAATGGATCCATATCCTGGGAGCGGGCGTTGAGCATCTTTGCCCCATGAATTGGGTGCCCGACGGTGTGCAGGTCGTGAATAACAAGGGAGCCCATTCCGTCAAAGCCGGTGAATTCGGCCTCATGAGTGTCTTGATGCTGCACAGCCACATTCCTGCAATCGTTACCAATCAGCAAAGTGCTCATTGGAAGTCTCTTTTTTCCTCGCCGATTGCGGGCAAGACTGCTCTGATCGTTGGTGTGGGCAGTTTGGGCGGGGGCGCGGCCAAGCAACTCAAAACGCTGGGTCTGGAGGTGCTGGGTGTGAATCGCAGTGGCAACCCGCATCCCGCAGTGGACGAGATGGTTGCCACCGATCAGATCGACAGGCTGTTGCCCCGGGCCGACTACGTTTTCATCTCGCTGCCTGCGACGCCGGAAACGGTGGGACTCTTCAACCGGAAACGCCTTGAAAGTATGAAGCCCGGCGCCGGGATCATTAACGTCGGCCGTGCTTCAGCCATGGATTACGACGCGCTCTCGGACCTGTTGCGGTCCGGCCATCTCTCGGGCGCGATCGTCGATGTGTTCGATCCCGAACCGTTACCGGCGGATTCTCCGCTTTGGTCCGTGCCCAATCTGATCGTGACCCCGCATGTTTCGGCGGACGACGGGGACAACTACGTGCCCATCACCCTCGATATCCTGTTCAACAATCTACGGCGCTACATAAACGGCCAGCCGCTGGAAAACGTTGTACGGCCGGAGCTGGGGTACTGAGAAAAGCATTTCAGGAGGAAACTTGAAGATCTCGTCACGTTTCAATGTCATGATTACACGGCTTTTCCTTCTGCCGCCCAATTTGGCTAATGCCTGCCCCTCGATTTTCGATCATCCGGGTCTGCTTGAGGTCGATTGAGGGTCTTGTGAACTCAACGGGGAATTTGCATCACTCATGCGGGATACAGTCGCACTTGAAACTAAAGGAATAAGCGGGGAGGTCGCGTCGTTCTTCATTTCAGATGCAGGCCAGGGAGATGATGCCGTTGCGGCCTACAGGCAGGACGGCGTGGTGTGTCTCCGAAACGTCGTCAGTGCAGATTGGCTGGGTGTGATTGAGGAGGGAATTGAGGCAGCTCTGTCTGGTGCCAGTACCGATTTCGATGTTGTCAAAATAGACGGTAACGAAGGGCGGTTTTCTTTCAGCTCCCAGGCATGGAAGCAGGTTGAACCTTTCAGGCGATTCATTTTTGACAGTCCGCTTCCCGACCTCTGCTGGCCGTTTTTAGAGTCGGATACGCTGACACTGTTTTACGACTTCCTGCTTGTCAAAGAGGCCCGCAGCAGCGGGGCGGCGACACCTTGGCATCAGGACCAGGCCTATTATCCTTTAAAGGGAACCAAGGTTGTCAACTGCTGGACGGCACTTGACCCTATCCCCGTTGAGACTGCGCTGCGTTTCTGGAGAGGATCCCATACACCTGGCATCGTCTATCAGGCCGCAAATTTTGAAAGGCCTTCCGAGGACTATAAACACCTTCGGCATGAACGGCCGCCCATACCCGATATTGATCATGATCCTAATGGCGAAATTTTGGCAACGGCGCTGGCGCCTGGCGACATGCTGATTTGGAACTCGCACACCTTTCATTCGGCGCCCGGTAATGAGCTGGATCGCAGACGAGCCGCATTCTCCGTCAACTGGGTCGGTGACGATGTTACTTATGAAGATGTACCTGCTATCGCCACTTACCGCGACGCAGGCCTGAATACGAGCGACAGAATTGACTGCGACAAGTTTCCGTTGGTGCGTTCTGTTTAGGCAACGAGTCTAAAAGTTTGGTTTAATTTTCTCGAGTGTGTTGGGGGAATAGCGAACTTTGGTGCCGTGGATCATGAGTGGCCGGTTCTTCAGTCATTGTTGCAAAACAACGATGTGCGGTTGGCTGGTTGGGAAGATTCTAGATGTAGCGATATAAGAACAAGGCCGGGGGAGATTCCTACAAGTTTGCGGTCTGAGGTCATTGACTCTGTTTATCTGCCACAACCAACCATTCGCAATGGAGCGTTGACAGCGTCCTGCTGAGCAACCATCACTCACCCATGATCATCCGAAAAGAAACACCCTCCGACACTACAGCCGTCCATGCCGTGGAGGCGGCCGCATTCGGACAGCCTGCGGAAGCTGATCTGGTTGAGGCATTGAACGCCGCTGGCGACAGTGTTTTGTCTTTGGTAGCGGAGCGGGAGGGCACGATTGTCGGACATGTCCTCTTTTCCAAGCTGCAATCGCCGGAAGGCTGTCTTGCCCTCGCACCGGTCGCGGTCGCTCCCGAACATCAGAAACAAGGGGTAGGATCCGCTTTGATCCGGGAGGGCCTGGCCCAGCTCGTAAATTCGGAGTGGAAGGCCGTGTTTCTGCTCGGCGACCCGGACTACTACCGGCGTTTCGGATTTAGTGTCGAAGCCGCCGCCAGGTTCGGCACCGACTATCCGAAAGAGGCGACCATGGTCTTGGAGCTAAGCGAGGGGGCGCTGGAGAGCTGCAGTGGCAGGATCCGCTATGCAGCCGCCTTTGAGGCTTTGGGGTGATCGAAACTACGATTGCCAGGGATTGTAGGAACCAAAATTCCAGACATGCCCTTCGGGGTCTCTGCAGGTGTAGAGCCGTCCGCCATGGTCCTGGTCGGCGATGTCGATGACGATTTTAGCACCGGCAGCTTTAGCCCTTTCATAGTGCGCATCGATATCCTCTATCTCGATATAGGCGGCCTGTGTGTTGCCGCCGCCGACGTCGTCGGGCTGTGTGATCAAGCGGTCGTAATCGCGCTGCTCCTCGTCTCGAACCGACCCCAGCATGATCATGCCATTCCCGAGCGTAAGCTGTGCATGGATGATGCTTCCGTCCTCTCCCGGAATCACCATATGCTTTTCGAAACCAAAGGCCTGGCATAGCCAGTCGATGGCCGACGGCGCATCGCGATAGCGCAGGGTAGGGATCACCAGTCCTGGAGTCAGTTCTGAATCGCTGGGCATTTGCTCACTCCTCAATAACCGTTGCAGACTTCAAATTTGCGGCGTCGGTCGTCACTGCGTATTTGTTCTGGGCCGTTCATTTTTTTCGCGCTGTCGTGCTGCTTTTCACCGACTTTCCCCAGATCTTCGCCCAGGCGCCGAGAGGTTCGAGATGCCCGTAAAGTTGTTCACCAAGTTTCGTCGCGGCATAACCCTGCGCAGTTCTCTCCACCAGTTTTGCTTCGCGCAGTTCTTTTAGGCGCGAGTTTAGTACGGCGGGCGAAATGGTTTCGCAGCGCTCCTGCAAAACCCGGAAGGTGGCGGGTCCGCCTTCACAGAGAGTCCAGAGCACGCCCATGGCCCAGCGGCGGCCGAGCAGGTCGAGGAGTGCCATGACAGGTGCGCCGCTTCTGGAGCCGCGTACGGGAGAGCCGGGCAGGGGGATCGTCGTCACGGCTTACAGTCCATCACTATTAAAAACATAGCAGATTCTTCTTGGCATAGAATAGTGAGTTTGCTATGAAAAAGATAGCATTTTGAATTCCGCTGCCCCTTGGGAGAAAACCATGAGTGAAACGCGTTACGAAATTCTGGACGAGCGTTTCCGGCGCAGCGTCAAGCTGACCGAAAATTTGGACTGTATCTGGTCAGAGGGGCGTTGGACCGAAGGGCCAGTCTATGTACCGGCCTATAGATCGGTGATCTGGAGCGACATTCCCAACGACCGTCGCCTGCGCTGGGACGAAACCACCGGCGCGGTCGGGGTGTTTCATGGCAATGCTGGAACTTACACAAACGGCGCCACATTGGACCGGCAAGGGCGGATCGTTGCTTGCGAGCACGGCACTCGTCGGGTGGTGCGCTGGGAGCACGACGGCAGCTACAGCATTCTGGCGGATCGCTATGACGGCACGCGCCTCAACAGTCCGAACGATGTAGTGGTGAAATCGGACGGATCGGTCTGGTTCACCGACCCCGCTTATGGCATCGAGTCCGATTACGAAGGTTTTCAGGCAGAAGCAGAGCAGGATGGCGAGCACGTCTATCGCATAGATCCGCAAAGCGGGGAGGTGATCCGCGTTACCGACGATTTCACCTGCCCGAACGGCCTGGCCTTTTCTCTTGATGAGCGCCAGCTTTACATCGCCGACTCCGGCGGAACCCGTTACGCCAGCGGTGAGCATCACATTCGGGTTTTTGATGTCTCCGAAGACGGCAGACTTTCCGGTGGGGCGATATTCGCCGAATGCAGTAATGGCTTTTTCGACGGCTTCCGTCTGGACACCAAAGGCCGGATCTGGACCAGTGCCGGCGATGGCGTGCATTGCTACGACTCGGACGGCAGCCTGATCGGCAAGATCCTGCTGCCCGAACGGGTGTCCAATCTTTGCTTCGGCGGTCCAAAACTCAATCAGCTTTTCATCACCGCCACGGCCAGCCTCTACCGGGTGTTACTGCCGACGACAGGTGCTAGAACCTTCTAGAGTGCGGTCGCCTCCCAGCGGTTACAGTCAAGAGCGCAATTCAGACGTCTGCGCCAGGCTCAAAGAACTGATTTAATTTGTGCCAGGCCCAGGCGTTGGCTTGACAATCGCAGCTGGCCTTCCAAAGTAAGTGATCATTCACTTATTCATTCGCGATTGGGGAATAGCGATGCGCGATGGCAGGGAAACCAAGGAACGGATTACGCGGGCGGCCTTGACGCTCTTTGTCCAGAAAGGCTTTGCGGAGACCTCCATTCGGGACATCACTTCCGCAGTCGGCATTACGGAAGGCGCGCTATACCGTCATTTCTCCGCCAAGGAACAGCTGGCCTGGGACCTCTTCTCGACAAACTACATCTCCTTTGCCACCGAACTGACCCGTGCGCGGATCGGACGTAACGGATTTGCCGCGCAGATAACTGCCATGGTCGAGACTTTTTGCCGGTTTTTTGACGATGACCAGGAGCTTTTCAGTTACCTGCTCCTGGTTCAGCACAATGAATCGGGGAAACTGCCCGATAGCATAAAGACTCCCGTCGATGCAGTGCGTGAATGCGTCATAGATGGGATGGAACGGGGGGACATTCCGCCTGCTGATCCGGAATTGGTCGCCGCCAGCCTGCTGGGCGTTGTGCTGCAGGTGGCAACCGCCAGAATTTATGGCCGGATTGACCAGGAGCTTTCTGAACTGTCGGAAGAACTCACCGCAGTCTGTCTTCGAGTTGCTCAGGCTTAAGTCTTCTTCCACGTTCGATAGATCAGAGGGCAGTAAGTGCTGGATGGCAGCGGCCGTTAGCGGTGCAATTAGGATCGCTGCTTTGATGTGGACTGGCGTTGTAAACGGCTGCAAAAGGCGGTCAAAATTTTTGAATTTTAAGTAAGTGAATGTTCACTTATAATAGGAGAAATCTAGATGGCATTGCCTGTTTTATCTGATGTGGCAGCCGGCGGTTCCAAGGTCCGTCCCGTCCCGGTCTCCGTTCATGGGGCGCGACAGCTTTCCCGGTCTGCGCGCAGCCGGCCGATCAAGTTCACGAACTCAGCCGAAGACCGGTTCCTTCCGACTCTGCGCAGGAAGGTCACAACCTATTTTCAGGAGACGGGGCAATCCCGGACCGGTGGCAGGCGGATTCTCGCCAAGGGCCTGTTCTATGGTGTCTTGGCAGTAGCACTTTACGTGCTGACCTTGTCAGGCCGTTTTGGTGCATTGGGAACTCTTTTATCGGCAACGGCCTGCGGTCTTTTTGTGCTCTTGCTGGTGACTAATATCGCCCATGATGCTGCCCATGATGCACTCAGCGGCAACAAGAAGTTCGACCGCTTCGTACACACGATGATTTTTAGTCTTCTTGGATCCAACGCTTATCTCTGGCGGCTGCGGCATGTGAAATCACACCACAATTTTCCAAATGTGAACGGATGCGACGTCGACATCGACGAAAACCCTTTTATCCGTCTGTCACCGAACCACCCTGGCCGCTGGTATCAGGCATATCAGCACCTCTACGCGCCATTGGTTTATGCGTTGGTTGCGCTTCATTCGATCTTTGTTCAGGACCTGATCTATCTGTTCAAGAAGCGACTCGCGAATTTAACGGACATTCGTCATCCGCGGCACCAGTACATCCTTTTCGCGGCCACAAAGTCGCTGTACTTCGGATTGATGCTGGGGCTTCCGATGGTCTTGTTGGACTTCGCATGGTGGCAGGTTCTGATCGGCTATCTTCTTGTCACGGCAGCGCAGTCGCTGGTCTTCGTGTTCATGCTGATTGGAACGCGTTTTACCGAAGAGACATCGTTTCCTGTGGTCAATTCAGAGGGGTACCTGCCACACAGCTGGGCCGACCATGCCTTGGTGACCTCCATGGACTGGCTACCCAACAGCCGCCTTGCCAATTTCTTGGCAGGTGGCGCCAACGCCCATGCCGCCCATCATCTCTTTCCGAATGTAAGTCACGTTCACTACGTGGCGATAACCGGGATCATTCGCGAGACGGCAAGTGAGTTTCAAAAGCCTTATCAAGAGGCCGGACTGATGCAGATGATGGTTTCACACTTTTGCCTGCTGCGCCGCCTGGGACGTCAGGAAATTGAACAGGCCTGACGCCCCCTATATTGCTTTAAGCCGCTGCTCGGATGTTGAGCGTGCTCAGCAGTTGTTTTAAATCTCCGGCGTGCTCAGCGGCATTATTAAAGCGGATTCTGACTATGCCGTTACTGAAGTCGATTACGCTCGCAGGGAAGTTTTTGCCTTCGATAGCAAGTTCAATTGTAGTACCTGCCGAAAGATCATGCAGGTCGTCGACAAAGGCCGCGGCACCGCTTTCGCTGATATCTCGCAGACGCGCGCTATGACGGGCACCGCCGATGATGATGTAGACGGCAGTGTCCGCTGAAACCTCGACACGTTTATGCTCGCGGCGGTCGAAGGCTTCGTGATTGCGGAGCTGCCCGAGGATCTTGGTGACCCGTTCGCCCAACAGAGCGACGGCGTCACTGGTACTATCCGTTCCCGCCTGCACCTCGTTGGAGAGTTCCAGGACTTCGGCTGCCTCGGTGGCGACGGTCTGAATGTTGACGGCAACCTCGCGGTTTCCGGATGCGGCTTCCTGGATATTGTTGGCGATTTCATCCGAAGCTGCGTTCTGTTGTTCGGCTGCCTGATCGATCGCCGCTGAAACCTGATCCATTTTCTCGATGATTTCGCTGATCGACTTGATCGCGCCGACCGCATGATTGGTGGATTCCTGAACCTTGGAGACCTGCGAAGCGATTTCGTCAGTGGCCTTTGCCGTCTGGTTGGCAAGGCTTTTAACTTCGCCGGCGACGACGGCAAAGCCTTTACCGGCCTCACCCGCGCGGGCCGCTTCGATGGTCGCGTTCAACGCTAACAGGTTGGTCTGAGCTGCAATATCCGAAATGACCTTTACGATATCGCCGATCTCCTGTGACAGACCGTCCAGCTGGCTCATGATCTGTCCGGCGTCGTTTGCTTCCTTGACCGCTTTTTGCGTGACGTCCTTTGCCTGATCGGTTTGCCGGCCGATTTCCTTGACCGTTGCCGTGAATTCTTCGGTCGCGGCGGCCACGGTTTCAACGTTGGCGGAAGCCTCTTCGGAGGCCGAGGCGACGGCGGTTGCACTGGAGCCGGAGCGTTCGGAAGCTGCAAGCATTTTGGTCGCGGTTTCCTTCATCTCCGTGCCCTTGCCAGCGACGATATCGATGGCTCCGTTGATTTCGGATTCCAGGCTGTTCGCAAGGCTGGACAACTCTTGCTGCAGGTTTTGCTGACCGGCCTCGATATAGACCGATACGGCAAGTTCCATATCGAACAGGATTGCACGGGTGACGGCATTCTGCGCTTTGTTCAGCTCTTCCGGTTTGCGCCGAAAGCGTTCGACCAGGATTTTATTCATCCGGGACATCAGATACCCATAGGCCCCGACGTACCAGTTCGGTGTCAGACCGATTCTACGGTGGGCTTCACCGATCGCGTTCGCGCGCTCGAAGTATTCGTCGTCGAAGCGGCCGGAAAAGAGGAGTTTCCAATGCTTAAGCTGAGCGTTCTTAAGGGCAGGAACACGTGCACCGTTGTCCGTCAGTTCCGACAGGGTATCCCAGTTGCTGACGAGCTCATAGAAGTCGTCCATCAGGTTCGATAGCTCACTTTCCAGGTGTGAGTAGACCTCCGGTAGCGAACTTCTGACATCGGGGGTGAGCCCGGCAAAGGTCAAACGGTTGTTTCTGTCGCTGCTACTGTCCATCGCTTCTTACCCCTAGATGTAATCTCTTCGAACGCTTGCGAATCTCTATTCACTGTTATTAAGTGTATAAAATTAAACAATCATGAAGTTAAAACTGTAGGTTTCATACACTTCATGGTACAAGTTCGTTTAGAGGTAGATTGTTGAAAAATATAGGAAAAATGTAACGCTGCACGGAAAAGTACGATCACTGAAGATGAGGGATGTGCGTTCTTGGGTGCAGAAATATGTTGCTGCATCTGCCGAAATTCGTCTGTGATTTCATTTTGAAAATGGTGACGTTATAGTGGAAAAACACCTGAACACTACTTTCAGGGGATTGTTTGTTCTCTATTAAGACGAAACTTACCTTGCTCATCCAATGCGGGTACCGTAGCCACGTTACAGCAAGACTCAAACAGGTCTGCTGGACACGGCCAATATGACTTGGCGTCATGGGGGTGCTGGTGCAGGCGATAAGCTTTGCTCCAATAAATGGCGCCCTGAGCAGAGCGAAACTGGATCTTTGCGAACTTCTTCACACCGATATGATCAGCGATGTTCTGTTCTGCGCTACTTGGCGCCGCGGGATCATGCTCGCACGGCTATGGAGACATTATGCCCGAATTTGAGAGTGAAACTGGCCTGCCGATAGGTTTTCCAGTCGATGGATGGATGGCCTGCCAAGCGCCGCCAAACACGGTGATGGAAGGACGCTATTGCAGCGTCGAACCGATTGACCCGGACCGTCATGCTGCTGAACTGCACGACGCAAACCGTAAGGACACGGATGCTAGAATCTGGACCTATATGCCTTACGGACCATTCGCCTCTTTGGATGATTATCGGGCCTGGATGACAACAACCTGTCTTGGGTCAGATCCCCTTTTTCACACAGTGATCGACAAGGCGAGCGGTAAAGCTGCCGGCGTCGCCAGTTATCTGCGTATCGAACCTTCAATCGGCGTGATTGAAGTTGGGCACATTAACTATGCGCCGGCGCTTCAGAAGACCGTGGCGGCCACAGAGGCTATGTATCTGCTGATGCGCCGGGTGTTCGATGAGCTCGGTTATCGGCGCTATGAATGGAAGTGCGATGCCCTGAATGCCGGATCCCGCGCGGCGGCGGCGCGGCTCGGATTTCAATTCGAGGGTATCTTCCGCCAGGCTACGATGTACAAAGGCCGCAATCGGGACACGGCTTGGTTTGGCATCACGGACAAGGATTGGCCGGAGATAAAAGGGCGCATGGAGACCTGGTTGGATCCAGCGAATTTTGACGCTCATTGTCGCCAACTGAAAAGTCTTTCAAAAATCAGATAGCCGGCCGAACAGCCGGCGGAACAGACGAAAAACCGCGACGGGTATCCTTCCGCCGCGGTTTTTATATCTCTGTTTATGCCTGTGTGCATCCTGGCTCTTTTGGTTTAGGCTAGGCAGCCAGCGTTAACGATAGCGCTTTTTCAGGATGCGGCCATTGTGGGCATTGACGACCAGCTTGACCGGCCGCCCCCTGTAGTCGTAGGCGCGGACTTTATAGCGGTCACGTTTCAGGACGATTTTCGAGATGTCGTAGTAATCCCTGCGGCGCAGCTTCTTGACGATCTTCTTGATCGGCAAAATCCGGCGTTTATGGAACTTGTGACCATGCTTGTGTTTCTTGTAGTGGCCATGACGGTCGTATCGGTCATGCCTGTCGTAATGGCTGTGTTTTCCATGGCGGTGCTTGTGTGCCGAACGGTGATCATGGCGCCGGTCGTAGGCTCTATGGCTTCGGTCGTGATGACCACCGAAGATGTAGGCCCCGACCCAATAGGGTGAGGACTTATAGCTGTGGCTCTGGTGACCGCCGTGATATTCGCCTGCCTTTGCACCGGTTGCACCGATCAGGATCAGGCCTACGGCGCTGATTGCTAAAATTAGGTTTCTCATGTTTGCCTCCAAACCAAGTTGCATCCGGGTGGGATGGACGATGATGATGGAGACTGCCATAGTCCCGCTGAACTGAAGCTGGATGGGCTGTTCATTCGCTGTTCAGGTTCTTCAGGCTAGGACTGGGCTCATGATTAAGGTAGCTGTCAAACTTCTGACCGGAACGCCTCGAGCGCTTGTATTAGCGCTGGCACTGACCGTGATGGCTTTGTCTGCCGGCCTGGCTGCGGCTAAGGATCACGACAAGGCGCGAGACGCGGTATCGAGCGGTCAAGCTCAACCATTGGATGCAATCCTGCCAAAGGTGCGCGCGCGTTATCCGGGCCGTCTTTTGGACGCCAAACTCACGCGCAGTGGCGGTAAGTATCGCTACGTCATCAAGATTTTGGACAAAAAGGGCAAGGTCCGGCGTGTGACCGTCGACGCCCGAAGCGGCCGCATCCTGAAATAGCCAGGATGGTTGCGAAAAGTGACAAATTGAGAAGGGAATGCGATGCGGCTCTTGGTCGTTGAAGACGATCCGGACCTCGCCCGTCAGCTAAAGACCGGGCTGGAGGATGCCGGATATGTGGTCGATGCCGCCCACAACGGCGAAGATGGACACTTCCTTGGCGACACGGAACCATATGATGGGGTTGTGCTGGATCTTGGACTGCCGAAAATTGACGGCCTGACCGTGCTCGAAAGATGGCGCCGGGACGGGCGCAGCATGCCTGTTCTGATTTTGACGGCGCGAGATCGATGGAGTGAAAAGGTCGCCGGCTTTGATGCCGGGGCTGATGACTACCTGGCCAAGCCTTTCGTCATGGAGGAGCTTTTGGCGCGGTTGCGTGCTCTTTTACGTCGGGCGGCGGGACATGCTTCGAGCGAATTGGAATGCGGGCCATTGCTCATCGATACCCGGGGGGCGCGCGTGACGGTGGACGGAATGGCCGTCAAGCTGACCTCTTTGGAATACCGCCTGCTTGCCTATCTGATGCATCACAAGGGACGAGTCGTCTCACGCATAGAATTGACCGAACATCTTTATGATCAGGACTTCGACCGGGATTCCAATACCGTGGAGGTCTTCGTTGGACGCCTTAGAAAGAAGCTCAAAGTCAATCTGATCCAGACGGTACGCGGGTTGGGCTATTGCCTGGCCCAACCGGAAGACGACGCCTAGGCGGATGATCAGGAACGGTTCTAAATCCCTCGCATTCCGTCTCATCGCCGGGGCGGCCCTTTGGTGTGTTGCCGGGCTGGTGGTCGGCGGGCTTGTCCTGTCTTCGCTGTTTCGCGAATACGTCGAGCGGAGTTTTGACACCCGCCTGACCGTACTGCTGGAATCTGTGGTTGCCGCAAGCGATATCGATGCCGAGGGACGCCTGGAGGTTGCGACCGTGCTCGGAGAGGCCAGATTCGAGCAACCCTATTCAGGCTGGTATTGGCAGATCTCTCAGCTCCGGGCGAATCATGAAGTCGGTTCACATCAGTTAGCTGATGCCGAAACAAAGACATCGGTGATGGAACCTGTGCTGTCTGAGCCTCTGCGGTCGCGGTCACTTTGGGATTGGGCCTTGCCGGGGCCGGCTCCTAAGGCAGAACAGGCACTCCGCAGCGCAAATATCCCCGGCCCGGACGGGCAGACCCTGCGGATGATCGCGAGGGAAATCACCCTGGCCGGCGTCGACCTGCCATTGGATTTTGTCGTCGCCGGAGATCGTGCTGAAATCGTTGCCGACATTGCGCGCTTCAACTCGACCCTCTTCTGGTCGCTTGGGCTTTTGGGAGCGGGGCTTGTTTTGGCGATGTTCTTTCAGGTGCGTTTCGGCCTGCAGCCGCTGCGCCGTATTCAATTTGCGTTGGCCGACATACGATCCGGCAGGGATGATCATTTAAGCGGGCCATTTCCTAGCGAAATTGAGCCTTTGGCCGATGAAGTTAATGCACTCTTGGAACACAATACCGCGGTCGTCGAGCGCGCCCGGACACACGTGGGCAATCTGGCGCATGCTTTGAAAACCCCGCTCTCGGTACTGCTGAACGAATCGGCGGCGTCGACGGAACCTCTGGCCGATACCGTGAGTCAGCAGACGGTCCTGATGCAGCGGCATGTCGATCACTATCTGGTGCGCGCACGGACTGCGGCCAGCAGCGGCGTGCTCGGCGTACGCACTGAAATCGGCCAGGTGCTCGAAGATCTGCGCCGGACTCTTCTTCGCATCCATGCACGGCGTGACATCGCAATCGACGTCGAGTGTGACGAGGATCTGTTGTTCCGGGGCGAACGCCAGGATCTCGAGGAGATGATCGGTAATTTGTTCGATAACGCCTGTAAGTGGGCGAAGACAGAGGTCGTTGTTGGCGTGACCCTTCGTGACGGCGAGCTTTGTTTGCTCGTCGACGACGATGGTCCCGGGTTGCCGCCGGAGCGGCGTGAAGAAGTCCTGCAACGGGGCAAGCGCCTGGACGAATCGGTTCCTGGCTCAGGACTCGGTCTTTCGATCGTTGGTGATATTGCCGGACTCTATGATGGAAAACTCGCGTTGTCGGAGTCGCCGATGAAGGGATTGCGGGTTGCGTTGACGCTGCCGGGAGCCAGAAAAATAGATTAACAGATTGGTTTTTAATGTTATTCTGTCTTTTGAGAAACCTGAACGGGAGATGAACGTCGCGTTCAGCATCGTTTCAACCAGAAAACCGTAAGATCGCTCTCATATTCACACGGCATCGATGGGATCCATTGCGCCGACCCACTGAAACAGAGTGAGACCAACAATGACTTCTTTGAAATACGTCCTCGTCGCCGTCCTGGGCATTTCGCTGGCCGGCTGCGCAAACAATGAATATGGCACGAAGGAAACCGTCGGTACCTTACTGGGTGGCGTCGGTGGTGCTGTCGCAGGCGCACAGTTCGGCAGTGGTTCCGGACAGCTTGCCGCGACCGCCGCAGGTGCACTCATTGGTGCCTTCATCGGTAATCAGGCAGGCAAGAGTCTTGATCGCGCCGATAAACAGTACGCTTATCGGGCCGAACAGGATGCCCTGGAACACACGCCTTCAGGCAACGAAGTGACCTGGCGCAATCCTGACAGCGGCAACTACGGTACGATTAAGCCGGTGGAGACCTACCAGAACACTGAAGGTCGCTATTGCCGCGAATACACCCATACCGTCTATGTTGGCGGCGAACCGCAGGATGCCTACGGACGGGCGTGTCGTCAGCCGGATGGATCTTGGGAAGTGGTTGGCTAACACAAATTAAGCAAATTACGGCGGTTATCGGCGCAAGTTGAGGGTCGGTTGCAGGCAGGACTACTGCCAGCATCCGACCCTTACGATATAGGGCCTGGCATCGGCGAAAAGCTGTTCTTCACTTGCCTTTTCGCCAACATCTGCTGTCGTGACCTCTACGTGGTTATTCCCGAGAAAGCCCAGGACGACGCTGTTGCTGACAGCAAAACCTACATCCCGCACGATTTTTCCGGTTTGCTGGTAGGTCGAAACTGTATCGATCTTCGCGGTGACGACGCCGATGACCCGTCCACTTTCGTCTATCACGGGGCCGCCGCTGTTGCCTTTTCGGACGTCGGCTTGGATCGGCACCATCACGCCGAGCTTGGAGATCTGGTAACGCTTCAGGGTTCTACCCGGGGTGAGCAGCGGCTTGATCGGTGCAATACCTTGGTTGGGGTAACCGACAAGGACAATAGGCAGGTCCGTCAGCTGGTCGCTTTTTTGGGCAAATATCGCGTGGATGTGGCTGTCCACCTCCGCTTTCAGCAAGGCCAGATCGAAGGCGGGGCTGGTCGCCTCGATCGTTGCCTCCAGACGCTGGCCGGCGGTTGTTGTGATTGACACCTTCGGGCAGCGGGCGATCACGTGGTTGTTCGTTAAAATCATGCCGCCTGGGGCAACGAAGAAACCCGTGCCGACGCTGACAAGACGTTTTCCCGGTTCCAGAGGTTTGGTCTGATTTTGCAGCTTTCTGCGGATGCGATCGATCCGGCGCTGCTTGATGGCTTCCGCCTCAGCCTTGCTGACCGCTTCGCCGGTACAGTCCGATTTCAGCTTTACCTGAACCTGATCGCGGTCGGCATCATAGCAATTGACGACATCCGACGATTGCGCACTTTCGGCTGAAAAAGGGGCCGAAAACACAATTGCGATAAGCGCAATCCCGGAGGTCAGCATCCCTCCCGCCAGTGTCTTGAACTGCAAGATCAAAAGGTTCATCCTTAACTTTGACGTCTTAACTGGGGTCGAATCAAGCGCTTCAGTGATAAATTAGCCTTCGTTAGAGGAGCGTAAATCATGTCCGCCAACCCAAAAGCCTGCGCTCGATGACCGTTATTATAGCGCTGACCAGTACGCCCAGAAGTGACAGGATGACGACTCCCGCAAAGAGCCTCTCTAAGTCGTAGAGCGATCCGGCTTCCAGAATGTAAGCACCGATTCCGAACTCTGCGCCCAGCATCTCGGCAGCAACCAGCAGGATGATTGCGATCGCCAGACTGATGCGGAGGCCTGACAGGATGCCGGGCATCGCACCCGGCAGCACAATCTTGCGGACGATCGATAGCCAAGAGAGTCCGAAACTCTGTCCCATGCGGATCAGCGTACGGTCGACGTTGTCGACAGCGCCATAAGTGGCCACGACGGTGGGAGTGAAAGTGCCAAAGGCGATCAGCGCGTATTTGGAGCCCTCATCGATGCCGAACCAGATTACGAAGAGGGGCAGGAGCGCGATTTTGGGAATGGGAAAAATCGCTGCAACCAAGGGAACAAGTCCGGCCCGAATATAAGAGAACAGACCGATCAGAATGCCGACGCTGACCCCGATGCTGGCCCCCAAGGCGGCGCCAATGGCCAATCGGCTGAGCGAGAGGCCGAGATGTTTCCACAAAAGGCCCGAACTATAGAGGTCCTGGAAGGTCTCCAGCACATCTGACGGCTTTGGTAGGGTCAACGCCGAAACAAAACCGGTCTGGGTGCCGACCTCAGCGGCGATGATGATCAGAGCGAAGACAATGGCACCGGTCCAGCGTCGCGATTTCGGAGCAAAGCCGCCGCCGCGGAAATCCACTCTTCGGGATTTTTTCTGCGCTGACTGGTCAGGCATCCAACAATTCCGCATCGGCGGCCCGGGCTTCATCGCGCATCAGAGTCCAGAGGTGTTTTTGCTGTGCCTCCAAATCTGCGTCGCCGAAACTCCGCTCCGCAAGGGGTTTGTCCAGGTGCACGATTTCTCTGATCCGCCCGGGTCGGCGCGAAAGCACCACGATGGAGTGGCCCAACCTCACGGCCTCAGCAAGGTTATGGGTGACATAGACGGCGGTGAAGGGCGTGCGGGTCCAGAGCGCAATGAGATCGTCCATCAGCAGTTCGCGTGTTTGGCTGTCCAGAGCGGAAAGCGGCTCGTCCATCAACATCACGGCCGGATTGACCGCCAAGGCGCGGGCGATGGCGACGCGTTGCTTCATACCTCCGGAAAGCTGCTTAGGAAGCGCCTTCGCAAAATCAGTCAGTTTCGTGCGGGCGAGAACATCGTCGATGATTGCGCGCGCTTGTGCGCCGCGGATGCCATGGTCCTCGATAACGAGGCTGATATTGCCTTCCACGCTGCGCCAGGGCAGGAGGGCAAAGTCCTGAAATATGTAGGTGAGGGGGTTCAGACAGTCGGACGATGGCTCTCCCATCTGCAGCACTTCGCCGCCCGTCGGACGTTCCAGCCCGCCGATGATCCGCAGTAAGGTGGATTTACCGCAGCCCGAGGGCCCGACAAGGCAGACAATTCGGCCCGAAGGGATCTCCAGGTCGATCCCCTGGAGGACCGCCATATCGCCGTAGCGGTGATCGATCTTATTAAGATGCAATTTCATTGAAGTTGTCGGGCGCGCGCCAGAGTCAAAGCACGCGCCCTGTGCCTGTTCAGGTCACCTTGACGTAGCTGCCGTCGATGAGCGTTTCCAGGGTAATCGACTGATCGACCAGTCCCTCGCTTTGGAACCATGCAAGCTGATCCGCAATGGAGGTCGCGTTCAGCGATGCACCCTGATTGATGCGCATGGATCCGTTGATGATGCTCTTGGCGGCCTTTTCGAGCGGACGGTCCGCGTAGACGTATTTATGGATCAACTCGACCATCGCATCCCTTGCAGACTCGTCCTGGCTCTTATCGACCATGGCTGCGTTGAAGTCCGATGCACCCTGGCTGAAGGCCTCGATAAAGGCGCCCGTTTGTGCCTTTTCATTGGCTGCGTTATTGCTTGAGGTAAAGACCGTAGTGACTTGATAATCGGGAATGTAATCTGCGACATCTCCGATAATCTTAACAGCACCCGCACCGCCAAGGCCCTTTGCGATGTGAGGCACGATCGACCAGGCGTCAACCTGCCCGGATTTCATCGCACCGATGATGGCGCCGACCTTCTGCAAGGGTTTGAATTTGACGCTGACACCTTCGGCGGCTGCGATCTTCGAGCCCATATAATGGAAGGACGAACCGGACTGCGTGACTGCGTAGGATTTGCCTTCCAGCTTGCTTGGCGCCGTGAGGCCGGCGTCGAAGGCGGCGTTCGATGCCAGGATCTTTTGGCCGTCGATACCCGCTTCCTCTGAGAGTGCGCCACCGATGATCTTGATTGCACCTTTCTGTGCCAGGGATATCAGACCACCGGAGACGGCGGTAACGGCATAGTCGATGTCGCCGGATGCGATTGCCACGGCCATCGGCTGCGCAGCCTGAAAGAACTTGAATTCCACATCAAGACCCGCATCAGCAAAATAGCCGCGCTCAAACGCGACGAAGCTTGCGGAATGGCTGGTAAAGCGTAGGGCGCCTACTTTGATTTTCTTGCTGTCGGAGGCTGCGAAGGAAGGTCTCGCGAGCGAGGTGGCGGCAGTGGCACCGCCCATCAACAGCAACGCCTTCCGGCGATTTAACTTTAACATGATCGTCTCCCTTAGGTATGCATCACCTGCTTGTTAAGGTGCTGCCTCAGGCTTGAATCGGCTTCAAGATTGTGGAATTGAAATCTCTTAGCAGGCTTTCTTGCAGCACATAGCGAGTCGGTGTTCTCGAAATTATGCGAATAATTAGGGGAAAGTCGCTGCGCGACAAGGTTTATCCCTATCGGCTGTCTCGTCTCGGTTCGCTTGAAAAGTCTGAGGCACTTGGCGCTGACAGCTTGCTGTAGGATCATGCACTGGGAAGATGTGTTGGATGAAGATTCTCATTCGGGTTTTCGACTTTCTAACCTTTTTCGCCTAACTGTACTTTGTTCAGCGCGAGAAAGGGCTGGAAAAGACCCCATTCCAAAAGCTACTCAGTGAAGAAGAAAAGCCCAAAAATCGCCTTTTTTTAATTGTTACTGATGTGCCACCATATCGCGGTTTTCGAGAATCGATTGATGTCTTTTGTGAAATTTTATAATATCTTACCCCTCATCCTTTGCCTCACTCTTCAGCCCGCCATTGCGCAAGCAGGGTCGGAACACGAAGCTGAAGGTGAGCCGAAAGCC
Source organism: Pelagibius sp. Alg239-R121 (assembly GCF_947331435.1). Classification (GTDB taxonomy): domain Bacteria; phylum Pseudomonadota; class Alphaproteobacteria; order Kiloniellales; family Kiloniellaceae; genus Denitrobaculum. The sequence continues at coordinate 254,212 of NZ_CAMZOF010000010.1, read as the reverse complement.
GAGTCGGGTGCAGAGCCGAAGCCTGAGCGGGATGCCAAAGGCACCCTCAGTTTTGTTGCCGAAAACGATCTCTTCGGCAGTAGCCGGGACCGCCATTACACGCACGGATCCAAGATGTCATGGCTGTCGCCGCGTAACGGTGCGCCCGAGGTTGCTTATGATGTCGCTGGCTTCCTGCCGATGTTTCCCGAAGGTGGCAGCCTCAGGGTCTCTTATTCCGCGGGTCAAAGCATCTTCACGCCGGACGACATCCGCGATCCATCGCCGCCGGAAGACACGCGGCCCTATGCCGGTTGGCTGTATGCAGGTGTTGGCATTGTTTCAGAGAGTGACGATCAGATCGATTCCCTGGATCTCAACATCGGTATGGTCGGCCCAGCGTCCCTGGCCGAGAGAACACAGAAGACCTGGCATGAATTCATCGGATCTCCCGAACCATTGGGTTGGGGGACGCAGATCAAGAACGAACCGGGTATTCTCCTGACCTATGAGCGCAAGTGGCGTTCGCTGATCCAGTTCGACGAAGAGGATATCGGACTGCTTGGCTTGTGGCCGGGCCTGGGGATCGATGTTACGCCGCATATCGGCGGTGCGGTCGGAAATGTTCTGACCTATGGCGCTGCCGGTGCGACACTGCGGTTCGGGGAAGATTTACGAAACGACCTCGGCGGGCCTCAAAGAATTCGCCCAAGCCTGCCGGGCTCGGCCTATTTCGACCCGGTCGACCTTCTGGGCTGGTATCTTTTCGCGGGGGCGGAAGGCCGGGTCGTTGCACGCAATATTTTTCTGGACGGAAATACCTTCGAAGACAGCCGCGATGTCGATAAGGAAATTCTGGTGGGCGACCTGCAGTTCGGCGCAGCGGTTATCTTTCCTGTGGCCCGGATCGCCTACACTCACATTATTCGCTCCAAGGAATTCAAGTCCCAGGACAGTATCGATCAGTTTGGGGCCATCAGCGTATCCTTCCGGTTTTAGCGGTCCCGAAGATCCTAAGTCTGAGCCAACAGCCCTTTGCGCTTGGCCGTTCTCACGGATTGTTAAGAGTCAGCGGTTTAAATTGCAGGGTTGCCTATACAACCTAATGCGTGATTATCCGTGATCAAATTAAAGCGAAACGATCCGGCTCTAACCGTTGATTTTGATTAAGTATCTGGCTGAAGTGCCTGATTTTACGTGGTTTAGGATTGTCGAATGACCGTGCTTTCACGGGATGGCTGGGGAGCCCTATCGTTTCTAGTCGCAGATGATGCCGGCGTCATCCGGGCGATGATGGAGATGACATTGCTGGCTCTTGGGGCTGGTTCCGTCTCGATGGCTGCTGATGGCGAAGAAGCGCTCGACGTGCTCAAACAGAATCCCGTCGATATCGTGATTTCCGACCTCAATATGACTCCTGTTTCAGGATTGGAATTCCTGCGTTCTTTGCGTTCTGCTGAAGACCCCGAACTGGCAAAAACACCCGTTGTGGTGATGAGCGGTTACGGTGAACACGAAGTGAAGGACGAAATCCTGGCGGCCGGCGGTGACGCCTTCATGACCAAACCGGTCAAGCCTGGTGGAATTGAGGAACAGGTTGTGACGATCCTCGAATCCCAGGGGCGCCTGAATTCTCTGGTCCGTATGGCGTCGTCAGGCAAGGCAGCCTGAAAATTACCATAGCAAACGGTTTCAAATGTAACGAATGCACTTAGCGCTGTTGCCGGCGCCAGCGGTCGATAGACCGTTCGATCGTGTCCCGTGATGTTGAATCTTCCAACCAGGATTGTGCGAAGTTGGCGGTATCGCTTTGTGGCCGCTTGCGTTCTTCAAGATCGCTAAAGCGGATGCGGATCGGAACACGCACGCCTTCACCAACCACGACAGCCTCTTGCGTGCGCAATGAAGGAAGGCAGGAAAGCATGCCTGCTGCACTTTCCGGCAGGGCGCGTTCCACGAAATCCTGGTCCTGCTGGTTGCCCATCCTTAGGGCAAAGAGCGTATTGCATTGGGATAGGATCGTTTCGGCCAATTCCGACGGCCTCTGCGTGACAAGTCCGAGTGAGACACCGTACTTCCGGCCTTCTTTTGCGATGCGGGCGATGGCCTTTCGCGTCGGCCCGAAACCATCCTGCGGATCGCGGGGGATATAGCGGTGAGCCTCCTCGCAAATCATGAGGATCGGCGCTGAATCCTCCGGCGGGCTCCAGAGTGCGAAATCGAAAATGGTTCGGCACAGCAGCGAAACCACGACATCGACGATTTCTGAGGGAACGCCGGAGAGATCGAAGATGGAGACGGCGCGGCCTGACGTAGGAATACGCAGGATCCGCGACAGCACATCGGTCATGTTATCTTTGACCGTGAGGCCGGCAAACATGAACCCGAAGCGCCGGTCGTCGCGAAGGTCATTGATCCGCAGTTTGAGGCGCAGGTAGGGCGCCATTTGATCAGGCTTACCCAGATCGCCCATCGCTTCGTCAATGCGTTCGATCAACGCGCTCAGGCGATAGGGGACCGGCGTGTCGACGGTGAGAGTGCGGCTATCTTCCTCGTTCGACACAAAGGCGCGTTTTGCGTGGAGGATGGCGTCTTTCAGGATTGCCGATTCGCTGTCGCGGGCGTTTGTGTCCGGGCTGCAAAGTACTTCGATCATCTCCTCAAAATTCAACAGCCAGTACGGCAGCTGCAGGTCGGCGGGACGGATGATCTCGGCTTCCTCGCCAAAAGCCGGCCAATACTCATTATGCGGGTCGAGCAGAACGATGTGGCCATGCGGGTGGGCTTCCAGCACGGAATGCAGCACCACAGACAAGGCGCAGGATTTGCCTGACCCGGTCGTGCCAAGAATGGCAAAGTGCTTACCGAGCAGTTCGTTGGTCATGACATAGGCAGGAATACGTGAGTCCTGGTAGAGGCTGCCGATCACGACGTTCGAGGCATCGGGCCGGGCGTAGATCTTGCTCAGTTCAGCGTCGGTAGTGGAATAGAGGGGGGCTCCCAGCGTCGGGAAAACTGAAATCCCCCGCCGAAAATCCAGAACTGTGTCATCCTGCCCGTCCCAAGGCGTTTCGCCGAAAAGGTCGATTTCGACCAGGCGTTCCTGGTCCGGCCGCGGCGGGGAGGAAGCCTGCTGGGCATCCAACCTGTTGACGACACCAAAAGCGCTGGATCGCGGCGTATCGATGCGCACCAAAGCGCCGATCTGTACCGCTAGATCCACCTGTGCGGCATCCATAGGTGATCCGCTGCTCTCCGCAGTGACCAGTGTTGCCAATACTTTAGAGCCGACAATTGATGTTACGTAGCCGGCGAGAACTGCCTGATCAGACAATGGAGGGCTCCCACAGCATAAGGAATGAAAGTCCGCAGTATTCCAGCCTGCCGGTTAAGAAATAACTAGAGTGCGATCGCTCTGCAGAGAAACCGTGGAGAACGGCTGGCAATAAAAGCTTTGCGCTATTCGGTTCAATATCGAATAGAGTTTTCCCGTAGAGGGAGAATCAGGGTGCCATGAAACTGGCGCGGCATTTCGGCAGATGTTGCCCTCAAAAATAGCATAAATACGCTTCGACACAGACCAATGGGCGAGTAAGCACATTAATGTGCGCGCTGAGCTATATTTTTTTGGTTGGCTGCCCTGGGTTGTGGTAATCAGCACTGGCTTGCTTCTTAAAATATGTATGCATATGAAATATGTCTGACTTTGTCGTCGCCGCGCTCTACAAGTTTGCTCCGCTCCCCGACTTCGTGGCGCTGCGTGAACCTCTGGTCAAGATCTGCCGGCAAAATGCGGTCATGGGGACACTTCTGTTGGCGGAAGAGGGCCTCAACGGCACCATCGCCGGCACACGCACCGGTATCGATGCAGTCCTGGCATATTTAAGGGCGGATAGCCGTTTGTCCGACCTGGAGCACAAGGAAAGCCGTTCCGAGAAGATGCCGTTTCACCGGATGAAGGTGCGGCTGAAAAAGGAAATCGTGACATTGGGCGTGGCCGGTGTTGATCCGAACCGCAAAGTTGGCCATTACGTCCGGCCCGAAGATTGGAACGCCTTGATTTCAGATCCTGACGTTGTCGTGATCGATACCCGCAATGCCTACGAAGTGGGGATCGGGAGCTTCGAGGGCGCGCAGGACCCAAAGACCGAGAGCTTCCGTCAGTTTCCTGACTATGTGAACCACAATCTGGACCCAAAAAAGCATCGCAAGGTGGCCATGTTCTGTACGGGAGGTATCCGCTGCGAGAAAGCTTCCTCCTTTATGTTGGAACAGGGCTTCGATGAAGTTTATCACCTGAAGGGCGGGATCCTTAAGTATTTGGAATCAGTACCGGAGTCAGAGAGTCTTTGGAAAGGCGAATGCTTCGTCTTTGACGGCCGGGTCGCGGTGACCCACGGACTAAACGAAGGCAGCTATTCAGAATGCCGCAGTTGTAGAGCGCCGCTTTCGTCCGCTGACCGCAATTCACCGCTCTATGAACGTGGAATTTCCTGTTCATTTTGCTACCATGAACTGACCGATGAGAAGCGCGCGCGGAATCGCGAGCGTCAGCGGCAGGTTATGTTGGCCGCGGAGCGAAACGAAAGCCATTTTGGCCCGCATCCGAAGCCCGAGAGACGGGACCGGGTAGAGCCGCAAACACAGTCTTTGCTTCAATTTGGGGGCTCTTCTCAGGGTGCGGAGATTCGCAACCTGGAACAAAGCCCAGACCCGGAGGCGTCATGAATCTGCCGATTCTCTATAGTTTCAGACGTTGCCCCTATGCAATGCGGGCACGTATGGCTTTGGTGATCGCCAATATCGAGTGCGAATTGCGCGAAGTGGTCCTTCGGGACAAGCCTGTCTCCATGCTTGAAGTTTCTCCCAAGGGAACAGTGCCCGTCATGTTGCTGCCCGATGGCGAGGTTCTTGAAGAAAGCATGGATATCATTCATTGGGCCATGGAGCGCGCAAACATACGCCGCTGGTCCTGGCCACTGCAGGATCCGACCACGCGCGCCCCCGCCTATGGTCTGATCGAGGAAAATGACGGCCCGTTCAAATTCGCTTTGGATCGCTACAAATACGCCGGCCGATATCCTGAGCAGGACGCCAGTGTCTATCGGAGCTTGACCGAGCCGTTTCTCGACAAGCTGGAACTGCGCCTGACACATTCGCCCTATCTCTTCGGCAACGACCCTTCACTCGTCGATATCGCGATTTTTCCCTTTATACGTCAGTTCGCACGCGTCGATATGGAGTGGTTCGAAAGTACGTCTTATAGCGAACTTCGGCGCTGGTTGAGCGAACTGGAGACAGGCTCGTTGTTTAATTCGATCATGCGCAAGCACGATGCTTGGCATTCCGGTGATTCGGTCACTTACTTCCTGGAAGACGCGGTCGAGCAGGAAGCGGTTTAGCGATCATCTCTCAAAGATCGTGGACCAGACGAAAGCCTATCAATATGTGTTTCAGGTCTGCAGGGCGGGCGTGACGCGCGGACGACCTGCACACACCGCAGCCTTTGTCGTCCCAAGATCCGCCCTTGACCAGAAAGCGGCCCGGATTGCCCGGGCTTGAAGTCCATTCAAAAACCTGTCCGGCGGCGTCCTGCAGACCGTAAGGACTGTTGCCTGCGGGAAAACTGCCGACAGGCAGGGTATCGAAGGGGCCTTTATCGTGGCTGTTGAGATTCGTCGGATCGAAGCTGTTACCCCAGGGAAAGATTCGGCCTTCGGTGCCACGTGCGGCCTTTTCCCATTCGAGCTCGCTTGGCAGCCGCCAGGATTTACCGGATTTTCGTGATAGCCAGGCGGCGTAGGCCTGCGCATCGGCATGAGATACCAGCACGACCGGATGGTTCTCGCGCCCAACTGGCGGGTTCTCGTTCCGCCAGGCGTGCCGGCGCGTGCGCTCGTAGGGGTGGATCAGGCCATAACCGCTCCAAGTTTCTGGCGTTACTTCCGGTGCCCGGTGACCCGTATCGCGAACGAAGGCGGCGTATTGCGCATTGGTGATAGTGCTTTGCGTTATCGCGAACCCGTGTAGCGTTTTTTCCCCACGTGGCCGCTCACGGTCATACCAGCCGTTCTGTCGCGTGACGCTATGCCCGTACGCGGATTCGTCCAGACGATAACCCAATTCACGCTCGGCGGCGTCTGAACCGGCAATAAATCTGCCAGCGGGCACGTCAATCGTCGGTGGCGAGAATGAGTCGGCTTGGCTTTGCTGGCAGGCGGACAGCACGAGCGCGAGGAGCGCGCCCGGGAGCCATCGTGCGAAGGCCTTTGTGGCGGTATTCCTAAACGGCACTCAAATGGCTCCAATTGTTCCCATAGCAGAAGACAGTGTAACTGGCAGCCGGATCACCAGGGATCACATCTGCGCGCGCAGTGGGAGCCTGGCTGTTTTTTCTGAGCAAATGAAAAATGAGCGCTCGTTAGCTGCCGGAACCTATTTCACAGAATAGGCGAAATTGCGGAATCGGCGATGTTCTGAAGCAGCGGGCGTTCGGGACGGGAGCGGGACAAAACCCGCAGGCCAATGACGCTCGAAAGCATTGACTGAGCGGTCTTGCGGGCATCGACACCGGTGTTGATGCTACCGTCTCGCTGGCCGGCCTCGATGTTGTCGAAGAAGAAGGTTTCTATGCTCTGCAGGCTTTTTGCCACCGTCTCCCGCATGGCATCGTCGTGCATCTCAAGTTCGAGTGCCGTATTGACGATAAAGCAACCCCGAGTGCCGTTTTCCGCACAACCTTCGTCCACCAGCCTAGCGAACCAAGCCCTTATGGCTTGGGTTGGCGGGGCTTTGCTATCCATGCCCTTTTGTCGCCGTTCGTCGTAGCGCTCATATGCCAGGCGGAAAAGAGTCCGTTTGTCGCCGAAGGTACCGTAGAGGCTGCCGCGTTGAATCTGCATGGCTTCGACCAGGTCATGCACCGAGGTGCCGGCGAAGCCATGACTCCAGAAGGCAGTCATTGCACGCTCGAGTGCCTGTTCGATATCAAATTCTTTGGTTCGCGCCATAATCCACCTGCCACGCCGCCCGCGCAGCTCGCCGCCAAACTGTAATATTCTTTCAGGTAAGGCAATAGATGAATGGGCGCGAGAATTAGGTTGAGAACTTTCGCTCTATTGATCCGAAACAGGCCAGGAACCCGAATTGTTGAGTACCTATCGGCGACCGGCAGCAGCGGCGGTTTGGGAAGCCTATAGACTTTATCCGCCCGGCCTTTAAATTATGAGAGAGCGCCTGATCTGAGAGGATCCAGGGTGCGGGCGAAAGGAAGGCATGGAATGTCGATCAGTCTGTTTGAATCTCAGATGGCGATGTACACGACCTATCACAGAGATCCGCGCAATCGCATGACGCACTTCTTTGGTATACCGGCAATCGTGGTATCACTGCTCATTGTCCTGGCCCTTGTCCAGGTTCACGTGGCGGGTGTTGAGTTTTCGCTTGCCCTGGTGGTGGCAGCAGCCGTGTCGCTGCTCTGGGCGTGTCTCAACCTTGCGATTGGGTCGGCCATGCTGTTGTTCCTTTTACCATCCCTACTGTTCGCTGAATGGTTGGTGGCAAACCTGACGCCTGCCGTGGTGTGGAGCATATTTGCCGGTCTTTTTGTCGGCGGCTGGATTCTGCAGCTATGGGGGCATGTTTATGAGGGGCGTCGCCCAGCGCTGATCAGTAACCTTTTTCAGGCATTGATCGGGCCGATGTTTCTCGTTGCCGAGTTATTTTTTGCGCTAGGTCTGAAGCTGAAGTTAAAGCGAAAGATCGAAGAGATTATCGCGGAACGCTATCCCGATTATGTCGAGTCCGCTTCCGATGGTGCCGATTCGGCGCAGCCAATATAACGTCTTAACACAAGGCACGCAGCCGAGGTTGGACTGCCTTTAGCTCTCGAGCATGTTGCTGAGCTTCATTACCACGCCTTTCGATCCGCTGACCTTGATTTTACCGGTCATGAAAGCAAGCGTTGGGTCGAGACTACCGTTCATCAGCTTTTCAAGGTTTTCGCCGGTCAGGCCTACGGTGGCGTCGCTGTCTTCGTCGTCGTGACTGAAGATCGCTGGGGTTTCGGTTCCGTCCCACAAGATAACGCCGAGATCATTGATATCGAATTTCACGCGGTAGCCCAGCGGAAGGTTTTCCGAGGCCCGGCTTTTAATGAGACTGGTCAATTCCTCTAAAGTCACTCGGACGCTCCCTAAACGATCACCAACACAATCAACTTCAAACACACTAATGATGCTGTCTTGAAATTGAGTGAACCCCTGAACTTCACCCTAGATATAGTAAAAGTTCCTTTTTTACACCAGGGTCTGTTGCGCTTCCGCCGGCCGCCCGTGATTGGAGGTTTGATTTTCAGACCTGGAACACCCACATTAGCGCGGATGTTCGTTTACGATCATGTCGGTCAAGACGACTGTGCGATTGAGGCATAACCAAGGGCTCGGAACGCACGGCAATTACAAAAAAGCGTAGAGCTTTCACGGCTCAAGCTAAACCAACCGGCGCGTTGCCATAAGCCGGGGACAAGAAGTCAGAGGGAGGCAAGAGCCGGTATGTTGTGTTTTCGTCCAATGACCAAGCTGAGATGCTTGATCCTGGGATTCCTGCTTTTGCTTATTGCGGCACCAAGTTATGCCGAAGACGCGCCCATCAAGGATTTCTTCGGCGTCTTTGAGGGTGAGACGACATTCCTGACGGCCACCGGGGCCAAGAAGCGCGGCATGTCCGTTTCCATCAGTCCGGTTCCCAACGCGCTTGCGGACGGAGAGGGGGCGAGCATCGCGGGTGTCGCGGTGTCCTGGACGACTTTGACAAAGCGTGCAGACGGATCCTTTAAATCGAAAACCCACGATGCAGTTTTTGTTCCGGCCGATCGGGAGGAAACGATTTTCGTTGCAGTCGAGTCCAGCGGCGATACCGACGACATCGGTAATTCTGACGATGTTCAGGATCAGAAAGAGGCTGCTGCAGAAACCGAACCCGAAATTCCAACACCCCTTTTCCCGCGCGATCCGCGGGGGACCGCGCCGTATCTCTGGGGCCGGATCAAGGAGAAGACTTTCTCGATCTTTATCGTTGTCGTTGCCGAAGACGGCGGCTACGAGATCCAGATCTACGACCGGACGCTGACCGACGAGGGCATGACATTGGTCTATTCACGTGACCGTGCCGGCGAACACTTGAAACTGCTGGAGGCTTTCCTGACCCGCAAGGAGGGATAAACGCTTCGATTGAGCTGTTTTTTGCGAAAAAGCCCCGCCGGTTAAAGGGCGGGGCAGTTTCTCAAATAGAGCTCAAACTAGGGGTAGATTTGAGCAAGTCACTGAGTGTTGCACGGGAATGTCACCGAGAGTTTAAAGCCCGGATTTCGCTAAAAATAGACTTAAGTCCCCTTCAAAAACCGTCTTACAGGCTGAGCGCGCCAGCCCACTGGCGCAGCTGTGATCGGCCACGTGTTTTCGACTTCATGTTCTCCTGTTAAGCTGTATCTACTCTATCCGGTTCCGATTGATTGCGCGCGGTCTGGCGCTTGCAGGGATCAAACGGATCGAGCAGGTAACGGCGACAAAAGAGAAAGTTGGCTATGAGACGTCATCACGATATGGGAGGGCTCGATGCCGGCCCCGTGGAGCAAAATGAACACGACTACGCACCCTGGGAAAAGCGGGTCGACGCTATCCTGCGTCTGCTCTCGGCGCCCGGGCGGCGCATGATCACTGTCGATGAGCTACGCCGCGGCATCGAAGAGCTGGGGCCGGGTGCTTACGACGAAATGAGTTACTACGAGCGCTGGATCGCTTCCGTAACCAACAACCTCGTTGAAAAAGGTACGCTGACCGTTGAAGAACTGGGGCGCAAAATGGCTGAAGTCGAGGCTCGCTGGGATGCGGATCGGGCGGCGCATAAGAACAGCCAGGAAGAGAGGGCGCAATGACACACCGCTTTCCTATCGGCGCGAGAGTTTCGGTCTCGAGTTCGTTTCCGCCGGGGCATGTCCGCACACCCTTTTTCGTTCGCGGTAAAACCGGGATCGTTACTGAAGTCGCCGGCGAATTTCCTAATCCAGAAGAACTGGCCTATGGGCGCGATGGCCTTCCGGCGCGCACCCTGTTTCGAGTGACCTTCCTCCAGCAAGACCTTTGGCCCGACTATGCCGGCGGTGCCGGGGATACGACGGTTGTCGATATATTTGAACATTGGTTACAGGAAGCCGACGCCTCGGAAGGGGCGGCCGGAAAGGGAGAGCGCGCGCATGTCTGAGAATGGGAACGATCAACAGGACGGCGGCCACAGTCATGGTCACGCTCATGACCATTCGCATCGGCATCCTTTTCAACCGGATCTGGAGGATGGCGGTTACAGCTATTATCAGGTGATGACCGAAGCTGTGGCGGAGTTGCTTTTGGAGAAAGCCGTCATCACGTCGGAAGAGCTTCGAAAGACAGTTGAATCCATCGATTCCAAGTCACCTGCATTCGGTGCCCGCATGGTTGCCCGGGCGTGGGTAGATCCGGATTTTAAGGCGAGGATGCTTGATGATGTGATTGCCGCTGCTGACGAGCTGGGTATCGATGCCGGTGGTATTCCTATCAAAGCAATTGAGAATACCGACAGAGTTCACAACGTCATCGTTTGCACGCTGTGCTCGTGCTATCCACGTTTGCTGATCGGCCTGCCGCCGGACTGGTACAAAGCGCGTGCGTATCGGAGCCGGGTCGTTCGTGAACCGCGGGCCGTCCTCGAGGAGTTCGGAACCAGTATTCCAGATGATATGGAGGTCCGCGTGCACGACAGTACGGCCGACCTTCGCTATATGGTTCTGCCGGCACGCCCCAAAGGCACTGAAGCGTTGGACGAGGAGGCACTGGCGGCGCTTGTCACGCGCGACTGCATGATTGGAACGGCTGTTCCAAAGTCAAACTGACGAAGATGGAGGCAGCGCACTGTTGATTGATCGACAGCGTTGTAAAACGGGTCCATATTTCTGCCTTGGCGCCGTTGACGTGGTGATCATCCCACGTCGTCGCGCGCCGGGGCCGCTGGAGCGCTGAAAAGGACAAAACGATATGTCGGATCTCTCGGGGAAAACGCTTTTCATCTCAGGCGCCTCTCGAGGTATTGGCCTGGCAATTGCGAAGCGAGCCGCTCAGGACGGTGCCAACGTTGCGATCGCTGCCAAGACTGCGGAGCCGCACCCTAAGCTCCCCGGAACCATCTACTCGGCGGCTGAAGAGATAGAGGCTGCCGGTGGTCGGGCACTTCCTGTAATCTGCGACATCCGGCACGAAGATCAGGTGCAGGCGGCGGTCGCGCAGACAATTGAGACCTTCGGTGGCCTGGATATCTGCATCAACAACGCAAGCGCGATCCAGTTGACCTCCACATTGGACACCGACATGAAGCGTTACGATCTCATGCACGGGGTCAATACGCGCGGAACTTTTCTGGTTTCGAAAACCTGTATTCCTCACCTCAAAAAGGCACAAAACCCGCATGTTTTGAATTTGTCGCCGCCCTTGGATATGAAGCCGAAATGGTTCGGCGGCCACGTTGCCTACACCATGGCTAAATTCGGCATGTCCATGTGTGTCTTGGGTATGGCCGAGGAGTTCAGGAAGGACGGCATTGCCTTTAATGCACTATGGCCCAGAACCGCGATCCGAACGGCTGCTGTTCAAAATATCCTGGGCGGCGACGATGCCATGCGGCTTTGCCGCAATGTCGAGATTCTTGCTGACGCCGCGCACGTTATTCTGACTCGTCCATCCCGCGAGTTCACCGGCAACTTCTGTCTGGATGACTTGGTTCTGGCGTCAGCGGGAATTACCGATCTTTCCGGCTATGCCGATGTTCCTGACGATCAGCTTATGCCCGATTTCTTCGTCCCAGACGATATGCCGCCGCCGTAACGTTGAGCGTAATTGTCAGGATTCTGAAACTGGCCCAGCCGGTGAGGTGCTCACGCCGCCCCGCAACATGGCGAGGAACGTGCGGGCAATTTCTGCCGGCGACCGTCCGTCGGCCTTGTACCAGCGCGGGGCGTAGTTCAAGGCGCCGAGCAGGCTGAGGCGGAACAGGCTGCGGTCAACGGCGGGCGGTAGATTCAGGTCGTCGATCAGCTGCCGAAATACTTCTTCATAGCCATTCCGCTGATCGTTAAGCAATTTCTGCAGATCCGGGGAAACGCGCGAGATATCGGCTAAAACCACACCGGCGAAATCATCGGCCTCCAATATGGCTCCCATGTGCGCCGCGCAGGCGGCTTCGAGCCGAAGCCAGGGATCGCTTTCCTTCTCCATCGCCCGGCGGACGGATGTATTTATCTGCTTGAGCCCTTCGTCGTGAACCGCCGACATCAGGTCTTCCTTGGACAGGAAGTGATAGTAGATGGACCCCGCGAGGATCCCGGCCTCGCTCGCGATTTTACGCATGGAGGTCGCGGCATAGCCGTTCTCACGGAGTTGCCGTGCGGCTGCCGCTATGACCTGGGCACGCCGGTTATCGGAGCGCTGGAGCGTGGGGCTGCTTACAGCGGCAGTTGCTGAAGCCCGGCTTGATTTACTATCCATGTATCAGACTTTGATCACTGCTGCGACAGCAGTTGGTTCAACAAAAGAGGCCTTCGTCTCTTAGTGATAGAGTGCGGTCGCACTCCAGTTAATAAGCTCCTGCGATCTATTCCCTGACTCTCTCTATTCTTATAATGCTGCAGGCGGTCACTTAAACCGCTTTGTCTTTCAAATCCCGTCCGGCCTCGATCAAACCGTGTTTTTTCAAGGTATTCCGGAGTTGATGGTAGCTCAAGGAGAGATACGTTGCGGTCGCTTTCTGACTGTGACGGTTCCGAGCGAGCGCAGCCAGAAGCAGTTCCTTCTCGAAGTTCATGACTTTGCTTCTGAGGTCATAGGGGCCTTGCGGGTCCAAAACGGTCTGACTGTTGGTTTTCGAAGGTCCGGTCGCCGCTTGCCGCCCAGCAGCGTCTGTCTGCCCCGTGGGGCGGGTCTGCGACGCGTTGTCTGGGAGAGTGGTCCTGGCTGTTCCCGGCCGAAAAGGCGAGTCGAAGGGATCCAACAGCACTGTTGAGACCCTTTCCCCTTCGGTCCCATGGGATGTCGCGCGCTCAACAACATTCCTCAATTCACGGATATTGCCGGGCCAATGATGTGCTTCAAGCAGTTTCATGGCCGAATCGCTGAAACCCGGAAAGCTCTCCCAGCCGAGTTCCTGCGCCATGTTCCGGCCAAATAGAGTGCTGAGAATCGGGATGTCGCCGTCGCGGTGGCGAAGCGGGGGAAGAGTCACGACATCGAAAGCCAGTCGGTCGAGAAGGTCTTCCCGAAAACGGCCTTCGGCGGCCACCGAGGGCAGGTCGACGTTGGTGGCCCCCACGACGCGGACATCGACTTCCAGAGTCGTGCTTCCGCCAACTCGTTCCATTTGGCCATATTCGATTACCCGCAGGATCTTCTCTTGTACCGCCAGGCTTGCGTTGGCGATCTCATCCAGAAACAGAGTGCCCTGATGCGCCATTTCGAAACGACCGATACGCCGCTTGACCGCACCAGTGAAGGCGCCGGCCTCATAGCCGAACAATTCGGCTTCGATCAGGTTTTCGGCGAGTGCAGCACAGTTGAGCTTAATGAAGGGGGCATCCCAGCGGCTGGACAGGAAGTGAACCCTGGCAGCTGCCAGCTCTTTGCCGGTACCGCGTTCGCCCACAACAAGCACGGGCCTTTCCAGGGGCGCTACGCGGGAAAGATGTTCGATCGCCTCCAGAAATGCCCGGGATTGGCCAATTGGAGAAGGAAGCTCATGTTTCATAAATCAAGAATAGCAAAAATCGCTAAAAATTAGTAGAAAATATGATAATTCGATTAAAACGATACTTTTAGTGGCTTGATGTATGTTCTGAAATTTCCAAATTCGTTTTTAAAAACAATAGGTTATGCAAAATTTTTCAAACTGGCACGGTCTCTGCAGTGTAATTGGGCAATAGTCAATTATCGAAAGAGGGACATCCAGGATGTCATATCAGGATTATTCGAGCGGGTCAGATTACAGCACACGCCGCCGCTATTCGCGGCAGAGCGATCGCTACGGTGCCGACGACGACCTGCGCGGGCTTTGCCGCCGTACCTTGCGGCGGGCGAATGAGGCAATGACGCCGAGTGGAAGCAAGCATTGGATGATATTTGCTGCCGGTGTGGTTGTCGGCCTGATTCTCGGCTAGCTGTTCCTGATAAATCTGGTATCCGGTGCAGGAAACGGCCGGACGCAAAGCAAAAAGAAAATCTGTGGAGTGGATCAATGAGTATTTTTTCCCGTCTGACCGACATCATCAACTCTAACATCACCTCGATTCTGGATCGCGCCGAAGATCCCGCGAAGATCATTCGGCTGATCATTCAGGAGATGGAAGACACGCTTGTCGAGGTGAGGAGTGGTGCCGCGCGCAGTATTGCCGATAAGAAAGAGGTAGAGCGGAAGCTGGCAAAGCTTATCGATGCGCAATCGGAGTGGGAGCGGCGTGCTGAAATTGCCTTGATGAAAGGCCGGGAAGACCTTGCCAAAGGTGCGCTGCTTGAAAAAGCCAAGCTGATCGAAGCCATCGAGGTCATGAAGGAAGACCTGGAGCATATTGAAGAAGCGCTCCTGCGCGGCGATGAAGATATTGCAAAACTTCAGGCAAAGCTTGCCGAAGCCAAGGCGAAGCAAAAAGGTATGACGACACGGCACGACTCTGCCGCCTCGCGACTTAAAGTGCGCCAAACACTCTATGATGGACGTGTCGACGATGCTCTGGGCCGTTTCGAACAGTTGGAAAAGAAGCTGGACGAGGCAGAGGGAAGAGTGGAGTCTTTCGATGTAGGCCAGCGTAAAACCTTGGCGCAGGAAATAGTCGAACTCGAAGTTGAAGACGCGATCGATGCAGAGATGGCGGCCCTGAAGGACCGCATGGCCAAGAAGAGCGCGAAGAAAAAGGGATAAGGCCGATGGAGTTGGTAGAACTGCTTCGCACGCCCCTGATCATTTTCCTGGCCGTCGTTGCACCGGTTTGGATCGTGGTGCACTACTTCACTCGCTGGAGATCGGCAAAAACCTTGTCTCGCGATGACGAGCAAACCCTTTCTGAGCTATGGGATTCTGCCGCAAAGATGGAGGACCGGATCCATACTTTGGAGCAGATTCTCGATGCGGAGTCGCCAGGTTGGAGGTCCAGGCAATGAAGGACGCATGGCATCAGCCCTACCACGGCAGGCAGGGGACGTCGGGTGGGCAGCAGCAAGCCTACAGCCGGGTTCGTCTCTATCGCACGTCAGGCGGACAGGCGCGTCTCTTGGGAGTCTGCGGCGGAATTGCCAACTACTTCGGTATCTCCGCTTTCTGGATTCGTCTGGCAACGCTGATCAGCGGCGTTTTCTTTACGGTGCCGACGATCTCAGGGTACCTGCTCTTAACCCTTGTGCTGGACCGCGAGCCGGAAGACCTCTACGACAGTCCTGAGCAGGAGCAGTTCTGGCAATCAGTACACCGCGCACCTGCGCAGACACTCTCTAGTCTCGACAAAAAGTTCCGTTCCATGGAGCAGAGACTGCGTCGAATTGAGGCGCAGGTCACCTCGCCAGGCTATCGAATGGATCGCGATCTACGCGATTCCGGGCCAGGAGTTTAGAGGGCTGCAAAATTGAGGCTGGTTCACGCTTTTCACTAAAACAGTGAAAAACGATCAGACTCTAAAGTCCGATCGTTCTTGACGGAAGCGGTCAAGAACGAGATCCAACCTCAAGCAATACGAACAACAGCCTGAAGCTATTGGTCCGGCCGGATTCTAAGGCAGCTCAGCCGTAACACCACCGCAGTGTTCGCGAATGAGGAGGGTTCCTCTATGCCAAAATTTAAGTCTGTTGGGCGTTACGGGCGTCTATCCCTGCGCGTCGTTTTAATTGTTGTGTTCTGCACGCTGGCCTATCTGATGCTGACGGGACGGCAATTACTTTCGGAAGTCAGTGCTGAGCCTAGGCCGGTTGAAGTTGAAGGCTTAAGTGCGTCTGAGACGCGCCGCCTTGGGTGGGATCCCGTCCGCTTGCAAGCCGTGTTCGAATATACCGCGTCCCTAAGCACCGATAGCTTCGTTATTGTTTCGCAGGGCAGGCTGGTCGGAGCCTATGGCGATATCGAGCAGCCCTACCACCTTCATTCCATTCGCAAGGCATTGCTGAGTGCGCTGGTCGGTCAGCACCTTGGTGCCGGTACAGCGCAAATCAACCTGAACGATAACTTGCTGGAACTTGGGATTGATGATGCACCGCATCCGCTGACGCCTCTGCAAAAGACAGCAACAGTCCGGCACCTGCTTAAAAGTATGTCGGGGATCAATCACGCCGCCGCCGCGGAAGCAGGTTTGACGGCTGAAAAGAACCGCCGCCTTGGAAGGCAAGAGAACGTGCCCGGAACGATCTGGGCCTATAACAATTGGGACTACAATGCCCTGACGACGATATTCGAAACGCGGACCGGAATCGGTGTTGGGGAAGCCTTTGACATCGGGTTGGCGGAGCCCTTGGGAATGCAGGACTTTACGCGTGAGGACGTCTCTTACATAGAAGCACCTGAGCTGTCTCAACACAGGGCCGCCATGTTTCACATGTCGGCGCGTGACCTCGTCAGAATTGGCGAACTCTATCTCAACAGCGGCGTGATGAACGGCAACAGCGTTCTTCCTGAGTCTTGGGTTGATCGAGTTGCAGCCGATTTTATTGAGACGGGTGAAGTTGGCCTCAGAAGCGGGCATTCTTATCTCTGGTGGATTCCAGATCCGCAAAGCGGTCTGCCAGCCGGCACGTTCTGGGCCTGGGGATTCGGCCAGCAAGCACTTTTTGTTATACCCGCCTGGCAAACGGTGATCGTGCATCAATCCGATACGAAGGAGTTTCGGAAACGGTTTTTTGGGTTGATCCGGGACAAAGCTATGGAGCCACAAATGGCCTTGGAAAGACTTGCGCTATCCTGTCGAGAACAGAAGTTCAGAACGAGTGAGTTCTGTCTTGAGCATCGCTTCACTCTTAATCGCGAATTTGCCAAACTTATGTTGCTAGTTGCGAATGCGCGTCGAGAAAAATAAGCCGCCGCTAGGTTTTATATCTACCTGTAAATACTACGAAAAAAACGTCTTGAGCCTACCTGGAATTTTCGCCTGACGGCGGAATACAGTTTTCGCTTGAGTTCCCATTATGGTCTTTCCGGTTCTCGTGCCGCGTTGTTTTTATTCTATCTTGTTTTTCAATATTTTAGAGCTTGGTCGCTTGTCGTTCAATTATGCGGAACGCGAACCTGCATCACTAATGAAGTGGTAGTAGTGAATGCGCTCCAAGAAACCAGCCCGATCTAAGCCTGGCTCTAAGCGAACAAAGCCTCTTCCACTTTTGCCTGTTGGCGAAGCCACCATTGCATATCGGCAAGCAACTGATCCCGGTCCATCCAAAGAAGGCAGAATTCACAACTGCCCCTGAAGGAATTCAGCCATTCAACACCGGGTTCGATGTTGGTATATCCGTATCGGGCAGCGACGCCTTTTGCAGCTAGTTTGGGTTCGATAAAGCTGTAGGTGTAGCGCGTGTTCCAGCGGGTATAGGCCAATGCCCGTGATATGCGCGGCAGGAATCCGGATAGGCCCGTCCCACGATAGTCGGGGCGGTACCACGCGGCACCACTGAAGCAAACAGGTCCCGAAACCCGGGTACCCGAAGGCGCTTCGCAAATTGCCAGTTCTTCCGGGAACATGGCGGCATCCGGATGCTCGTAGGCAAGTCTCAGCGATTCGTATTCGGCTTTGAAATGGGTCCCGGTCCAATCGTAGAAGCGCGCGCATTGCGTTGCGACGATGTCCCCATGGCGATCCCGCCCCGAAATCCAGAAGGATGTCTCGGGAGTCATGCTGTTGACTCGTGGATCGTACATCGGCGTGAGGGGATACCACGAATCTGTCTGCGTTTTATTGAAGGCAAGTAGAGCCTCAAAATCATGCTCGATCGTGAGTTGGAGTTTGTGGTCGTCCGCAGTTTCCTCGGCTGCCGCAAAGAAGCGGTCGAGGAGCTTCAAAGGCCCGAATTCGAGATTGATCTGTGTGCGGATGTTGTTGGTACCTGTTGTCATGATTTTCTCCTTTGAGTTTAGGCTCGATATTTCTATTTTCGAGCTGCATAGAAACTTATTCTGCTATTTTGGCGAGAGTAAGAGTGTTTCTTGGTAGAAAACTATGAAAAAAAACACGCATAGAGAGATAAAGATTTGTGAAGTTACTTTGAGAGACTCGCGGTCTCGTTTGTAAAAGAAAGTGAAGACAGCTGCTTTTCAGTGTCAGCTATTGATTGCAACGCCATACGCCAACGGGCAGTCTTCGCGCATTCACTTGAGGGCGGCTGTTCTTGATTGAAGTGATCAGCAACGTGAGCCGCTCTCTAACCTGTTGAAAATAAATCTGATTCACGCTTGCCTTAGGGGCTGAGAAGACCGGTCAAGCGCACGTGCGCCGTCAGTTTAGGAGTTGGGAAAAGTCCTCTATGGAAGCCTGGGTTGCGATCACCATTGCTGCGGCATTCCTGCAAAACCTCCGGTCAGCCCTGCAGAAGCATATGAAGGAGCGTGTGTCGACATCCGGCGCGACCTACGCACGTTTCTGTTTTGCTTTTCCTTTTGCAATTCTCTATGCCGCCGGACTGACAACTATCGGTGGATTTGAGACGCCATCACCGGGCCTTTCATTCTGGGCTTATGCAGCGATGGGCGGTGCGGCTCAGATTTTTGCTACCGCGCTGCTGGTATCGTTGTTTTCTTTAAGGAATTTTGCGGTCGGCACCGCCTATTCCAAAACGGAAACCGTTCAGACAGCTTTGATTGGTATTGTCATTCTCAGCGACCCTTTAAGCTTGGCGGCAGTGCTGGGAATTCTGATCAGTCTGGCTGGTGTCTTTGCGCTGTCGCTGGCGAAGGGGGCGTTCGATCTCAAGACGTTGTTGTTCAGCTGGTTCAAGAAAACGGCATTGATCGGGATTGCGTCAGGGACTTTTTTCGGAATCTCAGCGGTATCCTATCGGGCCGCTTCCCTGTCACTGGGCGGGGAGGGGGTAATCATTCAGGCCGCTTTCACATTGGCCTGTGTGACGGTTATGCAAACCCTGGCAATGTCGATCTATCTGCGCTTGCGCGAACCCGGTCAGATCACGGCCGTCATCAGAACCTGGCGGGTCGCTTTGGGGGTGGGGCTGAGCGGTATGTTGGCGTCGGCCTGCTGGTTCACGGCCATGACTCTGCAGAATGCCGCATATGTCAGGGCGTTGGGGCAGGTCGAGTTGGTTTTCACCTTTGCCGCCTCCTACTTCTTCTTTCGCGAACGTCCAAATATCGTCGAAGTGGTGGGTATCGTTCTGTTGATAGGGGGCGTGCTTGTTCTACTCTTGGGGTAAAGCTAGACACCCACAATGCTTCTTTAGGCATCTGTCATGCCATGTTCTGGCGCAAAGAAAAGGGACGGTTGGTTAAACTCATCGTTCCTGCTTACTTGCTGTCGTACCGTGCGGCAGATTGAAAGGCTGTGAATTGCAATGAAGGACGACGTGAAGGCTGCTGCCGAGACTTCCAAATCCACATTGGTCTGGGATATGCCGACGCGGCTGTTCCACTGGTGTCTTGTGCTGCTGGTAGGGACTTCCTGGTTGACAGGTGAACTGGGTGAAATGGATTGGCATATGCGTTCGGGTTTTGCCATCCTGACTCTGGTGTTGTTTCGTCTTCTTTGGGGCGTGTTCGGCAGCACGACCGCGCGCTTTGCGCAGTTTGTCAAACCACCGGCCGCAGCTGTGCACTATGCACGGGATTTGATCTCGGGAAAGGCACGCACCTACCTCGGGCATAACCCGCTGGGTGGCTGGATGGTTGTGCTGTTGTTGTCGTTGTTGTTGTTTCAGACCGGCACGGGTCTCTTCGCCAACGATGATATCTTTACCGAGGGACCACTCTATCATCTTGTGACGAAGTCCACGTCGGACTGGCTTACGGTGATTCACAAAACCCTGTTCGATGCCTTGCTGATCTGTGTCGGACTCCATGTCGCGGCTGCGATCTTTTATCTCGTCGTAAAGAAAGACAACCTGATCCTGCCGATGATCAACGGCCGAAAATCCGGGCATGGTGCCGATTCTGGATTCTCGTTTGTTCTGCGCAGTTCCTTTATTGCACTCTTAAGCCTGGCGGCCGCTGCGGCGGCGGTTTGGGCAATTGTAACCCTTGTATGAATGCCGAATTCGGGTAGAGGCGAGGAAAAGAATGGGGCGCGTTCGTTGACCGCGCCCCAGTGATTATCCGTCGTCCAGATTTTACTTGTCGCGGTTGGCGTCGTGACAACCTTTGCAGGTCTTGCCGACGGCACCGAGCTGCTTGCCGGCTGCTTCCATGTCGCCACTGGCCGCTAGGTCAGCCAACTTAGTCGCCTCGGTCTCGAGGGCTTTCAAGCCTGCCGAGAACTTGTCCCAGTCTTTCCAGATATTGGCATTGGAGGTGGTTTTCTCGCTGCCCTTGCCATGGGTATCCTGTTTGAAAGCCGCTGGTGCCAGGGTCGCCGCTGCGGCGATCCCACGGGCGTGTGCGGCAAGCGCATCTTTGTGCTCGACCTGCCCTTTGATGATCAATGCGGACGCCTTCATGTTGCCGCCGACCGTACCCATCAATGCCTTACGATACTGAATCGCTGCATCGGGCTCCGTCTCCGCCCAGACGCTGCCGGCAAGCAATACACTGCCGGCAAGTGCCGATACGCCGATAATGCTTTTAAAAATGTTCATTACTCTCCCTCCAAATATTTCCAACCTCACGAAAAACCGCCCGCGAATCTACGCCGGCTAAACAACAACACTTGGCGCTGCGGCTTTATTCCGGATCTATGGAATTTTTTTCGTCAAAGTCGAAAAAAAACGAATCTTCGTCAGCGTATAGCTTGTTTTCGTTTTGCGAACTGGATCAGCAGGACGGGCAGAAGAAGCACAAAGCCGAACAGCATCGTCGTGATGCCCGGTGCGATAAAAAGCAGGGATACCAGGCCGATCCACCAACGCTCGAGCGTTTTGAGCGGCGCTACCAAAAAGCCTGAAAAGGCGACACCCAGGCAACTGATACCCAGCATTGCACCAAGCAGGGTGACGGAGAAGGCGGCCCAAGTGAAACCGTCCGCGACCAGCAACAGAGCCGGCGAGTAGACGAAAACAAATGGAACCAGCGCCTTGGCGATCCCAAGCCGGAAAGCTGTGTTTCCGGTTTTAAACGGGTTCGACCCGGCAATTCCCGCCGCCGCGTAGGCGGCCAGTGCGACAGGTGGTGTGATGTCGGCGAGAACGCCATAGTAGAATACGAAAAAGTGGGCAACCAACTGTTCCACTTGAAGCTGAGCCAAAGCAGGACCTGCAACAGCAACCAGTATGATGTAGGTTGCAGTCGTCGGAATGCCGGCACCCATGATAATGCAGGAAAACGCGACCAAAAGCAGAGAAAAGAACAGAGCCCATTGCGCGACCGCAAAGTAGCTGAAAGGCCAGACCGAACCCATAACGGCGCCGATATCAGTGGCGGTTTGCAGCACCACGTATCCTAACCTGAAGCCCACACCTGTGAGTGTGACGACACCCACAACGATACCCACGGTGGCGGCCGCTGCGCCGACGGCAAGGGTGCTGCGGGCTCCAGCTGCGAGCGCGTTCCAAAGATCACGCAGGTTTAGCCGGTTGACTGGATTCAGGAATCCGACGACCACACAAGCAATGATTCCGTACACGGCCGCAAAATCCGGCGTGCGTCCTGACAGGATCAGATAAACGAGGATGAACAGAGGAATGATCGACAGCCAGTGTTGCCGCAAAACGATCAGGGCCTTGGGCAGTTCATCAGGCGATAGACCTCGCAGGCCCAGTTTGCGGGCTTCGAGATGGACCATAATGAAGATCCCGAAGTAATGCAGAAGTGCCGGGAACAAAGCGGCGGCTAAAATATCCCGCAGCGGAATTTCCAGGTACTCGACCATGATGAAGGCCGCTGCGCCCATGATGGGCGGTGTGATCTGGCCGCCGGTTGATGCGGTTGCTTCGACAGCACCGGCGAAATGCGCCGGGTATCCGATGCGCTTCATGGCCGGAATTGTCAGGGCACCGGTCGTGACCGTGTTTGCGATCGATGATCCGGAGATCGTGCCCATGAAGGCGGAGGAGAAGATGGCGACCTTTGCGGGGCCGCCGGAATAACGGCCTGCAATGACCATGGCCAAGTCGATGAATAGCTGGCCCAAACCGATACGAGTTGCGAGCACTCCAAAGAGGATAAAGAGAAAGACGTATTGCGCCATCACGCCGATCGCAACACCATAGATTCCCTGATTGGTCATATAGAGATGGTTGATCAGGCCCAGCCAGCTGGTTCCGCCATGTTTCAAGGCGCCGGGCGCCCAGGGGCCGAAGATCGCAAAGAGGATAAACAGGATGGCAATCGCGGGAAGTGTCGGGCCGACCGACCTACGCGTCGCCTCCAATGTCATCAAAAGCAGTGCAGTTCCCATGATGACATCGAACTGTGAGGGGTTGCCCACGCGTTCTGCGACGATTTCGGGCGGGAGGAGCGGCAGGTAGAGTGCTGCAGCGACGGCGGCAAGACCGAAAAGAATATCGAGAAGGTTCACTCCGTCCAGGCGGTACCAGGCGGCGGGCGCTACTTGCGAAGCTTGAGCCCGGCGGAAGGAGAACATGAAAAAAACAAGACCCAGAACAAATGACAGATGGATGCCGCGATGCAAAAGTTCCCGCACAAGGCCAAAACCGGACGCATAGAAGTGATAGATCGACATGGCCACAAGCGCGGTGGTGACGAGAAGGGTGATCCTGGCGCCTGTGGAACGGAAGGCGGTTTCGGGGTCGTATTTTCGCTCAAGCTCCGCAATCTGTTCGGGGGTAAGCCGAGCCTCGTCCTGCTGGTCCGCCATCACTTCTTGCCCCCGCTCGTGCTTACTTAATGAAAAACCCGAACGCAGAGTCTCAATCTGCTCCAGCGCCCGGGTTTTAAGGTCTTTTAGTGCCGCCCTATTTGATCAGGCCGACTTCTTTGTAGAATTTTTCCGCACCGGCATGCAGCGGTACGCCGACACCCGAAAGTGCACTCTCCATGGTGATGGTCTTGCCTTTGGCGTGGCCAACGTCCAGCAGCTTGCGGGATTCTTTGTTCCACAGCGCCTTGGTGATGTTGTAGATGAGTTCGTTATCTTCGTTGGCACTGGTGAACCATTGGGCACCCACGGAAACAGTCGATGTGGCTCCGACACCCTGGTAAACGTCGGCAGGAATTTCGCTCTGCGCAAAAAAACCGTACTTGTCGGCAAGGGCCTTCGCGCCGTCGCCATCGATCGGTACCAGTTTGATATCGGCCGCCGAAGCGAGTTCAACCAGTGAACCCGTTGGGTAGCCTGCGACCACGAAAAAGGCGTCGATCTTGCCGTTGCGCAGTGCTTCCGAAGCGGCATTGCCTTTTAGGGCCTCAGCATCAACGTCGGAAATAGCCAGGCCGTTGGCTTCGAGGATCAGATTCGCATCGACGTAGGTACCCGATCCGGGTTCGTCGAGTGAAACCCGTTTTCCCTTCAGATCAGCGACGCCGTTGATACCGCTGTCTTTCAACGCCACCAGATGGATATGCTCCTCGAACAGGGCAGCGATAGTCCGCAAGTCTTTGGACGGTTCTTTACCTTCCATTGTGCCCGTGCCGGTGTAGGCCCAATAGGCCACGTCGGATTGGGCGAATCCCGAGTTTCGCAAGCCGGAGATAATAGCGTTGACGTTGTCGACCGATCCACGCGACGAAACCGCTGACGCAATCAGACCATCGACACCGCAGCTGCCGCCTTCGCCGCACTCTCGCGACCCCGGGGGTTTGGATATGGCGTTCGCGATGACGCCGCCTACGGGATAATAGGTATAGGCGGTGCCGCCCGTGCCAATCGTAAAAAACTTTAAATCTTGCGCCATTGTAGATGCTGACAAGCCGCCGATCAGCAGGGTTGCGGTGGCTGCCGTTTTTATGAATCCACTCAGTATTGTCATCCCGTTTCCTTTCCCGTTTCGTTTGCCGGTGCTCAAATCGCCGGCATAGAAGGTATCAGTCTGGCTATCACGAGGCCGCTATCATTGGACCGAAGGTCGCTAAGAGGTGCGGACTACTGAGAGGTAGAAGACAAAATACCGCCCAGCGTCCTCTACGAGGCGCGATCTATGAAGAATTGTGATGTTGAACAGGTATTACCTGACCCTGACCGAAACCGCTTGATGCGAGTATGATTTGCGAAACCGATGCTATGCAAGCGCCTTTGCGAGAGGACTGAACAAGGTCATTTACCTTGATAGTGGAAGGGCCGGTAAAAAAAATTGGCGTTTAGCCAATGGTTTAGTTTTATTCTTAATTAAATTGGTAAATATGCATAAAAACAACAATTTAATGTAACTGTAGCTCTGTAAATTAACTATAGAGATCGATTTTAACTAATATTAAGATAAATAAAAAGTAATAATTTAGTTGAAATGAATGGAGAAATTTTATATTTATCTCGTCATTCTTCAATGTATGGAGAGGGGCGTAAGTATGATGTTAGCGGGGCTCCAGACGGCGGACATTCAGGAAGTAAGATCCGCTCAATCTGATTTAGCAAACAATATGATTTCAACCATGGGCAGGGACGCGGCGATTAGTGCTTGCTGGGCGAACGAATGGCTCGGTGTGCTCGAGGAAATTTATGCCTTGGACCGCGTTTCCCTTAACCTCGCAACGGGGGAATAGAGAACATGGTTATCGACGCAAAAATTACCGAAGGCTATGTCGTGCTCTGTGACGAGCACAGTGAAATGCATAGTTTTCTGATCGGCTCTCTTGGCTTATCCGTGGAATGCCCGCATTGCGGTTCGACGGCGCTCGCGACCGATCTGGCAACGGACTATTACCTCTCTGATCAGGCGGCAGCATAAGTCTGGTCCCGGCAAAGCAGAATACCTACGGCGAAAACCTGAAGGGCCACTGGACACGATTGTTTCAATCGGGACCGGTGGCCCTTTATCTATCTGAACTGCTTTACTTCGGCCGGCGCATCGAGAAAACGCTCTCGACCTTGGTGTAGTCCATGTAACCCATCCGCGCGATGGGCACGACCTTGGAGATGTCCACCAAGCCATCGGTCAGCACGTCATCATTAATGTGGATGCCGACAACCTGACCGATAACCATGGCGTTGTCTTCTAACGGATTGTTGCTGGGCAGCTTGATGATCTGATGGGTTTTGCACTCCAGATGGATTGGAGAAGCCTTGACGCGCGGCGGTGCGACCAGGACAGAGGCTTCGGCCTCCAGTTCAGCCGTTGCCATTTCGTTGGTCTCGGCTGGATATTGCCCGCTGCTGACGTTCATCTCCTGTCTTAAATCCCAAGTCGCAATGTTAACCACAAACTCCCCGGTTTCGCGGCAGTTGGTAAGACTGTCTTTTGCTTCGCCGTGTTTCAGTCCGTTGGACGAAAACATCACCAGATGAGGGTCGGACGCCAGTCCATTGAAAAAGCTGTAAGGCGCGAGATTGACTACGCCTTCGCGATTGACGGTAGATATCCAACCGATCGGACGAGGAACAATGCAGCTTTTGAAGGGGTCGTGCGGAAGGCCGTGCTTATTTTCAGCGGTTTCGTAGAACATAAAATCTCGATGATATCTGCGGGAAAGCTCTGAGCGGGGAACTTATCAACAAGTTCCCACTTGCGCTACTCGATGCGCAATTCGCCTTCGGGATGAAAGGCATGAAAAACGAAGGCAAAGGTAACGTCGTACGGCACATCGACCATCGTACCGTTCTCCAGACGCTGAACAATGACATTACCGACATCGCGGCCTTTGGAGATGGTGCTGCTATCGAGCGCGGAATTCTGCCCCGCTTCCCATGTAAGCACCAGATCATCACTTTCGATCTTACCGCCCGCGCGCAAGAGGTTCATGCTCCAGGCCTTCTTGCCCACCGCGACGACCCGTGCCATGGGTTCGATGCCTTCGGGCATTTCACCGCGGTAGAGGAAAGGAACTGCAGAGGTGTCGTAGCCGTCATAAGGATTACGGCCGTAGGACCGCATGCCCTCATCATTGGGTACCAGCACCTGTCCATCGGGGTTCCGGGCTGCAAATCGCTCCCACGATTCCAGGCGGGAGGGCAGCATTCTCAACTTTGTTCCGGTCATTTCTCCGACGATGGCTTCGCCGAGAAACTGCTGCCACCAGCTTTCCGTCGTCCGGTCGTACATGACAAGGTCTGAATTGCGAAGTTTGCCGGTCGTGCCGAACTCCAGAATCTTGCCGTCGACCTCACGGTCGAACACGATTGCCGAGTTGCACAGCGGGCAATAGGTCACGGTGACGGGTTTACCGCCGATCGTATCGTTAACGATCTCATGCCAAGTCAGAATCCGCAGAGGATACGCCCGCGCCTCGCCATTTACCGTCAAGCCGACGACGGGCTCGGTCGGGGCCAGATCACTGACAGAAGCGACCGATACAAATTTCGGGCGATCGATGGAAGGGATGCCGTCCTTGGGAGGGCCGCCGCTTAAAATCTCGCTGAATTCGATGGAATGAAGTGAAAAATCAGTGTTGGGCCACTCCGACTTCCACCAGTCAACGGATTGGGCGGCGGCGGGTGAGAGGATGCCCGCCAAGTTCATACCGAACAAGGTCGGGACTGTTATGGCCGCTGCTAAAATCGCTGTTCTTATCGGCGCGTAGGCGAGATGAAGGAACCCCATGGCCAAGTGTTGGCTAGTCTTGAAAGAAAAGCGAATCACACTCGGGTGAACGCACCACACCGCAACGAGCTATTGAATTGGGTCAAATCCGAGCCTATTCGGCAGGCACGCTCGCCGCCGCAGATTTGCCGAATACGGTTTCATTGCCTGGTTCAGGATGCAACGGAACACCGAAAGCCAGCACCAGGGACACGGCAGCCATGGCTGCACCTGCAAGGAATACAAGCGCCGGAGAAGAGAGCCAAAGCAGGCCGAAAACAACCGGGATCACTACGGCCGCAATGTGGTTGATGGTAAAACCGACACCCGCGGTCGCCGCGATATCCGCCGGATCTGCGATCTTCTGGAAATAGGTTTTGATAGCGATCGCGAGGGCAAAGAACATGTGGTCGATGACATAGAGTCCGGCAGCAACAGTCGCGTTCTCGACAAAGGCATAGGAAACGAACACGATGATCAGGCCGACGTATTCGAATAGCAACGACCGGCGTTCACCAATCTTGCCGATCAAGCGCCCGATACGGGGTGCCAGCACCACATTAATTCCCGCATTTATGAAGAACAGGACTGCGATTTCGCTAACTTCGTAGCCAAATTTTTCGACCATCAGGAAGCCGGCGAAGACAATGAATATCTGTCTGCGGGCGCCAGACATAAAAGTCAGCAGATAGTAGAGCCAGTAGCGCCGTCGGAGCAGCATCTTCTTATGCTGGCGTACCTTTTCAGGATAATGCGGAAACATACGCCAGCAGGCCAGGGCGACGACAACGGTCAAGCCGCCGCCGAGAACATAGACCAACTGATAGGAAAGACCCGCGAAGTCGAAGGCAAGCCAGATAAGGGCAAAAGTGACGATCGATGCCAGGGAACCGACAGCCAGGATCTTCGCGAGCACTTCGGCTGTCCGTTTCTTGTCGATCCATTGCAGAGCAAGCGATGTCTGCACGGTTTCGAAGTAGTGATAGCCGAGCGACATGATCACTGTTGTGGCATAGAGTCCCAGCACTGAAGGAAAGAAACCGGTCACGGCCGTTCCAATGCCCAGGAGCAAAAGCGCCAGCACCGCCAAGGTCTGTTCTTGAAGTAGGAGCAAGACAAGAACGACGGCGAAGGCAAGGAAGCCAGGAATCTCGCGTATGCTCTGCAGCATTCCCATTTCGGCGCCGGTGAAGGCTGCAGATTCGATCGCGAAATTGTTGAGTAGCGTTTGCCAGGTAGCGAAGCTCAAGGGCACTGATGCTGCCATCAACATCAGCAGAATTTCAGGCTGGATCCAGCGATTGCGTGGTGAGGTTGTTTCCGTGCTCATGGACTGCGTTTAGCAGTTTCCAACTGGATTGTCCCTGGAAATGCTTGCAAAGGGTGTTGAAGTTCTGCACCACCTCGCGGCGTTATTGCGTTGTGTGTCTACGCGGCTTCGATTCTATGTCGATGCTGGTCACTGGGAACAATGGCTTTTGTCCAAGCTGCGGTATTCAAGCCAGCAGATATCAGGCTACAGGGGTCGATGAATCGGTCATGGCTTGCACTTCGCGATCGACTGTTTCGGCGATCTCGCGGTGCAAGAAGTTTGGAATTTTGGCTTTGGTACAGAGTTTCCCAGTGGCCTCGACACCACCGTCTCGCAGGATCAGTTCAACATTTTCGACCGAAATGCCGGTCCGGACGGCCATGGCGGCTTCAAAGAATGGCAAGTTGCCGTTGCGGATCGCCATGAGGCAGAAGGTGTGTGTCAGTTCGCCCTTGCCATAGAGTTCTTTGGCATAGCCCATCGCTTCTGCAGCCGTAGCGAATTCCGCAAGCTTCAGGAGAGCGTTACTCTGTGCGTCCTGAGCTAGAACATTTACAAAATCAGGCGCCATGCTGTAGCGCGTCTCGAGTTGTTCCCGTGCAGAGTCTGAAACACGCTTAACGAGTTCGGTTGCGATGGAGGGCGGTAAATCGGTCCGGGTCGCCATTTTTTCAAACAGCGTTTGGTCATCGCAGAAACGCTTCGTCAGGGCCGCAAAACCAGATTCGTCAATTTCCGCTGGTTCGTTCTCAATCAGAGTGTGGGCGACGTCGGCATCGCCGAGCTCTGCCAGGAGACCACTTACCTTCGATGTCAGGTCTTCGCGCCCCGCAATCGCGCTGCGCACGGAATCAGACACTGCGAGCGCGATGGCACAAAGTTCGTTTTCCGAGAATATCTCAGTGACCTCAAGAAACGGGACCGCAACGGAATCAAGGTCGTAAGCGAGCGTGTAACCGATGTCTTTTGGTAGAAACTTGCAGCCGCGCACGCTTCGGGCTAAGGATTCCCGAACGACTTCGACAGCATCTTCAGCCAATTGACGGGCAATCGCCCAGGTCAACTCACGTTCAAGCTCGCTGAGCCCCGTGTCTAACTTGCCGCCAAGTTTTCGCGCTACTTCTGCACGTTTCTCTGGCTGCATTTCGCTTACCAGATAGTCTGCATTGTAACCGCGTAGAGTTTTCTTTGTTTCCACGAATCATCCTCAAGGCTTAGGTTCGAGCTAAACCATGCCCACAGCATCGCTCAAAGACGTTATAGAGCGGTTAATCTTTTCAGAATCAATGATAGCGGAATTGGCGACAAGCTTTCGGTTTTGGTAAAATATTTCAATGTACTAGGCTAATATTCTTAACCCTCCGCCCCACTTGTGCCGAACGATAACTTAATTGATAAAGTTGCGTAAATTCGCCCCTTGCGAGAGCTTCCGCAGTGGTAATTCGCAGCAAGAGAAACTCGCTAATTCTGCGAGTGAGGGGGAGGAGCGCACAATCTGAAATAGAACAAGCGCGGACTCTAA
This sequence comes from Pelagibius sp. Alg239-R121, assembly GCF_947331435.1. Taxonomy (GTDB): domain Bacteria; phylum Pseudomonadota; class Alphaproteobacteria; order Kiloniellales; family Kiloniellaceae; genus Denitrobaculum. Next base: position 224,571 of record NZ_CAMZOF010000010.1, on the reverse strand, counting down.
TAGTGGAAAGAGGAAAAATTCTTCACGATTTCGCGAGGACCGTCTTAGAGTTTGTCCCTGCGCGCTGATCAGAGCGCCAGTCCGTTCAATCCGGTTGTTTACGCGCAGGCTGTTGTTGCGTCACCGCCGAGCCGCCTTCCACTGCCTTGGCATAACGGGGAACCGCTCGAACCGCTGGGAACTTAACGGTAATGGTAGTGCCGACACCCACGGCACTCGCGATATTGAGCGAGCCTTCATGGGCTTGTACCAGTTTCTGAGTGAGAGGCAGTCCCAAACCTGTGCCCTCATGCCCTTTTGAAAAGGCATTTGTGACGTGACCAAAGACTTCCATGGCGACAGTGATCCCAGCCTCATCCATGCCAATACCGGTGTCCTTGATCTTGACAACAAAATCGGCGTTCTCGTTAGTTGCGATCGACAATGTGACCAAACCCCCTTCAGGGGTGAATTTAACCGCATTCGACAGCAGGTTGATAAAGATCTGCTTGATCCGCAATTCATCTGCAAAGAGATATGGCAGGTCCGGATCGATTACGCTTTCTAACGTCACCTTGCCGCTTTCGGCGCGTGGCGTGATCAGGCGGCGGGCCGCGGCCGAGACATCCGCCAGATCTACTTTTTCCTCATGGAGTGCGAGTTTTCCGGCTTCAATCGCTGAAAGGTCGAGCGTGTCGTTGATCAATTGCAGCAGATGTGTGCCCGATTCATGGATATTGCAGGCGTAATCCATGTATTTGGGACTCGACATGGGCCCGAAGAGTTCTCGGCGTATGACATCGGAAAAGCCGATGATTGCGTTCAGCGGGGTCCGGAGTTCGTGGCTCATGTTCGCCAGGAACCGCGATTTGACCCTGTTTGCAGTCTCGGCGCGCTCTTCTGCACGCTTTCGGTCCATAATCTCTTCGCGCAGTTCTCTGGTCCGTTCTTCGACACGGACCTCAAGCTCGTCACGAGCGGCCTTGAGGGCTTCTTGCGCCTGCTTGCGCTCAGTGATGTCCTCGGCGATGGCGATGAAGTGGCCTTTGCCACCTTCGGCATTGCGTACCGGTGAGACCGTCATGGCACACCAGATTTCCCGGCTCGCCTTGGTCTTTAACCTGAGTTCTCCGCGCCAGATACGACCGGCAGTGACCACGGTAAGAAGGTCTTTGCACTCTTCGCTCAAGGTCTCTGCGCCTACCAGCTCGCGCGGCAGCAGGCCTGACACCTCACCTATGGTGTAACCGGTCAAGCTGGTAAAGCTCGGGTTGATGTATTCGATATTGCCGTTGTCGGTTGTGATGATGATCGCGGCCGGGCTTTGTTCGACAGCACGTGAAAAGGTACGCAACCCTTCGGTCAGCGCGCTGTTTTCGATTTCATGCTGCTTGAGCGCCGCCACCATATGGGTAAAGGCGTCCGCGGTTTCCTGTACCTCGGTATAGCGGCTGCGAACCACTGTCGTTGACGCGAGATCGCCGCTGGTAATGGCGAGCGCATTCGCACGCAAAGCCGCCATTGGGCGGGCGATGGAACGCCAGAGTAAGAAGCCTACAAGGCAGGCAACAACTGCGATTGCGACCGCCAAGTAGATGTTAAATATCTGATTATTCTTGATTTCTCCAAGGAAATCATTCTCGGGTACATGGATGGCAATGACCCAGGGCCAGTTCGGGTTTTTGAATGGCGCAAAGATCGCGTGGAAAGTTTCGCCAGCGACTTCGAAGGTCGTGAATTGCTGGGATTTCAGATCGAAGGCATTGCCTGAACGCGAAAGGGAGGCGAAAGCGGCTCGGCTTAGATTGTCATCGAGTTCCTCGATCCGCGTGAAACGCAGCCCCTTCGAACTGTCGGAGCTTGGCACTTTGATCTTGTCCGCATCGGGAAAGGCGATGACATCGCTGTTCTGATTAAGGATGAAAGCGGATCCCGAGTTCCCGATCTTCAAGCGGGCGAGAAAGGTCGAAATTTCTGTGATTTCGATATCCACGCCGACAACGCCGCGGATCGTACCCTCGGAATCATAGACCGGTGCAGCGGTTGTGATGCCCGGTTGGCGAGAAGTGAAAAAGATATAGGGATTGGTCCAAACAAGGTCCCCCGTTGCCAGGGCCTTCTTAAACCAGGGACGAGTCCTCGGGTCGTAGGTATCCTCTAGGTCCCGATTTCGACCGGTTTCCAGATAATTGGCATCCCGCCAGAGCAGCTCTACGGTTCGGTCGTCTCCGTTCTGGGTGATTACTTTCGTCCGGTAACCACCATTCGCGAATTTGTCGTCACGTTTGACATAGAAAAAACTACCATCGGTGGCGCCAAAGTAAATTCCGGCGAACTGCGGATAGAGCCGAAGTTGCTCGAAGAAATAACGCTCCATCGACTTTGGGTTGTCGCTGCTGAGGACATTATGGTCGGCCAGGCGCTGCGTTAAATCGGCTGCTGTCTGGGCTGGAGACAGGAAATCCTCAGAGCGGTCGATCGTGTCGGAAGCCACGTTTTCCATGATCTGGCGGGCGTGACCGAGAAGAACTGCTTCAGTCGTAACGTAGGACGAAAAGAGAATCGCGGACACCGTAACGAACTGAAGGCCTATGATCCCCATGACGAGGACGCTTCTGATGGAAGGCTTCATAAGCCGGATTTCCGCTCTGATACTTGTTCTGTCTGTTGATCCATAGCTTCTAGGCTCGCAGAAATGTACTATCAGGACAACTCCCGCAAGTCTCATGAGGGGCGGTGGGGTTTCAGGATCTGGTTTTCTCGGAGCTAGGTAAATCCCACACTGGGTGATCGCCGGTTGCCGGCATACACCTCAGACGGGAGGTCACATTTCGCCAAACCAGATACTATGGAACGCTGACATGATTGGCGCTTGCAACTAAAAGGGATGGCGCCAGTTCACAGATATGACACAGATCGTACGGAAAATGGTCATTATTGTCGTCGAGAGTGAGATCTAATCGTTCGGTGCTCAGGAGATCCAATTCGGAACTTCTGAGGTGCCGCATGTTGCGAGATAAGGGGAGGAGGCCAGATTATGTTTTCAAGAGGCGAAAAGTCAGGGGAAGCGAAAGTGGAGCAGTCCAAAGCTGAACAGCCCAAAGCGGACCAGACCAAGGTGGAACAGACGACCACGGCACAGACGGCGACGCCGACACCACAGCGGTCGAGCAGCGGTAAGCCTTCGGTGATCAATGCCGATCTCCGGGTGATTGGAGATCTCGAGAGCGCTGGGGATATACAGGTCGACGGCGTGGTCGAGGGTGATATCAGGTCCCGCACGGTGACCGTGAGCCCGGGCGCGAACATCAAAGGATCCATTCAGGCGGATACGATCAACATCAGTGGCACCGTCAATGGTCAGGTCGAAGCGCCGACCATCAACATCTCGAAAACAGCGCACATGACCGGCGACGTCATCCATCAAATCCTGTCCATCGAAGCAGGGGCGAACTTTGGCGGTAACTGTCGGCGGCTTGAAAGTGTGAAAGCGGCACGCGCCGTGCAGTCTGCCGCACAAAAGGGCGGCGCAACCGCTTCCGGTGAAACGGCTGGCGGAACTAAAGCCGTCGGATCCTAAAAGCGCCCGCTCAATATCGATTTGATATGGACCTGATCCGCCGTCCTCAACGGCGGAGAAGGTGGCGCCTTGCCTTCTTTAGGCCTTAGGAAGACACCCTTCCGGTGTGACGGATTGACGCCCCAAATAATGCCATGACGCCGTCCTGAAGGAGTTGGAAGGCCATTCTGCAGATCCGGGTTTTCCAATATTGAGCGCGCTCTGCAATTCTGAATTGCGGGACAGAGCCGGGCTGCCGTAATAAAATGTTGAGTTCGCAGACAAAAACACTCTATTGAACTATAACCAATTGTTCACGGGTCTGCGTATAAAACAGCGCAAAGCTCAGGTTTTTTGAAGACGGTCGGCTTTGCACAGGTCCTATACAATATCAGCGCTGGTACTTGCGACGGCTGTCGCCTTGTTGGGTGTCGACGCGCATCAGCGTCAGTCGGCGAGCGTCAGCGAGTTGAAGCGCAGTTTCGAATCAACTGTTGCGCAACTGAACAGCGCCGTTAAACGAGCTGGTGATCATATCGACATTCTACGGGATGTCGCGCAGCACGAATTGCTGAATTACCATCATCTGGGTGATGGGCACAGAAGCGGACCAAGCCTCTACGACAATCTTGAGCCGTCCCCTTACTTCAACGGCTATGCCCTCGATAATCTGACGTCACAACCTCAATTGTCCCGTTTCGGAAACTTGACGGGTATGGGGGAATTGGACCCTGACGACCGCCCTCAACGCATTGAAATCGAGATGGCGCTTCGTCTCAACCCGCTTTTCGCGTCGTCACAGGGCTCGGTTCCTCACATCAAGCGGATCTATTACCGGTCCTTGAGAGGCTTTGAAATCACGTACCCTTGGGTTCCCTCCGCCGTGCACCGGTTTCAGGAAGAAAGCCTTTCCGAACCTTTGATTACCAATGGACATGTCGACAAGAACCCTGGACGAACGCGGTTTTGGGGACATTCAACCGAGACCTCGCTGCAGACCGGCGAAATTGCCAGCCTTGCCGTTCCCGTGGATCACAAGGATCGATATCTCGGTATCATCGCTCTCGATCTGGACCTGGAAAAATTGGGTAGTGATCTCCGGGCCGGTTTGCCGAGTATCGGCCGGATGTTTCTGTTGGATAGCGACCAGCGGGTCTTGGCTTATGCTCCGGCGAAGGAGGCACGCGACGACGGCGGGGTTAGCGAGGTGCAGATCTTCCAAACGGCGCCAGCAAATGTCCGGCGGTATCTAGATGCACGAGGCAGGCCCTCTGATATCCTCGTGATGCAGCAAGACGTGGTAGGCGTGCCCTGGCAAGCGGTCCTGATGGTGTCCCAGGGAAGTCTGCTCGTCGAAACCCTCAAGGATATGTGGGCTGAGATTGGAGCCCTGCTTTTGTTGATTTACGTTCTTCTGACTGTTGAACGGCGGCGACGTGTTTCGATCGCCCTCCAAAAAAGCGAAGGCGATCTTCGAAGTTACGTTGCCGATCTGGAGGAAAGTAAACTTCACATCGAATCTCTGATGGCCGAGATGGCGCGCGAGACCTCGCGACATCGTCATCGCGAGCGGCAGTTATCCGAGGCCCAAAGAATCGCGCACCTCGGTGACTGGCATTGGAATGTCGAGACAGAGGTTGTCGAATGCTCGGCAGAGCTGTCACGTATGCTCGGGTTCAAAGAGCGTAAAATGGCAGTCGACTTTAGAGACCTCCTGGATCGGGTGCACCCGCAGGATCGCGATATCTTCGTCAATACGCTGGAACAAACCGTTCGGGAAAAGTCCGCCTGTGACTTTGCTTTCAGCGTTTTGAGAGACGACGACAGTGAGCTGTTCGTCAGATTGGACGGCAGTTGCGAATTGGGCGGCGACGGAGAGGTCGCGGCTCTCTTCGGCGTTTGCCAGGACATTTCGGTGCAGAAGGCAACGGAGATGGCACTGATTCAGGCGCTGAACCAGGCCAAGGAGGCGAACCAGGCGAAATCGGACTTTTTGGCCAATATGAGCCACGAGCTTCGCACGCCTCTGAACGCCATAATCGGCTTCGGACAGGTTATTGCCGGTGAGCTCTTCGGGTCGATCGGTAATGCCCGCTACCGGGAATATGCCTCTGATATTCTCGCAAGCGGCGAGCATTTACTGGATATTATCGACGACCTCCTTGATCTCTCGAAAATCGAGGCAGGCGAGTTCGAACTGCATGAAGAAGAACTCGATCTGGTGGAACTGGCGCGCGAAGTCATCAAGCTGATGGGTCCGCAGTCGGAAAAGCTGGAGATCACTCTTTCTTTGCAGACGATACAGGATCAAATCTGGATGCGGGCCGACCGACGGACTCTGCGTCAGATCATGATGAACCTGCTTTCCAACGCAATTAAGTTTTCCAATGTCGGAGATGTGGCTGTTCTGGCTATCGAAGACGCGCAAACAGACGGGATTTTGCTGACTATTCGCGATACCGGCATTGGTATCGATGAAGACGATTTGACGCGTGTTATGCAACCCTTTGGACAGGTTGCTAACCCCTTGTCGCGTAACCATCCCGGCACGGGACTGGGACTGCCGATCGTCAAGGCGCTGATCAAGCTTCACGGCGGCAGGTTCGAAATTGATAGCGCACTTGGTCTGGGTACGACCGTCAAGGCGGTCTTCCCGCCCGACCGGCGCGTCTCAAAGCGCCTTGAGCGTGTGTCCTGACGAGAGTTGAATTGCTCTCAATCCCGTTCCTGCATTGGATTGAGAGCTTTCGCTGAGGTCAAAAAAATCTCAACCTTCAATGAAACGATTCCGCGGCGCGCTGACGGGCATCGCCGGCGGCATTGGATTCACCGAGACCGTTCAGGACTTCTGCGTATTTTGCCCAGCTGTCGCTGTTGCGAGGACGCAAGGCCAAACGTTCCGAGAGCAGGTTCCGTGCAAGCTTCAGTTCGCCGGCTTGCATTGCGGCATCAATCAGAATTTGGGCGAATACATCGCGCTGGGCGTGGCTTGCGCCGATACGGGCATACTCGAGCCTTATTGGAAGCATTCGTTCAATGCAGCGCCGGTGATTACCTTTGAAGTAAGCGGCGATTGCTTCACAGAGAGGAAGTGTCAGATCCGCGATTGTCCCGGCTGCGACATTGCCTTTTGTTGAGGAGAATTCGAAGAGGGACGTGGTCAAACGGGCGATATCCATATCGTAACCGCGTCGGGCGAGGGCGATCATAACGTGGGTGTCGGTAAACGGCAGCACGTGATCGCCGATTTTTGCGGAGCAGATGTTCGCGACGTCATCCCAGCGGTCACCGACGTCGACGCCCCGCAACTCCAATCTCAGGAGCATCGAAACAGCATTCTGTACATCCAGATAGAAGTCCGTTGCTTCCGGATAGATCGCTGTGTCGTAGAGTGAGAGGACCCGCTCGGTATCACCTGAATCCAGCGCAAACATCGCCAGATGCCAATAGAGGTGTTCTTTCATGGGGTTGCGGTCGGCCCAGTCTTCGCTGGGAACGGTCAAGAGTTTGATGCCTTCGTCGAGGCGCCCCTGCATTTCGAAGGTATGCCCCAGCGCGTGGACGGCCCAGAGGTCGTCGCCATTCAATTCGACGGCCTGTAGTGCGGATTTTTCAGCTGCAGCATAGTCGCCGCTTTCTTCGAGGCCGAAGGCATGCATGCCCAGCAGGAAACCGTAACCAGGAACCGATGCGTCCCAACTTGACTGAAGACGCCCGACCGCGTCGCGCATGCCGTAATTCCGCCCAAGCCAGAAGGAATTATGATGGTGCAAGCGTGCGGAGAGGATATCGCGCGGATATTCCAGCAGAATTTCATCCCAAATCTGACAAGCCCCGCGTGTGTCACCACGGTGCAGCGCTGCCAGGGCGGCGATACTCGCCTTCTCGCGCCACGTCGCATTCGCCGACAAAGCCTCGGCCGCCGCCAGACTTTCGCCGACCTTGTCGTGTAGCGTCACCGAGTGAAATCCGGAAAGCAGAAAGCCTTTCAGGCAATGGCCCATGGCGAAGTCCGGATCTGCGTCCAGGAGTCTTTTCAGCGACGGTGTAGCCGCCAAGCGGAACTCCAGATAGTTCTGTATCGTTTCGTCGTACGCCGCAGCAGCGGCATCACTGTCGGTCGTCAGGGGGATCCCGCGTTTGTCGCTACGCATCCGGCACTCACTCCAGTCTTTGTCTTATGCAGCCATGATGGCGCTTGGAAGAACTTGGCGTCGATCAGGAAGCCGTCATCGCCTGTTGTTGCGGAAACAGGGTTTCCAAACCTTCTCGCGACGCAGGACTGACACCACGCTCGGTGATCAGCCCAGTGACGTAGCGGGCCGGCGTCACATCAAAGGCATAATTGGCTGCGGGGCTGCCATCGGGCGTTAGTTGTATGGTGACCAATTCGCCTTCCGAGTTGCGGCCGGTCATGTGAGACACCTCAGTCGCGTCGCGCTGTTCGATCGGGATATCCCTCAAACCATCTTCCAGGGTCCAGTCGATCGTAGGACTGGGTAAGGCTACGTAGAAGGGGACGCCGTTCGCATCAGCAGCCAAGGCTTTCAGATAGGTGCCGATTTTGTTGCAAACGTCGCCCGCGGCCGTCGTCCGGTCTGTTCCGACGATGCAAATATCGACCAGGCCGTGCTGCATCAGATGACCGCCGACGTTATCGACGATAACCGTGTGGGGAACGCCATGACGGTTCAATTCCCAGGCCGTGAGGCTTGCACCCTGATTTCTGGGCCGGGTTTCATCGACCCATACGTGAACCGGTATCCCCTCGTCATGCGCCTTGTAAATCGGGGCGATTGCCGTGCCCCAGTCCACCGTCGCAAGCCAGCCGGCATTGCAGTGAGTGAGGACGTTGATGACGCCTTTCCGCTCATTCTTTTCCCAAAGTGCAGAGATTAAATTCTTACCGTGATCGCCGATTGAGCTGCAGATCTCGACGTCTTCGTCACAAACCTCTGCTGCCCGCCGGTAAGCAGCTGCCTGACGTTCTTCCGGCGCCAATGGAAGCAGTTTCGAGCGCATGTCGTCGAGTGCCCAACGCAGGTTGACCGCCGTCGGCCGTGTCGCAAGCAAGGTTTCGTAAGCCTGGGCGAGGCGGCTGTCCGATGCGTCTCCCTCCAAGGCCAGACACATGCCGTAGGCGGCGGTGGCGCCGATTAGAGGGGCGCCGCGCACAAGCATTGCGCTGATGGCGTGGGCGGCATCTTCCAGGCTTGTCAGCTGCACGGTCGTGAAGAGATGCGGAAGTTTTGTCTGGTCGATGATCTCGACCGTCTTGTTGTCAGGTGCAAGCCAAATGGTCCGATAGGCTTTGCCGTCGACATTCATTGTTCAGCCCCTTTCTGGAGTTTCTGTGCGTGGCTTACAACAGACGCAACGCTGTCGTACTTGCGGCGGTTGACGATCAACTCCCGGCCCAGGAGCAGCGCCTTGGTTTCGCAGGTTGCGCGCAGGTCCGGATCCTCGATTGTCTCCAGATCCTCGACATGAGCCAGACCGAGAATCCGTCGAACCATCTTCATGCCCGCAAAGCCTAGGGAGTCGTGAAACATCTCTTTCATATAGACATCTCGGTAGGCTGCCAGGGTGGTTGCTCCCGCAGGGTCGTCAAAGAGTTCGGGCAGGTAGATATCGCCTCGGCCTTCGGTTTCCCAGAGCCGGAGGAATTTATTGCGGAAACCTTCCCAGATCAGTCCGATCTGCTCCAGTATCCAGATGCCGTAGTCAATCCTGTCGTCATCGGCGGTGGCGTGGCCGGTTTGTGAAAAGTACGCGAGGAGCAGATTGCCGATCACCGCACCCACGTCGAACCCGCGCGGTCCGTAGAACGCAAATTCCGGGTCGATCATCTTGGTTTCCGTTTCCGTTACCATAATCGAACCGGAATGAAGGTCTCCGTGGATCAAGGCTTCCGCACGCCCCATAAAGGCTTCCTTGAGAATCTGTGCTTCCAGCTTGAGCGGCGCGTCACCCCTGAATTTAGCCGCCATGTCATCGAGCTGGGGTGTTGTCCAGCGATTGAGTTCGGCAATGCGGTAAGGGTCGGTGAAAACAAGATCTTCGGTGATCTTGCAGAGTTCAATATTGTCGCAGAAGACGGCGTTGCGCGCCTTCTTTTTAGAGGCGGGCAGATAGAGATCGGAAGTCTTGAACAGGGTTTGCGCCATGAATTCGGCGACATGTTCGGCGAGGTTAGGATAACGGATCCCCGCGATCAGGCCCTTCCGCAGAATGATGTGCGGCGTCAGGTGTTCCATGACCGTCAGCGCCATGGTGTCGTCGTAATGATAGACCGCCGGCACCAGCTCGGGTACGCAGTCTATTTCGGTGATCAGGGCTTCATGTTCGAAGTAGGCGCGCTTCAGGGGCAGGGGCCAGCTTTCACCGACGAGGCGGACATAGGGCAGGGCTTGCTTGACGACAAGCGAACCAACCGACCCACGCACAATGAATACGAGATTGAGGTTGCCGTCGCCGACTTCGTCCACCTGCCATTCGTCGGCGCCGCCACCCAGTTTTCCGGCGCAGCTGTCGACGCCCGCGAGATAGGCTGGCAGGCTGTCGGCATCCAACGGACGATATTCCTCAGCGGCCTGTGCCACCCGCGATTCCGTAGCCAGCGACATTCCTGATCTCCTCCCGTCAGCATACCTGTTCTTGGGCAATAGCGGGTTCCGCTGCTGCCTGTTTCAGTGATTGCCTAGAGGATGACAGAAACCACGGTGTCGAACCAAGCCGAAATCGCGATTCAGCGCTTGGAACGGCAAATCCACACATCAGAAAATCAGGTGTAGTTTGCGCATCTCGAAGTTATCAACCGACGTGGACATCGTGCATCGGTGATGGCTTTCGCAACTGGGTAAAGCCTTGTGCTTTGTACGCTCAAGAACCTGTGCGTTTGAGTTGGGCGGGTGTTGCGATGAAGCCTTCGTCGTTGGCAAATGCCAGATAATTATCGAGGACGCGCATGAGCTCTCCACCGTCGTCAGACAGTTGAACACCATGCTCTTTGGTCGTGCCACGGACAGCGGCGCAAAGGTCGAGCAGGAGAGACGTGTGATTGAACGCATAATCGCCCATGGACGAAAAATTCCTCGTAAAATTGCAGACTGACGACAGGCCCGACAAGACCCCTTGAAGACCGTCGCACGCTAAGTCGTGATCATGTCTTCAATATGGCGTCGTCTTTATTTTTTGACGACGAGCCGCCATTTCAAGATTAAATGTTAAACACCTTTTGCGCGTACATCAAAAAAATTCATACAACTGTCGCCGGTGCTTAAGATCGCAAGCATGACTCCATCAGGAGTCTCTTTACCATCTTTATCGGACGTCTATAGCATTCCGCCCGTCGATGCAACTCGTCTGTATGCAAGCATCGGGATCGAACCATACGTTCGGCCCTAAAGTGTGCGCCTGCGCACCAGAACGAGCACGATTCCGAAGACGATCAACGCGGCTCCCGCAAAGTTGCCGATAATCGTCAGCATTCCGAGTCCGATGGGGTTGCCATCGGCAGGTCCGAGTAGGACATACAAGAGAATTGGCGCGTAGCTTAAAGCGACGATCCAAATCCCAAGCTTTATCATCCCACCCTCCGGTTCACCCGATCGCCCTCTAACGCACTAGAGTAGGGACTGAATCCTCGACGTCCCATCGTGATCGAGCCGATATGCAGGACAGTTTTAGCCGAACTGACCAAAAATCCGTTAAATCGGGGATTTGACTTAAATTTCAGATATGCTCGGCAGCGAAACCGTCACCGTCAGGCCGCCCTCAGATCGATTGAACAGAGTGATGTCACCGCCGTGACTGCGGATGATCGAGCGCGCGATTGCCAGGCCCAGCCCGATACCGCCTGTCTCCCGATTACGGGATTCTTCCAATCGCTCGAAAGGGGCAAAAACTCTTTCGAACGCATTTTCGGGGATTCCGGGGCCGTCGTCCTCGATTACAATCAGCAGATTGTCCGGTCGTTGCTCAATACGCACGCGCGCCCGTTCGCCGTAGGAAACAGCATTCTCGATCACATTGCGCAACGCACGTTTCAGTCCGACCGGTCGGCAGGCGTAGGGGAGACGCTCACTCTGCCGGCAGTCGACGTCTTTGCCAAGATCGCGCAAGTCGTCGCAGAGGCTCTCGACCAATGCACTAATATCGACAGTTCGGGTGTCCTCTTGCACGGCCTCTTCACGGGCGAAGGCGAGGGTGGCGTCGGTGATGCGTTCCATCTCGTCCAGGGTTTCGATCATTTTCTCCCGCACCTCCTCGTTTTCGATGAACTCAGCGCGAAGGCGCAACGAGGTGATGGGGGTCCTCAGATCATGGGAGACGGCAGCTAGCAGCCGAGTGCGATCTTCCACAAAGCGCTTGAGCCGCGTACGCATGGCATTAAAGGCCTGGGTCGTACGGCGAAGCTCCGGTGGTCCTGCAATTGGCAGAGGCGGGAAGTCTTCGCCACGCCCGAAACGGTCCGCAGCCGAGGCTAACCGAGTCATGGGGCGGGCCATGCGCCGTGCCATCAGCACGACGATCAATGCAATCAGCAGAGCCATGACAATCATGGAAACCAGCGCCGGCCATTGCCACGCCGTAGCTGTGCCGGGCACAACGGTGGCGGCATTCAGCCACATGCCGTCGGGCAGTTGTATGGAGGCCAGTAAGCCGAACCCGGGTGGGCCGGGCCAACCATGGCCGTGCGCGCGGCCATCGTCATCGCCGTGATCCCATTCGTCATGGCGTCTTTCCTTTTTTTCGCGTTGTTTCTGGTGCTTTGCCCACCTGAAGAAACGCGGGCGATCGGTCATCGCGACGCGAATCTCCGGCACGGCGGCCTCCAGAAGGCTGTATAGCAGCGCCCTGTCCTTATCGGCGGGGCGTAAACCGCGGTCCGATCCGATTACGCTGTCCGATGAAAGCCAGTATCTCAGGCGGCGCGAACTGATTTGACGGACAACGCGTTTGCGGTCAGCTTCAGGAGTGTCCAGCAGCAGCTTGGTCGCCGTTGCAATAGCCGTGACGGCTTCTTCCCGTACCGCACTGCGCACAGAGGCTCGACGCTCGTCCTCGAAAATAACCGCGCTGACGATGTGCGAAACCACCAGAGCCAGCAACAACAGCGCGATCATCTGACCGGCAAGGCTTTGAGGCCATAGCCGCTTCATGACCGTTTCACGTCGGCGGTAAAGGAATAGCCGCCGCCCCAAACGGTTTTGATCAGCCGCGGTGCCTTTGGGTCTGTTTCGATCTTCTTGCGCAGCCGGCTCACCTGATTATCGATGCTGCGATCGAAGACTTTCGCTTCACGCCCCTGCGTGAGATCGAGAAGCTGATCCCGGGTGAGCACTCTATTGGGGTGATTGAGAAAGGCCAAAAGCAGCGAAAATTCAGCAGTGCTGAGGGGGGTGGCAACCTGTGCCTCGTCGATCAGTTCCCTCTGATCGATGTTGAGATGCCAGTGCTCAAAGCTCAGCCTGTTTTCAGCCGGTTTCTCACGTTGTGGCGGAAGGCTGTTGGAGCGTCGCAGGACAGCTTTAATCCGGGCCAGGAGTTCTCGTGGATTGAAAGGTTTGGTCAAGTAGTCGTCTGCGCCAATTTCCAACCCGATCACGCGGTCGGTCTCTTCGGACATGGCGGTCAGCATGATCACAGGGGTTTGGTCGCCGGCGCGTAACCAGCGGCACAGCGAGAGCCCGTCCTCGCCGGGCATCATGATATCAAGGACCACAAGGTCGATGGCGCTGTCCTGAACAGCGCGTTTCATTGCCATCCCGCCATCAGCTGTCGTGACGCGATAACCGTGCTTGCGCAGGTACTTGGCGAGCAGGCTTCTAATGTCTTCGTGGTCGTCGACAACTAGGATATGCGGCGTTGGATCCATGGAGTCCGTTTGTGATGCGTGTTCAGGGGCTATATCGCTGCGAAACGACGGCTTATCCATCGATACCTGGGCACTATGAGGCAGGAGCGGGCTGGTTTTCGTAAAAAATTGTATCAAAGTGTCACAAGGACTGTCTTCGTCATACTTTGCGACGATTTTCCGGTTCCGGTGACAAACATTTGCGACAAGTGCTCCCTAGATTGAGGCCATCGAAGTTGTCTATACAGAGGATGATCATGAAAAAAAGAACAAAACTTGCCATCGGGGCTGCTGGTTTGGCGGCGACAATCGCCCTGACCGGGGTGGGTTTGAGCAACGCCCACGATCGTTGGAGCGGCAGTGAAAGCTACAGAAGCGGTGGCGCGGGTTATGGCCACGAAGGGCATGGCAAACATGGCGGCCGTCACGGCAAAGGCCACAAGATGATGCGGCGTATGATGGAGCAGTTCGACGCCAATGAGGATCGTTCCTTGACGCAGGCCGAAATTGATCAGGGCCGGGCAGAGCAGCTTGCCAAGTTTGACAGTGATAAGGATGGAAAGCTCAGTCTGCAGGAATTTGAGGCGCTTTGGCTCGAGATGTCCCGTTCCCGTATGGTCGACCGGTTCCAGAACCTGGACGAAGACGGTGATGCCGAAGTGACATCGGGCGAGTATCTGGAGCCTTTTGCGAACATGGTCGAGCGACACGACAGGAACGGCGATGGTACCTTGTCCAAGGATGACCGGCGCAAAAAGGCCTGGCGCAGCGGCAATAACAGAGATAGCAAGCGCAGCGAAGCTGAGTAAGTTGACGAGCTGTAGGATGAAAACCGAAATGCCGGGTGCGATCCTGCACCCGGCATCTTTGTTCAGGTTGTCGCTTAAGCGGCGTCGCTCGAATTAATGAGGTGAACGTCGCGTTGCGGGAAGGGGATTGAAATGCCGTCGGCGTCGAAGCGTTCCTTCATCGCTTTGGTCATGTCAAACTTGATGCCCCAATAGTCCCCGGCGTCACACCAAACCCGGACGATAATGTTGACCGAACTGTCAGCCAGTTCTCCAACCGCAACCATCGGTGCCGGATCCTTGTGAATCCGATCATCTGCAGCAGCAATTTCCAGGATCGCCTTCATGGCCGAATCAATGCTGTCGCCATATCCGATCCCCATAACCATGTCGACACGGCGGGTCGCGTTCTTGCTGAAGTTTTTGATTGCCGTATCCCAAAGCTGACCGTTTGGCACGATAATGTGGACGTTGTCGGGCGTGTTCATCGTGGTCGTAAAGAGCGAAATAGCCTCGACTGTGCCGGTAACGCCGCCGCCATCGATGAAATCCCCGATTTTGAAAGGCCGGAACATCAGCAGCATGACACCGGAGGCCACGTGACCGAGGGTACCCTGCAGAGCCAAGCCAACTGCCAGACCCATGGCACCCAGGACAGCAATAAAGCTGGTGGTCTCGACGCCGAACTGGCTGAGAACGGCCAATATCGTGAAGATAATGACCGCATAGCGGACGATGCTGGCGAAGAATTTGCGCAGGGTTTCATCCATGCGCGGGCTTTTGGCCAAAAGTTTGTCGACGGTTCGTGATGCCCAGCCAGCGACCATCCAACCGAGTATCAGGATAACAATGCCGCCCACGACATCGATGCCGTAGGTGGTTACGATCCCGACAATTAGATCCCAAGTCTCTCCGACGTCTTCACTCATAATACTTTCCCTCTTTCATTATTCATTCGTATCCGCTTTGCGAACGCCCGTCCCCAGCAGGAATATCCGAAAGACCCTCTAAATTAGCGTACGCGCGGTTTATTGATGACTGCCTGTCTCGGACTCTTATGTCTCAGTTCCAAGGATGCCTCGGCAAATGCGAAATACCCCTTGTGAACGAAGGCATAATTGATTGCTTCGTTACACGGCCTATCACGATTATTGGATTGGATGCATGTGAGGATCATTACGTATATGCACTTTGGCCTTTGAACGCTGATTTGTCCTAACGCCGAAAAAGGACATTACCATAAACCGCGAAAATGTAACATAATTTGAGGAGATGCGGGCATCTAGGTCACGCATTTGACTTAATTGCTCATTCCTTGAGCAAAATAATCCTGTTTTGTTACTTGAGTTCGTGCTTATCGGGCAAATACTCGTTATTGGTTTCAATGTTTCTGCTTCGAATCTATCTTGGGTAGATCGGCCGCTGTGACTCGAATTGGCTGGCAAGGGGTGCTATGTGGATTCGCGGAACCCGCCATCTCGATCCAATAACCGGTCGCCGCCAGAGGCAACGGGATGCTATAACTTGGTGACTTGAGTCACTGGAGTGCGGTCGTCTTGACAAATACAGTCATGAAAGCGAAACGCCATCTGGTTATATGAATGAGGGGCTGATTCACATTTTTCTTTGATTTAAAGATAAGTGATCAAACCCCAAGGAGAGCGATGTGAGCGATCAGGCCGATAAGAGTTCAAACGGTGCGAAAGACGGCGACGGTTTCGAGCATCTGCATCGGGCGATGTCAGGCCAGGCGGAAGCGGCAGAACGCTGGGGCGAACTTGCCGAGCAAAGCCAGCGCGTGATGCAGGCTTTCTGGGAACGCCAGAGCGAACAGGGCTTTCAAGTGACTGATCCGGTGTCCGTTGGCAAAGCCTTCATGGAGATGTCGGCGGCGATGTGGAGCGATCCGGCCAAGGTGATGGAAGCGCAGGCGCAGCTGGTCCAGGAGAGTGTGGCTCTCTGGCAAAGCGCAGGCCGTCGCATGATGGGTGAAGAGGTTGACCCGGTGATTGCTCCCGATCGAAGCGACCGGCGCTTCAAGGCGGCGGAATGGAGCGAGGATCTGCTGTTCGACTTTATCAAGCAGTCCTATCTGCTGTCCTCTCGCTGGGCGCAATCGCTTGTACGCGACGTTGACGGCATTGATTCCAAGTCCAAGGAAAAGGTCGATTTTTATACCCGGCAGTATTTGAGCGCTCTCTCTCCCAGCAATTTTGCAATGACCAATCCCGCCGTGTTGAAAAAGACCAGAGACACTGGTGGTGAAAACCTCATGTCCGGTTTGAAGAACTTGTTGGCGGATCTGGAAAAGGGCGATGGCCGCCTCGACATTTCCATGACCGACGAGTCGAAATTCGAAGTGGGCAAGAATGTCGCGGTCACGCCTGGCAAGGTAGTGTTTCAAAACGACTTGATGCAGCTCATTCAATATGAGCCAAGCACGGAATCAGTCTATAAGCGACCGTTACTGTTTGTGCCGCCTTGGATCAACAAGTTTTACGTTCTGGATCTCCAGCCCAAGAACAGTCTGATCAAATGGGCGGTGGATCAGGGATATACACTTTTCGTGATTTCCTGGGTCAATCCGCGCAAGGAGCTCGCTCACAAATCCTTCGACGACTACATGCTTGAAGGACCGCTTGCGGCGATCGACGCAATTGAACAAGCAACCGGCGAAAGCAAAATCAACATCCTAGGTTTCTGTATCGGCGGCATCCTGACCGTTTCGACGCTCGCATACATGACTGCCAAGGGGGATGATCGTATCGCCTCGGCCACTCTTCTGGCGACGATGGTCGATCTGCAGGATATAGGGGAAGTCAGCGTATTCATCGACGATGAGCAGTTGGCGTCGATGGACCGACATATGGAGGAAAAGGGGTACCTGGAGGCGCATCACCTGGCGCAGATTTTCAGCATGATGCGCGAGAACGATTTGATCTGGTCTTTCGTCGTGAACAACTACCTGATGGGCCGCGATGCAATGCCTTTCGACCTGCTCTATTGGAATTCCGATTCGACGCGACTGCCTGCAACGATGCTGTCGTACTATCTGCGCAATGTCTATCAGCAGAATCTTTTGAAAGAGCCGGGCGGTATGGTGTTGGATGAAGTGCCGATCGATATTTCCAAGATCAAGATTCCGACCTATTTCCTGGCCACCAAAGAAGATCACATTGCGCCCTGGGGGTCGTCTTACCCAGCGACATCGCTTCTCGGTGGACCAGTGCGATTTGTGCTGGGCGCGTCAGGGCATATTGCCGGCATCGTTAATCCGCCGGCGGCGGACAAGTACTGTCACTGGATCAACAGCAAAAAGCCGCAGAGCAAGGAAGAATGGCTTGAGGGGGCCGAGCGCTTGGAAGGTTCCTGGTGGCCCGATTGGCACAGCTGGCTGTCGAAAAAGTCTGGCAGCAAAAAGACGCCCGCGCGCATACCAGGCGATGGTAAGTTATCGATCATCGAGGACGCACCAGGTTCCTACGTAAAAGTGCGGGCGAACGATTAGTTCATAGCTTTCGAGTGTGCGTGGGGACGCGATGGATCGGACGAAAGCGCTGGCTTCTTCGTGGGAGGCAAACGCTGGCAACTGGACCAGGGCAGTAAGGGAGCGCTTGATCCCCAGCCGGGATGCCGGGACAGACGATGCTATCCTGGCGGCGATTTCAACGCATAGTCCGAGACGTCTGCTCGATGTTGGTTGCGGAGAAGGTTGGCTCTGCCGGCAGTCCGTCCAGACATTGGGGTGCGAGGCGACCGGTATCGACGGTTCTTCCCAATTGATTGCGGATGCTCAGTGTGCCGATCCCAATGGCCGATACGAAGTTATCACCTATCAAGAACTGATGGATGGCGGGGTTAGCTTTGAAGCGCCGTTCGACGTCATTGTGTTCAACTATGCTCTTTTCGATGAGGACGCTCCCTCGCTCCTGGCCGCGATCCGGCCCCATCTGTCGGCAATGGGAGTGGTCATCATTCAGACGCTTCATCCCTGGAGCCTGGAACAGGGCCAAGACTATCGAGATGGTTGGCGCAACGAAGATTTCTCCGCATTCGAGAACCAGAATTGGACGGCAATGCCCTGGTATTTCCGAACACTGAGTTCTTGGCACCAAGTCGTTCGAACGGCCGGCTTGGCGCTGCTCAAACTCGAGGAGCCTATGGCAAGCTTTAACGGACAACCCCTGTCTTTACTTCTGACTTGCGAATGTCACGAGGGTGATCCTGATTAAACTAAAAAGACCCTCCACGGTCTATGTCGTTCGACTCAATTTTGTGGTGTAAATTTTCACGTATTTTTTCTGTTTATTAAAATACACACCTGCTTTTGGTTGAATGGTTATTCGTGAAATTTTATTTTTACATGCAGACCGGAAAAAATAATAAATCAATATACGAAACTAATTGGCTTTTGTTTTGTTGATTAATTTCTAATTCGAAAAAACAACCACAAATTATGCTGAAACAACTTGGGGTGGGATTTTCAATTAACTAATCGTCAGTGTAATTCCGATAGACACAAGAACGTTCCGATTGAGTCGGAGAGTGTTGAATTTTTTCACCGGAGTGCTGTGATGAAACTGGCGCGTTCGATTTTCGGTGGCCTTGCCGTTCTGTCGGCTTTTGCGGTCTCTGTGCCGGCATCGGCTCAGGATGCGACGCCATCCCATGTTTATCAGGTCGTCGACAATATCAATGCCGAACTCAGCCTGCTGTTGGAGGCCGACGATTCAGTGGCATTGGTTGATAAATCGGCACCGGCCTTGACGCCGCGCAAGCCGCGGCATGTCATTCAGAAAGCGCGCGAGGTGTTTCTGAAAGTGCAGTTGCTGCGCAGGATCAATGGTTTGCCGGTGACGGAATTGCAGCCTTTTCCGGTTCGTGCCATCAAGCCTGCCGACGTTAAGGGCATGGTTGAAGTGGTATTGACTGATTTGCGCGGGCTCCGTGAGCCTTTTGCCGTTTCAGCGGACGCCGAACCCGCTGCTCTGCCTGAAGGCAAAACACCGACTGACGTCTATGGAAATTTGACAAAAACCAGCGCCTGGATCGACGGCTTGGGAATGCCAAAAACCGTCCCAAATGACGTGTATCGGGTCGCACTAACGATTGTCAGCGACTTGCAGAAAGTTCGCATCGCCCGCGGGATGACGGACGATATCGCTGTTGAGAGTGTTTCCTCGGGCAAGAAACCCAATCAAGTCTACAAATTGGGCGTTCAATTGCTTGAGCGGATTGGTGAGCTGGCAAAGAACGAAAGATTTGCTATTTCAGGCGGTGTTGTCATGCCCAACCTGCGGGAGGGCAAAATTACTCCGGCCCACGTGATCGACATTTTGAATAATGTCCAGGCTGAGGTTGTCGCCATGAAACTCGCGGTTGGTGCCAGCGATCCGTCCGACATCATTGCGGCACCAGCCGGCAAGACGCCGTCCGATGTCTACGACGCACTGGAGACGGCACTCCAGATGGTTGAAACGCTTCAAGTGAACAGCTGATCAGAGTGCGTTTGAGCTGCTCCCGGTCAAAGTCTGACCGTGCCAAGCTGCTAAAGATCGAATCAAGGAATTGCAATGTCTGCTCTCAATAAAATCATCCCGTCCGATGGGCCCGAGACTCGCGGGATTAACTCTTTAAAGCGGGTAATGAGCGGTGTTGGCGGTAAAGTCGTCGCTCTTGCCGTCTTGCCGGTCGTATTGATGGCTGGTCTCAATGTCTTCAGCATGACGCAGAGCTTTGGCGTATTCAGCGAATCATTTGAAATCAGGAATGTGTCTGACGCGGCACGTGAGGCAATCGTTCATGCAAACGATGCTGTTAAGGATGAGATGCTCTCCCTGGTTCAGGACACGAATGCCATGCTTAAGGTTCATCAGAGCAGCCTCCTGATGAAGAATTCGGGTCTGATTGAGCAGACCTTCAATGCCCGTGGAAAGGCTGGGGAAGAAATCGACGTGTTTCGTGCGAACATCAGGGAGTTGAGCGCGTCATTGGAAGGTGCGGGCCTGGTTCGTTCGAACGCGGAGGCAGAAGGTGAGAGTGAGCTACAGGCGGAAAGCCGTCGCCGTTTGAATATTGTTCGACGCGTTGCAGAGACGCTGCCGCCGCTGTTTGAAATGTTTGTGGATTCGAACAACCGCACGCTGGCATTGATTAAAGATGAAAACTTCGCGGCTGCGACGGCTAACTTTGCGTTCGAAGAGACTCAGCGATTGGGCATCGTCAACAAGAGTTTGCTTAAGATCGGTGCAAATCTTGAGTTGCTTTCAAGTACGATTGAGCAATCGCTTCAGCTGAGCCGTGAGGCGGACACACAGAGCGCAATGGAAGAGCTCAATTCACTGTCCATCTTCTCTTACAGTTTGCTGGTGATTATCGCTGTACTGCTGATAGCCTCTGCGGCTTGGTACGCCGTGTTTCGGCTTGCGACTCCCCTGAAGGGGATGAGTGATGCCATGCGGCAGCTCAGTTCTGGTGATACCTCCTTTGAGGTTCCGTCACGCGAGCGGTTGGACGAAATTGGCGAAATGGCCGGTGCAGTTCAGGTCTTCAAGGAAAACGCGATCGAAACGACACGCCTCGCCGCTGCGCAGGCTGACGAGCAGGCAGGCAAGGCGAAACGGGCGGAGTATATCCAGACTCTAAGCTCCAAATTCGACGTCGAAGCAGCAGAAATGCTGGATGCCGTTTCCGCAGCTTCCGCCGAGATGCGGGCCACTGCTCAATCGATGACCGGTACCGCGGAACAGGCTTCTAAACAAACGGAGGCAGTATCGAACGCTTCGGATAGCGCATCCAGCAATGTCCAGACCGTTGCTGCTGCCACAGAGGAACTTTCTGCGTCTATTTCAGAAATCACTCGCCAGGTGAATCAATCCACCCAAATCGCCGGTCGGGCTGTAACAGAGGCCGAAAGAGTGAGCGGAACAGTTAGCGGCCTCTCAGAAGCGGCACAGAAAATTGGCGATGTGGTCAATCTGATCCAGGAAATCGCGGAGCAGACCAATCTACTTGCGTTGAATGCCACTATCGAAGCCGCCCGGGCTGGCGATGCCGGCAAGGGCTTTGCCGTCGTCGCGTCGGAAGTTAAATCTCTGGCCAATCAAACGGCAAAGGCAACCAGCGACATCGCGGCCCAGATCTCAAACATCCAAGCTGCGACGTCTGAGACGGTTGATGCTATCGGTGGTGTGCGGCAGGTGATCGACCAGATCGGTGAGAACACCGCCTCAATCTCGTCAGCCGTGGATGAGCAGAATTCCGCGACCAGTGAGATATCACGCAATGTGCAGGAAGCTGCCAGAGGGACAAGTGAAGTGACCGACGGCATGAGCGGGGTCAAACAGGCCTCGAGCGATACCGGCTCTGCAGCGGGTCAGGTCCTGGGAGCAGCCGATGCGCTGTCGCAGCAGTCCGACCAGTTGAAGTCCAAGGTTCAGGAATTCCTGGATAATCTGAAGGCGGCTTAACATAGAGGCTTTTGGAGGGCGCATCCACCGCTTCACCTTGCTGCGTCAACTAGGTTTCGAGGCGGAGTGGTGTCTTTGGGGATAACACTGCTGCGGCACTCTGTAACGGTTCAGGCCATTGCTGAGCGCTTTCAGGATTGCTATAGAGCTTGGGTTGATCCCACCTGAAGGTGATTGATCGCTTTGAAAGTCCTCCTGACCGGTGCCAACGGTTTCGTTGGCCGCCATATCATGACATTTCTGATAGAAGCCGGTCATAACGTCTCGGCCGCCGTTCGCGATCCCGTCGCCTTTCGCCTGCAGTGGCCGTCAGTCGATGCGATTGCCTGCGATTTTATGCGTGATGGGGACAAGCAGGTCTGGATCGGACGTCTTGCCGGCTTCGATGCCGTCATAAACTGTGCCGGCGTTCTTCAGCGCAGCCCGGGTGTCGATCCGGAGTTGATTCATCATTTGGGACCAGCGGCCCTGTTCGACGCCTGCAGTGATCTTGGCCTTCGTAAAGTTATTCAGATCTCGGCGATCTCCGCGCGCCCAGGTGTCGACACGGAATACGCTCAAACCAAGTGTCGTGGTGATACCCATCTAATGGGGCTCGATCTGGATTGGGTGGTTCTGAAACCGTCGCTGCTTTACGCCAAAGGAAGCTATGGCGGCACCTCTTTGATTCGCGCGCTCGCGGCAATTCCCTTTGTCCTGCCTCTGCCGGGATCCGGCGATCAGCTTTTTCAGCCAATTCATCTCGACGATTTCGGCCGCACGGTCATTAGAGTGCTTGAGGAGCCAGAATTCGCGACGAGTATTCTGGAGCCGGCCGGACCGGAAAACTTGTCACTCAAGGATATTCTTCTGCAGTACCGCGCTTGGCTGGGTATTCCGAGCACGGCATGCATCGAGATTCCGCTGCCATTCGTGAAACTTGCCTGCCGTATCGGTGACCTGAGTGGTGTCAGCGCGCTGCGAACCACGTCGCTCGATCAAATCCTGCAGGGCAATTGCGGTGACAACGAAGGCTACGCGAAGGCTATGGAATTTGAGGCCCGTACTCTGGCCGAAAGCCTTCAGCGCGAGCCATCCGACGTCCAGGATCGTTGGCACGCACAACTCTACTTTGCTGCGGCAATGACCACGCTTGTATTGGCAATAACGTGGATTGTCTCCGGCAGTGTCGGTCTTTGGGTTTTGCCCGATGTGGGGCAGAAAATAGCTGGAAGACTGGGCCTATCCGGCGGAGTGGCGGATATTGCCGCGGCTGGATCCTGCTTGATGGATATCGCGGTCGGCCTTTGGGTGGCGTCGCGCCGCGCGACGGGGCTCTGTGCCCTAGTGCAGACGGCAATCATTCTGACCTACACATTATTGCTTGGCATCGCTATTCCTGAGCTGTGGAGCGATCCTTTCGGACCCTTGATAAAGAACCTGCCTATGCTTGCGCTTATTCCGATCTGGGCGGTCTTGGCAAAGAGCAGATAATGGATCCTTATCTGACCGCCAAGTGGGTGCATATCCTCAGCTCGACCATTCTTTTCGGGACTGGCCTGGGCACGGCGCTGCATCTTTGGCTGACACATCTATCGCGCGATGTCGCTGCGATCGCTGTGGCGACGCGCAATACGGTGCGTGCCGACTGGGCCTTCACGTTGCCGTCGGTCATTGTCCAGCCGATGAGCGGCGCCGTGCTTATCGAATTAGCGGGTTACGATTGGGGGGAGGGCTGGCTCGTGCTGGCGTTGCTGCTCTATGGAATTGCCGGTATTTGTTGGCTGGTCGTGCTGAAACTGCAACTGCGTATGCGGAACTTTGCATCTGAAGCGCGTGCCGCAGGGACGGCGTTGCCGGAGGAGTACTTCCGTTGCGCCCGGGCATGGTTCTGGCTCGGCTGGCCTGCTTTCACAGCCGTTATCGTCATATTTTGGCTGATGGTCAATCGACCCGAATTATAGGAATTGGCGCAGAGACCTAATCTACAATCACCGATAGGATTTGAAGCCGACCGGGGATAAAGATGTGATCGAATGTCGCTGCGAATTGGACTATTATACAGACAACTTGTCCCGTAGCGCGCGATCGCCTCGTTTTGGACATTTCGTGACGTTATTAGCCCTGATTCCCATTGCGTGTTGAGGTTCAGTGTCGGTTGTAATCGTTCCTTAACTTCAATGGGCTCGTTAGCCGCCAGGAGAATTTGTCATGCAGATTGTGGTCGAAGATAGAGAGTTCCGCCGTCTGAAACCCGAGACACAGCAGGAGCTGCTTTCGGTTCTCACGGGTAAGAGGGGGCCGGCAGCCCAGCCCAGCCCATCCACAAGACAGCTCAAGTGGCGTCAGCCGGTGGATCTGCGGCCGGAACAGGCGATGAAGTTCGTGCATGGCCTTTCGGCGGATCAGCGGCGTCGCCTGGAGCTTTTCGCAAAGAAGGGCGGCCGGGTCCGCATGCGGGAAATAATGGATCTGTCCGGCGACACAGACCTGCGGGCGGTTTCCGAGTTTCAGAAGCTTATGACCCGACGGTTGCGGCGGATTATTGACGATCCGGAAAAGAAGGCGCAGCTGATCGGTTGGGATTTCAATGCCACCAAGTGGGATGACAAGCGCACGACGATCGTCGACGGTGTCTACTATGTGACTGAAACGACCGCGGCCTCGTTGCGTCAGTGTATGAAGGAACCCGCCTAACAAAGATTGATAGGTCTGCAAACCTCCTGCGCAGAAATTTGGTCGACTACGATCTGGTGATCGGAATGTGACTGGTCGAGGCTTTCAGCCGCCAGGTGCTTCCGCTATCGTCCGGTCATGCAAAGTATGATCCAACGTCTCGCCGCAGCGATACTCCTGGCGCTGACACCTGTTGCAGTCGAAGCGGCGGAATGCGCTTCCGTGTACGGAGTTTGGTCGACCTGGGAAGACGAGCCTTTTGACTCGCCGGAACAGTCGCGACAGGAAATCTTCAACTGTGGCGAGGCGGTCTGCAGCCGGTTTGTCTGGGAGGCAAGGCCGCTCGACGAGAAGACAGGAAAACCACGTCTGGATGCGAACCACCCGGACGAGAGCAAGCGCGGCCGTCTGGTTTCCGAAGCAAATATTCTGAGCAAATTCGAACCGGTCGCGGACGACCGGGGCTGTATCACCGAGATCTATGGCGGCGAGATCTATGATCCGCGCGAAGGAGACATCTACGGCGATTCTTGGCTCAGTTATACGATCGAACTCGATGGCGATGACACGCTCCGCTTTCCCAACGGGATCGGTTGGACTCGCTACAAGAACTGACCGCGTCTCTGCGTTCTTCTGTACCCGTCGACCGCTGCGGTGTGTGGGCAGGAAATGCTATGCTTTCAATCTGTTATGACTTAGGATTGTGGCTGAGGAGACAGACCGCAAGTGAGCGGGGAGTCGGGTTGGGGGCGAGCAATTGCTGCAGGAAAGTACGATTGCTCGATCGAACAGAGGTGGGGATTATGCGAAATTTCTTTCGCGCTGCGCTGCTGTCCGCAGTGGTTGCTGTTGCGGGTTGCGCTCATAACATTCCGGATGATGGATTCGTTTATCTGGACCAAGGGTGGTCGAATGCAGACCGGCAGTGGTTCTATACGACGACCCAAGGGTCTCAACTGATCCCCTATGATTGGTTTCTTGCGGTCGAGCAAGCCGATAGCGAAGAGGACTTTCGCAGCGACGCCAATATCAACGGCTACCGCTACCTGACCAATGTCACAACATCCTACTACAACCCCGACGGACTGCCCGTGGGAATGACCAAACACGAGGGGTCAAACGGTGAGGCCTGGATGGGGTTTACCTGTGCCGCCTGTCATACCGGACAGATTGACTTTCAGGGTACCCAGATGCGGATTGATGGCGCGCCCGCGCTTGGCGATCACACGGCGTTCCATGACGGGTTAATCGCGGCACTCTCCAAGACCGCATCCGAGAACGCGAAATTTGATCGTTTCGCCGCCAAAGTCCTGGAAGACGGGGGTGACGATGCAGCACGCAGCGATCTGCGTGATCGTTTGAATGGCCTGACCGTGGAACTCAAGGCATGGCAGGCGCGCAGTCACTCGCCTGTCGCTTACGGCAATGCCCGGGTTGACGCCTTTGGGATTATCCTCAACGAAGTCAGCGGCACCGCACTTAATCTGCCAGAGAACTACCGGGCTCCAGACGCTCCCGTCAGTTATCCTTTCCTGTGGGATACGCCGCAGCACGATTTTGTTCAGTGGAACGGGATTGCGCGCAACGGCCTGTTGGGTTCGCTTGGCCGCAACGTGGGGGAAGTGCTGGGAGTCTTTGGCGAGCTCGAGGTCAAGAAGTCGCGCTTCGGTTATCGCTCGTCAGCGGAAACCCGGAACCTGCGCGACATGGAAGACCACATCAAGAAACTCTATTCACCGAAGTGGCCGGAGCAGCTACCTGCAGTCGATACGGCAAAGGCGGCCGCGGGGCAGGCGCATTATAACAAATACTGTGCCGGCTGCCATGTCGTGCTCGGCGATGACGAGCGGACCGACCCCAAGCGGAAGATCAAAGCCAAGATGGCAAAGGTTTCGAAGTTGGGAACCGATCCGCGGATGGCAACGAACTTCATTCAGAGGACGGCAAAGACCGGGCGCCTGAAGGGCGCCAAGACCAAGGTCATCGTTGGGCGCAGCCGTCTGGGCGAAGAAGAGCCCGCAGGCGCTTTGCTCAGCCACGTCGTCAAAGGCGTGATCATCCGCCGCGTCGTTCAACGCGTTTCGGGCCCTGCAGTCGAGGGCGTGGAGAACATCAAAGTCTCTGAAAAATCATTACAGGCTGCGTTGGCTGGTCTCGCGCCTGAAGGTGAGGAGAATATCGAAACAGTCGAATTGAACGTCGACTCCCCCTTGCTTGCTTACAAAGGCCGACCGCTGAACGGCATATGGGCGACGGCTCCTTATCTACACAATGGTTCCGTGCCCAATCTCTATCAGCTCCTGTTGCCGTCCGATCAGCGCGTTGACCGCTTCACCGTCGGCAGCCGCGAATTCGATCCGGTGAACGTCGGCTTTGAGACAGAGGCCTTCGATGGCGGCTTCGTTTTCGATGCTTCCAAGACTGGTAATTCGAACGCTGGACACGACTACGGCACAGGTAAACTCAGCGACGCAGAGCGTTGGGAACTTGTCGAATATATGAAGACTCTGTGAGGGCGTTTCCACTGGACTTCGGCGCCACCCCTTTGCATCTTGAGGGGGGGCAAAGTCCGGTTGCATGCTGACTGGTTGCATGCTGACTGTTTAATTGCGGGATGGATTGACGAATTCACTGGTTCTGTGGAAGCAACCAGACTCTGTCTTGCTGCAGGAGATGCTGACCTAGGTTTTTCGCAAAAACAGTGGAAAGCGATGTCACTCTAGCGGGCCAGGGAGGCTTCCTTGCGCGCTGCTTCCAGGTCGTCTGCGCGATAGGGGCGTTGGCCGCAGTCCGCCTGAAAGTTCCGCTCTATCGCCCGCAGTTCGCGCTCATTTTGCCGGGCCGCCGGCAGGATGTTGTCCTTGTATTCGGCAAACAATTTGAGCCGCTGATCGAGGAGGTCATTATAAGCCTTCACGGTCTCAGGTTTGTTGGGGTCGGTTTTCGGCAGAATCTCATCCAGCCTGACATCGAGTGATGCGATTTCGTCGGCGGTCGCATCCTGCTTTTGATTGGACGCACCGACTCTCAGCTTTTGGGCTAGATAATCATCCTCGATCCTCAGGCAGGCCGAGAGTTCATCACGACTGAGGACGTTTGCTCCGGTTGTATTGCTTGACTCCAGTTTCTGTTCCGGCCGGAAGAGGCTCGCGATCTCGTCCTGGTTTCCAAGATAACCCTTCGCTCCAAGAAAGGAGTCTGTGCTCGCGACTGCTGTCTTGTTGGACCCTGAGGCGCTGCCGGGCGGTGGTGGCGGAGGGGGTGCCGCAGTGTTTCCGCTCGACGTGGTTGCGGCCTTTGTCGCAACCGGCGCAGCACGGGCTACAACAAGATCGATTGAGACGTTTTGGCGGTCGATATTTCCGGGCGCGGGAAACTGCCGCAGGACGGTGCCCGGTGCCGCTGCTTCGTCGGATTGGTACGTCACACGTCCAATTAACTGATTACGCTTGATCAGCGCCTGTCGGGCCTGGTCAAAATCTAACCCGACAACGTCAGGAACCAGAGACCCGGTTTGCGCTTTGGGCGCCTGGGGAGGTTCGGGTGCTTGGGGAGATTTGAGTGCTTGAGACTGCGGTTGCGTCTGTTTTTTACCGGCAAGGGCCGCAGCGATGTCGGCTTGGCTCATGACTGACGGCTCAGCTTTTTTTGCGGGCGCCGTGCGCAGAGCGGCGATCAAACCATCGTCGATGTTTGTCGTGCCGGGCAGTTGACGGTCCAGACGGAAGGCCGCCACAGCACGCAGAGTGCGGGGGCCTGCGACACCATCTGCGGGCCCCGCGTCGTATCCGAGCTCGTTGAGCATGCGCTGGGCGACGCGGTTGCGCGCCAACTGGGCCGCGGCATCTGATTCGGTTTCGCTTGCCCCGGTTGCCTCAGTGGTCGTGGCTGGTTGTGGCGAAGTTGCCGCCGTTTGGCGTGCGCCTGGCGACGACACGACCCCTAGATTGGCCAGGGTAGCAATCCGATCGCCAATCTCAGCTGAACGGCTGCCACTTATCGGACGTGACACAACAGGGGCATCGGTAACGAGAACAGCTTCGTCCAGAGCTTGAAGCTTTACCACTTCCGACGAAGGCCGGGTGAGGTCGATTTTCCCTGCTATGACTGTGACGACCGCGCGATCTTCGCTCACGTCAATCTCGAAACTGGCGTCTCCTGCCGTGACGGTGCCGTACTTGCTGGAGACCGCGATCGGCAGCAGGTTTTGTTCGGAAGGGGTCAGTTGAACGAACATCCGTCCAAAGGTCACTTTGACCTCGCCACCGCGAAAGTCGACCTGTGTGCCCGGATGGATCACTGCTTCCCAAGACTGGTCTGCATAACCAATAATCGCGGTTTGATCGCCGGTAACCAGTGAATCTCCAGCCACCAGCGTCATCCTGGTCACCCCGGCAAAAGGCCTGCCGGCACGCAGAACCAATATGTTTCCGACTTCGCGTTCGTTCGCAATGCGTTGATGCGTAACGACGGCCTTAAGGATCGGGCTTTGCGGATCTGCCCAGTTGATGGATTGCGCCGCTGGGACGCTGGAAAACCCGGCAACTACCGCAATGGCCAGTAGGGCCGAAGCAATTCGGCGGTAAGCCTTCAAACAGGTGACGTTGACGTTAAGCTTTTGATCCTGCACGAATTCATTCTCTTGAATTTAGCGAAATTCCACGGGTGAGTGTACCACGATTTCCACCAAAAGGAGCAGGAGAGTCGCAATTGGCTGACTCCGCCGCTTCAAATGGTGGTTTTTGGGGAACTGCGCCCGGTATTTGGAAGATTAATCGGGGACGGAGGGTATCCCTTCACTTGTCCTGAGGCACAAAGTGTTTCGCCACCTTGCCTACGGTGGCACCCTGGATCACGACCGAGAATACGACGATGACATAGGTTGCGGTCAGGATGGTTTCGCGGATCGGGCTTTCAGGCAACGAAAGCGCCAACGCAATGGATATTCCGCCACGCAACCCGCCCCAGACGAGAATGGGGTAAGCCCCTCGTGTGAAATCAGCGATTCTGGACATGATTAGCATTGGCACGCCGACGCCCACACAGCGTCCTGCCAACACCAGCAGGATGCTTGCGACACCGAGCAGCAAATGACCGCTATCCTGGGCAATGGCGACGATTTCAAGTCCGATCAGCAGAAATAGAACCGAGTTCAGGATTTCGTCTAAAAGCGCCCAGAAATTATTCAGATGCTCGCGCGTCGTTTCGCTCATGGCAAGCCGTGAACCGTGGTTTCCAATCAGGAGCCCGGCGACCGCCATTACCACCGGTCCGGCGACGTGAAGGCGTTGGGCTAAGGCATAGCCCCCCATGACCAAGGCAAGGGTGATCAAGACTTCAATGTTGTGTTCGTCGATCGAACGCATGGCGAGGAAAGCCAAACCACCGATGACAAGACCGAGAAGGGCGCCGCCAATGGCTTCCTGGACGAAGAGCTGGCCCGCATCTATCAGGGAAAGCGATTCGCCGCTGATGGCCGACGCCAGAAGGATGGAAAATATCACCACACCAACGCCGTCGTTAAACAGGCTTTCGCCGGCAACCTTTGCTTCCAATGTCGCGGGAACACGCGCTGATTTTAGAATTCCCATCACGGCGACCGGATCGGTCGGACTGATCAAGGCTCCGAAAACGAGGCACCAGGCTATCGGTACGTCGAACCCCAGTGCCATCGACAGGCCTTTGAAGCCGAACCCTATAATGGCGGTGGATAGGGCCACGCCGATGGTCGCCATTGCCAGCACGGTCCATTTGCGTTTGGCGAGACTCGTCAGGTCCACATGCAATGCGCCAGCGAACAGCAGAAATGACAGCATGCCGTTCATAAGTGTCGAGTGAAAGTCCAGGTCCTTGACGAATTCGTGCAGGGCAGCGCCGACGGCGATTTGAGGAAAGAGCTTGTCCGTGCCAAGCAGGGCAAGCGACGCGACGGCGCCGATGATCGTCAAACCAATGGTTTGCGGCAGTTTTATGAATCTGTAGTTCAGATAACCGAGAACCGCGGCGAGAACGATGAGTGCGGCGGCGGCCTCAAAAGGCGAGAGGTCTGTAGTGTTCATGAATTCCTGAATTTATCGTTCATAGAAAAGCGGCGTTGTGGACAGAGCACAGTTTATCACGTGACTTCACAAATCTGTGTAACCATGCACCAATCCGAATAAAAATCCCTATTGTTGGATATACTGGTTGTTGGGTCGGTCAAAAAGACCGAATTCGATAAACAGTAGTTCGGCTCCTTTCCAGCACTCGGGGAGTCGGGCTTAAAGCAAAGTCCTCATCCCTCGAGGATCTCGCGGGAGGACCGGGTTTCGGCCCGGTCCTCTTCCCTCGAAGGGATAGATAAAAAAACAGTATAAGGAGGTGGAGATGGGCGACGGACTATCTCGAGGGAGATTCATTACCGGGCTAAAGGACAATCTTTTGACCACGACGACGGCTATCCCAGTCGTCTTGGGGTTGGCGGTTGGTGCCGGCGCAGTTGCAGTGAGCGTAACGGCATTGCCTGGGCATGCTGTCGCTCAATGTGCTGCGACAAATCCTTGTAATCCCTGCGCGGCCAAAAATCCGTGCAATCCTTGCAACCCTTGTGCAGCCAAGAATCCTTGCAACCCATGCAACCCTTGCGCAGCCAAGAACCCCTGCAATCCCTGTAACCCCTGTGCGGCGGCAAATCCTTGCAACCCGTGCAATCCCTGCGCGGCGAATGCTTGTAATCCGTGCAATCCCTGCAATCCTTGTGCAGGCGGTAGCGCCGGCGGTGCTTCTGCACGCTGCATTGTGCCGCGCCTAGCGGCGGCGAACCCCTGTGCCGCTAAGAAGGCTTGCAATCCTTGTAATCCGTGCAACCCCTGTGCGGCAAACGCCTGCAATCCTTGTAACCCCTGTGCAGCCAAGAATCCTTGCAACCCCTGCAATCCTTGTGCGGCGAAGGCTTGTAACCCATGCAATCCTTGCGCAGCGAAGGCCTGTAACCCCTGCAATCCTTGTGCGGCCAAGAACCCTTGCAATCCCTGCAACCCCTGTGCAGCAGCAAACCCGTGCAATCCCTGTGCAGCGGCAAACCCCTGCAACCCTTGTGCGGCATCAAATCCTTGCAATCCCTGTAACCCATGTAATCCCTGCAATCCTTGTGCAGCTGCGGCTTCTGCTACGCTGACGGATTCTGAGATGATGCGGGTTTACGATTGTATCCTGGATGAATTGGTTGCCGGCTATTCCAAGTCGGGTAATCCAAGCGCGGCGGCCTATAAGGATTGGACCCGTTATTCCAAGATTTCCTATACCTCGGACACCCATGGCGGTCGCTTCGTAAACAACTACGCGAACGCAACGGCCAAATCCGAGTATAGCAAGTTTGAGGACGGCGGGACCATGCCGGTTGGATCGATCCTGGCGAAGGACAGCTTTACTGTTTCTTCGGGCGGTCGTGTGACCCCTGGACCCTTCTTCCTGATGGAGAAGATGTCGGCGGGGTTCGATGCAGATGGTGGTGATTGGCGTTACACCTTGATGATGCCGAATGGTCAGATCTTTGGAACGACCGGTGGCAAAGGTTCCGCGCAGGTTGGTTTCTGTAAGGACTGTCATATTGCTGTCGGCGATGACCAGGACTTCCAATTCTTCCTGCCGGAAGAACTGCGGGCCTCGAATTGAGCTGAAGATAGATTCAAGAAGATAGTGTTTTAGACGAGTTGATCGGGATGTGTTGCTGCTGAGGTAGCGGCACATCCCGATTTTCGTTGCGGTGTCGGACCCGTGATTAAACGAGACCTCATAAAACACAGCGATTGAATACCAAATGTGACTGGAAAGACGTATGATTCTCAAACGATTTGCCCAAGCGTCTCTGGTCGCGGTATTGGCGGTCACGGCACCGGTTTCGGCTGTTCAGGTCGGACGAGTTTGATTGGTAGCGAAGATGAATAGATTTCTGGTAACGGCTGTGTCTGCGGTGCTTTTTCTGACGGTCGCTCCGGCTTTCGGCGAGACGATCACCGGTGCTTCACGCATCATTGATGGCGATTCTCTTGAAGTCGCGGGGCAGAAGATCGATCTGCAAGGTATCGATGCTCCAGAGTTGGAGCAGACCTGCAGTTGGCCTAAAAAAGAGATTGATTGCGGTCTGATTGCCAAGTCGGCTTTGATGGACCTGACGGCCGGAGCCTCGGTGATTTGCGATGTCGAAGGACTAGGCGAGAGCGGCAACGCTCTTGGTGTGTGCCGGGCTGCAGGTTACGATATTGCCGAAGGTATGGCGCACACTGGTTGGGCCATGGCGACAGAAGATGCCCCCAGTCGTTACAAAAAGGCGATGCTTGGGGCACAGAACGCAGGTCGTGCATTGTGGCGTGGGCGGTTTACGTCGCCCTGGGTATGGCGCGCGAACCAGGAAGAGGCCGTTAAGTAATCCTCCCTTGGCTTGCGCAGTGCAGATTTTATCCGTCTCGTGAGAGATCGGCGGATTGTTGACGCAAGAGGAATATGATGGCTGGTAGTAATGTAATGGCGGGTCTCAGTAAGGCGAGGCTCGAGGATATGGCTAAGGCCGGCGGCGAGGTTGTCGAATCTTACCGGGTACTGAACAAGACTTCGGCCAACGTGGTCGGGCAGGTTCTTGCAAACCAGGGTACTTTCTACGAGTGGGATCACTATCCCAACGGTGATGTCTACGACGGTGAAACTTTTAGTCAGTACTACTACCACTCCCATCGTGGAACTGACGGCGAAAACGGTCACTTTCACACTTTTCTGCGATCCGGGGGGATGCCTTCGGGAATCTGGCCTGCACCCTATGAAGGCGAGGGAAAACGCCCCTTAGGCGACGACGCTCTGGCGCACATCATTGCAATTTCCATGGATCGCCAGGGTTATCCCATTGCGCTGTTTACGACCAATCGCTGGGTAACGGGCGAGACTTTCTATAGCTCTGAAGACGTCATAAAGATGCTCGATAAGTTCCTGATCGATCATACCTTTCCCTGCTTGGCGGCGAACAATTGGGTCAGCTCGATGCTGCGCCTGTTCCGCCCACAGGTTGAAACGCTTTTGCGTGAACGGGATGTTGAAATTGAGAAATGGCAGGCGAGCCATCCAGCAGAAGACGTCTATGAGGACCGGAAGCTTGAGGTCACTTCGAGCATCAAGATTTCGGTAGATGAGCAAATCAAGGAGATTCACAAGGCACTGTCCGAGGCCCCGGCCGAGAAGCTCTTTCTGAATAGCTCCTGGGGATAAAGCATACGGCGGATAATCTGAATCGCTTATCCGCCAGTACCTTGCTCTATAGTTTGAAGAATGGGCGAAGCCGAACGCCAAGGTAGTTCCCAGGCAGCGCACACGCGATCCAGACCCAGCCATGGAGGCTGGTGGAGGCGACGCCGCTGAAGAACGCACCGATGTTGCAGCCATAGGAAAGCCGGGCGCCATAGCCCATCACCAGTCCCCCCAGAACGGCTGCGGAGAGTGAGCCGAAGGCAATCCGCGTTGGCTTGGCAAGACGGCCTGCCAGCGCAGCCGCCATGAAGGCTCCAAGGACGATTCCGAAATTCATCACCGAGGTGACGTCCTGCAGAAGGCTGCGTTCCAACGCCGCCTTCTGAAAGCCACCAGACCAGAAACCGCTTGTCAGGGGGTCCCAGCCGGCCAGCACGGCTGCCTTGGCCGCCCAGAGGGAAAAAGCCCAGGTGATCGACCAAGGGTGTCCTGCGACCAAGAGAGTGAGCCAATTTAGAAGCGCCAACAGCAATGCCGACAGCAATATCGGCCAGGGGCCGCGCAAGAGGCGCTTCCAGGTGAAGTCTTCGGCATCCCAGAGCGGGCGTTTCTGCCTTCCACCGAGCAGCCGCATAACGCCATAGATCACGACGAGTGCACAGAGCTGCAGAGGCAGGGCGATTTCCCACCCAAGTGTTTGGCTGAGAGAAACCGAACCGATGCCGGGCAATTGCGACCACCAGGCAAGATCCAGGCTGCCCCAGAAAGCTCCAAAACAGAAGAATATCAAGACCAGCAGTGTTCTGATGCTGCCACCGCCCGCGGCGAACAGTGTCCCCGATGCGCAGGAACCGCCCAGCTGCATTCCGATTCCGAAGAGAAATGCGCCAAGCGCCATCGAGATGCTGACCGGTGCAATTGCGCCGCCAACACCATGCCCGAAGGCTTGGCCCTGCGCGAGAATAGGGGCAAACAGCAAAACAGCGACGCCCAGCATGATAAGCTGGGCGGTGACGCCCGAAATGTCACCTTCCGCCATTGCCCGACGATAGGCACCGGTAAAGCCGAAGGTCGCGTGGTAGAGCGACAGTCCAAGCCCGATGCCAATTCCAAACAGAATCACCTGCTTTACACTGATCATGTAGGTTGCAACCGCGAGCGTTGAAATGGCGGCGAGCGCGATGAGCAGTGCAGTCACCTGCAGAGGATTACGATCCTGAGATAAATCAGAAGGCGGATAGGCGGTTACGGTCATACGGTGCTTGAATTCCTGGACGGGCGGCAGACTATTTCAGAGCGTCATTGACGATCTGCGCAATGATGACGTCTAGCTCGGCGCCCAGCTTGTCGAGCTCCGGAACATTGTAGTCACCGAAGGTGTGGCTTGGCAGGCGATAACTTAGTTGCGCATTGCCGTCGGCTTGTTCGGTTACGTAGAGCCTTAAAGGTGCCTCAATGCCGGCAGCTTCACTCGCCGCGAGCATACGCACAGCGAAATCCGGGCGAAAAATCATAAACACGCGGTTGCCCGGAATTGTGACACCAATGGACTTAGCCCCACAATTGGCACAGGCCTGCGCCACCAAACCCATCTTATTCTTCTTGATCGCTGCCGTTAGTTGCTCGGCAAAGCTATTGAACGGCTGTGTCGTTTGGACGACTTGAAAGCCGCTGTAAGGAGAAGAGGAGGCCGCCTGGACGTTACTTTCCAGAAGGGCGTAGTTGAGGAAAAAGGCGAGAACCATTGAGAGGATCCAGCGCATGGTGTGTCTCCGGTGACTTGCTTAACTGTGCCGCGAGACTACCTCATATCACTCTGAATCAATGAAGTATCACTGTTAATTGATCGCAAATTTACGCACTAAATCATCGGTTTGAGGTAAATTCGCCCCTGTCCGATCACTTAGTTTCACGACGCTGTGCAATAGGGCTGAAACAAATTTGAGCGTAGCCATTTGCACAGTGTATCAAGGGGAGGCAGTCCGCCGACCCGGAATCCTCACACTGGGGGTTCGTAACATCGAGGAGTGTAGAAATGAAAAAGACTTCATATAAGGGACGGCTTCTGTCTTCGACCACAATCATTCCGGTTATGCTTGGTCTGGCCGTTGGCCTAGGCAGCATGGCTGCTGGCGTAACGGCTCTGCCGAAGGCCGCTTTCGCAACCTGTTCGCCTTGCGCCGCGAAAAAAGTTTGCAATCCTTGCAATCCCTGCGCAGCCAAGAATCCATGCAATCCCTGCAATCCTTGTGCAGCCAAGAACCCCTGCAATCCTTGCAACCCTTGTGCAGCCAAGAACCCGTGCAACCCTTGCGCGGCTAAATAGACTTAAGTCTATTTCAGGCTTTTTACGACCGGCCGCTTGCTGCCTTCGGGTGCGGCGGCCGGTTGACTTTGTTCTTCAGACTTCAGCCTGACTCTGTAACTCATCCAATTCTGAAATTCGGCCTGGCGGCGGAACGATGAATGGTGAAACTTTCCCCACACATATCTTCAAACAACATCTGTTCGTTGCGGCGCTGGCCGGAAGCCTGAGTGCGACAGCAGCACTTGCCGGTGATGCTTCCGCGAAACCCACGGTCATTACATTGACCCAGATTGCCTGTCAGTTCATTGAGTCCGAGGACGGCATCTACCACGGTTATTCAACGACCAGGAAAGCCGATTGCGAAGCTTTCAACGATAAGACCGGCGATGAACGGGTTGTGAAGGCTGCGCCTCTCACATTGAAGGCCGGTGACTATATTTTTCGCGTCACCAATAAGAACGTTTCCTGCGAGCTTGGGTTTTGGGTGAGGGGCGACGGTCTTCTGAATCGGGCGCACCTGCCGAGTGTATCCGGTGGCGGACTCGTCACTGGCAAAGCGCAGGATTACAAGATCACTCTGAAGCCCGGTGAATAAATCCATTCCTGCCCGCTTAATACGACCTCGGATTACAAGCTGATCGTCGAGGATTGATAGGTAAGAGCAGACCGTATTTTACTCTGTCTGGTTCGCACGCCTATTTAGCCGCAGGTTCTGGCGCTTGTCCGGTCCACCCGAGAAGCTTCAAAATCCGTTCCGGCGGCACGACCATGCCATTGCGGGCAATGAGACAGGTATTCGAGGTGCCGCGGGCGACAATGCGCTTGCCGACCAGGAATTCATGTTCGCTAAACACCAAACGCTTGTCCCAATGAATGATGCGCGAGCGCAGCGTATACTTCTGGAACAGCCTGAGCGGACGCCGGAATTCCATGGTGAGTGAGCTGACGGCCGGAGCCCAACGGTATTTCCACATCAAGCGGTAAAGGCCGGTGCGCAAAAACAGATCCATCCGGCAAAGATCGATCAAGGTCAGATATCTGCCATTATTCATGTGAAAATTGATGTCGAGATCAGTCGGAAGGACACGCATCTTGAGCTTTGACCAGTCAAGAGGCTCCATGCGCCTGCGAAAGAAGGACAGCAGAACGACCCACGACAAACGGAAGATAAGGCTCATTACCAACACCGTTGAAACGAAACACCGACGTCTTGAACTTCCCCCGATCGTATGATCTTAGCATGCTTGCTGTTGGGTTTCGACTACGCTGTGTGCTGTAGGACCCCCGGTTGTGCCGAGAGCATCGAATGTGCTACCCATTGCGCCGATTTCCTGGGCTTACTAACGGAAAATTTTGATGAATGAAGCCGGTGACAGCAAGCGGCTCGCCGAATTGAGGGCCGTTGCGAAAAAGATCTATATGGCCGGTGTCGCGGCGGCAGATCCGGCGAAAGCAGTATGCCGGGCCTTGCGGGTTAATGACGGTCAGATTGAAATTATGCTGTTGCCGGGCACGCCGGGTTCGCAGATTCGTCGCGGCGACTGGCAGACCGTGCGCCCGATCGCGATCGGCAAGGCGGCCAAAGCCATGGCACGGGCCGTTTCAGATCTGCTTCCGGAGAGTCTCTTTCGCGACGGCGGCGTCATCGTGACCAACCACGAAAATGCCAGTGACGACGGTGCGGGTGACATTCGAGGTTTTGAGTTGATCGGTGCCGGGCATCCTTTGCCTGATCAGGGCGGTGTGCGCGGGGCGCAACGGGTCATGGAAATCGCCGCTCAAGCCGATGAGGACGAACTTGTCCTGGTACTGGTCAGCGGTGGCGGTTCGGCTTTGTTACCGGCACCGGTGCCGCCGATCACGCTGGGAGAAAAGATTGCGACCACGGATTTGCTGTTAGCCTGCGGTGCCGACATTGTGCAAGTCAACTGTGTCCGTAAGCACCTTTCGGCCCTAAAGGGGGGAGGCTTGGTCCGTTACGCCGCGCCCGCGGCACTGCACGCACTGATCCTTTCCGACGTTATCGGCGACGATCTGAGCGCGATCGCGAGCGGGCCGACCGTACCGGATGCAACGAGCTTCTCAGATGCCATCGCGATCCTCGAAGAGGGGGATGTATGGAACCGTGTGCCCTTGAGCGTAAAAACAAGGCTTGAGCAGGGCCGGGACGGTGCCGTCGAAGAGACGCCGAAATCCGGCGATCCGATCTTCGACTCTGCGGGATCGTCGCTGATCGGCAGCAACGGCATGAGCCTGTCCGCGACGGAGCGCGTTGCCGGCGAGCTCGGCTTTCAGACCCAAATCGTTAGCGATGCCCTTTGCGGTGAAGCACAGGATGCCGCTGAGCTGCTTCTTGCCGCGGCGCTTGCTGCAAACGTTGAGATGGGCCGGCCATTGGCTTTGCTGACAGGGGGCGAGACCACTGTAACTTTGCAGGGCAACGGACGTGGAGGGCGGAATCAGGAGCTTGCGCTTGCCTTTGCGATGAAGGCAGCCGCTCGAGGATTCTCCGGTCGCTGGACCTTTTTGAGCGGCGGAACGGACGGCCGTGACGGTCCCACGGATGCCGCGGGTGGTATTGTCGATCCGTCAAGTCTGGCACGTATCCAGGCGGCAGGC
Source organism: Pelagibius sp. Alg239-R121 (assembly GCF_947331435.1). GTDB lineage: Bacteria > Pseudomonadota > Alphaproteobacteria > Kiloniellales > Kiloniellaceae > Denitrobaculum. The sequence goes on along the minus strand of NZ_CAMZOF010000010.1, from coordinate 186,122 downwards.
GGAGATGCTGAGGCGCTTTTAGCAAACAACGATTCTTATCAGGCGCTGTCGCTGGCTGGCGATTTGCTGCAGCCAGGCGCGACCGGGACCAATGTCGCGGACCTCCAGGTTCTGCTTATCGATCCGTCCTGAGGCGCCGCGGTCCGCTGACACGAGCACAGATTTGATCTATCCTGGATAATCTTTATCGAAGATATAGTTCTTCCATAAAGAGCATAAGGGATTTGAATTTGATCGATATCCAGAGTGTTCGTCGCGCCTATGCCATGCAGGTTCTGGCTGCTGCCGGTGTAGAGAATCAATCGTTGGAAGATGCCTTTGCAACGGTTGCTCGTGAAGACTTCTTAGGGCCGGGACCTTGGCCGATTCTGCGTTGGGGCAAAGGGTATGTTCCCTCGCCAAGTGATGATCCGGTTTACCTTTACAGCAATGACCTTGTCGGGATCGATCAATCGCGTAATCTCAACAACGGACAGCCCGCGCTGCATGCCAAGTTAATTGGCAGCGCCTTTCCTCGAGCCGGTGAACATGTCGTTCACATTGGCGTCGGTGTTGGTTACTACAGTGCGATATTGGCAGCCATGGTCGAGCGGTCCGGTCGTGTGACTGCAGTGGAATACGACAATGAACTGGCAACGAGGGCGGAAGAAAACCTGCAATCGTTCGAACAGGTCACCGTCATCCAGGGCGATGGAGCCAGGGTCGGCTTCGAGCCTGCAGATATCATCTATGTAAACGCCGGTGCGACCCATCCAGCCAAAAATTGGATCAGTCGGCTGCGCGATGGCGGGCGGATGATCTTACCGTTGACAACCCGGCAGGGCTTCATGGCGTCGCCGGATGCGAAGCCCATTGAACGCCGCGGCGCTGTTTTTCGGCTGCAGCGCTGTGGAGACGATTATTACGCGCGCTGGATCTCTCCGGTTGCCATCTATCCCTGCGAGGGCGCTCGGGATGAAGATGCCGAGGCCGCTTTGGGTGCAGCATTGGACCGGGGAGGCTGGGAAAAAGTTACTCGGTTTTACTTCGGCGAGGACATGCCAGAGTCGAGTGACTGCTGGCTGCGCACCAGCCGTTGGTGCTTGTGCTAGAGGGCGGTCGTTCTTAACAGAGTCCGTCAGGATTGATCAGGCGATAGATAGATTTGCAGGACGCAGGTATATTTCATAACCAAGTTGAAAGGTGCGCCGAGAGTAATCTCACTTTTAGGAGAAATTACATTCTGATTAAAAGCACTTCGTTAGGACCATTATTACATTAATATTACAATGTTATGACATGTTGTTGAATTGTTGTTGCATCGCAAGAGGTGAATCATCAAGATCGCCAACTTACGTACTGAGTTCGATAGGGTTTTAGTTTTACAGGGATGGCTCGACGGCGAGGTCCGGCCAATAGGGCTCGCTGTCTGCCTTTGACGCATGCAGCATGAAATTGAGCTGAAACTGGCTATCGCTGAAGAGCACATGGTCCGTTGGCGACGGGCATCGTTGTTTCGACGCTATGCAAAGGGTCGTTCGACCAACAAACATCTGCTGAGTACCTACTTCGATACGCCGGAACTTGATTTGAAGGCACAAGGGATCGCCTTGCGCGTGCGCAAGATCGGACGAAGGCGGATCCAGACACTCAAAGTGCCGGGCAACAAGGCGACGGGCTTCCAACATCTGATCGAGTATGAGCAGGAGATTACGCAGGACGAGCCTGATCTTTCCCTCATTGACAGCAAACCCTTGCAAAAACTCTTCGCCAAGACCGAGCTTCATGACCGATTGACTGCGGTTTTTACCACCGATATCAAACGCCGGATCACGGTTTTGGAGCATGGTGAGAGCGAGATCGAAATGGCGCTCGATGAGGGGAGTATTCGAACTGGTAATAAGGTTCTGCCTCTGAGCGAAGCCGAGTTCGAACTGATATCCGGCCGGCCGGAGGATATCCTCAACTTGGCACTGGAAATTCACGGCGCGCTGCCGTTTTCTGTGGAACGGCGAAGCAAGGCAAAGAGAGGGTACAGCCTCTTTACCGACGAAGTTTCGATACCTGTACGTGCCAGTTCGATGAAACTGGACGCCAAGTCGAATACGCGTGAAGTGTTTTCCCAGATCGCCTGGAATTGCATCAACCAGATGCGAGACAATGAACAGCCGGTTCTTCAGTCGGCGGATCCTGAAGGCGTTCACCAGTTGCGGGTTGGCATTCGCAGGTTGAGATCCCTGTTCGTCCTTTATCGCTCTCTTCTCAGCCCCGAGACTCAGGGGACAATTGTCGAGGAGTTGGCTTGGGCGCAAAAACAGCTGGGTCCTGCACGCGACTGGGATGTCTTCGTCGAGGAAACGCTCGCCAAGGTGCGCGACCAAATGCCGGAAGAAAAGTCTCTCTCGCATCTTGCGAAGGTGGCGGCAAAAATGCGGGCAACAACATCAGGTGATGCCAGAACTTTCGTGAGAAGTGAACGCTACGCGCTGTTGCTCTTACGCTTGTTTAAGGGCCTTGAATCGGATGCCTTTTTGGCCAATGAGGATAAGGCTGTACGCAAGGCGTTGAAGCAGCCCATACCGGATTTCGCTGTGTCCGTGCTGACGCAGCATGACCGGCGCGTAAGAAAATTGGCTGCACGGCTCGAACAGTTGGAGGTCGAAGACATCCACCGGCTTCGCTTGCGTGTGAAGAAGATGCGTTATGCGGCCGAATTTTTCCGAAACCTCTTCACAGTTAAAAAGGCCAAAAGGCGTAACAAGGCTTTGGCATCATTGCAGGAAGCGCTCGGCGCGGTAAATGATGCCGTGGTCTGCGAGGAACTCCTTAAGCAAATGACCTCTGCTGCACCCAGAAATACAAATCTCCGCGTTGCGTCAGGTGTTTTGCAGGGCTGGTACCAGGCTCTCTCCGCGCAGAGTATCAAGTCCCTCGCCATGTTATGGGAGGACTACGAGGCTACACCGTGTTTTTGGGAAAAATAAAATTCGCGCGGTCTTTTTGTTACAGCTGCGAGTGTGATCCCACATTAGTCACGCAGGTCGCGTGGCCTGACAAATTGCACGAGTTTGCCGCGATCCTCAGCGAGGTCCTTCCAATGCTCGACCGGCAGTTCGAAAGCGGCAATTGCCGCTGTCGGAAACTTTTCATCGAGTGCAGACAACGCTTCTGCATCAGAATCATTACCGGCAAGCTGTCCCGCCAGCGCTTCCATGCCCGGATTGTGGCCAATCAACATCATCGTCTCAAATTCGTCTGATTGCTGCTGAACGATGGATTTCAGCTTTGCGGGCGGCGCCATGTAGAGGTCTTCACGATGCTCGACCTTGTGCGCAGGAGGCATACATTCGGTCATTAAATCATAGGTCTGCGCAGCCCGCCGTGCCGTCGAACAAAGAACCAGAGCTGGGGCAATGCCCAAGCGTACCATCTCCCGGCCCATTCTCGGGGCCGCCATGTGTCCGCGTGCGGCGAGTGGCCGCTCAAAGTCACCTCTTGCAGGCGTCTTCCAGTCTGACTTTGCGTGGCGCAGAAGGTATAATTTTTTCATATACTTACCGGACATTCCTCAAAACCTTAGAGATCTTGAAGCCAGTTTACCAAAGCCTGGCCGATCTCATCGGGGGAATCCTCCTGAATAAAGTGACTGCCCGCCACTGTGACTTCGCTTTGATTCGTCCAGCTGCGGCAGAACTCCCGCTGCGGGCCAACCAGGATCGCGCCTGGTTCTGCATTGACGAAGAGCTTGGGAAGACCGTTCTCCGCCATCCAGGCGGCATAGTCCGAGACGATCTGTACAACATCATCTGGTTCGCCGGAAAGCGGGATTTGCCGCGGCCACGTAAGGGTAGGGCGCCGGTCCTCGCCAGCGTCGGTAAAGGGACGGCGGTAAACCGCCATCTCGGCTTCGGTCAAGTCGCGCAGAACCGAACCGGGCAGAACCTTTTCGACGAAGAAGTTCTTATCCAGCACCATGCTTTCACCGGCTTCGGACCGAAAACCCTGAAACAGTGGTGTGATAGCCTCCGGCCAGTCGTCCCAGCTGACGGGCCGAACGATGCCTTCCATGTAGGCGATGCCTTTGACCGCATCCGGGTGGCGCCGTGCCCAGTCGAAGCCCAATGCCGAGCCCCAGTCATGGATCACCAAAGTGACGTCATTCTTAACATCAATGGCTTCAAGGAGAGCGTCGAGATATTTCCGATGCTCCACAAAGCGGTAGGAATCGGGTCCGCTGTCATCCAGCTTTTCCGAATCGCCCATGCCGATCAGATCAGGCGCGATGCAGCGGCCCAAGGATTCCAGCTGCGGCATGATGTTCCGCCAGAGATAGGATGAGGTCGGGTTGCCGTGCAGAAAGACGATGGGATTGCCTTTCCCCAGCTCGACATAAGCCATGCGCTTGCCCAGCACGGTGGCGTGTTTCTTGGGCAGTTCGTCGCTTGATATCATCGGGGGAGATCCTTTTGCGGAGCGCCGAGTTGGATATGGGGGAAACCGCGCCGAAGCTTATGAAAGTAGCAGCGGCGAGAGTGTTTGCAACATGACCCTCACGCGCCCTGTACCTGTCCGTCGTCGGACATGGCGGCGGCGGCGGCTTCTTCGATCCGTTTTTTCATTTCCGGATTGTCGTTTATGGAGTCAGGAACATCGACCAGCACACGGCGATGGGCGAAGTGGATACCGTTCTCGTGGAAAGCTTCCTGGACCCGCCGGTAAACTTCCTTGCGGATCATGAACTGTTCGCCGGGCTTGGCCTTGAACTTGGCGCGCAGGATCATAGCGGAGTCTTCCATCGCTTTGACGCCTTGTGACTTCAAGGGTTCCAGGAAACCAGCGCCCAGGATCTCGTCTTCCAGCAACTCAGCGCCAATCCGCTTGAAAATCTTCTTCACCTTGTTGATATCGGTGTCGTACGTCACCCGGAACTCGAGCTTCATGATCACCCAGTCGCGGCTGTAGTTGGTCAGGTATTTGATTTCGCCGAAGGGGACGGTGTGCAGCGGGCCGCGGTGATGGCGCAGGACCAGAGAGCGCACGTTGATCGCCTCCACCGTGCCTTTTACATCGCCGATATCGACGTATTCCCCAAGACGGAAGGCATCGTCGACCAGAAAGAACACACCGGAGACAATGTCTTTTACCAGAGTCTGTGCGCCGAAGCCGATAGCGATGCCGATCACCCCGGCGCCGGCCAGCAGCGGACCGACGTTCACGCCCAGGGCCGAGAGCATGACCATCACCGCCATGACCAGGATGGTGATGAAAAGAAACTTGCGCAGCAGGGGCAGGAGCGTGGCCAGCCGGGTGGCGCCCTTGCCGCCGCCTTCGCCTTCGCTCTCAACCTGTTCGCCGCCGCCGTCGGCTTTGATCCGGCGATCGATGGCATGCTGCGCGACCTGCCAGATCACGTAGGCGAGCAGGATGGTGAAGCCGATCTCTACGATGGCACGAATGGCCGAGGCGCCGAGCCCGCCGGTTGATATGGCAAAGACATCAATGCCCCAAAGCCGGGCAAAAATCAGAACGCCGAGAATCACCAGCAGAAGACGGATGGCCCGGAATAGAATGGGGAGGTAGGCATGGCCGGCGCTTTCCGGCGCGATCGCGTCCCCGATCATCTGCCGCAGCGTGTAGTCGACCAGCGGCACGGCAATGATGATGACCAAACTCCCCATTGCGGCGGTGGTGATACTGTCATGACCGATGAGTGAAGCAGTCACGGCAATGAGGAAGATCGCAACAACATAGGCTACGGCGAGCAGGTGCCATATCTGCCCAAAAATAGCGCGCAGGCGTTCGCCAACGGTCGTGGGCTCATCCGTATTGCCGATCAAACCGGCGATATCCCGCCTGTCGCGCCAGATAAAGCCGATTAGTAGAAGAGAGAAAACCGCACCGCCGGCAATATGATAGAGCTCGGTCAGATCCGGATCCATGTTAAAGGCCCGCAGCAGGTTGCCGCCCATAAAGAAAAAGGAGAAGAGAGCCAAACACATGAATTGACTGTGCAGGCGTTTGGAGAGGGTGTCTTCAAAGGGCAGACATCGCAGTGACGGGGTTAGGGGTGCGAGCAGGAAACGCGAGATTACCGAGATGACCCTGTAAACGACGGCCGCTCCAACCATGGTGAGCACCAGTAGCCTGACGGGCGGATAACCTTGATAAACTGCGAAGAAGCAAGCCAAGGCGACCAATGCAAAGATAGCGACGGCAACGAAATCGAGCAGGACACGCAGAATCAGGTAACCTGCTTTCCCGGCCGTTGTTGCCGGCGTAGCCTGACTGATTTCATTTCTGACTTTTTGTGTGAGGTGCCGGAAGCCGAATTCCGCTATGGCTCCAGCCCCGAAGATGAAGGCAAAACCAGCCAGGAGAATGAAGAGGAATTCGCTGCCGCGTCCCGGCGGGGCAATATGCGCGAAAGTCTCGGAGATCAGCTCAGGGAATCGTGGTGCGGAATGCAGGACGTCCGCCAGCCGTTCGCGGACGATATGTGCGCGGCTGTCGAAATCGGAGACCATACCGGCCGAGTCTCCATCTGCGTTTGCGCCAGATCTTTGGTCGAGGTAGTCGATCAGCAACTGCCGCACCTGGCCGTCACTGAGCCGCGCAAGCAGGTCACTCCGTTCTTCCGACGTCAGATCTTCTGCAAGCGGAGAGAGTTCGCTCTCTGCCTTTTGGGTACTCTCTGTGATTACGCCTGGGATTGTCTGTGCCTGTCCAAGCGAGAACGGCACGCAGATTAGAAAAGCCACAAGGAGAAAGGTCGAGAAATCGATGGCACGACCAGAATTTCGATGCGCCTTCACCCAGGGTAGAATTCCAGTTACCACGACCGACTCCATTGCACTCTCATCGTTGCTGGGAGCGTAGCATGATCGCTGTCTTTCAAACAAAACTGCACGGCTTCGTCACCCAGGAGCAATTTAAGCTGTGCAGAATGCGCCGGGCGCATGATCGGAAATTGCAATAGACATGTCATAAAGCCGGGTTCAACATCGCTGCTACGCTATAGACAATTCACCGAGTCCTAATTCCTGAATGCGGTTGCTGCTCCAGCGATGCTTAAAACCCTCTCATCGATTGCCGCGTTGCTTCTGGCTATTGCCTATCTTGCGCTCGGAAATGGTCTCTTTTCGACCCTGATCTCGGTGCGTTCGAGCCTTCAATTCGGTTCAACCGAGACGACCGGCGCGATCATGTCGTCTTATTTTCTTGGGTTGGTGGTCGGTGTCTTCTGGTGCCGTGAAGTCATCCGGAAGGTTGGCCACATCAGAGCCTTTGCTGCCTTTGCCGCATTGCTTTCGATCCTGCCGCTTTGCCACGCCTTCGTCGTCAACCCGTGGGCCTGGGCTATGTTCAGGGTTATCGCAGGACTCTGCTTGTCCGGGGTCTTCATGGTCGCGGAAAGCTGGGTCAACGAGCGTGCGACCAACCAGATCCGAGGGCAGGTGCTCTCAATCTATATGATCACTTTTTATCTGGCCCTGGGCAGCGGTCAGTTTCTGATCAACCTGGATGACACGCAGAAAGTCAGCCTGTTCGTGCTGGTATCGGTGTTGTTTTCCGTGGCGATTATTCCGATTTCGCTCACGCAGTCCGAGGCTCCTGCGCCTGTGCCCAAAGTGAGTTTCGGCGTGGTCGACCTCTTTAAACTCTCGCCGCTGGCTGTTGTGGGTGGTGCCGCAGCGGGAATCTCCAACGCGTCTTTCTATGGTATGGGGCCGGTTTTCGCCAAGGAGGCCGGATTGCCTCTGACCGGCGTGTCGATTTTCATGGGGGTCACTATCTTTGGCGGGCTGGTGCTGCAGTGGCCTTTGGGCAAGCTGTCGGATCACTTCGATCGGCGGCATATTATCATGACGCTCGCGGTGATTATCGCCATCACTTCTCTGGGCATGGTGCTGCTGGTCGGAATTGATCCACTGGCGATCTATGTCCTGACCGCTATTTTTGGCGGTGCGGCCTTTGCCCTGCATCCCGTTTGCACAGCGCACGCAAACGATTTCTTGGATGCCGAGCAACGGGTCAATGCCTCCGGCGGCCTGATGGTCGTCTACGGCTGCGCGGCAGCCTCTGGCCCATTGATTGCTTCGACCGTCATGGGTTTTGCCGGCACAGAAGGGCTGTATTATTTTATCGGCGTGATCCAAGTGCTGCTCTTTGGATTCGCCATCTACCGGGCGGCCGCACGTAAGACGATCCTGCGCGTTCTGCGCCATCCCATGGTATTCGTGCCGCGCATGACGACTGTGATGGCTCACATGGCTGCACATCGGCATCATGCTGCCGAGCTTCAGGAAAAAGCTGAACGCGAAGGCAGATCGGAAGACAGCTAAATTTCTACGCCTGAGATCAGCGGAACGCGGCTTCAGCGAAGCTGCGCAGCTTACGGGTATGCAGTCGGTCCGGTTGGAACTCGCGCAGCATTTCCATGGCGCGAATACCGATCATGAGGTGTTGATCGACCTGCCGCCGGTAAAAACTGTTGGCCATGCCCGGTAGTTTTATCTCGCCGTGAATCGGCTTGTCCGAGACGCAAAGCAGAGTTCCGTAGGGTACACGGAAGCGAAAACCGTTGGCGGCGATTGTTGCCGATTCCATGTCCAGCGCAATGGCCCGGCTCTGATTCAAGCGTTTGACGATCTCGGTCTGCTCGAGGAGTTCCCAGTTCCGGTCATCGATGGTGGCGACCGTGCCGGTCCGCATGACCTGTTTCAGGTCGTAGTCACGTAGATCGGTGGTCTCTGCGACTGCGCTCTCAAGTGCCTTCTGCATTTCCGCAAGTGCCGGAATTGGTACTGAGATCGGGAGATCACGATCCAACACGTGGTCGTCGCGGACATAGCCGTGCGCGAGCACGTAGTCGCCCAGTTTCTGCGCCCGTCGCAAGCCTGCGCAGTGCCCCAGCATCAACCAGGCGTGCGGCCGCAGAACAGCGACGTGATCTGTGATGGTTTTCGCGTTAGAGGGACCGACACCGATATTGATCAGGGTGATGCCCCGGTTGTCCGGGCATTTCAGATGATAGGCCGGCATTTGTGGAAGGCGCGGGGGCGGGGAGCCGTTTTGTTCTGCGGCCGCAGGCGATCCGCCTGCAGCCTGGTTGTAGGTGATGACGTCGCCGGGTTCGACGAAGGCGGAGTACTGACTGCGCCGCGGATCGTCGTTCTCGCCGGTCATCAATTCGTGGCAGAAGGCCATAAAGGCTTCAACGTAGAACTGATAGTTGGTGAAGATGACAAAGTTCTGAAAGTGTTCGGGCGAAGTTGCAGTGTAGTGCTTGAGGCGGTGCAGGCTGTAATCCACGCGCGGTCCGGTAAAGAGCGACAATGGGCGCGGACGATCGTTCGCAACTTCGTAAATGCCATTGACGATGCTGTCGTCGATCACGGTCAGGTCGGGCAGATCGAAGACGTCCCCCATGTTGCCGTAGCGTTCGGGCGTCAGATTGCCCTCGATATGAATGCCTTCGGCAAAGGAGAATTGCAGAGGAATTGGCGTATCCGAAATGCCGACTTCCAGTGGAGCCTCATGATTCTTCAACAGCAGACGGAACTGTTCGCGCAGGTAGTCCTTAAAAAGATCGGGACGGGTGAGGGTGGTGCCATGCACACCAGGACCGGCAAGAAAGCCGTAGGAGAGACGAGTATCGACCTTCGCCGCGGTGGTTGTGCGGGTCTGCACATAGGGGTAGCAGGCGCGCACCCGGCCGGCGAACTCTTCGCCCATCTGGTATGCTTCGAACCGCGCCCTAAGTTCGTGGGTGTTGTCGCGATAGATTTCGTCGACCCGCTGCCAGGCAGCATCCGGATCGTCAAATGGTCTGAGATCGCTGATGAGTGGAACTTTGTCGTTTTTTATTGTCATGGCGATTATTAGCACAGCTTTGCGCAGATGCCAGTGTCTAGGTTAGGCCTGCTCCGCCGTTTGCTTGTTTGTAGGCAGAATGACGGGGGATGCCGAGTGCTAAAAGACGTTGATCTGCAGACTGAAGCTTTCTCCATCGCTGACAACGACACGCCGGAACCCAAATAGCTTCAGTAGATCCAATGTGTTGTGCTTCAGGGTTGCACCACTCGTTGTAACGACAGGCAGGTTCCGCAAAGAAGGGGCAAGCTGGTTGATGTAGGCGCGTGCCTGAAACTGCGTCGTGAGGACGTTCCGATGCAGTGAAACAACAGCCAGTTCCTCGGAATCGATACCGGTCAGTATTAAGGCTGCCTGCGGTGGATAGCCCCGGTTGAGTTGCTGGTCGGTCAAGGCGGCCACGAGTGCTGCCCGGCTGCCCGCATCCTGATCGTGATTGCTGTCCAGCGGACTGATGTAATCTTCGCTCGACGTGATATCAGGATAGATCGCGGTCCCATTGCCTTGCGCGAAGGTCACACCTGTGAGGGCGAGGATCGTTGCAGAGATGATGGCGATCAAACGCATGGTCGTTTCCAATTCTCCTGGAGCGGGTCTTAATCGAAGGTTAGACGTTCTGAGCCGCGAGGCAAAGGTTTCGCAGTTTCCGCCAGGCGAGATCCCGCCCGAGGAAACCCAGGCCACAGTCCGGCGCGGCAATCAGACGGTCCTTATCGATGTGGCCCAAAGCCTGTTTCAGGCGTTCTGAAATCTCCTCCACAGATTCAACTTGGCTCTGTGCGATGGCAACCGCACCGAAAATGACCTTTGAGCGGGTGAAGCGTTCCAGCAGGGCGAGGTCGTTGTGACGGTGGGCATCTTCAATCGATATCTGGTCCAGGCCTGCTGCGTCGACTGCATCGGCAAGGACGAAATAGGATTTCGGGTCGGCCTTGGCGTAGTCTGTCTGGTCTAGATAATTCGGATAGCCGCAGCACATATGCATCACCTTGGTGACCCCGTCGGGGACGCCATGAAAGCAGCGCATCAGGTGCTCGATGCCATAGTCCAGTGCCTGTGGTGCCTTGCGGGCGAAGAGGGGTTCGTCGATCTGAATGACCCTGCAGCCTGCTTCTGCGAGCGCCCGCACCTCAAAATTGATGGCATCGGCCAGATCGGCACCTAGCCTGACCGGGTCGTCGTAAAATTCGTTGGCGGAGGTGTCGGCGACGGTCAATGGGCCGGGAACGGTCACCTTTAGAGGGCGATTTGTGAAGACCTGCGCGGATTTGAAGTCACTTGGCAGAAAGTGGTTGCCCTTGGGTTTGATTGGACCGCGGATGGTCGGGAGATCGATTTCGCAGGCACCATCCCGCGCGGTTGTGCGTGTCCGGTTGACGAAATCGAAACCCTCCAGGTGCCGACAGTGATAGTGAATGTAGTTCTCGCGCCGCACCTCGCCGTCGGTGGGAACATCGATGCCGGCGGAGACCTGGTCGGCGATCACTTCACCGGCGGCTCTGACAAAAATCGCTTCTGCATCTTCGGACCCGACCGAAGCAATCTGACTTTCGTAGTTGCCTGTGGACTCGTTGTGGCTTTCTCCTTGAAACCAGTCGCGAACGGGGACGTAGCCGGGCTTTGGGTAGGCCCCGATACAGGTGGTTTGCAGTGACATGGGCGGTGACTCCGAATGACCTCAAGCTGCCGGAATTGGAACGGTTTCATCTTCAGTTCAAATCTGATCCAAGTTCAAGCGTAATAGCCAACGCCCGTGACCGCTGGCGTGACCACGATTTTTTCGATATCGCTTGTACAGAGCCTCAGAAATCCAGACGCGCCGGAGAATCCTTGTCCCGCTTTCGCTATATTGCCTTTCATAAACCTTACGGTGTGCTCAGCCAATTTACCGGCGAGCCAGACCAGAGGACTTTGGCGGAATTCGGACTCCCGCCTGGGGTCTATGCGGCTGGGCGCCTGGACAAGGACAGCGAAGGATTGCTGGTGCTCAGTGATGACGGGCCGTTTATTAAACGCCTGCTGGACCCGGACCATGGCCATGCGCGCAGCTATCTGGTGCAGGTTGAGGGTTTACCGACACTGCGTGACCTCCAGCGCTTGAGCGGCGGTGTTGTCATCAAGGGCTATCGTACAAAACCCTGTCGTGCCGAGTTGCTGCATGAGCCGCCAAAAGTAGAGGCGCGCGATCCACCGATCCGTGCGCGCAAGGCAATCCCCACGTCTTGGGTCAAAATCACCTTGAACGAAGGCAAGAACCGACAGGTTCGCCGCATGACGGCCGCGATCGGTTTTCCGACCCTCCGTCTTCTTCGTGTTACCATGGGGAAGCTTGGATTGGAGGATTTAGCACAAGGTTCCTGGCGGGACGTGCGGCGGCAGGATATTCTCTAACCATGACAACGGCGATACCGCTGGGGCGGATTGCGAGCATAAAGGTATCCAATCAAAGATGAGCAATGGCGAAGATTACAGCAAGTGGTGGCATGAGGATTCAGGCGGTATCGGCCTGACCCACGCGCTGGAGATGGAGCTTCTGCATAAAGAGGTCAGCCCGTTTCAGAAGATTGAGATCTTCGAGCATAAAACCTTTGGACGCATCCTTGTCCTTGATGGTTTGATTCAGGCCGCACAGGCCGACGAATTCATTTATCACGAGATGGCGGTTCATGTGCCTTTGCTCGGCCGTCATCGTGATGCCGCCTCGGTGGTCATTGTCGGCGGCGGGGACGGTGGCATCCTGCGCGAAGTCCTAAAACACGATGAGGTGAAACGGGTGGTCATGGTCGAAATCGATCGCATGGTCATCGAGCTTTCAAACCAGTACCTCGGAATCAACGGCGACTATAACGATCCAAGGGTTGAACTGATCTGTGCGGATGCGGCGGATTATCTGCGAAAGGCTGCCGTTGCCGGTGACATGTTCGATCTGATCATCCTGGATCTGACCGAACCGGTCGGACCTTCTTCCAGCGTATTTACCGAGGCCTTCTGCCAGGACCTCGCGATCTGCTTGCGGCCGGACGGCGTGGTGCTCGATTCGGATAGTATCTTTATCGGTAGGGAGCGCGTGCAGTTCCTGCAGGAAATTTGCGGCGACAAGGACGAAAACCTCGTCAGTGTTATGAAGCAGAAGCAGTACCTGCCGCATATCAGTGCTTACCGCTCCATCGTTCCGTTGTATCCCGGCGCCGAATTTGGATTTTTCCTCTACAGCAAAGACGGGTTCTCTTACGCGGAACCCTTCCGGGACTTTCTTGGACGGCACTATAATGGGGACGTCCATCGTGCAGCTTTTGCCCTGCCGACTTGGTGGCGGGAGGAACTTGGGTTTTAGAACGAGGTCGTGTCTGAAATTAGCGGGCCGTTCACGTGGTTCGCTGAACTAAAAAAAACCGTTCAGACACTGCGGGTTAGCTCCGGACGGAAGTTCGTTAACCTGACGCGGGTTTTGCGTCACTCACGATCCGCATCGCGTTCTGATATTCCGGATCGCGTTGCCAGCGCCGCAACAAAGCCGTGGCGTTTTCACGGGTTGTGTTGTCGAAGAAGGCCATGGCCTGGGTGATTTCATCGGTTTCGATGTTCTTATCGCCCAACCGCCCATGTCGGAACTGCACAAGGATCGATGCGAATGCCGGTTTATCCAGTCCGAGAGCCTGGCAAACGATCGCGAGTCCTTCACCACCGGGTTCGAACAGGATTCGCCGAAGCAGATTGACCCGCAATTGACTAAATCTGCTTAACCCTAGCAAGAATGATGGGATTTCGCCTTCCTTCAACAGACCCAGAAGCCAGGTGGCTTGATCCGGATGGATGACGAAGTCGTTTGTCGTGGCCATTACAGGGGCAATGTTGTCAAAGGCCCTGCTGGCGTCGCTGTCTTCGTCGGCGTCTTCTTCCAGCAGGCCCCTGACAGCGGTCACGATGTTTTCGTCGAGATCGCTGGGGTCCAAATCGTAGTTAGCCAGAAGATGATCACGTAGAGCGGCGGACACGCTCCAGAAGAGTTTGCGGGCGAGCGCAGGCGGCAGGTCCCGGCGTTGCGTGAGAGGGGTCTGGTATGATGCCACTTCACGGGATTGTTCGACGAGCGCGCGCAGATCGTCTTCTGCGATAGAAGCGCCCGCATTTTCTAGCAGGGCTGTGATGACTCGTTGATTTCCCGTTTTGATCAGCGCGTTTGATAATGGTTCGCTCAGCGTTGGCCTCATAGCGACGGCCACCTGATGTTCCATTGTTCGGAACTGCACGATTTCGATCAATTCGGAATCACGCATGACTTCACTGTGCACTAAGATGGGGTGGGCCACCTCGATGTCGTCGTTCGCCAGCATGTTGAGCAGGTTCGAATGGGCATTGGGTATTGTTGAAAGACGCTCGGCCAAAGCCTTTCGGACCGACAGCTCAACTTCTTGGATGAGCTGGTGGATGATATCGCTCATGATCTGCCGGTCGACATCGCTGAGCAGACGTTCTTCGCCGGTATATAGGTCGCCGATGACCGTTGCGAGTCGCGCTCTGCTTTGGCTGGACTTGTCACGGGCGAGTTCGACCAACTCGTTCAGCTCGGGAGCTGTGCCGTGATTTTTTTCACCGTCTGCGGTGTCTTTACCTGTCTCGATCCCCATGAAACTCCGGAGCCGCTTCGATGGCCTTTTGGGAGCTATTCCCACTAGTTCTAGTTAAGAGGCCGAAAGAATACCTCGCGAAGGTTGACAAGCTATGAACCAGTAGTCGGTCAATACCTTGGCAGCGCGACTTTTTACGGGCCGTAAGTTTTTGAAGGAATTTATCGTTCTGGTTGAAGGATGGACGGTTTTACACTTTATCGCTTAAGTCTCCAGAATGAGTTAAAAGTCCGTCGGAACGCCGCCTTCTTCCTTACGCTTCGCCACGAAGGCCGAGAGCTCGTCGGCAATGGCCTGATCCAGCGGCGGGGCTTCGTATTCCTGGATAAGCTGTTTATAGATCCTGTTCGCGCGTTGGGTCGCAGTTTCGGAGCCAGCTTCTTCCCAGCTTTCAAAGTTCCGCCAGTCCGATACGATGGGCGCGTAGAACGCATTTTCATAACGTTCCTGGGTGTGTTCGGTGCCGAAGAAGTGCCCGCCCGGACCCACATCCCTGACCGCATCAAGCCCCAGACTTGCGTCATCGATCTCCAGTGGCTCCAGATAAGCGGCCACCATCTGCAGAAGATCAGCATCGATGATGACCTTTTCGAAGGAGGCGCAAAGCCCGCCTTCCAGCCAGCCAGCCCCGTGCTTCAGCAGGTTGGTGTGCCCGGTTACGGCGCCCCAGAGCGCGAAGACCGATTCATAGGCCGCCTGAGCGTCGACGATGTTGGACGCGTTAACATTGGACGAACGGTAGGGAATTCCGTAGCGGCGGGCCAGCTGACCACCGATTTGCGCCGTTTTGATGTATTCAGGCGTGCCGAAGGCAGGTGCACCCGACTTCATGTCGACGTTGGAGGTAAAGCCGCCGTACATGACCGGCGCGCCGGGGCGAACGATCTGGGCGAACGCGAGACCCGCCAGGGCCTCGGCATTCTGCTGCGCGAGGGCACCGGCCAGGGTCACGGGGGCCATGGCGCCGGAAAGCGTAAAGGGTGTCACGACCACCACTTGGTTTCGGCGTGCCATCTCGATGATCCCGCGCAACATTGGAACGTCCAGGCGCAGAGGAGAGGACGTGTTGATAATGGTCAGCAGGCTGGGTTCCTGATCGAGCTGATCTTCGGTCAAACCACGGGCGATCCGAACCATTTCAAGGGCGTCAAGATTACGCTCCCGACCTAGTGAATAGGCATGAAATACCTTGTCGCCCAAGGTGATGAAGTCGCTGAGACAATCCAGGTGTCGGGTCGCCGGGGGCAGATCAACCGGCTCGACCGGGTAGCCGCCGAACATGTGGATGATGTTGAGCTTTTGCCCGAGGCGGATGAAATTCCGAAAATCGACCTGATTGCCGACGCGCCGTCCATTGTCGCTGTCCGAACAGTTCGGGGCACTGGCAACCATGGAGGTAATGAAGTTCCGCCCTCCCATCGGCAGGTTATGAGCGGGGTTTCTGGCGTGCAGGGTAAATTCAGACGGTGCCGTTGCGACGGCTTCCAGAATCATGTCGCGGTCGAAGCGAACACGCTCGCTGCCAGGTGTGACTTCGGCGCCCGCCTTGGCCAAGAGATCCCTGGCTTCCTCCAGCAGGAAATCCATGCCGACCTCTTCCAGGATGGTCAGCGAAGCATCGTGAATCCGCTCAATCTGTTCGTTGTTGAGGAGCTCGGTCGGCGCATAGGAGTTAACGATGGGTTTCCAGGGCGGTTGAGTAAATCCGGCTTGTTGTCCGGCACGCTTGCTGCGTCTTGCGCCTGAGCGTCCCGAGCGGCGACCGCTCCTCTCCGTCGCCTCCTTTGCCGCCGTTTCCGATGACACGCCAACCCCAACATCACTCATCGTTTTAACTCCAATCGAGGATTACCTTGCCTGATTGACCGCTGTTCATGACCGAAAAGCCTTCTTCGAAGCGTTCAATCGGAAACCAGTGCGTCAGCACCGGTTTCAGGTCCATTCCGCTCTGCAACAGCGCAGTCATCTTGTACCAAGTCTCAAACATTTCACGGCCGTAGATCCCCTTGACCTGCAGGCCCTTGAAAATCAGGTCGTTCCAGTTAATTGCGGTGTCCTGAGGCGGAATGCCGAGCAGGGCCACCTTGCCACCATGATTCATGGCGCCAAGCATGTCGCGGAAAGCCTGCGGATTTCCCGACATTTCAAGGCCGACATCGAAACCCTCGGTCATCCCTAAGTCGGTCATGACTTCCGGCAATGTCGCTGTGGTGACATTAAGAGCGCGGGTGGCTCCGAGTTTATCCGCTAGCGACAGTCGATAGTCATTCACATCCGTAATCACTATGTGACGGGCACCTGCCTGCCTGGCGATTGCGGTCGACATCAGGCCGATGGGACCTGCACCGGTGATCAGGACATCCTCGCCAACCAGATCGAAGGATAGGGCGGTGTGGGCCGCATTGCCCATGGGGTCCAGGATTGCCGCCAGATCATCGGAGATATCATCGGGGAGGGGATAGGCGTTGGATGCCGGGATCGCAACCAGCTCGGCGAAGGCACCGGGTCGGTTGACCCCGACGCCGCTGGTGTTGCGGCAGAGGTGCCGTTTGCCGGCACGGCAGTTTCGGCAGTGCCCGCAGGTGATGTGACCTTCACCGGAAACCCGGTCTCCGACTTTGAAATCTGCGACATTGGCACCGACTTCGACGATCGTGCCGACGTACTCATGGCCGACGGTCATTGGGACAGGAATGGTCTGCTGTGCCCAGTCGTCCCAGTTATAGATATGCATATCGGTGCCGCAGATGGCGGTCTTTCTGATACGAATAAGGACGTCATTTGCGCCGCAGATTGGTTCCGGCACCTCCTGCATCCAGAGGCCCGGCTCCGACTTCGCTTTCACCAATGCTTTCATGGCGCTGTTCTTCCCATTGCGGTTGGTTCGCTTGAAACAGAAACTCTAGAGCCTGATTGGTTTTTCACTGAAACAGCAAAATCCGTGAATCAGCCTCTTAATTCATAGAGTTAGAGGGCAATCTGCCTTCTTGATCACTTCATCCAAGAATGACCGCTGGCGCGCGGCGGATCTCTATGTTCAGCCGATAACGTTCAACGCGCGACCGGCGCGCGCAAAGGCGTCGATTGCCTTGGCTAACTGGGCTTCGCTGTGTGCCGCGGACATCTGAGTCCGGATCCGGGCTTTACCTTCGGGCACAACAGGGAAGGAGAAGCCGGTGACGTAAACCCCGTCTTCGTAAAGCATTCGGGACATTTCTCCGGCCAGTTTGGCGTCGCCGAGCATCACCGGGATAATCGGATGTTCGCCGGGAATCAGGTCAAACCCCAATTCCTGCATTCCACGCCTGAAGAAGCGGCTGTTCGCAATCAGGCGCTTGCGGCTATCCGCGTCGCTTTCCAGCAACTCCAGGACCTTGATCGAGGTTGCGACGATCATCGGCGCGAGGGAATTCGAAAAGAGGTAGGGACGCGATCGTTGCCGCAGCCAATTCACGATGGCGCTTGAACTCGCAACGTATCCTCCTGAAGCACCGCCCAGGGCTTTGCCGAGTGTCCCGGTCAGGATATCGACCCGCTCCGAAACCCCACAGAGTTCCGGTGTGCCGCGCCCTCCGTCACCGACGAACCCAACCGCATGGGAGTCATCGACCATTACCAGAGCGTCGTAACGCTCAGCAAGGTCGCAGATGGCGGGCAGGTTGGCGATGATGCCGTCCATAGAAAAAACACCATCGGTCGCGATCATGCGAAATCGGCAATCCTGGGCTTGCTTGAGGCAATCTTCCAGGGCCGCCATGTCGTTGTTCGCGTAGCGCAGGCGTTTTGCCTTACAAAGCCGGACACCGTCGATGATACTGGCGTGGTTCAAGGCGTCGCTGATGATCGCGTCTTCGGGGCCGAGCAAGGTTTCAAACAAACCTGTATTGGCGTCGAAACAGGATGAGAAAAGGATCGTGTCTTCCATACCCAGAAAGCGGCTGACCCGGCTCTCGAGAGTCTTGTGGATGTCCTGGGTGCCACAGATGAAACGCACTGAAGACAGGCCGAAGCCATAGCTGTCCAGTGCTTGTTTGGCGGCTTCCACGACGGCAGGGTCGTTGGATAGACCGAGATAGTTGTTGGCGCAGAGGTTGATGACCTCTGCCTCCTGTCCGGGCACAGAGCCGGCCGAGGCGGCATTGACCGAAATGACGGATCCCTGCGGTGACGTAATCAGGCGTTCGCCTTTATAGAGTCCCTTGTCGACTAGAGACTGCGTCTCTTGTTCGAGGTGCGCCATAAGCGATCTGCTCATCTGCCCAGTATCCCTGACTGTTGTTCCCGGTGTTGCCGCACTACCTGCTGGCATCTCATGTAGTGTTGTGCAATATAATGAACACGTGTTTTATATAATGGGTCAAGGCTAAAAGCCGAAAAACTGGGGCATCCGGCACTTTGCCCGGTTGCTGTGGTTTCGCGCAGCCTATTTTGGTGGCTGGCCGTTGTATTGGCTTGGCAATGCCATCACCAGCAGTGCTTGTGCCGGGGACTTCGAGCCGTTTTCGATCTTGTGCGATTGGTCGGAGGGATACCGCAGGGTCTCACCCTCCATAATCTCGATGATCTGGCCCGGCAGGTGGACCTTAAGCCGGCCGCTCAGAACTGTCAGATGTTCATAGGTGTCCTTAGCGTGCGCCTGTGAATCAAGTTCGCTCTCCGGTTCGAAGCTGATTTCATACCATTCCATCGGCAGAACCGTGCGGGTTGGTCCCAAAATTCGCAGTTGGCATCTGCCGTCGGCACTCTTGATTGTCGGTGTGGAATAAGCCTTTACATGTGTAATCGTACCGCTGTTTTGGTCATGATCCTGCGAGGAACCCAACAGTTCGCTTAGTTCGATTCCCAAGGACTGTGTAAGGTTCCATAAAACCACGAAGGTGGGATTGACTTTGCCGCGTTCGATCTGCGAGAGCATCGATTTGGAGATGCCGCTCCGGCTGGCCAGTTGATCAAGCGTGAGCCGCCGTTGCTTTCGGGCAGCCTGAAGCGTGCCGCCGAGTTGCGGGGCCGGTGGGGCGTCGATTTCCGACATAATCTGGCTCGCATTGCTAAAAATTCTTGTTCATTATATTGAAAAGTTGTTTTCTGTCCAATGATGACTATGAGATGACATTAGGTTTAAAGGCATCTATGCGAAGGCGCAGGTTCGTGGTTTATTATGGTTTTGTTTGTGTTTTTGAACAAAGCCGTGACCGGACGATGTGATCTGGGTTGCTTTGGATGCTGGTTATCGGTTATCGCGAATGATACAGAGCCGGAATATACCGGACAGACGGGAGGGCGTGCGGAAGACCATGGTGAGCGACGGCAAAGCTCCCGCAACCACGGCAAACGGAGCCAATGGTTACGAGCGGCCCACGAAGTTCGGTATTCTTTTGGTGCCGGGTTACTCCATGATGACTCTGGCCGCCATTATCGATCCCTTGCGTCAAGCCAACGCACAGGCGGGCCGGACACTTTATGAGTGGTCTCTCTTTTCGACGGACGGCGCGCCGGTCATCTGCAGCAGCGATGTTTCCGTCGATGTGAACTATGGCCTGACCGCAGAGATCTATCCGGATATCGTCCTGGTGTGCGCCGGATACCATCCGCAAAGAAATGTGAATAAGAGCATCCTCGCCTGGCTGCGGGTCCGAGCGCGGCGCGGCGCCATAATCGGCGGCACCTCAACCGGCAGCCTGATCGTGGCTGCGGCCGGGTTGCTCGACGGCTACCGGGCGACCATTCATTGGGAGAACCAAGCCGGTTTCGTTGAATTGTTCCCCAATGTCATCTGGACCGGAAACATTCTGGAGATCGATCGTAACCGTTATACCTGTTCCGGGGGCGACGCGACGCTCGATCTGATGCTGAATATCATTGCCAGGGATCATGGCTCCTATCTTGCCATGATCGTATCCAGTGAGTTTCAACATGGCAGAATCCGCACCAGCAGCGATAACCAAAGTGTCGCCAACCGACGGCTGTTGAAATTGAAATCGGCCCGGGTTTCCGCTGCAATCGAGGTGATGGAGCAATATCTGGAAGAGCCTCTGACGTTGGAAGAGGTCTCGGACAAGGCGCAGGTCTCTCGCCGCCAGCTTGAGCGCCTTTTCCGACATCACCTGGGCTGTTCACCGGGTAAGTACTACCTGGATTTGAGATTGGATTTTGCCAGATCGCTGCTGTTGCAGACCGAAAAACCGGTCACCGACATTGCTTTTGCTTCGGGCTTTGTCACTCTGTCGCACTTTTCCAAGAGTTTCAGGCAGCGCTTCGGCATTAGCCCGCGTCAAGAGCGGTTACGCGCCTGTTAATCCGCAATACCGAGTGAGTTGAACAGAAAAAGAGCCGGGCAGTGCACTGCCCGGCTCTTTCCGGTCGTGAAACGCGCCTTGTCTACTATGCTGCGCGAATTCCTCCAAGGAAGGTCTCGACTTCACCGCGCAGACTATCGGACAGCCGGGTCAGTTCGCCCGTAGCTTCCTCAATTGATTTAGCGGATTGACCCGTCTCGCTCGAGGCGGCATGGACTTTATTGATGGTGCCCGACACGCTCTGCGTGCTGGCTGCGGCCTCCTGAACGTTTCTTGAAATCTCGTGGGTCGCGGCACCTTGCTCTTCCACCGCAGCGGAGATCGAGGATGCGATCTCGTCGACTCGGGATATGGTCGTGCCGATGTTCTTAATGGCAGTGACCGCAGTTTCTGTCGCGTTCTGCATTGAGTTGATCTGTGCACCGATTTCTTCAGTGGCCTTTGCAGTTTGAGTTGCCAGGTTTTTGACCTCTGACGCGACCACAGCAAAGCCCTTGCCGGCATCGCCGGCACGGGCGGCCTCAATTGTCGCATTCAGGGCGAGCAGGTTGGTTTGTTCAGCAATGTCCGAAATCAGATCGATCACATCACCAATCTTCTTGGCCGCCTCCGATAGGCCTTCAACTTCGCCATTGGTGGTCTCGACCTGCTGCACGGCTTCGGAGGTAATTTTAGAAGAATCAGCGACCTGCTTGCTGATTTCCTGGATAGATTCGGAAAGTTGCTCTGACGCGGATGCCACGGTCTGGACGTTTGAGGTGGTCTCCTGCGAGGCCGAGACGACTGCTGAAGATTGCGTGCTGGCATCATTGGCGCGCGATGACATCTGCTGAGCATTGGACTGCATGTTTCCGATGGCCGAAGAGACTTCATCGACGATGCTCTTCACGCTTTCCTCGAAACCAGCCGCAAGGCGGTTCATGTCCGTGCGCTTTATTTCTTCGGACTGATGACGGGTCTTCTCGTGTTCCATCTCCATACGCTTTTGCTCTACGGCATTGGCTTTGAACACCTCGACCGCTTTGGAGATGGCGCCGATCTCGTCATTGCTGTTTCGCGCAGGAATTTCAACTTCGAGATCACCGTCAGCGAGACTCCTCATACAACCAGTGACGGCAGAAAGAGGACTTGTAATGCTTTTTGTAGTGAAGATCGACACAACGACCGTATTGATCAGAATTGCTAAGCAGATCCCGCCGACGGTCATTGCCTCACTAAAGAGCTGCGCTTCGAGGTCGTTAATGTAGACACCAGTGCCAACGATCAGCCCCCAGGGCGCAAAACCCTGTACAAAAGACTGCTTCGCGACAGGTTCTTCGTGGCCCGGTTTCGGCCAGAGATATCCAACGACACCGCCACCGTTGGCCTCAACGACCTTGACGAATTCCCGGAACAGAAACTTGCCGGATTTGTCCTGTAACTCACTGAGGTCTTTGCCGTTTAACTCTGGCTTGATGGGGTGCATGATCATCCGCTGTGCCATGTCGTTGACCCAGAAGTAATCGGTTTCATTGTAGCGCATACCTGAAATAGCTTCCAGCGCACGGGCTTTGGCATCTTCTTCGGTTAATTCGCCGCTCTGGGCCTTGGCGTGGTAAGAGGCCAGCACTGCCGTTGCCGATTCTGCCAGGTGTTTAAGCTCGGCATGTTTTTGCTCATAAGTTTGCGTGCGGAGGTGAGAAAGATTTAGCCCCGCAATGAGTAAGATTCCGACAACTGCTAATGCAATCAAGCCGAAGAGACGAGTGGCGATGCGCATGAAATACAACCTCTATATATTAACTTGGTGCAAACAATCAGCAGTTGATTGCTTCCGGAGGTGGTTTTAATGATGCATCATTAAAAATTTTGTTAATTACCGCGGTCACGCCTAAGTGTTGGCCATAACTGTGTGTGTGCGTTGAGGTCCTGGCCAACAATGATTAGCGCCAGTTTGTCAGAGTTCGAAAGTAGAAAACGCCACCCGAAAAGCTCCTAACTATCTGAAAACGATGCTATGTTGCTTCCTTGATTGAGAGGGATGGTTTTTGTGGTGCGGATTCATAGTCGTATTGAAGTTAAACGCAGCGAGAGTGTTGCTCTGACTCGGACGCATCCGAAAGTTTTCCCATTCAATCCGACGGCTGATAGTTGTCGATCCTGTGCGCAGGTTATTGCTGCTGCGCAGCGAGTTCTCCTGAATGGATTTTTGCAGATGCGGCGGAGCCTGGCGGGATGAACCGGGTTGGCGCACGCAACGCGATAACGGATGTGCCGGGCCTTAAGGTCGGCAACGCCGGAGACTTCGGTCTTCGGAGTGGCGTCACGGTGTTGCTGCCTGACCAGCCAGCGGTCGCGGCAGTCGATTTGCGTGGTGGAGGAACGGGAACGCGCGAAACTGTGCTTCTTGATCCCGTGGCAACTGTTGAGAGGGTAGATGCCATCGTATTCAGTGGCGGCTCTGCATTCGGCCTCGATGCTGCAAGTGGGGTGACCGGCTGGCTGGCGGCTCAGGGGCGCGGCTATCGCGTCGGCGATGCGATCGTACCAATCGTACCGGCTGCAATTCTGTTCGACCTGCAAAATGGTGGTGATAAGGACTGGGGTGAAACATCGCCCTACAGTCAATTTGGCCGAAGGGCAGTGGCGGCGGCGGCGCTTGAATGCGAGCTTGGAAACGTCGGCGCCGGAATCGGGGCCACTGCCGGGCCCTTGAAAGGCGGATTGGGAAGTGCGTCACTGCTGCTGTCTTCTGGTATTACCATCGGGGCGCTGGCAGCGGTCAATCCGCTGGGCTCAGTTGTCATGCCGGGGTCGCCGGTGTTTTGGGCTTGGGCTTTCGAGCGTGACGGTGAATTCGGAGGACAGAAGCCACCTGGGCGTCCGCCCGAAGACCTGGACTACAGTTTTCCGAACGAGGCGGCTCAAAATACCACGTTGGTGGCGGTTGCAACCGACGCGGCCCTGACCAAGGCGCAGGCACAGCGGGTTGCGATTATGGCTCAGGATGGTATGGCACGGGCCATCCGTCCGGTTCACACGCCGTTGGATGGCGACGTTCTGTTCGTAGTCTCGACCGCCAAACGTCCGTTGAGGGACCCGGTCATGGATGTTGCGAGGATCGGCATGCACGCCGCAGACTGTGTTGCCCGCGCCATTGCCCGTGGTGTTTACGAAGCCGAGAGCCTGGGACAGGCGCGGTCCTACCGGGAAAGCTTTCTCTAGAGTTTGATCCGTTTTCACAGAACAACACATAGCTCTGATACAGCCGCTAAGACATAAAGGTCGAGCGCAATAGCTGCTGTTTACCCGCTCCGTTAAAATAAAAGCTGCGACAAACTAAAGTATTGATTTTCGAGCCGAGAGGGTCTGTCGACTCCACTACCGGGAGGAGAGTCGTTGATACAGCTCTAGCGGGTGCTGTTTTCGTGTATGGGGCTTTCACAGGCCCAAATCGTCGAAAGCGAGCTAAGTGCTTAATTTTCCTAAATTTGTCACAGATGTGACCGGGCCCTTTTATTGCCCCTTTTTGGGCACAGGCCGGGTTGTGCGCTGAAGCCGAGGTTTTCTGCGGGTCAGCGCGAGAATCTTGCGATTTTCTAACCAGCGGTTTTTTGCAAAATCAACTGATAATATATAAGTAAAACTACCGATATAATCGTTAACAAATAGAATGTAAACGAACGAAAAATCCCTCACTGTCAAATAAACTGACAGCACAGCAGTGGGCAAAGTCGGTGTTAAGACTCGTTAACTAAATAATCGTAGGGTTTGCAAGGGATTTATTTGCTTTGTTGCAAAAATCTCACGTCGATTTTTTTTACATATTTAAATTTCAGTCAATAAACGCTTTGTCGTTTAATTTTTAACACATTGAAAAGTCATGATAAAATAACATCATATGCTTGCGAATATTTTGTGTCGCAAAAGTGGCTTTGTCAGAGTTCTTTACAATTTTAAATCGATTTTTTCGGAAATCGAATTTAACTCATTGAAATGGCTGCAAAAATGACACTGGCATTAGATTTGCTATGTAGTCATGCAGGTATCGTAGGTAGCGAAGTCCTAGCGGCGGAGGTCTTGGCGATTCCTTAGCAAGCCTGACTGAGTGAAATGAAATGGAGACCAAAAATAATGGCATGGACTAGCTTCAAGCGCGTATCGGCGGCGTTGGTTGTGTCCTTCCCCGTAGCCATCCTAGGTGCTGCTGGCGCACAAGCCGCCCTTATTACGGAATGGACTTATCAGATCGACTCTGCGTTCACGGCCTTTTCACCGGCTGGTGTTACGGGATCCAACCCCAATGCAAATCTTGGGAATGCGCCGACCACTCTACAGTGGGGAACGGGCGGAAACGGCCCCAGCTCGCTGGTCGTCGACGCGACGGTTACCGACCCTCCCACTTTGAGTACGGGTGGTGGGCCCGTTGCGGGCGCGTCGATCACCCATAACAACAATCCCATCGGCGGTGAGACTCTGACCTCGGCGACCTTGTCCACTCAACTGGTTTTGACTGCGGCCAACGATCCGACGATCACTCAGCAGCTGGATTCCGTGTTTCAGATCGATTTCACGGAAACCGGGAATGTCGGCAACTGCGGGTTCGAATCAGTGTCGAGCTGTGACGATATCTTCGTCCTCTTGAACCCTGAGGTTCTGGTTGAGAACTTCGTCGTCGACGATTTCATCTACACCATCACCTTGGGCGCGCAGGGACTCGGCCCACTCAGCGATGCGACCTGTGCGGCAGCCGGCCAGCCTTCAGGGTGTGTGGGCTTCACCACTCAGGAAGGTCAGGCCAACAATCTACAGACCTTGTTCTCAATTTCTGCAGAACAGGTTCGCATCCCGGAGCCTGCCAGTCTGGCGCTGTTGGGCTTTGGCCTGCTCGGCATGGGGGCCGTTGTCCGGCGCCGCAGACCGACAGCCTGATAGGCTGTTCCAGTAAGCTAAAAACCCGAGACGGCGGCTCTAATGAGCCGCCGTTTTTCGTTCGATAGGGCGTAGCTTGCTTAGCTGCTGGGCTGCCGCGGCCGCGGTTGACGTCTGCGCCGGCCATTTTTCTCAAAAGCTGCCTGTCCCGACAGCAGGGTCCATTCGACCAGACCACGCAGCACCTTGTCCAAAGCATCGTCGAAAGCCACAACGATGTCGTCAATCTGGTCGGCTGCAGCAGGAGCGGCGTGTTTGAAATTCTGTGACGCGATGATGGTCCGCTGCGGCAGTTGGATGAGTTTGGCGTTTATGGCAACCAGTGCCTCTGGTCGGCCGCTGCGGTAATAGATGGTCTGGAACTCGCGCAGCTCCGTCTTGATAATGAAATCGGCTCTTAGCCCACCTGTTTCCCGGGCAACCGAGACAATCTTTCCGCTGTTCTCAAAAGATTCGACCATGAGGGTCTGCACCATGATCGGCGCCTGATCGACCCATCCCGACCTGGCGTAGAACTCCATCTGAGTCGGGGAGCGCTGAAGTGCGATCCGCGTCGTGTTAAGACTTCCATTCGCGAGAGGCGGCTCCAAAACCAGCTGCCACTCCACTGTCGGAAGATCCTCGCGGAATGTGCTTTTCGGCGTGAGTCTATAGAGTGCTGGCGGTGGCCCTTGGCCAGGCACAATATTGGAACAGGCCGCGGCAAAACCGGCAATCGGAAGAGCCGCCAGGGCTTTCAGGCTTTGGCGCCGCTGTGGAATGGCCGGACCCTCAGACGCAAGTTCGCTATCCGGAGAGCCGTTTGAAACGTCTTTGTTCTTATTGTGCGTCATAGCCTTGCTGTTGGTCGCCGAAAATAAAGCGGGCGGGGTCGCGCTGGACCTCGGTGGTGATGCGTTGAAGGTCGCTGATCAGGTCGCGCGCCTCGATCAGAACATTGGAGAGTTCGTAGAGGCCGGTTGTGGTGAAATCGTTGATCGGCTCCCGGTTCTCAGCGATCAGCTTCTCCATCTGGCTGGCTGCGCCATCAAGGCTTGTTGCGGTGCTGTCCAGGCTCTTGAGCAAAACGCGCAGGTCGGTCGAAACACCTTCAACGGATCCGTCGATCGTGCCGGCCGTCGACTCGAAAGCGAGGAGGGTGCGATCAGCACTCTCGGTCAGTCGATCCAGATTCACCTTGATCGAATTCGCCGTTTCCTTCAAAGACCCCGTCGCGTTGCTGAGATTATTCATGGTCAAGGAGGCGTCGTTGATCAGGTTTTCGACCTTTTCGCGATTTTCAATAAAGGCCTCACTGACCTCTCGCAGATTGGCGAGTGTGGCTGCGATGTCAGCCCTGTTGTTGTCATTGAGTACATCATTCGCTCGGTTAAGCAGCAAGATTGCGCCATCGAGTAACTCGGGCGCCGAACTGATTACGCTTTCCAGGTCCGACGAGCGGGAGGGAATGACTGGCCGCTTCTGGTCTTCCGCCATCTCAAGAAGCGGCGCTTCGCGCGACCCGCCGGACAGCAGCACGTAGAGCCCCCCGGTCAGGCCTGCCAAATTCAGCGTCGCGTAGGTGTCCGTTTTTACGGGTGTCTTGGCATCGACTTCCACCAAGGCCCGCACCCGGTTGGGATCGTCATGATCGAGGCCGATAAAGACGACTTCACCGACCCGTACGCCGCTGTAACGGACAGGGCTGCCCACGGCGAGGCCTGTCACCGAACCCCGGAAAAAGATATCAAAGCGCTTGAGCTCCGTGTCGACCTGAAACTTGGCCAACCAGACCACGAAACCCAATAGGCCGAAGACCAGCAGCAGGACGAAACTGCCGACCATGACGTAATTTGCACGGGTTTCCATTATCCGATCTGCCTCACCTTATATTTTTTCTTTGGTTGAACCCAGGGAGCTGGCTTCAATGGCCACGCTTCTCGAGAGGCTCAGTCCATTCACCCGATTGGCCGAACGGCTTTTGGCCGTTTCGGCGGCGCGACCACGTGGTCCTTTGAAATATTCATCGATCCAGGGGTCAGGTTCGCGGATCAACTCCGGGATCGTTCCCACCTTAACTTTTTTATTCAACAACACCGAAACCCGGTCGCAAATTGCATGGAGTGAATCCAGGTCATGGGTCACCATAACCACCGTCAGCCCCAATGTCGCCTGCAGTTCCTGAATCAGCTCGTCGAATTTCGCGGCCCCGATGGGGTCGAGGCCGGCTGTGGGCTCATCCAGGAAAACGATTTCCGCGTCCAGAGCCAGCGCCCGAGCCAAGCCGGCGCGCTTTCGCATGCCGCCCGAAAGCTCCGAGGGGAATTTATTTGCCGCATCCGGCGGAAGGCCAACCATCGACACCTTGACGTCGATCAGTTCCTGCCTCAACTCCTTGGACAGCTTGGTGTGTTCTTTGATCGGCGCTTCGATGTTCTGAGCGACGGTCAGTGAGGAAAACAGAGCGCCATCCTGAAACAACACGCCCCAACGCGCCTGCAAGGCCCTGGCTTCGTTGCCCCTAAGTTTCGAGGTATCCTGGCCGAAGACCTCGATGAGGCCCGACGACGGCCTGTTCAATCCTATAATCGTACGCAGAAGCACTGACTTCCCGGTGCCGGAGCCGCCGACGATGCCCATGACCTCGCCGCGTTTGACCGAAAAATCGAGCTGATCATGCACGACTTGAAGGCCGAATTTATTCCGCAGCCTGCTGACTTTGATAATGGGTTGATCGTCCTGGACCACGGTCAAATTCCGATCACAGAGAAAAGCACCGAAAAGAGGGCGTCGAGCACGATGACCAGGAATATGGCTTCCACCACTGACCGTGTCGTCTGTTTGCCGACCGATTCAGCGCTGCGGGAAACGCGAAGGCCCTCATAGCAGCCAACAATAGAAATGATAATGGCAAAAAACGGTGCCTTGATAAGTCCGGCTGCAAAGTCGCTGACGCGATCAACAGAGAGCAACTGGCTGGTAAACTGGGCCAGAGAGATATCGAGTGAGAAAGTGGCCATGACGGCGCCGCCAAGGAGCCCCATGACATCGGCGTAGAAGGTGAGCAGTGGTAGGACAAGAGTCAGGCCGATGACCCGCGGCATGACCAAAACATCCATGGGATCGAGCCCGATGGTCTCCATGGCGTCGATTTCTTCGTTAACCTTCATCATACCGATCTGTGCGGTGAAGGCGCTGCCCGACCGGCCGGCGACAATGATTGCGGTGAGCAGGATACCCATCTCTCGCAGGACACCGACAGCAACCAGGTTCACCGTGTAAATCTGCGCACCGAACCTGGCGAGCTGATCTGCTCCCTGGTAGGCCAGGACGATGCCGATGAGAAATGAAATCAATCCGACGATGGGCAGAGCGTTCAGTCCTGTCTGCTCCATCTGGCTGATCAGAGCCACAAGACGAATCCGGCTGGGCTGAAAGATCGACCGCAGCAGCACAATGACCGTATAGCCGAGGAAATTCAGAAGATCACGGCCGGCCTTGCAAAAGGAATAGGTCTCCTGGCCGAGATGCTCCAGGATCTGCACCAAGGCATTGCCTGCTGGCGGCTCGGGCGGACACTCGACATGATTTTCCGATACTGTCCGAAGCAGGGTGGTGGTTGTATCCGAGGCTTTTTGAAAGTCGACAGTGACGCCGGCCGCTTTGAGCTCGGCGGCTGTTCGCACAATGACCCAGGCACCGGCTGTATCCAGAGCGTCAATGTCTTCGAGATCAAATGCTGCCTTTTTCGCGCCGTCTGCTTCGAGCTTACGAAGATCCCGGCTCGCCTGACCGACCGTTCGGATCGTCCAGGCACCCTCGAAGGCGACGGTCAACTGTCCCTGTACAGATCTGCTCGTAAAGCTGCAACGATCTGCCATTGGCGCTTCGACGTCGGCCAAAGCCATAAATAAGCCTGTCTAAATGTTTTACTATTTTGGATCGAAGCCCCGAGTTTCGCCGAGCCGCCGATATCAGTCAAATCTTCACGTTCAAACAGTCTCTCGCCGAGATTCGCGCGGAGATGGTTTCACGTGTGTTAGACGAGTTATAGGACGGAAAGGTTACAGGAAAAATGCGAACCTGACGATTGCGTCAAGGTAATGCATAACCAGGCGCGCAAAAATGCGATGGAGCGGGCAACAGCTGAAAAAGCTCGTTGCGTCGACTATAAAATGTGTTCGAGGGAATTTATGCTTCGAACGTCCCCCGACGCCGGAACCTGCTAGTGCTAGTCTTGCCGGTTAAAACCAAAAATCGTCAGGCAGCCATATTCATGGCGGAAAGAACGCAGGACACGGCGGATGCCATGGCCACTGCAGAACCGACTGTTAGGCCGAAACAGGACCACAACGCGATCCAGGTCTTAATCGGGATGTCTCTGTTGAGACTCGAAACTCTCGTCATTTTCTGCCCCCTTCATCGACAATGGAGCCAAACTTAGCTTGGCGACGAACCGATTGGATCAGAACCTCTAATCATCAACTCCGATCCGCTTCAAGCTTATTACAATTTCCGAATATGGCAAAAGCAGGGCGATCATCGATTTAAACACGATAATGACCCAGATTTCACACCAAATACCAGAGATTCCGCGCGAATTCAGGGAATTGCACGAATTTGTGAAGGGGTTGTCTAAAGTGCAGTGACCGATTCGACGCTGTTGGCATCATCGATAATGATCTGAATCGTCTCTCCGGCAGTGATCCCAGGGATCATGGCAAGCGCCGTGAATCCAGTGCCGGCGCCGCTGGTATCGACCTCAATTGTGCCGTTGGAGGCGTCTACACGGACGAAATCGCTTAGGTCTTCGGATGCCGGATCGTAACTGCTCAGGATATCCGATAGATCCAGCGCATCCTGTCCGCTATCGAAGTCGGTAATGTTGTCGAGCAAGGGGGAGGGTGCCGTGGCGTCGTTCAGGGCATCCTGATCAAACACAAAATGATCCTGGCCGTCACCGCCTGTCAGACTGTCCGAACCAAGGCCCCCAAGAAGGATGTCTTCGTCGTTCCCGCCAATCAGAAGATCGTTACCGGATCCTCCGGTCAGGGTATCGTTTCCGGCGCCACCGAACAGAGTTTCGCCGTTTGGATCGCTCGCGGTCAGGATATCGTCGACGGCGTTGACCGTTACGGCAATGTTGCCGGAGACCGAAGCCGTGTCGCCGTTGCTTTGCTCTTCCGCAACTGCGGTCACCGCCAGGACGAAGCCGTCATCGCTGCCCTGCGGCGGGCGTACCGCGAGATCTGCTAGATCGGCGGCGGGAACCCGGTACTCCGCAGCACCGGCAAATTCTGTTCCGCCAAATCTGATGACCGCTCCGTCAGGGAGGCCGGAAATGTCCACGAAGGCAGTCTCGGACCCATCCTGATCGGCGAGATCGATCTGAACAGCGAGGTCAATGAAGCTATTTTCATTTCCCGCAGCATCCTGAAGAGACAGAGCAGGTGTATCCGCGACAGCATTGACTGAAACGTTAATGCTGCCTGGCGTCGAAGCAATATCGCCGTTGCTTTGTTCCTCCGCCACGGCTGTGACCGTTAAAGCGAAGTCCTGATCGCTGTCAGCCGAGGGACGGATCGCAAGGTCCGCCAGATCGGCGGCCGGCACCAGATAACTGCTTGCACCGGAGAACTCAGTTCCCCCAAACCTGAGGATCGCACCAGCCGGGATATCCGAAACCTCGATGAAAGCGAGCTCCGAGCCGTCCTGATCAATGAGCTCAATCTGAGCATCCAGAGGAATGAAGGTGTCTTCATTACCCTGCGCGTTCTGGGTCGTGAGTAGCGGCGCATCCGCTACGGCCTCAATGGCCAGATAGAAATCCAGACTGACGTCGGCGACATCGCCGTTGCTAAGTTCGAGCACGCTCGCTGTCACGGTCAGAGGCGGGATTTCACCGGCATCGGCGTGGGCATGCTCGGTGTCGAGCGAGAGAACGAGAGCCGCGTACTCAGCCGGTGTCAGGGTGTAGCTGCCGTCACCGTTGTTGATTCCGGCAGAGAGGATGACGAAGTCAGGCACCTTGGAGATGGTGACCGACATGATTTCGGAACCATCCGTATCGACCGCCGTGAAATCAATGCTGTCGCTCAGCACGGCACCGACATCTTCAGTACCTGTGGCCACCGGCAGGCTGTCGAAGCTGTCCGTCGAGATGACTTCGAGCAACGGTGCATCTGCAACCGCTGCAAAGTTGACAGTCGCGGTGGTCGTGGTCTGGGCGGTATCGCCGTTTGAATCCCGCGAGGTTGCCGTGATCTCGACATCCACCGGTCCGTGACGCTGCGCAGCCGGTTGAATGAAGACAGCGGCGCCGACCGGGACAATCGCTGCCCCCGACGGATCGGTGGGGTAAGGGTTGCCTGCTGCGTCCACCACTTGACCCTGCGCGGGATCGACCTTTATCAGCAAGGGATCCAGGCTTTCCGAGCCGTCCAGATCGGTCACGGCGGCCGAGATATTCAGTTGCGCGGCGACGTCTTCGAATCCGCTTACATCTGGAACCGAGAGGGAAGGCGCATCGGCAACCGGTGTCACGGAAACGACCTGCGGTGGGCTTGCTTTGGTATCGAAGGTGCCGTTGCTCTGGTTCAGGATCGAAGTAACCGTAAAATCCACATCGCCTGCGAGGTCTGCCGAGGGCGTGTAGAACAGCTGTCCACCTGCGAGTGCCGCTAGGTTCACGGTCCAACTGCCGCTGATCGGATTGAAAACCACCGCGCCCGGAACATTGGACGAGATTGTCGCGCCCGGATCGAGATCGCTGATCACCAGGTTCAGCGCCGGGTTGTCCAGTCCTATATTATCGGCACCCGGATCCAGAACCGATAAGACGATGGGGATGTCCTGATCTTCCAAATTCGCGCCCGGACTGTTGTCCAGGGAGATCCCGATGCAAGGAGGCTCCAATGCTGTACCACCTCCGCCGCCACCGCCACCCCCGCCACCGGGCGTTCCCTCGTTGATCGTAACGACGAAGGGTGTGGTGTCGATAGCGAGCCCCTTGTTGCTGGCGGGATCAGGGTTCGCGAAATCGGCGTCGTTCTCGAAAACGAAGGCCGTCAGTTCGAATGCCAAATCACCTGTGAAGCCGTTTGGAGGCAGGATCTGCAATGCGGCGAGCTGATCGGGCGTAAAGGTCCAGGTTCCGTCGCCATTGTTGAAGCCGCTGTTGAAGGTCGTCCCCCAGCCTGGATCCACCGGACCGCTCGGCAGACCGGACAGCACGAAGAACAGGGCTTCGGAACCGTCGCCGGTGGTCTCGAAGGTATCGCCGGACAGTCCGATACTGCCTGTTGTGTCATCGAGGGGGAAGCCATCCCAGGTACCCTCGTAGACGGCGGCGGCGTTGGCTTGCGCGCCGTCGGCAACGCCTTGAACCGCAACGGTGAAATTGGTGCTGTTGGTGCTGGTTTCACCCGTCGCTGTTTCCCGATGAACGACGGTAAGACCGAGTTGGAAGTTTTCGTTGCTATCCAGCGGCGGCCGTACCTGTACAGCGCCGGTTTGACCGGCCGCGATTTCATAGCTGCCGTCAGGTGAGGTCGCTTGCTGTACGCCGCCGATCCAGACTTCAACGTTCGAGGGAACTCCGGTGAGCGTTGCGCTCAGCAGTTCTTCGGAACCGTCCAGATCGATCAATCCTGCGTTGATCGAGACCGGAATCAGCTCGTCTTCGCACCCGTCTGCCGAAGCACCCGACCGGGCGATGTCAACCGACGGTGTGATCTCGACGGGGAAGGGCAGATCGGTGCGCAGCGTATCACCGTTGCTATCTTCGGTGATGGTCGAGACCGTCAACGCCAGGGTGCCGCTGAAATGTTCGTTGATCCCGCGCAGCTGGGCGGTTTCCCAGTCGCCGTTTTCCAAAACCCAGGCTGTGGTGAGGGGCGGTCCCCGGTCGATTCCCTGCAAGAGGGGCGTTGTGCCGTCCGGGAGCTGCACGATGACGCCTTCCGGAACGCCACTGATGATCACCGTCGTCACCGTCTCGGAGCCATCGACGTCCGTGTCGCTGGCAATGATGTTCAGATCCAGAATACCGCCCGCGGCATCGACTTCAGCCTCGGTGATTCCTGGGAACGGGGTTATCTGACCTGGGTCGGCAATCTCTTCGACGTCGATGTCGATGCTTCGTGCCCGCGTACCGGTTGCCGTGCCCGTGATAGTGCCGGGGGCATCGTCCTGGGCCGTCACGGTGGCGCGGATATCGCCTCCCATAATCTCGCTGACGTCGCGCCCGTCATCCGGGTTGAGTGTCGCGCGCAGATTGCCGTTCCAGACGGTCTGGCTGCCGTCCAGCAGTATGACGAGCTGACCGCTGGCGGGGTCGTAGAGGGCGGATTCGAAATCACTCGCGCCGGGTTCGAAGGTAACGGGAAAGGGCGCGCTGCCGCTTGAATCGTCATAGTCGAGCCAACCCGGAGGGACATTGTCCAGGACGATTTGAGTGAGGCCCTCGGATCCGTCGCGGTCGGGCGTGTTTGCACGAATGCGCAGCACAAAGTCGGTGTCTTCATTGACGACGTGATGGCTGTTCGAGAGGCGTTCGTCGGTTTCAATCGCCGTAAGTCGGATACGCGGTTGCGCGCGCGGATTGACGATGACCGTGAAGTCGCGCGAGTCGCTGGCACCTTCGTCGGTGGACGCGTCCAGCTGGCCGGTGATAACGCCCGAGTAGAACCTCGGCACGATCAGCCGGAGGGCTGCGACTTCACTTTCGCCGTTCGCCAGATCGCTCGGTGTCCATACGCCATTGGCGTCCAGATTGCCGGTATTGACCCTCGTACCAGGCGGGAGGTCGCCGAATGTGACGGAGAGCGACGAAAAGTCTTCAGATCCGTCGATATCGGTCGGCCGGGCTTCGAGGTCCAGATTGATGGCGTTGGGGCGCCCGCGTTCGCGTACGACCACGTTTCCCGCGTCGATTGCCAGATCGCCCTCTGGCGTTACCGAGATCGAGAAATTGCTGCTGTCCAGTCCGTTGCCCTGGGTTCCGTCGCCTTCGTCGGTCACTGCGGTAAGCGTTGCCTGGATGTTGCCGCTCCAGTCCTGCGGCAATGTCAACTCAAGGGCAGTCAGTTCTTGCTGGGCCGTTACCAGGCTGCTTGGTGTCCAGATGCCGCCGGCAGAGAGGCTCCCCACGTTGACGTTCGCGCCGGCCGGTAAGCCGGAAAAGTCGATGCGCAGTTCGGCCAACGATTCCGAGCCATCCGCGTCGGAGATATTAAACTCCAGATTCGTCAGCGGAATCGTGATGGCCGCGTCCGTTTCGACACCCGAATAATCTTGCGGCGTGGAAACGGCGACATCGCCTTCGCTCGAGATAGCGATGTCGAAGGCGGTCGAACTCAATCCATTGCCGAGTGACCCGTCACCTTCGTTGCTGGTCGCCGAAAGCACGGCCTGCAGATTGCCGCTCCAGTCCTGTGGCAGGGTCAGTTGCAGGGCAGCCAGTTCCTGAGCAGCGGTTGCCAGACTGGTTGGTGCCCAAATTCCGCCCGCACTGAGCGAACCTACATTAACGCTGCTACCGTTTGGTAGTCCGGTAAAGGCAATGCGCAGGTCCGTAAGGGATTCAGAGCCATCGGCGTCACTTACCTCAAATGACAAGCCGTTGAGTGCGACAGTGACCGCATCGTCCGTCTCCGCGCCCGAGAAACTGCTGGGTGCGGAAACCGAAACATCTCCCTCGTTTGAGACTTCAATGCTGAAGTTGGCCGAATCCAGGCCGTTGCCCTGGATTCCATCCCCTTCATCGGTCAGAGCCGACAAGGTGGCCTGGATATCGCCACTCCAATCCTGCGGCAGAGTCAATTCGAGATTGGCGAGTTCCTGTTGCGCCGCGGCGATTGAGCTCGGTGTCCAGACACCCGCGTTCGACAAGTTGCCTCCATTGACGGCGGTTCCGTTTGGCAAACCGGTGAAAGCTATGCGCAGGTCGGCAAGGGACTCCGATCCGTCGATATCGGTGACGCTGAATTCCAGACCTGGGAGAGGTACGGTAAGCGACGTATCCGTTTCCACGGCGGCAAAGCTGTCCGGTGCTGATACGGCGACGTCTCCTTCGGAGGAAACCGCAATGGAGAAGTCTCTTGAATCAGCACCGTTACCTTGTGTTCCGTCGCCTTCATCTGACTGAGCCGAGAGCGTGGCCTGGATGTCGCCGCTCCAGTCCTGCGGCAGGGTGAGCTGCAGGGCACTGAGTTCCTCTTGTGCCGTTGCAATCGAACTGGGAGTCCAGATACCGTTGGCGTCCAGACTGCCGATATTGACACTGCTGCCCGCCGGTAAACCTGTGAAGGCGATGCGTACATCCGCGAGGGATTCGGAACCGTCCGCGTCGGTCGCTTCGGCTTGAAGGCCGGTAAGGGGAACGGTCACGGTCGCGTCGGTCTCGATAGCGGTGAAGCTATCGGGCGCGGAAACACTGACATCGCCTTCGGATGAAACCGATACCGAGAAAGATGTCGAGGCGGTGGCCTGGTTGTTGTCCGCGCTCAATTCAGCGTCGCTCGGCGTTTCCTCTGCCGTCGCGGCAACCTCGACGTTGAAGTCGCCGCTCCAATCGGGTGGCGCGATCAGTTCCAGGCCATTGAGATCAGTTGCTGAGAGCTGCCAGTTACCATCCGGCAGCAAGTTGCCTGCCGACAAGGCGAGCTCTGCCGGAATCCCCTCGAGGACGATCTGCGAAATACTTTCGCTGCCGTCCAGATCGGTGACGGCAGCGGACAGGCTTAGCGGAATCCGGACCTCACCGTCGGTCTCGACCGAGGTAACATCGCTTGCGCTCACTTCCGGAATGTCCGCAACGGCGTCAACGACCAGAGTGCCTGATGCCGAAACAACCGTGGTATCGCCCGAATCACTATCCAGGATGCTCAGATCGAGGCTGAGAGGAATGTCAGCATCGCTGTCCGGCGGCGGCAGAATGAAGATGCCTTGCGCGATCTGGGCGGGTGTCAGGTTATAGGAGCCTGCGGGTGGTTGGATGTTGCCTGGGTCGCTTCCTCCTATAAAGAAGGTCGCACCTGCTGGAATACCTGAAATCTCCAGACCCGTGACAACTTCGTTATCACTCGGGTTAATGTTCAAGGAGATTTCGACAGGAAATACACTGTCGTCGCCGGAACTTGGGTTTCCGTCCTCGAAACCACCGGGGAAAACCGCGCCGCCGTCTGGGCCCGAGCCAAACCCGATCGTGAAGCTGCCGCCAGCCGGATCAAAATCCGAAAGTTCGTCGACCGGCGCGATGGTGGAGAATTCAAAAACCACACCGGGGATCGGCGGTTGAGGATTCAGGAGATCGATAAGATTGCCGAGGCCGTCGTCATAGACGTTCGCGCCACTGCCCTGCAGCGGGGGGCCTGCGACGGTTTCAATCGGAGCGCCGCCGTCCTCAACCAATTGAGCAAGCGCTTCGCCTGGAATGATACGGCCGTCGGTCAGGACGAGATTGGGCAGGTCACTCTGATTTGCAAAGCCCAGCAGCGTGACTTGGCCACCAGAGGGGAAGGAGAAGACAAGGTCGGAACCGACCAACTCGATATTGACCGAGTCATCGTCAAATCCCAGGAGAATATCCGATGGGCCGTCGATCCGGATCTCAAGCAGTTCACCGGACGCGGCAATAGGAACTGTAATCGCAGTTCCGGCATCATCTGACGCAGATGAGGCCAGCGCAAGATCAGCCGATCCCGGTCGGTCATCTTTTGTCGCGCCGGTTAAATCGTTCTCTACCTGATCAGTCATATTACCTACGCTGTGTGTCAACGATTGCAGCGCCGCTTCAATGCGTTGATAGAGGCATAACCCTTAAAATAATATTGGGGTTTTCCCTTACTGAGGATATGTCGACTGACCGATTTTCAATGTCAAAAATGGGGTATTTCTGTCGCAGGGTGTAACGAGGTATGAGCTGTAGTATTTTTATAGTTGTATTTTTGGTTTTTTGCTTATGGAAGCCGCAGAATTTCACGCGTTAACTATAAGATGAATTTAAAATCGAAGGTTGTAGTTCCTCGAATTTTTGACGTTTACTGAGAAGAGAATTCTGAGGTCGTACAGCCAAAAATTAAATTCTCAGTCCACGATGGCGCCGCGTTTTGTCACCACATGGGCGGCCAGCTTGTGCCCCGCCATCGCTGCATCCATTGCGGAACGCCCCATGAGTCGGGCCGCCAAAAATGCACCATTAAAGGAGTCGCCTGCCGCGGTGGTGTCGACCACGTTGTTTGCTTTTTCAGGGCTGACTCGGGTCACGTTGCTTTCGGACAGAACGAGACCCGTTTCGGCGCCATTCTTGACCACCGCCTCGTCTACGCCCAGTGCCCGTAGGCGCTCCAGCGTTTCTTCAGGCGTTCGATCACCAAATAAACGGGATTCGTCATCAAAGCTGGGCAGCGCGATGTCGCTGCGGC
Organism: Pelagibius sp. Alg239-R121; assembly: GCF_947331435.1. GTDB lineage: Bacteria > Pseudomonadota > Alphaproteobacteria > Kiloniellales > Kiloniellaceae > Denitrobaculum. The sequence goes on along the minus strand of NZ_CAMZOF010000010.1, from coordinate 148,031 downwards.
GAAGCAATTTTTCCATTTCGGTGCGTGCGAGATCGAAGCTTGACCAGAGGGCAGGGCGGAAATTGCCGTCGAAGGCGACGAGACCGCCGTTTGTCCGCACATTGTCGAGCAAATTCAACAGGCCATCGCGGCTATCCTGATCCAGAATGCCTAGCGTAATGCCGCTGAGATATACCAAATCGTATTCCTCAACGCGCTCGAGGGCATCACGGCACCTTGGGTCTCTCAATAGTTCCCGCGCGGCAGATTCGCCCCGCCAGTAAAAGAAAGAGCGCTCGCCGGTCTCGTCAGTCTTGATCACATAAAGGCCTGGACGCCGCCCCGCAAGGCGCACCACATGGGAGGTGCCGAGGCCTTCACGCCGCCAGCTATCGAGCATCTCTTCACTAAAGGGGTCGTCTCCCAAAGCCGTTACGAACTCTACTCGTGCGTGTTCTCCTAGATGCCGTGCCATATAGACCGCGGTGTTGAGTGTATCGCCGCCAAACCCGCGTTCGAGTTGGCCGCTGCCAAGATCGCGTAGTTCGACCATGCACTCACCAATCGAGGCGACGCGCTTGATTTCAGATTTTTCCATCATGTTCTTTCGTTGGGCAGAATTGCTGTCAGGTTGGTTTTGGTTTCTTGGCAAAGGCCGTGGGCTGAATGCGCCCGGACCATAGCGCCGGTTCCACCATTGCGAAAGCCGGAGTCACGGAGAGGCTCGCCTCTTCGATCCTACCGCCAGTTTTCTCTTAGCATTCATAAATTGGCCTGACCACCTTGCCACTTGACCATTTATCCAAAATAGGTAATTGATGGCGGCCAACGAGATGCCGTCGCGCTGAAAAGAGCGGCATTAAAAGTCCGAGGACGTGGCATCCCGATAACGGGGATGAGAGGGGAGTGCCGGTCGAATGCCATTGAAGGCGATCGAAACAGAAAGACTCTATCAGCAGGTGGCACGGCAGATTGCCGACCTGATTCGCTCAGGTGAATGGAAGGTTGGTGAACGCCTGCCGCCCGAACGAGATCTCTCTGTCACGCTGGGAGTCAGCCGTCCCACGGTCCGCGAGGCCATGGTCGCGCTGGAGCTCGCGCAACTGGTCGAAGTGCGGTCCGGTGCCGGCATCTACATCCGAGACTCTTCTTCGAGTATTGTCGCCAGCCTTCAAAATGGTATCGACACGGGGCCTAGCCCCTTTGATCTGATCGCAGCACGCCGGGTGATAGAAGGTGAGATCGCGGCGATCGCAGCATCCCAGATTACCAAGCCGGAGCTTAATGGTATCGCCGATGCGATCCGTAAGATGGAAACAGATATCGAAGCCGGACAGCAGGAAATCTCAAGCCACGAAGACGGTGATCTGATGTTTCATGTGCGGCTCGCCGAGGCGACCCGCAACACGGTTCTCGCCTCCCTTGTGGAGCCGCTGTGGGAAGGGATGCGCAAACCCATGTTCGCGGCGATCAGCCGGCGCGTCAGCCTGCCTGACAACGCGCGCCGTGCCGCGAAGGAGCATTGGGCGATACACGCCAACTTGACTCAAGGCGATGCAGAAGGAGCGCGAGCGGCCATGCATGCGCATCTGGATACGGTACGCCGCATGCTGTTGAAGGATTAAATGATGCTTGCCGAGCAAACTGACGGCAGACCCCTGTTACACCAGGATCGTTTGTTTCCGAGCGATCCGTCGCAGCGGGCCGTTGCGCGCCGGATTTATGCCGAGATCAAGGATCTGCCGATTGTCAGTCCGCATGGCCATACCGATCCGCGCTGGTTTGCGGATGACGAAGCTTTCGAAAACCCTGCTCAGCTTTTCGTTACGCCCGATCACTATGTTTTCCGCATGCTCTACAGCCAAGGCATTTCACTCGAGAGTCTTGGGGTTCCACGGCGTGACGGCGGCTCGGTCGAGAGCGATCCGCGTAAGGTCTGGCGCCTGCTGGCAGAGAACTATTATCTGCTTCGCGGCACGCCTTCGCGGCTATGGCTGGACCATGCTCTGTCCGAGGTTTTCGGGATCCACGAACGCCTTGGACCGGACACTGCGGACCCTATTTACGACCGGCTGCAGGAGAGTTTGAACAAACCGGAGTATCGGCCGCGTGCACTCTTTGACCGCTTCAAGATTGAAGTTCTGACGACCACCGAATCCCCGCTGGATCCGCTTTCTTCTCACGCCAAGGTGCGGGACAGCGACTGGAATGGCCGCATGATCACCGCCTACAGGCCGGATCCTGTGGTGGATCCGGATTTCGAGGGTTTCGCGGGCAACGTCGAACAGCTCGGCGAGCTTTGCGGTGAGAAGATCACTGATTGGTTCGGCTATCTCTCCGCACTTCAACAGCGCCGGTATTTCTTTGCCGAGATGGGAGCCACCTCGACCGATCACGGACATCCAACCGCCGCGACTGCCGATCTGGATCCTGTCACCTGTCAGACTCTGTTGGATCAGGCCTTGTCCGGACGTATCACCGCCGAGGGGGCAGAGCAGTTCCGGGCGCAGATGTTGAGCGAAATGGCGCGCATGAGTCTGGACGATGGTCTGGTAATGCAGATTCATCCGGGATCCTTCCGCAACCATAATCGGCAGGTCCTTGAAGATTTTGGCCGCGACATGGGGGCTGATATTCCCAGCCGTACCGACTATGTCCGCGGGTTGCAGCCATTGCTGTCGCGCTACGGGAACGAAGCCCACTTGAATGTCATTCTCTTTACGCTCGACGAGACCAGCTACAGCCGTGAACTCGCACCGCTGGCGGGTCATTATCCGGTCCTGAAGCTGGGGCCGGCCTGGTGGTTCTACGATAGTCCGGAAGGCATGTTGCGGTATCGCCGTTCTGTGACCGAAACCGCCGGCTTTTACAACACGGTCGGTTTTAACGATGACACACGTGCCTTCCTGTCGATCCCGGCGCGTCACGACGTCGCTCGCCGGATCGACTGCGCCTATCTGGCTGAGTTGGTCTGTGACCATCGGCTTGATGAAGACGAGGCCTTGGAGGTCGCCGCAGACCTCGCTTACCGCCTCGTGAAAAAAGCTTATCGCTTGTAACGCCTGCTTCGAAGTGCGGCGAACGGCTTTGCTGTGACGTAACGAACAAAACATGGGAGTGGAATATGCTGAAAAGAATTCTGTCGGCTTCGGCGGCCTTGGCCATACAGGCCTTTGCCTGATGGCCGCTGCCTACCTGTTGGCAGTGAAGCGCGATGACCCGCAAGGTGTCTTTCCAGGAATCACTTCGGCCTTATCCAGCTTTATCGCAGCCGTACCGGGTCTGATCACGGCAATGGTTCTGCTCGTGATCGGCACGGCGGCGGCCTTCGGTTGGGTGCTTGCCTTCAATCAGGTTCCGGCGCAGCTTTTTGAATTACTGCGCAGCCTGTCCGACAATCCATTGGTTCTGCTGCTGATCATCAATGTGATCCTGCTGTTCCTGGGCACCTTCATGGACATGTCGCCATTGATTGTGATTACCACGCCAATCTTCCTGCCGGTCGTGACGTCACTGGGTATGGACCCGGTGCAATTTGGGATCGTGCTGATGATCAACCTTGGTCTGGGGCTGGTTACCCCACCGGTCGGTTCGGTTCTTTTCGTGGGCTGCGCGGTCGCCAAGATTCCTATCGAACAAACTCTAAAGTCCATCTGGCCATTTTACATCGCCTTGCTGGTGGCTTTGCTATTGGTCACCTATGTTCCAGCCTTTTCCATGACCTTGCCGAGCCTGTTCCTATCATGACCCGCTTATCTGCCATCACACGCACCGAACTGCCGTCTTCGGTAGCGCGTCCTTCCTTTGACCGCAGTACCACCGGCGTCGGGATCATTCATTTGGGAATCGGTGCTTTTCACCGGGCCCATGAGGCAGTCTATACCGACGACGTTCTGACACATTCCGGAGGAGACTGGGCCATCTGCGGCGTAAGCCTGCGCCAGCGAACGGTGCAGGATCAAATGGACCCACAGGACGGGCTCTATTGTGTCGTCGAGCGCGATGGCGACGGTGACCGTTGCCGTGTCATTGACGCGGTGACCGAAACGCTCTTTGCGCCCGACGATCCACCGGCGCTGGTGGCGCGGATGGCCGCTCCCGCGACGAAGATTGTGTCTCTGACGGTTACGGAGAAGGGCTATTGTCATGATCCGGCCAGTGGAAAGCTCAATCTCGAAGATCCCGGTATCGTCCGGGATCTGAATAATCCGGACCGGCCCTCGACCGCTATCGGGTTTCTCGCGGCAGCCTTGAACATCCGCCGGTTGGCCGGGGAGAAGCCCTTCACCGTCATGACCTGCGACAACCTTCCCCACAATGGCCGCATGCTCGCAAGTCTGGTTGCCGCCTATGCCGCCGAACTTGAATCTGCGTTTTCCGACTGGATCCGTTCCGAGGTGGCCTTTCCCTGTACCATGGTTGACCGTATCGTTCCGGCAACGACCGATGAAGAACTGGATGCGCTTGCGCAGCGGCTCGGGATGCGCGACGAAGCCGCAGTGATCTGCGAGCCTTTTCGGCAATGGGTGATTGAGGATAACTTCGCCATGGGCCGTCCGGCGTGGGAAGAGGCCGGCGCGCAGATGGTCAAAGACGTCGGGCCTTTTGAGGACATGAAACTCCGTCTTCTCAACGGCAGTCATTCCATGCTGGCATACCTGGGTTTTCTGGCTGGCTATGAAACCATTGCTGAAACCATGGCGGAACCCGCCTTCGAGAGGCTGGTGCGGCGCTATATGAATGATGAAGCGACACCAAGCCTTTCCTTGCCGCCGGGTGTCGATCTCGACAGCTATAAGGACCAGTTGGTCGCGCGTTTCAAGAATCCTGCGTTGAAACACCGGACATGGCAGATCGCCATGGACGGATCGCAGAAGTTGCCGCAGCGGCTGCTCTCTGTGGTGCGGTCGCGGCTTGAACAGGGCGGTTCTTTCGAACTTGCGGCACTCGCTGTCGCAGGCTGGATGCGCTACGTGACTGGCGAGGATGAAAAAGGCCGGATCATTGATGTCCGTGACCCGCTTGCCGACCGGTTGGGGGCTATTAGTAGAGAAGCTAAAGGAGATCTGAGCCGAATGGCCGCCTCCTATCTTGCCGTCGGCGAAGTCTTCGGCGACGACTTGCCTGAAGCCGATGACTTCCGGGTCGCGGTTTTTGCGGCGCTCTCCGGCCTTTATTCTTCTGGGGCAAAACGGAGTGTCCAGGAAGCCGTGACGCTCTGACTGCCGATAGTCACCAGGAAAGGTGACAAAGTAGCGTCGCTCGGCTATCCCATGATCGAAGAAAATCAAATTTGATTGAGGGAGTGCCGCGCCGATGAGCCGCTATACCAGCACGAGTCAGGTTGTCCGCAAACCCGCTGTGGTCAGCAAGAGCGGCATCGTCGCTGCCCAGAACCGTTTGGCTGCCGAGCAGGGTGCCAAGGTGTTGGCAAGAGGCGGAAATGCGATCGATGCGGCGGTCACCACGGCTTTCGCGTTGGCAGCATCCGAGCCCTGGATGAGTGGGCTCGGCGGTGGCGGATCCATGTTGATTTACCTGGCCAAGGAAGACCGGGTCAGGGTGATCGACTTCGGTATGATCGCGCCGGCAGCCCTCGATCCTGCCGATTATCCCCTGAGTGGTGGCGTTGCTTCGGATCTCTTTCCCTGGCCTGCGGTGGTGGAAGACCGCAATCTTCTCGGCGCTAAGTCGATTGCCATACCCGGCGCAGTCGATGGCTTGGGTAAGGCCTTAGAAGCCTACGGCACAATTGCTTGGCGAGACGCAATCCAACCGGCGATCGATCTTGCAGAATCCGGTTTGTCGATCGACTGGTTTTCTGCATTGGTTATCGCGTCGTCTGCGCGCGACCTTAGCCGTTTCCCGTCTTCGGCAGGCGTCTACCTTGATAGCGGTTTTCCGCCGTCGCCGACCTGGCACGCCGTTGGCCGTGCACCGACCCGAGAATTGACGGGTTTGGCAGGCACACTTAAACGCCTCGCCGAACATGGCCCGCGCGAATTTTACGAAGGCGCTTTGGCCAAGGGCATTGCCAAGGATGTTCAAGACGCGGGGGGGTATCTTTCCGAGGCCGATCTTGCGGGTTACCAGGCCAGAGATCTTGAGCCCCTAGTCCAGGATTATCGAGGCGCAAAGGTGTACGTGCCACCGGAGCTCAACGGCGGCCCGACAATGCTCAAAGCATTCGCAGAGATATCCGAGCATAACTTCGATCAAGAAGGGCCGGACGCGAACACCTATGTGGCCTATGCCGAGGCTCTGCTGAAAGTCTATGAGGAACGCTTGGCGACCTTGGGCGATGCCGACGAAGCTCGCGGTGATTCCTGCACCACGCATCTTTCTGCTGTCGATGCCGAAGGAAACATGGTGACATTGACCACGACCCTGCTGTCGATCTTCGGCTCCAAACTGGTGCTGCCTGCGAGCGGTATTCTGATGAACAACGGCATCATGTGGTTCGACCCTCGGTCCGGTCACCCGAATTCTCTGAGGCCGTCCAAACGCTGCCTCGCAAACTACAGCCCGACGATCCTTCAGGACGACTGGGGCAGGGTGGCACTTGGGGCCTCAGGCGGTCGCAAAATCTTTCCGGCGATCTTCCAAATCCTGTCCTACATCAAGGACTATGGAATGACGTTGGATGAGGCTATGCATCAAGCCCGGATCGACGTGAGCGGCACCGAGCGGGTTGTGATTGATGCGGCGCTTCCTCAGGCAGTGCGCTCTGGTTTGGCGCGTCGTTTCGACACCGCGGAGACTTCGCGCGAGGTGTTCCCGCTAGCCTTTGCCTGTCCCTCGGCGGTTTTACGCCGGGGCGATGAAAATCAGGGTTCCTCGGAAGTAATGCATCCCTGGAGCGACGCGGTCTCGGCGGAAAGCTGTACGCAGGCGGACTCTCCGGTGACCGGCTAAGAAAGACAATAAGATGACATCTCTCAACGATCTGGAGACACCGGCGCTCGTCCTGGACCGCGGTGTGCTGGCAAGGAACTGCGACCGCATGGCCGCGCGCATGAATGAGGCGGGCGTCAAGTTGCGGCCGCATCTGAAAACTGCGAAGTCTGCGAAGGTGGCGGAGACTGCGACCCACGGCCACTTCGGCGGCGTGACGGTTTCCACACTGGCCGAGGCGCGCTATTTCCATGAGCGCGGAATCAGCGATCTAACCTATGCCGTGGGACTCGCGGCCGGTAAGCTCGATGCTGTTGCTACTCTGCAGGCAGGCGGTGCGCAAGTGACCTTGCTGACGGACAGCCCAGAGACCCTGAAGGCTGCCGGGCAAAAGGCAGCGGCGTTGCAGACAGACTTCCGTTTTCTTATTGAGGTGGATACCGGTGGTCTGCGCGGAGGTGTGCTACCCGATTCTGAGGTCTTGATCGAACTTGGCAAATACCTGCATGACACACCTGGCCTGAGCCTCGCCGGGGTTCTAACCCATGCCGGCCATTCCTATCACTGCCGTGGTCAGGCTGAGATCGAACAGGTTGCCGAAGCGGAGCGCGCAGGAGTTGTTCTCGCAGCGCAGCGCCTGCGAGCTGCAGGTTTGCCTTGTGACACCGTTTCGGCCGGGTCGACCCCGACTGCGATCTGCGCCAGGTCGTTCGAAGGCGTGACTGAGATGCGCCCGGGCGTCTATACCTTCTTCGATCTCGATCAGATGGCTCTGGGCGTGTGTGCACTGGAGGACATCGCCTTGAGTGTTGTTGCGACGGTCATTGGTCACAATCATGCGGCACAGCGCATCCTTATCGATGCCGGCGGGCTCGCCCTCTCCAAGGATCTCAGCGCGAGTGAGTTTCTGGAGCATGCCGGATACGGTCTCATCTGCCCGCTGGAGTCCACGCAGCCGCTTGCAGGACTCTACGTTGAATCGGTTCATCAGGAGCATGGATTGATCGCAGTTGCTAAGGGTGAGCCGCCCTACGATACACTTCCGGTCGGGTCGCGTGTGCGCATCCTGCCCAACCACGCCTGTATGACAGCGGCGGCGTACAACAGCTATCATGTCGTGGACGGCGGACAAGATGTCGTAGATGCCTGGGATCGGATCAACGGCTGGTATTAGATAGTCGTTCTCGGGCCAAGAACGGGTTTAAGTCCGGCACACCGGGTTGATAAAGGGAGATCGAAATGTCGCAGGAAAATGGCGGTATCTATGAACAGGGCCTGGGTCAGAACGCAGCGAACTACGAGCCGCTTTCCCCACTCTCCTTTCTCAAGCGCACAGCCTCGGTCTATCCCAACCGCCTGGCCGTCATTCACGGCGATATCAGGCGGAGCTGGGCGGAAACTTACATCCGATGTCTGCGTCTCGCATCGGCTTTACGAAAACGGGGGATCGGTGCTGGCGACACGGTTTCGATCATGGCTCCGAATGTGCCGGAAATCATGGAAGCCCACTTCGGCGTGCCCATGGCCGGCGCGGTCCTGAACGCACTCAATACCCGGCTTGATGCCGAGACCGTCGCATTTACGCTTAAACACGCCGAGACCAAGGTGCTGATCACAGACCGTGAGTTCTCGGGTGTTATGTCTGAAGCGCTGAGCCAGCTTGAGGAAAAGCCACTGGTCATCGATATCGACGATCCGCTGGCGGAAAGCGGCGGTTTGATCGGCGAAAAGGATTATGAAGCCCTCCTGGCAGAGGGCGACCCTGCCGATGCCTGGGCGCCGCCGAGTGACGAATGGACAGCCATTTCACTGAATTACACTTCCGGCACCACTGGTGACCCGAAGGGGGTGGTCTATCATCATCGCGGCGCGTACCTGAATGCGATGGGCAACGTATTGACCTGGTCGCTGGATCAGCATCCGGTCTACCTCTGGACCCTGCCCATGTTTCACTGCAACGGCTGGTGCTTTCCCTGGACCATAACCGCCATGGCCGGCACCCATGTTTGCCTGCGCCGGGTGGAGGCCAAGGCAATGTACGACGCCATCGCGGATCATGGTGTGACCCATCTGTGCGGTGCGCCAATCGTCATGGGGATGCTGATCGCCGCGACAGAGGAACAACGCCGTCCATTGCCGGGCAAGGTCAAGATGATGACTGCCGCGTCGGCGCCGCCCGCGGCCGTTTTGGAACGGATGGAAAAGCAGGGCTTCGAGATCACCCATGTCTACGGCCTGACGGAAGTTTACGGTCCGGTAACTGTCTGCGCCTGGCATGACGAATGGGACGATCTTGATATGGAGGAACAGGCCCGCCTGAAGTCGCGTCAGGGAGTGACCTATCCGGTCCTCGAAGGCCTGATGGTCGCGGATGCCGACAGCCTCGATCCGGTGCCTTGGGACGGCGAGACCATGGGCGAGGTCTTCATGCGCGGCAATGTCGTCATGAAGGGTTATCTGAAGAACCCCAAGTCGACCGAGGCCTCCTTCAAGGGAGGTTGGTTCCATACCGGCGATCTGGGGGTCATGCACCCGGACGGCTATATCGAGCTGAAGGACCGCTCAAAGGACATCATTATTTCGGGCGGCGAGAACATTTCGACCATCGAGGTCGAAGGGGTGCTCTACAAGCATCCGGCCGTCGCCGAAGCAGCCATTGTGGCACGGCCCGACGAGAAGTGGGGCGAAACGCCTTGTGCCTTCGTCTCCCTTCAGCCCGGCGCCGTGGTCAGCGAAGCCGAAATCATCAGCTTCTGCCGGGATAACTTGGCGCACTACAAGTGCCCCAAAACGGTTATTTTCACCGAGTTGCCCAAAACCTCCACCGGCAAGATTCAGAAGTTCGTACTGCGGGAGCAGGCCAGAGCGCTGGGTTAAGAACTCGGGTTGGCCAGCGACCTATTCGTCAGGCGCACCGCGACGCAGTTTTTTGATTGAGGCACGCTTAGTCTTGGCATCCAGACGCCGTTGTTTCGAGGCGCGGGTGGGCCGCGTTGGCCTGCGGTAGGTGGGACGTTCGCAGGCCTGCTTGAGAAGCTCGACAAGCCGATCGACGGCATCCTCGCGATTTCTTTCCTGAGTCCGGAAGCGCGCTGCCGTAAAGACCAAAACCCCCTCTTTGGTCAAGCGCTTGCCGGCAAGCTGCTCCGCGCGCTCGCGGACATAGGCGGGCAGGGACGGCGAGTTCCTCAGATCGAACCGCAACTGCACGGCCGTTGACACCTTGTTGACGTTCTGACCGCCGGGTCCGGACGCGCGCACAAAGGTCTCTTCTATTTCACGCGGATCGAGACGGATTCGATCAGTAATCTCAATCATCTTCTCATCCTTGAGATGTCAGCTTCAACTTAGCTGTCAAGGAATTGATGCAAAAGCAAAATCAGTGGATCACTTTTTACGGCTAAGGAGGACGACGCGACTCTGAAGCACTTTGTCGTCTCCATCAAGCGGCGCCGGAACAGAGTTCAAGTGATCTAACGCTTTGAGACCTTCCCTTTGAAGCATCTTCAAAAGAGCCGACAGTAGTCGTGATGGCTGGCCGGCTTTAAACTTGCGTGCCGAGTTGTACCGGGAGAAGTGTAATCAGGTTCAAGGGGTTGATCGGTGCCCTTAAAGAACAGTCCGGATAAATCCGGAACAGCTCGCAGCCTGTCGAAGCCGATCGGCGAACTCATAAACAAATAACCGGGGGGAGAGATTGGGAATGACGTCGGGAACCGAGGATCTTAGAAATCCGGACTATATGCCGCCTTTGGCAAAAGCGATTCCGCTTGGCATTCAGCATGTACTCGCGATGTTTGCCGGCAATGTCACTGTGCCGATTATCATTGCAGGCGCAGCCGGTTTGGCAGGCGCCGATAAGGTGCTGCTGATCCAGGTTGCCATGCTGGCAGCCGGTATCGCGACCTTAATCCAGACGGTTGGGATCGGGCCGATCGGTGCCCGGCTGCCAATCGTGCAGGGTACGAGCTTTGCCTTTATTCCCGTTATGATCCCGATCGCAAAAGGAGTCGGTGGCGTCGCTGCCTTGCCCGTGATCTTCGGTGCGACCCTGATCGGTGGCATTTTCCATTTTCTCATCGGCACTGTGATCGGGCGTTTTCGCGGAGCACTTCCTCCACTGGTGACCGGCCTGGTTGTGATGACAATCGGTCTGGCGCTCATTCCCGTTGGGATCGAATACATCGGTGGCGGTAAGGCCGCAAAGTTTGCGAGCAAAGACTTCGGCGCCTGGTATCACTTGGTGTTGGGGGCGCTGACCATGGTCGTGATTCTCTGCGTCAAGTTTATGACCAAAGGCTTTACTTCTGCGGCGGCGATTCTTGTCGGTTTGGTCGTCGGTTATCTGGTTGCCATTCCCATGGGCATGGTGAACTTCGTCAATGTTGGAAATGCAGCGTGGATTTCCGTTCCCATGCCGTTGAACTATGGAATCGATTTCCAGGTGGCGGCAATCGTCGGCATGTGCCTGATGGCGATCGTTTCCGCGATCGAAACGGTCGGCGATATTTCCGGTATCACCAAAGGCGGCGCGGGCCGGGAAGCGACTGATCGTGAGATCAGCGGCGGGACCATGGCCGACGGCCTGGGCACGGCCCTTGGCGGTCTGCTCGGGGCAATGCCGAACACCTCCTACAGCCAAAATGTCGGCCTGATCAGCCTGACCGGCGTGATGAGCCGTCACGTCGCGACTATCGGCGCTGTCGCATTGATTGTCGCGTCCCTGTTTCCGAAGATCGGTGCTGTGATTTCGGCCATGCCGAATGCCGTCCTTGGAGGTGCTGCCGTCGTCATGTTCGGCATGATCGCGAGTGCCGGTTTGCGACTGCTGGGTGAGGTTAACATGAACCGTCGCAACATGGTGATCATCGCGGTCTCGCTGGGTGTTGGACTGGGCCTGCAGAATGGCCTGAACAAAGGCCTGCTGGCGGTGTTGCCCGATTGGCTGGAGATGCTGATGACGACCGGGCTCTTCCCAGTGGCATTCATCTCAATCGTGTTGAACCTGATCCTGCCACACGAAGAAGAGGTCTAATGGCTCTGGAGCCGGCGGAGTCAGGAGGAGACACATCCTCTCCGCCGTTTCCGATCGGTGGCGCAAGCGGGAGTTTACGATCATGATCCTGGCACGGGACTTTCACTATTTTCGCGCTGCCTATCTTGAAGGATCGTTCCGTAAAGCGGCCGAAGCGGTCTCCGTATCGCCATCCTCGGTCAATCGCCTGGTTGTCAGGCTAGAGTCGCGCATGGGGATTGAACTCTTCAGGCGGACTGCCGGCGGATTGATCCCGACGGAGGCAGCCGAACAGCTGTTCGAACTGCTATGCCGGACCAGTGAGGGCTTTGACGAGATTTTAAACGATCATGGGCCGACGAACTTTGCGGCACGACGTGACTACACTGTCATCGGGACACAGTCGCTGGTTCGAGAAGTGATCGTTCCGGGCTTGCGGTCTGACGCTTCGTCTGCATCGGAGCGCCCCTGCGAACGCGATAACAGCGTGTCGGTGAAAGCGCGTCAGGATTTGAGTGATTGTTTCCAGGGTGCCGTCTGCGAGGCCGACATCGTTATCGGCTTTGATCTGGAACTGACGGTTATGTCGTCCATGGAGATCGTGTTCGAGCGTGAACTGTCCGTCGGTGCCGTCATGCATCCGGCTCATCCTTTGGCGGCTTGCCGCCCGCTTACGCTGAAAAGCTGCGTGGCTCATCCTTTTATCCTGCCCGACGAAACCTGGCCTTTGCACCATCACCTGGAACGGGAAATCGCCGCAGCAGAAGGTGTCCCGGCCGCAGCATCGTCTTCCAACGCGATCGAGTATTTGAGGGACGAAGTACTGCACGGCGGCAAGATCGGGTTTCAGACTTTGGTTGGATTAATGGCCGATATCGAAGCAGGAAACCTTCTGTACCGGCCAATCAGTATCGGGCGCCCCTGTTCGCGGTCGAATGATTTCGTGCGTGCGCGGGACGAAGTCCTGTTGACCCAGCGGATCGGCATCGCGGCGCGGCGTGATCGGCGCAATCGAGTTCAAAAGACGGCTATTGAGAAGCTGTCGGCAAGGATTGAGGAACTGTCGAGAATGGATATGGCGTTGCGGAATGCCGGTTCTCATTGTGTTGCCGTACAGCCGGTCCATGACCTGCGGTCGGTTGACCAAAGGTTTTAGATTCCTTTCCTCGCCGTCGAAATATACTGCGCGACACCATCCGCCGCATCACGTTCGGCTGCTTTGCTGAGGCTGTGAAGGCATTTTCGATAGGTGAGAGAAACCTTGTCAGGGCCAATCGCAACTTCGTCCCTGGGATGGGGTATCTCCTCGGGTTGCTGGCTTTCCACGATATCGATGTCTTCGTTGAGAATGCGGTGTTGCATCTCGACATGGGGCGCATCCGGGCCGTCATGATCTCGGTTGCGGCAGGTAAACCAAAATGACCGGCAATGCTTCGAATCAATGGGTGACGCCCAGAGCCAGAGCACGGACCTTTCTCCATTTTGCAGCGCAAGTTCGAGCGTCACGCCGAACGGTAGGGTGATGGTGTAATCCGTGTAAGCCAGGGGAGACATTCTGCCTGTTGAGTCCGCTGCACTCCGGGCGCCACTCGCCGGAACGTAACGGAACCGGAGCCGGGCTTCGGGCTCGAAGTCGATCACCGGTTTTTCGAAAGCCGTCTCCTGCGCATTGCCAAGCGTTTCAGGGTGCACGAAGGGAAAGTGTGCAAGATCAGTAAAGTTCTCAAGCCGTCTGGCAGCATGAGTCTTCCAACTGTAGGGCGGCCCCATGACGCACTTGAAGGCGGGGTCATCCCAGACAGGATGTGCCGGGATTTGCGTGTCGGCTTCATTTTTGAGCCGAACCCAAACGAGATCATAGGCAATACGGCAATCATATCGCGTTGCCCGGGCGCGCTGTGGGATTGGCCCGTCGGGTAACGCCGGGATCTCGATGCAGACACCGTCGTCGGATCGATAGCGCCAGCCATGATAGGGGCATTGAATGATATCGTCCTTAATCCAACCTAGGGACAGCTTGGCCGACCGGTGCGGGCAGCGGTTTTCGAATGCTGCAGCCCCGTCCGACGTCTTGGCGATCGCAAGCGGCCTGCCCAGTAATGTGGCTTCGAGAATGGGGCCGCGGCCTCGATCGGCAGACTCAAGTTCATCCAGCGTACAGACCGGGTGCCAAAAATACTCCCAGGTTCCGTCGTCGAGAAAGCTGTCTTCGGACATCATAGCGCTCCCATCTTGTTGAGACTTGGGAGACTAAAGCAGAGATGGCCCTTGACCGAGCGCAGACATTGCAACACCTGTTGCGAAAATTGCACGGCAGGAAATGTGGCAAGTGAGTGCCTGTGGCCGGTCCTCAGAGTTTTTGGGCGATCGTTCGTCCAAACTGTGTCAGATGAGCTTCAATAATCCGCGTGGCACGTTCCACATCGCGGGCGCGGGCTGCGTGGAGCAGGGCGAGATGTTCGGCGCAGTCGGCGTCCGAAGTGTTCAAAACGGTGCGTTCAAAGCAAAGGTACCGTTCTGCCTCCCTGATTTTTTGTTCGACACGCTCCAACAGAAATGGGTCTGCAGCAGCGTAAAGCGCGAGATGATAGGCGACATGCGCTTTCTGGCGGTCTTCTTCGAAAGACTCCTTCAACGCAAGGAGCGCGGCTTCAGCAGCGGTAATCTGATCTTGCGTCAATTTGGGAAAAGATTCGCGGACAGCCTTGATTTCTAGCGCCGCACGGGACTCGAACAGCGTCACGGCTTCCTTCGCGGTCAGCGGAGAAATTACGACACCGCGATCCGAATCCATGTCGACCCACCCTTTAATTGCCAGCAGCTTGAAAGCTTCGCAGACGAAACTAGCTTCGACTCGATAGGTCTCTGCGACTTCCTCGCCTTTGATCGTCTCGTCGGGAGGTAACGTTCCCATGATGATCGAGTCGCGTAAGGCCTCGGCAAGCCAAAGCGCCGTTGGAGAAGTTGTCGAAATCACAGGTTGTGTCATAGAGCGATCATTGAAGGGCGTTTTGGCTAAAGTCAACTTGATTTTATTCGAAAATGTTCCCGTACTTGGTTGCGTTGGTTGAAAAAAGACATCCTCTTTTGGTTGAACACTGTTGAGTGTAATTCGCCTGTACCGATAAGGCGATTATGAGCGTAACCTGCTGGGAGAGCGTACGTGCAGGCCGACATCGAAGCTAAGTTAAATCGTGCCAATGTTGGATCTGCAGGATTCTAAAGCAGATACGTCAAAGCGCGAGTTATCTTTTGACCTTCTGGTTTTTTCAAATGTCTGAGCGCTTGCTGCGCCATAGCTCCATCAGCCGCGCATAGCTACCTGACATGGCGGCTACTGCATCGTTGTCCGACAATTCGCCTGCAAACCATCCCTCCGCCGGCGCTCCAAAGATGCTGCGTCCCACCGCGAAGCCCTTGCACAGGGGTTGGCTTGCCGCAGCGGCGAAGGCCGCGCCCAGAACCTCTTCGGGCGCCTCAAGGCCAAGCAACAGGACGCCCCGGCAGTAGGGATCGTTACGCGTGATGCCGTCGGTGATGTTATGCCATCCCTCGTCCGTATCAGGCGCTTGCAGTTTCCACCAGTCCGGATAGATTCCCAGATCGTAAAAACGTTGCATTGAGCGCGCAACGGTCGAGGCGTCCACTTTGCTTTCTTTCGGCGGGATGACTTCCAGCAGGAGTTCGTGACGGGTGACCCGGCAGGCTTCGAACAGCGATTTGACCTTGTCTTCCTGTTGCTGCCGCAGGTCGGCGGGATCGTCGGGGTGATAGAAGACAAGGCACTTCACGCAGTGCTCTGCGGGCCATTCACGCAGAGTTGCCGCGACATTGTCACCGCCCTCGAACTGAAGAGGGCGGGAGCCCGGAAGCTCGATGGGCCTGCCAATCCAGACCCCCTTGCCGGTGGCTGCATCCAGGGCGTCCTGACCCAACCGTCCGTCACAAAGGATGCCTCGGCCTCCTTCCACTGACGATGCAGCTTCTTGTGCGGCGCGCCAGGCGAGACACTTGAACCGATGGATGTCTTCCTCGGTCTTTTGGTGGCGCTGGGCGATCGCCTCCAACTGCATCCTGTGATCGAATGCAAAGGCGCAGACTTCCGGCCATTCCTTTGTTCGGTTGCTGGCCCAATGCAACTGCTCCAGGCGCGCGTCGTTGCGCAACCTGAAGTGCGGGCTGCCGACCTTGAGGAAGTCGGAGAGTTCGTCCCAACTCGGACAGGCCGGTGAACAGCCGTGCCGCGATACGGCGAAAGCGCCACAGGCATTGGCGTAGGCGCTGCAGGTTTCATAGGGTTCCTCGCGTAACCATCCACGCAGGAAACCGGCCATGAAGGCGTCGCCTGCACCCAGCACATTGAAGACTTCGATGGGAAAGCCCGGACCCTTGATTCCCTGTTCAATGTCTTCCGGGATCGCATCGGGGAAAACGACGCAGCCCATAGGGCCGCGTTTGACCACAAGGACCGCCGTCGTGATTTCACGCAGACGGCGCAACGCCGTCAAGGTGTCGGTGTCGCCGCCGGCGATGTGAATCTCTTCTTCGGTGCCGACAATCAGGTCGCAGTCCGGGACAATGGACTGTAGGTGGGCTGAGACAGCTTCGCTTGCCACGAAACGCTCTTCGCCGAGGCCGCGTCCGGTCAAACCCCAGAGCACGGGACGATAGTCGATGTCCAAAGCTACTTTGGTACCGGCCGCGCGGGCATAACGCATGGCAGTCCGGCTGGCGTTATTGACCTGAGGTGTCGAAAAATGAGTGCCGCTGACCAACAGGCACTTGGATTCCGCGATGAAAGCGGGGTCGAAGTCGGCAGGATCGATCGCCATATCCGCACAGTTTTCGCGGTAAAAGATCAGCGGGAAGGTCTCGCGATCCTGGATGCCCAGGATGACCAGCGCGGTCAGGCGGTCCTTGTCGGTCTTGAGATGGCCGGTGTCTACGCCTTCCGCTTCCAGCGTTTCACGGATGAAACGCCCCATATGCTCGTCACCGACGCGTGCCAGCATGGCCGGACGTAGGCCCAGGCGGGCGGCACCGATGCAAGTGTTGCAGGGGCTGCCGCCGACGTATTTTGCAAAACTGGCCATGTCTTCCAGCCGCCCGCCGACCTGTTCGCCGTAGAGGTCAACACCTGCGCGGCCCATGCCGATAACATCGAAACGGCGCTCAGTCATGATTGATTGCTCCCTTGACGCCACCGACCACTGCGGTGGTGGGACGCCGAATTGCGTGAAAGATCGATTGTGCGTTATGAAACAAAAATTCCATTTGACTATCAAGTGCAGAATATAAATTTTGCCAATCCGGATCGGCGCCGCACTGCGCCCGACTCCGTTGAGCCATGAAGACGACCGTCATTGGGCTTCGTCGTTGTAGTGAGAGGAAAGTTCCGTGCTTAATTTTTGCCAGTTTGGCGCCGGTAGGATCGGTTCGATCCACGCTGAGAACATTGCGCGTCACGGCGCTGCGAAGCTGCGGTACGTTGTCGATGTCAACACAACTGCAGCTCAGGCTCTCGCGCAAAAACACGGAGCTGAGGTGGTTTCCATCGAGGTGGCCTTGGCTGACCCCTTAGTTGGTGCCGTCGTCATTGCCAGTTCAACGGACACGCATGCTGATCTGATTGAGGCATCTGCAAGGGCCGGGAAGGCTATTTTCTGTGAAAAGCCGATCGATTTGACGTTGGAGCGAGTCGAAAGCTGTCTGGCTGTTGCGAAAGGCGCCGGCGTTCCTCTCGCGCTGGCCTTTAACCGCCGTTTTGATCCTAGTTTTGCGGAATTGCAAAGACGGCTGGTCGAGCGTGCAATTGGCGATGTTGAAATCATTTCGATTACCAGCCGAGACCCGGCGCCGCCGCCGGTTGCCTACATCAAGGTTTCCGGCGGCCTGTTCCGTGACATGATGATCCACGATTTTGATGTTGCACGCTGGCTTCTGGGAGAGGAACCGGTGGAGATCACGGCAACAGCAAGCTGTCTGGTCGACCCGGCGATTGCGGATGCGGGGGATGTCGACAGTGCCTTGGTCACCTTACGCACTGAGAGCGGGCGCCTGTGCCAGATCAGCAACAGCCGCCGCGCAGCCTACGGTTACGACCAGCGGATCGAAGTGCATGGCAGCAAGGGGATGCTCCGGGCGGAGAACCAGCTTCCCACCACTCTGGAGATTGCAACCGAGTCGGGGGTTTCGCATGACAAGCCGCTGTATTTTTTCCTGGAACGCTATGCGGCTGCTTACAGGGCAGAGCTTGAGGCCTTCATCGACGCCGTAACGGCAGCCGAAGCTCCAAGTCCCTGTGGCGAAGATGGTCGCAGAGCCCTCGTCTTGGCCGATGCCGCATTGCAATCTCTCCGTGAAGGCCGGACAGTCAAATTGGCGCCCTAAATCGGATGGTTGGAGGAAGTTGGCCGGGACGACGGATTGCCCAAAAGCGGCTCCGTCTAACCCGGAACTACTCTAGGCAAAGAGGTTGTCGAAATTTGTATTTTTGTCCAAGCGGTAGCCGAGACAGACGGCGAGCGACAGTGACAGGCACATGCAGGCGGAAAGCGATCGGAACGATTCCACCTGGGCTTCCTCGACTTCAAAGCAGACGTCCGATAAGGCAGCGAACGGACTTAATGGACCGTCCGTAATCGCAATGATCTTGGATCCCTGTTGTCGGGCCTGAGTGGCAATCGCCAGGGTGTCCGGTGCATAGCTTTGAAAACTCACTGCCAACAACAGATCGTTGGGCGAAATATTTTTCGCCTGTTCGGTGACCATGCCACCCACGGAATCGATCAGCGAGACCTTTCGGTCAAGGTGACTTAACGTGTAGTTGAGATAGGCGGCGACCGGAAAGGCTCGGCGCTGTCCAATGACATGGATCCATTCTGCATTGGCCAGCAGCTCGACGGCCTGCTCCAGCAGTTCCGGTCTCGTTTCCTCGCGCAGGTGGCTGAGGGCATGGGTCGCGGCCTCGGTAAAACGATCAAGTACCGTAATCGCCGACATGGGCGTGTCGCTCTGTTCTTTCAGGGCCTTGATACGTTCGCGATAACTGGGTTGCCGTTCGGTCAGCCGGGCCCGAAACACCCGCTGCATAGTGCTGAAGCCGTCATAGCCAAATGCCTTTGCGAAGCGGATCAGGCTCGAGGGCTGAACATTGGCGCGTTCGGCGATGACTGAGACGGTCTCCAACGCCATGTCGTTGGGATTCGCAAGAGCGAACTCGGCGATCTGGCGCAGTCGCTTGCTCAGAAGATCATGCCGCGTGGAGATGACTGTGCGCAGATCTTCGTAATTGGAAGGGAGAGCCGATGGAGCCATTAGAATTTGGAGCCGATCAAATAGAATGATTTTTCTAAATTAGTGGAATAAATGGACTTACGCCAGCATCGGCGGTTCGAAGCGATTTGGCTCGCTGCTAGAAAGATAAAATTTTATTTAAAAACAATTGGATAAAAACGCGATCTTAAAGTTTTTGCATCAACCTCCGTCCTTGTAGGAGTGCGGCTCCTGCATTGAATGAAACGGGATCGCAGGAAGCGGCCGGTTGACATGCGTTTAATTTCGATTGCCTTCGTTTTGGGTGCGCTTTTAGCGGCACCGGCCTCAGCGACGTCCTATTCGGACGACTATTGGCGGACTTCGGACACTCTGACCAAGCGTTTCATCTGCACCAGCCATGGCGCCACGCCGGACTGGTGCGAAGATCTGCCCGGCCGGGTGGAAGTGCCCAAGTCGATCGCGGGTGTCCTGGCGCAACGGCAACATCAGGCCGCTGAACGTGCTGCCATCGCAAAGGCTGCCGCTGAAGTGATCGCGGCGCGCGAGGGTGTGATTACGCGAATCAAGGCGGGCCTTGTTGATCCGAAGGATGTCGAGAAGCTCATTGAGCAGGCCAAGGCCGGCGAGAACGAGGCTATGGAGTTGATCGCCTGGATGTATGCCCAAGGCCTGGCGCCAAAGACGGACGATGAGGAAGAGCTGAACGAGTTGGCTTACATTTGGTACGGCAAGGCCTATCTTGCGGGGGCGAAAGAAGTCAAAGAGAACATGGATAAGATTTGGCCGACGCTCAACGAGACCCAGCAGAACAGGATTGTGGCAATGTTCGATAGAAGGGGTTAGGAGCTTTCCAGCGTTAACTCTCCGCGTCGCTTTTCTCTATCGTTAGTTCCGCCAAGCTTTCCCCGACCAGAGCCTGCAAGGGGCCGGCGAGTCCACCGGCCGAAGCCATCACCAGCGACCCCTGTACCAGTCCCTCGTTGGCGAGCGTATCGTTTGCCCAACCACCGGCTTCCGTGATCATCAGGATACCGGCACTGGAATCCCAGGAGTTCATGTGAGGTTCG
This sequence comes from Pelagibius sp. Alg239-R121, assembly GCF_947331435.1. Classification (GTDB taxonomy): domain Bacteria; phylum Pseudomonadota; class Alphaproteobacteria; order Kiloniellales; family Kiloniellaceae; genus Denitrobaculum. The sequence goes on along the minus strand of NZ_CAMZOF010000010.1, from coordinate 127,799 downwards.
AAGAAGGCGTTGAGCCGGCCACAGGCTACATAGGCGAGGGTCAAGGCGCCCGAACCGTTGCGGTAGAACATACCGCCCGCGATCAGGAGTTTCTCCAGCAAAACAACGATATCCTGTGGTGTGGCGCGGTGGGAAAAGCTGAAACCGGTCATGCCGTTTGTGAAGTCACTGGCTGCACTGGTGGCCATCCGCTGTCCGTTCAGATAGGCGCCCTGACCGCGGGATGCCGAAAAGAGCTCGTCTGTGTTCGGATCATAGATAACGCCAATTTCGATTCTGTTGTCCCTGACAAAGGCGATGGAAACACACCAGGTCGGAATTCCGACGACGAAGCAGGCCGTTCCGTCGATCGGATCGACAACCCAGGTGCCGCTGTCCGAATCGAGCCCGGAAGGTTCGGTCTCCTCGCCGAAAAAACCATCCTCGGGAAAGGCCGCAGAGAGACGTTCGCGGATCAACAGCTCAGTTTCGACATCGGCCTGACTGAACATGTCCTGCAGACCCTTACCCTTGATCTTCAGGCTGTCGCGGTCAGCAAAGTAGGAAAGGGCATGCTTGCCGGCTTCCTGTGCGATGTCACAGGCAATCTGTAACCGTCGTTCATTGGGATTTGTTGTCATTCACCTGGAACTTTGAAGCAGGGGGTAAGAGACGCACCCATGAAACCACATGAGCGTTGTGCTTGATACCGATCTCTCGGCAGCGCACTGCAGTGCCTCTGCGCGGCGTGAGCTCCATCCTATATTACATTTATATGACAAAAATATTGCATTGTGTTTGGAAACGATATTCCCTTCTTGGAGGATTGTGGAAAATCAGTTCCGCAATCCGCGCACCAAAGTCGCCCTTGGTCGATAGGTCCTGTAAGGCGGCGAGGTGATAATAAGCGGTGACAAAGATTTCACGCAAGCAATTGAAATCAAGTTCAAACCGTCGAACAGGGAGACAGAAATATGACCGGGACAACAAGCAAAAACCAGTGGGTTTTCGGCGCCGCCGCCGCTGCGTTGGTAACGTTTTCAGCACTTGGAACCTCAACCGCCTTTGCTGCCGATAAACTGACCTACTATTGCTCGGCACAAGAAGACTGGTGCCAGTTGATGGTCCAGGCCTTCGAAAAAGAGACGGGCATCAAGGTTGCCATGAGCCGCAAAAGCTCCGGCGAGACCTTTGCACAGATCAAAGCGGAAGGGCGGAACCCCAAGGGAGACATCTGGTGGGGCGGTACCGGCGATCCGCATCTTCAGGCAGCCGAAGAAGGCTTGACCGAAGCCTACGTTTCTCCGATGCGCGGCGAACTTCACGACTGGGCTATCAGCCAGGCAGCTTCGGCCAGCGACAAGACGATCGGTATCTATGCCGGTGCGCTGGGTTACGGCTACAACACTGAGCTGCTGAAAGAAAAGGGGCTTCCTGAGCCAACAAGCTGGAAGGATCTGACGGACCCGGTCTACAAGGGTGAAGTTCAGATGGCCAATCCGAATTCTTCGGGAACGGCCTACACGACGCTTGCCACCATTGTGCAGCTGTTTGGTGAAGAAGAGGGCTTCGCGTTTATGAAGGCCTTGCACAAGAACATCAACCAGTACACCAAGTCCGGCTCCGCGCCGATCAAAGCTGCGGCACGCGGCGAGACCACCATCGGCATTGTCTTCATGCATGACGCTGTGAAACAGGCGGTCAGCGGTTTTCCGATCAACGTCGTCGCACCGGCCGAGGGCACCGGTTACGAAATCGGCTCGATGAGCATTATCAAGGGTGCCCGGAATCCTGAGAGCGCAAAGAAGTTTTACGACTGGGCTCTGAAGGCTGGCGTGCAATCGCGTTCTCTCGAGGTCAAGGCCTATCAGGTCATGTCCAATCTGGCGGCTGAATCCTCACCGAGCGCACCAAAGTTGGATCAGATCAAGCTGATCGATTACGACTTCAAAAAGTACGGGTCTTCGGCTGAGCGCAAGCGCCTTCTGAAGAAGTGGGATGACGAAGTAAAATCTCTGCCGCGTTGATGTTCCTGCTAAGGGCTCATCTCGGTAATTTTTGAGAGTTTGTCTCCCGGATGAACAGAACCGTTGCTCTATGGCTGGCCGTGGGCTGGCTCGGTTACGCGATCCTGCCATGGTACGCCATAGAGGACGGCTTCTGGATCTTCGAGTGGTTGTTGGACGGCTATCCGCTCGACAGCGACTATGCGCCCGGTATTTTGCAGGCCTTCGTCGACGACAAAATCTGGCTGGCACCGATCAGCCTGTTTCTTCTCTTGCCGCTAGGGTTGTTCGGCCGGGCCAAGAACGACCCTCTCTTTGCCAATCTTCTTCTGATATCGGGGGTCGGCGGACTCGCTTATGTCGGGCTCCAAGGCTTTTCAATCGGCATTTCCGGTTGGGAGTATGCGACTCTTGAGGCTCTGTTCGGCGCCTTGGGACAACGCCAGTTTGGCTTAGGCTACGGCGCTCTGTTGACCTGCGCCGCCTTCCTGTTCTTTCTGACTCAGGGCATTGCGGCGCGCGGTGCGATCAACGGTGATGTTTTCGTTGTTGGATCGATCGGTCTGGTCATTGCTCTCGTTGGCATCTTCATCCTGTTTCCAGTTATCCAAATTCTTTTGAGCGCATTGAAAGACGAAGCGGGGCTTTATGCACCCAACGTTTTTCTCTCTAAACTGTTCGACAAAAAAATCTGGGGCCTGGGCTGTCTGGGCAGCAATGTCTCCTGTGGCGCCGCCTGGAACTCGTTGTTTCTGGCCGTCACGGTCGGGGCGGGAACCACGACCCTTGGCCTGGCATTTGCGCTGGTGGTAACGCGGACCGGATTTAGGGCCAAAAAACTGCTGCGCGCGTTGACCGTCCTGCCAATCATCACGCCACCTTTCGTGATTGGTCTGGCCATAATCCTGTTGTTCGGGCGTTCTGGCAGCGTCACGCAGTTTGCCAGCGATCTCTTCGATATTCCGGCCGGCCGCTGGATCTACGGGTTTCCAGGTGTGTGGTTCGCCCAAATGCTGGCCTTTACGCCCATTGCATTCCTGGTGTTGATCGGCGTGGTTGAAGGGGTCAGCCCCTCGATGGAGGAAGCGGCGCAAACCCTGCGCGCCAATCGTTGGAAAACCTTCACCTCGATCTCGTTGCCCTTGATGCGGCCGGGACTCGCCAACGCCTTTCTGCTGGGGTTCATCGAAAGCATGGCGGATTTCGGCAACCCTCTTGTTCTTGGTGGCAACTTCGACGTGCTCTCGACCGAGATCTTCTTTGCCATCGTCGGTGCGCAGAACGATCAGGGCCGCGCGGCGGTTTTGGCCATTGTCCTGCTTGGATTCACGCTGTCGGCCTTTTATGCACAGCGCCGTTGGCTCGGCAAAAAGTCCTACACGACGGTGACCGGCAAAGGAGATTCCGGAACCCATCCCTATCTGCCAAAACGCCTGTCCTGGCTGGTTTATGGCACGGCCGTTCCCTGGGCGCTTTTGACGATCGTCATCTACGCGATGATCGTCTTCGGTGGTTTTGTGGAAACCTGGGGCAGGGACCATAGCCTGACCCTGCGCCACTACATCTCCGCCTTTTCGGTGTCCTCCGGTGAAGATGGATTGCTTTGGACCGGCTCGGCCTGGAATTCCTTTGGTACCACAATGGTGATTGCCGGCGTTTCAGCGCCGCTGACGGCTGCGATTGGCCTTGTGACCGCGTACCTGCTCGTCCGGCAGAGATTCGCCGGCAAGAATGCCTTTGAGTTTGGAACCATGCTGAGCTTCGCCATCCCTGGAACCGTGATCGGCGTAAGTTATGTCCTGGCCTTTAACATTCCGCCGATCGAGTTGACAGGAACAGGCGTGATCCTGGTGATCTGTTTCATCTTCCGGAACATGCCGGTTGGGGTGCGGGCGGGCATTGCATCTATGAGTCAACTCGACAAAAGTCTGGACGAGGCTTCACTCACCCTCGGTGCCACGAGCTTTATGACTGTCCGCAAAGTGATCTTGCCTCTGTTGCGGCCGGCGATCGTGGCCGCGCTCGTCTATAGCTTCGTTCGGGCGATTACGGCAATCAGCGCCGTGATCTTCCTGGTCAGCGCAAATTACGACATGGCGACCTCCTACATCATCGGACGGGTCGAGAATAACGATTATGGATTGGCCATCGCCTATTCGTCGGTGCTGATTTTGGTCATGCTGGCGGCGATTTCCCTCGTACAGCTGGCCGTCGGCGAGCGCCGGATCAGGCGCCGGAGCGAAACTGGAGATGGAGCAATGCCCACGGCGGGGAGCACGGCAGCATGAGTATTGCGAGCAAAGCGGCATCGGTGACCTTCGATGCCGTCACCAAGGCATTCGGTCCGGTGGTCGCGGTGGATCAGGTATCTTTTCGTGTCGGTGCCGGGTCTCTTGTCACTCTGCTGGGGCCGAGCGGCTGCGGTAAAACAACGACCTTACGGATGATTGCCGGTCTGGAGATGGCGACCGAGGGGCGTATTCTGATCGGGGATCAGGATGTGACGTCGTTACCGGCGACGGACCGGGATGTCAGTATGGTGTTTCAATCTTACGCCCTCTTTCCTCACATGACGGTCATCGAGAATGTCTCCTATGGTCTGCGGGTCAGTGGCTTGCCGAAGTCGGCGGCGAGCGAACAGGCCCATGACGGCTTGGCCCTTGTCGGTTTGAAAGGCTACGGAGACCGCTTGCCCAGCGAACTTTCGGGTGGGCAACAGCAGCGTGTCGCGGTGGCGCGCGCTCTGGTTCTGGAACCTCAAGTGTTGCTTTTCGATGAACCGCTGTCGAACTTGGATGCGAAACTTCGCCGCCGTGTGCGTGAAGAAATCCGCGACATTCAGCAAAACCTCGGACTGACGTCGGTCTACGTCACCCATGACCAGGAAGAAGCGCTGGCGGTTTCGGACCGGATCATCGTGATGAACAATGCCCGTATAGCGCAAGAGGGTTCGCCGCGTGAATTGTACGAGGAGCCGGCAGATCTTTTCGTTGCCGACTTTATCGGTGACGCCAATCTTGTTGATGCCGAAATTCTGTCTGTGGAAGACGCCGTGGCAAGCGTATTGATCGGCGATCTTGAACTTTCGCTGCCCAGCCGGGGGCTGTCGAAAGGGCCGGCGCGGGTGGCCATTCGTCCCCAAGCCATAAGCCTCAGTGAAAGTGCCACAGGGGGAGGGATGCAAGGAATTGTGCGCAAGTCGTCCTACTTGGGCAGCCACATCGAATATACGATCGAGACTGCGATCGGTGAGCTGTTTGTGATTGACGGCCGGGTCGCGCAAGCCATCGCTCAGGACAGCGATGTCTCAGTGGAATTGTCGCAACAGGGCGTGACCTTGGTTCGGAGCACGGAATCTGCACTTTAATGCTGGCAAGGTTCCGGAATTGAACCGGTAACACCAATAGATTGGACAAGCCTGGACTGATTGTGAAAAATCGCGGCGCGCTGACTGCTTTTGGGAGGCGGCTTATGATCGAGTGTCCGGGAACCTACAATTTTGAAATATCCTCAACTTCCACCGGTATTTAACCTGAAGCCATTGGCACCAGGACAGGATCCCTTCGAAGCGGCTGTGGCTGCGGCGCGAGCAGGAAACGGCGAAGCGGGTGATTTTCATTGGTCACAGCGCCTGGATCGAATCGAACTGGCGGTTGTTCTGGAGCCCGACACGCCGCCGGCCGATTCCCTGACCATGCTGCCCCTGGCCATGGTTGCCTTTGGTGATGCCCTGGGTGCCGTTGCCCCACCAGTGGTGGCGGTGCATTTCCGCTGGCCGGATTGCGTCGATGTCAATGGCGGCTTTGTTGGTGGTTTTCGCACAGCTATGGCCGACAGGTCCAACGGTGAGGATGTTCCGGACTGGCTGGTGATTGGGTTCGGCATTGCCGTCCAAATGGATCTGACCGACGACGCTCCAGGCCGGACGGTTCACCAGACGACACTTTATGACGAGGGCTGCGGCGAGGTAACCGTCGACGACCTGACCGAGAGCTTCGCCCGCCATTTTCTGACCTGGATCAATCGTTGGCAGGATGAAGGGTTCGAGCCGGTTCGTCTGGCTTGGCTTGCGCGACTGAAACAGCCTGAAGGCACGAGTGGTGCGCTGAAGTTGAAAATCGATTCTCTGGGCGGATTGCAATGCGAAGGCTCGGCAACGAGAGACTTGTCCGATGTCCTGAATGGCCCAAGCTGGATAGCTTCATAGGATGGCTGGGAGCAGTTTGCGCTTCCCGCGCACGATACGTTTGGACCAATCCGATCTCTCGGTCTTTGAGTTGGCTGCTGAGCCAGGCGAATGGGCTGTATCTGGCGCCTTTGCTTTTGCCGGGTTGGCCGAAGCGGACCTGCACGGAAAAACACGGCAAGCCTTTGCACACGGTTTTCTTGGTCTCGGCAGTTTTGGCCGTTCCACACTTGTGGTGGTCACCGAGATTGATGCCGCGACCTATAACCGGTTGATCGATGCGCTGGCGCAGCATTTCATCGATCATTTCGGCGCGCCCGACCTTTCGGCCGCGCGGCCGGTCGCCGAGGAAGAAGCTGCCTTCGCAGCGAGCCTGTGCGATCATCCGATCAACACGCTGTTGGCGGTATCGCGGGAGTTGGAGGAGCGGGGGATTGTCGAGTCCTTTCGGGTGATAGCACCTGAAACACCCAAGTCGCACACCAAAATCTGGGAAATCGTCGAGACAAAGGATAATGAGAGCTGAGATGGAACAGCAAGATCAAGGATCCGCTGCAGGTACGCAGCCCCCGCGACAGGACGACTTCTGGCTGACCAGCGGATATCATCTGCTCCGCCGGGGAGAAGACAGCCGGCTTTATGTCACCAACGACTATCTCCGCGCTTTCTTCATGCGCCCGGAAATGCAGATCGTCGAGGAATCCTGCGAGTCTGAGCGGGCGCTTCACGCGCGTCTAATGGATGATCCGCGCCACGGCGTCTCAGAGGCGCGGTTGGGCGAGCTGCAGGACCCCGACGCCCAGGACAATTACCGGATTGTTCTGGGGTTCCGAGATCTGCTCGTTGCCGAAAAGACCCTTGAAGCCGCCTATCTCAAGATTTTTCGAAGCGGCGTCACGGTGCCACCGCTGTTTATCGATCAGATGGCGCATGCCATCCTGCGTGGTCTTCTCGAAGCGCAAAACGATGCTATTCGCGCACGATCCGCTGAGCTGCTGTTCCGCAGCCAGAAGGTCAGCATCCAGGACAGCGGAATCATGCTGGCGGACGAGGAAATCGTCGAGATGTATTCGCGGGATGGTGGCTTCGGCTCGCTTGGGAAGTTGCTGGCGGATAATGCCACACCCATGCGTTCGGTCGAGCTGGATATCCTGAATAGCGAAAATACGCAGATCTATTGGGCACGCAGCGACAGCTTCGACACCGTAATCGACGTCAGTTTCACACGCCCCGGACTGGATGCGCTTTGCCGCGTGCTGGAAGCCTGGGTCGGGCATTTCCTCTCGGTCGAAGTTACCATCTACCCGGTTCAGCAGATCAGCGACCCCAAATGGTCCTGGCACATCGGGCTTGATGCCGAGGCGAACCTGATCCTCAACGACCTCTACAACGGTGAGGAAATCGACGAAGCCCGGAATGCGCGCCTGCTCAGTCTGTTCCGGCTTGAGTTTAAACAACCGGGTGATATGAGGGCTGATCTCGTAGGGAAACCGGTCTACCTGGGAATGGCGATGTCCAGCGGCGAGGTGCTTAAGATGAAGCCGCAGAATCTGTTGATGAACCTACCGATTGCACGTGCAGTCTAGAGTTATTTCAAACGTTTATGGGTTGATATTCGCGGAACGATTGAGAGAGATGTTTAGAGAACTGCAGGCCGCCCAACAATTTCACCGGCGTCGGGCAGATCCGCAAAAACGGAATCGCTGAGCCATGTCGACACGTTTCCCGTCAAGGCGCGTGGGCCCGTAATGGTCAGCAGGCCGGCGACTTTGGCTTTTCGGTATGTTATCTCGCCAATCCAAACTTCGGTCATGACTCTGACTGTCGTGTTGAAGTGAACATCGACGTCTTTTCCGGGGTCAGTCGTGCAGACATCGACCTCATCCCCTTCAACGACGATCCACCAATCGGACAGGTCATCGATGTCGGAAAAATGAAACTTGATGACGTTCTCCCCACCCGGCAGCTTTGCTGGCAGAATGCTGCGTTCTAGATACAGCATCAGCAGCTCAACGTCGTAATCCGACTCAGTCATGTTGGTGCGGGCCCACTGCATGCCCCAGCCACCGAGTGACAGCAGAATAGGCAAAAGCTGCTTGCAGGATTCCGTCGGGTGATACTCGTAACCTCGCTGACCGGAAATGCGTTTTCGGTAAACCAGACCACGCTCGTCCAGCATAGCCAGCCGCTTGCTGAGAATAGTTGGTGAAATTAGTCCCAGACCGCGCTGAAGCTCGTTGAACCGGCAGCTTCCCATCAGAAGTTCGCGCACGATCAGGATCGTCCACTTCTCTCCAAGTATCTCCGAGGCCTTGGCAATTGGGCAAAACTGACCGTATTCCATTCCGTGGATTCCCGTAACTCCAGAAACTGTAGCGAGATGCTCCCTAATCTATAGCGCATCCCTTTCGTTTGCGCAGTATCTCCGACCGGCCCATCGCCGTATCTCTGATTTTGCCAGGACGCAATGGGCGTCCGGGCAGCCAGAAATCAGATATGGAGGCCGATATGGCTCGATTTAACGTTCACACGCCCGAAACGGCACCCGCTCCAAGCGTTGATATCCTGAAAGCGCTTGAAGAGACGATCGGATTTATCCCCAACGTTTTTGCCGTCATAGCTGGCACGCCGGTCGTTCTAGAGGCGTTCGCGATGCTTAATCAAAAATTCTCGGATGCCTCTCTGACAGAGACGGAGCGCGAGGTTCTTCAGATGGCTGTGAGTGTTGAAAATCTCTGTGGCTACTGCGTCGCGGGCCACACGGCTTTTGCCTTAAACCACGGTGTTCCGGCGCAGACGGTCAGAGCCCTCAGGAGGGAGGATATTCTGACGGATGAAAGACTGAATGCTCTTGCCGTATTTGCGCGTGCCGTTGTCGTTGCAAAGGGTCGGATTGGTGATGCGGAACTGCACCGGTTTCTTGCTGCAGGCTTCAAGATGGAGCAGGTGCAGGAAGTCGTTCTCGGGATTTGCGTAAAGACCTTCAGCAACCTGATCAGCAATCTGCTCGACGTTCCGCTCGACGATGCATTTCAGACGCACCGCTGGCAGCCTTCTGGTGCGCTGCAAAACGCCGAGTGATCCGCACTGGCAACCTCCGCACTGGCAACCTCCGCACTGGCAACCTCCGCACTGGCAACCTCCGCACTGGCAGCCTCTGAACTGTTTGGTCGAACCGAATATTCTTTATCTCGCGAATTGGCCCGATAGAGCACACCGATACATTAAGGAAACACTATGTGGCCCGACGGACGTCTGCGGCGCTTGTTCAAACTTGACGCCCCCATAATTCAGGCCCCCATGGCCGGATCAAGCAGCCTCGATATGGCGATTGCTGTCAGCGAAGCGGGAGGACTTGGCTCCCTGGCTTGTGCCCTTCAGGATGCCGCAACATTGGAAAGGACGCTCGATGACGCGCGGTCGAAGACCGGAAGGTCCTTCAACGTCAATTTCTTTGCCCATCAAAGCCCTGCAGTTGACTCTGAGGCGGATGCAGCTTGGTTGAACCGGCTCGCACCCTACTACGAGGAACTGTTGGAGCAACCGCCGTCGGATCTCTCGCAGACTCCCGTCAGGCCATTTGATTCAGAGCGCTGCAGTGTCATCGAGCAATTTCGTCCGAAGGTGGTTAGCTTCCATTTTGGCTTGCCGGCGATCGTGCTCGTGGAGCGGCTGAAGGCGGCCGGTGTCAAGGTCATAAGCACCGCAACGACGGTTGAAGAAGCGCTTTGGCTGGAGGCACAGGGCTGCGACGCGATCATTGCACAGGGGTACGAAGCGGGCGGTCACAGAGGTATGTTTCTCAGTCGCGAACTCCACACCCAGATCGGAACCATGGCATTGGTGCCGCAGGTCGTCGACGCTGTCGATATTCCGGTCATAGCGGCGGGTGGTATTGCAGATGGCCGGGGCATCTGCGCGGCAATTGCTCTTGGTGCATCTGGCGTGCAGCTGGGAACCGCTTACCTGCAAACTGAAGAAGCTCAGATCAGCAGCGTTTATCGCGAAGCGCTGACATCGGCTCAAGCACATGAGACATCACTGACCGACGTCGTTTCCGGTCGCCCGACCCGCTGTCTCATGAACCGCGTTATTCGCGAGTTGGGGCCTATTTCCAATGATGCTCCAGAATTTCCCAAGGGTTTTACGGCCATGTCGCCCTTGCGGATGAAGGCCGAAGGCGAGGGGCGCTGCGATTTCAGTGCGCATTACTGTGGCCAGGCTGCTGCGCTGGGGGCGGCGGAATTGTCAGCCCGGCTGACCGGTAAACTAATCGCAGAAAGTATCGCTCGCATGAAATGGATGGCTGGGCGGGAAGACGAAACAGTGCCTGAATGCAGATGAGCGTGACTTCAGATCGCCAACGACCTGTACGTGTAATTTTTTCGTGCCTCATCTATCGGGCGAAATCTGCCTTACAGTGCATTGGAAATTATACGTCTACTAGCGTATACTGATCGATCTGTTGTGTCCGTTTCGATACAAGGGGCAAGACCACGTCGCAGATTACTTGAAGTATTTAGCTCAGGTATGTTGGGGGCTCGGCATGTTTGGACATCTCTTTTTTAGAGCCGATGGAATATCCGGTGCGTCCGCCGTGTTTGGTATTCGGAAGTAGGGCGCAAGGAACAGACGATGCCAAGCATGCGAATGCAGCTTTTCGGTGGATTCCGATTTGAGACGGAAGAAGGGCGCGCGATAGCCGTTTCGGCTAAGAAAGCGCGCGCGCTTTTGAGCTACCTCGCGCTGGCGCAGGGCATGCCGCAGTCGCGCGACATGCTGGCCTCGTTGCTTTGGAGCAACAGCGGAGACGCGCAAGCCCGATCAAGCCTGCGGCAAGCTTTGATGACGATCCGAAAGGCGTTGCCTTCTGAACAGGCTGAAGCCTTGCAGGCCGACAGTGAATTCGTGACGTTGAGCGGCGATGCGGTCTGGGTTGATGCCTGCGAATTCCAACACCTCGTCCAGGATGACACGATCGAAAACCTGACACAGGCCATTTCGATCTACCGCGGTGAACTTCTGAAAAATTTGACCGTCACTGCGCCGGAGTTTGAGGAGTGGCTGTCCACCGAACAAAGGCGATATCGGCAAATGACACTGGGTGCAATGGAGCGCCTGACCGATCGTCTTATCAGAGAGGGACAGTTGGAAAGGGCCGCTGAGGCCGCCGCGCGCCTGGTGGCATTCGATCCCTTGAACGAAGAGGGGCACCGAAAACTCATCGCTCTCCTGGCCGATCAGGGAAAGTTGAACGAAGCCCTGCGTCAGTATCAGATTTGCCTGAGTATGCTGCGTAAGGAGCTTGATGTAGCGCCTACCGCGGAAACGGAGCAGTTGCATCAAAGCATTCTCGAACGCCGCCGGTTTTCCGGTAAGACCTGGGATGGACAGGAGCGTAGAGCGTCCTCCAAAGACGCAGAACTGCCCGCCCCGCCAGTTGATACGGCCAAAGCCATTGATCCAATGGTTCCCGATGGCCGGGACGTGGCGGCTGATGCCAAGGAGAATACCGTTGAACCCAAGGGTTCTGCACCGGCGACGGAACTGCGGCACGTCGCCGTTGTCTTTGCGGATCTGTCGAATTTCACCGTTCTTGCCGGCCAGCTCTGGGCGGAAGACATGCATAAGCTGCTCAATCGCTATTTCGAGGTTACCGACGAGGTCATTGCCCAATTCGGCGGCACAATCGACAAGCATATGGGCGACAACGTCATGGCGCTCTTTGGCGCCCCTACAGCTCACAGTGATGATCCCGAGCGCGCAGTAAGGGCCGCGATCGAGATCCGGCAAAGGATTACGGCGCTTTCGGAGGAAGTCGGTCACGAATTGAAGGTTCACGTCGGTATCGCGAGCGGACAGGTCATCGCGAGCACGACGGGCAGCAGATTGCATCGCGCGTATACGGTCATCGGAGAATCCGTCAACCTCGCAGCCCGCCTGCAGGATCTTGCGGGGCCTTCGGAAATTGTCGTTTCAGACAGCTTCTATCAGTCGGTTGCCCATATCGTGCAAGGGGAAGCCCTGGATGGTCTTTCTATCCAGGGGATCCCGCACGAGACCAGGGCCTGGCGCCTTATGACATTTCGCCCGGAAAAGGACGAGGCCGATGAGACGAAATTCGTAGGCCGGGAATTCGAGCTGGACCAATTTACCAGTGTCGCAAAGAGCTGTGCCCAGTCCGGCAAAGGCCGGGTGGTCTATCTGCGCGGCGAGGCAGGGATAGGCAAAAGCCGGCTCTTAGGCGAGTTTCAGCGTGTGGCGGGTGCAGATGGCTACGAACTCCATGCCGGATTGCTTCAGGATTTCGGTGCGGAGCGTGGCCGTGGCGCCTTGAAAAGCATCACCCTATCGTTGCTTGATCTGCCCTGGGGTGCCGAAGCATCGGATGTCGAGCAGGTTTTTGACGATGCCGTCGTCAAGGGCTGGTTGCCGCAGGATTCCCTGTTTTTTCTATACGACATTTTGGACCTCCAGCAGCCCGCCAAGTTGGAGTCTCTCCAGGACTCGATGGAAAACTCGACGCGTCTGAGCAGCAAGATTCAACTTCTGTCGAGCCTGATCGAACGACGCAGTCTGGAGCGGCCGCTGCTGGTCCTGATTGATGACATCCATTGGGCGGATTCGCGGACGCTTGCAATTCTTGCCGGCGTTGCGGCGGAGATACGTGATTCTTCCGTGCTGCTGGTCATGACTTCGCGCGTAATCGAGGATCCTCTCGACCGGAGTTGGCGGATGGCCGCGCAGGGTGTGCCTTTGACGACATTGGATCTGATGCCGCTCTCCAGCGAAGAATGTGCACAGTTGTCGCGCCAGTATCTGAAGGTTGATGAGGCCTATTCCAAAGCCTGTATTGATCGTTCAGAGGGCAACCCTTTGTTCCTGGATCAGTTACTGCGCGCCTACGGACATGAAACCAAGGAGCTGCCGGGGTCCATCCAGTCGATTGTACTCGCGCGTCTGGACGTTCTGTCGGCGGAAGAAAAACGGGCACTGAATGTTGCTTCGGTTCTGGGACAGCGCTTCGTGCTCGGCGATTTAAGGGAGATCATCGGAGACCCGGATTACGACTGTGCGACTCTCGCAGACTTGGCCATTCTCCGTCCTGAAGACGGCGACCGTTTCGGGTTCTGCCATGCCTTGATTCATGAAGCCATTTACGGCGCGATCCTAAAGTCGGAACGCAATCAGATGCATACCGAGGCATCGAAGCTGTTCAAGGATCAGAACATCGTTCTCTACGCGGATCATCTGGATAGGGCGGCAAGCCCCGATGCGGCCACAGCATTGTTGCAGGCAGCCCGAATTTCTGCCGGAAAGTATCATTTCGGCACGGCGCTTGAGCTGGCGTCCCGCGGCCTGGAATGTTCCCAAGACCGGAACGTGAGTTATGACCTGTCGCTGCTGAGCGGTTTTCTGCTGCGGGCGCCGGGGAGTGTCGGCAAATCTGTCGAAATGTACGAAGGTGCTCTCGCTTTTTCCGAGACAGATGAAGAGAAATGCAAAGCCTGGACCGGCATGGCGGAAGGACTGAGGCTTTTGAACGAGTTTGACCGGGCCTTAGAGGTTTTGGAAAAGGCTGAACAGGCGGCATTGAGTTACGATGACGACCGCAGTCTGGCCCGGATCTACTCCTTGACCGGCAGTGTGTATTTCCCGATGGGACGGCTCGACGATTGTCTCGAAGCCCATGAAGAGGCCATTGCGGCCGCCCGCCGCAGCGGGTCGACGCTTGATGAAGCGCGCGCGCTCAGCGGTTTGGGTGATGCCTACTATCAGCGCGGCTTCTTCAAGACCGCCTACCAGTATTTCAACAAGTGCATCGATCTGTGCGAGCGGGAAAATGTGCGCGAACTACTTTGCGTCAACCTGCCGATGCGGGGCGTCGTTGCCTTCTATTTGCTGGACTTGGAGCGGACGAGCGAAGATTCGCTTCAGGCGGTGGAAATTGCACTCAAGGTCAATAACTATCGGGCCGAGATGCTCGCACATCTAACCATCGGGCCGATGATGCTCTACGCCGATAATCCGGCCAGCGCCTATGAACATGCTGAGCGGGGCCTGACCTTGGCACGCCAACTCGGTTCGCCGGTTTTCGAGGCTGAGAGTCTGATGCACAAGGCTCAGGCACTTACCAGAATGGGGCAGTTGGAGAATACCGAAGATCGTCTCTTAAAGGCCTATCGGATTGCTTCAGAAGCGCAAAAAACATACGGCGCTCCATGGATACTCTCGGCACTTGCCGTGGAAACCGATGATGTCGCGCTGAGAAAATGGGCATTGGCCGAGGGGGAAGCGCTGTTGACCGAAGGCTGCGTCAGCCACAACTATCTACACTTCTATCAGAATGCGATCGACGCAGCGTTGGATTCCGGCGACTGGGATGAGGCCGACCGTTATGCCGCATCACTGGAAGGCTATTCGAACCGCACGGAGCCCACGCCCTGGAGTGCTTATTACGTAGCACGGGGGCGCGCTCTGTCAGACTTCGGTCGCGGTCTGCGCGACGGCGGGGAGTTGGAGAGCCTGCGGGAGCTGAGCGAGGATGCGGAACGGATCGGGCTTAGATCCGCCATCCCGCGGTTACAGGCCGCCCTCGCCGAAGCCGGCGTCTTGAGCGATGCGGCTGTCTGATAGCATTCTCGGCCTGACGAGTTGCAATTCCGGTAGAGGTGATCTGCGGAGGGGGTTAACCGCCGGTGACGCTCATGTGACGGCCAACGGCCGGCTGCTTATGGTCCCGGTCAATGATGAAATCATGACCTTTGGGTTTGCGCGTGATGGCTTCGCGGATCGCGGCTTCGAGAACCGCGTCATCGTCGCTTTCCCGCAGGGGAATGCGCAGGTCGGCCGCATCTTCCTGCCCTAGGCACATGTAAAGCATGCCGGTGCAGGTTAAGCGGACCCTGTTGCAGCTTTCGCAGAAGTTATGGGTCATCGGTGTAATGAAACCGATCTTTTGTCCAGTCTCCATGACCTCGACGTAGCGGGCGGGGCCACCGGTCTTATGGTCGCTTTCGTTCAGCGTCCATTTTTCCTCGATACCGGCGCGCAACTGAGTGAGTGGCAGGTACTGGTCCACGCGCTCCACGCTGCCGATGTCGCCCATGGGCATGACTTCGATAAACGTGAGATCGAAACCTTCGTCGCCGCACCATGAAATCAGGCGGTCGATTTCGTCGTCGTTGACGCCTTTCAGCGCCACGGTGTTGATTTTAACTTTCAGCCCGGCCTGTTTGGCGGCTTGAAGGCCGGCCATGACCTTGTCGAACTTGCCCCACCGCGTGATGGCGGCGAACTTATGGGGATCGAGCGTGTCGAGAGAAACATTAATGCGGCGCACACCGAGATCCGCCATTTCATCCGCAAAACGGGTCAACTGGCTACCATTGGTCGTGACCGTCAATTCTTCCAGCTCGCCGCTCTTCAGGTGGCGCGAAAGCCCTCTGAAGAGGTGCATGATGTCGCGTCGTACCAGCGGCTCACCACCGGTCAGCCGGAGCTTCTTTACGCCGAGCCGCACGAATGTTGAGCTCAGGCGTTCCAGCTCTTCCAGGCTCAGGACCTCGGATTTCGGCAAAAATGACATGTCTTCCGACATGCAGTAGGCGCAGCGGAAGTCGCAGCGGTCGGTTACCGAAATACGCAGATAGTTAATCGTGCGTTGGAAAGGATCAATTAATGGCGCCGACAAGGTGTGCTCCCGTACTCTGCGCTTTTCCGCGCTTAACTTCGGCATTTTAACGAATATTTACAAGGAGTCTATGCCTTGAAAAGACCAAACTGTTCTCGCCCGGCAAGGCTGTGGAAGGGTGGGCTAACTTAGCCGCGAGACTGCGGTAAACGCCGTAGAACCTCGATTCCCTTACCGCCTGTCTCGCGCCGGACCCGCTCGTCGATGTCCTTCCAGGGTTCGATTGTCACGAACATATGATGTCCGGATGCGTGCACCACCGTCTCCTGGTCCAATACAATGGCGACGTGGCCCGGCCAGTAGATCAAATCGCCGCGCCGCATGGAAAAGTTGCCGTCTTCTCCGGGAATTTCCATCCCGACGGTCTTGGCCTGCATGTAAGTATCGCGCGGACAGGCCAATCCACTGCGCATGAGCGAAACCTGCACCAGTCCGGAGCAATCGATCCCCAGACTGCCCTTGCCGCCCCAAAGGTAGGGCATTTCAAGGAACCGTAGTGCCGTGGTGACGAAATCGGGCACATGACTGTCGATTTGCATCAAGTGATCGGAGTAAATCCAGCCTCCGATCGATATCAAACTAAATCCTTGATATCGATCAGTAACTTCTACCAAGGCCGCCATGGATAACTGTGTCATTGGCGGCGTTTTGATGTTGGGTTCGGGGTAAACAAAGCTCCGAACGACACTTAGGCAATGTGTTATTTCCGTGACGGAGGTCGTAAGGGCCGTGCGTTCCACATAGCCGACGTAACCGTCAATTTCGCTCTGAACCCAGGCATAACCGTCAGCTTCGTCATAGATCTGCACCGTCTCGCCGGCGAGCAGCTGGCTGTCTTGCGGACTGTCAGCGCTTGGAGCCCGGCGCAACGCGGCGCCACAGCGCACGACCTGCGCCTGCCTGCCGGACACGAATCGCCGCCCGGCAATCTTGCCTTCCAAATAGCTGGCGGCAAGGTCCTCGCGATAGCAATTGACCCTGGGGTCGAGTTTGGGATCTACAACAACTGACATAACAGTATTTTTTCCATACGCCCTCAATATTTCCCTAATTTTACCTCTTTCTCTACTTTCTGTAATGAAAATTCGGTTTTCCGGCCGATGTATTTCTACCGATAGTCCCTCTGAGGCAACGTTTCTTGTCGTTGATGCAAATTTGCATCAATGTAACTTGCGCTGGCAGCGTTCGCTTGTGCGGTCGAGGGCGTCTGTGATCTCATTGCGGCTTCAGTCATTGCCTGGTTGTTTGTGTCGCCGATTCAGACCAGACGAGCAGGAAAGAGGAGTAAGGTGCTTGAAGGGTAGTCATTCCTCAGGCGAGCAGGTCGAAGCGAACAAAAACCGAAAGCCGGGTCCCGAACAGACCGCCGCGAGAGGGCGAGCCAAGCTTAAGGATCCCGCCCTTTTGAATGAGTTTCTCGTGCGGCCCGATCCTGCCGACCCCCGCCTGACGGAACGGATTTCCGGTATCGACCAGGATGGCAACGCAATTGAGACTACGGTCGTGGTCGAGCGTCCGCTGACTCTGTTCCTGAACGGTCAGGAAATTGTCACGATGATGACAATCAACGATTATCCCGACTATCTGGCGGTCGGTTATCTGCTGAACCAGAACATGCTTCGGTCCGATGACGTTATCACGGCAATAGACTACGACGAGGAGTTGGAGCTTGTTGTGGTGCGCACCGAGCGGGAAACCGATTACGAAGAAAAGCTGAAGAAAAAGACCCGGACTTCGGGTTGTGCCCAAGGCACGGTTTTCGGCGATCTGATGGAAAAGTTCGAAGACGTAAAATTGCCCGGCGATGCAATGCTTAAGACCTCCTGGCTCAACAGTCTCAACCGCAAGATCAACTCGGTGCCGAGCCTTTATCTGGAGGCGGGAGCCATTCATGGCTGTGCCCTTTGCATCAAGGACCGGCCGCTACTCTATATGGAGGATGTCGGTCGCCATAACGCCGTGGATAAGATTGCCGGCTATATGTTCCTGAAGGGGATCGAGGCGCACGACAAGATATTCTACACGACCGGCCGCCTGACTTCGGAGATGGTCATCAAAACCGTCCAGATGGGCATTCCGATTCTGGTTTCGCGATCCGGCTTTACCGCGTGGGGTGTGGATCTGGCGCGGCAGGCCGGATTGACCTTGATCGGCCGTTCAAAGGGTAAACGTTTTCTCGCGCTGTCAGGGCAGGACCGGATCGAGCATGATTTCGATAACGCCGGCTCAGACGACGAAGACAAACGCCATCAACGCAAGTCGAGCCGCGATGACCATGCCTCCTGAAATGGCCGCTTCTCAGAAAAAACCAGCCTCAGTGGCTGGAATCATCCTTGCCGGTGGCCAGTCCAGGCGTATGGGGGGCGGTGACAAATGCCTGCGGCCTTTGGGCGGCAAAGCCATCCTTTCTCAGATCATCGAACGCGCAGAGTCTCAAGCCCGGCCTCTGGTTCTGAACGCCAACGGCGATCCGGCACGCTTCGCCAGCTACGGCCTGCCGATTGCTGCGGATGTGATCGAAGGCTTTGCCGGACCCCTTGCGGGTATATTGACCGGGATGGATTGGGTTGCCGCCCAGGCACCCGAAGCTGATTGGATGGCGAGCTTTGCCAGTGACGCGCCATTCTTTCCCAAAGACATGGTCGTGCGCATGCTGACGGCAACCGATGAGGCGCGCGCCAGTTTGGCCTGCGCCGAATCCAACGGCCGCAGCCATCCGGTATTCGGTCTCTGGTCGATGTCGCTTCGGGAGGACCTGAGGAAAGCTGTTGTCGAAGAAGGTTTACGTAAAGTCGATCTCTGGACCGCCCGGCATCGCCTTATCCCGGTTCAGTTTGATTTGATTGAAACAGGGCAGGGGCCGCTCGATCCCTTTTTCAACACCAACCGCCCTGATGATCTTGTTCAGGCCGAGGCTTTCGCCGAAATCGCAGGAATTTGAGCCTGGTCGATGACAAAATCTGGCTGACAGGATTTTTGGGAATGTCGAGCCGGCGATGGGTGAGCAGAGAGGCTTGACGGCATCAACAGTGCATTGGCGATTGGCAGAATTTACAGCATTCCCTTCAAGAAATGCCACCTGTACTGATGCGCGGTGATCTTGCGAACGCTCAACAGCAATCTGCACCATGCCCGATGCGGGGCCATGGTTGCCGAGTGAGGCGCTGCGAATAAGCAGGCGCTTGTTAGTTGAGGTCCGCGTCAAACGACCTGATAGATAAAGAAAAAGCCGCGGATGTGGGGCTCGCCGACGGTATAGGCGCGAACGGGCTCGGTTTTCTCAACCAGCTTCCACCTGCCAGCGGCGGTGAGCTCTTCCTGTTTCTGTTGGAAACCCTTATCCCGATAGACGTTGTCGCGGACGGTAAAGATAATGTACCCGCCGGGCCGCGTGACCCGGATCAATTCGTCGAAGCTGGATGTCGGCGCATGGCCCTCGGTAAAGACGCCGGTCGAGATGACACCTTCAAAGCAATTGTCTTCGAACCCCAAGGCATCGCCGAGCTTCATCCGTTCCAGATGTTTGTAGGCACCAAGAGGCACTGCTCGGTCCAGCATCTTCTGAGAGAGATCGATGGCGGTCAGGTTGCGGTAGCCGAGAATGGCGAGACTTTCGCCACCAAGCCCCGTTCCGGCGCCGGCATCCAGGATTGGTGCGTCGAGCGATTGTATATAGCGGGCCACGAAACCTGCCACCAGAAAGGGGAAGCGATAGCCGCCAGCGGCAGTATCGGCATCGTAACTGTCCGACCATTTGTCGTACTCGGCCTCCAGCGCGGCTTCGTCGCCGGTCTCATAGATGCTTGCAAGTGGGGTTTCGCTGGTTCCGTCTGCCATGTGATTTGATCCAGTTGAAAGTTCCCTCAGCTTACTGCAGCCAGTGCTGTGATGAAACTCAGGACTCGCGCGCCATCGTTTTTGACGAAGACCGTCAAACTAATGAGCAGCCCTCATATCTACCGGTTCCCAACCTAGAGTGACCGCTCCATAAACAACATGAGATCACGCAGTTCTTCAGGGCAATCATAGTAGGGGGCGATCTCTTGGAAGCCGAGAGAACGGTATAACGCCTGCGCTTCATGGTGCCGCACGCCAGTATCCAGCCGCATGGTTCGATATCCCAGTGCGGCGGCATCTTCAATCAGGCGTCCACAGAGCTTTTGTCCGACGGCCAGGCCCCGGCATTCGGGAAGCACGAACAACCGCTTCATTTCACAAATCTGCGGCGCTAGCTGTTGCAGCATAACACAACCAGCGGCCCGGCCAGCGAGAGTTGCCAGCAGAATTGTACCTTCCGGCGGTGCATGGAGTTCCTTCAGCCTGGTCATCAGCTCAGCCCAGCGCGTGGGGCCATAGAAGGGATCACTGGCCCAGTCATGTTCCGGATAGCGTTCGGTTAACCAGGCGCGAAAGGCGTTGCAGAGATTTACCACTAACTCCAGGTCGCCGGTGGATCCAACAGCGCGGATGTCGAGTTGAGATTTGTTCACGGCGGCAATCTTCTATCGTTTTGGCCGCCGGTCTTATAGCGTCTGAGACCCTCCGGGCGCAAAGTGTAGGTTGAGTGAGACCCCGCCTCAGCTGTCGCTCCGGTACGTCACCGTACCGGATGCCATACCCACCAGGAGAGCCGGCAATTTGTACCTCTTTTAGATCCGTTCCCGCAGCAATCCGATGTAGCCATACCGCAGTAAAAGCCCACGGCGACCCCGACGTCAGCGAACGAATCTGGATTGACGGAGGAACCTTCAGTTGCCTGTGCCGGGTTCGAGCGAGGAGATGATTCGCTGGAACGGCATTATCCAGTAAGCCGATCTGGGCGCCGGAGAGGGGGAAGGCCGGCAGTCATTCCATTGCTGAATAGCTCCCAGGTTCTGACTGCATAACACGGTCTTCACAGCAGTGATTGGAAATATCCGGTAAGCTTTTGTTAACCATAGGAAAATGGCGGTTTTCCTGGGCTTTTCTCTGCTATGCAGGAACCGCAATACTGCAATGCAACATTTCATGCGGATTGGTCTTGAAAATATCACAGAAAAGAAAGAAATACGGATCACTGTGCAGCTGCGAAATCGCAGTTTTTTATGGAGTAGAAACAATGACTGAGAACTTTGGCCTTCGCGGTGTTATCAACGCTTATGTGATCGATCCGCTGTGGCGCCTGCAGAAGCGCAACGAACTTCGCCGTGACATGGAGTCCATGGACAACCGCGCTCTTAACGACATTGGCCTGTCGCGTGCCGATATCGCTCGGATCGTGAATGAAGCTTATCCGGTCGGTGCTTCGCGCTACGGCCGCCGGGTTTCCATTCAATCCGGTGCCCACGCCGCCTAAATGCGGCTCGGTTTAACTTCGGCGTTGCTGAACGAGCGCGCCACTAAATGCAAAAAGGATCGTGATATGTACCTCTCCGGAGATTTGGGTGGTGTCGTAACCCGCACCGGCCTCGGCTATGTTGCTGCGCTGGTTATCGTAGGTCTAATCGTCACTGTGTTTGCCTAATGGCACTTGATCATCGACGGCAGTCGAAACACCTAACCAAAACATCTTGGGCAAACGGCGATTACACAACGCCTGCTAAACAGGGTGTTCAGAAAAAACCGGCACTGGATTTTATCCGTGCCGGTTTTTGATTCACGCAAGTCAGCGCGCGGAGAGCTCTGCTCAGTGCAAAAGCTGTCCAGCCAATTGGGGCAGAGGTTGGGCGCAGGGGGTAAAACCCATGAAGGCGAAACGGGCGGCACTCATCCCAAATCGAGCGAATCATACAACTCGGCATCAAGTGAAACCTCACCTCGGACCCAATCGAGGAAAGCGCTGACCTTCGGCTGTGCTGCCTTCTGCGCCGGATAGACGGCATAGTGATGAAATTCCGTCGGCATATCCAACTCGCTTGAAAACGGCTTTACCAATCTACCAGCGGCAAGGTCCGCAACGACAAAGGCGCGGGCGGCAACTACGATCCCGAGACCGCTGATGGCCGCACTTACCGCCATATCGTCCATTGAAAACCTCAGTCCGCCACGGGTATCGATGTCCGTGATGTTGGCTCGCTGCAGCCATCTTGCCCAGGTCGGGGCAGATTCACTTTCCATCACCCAGTCGACATGGAGCAAGGCGTGATTGTGAAGGTCTTCCGGCTCTAGAAGCTGTTGCGGATCGGGCAACAAGTTCGGACTGCAGACCGGAAAGGCGATATCGGTAATCAGGCGTTCGCTCGTCAAACCCTTATAGTTACCGCGACCGTACCGCAGGGCGACGTCTACACCGCCTCGACCGAAATCGGTCAATTGGTTAGAGGCATCGATGCGGACATCAATGTCTGGATAGGTTTGACGAAAGCGTTCGAGCCGCGGCAACAGCCACCGCATGCCAAAGGAAGGGCTGACACTCACCGTCAGGATCCCGCCGTCACGCTGCGCGCGCAGGGTGCGCACGCCGCCATCAAGGCTGTCGAAGCCGTTTCTTATTTCCGGTAGCGCCGCTTCAGCCGCATCAGTCAATGCCAGGGCGCGTGTGGTCCGCGTAAAGAGCTCCACAGATAAGGTGGCTTCGAGCTGTTTAATCTGCTGGCTGATGGCGGCAGGTGTGACGTTTAGCTCCTCCGCTGCCTGACGAAAGCTGAGATGCCGGGCTGCTGCCTCAAAGGCGCGCAGGCTGTTCAGAGGGGGTAGGTGGCGTTTCATATCGATTTATTGAATAGATTTTCTAATAAATTGTAAATCAAAACTCGTTTGTTCCTGGTCCAATCCGAACACATCTTAGGTATCTACGCCGCTCAAAAAGAAAAGAGAATGCGGGAATATGCCTGCTGGATCTTTGGGAAGAGCTGAGGAGAAAGATAATGTTGGACAATGTTATTGGTAAGGTTAGCTATATAGTTGACGATGCTGTCAAGCCCGCCATTCATATCGGTGAAGCGGGTGATAATCCGGCCCGGACAGCGGATTACATCACGCGGCCCGTACCTATCTTCAACGCCCGTGCCCTTGCCGAAACCCCGTCTTTGGACCGCGCAGGCTTTGCTCTGCTCAAGCATCCGACGTCGGTTCGGGATTTCAGCGATAGCGACGAAATCGAGTCGCACTATTTTGCGGAAACTGCGTCTTTGGTGAAAGAACTGACCGGTGCTGAAGTGGTGATCCCGTTTGACCACACGACCCGAATCGATGATGAGCGTGACGGCCTTCGCCGGCCTGCCCGCCATGCCCACAATGACTACACGCCGAAATCGGTTGCCCAGCGGACCATCGATCTTCTTGGCGAAGCGCGCGCCGCAAAAGCTCTGGAGGGCCGTATTGCCCAGATTAATGTCTGGCGCCCCTTGGAGAACGTGGTTCAAACCTCTCCGCTGGCGTTGGTCGATGCCCGCACGGTCGCCCCGAAGGATCTGGTCGCGACGGACCTGGTCTATACGGACCGTGTCGGGGAGATCTTTAGCCTCGCCTACAACCCCGGGCACCGCTGGTTCCATTTCCCTGAAATGACCCCGGATGAAGTGTTGCTGATCAAGGGGTACGACTCAGCCGATGACGGTACAGCAAAGTACAGTCCGCACACGGCCTTCGAACTGCCGCGCTCGGCAGAAGGCGTGCCGCCGCGCAAATCGATCGAAATACGCACGATGGCGTTCTTCGATCTGTAGCTTGAATGAGGACGTCTAGCAGGGGGGAAGTTATGACGAGCGAGCGAAAAGTATACAGTGGGAGCTGCCTCTGTGGTGCCGTCACCTACGAGATCGCCGGTCCTTTGCGGCCGGTTGTTGGTTGTCACTGCAGGCAATGCCAAAAGACCTCTGGGCACTACGTTGCCGCGACACAAGGTTACTGGCAACATCTGCACTTGAAACATGAGGACGGGCTGGCATGGTATCGTTCGTCCGATACCGCCAGCCGCGCCTTTTGCAAAAACTGCGGCAGCAGCCTGTTCTGGCGGCGCCACGGCAATGAACTGTTTTCCATTATGGCCGGGACGCTTGACCAGCCGACAGGTCTTCACATGGAGTGTCACATCCACGTGCAGACGAAAGCTGACTATTTCGAGCTCTCAGATGGGCTGCCGGCAATCGCACAGGAAGATATCGAACATCTGACGCCCAAGCCTGGGGAAACTTGACCGCTGTGCAAGTCCGAACAGCCCCATCATAATCGGTTGGCGTGAGGCTATTCGGCGAGTTCGCTGCTTTCATGGATTCGGATCATGGCAAGCAACTCATCCTTAAGAAGGATCCGCTGCTTCTTGAGGTCCTCCATCGCAGTATCGCCCCGCGCCTCGATCTGCTGCTCGACCCGGCGGATTTCCCGGTCGACAAGGTGATATTCCTCGAAAAGCCTTGCGAAATGCTGGTCTGCGATTTTCAACTCGTGGATCGCGTCGGCGTGCTCGGGCAGATCATGCCGCAGGTCGTGATGTTCTCCGTACATCTTGTCTCGCTTCTTTTAGTGGGGCCTGGGGATAAGCATATCGGATGCGGCAAAGAAGACCTTGATATGGCTCAAAGCTTCCCGACAGTCGGTGGTTGAGTTAGTCTTCTTATGTTTCGCGGGAACAGAGTCATGCACTATCATGCTCGTAAATCTCCGGAGATGGCGAAGACTTGTCGAAAAGCCCGACTTTAACACGGCGCGCCTTTTGTTTTTTGAGGCAAGTTAGCTCCAAAAAACCCTGCGACGGCAGATCAGTTCCAGCGAATCAAATTGCATCGAACGGAAACCAAAACCAGAATTCGGGGGAAGACAAATGAGCTTATTGGAAAGCCTATTTACCGCGATTGGCGACGGTACCTGGGGATGGTCTCTCATCCCGTTCCTGGTTGTCTTAGGCGTCTTCTTCACCTTGGCATCGGGCTTCGTTCAGTTCAGGTTTTTTGGCCGGATGTTTCAGGTGATGATGCCCGGCACGCAGCCGCCGGGTGAAGGTCACATCAGTTCCCTCCAAGCACTGTTGGTCAGCGTTGGCGGTCGGGTCGGTGGTGGCAATATCGCCGGTGTCGCGGTGGCCATCACTCTAGGCGGACCCGGCGCGGTTTTCTGGATGTGGGCCATTGCGCTGGTTGGAATGGCGACCAGCCTGTTCGAGTGCTCGCTGGCTCAGGTCTTCAAGCGCAGCGATGAAGACGGCACTTACAGGGGCGGTCCGGCGCAATATATTCTCCATGGTTTGGGTAGGCAGTTTAACTGGCTGGCCGTCATCTATGCGATCTCCCTGATTGCCGCTTTTGGCCTTGGGTTTAATGCCTTTCAAGGCAACACAGTCGCCGGAGCAATGCAGGACAGCCTTGGTATCGACAGGTTGTGGAGCGGAATCGGGCTTGCTGTTTTGACAGGACTGGTGGTTTACGGCGGCATCAAACGTATCGCCCAGGTGGCCGAATTCGTCGTGCCCATCATGGCCGTGGGTTACATTGGTTTGGCGTTGCTCATTGTCGTGATCAATATCGCCGAAGTACCGGCGGTGCTGAGCCTTATTGTAAAGAACGCTTTTGGACTGGAGGAGGCGGTCGGCGGCGGTATGGGCGCAGCCATCGCGCAAGGCCTTCGCCGTGGTCTCTTCTCCAACGAGGCGGGGCTGGGCAGTGCGCCCAACGTCGCGGCTGTCGCTTACGTCCGCCACCCGGTCAGCCAGGGAATCGTCCAGTCGCTGTCTGTCTTTATCGACACCATCATCATCTGTTCCTGCACCGCCTTTGTGATTTTGCTCGGTGATATCTATGTGGCCGGCGCGGAAGGTGTTGACGGGGTTGTCCTGACTCAGCAATCGCTGGTCTCGCATGTCGGCGAGTGGAGTCAGTATTTTCTGACCATAGCGATCCTGCTCTTCGCCTTCAGCTCCATCATCTACAATTACTATCTCGGCGAAAACGCCCTGACGGTCTTCACCGAGAGCCATATCGCCCGGCATGTGCTGCGCCTTCTGATCGTCGGTCTGGTATTCCTGGGCTCTTCCGCACCGGGGGCCACCGCGGTGTTCTTCTTCTCCGATCCCATGATGGGGATATTGGCTCTGGTCAACCTGCTGGCGATCATCATGCTGTTTCCGGTTGGTTTACGCGTCCTCAACGACTACCGGGACCAACTGAAGGCAGGCAAGGAGCATCCGGAGTTCGATCCGGCAAAGTTTTCGGATCTAGATATCGATGTCACGGCCTGGAGCAACGATTAAGAGGGCCTGTTCTTGTAATCTGGGCATAAGAAAAGCGGCAGAAGAAATGCCTCCTGCCGCTTTTCGATAGACCGTGTCTTTTGCGTCTAGCCGCTGCCGGATGTTAGCTGGCCAGCGATTTCCCGGTTGAACCCAGATCTTCGAATGCCTGAGTCAGGCGCTCGACGATGGCAACCTCGCCTGCGCGGGTCCACATGCGCGGATCGTACTGCTTCTTGTAGGGCTGATCCGTATCCGGGTCGATCTGGTACTTAAAGGCCCGTGCATTCTCTTCGACATAACTGCCGACTGCTTCGGCGAAGGCGAACTGGGTGTCGGTGTCGATGTTCATCTTGAACACACCATAACCCACGGCCTCGGTGATCTTGGCTTTCTCGGACCCTGACCCACCGTGGAAGACGAAGTCGAAGTGTTTGCCCGAACCACCCAGAGTTTTCTGTGCCAGCTCCTGAGAATGAGCAAGAATTTCGGGGCGAAGCACCACATTGCCGGGTTTGTAGACGCCGTGGACGTTGCCGAAGGCGGCTGCGACCGAGAAGTGACCGATCGGCGAGAGCAGCTCATGCGCCCGCATGACCTCTTCAGGCTGCGTGTAGAGTTTGCTGTTGTCGATCTGATCCACGTCCTGGCCGACACCGTCTTCCTCGCCGCCTGTGACACCCAGTTCGATCTCCAGGCTCATGTCGATCGGGGCCAGGCGTTTAAGAATGCGGGCACATTCCGCTAGGTTTTCCTCGATCGGCTCTTCGGAGAGGTCGAGCATGTGCGAGGAGAAGAGAGGTCGGCCGGTCCGTGCATGTTCCTCTTCGCTGAAGGCAATCATACCCTCGACCCAGGGAATCAACTTACGGTTTGCGTGATCCGTATGCAGGACGGCGCAGACGCCGTAAGCCTTGGCGACGGTGTGCACATGACGGGCAGCCGAAACGGCGCCCAGGACCTTGGCCGCTTCACCGTCCTTCATGCCTTTACCGGCAAAGAACTGCGCACCACCGCCTGAAAGCTGAATGATGACATCCGACCCGGCTTTGGCGGCGGCTTCGAGCACGGCATTGATGCCGTGCGTGTTGACCACGTTGACCGCGGGCAGGGCATAGCCGCCGTCCTTGCAGGCCTTGACCAGGGTCAAGTAGTCGGAACCCGTGACCACACCCGCTTCGAGGCCGGTCGTTTTCGTTGAAGTTACTGCTGACATCTTAACCCCATTTTCCCTGTGGTCCGACCGCCAGCCCCGTTCCTTCGGAAGCCGTTAACGGTGAACCACGCGTTATTCGGAGCCGGGCGGATTCCGCCGGCGGTCGGAACTTATCCGACCGGAGGCGGCCACGCACGCGATTCCAACGTGTCTTGTGATACGCGAATATTACGACAAGACCTTTACAAATCGTTGGGCGAATTGTCCACAGAACATTTCTGTGCGAACAAAATCCCTTCCAGGCCTTTCGCAGTGCGCTTTAGGCGCCGCCCTTATTCGGCCGCAACTGCTTGAATTGGTTCGATCCTTGCCGCGCAGAATTTGAACTCCGGGATCTTGCCGAAGGGATCCAGTTGCGGGTTGGTGAGCACATTGGCCGCCGCCTCTGCAAAGCAGAAGGGAATGAAGAGCATGCCTTCCGGGACATCTCCATCCTGGCGGATTTTCAGCAGGATCGTGCCGCGCCGGGTCTGGACCTGGACCTGATCACCGGGCTGGGCGCCCATGCGCAGGATATCCCTGGCGTTGATCATGACGATCGCTTCCGGCTCCAGCATATCCAGGGTGGTGGCGCGTCGGGTCATGGCACCCGTGTGCCAATGTTCCAGCATCCGTCCCGTGGTCAGCACCATGGGGTAATCATCGTCCGGCAGCTCGTCGGGCGGGATCAGCTTGGCAGGCACGATCTTGCCGCGCCCACTGGCCGTCGGGAAGCCATTGACGAAGATGATTTCGTTGCCCGGGTTGCCTGGATCATCACAGGGGTAGGTGACAGCATCTTCGCGGTCCAGCCGGTCCCAGGTGATGTTGTTCAGGGAGGGCATAACCTGGGCCATCTCCGCGAAAACATCTTTGGGATGCAGGTAACTCCAATCCAGTCCGATGCCCTGCGCCAGCGCCTGGGTGATCCACCAGTCCTGTCGGGCTTCGCCCGGCGGCGGTACGACCTGGCGGGCGAGCTGTACCTGCCGGTTGGTGTTGGTGAAGGTGCCGGTTTTTTCCGCATGGGCGGATGCCGGCAGAATGACGTCGGCGTGCCAGGCGGTCTCGGTCATGAAGATGTCCTGCACCACCAGGTGATCCAGCATCGCCAGCGCCTGCCGGGCGTGGTTCTGGTCCGGATCCGACATGGCCGGGTTCTCGCCCATGATGTACATGGCCTTCACCTTGCCGTCGTGGATCGCATTGATGGTCTCGACCACCGTCAAACCGCGTTTCGGATCCATGGGTTTACCCCAGAAGGATTCGATGGATTCGCGCACCTCGTCCTTTTCGACCGAACGATAGTCCGGATAGAACATCGGGATCAGTCCGGCGTCGGAGGCGCCCTGCACGTTGTTCTGACCACGCAGCGGATGCAGTCCGGTGCCAGGACGGCCGACCTGACCGGTGATCAGGGCCAATGAGATCAGGCAGCGCGAGTTATCGGTACCGTGGGTGTGCTGGGAAATGCCCATGCCCCAGAAGATGAGCGAGGTGCGGGCCGTGGCATAGGTTCTGGCCACTTCACGGATCGTGGTTGCATCGATGCCGCAAACCTCTTCCATTGCTTCCGGCGAGTAGTCCTTGACCCGCTCCTGAAGATCTTCGAAGCCCTCGGTATTCGCTTGAACATACTGCTTATCGTAGAGATCTTCCTCGATGATCGTATGCAGCATGGCGTTCAGAAGGGCGACATCGCGTCCCGGTTTGAACTGCAGAGTGTACGTCGCGTAGCGCGAAAGGTTCTGGCCACGCGGATCCATGATGATCAGCTTGGTGCCGCGTTTTGCTGCCCGCTTGAAATAGGTCGCGGCAACCGGGTGATTCTGCGCTGGCCGAGCGCCGATCACAATGGCGCATTCGGCGTCGTCGATTGCCGTGAAGGGGGCCGAAACCGCTCCCGACCCGACTGTTTCCATCAAAGCGGCAACAGAGGAGGCATGACAAAGCCGCGTACAGTGGTCGACGTTGTTGCTGCCGAAACCAGTCCGCACGAGCTTCTGAAACAGATAGGCCTCTTCGTTGGAACCTTTGGCCGAACCGAATCCGGCCATGGAGAAGGGGCCATGCTCGTCTCTGGTCTTCTTCAAGCCTGTCGTCGCACGCTCCAGTGCCTCTTCCCAGGTCGCTTCGCGGAAGACGGCGCTGTAGTCGCCGTCACGCATCTGGGCCTGCCAATCTTTTGGCGCGTCGTCCCGGCGGATCAGCGGTTTGGTCAGGCGTCCCGCGTGATCGATATAGTCATACCCGAACCGCCCTTTGACGCAGAGGCGGTTTTCGTTGGCCGGGCCGTCTCGGCCGTCGACCGAGATGATCTTGTCGTCCTTCACGTGGGCCGTGGTCTGACAGCCGACGCCGCAGAAAGGACAGAGCGTATCGACGTCGCGTTCCTCGAACTCCGTACGCACGCCCTGGTCATTCAGCAGCGAGGACTCCATCAGTGCACCGGTCGGGCAGGCCTGGACACACTCGCCACAGGCGACACAGGTGCTCTCGCCCATAGCTGCATCAAAATCGAAGATGACCTTCGCATGACCGCCCCGGTACGCCATGCCGATCACGTCGTTGACCTGGACTTCACGGCAGGCGCGCACACAGAGGCCACAATTGATGCAGGCGTCCAGATGCACGGACATGGCGGTGTGGGTCACGTCGGGTGCATGGCCTTCGCGGGCCGGAAAGCGGCTCTCGGTGACACCGATGTCGGAAGCCCAGTTCCAGAATTTGGAATCCGGGTCATGCGCGACATCGCGGGCCGGCTGATCGGCGACCAGGAGTTCGAACACCAGTTCGCGGGATTTCTTGGCCCGGTCGCTGGCGGTATTGACCTTCATGCCTTCGCTTGGTGTGCGGATACAGGAGGCAGCGAGCGTGCGTTCGCCCTCGATCTCCACCATACAGGCGCGGCAGTTGCCGTCTTCCCGGTAGCCGGGTTCCGGCGAATAGCAAAGGTGCGGAATTTCCACGCCCTGGCGTTGGGCGACCTGCCAGATGGTCTCGCCATCCTGTGCAGTGACGTCCTGGCCGTTCAGATTAAAGGTGATTGCTGAAGTCATTTCGTTTCCTCCGGACATCATACGTCCTCCGGAAAGTATTTCATCACGGTGAGAAGCGGGTTGGGCGCCGCCTGGCCCAGACCGCAGATCGAAGCATCGGTCATGACCTGCGAGAGATCGTTCAGCAGATCCTTGTCCCAGCTTGGCGCCGACATCAGCTTGACCGCTTTTTCGGTGCCGTTACGGCAGGGCGTACACTGACCGCAGCTTTCGTCTTCGAAGAAGCGCATCAGATTCAGGGCCACATCCTTCATATTGTCCTGGTCCGACAGGATAACCACCGCGGCGGAACCGATGAAGCTGCCGTACTCCTCCAGTGTCCCGAAATCCAGCGGGATATCGCCCATGGACGCGGGGAGAACACCGCCTGAAGCACCGCCAGGCAAATATCCTTTGAAGGCATGGCCGTCCGCCATTCCATCACAATATTCCTCGATCAGTTCGCGTACGGTGATACCTGCCGGCGCCAGTTTGACGCCGGGAGACTTCACGCGGCCAGAGACCGAAAAGGACCGGAGGCCCTTGCGGCCGTTACGTCCTTGAGAGGAGAACCAGTCCGGGCCGCGCTCGACCAGATCCCTGACCCAGAAGACCGTCTCGACGTTGTGGGTCAGAGTCGGCAGGCCGAAGAGGCCCTTTTCCGAGGGGAAGGGCGGTTTATGGCGGGGGAGGCCACGCTTGCCCTCGATCGATTCGATCATGGCAGACTCTTCACCGCAGATGTAAGCCCCTGCACCCCGGCGCACTTCAATCCGACGCCCGCCGGTCAGGCCCGCGGTCTCCAGTTTGGCGATCTCCCGCCGCAGGATCTCGATCACCGCGGGATATTCGTCGCGGATATAAACGTAGACGGTCTCGACTTCGGTGACCCAGGCAGCGACCAGCATCCCCTCCAAAAAGCGGTGCGGATCCGTCTCCAGATAATAGCGGTCCTTGAAGGTGCCGGGCTCGCCTTCGTCGCCGTTGATGGCAAAAAGGCGCGGTTTCGGCTGCTGGCGGACGATTTTCCACTTCAGGCCGGAGGGAAAGCCCGCGCCACCCAGGCCGCGCAGGCCTGAATCTTCCATCACCTTGATCAACTCATCGGGGGTCTTCTGCCCCGACAGGCAATCGCGCAGCAGGCTGTAGCCGCCGTCTTTCTGGTAGGCCTCAAGGTCGGTGTAGGCTGGAATTTCCGGGTGAATATGTTTGGAATCTACTGCTTCCGTGATGTTTTCCACGTCGGCATGGTCGACATGATGGTGCCCGACCTCGGCAACCGGCGCGGTATCGCAGCGTCCCATGCAGGGCGCGCGCACCACTCGGACGGAGGCGCCGCTGTTGGCCTTCAGGCCTTCCAGCAGAGCCTGGGCGCCCTTCAGTTCGCAGGTCAGGCTGTCGCAGACCCGGACGGTAATCTCGTGATCGACCTTTTCGCCGTCCTGAACGATGTCGAAGTGGGCGTAGAAGGAGGCGACCTCGTAAACCTCGGACATCGGCAGCTTCATGATATCGGCCAGGGCCTGCAGATGCCCTGCCTTCAGGCTGCCGAAATGGTCCTGGATCAGATGCAGATGCTCGATCAGCAGGTCCCGCTGGGTCGAGCGCTCGTCAAGCAGATCCAGGATCTCATCGAGGTCCTTTGGATCGAGCTGCCGCCCCTTGTTGAAGGCCGGTGCTTTCCGCCGCCCGGACCCCGGATGAATCTGTGGGCCGGAACCTTCCGTGCCGCGCTCTACGCTCTGAACCATTTTTCCACACCTCTACGCGCCGACCTGCGGCGTTACACCCCGATTAAGCGTCGTATTCTCAAATTTCGAGACACCTATGACGATATTGCCGAGAAGCGGAAAAAATAAGCAAATCGCTATTTCGAATGAGGTGATAGAAGATGCTGATCAGGGAGCTCCCGAATCAGGTTGGTTCAGAGCGTGCAAGCATGGCAACAGTTTCCGGCCCTTGTTGCTACAAGCCCTGCGAACTTAAGAATTGGGTGAGTCTGCCATGGCCTGGTGTCTTGATAAGAGAGATGCACTGCCAACTGAAAATCTTGCAATAATGCTGTTCGTAGACCGTTGCAAGGAAGGTGAAGAAGCTTTCGAAATCCTTTTCCTTACCTTCGAAATAGGCCTGATTCGGGTCGAAGGCGCACCAATTTTTGTTGTTGTCCATTGTAACGCCAATGCTATGAGCTTGGTCGTTGTCGAAGTGTATTCCAACAAAATGGACGATACCGAGCTTGTTCCTGATACTGCTCAGGACACCTTCCATTCCGGCATCGGCATAATCGCATCTCGTTATGAAACCGGTGTAAGGCGATACCTTTGTTAAGGCGTCCATTTCCTTGGCAGCGCCGTTCTTCTCGACATCGCTTTGGAATTCAGAAGATTTTCGATCCTGAACTAACTTCGAATAAAAAATGCTGTTTTCCATTGCGGTTTCGGTGACCTTTTGCCCGCCATAGCAAAGCTGGGCAAAACGCACTACCAAACCTGAGCACACACCTTTTTTCGCAACCGCTTCGTTATAATGTTGCCCCAGAACCTTTTCCTGCTCGAATCCGAAGACGGCAAATTGTTCTAAACCCATCACAACCTCCCAAGCTACCAGTTGCCCTGCAGCGACCCATCGAACAAAGCACTTTGCCGGAGTGGGCTTTATTGCAGGTGATAGATGTAAATGTTGGGGGAGGGCGTAGAGCTTTTGATACGCAAAGTTTGTATAGGCTTATACGAAATTTATAGTGTCGGTCGTGAATTCCTCCGCAGTCATTGCGGATGCATCACCATCTGCGCCAGTTCGATTGCGCGGTCCCAGGTGATGCCGTCGGTAACGTCGGTGTAAAGCGGATGATCGCATTCATGAGGGAAAATAAGAGGGCGTTGCCCTTTCCCCTGCCATTCTACATTGCAGGCAAGGTGTTCGATCTGCTCGTGACTGGCGGTTCGCCGATAACCCGGCATAGTGATCGCCAGCCAACCGAAACTGCCGTCACCTGTTTGATCATCCTGGAAGGTTTCGAGGTAGCGTTTAAAGCTTTCTTCGCTCTGGCTGACCCAGACCCCCCAGCAAAAGGGATCTTCGGCATCTTCGATAGGAATTTCCAGTGTGCCGCGGATGAAAAAACTGTCCTTGTCGATTACGCAGGTGTCGTCGGTCAACCTGGCACGTGTCGTGCGTTCATCGTTGGTTAACTCATAGTAACTGTACGGCGCTTCGTTCGCGAATGACGGCGACCCGCTATGAATGCCGCCGCAGCGATCACAGCGGAATTCGAATGATTTTATGGGATCGGCAGCGGCGCCAAACCAGTTAAAAGCCATCGAGTCTTTCCTTGGGCTTTATCATTTCAATTCATTTCGCATCGAAGCGGCAGATTTAGGCTCTTTTTTAATAAGTCAGAGCGCCTTGCCGTTGAAAAAAGGGTCACAGAAATAGATTAAGATTCGCTGACGACGAAAAGGGCACAGTCATAGAAATCCCAGCTTCAATTGCATCACAAAGAGGGCACAGCCAATAGTTAGGAATAGTCCTTATAGTCCGGCCCTATGCTCAACCTCTTGTGGCCACTTTGCTTCGCTTTTTTTTGTGTCAAATTCTTGGTCATTGCGGCGTTGCCTGGCATTGCGGCTGAGCAACCTCTGACACAACTGGGACCCAACCTTATTCAATCGTTGGAGCAGGCTGCCGAAGACGAATTGCCGGCAGCTTTCGAAGCAGCGGTACGGGAGGCTTTGAGCCACGCGCCACAACAGCAGGCAAAGATCCTGCGTCTTGCGATCGCGCTACGGCCAGACTGGGCGGCCCGTCGGATAGCCGATGTTCTGATGAAGGAAGAGCCAGCGTTAGCTGCGCCGAAACCTGTTGCGGCGGTCGTTCCAGCGACGACTCTTAAGGATCGAACCGCGGTGAATACGAAACCGATCCCAAAGGCGCCAGTGAAGCCTGCGGTTTCCGGCTCTGTTGATTTCGGTGGCATTCTGCGTACCGGGAACACCGAAAATGCCGGACTGAAAGCGCAATTGAAACTCGGCTATCAATCCGACCGATGGCAGCACAAGGGGTTGGCGGAAGGCGGTTATTTGCAGAGCGAAACCGACACGCTGGAGCAACGCTTTGAGCTCGAATACGAAGCCAATTACGATATCCGAAAAGAGATTTTCGCCTTTGGCCTCGCGAACTATACCGACGATCGCTTCAGCGGGTTCGATTACGAACTTTTGTCCGCTGCCGGCCTTGGCGTGCGATTGTTCGATGAAGGACCGGTGAAGTGGGAGATCACGGCAGGGCCGAGCCTTCGCTATGCGAAAATTTCCGACAGCGACGAGATGGAAACGAGCCCTGGAGCACGCTTTACCAACGACATCACCTGGCAGATCTCCGACGGCGCCTTTTTAGGCAACGAGACTGAAGTGCTCTGGGATCGCGAGCGGGTCACGATCGACAATGATACCAGCATTAAAATGCGGATCGTCGAACAGCTCTCAGGCAAATTGTCTCTGAATACCCGCTATCGAAGCAATGTTCCCGAAGACACGGAAACGACCGATACAACGACCCGAGCCTCTATCGTTTACGATTTTTGAGCGTTACTCCTCTTGAGAGAGACGCAAAACTACCCGGCCATCTAACCCGGACAACACGAGACTCCCACCTTCAATCGAATAGTGGTCGGCTTGTGCCAAAGCCTCGAGGAAACGCAGTTCCTGATCATCAATCATATCGCCGCAGGCTTTGCGGGTGGAGCCGAGCGGGCCGATTTCGATCTCTCCTTGATTGTTCCCGGAAGGTTTGAGTTTTAGGGGCCCAAAGAAGCGGTTGCAGCCGCCATGTCCGCTGATTTTTTCTCCGCTTTCGATCATCAGATTCAAGGGTGGACGTTCCATGACTTTGCCGCCTTCGAGCTGCTCGACGCGCCAGTCGCCAAGTGGCGTTGCTCCCTCGTTTGTTTCGGGCAGCAGACTCTGCAAGTTCGCAATCCGCTCACGGGTCATATCGATCCAGCAGGCCTGGTAGAAGTCGCCCGCTCCACTGCCCGAGCCTGCTTGCAGTTCCTGGAGATGACAATCCAGGTCGCGATAAAGCTCGAAAGCCTTTTGAGCGCGTTCGATGGTCCGGCTTGCCCGGCGCTGCCCTACGAAGTCGTCTATGGCTGCTTGGGCATTCAGTGCCTGGACATAAGTCTCCAGGAGTTCGTCGTCGACGCTGTTTTTCAAGCCGCGCAAACAGTGACCAAGTTCGATCCGGTTGTCTGATTGCGCCCAGCAGTCGTCGAGCGCATTGTCTTCGGCAGCAGCTGGCGTTGCAGAGAGCGCGAACCAGAATGCGGCGGCAAGCGTGAGGGGCGGTCTCATCGTAAGCCTCATGGGTTGTTGGCGGCGGTGAACGTGGCTTTGGAGTTCTATAAGTGGTGCACGCAGGTCCAATGATCCAGAGCAGCTTTAGGCCCATCTTATTCCAGAGAAGCATTACGGGGAACTGAGCGAGATCAATGCACTGAAGCGGGTGACAGGCCAATTTGTTGGGGCTTGCTGACACTTTGAGTGTCAACCGACCCTGAACCGGGAACCCATAAACCGCAATGGGTTCCCGCATGGAAAAACCGCTAACGAAAGGCTTCGATGCGATGACAGATACCAGGAGGTCGCTCGCGGGCTATTGCGCCAGCGTCGCTGTACTCACCGTGATTGGTTTTGGCAGTTGGCTTGTCGGTGATGTCCTGCCAATCCAGACCACTGCTTTTGCGCAAAGCAGTTCTGAAGGGCTTGCTGGTGAAGGGCTGTCGTCATCCCCCACAGGCATGCTGCTGCCGATTGCCGATGCAACGCGCGGTAAGAGGCTGTTTGTCTCAAAGGGCTGCGTCATCTGTCATTCGATCAACGGTGTTGGCGGGCGTGCCGCACCTGCGCTAGATGCTTTTGACGTGGAGGAGGGGGAGGCCGCAGCTCCGGTGGACCCATTGGATTTCGTGGTGCGCATGTGGCGCGGGGCCCCGGCAATGCTGGAGCTTCAGGCCGTTGAGCTGGGGTATCAGATTGAACTTACAGCCGAAGAACTGGCTGACCTGTCAGTCTTCGCGAGTGACAAAGGCGCCCAGGCCGGGTTTGTTTTGGAAGATGTTCCGGAACCCATGTGGGACTGGATGCTTAATGAGCCCTATTGGGAAGAGGACAATTGGCCGGAGAAACTCTTCGAAGGCTATCCCAGCATCGAAGGGGAGAGTAAAGGCGGTTAGCTCTGAACTTGTCCATTCTTTTAGTGGGAAACAAGAACCGGCGCCTGCTTTATCCGACAGGAAAGTGACTAATTCCAAATCCTGTCCGGCGGGAGCTATGGCCGGTTTAGGACTCGTCGGCCGGCGGGATCGGGCGTGTGAAAATGAAAACTGCCACGCCAAGCAAGACAACGACCTGAATCACCAGAGCTTCCTTCGGTGCACCGCCTAACAGCGCCACCACGAACGCCAGGATCATTGCAATGGCCGCGAGCCATTTGGCGCGTTTTGAAATTGCGCCGTGATCGCGCCATTCCAGGATCGGCGGCCCGAGACGGGGATGGGTGAGTAGCCAATCGTGTAGGCGTTGCGAGCCTCGGCTGAAGCAAAAGGCGGAGAGCAACACAAATGGTGTGGTCGGCAGAAGCGGCAAAAAGATCCCAATGATCCCAAGGACCAATGAGATCAGGCCAGCAACACGCCAGAAAAATCGTGTGGTGCTATGGAGCACCGCCCCTCCCTTCAACAGGTTCCATTCGTCCCGGCGAAATAGCATGCATGGACGGTTCTTGCCATGGCGATATCTTCTACATTCGCTGTAAGCGACGTTTTGGTATCTGTCCTACTCTCGGACGCACTGAAGCCTTTTTTGCTGTGGACGACCGTTGTTTCGCATGATCAGGCCTTTACTCGGCTGGCGTTCAGGTTGACTCACGTATGTGACCAGAGTGATTTTTCAGCGCTACTTTTCCTTTGTTGCTCCATATTTTCAACAAGTTCAACCTATGCGATGCCGGTTCGGCAGCGCTATGGGCGCAAAAATTTCTACCTGTCTGACGTTTAAATCTGATAAATACAACTAAGACAGATTGGTAAAGGCGGCTTTAAGGACTCGAAAAAGAGGTTTTGCGCCAAGAGAAGACACCTAAAGAATTCCGTCTTTCAGTTGGTTTTGACCAGAATTCGCGTTACGCGTTAGGCGTTTCTTCGCAGCGAGTCCAGTTGCGAAGCTGGTCGTTCGACCCGACCGCTCAAGCCCGGCTAAAAGTTTCTGACGATCACCCAAAGTCCCAGGAGCCCGGAATGACTAAGCCCTTAGACTCCTTACTTTCCGACATTCCAAAACAGCAACATAGTGTTGGTGGTTTTTCCTATTCTTTGAAGGCCGGCGCCATTGGTGTCGTTGCCGCGTTCTCCTTGGCTGCGGGTGCAGAAGACGCGAGGACTGCAGAGTGTTTTTCAGCGCCCTACGATTGCAGCCTGTCAGGTGACATCGATCCCGCGACTGCGAGAAGCTATGAAGATCTCTATGCCGCCTACGCGGCTTTCGCCTGGCAGGACTTCATCGCCTTGAATTTTCCTGCACAGACGGATAGTCAGGGCGATCCTGTCGCCGTGCCCAGTACAACCAATGGGCTAAACTACAACAACGGGGATTACATCGCGGTCTGGCAGGTTTATCCGGAGGCCCGCGATATTTTTCTGCCAAATGGCGTCGCCCCTGCTGCCTTTGGCGCGGGACATGTTCTTCCCGCGATCTGTTCCGGTCTCGATCCGGACGATGGCGCAAGCAGCCTGACTAAAAAGAACAATGTGCTCGATGAATATGTCCAGGCCAACCGCATGGGCCCCATTATCGATCAAAACGGTCTCTATGCCCGCTTCGGCATTAACTTTAACGAGACCATGTACAACTACGTCATCGAGCATCAACTCTATAACAAGGAGGGGCAGGAGGCCTTCGACGCGAACGATCCGGACCGCGACGACACGCCCGTCGATTGGCCGCGCGGGGTTTTCAGTTCAAGCAACGACCCGTCTAAAGTCGGATCGATCATGGTCAAAGCCTCCTGGAAACTCCTGACCGGTGCCGATGATGCGACAAAATACTATCGCACCAATGCTTACATCTACGAGAAGGCGGGCGGCGCCTTTGGTGACGAGCCCACCGTCAAGGAGTCCTGTATCGTCTCAAAGGTCGGGTTGGTCGGTTTCCACATCGTCCACCGCACCAACTCTTCACCAATCTGGGTCTGGTCCACCTTCGAACATGTCGACAATGCACCCTGGCTGGTTGACTTTGCCAGTGGCACACCAAGTGGAAGCTACTCTTTCTTCGACCCCACTTCCTGCGCTTCGGTTTCGGGTGTTCCCTCCTGCAGTTTTAACCAGCAGCCACCACGGCCCTGGAATCCGCAGCGCAGCTACGCCGAACCGAAGCAGATGATCCGGCTCGCGGCACCAGGGCAATACGCGCAGATTGCCAATGGGAACTACCGGGCCAAACTGAAGGCGGGTTATAGCGGCGGGACAGTTTGGGAAAACTACTTTCTCACTGACGTTCAGTTCCCGACCGTCGTCAAGGTCACGGATCCAAGCACAGGGTTGGCGGAAATTAATCCGGCCTATCCTGACGGCCTTCCAACCCCGACCTTCCTCGCCAACTCGACGCTCGAAACCTATATCCAGGGTTTCTACGCCGAGCAGACGACGACCAACGGCAACATCATCCCGGTCAGCGACCAGATGCAGAATGTTGTTGTGAGCGGGTCGACCGTCGATCCTTTCGCCGTCAGCATCTTCAATCACTCCGGCGGGGCACAGCGCAACACCTCCAGCTGCGTCGGGTGCCATGGCGACAGCTCCATGGTAACCGGTGCGTCGAGCAACTTTGTCTTTTCCCTGAACCGCGCAGAACGAAGCGATTGATTCCCTGCTCTGGGGGCCGATGTAGGAGCGCCTCCGGGCGGTTGGCGAGTCCATTCGAAGCGCGCTCCACTCTGCTTCTCACGCTCCTTTTTAAAATTAACAAAAAATTCTGTAGCCAATGGAGACCTCCGATGACCGATCAACTCCGAAGACGCAGCATTCTGAAAAGTGCCGGGGCACTGGGCGGCGTGCTTCTGGCACCGGCGCTGCCCATGTGGGCGCTAGCCGACGAGCTTCTCGCTACGGCTTCGCAGAGCGACATCGATACCTTCAGCAATCTCTCTGCGGCTCTGCTGGGCATCGACGTCAAGAGCCTGGTGCCGGATCTGATCCAGGACGATCTGTCGTTGGCGGCGCTCTACTATTCCGTGCCCACCGCGACCCAGACGGGTGCGGAATTCATGGAGGGCCTGCTGGTCTATTACCAGGAGCTCGTCGATGCGAATGTGCCTCCGCCGGAAATCGCCAAGCAGTTGCTGACCGACAGCAAAGGCAAACCGAATGAAAGCTTCCTGGGGGTCTATTCCCGGCTGACCATGATGATGTGGCTTTACGGCATCTGGTACGGCAGCACCGAGGTCACGACCCTGCCGTCGTCAAAACAGTATGTCGATGCCGGCTATCAGACAGATTTCATCGTCTCGGCGCGGGCCTACAAGAACAGCTGGATCTGGCGTATTGCGCAGGCCCATCCCATGGCCTTCAGCACCTTCAGTTTCGGGAGTTGGGCGGATCAACCGCCAAGTCTCGCCGACTACGGCATCTCGATCTAAGGCAGCGTCCGGACAAGCAAACAACAGAGGTGGATCATGTCTAAGGATGATAGCTACGACGTCGTCATCGTGGGTTCGGGTTTCGCCGGCGCCAATCTGGCGCTACTGCTCGGGAGCGATGGCAAACGGGTCCTGATTATCGAGGCCGGCGACAACTTTCCGTCCAACCGAGAAGACTTCATGGAGAACTTCTTCCTGAATACCTTCAAGTCGCCGTCTTCGCCTTACTCACCGGATGACAACGGGCTCGATCCCGCCCGTACCAATGCGCCCAGACCGACGATCCAGGCGCTGGTTGAAAAGGACAATGGCGTTCCCGATTGGGACAATCCCGAGAAAGCCTACTTCACCTACACCGATGGTTCGCTTCCTTTCACCAGCACCTACGAGCGGGTTGCCGGCGGCACCGGAAACCACTGGATGGGGACCTGCCTGCGCATGAGCAATGCGGATCTCAAGCTGAAGACAAACTACGGGCATGGTTTGGACTGGCCGCTCGATTACGACGACCTTCAATACTACTACGCACAAGCCGAATATCAGATCGGCGTGTCGGCAGATGTGGCGGAGCAAGAGATCGTCGGCACAGAGTTCGCGCCGGGCTACAGCTATCCGATGCGTGGTATTCCCAAATCGAATTGGGACCAGATCGCCAAGGACAAGGTGGATGGAGCGCCACTGACCG
This sequence comes from Pelagibius sp. Alg239-R121, assembly GCF_947331435.1. Lineage (GTDB taxonomy): Bacteria > Pseudomonadota > Alphaproteobacteria > Kiloniellales > Kiloniellaceae > Denitrobaculum. The sequence continues at coordinate 87,179 of NZ_CAMZOF010000010.1, read as the reverse complement.
ACGAGGACTACACGATCGACGCGACCATCGTGACCGCCACGCCTGCCGGGCGGAATTCAGAACCCTATCAGGAGCGGCGGGTCTGTCACGGCAACACCAACTGCACGCCGGTCTGTCCGATCCAGGCGAAATACGACCCGACGGTCAGCCTGGATCAGGCTCTCGCGACCGGGAATGTGGACATCATCTACAAAAGCGTCGTTGACTACATAACCGTCGACAGTGCCGGCAAGATCGACGGCGTCCACTACATAACTTACGAGGACATCCTGGTCCCGGCGAGCTCGGGGGCAACGGGGCAGGGCACGGCCACGGGTCCGATGTATGTCCTGGCCGCCCATGCCGTCGAAAACGCGAAGATCCTGCTGAACTCGGCGCGTATTTCTGGCAAGAATATCGCGAACACTAGCGATCAGGTTGGGCGAAACTTGATGGATCATCCGGTGTATCTGGCGTGGGGGCTGCTGCCCTCGGCGTCGCCGGCTTATGCCTACCGCGGGCCGATTTCGACCTCGGGCATCGAGACCCTGCGGGACGGCCCGTTCCGCAGCAAGCGCGCGGCCTGGCGGATCGAACTGGGCAATGCGGCCTGGAACTGGCCAGTCGGAGACCCCTATGTATCCGGTCTCGACTACATCTATGGAACCAACAACGGCGGGACCAATTCCGGGAGCGCCATCTACGGTAATCAGGATTACGTGACCACGCTGAACGATATTCTGACCCGCCAGTTCCGCATCGGCTTTCTGGTGGAACAGGATGCGGAGGCATCGAACCGGGTTCAGCTTTCTACGACGGAAACCGACAATCTGAAGATCCCCCGTCCACTGGTCACCTATGGCCTTTCGGAATACACCATGAAAGGCTTCGAGAAAGCACGCGTTGCCGCAGATGAATTCATGTCTCGGATCGGCGCGACCGATTTTACCGTAACGGCGAGCGCGAAGGATAACCCGGCTACCTTCACCTACAACAAGCAGACCTACAATTACTCCGGTGCAGGCCATCTCTGCGGCACCCATGTTATGGGCACGTCCAGTTCGAACTCGGTGGTGACAAGCACACAAAGAAGCTGGGATCACGACAACCTCTATGTTATCGGCTGTGGTTCCATGCCCAGTATCGGTACCGAGAATCCGACCCTTACCATGACGGCCCTGACTTGGCTCACTGCTCAGGAAATTGCCAACCGCCTGTAATTTTCAATGCCGACTCGCGTGGTGGGGGAGCTGTATTGTTCCCTCACGCGCGGCGCTCCACATTCTTTTTTTCACGCTTTCACCTCCGGATTCGTCTTCTTTTTTCTATTATTTACGGCGATTTCACGTGTCTTTGACGAGCTGCTGACAGCACACGCCTAATCTTACCTCCATCGCTAATCGAGGACGCGATCGTTCTTGGCCGAAGTGGTCAAGTACGTGTGTGTCCTCTAACACCCTGAAATAGAGCTCGGCTCACGTTTTCCATTAAATCCGCGAAAAACGACCCGGCTCTAGGAGAAGAAACGTGTGCTCACTTCGTAAACCCGCAATGACATTCATGCTTTTCGCAATTCTGGTCGTTACGGCGCAATGCCCCGCGTCTGCCGGTCTGCGGGCGTTCGATGCGCCGGACGCAGATAGTGCCCCAAGTCTGAATCTTGGCGGCCGTCCGGCACCGGGCGCCGTTACAGCTCCGCAAAGTCAGACCTTCATGAATCATGGCGGGGTCTTCATGGGTTTTGTCGCGATGCCACAGATCACGTCCATTGCTCTTCTTTGCGTCGCCATCGCGGGTCTTGGCGTGACACTGCTCCATGAACGCCGACGCAAATCACATAAGACTCGGAAGGGCATGAGCAGGCACGCGCTGGCGTCGAGAGGAGCCCGGAAATCTTCCGGGAGTTAAAATCATGAAACAGTGGAATTGCCGCCTGGCTAAGATGACCGACGCAAAGGCCCTCGTGACGCTGCAGGTCGACTGCACACACAAACTGGGGTTTGCATTTTACAGCGACTTCGAATTGGACAGCTACATCCGGGAGGTCGGCACGCTCGATATCAGCCTGATCCACCGCCGGACCTATTACGTGGTGGAGCATGAAGGACATATCGTCGGCTGTGGCGGCTGGAGCGATCGACCGCCGCACTATGGAAAGTATCTCGACAGCGAAGAGCTTGCAGTCCATCACCCGAAGATCCGTGCGTTTTTCGTGCACCCGGATTACGCCCGCCAGGGGATCGGAAGCGCACTTATGGCCTATGTAGAGGCTGATATCAGGCGTGCCGGTTATGACTGCGTCGAACTGACAGCCATGCTGTCGGGCGTCACCTTCTATCGCTCGCTTGGGTATCGCAAGACCGGTAACGCCGCTGTCGAGCTTTCTAATGGGGCCTATCTGCCGGCCATCGAGATGGGCAAGCGCTTCAACGAAGAAGAGATCACGGCGCCAACCCTATGAAACGACCCGTGAGATCCTCGGTTTTTTACGCTCGCGTTTCGGCAAGCGTCCCTCGATCAGGTCTCGTTTCGCCGCGATTGATTCGGCGATGAAATCACGAAAAGCACGCAGGCGGGCCGTTTCGCGCAAATCGGGATGACTGAGCAGCCAAATGTCGAAGTTCTGTTTGGGCGGATGCAGGCCGACCCGGTTGAGCAGTGGGTCGAGGTCGCCCAGAAAGCAGGGCAGAATTGCGAGGCCCATGCCGTGCCGTGCCGCCTGATACTGGATCATGACGTCGTTGATTCTGTCGCGGGCAGGGGTTTTGGGAAAAGCGCTGTTCTTCACCCAGCCGGGAAAGGCTTCCCGATCGCCCCAGCCGATCCAGCGCGCTGACGTGGGATCGGTTTCCAGCGAAACGCTGTCCAGGTACTCCCGGGTCGCATAGGCCGCAGAGTGAAAGCGCGCAATTCGGCGCCCAACCAGATGCTCTGGTGGAGACTGGCCGATACGCACCAGGCGGATCGCAACGTCTGCTTCCCGCCGATTGAGATCGGCGAAGTCGTGGGATGTAATAATGTTCAGATCGATGGCCGGATAGACACGTCCGAAACGCACGAAGTCCGGCATCAGCAAGCCTTCGGCGACCACATTCGGCATGGTGACCCTGATCTCGCCGGACAGCTTGGCGTCCGTGCCGAGAACGCGCCGCTCAATTCCACTGATTTCGTCTTCGACTTTTTCGGCGGCTTCGATCATCTCCTCGCCGGCCTCCGTCGGCGCGTAGCCTTCAGCCGTCCGGTCGAAGAGGCGTACGCCCATGCGTTCTTCCAATTCGCCGATCCGGCGGGCCACGGTCGAATGACTGACACCAATCGAAGCGGCGGCAGAGCGGACCGAACGGTGACGCGCAAGGGCCAGGAAAAATTTCAGATCGTCCCAGTTGGTCACGCGATCTCCACTGTAACAGATTTGAACCAGACTGTTCGACATATGGTCGTTGCAGAAGCAATTGTAAGCTTCAATATAACCCGTGATTCGACGGGGCGGCGACCCGACCGTAAGAACCGAAGCACCAAAAGGAGCCATCCCTTGAGTCAGAGTCTTCTTTCCGCCCGGCGTTCCGGGGCGTTGGCCGAGTCGTATCTAAAGGTCAGAGGCGAGTCGCTGTCCCTGGTTTCAGGTCTGTCCGATTCCGACGCGACTGTGCAGTCGATGGAAGATGCCAGCCCGGCCAAATGGCATTTGGCCCATACCACCTGGTTCTTCGAAACTTTCCTGCTTGAGCCGCGGCTGACTGGGTATCAGGTCTTCGATCCCAACTATTGCTATCTGTTTAATTCCTACTACGAACAGGTTGGTGAACGTCATCCCCGACCAAGCCGGGGAATGCTGACCCGACCCTCGCTTGAGGACATCCGCAATTACCGGACGCATGTCGATGCCGGAATGGCGCGATTTCTCGACTCGGGACCAACCGGTGAAATCCTGGATCTGGTCGAACTCGGACTTCATCACGAGCAGCAGCATCAGGAGCTGCTCTTGACCGACATTCTACATCTCTTCGCGCAAAACCCGCTCCGCCCGGCGTTTCGCGCACCCGAACCCTTGGCGGTTGAAAGCAATGGGCCAGCACCGCTCGACTGGCTATCCTTTGATCAGGCAATGGTTCAGATCGGCCATGCAGGTTCGGACTTCGCGTTTGACTGCGAAGGCCCGCGTCACGAGGCGATCATCCGTTCCTTCAAGCTGGCGTCACGGCCCGTGCTGAATGCCGAATGGTTCGAATTCATGGCGGATAGCGGCTACCGGACCTCAACGCTCTGGCTCTCCGATGGCTGGGCAATCGTGAACGAGCGAGGTTGGGACGCGCCTTTTTATTGGGAACAACGGGATGGCGCGTGGATGACCATGACGCTTCGCGGCCTGCAGCCGGTCGATCCCGCTGCACCTGTCTGCCATATCAGCTACTTCGAGGCCGATGCCTTTGCCCGATGGATGGGTAAGCGCCTGCCCAGTGAGTTCGAATGGGAACACGCCGCAGCCGGCAGGGAAGTAACGGGCAACTTCGCCGATAGCGGACGCCTGCGCCCCAAGCCGCCTGCTTCGGTTGCCTCTGACGGAAGTTCTGAAAACCTGTTCGGTGACGTCTGGGAGTGGACGCACAGCCCCTACACGGCCTATCCCCGTTTCAAGATCTCCGAGGGTGCCGTCGGCGAGTACAACGGCAAGTTCATGAATGGCCAATATGTCCTGCGAGGCGGATCTTGTGCGACACCGGCCGGTCATGTGCGCGCCACCTACCGGAACTTCTTCCAGCCGGACAAGCGCTGGCAGTTCTCCGGTCTCAGACTGGCAGACGACGCATGAGTGTCATCGACCGGCCGAAGGCCAACACCGGTAGTTCCGACATGTCGGTATCTGGTGCTGCCGATGAAGCCTTCGCCAAGGATGTACTGGCGGGGCTTTCGAAACCGCAGAAAGAGCTGCCCTGCAGGTGGTTCTACGACCGGCGGGGATCGGAACTCTTTGAGCAGATCACTGATCTGCCCGAGTATTATCCTACGCGGACCGAGGCTGAGATTCTGAATGCCTGTGTGGACGAATTGCGGGAAATTGTCGGGCCCGGTGTTGCGCTGGTCGAATACGGGGCGGGGGCGGCCGTGAAAACCCGCATTCTTCTTGATGCTCTTGATACACCCGCGTTCTACGCACCCATCGATATCTCCGCTGAATTTCTACAGGCTGTGGCAGCAAATCTGGCGCAAGACTACCCGGCGATTAAAATGCGTCCGATCGTCGGCAACTTTCTGTCCGAGGTCGAGGTTCCCGGCGATCTGCTGACAGCCGGCCGACGCCTTGGTTTCTTTCCGGGCTCGACGATCGGTAACCTGAGTGACCATGAAATCACAAGCTTTCTCACCCGTGCCCGCCGGCAGCTCGGTGATGACGGTATGCTCGTGGTTGGGGCGGACCTGCGAAAAAGCCCCGACATTCTGATACCTGCTTATGACGATGCAGCCGGGGTTACGGCGGATTTCAATAAGAACCTGCTTGTGCGGATAAATCGTGAACTGGATGGCGGGTTCGATCTGGAGCAGTTTCGTCATCAGGCGGTCTGGAACGACGTCGACAGCAGAATCGAGATGCATCTCGTCAGCGAGCGCTCGCAGAGCGTAGACGTACTTGGACGCAGTTTCGATTTTGCGGCCGGTGAGACCATCCACACCGAAAATTCCCGTAAGTTTTCGATCCTCGCTCTACAGGCCCTCGCCGATACCTGCGGCTGGCGCGCGTTACGCTCGTGGGAAGATCCTTCAAAACTCTTTTCGGTTCTTCTGTTCGGCTGATCGAACAACGGCAGACGATGAAAATTTCCGCTAACTGATTCATTGACTCATAGCTAAATAACTATGTATCAATGAAGCATGGTCGATCGATCGGAACAGGCGAAGGCATTGGCCAGCGAGAGCAGAATGACAATTCTGCAATGGCTGAAGGAACCGCGCCGCCACTTTCATCAACAGGAAACCGGCGACCCGGCCGAGATAGGCGTTTGCGTCACGCTGATTGCTGCAAAACTCAAGATGAGCCAGCCAACGGTCAGCCGACATCTGGAGCTTCTGCGCCGGGCTGAATTTGTCGCGGTTGAGAGGATCGGGCGCTGGTCCTTCTTTTCCCGCAACGAGGCTGCCTTGGCCGACTACCGGAACTGGTTACATGACAATCTTTGAGAAAGCCGATGCACGTCTGCTGCCGGAGTTCGAACGCAAGACAGTGAGTATCGATGGCCAGGCCATAAGAACTCTTGTGGGTGGCTCGGGTCCACCAGTGTTGATGCTCCATGGTGATCCACAAACACACCTCTGCTGGCATAAGGTCGCACCGCAGCTGTCCGACAGGTTCACCGTTGTTCTGACGGACTTGCGCGGCCGGGGTGAGAGCCACAAACCGGTTTCGAACGGAGGTCATACCGCCTATTCGAAACGCGCGATGGCGGCTGAGCAGTTGGCGGTCATGCAGTCGCTTGGTTTTGACAGTTTCGCTGTTGTCGGCCACGACCGTGGTGCCAGGGTCGCCCGGAGGCTTGCATTGGACCATCCAGAGACTGTCACCCGCCTCGCGGTCATGGATATCGTTCCCGTGTTGGATTTTTACGAACAGGCCAATGCCGCTATTGCACAGGACTACTATTACTTCTTTTTCCTGACACAGCCTGCCCCGCGCCCGGAACGTCTCATCGCCGGTGATCCGCGCGGCTTCATGAGCGAGATTCTGTTGGATCTTACCAAGGGCGGCTCACCTTACGATCCGGCGGCACTGGAAGCTTATCTCGTGGCTTCGAGCCAGCGGGATTCGGTAGCAGCCATCTGCGAATGCTTTCGGGCGGGTATCACGCTTGATGTCGAGCATGACCGCGCCGACCGGGCAGCGGGACGGAAAATCGGCTGCCCGACCTTAGTGTTATGGGGCGAGGAGGGGGTTGTCGGGCGCCACTTCGACATGCAGGCTGTCTGGCAGGGGTGGGTTGAGAGCCTTAGCTGTGCAGCGATGCCCTGCGGTCATTTCATTCCAGAGGAAGTGCCTGAGCTCGTCGTCGAAAAACTGCGCGGGTTTTTGTGAGCCTGGCAAAGGACAGGGAGAGACAGAATGGCAACAGGACGTTCCATTGATCATATCGTTGTGGCGGTTCGCGATCTCGATGCGGCCGCAAAAGTTTACGAAGAACTTGGCTTTACTTTGACACCGCGTGCCATGCACGAAGACCGCATGGGGACATCAAATCGCCTGGCGCAGTTTGCGGGCAAGAACTTCATTGAAATTCTGGAAGTTGACCGCCCGGACACACTCGTACCGCATGACCCGTCAAAGACACCGCCATTTTTCAGTTTTGGCGGACATAATAAGGAGCGGATCGCAGAGCGCGAAGGTATGTCGATGCTGGTTTTTGCGAGTGGCGACGCCCGCGCTGACGCAGCCCGATTTCAGGCTGCGAGCGTTCCGACCTATGAAGTGTTTGATTTCGATCGGCAGGCGCGCCTTCCCGGTGGCGAGCAGGTGACAGTTTCCTTCTCCCTGACCTTCGCGACCTCACCGGATATGCCGGACCTTGCCTTTTTTGTCTGTCAGAACCGGGCGCAGGAGTACTTCTGGAAGCCAGAATTTCAGAAGCATAAAAACGCTGCTCGGGTGATCACTGCTGTTTACATCGCTTCTTCAAATCCAGAGCGGGACAGCGCTTTTGTCAGCAAAATGTTCGGTGGCGCGGTCAGTGCGATTACCGGTGGCTTTTCGGTCGCCTGCGGGGCAGGGCAGGAGGTCCGGGTCGTGACGCCGGAGTCGGCCTTGGAGCACGATCCTTCTCTGCAAATTGACTTGAGTTCCGGCCCTGCTTTCGTAGGAATCGCGCTGGCAAGCGGCGAAACCCGGGAAACGACACCAGCTACGGCAGCCTGCGGCCTGTTCATCGAATGGATCGCTGTCTGAAGGTATACGCCGGTGCCGGCCAGAGATTGTTTCTGAGGCAGCGCTGCAAATGCGATTGCCTTAGGATCGCCACATCTCGGTGGCATTGCAGACAGAATTAGGACCGACAGCTTCTGCGCCAATATCAGTCTCTGCACCGTAAGACAGGAAGAACTCATTGAACGACCAACAGCAGGTCTCGAGACTAAAGTCAGTCTTTCTCACGCTCGTGACCCGTGGGGCCGGACTTGCGGCTGCAGCACTGGCGTTCGGATTTTTTGCGCCCTGGCTGCCGGTAGCAGACTCCTTTGCGCATTTTCGTTTTCATCTGATTCTCGCGCTGGCGATTGCCGCCGTTGCGCTCGTACTCCTGCGGGCGCCGGTACGGGCAATGCTGGCCGCCGCGTTGATCATGCCGGGGATTTCCGGTCTGGCACCTGCCTTGCCGGCGGCGACTTCAGTGCTGGACCCAAAAGCTGATACGGATTTCACCCTGGTTCAGCTCAACCTCAACTTCCGGAACCGGACGGCGAAGGAAGCGGTGCGTTTGATCAGGGAAAGCGATGCTGATGTTGTAACACTGCAGGAAGTCTCTTTTTTTGTCTGGCAGACGGTTTCGGATCTGAATCAGGATTATCCCTATAGCGTTGTCTGCCAGTTTCGGCGCGTCGGCGCTGTTGCCGTATTTTCACGTCTTCCTTTTCCAACAGGTCTCGGACCGGTTCGTGGCTGCATCATAGGCGAAGGGCTCAGTTGGATCAGGGTCGAAGTCGGGGATCGTACGGTCACTGTGGCGTCGATACATCTGCACTGGCCCTTTCCCTTTGGGCAGGCAGCACAGGTCGAGCGTTTGGAAGGCCATTTGCAGGCGCTGCCGAGGCCGGTTGTCATCGGTGGAGACTTTAACGCCGCTCCCTGGAGCCACTCGGTCAACAGAATAGGTGAGGCAGCCGATGCTTCCGTTGTCGAGGGGCTGCGTCTGACCATATATCGGCCGTCGCTTCGTTGGGCACCAGGTCTTGGGCTGCCGATCGACCACATACTCGTCGGCCCTGAATTAGCGGCGGTAAGTGCTGTACGGGGACCGGCGGTTGGTTCCGACCATTTACCGGTAATCGCGCGCCTGGGGTTTGTGCCCTAACCTTTGAGTAAGGACTTCAGGTCGCTGTCAGGATCTGAAACGAAATCAGGTTCGGGCGAAAGGCCTTTTTGCAGAAGTCTCTTTGCGGTCATGAAGCTTTTTGCGTCGTTCATAGCATCGACGGCAAGCAACTTGTCATCATGGTAATACCAGACCGACATGGCGTGTTCGCGCGTGCCAGGACGTGTCACGTTGTGTGTGAATCCTGTGTTCAAGCCGGCAATCTGAAGTTTCATATCGAACTGGTCCGACCAGAACCAGGGTACCGGCTGATAATCGACTTCCTGTCCCGCAAGAGTGCAGGCGACGGCTTCACCCTGATCCGTGGCGTTCTGGACGGATTCTAGCCTGATCCGTCGACCCTGCCAGACGAAGCTTGCGCAATCACCTGCGGCGAGGATTGCCGGGTCTGAGCTACGGCAGGATGCATCTACCGCGATACCGCCATCGATCGTCAGTCCGGCCTGTTCCGCCAGTTCGGTTCGGGGCGCAATACCTGTGCCGACAATCACGAAGTCGACTGCGATTTTCTCTCCCGTCGCCAGTTCCGCATGGCTGGCCACACCATCCTCGCCCACGATGCGGGCAAGTTGAGTGTTCTCTAGAATACGAACGCCATGTTCCTGATGAAGCGCGCGGATATAGTCGGATGTCTCGCGGGCGGCCACCCTTTGCAGGATACGATCCGCCATTTCAATCAGCACGACATCCATGCCGGACTGAGCGGCAACCGCTGCTGCTTCCAGTCCGATATAGCCGCCACCGACAATCAAAAGACGTTTGCCGGCGGTGAAGAGCGGAGCAAGCACATCGGCGTCGGCAACATCACGCAGCGTATAAACACCCGCAAGATCGCCACCAATCGCAGCGGGTAGGCGACGGGGCTCGCCGCCGGTTGCGAAAACGAGGTATCCGTAGGTCAGCGCGGACCCATCTGCCAGTCGGACGCTTTTTGCATTCCGGTCGATCTCTTCAACTTTTTGGCCGAGCCGCAGCTCCACAGCGTGCTCGGCATACCAGTTCTGCGGACGGACCATCAGATCGTCGAGCGCAAGCTCGCCGCGGAGGTATTTTTTGGACAGATTAGGCCGCTGATAGGGCGCGACGGGTTCGTCGGACAGAAGAATGACCGGGCGATCGTCTCCCAGTGAACGCAGTTTGACGATCATAGAGGCGGCGGCTTGACCGCCACCGACAACCACAATGGGGCTCTCTAATGTCACGTTCTCCACATTCACCCCACAAGGCTGGCGATAGGCTCACAGGATCGCCGAAAATTCGTCACGGACCAGGTTATCCGAAAAAGAAAGCTGCTAAACCGAATAATCGTATATTTCGCCGTGGTCAATGCTGCCTTGAAGGTGTTTGTCGCGGATTTACAAAAGAGCGCCGCGCCCCTCACTCGGACGCGACACTTCTTTCAGAGGACTCAATTTGTTGTCAGCTCAGCCTTCACCATGGCGTAGGCCGCGTCGGCTTTGACGCCCTTTTCTTTAAGCTCTGCCAGTACCCTGGCAATCACATCAGCCTGGATCTTCTTGAAGGCTTGGATGTCGCCGGGAGAGGCGGGATTGATGCTGTTGTCTGCTGTCGAGACCGTCGCTTCGCGACCCGCACGGTCGATCTCGTCCCAGACGGCACCGGCCATGCGGCTGGCCGGCTCTCCGAACACTCGATCTTTCAGTCGAGTCTGCAGATCCTCGGGTAATCCCTCGAAGCTTTCTTCGTTCATGATGAAGGCGAAGGAACCGCGATAAAGCCCACCAGGTAGTTCAAATACATTCTGTGCGACTTCGGTTAGCTTGAAGCCCTTGCGAGATTCGAACGGCATGACGACGCCATCGGCCGCGCGGGAGGCCAGTGTCTCGTATACTTTTGGCGCCGGCACTTGAATCCCGGTTGCACCAAGGGCCTTGCCGACGTCGCCGCCGACACCGCCGGGAATACGAACCTTGAGGCCGGAAATCGATTCGAGCGACTTGACGGGCTCGCGGCTGTGGAGTTGCGCAGGACCATGGGTGTGCAATGCGATGAGTTTGACGCCTCGGTGTTCGTTGAGAGCAGCCAGGTATTTTTCGTGTGTGCGCCAGTAAGCGACGGAGGCAGCTTCTGCATTGCCTTCATAGCCTGGAAGTTCGATCAACTTTGTACCCGTGAAGCGGCCGGCCTGATAACCGTGAAAGATGACCGACAGATCGGCGGCACCGTCCATAACCAGATCCATTTGCGCCGGCGGCGGGGCGATACCGAGCTTGAGTTCGGCCGTCACCCGGCCATCGGTTGCGTCTTCGATCATCTTGATCAAGCGCGGCCACATAATGGCATTCAGTCCGTGACTGGGCGGTGCCCAGCTGGAGATGATCAGCTTGTGGTCGGCGGCCTGCACGGGCAGAGCCGTGCAAAGGCCGATTGCCGCGGCAAGGCTTAATCTCAACATGGATTTCATGGTTCTCTCCCGTAACGTTTTCTTATTGTTGGCGAGCGAATGTTCTATTGGGATTCCGGTAGGCGCACGATCATCCCGTCCATTGCATCGGTGACCGTGACCTGACAGCTCAGACGGCTGACGGGCAGCCGTTCCGAAGCGGTGAAGTCCAGCATGTCTTCCTCATGCGCCTCAATGGCACCGAGCTGTGACAAGCGGTCGTCTTCGAAGTAGGCGTGGCAGGTTGCACAGGCGGCCGAGCCGTTACACTCGGCGGTGATGCCCGTGACACCATGTTTAAGCGCGGCTTCCATGATCGAATTTCCCTGGGTTGCCTCGACCTCGCGGCGTGTTCCACAGGGCTGAACGAATATGATCTTGGGCATGCGCGGACCTCCTCAGATGCTCCAGCGGACGGGAAGCGAGAGCGGCCCACGAAATACCCAGCCGCCGAGTTTGACCTCAGCCGCCTCGTCCAGGCGCAGGTCCTTCAAGCGTCCGAACAGCGCGGGCAGGGCGATGGCGCCTACCATCTGCCGGGCGACCCAAGTGCCTGCGCAGTAGTGCGGCCCGGCACCGAAACCCAAATGCGACTGCTTAGGCCGGAGGATGTCGAAGAGGTCGGGTCGATCGAAGTGACTCTCGTCGCGATTTGCCGCCCCAACGCAGATGCCGAGCTGATCGCCCTCCCGGAGTTGCATCCCGCCCAAAACCACGTCGCGCGTGACCCGGCGCGGATACATGCCGATGGGCGAGATCCAGCGCACGGCCTCTTCGAAGGCGGCACTCCAGAGGTTAGCGTCCTCCATTACGCAGGCACGCTGGTCAGGGTTTGAGAGCAGGCCATAGGCCGTTGTCAGTATGGTATCGCGCGGTTCGTTTAAACCACCGCCGATGATGACCTTCACATTGGCCCTGATCTGCGCGATCGAATGCTTATCCTCGGCTTGCAGCATCGAGGAAATGATCGAGGGATCGGGACTGGCCTCCAGCTTCGGCAGGACAACTTCGATCGCGGCGTCGATCCCATCGGACGCGACCTGCCCTCTACGAATGACCTCAGGATCCTGTCCATAGTTGCCCACGGCGTCCATCAGGGACTGCGACCAGATGGCCAGCTCCTGCCATGAGACGTCCCGCAGGCCCAGCATTTCCATCAGTGAAAGTGATGCCATGGGCGCGGCGAAGCTGCCGAAGAGGTCGGTGGCGCCATGGTCATCGAACTGATCGATCAGATCATCTGCGATGACTCGAAAGCGGGGCGCCCAGTGGTTCCTGACCACACCCGGGCGAAAAGACGGCTCGATGGCCTTGCGTTCGAGGCGGTGGTCTTCGCCGTCTTTGCGCATTAAGGAATGCCCCATGACCCGATTCATGAGCGAAACGGGATTTGACGAGGCAAAAGTTTCGAAATCGCGCTCAATCTGCACGATATCGTCAAAACGGGTGACCAAATTGATCCCTGCCGCGCGCACAAAAGCCACCGGCGCGTCCCTTTGCAGCCTCTGGAAGCTGGGGTAGGGGTCGGCATAAAGGCTTTCCAGCGAGATATCGTCGATGACGGGAACAGGGTTCGCCATGGCCAGTGCCTCCGGATAGGGCCGTGCAGAGAGCTAATTGCTTATCATGTTAATTATTGCGCGATTTAAGAACATCGATCAATCCGATGATTTCAATAGTAACTATCTAAAAAACTGATATATCATTCAGAGAATGGACAAACCCGAACACCTGGCCATCGATTTCAACGCGCTCAGAACACTGCGTCTGGTATACGACCTGGGCTCGTTCTCAGCCGCCGCTGACAAACTTGGTCACAACCAGTCAACCATCAGCTACACGATCGACCGTCTGCGGCGCGCCTTCGACGATCCGCTTTTCGTGCGCCAGGGCAAGGGGGTCGCGGCCACGGACCGCTGCCTGGAGATCGTCGACCAGGCCGGACGGATGCTGGACGAGTTCGAAGCCCTGGCGGCCCCGAAGAGTTTTGATCCATCCAGTGCCGCCGGCACGCTGGTTCTGTCCTGCAACTATTATGAGCGCGCGGTTATCCTGCCGGGATTTGTCCGGGCACTCCGGAAGCTGGCCCCCAATCTGCAGCTGCGGGTGATCCAGTCTTCGGTAAAGGGTGACGTTCTGCTCAAGAATGGCGACTGCGATCTGCTGCTCAGCCCGATGCAGGTCGCGGGTTCGGAAGTCTTTCGCCGGCGAATCTACAACGACCACTATGTCTGCATCATGGATCGCGCCAATCCGCTCGCCGGCAAAGTGCTGGACCTGGAGGCTTACGAACGGTCAGACCATATCGTGGTGACCTATGATGGCGGCTGGCGTCCCTTGTATCTCGATGCGCTGGAGGCGCGCGGCGTCCATCTCAAAGCAGCGCTGGATCTGCCCAGTCTGGGGGAGCTGGAAGGGATGATACAGGGGACGGATCTGATTTCCACCGTACCGAAACGCATCGCCGACAGCTTTAGCGACGAGATAGCGGTCCGGCCTTGTCCGGTCGATGTGGAGTTGGGCATCGACCTCTACTGGACAGCGCGCTCACATCACTCCGCAATGAACAAATGGATCCGCCGGTTGATTGTCGACTCGATCGGACGCCAGGGAGGTTAAGCGGACCGGGTGACGCGGGTCAGAGGGAAGCTGATTTGCGGGCCTTTACCCGTACGTAGATAGAGGCGACGTAGAGCAGCAGGAAATAGACCATCATCACTTCGCGATGTTCCTGGAAACCAATGCTGTAGCCTTCACCGCTCAGCAGATTTGTCTGGACCATCAATCGGTCCAGCAGCCAGATGATCAGGAAAAGCAGGGCCGTGACCCGCACGACGGCGGTTGGCCAAAGCCAGTACCAATCGCCTTCCGTGTTGGTGATCTCCACCTTCCGCACGCGGCTGTAGATCGGCCAGGCGAGACCGGACAACACAATTCCGATACCGATGATCGTCTTGGGAATACGATCGAGTGACAGATGAAGATTGTGCAGGTTGGTCTCGTTCTGCCGGTTGGCTTCAGCCATCCAGCCCGGCGTATCCCAGAGGAACAGGTGTTGTCCCCAACTGGCTTCCTCGCCGGCGATATAGAAGAAGCCGACCGCGAAGAACAGCATCAGTGCCATCATCCAGGACCGTGGACAGTGCTGACGGTTGACGACAACAAGCAGGGCGATCACGAAGCCAATCACGCTGAACAGTACAGTCGCGTGCTCGATGGCCCCCGCCTCAGTGATCATCCAGCTCCGATAAAAGGAGTAGTCTGCGCCGATCGGCAGGGTCGCGAAGGGAACGATTGCCAGCAAGACCGGGATTACGAGCGAGTAGGTTTTGCTCAGATCGGCGGAGGCGTCAGGCGTTACGGTGGTGGCCGTCATGTTGCAGCAGCACTATCAGTTGGTGAAGATGGGTTTCCTCTAAACACATGCCACGTCGAACGCAAGTGTCCAACGCGTATCAATAGCTCCGGACGTCGAGTGCGATCCTTGCGCCGACGGCGCCACGCACCATACCTGCGGCCGAAAAGGGCATGGAGTAGTTCCCTTGGGCGTCAAGCGCAATCACGCCGCCTTTGCCTCCCTTTTCCGCGAGATCCGACAGGGCTTCTGCCGCGGCGGTTTCGAGGCTTTGGCCGCCATAGGACATACGGGCATAGATATCGTGTGCGACGGCATAACGGATAAAGTACTCGCCGTGACCGGTCGCCGATACGGCCACGGTTTCGTTCGCGTAGGTGCCGGCGCCAATGATCGGCGAATCTCCAACCCGGCCGGGTCTCTTGCTGCCGAAGCCACCGGTCGAGGTCGCCGCCGCGAGATGACCGCAACGATCAAGCGCGACGGCACCAACGGTCCCATAAGGTGCAGTGTTGGGGTCGATTGCGGCGGAGACGATTGCGGCCGAGACGATTTCGGCAGTGTCGGTTTCGGGGGGAGCGGTTTCGACCGAGGCTGGAACGCCCGTGGCTGTAACGCCCGTGGCCGTATCGCCTCTGCGCTCCCCTTTCTCCGGATGTTGAAGTTCGGCTTGTTCCAGGCCCGCATCCTTTAACAGGCGCTCCGCTGAAGGCCCGACGAAGAGGACGTTTTTGGTTTGCTCCATGACGAAACGAGCGCCCAGGATAGGGTTCTTGATACCGTGGACAGAGGCGACGGCGCCGGCTTTTTGACTCGGGCCGTCCATGATCGAGGCGTCAAGTTCCAACTTACCTGCCTGATTGGGTATCGCACCGCGCCCGGCATTAAAGATTCCGCTGTCTTCCATCTGCGAGACGACCAGGGTCACCGTGTCGATGGCCGAAGCGCCGCCCGCAATTGCTTCCTGGCCGCTCTGGAGGATGACTTTCAGGCTTTCCATCCGGCGATCCGCCTTCGAGTGGAAGGGCCGCGAGAGCGAGCCGCCGTGTGCAAGGAGAACAAAATCCGTCTTACCACTGGCGCAGCGAAGGTTGGTTTCTGCGGCCACGCCGCCACAGGACGTCAGCAACAGCGGGCAGATAAAAAGACCGATAGCTGAAAGCTTCATGCAATGGTTCCTATAAGAGTTTGGTGTTTTCTGTTCCGCGTTGAAACCACTCAACTTTCAATGCGGCGGGAAAAAAAGCAACGTCTGTTGCAAACAATTCTGTCCGTCACGATACAACTGCCATAAACTGCTCTGCGTTCCATCTCGAACGCCAAAACCCAACAACGAATTGAATATGACCGCCATGCCTGAGCTAGGGGCGAAAAAGCCTGCGAGTGGCCGTGGAGCCGGTATGGCCATGCTGGCCTACGGAATCTTCGCGACCCACGACGCCGTAATCAAATCTCTGGGCGCCAACTATGCAGTGTTCCAGATTATCTTTTTCTCTGTGCTATTCGCCTTCGTGCCAGTGATGGTAATGCTGTTGGTGGACCGGGCCGAGGCTAATCTCAGGCCGCATCATCCCTGGCTGGTCCTGGCGCGCACCTGTACCATGATGCTTTCCATGGTCTGTGCGTTCTATGCGTTCTCGGTCCTGCCCCTGGCCGAAACCTACGCTCTGCTCTTTGCGACGCCTCTGCTGATCACGGCTCTTTCTGTACCTCTGTTGGGGGAAACGGTCCGTCTTCGCCGCTGGATTGCGGTTTTTGCCGGTCTGGTCGGTGTCTTGGTCATCCTCCGTCCCGGCTATACGGAACTTAATTACGGACATGCCGCCGCTCTGATGGCGGCGACCGGAAGCGCCTTCTCGGGCGTTATCGTCCGGCGTATTGGATCGGAAGAGCGGAGCGCTGTTCTGATTCTTTACCCCATGTTGGCCAATATTCTGGTCATGGCTCTCGCATTGCCCTGGGTCTATGTACCCATGCCGCTGACCGACTTTGGGCTGATGGCGTCGGTCGGGCTGCTCAGCACCCTGGCGCAGCTTTGTGTGATCGGCGCATTTCGCGCTGCCCCGGTCGCCTTGGTGGCGCCCTTCCAGTACTCGCAGATTCTCTGGGCGGTTCCCTTCGGGTTCTTCCTTTTCGGCGATGTACCCGATATCTGGGTCGCGGTCGGGACCTCGATCATCATCAGCAGCGGCTTGTTCGTGGTCTGGCGCGAGAGTAAAGCCGAGGTTTCCGATACTGCACCGGTTTCGAGTAACCGCAATGCCCGGCCCGATGCCGGTCCTTTGATGCGGCCGCGCGCGGCGGATCATCCACAGCATTGACGGGTCGCATGTCCTGACAGGTTTTCGGTGATTTTTTCAATTTGACCGCAAGCATCGGAGTGATTCCCGTGCCTGTAAGCCTCATTCTCTGATCAAGCGTTACGGCTCCTTTGAGCCAGATGTCAGCAGAGTGAGGACCGAAACCATGAGTATGATTGAACCCGCAGTTGCTTCCAATTCACCTGTGGCCGGAGCACCGGTCGCCGGGACATCGGCCGCTGGGGCAGTTTCTGCCATAGAAGACTTCGCGAGTGAAGAGGCCCGCTGGACTGCCGTCCTGCGGCGTGATGAAGCGGCAGAAGGCCGGTTCTGGTTCTCGGTCGCGACCACGGGAGTCTATTGCCGGCCATCCTGCGCTGCCCGGCAGCCCCGCCGGGAGAATGTGGCCTTCTACGATTATCGGGAAGCCGCGGAAAAGGCAGGCTTCCGGCCGTGCAAGCGCTGTCGCCCCGAACTGCCGCCGAGGGCCGAGCGGCACCGCAACCTCGTCGCCGTCGCCTGCACTGCGCTCTCAACGTCCGAGGTTCCACCAAGCCTGTCGGAACTGGCCGCAGATGCCGGGCTCAGCCCGCACCACTTTCACCGCTTGTTCAAGGCGACTGTCGGAATCACGCCGAAACAATATGCTGCGGCTCATCGGGCAGGCCGCATGAAGCAGGCTCTGGACTCCGGAACCAGCATAACTGAAGCGATCTACGACGCCGGGTACGGCGGCAACAGTCGCTTCTACGAACAGGCAGATGCGCGACTAGGTATGACGGCATCTAGCTTCAAGAAGGGAGGAAGAGGAATGTCCATCAGATACGGAACCGCACAAAGCTGTCTTGGTCCAGTGCTCGTTGCAGCCACCGAACGGGGAATCTGCGCGATTCTTTTCGGCGAGGACCGGGGTACCCTCAAATATGATCTACACGCGCGTTTCCCCGAAGCCTCGTTCGAGCTGGCCGAGACAGAGTCTGATTTTCAAATCTGGATTGAGGGAACGCTCGCCTTTTTGAAAGCGCCACAAGCGCAATTCGAGCTGCCTCTCGATATTGCAGGAACGGCGTTCCAGGAGCAGGTCTGGCAGGCGCTGCGCAGTATTCCGCCGGGTAAGACGGCCTCTTATGCCGAGGTTGCAGACGCGATCGGAAAGCCGAAGTCAGTTCGTGCCGTCGCCCGGGCCTGTGGTGCCAACCCGGTCGCCGTGGCTATCCCCTGTCACCGCGTTGTGCGCAGCGACGGCGGCTTGGGCGGGTATCGCTGGGGAGTTGATCGCAAAGAAAATCTTCTTACCCGGGAGCGCGCAGCGTGAGCAGCCTTCTGCTGTCGTCAGGCGGGGTCGGAAAAACCCGAGAAGATCTCGGATCGGTCGAGGCCCGCCTGGCGGGTCTCGACTGGGACAGCCTTCACGGCGACCTCGATACCCGCGGTTATGCGCTGACTGGCCCTCTCCTGAATGCGGAAGAATGCGACCGGTTGATCGAAGATTATGATCGGGAGGAACTTTATCGAAGCCGGGTCATTATGAAGCGTCACAATTTTGGCCTCGGAGAGTATCGTTACTTTTCCTATCCGCTGCCGGAGTTGATCGTCCGCTTACGGGCTACGGCCTATCCTTATCTGGTCCCTCTGGCCAATCGTTGGGCCGAGCAGATGAAGCAGGAACAGCGTTTTCCGCATAAGCTGGAAAGGTTTCTCTCCGACTGTCACGCACAGGGGCAAGTCCGGCCGACGCCGTTGATCCTGCGCTACGGGGAAGGTGACTATAACTGCCTGCATCAGGATCTCTATGGCGCAACTGTCTTTCCCATGCAGCTGGCTCTATTGCTGAGTGAGCCTGGTGTGGATTTCGAAGGCGGGGAATTTGTTCTGACCGAGCAGCGGCCCCGCATGCAGTCCCGCGCCGAGGTGGTGCCGCTGCGGCGCGGTGATGCCGTGATCTTTTCCGTGAACGAGCGGCCGTTCGCGGGCACGCGCGGTTTCTATCGGGTCAAGATGCGGCACGGCGTCAGCCGTATCCGACGCGGAAGCCGGCACACGCTGGGTGTGATCTTTCATGACGCGGCTTAGTGTAAGAGGAGACCTGAACAATGAGTCTGAAAATCGCGGGTAAATCTCGCCTGATAGCCGTGTCTCTATCTGGCTTTTTAATTTTTTCAACCAACGGTGATGCCCTTGCGGCAGGCCCGCCGCCTAATCCTCCCGAAGTGCAGAAAGCTTCTGACGTGGTTCGCACAGGCAAGGAACGCTTGGCCGGCAAAGCCACCGACGAACAGCGCGTCAATGATTGCAAGGTCGCGCCTGAGGCGCGTAGTGCAAAAAAGCGACCGATAGAATGTGATTCGGACGCGCGGCATCGCTGATTGACGAGCGAAGCGCCGGCGGCCTTGGTTGTATTGACAAAGTGGTGCGACCACGGAATGTTGCTTCCATGACGAGCACACCTTCCGATGAGCTTGACGTGGTTGAAGCCTGGAACGGCAACGCAAGCCGCTGGTCCAAGGACGTGCGTGCCGGTTACGATAAGTATCGTGCGTACTATACTCTTCCTGCATATTTGGAATTTATGCCTTCGATCCATGGTCGCCGAGTTATAGATCTTGGCTGTGGTGAAGGGTCGAACACACGCCGCTTTGCCAACCTCGGTGCACAGGTTACAGGAGTAGATCTTTCCGCGCTCATGATCTCTCTGGCACGAGTTGAAGAAGAGCGTGATCCTCTCGGCATTCGTTACGAGATTCAGTCCTTCTCTGACTTATCGATGTTTGCGGACGGAAGTTTCGACTGCGCCCTTTCGACAATGGCGCTGATGGACGGACCTGATTTTGCCGCCGCAATGCGAGCAGCCTATCGTGTGCTTGTGCCTGGCGGGACACTGTGCTTCAGCATTTTGCACCCTTGCATCATGACACCAGTTTTTAAATGGCTGCAGTCCGAGGATGGCGTTTACGAGGGTTACCGTGCCGGCCGTTACTTTGATGAAGAACCCTTTGTCGAGCGTTGGCATTTCAGCAAACGGCCTGACGGCGAACGGGTTGAGCAGTTTAAGGTGCCAAGGTTTCCGCGCACTTTATCCACCTACATCAATGCTGTCAGCGATGCCGGGTTCCGTATCACGGCACTGGATGAGCCGAGGCCAAGCGAGGCGGCGGCTCAAGACCACCCGTGGTTAGCTCGTTGGCGCGAACATGCGCCGCTGGTGCTTTTTGTCGAGGCCTCAAAAATATAGGAAGCCATATCGCCACTGATGTTACGACACAGCCGAAAGTGACTGAATCACGCTGCCGATTGATCCGGTGATCAAGGGGGCAAGCAACGTGAAGATGGCGCCGAGATGAGTCTGTAAATTTCCAAACAAGGCGGTGTCGCTCAGCCAGTCGGGGAGAGAGCTATCCGGCTGGCTCTTTCGCAGCTGCTTCGCGTAAGCCTTGCTGAGTGACCGCAACCGAAAGAGGTGCGGCGCGTAGGTGGCGATGAGCGTGAGCGTAAAGATCGCCCCCCAGAAGATCGTCAACTCGTCGGCATAGGCGTTGATGAGCTTCTCGCCTTCACCCTGATAGAGACGTGCCGGAAGGTGAAAGGCGATGGCCGCGGCAATGATCGTCGATACCAGAACGACGCTGAGAGATTGAAACCCGCGCTTCAATATGGCGATCTTCGCTTTCAGTTCCAGCTGGTTGAGTTTCGACGCCTCCTTATCGAAGTCAGCGAACAGACTCTCGGCCCCAGTGGCCGCGAAAATCGTGGCGGCGATGCCGAACAGGGTCGGCAGCATGACGTGAAACCCCAGCGAGTCCTGGAGCACGCCGAACAGCCGCGTACCTTCATACAGTTCCTTGATGTTCAAGAAGGTGATCTTGTAGACCGCAAGATCGGGATTTTTCGTCACGAGCAGGAGAACAGAAAGCAAAAGAGTATAGAGCACCGCGATTGTGATGAGATTGCGCCGTGTGGCGGCCGTGCAGGCCCAGATGTGATAGAGGTTAAAGGCGATAACGGTGATGCACATCAAGATGTGTACGCTGGAGGCGGTGGCATACCCGATGAAGCCACCGCTATAGCCCTCTGGTTTCAAATGAGATTTCCACCAGTCGCTGGGCATCGCCGCGCGAAGATCGTTGTCAGGAACGAAGAACTGAAGCGCGATCATCGCCATGATCAACGGAATGACCGTAACGAATATTCTCCACGGAAAATTCATGCAGATGCCCCCCCCAAAAGCCTGACCGCTTGTCATCGAACCAGTGGCAAGCGTGATTCTGTCTCACCTTCAATGCCTTCGAGGTGGTCCAGCTTCTCGACTGATGCCCCCTCTACCGACGCTGAAAGTGGCATGACGCGGCGATTCGGGCCAACCCCGACTTATAAAGGAACCGCGGGCTGTTGCCGGAATTGAGGATTACACGTCAGGGGCCGGTTCAAAGCTCATTGAGTAGTTTCGTCAGATCCAGTTTTGCCGCTGCGATCATCATGGCGTTTGCCAAAGGGGAGGGTGGATCGCGGTCGGAGGCGATCAGACCAACCGAATGGGACATGGCGGGAGCGGTGATGGGTATCGCCTTCAGGTCGTCACCCAGGCCGACCATGGTGCCGTAGGTCTGTGGTAGCACACAGGACCAATGCCCGAAACGGACATGCGAATAGAGGGCCGTTAATGAATTCGCTTCCACTTGAGGCGTTACCTCACAGCCAGCCTGCCGGAAGGCTTCATCGACGATGCGGCGGTTTTGCATATCCGGCGTCAGCAAACACAGCGGAATTTCAGCGACTTTCTGCCAACTGACAGAATCCTGTCCTGTAAGCGGACCCTGTGCCGAGGTTATCAGGACGTAGTGTTCCTGATAGAGCGGCAGGGTTTTGACGTGGCTCAGAGGCTCGTTGTCCACGTAGGTCATACCGATTTCGATTTCGAAGTTATGGAGCTGGCGTTCGATCTCTACAGAGGTACGTGACTGAACCGTGATCCTGACCCCTGGATGAGCTGCGCAAAAGGGAGACGTCAAAAGTGAGACCGCGGGCAATGCCGAAGGGATCACGCCCATGGTCAAGCTTCCGGTAAGACTGCCCTTGAGTTCGCTCAATTCCTGTTCCAAGGAATCGCAGTCGGCCAGAATACGCTTGGCCCAGTCCAGAACCCTTGTGCCCTCCGGGGTCAAGCCGATGTAACGCTTGTCGCGCTCGACGATCGGCACGCCGAGTTCTTCCTCCAACTGCCGAATACGCGATGATAATGTGGGTTGAGAGATGTTACAGCGCGCAGCGGCCCGCGCGAAGTGCTGCTCCTGGGAGAGAGCAACAAGAAACTGAAGTTGTCTGATATTCACCGCTGTCTCCACCGACAACTCATTGGGTCTTCAATTAAACGCCAGCGTGAAAACGCCCGTCGCGTTTTGCATAGAGGCACCGTTGGCCCAATCAGTAAATGCGTTTTGCGGAAAGCGGGCATCAATTTTCGGCGTGCCGGAGACTGGTTTTGGACTGCAAAACCGTTGGAACAGGCCAATCCAGAGTTTCGGGTAAGGGGCTTCCCTTTCGATTGATACTCGATCACCGTCATCAGTGTTTCTGTTCTTCGTACAAGGTGAGTTCGATTTTTTCTGTGTTTATCAACACTTTGCCGGCGTTTTCGAAGTTGACGGTTACGCGAGACCCGATCGCGGATTGTACCTGTCCCACTCCCCAGTCCGGCTGGTCGGGATGCAGGACGTAAACGCCGGGTACTAAATCGTATCTCATCGATATTTAGAGTGCGGCTCTTCTTGATTATCTCAATCAAGAGCGTGAATCGCTCTCTATCCTATTTAACTGGAGGCTGATTCACGTTTTTCTATGATTCAATGGGCAACGATCAGTCTCAAGAGTCAAAAAATCCAAGGGTTTTCAATCAGGAACTTAGTGTATAAGGAGCGTGAGTGAGGGGAAAGCCCGAAGGGCGATTCGTCCCTTTTGAGGGGCTATCCGGTCAAGGGCGTCGCGCGGGAGGAAGCTTCCTGTGGCGCGGTCCGACTTGGGGTGTGGCAAAGACGGTAAGCTGGGCCGTTGCTGCAATAAAGATGTTCGAGGTGCATTCGGCGTTGATCGAAGAAAAATATAGAGTGGAAGCGTACTTATGACGTCGCATATCGATTTCCGGGTGGTTGAGCTTCTTTCCTCCCGGCTCTGTCATGATCTGGTGGGACCGATCGGGGCCGTTGGAAACGGACTGGAGCTGTTGGAAGACGACACCTTCGACATGGCGGAAGACGCCATGAAGCTGGCCAATGCCAGTGCCCAGCAGGCCGCGAATGCTTTGCAGTTCTACCGTCTGGCCTATGGTGTGGCCGGCAGCCGGATCGGTTCTGATTTCGGTACTCTGCGAAGCCTGGCAACGGGCTTTGTAACTCATTCCAAGGCCGAGTTGGATTGGCCGGACAGCCCAGCGCCCGAAGAGGGACCGGAAGATCTCGGCAAGCTTATCCTGAACATGATTGCCCTGGCTGCAGAGGCTTTGCCACGCGGCGGGCACCTAACCGTCGATGTGATCGCCAGACCTGACGGGGTGACCCTTTCGGTTCTTGCAGCCGGAGAGAACGCCGGATTGAGACCGGAAGCGGAGATTGCTCTTAATCCGGACGTGGCCATCGAGGACCTGACCGCACGGAATGTCCAGGGCTACTTCACCAGATTCCTTTCCCGCCGGATGGGCAGCGATCTCGCCGTCGAAGCATCCATTCCGGGGCGGGTCCGTTTCCTGGTGGAATTCTGACCGCTGTTTTCAACGCTCTTAGGGGCGCGGTCTTTGACCGTTCCGAGCGGGGCGCGGCAGGTTCTGAGATACTGCAGACCATCGGTTTCGAATCACGCTGCGAATAATGTGAGTCGCGCCTCGCTAAATCTGATGCAATGACAGGCCCCAAGCGGCCGAGGTATCCCAGCCTGACCCAGGGTGAGGCTGCTTACTTATTTTTCTTTCTCAAAATCCTCTGGCGGGACCAGCCCAAGGCCCGTGGAACGCTGCTGCGTGCTCCGGCCTTCCAGCGTACAAATTGGCTTGCGAAAGCCTCGCAGTTGCATCATAGTCGCGATTGCAAGTGATTTGCATTTTCTCTTTGCAATGCCGGAACCAGAGCTGCTGACAGGACGGAAGTGGCGCTGCAGAGACGGCAAGGGGGCAATTCATTTTTTGCAGATTCAGATCGACACACAGGAGACCGTGTAATGAGAACGATTTTCCGCAGCTTGGGCGCAGGTGTGGCCGGATTGGCCCTGGCGGTCACGGCAGCTGCGGCCGGCGCAGAAGAGGTCAACCTCTATTCTTCGCGCCACTATTCCACCGACGAAGCTCTCTATGAGAACTTTACCAAGGCAACCGGCATCAAGGTCAACCGTATCGAAGGCAAGGGTGATGCCCTGATCGAGCGGATCAAGAGCGAAGGTGCCAACAGCCCGGCTGATATTCTTTTGACCGTCGATGTGGCCCGCCTCTGGCGTGCCGACCAGGCAGAGCTTTTTCAGGCCGTTTCGTCTGCTTCCCTCGAAAAGCGCGTGCCGGAAAACCTGCGGCACCCGGACGGCCATTGGTTCGGTTTTTCGACCCGCGCACGTTTGATCTACTACGATAAAGCCAAGATCTCAGCCGGCGAAATCACCTCCTACGAAGATTTGGCCGACCCCAAGTGGCAAGGCAAAGTCTGCATTCGCAAGAGCTCCAATGTTTACAATCAGTCCTTGTTGGGCTCCATGATTGCCGCGCACGGCGAGGCGGCCGCCGAAGACTGGGCCAAAGGTGTCGTTGCCAACTTCGCACGTGATCCGGTCAAGGGTGACACCAACCAGCTGCGCGGGATCGGTTCGGGCGAATGCGAAATCGCCGTCGCCAACTCCTACTACTTCGTGCGCCTGCTGACCAAGCCGAAGGACAAGGACAAAGGCCTTGCGGACAAGATTGGCGTTGTCTTCCCGAACCAAGGTGACCGCGGAACCCACGTCAATGTGTCCGGCGCCGGCGTACTAAAGAACGCACCCAACCGGGAAGCAGCCATCAAGTTCCTGGAGTACCTCGCCAGCGACGAAGCGCAGAAGTACTTCTCGGACGGCAACAACGAGTACCCCGTGGTTGCGGAAGTCGCACCGACTTCAGCACTGGCTGGCCTGGGAGACTTCAAGTCAGATCCGGTCAATGTCGCCGTCTTTGGCGATAATCAGCCGCTTGCGCAGAAGATCTTTGATCGCGCCGGTTGGAAGTAACGCCAAGCCTGTTTTAACCGACTGAATGGAAGCTGAGAGGTTTCCGCGAAAACCCCGCCTGACCGGCGGGGTTTTTTCTTTGTGTGACAGCTGCCGCCAAGCTTTCCAGGAAGGTTTGGCGCAAAAGGTTCTCGAGAAACCACAGGAAAATCACAGATTGCAATATAAATTAAAAAACTACTATAAGTTTTGGAGGCTATCATGCGGAATTTCCATCAAGCCATTTCGTTTGCGAGTCCATGCCGCCCTCGTGCCAGAACCTGTCTGCGCACCGGCGTGTCCGGACTCTCCACCTACGCCGCTCTTGCCCTGTCTCTCATTCTGACCGCGGCCTTTGTCTCCGTCGCGCAGGCGAATGACGTTGCCAAGGAGCTCCGCGGCTATCGAAATCTTGAAGTGAAGCTTGATGACGATGCGGCTGACTGTGACCTGGACGCGCGCGACAAGGAAATCCGGGCGCACGCGGTCTCGGCGATGGAGAAACTGCAGCTGGATGAACGGCCCGATGCGCTCGTGGATGCGTCTCTGATCGTCAGCAATATCGCCTTTGGCCTGCTGGACGTCGAATGCGCCCTGCATGTTGAGCTGTCCTTCCATACTTCGATTCCGGCGCAAAACATCACCGGAGTCGACACCGAAACCCGCGCCATGCTCGATCGATTGGGGGCTTTGCCGGTGACAGTGTGGGACCGGAGTGCCTTCGGCGTGGCGTCACGCACGGGCTTGAACAGTGAGGAAGCCTTTGAGAAGTCCTATCTGCGCGTGGTCGAACTGACCGACCTTCTTGTCGACCTGCTCCGGGAACAGCGCCAATAAACCGTTGGGTCTGGAGTCCTCGCCCGTTAGCTGCCACCCGTTAGCTTCCTGGCCGCGACCTGGCAATGGCGCGTGTCAGAAGGATGAGCGGTGGAATGCTGACGATCACGATCGACAATGACGGGATTGAGGCTTCGGTCAGGCGTTCGTCCGATGCCAGATTGTGGGCCTGAATGGCGAGGGTGTCGAAATTGAAGGGGCGCATGACCAGGGTCGCCGGC
Organism: Pelagibius sp. Alg239-R121; assembly: GCF_947331435.1. Lineage (GTDB taxonomy): Bacteria > Pseudomonadota > Alphaproteobacteria > Kiloniellales > Kiloniellaceae > Denitrobaculum. The sequence continues at coordinate 60,807 of NZ_CAMZOF010000010.1, read as the reverse complement.
AGCTCCTTCATTACATCAACGAAGACCACCAGTCCTGCGGTCAGCAGACTGCCCCACATCAAGGGCATGTGGACTCTGCAGAGAGTTCCGAACGCACTTTGACCCAGGGTACGGGCGGCGTCGTCCATTGTCGGCCTGATCTTGCCCAGGCTCGCTTCGACGGTATTCAACGAGATCGCCATGAAACGCACGAGATAAGCAAAGACCAGGGCGGCGATGCTGCCGGTCAGAATGAGGCCGGTCGAAATTCCGAAGGTAGCTTCCATCCAGGCATCGACGGCGTTGTCCAGCCGGGCGAAGGGGATAAGGACTCCGACCGCGATCACCGTTCCGGGCACTGCATAGCCCATCGACGCGATCCGGGCGGCGATTTTGGATAGACTGGTTGGTTTCAGGCGTACGGCGTAAGCCATCACAAGGGCCACAGCGACGGCGATAATGGCTGTCACCGCGGCAAGGGTGAAGCTGTTAAAGACCAGGTCCAGGAACCTCGGGGCGATCAGGCCGATGTCGCTTTCGATGGCCATCAGCACCAGCAGAACGCAGGGCAGCAGGAAACCCAGAGTCAAAGGCAGGCCGCACGCCATGAACGCGAAGAAGCCGCGGGCACCTGTCAGGTCATAGCGCGGCAGGTTTTGATAACGGTTGGTGGTGTGATGGTACTGCGCAATCCCCCGGTTGGCCCGTTCGATCAGCAGGATGGCGAAGACGAACACAAGCAAGACCGAAGAGAGCTGACCCGCGGCAATCCGGTCCCCGAAATCGATCCAGGCGCGTACGATGCCGGTGGTGAAGGTCGGAACGCCGAAAAACGATACGGTGCCGAAGTCGGCAAGGGTTTCCATCAATGCCAGCGCGGTTCCTGCGGCGATGGACGGGCGTGCGAGGGGCAGGGCGACACGCATGAAACTGCTTCTGGGCGTGCAGCCCAAGGTGCGGCTGACCTCGAGCGCGCAGATCGATTGTTCCAGAAACGCTGCCCGCGCCAACATATAGACGTAAGGATAAAGCACCAGCGAGAGCATTGTGACCGCGCCGCCCAGCGACCTGACTTCCGGGAACCAGTATTCGCGAAACGACAGATCCCAGGTGTCCCGGATCCATTGTTGCAGTGCGCCGCTCGGCTGCAGAAAATCGGTGTAGGTGTAGGCCATGACATAGCCTGGGACCGCGAGCGGCAGAATCAGCGCCCATTCGAAGACGCGCCAGCCTGGAAACCTGCACATCGTCACAAGCCAGGCCGTGGTCGTGCCGATGACGGGAACGCAGATACCGACCCCGAAAATGAGCAATGTGGTGTTCAGGGCGTAGCCGGGGAGAACCGTTTCCACGAGATGCTGCCAGGTGCCGGTCCCACTGGAAAAGACACTGGCAACAACGCTGATCACCGGGATGGTCAGCAGGCTGGCGATCACGAGCGTGAGCCAGGTAAAAGGGCCCTGTTCGCGGGAAATGCGAATCAGCTGTCCAAGTTTTGAGCGCGCGGGAGAGCTTGCAAAGTCCCGTTGTGTGCTGTCGGTCACGAAGTTCTCATCTGGCGCCAGGTTTCACCCGGGATGTTAAGCCGCAGGGCTTGATTGACAATTCGCCATCAAGCCCACACTGCAACAGAAGAACTGCTTATAGCTGACAACGCGAAGCGTTCGCAAACAAAGCTTTGATCAAGTGGAAGTGTTCGGTCCGGATCGGGGCCTGCCGCAGGGGACGGTTTCCTGTCTTATCATGCACAGCAGACCTTATGCGCCCAGTTCATCTTCTCGCCTGTTAGTTGGACACAACAATCAAAGGGAGAATTATCGCCCGATTTACAAATACTTACCTACCCAGGGTAAGGCTTTTGATGGGGTAAGGGCTTATTAAGTTCTGTTTGGCACTCTAATGCCTGAAGCGGAGGCTTGGTTAACACCTGTGGTGCCTGCCGTTCAGAGTTAATACACTATTATGGGGCAGCGGTCATGGACGACCTGTTGAGTGAATTTCTGACCGAGACCAACGAAGGGCTCGCGACTTTGGATCTCGAGATTGTAAAGCTCGAACAGAATCCAAACGACGAAGTATTGTTGGGAAATATCTTCCGGCTTATGCACACGATCAAGGGAACCTGCGGGTTTCTTGGATTGCCGCGATTGGAATCGGTCGCGCATGCCGGTGAAAATATTCTCAGTAAGGTTCGCGACGGTGAACTGGTCGTAACCGGCCCCATTGTTTCATTGATTTTGGAATGCCTTGATCAGATCCGCGAAATTCTGAACACGCTCGAGGCAACGGAAGTCGAGCCTGAAGGCGACGACAGCGAGTTGATCGGGCGTCTGAACGAGGCGGCCGAAGGTAAGCTGGGCGATGCGGCTCCTGCTGCTGCGGCGCCGGCTCCCGAAGCGGACGCACCCGCAGCAGACGAGGAGCCCGAGGAAGAGTTCGTTCCCACTCTGGCGTCCGATATGGTGCCTGCCGGCGAGCCGGAAGCTGAGCCTGCCGCCGAGCCTGAAGTCGCCGCCACCGACACTGCAGAACCTGCCGCTGAAGCCGCTGCCGAACCGGTTGCTGAAGCCCCAGCAGCTCCCGAGCCTGAAGCAGCGCCTGCACCAGCTGCCGCACCTGCAGCCAAGAAACCGGCTGCAGCTCAGGAAGTTGCGAAGGAATCTTCGGTTGCAAACCAGTCCATCCGAGTCAACGTCGACCTGCTTGAAAACCTGATGACGATGGTTTCGGAGCTGGTCCTTACCCGGAACCAGACCCTGCAGATCCTGCGAGGTCAGAAGGACAGTGAATTCGCCGCCCCTCTACAAAGACTGAATCATGTGGTTTCCGAGCTGCAGGAAGGGGTCATGAAGACCCGTATGCAGCCAATCGGTAATGCCTGGGCCAAGCTGCCTCGTATCATTCGCGATCTGTCGCTTGAACTCGACAAGAAAATCGACCTGGTCATGAAGGGCGCCGAGACTGAACTCGACCGCCAGGTTCTCGAACTCATCAAGGACCCGTTGACTCACATGGTTCGGAACTCTGCCGACCATGGCCTCGAAATGCCTAACGACCGGATCAAGGTTGGTAAGCCCGAAACCGGTAAAGTGCTGCTGAACGCCTATCATGAAGGTGGCCATATCATCATCGAAATCGTCGATGACGGCCGCGGCCTTGCGAGCTCCAAGATCAAAGAAAAGGTTCTCAGCAACGGACTTGCTACTGAGGCCGAGCTGGAATCCATGAGCGAGCAGCAGATCCAGCAGTTTATCTTCAAGGCCGGTTTCTCGACCGCCGCTGCCGTGACGTCAGTTTCTGGCCGTGGTGTCGGTATGGATGTCGTGCGGACAAACATCGAAAAGATCGGCGGTACGGTCGAACTCAACTCAGTCGAAGGCAAGGGCACGACCTTTACTATTAAGATCCCGCTGACCCTGGCGATCGTTTCCGCATTGATTGTGGCCTGCGGCCGCGAGCGTTTTGCTATTCCGCAGCTTTCCGTAGTTGAGCTGGTCCGGGCCTCAGGAAATTCGGAGCATTCGATCGAACGGATCAACGACACTCCGGTCCTGCGCCTCCGCAATCGTCTTTTACCGCTCGTCAATCTGCGCGAACTTTTGCGCCTGCCCCCCTTGGAAGCAGAGGTTGAAGAGGGAGAAGGCGACGGTGAAGACAACACGACTGCATCCAGCGGAGCGATCAAAAACGACAACTTCATCGTTGTTGCGCAGGTCGGCACCTATAGCTTCGGCATTATCGTCGATCGCGTGTTCGACACCGAGGAAATCGTTGTAAAGCCGGTCGCACCGATCCTGCGAAACATCCAGCTTTTCTCAGGCAACACAATTCTTGGAGACGGGGCCGTTGTTATGATCCTTGATCCCAATGGCATTGCCGCCGCAACCGGTGAGATTACCGTTTCGGGCAACGCTGCTGAAGGCGCTGCAGAACGTCATGTCGGCCACAACGACGAGACGGTCGCCATGCTGGTCTTCCGCGCCGCGGACGCTGCTCCCAAGGCGGTGCCTCTCGGCCTTGTTGCGCGGCTTGAGGAAATCGACCTTGCGAGCGTAGAAAATTCCGGCGGACAGCGCGTCGTACAGTATCGCGGTGCTTTGATGCCGCTGGTGCAGATGGACGGTGCCGAAGAGCTGAAAACCGAGGGCCGCCAGCCTGTTCTGGTCTTCAACGACCGGGATCGGACGATGGGCCTCGTTGTCGATGAGATTGTCGATATTGTCGAAGATCGGATGAACATCGAGCTGGGCACCGAGAAAGAGGGCTGCATCGGCAGTGCCATCATCGACGACAAGGCAACTGACATCATCGATGCCAGCTTCTACCTGCAGCAGGCCTTCTCCGATTGGTTTGCCGGTGGTGACCGCGTTGACGGCGATACGGTCGCGGGCAGCTCAAAAGTCCTCGTCGTCGACGATAGTCCTTTCTTCCGCAACCTCCTGGCGCCGTTGCTTTCGGTCGCCGGCTACGAGGTCACCACGGTCGAGAGCGCTGCAGACGCCCTGGAGCTTTGCGACGCCGGGAAGCAGTTCGACGTGATTGTGTCGGATATCGAGATGCCTGGTATGAGCGGCTTCGAATTTGCCGAAGCCGTCAAAGGCAACAACGGCCGTTGGTCGAATGTTCCGATGGTCGCTCTGTCGTCCTTTGCTTCTCCCAACGACATGGCGCGGGGCCGCGAGGTGGGTTTCTCAGACTATGTGTCTAAGAACGACCGTGACGCGCTGCTTCACACCCTTCAAGACACCCTAGCCGAAGTAAGAGGTGCCGCATGAGCGACCAAATGGAAAATTCCACGTCAGGTTCTGGGGGCCAGACCGACGAGTACATCACTTTCGTCATTGCGGGACAGTTGTTCGGCGTACCTGTGCTGAAGGTTCAGGATGTCCTCAGCCCGCAGCGGATTACGCCAATTCCATTGGCACCGCCAGAGATTGCTGGTTCGCTCAATCTGCGTGGCCGCATCGTTACGGCTATCGATGTCCGGCTTCGTCTTGGCTTGAGCGGCCGCGACGAAGGAGACGAGGGGATGAGCATCGTCGTTGAACATGACAGTGAGCTTTACAGTCTGATGGTCGACTCGGTTGGTGAAGTGCTGCAGCTCAAGACCAGCAATTTCGAAAGAAATCCTCCGACACTCGATCAAAAGTTTCGCGAGTATTCAGACGGCATTTACCGTTTGGACGATAAACTCTTGGTGGTGCTCGACGTGACTCGTCTTCTTGACTATGGCCGCGAAGCGGCTGCGTAAGATCAGAGTGACGTGAGCAACAAGAGTAAGAATTGTTTGCGTTTCATGAGTTTATAACTCGATCCGGAGTTTCAATATGAAGTCCTGCCTGATCGTCGACGACTCTAAGGTCGTTCGAATGGTGGCCCGAAAAATTCTCGAGGGTCTCAATTTTGCAATCGATGAAGCCGAAGATGGCCAGAAAGCCATCGAGGCATGTGAAAAAAGCATGCCGGACGCTGTTCTGCTCGATTGGAATATGCCGGTTAAAAGCGGCATTGAGTTCCTCGTCGACCTTCGCGCAATGAAGGATGTCGAGCAGCCGGTTGTTGTCTTTTGTACGACAGAAAACGATATGTCGCACATTCAAAAGGCGATTCAAGCCGGTGCCAACGAGTACATTATGAAGCCGTTTGATAGTGAGATTATCGAATCAAAATTCACCCAGGTGGGTTTGATTTGATCATGGCGGTTGGGCAAGATTCAGCCGACGCGTCGACGGGTCCCTACAGGGTAATGATAGTCGATGATTCGGCCGTCATTCGTGGGCTCCTGACGCGTGCGTTGGAGTCGGACCCAGAAATATCAATCGTTGCTTCTGTTCAGAACGGCAAGATCGCGTTGTCGACATTGGAACGTCAAAAGGTTGACGTGGTTGTTCTCGACATCGAAATGCCTGTTATGGACGGCATGACCGCGTTGCCGCTGATTATCAAAGCCAATCCAGGCGTCAAGGTAATCATGGCTTCGACCCTGACGTTGAAGAACGCCGAAATCTCGATGCAGGCCTTGCAGGCCGGTGCGGCGGATTACATTCCCAAGCCGACTTCGACTGGCGCGATTTCTACCGCCGGCGATTTCAAACGGGAACTGACGGAAAAGGTCAAGGCGCTCGGTCTTGCAGCGCGTGGCCGTTCGCCGGTTGCGGCATCGGCGGCAGCGCCCGCGGCTAGGGCGTCGACAGGTAATGTCGTCGCCAAGCCCGCAGCGGCGAAGAAGCCGATTGCATTACGGGCGATGCCGACAACGGTTCCGGATATTATCGCGATTGGCAGTTCGACCGGTGGCCCGCAGGCGCTTTTCGAAGTGATCAAGAGTATTGCTGGACAAGTCACGCAGCCGATCCTGATAACCCAACATATGCCAGCGACCTTTACCAAGCTGCTGGCCGAACATATTTCTCGTGTAAGCGGAATGACTTGCAGCGAAGCGACGGACGGCGAAGCGATTGTGGGAGGGCAGGTCTACGTTGCGCCCGGTGATTTCCACATGGTGCTCGAAGACAGTGGCGGCAAGAAAATCATTCGTCTGACACAGGAACCACCAGAAAACTTCTGCCGGCCTTCGGTTGATCCGATGCTCAGAAGTTTGAGTGAAATTTATGGACCCAGGCTTCTCGTTCTTATTTTGACGGGGATGGGGTCTGATGGACAACGAGGCTCTGAAGTAGTGACTGCGGCTGGTGGCGCAGTGATTGCTCAGGACGAAGCAACAAGTGTTGTTTGGGGGATGCCTGGCGCGGTTGCCAGCAACGGTCTTTGCTCCGCGGTGCTGCCGCTTAAAGAGATTGGTCCCCAGTTGCTCAAGCTTGTTATGAGGTCGGCGGCATGAACGTGAACGATTTCGAACTCATCTCTCAACTCCTGAAAAAACGGTCGGGGTTGGTACTGTCGGAAGACAAAGCTTATCTGCTTGAAAGCCGGTTGAACCCGGTTGCGCGCAAGTGGGGCTTGAGTGGATTCGATGAGCTGGCGCAACAGGTGCGGAAATCCAACGACGAGAAGCTTCTGGTCGATATCACCGAAGCCATGACGACCAATGAGTCGTTCTTCTTTCGGGATCAAAAGCCGTTCGATCAGTTCCGGGATGTCGTACTCCCTTATTTGCTCGAGCACCGTGCGACGAAAAAGTCGCTTCGGATCTGGTGCGCTGCCGCGTCGAGCGGTCAGGAACCTTACACTCTTGCGATGCTGCTCAAGGAGGCTCAGGCCAAACTTTCGGGTTGGCGTGTCGAGATTGTGGGAACCGATATTTCCCAGGAGATTCTCGATAAGGCGAAGGAAGGGGTTTACTCCCAGTTTGAGGTGCAGCGCGGCCTGCCAATCAATCTGCTGGTCAAGTACTTCACCCAAATGGAAGACCGTTGGCAGATCAGCGATGACATCCGCAAGATGGTCACCTTCAAGAAATTCAATCTGCTCGAAAGCATGGCGGGCATGGGGCAGTTCGACGTGATCTTCTGCCGCAACGTGCTGATCTATTTCGACCAGCCCACAAAATCGCAGGTTCTCGATCAGATGGCCGGTCTTTTGGCGAACGACGGATTTCTTTATCTCGGTGGCGCCGAAACGGTTCTGGGGATATCCGATCGCTTCCTGCTGATTCCGGGCCAGCGTGGTATTTATGGCCTCGCGAATGAACAGCATGCAGTCAAGGCTGCCGGCTGATCTCATCTGTCATCGGGTGCCGGTCTTATCCAGACCCTAGCGCCGTTCTTGTTGTCATGGGCTCCAGTTTCTGGGGCCCTGACTCTTTTCCCCCATCAATTTCATCCCGTATGATTGGAACATGCTCTAGGCGGATCGGTCACCCGCAGAGGTGCTGACGCGCGTTTCCCTTTAATTCAACAGGAACGATCATTGAACCTGAAGGAGTTCGCGACCACGAGGACCGACGACAACGACATGGAAACGGCTGCGATAAGTGGAGTGACGTAGCCACCGATTGCAAAGGGAATGGCCAGTGCGTTGTAGATCACGGCGAGCCAGAAATTTTGCTTGATCAGTGTGACTGCCCGCTTCGCGATCGCAATGGCTTGCGGCACTGCAAGCAGGCTTTGTCTGGTAAATACCAGATCTGCGCCGTCGCGCCCCGCATCCGCTGCCGTTGCCGGAACAATCGATACATTCGCTGCTGCAAGGGCCGGTGCGTCGTTCAGTCCGTCACCCACCATCAGAACCCGATGGCCGTTCTCCCGGTTTTGCTCAATTTGTTCGAGCTTTTCGATGGGTAGAAGTTCCGCGGAAAAACACTCGATCGAAAGGTCGTCAGCCAATTTTTCGACGACCGCCTTCCTGTCACCGGAAAGAACTCGAACCTGTAACTGTTGGCCGGCCAGATGCCTGACTGTTTGTTCGCAATCAGCCCTCAGCCGGTCAGAAAACGTAAAGGCGGCAAGCAACTGCCCATTTTTACCGAGCACGGACAGAGACTTTGATGAGCTTATCGGCAGTGCTGCTCCCTGATCCGACAGCGCCCAATCTGGGCGGCCGAGGCGATAGAGTGTACTGCCGGATCTGGCTTCCAATCCCAGGCCCGCATGTTCTTCAACAGAATCAAACCCAGGCGAGTCTGGCTCGGAAGCAGCGAGTTCGTTCGATATGGCCTTCGCGAAGGGATGAATTGAATGGCGGGCGATCGACGCCGCAACCGGTAGCCCGGAAGAATCGTGGACCTGGGTGTCGACCAGCGACGGCCTCCCGCGTGTCAAGGTTCCTGTTTTGTCGAAAAACACGGAGTCTACGCCGGCAAGGCGCTCCAATGCGGATCCGTTCTTGACCAAAATACCTCGTTTGAAAAGGCGCTGTCCCGCAGCGACCTGTACCATGGGAACGGCGAGGCCAAGCGCGCAGGGGCAGGTGATGATGAGGACCGCGATCGCAATGGTGAGCGAACTGTGCAGATCCCCCGAAGCGAAATACCAACCAATGAAGGCCAGTAGGGCCAAGGTGTGAACCACCGGCGAATAATAGGCTGTCGCGCGCTCGGCAAGGCTGCGGAAACGGGCCCTTGCGTTTTCTGCGGTCAGCATTGACGCGATCATCTCGGAAACGAAGGACCCTTCGGCGTCTTTCGTGCTTCTGATCTTCAAGTCCCCGGTCAGGTTCAACGCCCCCGCCTGGAGGTCGGCCCCAGGGGCTACGGTGGCGGGCTCGCTTTCACCTGTGACGAGGGAACGATCGATCTCCGACCTGCCTGACAGAACAATTCCATCGAGCGGAATGCGTTCGCCAGCGGCGACCAAAATTGTTGTCCCTGGCGCGATCGTCTCGAGTGGACGGTAGGATCGAATTTCATTGGGCCCGATGACTGTCGCGCCTCGGGGCATCAGCTTGATCAGGCCGGAAACCGCTGAGCGGGCTTTACGGCGCATGGCGTGATCCAACGTGCGGCCAATCAAAAGAAAGAACAGCAGCGAGGTCGCGGCGTCAAAATAGGCGTGGGGCGCGTCTTGCCGGGTGTCGTAAAGGCTCAAACCGATGGCAAGAATCACGCCGACGGAAATCGGCACGTCCATGTTGCTTCGTCCGTGCCGCAGCGCCGACCAGGCAGAAGCAAAGAATATGCGGCCCGCATAGGCAACGGCCGGTACGGCGATGATTGCGGACAACCAGTGAAACGCCTGCCGTGTGCTTCCTTCGGCTCCCGACCAGATCGAGACTGAGAGTAGCATGATGTTCATGGCGGCGAAGCCCGAGACCGCGAGAGCCCGGATCAGGCGTTTGAATTCCGGATCCTCCTCGACGGTTTCTGGCGAAAAGAGATGTGCGTCGTAACCAAGCCTGTTCAGGGCAGCGATCAGATCCGGTTTTGCGTTATCTGCGGGGCGCCACTGGACCGCCACGCGCTTCAACGAGAAATTCACCCGGGCGGAAGCCACACCTGGCATCGCAGCGAACATCTTCTCGATGGAGGCGATACATCCGGCACAGTGAATCCCAGGCACGGAAAGGTCGGTTTGGCGCAGACCTTCACCAAGATCCCGGCTGACCAGAAATTGATCTTCCGCAGCGCTGATTGCGTTAGTTTCCGGTTTGGAAAACTGTGTCTCACAACACGTCATGTCTGTGCTGCCCCGGCCATCGGTTTCTCAGGAAACGAGTTAACGGATCGCTTTGTAAGCGTGCCAGGTTGCGTGCCCCAGGAGGGGAAAGACCACGATGAGACCAATCATCGCCGTTGCGAGACCCAGTAGTGTAAGGCCAAGCACAAGGCAGCCCCAGGCGATCATCACCGGCAGGTTGTTCCAGACCAAGGAAATGCTGGTACCCATCGCGGTAAAGGCGTCGGTCTTCTCATCGAGCAACATGGGGATCGAGAAGGTGCTGATTGCAAAGGAAAAGGCCGCGAACAGGGCGCCGATACAACTGCCGACAAACAACATCGCCCATCCCGTCCAGGTCAGGAACAGGGTCGGAATAAATTCATCGATACCGGCAAAGGGATGCAGGCCGAAAAACAAGGCATAGATGATGACGGCGGCGCGCATCCAGAGCAGAACCAGTCCACAGAGGATTACGCCTGTGAACAGGACTTGCGCGCCCGACAGGGGTTTGACGAAAACCATCTCGGAGAGGGCGACCGTTTGACGGGCTTCGAGCAGCCGGCTTTTCTGATAGAGCCCAAGTGCCAATAATGGACCGACGACGATGAAGCCGGCCATCGCCGGGAGCAACAGATAGTCCATGGCCAGGAAAAACAATCCGGCGATCGTGAGGACAGACAGCATAAATACACCGCAGCCATAGATGATACTGACACCTGGCTGCTCGACAAGGTCGGCCCAACCGCTGCGCAGCCAAAGCATGGCATCGGCAGGTGCGAGGCCCTTATCCCGATCGTGTTTCAGCAGGGGGGCCGGTTGTTCTGTCAGATCGGTACCTGGCATATCAAGGATCCTCTCGACGGCGACGGATTGAACCTAAAAAGAGTTTCAACAGGCCGACTTTGCGGCGCGAAATCCCGCACCGTTTTCTTGTGGTGTCTTAAAGTGTGCTGCGCAATCCGGCTGGGATGACGTCGCGACATAGACCAGATGGATGTTGGCGGCGGCGAAACCCGTAAGGACAACGACAGCGACAAGGAGTCCAATACGCTTTCCTGGAAGGCGAAGTGCGAAACGGCTCATTTCTACTTCTCCTGCAGCGACAATATATAGAGTGTCAGAATTTGACGCTCCGCGTCCGACAGCCGGCCTTGCCAACTCGGCATCTGGCCCTGCCGACCGGAGTAGATCGTGGTGTGGAGTGTCCGGCGGTCGCCGCCGTAAATCCACTCGTTGTCGGTCAGGTTCGGTGCGCCTTGCTCGATATCGCCTTCGGCACTGTCACCGTGACAGGAAGCACAGTTCTCAATGAAGGCCTCTTCGCCACGCGCGATTTCTTCTGCCGAAGACCGGTCATCTACGCCGGGCTTACCCAGTGAGCGGACGTAACTCACCAGATCACCGATTTCACTGCGGGTCAGTAGCTCGTCCTTGCCGAACGCCAGCATCTGCGACGCCCGTGTCTCATCGTGCGCGGCATTGATACCGACACGTAGGGTTTCCGCAATGCTCTCGGCATCGCCGCCCCACAGCCATGCTTCGTCTGTGAGGCTCGGATAGCCTTTTCCTCCGGTTCCCTCTATTCCATGGCAGACCGCGCAATTGTCGCCAAAGAGTGTGCGGCCCGATTCACGCACGATCCGCATCAGGTTTGGGTCGGCCCGGATGCTCTCGGCGTCGCCTTGCTCGATCTGCTGCATCCAGGCGGATCTTTCGGCCTGCGCGTCTTCCAGCCGCTGCTTGACTGTTGCACGCTGGTCTACGCCGAGAATACCCTTCGTGTAGGTCGTGCCCAAAGGCCATGCCGGCAGGAGGACCCAGTAAATGACGGCGATCAGGCTGGCCAGCGACAAAAAGAAAATCACAACTTTTGGAACGGGCGTGTCGAGCTCTTTGATCCCGTTCCACTCATGGCCCGTGGTCATTCGTCCTGTGACCGGATCGCGTTCCTCTAGTGCCATGGCCGGTCGTCCTTTTCGAGAATGCTCATCTTGGCTTTTTCAAAGCGCTTTCGGTTCCTTGGCCAAAAGGCATAGAGCAGAACGCCGATCGACATCGCGATGAGGTAGAAGAGCCCCCAGCTTTTTGCGATGGCGACCAGGGTTTCGTGATCAGCAATCATTTGGCGGTACTCCCCAACGGCTGACTCTGGGCTTGCTGACTCTGGGCTTGCTGATCCTGGCTTGACTGGTTCCCGGCGGCTTGCTGATAGGCGGCGTCGGTGAGGCGGCCTAGGATCTGAAGATAGGCAACGAGCGCATCCATCTCGGTCACTCGTGAGGTGTCGCCGTCGAACTCTCTGATATTGGTTTCCTCGCCGTAGCGCTCACTCACGCCTTCAGCGAAGTCGCTGTCCGGCAGGGTTTGCCCAAAGGCATCGTTGGTGGCGTTCGCGATCATTTCATCGCTGTAGGGAACACCAACCGCCTTCATGGCTGAGAGATGTGCGCCGAGGTCATCGATTCTCAAATCGTTTCTCTGCAGCCAACCGTATTTCGGCATAACTGATTCAGGCACCACGTCGCGCGGGTTGATCAAATGGGCGACATGCCAGGCATCGGAATACTTGCCGCCGAGGCGCGCGAGATCCGGACCGGTCCTCTTCGATCCCCAAAGCATCGGATGATCGTATTGCGATTCGACCGCCAGGGAGTAGGGGCCATAACGCTCGACCTCGTCCTGAAGGGTTCGGATCATTTGCGAGTGGCAGGCGTAGCAGCCCTCACGGATATAAATGTTCCGGCCAGCGAGTTCCAAGGGCGTGTAGACACGCATATCAGGGGCGTCTTCGACGGTCTCGTCGATCGTGAAGAGAGGTGCGATTTCCACCAAGCCGCCGATGCTGGCCATGAAGATGATGGCAACGACAAATCCGACGGCGCTGCGCTCGAGCTTACGATGGAGTTCCGACATCTCTCTACTCCCCCGCTTCCGGTGCGAGCCGTGACACCGGCAGATCGTCCATGGGCGTCGCCGGCACGCCTCTCGCCATTCGGATGGTCATCCAGATGTTGTAGGAACCGACGACGGCGCCGGCGAGGAACAGGAAGCCGCCGAACGCCCTGGCGATGTAGTAGGGCTCCATTGCGACCAGGGACTCCAGGAAGGAGTAGGTGAGGGTGCCGCTCTCGTTGTAGGTCCGCCACATCAGGCCCTGAATGATGCCGGAGTTCCACATTGCGAAGACGTAGACAATGGTGCCTGAAAGTGCCAGCCAGAAGTGCCACTCCACCAATTTTGGCGAATAGATACGTTCCTGTTTCCACATCCATGGCACGAGGCAGTAAAAGGTCCCGAAGGTGATCATCGCCACCCAGCCGAGTGCGCCCGCGTGGACATGGCCGATCGTCCAGTCCGTGTAGTGGGAGAGGGAGTTCACCGGGCGGATTGCCATGAAGGATCCCTCGAAGGTCGTCAGACCGTAGAAGACTGCTGCAACCATCATGAAGCGCAGGGTCGCGTCGTCTCTTACCCTGTGCCAGGCGCCATTCAGTGTTGCGAGCGCATTGCCGGCCGAAGCCCAGGACGGCACCAGAAGTACAATCGAGAAGCTCATGCCCAGAGTCTGCACCCAGTGCGGTAGTGCCGTGTAGTGCAGGTGGTGGGAGCCTGCCCACATGTACATGAAGGTAATGCCCCAGAAGCTGATGATGGAAAGCCGGTAGGAGAAGATCGGCCGTTCAGCCCGCTTCGGCAGATAGTAATACATCATGCCCAGGAACCCGGCCGTCAGGAAGAAAGCGACGGCGTTGTGCCCGTACCACCACTGGGTCATGGCATCCTGCACACCCGAGAAAGCCGAGTAGCTCTTCGCGTGGCCCATCGATACCGGGATGGCCAGATTGTTCACGATGTGCAGCATGGCGACGACCAGGATGAACGCCATGTAGTACCAGTTGGCGACGTAGATGTGCGGTTCCTGACGCCGCGCCAGGGTGCGGATGTAAATTCCGAAATAGACGACCCAGACGATGACCAGCCAGATATCGGCGTACCACTCGGCCTCGGCATACTCCTTGGACTGCGTGACCCCCAGGAAGTAACCGCTGACGGCGAGTATGCAGAAGAGGTTGTAGCCCAGGAGTACGAACCAGGGGCTGAACTGTTCCGGAAGGCGCGCGCGCGAAGTGCGTTGAAGGACGTGCAGCGAAGTGGCGATCAGCGCGTTACCGCCGAAGCCGAAAATTACCGAAGTGGTATGGACGGGCCGCAAACGGCCGAAGCTTGCCCAAGCGGCATCGAAAGTCAGATCAGGCCAGGCAAGCAGGCTGGCAACCCAGACACCGATGAACAATCCGAAGACGGCCCAGATCATGGAAAGGATGATACCCAGTTTCGTGGGGTCGTCGTAGTATTGCAGCAGGCGCGCCGGGTCGGGTGGGGTGCCGTTGCTTTTGGAGAGCAGAAGGAAAATCAGCCCGGTGCTCGACAGCAGCACGACAAAGCCGTGTGCCCCGAGCGGATCGGCCCGTCCGGCTGCTGCCATAAAGAGGCCGATCACGGCAAGCAGGATGAGGGTGATCAGGGCGGCGATCCGTTCGCCGGGCGTCAGTTGTGAAACCATTTACAGTCGTCCTAAACCAGAACCCAAAACCCAAAGACGTGAAACAGCCCAACAAGAAATCTCAGGCGCTTCGCGTCATCGCCTCCGAAGCAGGGACGCCGCCAAATCGGCTGTACGTTCCGTTGACATTAAAAGAGGTATATAAAATACTTCTTTTAATGTCAACGGTCACAATCGCGATTCGCGGGATGCTCCCGAAGTAATACACGCCGATCATAGCACGCCGGTCGGCCGCAGGGAGCGTTGCTGTTGCTGGTAAGGGAATTTGCCGGAATAGCAAACGGCCCGCACCGGAAGGTGCGGGCCGCTATTCGCCCGGATGGGCGTGAAGGTCGAAGACCTGGAACGATCAGGCGTTACGCTGGAACAGCTTGCTGTTCCGGTTCCGAGTTGGCCTGAGGCTGGGTTTCCTGGCTGCCGACCGGATCGCGCAGCACATAGCCGCGGCCCCAAACTGTTTCGATGTAGTTCGCACCGCCGGTGGCAGCGGAGAGCTTCTTGCGAAGCTTGCAGACGAAGACATCAATGATCTTGAGTTCCGGCTCATCCATGCCGCCATAGAGATGATTCAGGAACATCTCCTTGGTCAGGGTCGTGCCCTTGCGCAGCGACAGCAGTTCCAGAATACCGTATTCCTTGCCGGTGAGATGCAGCGGCTGGCTGTCAACCTCGACGGTCCGGGTATCCAGGTTCACAGTCAGCTTGCCAGTCTGGATGATCGAATCTGAATGTCCTTTCGAGCGCCGTACGATTGCCTGAATGCGGGCAATCAACTCGCGCTTGTCGAAGGGTTTGGTGAGGTAGTCGTCAGCGCCGACGCCCAGACCCTTGATCTTGTCGTCAAGACCGTTCAGGCCGGACAGGATAAGGATCGGTGTCCTGACACGTGCGGCCCTTAAGCGCCGCAAAACCTCATAGCCGTCGATGTCCGGCAGCATGAGGTCGAGAATGATAATATCGTAATCATAGATCTTGCCGATCTCGAGGCCGTCTTCACCCATATCGGTGGTATCACAGACGTAGCCTTCGGACCGCAGCATCATTTCGATGCCCTGTGCTGTGGCGGAATCGTCCTCGACCAGAAGTACTCTCATAGCTGCAACCCAAATGGTTAAGATTAGTTAAGATTAAGTCTGTTAACCATTTTGGGGAAGCTTTATTAACAATTCCTTACCCGAAGACGCTTATGTACGAACAAATTTCTAATTTCTGTGACGAAAACATGAACGCGCGTTGGTAAGGAATTGATAACACGTATAAAAACAGAGTTAAGTCGAATTTGTAAAAAAATCGAGCTTGGCGAACAGCTTCCGTTTCGAGGTGACAAAAAAGAGTCGGGCTCCCGTTTTTTAAATAAACATTAAGCGTAATCGGACATCTTTCCCGTCTGTGGGGTTAGCTATAAGCCCTTGAATTTTGGATGGTGTCGGTGCCCAATTTATCTTCGTCCCTAATTTCTGAAATCGATCAAATTCCATCTTATCAGATCTATGGACGCGTGGCGGGCATCCTGGGCATGCTGGTCGAAGTCGCAGGCCTGGACCGGGTGCTTTCAATCGGCGCGCGCTGCAACCTCGTGGCCCGGGGTAATAGAAGAGTGCCGGCGGAGGTCATCGGCTTTCGGGACAAAAGGGCCCTGGTTCTCCCGTTCGGGTCCCTCGACGGCGTTGGTTTGGGCTGTAAGGCCGAACTCGCCGACTCTGACCCGGTCATCCGGCCGCATCACGCCTGGTTGGGGCGGGTCATTAATGCGATGGGTGAACCCATTGACGGCAAAGGGCCGCTTGCCAGCGGACTGGAATCCTATCGTCTGCGTGCTTCTCCGCCGCCTGCGCACAACCGCAATCGCGTGGGGGGCAAGCTCGACCTGGGGGTTCGTGCGATCAACACCTTCCTGACCTGCTGCCTCGGTCAGCGCATGGGGATCTTCGCGGGCTCGGGAGTCGGTAAGTCCGTGCTGCTCTCCATGCTGGCACGCTACACGCAGTCAGACGTCAACGTCATCGGCCTGATCGGAGAACGCGGCCGTGAGGTTCAGGAGTGGCTTGAAGATGATCTCGGTGAAGAGGGTCTCGCACGCTCAGTCGTGATTGTTGCGACGTCGGACGAACCGCCTTTGATGCGCCGGCAGGCGGCTTATCTGACACTTGCCGTTGCGGAGTATTTCCGCGACCAGGGCAGAGATGTGCTCTGCATGATGGATTCCGTGACGCGTTTCGCCATGGCCATGCGTGAAATCGGTCTGGCCGCAGGAGAGCCGCCGGCCAGTAAAGGTTACACGCCGTCGGTCTTTGCCGAGTTGCCGCAGCTTTTGGAACGTGCCGGTCCGGGCGTCGATCAAGGTTCGATCACAGGTCTCTTTACGGTGTTGGTCGAAGGCGATGACCACAACGAACCGATAGCCGACGCGGTGCGCGGCATTCTGGATGGCCACATCGTGCTTGAGCGTGGCATTGCCGAGCGCAACCGCTATCCGGCGATCAACATTCTACGCAGTATCTCCAGGACCATGCCGGGCTGTAACAACGATGCCGAGAGCGCGCTTGTGACACGCGCACGGACCTTACTTTCGACCTATGAAGACATGGCCGAACTGATCCGTATCGGCGCCTACAAGCAGGGCAGCGATGCCGCGACCGACGAAGCGCTCGGCTATTACCCCTTGCTCGAATCCTTTCTTTCGCAAGGGCAGAAGGAGCGCTTCCAATTGGGAGACGGCTATGCCGAACTCGCGCGCCTGCTGAACGAACCGTGGCAGATGCCGGAGGCACAGGCCGCATTGGAACAATGAGTGGGCGACGTCGTCCCTGTGCTTAAGGACCCCGGTGCTTAAGGACGAAGGCCGGATTGACGGGTGCCTGTTGTAAGAATGCTATTCAAAGAGGGTGTGGGGACAAGTGACAGCGTTACACAGTTTGGTGCGGGTGCATCAGTGGGAGCTTGACGAAAAGCGTCAAAAACTCGCCGACATGGAGCGATTGCTCGAAAAGCTGCAAAACGATCTGGCGATGATCGATCAGGCCTACGAGTCGGAAAAGGTGATCGCAGGAACCACGCCGGAGGCATCTGCCGCCTTTCCCAACTATGCCGCGGCGGTCAAACAGCGCCGTCAAAGGGTCGAGGAGTCGATCCAGGCGCTGCAGGGTTCGATCGAGGAAACCCGTGAGGAAGTGCGCAGCGCCTTTCAGGAGTTGAAGAAGTACCAGACTGCGGAAAGCAATCAGCAGCGCCGCGAACAGGCGAAACAGGTCAAGCGCGAACAGCAGGCGCTCGATGAAGTTGGGCTGAACCTCTACCGCCGTCGTAAGACGGCGCGCCGAGCGTAACCGTAAGCGCCGAACCTGATTATAGGCGTCGAGTTTTGTCTTGGACATTGAGCTCGATCATAGACGCCGGTCCTGAAGGCAGGCACAGATCGAAGCGTTCATAAAATGCACACTATGAAATCTCGGGCCTTCAGCATTCGGTGATCTTTATTAGTCACAATTGTGAAACACAGGCGGGGTTTTCCCAAGGATCGACCAAAATGTCGATCAGACTACGGTGGTGAAAATGGATAAGGGCTGCATACTCGTAACCGGCGGTGCCGGGTTCATCGGTGGCAACTTCGTCAGCCACGCCCTCAAGCTTGGGTACCGCGTATTGAACCTGGATGCGCTTACCTACGCGGGCGGCCCCTTCGTTCTGAATGATCTGTTGCGGCATCCCGAGCATCACTTCATCAACGCGCGGATCGAAAGCCGAGAGATTGTCGATACCCTTCTGCGTGAATACGCACCCTCGGCTATTATTAACTTCGCGGCTGAAACGCACGTCGACCGTTCGATCGATGATCCAGGGATCTTCGTACAGACCAATGTCGTCGGCGTGCAGAACTTGCTGGATGCGGCGGTTCACTATCAGGCTGGTCTTGCGGATAATGAAAGTCGAAGCTTCCGGTTCTTGCAGATCTCGACCGACGAAGTGTTCGGTTCGATCGAAGGTGAAGCGGCGACCGAGAACAGCCGCTATCGCCCGAACTCGCCATATTCTGCCAGCAAGGCCGCTGCCGATCATCTGGTACGCGCCTATCATACGACCTACGGCCTGCCGACGCTTGTTACAGTCGCCACAAACAATTACGGACCGATGCAGTTTCCGGAGAAGCTGATTCCCTTGATGATCGTAAAGGCGGTGCGGGAAGAGCCCTTGCCGGTCTACGGCGACGGCGAAAACGTACGCGATTGGCTTCATGTGGAAGATCATTGCCGGGCGGTTCTGTCTGTTCTCGAGACAGGCAAAACTGGCGAAACCTACAATGTGGCCGGCGACAACTTGGCGTCTAACTTGGATATCGTACGCAAAATCTGCGCTGCCTTGGATCGTCGTAAGCCGCTGACCGGCGGCGCGCCGCACGAGGAACTGATTTCCTTCGTGGCCGACCGACCGGGTCATGACCGCCGCTATGCGCTGGACGCGACCAAGCTAAAAACGTGTCTTGGCTGGAAGCCGGAAATGGAATTCGATGCGGGGATTGAACAGACGATCGACTGGTACCTGGAAAACCCCGACTTCTGGAAACCGATCCTCGGTGGCAGTTACGACGGCCATCGCATGGGGCTTGGCAAAGTTGCCGTGCCCGAGGTTTCACTGGCACGCGCTGCCAACGGATAAGAAACGTTTTTCTGCTGCTAGCGTCTGATCGTTTTTCACTGCAGTTGTGAAATGCGCGAATCCCTCAAGAACGATTGCTCGCTAGATCAACAGGTTCGGCGGGTCCTGAAGTTCCGCGTCTGCTTCAGTCGTTGAGCGCCATTGGTCCGATGCTTCGAAGAGAATCTGTCCGGCCAGGCCGAGGCTGTGATTAGACTCGTTGAAGATCCTGATGATCTCTTCGCGCATCGCATGGGAAAACGGCTGACGGGTCCGCAGGATTAAATCAAAAAGCTTTGAGCGGATGAGACCGTCCAGTTGCAGATCTCCCAATTTGGATAGCTCGATCTCTAGGAGAAAACGTGTCGCATCGGGGCTGGACTGAGCCTCGCTGTCTCCCTCTGCATCTTCGTCCCGGCGCCGGATAAACAGCCTCAGCTGGCGTATCTGCCCGTCATCCAGGAACGGCAGAATGAGCGTGCGCCACTCGCCCGTATTAATCTCCGCGACCCTTCCGACCTGTGACAACTCGTTGTCGAGGCGTGCCGCGAGATCTCCGTGGCCGTCGCGCTGCATTTGATCAAGAGCCGGGCGTCCAAGCCAACCGCTCAGCTGACCTGCGTTGAGCGCTGACATCAGGAAGAGGATATTAGCGCTCAAATTCGGACCGGCAGTGGGGACCCGCTGCATAATCTGGGAAGCCAACGCGCTGGGGATGCGGCCTTCTTGGTTTTGCTTCGCCAAGTCGTTCAGGCTTGGCCAGGCAGCCGAAAAGTCGGTCAGCCGCTGTGCCATGGGATCTGTCATGGGCAGCGCCCCCTGCAAGAACTGCGGCAGACTGTTTGAGAGAACATGAATGCGGACCCGCGCGCCCAAAGGCAGTTGCAGCGGTTCGCTCAAAGATATGATGCCAAAGCTGGTCTGGATCACAGGTTTGCCTTTGGCGGCGGAGGCAACGACGCTGCCTGCGACGATCGGATCGCTGGTCGAGGCCGCCTGTGGGGCAGAAGATGCAGACGCGGCACGGGAAGGTGAGCCAGAAGTCGATGGCGGGGCGGGCGATGCTGCGGCCGGTTGCACGGATGGGCCGCCTGACACAACAGCTTGCTGACCAGCTCCAACTGCTTTGGTTGAAGTGTTTGTGTTGATCGCGGTGATCTGGATCTGGAACTGCGTGCCGACGGCGAGATGACGCAAGGCCGGTGGTAATTGCGCAAGCGCGGCGGTTCCGAGGCCCTGGGAATGCACGCCCGTCAAGTTGCCGCTGGAAGCGTTGAACCCGACTGGAGCTGCGCCGGAAGCAGCGCCTGCTTCACCTTTAGAGAGATTCGCCAGAACCGCTGATTCCAGCGTCGCGGTAAGGACCTGGTTTGGAAGCCGGATCGCAGCATCTGCGAGCGCCTTGGCCGTGCCTTCAGGTGGCGCTGCCGCTGCGTCGGACCTGATGATCTGGAGATGAAGTTGGCCACCTTCGCGGAGCTGAAGAGCAACCTTGGTACCGGCCACCAAGGCAAGCTTGGCATCCAGCTCGATCGTGCCGTACTTGGTCAGAACCTGGAGACCGGCACTCTGTTCGGCAGCAAGGACCGAGCCCGATAGAACGGTACCCTTGGGCAGAGTAGCGAGAATTTCGGGTGCGGTGGCGATTGGAGCCAGCACCGGCTGCACAGATGGACTGCCCTGTGGAACAGGCGTCGTCGCCGCTGCTGGCGCAGAGGGTCCTGCAACCGCCGGAGAGGACGCTGATGCCGCGGATGGCAAAGGCGGTGGAGGAGGGGCGGAGACGCCGCTCATGGACCCTTGGTCAGGCGCCTTGCCAGGGCTTCGATGTCCTCGGCCGCCTTTGAATTCGGGTGCCGGGTGAGCAAGGGAGTCTGGTGCCTGATACTGTCCTTTACCGAGCTGTCGCGGCGGATGATGCCGGCCAGCGGCGGTGTGAATTTCAGGAAGGATTCGCAGGCTTTGCGAATCGTGCCGTAGGTACGCTGACCCTCCTGAACGCTTTCGGCCATATTAACAACCACCCGCAGATCCATGCCGGGAAACTGCCGTCTCGTTAGTTTGATGAAGGCATAGGCGTCGGTCAGTGATGTTGGTTCGTCATTCGTCACGACCAGACAGGTCCCGGCGAGGGCAGCGAACTGACGGACCGTCCGCTCGATCCCCGCGCCCAGGTCGAGAATGACATGACCGTAATCCGAGGAGAGGGTTACCAGATCCGAGATCAAACCGCCGAGCCGGTTGCTGGGCAGATTTGCCAAATTACCTGATCCTGAGCGCCCGGCGATGACATCGAAGCCGCCCACGTCATAACGCACCTTTGCGGCTTCCAGGCCATAACGCCCGGCGATGACACCGCCCAGGTCACGTTCCGGCGCGAGGTCGAGTTGGATGTCGACGTTTGCGAGGCCCAGGTCGCCGTCGAACAGCATCGTCGCCTGACCCGAATTTGCCAACGCCTGTGAAAGCGAAACCGACAGCCAGGTTTTGCCGACACCGCCTTTGCCTGATGCAACCGCGACGATGTTCGCGGACGATTTGCTGTCGGCGGCCATAGCGTTTGAAACTTCCATTATCAAAGCGTTCCCAAAACGAGCGACAGATGCTCTTGTGTATTTTTTGCAGGTTGAAGCAGGCGTGCCAGCGAAACCGGATTGATCGGTGCAAGCCCGGCACCGATCTGCGCCGAGATTCCGACTCCCATCAGGCTGAAGCGACCAGCGTGTGCGGCACAAAGCAATCCGCCGTAACGGCGGCTGGAATCCAGCCGTGTCATGATCAGGTAGCGGGTGCCCGTGTCGCGAAAGGCGAGAGCTGATTCAGCCTGTTCGTAACAGTCGCCGCCGGATGGCATCACGAGAATGGTTTGCGCACCGATGGTTTCGGCCGTGTCCCGGAGGTTTTGCAGCGCGGCTTCGTCGTAGGGCGAGATGCCCGGCGTATCGATGACCGTCAGCTGGCCCGCCGGCACATTGGCGACGAGGTCTTTTAACTGCCCGCTTTCGTCGGCACGTTGCAGGGAGACTTCCAGCGCTGCCGCAAAGGTCTCAGCCTGAGACATGCCGCCGGCCTTCTCGGCATCCATGGTGATCATGTTTGCTTCGCTCCCGGCAAGTCGGACCCGCGCGCAGAGCTTTGCCGCTGTCGCTGTTTTGCCCGCACCACTGGGGCCGATGATCATAACCGGCCGTTTGCTGGCGGCCGTCGGAAGTGGTGCAAAGTCGAAGGCCCCGTCGAGGGCGCCGGCGAGGGCCATCACATTGTCCGCGGCGGTCAGTCCCGATGCGTTACTCATCAGGCGGTTGGCGAGCGGCGCGGGGACCTGGTGAAAATCCAGAACCTCGGCGATATCGTCAACTGCTTCGACAAGTTCCTCCGGAGCCTGGAGATCGAGCTCGTCATCGAGATCGTCGTCCAGCCCAGCCGTAATTTTGACTCCCAGCTCGTCGCCGAGCTCCTCGGTGGACAGAATGACGGCGTCCAGGCCAAGGGTCTCACGCACCAGATGCATGGCGTCGGGCAAGGTATCGGCAGTGAAGCTTCTAAGTCGCATAGGACCTATTGCCTCCTGCAGATAGTGGCGCGAAAGTCACGCCGTGCCGATGTATCAAAAACTTCCAAATCACACGCAACAAACCATATCTAGAGCTGACCAAGAGTCTTAATCTTGGCCTTGGGGTGAACTTCGTTTTGTGAAAGAACAACGGTCGAGGGACGAAAACGTTCCACGATCGATCGAACGTAAGGCCGAATGCCGGGACTGGTCATCAGCACGGGGGTTTCCCCCATCATGGCGTGCTGTTCGAAGGTCTTGCGGACTTCGCCGATGAATTCCTGCAGCTTTGACGGCGCCATGGACAGTTGCCGCTCTTCGCCGTCGCCGATGATCGCATCGGCAAAGGCCTGCTCCCAATTGGGCGTCAGGGTGACCATCGGGATGAAGCCGCTCTCGTTGACCTGCGCATTGGAGATCTGCCGCGCGAGACGAGCACGCACATGTTCTGTGATGGCGGTGACATTGCGCGTGTATCCGCAGGCTTCGGAAACGCCCTCCAGAATGGTCGGCAGATCGCGGATCGAAACCCGTTCGTTGAGCAGGTTCTGCAGTACCCGCTGCACACCGCCGACGGATATTTGCGACGGGATCATATCTGAGATCAGCTTCTGCTGATCCTGATCCAGCTCGTCCATCAGCTTCTGGCTTTCAGCGTAGGACATCAATTCGGCGACGTTGTCCTTGACCACTTCGGTCAGGTGCGTGGTCACGACGGTCGGCGGATCGACGACCGTGTAGCCGCGGAACAGCGCTTCCTCCCGGCTGGCTTCGTCGACCCATTTGGCCGGCAGGCCGAAAGTCGGCTCGATCGTGTCTTCGCCGGGCAGGGTGATGGTTTCGCCGCGTGGATCCATGATCAAGAGGCTGTTTGGCCGCAGCTCGCCGGTACCGGCTTCGATTTCCTTTACGCGGATCACATAGCTGTTTGCGGGCAGTTGCAGGTTGTCCTGGATGCGCACCGATGGCAGCACAAAGCCCAGGTCCTGCGCCATCTGCCGGCGAAGCGCCTTAATCTGGTCGGTCAGGCGCTGACCGCCCTGGCCATTGATCAACGGCAGCAGGCCATATCCCAGCTCAAGACGCAGATTGTCGATTTGCAGTGAATTGGAGATCGGCTCTTCGGCGACCGGAACGGCCTCGGCCTTGGCTTTGTCCGCCGCGACGACTTCCTGTTCGGCGGTGTCGATTTTCCGGTTGGATTTCCACGCGAGCCCTCCGGTGGCCGCTGCGATGACAAGGAAGGGTACAGCTGGAATGCCGGGCAGCAGCGCGAGAGCAACCATCAGAAAGGACGATAGGCCCAAGGCGCGGGGATAGCCGCCAAGCTGTCCGAACACGGCCTTGTCGGCGGATCCGGTCTGGGTGGTCTGGGACACCAGAATACCGGCGGCGGTTGAGACGATGATGGCGGGAATCTGGCTGACCAGACCATCGCCGACGGTCAGCATGGTATAGGCTTCGGCGGCTTGACCGAAATCCAGATCCATCTGGGCCACACCGATGATGATCCCGCCGATGACGTTGATGAAGGTGATCAGAAGGCCGGCGATTGCGTCGCCGCGTACAAACTTGGCGGCGCCATCCATGGAGCCGAAAAAGTTGCTTTCGTCTTCCAGTGTTTTGCGCCGGTCGCGGGCCGCGGTTTCATCGATCAGTCCTGCCGAAAGATCGGCATCGATCGCCATCTGTTTGCCGGGCATGGCGTCCAGGCTGAAACGGGCGGAGACCTCCGCGATACGTCCTGAACCCTTGGTGATGACGATGAAGTTCACGATCACGAGGATCGAGAAGACGATGATCCCGATCACGAAGTTGCCGCTCATCACAAAGCCACCGAATGCCTCGATAACCTTGCCGGCGGCCGAGGTGCCCTCGTGGCCATTGGCTAGAATCAGCCGCGTCGAAGCCAGATTCAGCGAAAGTCGCAGCATGGTCGCGATTAGCAGGACGGTCGGAAAGGAGCTGAAATCCAGGGGGCGGCTGATAAAGAGCGCCGTCATCAGGATCAGAACCGACAGAGTCATCGAGAGGGCGAGCGCAACGTCCAGCAGCCAGGCGGGCATCGGCAGGATCAGGACCACCAGGATGCAGACAACGCCGAGCGCAAGAGCGATGTCGCCGCGCCTTAAAAAGTCCAGTGCTGAATTGAACGACTCCCGGGACGCATTGCCTTGGGCGTCGCCGGATGTGCTCGTGTCGGACATAAACTAATCCAGTCTTATATCGGGGCGTTCGACCAACGATCCCCAATCGATACCGCTCTTACTTACTCAGGCCATAGAATTACTCAGGCCATCGAATTACACAGGCCATCAATTGTTCAGGCCATCGACCGTTCGGCTTCACCCGGCATGGGGATGGGCAAACCTTCCTGGCTGTAAAGCTTCAGCTTGTTGCGCAAGGTCCGGATTGAGATGCCCAGGATGTTTGCCGCATGCGTCCGGTTTCCGAGGCAGTGCTGCAGCGTGTCGAGGATCAGATCGCGCTCGACATCCGCAACCGTCCGGCCCACCAGCTCACTGGCGTCGTGCGGTTTTGAAGCGGACGCAGCCGCCGGGGCCTGTGCTGTGCCGTTTGAGGTTGTCTCGTGGCCCTCAGGCACCAGCATTTCACCCGTGAGCATAATCGACTCTTCGGTCACCTGTCCGTCGCGTGCAAGCAGCACGGCGCGGTGCATGGTGTTCTCCAGTTCGCGCACGTTGCCCCGCCAGTGATGGTTCAACAGGATTTGGCGTGCTTCATGACTTATCGGCGGTGTGGGAACTCCATTGGCATCGGCATACTTGGCGATGAAGTGATCGGATAGAACCTCAATGTCCTTGGGGCGTTCGCGCAGTGCCGGCAAGGCGATATTGACCACATTCAAGCGGAAATAGAGATCCTCTCGAAAGTTGCCCTGCCTGACTTCATCTTCCAGATTGCGGTTCGAGGTGGCGAGCAGGCGGATATCCACCTTGATCGGCTGACCGCCGCCGACCCGGTCGATTTCGCGCTCCTGCACGGCGCGCAGCAACTTTGCCTGCAGGCGGGGGTGCATCTCCGAAATCTCGTCCAGCAACAGCGTGCCGCCGCTGGCTTCTTCGAACTTACCGACCCGGCGGGTGACCGCGCCGGTAAAAGCGCCTTTCTCGTGGCCGAAAAGTTCAGATTCAAGCAGGTTCTCGGGAATGGCCGCGCAGTTGACGGAGATGAATTGCGCCTTCGACCTCCGGGACTTGGTATGAAGGTAACGCGCCATGATCTCCTTACCCGTACCTGATTCGCCGGTGATCAGGACGCTGGCGTCGGAAGGGGCGACCTGTTCGGCCAGCCGCAAGACACCGTTCATGGCCGGATCACGGAAGACGAGAGAGGAAGTCTCCTCGGTGACGGCGGCCAGAACGGCGGCAATCAGTTCCGCGTCAGGGGGCAGGGGGATGTATTCCTTTGCGCCGGCCTTGATGGCGTCCACGGCACGCGCCGAGGAGGTGCCGATCCCGCAGGCGACGACCGGTACGGAGATGCGCTCGGCCTCGAGGCTTTCGCAGAGCCGGCTGATGTCCAGGTCGACGTCGACCATCAGGAGGTCTGACCCCTGACCGGACCGCAGTGCGTCCAGGGCCGCATCGATGCCATCGACGTTCGCGACCTTTGCGCCGCGGTCCAGCGCAATCTTGCCTGCGGTGACGATATGACCCTCGAGTGATCCGACGATGAGGAGTCTCATGATATTCTCTCCAAGTCCCTTTAATCGAAGTAGGCAACCCGGCGTGCGGGCGGCAGAATGGTGTTGATTTCGACTTCCAGCCGCCGGGGATTTTCCTGGCGGCTGATCGATGCGATGCCGATAGCATAGATCTGATTGATCATGGCTTCGGCGTCGGAGTTCCGGTCGAGCTTGTTGGCGAGCGGCAGAAACAGCATGTTGGCCAGCACCGCGCCGTAGAAGGTGGTCAGCAGGGCAATCGCCATGGACGGCCCGATGGTCGAGGGGTCTTCAAGGTTGCCGAGCATCTGCACCAGGCCGACCAGGGTGCCGATGAGGCCCATCGCGGGCGCCACTTCGCCGGCCCGGCGCAAGACACCGGCGGAGCGGATGTGGCGCTGCCGGATGGCGTCGGCTTCGCGCATCAGGATGCTCTCGACCTGCTCCGGCGGCATGCCGTCGATGACCATCATCGTGGCGCGATACAAGAAAGGCGCGTTCTTGAGTTCGAGCAGATTGTTCTGCAGCGCCAGGATGCCTTTCTTACGGGCGTGATCGGCAAGATAGAGCACGCGCCGCGCCGCGTCGTCCGGCTCGATGACGTGGTAGAGCACGGCGCGCAGCATGACGCGTTGCGCCTGTACCACTTCGGAGACCGAAAAGGAAATCGACGAGACCAGGAAAGTTCCGCCAAGCACGATCAGCATGGCGGGAACATCGACAAAGGAGCCGGGTGACCCGCCCAGGGTCATGGCGGCTGCAATCACCGAGAAAGCGCCGAGGGCACCGAACAGGGTAGCGAAGTCAATCATGCTGCCGCCCTGCGCGTTACGGGTTTTCGCCCCGGAGCGGCCGGTTATCGAATTGGCTGTGATGTTAGCCATGACAGATTGCTCTCATATTAGGATTCCTGCAGGGCACGCGCGTCAGCCCCGGTCCATCTTGATGATCTCGGTCATGGTCACGCCCAAACGATCTTCAACGACGACCACTTCGCCACGGGCCACCAGCCTGTTATTGACGTAAATATCGATGGCCTCGCCAACCTTGCGGTCGAGTTCGACGACCGCACCGCGGCCGAGTTTCAGGAGCTGGCTGACCTGCATATTGGCCTTGCCCAGCACTGCAGAAACCTGGACCGGAATGTCATAAACCGCCTCCAGCTCCTTGGCGTTGGTCGGCGGCTTGCCTGCCACTTCCGGCAGCCCGCCTTCTCCTGACTCTTCGGCCATATCGGGCTGAGCCATGTCCAGGTCATCTAGAGTGAGGGTATCCGTGTCAGTCATGGCTTGGCTCCTGAGTACCGACAGCGGAGGCTGCCGGCTGAGAATGGGTCTGTGTTAAATCGGCAGGATTGGTAGCGGTCGCAGGCGCCGTAATGGGCTCGTGCGGGGCGTCACCGGCCGGCGTTCCCGTGGTGGCGGTGAGGCCCATCTGTTCGACCGGCGAGACCAGCGGTGGCGCTTCCGATGTTTCTTCGTCGGCAGCTTCCGGGGAAGACGTGTCTGCAGGTACTTCTGCCGCTCCGGTTTGGTCGGCTGGGGTTTGCAGGGCCGGAGTTTGCTCGGCAGGACTTTGGGCGGCAGAACTTTGGGTGGCTTGCGGGAGATTTGGCAGCTTGAGAAAACGCGCCAGGATCTGATCAATGTCCTGCCAAAGGTCTTCCAGCTTGCGTTCGGCACCGCCGTCTGCCCACTCGACACGCACGTCGCTGTCACCGAATCCCTCAGCGGCAAGGAAGACGATCTTGCCCTCGAATCCCTCGCTTGCGACCAGGGCGTCGACGCGTGCCTTGACCGCATCGAGTACCCGCTCCGAAACGCGGACCACCAGACGGGGCTCATCCTGCGCGCGCAGCAGGCATTCGGAAACCACGGACTCGATTTCCTTCATTGCCGCGGATTTTTCGAGTGAAGGCAGCATTTTTTGCAGGATCGTCGTGACGGTCTGCAGGGCTTCCTGCGCCGCATCCGCGCGCATACGGGGCTGTTCGGTCATCAACTCGCCAAGCCGGCCGGTCATATTGAGCAGCAGGTTCTGTGTCGTTTGTTCTATTCCGGCAAAAGCTTCCGTCCGGCCTTCTTCGCGGCCCAGCTCGACACCTTCCTGACGTCCCTCTTCGCGGGCCTGCTGCAGATCGGCTTCGCTGATCTCGGGCTCCAGGGTTTCCGGCTCCGGTGGAGGCGGGGCCGCCGGCTCCTGACCCGAAGGCAGGGGCGCCTCGAAAGCGTTGTCGAAAAGGAATTTCTGGTTTGCGGACATCTTTACCGGCACTCGTTAGTAGACCAACTCGTCGTCGCCCTTTGAATCGGCGATGACGATTTCGTTCTTGGCGGCCAGGTCCTTGGCGATGGTGACCATGTACATCTGCGCTTCGTCGACGTCGCGCAGCCGGACCGGACCCATGGAAGCCATGTCCTCTTTGAGGATCTTCGCGGCACGTTCGGACATGTTGGAGAAGAAGAGATCCCTGACCGTCTCCGATCCACCCTTGAGCGCGAGCGCGAGCTTGTCGTTTTCGACGTTGCTCATCAGGGTCTGAACACCGCCCGGATCCAGCTTTCCGAGATCTTCGAAGGTGAACATCAGGGCTTTGATCCGTTCGGCGGAATCGCGGTTGCGTTCCTCCAGCGCCGTGATGAAGCGGGCTTCCATGTTACGGTCGAGGAAGTTGAAGATATCCGCCATCAACTCGTGCGAATCGCGGCGGTTGGTCCGCGCGAGGTTCGACATGAACTCGTTGCGCAGCGTCCGTTCGACGTCGTCCAGGATCTCCTTCTGCACGGCCTCCATACGCAGCATGCGCATGATGACCTCCATGGCGAAGGGTTCAGGCAGCAGGCCCATGACCCGCGATGCATGTTCGGGTTTGATCTTCGACAGGATGACGGCGACGGTCTGCGGGTATTCGTTCTTCAGGTAGTTGGCGAGAACCTGCTCGTTCACATTGGCGAGCTTCTCCCACATGGTACGGCCGGCGGGACCGCGAATCTCTTCCATGATCGAGGTCACGCGGTCCTTGTCCAGAACCTTGGTAAGCAGCCGTTCCGTGTTGTCGTAGTTGCCGATTATGGTGCCCGTCGAAGAGATGCCTTCAGCAAACTCCATCAACAGGCGCTCAATGATGTCGGAACTGACCGTCCCCAGGCTGGCCATGACCTGCGAAATTTCGCGGATCTCGTCGTCTTCCATGATCGAAAAGAGGCGTGCCGCGTTCTCTTCGCCAACAGACATCACCAACAGTGCGGCCTTCTCCGGGCCTGTCATGGTGCGGTAATCGTCACGCATGGTTCAATTGCTCTCGTTCATCGTTGAAAACCACATGTCTCACTGCTGATGCAGCCAGCCGCGCAGAATGTTGACCGCCTCGTCCGGATGCTTCTCGACGATTTCGCCAATCTTGCGGATGGAGGAGGCGCGCACGCGGCCTTCGACCTTGTTGAGGTCGATCATCTGTTCGATTTCATCGGCGACCGAGCCCTCATCGTCTGCGCCGCCGCCGTCGCCGATGCGCCGGGCAACTGTTGTCGTCGTGCCATCGGGATTGGTGATCAGCATCGGACCGCCGTCCATACCCGCGATGGCTTCGCCACCCGGTCCTGCGATTGCGTATTGCATGCCCTCCGGGCCGCGCAGCAAACCGGTCTCCGGATCGATGGACCCCGCTTCGAAGTCACCGTCAAGGACACGCGCAATCAGCGGGCGTACAACCAGAAGGAGCACGAGAATGGCGACGATGCCCAGGACCACCAGCTCGGCGAACCGCATCAGTTCAGCCTTCTCGAAACCGAAGATGGTGTCATCGGCCTGAAGGTCGGCGTCGATGCCGGTGAACCTCAGATTGACGATTTCAAGGGTGTCGCCACGGGCTTCGTCGTAACCGACAGCAGCGCGGACCAGGGCCGCGAGCTGGGCCATTTCTTCTTCACCACGGGCCTCGTAGACGGTTTCACCCTCTTCGCCGACCGAGGTAAGGCCGTTGACCGAAACCGCGACAGACAGGCGCCTGACGAGACCGGTTTCCCGCACCGCGGTTTTGACCGTGCGCGAGATTTCGTAGTTTACAGTCTCTTCGCTGCGCGATGAATTCGATTGGCTGCCGCCGCCTTCACCGAGTTGATCCAGTTCGGCGTCGGGCAGGTTGTTGCCGACCGTGACCCCCGGCTCCTGTCCTTCGTTCGAACCGGCGTTTTCCTCGACGGTCTGGGTCGAACGCACAACCTGGCCATCCGGGTCATAGGTCTCAGAGTTTTCCGTGATACGGTCGAAATCCATCTCGGCAGAGATTTGCACGCGGACGTTGCCCGGACCGACCGTCCGTTCGAGCATTTCCTCGACCGTCCGGATCAGGCGTGTTTCGTGTGCAATCCGGCGTTCCTCGGCGGTTGTTGCCAACTGCGTCGGATCGTCATCGGAAGCACCACGCGCCAGGAGCGTTCCGTTATCGTCGATGATGGAGACCAGGGTTGGCTTCAGTTCGGGAACTGCGGCTGCGACCAGATGCTGGATTGCCGCGACCTGTGCCCGATCGAGCCGGCCCTTGTTGCGCATCACAAGTACGATCGATGCACTGGGATCCTGCCGCTCGCGGCTAAAGAGCTCGCGTTGAGGCATGACCAGATGCACCCGGGCCTGCTTCACATTGGCAAGGGATTTGATGGTCCGTGCCAGTTCGCCCTCGAGTGCACGCAGGTGATTGATGTTTTGGACGAAGTTCGTTGACCCGAAACCTTCAGAGCGATCAAAGATCTCATAGCCGATGGAGCCGCCGCTGGGCAGGCCTTCCTGAGCCATCTGCAGACGCACCCGGGCAACCTGATCCTGAGCGACCATGATGCGTGTGCCGTTACCGTCGATGCGATAGGGAACGTTGAGCTCTTCCAGACGCGAAACGATCTGGCCGCTGTCCTGGTTATCCAGCTCAGCATAAAGCAAAGACATATCTGGGGTTGCAAGGCGGCTGGTCAGATAGACGAAGAAGGCCAGGACGCCTGCGGCGACTGCCGCCATGATCCCAAGACGGGCAGGGCCAAGACTGCGAAAGGTGTCGACAATTGTAGAATTCACGCTGCGATCGATCCTGCCTGGAAGTACTGGTTCTCAGGCTCCTGGAGACCGCGCCGATATCCTCGCCTGTGAGAATTACGCTAAGCGGTTTGGGTAAATACGGCGTTAACGGGCGGGCAAATCTTGCCTAGCTTTGGGAAAAAATTGCCGACACCCTCGGGTAGACATGAAAGGCCAACGAAAAAGCCGGCTAACCCGAAGGTTGCCGGCTTGTCGAGAGGATGCCACTGACTGAAGAAAGGAATTAATTCAATAGTCCTGCGGTCCTTGAAGAGGCGAATTCCTATGAAGACGCGCCGGAGGAGATACCGCCCGGATCAGCGCTCGCGTGTTCTATTTTGCGCCGGTATTGCTGTAGGCGGGTTGTGCGCAGGCCGCGCATGCCGTGCGAATCAATTAGGCGTTGCCAAGACAGCAATTCCTCGATCGACAGCTTGTAGCGTTCGCAAGCTTCCTCAATGGTGATGAGGCCGCTGCGGACACCCGCTACAACTTCCGCTTTGCGTCGAATAACCCAACGCTTGGTACTGGGTGGCGGCAAGTCATCAAGGGTCAACGGCTCTCCTGCCGGTCCAATGACTCTTGTTGGCCTACCTGGGCGATCTGACTCCATCAAGACGTCTCCATCTTTCCTCTCAATTGATGGTTCGAACAAACTATCGTCTCGGTGTTGAAAAACCCTTAATTCAAGGGTTTAACACAATGTTATCTATGATTTTACTTGCCTGCGCCTACGCCGGCCCGGGAACCTTAACGGAGGCTTAAAAAGACAGTGGCCCGAACGAAGAAAGGTTCCTTCATCCAGGCCACTGTTTTTGATACGCAATTGAGGTTTGCGCAGAAACTTATCGAAAACTCTAACGGCTAATACGGATCAACTCTTCCAGCATTTCATCTGCTGTTGTGATGATTTCCGCGCTCGCTGAGTAAGCTCTTTGAACCACGATCATGTTGGTAAATTCGTTGGCCAGATCCACCGTCGAGGCTTCCAGAGACGACGGAGCAACGACACCTGCGCCACCTACCTGAGGTAAGTTGAGCAGGAAAGGCCCGGAGCGGGAGGTCTGCTGGAACACGTTTCCTGTCTCGGAAGAAAGCCCGTTGGGGCTTTGGAAGATTGCGACCGGGACGTGGTAGATGTCCAGAGTTTCACCGTTATCGAATAGGGCTGTGACGATGCCCTGCTCGTCGATCGAGACACCGGCGAAGTTGCCGAAGCTCACGCCGTTCTGGTTCGATTTGGATACCGTGAATTCGCCCGCAAACTGGGTGATGCCATCGGTCTGACCCAGCGTACCGGCGTTGACGGTGATCGAGCTGTTGTTGGCGCCGCCGACCGTCCAGGTAATATCGACTGTCGGCATGGTGATGGTGGCTGGCGTGCCGTCGCCGTTAAAGGTGATGCTGCCCGCGGCGGAAGTAATGGTACCACTCGCGACACCGCTCGACGTCAGGGTGGGGTTTTGCGGTGTGATCGACCAGGCATTGGTTGCGGTCTTGGCGAAGACCATGTCGACATCGTGCGAGTTACCAAGTGAGTCGTAAACCTGGATCGTTAGCGTTTCGGTGTCGGCTACTGCAGCCGTCGATGGGAGGTTCAAACCAATCTCAAGTGTCGAAGTCGGTGTCGCGGTACCCGCAAGATTGGCAACGTTCACAGTCTGCAGACCCGTCACCGTGCTGGCGCTGGTGGTGGCCGGTCCGGCGCCGAGGTCATAGCCCTGAAGGAAAAAACCGGCCGTATTGACCAAATCACCGTTCTGATCCGGGAAGAAGGAGCCGGCACGGGTGAAGAGGTATTCATCGCCGACGCCTGGGGTGGCGGATTCGTTCACGACGAAGAAGCCATTGCCGGCGATGGCAATGTCGGTGGACGACGCAGTTGCCTGCAACAGGCCTTGTTGATCAATATGATTGAAGGGCTGAGACTTCACACCGCCGGGAGAATGCAGGCTCTGGGTCGCCTGTTGGGTGACCAGTGTCGAAAAGCGTGCGCTGGTTCCCTTGTAGCCGACGGTATTAACATTGGCGATGTTGTCCGAGATAATGCCGATCGCATTGCTTTGCGCCGACAGACCCGAGACACCTGCGTAGAGTGCGCCGTATAAGCTCATTTTTGAATCTCCCTTGTCATGGTGGGAAGCAAAGCGCTGATCTTGATTGAGTCGTCCATGTAGCTGATTTGATTGTATATTGGCGGTGGAGTCTGATTAGGTTGTTGCATCTTTCGTTTCCTCCACGGATGAGATTTGATCCAGCGGGATAAACAGCTCGCCCAGCTTCAGCACGAGCGTACCGTTGTCTGACTCGACCCCGGTTACCTTGCCTTTGGTTCCCTGAGTTGTCTTGACGACGTCGCCGTTGGCGTCTTTCGCCACGACGAGGAATCCGTAGATTCCCTCTTTCATCTCTTCGCCGGCAGCGTTCTTGCCATCCCAGACGATTTCGTGGGACCCGCCGTCGGTCTCGCCGTCCAGGGTCGTTACGGTATTACCGTCTGCGTCGATGATTCTGATCTCGGTGGTCTCTGAATTCGCACCAAGACTGTATTTGATGGTCGCTTCGCCACTTTCGTCCAGATTCAGCGCGAGACTGTTGGCAGTGACGGTTTTGCCGATATAGGAGACAACCGAGTTCAACTGATTGCCGTTCTGCAATGAAATCAGACTGTCGAGTTTGTTGTTGGTCAGCACCGCCTGTTCGGCACCGGTGAACTCCACCAACTGAGACGTAAACTCATTGGATTCCATCGGTGACAGAGGGTCCTGGTTCTTAAGTTGCTCGGTCAGCAGGACCAAGAAGTTGTCAAAGGTTTCCGCAAGAGATTGAGCGCCGGCGATGCCTGTGCTGCCGCCGCTGGTGTCAACGTAGTTGACGCCGTTGACGGGGTCCCTGGTTGCAGTTGTTTCCATGGTCCTGGTCTCCTTAATCGTTGCCGTCAGACGGATATGTCGAGCGCACCGTCATGGGACGATCTGTTGTTTTGTTCAGCTCCGGCGGTTGGATCGTCAGGCGCGGCGTCCTCGCCCTGTGTCCCGGAAGAAGCTTTTGAGCCGGACGCCATGTCATTGCCGTTTGCTTGATTCTCTCCTTCGCCGCGGAGGCTGAAATTCAGGCTTCCGCTGTCGGCCTGGAGGCCCGCATTCTGAAGAGCGCGTTCGAGGCCTTTTGCGTCTCTTTGCAGCAAATCGAGAGTCTCGGGTTTATCCACCGCAATGACTGCCCGCAGCGTTCCGTCGTCGGAAAGCTCCATCTTGACGTCGATCTTGCCGAGTTCGGCCGGGTTGAGCTTGATCGTGATGGTGTCCTTGCCGGCGGTGATGCCTTTGTGGATCTCCACGGCAACTTGCTCGCTCGGTGCTGCCGCACCTGCCGAAGCGTTTCCGGTTGCTGCTGCACCGGCGGCGGTGGCACTCGCGGTCTGGACGACACCACCTACTGGGGCCAGGCTGGTAAAGGTCGGGCTGCCCGTAGAGGTCGCTGCGGTCTGTAAGCCGGTTGGGTTGTTTGCTGTTTCAGCGCCACTTGAAAGATTTCCGGCTGCTCCGGGCGCAGAAGCAGGAGCTCCGATACCGGGTGTTGCAATGCCGGGGATGTTAGCGCTTGGCTGACCGACAGAGTTCTGCGTGCTATTGCCTATTTGTTGGAGCTTAGCCAATTGAGCTGCGTTCTGATTTGAATTGGGCTCAGCGGCGGCTTCGGGTTTAGCTGCAGTCTGGGCAGCCGCCAGGGCGTCGAAGGCGGGTACCTTGCCAGCCGATCCGCCGGTTTTGGAGTCAACGGACTGCAGTGCAATTACGGCTGCGCCCGTGGTGAGGGCCGTGTTCGACTGAGAGACGAGAGAATTGTTGACGACGCTCGCGGTAGCATTCGCCGCCTGATTGCCGCCTGAAGTCGCCTGGCCACTTGCCTGCTGAGCGGTTGCCGGTGCTGTTGTCGGGCCCGCCTGTGCCGTTGGATGCGCCGGCCGATTTGCGTTGGCTGTGGCGTTGGCCGAGTTACCTGTCGCGGTGCGATCGGCGGAACCCGAAGTGCCAACCGCCGCGGCTGCCACCTGATCGCCGTCACGGCCGGCATCGTCGGGTTCTATCTGATTGTCGGGCTGAGCAGCGGCAATCTCGTTACCGTCGGTGTCCGCCTCGTTGTCGCTGTGATCCGCTTCACTATAGACGACGTCATCCTCCGGCTCAGCGGCAACCAGGTCGTCATCATCGTCCCAATTGCTGTAGTCTTCGTCGGTGCTCTCCGTCCGAACATCCGAATCCAGCTCGGAATCGAAGTCGTCCACTGAATCAGAATCGTAACCGCGCTCGTTATCGTATTTTTCTGTACGGAACGCGGCGCCTGACTCGTAACTGCTCTGACTTTTGGCCAGCAGTGCATCAAATGACACATTGCCTGCCGTATAGGCGTGAGACTTTGACTGGCTCCGTGTTCCGGCCTGATTGCCTGAGGCTGCTGCCGGATCGAAAAAGATCGAACTCATAGCTTTGCGTCTGCTCTCTGTTGCTTTGGTACTGAAGTTCGCTTGCAAAGATCCTTCGGTCAGGCCCCACTGGCCTCCGTCGGAAGCGACATTGCCCTGGCGCCGGAAACGATGTTTCGAGCGTGATCCAGATTTTCCTGCTCACCGTGCTCTCGCCGGTCGAGATCATCAAAAGCGTCGCGCAAGGGGGTCAGGAGCTCGACTGACTCGCTGGCAAGGCTGGGATCGTTGGTGAATGAAATCCGGCCCAGATTTGCAAGAACCGTGCTGTAGATACGGCCCAAATTTGCAGCCAGCTCACCACCGTTGACGTGATCCAGCATCGTATAGAGAGCCGTGACTGCCTGCATTGCGGCCGCGGTTTCATTGAACCTGGTTTCGATGTCTTGTGCGCCGATGGCGTCGAGCACATCGGAAAGAGCCAGGATTGCTTCGTCATGCAACTCGACCATGACTCGGCCAGGACGGGATTCTGTGATCTCGCCGTAATTGTATTGAGCAGCGGGTAGTGCCATTGCTTCACTCCATTCTTGTCTCGGACCTTTCGATCGAAATCGAATTCGTCCTCTGATACCGCTCCGCAAAATTCCGGCGCCTTCTGTTGCCGGTGTATGGACGGATTGGTTCGGGTCAATCTGTGCAAAGCGCGGGCCAGAAAACAAAAATATTACAACTTATTGTAATTTATAGGAAAAATACATTGGCTCGAGCGAAGTGTTCGCGGGATAGGCGGTCTTTTCCTAGTCGCAAATGGCTCCTGCGGAAATTTTTTCCTTGCCGATTTCTGGCGCGCCGCCGGTCTTTGCCGGGGTTGAAATAAGCGCCATGGACAGAGGCGCAATAAGACGGCCTCGCTATCGACTGACACAGGCAACCGGCGGTAAAGTGTTCGTTAACTCTGTTTAGTCAAACTCTCTTCACCATCATTGCGACGTTTTAGCCTTGCTGTGCGCTGTATGAGCTGCGCTGGGCGGCTTTAACGGACTCAAATCTGTGAAGAGGGCTGAATGGCCGGGAAATTTCAAGGTGCAGCTGCTGCGACCCCTGTGGGGCAGGCGACTGCTGTGCCGCAACGCACTGATCTGGCGAAGCAGTCAATCGAGCTTGCATTTCAGCATCATCAAGCCGGCCGGATCCGAGAAGCTGAAAGCCTGTACCAGCAGGCACTTGCCGTGCAGCCGGGGCAGATCGATGCGCTTTATTACTTAGGCGTCCTTTACCTGCAGAACGGAGTGCAGGATGCGGCAGAGGAGTTTCTGACCAAAGCGTTGCGTAAACAGCCCAAGTTTGCAGAAGGTCACTTTAATCTGGGGGTTGCGCTCCAGGAACAGGGTAAATTAAAGGAAGCCGCCAAGGCCTATAACCAGTCGATCAAAGGCGATAAACGTTTCGTTCCGGCGCATCTCAATCTGGGCAACGTATATTTGGACCTTGAGCAGTTCGATCGCGCGGCGTCGACTTTCAGCAAACTCATCAAGCTCTCTCCCAAGTCAATCGAGGCACACCTCAATCTGGGACGAGCCTCAAAGTCGAAGGGCGATGCAGAAGGCGCGATGGCGGCCTACCGCCGGGCGTTGGAGTTGAACCCAGAATACGCCGACGCGCATCTGAACATCGGTGCGATCCTGCTCGATCGCAACGACTATCAAGAGGCAAAATCCGCCTTTAAGCAGGCTCTGGCAATTGATCCGCAAAATGCGGAGGCCTACAACAATATCGGCGTCGCGTGGCGTCGCGAGGGTTTTCTCGACCACGCCATGAGCTGTTTTGCGCGGGCTTCGGAGATAAAGCCGGGCTTCGGCGACGCTCACAACAATATGGGCGCAATGTATTACGCCTTCGGCGATACCGAACGCGCCGAAGAAGAAGCGCGTAAGGGCATCGAGATATCGCCCGATTCCTCGGCAGCCTATTGCATCCTGGGTAAGATCCTCAGATCTCGGGGCAAGAAACTTGAATCAATCGATGCCCTGAACACCGCAATCAAGCTGGCACCCAAACTGGCCGAACCCTATCGTGAGATTGGACTGACCCTTTCGGAAAACGGTCAACTCGATCAGGCGCTGAAGGCGTACAACATGGCGCTGGAACGTGATCCGGAGGACGGGATTGCCTATAACAATGCTGGCATGACGCATATCCTGTTGGGGCAGCTCGAGACGGCGATCGACTGTTTCGACAATGCGATCAAGGCAATTCCAACTTTTAGCCTGGCACACTCCAATAAGCTCTATTCAACGACCTATGTGCCGAACATCTCATTGGAGGAGATCGCACAGCAACACTTTGAATTCGGCGAGATTTGGGACCGTGAATACGATGATTCAAATTTCACGAACCCTCCGGACCCAGACCGTCCCTTGAAAATCGGATATGTTTCGCCTGACTTGAGGCAGCATGTTGTCGTGACCTTTTTTGAGGAAATTCTGAAGGCGCACGACCGGGATCAGGTTGAGCTTTTCGCTTATGCGGAAGTTCATAATCCCGACCCTATCACTGAGCGTCTTAAGGGTTACTTCGATCACTGGTATTCCACCGTTGACCGGAATCATGTCGAAGTCGCGCAGAAAATACGCGCGGACGGCATCGATGTTCTGGTCGACCTGGCGGGACATACGGGCAACAACCGGCTCCCAGTATTTGGCTTCAAACCGGCTCCGATTCAGGCCAGCTGGATCGGCTACGCCAACACCACCGGCTTGAAGAACATGGATTACATCTTCACCACGCCGAATTATGTGCCGCCCGGATCTGAAGCCTACTTCAGCGAAGAGATCTACTACTTGCCGCGGGTGCCAACGACCTTTAGAGCGCCATCCGATCCGCCTGAACTCGTCGGTGTTCCTTTTGAGCGAAATGGCTATGTGACCTTCGGGTGTTTCAACAATGTCATCAAGGTAGGCGCGACCGCTGTGGATGCCTGGAGCGAAGTGCTACAGGCCGCGCCCGACACAAGACTGGTCCTCAAATCACATGCCTATCGCAATGAAAAGTCGGTTGAAGCCAGCAGGTCCGCGTTTGAGGCACGTGGGATAGATCCCGCCCGCATCACCTTTGACGGGCCCTCGCAACACAAGGATTACCTTGCCTGTTACGGTGCCATTGATCTCGCACTGGATCCCTTTCCTTACAACGGTGGTACCACTACGCTTGAAGCGCTCTTCATGGGCATTCCCTTGCTCGCCCTGGAAGGGCAGTCGTGGGTTTCGAGAAACGGGTCGGCGATCCTTCAAGCCATTGGGGAGGAAAGTTTGATCGCCTCTTCGGTTGAGGACTACATCGCCAAGGCTGTGGATTTCGCCCAAAATCCTGGGAAACTGACTGCACTACGTGCCGATCTGCGGGAGCGCTTCATTGCGACCGGTATTACCGACCCGGTCGCCATGACTCGCGACGTGGAAAACGCCTACCGGGATCTCTGGCAGCGCTGGTGCAAGCAGCGCGGCGGTGCTTAAGGACCAGGGTGCTTGAGGACCAGGGTGCTTGAGGACCAGGGTGCTTGAGGTTCAAGGGTTAATCTCGGATTACCTGGGCGTTCGAATAGGGACAGCATGTTTTGACCCGGATTGCGATTATGCAGCCTTACTTCGCACCTTACGCCGGATACTTCCGGCTGGCCGCCGCGAGCGACATCTTCGTCATCTATGACTGCGTGCAGTTCCCGCGGCGCGGCTGGGTGCATCGAAATAAATTGCCGGACGCAGCGGGTCAACAGCAGTGGTTCACCTTGCCCTTGGAGAAAGCGCCGCAAGATACGGCAATTTCTGCTATGCGGTTTTCCGACGACACGCGGACACGAATTGAGACGGCAGCCCAACGCTTTCCGGATCTGCGGGATCAAACGGTTCCCCTGGTCGCGCATCTGCATGCCGCCGAGGGATCCCTGGCGTCCTGGCTGGCGGAGTCACTCATCATGACGTGCCGCTTGCTTGGCTTGAAGTCCGAGTTCATCAGATCGAGCGATCTGAACTTGCCGGATGAGTTGAAGGGACAAGACCGGATTATTGAGATCGTCAAACAACTCGGCGGCCTGTCTTATGTCAATGCGCCGGGGGGCAGGGCCCTCTACCAGGAAGAGGCCTTCCGACAGCAGTCGCTGGAGCTGACCTTTCTTGCACCCTACGAGGGTGACTTCGGCAGCATTCTGCACCGGTTGCAACACGAAGATCCAGAGCAGCTTGCGGCAGAGATCGTACGTCAAAGCCTGCCTCAAGCCGCCTAATTGGCATTCTGTTAACCATATATAAGCTTCAGTGAGCTAAGTCTTTGGTATGACTGATCAAACCTATGAAGACCGCGTTGGCGGCAACGTCCGGACCGACTACGACGCACGGGACAGCGCCCATTGGGAAAAACTCGAGAGCCTGATCACGGGCGCGGGACTGTCGATCCGTGATGTCCTCAAGAGCTATCCGGCGTTCATTCAGCGCCGGGATCTGCCGCGTATGCTCGGTCATTACGAACTGTTCAAGCTGATCGCCGATATGCCGGGTTCTGTTGCCGAGCTTGGGGTGTTCCGAGGCGCGGGGCTCTTTACCTGGGCCAACCTTCTGGAAACCTTCTGCCCGGGAGACAGGACGCGTAAGGCTTTCGGCTTCGATCATTTTGAGGGCTATGCCGCTTACCAAGAGCGTGACGGAGACGCGCAGCCCTGGGTCGAACGTGTCCTCGGCACCATGGTTTCCGATGGCGAACTGGCGCATGGCCTGGTCGATCTCCACAATCAGGATAACCTTCTGCCCGGTGTCGAACGCTGTCGCATCATCGATGGCGAGATATCAAAGACCGTCCCGCGCTTTGCATCCGAAAATCTCGGGACGCGCCTGAGCCTGCTCTACTTCGACATCGGCCTTTACGAACCGACCATTGCCGGCCTCAAACATCTCTATCCCTTGGTCATCCCCGGCGGCGTCGTTGCCTTCAACGGTTTCGGTATGCCGCCGTGGCAGGGTGAAGCCGAGGCGATCGAGGAGTACTTTTCAGACAAGGGCGGCGTGCCAAAGATGAAAAAATTTCCTTTTTCGACGGTGCCCTATGCTTACTTCATCAAGGATGAGGCGAGGTGATGGCGTTCGCCCACGATAACGGCCCCGCAGGCCCTTCGTCTCTACAGAAAGCCTTCGCCGATCAGGGCTTCGTGATCCTGCCGGGTCTTATCGACCGCACTGAGCTTGCGGCCTTGAGAGACGATGTTGCTGCCGTTTTTTCTGCGCGTCTGGCGTTATCCGAACGGAAGGCTGGAACCGGTAGCCTTGATGAGACGCTGCAGTGGCTGTTCGAGAACGATTTCGACGGTTATCTCGGCGCTGCAAAGCTTTGTAATCATCTTGTCAGTCTCCACCGGCTGGGCACCTCTACTCCGATCGTCGACCAGCTCAAGGAACTCGGCCTGGCGTTTCCATCGATTTGCGCGCGGCCCTTGATGTGGTTCCACTCCAGACGCCTGGCCAAGACAGAACGTTACCACCGTCTGCCGGCCCATCAGGAATGGTCGAATATGCAGGGCAGCCTCGATGGTGCGGTCGCCTGGTTGCCGTTGGTGGAGGTC
Organism: Pelagibius sp. Alg239-R121; assembly: GCF_947331435.1. Classification (GTDB taxonomy): domain Bacteria; phylum Pseudomonadota; class Alphaproteobacteria; order Kiloniellales; family Kiloniellaceae; genus Denitrobaculum. Next base: position 19,235 of record NZ_CAMZOF010000010.1, on the reverse strand, counting down.
ACGCCTGAAATGGGCCGCCTGCAGGTCGTACCGGGCAGCCATCGAGATGGCCTCCTGCCATTCGCCCGCGATGACGAAGCCGACTATCCGCTGGCGCTCAGTCATGATGCCGTGCGCGACGAAGATTTCGTCGAGGTCGAGGTTCCACTCGGCTCAGTCCTGTTCTTCTCGTCTTTTCTGGTGCACCGCTCCGGCTCGAACGCGACCGACACGACGCGGCTGACGGTGAACTTCCGCTACAACAACGCGCTCGAAGCCAGCTTCGTCGAGCGGTCCTTTCTCAATCCTTTTTCCTATGCGGCACCTGAAAAACTGATTCATCCCTGTTTCCCGCGCCCGGCGCAGGTTAACCGTTGTCTTGAGGACAAAGGTTGACGGCACGGCTGTTCAACGGCAGCACCGGCGTACAGAGTTCAATCCTGTAAGTCTTTATTAACTATGAATGTTATCTAATGCTCAACGGAACGATCCCGCGGTTCTCTTGCCGGCCTGTGGAAGCCGGCTGTACTCCATCTCAAGAGGGCAAGTCAGCCAATGAGTGAACTCGAAGTAGAATTTATTTCTCATGCGACCCTGAAGATACGCGGTGATTTCGGCACTTTCTTATGTGATCCCTGGTTCCTGAACGAGCCGGTCTACAATCTGAGCACCTGGAAATTCCCAGCGGCCGCCGTGCCGCCCGAGGAAGTGGCGCGTGACGTCGACTATCTCTACATCACGCACTCCCACGAAGATCATTTTCACATCCCGTCGATCGATTACATCGACCGCGACGTGCAGGTCTTTTTACCCGCCTACAATGAGCATCCCGGAATGCGCGCGCTGACCGTTGAACGAGTGATGCGCGAACTCGGTTTTCACAGGATCAAAAAACTGCACTCCTGGGAAACCATCCAACTCGGTGACGTGACGCCCTTTACCGTCGTGCCTTCTGCCAAGACACGGGATCAGGATTGGGAAAACAGCGGTTTCGTTATCGAGCACCCCGATTGCACCTTGTTGAACATGAACGACAACGTCAACGACGAGGAGCTCTGCAAGGACATTAAGGCGCGCTGGCCGAAGGTGGATATCGGCTTCATCCAGTCCGGCGGCGTGACCATGTTCCCAGGCTGCTTCCGGATGGACGAGGCGGAAATGCGCGAAGCTGCGCAGAAACGTAAAGTCGCGTTCCGCGACCAGCGCCGTCTGATGGACTTCGTGACGCCCGGGCGCATTGCTCCCTTCGCAGGCGATTTTTGCTGGCTCGACGACAAGTATTTCCACAACAACTGGGCTAATCGCACGACCCTGAAGCTATTCTGGGAAATGATCGAGCAGGACTATCCTGATAGCGGTACGGAAGTGGTGGTTCTTTATCCTTCGGATACCTGGACCATGAGCGGTGGCGTGAAGCGCAACCATCCGGAAATCGATTGGGACGACATGCTGGGCGAAGTCAGCAAGATCAAAGAGACGTTCCAGCCCAAGGTCGATGCGCTCAACAGCTGGCTGCAGGATGTCGATCTCGAAGACCTCAGAGCCAGGACACAGTGGCGTTGCAATGTCGTCCAGAAGTGGATGTCCAAGGATTACATCGATTTCACGGCACGCTTCCGCCTTTTCATCGAGGGCGATAAGTCGAACTTCAGTTTCGTGCTCAAAGCCAACCCGGAAGACGGCTTCGCCTTTGACTGGATTGATGACGCACCCGTGCAGCAGACACTTTACGTGCCGGAGCACATCTGGGCCGGCATTCTTCAGGGCAAGTTAATGTGGAACATCGTCCAGTGGGTAGGGCAGGCGGATCAGCATGTCGACTTCACCCGTGACATGGGGCGGTTCTGGTTCTGGCTGGAGTACCATGTCGACCTCGACAGCAAGAACATTCAGGCAGTGCTTGACCGGAAATCCCATCCCGATATCACAGACCATATCCGGCCGCAGTACGCGACCTTCCCGCAGGATTGGGAATGGAAGAAGTTCAAAGCCAAGAAACGTGTGGCGTGACACCCCGCTGGGCCTTCGCAGGCTGTAAGCCTCAAGCCATTGAGGTTCTCACGGCACTCAAAGACCGGGGCTTTGTCCCGGTCTTCGCGGCATGCATGCCCGAGGCGCCTGATCAGGACCGGCACGACCTTCAGGCCTGGTGCAGTGGTCATGGCGTTGAATGCGTTACCAGCAGTGATCTGAAATCTGTGACCGGGCGCCTGCGTGAGCTGGACTTGCTGCTTGTCTGCCGCTTCAATCTGCTTGATCACGAAGTTTTCGACGCCCCCCGGCTTGGTGCGATCAACGTTCATTCTTCTCTGCTGCCCGCCTATCGCGGTGTCCATCCGGTCTCCTGGGCACTGATCAATGACGAGCGTGAAACCGGTGTGACGCTACACCGGATCGACCCCGGGGTGGATACCGGCGGGATCCTCGCCACGCAGGCCATCCCGATTGAGGAACGTCACGATCTTTGGAGCCTGACCGAGGATCTGGACCGGCTTTCGGCCCGGTTGGCAGTGGAGGTTTTCGATTTTCTTTCCGTAAAGGGCAAACTGCCCGAGGTTCGGCAACAGACGGGGCCTGGCTCCTACGCACCGCGGCGGTCGGCCGACGATGGCCGGATCGACTGGTCGGTCAGCGCACGGTCGTTGTTTAATCTGATTCGGGCTCTCCCAGCACCTTTGCCCTCGGCCTTTGCTAAGCGGCCCGACGGCGGCGAAATCAGAATCAGGCAGGCTTCTCTGAACGATCGTCATCCGGTATCGGATGCCGTACCGGGTCAGATATTGACCTGTAACGGAGAAGGCTGGTTCGATGTGGCCTGCGGAGACGGCACGGCGTTGAAGTGCCAGGCCGATCTGCCGGTTTCCGTTGGAGAACGATTGAGCTGATGGCGACTATGCGCACCCGAACCATCACACTCGACGATCCGGAACTCTGGGCTGCCGAACTCCAGGACGTGCCCCATTCTATTGCCCATGACCCAGCGTTTCGCGCGGCCCTGGATAGGGGCCGTGACGATGTGACCAGCCTTCTCTTTATCGCTGAGAACGACGACGGCAAGGCACTCTGCCCAATTCTGGAACGCAGCGTCGAGGGACATCTGGATATTGCAACGCCCTATGGTTTTGGCGGATTTGTCGGCCGTGGAGATTTGAACGGCCTGGATTCTGCCTGGCGGGAATTCTCCAAGCACCGGGGGTATGTTGCGGGATATCTTGCACAGCATCCTTCGCTGGCCTGCAGTGATGTGGGCGCGGCCGATGAGCGTTTTGACTCAAGTCCGGTCTATCTACTCGATCTGCGGCCCGAAGAAGAAGCGATCATCGCCGGTATGTCCAGGCGCCGCCGTCCCAGCTTGCGCCGCTGGCTTGCTGAGGTCGAAGTGGTCGAGGACCGGGCCGAGCTGGTTGACGCTTTTGTGCGGCTCTATCCTCCACATATGTCTCGCTTGGGAGCGGCCTCGGTTTACTTTTTCGGCGACGATGCACTTAGGCGTATGGCGGAACTGGATGATGTGGTGCTCTTTGGTGCCCGGAACGACGCCGGAGAAATCGAAGCCGTCTCGATGGTCGCAGCCACGCCCCCCTGTGCAGATTATCTTTTCTTCGCCGCCACCGAAGACGCCCGCGATCACTCTGTCGGCCTGATCTGGTGCGGCCTGCGTGAAGCCAGACGGCGCGGTGCCGACTGGGTCAACCTGGGGGGTGCCATTCGCGAAGGCGATGGGGTCGGAGAATTCAAACGCCGCTTCGGCGCGACACTCACATCAACCACCTGCCTGAAGCAGATCTACGATCAAAGTACTTATCACACTCTCTGCGCCGAAAAGTCCCGGAACCCGGACGACCGCAGCGGCTATTTCCCTGCATATCGCGCACCGTAATGAGGCGGAAACGGGCGATCCGATGTAGGCAGACACGTGGATGCCTGGCTCGTCCCGTCTGCTCGATGCCAAATTTTTGCCGCCGCCGGGTGTTGCACGGCTGAGGGCTGTGTTCAAAGACCGGGCCGTTTCAACTCTCTGTTAGCGATCGTTTAGCGACACCACGGTCAAGGTCGTCCAGCGTTGTTCGCAGCAACTTTGCTTTTTCCAAGCGGCCGCTCTTACGTTGTTCGAATTTTATCCAAGATGAATTTCAGGTCTCTGCTGACCAACTTGTCCATTATTTCCCGTTCGATCGTCGTATCAGAGGCGAATTGAATGAATCGTGCGTTGTGTACGTTGTAGAGGACCTGTGCGGCGATCATTGTCTCACAGTCAGGAACAATGAGGCTTCCGGTTTTCTGGCGTTCGAGAAGAAGAAAAAGAAGGCGTATCAGTTCCTGTTCTAATGCCATGAAGCCGCGTCCGAAGGATGAAGCGGCCTCCAAAATCGAGATCGAATGCACGTGTGCCCAGGTGCGTCGATCCAAAAAGGAAAAGGCATGGTCGAATATGGTTCTGGAATAGGTTTCAACGGCCTCGAACGCTGTGGCGAAGTCGCTCTCCACAAGGCGGTCGATTTTTTCTACAAGATGCCGATCACTTTCCGCCAATAGAGCCAGTAGGATACCGCCTTTAGATCCGAAGTAATTGAAAACAGTGACGGCGGACAAATCGGCTTCGGCGGCAATGGCCTCCACCTTCACGGTCTGATAATCGTTCTCGCGGATCAATTGCCTTGCCGCCTCGAGAATTCGCTTTTGGCGCTGTTCTTTTTGTTTCTCCCGAAGGCCCGTCATCTTCCTCGCCCTTTGCCGCGCTGCTTTGGAAGATAGCTACTCATAGACCGGGGTGAAAGCATTCTTTGTCTGAATAAAAAAATTTATAGAATAAAAATTTTTATCGACTATAATTTATTTCAGAAACAAACCTAGGAACATCCTGTTCACTCAATTTTCAAGTCGATTAAGACATGGAACAGGGGTTCCGGTTAATGCAGCCAAGGGAGGGCGACATGAAACGGAGAGCTTTCTTAAAGAAACTATCAATTTTGACGGGCTGTGCCGTTATCGGCATTTCCGCGATTGCCGGTGCAGTAGTGGGCGCGGCTCACGCCGAGGAATTCAAGGTGGCGATCGTGTTACCCGGCGTGGTGACTGACAAGTCCTTTAACCAAGCCGGTTATGAGGGGGTCAAAAAGGCGTCGGAGGACCTCGGCTTCCCGATGGCCCATAGCGAGAAGGTGCCGCAGCCTGACCAGCCCGAAGCGCTGTCGGACTATGCCCGTCGCGGCTACAACGTCGTAATCGGCCACGGTGGTGAATTTCAGGAATCAGTCAACCGGGTCGCCCGCCGCCACAAGGACACGATGTTCATCGTCGTAAACGGCACCGAGCCGAAGGACAACGTCGCCACCATGGTCTTCGACATGAAGAGCATGGGTTACGTGATCGGTTACACGGGTGGCAAGTTGTCCAAGAGCGGTATCGGTGGGTTTGTCGGGGCGCAAAAGATCAAGGCCTACGTCGAACTTGGGGAAGGTTTCGATGCCGGCTTCAAGGCGGCCCGTCCAGACGGCACGGCCAAGAGCGCTTGGACCAACGATTGGGACGATATCGCCAAGGGTAAGGAAGCGGCTCTGAACCTCATAAGCCAGGGCGCTGACGTCATCTTCCCGACCATGGACAACGGCGTTATCGGCAGCCTTCAGGCGGTCAAGGAAAAGGGGCAAAAGGGTTTCGGCATTTATTACGATGCCGTCGTCGATTGGCCCGATACCGTTGTCCAGTCAGCCGTCCTCGACATGCGTGGTGCCTTGGGCACGATTCTGGAGACGGCCAAGAACGGCAAGCTCGAGGGCAAGGCCTATAAGTACGGTTTCGAAACGCCGCGTGCATTTCGTCTTGGCTCATTCCACGACTCCGTCCCCGCAGAAGTGCAGGCCGACGTAGAATCCGTCGTCGCCAAGATCAAGTCCGGAGAAATGACTCCCTGACTCCTGCGTTGTGGGGGCGTCGATCCAAATAACGCTCCCACTCTTTTTCTAAGACTCGAAAATTTAGTCCCGGCTCAATCTCGGTGAGATCACAGGATTGGAACAGTCGTGAATACGTACCTCAGTCTCCAAAGCATCACCAAGAAGTTCGGTGATTTCAAGGCATTGGACAGCGTTGACATGGACATCGCCAAGGCTTCGATCCACGCGATCCTTGGCGAGAACGGTGCCGGCAAAACGACCCTGATGAATATCATCTACGGTCTCTACCAGCCGGATGGCGGCCGGATCTTCCTGAATGGCAACGAGGCCGTTATTCCCAATCCGCGCGAAGCGCTGCACATGGGGATAGGCATGATCCACCAGCATCTCATGCTCGTGGATACCTTGACTGTAACCGAAAACGTCATCCTCGGACTCGAAGGTGTCGGCCTTTCGATCAGCCTGAAGGAACACGAGGAACGGATTGCCGAGCTAAGCCGTGAGTTCGATTTCGAAGTCGATCCGCGCGCCGAAATCTGGAAGCTGCCCATGGGCATGCGCCAACGGGTCGAAATTCTCAAGGTTCTCTATCGCGATGTGGATTTGCTGATCCTTGATGAGCCGACCAGTGTCCTGGCGCCAAACGAAATTGAAGCTTTTCTGGCCGGGCTCGATCGCTTGCGGGCAGCCGGCAAGACCATCGTCTTCATTACCCACAAATTGGATGAAGTCGCCCATGTCGGAGACCGGATCACCGTCATGCGCCACGGCAAGGTGACCGGCAATACAGATATCGAACACACTGATACCCGGGAAATGGCGCGCATGATGGTCGGGCGCGACGTGGTGATGGAACTTGAGAAACCCGACATCGAGCCCGGTGGCATCGCGCTCGAATTTGAAAACGCGGTTGCTATCAATGACCGTGGTCTTCCGGCGCTGAAAGGGGTGAACCTTTCGGTACGTCGCGGCGAGGTTATCGGCATCGCCGGTGTCGACGGGAACGGTCAGGTGGAACTCGCCGAGATCGCTACTGGAATGCGGCAGCTAGAAAGCGGCTCCGTTCGTGTGGATGGCATTGATGTGTCGGAGACGAGTGTTCACGAACGCCGTCACAAGCATTGCATCGGTTATGTGCCGGAAGACCGGCACGGAACCGGACTGGTTCTCGATTTTTCCGTTTCCAAGAACTGCATGCTGCGAGACTTCAGCGAACGACCCTTTTCCGAAAACACGCTTATCAAGTCATCGGTCGTCGATAGCATCGCTGAGAAGTGGGTGGAAGACTACGACATTCGATTGCAGTCGATCTATCAACAGACCCGGTTCCTCTCAGGCGGCAATCAGCAAAAGCTGGTGTTTGCCCGTGAGGTCGAAAGTGATCCGGATATTCTGGTGGTGATGCAGCCTTGCAAGGGGTTGGACATCGGCGCGATTGAGGCCGTCCAGAACACGATTCTGGGTCAGAAGAGAGCAGGCAAGGCGGTTCTCTACATCTCGACCGAGCTCGACGATATTCTCGCGGTCTGTGACCGGATCTGCGTCATGTGCGATGGCGAGATCTCAGGTGTGGTTACCCCGGAGGAGGCAACACCCGAACGCATGGGCATGTTGATCGCCGGCATCAGGGAGGCGTCGACATGCTGAAGTTTGTCGAGACGCTGTACCTATTCCGCTCTCTGTGGGCGGTCCTCGCCGCTCTGCTCGTCGGCGCGTTGTTGATCTCGATGACAGAAGTCAGCGCCTGGACCGCGTACAGGGAACTCTTCAGTGGCGCCTTCTTCGATTACTACGGAGTCGCCAGCACGCTGGTCAAGATGTCGCCGATCCTTCTGGCCGGTCTCGCCGTGGTCATTCCGCTTCGCGCCGGCCTGTTCAATATCGGCGCCGAGGGCCAGATCTATATCGGTGCCCTTACGGCATCGATGGCGGCGCTCTATCTGCCGGAAATGCCGGCTTTCATCCATATTTCGATCGTCGTTGTCGCCGGTGCCATGGGCGGCGGCCTGTGGGGTTTCATTCCGGGTTATCTGAAGGCGTATCACGGCATCAACGAGGTCATCGTCACGATCCTGATGAATTATGTCGGTATCAATCTTGTGAGTTTCTTTGCCGGCGGCCCGATGATGCAGGAGGGCGCGCCCTACCCATACTCACCAGAAATCGCCGAACATCTTTGGCTCCCCTGGATTATGGACGGCACCGACGCACATGCCGGTGTCTTGGTCGGCATCTTTCTTGCCTTCGTCGTCTGGGTCGCAATGCGGTACACGACGATCGGTTTTGCGCTGGATACCGTCGGCAAGAACCTGACCGCCGCGCGTTATGCCGGTATCAACGTCAAGCGTCAGATTCTCGTCAGCATGTTCGTCGCTGGCGCGATCGCCGGGCTTGCCGGCACTTTTGAAGTGATCGGGCTCAAGTACCGTCTCTACCATATGTTCAGCCCCGGATACGGGTATGACGGCATCGTCGTCGCGTTCCTTGCCGGCCTCAACCCGGTCCTGGTGCCGCTCTCGGCGCTGTTCCTCAGCGGTCTGAAGGCGGGTGCGCACATCATGCAGCGCGCGACTGGTCTGGAAAGCACTGTGATCGATGCCATTCAGGGGCTGGTCATTATCTTCGTCGCGGCGAGCCTGGCGTTCCGCTTCGACCGGACTTACTGGCGCCGGGTCCTGGACAGCCGCAAGGCGCTCCACCAAACGCTCGAACAGAAAACCTGAAACGAACTAAGCCGGAGCCGGAGACAGCGTCGTGGACTTCATATTTGACCTATCACAACTCACTGACTTCCTGGCAACGACCTTGCGGTTGTCGATACCTATCATCTTCGCGGCCGTTGGAGGCGTGATTTCGGAAAAGGCCGGTGTCTTTAATATTTCGCTTGAGGGATGCATCCTGGGCGGCGCTTTCGGCGCGGCCGTCGGTGCTTTCTACACGGGTTCGCCTTTCGGTGGTTTGATCGTTGCTATGTTGTGTGCCGGCGGCGCCGGTCTGATCTTGGCCGTGCTCGGAGTCAGCCTCGGCATCAATCAGATCGTTGCCGGCATTGCGATCAATATCCTGATGCTTGGGCTCACTTCGTTCCTGGCGCGCTTCCTGTTCGGCGGTGAAGCGACGACCATGACCCTGGTCGGCTTTCACCCCATCGCCATCCCGGGATTGGCGCTCATCCCCGTGCTTGGGCCGGTTTTGTTTAACCAGGATCTGCTTGTTTATATGATGTATTTGATGGTTCCCGCCGCGTGGTGGATCTTGTTTCGGACTCCTTGGGGCCTCAACATCCGCGCCATTGGTCAGTATCCGCGTGCCGCCGATACGGCCGGGATCAATGTTCAGGCAACGCGGTACTACGCCGTTGTCGCCAGTTGCATGCTGGCCGGCCTGGGCGGCGCCTACATTGTGCTTTCGCAGGTGTTTGTGTTCACGGAGCATATGAGCGCGGGTAAGGGCTTCATCGCGCTTTCGGCCCTTATCCTGGGCCGTTGGAATCCAGTCGGTGCGTTACTGGCGGCGCTTCTGTTCGGGCTCTTCGATGCGCTCCAGTTGCGTCTTCAGTTCAATAGCCCCGACGTGCCTTACCAGATCTTCTCAATGGCGCCTTATCTGGCGTCGATCCTCGCCCTTGTCCTGCTGTCGGGCAAGGTCCGTCCGCCGGCCGCTATCGGTGTCAAGTTCGTGCGCGGCGCTAAATAACCGCTCGGCCATAGGAGTACAGGAAAGAAACATGATCAAGAAACCCGTTCCCTGGCCCAATGGCGCGCGCTGCGCGGTTGCCTTCACTTTCGATATGGATGCAGACAGCATCCTGCATCTTGCCCACCCGAAGGATTCCTACCGGCGGCTGTCTGCAATTTCGACGCTGCGCTATGGCCCTGAAATCGGCGTTCCCCGTATTTTGGACACCTACCGCGAATTCGGTCTGAAACAGACATTTTTCGTGCCGGCCTGGTGTGTCGAGCAATACCCGCGCGCCGTCGAGGCAATGGTTGCGGATGATCATGAAGTCGCGCACCACGGTTACATCCACGAACACCCGAACGAATTATCTGGCGAAGAGGAAGCTTACTGGTTCAGGCGCAGCATTGATGTCATCGAGAAACACACGGGGCAGCGACCGCGAGGATTTCGTGCGCCCCTCTACAACATGTCGGAGCAAACCGTCGAACTGATGGCAGAGGAGGGATTTCTCTATGACGCATCGCTGATGGGCGACGACCAGCCATATCTGCTCAGGTGTGAACGCGGCGATCTGGTTGAGTTGCCCAGCCATTGGGGTATGGACGACTGGCCACCCTACGTCCACATGCCTGACATCGACTTCAACATGCCGATCAAGGCGCCGTCAGAAGCCATGAAGTGCTTCCGCGAGGAGTTCGACGCCATGTGGGAGTACGGCGGGCTTTGGGTGCCGGTTTGGCATCCGTTTGTTAGCGGCCGTCTCGCTCGCTGGCGCGAGGTTGAAAAGCTGATTCAATACATGGTCGACAAAGGCGGCGTCTGGTTCGCGACCATGGAAGAAATCGCGGAACACGTTCGGACCGTCGCCGAAGACGGCACTTATGAACCGCGTATCGATACCCTTCCGTATTACTCGGGACCAGTCCAAGTTGGCAAAGATGGATTTGCCGACCATTCGCGGGTTCGTGCATAGCAGCCTCATCCAAAAGGGATGAACCTTCCGGATAAGGCTTGTGAAATGGATTGCCTGCTGTTGCTGCTTCAGGTTGCCAATGCCAAGCCTTGCAGAATGTGCTGGTTCAGAATGTCGCGTGACATGTCTCTCGCAGTGCCGATGTAGTCGGCTTCAACTCCGTTGTCTGACAATCTCTGCTTGGCCTGCTCCAGGCTGAGCCGGTTTCGCTGGGTGGGGGCGGGAATGCGCACGCCGGCAATTCCGTCAAGCATCTCGATCGCCGCGCCTTCGCGCAGAATGCCGCTTTGTTCCAAGGCGAAACGCACAGCTGTTTCGTAGTCTTCTCGCGGGACTCTGCAACTCAGTTCGACGTTCGCGATCCGCTTGCCGGAGGGCGCGCCGCTGCCGCCGAAGGAGAGGCGGTAGGCAGGGTTGTCCGGATCGTGGACGGTGACGTAGCTGGCTGCGCTGTTGATGTCGCTTTCAGATACTTCGGCCCAGGCGACACCCAAACTCAGCATGTCGATTTCCGCGGAATGACCATTGAGCGCGACGATGTCGGCAACCGAGAGGCCGAGAACCAATTGTCCCGAAACGCGGGCCGGTATCTCCTGACCTTCGAATGAGAGGCTGTGGCCGCCGGCCTCCGGCGCCAGTCCTAAAAACTTGCTGAAGCGATCCAGCTCGATGTCGGGCGCGGCCTCAATCCGTGTCATCAGCCGATCCACGAAGACACCGAAATCGCCGTCCCTGACTGTCGAGAAAGTTAGAGTTTCGCGGCCGCGTTCAAGCCTGCCGTCGCAGGCCTGGTTCAGTGTCTTTGGATAGAAAATCGGCGACCAGATTTTGTGACGCAGATCGGCGGGAACTTCCTGCCAGTTCTCCGGATATATCTTGGCGCTGTAGGGCGCGATGAAGAGGTCGTGGAAGCTTTTGCCATGGTTGGCGAGAGAGAGCAGTTGATAGCCCAATCCAGCAAAGTTGAGTTCACTGGACCGTCCCAAGACCGGCGTACCATTGAGCTCATGTACAAGGATCTCTGCAGTTTCTTCGCGAACCTGTGCGATCTGATGCTGATTGAGGAGTTGCGGCAGACTGGAAAGGTCGAGGCTAGCCAAAAACTCCGGAACCAGTTTTCCACCGTAGGAAAGTTGGGCAGGTGGCAGATCTTCCACAGCACCCTGCAACAGTTCCTCCACGAAGGCGCGAATGTGCGGCATGAACAGGCGGAAGTCTTCGTTTCCCCGGTACTTGTCGAGACTTGAAGCGGGGGACGATGACTTTGGGGGGGCGTTGAGATCGAAGACGCGGGTGCCGATGTCGAGCCGTCTGCCTTTAAACGGGCGTGCACCGAAGCCACTGCCGACGCCCCGTTCTGGCAGGAAGAGCTTGACGCGCTTGCCGGTGCGGGCTGATTGCACCGCGGCCACCAGACAGCCGACCGATCCGCCGACAATTACAAGGTCATAGTGCTTCATCTGTTTGCCGTTCTGTAGAGGTAGGTGGTGTATTCGTAGAGGCCGTAATCGGCGCGGATAACCGCATGCCGGCTGAGATCTCCGGTCACGAATTCGAGGACATCGTCGCAGGCCCAGTGGAACAGGTCGTCACGCATCCAGTCGACCTGGGTCGACATGACATTGAAGGCGATGCCTATTCTTGCGGCCCGATAGGCGGCGGCGATGATCTCTCTTGCAAAGGTCACCATTTCACCCTGGGAGAGCTCACGCTTTTCGGTCAGCAGCCCGTTCATGATCACGTAGTCCACCGACTGTTCGGCCAGTGGATCGGTCAGAAGATCCCGGACCTCAAAACTTCGGTCGGCATGCCGCTGCCTTGCGGCGGAGATCATCTTTCCCGACAGATCGATGCCCAGATAATCGATCGGCACTGTTAATGGATTGACCGCAAGGTGATCGAGCAGCAAGCCAGGGCCGCAGCCCAGGTCCAGCAGCTTGATACTCTTTCCGGTGGGACGAATGAGATCGGTCATCACATCGAAGCGAACAGCCAGATCCCCTTCATCGGGCCAGTCAACTCCAAGGGCTGTCGGACCATGTTCGAGGAAACAGCTTTCGTAGTGATCAACGAGCTGCCGGTAGCGCGCCGTGCCGTTCACTCCGGTGTCCTTAACGCCGTTTGGGCGCGCTTTGGTCACAGGCGGCTCTCCAACAGGCCGGCGAGATACTCGCCGTAAGGCGAATTGCCGTAGTGGGCCGAAAGCGACTTTAGCTGTGCATCGTCAATCCATTGCTGGCGCCAGGCGATTTCTTCGATACAGGCAATCTTAAAGCCCTGGCGATGGTCGACCGCCTGTACGTAGGCGGCGGCTTCGGCGAGGGCCTGATGGGTTCCGACGTCAAGCCAGGCGATGCCGCGGCCCATGCGTTCGACTGATAGGTCACCCCGCGTCATATAGGCGCGCACCACGTCGATGATTTCTGTTTCACCGCGCTTGGAGGGCTTGAGGCTTTGCGCGATCTCCACCACGTCGTTGTCGAAAAAGTACAACCCCGTCACTGCATAGTCGGAACGCGGACGTTTAGGTTTCTCGGCTATCTCAACGGGTTTGCCGGTATCATCGAAGGTCACGACACCGTAGCGTTGCGGGTCGCTGACGATGTAAGCGAAGATTGTGGCGCCCCGGTCCGAGCGGACGGCGTGGCGCAACTGCTGCACCAGTCCCTGCCCATAGAAGATATTGTCGCCCAGGATGAGCGTGACCGGATCGTCACCGATAAAGTCCGCGCCGATCACGAAGGCTTCCGGTACGCCTTCCGGCTTTTCCTGTACTGCGTAGTCGAACTGCATGCCGAGCTGAGTGCCGTCGCCAAGCAGGTTGCGGAACAAATGCTCCTGATCCGGGGCGGTGATGATCAGCACCTCATTGATCCCGGCGAGCATGAGGTTGGAAATCGGATAGTAGATCATCGGTTTGTCGTAGACAGGCAACAACTGCTTGCTGACGGAAACGGTCAACGGATGCAGCCGCGTGCCTGAGCCCCCGGCAAGAACGATCCCCTTGCGGTTGGTTTTATCGATCTCTGTCATGTCTGCTCATGATCGCCGCTGTTTGCCTGAACGCGTTAACAAACCGTTGTTTTTCGTCGTGTACAATTATTAACGTTACTGCTTAATACTGTCTTAAAGACGAGGAAATTCAGTCTCTTCGTTGCGGGATGAACAGCCAGCCGTGAGATTCACTTGTCGCAGATTCTAAACGAACGCAGCTTCAACAGCCGCCCCACGCCTGCCGCGAACGATACGGCGGTTGCTCCTGTTCCCGTCATGCGGCCGCGTCTGCCGGCGGCAGAGGAGATTTTCCCCTATCTGTCGGAAATCGATGCCAATCACTGGTATTCCAACTTTGGTCCGCTGGCTTGCCGTTTCGAGGATCGCCTGTCCGCCCACTTCACGGACGATACCGGCTGTGTTGCCGCCGTCTCAAACGGCACGGTCGGTCTGATATTGGCGTTAAAAGCCCTGGCGCCTCTGCCCGGCGATCTTTGCATGCTTCCGGCCTTCACCTTTACCGCCTCTGCCTCTGCAGTGCTTGCTGCCGGTCTCGTGCCTTGGTTCGTTGATGTCGATCCTTTGACCTGGGCCTTGGAGCCTGGCCGGGCGAAAGATTATCTAAAGAGTGCCCCCGGGCGGGTTGCGGCCATTATGCCCGTTTCGGTCTTTGGGCGTCCGGTCGCGGTGAGTGCCTGGGACGAATTGTCTCTCGAAACGTCAATCCCGGTGGTGATCGACGGTGCCGCCAGCTTTGACGGTGCCGAGGTGGGGCAGGCGCCGGTTATTCTTAGTCTGCACGGGACCAAGGTCTTTGGGGTTGGCGAGGGCGGCGCTGTTCTATCTACCAATAAGGCACTGATTTCCGAGGTTCACAGCCTCTCAAACTTCGGCTTTCCCATGTCTTTAGAGCGTAAGGCTGCCGGCCGATCCGCGCTGCTGCCAGGAATCAACGGCAAATTCAGCGAATACAGCGCTGCTGTCGGGTTAGCGGGGCTGGACAGCTGGTCTGCGACACGACAGCGCTTCCTGGAGGTTCGGGATGCTTATCTGGATGCCTTGGCCGATTTGCCCGCTTTACAGCCGCAACCAGGCGGGTGCGAAGACTGGGTGTCCGCAACAATCAACTTCTCGATCCGCCGTGCCAGAGCAACATCCCTGATATTTGAACTTGATCAACGTGGCATCCAGGCGCGTCGATGGTGGGGCGACGGTTGCCATGCAGCACCGGCATTTTCCAGTTATCCGCAGAGCGACCTTCCAGTGACCGAAGGCTTGGTCGACTCCGTTATCGGCCTGCCATTCTACGTTGGCATGACACGAGACGAAATTCTTCGGGTCCGGGCTGCGCTCGCCGAGTGCCTGGAATGAGCCGTTTGCTAAAGAAGTTCGATCTTAGGCGCTCCGTGCTTTCAGACCTTCGAGACGTCTCCATTGATTACCGGGAAGATCTGTCCACACGGCGGCAGTCTTTGCCGGGTGATGGAAGTTTTTGCTGAGAAAGCGGCAACAGCGTTTCGTCGTTTCGGTGTCGGCATTTCGAAAAAACGATAAGTAAGATATTGATATTAAAATAAAAAATAGAATAGATAAAATTTGGCACGTAGTTTGCTCAATTGCTTGTGACGGAATTTCCATGCCGTGCCATTGAGTCAGGAAGACCAGACGCTCCGGCATGCGGTCATAGATAAACGCTCTGAAGCGAGCAGATGAACTAAGGAGATGCGGAATGCCGACAGTAACGACAAATACCGCAGCAAATTCGGCCCTAAGGTTTCTAAATTACAACAATGCCCAGTCCACCAGCTCGGTATCGAAGCTGGCGAGTGGCTCGCGGATCGTGAAGGCGTCGGACGACGCTGCCGGTCTTGCGATCGGCACGCGGCTCAACTCTGACGTGACGGTGCTGCGGCAGTCCGCGATCAACGCCTCGCAGGGCGGCTCGATCATGTCGGTCGCCGATGGTGGTCTCGCCCGTATTGCAGACGTTCTGCAAAGGCTGAAGGCACTGGCGGCACAGTCCCTGTCCGGTGTTCCCACAGATACGGAGCGCGCCTTTATCGATGCAGAGTTCCAGAGCCTGCTTGCGGAAATCGACGGCATGGCGGCGACGACCCGCTTTAACGGTGATTCCCTGCTGGACGGCACGACGACACAGCAAAGCTATTTCGTCGGTACAGATCCGGCTGATGTGATTGCCGTTGATTTCACGGGATTCGGTGCGGCCAACTATACCACTGGCGGTATCTCGCTCGCCGGTGAAAGCGTATCGACGACTGTCCTTGCTACCTCTGCCATGACGGCGGTCGACTTGTCGATCGATCTGATCTCCGAAGCTCGGGCCAACGTGGGTGCGATCCTGTCGCGCTTTGAGTTCCGTGAGCAGCAGATCTCGACCGCGCTCGAGAACGTCGCTGCGGCACGTTCTGCGATCATGGACGTAGATCTGGCCGAGGAACAGAGCAAGCTGGTGTCCTCTCAGGTCCTTGTGCAGGCGTCAGTTTCGGCGCTCTCCCAGGCGAACCAGCTACCGCAGGCTCTACTACAGCTCCTTCAGTAATCAGAGCCCCTAATGTTACTGTCACTATGAGCGGTGTGTGACGCCGAGACACTCTTAGCGTCAAAGCCGTTCTGGAGCGTGACCGTTTTTCATTAGCTCAGTGAAAAACGGTCAGACTCCAGCCGCTTGTCCGGATCGAAAATTCCTCCCTAATTCGGGCTGTGACCGAAACCAGAACAGTGGTTCCGCTCCAGCCAACCTGCGTCTTCTTTTCGTGCTTGAGACTCCCACTGGGTAAATCTGTCCCGCCGGCAGCAGTCTTTGCCGGGGGGTGGAATTTTTTGCTCGGAACAAGGTGGATCCGTACCTGGAAATCAGAGAGAAAACCGTGAGAAAAACACTATAACTATCAGAAAACAAAAGAGAAAAAAGAATAGATAAAATTTGGCACGTAGTTTGCTCAATTGCTTGTGACGGAATTTCCATGCCGTGCCATTGAGTCAGGAAGACCAGACGCTCCGGCATGCGGTCATAGATAAACGCTCTGAAGCGAGCAGAAGAACTAAGGAGATGCGGAATGCCGACAGTAACGACAAATACCGCAGCAAATTCGGCCCTAAGGTTTCTAAATTACAATAACGCCCAGTCCACCAGCTCGGTATCGAAGCTGGCGAGTGGCTCGCGGATCGTGAAGGCGTCGGATGACGCCGCCGGTCTGGCGATCGGCACGCGGCTCACCTCCGACGTGACCGTACTGCGGCAGTCCGCCATCAACGCCTCGCAGGGCGGCTCGATCATGTCGGTCGCCGACGGTGGTCTCGCCCGTATTGCAGATGTTCTGCAGAGATTGAAGGCGCTGGCGGCACAGTCCCTGTCCGGTGTTCCCACCGATACGGAGCGCGCCTTCATCGACGCGGAGTTCCAGAGCCTGCTTGCGGAAATCGACGGTATGGCGGCGACGACCCGCTTTAACGGTGATTCCCTGCTGGACGGCACGGCGACACAGCAAAGTTACTTCGTCGGCACAGATCCGGCCGATCTCATTTCCGTTGATTTTACTTCATTGGCCGGCGGTACCGCGGGAACCACATTCGGCGCGACTGCTCTCGGTCTCCTCTCCAGCGTTGCGACCACCGTCGATGCGACTTCAGCGATGGGCCAGGTCGACTCGGCGATCGATGTGATCTCCGAAGCACGTGCCAACGTGGGTGCGATCCTGTCACGCTTTGAATTCCGTGAGCAGCAGATCTCGACCGCGCTCGAGAATGTCGCTGCGGCACGTTCCGCGATCATGGACGTCGATCTGGCCGAAGAGCAGAGCAAACTGGTGTCCTCCCAGGTGCTTGTACAGGCGTCGGTCTCGGCGCTCTCCCAGGCGAACCAGTTACCGCAGACCTTGCTGCAGCTCCTTCAGTAATCGAAGGTCCTTAACGTTACTGTCACTGTGAGTGGGACGTGACTGCGCATCCCGCTCTTTCTTTCCAGGGGATTGGTTCTCGCCGAAGAATTGGCGGGTAGGGAACCATAGTGATCGTGCTTGGCAGACAGGGAAATATTTGCCCTTTGTGCCTGCGCGCGGCAGTTTTTGCCGGGTAAAACGGGAAAATTTTGCCGTTTGATGCCGCGTTTTGATGTATAAAAATTTGCTTAATATGTGCGTTATCAATTGGTTATAGAGCTTTGAGTGCCTTGGTATGTTTGTTGCTTCTTAGTGAGAGGCCCAGAGTCTGTTCAGGATGATTGGATTCGGGCCGGGGATGGCCAAGTAGGCGGTCTCTTTTGAACCTCTCCAGGAAGGAGGGGTTACGAACTTCAAGTAGAAGGATTTTTTTAACATGCCTGTAGTTGCTACGAATACGGCCGCCAACACGGCCACACGTTTTCTGAACAACAACACAGCTATGGCTTCGTCCTCGGTCGGTAAGCTGGCCTCTGGTTCGCGCATTGTGCGGGCTTCTGACGATGCTGCCGGTCTGGCGATTGCCTCACGTCTGAACTCCGACGTTGTTGCTCTTCAGCAGGCCTCGATCAACGCTTCCCAGGGTGCTTCGATGGTTCAGGTTGCCGACGGCGGCCTGGCACGTGTCGGCGACGTTCTGCAGCGGATGAAAGCCCTGGCGGCGGCCTCGCTGTCCGGTGTTCCGACCGATAACGAACGTGCTTTCATCGATGCTGAGTATCAGGAGCTGATCAACGAAATCAACGGTATTGCGGCGACGACCCGCTTTAACGGTGATTCCCTGTTGGACGGTACCGGAACGGGAACGACTTCTTTCTTCGTGGGTACCGATGCTACCGACCTTATTACGGTCGGCTTTCAGTCACTGTCTGCGACTGTGACGAACTTTACCGCGGCAACCATGACTCTGACGGCATCTGTTTCGACGGCTGCCAATGCGACCACGGCAATGGGTCAGGTTGATACGGCCATTGACGTGATCTCGGAAGCACGGGCGAACGCTGGTGCGTTCATTTCGCGTTTTGAGTTCCGCGGTCAGCAGATTGCGACCTCTACCGAGAACATCCAGGCCGCTGAATCGGCTATCTCCGACGTCGACCTCGCGGCTGAACAAGCCAAACTGGTGTCGTCGCAGGTGTTGGTCCAAGCCTCAGTCTCGGCCTTGTCTCAGGCAAACCAGATCCCGCAGTCGCTCCTGCGAGTTCTTCAGTAGGCTTAGTAGACACTTTTTAGGGAAGGGCGGCGTGCGTCTCACGCCGCCCTTTCTGATTCCGGGTGCTCAATTTCGTTTTCACGCTGACCCAGATGGAAACCTGACCTTCAGTCACCGCCTTGCAGTTTATGGTTTGAGCCTATCGGCAGGGAAAAATTTGCCGACTTTGGGAGCACGGGGCAGATTTTTCTTAGTGCGCCTGGGTAAATACTGCCTAGTCCCGCTGATACTGTTGGGTAAATCATTGGAAAAGATAGTTTTTTTAAAATTTTAAATTCAGAAAAAATGGCACTGAATTTGCGTGTAACTTTCCGGTGCCATGTGTCCGCTGTATGGATTCAAGGCACTGGGATGGCCAAGTAGGCGGTCTCTTTTGAACCTCTCCAGGAAGGAGGGGTTGCGTACTTCAAGTAGAAGGATTTTTTTAACATGCCTGTAGTTGCTACGAATACGGCCGCCAACACGGCCACACGTTTTCTGAACAACAACACAGCTATGGCTTCGTCCTCGGTCGGTAAGCTGGCCTCTGGTTCGCGCAT
>NZ_CAMZOF010000009.1 GCF_947331435.1 Pelagibius sp. Alg239-R121 | reverse complement strand
TGTTCCGAACAGAACGCGCTCTTTCGTTGCTGCGGTTGTTGGCAGTATCGCCAATGGCCTTGGCCGGGGTGGCCGTCAATCCAACGACAGCCGGTCGGCTCTTGCGGATCGGTCGGCTTATCCACGCGCTGCCTCCTCCGCTTCGAGGTTCGCGATCATCTCGTCCACCGCTTCCAGCGACGCGCGGGTATCCGCAATCATGGCCGTCTCGGCTGGGCTGATCAGATCATCGGGCGGAAAGTTCGATAGCCGCAGGATCTGGCTGTTGACCGACTCCGAAAGGCGTGTGCGGAGCCTGAGTAAGCGTTCTGATGTGTCGTTGACCATGAGTCTACTGCGCCTCCTGTTGTTGCCGCTTCACGACAAAACCCAAAGTCCACAACGGTATTTGGCCAGGCCGAACGCGGCTCGGGAAACTTTGACGTGCGCCGTTTCGGATCTCGATAATTGCGGCATGTTCGGTGAGAGCCACCACGCGGTCGCCACGAAGCAGCCAGCAAAGGCCGGCCTGATCAACACGTGGTTCCGGCGCATCGGGCGACACGCCGAACAGTGGCAAAACGCCCCAGCCGAGGAGGAACGCTTGTTCGCCCCAGGTCTGAAGGAAGTCCGCAGCGTCCTCCTGGGCTTGCTTCCAGCGACCGTCAGATAGAGGCAACGGTTCCGGTTGACTCAGGAGGCGCTCGACGCCCCATGACCATTCTCGCGGCACCTGGGGCGCTTGCATGGCTGCGGTTCTCATGCCGAACCCCCTGGTCGACCAACCGCGAGGTATTGGTCGTAGCAGGCACCGTCTGCATGCAGCCAGTTGCCGCCAGATGCCGGAATCGGCTCGCTATCGACTGGTATTGTGCCGCCACACTGAACACAGGATTTTGGACTGTCAGAAGCTGAAACATGGCTATTATGCCCTGTACCCCCCTTTCTAAGCGCCACACCGCCACAACCCGCAGGAACACTGGAGTTTTCGGGGTTTTCTTGCCGCCACAAATCCGATTGTGTGGCGGCTCCAAAATCGCTGTAACCCGCAGTATCGTTGGGTTGTGGCGGTGTGGCGGCTAGAACAGGGGGTAGATAGCGAGAGAACACTTCTCGGAACTTTGACAGCTTGTATCCCTTGGGTGTTGCACCGCCGGTTCGGACGGTTCCCGGTGCGATTCCGAACTTAGCCAACTGCCGAGCCAGTTGCGGCTGTGTCATCGGCTTGCCTTGCCGCCACTCGCACCATGGGCGGGCCTCCAACTGTGCAAGCTCGTCACACAATTCTGCGGAAGAAAGCACATCGGCGTTGCGGCTCGCGAACGAGCAGCGGATATCGGACAGCAACATCACCCGGATAGAACTGTCCTCATCGATACCCGATAGATGCACGGCAGCTTGTCGGGCTACTGCAGGCCATCCACCGCCCGCCACATCCGCAATGGCTAACAATGGGCGCCATACATCCGCTGCTCGGTTGACAACACTCTGAGGCATTTCGGGCTCGGTCTCTCGTAGCAATTGCTCGTTGTCCACGGTCCAGCGCTTTATCTCACAGGCGATTTCCCGCAGGTGGTCGACACGATCAGATCGGAAGTTCTCGGCATACTCATCGATCTTGCGCCGTTGCAGCGTGATCTTGATGGAACGGTCCTCAATAGTGCCGGGAAGGTTACCAATACCTGCTAGGGCGACGGGGGCGTAGGTCTTGAACCCTTTGACCTCATGGTCATCGCCGATACAGCGCATGTGTCGACCGCCCTTGGCGAAACCAGCGTTGATGCAGCCACGAAGCTCTTCGTTTTCCTTGATGAACGTGTCCGCCTCATCGATCAGCAGTGTCGGTTGCCTGGAATCGATCAGCCGGAACATGACCGCTGTGGAAAGACTTTCGGACTTCACCGCTCTCGGCGCCATAGGTTCGATCACGTCAAGCAACGTGCTTTTCCCGCAGCCTTTTTCTGGCGCTCCGACCGATAAACGCGGCGTGTGTTGCCAGTTCTCGAAGCAGTGGCAGTGAACAATCCAAAGTGCAGTCGCTTCTGCCGTAAAGGCAGGCATGACGACATATCGACGGATCGCGCCGGTAATGCGGTCGAGCAAATCGACACCATCAACCGGATACTCGCAGGGCTCTGGATTGAACAAGCCGAGATCGTCGACCTGGCTGTCACCGGTAGTGTGGTTCTGTGGCCGGGCTTTCCTCACTTCATCATCAAGGACAGAAGCCCGCACCCCGAGGGCCTTCGCTTCTTTGCTGCGGACAGCCTCGTATTCCATGATTGGAAGCTGTGCCAGGCGTTCGACCGCCTCAGCGGGGCTCTCGGTTATCGTCTGGGCATTATCAAAAGCCGCTTTGACGATGTTGTCGTCTTCGCCTCCGATATCATGCATGGGCCTGCCCTCCCTGCTGCGAGCGGGCTATCTGGTCCATGAGAGCCGCGTTGAAGTCCTTCGCCCCCTCCGGTGTCGCGATACGGACTTGGCGACCTTCCTTTCGGAACCTGGCTGCTGCGATGCCGGCGACCTTCTGGCCGGGCTCATCGTTGTCGGCAGCGATTACTACTGACCTCACCGTATCGGGCAGGCGCAAGCCTTGAAGACCAGACGTGCCGCAACAGGCTGCTGCAGGCATTCCGGTTTCCTGCAGGACTGTCAGAGCATCTTCAACGCCTTCGCTAACGGCGAGTTCTTCGGCATCCCATGGTGCCAGCCACACCGCACCGCCAGCGCAGCGGCCCAAACTCAACTTATTGTCGGAGACTGGTGCTTTCCGCTTGCCGTCAGCGGTCAAGAAAATGCGGGTGATACCGGACACCTGCTTGTCCGGCCAGATGCGAATGCACCCGATCAGGCATGGCAACAGCATGCCGGTTGCTCGGTGCTTCAGGCCACCGTGGTAGCGCAAGCTTCCTGGCCATGGCGGACGGAGACCGCGTTCCCGCAAGTAGATTTCGCCAATAGTGTCCGCGAGCGGGGTAGAGGACTTGATAATCTCTTGGATGTATTCGGCCTTGCGCCGCTCCTCAGCTTCCCGCAGGGCCTCGTCAGCCCGCAGCTGGACCAAACGTCGCTCTCTGTCCTCTTGAGGCTCGGAAGGCCCGTCACGCTCCGGCAGGAAGCCACGGGCGCGCGCTTCGTCCTTGAGATCGCGCCAGTCACAGCCCGAATAACATTCGAATCTCGGACCGTCCTCGCTATCCCATACCTTCATGCTCGGGCGCTTGTCGTCGTGCCCTGGAGCAATGCAGCAGGCGGAACCGTAGCCGGACATCCAGCGGCCTTTAAGGGCGGTCGTGATCTGCCTTGCGGTCATCATCAGCGAACCTCCCGCAAAATGGTTGGATACCTGTCGGCGCCCAGCGCTCGTATGACCGCAGGGTCAAGGCGGTTGTAGTCTTGGAAGATCTCGCGCAGCCGGTCTTCGCAACCAAGCTCAACCGCGACCTGGGCGAACGCTGCAACGATCGCCCGCTCGTCGTGGTTTCTGATCATCCGACAGACCGGGCCGCGAAAGCTAGGGTCTTGCTCCAACGCGACCATGTCTCGGCAGTCGCCTCGGCGAACTGGACCAGATGCGGGCGCTGGGACGGCGGTTGAACTTTTGAGGGATTCTCTATACATTTGGCTTATTCCTCTTCTTGGGGAGTGCGCCTACCAAGCACACATGACGTTGCGGCCCCCGCCGGTGAGAGGCGGGGGTTTGCTTTTGGGATTAGGCTGCTTGGGATTCGGCCTTGCGAGCTGCAAGCCAATCTTCGAGGTCACGAGCGTCAACAAGGCGCTTAGTGCCAATCCTGAATGACTTTAGCCGACGGGCCTCGTCGGGGTCGTTCAACCAATTGTAAACGCCACTTTGTGAAGCGTTAAACATGGTCTGAATCTGCGCGATGGTATGAGCGCGCCGCTCAACATATGGTTCGGACAATTATCTTTCCTCACTGCATTTGCCTGCTAGCTATCGCTGCCTGCGGTAACCAGTGGCCGTTGATGTGATGCAGTGAAGTTGAGCGAACTTGGGCACAAAAAAAACCCACCCAGAGGTGCTCTGGACGGGTTCAACGTAGCGTCGAGTGGGTTTAACTAATTGAATTAATGCATTATTTTATTTTGCTTTTGTGGACAGACAATGCCGCCACTTCGTGAGGAAGCAAGTTAGGTATTTCGATGCCACATGGTTTCCCCGCCAACCAGATAGGTGGCAGCAATGACTCAACATCGTGAAAGAGCATTGTCTTATTCGAATGAGGTACAAAGCTCTTTGCGAACAGCAAAAACGATAGCGACAAGTTTGCTGTTATGTCTGGAGTGTCATAGATGGTTATCAGCCAGTCTGGATCTTTTAGTTCGGTTGACCGATACGCTCTAAAAAATATGGCTGCAGCTAAGTGGGCGACAGGTTTGAATTCGCTCCACAATGATTCAAGTGAACTCTGACTTGATTTCAGCCACGCGTATTTCGTCTCGGCTATCGCTAATGTCCGTGCCTTTGCAACACTCGCTCCGTTCGTAAGATCTAAGTTCGGAGTCAAGTGCATAGCAAGCACTTGATAAAGCAAATATCCGGCGTTCAATGCTTGCCAGAGACGACCATCATCAACACCGACTGCTTGATCAATTATCTTTGCCAGAGCTACGTCCATATCCTCCGGTGACTGAGGCAGCTCAGATAGCGTCTTTGCGAGATCCAACACCACTTTATCACGACTTTGTCCGGGTCTAATTGACTGCTGTTCAGTGGCAAGAAATCTTAAGATCAAAGATCTTTTGAGCTTTACCCTTTCATGAGCCTGTTCCTCATTCGGCCAACAGATATACGCCAGGAGATTAAAACTAACTCCCACTGGATTGAGCGGATAGCCCAAGTCCATCAGCTTCGCGTTACTCATTTCAACTGCGGTCATGTCAGCTCCGCCCGAAGCTTCACCACATTCTCGGAACTGCGTGGAGGATTGGAGATATAGCTCGCCCAGGCCTCCATGACCTTACGGCGTTTTGCCAGCACGTCAGAGCGCCGATACGCACGCGAGGCTGCATTCCCGACCACATGAGCCAGACACATCTCCGCCAGTTCGGGTGCAAAGTTGGTACGGTCGGCTACATAGTCGCGGAAGCTGCTTCGGAAGCCATGACTGGTGAATTGGCCGTACCCAATTCGCTCCAACAACTTCAAGAAAGCCATGTTTGATAATGGGCGCCTGGGTCTCTGGCCGGGGAAGACATAGAGGCTATTATCGATCACTGGCATAGATCTGATGACTTCCAAGGCCGCCGGCACCAGCGGAACCCTATGCTCGGCTTTCGATTTCATCCGTTCTTTTGGAACAGTCCAAATCGCCTCTTGCATATCGATTTCTTCGCGGGTGACCTCAAGGCATTCAGTCGTTCGCGCTGCGGTCAGTATCAGAAACTCTAATGCCCTAGCTGACACCTCCTCGCGCCGACGCAGTTTCGACATGAATTCGTACATGCGGTCGTATGGTAAGGCCGGGTGATGAACGACAGTTTTGACTCGGCTCGACTTGGGCAAGACCTGATCCAGATGCCCTCGCCAACGTGCCGGATTCTCTCCTGTCCGGTGTCCGCGTACCGTGGCGAAGTCGAGGACCCGCTCTATACGTCCTCTAAGCCTTGAGGCTGTTTCTGCCTTTGTAGTCCAGATCGGCTCCAGGGCCGCGAGCACAAGAGTTGTATTGACGGCGGCGACATCCAGATCACCGAAATGAGGATCAGCGTAAGTCTTTAGGGTGTTTCCCCACTGTTGCCGGTGTTTTGAGTTCTTCCATGAGGATTCGTTGGCGACAAGAAACTGTTCGGTACATTGCTTGAATGTTGTCGCTTTGCGCTGGGCTGCCTTGTCAGAAAGTCGCCTGGCCTTTCTAACTTCAATGGGGTCTAATCCCTCTCGAAGTAGCTTCCTGTTGGCCAGTGCCTCGTCGCGCGCCTCAGCAAGCGATACTGTTCGATATCCTCCCAAGCCCATTTCTCGAGCTCGATTGTTGAGGGAGAATCGAAACAGCCACGATTTACTGCCGCTCTTGCTGATCTGGAGGTACAGCCCTCCCCCATCAGCAATTAGGCCTGGCTCTTTCGCTGCTTTGACCTTTCGGTCTGTAAGACGATTGATCTCGTGCGCCATCCCATCCTACCCATGTTTTTACCCACAAGATATAATTGGTTTTGGGTGGGATGCAATGGACAGTCGTGGAATTCCCTGGAATTGTTTTCCAGGGTTTCTGGCGATTTGGTGAATGTCAGTGGTATTGTGTGGAAAAGTCTGTGGCGGAGAGAGAGGGATTCGAACCCTCGATACGCGATTAACGTATACTCCCTTAGCAGGGGAGCGCCTTCAGCCACTCGGCCATCTCTCCGTTCGCGCGAAGCGGCTGAATATCTATGGTTTTTGCAGGGCGATGTAAATCGAAAAATCGACCTCTGCGAAGATCGGCCGGAAAGACGATACGCCGCAACACTGACCAATCGGCTAAATCAAGGTTCCCGTCATAGGTTCGGCAAGCTGCGGCCCCTCATTGCGTACGTTGCCCACATCAGGACCGACTCGATGCAAAGTGAGCAGTTGACTTGGATATTGGCCGATCACACGCAGCGCGTCGGGAACATCCGCCATCAGCCAGGTCGCATAGTCCTCAGGCGGCAGAATGACCGGCATACGCTTGTAGATATCGGCCATCGCGTCGTTGGCAACCGTGGTCAGGATCGTAAAGCTGTAGAAATCAACCGCCTGCCCCTTTGAAAATCCGCGCCAGGCGGTCCAGAGACCCGCCATGAAGAACAAGCGGTCGTCCACCTGCGAAATCAGCCAGGGTTTCCCCTTGCCCTGCCACTCATAAAAAAACCGAACCGGGATCAGACAGCGTTGCGACTTCAGCGGCCCGCGATAGCTGGCCTTTTCCATGATTTCTTCCGACTTCGCGTTGAAGGTCGCAAACTTCAATTCTTCCAACGGTTTATTGAACCACTCGGGCACCAGGCCAAATCGGGCCATGGCACAGCGATGCTCGTGGCGGTCGCTGAGTACCACCGGAGCAAGCTGAGTGGGCGCAATGTTGTAGCGGGGCTCAAGATCGAATGCCGGTGCCGTCAATCCCGTCAACTCCAGGGCGTCGACGACCTCTTTCCAGGTCAAACGAGCAATTCCGTAACGTCCACACATATCAACAGTCTACGCGATTCTCGGGATAAATCCATATTGTTCTTCTTTTGTTCTTATTCTAATCTCCTGAGATGTTCGATGAGATTTCCGCCAAAATCGCTCAAGCCTTAAAGCGCTCGAAAGTCCTGATCAGGGTCAAAGGCCAGGATCCCGATACGGGGTATCGCGTGGCGGCGAAATACATCGCGGAAGAGTTGGAACGCTCCTATGAGATCAGGCGGCGGCGGATGAACGGAGGATATAAGGTCCCGGGGAACGAGTGACCAAGCCTCCGAGGACGTCTCATACACTTCAAATTGCCGAATGAAGCTTTGATTGCCGAAAGCTTCGGACTTTGGAGAGTAACTCATCGCAGGCATGACAGAGTTCAAAGGACCGGCCCGCGCTTCGAGAGCAGCCAATGCTATAAAAACACTCTGAAAGTGGGCCTTTACCTCTGACCTGCGATATGTACGGACTGAATAGCTCACCCATGTTGTTTCAAGAAAAACAATCATCGAAACAGCGCAATACAGTCTCCGCCTAGATTCTTACATTGGAACTTCTATTAGAAATTATACTACTTCGAATAGGGTCAATAATTTATACACAAATGTTACAGATAATGGAGTACTGGCAACCAACAGATCATTCCACGGCACCATATAATGCCTCTCTCTCAACTAACCGAGCTACAGCAAACTCCTTCGGACGCATTGATTCCGAACATTCTGATCATCGACGATGATGAGGTCGATTTCCGCGCAACCCGCAGGATGTTACTCGAAATCTTCGGTGACGAGTTAAGGCTCGGATGGACCTGTGACTGGAATGAAGCTGCAGAGGCTCTACGTGCCGACAGTTACGACGTCTATCTCATCGACTACTTCCTCGGCGGCAGAACCGGCCTGGAACTGATTGAGAGCTGTAACCGCGACGGCAAACCCAATGTCTTCATATTCCTGACCGGACACGACGACCGGGAAGTGGATGTCGCGGCAACCCACGCCGGCGCCTCCGACTATCTGGTAAAATCCGACATCAGTGCCGCCAAGCTTGAACGCTCTATCCGCTACGCGATCTCCATGGCAAACAAGAAAGAAGAGCTTCGGAAAGAGACCAGCGCCATTAAGGCGGCAAAAGAGGTCGTCGAACGACAATCGGAAATGCATGCAAAGCTCGCAAGCGATCTCTCGGCAACCCAGGAGAAACTTCGGACAGCCCTCAAGCGTGCTGAAGAAAGTGAGCAAAAACACAGGAACCTTGCTCAACAAGACCTGCTGACCGGATTGCCGAACCGGTCTCTCTTCATGACGCAGCTCGAAACCATGATTGCCCACTCACAGCGCAGTGATAAGGAACTGGCGCTACTCTTCCTGGACCTCGACCGCTTCAAATCAGTAAACGACACACTGGGGCACCCGATTGGCGACCTGCTCCTCATACAGGTTGCAGAGCGCCTGATGCGTTGTACGCGCAAGACCGACACGGTTGCCCGGCTTGGCGGCGATGAGTTTGCCATCATCGCAACGAACCTGCAGTGCTCCAACGACGCTGCCATCGTTGCGCAGCACGTGATCGACGCTTTGGCTGCCCCCTTCCAGATCGAGGGGCACGAAATCAACACGAGCACATCCGTCGGGATTGCACTCCTGAACCAGGATTGCAACAACGTCGATGTCTTGCTTAAGAATGCCGATGCCGCTCTCTATAAGGCCAAGGATGCCGGTCGCGGCATTTGCTATTTCTTCGACTCGGCGCTGGACATCCAGATGCGGACATTCACCGTCCTCAAAAAAGAACTCACCATCGCCCTCGAACAGAAACAGTTCTTCCTGGAGTACCAGCCGCAGGTAGAAGCTTCATCCGGCAAGGTGACGGGCGTAGAGGCTCTGGTGCGCTGGCAACATCCCGAGAGAGGCCGGATAGCCCCGATCGATTTCATTCCCACGGCCGAGTCCACGGGCCTGATTACCCCCTTGTCGGAATGGATTCTTCACGAAGCCTGCACAAAGACCGCCGAATGGTCCGCCTTGCACGGTTGTGACATTTCCGTCGCCGTCAATCTCTCCGCCGTTCAGTTCAGGCGCGGACGGCTAATGGAGACAATTGGTCAAACATTACGGCAGACCGGATTGCGGCCATCCTGCCTGACGCTCGAAATCACCGAAACAATCATGATTCACGATGTCGATGATGTCGAACAACAGCTGCACGCTCTTTCGGCATTGGGAGTGAAAATTGCCATCGACGACTTCGGTACGGGCTATTCTTCGCTGGCCCATGTCAGGCAATTGCCGATCAACAAGATCAAAGTCGATCGTTCCTTCGTCTCCGAAATGCTGACGGACCGGCGCGATGCCGCGGTGGTTGAAGCCGTGATCGCCCTGGGGCGAAACCTAGGCGTGACCGTGGTGGCAGAGGGCGTGGAAACCCAGCAGCAGATGGATTATCTGCGCGGTACGCCGGCGATCGACATCCAGGGCTTTTACATTGCCAAGCCAATGGCTGCCAGTGACTGCGAGATATGGCTGGCCGAGAACCTGCAGCCCAGCCTCAAGATGGCTGCTGCCGGATCGTAAACACCACGCTTCCGCTGAAGCTATAAAAGCTCAGTACGTAAATCAGACGTCAGTCTGATCAGGGGAATTCGACAACCCGCCAGTAGTGATCGATCAGCTTCATCGCTTCGGCAAAGCTGTCAGCGACATTGGACTTAACGATATAGCCTGCAACGTGCTTCTCGTAGGCTGACAGCCGGTCGCGTTCATCTCTCGATGTTGTTAGGACGAACACCACAGACGTATTCAGTTCCCGATCACTGCGCAGCTCTGCCAGAAACTCCAGGCCATTCATTCTCGGCATATTGAGATCGAGCAAAATCAGAAACGGAGACACGATCTTTTCACGCCCGTTCTGTCCGCGTAGATGCTCAAGGGCCTCCCGGCCATCCCGCGCAACGATAAGCGGGTTGGCGATCCGAAGCTCGAGGAGCGATCGCTTGATGGCCTTCACATCAACCTCGTCATCTTCTACGAGGAGGAATGTCACAGTTTTATCCGTCATATTTGGTTCGCATTGTTGGCACGAGGCGGTTGATCCGCTCCGGAAGCTTCAGGGTCGTTTTTTTAATCATAATACTAATCGAACAAATTGAACAAGCGAGCATAGGTAGCGATCCGGCCTCGCGAAAATCGGCTTCGGCAAATGCTTAATCGATAGGCCCAGTAAGTCGCCGATCCCTTCGCTTCACGATACTTCATCAATTTACTCAGCCGCCATATCCGAACGCGACTGCCACAGCTTAGGCCAGGTGAAGGTAAAGCCTGTCCCCCGCCCTTTCGCCGGATCGGACTCGATTTCAATGGAGCAGTCGGCGACCCGAAGCTGCTTGTGCACAATCGCGAGCCCCATGCCGCTGCCTTCGACCTGATCTCGGCCTTTGAGGGTTTGAAAGACGCCGAAAATACGTTCGTGGAATTCCGGTTCAATACCTGGCCCGTCATCCCGGACCGAGAAAACGTAGCGGCTGTCCAGCTCCGAAACGCCGACAGCAATTGTGCCTGTGTCACGATCATGATGTTTGATGGCGTTGGACATGAGGTTACGGAAAATCTGCCGGAGCGGCGATTTTGCTGTTACAAAAGTTGGAAACTCACCTTCGAGAATCAGTTCGAAATCCTTGTCTTGCATCACCAGATCGAACTCTTCTTCGATGGTCGATCTCACATCAACGCGTTCGACTTTCTCTTCTTTTCGGCCGACCCGGGAAAACTTCAGCAAATCGTCAAGCAAGGCTTCCAGACGGGCGACCCGGCCGCGAAGAAGCGTCATGTTTTCCCGGCTTTCCTGATTCATAACCGATGCCATGTCGGACTCGATCCAGGTTGCGAGATTATCTATACCGCGCAATGGTGCCTTCAGGTCGTGAGATGCGACGTAAGCAAATTGCTCGAGCTCAGTGTTCGAGCGTTTCAGCTCTTCCGACTGCAGCGCCAGCCTGTGTTCCGTCAACTTGCGTTCGTTGATGTCGGCAATCGAGCCGACCATACGTACCGGTTCACCTGTTTCTGTTCTTGAGGCAATCCCATTGGCCTGAAACCAGCGATATTCACCGGTTTTGTGGCGGAGCCTGTATTCAATATCGAATGGCACCCCATCTTTGAAATGAGCCTGCACGAGGCTCGCGACCGCGTCTAGGTCGTCGGGATGTACGAGGGATGCAAAGGACTTGAAACTGGGCTCGATATCACCCACGCCGTACCCCAGAAGACGATAGAAGTTCGGTGACCAATACTCTTCATCTTCGTTGATGTTGATCCAATCCCAGATCCCTACGCTGGAACCCTCGGCAGCCAATGCAAAACGTTCTTCGCTCTCTTTAAGGGCTGTTGTTTGGCGCCTCAATTCAGTCTCCTGCTCGCGCAACAGGATCGAGTTGTTCTTAAAGACGCGAACGGCATTCGCCAAAGCGCCAAATTCGTCCTGACCATAGACTTCAATTGGTGTTTTGTGATCGCCCTGTGCAAGTGCAAGGGTAGAACTGGTCAGCAACTCCAGGCGCCGCACGATCTGCCTGCTTACGAGAAAAAGCACGATCAGGGACGATCCAATCAAAGCAATCACGACAATCACAACCAACAGAGCGCGACTTGAGGAAATTGCCTCTGTCGCCGCTTTCGATTCATCCGCAATCGCTTGTTCTGCTTCTTCCGACAGAGCCGCTGCATGTTGATTGATGGCTCCAGAGATTTCAACAATACCGACATGGAGATGCGCGATACGGCTATTCAAATCCAAGATCTCAGTGCCCAACTGAAAGATATTCTCTTCTCCCGTAACAACCGAAGACAGCTCACGAAGCTGGATTGCCGTCCGGGCACGAAGCTCTAGGTCTTGCAGGTTCAGCGTTAATCTTGTCAGCGCACGAAGATCGAGGTCCAGTTCGGCCTTCAAAGAGGCCAGGCGAAGACGATCCCGTTCCAGCGTCGTTTGATTGAGCTTGTGAAAGAGTGACTCGGCACGAAACTGCATCTCAATGAGTTGCTCGATTCGTTCGACGTCCTCACCGGTAACACGATCGAACAGCTCAAGGATTTCTTCCGTAAACGCACGTCGATCGCTGAAGGTCTCCCGGAGTAGATCGCTGTCCTCGATGAACTGCGAAGACGACTCGATGACAACCGGTTCTACCGCATCGAGTATGAACTGGGTCGCAGCATAGGCCCGATCTATATTTCTATGCAGAAGCCGTTGCCTGTTGATTCTCTGCAAGACTTGCCGCTCCTGCGAAATTCTGTTCGCAGACAGCTGCACCACCAGATTGTCGAGAACGTCGACAACGTCGGTGGAAATACCACCCTGTTTCAAACGGCGGATGAGTGTGGGAAATTGTGTCAATAGCGCTTCGATGCTGACGATCTGATAGCTCAGTTCGTTCTGGTTCTCGACGCTGGCAAGCGCGGAGGTAGAGGCCGTGAGCGCAAAGGTTTGTTCGACCAATTGTTCCGCCACGATCATCGACGGAACCGCCTGCTCCAGGATTCGCTTCTGCGCCTCTTCGATCGCGCTGTAACTTGCAAAGGCAACGACAGCGGCAACAAAAGACAAACCGGAAATGGCGTAGAAGGCGATTCGCAGCCTCGCGCTGACGCTCAGTCCTTTGATCCATTTCCTAATCATTGAATGCTTGCCACCCTCACATCTTCATTTAGCCTATTTTACTAAAATTAAGGTAACAATTTATAAAATTCTGGTAAGTTATTATAAACATCCCACCTGCTTTATGAGAAATATTATGCTCCCCCGTTCTTCTCTTGGTAGTATTTCACGCCGACGCCTCCTAAGAACTGGCACGAGCGCCGCAATAGTCGGGGCATCCTCTTTGACATTTCCCGTTTCGACCCCCCATGCACAGGAGGCCGGATTCCACCTCGAGAAGCTTCACGAAGCGGTTTTACAAAAAGTTGCTTCGCTGGCCGCCAAGCGTGATATCGAACTTTCGATTCTGCAACCGAAAGGTTCTCTGGGAAACATTAAGCCACTCGGCGACCGCTTTACACAGGCTACGGGAGTAGCGATTCGCTATGTTGAGGTTCCAGTCGACAACATCAACACACAGATGATGATCGATACGGTCTCCGGCGCAGGCACCTTCGATCTCGCACTGCCGGCAACCTTTGGCCTCCCCGATCTTATTGAGGCCGGGGCTCTACTCAATCTTGATGATCTCGCTGCTCGATATGCACCCGATGCATTTCAGGACGACGCGCTGTTTTCAATCGGCGACTACTACAAAAACAGCCTTTACGGCTACCAGACCGACGGCGACGCCTATCTGATGTTCTACAATCGGGACTGGTTGGAGAATTCGGACGAAAAGAAACGCTTTGCCGATCAACACGGCTATGAGCTGAAAGTACCTGACACCTGGGACGAACTCGACAGCATGATGGCGTTTTTTCACCGGCCGGAAGAGAAACTTTATGGAGGCGCGCTGTTCCGCACGCCCAACTACATTGCCTGGGAATGGTGGATACGTTTCCATGCCAAAGGCTACTGGCCTTTCGCTGCCGACATGGAACCGCAAATCAACAACGCTGAGGGCGAAGAAGCCTTAGACGAACTGATCAGCGCATCGAAGTATCTTTATCCAGAAGCCCGCACGAACGGTCTGTTCGACAATTGGAAAGCCTTTGCCGAAGGCGGGATCTTTTGCAACATCGGCTGGGGAGGGACGCAAAAATTCCTGAATGGCCCTAATTCAGCGGTGCGCGGCAAACTCGCATTCGGTCCGACACCGGGCGGTATGGTCAAGGGCGCGCTTCTCCAGACGCCGTACTTCAACTGGGGTTGGAATTACACGGTCTCCAGCGCGACAAAAGAACCTGAAATCGCTTACCTCTTCGCACTTTTCGCCTGCAGTCCTGAAATGTCGACGGTCGCGGTCCAGGATGCCGGCGGCTACTTTGATCCTTTTCGTAAAGAACATTACGAAGACCCTAAAATCGTAGAGGTCTACAGCGCCGAGTTTTTGAAAACCCACCAGGAATCCATGCGAAAGAGTATTCCGGATCTCTATCTGCAAGGACAGGGCGAATACTTCGATGCGTTGCGTGAAAACATTGCCCAAGCCGAACGCGGTGAAATCACTTGCCGCGAAGCCTTAGACACGACTGCTAAACAATGGCGTAAAACCACCCGCCGAATGGGACGGCAGAGTCAGATCGAGCAGTGGAAGTTCCTTCGCTCGCTTTATCCCGAGGCAATCCGGGAACGGCTCGCCTGAAAGACTCTACAACCTGACAAGAAACTCAATAGGCAAGAGCGGGCCGGAACCAGCAAACCGACCCGCTCTTTGCCCACTTCCTTGTCGCGCCAGAACGCGATCAAGTAGGTGAAATCGCCATTGGAATCTGAGTGCTATTGCACTCTAGAAGCTTAGAACAAGACCCGTGACGATACCCCAGCCTTCATTGTCACTACCGGCAGCGTCCCCGGCATAGTCGACAGCGAAAACCGAACCGATGACATCAATTCCGGGACCTATACCGTAGCTCCCCGACAGCATTACCGTGTCGTTTTCGTCATCACCGTCTGTGCCGACCAAGCCTTCGACCTCGCCATGCAGATAGGAGAGGCTGATAGCGGCCGAATCCCAGGCATAGGCCACGCCGATATCATAACCGTCGCCATCGAACGACGTCCCAGTGTCGCCGCCGCCGCCCGCATTGCCTTCGGTATGGGCATAGGATCCTCCAACAGTAAATCCGGCGTATCCAACGTTGAACCCGAGGCTATAGCCTTCGGCGTCGTCATCCCCGCCATTCGGCGCCGATGCGGTTAGAAAACCAGCCGCCAGCGCCAGATCGACATCGCCAAGAGTCTCGACAAAGTTCACTCCAACCGCGAAGCCATTCTCATAAAGATCTTCCGAAGGCTGGGCGTTGTTGTCGCGTTCGAACTCGGGAATGTAGGACACCCCGACCTGCAGGCCGGAGAATCGCGGCGTGAAGTAGGTAATTTTGTTAGCCTTGTCCTCGCCCAGAAATAGAAAGGTCGATTCAAAGGCTGAGTCCGCATCGGATGAAGTCGTGTTCTCGACCCAGTCAGAGACATCACCATCGTTCAAACCGATACCTACGTCCGGGGCAGCGTATTGCATGATGGCTGCGGCATTGTCCCGCGACCCAATCTCCGCACGGCCGAAATCACCTTCGACATAAGCAAAGCTCTCAGCAATCTGCTCTTCGTCGTCCGTATTGCCGTTAAGAACAACTGCCGCACCAAACATAATGCCATTGTCCAACGTGGTTTCACCGCTGAACTCGACTTCTGCATCGCTCTTTTGGTCGAAATGATCCTGGTCCGTGTCGTTATCGGCGTAACCGAAGAACTGCTCCATGTAGCCACCGACTCCAAGCGCAATCGGCTCTTCTGCTTTGGCCCCGATAGATCCGCCCAGCGTCACGGCAAACAAAGATGCCG
Organism: Pelagibius sp. Alg239-R121; assembly: GCF_947331435.1. Lineage (GTDB taxonomy): Bacteria > Pseudomonadota > Alphaproteobacteria > Kiloniellales > Kiloniellaceae > Denitrobaculum. The sequence goes on along the minus strand of NZ_CAMZOF010000009.1, from coordinate 312,047 downwards.
TCACCAACGCGGTCCGGGCCGTTCCATGCTGCAATTGTCGTTGAAAACTCAACTTCGTTCCTTTCCACAACTCGCCCAAGTGCGGTCCTAACATCGGACCTCGCTTCAGGCATCGTTTTACAAGCGCCCCGCCATTGGACTGGGCACAAGCATTCTCGTTAATATGTTATGTTATTACGTTTCGATGAATCAAGCATAACTAACGACCCGCTACATTGCAATCGCGAATCATTATCATTTGCATAATAAATCACAGAGGAAGAAGCTCTTGTCAAATAAGAATGAACTTGCAGCAAAACCTGCCTCAGTCGGTTCAGGCTAGTAGTGTTCACTGCAAACCGTTGGCTCACACAAGTGTCCCGTTTCAGGGCACCTTTCCTGCAGCCAGAAGCAAACTCAGTGGCTGAATGTGAATAAGGCATGTGACGATTAAGTCCGTTCCGTGTCCGGTCCTATCGCTTCGCCTGCCTTTCTGAATGCCAGGTTAATAGATTCGATGTGGAGTTTAGAGCGTTCAGGTATTTTTCTAATTCTATCAATTAATTACAGGAATATCATGCTGTTAACGCTGAACATGAAGGGCTAAACCATAGCGCTTTATGGATAGATATATGAAACCGCTATAGGCCGTAGAATTTGTTTGAACTAACACGATTCCATTCACTCTATCTTAAGCACGACACACTCAAAGTTACGTCAGATGGAATGCCGAATGAGGAGCATCTGATGGCGCTGTCCAGGGGCACGGTCGAAACACTTATCGACCTGGTTGAAATCAAACTGAGTTGTGTCGAGGTCTACGATCGTGACGACGCCAGAGAATTGGCACGACTAGAGCAGAGCCGGCGCGAACTGTTGGCATTGGCAGGCAGAGAAGACAACGAACCTGCCGAGATCGTGAAGATCTCTCGCGGCGCCCGAGGCCGGGGCCGAACCCGATCGACGGCGACGCATTAGGAGGGATGGGAGCATAGTGCTCCCAATAGAGGGCGATCGCTCTTGGCGGAAACATCCAAGAGAATGCAGTGTCCTCTAACTCTATGATACCGAGGCCGATTGACGCTTTTCACTGATGAGGTGAAAAACGATCAGGCTTTAGGCCAAAGCCGTTTCAAGATCCAAAATCAGATCCTCGACGTCTTCAACACCGACCGACAATCGCAACATATCGTCCGGAATCGGGCTGTCAGGTCCTTCGACCGACGCACGGTGTTCCACCAGACTTTCCACACCGCCAAGCGATGTCGCCCGTTGAAAGCAGTTTAAGTTGGCTGTGCAGCGCAGTGCCGCCTCACGCCCTCCCTTGATCCTTAGCGATAGCATCCCGCCAAAGCCGCCAGGCATCTGTTTGCGCGCCACCGCGTGCCTTGGATGACTCTCCAGTCCCGGATAAAGCACAGCTTCGATCGCCGCATGCCCGTCGAAATGTCTCGCGATCGCCATCGCGTTTTCACAACAACGTTCAACCCGCAGATACAGTGTTCGCATGCCGCGCAGCAGCAGCCAGGCTTCGAAAGTCCCCAGAACACCACCGACGTTCAGACGGTTATCCTTGATCCGCGCCCAGAGCGGATCTTCATTCGCAGTCACCAGCGCCCCCGCGAGCACATCGCTGTGACCGTTGAGGTATTTGGTGGCGGAATGGAAGACGATATCCGCACCCAGTTCGAGAGGCCGGCTCAGAACCGGGGTCACGACGGTTGAATCCACAACCAGTTGAGCACCCGCTGCATGGGCCACCTCTGCGACGGCCGCAATGTCGATAACATCCCAGGTTGGGTTTGCCGGCGTCTCAATCCAGACGAGTTTGGTCTTACCCGTCTGAACTGCCTCCTCAAATGCGCCTTCCTGGCTGGTATCGACAAGATCCAGTCCGATCCCCCATTCCGCACAGAAGGAAACCATCCAACTGCGTAACGTCCAGTACATGACATTCTGGGCGACGATATGATCGCCTGGCCGCAGTGCCTGAACGACCGCCGCTGCCGCGGCCATTCCGGAAGCAAACAGCAGCGCGTCCGTGCCGCCTTCCAAGCGCGTCAGAAGCGCTTCGGCTTGTTCCGGATTTGGCGCGTGATCCCGAGCATAGATCCGCCCGTCGACCAAAGGCTGGTAGTCCCGGTCACGCACGAAGGTCGTGGAGGGTTGAATTACGGGAACGACACCGCCTGTTGCAGGGTCGATGCTGTGCAAGGTTTGAGCGGCCAGGGTCGCGGGCCTGCGCGTATCCGAATCAGTCATACTGCCTGGATAACCCGCGCAGGCAAAAAAAGCCAAGCCTCTGTACCGCCTTTCACGAAATGCTTACGAAGCCGCACATCGGGTCAATCGAGCTTCTTCTTCAACAGCTGATTGACCATACCCGGGTTGGCCTTGCCCTGGGTCGCTTTCATCACCTGACCGACGAACCAGCCGATGAGCTTTACGTTGCCACCCTTGTACTGCTCGACTTGGCCCGGGTTGTCGGCGATGAGCTGATCGACGATCCCTTCCAGCGCGCCCGTGTCGCTGATCTGCTTGAGGCCCTTTTCCTCAACGATGGTGGACGCGTCCTTGCCGCTGTCCCACATCGCTTCGAAGACCTCTTTCGCCGTACGTCCCGAGATCGTGCCGTCGGCAATCAGATCGATCAGACCGCCCAACTTCGCCGCATCGACCGGCGCATTGCCCAGATTCGCACCGCTGGTTCTGTTCAAGGCACCGAAATAATCACCGATGACCCAATTGGCCACCAGCTTCGGATCCCGACCCTCTGCCACCGTCTCGTAGAACGCGGCAGTTTCCTGATCCGCGACTAATACGCCGGCGTCGTAGACCGGCAAGCCGAAATCATCCATAAAGCGCTGCTTCTTGGCATCCGGCAGTTCGGGCAGCTCACTCTTGAGGGACTCTACCCAATCCGCTTTGATCTTCAGCGGCAGGAGGTCCGGATCAGGGAAGTAGCGGTAATCATGCGCCTCTTCCTTGCTGCGCATGGAACGGCTGGTGCCCTTGCTGGCATCGAACAGGCGGGTCTCCTGCGCAATCGTGCCGCCTTCTTCCAAAATCTCAACCTGACGCCGGGCTTCCAGTTCGATGGACTGCTGCACGAACCGGATCGAGTTTACATTCTTGGTCTCGGTCCGCGTGCCCAGGGGATCACCTGGACGCCGCATGGAGAGGTTTACATCGGCACGCATCGAGCCTTCATCCATATTGCCGTCACAGGTGCCCAGATAGCGCAGGATCGAACGCAGTTTGCGCAGATAGGCCCCTGCCTCTTCCGCCGAGCGCATGTCCGGCTTCGAGACGATCTCCATCAGGGTGACGCCGGAGCGATTAAGGTCAATGTAGGACTGGGTCGGATGCTGGTCGTGCAGACTCTTGCCCGCGTCCTGCTCCAGATGCAGCCGTTCAATCCCGACTTCGCGCGTCTTACCATCCTCAAGATCCAGGATGATGGTCCCCTCGCCCACAATCGGATGCAGAAACTGCGAGATCTGATAGCCCTGCGGCAGATCGGCATAGAAGTAGTTCTTGCGCTCGAATTCCGAGAAGAGATTGATCTTGGCATTCAAGCCCAGACCCGTCTTGACCGCCTGCTCGACCGCCATCTCATTGATCACCGGCAGCATGCCCGGCATGGCAGCATCGACCAGCGATACCTGGCTGTTGGGCTCGGCACCGAATGTGGTTGCAGCTCCAGAGAAGAGCTTCGAATCGGCAATCACCTGGGCATGGACCTCAAGTCCAATGACCATTTCCCAGGGACCGGTTTTACCTTCGATTGTCGTCATGACTGATCGTCTTTCCTCTTTGCCTCAACCGCGCCGGATCACGAGATGATCTGCGGAAGGGCATCAAATTCAGCCGCGGTCTCCAACACCTCGGCGACCTTTAACAGCGTCCCTTCCTCGAAGGGTTGGCCGAGCAGCTGCAACCCAAGAGGCAGACCATCGGCCGAAAGTCCGGCAGGAAGTGAGATCCCCGGCAGACCTGCGAGGCTGGCTGGAACCGTGAAGACATCGTTCAAATACATGGCGACAGGATCGTCCATCTTGTCGCCCATGCCGAAAGCCGCGCTCGGCGCCGTCGGTGTCAGGACCACATCAACCTTTTCATATGCCGCCTTGAAATCGTTCGCGATCAGGGTACGGATACGCCGCGCCTTATTGTAGTAAGCGTCGTAGTACCCTGCCGACAGCACATAGGCACCAATCAGGATTCGGCGCTTCACCTCCGCGCCAAAGCCCTCGCCCCGGGTCGCCTCGTACATTTCGTCAAGCGTATCGCCTTGCACTCGCAGGCCGTAACGCACGCCATCGTAGCGCGCCAGATTCGAGGAAGCCTCGGCCGGCGCGACAATATAGTAGGTCGGCAGCGCGTATTTCGTGTGCGGCAGACTGATGTCGACCATCTCGGCGCCGGCGGCCTTCAGCCACTCGATGCCCTGCTGCCAGACCGTGTCGATTTCCGCAGGCGTGCCGTCGATGCGGTATTCCTTGGGAATTCCCACCTTGAGCCCCCGGACATCACCATTCATGGCGGCTTCATAGTCGGGCACCGGCGTATCGACGCTGGTGGAATCCTTCGGATCGTGTCCAGCCATGCCACGCAGCATGATCGCGGCGTCGCGCACGCCACGGGTCATTGGCCCCGCCTGATCCAGGGAAGAGGCAAATGCGACAATACCCCAGCGCGAGCAGCGTCCATAGGTGGGCTTCATCCCCACAACACCGCAGAAAGCCGCCGGTTGGCGGATCGATCCGCCGGTATCGGTCCCGGTCGCGCCCATGGCGCAACGTGCCGCCACAGCCGCAGCTGAGCCACCTGAAGAACCGCCCGGCACCAAAGGTGCGTTGCTGCCCTCGCGCCGCCATGGATTCTCCACGCCGCCGTAATAGCTGGTCATGTTTGACGAGCCCATGGCGAACTCATCCAGGTTTGTCTTGCCCAGCATGACCGCCCCGGCAGCCCAGAGATTGGCGGAAACTGTCGATTCGTACTGCGGCTGGAAGCCGTCAAGTATGTGCGAACCCGCCGTGGTCAGGACGTCCTGCGTACAGAAGAGATCCTTGATTGCCAGTGGAATACCCTCCAACACACCGGCTTCGCCCTTGCTGCGGCGCTTGTCAGAGGCATCCGCACCGTCCAACGCTTTATCAGGCGTTTCGGTGATAAAGGCGTTCAAAGAACGGCATGCCTCAACGGCTTCTACATGCGCCTGGGTCAGCTCACGGGCCGAAAAATCGCCTTTGCTCAGGCCATCCCTGGCTTCTGTCAGGGTAAGATGAGTCAGTTTGGACATTATTCGACCACCTTCGGCACGGCAAAAAAGCCGTGAGCGCCCTCGGGCGCGTTCTTCAAGACCTTGTCAGCGCAGTTGCCGTCCGTCACAGCATCCTCACGCTTGGGCAGGGACATGGCCACAACCGAAGTCATGGGTTCAACCCCATCGGTGTCGAGCTCGGATAGTTGCTCGACCCAGTTCAGGATTTCGGTCAGCTCGCCAGTCAGGGCTTCCTGCTGTTCCTCGGGTATGCGGATCCGCGCCAATTTGGCGATCCGCGCGACGGTGTCCTTATCGACAGCCATAACGGGTCCTGTTCTCGTTCTTTGGGGGATCCCGCCAAAGCACAACCAGGCACGGCCGAGCCCGGGGCAGGATCGAAGCGCGCGGAAAATAGCACCAGCGTTTCGCGCCCGCAATGCCCCCCTCGTTGTCTTCTAAAATGGCCCCGGCAATACAGAGACGGCATTGGAGAAAGATTGCTACTGGCGCCGGCGGCGGGAGCGGTGTAACTGATCCTGCGCGCAACCCGATAGTCACATGCCATCCTGTCCGTCCACCAGGCCGTCATGACGCTGTTGGTCACCGCCTGTTAAACCTCGAAGCAAACGAACAGCAGCTAGCAGTTACCGGATCCATCTATCAATGCGGATGAAAACGAAGCGCCTCGAGCTTGGCCCAGTGACCATGGACGACAAGGACGACCTGGTAGAAATTCTTAATAACTGGCAAGTTTCTCAATGGCTTATCGCCCCACCCTTTCCCTATAAGCAAAGAGATGCCATCGACTGGATTCTCAAGGTGCGCAAGGATCACGAGAAGCTCTCCCCCGAGCATTTTGGCATTTATCTGCGGGACGAAGCCAAACTGATCGGTGCCGTCTCGATCGACAGCAATGTCAAGAATGGCGTCTGGACCCTGGGATATTTCCTGGGCCAGCTCTACTGGGGCAAAGGCTATGTCTTTGAGGCGATTGAACCACTGATCACCTATGCACGGGATCATCTACACGCAAATCGCATCGTCGCCACAGTCGACCAGGAGAACCTGAGATCGACCACCGTTCTGAAGAAACTGGGCTTCAAATACGAGGCAGCCCGCGAAGGCAAGTATCCCAGCCGCCGTCAAGGCAATCTGGTCGACGACTACATTATCGACCTATAGCTCACGCGGGCTTGGTAACGCCCTTTACCCGCTCTCTGATACTCTGGAAGAGATAATAGAGCACCGGAATGAAGAAGATTCCGATGGCTGTCGCCGCCAACATTCCGCCAAAGACAACAAAACCAACGGACACCCGGCTCGCCGCACCCGCTCCTGTCGCGAAGATTAAGGGTAGCACACCCAAAATGAACGACAGCGCCGTCATCATGACCGCCCGGAACCGCAAGCGAGCAGCCTGAAGCGAGGCTTCTTCGATGCCCATTCCCTGCTCCCGGCGTTCTTTGGCAAATTCCACGATCAGAATCGCGCTCTTACTTGCGAGGCCGATCAGCATGACCAGTCCGATCTGGGCATAGAGATTATTGTTGAGGAAAGGAAAGACCATCAATGGAACGAGTGCGCCGAAAGCCGCAATAATAACGGAGGTGATCACCGATAGAGGCACGGACCAGCTTTCGTACTGCGCCACCAGAAAGAGATAGGCGAAGAGGAAGGCCAAGCCAAAGATGAAGACGACGAGCCCTCCGGCTTCCAGCTCCTGCTGTGAGGTGCCGGTCCACTGAATCCCATAACCGTCGGGCAATGCCTCTGCCGCAACCGATTCAAGGGCTGAAATGGCTTCACCTGTGCTGAAACCGGTGCTGCTCGAACCAGTCAACGACGCCGATTGGTAGAGGTTATATCGATTGATAGAGAGCGGCCCCAAAATCGGCTTTAACTCGACCAGCGCGCTGAGCGGCACCATCTCACCAGCCGCGTTGCGCACATGCAGACGGTTGATATCCTCGATCGCGTCACGGTCGCGGGCTTCGGCCTGAATGATGACGCGATAAACCTTCCCGAAGAGATTAAAATCATTGATATACGACGAACCTAAGCTGGCTTGGAGCGTCGAGAAGATTTCCGAGATTGAGAGTCCGAGGGCTTCTGCCTTATCCCGATCCAATTCGAGGAAAAGCTGAGGCACATTCGCAGAAAAAGTACTGAAGACGTTCGCTAGCGCAGGTTCCTGGTTTGCATTGAACACAAGACTCCGCATGGCTGATGCCAGCTCCTGTGGGCTCCGGCCGAGGAAATCCTGAAGCTGCGCCTCTATGTCGCCGCCGGTGCCGAGTCCTGCAATAGGCGGTAAAGGAAACGCGAAAGCCTCCGCCTCCACCAGGCCTGCCAAACGCCCATTGATCTTTCGAAGGATCACAGGCCACTGCAGGTCGGGTTCGGTTCTCTCCTCCCAATCGCTGAGGATGGGAATGAGGAGCGCCGAATTGGAAGCTGCGCCCCCGAGAATGCTGAACCCGCTGATGGCGATGACATCCGTGACACCGTCGATCTCTCTCAACATCTCGGTTGCCTGATCGGCCACCAGTTCGGTTCGCGACAATGACGCCCCTTCGGGAAGCTGGATGTTGCCGAAAAAGACGCCTTTGTCTTCCAGTGGGATGAACCCGGTGGGAACATTCTGGAACATGTAGTAGGTGCCACCGACAAAGGCACCGAACACCAGCATGGTCAGCGCCGTCACCCGTATCATGCGCCCGACCATCCAGGCGTAGCCGTCCCGGCTCTTGTCGACAAGGCGCGCGAAAATACGAAGCGGGCCACGCGGGCTTCCGGATCCCGGCTTCAGCAGCAGCGAACACAGCGCCGGCGAAAGGGTTAGGGCGTTGATCGATGAGATTGAAACCGCAACACAGATAGTGACGGAAAACTGTTTATAAAGTTCGCCCGTGATCCCCGGCATGAAGGAAACCGGAACAAAGACGGCGAGCAGCACCAGTGTCGTCGCGACGACGGGCCCGGTCACTTCCTTCATCGCCTGTCGTGTTGCGTCGCGCGCATTCTTCCCCGTCTCGGTCATGATGCGCTGAACGTTTTCAACGACGACAATGCTGTCGTCCACCACGATCCCGATGGCAAGGATGATGGCAAACAAAGTTATGGTATTGGCCGAAAAGCCGACAACGAAGAGAACTGCGAAGGTACCGATCAGAGAGACAGGAATTGCCAGTGTCGGGATGATGGTAGAGCGCCAGTCGGCCAAAAACAAAAAGGTCACCGCCACGACCAGCGAGAAGGTGATCATGAGGGTTTCCAACACCTCCGCAACGGACGCTCTGACCGCCTTGGTCGTATCGTAGAGAATCCTGTATTCCATATCCGGCGGAAACCGCTCGGCCAGGCGATCCAGTTCCTTATAGAGGACATCCGCAACACCGAGCGCGTTCGCGCCCGGCGACTGGTATACGGCGATCGAGGCCGCCGGCTTGTTGTTCAGTTTAGATATCGCACCATAAGTCTGCGATCCCAGTTCAATACGGGCAACGTCTCGCATACGCACGATCGATCCGTCTTCCGCAGCGCGTACAATAATATTGCCGAACTCCGCCACGCTCGCGAGGCGGCCCTTGGCCTGAATCGAATACTGGAACTGAGGTGCGCCGTCGTAGGGTGGCGCACCAAGCTGCCCGGCTGTTGCCTGGATATTCTGACTCTGGATCGCGTTTGCGATATCGGTCGTGGTCAACTGCAGCGACGACAGACGGTCGGGATTCAGCCAGACCCGCATGCCGTAATCCAGCGCGCCGAATTGAGAAACGCTGCCAACGCCATTGATCCGCGCCAGCACATCCTGAATGTTGATCGACGCGTAATTGCTGAGCGCCAGAGAATCATGTGTGTTGTTGGGCGACACCATATTGACCACCAGCAGCATGCTGGAAGACTGCTTCCTGGTCACAACACCTTGCCGCGTCACCTCCTGCGGCAGTTGGGCATTCGCCACAGCAACGCGATTTTGAACGTTGACCGCGGCAATATCCGGATCCGTGCCGACAGCAAAGGTGACGGTTAGCTCGTAACTGCCATCGTTCGAACTGGTCGACGACATGTAGATCATATCGTCGACGCCATTAACCTGCGCTTCAATCAGTGACGCAACCGACTGCTGCACCACCGTGGAACTCGCGCCGGGGTAACTCGTGGTCACCTTGACTTGGGGCGGGGTGATCTCGGGATATTCAGACACCGGGATCGAAAAGATCGACAGAATACCTGCAAGAGTGATGACGATGGATATGACGAAGGCGAACTTCGGGCGATCGATAAAGAAAGCGGACAACATAAATTGCTTACCCCTGTCCGCCACCGGTCATGATTACCGGGTTGACCTGCATCTCAGGCTGCACCTTCTGCAGTCCCTGCACAATCACCCTTTCGCCCTCTGCTATGCCGTCATCCACAATCCATTCGGTCTCTGTCTGATTGCCCAGCGAGACACGCCGCACTTCCACCTTATCGCTACGATCGACAATGAGGACAAAATAGCCCTGCTGATCTTCTTGAACCGAAGCTTGGGGAACGACGACAGCAGATTCAGGTTCTTTTTGCCGAACAACAACCGTCACGAACTGACCTGGCAGCAAGAGGCGATTAGGATTGGGAAACACTGCGCGGGCCGTGATGGTGTCAGTGCTGCTGTTAACCGTAGAATCCAGATAATCGAATTCGCCCCGCCCGTCATACTGGCTGCCGTCGGAAAGTTGAAGCGACGGAGCAACCGTTGGGTTGTTGAGGTCGATGCCCTGCCGGCGGGCTTCGATCAACTGCTTTTCGCTGACCGCTATGGTGACATATATCGGATCAAGCGAGATCACCGTCGCCAGGGATTCGCTGTTGTTATCGACATAATTGCCAACACTGTAGCGGGCGCGACTGACCTTCCCGTCAATAGGGCTAACGACATCTGTGTAACTGAGATCCAAATTTGCAGCGCGTAAAGCGGCTTGCGCCTGCTTGACCGATGCGCGCGCCGTTCCCAGGTTTGCCCGCGCCGTATCAAGAGATGACTTGGCGGCTGTCTTGCGCTTCACCAGCGTTTCTTTACGGGCATAATCGGCTTCGGCGTTGGCGAGTGTGGCTTTGGCGCCATCCAAATCAGCGGAACGTTGCTGGACCGTGATCTCGTAAGTGTCTTTTTCGATCATGAACAGGACGTCGCCCGCCTTGATCTCTGTGCCTTCCCGGAAATTCCGTTTCTCCAGAAACCCGGCGACGCGGGCGCGCAGTTCAACCGTATCGATCGCCTCGATCCGACCTAGATAGGAGAAACTAGGGGTGATATCACGCCGCTCTGCCGGTGCAATGATCACGCTTGGAGGCTGAGCGGCTTCCTGAGCGGCAAGTGGCAAAGCCGCAACGCTCAATCCTGCGAAAAGGGAGCCGGCAAGAAAAGACGCCATAAGGAGTGGTCTGAAATTCATAACGATGCCTCAGCTCTGCACATTGGTTATCGCGACAGGCTAGCTCTAGCGATGTTTTCGCGTCCAGAAAACACCCAATTTTCAAAAGCTTGCGAAATCCGTCGGTCAGTTATTTTCAATCAGTCTAACATCTCCCAAAGCTCCGCGTCGCCATTCAATCCATCGTTCACCGCATCGGCGTTATTTGTTGGACGGCAGCGACTACCACAGGTTATCGGCGTTAAGTTCAATCGCGATCTTGTTATCTTGTTTGACTGGGCGAACAGCCGTGCCGACCTTACGTCCTTGCCACCGCGCATTACAGTAATGGCTCAGCGCCAACATAGCATGTGCGCTCAAAAGCAAATTCTTGGAAACGAGAGCTCGGACAGGAGAAAAGAGAGATGCGAAGGCAGGTAGGATCAACGACCGCGGCAATGAGCATATCATCAGGCATTCAACGCCTCTTTGTACTCGCGTTTTTTTTGGCCCTTCTTCTTGCTGCTGCTCAGACCGTTCGGGCCGCTCCCTCCGCAGAACTCTGGGAGCGCTGGGCGACTCACGATCCTGCCTCGACGACAAAGCTTGAGCATAGGGCCTGGAACCAGTTCCTGACTCGCTACGTCTCTCCCCAAGCCGACGGCGTGAATCGGGTCGATTACGGGCGCGTCACCCGGGCCGACAAGTCAGCGCTCGCCGACTACATCGATGCCATGACCGCAGTGCGTGTAAGCTCGTTGAACCGGAACGAGCAGCGCGCCTATTGGGTAAACCTCTATAACGCTCTCACGGTGATTGTAATTCTGGATGCCTATCCGGTTGAGTCGATCCGAGATATCGATATTTCACCGGGTCTGTTCAGTGACGGTCCCTGGGGCAAGAAGCTGGTGACCATTGAAGGCGAAAAAGTCAGCCTGGACGATATCGAGCATCGAATCCTGCGGCCGATCTGGAAGGACCCCCGAATCCACTATGCGGTCAACTGCGCCTCGATCGGTTGTCCAAATCTGCGCACGAATGCCATGACCGCTGCAAACGCCGAAGTCTTTCTGAACGCGGGTGCGGTGGACTACATTAATCATCGCCGCGGCGCGGAAGTTATCAAGGGCCAGTTGGTCGTGTCCAGTATCTACGATTGGTTTGAATCGGATTTCGGCGGCAATGACGCCGGCGTCATTGCTCACCTGCGCCGCTACGCCAAACCGGGACTGAAGAATGCACTTTCAGGCATATCCGAAGTCGATGACCATCGTTACGACTGGGATCTGAACAGCAGCGTCAAGGTGGCAAAGGCCAAGAAAAAGCGAAAAAGTGCCACAACCTGGCGCAGCCGTGGAAGCTAACCACCCTGCTGCCCTGCTCACCCCGGCAGCCAAGACGGCGCCGGTCGTCCTTGCACTATGCGGCCTTGGCCTCGCGGCATCGTCCATTCTCTTTCTTTTACTCTCTCATCACCCGCTCAACATCCCGGTGCTCGGTCTGGATCCGATCGTATGGCTGGTCGGGATCGGAATGGGTGCAGGTGCGATCTATCTGATCCTCTGCCGAAGCATTATCGGCCAGGGAAAAAGGGAATTCAGGCTTACGGGCGCTTTCACCTGGCTTCTCCTCGTAGGTCTCCTGATGCGGCTTGTTCTCCTGCCATCGACACCGATGCTGGAGAACGATTACCTGCGTTACCTCTGGGACGGCAGCGTAGTTGCCGCTGGACAGAACCCTTTTGCTTTTGCGCCGCAATCCGTCATCAACGGCGCCGCGCCTCCCACACTGCAAGAGCTCGGCATGTCATCGGGCGGCCTGCTGGAAAGCGTAACCTACCCTCTTCTGCGCAGCATCTATCCCCCAGTCGCGCAAGCATCCTTTCTTTTGGCAAACTGGCTTGAACCCTGGAGCCTCATGGCATGGCGCACTGTAATCTTCGGGTTCGATCTGGTGTCGTTCGGTCTTCTGCTGACCATCCTTCGGCAACTCGCACTCCCGATCACCTGGGCGGCGATTTACTGGTGCAATCCGCTGATCGTGAAAGAATTCTTCAACTCCGCCCATATGGATGCCGTTCTCGTGCCTTTCCTGCTGGCCGCGCTGCTCCTTATTCTCAAAAATCGCTCTGGGTGGGCCGCCAGCATGTTAGCTTTTGCGGCGGGCTGTAAGATATGGCCCGCTCTCCTCATGCCGAGCCTGCTGCGCCCCTTCGTACAGCAATGGCGCAAAGGCGTTGCTCCATTGCTGATTTTTGTGGCACTGGCCACTCTGTTCTCGGCTCCAGTTTTGCTTGCCGGCCTGAATGAGGATTCCGGCTTTGTGGCCTACGGCCGGTCCTGGCAGCGCAATGATGCCGTCTTCGGAGTCATTGCCTGGCTGGCCGGTCAGACGCTCGATATTCTTTCCTTAGACTTTCTGGATGCCGGGCGTGTCGCGCGCTTTGCCGTCGCGCTCGTGGTCGTTGCCACCGCTCTCGGCATCAACCGAAAGGACCTTAGCGAACCAATCGATGTCGTTCATCGGTTCCTGTTTGTCGCGGCACTATTGTTTCTGCTGAGCCCAACACAGTATCCCTGGTATTTCAGCTGGCTGTTGCCCTTTCTCGCCATCCTGCCATCCCTTCCCCTGTTGCTGCTCACCGCTCTTCTGCCGCTCTACTACCTGCGATTCTATTTTGAAGCATCGGACGCCGGAGCCTCGGCGGAAACGATCCTTGCCTGGATACAATTCGGGCCGGTGCTCGCACTTTTGGTCTGGCAGGGACTCACCAAAATCCGACCCGGCAGCACCGACGCCGGAACCGCAAAAATCAAGAGGGCAACCGCACTATGAAATCCGGCACCCACATCACCACGATTATCCCGGCTCTCAATGAAGAGTGTTCCATTGGCAAGGTCATCGCAGCCATTCCCGAATGGGTCGACGAGGTGGTCGTAGTAGACAACGGCTCGACGGACTGCACGGCACAGGTCGCCGCAAGCGCCGGCGCAACCGTCATAGCCGAACCCCGTCGCGGATATGGTCAGGCCTGCCAGCAGGGACTTGCCCAGGTCACTGAATCAGACGTCATCGTGTTCCTGGATGGCGACTACAGCGATTATCCCGACGAGATGGATCGGTTGGTCGATCCGATCCTTTCAGGCAAAGCGGACATGGTCGTCGGATCACGCACACTGCGCAGCAACCCACGCGACGCTCTTACGCCCCAGCAACGTGCGGGTAATCGCTTTGCCTGCGCCCTCATCCACCTCTTTTGGCGGACACGCTATACGGACCTCGGGCCTTTTCGTGCAATCAGCCGTCCGGCCCTGGACCTGCTCGATTTGCAGGACAAAGATTTCGGCTGGACCGTCGAGATGCAGGTTAAGGCGTCACAGAGAGGATTAAAGGTTCGGGAAGTTCCGGTCCGGTACCGCCGCCGCATCGGCCACTCCAAAATCTCCGGCACCATCAAGGGCACACTGCTCGCGGGTACAAAGATCATTTACGTCATCCTCTCGGCCATGATCGGGCAACGTTTCGCTAAATCTTCAGGGATTTAGATGCTGATTCACGTTATTTTCGGCCAACTCATGCCGCCTTTCGTCCTGGCAGAGTAAGCTTCCAACCGAGCCGGACACCAAGTGTCGCCAGCGCGATCATGACTACGCCAATGATCTGCTGAAACGAAAGCAGGTGGCCGTAGACGGCATAGTCCAGGCCGATTGCAACTACCGGATAGACGAAGGAAAGAATGGCGATAAGAGCCATCGAAAGCTTCTGAAAGGCCGAATAGAGCAGGACATATTCGACACCGGTGTGCAAAACCCCGAGCGAGATCAGGAAGAACCACTGCCGCCCCACCGGAACCTGAGCAAAATCGACGAAGGGCAGCACCAGCAGCACGCCAACGCTGACCTGCACAAATGCGATGAACGCGGGTGGGACACCGGTCACCCACTTTGAAAACACGATGGTGAAGGAGTAGAGCGTTGTCGCCAGCAAGGTGAAGACGATGCCCTGAATGTAATCACCCTCAAAAGCGTCCGGAATACCGATAACGCTGATAAGACCGAGGAAGGCAAAGAGGGTCCACCCCAACTTATGCCGGTCGATACGCTCGGCAAAGAAGACAATCCCCAACAGCAAGATGATGAAGGGATTCACGTGGTAAACGATCGTCACAATTGAAATTGACGTCAGGCGCAGAGCCTCGAACATCAAAACCCAGTTGTAGACCAGAAACGCTCCGCCGATGCAGATGAGAGCGAGATTGCGAACGCTGTAGGGAACCTGCCGGAATACCCCGCGGTATAAGCAATAGGCACCTAGCGAAAGTGCTCCAAAGAGACAGCGATAGAAAACGACCGTGAAGGGCGGTTGCTGCGATTCGAGTGCGAAGACTCCAATACTCCCGGCAATAGCCATCGCGGCGGCCATTTCGAGAACCCCCACCTCGACACGGCTGCGTCCGGCGTTAACATTCTTTTCCATCACTGCTCCGCGGCACATCGGAATGTTTGAGAGACAAATTTCGCTTTCAGACTGCCGCACAGAAATGTATCGTTAAAACGAATTTTTATGATCTTTAAAATCTTAAAAAGAGATTATGATGAAACCGGATCTGGATATCGATCTGTTGCGTGCCTTTCTCGCGGTTGCCGAGACCTCCAGCTTTACCGCGGCCTCACAACGCCTTGGCCGGGTCCAGTCGGCGGTCAGCGCACAGATCAAGAAGCTGGAACAGGCTGTGGGGGCAGAGGTCTTCAGCCGAGGACGCGGGCGGAGCGTTTCGCTGACCGGACCAGGCGATGCGCTAGCGTCTTATGCGCGCCGCATGCTGGCACTGAACGAAGAGGCCCTCGCAGCCGTCGGCCAAAGGTCCATGGCGGGCAAGGTCCGCTTGGGCACCACAGACACCTATGCGCAGAGTTACCTACCGCAGGTCTTAACTCTCTTTACCCAGGCAAATCCGGGTATAGAACTCGAAGTTCTTTGCAAAAACAGCGCTGAAGTGCTCTCGGCAATGGATCGAGACGAGATCGATCTGGCACTGGTTACGCGCCAGCATGATCGAAGCGATGGGGTTCTGATCAGGCGAGAGCAGCTCTCCTGGGCCACCGCGCGCGACCGCGCGCCGCTCGACAGCAGCCCCATACCACTAGCATTCATGCCAGAAGGCTGCGCCTTTAGGGCGGCGGCGCTTGCGGCGTTCGACAAAGCCGGGCGTCCCTGGCGCATGGCCTTTCACAGCGAAGGCCCGGCCGGGGTAAGAGCCGCTGTTTCCGCCGGTCTGGCGGTCACGGTCCTGCCGCGCAGCACCCTGGGCCCGATGCTTGTCCCTCTGGGAATACAGGATGGCTTTCCTACGCTGCCCTCAATTGAGATTGTGGTGCACCGGAACCCGAGATCACAACTGCCTGCGGTTACGCGGCTGATGGAAGATATCGCCACGAACCTGGTTTTTTTTGCCGCTTAAGCGCAGCGCGACTTTTCCCAGAGTTTCGCAGAGTGCAGGTCCGCCCAGCCAAAGGCCTCCTCGCTGGGACCATTGGACCTAAGCAGCTCGAGCCGTGCTTTCGCTTCACTCAGATCCGGCAGATGACCTTCCTCGACCCACCACATGACGAAATGATGCTCGGCCATCAGCAGGAACCATTCATCCTTACGTTCGTAGAATTTGCGATGGATGGTGCCCCAGACGAAACGTTCGAGATCAACTGCGCTCTCCCAAACCGAGAGATTGGGAATCAACATCGGATCCTCGAACGCCTGAACATTGGTGGCGTTGCCGCTCTCGTCCTTAAATCGCCACACAAAGCCCGGCATGCGTTCGGCAAGACCGTTGATGCGATCCAGGTTATCCACAAAATCGGCGATATCGGGATGATCGATCGGCTGGCTCAGTCGGGCAATGTTCAATTCCGCGAGATGCATGGGACGGTCCCTCTCCTTCGTCTGCAGATAACATAAGCGATAAGGTGCTGAAGATTGGCCGCCGTTGAATTGAATCGCAAGAGGTGCTTTTGCTCGTCTTGCCCGCCACTCCTGTGTTCTGTATGACTTTTCGGAGCTTTCCGCTTTCCGGTCGTGTCCTTCTGTTCCACTTTCGAAAGTCGCGGCCTTGCCCCTTGTCGAGCTAAACGAACTTGTCCCCCTGGTTCCGAAAGGAACGCGCCTGCTTGGACTGGACCCAGGCACCAAAACCATCGGCCTGGCTATCTCGGATGGCAGCCTGAAGGTCGCGTCCCCCATCGGCACGATCCGGCGCAGCAAATTCACTAAGGATGCCACGGAACTTGCTGCCATCTGCAAAGAACGCGACGTGGGCGGCCTGGTGATGGGTCTGCCGGTCAATATGGATGGCTCTGAGGGGCCGCGCTGCCAATCGGTGCGGCAACTTGCTCAAAATCTGATCGACAAGGCGGGATTTACCCAGCCGATCACTTTTTGGGACGAACGCCTGTCGACCTCGGCGGTAGAGCGTTTTTTGGTCGGCGAGGCCGATATGACTCGGAAACGGCGCGCGGAAGTGGTCGATAAGATGGCGGCTGCCTACATTTTACAAGGCGCGCTGGATGCCCTAGCGCATATATCGGCCGCTCCTTCGCAAGAATCATGAAGCTGTAAATCATGGGGCCGATACTCGACGCAACACTCCCGATCTTTCTTCTAATCCTGGTCGGCTTCCTGCTGCGTTGGCGCGGCTTTATCGAACGTCCTGCCTGGGAAGCGGTCGAGAAGCTGACCTATATGATCCTGTTTCCGGCCCTCCTCATCAGAACACTTGCGACCACCGACTTCGGAAGCCTCCAGGTTCTCCCGATCGTCGCGGCAATCAATACGCCGTTGATCCTGACCGCGTTGATTCTGATGACTTTGGTCGCCCGTTTTACGAATGACGGTCCGGCTTTGACCAGCATGCTCCAGGGCTTCATTCGGCCAAACACCTATATCGGTTTGGCAGTTGCAGCCAGCCTCTTCGGCGAGGTCGGATTTGCTACGGCCACCCTGGCAATTGCGGCCAGCGTACCATTGGTCAATCTGCTCAGCGTCGTTGCTCTCAGCCGTCACGGCAACAACGGAACGAGATCGCTCGGCGGCATGCTGCTTGCCATCGTGAAGAATCCAATCATCGTCGCCTGTGCACTCGGCATCCTTCTCAATGTGACCGCTGTTGGCTTGCCGTCGATTTCCGATCCATTTCTGGAAATTCTTGGTCGGGCTGCCCTGCCGCTTGGCCTAATCGCCGTTGGCGCCGGACTCGAACTGCGAAACGAAGGAGGCGCATTGGGCGCACTTGTGGCGCCGATTGTCGGCAAACTTGTGGTGCTTCCGATCATCACCGCCTTTGCCTGCGGCTTGTTCGGCGTGACCGGCGTCGGCGCCTATGTCGCGATCCTTTTCAACGCCCTGCCCGCCGCCTCATCTTCTTTCATTCTGGCCCGGCAATTGGGGGGAGACGCCGCCCTTATGGCACGCATCATCACGATCCAGACCGCAGCGGCCATGATCACGCTACCGATTTTGCTCGGCTTGCTGGTCTAGTACCATAGATCTGTGCTTAAAGAGACGCCGCCGATATTCATCGAACGAGATATAAAACGTCATGACTGATACCGTCCCGTCCCAATCAGCGAAGGGACCGCTCGCCGGTCTTAGGGTTTTCGATCTTACCCGCATCCTCGCCGGCCCCACTTGCACCCAGTTGCTCGGCGACCTCGGAGCGGACATCATCAAGATCGAACGGCCGGGTCAGGGTGACGACACGCGCAAATGGGGCCCGCCTTATCTGAAGGACAAAGACGGCGGCGACACCAAGGAAAGTGCCTATTACCTCTCGTCCAACCGCAACAAACGCTCCCTTGCCATCGACATCAGCAAACCCGAAGGGCAGGCCCTCGCGAAACGCCTGATCGCGCAGTCGGACATTTTGGTGGAGAACTACAAGGTCGGTGGACTGGCGAAGTACGGTCTGTCCTATGACGACCTCAAGGACGAGTTTCCCGGCCTGATTTTCTGCTCGATTACCGGCTTCGGGCAGACCGGCCCCTATGCACCGCGCGCGGGCTACGACTATCTCGCACAGGGCATCGGCGGGATCATGAGCCTGACAGGCGAGAGTGACGGCGCGCCGATGAAGGTCGGTGTAGGTATCGCCGACGTCATGTGCGGCATGTACGCCAGCTCGGCGATCCTGGCGGCTATCCATCACCGCAGCCAGACCGGCGAAGGCCAGCATATCGATCTCGCACTGCTGGACACCCAGGTCTCCTGGCTGGTGAACGAAGGTCTCAACTATCTGACTTCCGGCAAAGTACCAACCCGCCTGGGTAACGAGCACGCCAACATCGTGCCCTACAAGGTCCTGCCCGCCGCCGATGGCTTCTTCATTCTAGCCGTCGGCAACGACCGGCAGTTTAAGACCTTCTGTGATTTTGCTGGTGCGCCTGAATTGGCAGAAGATCCTCGCTTCCTGACCAACTCCGACCGAGTGCGGAACCGCGAGGCGCTCTATGCGCTGCTGCCCGACGTGACCAAACGCAAAACCCAACAGGAATGGGTCGACGGACTGGCTGGTATCCACGTGCCTTCCGGCCCGGTCAATAGTCTGGACCAGGTCTTCGAAGACCCTCAAATTCAGGCACGCGGCATGAAGCTGACCATGCCCTATCCCGAGTCTCAGAGCGGCGATGTCGACCTGATCGCCAATCCCATCAAGTTCTCTGGCACGCCGGTCACCTACCGCCGCCCGCCACCGTCCGCAGGACAGCATTCGGAAGAGGTCCTGAACGAACTCCTGGATCTATCGGAAGCCGAGATCGCCGCGTTGCGCAGCGATGGGGTGATTTAAGCGCCGGCATTTGGAGCCCGTTTTTAGGCATCTGCCTTGCTGGATGCGCATTGTTTCAGACGATCGTCAAAAGTATTGGAATCACTCCGCCTCACCCGTTGCGCCGCTGCCACGAGGGTGACATAGTCCCGCTTTAATGACTGATACCGGACACACAGCGGACATCCTCGGATTCGCGCACCGCCATCTGCTTGGAATTGACGGGCTGACGGCGGAACAAATCACCTTTCTCCTGGACCTTTCCGACAGCTACGTTGCGCTGAATCGCTCCGACGACAAAAAGACATCGCTGCTGCGCGGGCGCACCGTGATCAATCTCTTTTTCGAGAATTCGACACGGACCCGAACCTCCTTTGAGCTGGCGGGCAAGCGTCTGGGCGCAGACGTAATCAACATGTCGGTTTCCTCCAGCTCGATTAAAAAGGGCGAGACCCTGATCGACACCGCCATGACCCTGAATGCGATGCATCCTGATGTGCTGATCGTCCGGCATCCTGATTCCGGCGCGGTCAAGCTGCTGTCGGAAAAAGTCAATTGCGCGGTCATCAACGGCGGCGACGGCAGTCACGAACATCCGACTCAGGCTTTACTGGATGCCCTGACCATCCGCCGGCGGCGCGGTGACTTGCAGGGACTCAGAGTTGCTATCTGCGGCGACATCTTGCACAGCCGCGTGGCGCGTTCAAACATACAGCTGCTCGGCATCATGGGCGCACGCGTGCGGGTGATCGCGCCGCCGACCCTGCTGCCCAGCAACATCGAACGCCTGGGCGTGGAAGCCTTTATCGACATGCGTGAGGGGCTCAAGGACTGCGACATCGTCATGATGCTGCGATTGCAGACCGAGCGTATGCAGGGCAGCTTCGTGCCCTCGATCCGCGAATACTTCCGCTTTTTTGGGCTTGACCACGAGAAGCTGCAGGCGGCAAAGCCGGACGCACTGATCATGCACCCGGGCCCCATGAACCGTGGCGTGGAGATTGACAGCGAGCTTGCCGACGACATTGACCGTTCATTGATCCGCGATCAGGTAGAAATGGGCGTTGCCGTGCGCATGGCCTGCCTGGACGCCCTGACCCGAACGCTACGATCCAATTCCCAGGATAGAACCAGCGCGCAGGCAGGAGGCGCGTCATGATTTCATCGGCGATGAAGGCGGTCAGTTCCAAGAACCCCGGACGCGTTGCCTATATCAACGCACGTCTGCTCGACCCCGCGAGTGGTCTGGACGAAGTCGGTGGACTGTTTACCGATGGCACCAAGATTGCAGACTTAGGCCCGCGCCTCTTCAACGACGGCCTGCCTGAGGATTCACAGATCATCGACTGCGCCGGCCTTTGCCTTTCGCCCGGGCTGATCGACATGCGTGTCCAGTTGCGCGAGCCCGGTGCCGAGCATAAGGAAACCATTGAAAGCGCCAGCCGTGCCGCGGCCTACGGCGGCATTACGTCGATGGTTGCTCTGCCGAATACGGAACCGGTGATTGACGATGTTGCGGTACTTGAATTCCTTGCCCGGCGCGCCCGCGAAACCAAACTGGTCAAGGTCTACGCCTACGGCACAGTCACCAGGGGTCTGAAGGGCCGCGAACTGACGGAATTCGGACTCTTAACCGAATTTGGCGCGGTCGGCTTTACCGACGGTCTGACCGCCATATCCGACTCCCAGGTCATGCGCCGGGCCCTCAGCTATTCGCGCACCTTCGGACAGGTGATCGTCCAGCACCCGGAAGACCCCGCCCTGGCCAGCGGTGCCATGAACGAAGGAGAAGTCGCGACACGATTGGGTCTGGCTGGCATTCCCACTGCCGCCGAAGTCATCATGGTGGAACGGGATCTCCGATTGCTGGAGCTGACCGGCGGACGCTATCACGTCGCCAACGTAACCACCGCAGCTGCCATAGAAGCCATTCAAAAGGCGAAGCGCCAAGGTCTCTCTGTCACCTGCGACACCGCCCCCCATTACTTCACGTTGAACGAAAACGCAGTGGGCGATTATCGCAGCTTTGCCAAAGTCTCACCGCCGCTGCGTGGCGAGGCCGACCGTCAGGCCGTGGAAAACGCCTTGTCCGACGGTACGATCGATGCGATCGCCAGCGACCACAGTCCGCACGATCAGGATTCGAAACGACTGCCGTTTGCGATCGCCGAACCGGGTATCGTCGGTCTGGAATCGCTGTTGCCGCTTTCTTTGCAGCTTTATCATAACGGGCGGGCAAGCCTGCTCGACGTATTGGCCAAGCTCACCACTGGCCCTGCAGAGATCCTTGGCCTCAGTGGAGGCAGTCTGACCGTCGGCGCGGCGGCGGACCTGACCCTCTTCGATCTAGACAAACCCTGGCAGATCAATCCGGACGCCTTTCAAAGCAAATCCAAAAACTCGCCTTTCACCGATCATCCGGTACAGGGATTGGTGAGACGCTGCATCGTTGACGGGCGATGCGTTTACGATCCAGACGACAAAAAAGAAAGCTGAGGAGCCTCGGAACATAATGCCCGATCCGATTTCCTGGACTCATGCAGCCCCTTACCTGATCACGGCGCTTGTCGGTGGCTATCTGCTCGGTTCCATCCCCTTTGGTCTGGTGATGACCAGATTAGCCGGCTTAGGCGACGTGCGGGCGATCGGCTCAGGGAACATCGGTGCGACCAATGTTCTGCGCACCGGGCGCAAAGATCTTGCCTTTGCAACACTTGTGCTCGATGGCGGCAAGGGTGCGGCGGCCGTTCTGATCGCCATGCTGTGGGGACCCGACGTCACTCTGGCGGCAGGTTTCGGCGCCGTTGTCGGACACCTCTTTCCGGTCTGGTTGAAATTTAAGGGCGGCAAGGGTGTTGCGACCACTTTGGGCGTGATCACTGCCCTCGCTTGGCCGGTGGGTATCGCTTGCTGCGCGACCTGGCTGGTTGCCGCTGCGGTTTTCCGCTACTCCTCTCTCGCGGCACTCTTAAGCTTGGCCGCTGCGCCGGCTTACTCCTGGTGGTTATTGGGCGACCTGCAGATGGTTGAGCTCACGTTATCGCTGGCTGTTCTTGTCTGGTACCGGCACCAGGAAAACATTCGCCGCCTGCTCAAGGGTGAGGAATCGAAGATCGGTCAAAAAAAGACCGAGTAATCCCCAAAGCCACCAGGCATCTTGACGCAGACCGCGTTAACGACCCATGGTAGCTCATGGTCGGCCACACACAGCCCGAAAGAGACGAGCGCAATATCATTGATAGCCTGCAGCTCAGCCGCAGCCGCTCAATTGGGCCGATTACCTTTCGGCAATTGGTGGCCCGGTTCGGTTCGGCGGGCGCAGCGCTCAAAGCTGTGCCCGAACTCGCCCGCAAATCCAACAACACGTCGAGGTTTGCACTGAGATCGCGCGAGGAAGCCGCGAAGGAACTCGAGACCATCAATAGACTGGGCGCCTGGGCAGTGCCCTTAAATAGCAACGACTATCCAGCAGCGCTGGCAGCCATTGAGGATGCACCTCCGGTGCTCATCGGCCTGGGCGACAAGAGCCTTCTCCTCCGCAAGACCATAGCGGTCGTGGGCGCGCGCAATGCGTCTGCCAACGGCAAGCGCCTGGCGCGACAGTTTGCCGCCGATTTAGGTGCCGGAGGGCTGGTTGTGGCATCCGGTCTGGCGCGCGGGATCGACACGTCAGCCCATGAGGGGGCATTGAACAGCGGAACGATCGCCGTCGTCGCCGGCGGCCTCGACATCGTCTACCCGCCCGAGAACCAAGACCTGATGGAAGCCATTGCCGCAAATGGTGCTGTGCTGACAGAAATGCCGCCGGGCACGCGTCCCAAGGCCCGGCACTTTCCACGCCGCAACCGCATCGTGTCGGGCCTGTCTTTTGGGGCATTGGTTGTCGAGGCAGCTCGTAATTCCGGATCGCTGATTACGGCCCGCCTTGCGCTGGAACAAGGCCGTGAAGTCTTTGCCGTTCCTGGTTCACCGCTTGATCCCAGGTCGCAGGGCGGCAACGATCTTATTCGCCAAGGCGCGATTCTGGCCGAATCCGCCGAAGATATCTTGCGTTCGCTGGAAGAAGGTTTTCAGAAACCGGTTATTTCCCCGCAAACCTTTGACAAATCTGCTTTTTGTACGCCGGCGAACGAAGAAACCGAGATCGCGAAAGCTCACAACGATATTGTATCATTGCTGTCTCATACGCCTGTTGCTGTTGACGAACTGATCAGGCAATGCCAATTGTCTCCCGCAGCCGTCTCTTCCGCGATCCTTGAGCTGGAGTTGTCTGGTGCCGTCGACCGGCTTCCCGGCAACATGGTGGCACTCAAGTCCGGAACCGCGGCCCGGCCGGCGTATTAACCGATTGGTTTTTATATTTAGAAGCAGGTAAGTCGTTCCATTATGAAGGTCGTCGTCGTCGAGTCCCCCGCCAAAGCCAAGACCATAAATAAGTACCTCGGCAACGATTATCACGTCTTGGCCAGTTACGGACATGTACGGGATCTGCCCCCGAAAGACGGATCGGTTGATCCGAACGAAGACTTTTCCATGGTCTGGCAGGTCGAAGGTAAATCCGAACAGCGCATCAAAGACATTCAGAATGCCGTCAAGGGCGCCGACACACTGATTCTGGCGACTGACCCCGACCGTGAGGGCGAGGCCATTTCCTGGCATCTCGCCGAAGAACTGACTCGCCGTAAAGTACTCAAGAACGTTGCCATTCAAAGGGTCGTGTTCAACGAGGTAACCAAGAGCGCCGTCCTGGATGCCTTCAGTTCGCCTCGCGAACTGAACCGTGAACTGATCGATGCCTATCTGGCCCGGCGCGCGCTGGACTACCTTGTTGGCTTCACTTTGTCACCGGTGCTGTGGCGCAAGCTGCCTGGAAGCCGCTCCGCCGGCCGCGTGCAATCGGTGGCACTGCGGCTTATCTGCGAACGCGAAGCCGAGATCGAGGTCTTTAAGCCGCGCGAGTACTGGAGCATCGTCGCCAAACTGCGCAACGAAGAAGGTGCCTCCTTCTCTGCCCGTCTGACCCATCTGGACGGCAACAAACTGGATCGCTTCGATCTGTCAGACGAGGCAACCACTATGGCCGCAGTCCGGCGGTTGGAAGACGCTTCCAGCTTTACCGTGGCCCAGGTTGAGCGCAAGCAGGTCCGGCGCAACCCATATCCCCCCTTCACGACCTCGACACTTCAGCAGGAAGCCTCCCGTAAGCTTGGATTTGGCGCCACACGGACGATGCGGACCGCCCAAAAGCTCTATGAAGGTCTCGAGCTAGGCGGTGAAACCGTCGGCCTGATCACCTATATGCGGACCGACGGCGTCTCAATTTCGGCCGAAGCCATTGCGGCCACACGGGATATGGTCGGTGAGAATTATGGCCAGAATTACCTGCCGGACTCGCCCAGGGTCTATAAAAGTAAAGCCAAGAACGCCCAGGAGGCCCATGAAGCCGTCCGTCCGACCGACGTTCGGCGGCATCCTTCCGAGGTCAAATCCTATTTGGATTCTGATGGCGCGCGGCTCTACGAACTCATCTGGAACCGCACGGTTGCAAGCCAGATGGAATCAGCTCGCTTCGATCAGGTCGCCGTCGATATCGATGTTGATATCGATCAGGCGAAACTCCGGGCCACCGGCTCAATCCTGACCTTCGACGGCTTTCTGAAGCTTTATCAGGAAGGCCGGGACGATCAGAAAGAAACCAAGGTTGGCGAACAGGGTGACGATGATAAAGACCGGCGCCTGCCGAAGCTGACCGAAGGCGACCGCCCGACCCGGGACGCCATCGAACCGGAACAGCATTTCACCCAGCCGCCGCCACGCTACAGCGAGGCCAGCCTGGTCAAGAAGATGGAAGAATTGGGCATCGGCCGGCCTTCGACCTATGCCTCGATCATTCAGGTTCTTCAGGATCGGGATTACGTGGTCCTGGATAAGCGCCGCTTTGTGCCGGAAGATCGCGGCAGGCTGGTGGTCGCATTTTTGAGCTCTTTCTTCGAGCGCTACGTCCAATACAATTTCACCGCCGAGTTGGAGGAACAGCTTGACGATATCTCCGGTGGCCGTATCGACTGGAAAATTGTTCTGCGGTCGTTCTGGGAAGCTTTCAATCAGGCTGTCGGCAGCACCAAAGACCTGACGATCACGGAAGTGATCGACGCTCTGGACGAAGATCTGGGCCCGCACTTTTTCCCGGTCGATGCAGAAAATCCCGACAAGGATCCACGGCTTTGCCCGACCTGTTCGGAAGGCCGGCTCGGTTTGCGCCTCGGCCGTAACGGGGGTTTCATAGGTTGTTCCAACTATCCGGAATGCCGCTTCACACGACCTCTTGCGGTGCCTGCAGAAGGCGAAAACGGCGAAAACGGTGACGCCGCCTTTCCTCGTATTCTGGGCAAGGATCCGGCGACCGGCCTGGACGTTTCGCTGCGTAAAGGCCCCTACGGTGTCTATGCGCAGCTTGGCGAACCGGTGGAGAAGGAAAAGCCCAAGCGCGCTTCTCTCCCCAAAGGAATGCCACCGGCAGACGTCACTCTGGAAACTGCGCTCGGCCTCTTGAGCCTGCCACGGGACATTGGTCCTCACCCTGAAGACGGAGAGATGATCACCGCAGGCATCGGACGATTCGGTCCTTATGTTAAGCATGGGAAGACATACCGCTCGATCAGTAACGACGACGATGTTCTGACCGTTGGTCTGAACCGTGCCGTCTCCCTGATCGCTGAAGCCCCCGCCCGGCGCGGCGCGGCTGAACCCCTTCGAGTCGTTGGCGAACATCCAGAGGACAAGGCCCCGATCAACCTCTTCAAGGGACGCTACGGCCCTTACGTCAAACATGGCAAGCTGATTGCCTCCCTGCCGAAAACGGCTGATATGGACAGCTTCACACTAGAAGCTGCTGTCGAGCTGCTAAAGGTCCAGGCCGAAAAGGCTAAGACCAAAAAGGGCGGCAAGAAGGCTCCTGCAAAGAAAGCTGCGACCAAGAAAACGGCGGCCAAAAAGCCCGCAGCTAAGAAAAAAGCGCCTGCGAAAAAGAAGGCACCCGCCAAGAAAACGGCGCCGAGCGAAGACTAAATCGAGACCCACTTGGCAAAATTTAAATCCAAGGCAACACCTTTTCCCAGCAAGGATGAGGTTCTGGCCTTTATCAGCGAAAGCCCGGTTGCAGTCGGCAAGCGCGAGATTGCGCGCGCCTTTCATATCAAGGGCAGCGACCGAATCCCCTTGAAAGCTCTGCTGAAAGAGCTGGAACGCGACGGTCATCTGGAACTTCGGGAAAAGAAGAAAGTAATGTTACCGGGTCACCTGCCACCGGTCCTGGTAGTGGAAGTCGCCGACATCGACGAGGACGGCGAACAACTCGCGAAACCTGCGAGCTGGGATCATGAATCTCCGCCGCCGCGCATCTTTCTGTCACCCGATAACCGCAGCCGGGCGGCCTTTGCCACCGGTGAGCATGTCCTGGCCCGCTTGAGCCGCAATGATGACGGAAGTTACGACGCCAAGACCATTCGACGTATTGGAAAGTCTCAGGACCGCATTCTCGGTGTCTACGAGAACAGCCGCGAAGGCGGACGCCTGCGCCCCACGGACCGGCGGGCCAAAAATGATTTCGTTGTCCGATCGGAAGATTCTCGTGGCGCCGTGCACGGCGAACTGGTGGTTGCCACCCTGAAGTCGACACGGCACCGCAGCAGCCAACGTGAAGCCCGGATCCTGGAGCGGGTCGGCGCGATCGATACCCCGCGCGCCCTCAGCTTGATCGCACTTTACGAGCACGACGTCCCTATGTCCTTCTCCAGCGATGCGGCCGATGCTGCCAAGGCGGCCACAGCCACCGACCTGGGGTCACGAGAAGATCTGCGCGGCCTGCCGTTGGTCACGATCGACGGCGCCGATGCCCGAGATTTCGATGACGCGGTTTGGGCGGAAGCCGACGACGATAAAGACAATCCGGGTGGCTGGCGTCTGATTGTCGCGATCGCCGATGTGGCCCACTACGTGACGGCAGGCAGCGCGCTGGACCGGGACGCATACAAGCGCGGCAACTCAACTTATCTTCCAAATCAGGTCGTCCCGATGCTGCCGGAAGAGCTGTCGAATGGCTGGTGTTCACTGAAACCGGGTGTCGACCGCCCCTGCCTCGCAGTTCAGATGTGGATCGACGCCGAAGGCAATCCTCTGCGGCATCGGTTTCTTCGCGGACTCATGCGTTCAGCTGCCCGTTTGACTTATGAACAGGTTCAGGCAACCCGCAACGGCGAGGAGAGTGAAATTCCCGGCCAGTTGGCCGAACTCGTTGTTTCACCACTCTACGGTGCCTATGCGGCCCTCCTGGCCGCTCGCGAGAAACGCGGGACGCTTGAGCTCGATCTGACCGAACGCAAGGTCGTGGTCGACGACGACGGTCAGATCGTGGCCATCGAACCCCGTGTGAGGCTGGATAGTCACAAGCTGATCGAAGAATTCATGATTGCGGCAAATGTCGCAGCCGCCACGGAACTTGAGCGCTTGCAGCGTCCCTGTATGTACCGTGTTCATGAGCAGCCTGACCCGGTCAAGATAGAAGCCCTGTCGACCGTGCTGGCCAGCATGGATCTCAAGTTGGCACGGGGTCAGGTCATGAGACCGAAAGTTCTCACACAGATTCTGGCAAAGGCGAGCGAGCGGCCTGAAAAGTCGATGGTCAATGAGATGATCCTTCGCGCACAGAGTCAGGCGGTTTATGCACCCGAGAATATCGGCCACTTCGGGCTCGCTTTGACCCGTTACGCCCATTTCACCTCGCCTATCCGGCGTTATGCCGACCTCCTGGTCCATCGCGCCCTTATCTCTGGCCTAAGGCTCGGCGATGACGGATTGCCCTCTGACGCTGCTGAAAACTTCGAGGAAGCGGCACAGCACATCAGCAAAACCGAACGGCGCTCCGCCGCCGCCGAGCGCGATGCCGTCGACCGGCTGACTGCCGCTTACATGTCCGACAAGGTCGGGCGCATCTTTCAGGGCCGGGTCAACGGCGTAACCCGTTTCGGCTTGTTCGTAACGCTCGATGAAAGCGGAGCAGACGGCTTGGTTCCCATGAGCTCCCTTCCCGACGACCGCTACGACCATATCGAGGCGAAACACTGTCTGGTCGGGCGCCGCTGGGGCAGAACCTACCATCTCGGAGACCGTGTTGCGGCCCGTCTTATGGAAGCAACCCCGGTTACCGGCGGTTTGGTGCTGCAGCTCATCGAAGACCCAGAGGGCATCGAAAATGCCGATTTAGACGAAAAAAACTCCGGTTCGACCGCCGCCTGGGACCCACTGAAAAAATCAAGCGCCAACCGAAAACTGGCCGACCGCCGCGGCCGAAGCACGAACCGCAGGCCCCCCGGTACGGCAAAAACAGGCAAGAAATCACCAAGAGGCAAAGGACCGCGGCGCCCATCGAAATGAATTGCGACAGTTTAAGTCGAATGTTTACGAATCCTTGACGGCCTTGCGGTTCAATCACGCTCCATCTCGTGAGATAAATAAATTGTGTGTTTGCGATATTAGCTGTGGTGAAATAGAACAAACGACACTTAGTATTTGATTGAACTCAAAATTAAGGAAACTGGCGGGTGGCAGAACCATCGTTGCCAAATAATGGTCCCGGCGATGATGTGCCGGTAGAACCCCAGGCCAAACGCCAGGCTTTAAGAACGTTTTCTCGCGGCGCGCTACTTTCGCTCGCATTTCTCATTGTCGCTTGCGCGTCTCAGGACTCAACCAATCCTTCGAATTTTGACCGCTCCCGCGCCGACCGCTTCTTTGTCGCCGGCTATCGTGATGTCGCAGAAAGCTACATTGATGAGGTCATGGTCAATCAACTGGCCATCGCAGGACTTGAGTCTCTCGCAGCCATCGACCCTAACATATCTGTTGCAGTAGAGCGCGAAGAGGTTCGCATCGCCCTGGAAGGGGAAGAAACCATCCGCTTCCATCAACCGAACCCAAACGACGTCACTGCCTGGGCCAGTCTCACGACCGCCGCCATTTCCCTGGCACGGTCAAAGTCGAAGGAGCTGGAAGAAGCCAACGCGGAACGGCTGTACGAAACGGTTTTCGATGGCATGCTCGGCGAACTTGACCAGTTTTCACGTTATTCCGGACGTGAAGAAGCCCGCAATAACCGGGCAAGCCGCGACGGTTTCGGCGGCATCGGCATCCGCATTAATATTTCCGACGAAGGCATTCGGGTTCTCTCCGTTATGGAAAAGACGCCGGCAGAAGCTGC
This sequence comes from Pelagibius sp. Alg239-R121, assembly GCF_947331435.1. Taxonomy (GTDB): domain Bacteria; phylum Pseudomonadota; class Alphaproteobacteria; order Kiloniellales; family Kiloniellaceae; genus Denitrobaculum. Next base: position 282,327 of record NZ_CAMZOF010000009.1, on the reverse strand, counting down.
AGGACTGAAAGCCGAAGACCTGATCGTCAAAATCGACGGGGTCGATACCACGACACTCTCGCAGAAGGATGCCATACACCGGCTTCGCGGACGCCTGCGCAGTAAGGTCAAACTGGATGTCGAGCGCGAGGGCCATGGGCGCCTCCTTCCGATCACAGTCACCCGTGCGAAAATTGTTCAACAGACGGTCCGCATCAAAAAAGTTGACGAGATAGCCCATATCACAGTGTCGGGTTTCAACCAAAACACCACGCAGAACCTGCGCCTCAAGGTTAGAGAAGTGGCGCAAAGGCTTGGGCCGAAGCTTAAAGGTTATGTCATCGACCTCCGCGGCAACCCAGGTGGCTTGCTGGATCAGGCCGTAGGCGTTTCCGATCTCTTCATCACGGGAGGGCGCATTGTTTCTACCCATGGCCGCCACCCGGACAGCGAACAGTTCTTCGACGCCGAACCGGACGACGTGGCCGACGGCCTGCCGATCGTCGTGCTGATCAACAGCAATTCGGCCTCGGCCTCAGAGATTGTCGCCGCAGCCCTTCAGGACTCGGGCCGCGCCGTTATCATCGGCAGCAACTCCTACGGCAAGGGAACGGTTCAGAATGTTTTCCGTCTCCCCAACCAGGGTGAACTGGCATTGACCTGGGCACGGTTTCACGCCCCCTCCGGCTACGCCCTCCACCAACGTGGTGTGCTTCCCGATATCTGTACGACCAAGGGAATCGACTCCGCTGAAGATGTGTTGGCCGAGTTGAGGCAGGGCACCATGCCGATCGACCATAACATCCGGAACATCTCACCCGATTTTGACGACCCGGCGGCGATAAAGCTGCTTCGAGACAATTGTCCGCCGCGGCAGACCACCGCGAGCATCGATCTCGAGGTTGCCGAACGCTTGCTGACGGAACCTTCGCTCTATGTACGTGCGCTCGGTGAGGTCAGCACCGGCACGACCGCCCAGCTGTCGAACGTCCTAGACCGTACCCAAAGCAGCCAATGAAACGGCTGGTCCTTCCATGAGTACAGCTCGGCGTTGAATTCTCGCTATTGCTACTTTCTTGCGGGTCCAGCCGCAATGTTACCGGTAAAGTGGTAATCCCTTGCCAGACTCCAATCCTCAACATGCCGTTTCTCGTTTCAAACCGGTTCGCCCCGTACCGGCAGCAGCGCTAATACTGCTTCGTGACACGAAATCAGCGGGTTTTGAGGTGCTTTTGGGGCGGCGGCATAGTCAAGCCAAGTTCATGCCAGGCGTTTACGTGGTACCCGGCGGCCGGGTCGAACCAGAGGACGGTGACGCATCCGGCTTCAAGGAAGTATTGCGGCCCCTTCCCCAAGGTCTCGATCAGGCAACACGCAAAGCGGCGCTGGCGACTGTGCGGGCTGCATTGCGGGAGACCTTCGAAGAAACCGGCCTTCTCTATGGCACGCCTCATCAGGCTCCTGCTGTGTCACAACACAGCAACTCAGAAGAAGGAACAGGCTGGAGCCATTATACCGACGCTGCGCTGCGGCCAGCTTTCGACCATCTGCTGTTCATTGCCCGAGCCATTACGCCAACCTTCTCGCCCCGGCGTTTTCACACCCGATTCTTGTTGGGAGACGGTGGATTCGCCGAGGGTCAAATCGCAGGTGACGGCGAATTGGAGGATATTGGCTGGCATCGGCTCGAGGCAATCGCTGAGCTCCCAATGGCCGGTATTACCAGGTTGGTTTTAAAAGAATCTCTAAAACATTATGATTCATTGAGAAAAACTGATTTCGTTGCTCCCAAACGGCCTGCAGCCATGTTTCGCTGGACGGGTTCGCAGCATCGCGGCGGTGTTTCCGCCAGTCCCACAACACTCCAGGCTTGACTTCACCGCTTCTACCGCTATTTTGCGCGCTGACTTTAGGTTTCTAGGGCCTGAGCGTTTCCTGACGAGCCAAATCGGAATGCGACTCAGTCTCTAATCAAATAGGTAGATTGCGCCATGGCTAAGCCAGCAACACAGCTCATCCGGATGGTCAGCACGGCCGACACGGGTTACTTCTACGTCACGAAGAAGAATCCACGGACCTTGACCGAAAAGCTTGAGTTGAAGAAGTACGACCCGCGCGCGCGCAAGCACGTCATCTTCAAAGAAGCGAAGATTAAGTAAGCATTCCGCGTCGTACGGAATTGCAAGCGGCTGCCTCACGGCGGCCGTTTTGCTTTCGGGCCTTTCCCGTTGCCCTGGGACACGCTCCTTCTAGCTCGTTTCTATCGCCGCAATATCACGCAGTCCGTTGAGAGCAAGCGCCTGCGTTTCCGGATCCTCCGGCTCTTTGCGGTAAACCACATAGGCAGGGCGGGAGATAACCGGTGCTTCAGATAGCTGTATAAGTCGTCCCTCATCGATCAATGGCTGGACGGCACGCCGCGGAAAGTAACCAGACCCACCTCGGTGCAGGATGTGTTGAAGCCCCAAGGCACCCAGACCAACCGAGATAGCTGCGGTTTCCATCTCAGGAAAGGCCTCTGCATGCTGGGTACGAAATACATCGCCCCAATCGACATAGACATAGTCCTCAATCCAACCTGGCGATAACCGCCGCTCGTCTGTCGCCACGAGAACAAGCGCCTCTTCGAGCAATTTTTCAATCACCAGGCCCGGAGCCTGCCGTGGCTGGTACATGACGCCTATATCCAGCAATCCATCGGCAAGCTGGCGCATCTGACTGGGCGAATAGTCGGCTTCGATCCGCAAGGCCACATCAGGCGCCTGATCACGCATCCAGGGAATCCAGTCCAGAATCAACCGTTCCCACAAGCTGACCTGGGCACCGACGGACAGCACACTACGATAGCCCGGCCGTAAGGTTACCGCCTGATGTGACTGCTGCCACAGGCGCTGCATACCGATGGCATGCTGTCGGAACTGATGCCCTGCGCTGGTTAAAACGCAGCCGTTGTGGCTTCGGACCAGCAGCGGGCGGCCGAAATTCTCTTCAAGAGTCTTAATCCGTCCGCTCACTGTCGACTGGGTCACATTCAGATTCTCGGCGGCACGATTGAAGTTGCCTGTCGCTGCGACTTCGAGAAACGTCCATATGTGATCCAGGTTCATATCAGTCGGGCCTCCTTTGATCAGGTCACTGCCGTACCGCTGTTTCAGGCAAAACTAATGATCGTCTTTTCCGATCATAGCTATAAATAAATGTCGCTATCCTGATTACTCCAATCAGTCCAATCTGCCTAGCATGATGGTTGCGAAGCGAGCTAAGAAGCGCGCACACCTCCCTCAACCTGACGCACAACGCTGATGCCCATCCCGGGCCAGCTTCGATCGATTGACGCACGCCGATATCATCTGAGGTATAGCCATGGCCGGAAAACCTGCCTACGCGGATCAGGAAGTCTTGAACCTTCTGGATTCCCCCTTAAAGGGGATTCTCCTCGTCAGTGGCGGAATCGCCGTCTTCGGACTGCAGGACGTCATCATCAGATCGCTGAGCGGCGAGTATGCGGCCATGGAGATCATGTTTGTTCGCGGCTTAGTGGCGCTCGTGCCTATGGCATTCCTGGTCTACTGGGACGGGGGCTTTACCAGCCTGCGCGTCAGGCATCCGTACATCAACCTGCTGCGCGGCCTGCTGATGGTCTGCTCCTACACCGCCTTCTACATGTCGTTGGCAGCCATGCCCATCGCCGACGTAACGGCTATTTTCTTCGTCTCACCTTTAATCGTAACCCTTTTCTCCGCCCTCTTCCTACGCGAGTCGGTCGGTATTCGGCGCTGGAGCGCCGTCATCGCAGGCTTCCTCGGTGTGCTGATCATCGTCCAGCCCGGCAGCAGCAGTCTGGATCCCGTCGCTCTACTGCCCCTGCTCGCCTCTGTCACCTACGCTGCCAGCGTCGTCATCACCCGCCGCATTGGCCGGGCGCAGACCGGTGCCAGCCTGGCTTTCATCGCTATGCTGATTTTCATCGTGGCCAGCAGCATCCTGGGCGGAATTACCGGGGACGGGAGTTTCGCTAACGACAGTCATCCCAGCACGGCGTTTCTACTTCGCGCTTGGGTCATGCCGGATGGTCACGACCTGCTCCTAATCGGCAGCTGCGGACTGATTTCAGCCTGTGGCTTCTACTGTCTGTCACAAGGTTACAGGATCGCGCAGGCAAGCTTGGTTGCGCCCTTCGAATTCATCTCCATGCCCATGGCGGTTATCTGGGGCATCGTGCTGTGGAACGAGTATCCGCCGGCGACCACGATAATCGGCATCGCAATCATTATCGGCAGCGGTCTCTACGCCCTGCAACGCGAAGCAGCGCACAGGCGTTACCTCAATACTGGACGCGGTGTCCGGCTCAGGTTGTAGAGGATGTTCCAGCGCCGGATTCCCGACTGGCTGCGCCACGCACCTACGCCAAGCATTCGTGGTTTTGCGGTGTTGGCAGGTGTGGAGAGTGCCGCGAGAGGCGTTCTGATGTCCGTCTTTCCAATTGTAATGTATAGAACCTTCGGCAGCGCTGAGACAGTCTCCGAGGTTTATTTTCTTGTCGGCATCTTGTCCTTTATCACGGCGCTGTTGACGCCTTGGCTGTCACGGTACGTTCCACGCAGATGGCTTTTTACAACCGGCGCTGTCGGGCTCATACTCGGCAGCACCTGTGCTGCAACGGGACACTTCTGGCTGGTGCCCGCCGGATTAGCGGCTAACACCGTTGCGACCGTGATTATTGCAGTCTGCTTCAACTCCTATGTCATGGACTACATCGCCCGCTCCTCACTGGGAGAAAGCGAAACCCTGCGGCTGTTTTACAGCGGCGCGGCCTGGACCATCGGCCCATATCTGGGAATTTGGCTGTTGGAGCAGTGGGCGCCGGCGCCCTTTGTGGTATCCGGCCTAGCTGCACTCACTCTGCTGATTGTCTTTTGGGTCATGCGTCTGGGCAACGGTAAGGTCATTCGCAAGGCGCTTGCCCCCACACCCAACCCCCTGGCCTTCCTGCCCCGCTTCCTGGCGCAACCCCGCCTGATTTCCGGCTGGAGCTTTGCTGTCCTGCGCTCCTGTGGCTGGTGGGTTTACGTCGTCTATCTTCCAATCTACGCCGTGGAAAACGGGTTAAGCGAACAGCTCGGCGGCATGGTGCTTTCAATCTCCAACGGCTTTCTGTTCATAACCCCCTTCATGTTGCGATGGATGCGCAAGACCAACGTCCGCCACGCTGTTCAAGTTGGTTTTTACGGCAGTGGTGCCGCTTTTCTGACCGCCGTTGCATTCGCATCCATGCCGGAGGCCGCGATCGCCTTTCTGATGCTCGGTGCGTTTTTTCTGGTCATTCTCGATATGAGTGGAGGCTTGCCGTTCCTCATGGCGGTCAAACCTTCCGAACGTACGGAGATGTCTGCAATCTTCGCCACGTACAGGGACGTCTCCGGCGTTGTAACACCAGGTATCGCGCGTCTGGTTCTGATCGTTGCACCGCTGCCTGGCGTCTTCGCGGCAACCGCAGTCGGATTGGCCATTGGTGCACTGATCGCTACCAGACTGCATCCCCGCCTAGGCGCACTGCGACACGAGCCGGCAAAAGCGCCGACAGCTTGAGACGGCACGTAATTAGTCTTGCCGTGACGCCCTATGGGCAGATCAACGAAAAGTGTCGGTGAATTTAAGAGACTTTGGACTGATCGTTCGGGACGACCTGGGCGATCACCGGCTCCCGTTCCGCCTGAGTCAGCGGTTGAGCGGACACAACGCGATTACGGCCTGAGCGCTTCGCCTGATAGAGCGCGGCATCAGCGCGCGCCAGCAAGCTGTCTGCGATCTCCATGGGATCGGTAGTCGTCGCAACGCCGATGGAGATTGTGACAGCAAGCGGATCGCCCAACTCGACGGTCTGGAAAGTTTCTTCAGCTACGCGCCTACGCACCCGTTCGGCTATGGTGATGGCAATCACCGAAGCCGTGTCAGGCATAATAACGACAAACTCCTCGCCGCCGTAGCGTGCCAGAAGATCGAAATCGCGTATGCTGTCGGCCACCCGTAACGACAGGGATTTGAGAATTGCGTCTCCTGCCGCGTGACCGCAGGTGTCGTTGACGTCTTTGAATTTGTCGATATCGAACAGCATGACCGAGACCGGCTTCGCGCTCTCGGCGATTTCCATGATCTTGCGGTCCAAATGCGCGTTCATGTAACGGCGATTGTACACACCAGTAAGGCCGTCGGTGTAGGCCAGCGATACACTCTGCTGGAGCATTTCACGCAACATATCGTGATAACGACGGCGCCGAATCTGCGTACGAGACCGTGCGCGCAACTCATTACTGTCGATCGGTTTGATCAGATAGTCGGTAACGCCAAGATCGAGTCCCTTGGCCAACTGAGGCAGGTTTTCCTCTTCCAGCACCAGTAAGATTGGAACGTGGCGGGTTTCCTCCTGCGTGCGGAACTGTGAACAGAGCCTCAAGCCGTCTTCGTCCCCGAGAAACAGACTGACAATCATGAGGTCGTAGGATTCGCGACATCCCAATTCCAGAGCTTCCGCCACCGAGGTACGACGATCAATGGTATGTCCGGCCTCGCTCAGATAGCCCACGACTTTTTCAGCAACCAGATCGTTGGTCTCGGCAAGCAAAATCCGCGCATTGGCGGTTTCCTCCTCACTGCCGAGTTTCTTTTGTTCGAGTACAGGATCCTGACCTGACGCTGCCTGACGAACGCGAAGCTCGTCCATCATAACCTTGAGCCGTGCAAGTGAACGCACCCTGGCAAAGAGTGCGATATCGTTCACCGGCTTGGTCAGAAAATCGTCAGCGCCAGCCTCAAGTCCTCTGACACGGTCGCTCACATCGCTGAGCGCAGTGACCATGACGACTGGGATATGGCTCGTAATGGGTGAGGATTTCAAACGCGCACAGACCTCGAAGCCATCCATGCCCGGCATCATAACATCAAGCAGGACAAGGTCGGGCATCTCCGACGTCGCGACCTCGAGCGCCGTCGGGCCGTCCGAGGCAGAGAGAACCTCGAAATACTCCGCCATCAGCTTCGCTTCGAGAAGCTTCACATTAGCGGGTATGTCATCAACGACGAGAATTCTAGCAGTCATTCGGGGCCTGGTTTATGGCGATCAACAAACTGGACTAACGACAGGTTCGACACAGAGGACTCATTGATACAGGCGATTAATTCAAAAACCGCTCGACAGTTTCCAGGAAATTGGTCACCGAGATCGGCTTCGCGATATAAGCTTCACATCCCCCTTCACGGATCTTTTCCTCATCACCCTTCATCGCGAAGGCCGTAACCGCAATCACGGGAATGGACCTAAGATTGTCGTCTTCCTTGATCCACTTGGTCACTTCAAGCCCGGAGACTTCGGGCAGCTGAATGTCCATCAGAATCAAGTCAGGATGATGTTCACGCGCGATACGCAGCGCTTCCATACCATCCTTGGACTGCAGAATGTTGTACCCATGGGCTTCGAGCAGATCATGAAAGAGTTTCATGTTTAGCTCGTTGTCTTCGACCACCAAGACAGTCTTGGCTTCCTTGTCGCCATTTTGCATGTTCGCGTCGCCTCAACCTTTGACTACAGTCACGGGTCTTGTTCCAACCGATATGACATTTGTCGCCGTAAATTTACATCCGCCGACCCGGATCCGCCAAAAGGCCCGCCCGAGATGCAGACCTATGGAATGTGCTCCCAGAGATCTATACGCTTAAAGTTAATTTAAAGTAACCAATTACGTCGAAGGTTGCGAGTGCGCAATAGTTTTGAGCAGGACTTTCAGGGAAGATTTTGCCGTGCGAATAGGAATTGATCTTGGCGGGACGAAGATCGAAGGAGTTGTGCTGTCGCCTGACGGCACTCAACTTATGCGCCGGCGTATCGATACGCCGGCAGGCAACTATGACGCAACCATTGCTGCGGTCGGGTCGCTCGTTGACTCAATTGAACGCGATATTGGGAAGCACGGCACCATCGGCGTTGGGATTCCAGGCGCCGTTTCGCTGGTGACCGACCGGGTCAAAAATGCCAACTCAACCTGCCTGATCGGGCACCCAATAGAACAAGATCTCTCGGCTGCTGTAGGACGGCCCGTCAGGGTGATGAACGATGCAAACTGCTTCGTGTTGTCCGAGGCTTCCGACGGCGCCGCCTCGCAAGCGACCTTTCCCGATGCCAGAGTCATCTTCGGAATCATATTGGGCACCGGCGTTGGTGGCGGGATTGTCATGAAGGGCGAAGCCTTATCGGGACGAAATGCCATTGCCGGTGAATGGGGGCACAATCCCCTGCCCTGGCCCCGGCCCGAAGAATCGCCCGGTCCACCCTGCTACTGCGGTAAATCCGGATGTATTGAAACCTTCCTCTGCGGTCCCTCTCTCTTCGCGGATTACTGCAAACAAGGCGGTGACGCAAAATCAACGCGCGAGATGGTGGAGCGCGCAGCGAGCGGAGATGATGATTTAGCAGAGGCCGCTTTGCAAAGGTACGAAGACCGCCTGTCACGCGCGCTGGCAATGGTGATCAATGTCCTGGACCCTGACGTGATCGTGCTCGGTGGCGGCATATCGAACATTGAGCGGCTGTACCAAACACTCCCCAAGCGACTTCCGGAATACGTTTTCTCCGACTCTTTTGATACGATGATCGTGCCACCAAAACACGGCGACTCCAGTGGTGTGAGAGGCGCCGCCTGGCTATGGAGCCAGGCGGAAGCCGACCAGATGCAAAGTGTCTGGTCTAATGGTGGTTTGCAGGCGCCGACCACCGCTTTCATTAAGCCATGAAGCTGCAAGATTGATGAAGCCACGTTTCAAATGACAACTCTCTGTCGAGATTGCTTTATCGTCAGTCCACAGCCTACGGTCGAAAAGCGGCCGAACGTACGCTGCCGGTCTTGCGGATCACCGCGCGTTGCCTCTCACCTGGAACTCGAATCCCTCACCATCGCCCATATTGACTGCGATGCCTTTTACGCAAGCGTTGAAAAGCGCGACAACCCCGACCTGCTGGATAAGCCCGTCATCGTCGGTGGTGGTCACCGGGGTGTTGTTTCCGCAGCCTGTTACGTCGCGAGAATGTATGGTGTGGGTTCCGCAATGCCGATGTTCAAGGCCTTGAAAGCCTGCCCGGATGCGGTGGTCATCAGACCCGATATGGCAAAATACAGCCGCGTCGGCCGTGAGGTTCGTGCCTTAATGGAGGCGGTTACGCCGCTGGTTGAGCCAATTTCGATCGACGAAGCCTTTTTGGATCTTTCGGGTACGGCGCAACTGCATGGCGGTTGTCCTGCCAGAACACTGGCCAGACTGGTGAAACAGATCGAAGACTCGATTGGAGTTACGGCTTCAGTCGGGCTCAGCTACAGCAAGTTCCTGGCCAAGATTGCCTCGGATCTGGATAAGCCGCGTGGATTCGCCATGATCGGCCGGGAGGAAGCCCCGGCTTTCCTGGCGGAACAACCGATCAGCATTATCTGGGGAGTCGGTAAGGCTTTCAGACAGCAGTTGGCCAAAGACGGGATCCGGCATGTGCGGGACCTGTTACCCTACGACGAAAACCAACTGGTTGCGCGCTATGGCCGCATGGGCAGCCGACTCTACTTTTTCGCGCGTGGGATCGACAGCCGAAAGGTCGAACCTCACTCCGCCATGAAGAGTGTCTCGGCAGAAACGACTTTCAATGAGGACATCAAGGACCTCCCTAAACTTGAAAAGCAACTATGGCGCCTCTGCGAAAAGGTATCAAAACGTTTGAAAGCAAAAGACCTTGCCGGCGGCAACATCGTTCTCAAACTCAAGACTTCCGATTTTAAGCAGCTTACCCGCAGCCGAAGCCTCGAGAATCCGACACAGCTGTCGGAAGTCATTTATCAGGAAAGCAGAAGGATGCTGGCTAAGGTGGCCGATGGACGGCGCTTTCGTCTGATCGGAGTGGGCACAAGCGACTTAAAGGAGGGCGAAGACGCCGATCCCCCCAGCCTTTTGGTACCGGAGCTGGAGCAGGTTGCGAAGGTAGAACGCGCGATCGACGCCGTCCGGTTAAAGCTGGGCGACGACGCCATCAAAAAAGGCAGAAGCCTCAAGTGATCACTGGCTCCCTCAGACTCGTTGGCAATCAGCAGTCGGGTGCCGCGAAGGGTTTAAGTTCTCTGAGCCGCGCCTTGACGACGAAATCCCCGTAATCCAGCTCGAGCTCGTCGACAACGCCATTTGCGAAGATGCGCAAACCCTGTTCCTGTTCCGGCGCACCGGTCTGATTCTTCACGTCGAAAAAGGCGAGCTGCATCCGCCAGGAAGCTTCGTCGGACATCTCGGCTGCGACCTCGCCAAGGTCTTCACCCGGCGCCAAACGGCGCACCAATGCGGCAGAGATTCCGAAGAAACCGTCGTCGCCCGATCCATCGAACACGATCCGCCAAAGCGGGAGGGTCTCCCCTTCTGCAGCGTTCAGCAGTTCGAGGCTGTGTTGAGTCGGAAAGACCGCCCCTTTGGGTAAAGTCATCTCCCGGTCATCCGGCGCACTGTAGCGTGCCGTTCCCCGCGCTCCGCCTTCACCGCGTTCGGCTTCGCCGCGAACCTCTTCGACCGTGGCACCATTGTAATTGCGCTTGATGAAAAACTGATACTTCTTACCGTCCTTAGATTCCCAGGACTTGTGCGATGCACCGAAGTCGAGTTGGCGTCCATCGGAATAGTCGACCTTCAGGCGCGTTTGATGAAGAACCGTCCAGCCCGAACAGGCATCCTCCCACTCGAATTCGAAGAACCCTTGAGCCTGAGTTACAGTGCTGTTTGCCTGGGTTTTGCTGAGCTTCAAGTCGTAGATCGCGCGGTGCGGCAAAATCTGGCTTGCTGCCAACGACGGCGAGGCAAAAAAAGCAATCAGCGCCGCGGCAAAAAACAGACGAACCGAAGATACTCTTGGATCTTGGCGATCGAACATGTAGCAGGTTACTCCCAACAAAAAGCGATCTTATGTAAAGCAAGGCGCCGCGACTCTAGCAGGCCGGTCATGCAGCGTGTACTAATTTGTCTGTCCCGCCTTGCCTGCCTCAATCTTGTGGAGTGATTTTTGTATGCCTAATAAGCCATCCGTGCTCGTGACCCGTGGGATGCCGCGCGATGTCGCCGCCCGCCTAAATCGGGATTATGACGCGCGCCTGAACGTAGAGGACAGGCTTCTAAGCCAAGACGAATTGCTGCGGCGGGCCGAAGGCTGCCAGGCGGTTCTCTGCACGCCCACGGAAAAGATGGATGCGGAAACCATTGCCGGCCTGCCTGAGGATGTCAAAATCCTCGCGACCTTCTCAGTCGGTTTCGAGCACATCGACCTGGAGGCAGCTGGAAAAAAAGGCGTCATCGTCACCAACACTCCGGACGTCCTGACCAATGCCACGGCCGATATCGCGATGTTGCTGATCCTGGCGGCCGCACGGCGTGCCTATGAAGGCGAACGGTTGGTCCGCGAGGACAAATGGATCGGCTGGAAGCCGGACTTCATGCTCGGCACCGATGTAACCGGCAAGCGCCTGGGTATCCTCGGCATGGGTCGTATCGGCGAAACGACTGCGAAACGCGCCCGCGGCTTCGATATGGCGATCCACTACAGCAAGCGCCAGCGCCTATCGCCGGAACAGGAACAGGGTGCGGTCTATCACCAGTCCATCGAGGCGATGCTGCCGCAGTGCGACTTTCTCTCCATCCACTGTCCAGCCACGCCGGAAACCCATCATCTAATCAACGAAGAACGCCTGGCGCTGATGCCTGACGGAGCGATCGTGGTCAACACCGCGCGCGGCACTATCGTCGACGACACCGCTTTGATTGCCGCACTCAAAAGCGGAAAGATCGCCGCCGCCGGTCTCGACGTGTTCGAGGGAGAACCGAAGATCAATCCGGCCTATCGCGATCTGCCAAACGCTTTCCTGTTGCCACACGTCGGCAGTGCCACCATCGAAACCCGCAACGCGATGGGTTTTAAATGCCTCGAGAACCTTGACGCCTACTTCAAAGGGGATGCGCCGCCCGATCGGCTGATCTAAGTAACGGCGCGCGGTCGAGAGACATCAGAAGGCACGACGCGCCCGGCAACGTTGGTACCTTCGCTAGGTTATTCTTGCCGTAGTGGAAAATTTTGCCGCCCCAAGCCTCGAATTTGACACATTAACAGCTCGTTTCCCTGGCACGGCAATTGCTTGATATATCTCCGAGTGCATATTCACAACGAGGAACAGATGCCGTGTCAGCATCACATGTCCTAAAGTCTGAAGTAGACCCTGTCGAACCGAATTCTATCAACGATATCTGCAGCGTCAGCGAACGGCTGCAGAGGCTTGCCGAACCCCGCAAATGGAAAGTCGATCCGGCCGCCAAACAGCTGTTGGAAGAGCTTCTTGCCCTGGCGGCAGAAGCCGAGCAGACGGTCGCCGAGCAAAGAGAACGCATCCGCTATCTGGAAAGCCTCTCGATGACCGACGAACTCACCGGCTTGCTGAATCGCCGCGGCTTCGATGCGGTTTTCAGCCGCGCCCTCGCCCGCGCCGACCGATCGGACGAGAACGGATTGTTGATCCTGTGTGACCTCGATCACTTTAAGGCCATCAACGATACTTACGGTCATTTGGCAGGCGATGCGGTTCTGCGCGCCATCGGTGAAAAGCTCTCCGGCAACACCCGGCAGTGCGATGCTGTCGCACGGATCGGCGGTGACGAGTTTGCCATCCTCCTGACCCAAGCAGAACCTGACATGGCGGCAAACCTCACGGCCAAACTCAACAGGATGCTGAACACGCTGGTGGTTACCTGGAACGGACATCAAATCCCCGTATCTGCGAGCACAGGCTTTGACAATTACTGTTCGGGCAAGACAGCAGATACGGTCATGTTCCTGGCAGACCGGGCGCTTTATGCCCGAAAAGGACAGATCCGGGAGATGACGGTCCCTCCTTGTAAACGGAGCCGGCGCCAATCATCGGAATTATAGATTATTGTAAACCAGCACCTGTCGCATCAAAGGCGCAGCAATGAATGAGAGCAGTTGAACGCCTGCACCCTGGGGTTCAAATCAGAGGCTGTTGCTGCGTGATGCAGTGAATACCGCCTCCGCCATAGGCGATATCCGTGGCCGACACGCTGACGACCGTTCGGTTTGGAAAGGCGTCGGAGATGATTTCAAAGGCCTGGCCATCTTGCGCATCCTCGAAAGACGGCATAACGATCCCACCATTGGCAATATAAAAATTGATGTAGGACCGACTGAGCCTGTCACCATGATCGTTGTTCATCCGATCCGGCTGCGGCACCTCAATGACTTCCAGAGGCCTGCCTTTCGCGTCGCTTGAGGATCTAAGCCGGCTAATGTTGTCCTGTAGGGCAGCATAGTTCTCGTCATTGGAATCTTCACTCGAAAGCGCCAGTACGACGCCCGGCGCCGCAAAACAGGCGAGGTTATCGACATGCCCGTCGGTCTCATCATCAATCAGACCTTCATTGAGCCAGATAATCTTCTCCACACCCAGATTGGCACGCAGCTTTTCTTCAATGTCCGAGCGGCTCAAGTCCGGATTGCGGTTTGGGTTTAACAGGCATTGCTCGCTTGTCAGAAGCGTCCCCTCACCGTCAACGTGGATCGAACCGCCTTCAAGCACCATATCGGCCTCAAACACCTGAACATCCAAATGCTCCAGGATAGACCTAGCGGTTTGCTGATCTTTGTCGTAGTCCCGATACTTCTGGCCCCAGGCATTAAAGCGCCAGGCAACGCCGGCGAGATCACCGCGTTCGTGCACCAGAAAACTGGGACCGGTGTCCCGGGTCCAGGAATCGTCGTGCGGTATGGGCAGGCAGCCCACGCCCGAACCGCACCTCAGGGAAACCTCGGCCAGATCTTCTGGATTGGCAATCATCGTGACCGGTTCGAATGCAGCAATCGCGTTTGCCACTTCGGCGTAGGCGTCTTGAGCCATCTCCAGACGATCGCCCCATAGGGATTGCCGACACGGCCATGCCATCCAGCATCTGCTGTGCGGCATCCATTCGGCCGGCATGAAGAACCCGTCATCCCGTGGCAGTGTCATCAATGTAGTCCCTGACATTCCAAAGCGAGCGGCAGACTCTATTTGAGCCCAGAGCGAATAGCAATCGGATCACACAACACCGATCGGCTCTGGTGCATACAATAACGTAAACACCAATAGGTTAGAAACATAGAAATTATTGCAGCTTGTCCGTGCAGAACAGCAACACTCTCGGATGACCCTATATCCCGCCGGTTATTCCGGCGGGAGGTTGAGTTTCAAATGAAGCTCACGCAGCCGCTCCAGGGGAACTTCAGCAGGAGCGTGCATCATCAGGTCTTCTGCCTTCTGGTTCATCGGGAAGGCAACCACTTCGCGGATATTGGGTTCGTCGGCCAGCAGCATTACGATCCGGTCAATACCCGGTGCGGAACCGCCATGCGGTGGGGCACCGAACTTCAAGGCTGACAGCAGGCCAGAAAAGCGCTCTTCGACTTCTGCCTGCGCATAGCCGGCAATCGCAAAGGCTTTGTACATGACCTCAGGCAGATGGTTCCGGATGGCACCCGATGACAACTCCACGCCGTTGCAGACAATATCGTACTGGAAGGCCTTGATGGTCAGCGGGTCTTGGTTCTCCAACGCATCCAATCCACCTTGTGGCATAGAGAAGGGATTATGGCTGAATTCAATCTTCCCGCTGTCCTCATCGAGTTCGTACATCGGGAAATCGACGATCCAGCAGAATTTGAAGCAGTTCTTCTCCAACAGATCCAAGTCGTCGCCAAGCTTGGTGCGAACCGTGCCGGCAAACTTGGCAGCGGCACCCACCTTGTCGCAGGCAAAGAAGACGGCATCGCCATCGGCAACCCCAGTCATGGCCTTGATTTGCTCGATCCGGTCAGCGTCGAGATTCTTGGCGATCGGTCCTTTTGCCTCGCCGTCGGCAAAGTTGATATAGCCGAGGCCCGCCGCGCCGTTACCCCGTGCCCAGTCGTTCAACTTGTCGAAGAAACTGCGCGGCTTGCCGCCCGCACCAGGCGCCGGGATCGCCCGCACCACCGCACCTGCATCCACCTGCTTTGCAAAAATGCCGAACCCCGACCCACGGAAGGCTTCGGTCACATCGATAATTTCAATCGGGTTACGCAAATCGGGCTTATCGGAGCCGTACTTTAGCATCGCCTCGTCAAAGGGAATGCGTGGGAAAGGCGCCGGTGTGATCACGCGGTCGTTGGCGAATTCTTCGAAAACCCCGTGGAGAACCGGCTCAATGGCAGCAAAGACATCGTCCTGGGTCACGAAGCTCATCTCAAAGTCGAGCTGATAGAATTCACCAGGTGAGCGGTCGGCCCGGCTGTCTTCGTCACGAAAACACGGGGCAATCTGGAAGTAACGGTCGAAGCCGGCCACCATCAACAGCTGCTTGAACATCTGCGGGGCCTGAGGCAAGGCATAGAACTTGCCTGGATGGATCCGGCTCGGCACCAAGTAGTCGCGCGCGCCCTCAGGACTGCTTGCTGTCAGGATCGGTGTCTGGAACTCGGTAAAATTCTGCTCGATCATGCGGCGGCGGATCGAGGAGATCACCCGGCTGCGCAGCAGGATCTTTTCGTGCATTTTCTCCCTGCGCAGGTCCAGGTAGCGATATCGCAGGCGGATGTCCTCACCTGCATCTTCATCGGCGTTGACCTGGAGTGGCAGCATATCGGCAGTCGATTGGACGGTCAGTTCATCCACGCCGATCTCGATCTGGCCGGTTGGCAGCTTGTCGTTGATGGTCTCGCCGGTCCGCGCTATGACCCGGCCTGTGATGGTAATGACGCTTTCGTTGCGCGCCGACTCCAGTTTCTGAAACAGCGGGCTGGAAATATCGATTACGCATTGGGTCAGACCGAAGTTATCCCGCAGATCGACGAACAGAAGTTGGCCGTGATCGCGCTTGCGATGGACCCAACCGGACAGGCGGACGGCCTCACCGGCGTGCGACAAGCGTAGTTCTGCACAGTTATGTGTGCGATAGGGATGCATATCGGGTCCTCTGGAGCTCTTGGTCTGGTCAATGTAAAGCGGGCGAAAGAGGCATCTAACAGGCCGTTTTGTCAAGGGCCGGACGATGAAATCCTGGTGTTCACGGTCTCCCGCCCTCCAATCACGGACCTTGGCTTTTATCCCCGGTGATTACCGTGTATATCGGATAGATGACACTCATTGCCGACAGTACTGAACTCGCCGCCTTTTGTGACCGACAAGCGACGGCAGAATACATCGCCGTTGATACCGAATTCTTGCGGGACACGACCTATTGGCCACAGCTCTGCCTGGTACAGGTCGGTGGCCCGGACGAGGTCGCGGCCATCGACACTTTGGCACCGGACATCGATCTTTCACCACTCTTTGCCCTGATGGACAATCCGAAGATCCTCAAGGTTTTCCACTCGGCGCGCCAGGACCTGGAGATCTTCTTCAATCTAATGGGTCACGTACCGGGGCCGATTTTCGACACTCAGGTCGCTGCCATGGTCTGCGGCTTCGGCGATTCCGTCGGCTATGACACCATGGTGCGAAAGCTGACCGGCGCGCAGATTGATAAATCCTCTCGCTTTGCCGACTGGTCCCGCCGTCCCCTTTCCGACAAACAGCTGAACTATGCCCTTTCGGACGTGATCCATCTGCGGCCGGCCTTCGAAAAGCTGAAGCGGCGTGTTGACAATTCCAATCGCGCCGAATGGGTTAACGAAGAAATGGCGATTCTAACCAGCGACGATACCTACCGCATGGACCCGGAGACCGCTTGGGGGCGTCTGAAGACTCGTTCCAACGACCCGCGCTATTTCGCGATTCTGAAAGAACTGGCGGCCTGGCGTGAACGGGAAGCCCAGCGCCGAAATACGCCGCGTAACAGGGTTTTGCGGGATGAACAGCTGTTTGACATTGCCGCCCATCGACCTACAAACGCCGATGCCTTGGGCCGGACCCGAGGACTGTCTCGGGATGTCGCAAATGGCCGCATCGGCCAGGGCATCCTGACGGCGATAGAGCAAGGTCTCGCAATTCCCAAGGCCGACTGCCCTTCCCCGCCTCGCAAGCCGGATCTGCCAAATGGCTTGGGTCCGGTTATCGACCTGCTGAAGGTCCTGCTGAAAATGAAATGCGAGAAGCACGAGGTTGCGCAAAAGCTGATCGCCAATGCCGCCGATCTCGAATTCATCGCGGCCGACGATAATGCCCCTGTCCCTGCCCTTTCCGGCTGGCGCCGGGAACTCTTCGGTGACGATGCCCTGGCCTTGAAAAACGGCCAGCTCGCGCTCACCACGCGAAACCGAAAAATCAAGATCGTGCCCCTGGCATCCAACGGTGAAGCCGCCTAAATCCTATGGGCAGGGTTCCGTTAGCTATCTTCCTGTCATTAGCCTTCTGTGGTCTTTTTCCCGTTACTGCTGCTGAGCAGATAAAGTCGCCGAACTATCCTCTTGAGGGCGCACCGCTGCTTAGTTTGCCGGTCGACTGCTCTGAAGCAGGCCGCTGTTCGGTTCAGAACTACGTCGACTTTGCACCTGGGCCCAAAGCCCTGGATCACACCTGCGGCCCGCTGACCTACAACGGGCACAGCGGCGTAGATATACGCCTGAGGTCTGTCGAAGCGATGGAACGCGGTGTCGCGGTGCTGGCCGCTGCGACCGGCACCGTCATCGCCAGCCGCAATGACATCCCTGACCGGCTGTTGAACGAAGTCGAAGCGCGTCAGGCACTTGCTGCCCCTGTAAAACCAAGCAATTCCGTTTCTCTCTATCACGGCAACGGCTGGACGACTCATTACGGTCATTTGCGCAAGGGCAGCGTCACCGTCAAAACCGGTCAGATCGTAAAACGGGGACAACAACTCGGTCTCATCGGCGCGTCCGGTAGCACCAATTTTCCACACCTGCACTTCACACTCCTGCTCCGCGATCAGGTTATCGACCCCTACAGCGGACGACTGCCAGGCAGCGGTTGCGGTGCCGGTGTCCATCATTCGTTTTGGAACGAAGAAGCGGCCAAACTCCTTGCTTATCGCTCATCGGGTGTTCTTAACGCCGGTCTTGCGGAGCGTATCCCTTCGCAGCGAAAAATCCGTCGCGGTCTGCGCAACAAGACTCCACTGTCCACGACAGCCGACCAGATCGTGTTTTGGACCCGGATCTGGGGCTTGCGCCGGAACGACCGGTTCCACATACGCTTGTTTGCCGCCAACGGCGCTCTACTGGCGGAGAGCACCCAGCGTGCCGATGACGACAACGCGGTCAGTATCGCCTCTCTTTCCATATCGCGCCGCACGGACGCCTGGCCGCAGGGAACCTACAGAGGCGAATATCTGTTGGAACGGCCGAACGGGGCCAAGGACGAGAAGTTCGAGAAAATCCTGAAATTCAGCCGTGAGGCAGAAATCCGTTAGGAGCGATCGCTCTTCGAGTGGTGCAATCTACAACTCGATAAAACATCGATAGGCTTCGTCGACGAGTTGATTCACCGCCGTTTCATCTAGGCCCGGCCTCAATCTCCGCGCTTCCTGCGCGGCAATTTCCAGCTGTCCTTCACGACAGAGCCCGGATATTGCCGCCTGCTCGATCGCTTGCGTGATCGAAACCCTGATGTCCGGTGCCTCCATGACGTCACCTCCTCTTCGACCATCCAACACCGCTCAAGCTTCGACGATGGCAGCCTTCAGTTCCAAAACATCGGACAAGGCTTTAAGACGGCGCTCCACGACATCGCCTGCCAACACAGAACCGTCGGACGGCAGTATCAAACTGACGCGGTTGCTCTTGATAGATAGCGAGGTGCGTTCCAAAACACTGCGCATTCCTCCGGAAAGCACAAATGCCATACGCAGAGCCAATCCTAGGATCTGCGCGCGCCGAGCCACCTTTTGCTTCATCAGGGGCAGAATGGAGGCTACCCGGCGGGACTGAATTGAGCCGCTGTAGCGGAGGAAAATTGCGTAGGCCATGAAAGCACGCCCACTATGGTTCACACCAACGAAGGGATGATGCAGGATCCGGAACAGCGCCTGCTCAGCGCGATATTCGGGAAGCTCCCGCCAGACAAAGTCCGACAGATGGCAAGTGGCCATTCGCAGCAGACTTCCTGTTTCATCTTCGTCCTCAAAGAGGGGGGACAGCCAATCGAACAACGTCTGTCCCAGGTCGCCAAACCGGCCTTCACGTGCGGCGATGTCCTGAGCAATAGCGATGAGAGGATCTTTCTTCTGCTCTTTTGCGGGCAAAAGATTGAAAACATGTCCTTCCCGAAGACCGCAGGATGAGAAGACGGCACGGCCGAATTGTGCCCGCCGCAATAGCTGGCTCAACACGAGCGCTCCAAAGGGAAGGGTCTCAACCCGCCGGCGGTTAACGCCGGACGTCCGTGACAATGACTCGGCTCCCTGGCTGCTGACCAGCGACGCCAGTTCCTGCAGTTTTTCGCTCCGCATTTCGTAGCCGTGAACAACTGACAAAGGGTATTTATTCTGCTTGATATGAATACGGGCCAATCCACGCCAGGAGCCACCAACCGGATAGAAAGTTCGGCCCTTCGACTCTTTAAGCCAGTCAACTTTATCCAATTCCCGGTCAATTTCGGCTTTAGCGGTTTTTCGGTCACCGTGACTGAGTTCAATCAGGCGTAACGGGCCCAGTCCCAGGGTCGCGGAACGGCCGATCTTACCGCCATTCAACTCAACCAGTTCGAGACTGCCGCCCCCGAGATCCCCCATAATGCCGTCAGCCTCAGGCATGCCTGAAATGACACCGAGCGCAGAAAGCCGAGCCTCGGCTTTACCGCTGAGCACCTGCACTTCCAGGCCATACTGCTGCGTGATCTCTCTGACAAAGTCCTCACCGTTATCGGCTTCACGGACGGCTGCAGTCGCCAGTAGCGTTAGCTTTTCGACCCCCATAGAGCGAACCAGACCGGCAAAGCGCGCAAGATTGGTCAAGGCCAGCTCAACGCCTTCCTCGCTCAAGCTGCCGGTTTTTTTCAGGCCGCGCCCGAGCCCACAGAAGACCTTTTCATTAAAAACCGGTGCGGGAGCTCTCTTGAGCCCATCGAACACGACCAAGCGCATCGAGTTCGACCCGATATCGATCACGGCCACCCGCTCCCCGCTGGAGAGCGGCACCGATTCGACTGCTTGCAAAATCCAATTCCCTCTAATCGACTAAACTTTTTTCTTTAGTGTAAGTCTGGGAGCTTTTTTGCCCCGTTTCGTCTTCTTCAAAGCCGAGCCTCGCCCCGAAAGACTGGGGTTGGTCATGAAGTAAGTATGTGCAGAAAATGGCTTTCTGCCAGCGCGGGTTCGGCGATAGTCCCCATCCGGTTCAAGAACCCAGCTCTGCACATCGTCGTTGAGATTGGCAATCATGATCTGATCAACAATCTGCTTATGGGCCGTTGGGTTTTCGACTGGGATCAGCGTTTCCACACGCCGGTCCAGATTTCGGGGCATGAGGTCTGCCGACGAGATAAAGACCTTTGCTTCGGTCGAGGGCAGCCCATTGCCGGCGCCGAAGCAGAATATACGGCTGTGCTCCAGGAACCGCCCAACGATGGATTTGACCCGGATATTTTCCGACAGGCCCTTCACCCCCGGACGCAAACAACAGATGCCGCGGATGACAAGGTCGATTGATACGCCAGCCTGAGAGGCCTTGTACAATTTGTCGATAATCTCGGCATCCACCAGCGAGTTGATCTTAACCCAGATTGCAGCCGGCCTTTTCTCCTTGGCATGTGCGATTTCGCCGTCGATCAATTTAAGCAGGCGCTGACGCAAGGTAAGCGGTGCAAAGGCAATCTTTTCCATCGGCTTCGGCTTGGCATAGCCGGTCATGTGATTGAAAAGACGGGTCGCGTCGCGACACAAGGCCGGGTCTGTGGAAAAGAACGAAATGTCCGTATAGATCCGCGCCGTAATGGGGTGGTAGTTTCCGGTTCCGTAGTGAACGTAAGTCCGCAATTGCGATCCCTCACGCCGGGCCACCAGCGATATCTTGGCGTGCGTCTTCAACTGAATGAAACCGTAAACGACCTGTACGCCGGCCCGTTCCAGATTCCGCGCCCAGCGAATATTCCGTTCTTCGTCAAATCTCGCCTTCAGCTCGACCAGCGCGGTCACGGACTTTCCGGCCTCAGCGGCTTCCGTCAGCGCCTTAATGATCGGTGAATCCTCGCTAGTCCGGTACAGCGTTTGTTTGATGGCCACGACCGCAGGATCCTGCGCCGCCTGCCGGATAAACTGCACTACGACGTCGAAACTCTCGTAGGGATGATGAACCACGAAATCCTTGGCGCGGACAGCCGCAAAGCAATCACCGCCGAAGTCTCGGACGCGCTCCGGAAAGCGGGGATTGTAGGGTGGGAACATCAGATCCGGGCGGTCGCGGACGATGACTTGAGAGGCATCTGCCAATCCCAACAGGCCATCCAGCTGGAACACATCTGAATAATCCACATCCAGTTCACGTACGACGAACTCCAAAAGCTCGGGTGGCAGATTTTTATCCACGGTCAGGCGGATCACCGAACCTCTGCGACGCCGCTTCAATGCGGTCTCAAAGACACGTACCAGATCTTCGGCTTCTTCCTCGACCTCGATGTCACTGTCGCGGAGAATGCGGAAATAACCGTGCCCGGTGACGATGAAGCCGGGAAACAGCATATCGAGATAGAGTCGAACTACCTGTTCCAAACGCATAAAGCGTGCATTTTCACCGGGCAGCCGGATAAAACGCTCGATCTGAGAGGGCAGCGGAATCAGGCCGTTGATGTGGGCACCGTCTTCGGCGCGGTCCAGCTCCAGCACCATGGAAAAGCCACGGTTGGGCATGAAAGGAAAGGGATGCGCCGGGTCGATGGCAATCGGTGTCAGGACCGGGAAAATCTGACTGGTAAAATAATCGTCGAGCCAGGATTTTTCGTCATCGGACAGCTCATCACTATTAAGGACGACAATCCCGGCTTGCCGCATTTCCTTACGCAGAATTCGCCACATGTCCTGCTGATTCTGCAACAGACGCACGATCCGCTCATTGATCGCCGTTAACTGTTGTTCAGGTGTCAGTCCCTCAGGTGTGCGGGCGGTCACGTCGGCCCGTAACTGTCCTTTCAGGCCGGCCACCCGGACCATGTAGAACTCGTCCAGGTTACTGGAGGAAATCGCCAGGAAACGAACACGTTCCAGCAAAGGATGGTGCTTGTTTCCGGCCTCTTCCAGAACACGTTCGTTAAAAGCCAACCAGGAAAGTTCGCGGTTGATAAAGCGTTCCGGCGAATCGGCACCAATCGTGGTCCCGGTGTCGACCAGTTGTTCGAACTGTTCCTCTAAAACAGCACCTTGAGCTGATTCGTCCACGGTTGCCTAATACCTTCGAAACGTCAGGGGTTCGATCCAGCTAATAACATACGAACTTTCATATATTATTACGGTTTTGTGTCACTTAATCGACCGAAAACCCGGCGTACTGGGTGCTAGGTAGTTCTTAAAGGATTAAAGCGTCCCTGGGAAAGCACCTCCGTCGAGCAAAATGTTCTGTCCCGTAATGAAACCAGCGTGCGCGCCGCATAGAAACGCACAAGCCTCGCCGAATTCCTCCGGGTAGCCGAAACGCCCGGCTGGGCTGGATGCCAAACGCTCGTCGCGAACTTCTTCGAGCGAACGGCCGCTCTTTTTTGACACTGCAACCAGAGTTCCTTGAAGACGATCGGTTTCGAAAGGCCCCGGTAGCAGACCATTGATCGTGACGTTATGTCGCACGGTTTTGCGCGCGATCCCGGCTACGAATCCAGTCAGGCCGGCGCGTGCACCGTTGGACAGGCCCAGAATATCGATCGGCGACTTGACCGCTGCAGAGGTGATGTTGACGATCCGGCCGAAGCGACGCTCAATCATGCCGTCCACGGTCGCCTTGATCAGTTCAATCGGGGTCAACATGTTGGCGTCGACCGCCTTGATCCAATCATCGCGTTCCCAGTCACGAAAATCACCTGGCGGAGGCCCTCCCGCGTTGTTGACCAGGATGTCCGGATTGGGACAAGCCGCCAAAGCGGCCGCCCTCCCCTCGGGCGTCGTGATATCTACAGCCACGGCAGAGACCGTCACACCGCTCGCCTGTCTGATTTCTTCAGCCGTCGCTTCCAGCGGTCCGGCTGTGCGCGCAATTATGGTCACGTCCACGCCCTCGCGTGCCAAAGAAACGGCACAGGCCTTTCCAAGCCCCTTGCTCGCTGCACAGACAAGCGCGGTCTTACCGCGAATTCCCAGATCCATGAGTTCCTCCCAAGTATTAAATCGTATGCCTGCTCCGACCGGAGCCTCGGCTTAAAGGCGTTTCTCCAGCACGTCGCGCACCAGGGGAACGGTGATATCGCGCCGTCGCTCCAACGAGAAGGAATCGATTGCCGTGACCAATGCCCGGGCAGCTTCGAAAGAACGCTCCATCCTGGGCAGAATGTAACGCAAAACCTCTGGCGTGATCTTGAGTTGCCGGTCTGCGAACATCTTGACCAGAACCGCCTCAATCAGCATATCGTCCGGCACGCCCAGCTCAAAGACCGGCAAGGTCGACAAGCGCGAGCTCAGGTCAGCCAATTCGCAGCGCCAACGGGCCGGTGCCAGCCGACCGGCAACCAAAAGATACCCACGGCGTTCCCGCATCATATTATAGAGATGAAAGAGTCTACGCTGCAGTTCCCGGTTGCCTTCAAGCGCGTCTTCGATCCCGTCAACCACGCAACAGGGCGCCTCACCGATCAAATCCGGCGGCTCTTTCCGTGCCAGAGCAGCCGCATCGACCTCGACGGCACCACTGCTCGCTCGCCAGACTTGGCATAGATGCGACTTTCCGCTACCGGGAGGGCCGCAGAGGGCTATCGCAGGGGCACTCCAATCCGGCCAGCTGTCGATCAGGTCGACGGCAAGCTGATTACTCGGCATCACCAGAAAATCGTCACGGCCGAGTGCCGGCCGATGTCCAAGATCAAGCGGAATCTGTTCGGGACGACTCACGATTCGATCTTTTCGTCCACCACGGAAGTCTGCTCTGCCGCGTCCATTTCAACGTCCCGTGCCGACCCCCGATAATAGTGACTGGCCAAATATTGTCCCAGTCCGAAGCGGACGCCGACACCGATCACTGCGGCGACCGGAACCGCCAGCATAACGCCGACGAATCCAAAGAGAGTGCCACCTGCCAAAAGCCCAAAGATCAGCCAGACCGGGTGAAGTCCGACTTTGTCGCCAACCAGATTAGGAGTCAGAACATAACCCTCCAGGATCTGACCGGCGAAGAAGACTGCGGCGACGATGGCGACCCCGGTAAAGCTATCAAACTGGACGAGCGCGAGTCCCACCGACAGTGCCAGACCGACGATGGAGCCCACATAGGGCACGATCGATAAAATCCCGGCAATCATGCCGACGATCAGCCCGAAATCCAAACCCGCAATACTCAGACCCAGTGCGTAGAACACACCAAGAGTAAGGCAAACCATCCCCTGCCCGCGCAGAAAGCCGGAAAGCGTCTTATCGACCTGTAGTGTGAGATCCCGGATGACCGGTGCGTGATCGCGTGGCAGCCAGCCATTCAGATGTTCGACGATACGGTCCCAGTCGCGCAACAGATAGAAGGTGACCACTGGCGTGATCACTAGCAGAGACAGCACATTGACGACAGCCACGCCACCGCTCAACACCCCGACAATGGCCTTGCTCAACCAAGTGATCACATTGTCAGCAGAGCCGAGCACAGCTGACCTGAATTTCTCCAGCATCTGGTCATCGACACGCATCTCAATGACGGTCAGCAGCGATGAGAGTTTCGTTCGCAAAAATTCAAAATAACCCGGCAGGTTTTCCAACAACCGTGCGGCTTGACCTACAATCAGCGGCACCAGAAGCACAATCACCAGCAAGACAATGATTATAAAGACCAGTGTGACGATTGAGGTCGCCAACGTCCGGGATGCCCCCATGGCCTCCAGCCGGTCACAGACCGGGTCCAACAGGTAGGCAATCGCCATGCCGGCAACGAATGGAAGCAGGACACTGCTGAGAAAAAACACCAGGACCAAAAAGGTCAATAAGCCGAAAAACCAGAACCGGACCTGCCGTTCCGCCGTCATCGTTCCAACCCTGCAGTCATAAATCACGGTTCACGCAGCTTGACGGCACAGGGCCGAAAGCCGGGGCACTCTGTACCCTGATTGCCGTTATAAAGCGAGTAAGGGCCCGGGTCACGAGCTTCCGTTCATGCCCGGCGTTGCAGCACGACAAGGCGCCTGCCCCACAAAAAAACATAAGCGGAACCTGATATGAAAGTTGTGGCCGCAACCACGTAAACCGCCACTTCGCAGGCCATATCCAGCGCGCCATCAAAACTGAACCCCTGCGACGCGAGCACAAGACCGACCAAAACGATTTGCGCGAGAGTATTGATCTTGCTGACAGCCAAAGGTTCCATCTTGAGACTGCCGGTGATCATAAGGACCACCATTGCGCCGCTCACGATCAGGACGTCGCGCAACACAACGAAGCTGACCAGCCATCCCGGAATTTCTCCTAGAAACCCAAGGGTGAGGCAAAGCCCAACCAATAAAATCTTATCGGCAATAGGATCCAGATAGCCGCCGAGCTCAGACACGGCCTTGAGCTTATTGGCCAGATATCCATCGAGTGCATCCGAAACGCCGGCCAGGGCGAAAACCCAGAATGCAGCCAAATACTCCGTGAGGAGGATAAATCCAATGATGACGGGAACTAATAAAAGGCGCGCAATGGTTATGATGTTCGGAAGCCAAGACATATAACGCAGATGCTCATTCGACGGGTTGCGGACTGGACACGCCCGAGGTGCTCCCTAGATCAGAAACCCCTTCGGGTTGAATGGCGGCTTCAGGGTTTGCTGAAGCATTGGAACCGGGCACAAAACTCCCACCTTGCTGTTGAGCTCCTCCGCCTGGCAACGCCGTTGGTGATGTAGGAACAACAGAACTGCCGCTTACCGGGCCTTCAGAGCCGCTCAATCGGAGTTCCCAAACTAAGATCTCATTCATTAATAATGTGAGGTCATTCTGCCGCAATGCAATAGTAAGTTGTTTTTCGTCCCCAACATAAGTGATCGACAGGTCAACCAGTTGCTTTGAAATGGCCTGCACGTTGCTGCCGACAACAGCAGGAATCTCTCTCAATCGCTTCTGTATTTCCACCCAGTCCCCGAGACCGGTAACCGGTACTTTCACCTGAATGGTGCTTTCGACGCCGTATCGAAGCACGTTACTTCCTTTCCACCTTTCCTGAATCGATGCTTCCACGGTATCGGCGGCGCGCATCAGGAAGTCTTCAAGCAATTCACCGGTCTGTTGGCGATAGGTCTCTGCACCGAAAGGCTGAGGAGAACCATTCGAATCGAAACGGGTCATACTCAATCCGAGTTCGGCAGTACCAACCTCTGCATCGCCAAGCAGGGCTGCGCGGCTCACTAAAACCGATCCGGCACCGTAGCGTTCGGCCAGTGCCGAAAGGCGCTCAGCGTCGCCGTTGACCGCCTCATCCGCGGAAATAGACGAGATATCACTCAGATCGCCAAGCGGCACAATCAGAGGAACCAGCCCGCCACTGCCAGTTCGAATCGACCAGATATCCCGCCAAGTGTTGCCGTCTTCCCAAAGGATCTCGGTTCCGCCGGCATCCTGTAGCGGAAGCACCACGACCGGCTTGCTCCTGGTCTCTGCAAAGCCAATGCCGTTATTCCTCAGCAAACGACGAACCTCTTCGGGCCGGAAACGATAAGTAATATCAGCCAGGTAGCGCACGCTCGAGGTCCGTTCGCGCGCCACAGAGAAATCCACGGTATAGTTTGCAATCTGACCGGAAGTCAGTTGTGGAGCCCGTGCCTGCTCCTCCTTCGGCACCAGACGCCCGATCAGCCGGGCGTAGGCATCCAGGTATCCCTTCGCCAGCGCGGCGTCGCGTGCAGTAGCCGCAGCAGCAGCCGTGGCATCCACAGGCACATTTCGGACGGTAAAGACCTCGTTGGCCAGGGCGGATCCTGCCGCAGTCACCGGCAGTATCATGACCAGAACCGAAAAAAACCTGCGAAAGCTCGTATTAAAGCGGCGAAACCGCATTGCAAACCGTCCCGGATAAAGTATTTTCGCGTCGCAAACTGCCATGTAAGACCCGTTTGGGCCTCTTGGCTCTCACCTTAATACGCGAAGATGCCGGAGGACACCATAACAAGCGGATCGCAGCGCGACACCCCGGTGCGCAACACGCCACAGGAAAGTTACAAGTCTGCCGGTGTTGACATCGATGCAGGAAACGCCTTGGTGGACGCTATCAAGCCTCTGGCGAAGTCCACCTCGCGCCCTGGCTCAAACGCCGGTCTCGGCGGTTTCGGCGCGTTTTTCGACCTCAAGGCAGCGGGTTTCGACGATCCACTGCTGGTCGCCTGCAACGACGGTGTCGGCACCAAGCTCAAGATCGCCATCATGGCCGGCAAACACGACGGAGTCGGTATCGATCTGGTTGCCATGTGCGTTAACGACCTCGTCGTTCAGGGCGCAGAGCCTCTGCTATTCCTCGATTACTATGCGACCGGCAAACTCAATGTCGATGCCGGCAGGGAAATCATCGCCAGTATCGCCGAAGGCTGCAGGCAGTCGAACTGCGCCTTGATCGGCGGCGAAACGGCCGAAATGCCCGGTATGTACGAAGGTGACGACTACGATCTCGCCGGTTTTGCCGTCGGTGCAGTCGAGCGCGCCCAGACACTGAACGAAGATCGCGTCACCGCAGGTAATGTCGTCTTGGGTCTGGCGTCCAGCGGTTTGCATTCCAACGGCTTCTCTCTGGTGCGCAAAGTTGTGGCAGATAATGGGCTGGATTACGCCGCGCCCTGCCCATTCAGCCCCACACAAAGCCTTGGGGAAGCATTGCTTGAACCCACGAAGATCTACGTCAGGAGTTGCCTCGATGCAGTGCGCGGCGGTGGCGTGACGGCACTCGCCCACATTACGGGTGGCGGCTTTACCGAGAATCTACCCAGGGTTCTGCCGGCGAATCTGGCGATCGAAATTAACGGCCTGCCCTGGCAGATCCCGGCTGTCTTCCCCTGGTTAGCCGAACTAGGTGGAATTGCACCGCAAGAAATGGTCCGGACCTTCAATTGTGGAATCGGGATGGCAGTGGTCTGCAACGCCGACGCCGAAGAGGACGTCTCAAACACCCTTCAGGCTGCAGGTGAAACGGTGTTCCGATTGGGCAAGGTAACCGAAAAGGCGGAAAACGGCCTCTCCGTCATCTTCCACAATCTCTACGATTCCTGGCCCGTAATGGCCGGAAACACTGGGCTTGACCAGGAGGGACGATGACCAACCGGTTAAAGGTCGGCGTCGTAATTTCAGGTCGCGGCAGCAATCTTCAGGCATTGTTAGACGCCTGCACAGATCCGGCCTATCCGGCTGAAATCGTACGGGTCATCTCCAACAATCCAGATGTCGAAGGTCTGCGCCGTGCTGAACGGGCCGGAGTCGCAACCGAAACGATCAACCACCGCGCATTCGAGAATCGGGAAAGCTTCGAGCGATCGCTGAGCGACGCCATGGAAGCCGCAGGTGTCGAACTGATCTGCCACGCAGGGTTCATGCGGATTGTGACAGGAGACTATCTTTCGAAATGGCACAATCGGCTGATCAATATCCATCCTTCGCTTCTGCCGGCCTTTCCTGGCCTGAACACGCACAAAAAGGCACTGGATGCAGGCGTCAAGCTGCACGGCTGCACAGTGCATTATGTTCGTGAGGAGGTAGATGTGGGTCCGATCATTGGGCAGGCTGCGGTGCCGGTCCTCGACGGGGACAGCGAAGACAGTCTCGCCGACCGGGTATTGACTGCAGAACACAAGCTTTATCCGTTGTGTTTGCGGTTGGTTGCCGAAGGACGAGTTCTGGTCGACGGGGACAGGGCGATCGTCAAATACGCCGGACCGTTCGACCCGAACATTCTATTAAGCCCGGCCAGCTAAACTAATGTCTGCAATGACGGGCTTCGACTGAGGCTTGCACTGATAATCGGCGCCGGTTAAGTTCCGGCATTATACAAGCGGCGATAATGCTTTAGTGAGGGGATCCGTTCCATGAATGACGATGAAATGCTTGCCGAACACCAACAAGCCTGGGTTGGCTTTGTCCGCGTGGCGACGATCTCGACCGTAGCGGTTATCGCGATTCTCGTCCTTTTGGCGCTAGTGACGCTTTAATCAAGC
Source organism: Pelagibius sp. Alg239-R121 (assembly GCF_947331435.1). Classification (GTDB taxonomy): domain Bacteria; phylum Pseudomonadota; class Alphaproteobacteria; order Kiloniellales; family Kiloniellaceae; genus Denitrobaculum. The sequence continues at coordinate 253,031 of NZ_CAMZOF010000009.1, read as the reverse complement.
GACATAAGAATCTGACTTTAAACAAAAAAAGGGTGGAGCCGTCATGCGCTCCACCCTTTTTCGTGTCTATGTTCTTCGGCGTTATCCGACCAACTCATCGTCGGTGAAGAAGAACTTGATCTCTTCAGCAGCGGTCTCGGGCGCATCAGAACCGTGGACGGAATTTGCCTCGATCGATTCGGCAAACTCAGCGCGGATGGTGCCGGCGGCTGCGTCGGCTGGGTTGGTGGCGCCCATTACTTCGCGATTCTTCGCGATGCCGTCCTCGCCTTCCAGAACCTGTACAACAACAGGACCAGAGGTCATGAAGCTGCAAAGATCGCCATAAAACGGGCGCTCTTTGTGAACTGCATAGAATCCTTCGGCCTGTGCCTTGGTCATCTGAATGCGCTTGGAGGCGACGATGCGAAGGCCGGCGTCCTCGAACTTACTGATGATCTTGCCGGTCAGATTACGTTTGGTTGCATCCGGCTTGATGATGGAAAAGGTACGCTCGATGGCCATCTTCTTGGCTCTCCTCGTTTGGATTGGGCCCAGGTCTGGATAGGGCTGGTAAATTCGCGCGCGTTATAGCCGTAGAGCGGTTCCGCTGCAATAACCGCGTCGCATTGAACCCAGCGCAAAAAATATCACCGGCTGCGGCCTCTGAAACCGCTCGTACAATTTTGCCGTCTGCTGGCCCTTTCACCACCTTCACCCGACGTGCTATCACCCCGCCTGTCATGCTTCATATCAAAGACATAACCCAAAGGGTCGAAGGCCGGTTGCTGTTCGATCGGGCTACAACCGTCGTCCACAAAGGCGAGCGGGTTGGTTTCGTTGGCCGCAACGGCTCCGGCAAATCCACGCTGCTGCGCCTGATCATGGGAACCACGCCGCTGGACGGTGGCGAAATCGTCGTGCCCAAAGGCGCAAGCGTCGGAACGGTCGCACAGGATGCCCCCTCCGGCCCGACCAGTTTGATCGATACGGTCCTTGCGGCTGACATCGAGCGCACAGCGCTTCTGGCCGAGGCCGAGACAGCCGAAGATCCAGGACGTATCGCTGAAGTGCACGAGCGGTTAGCAACCATCAAAGCCGAAACCGCACCCGCACGTGCGGCTCGTATTCTGGCGGGCTTAGGCTTCAGCGAAGAGGCACAACAGCAGCCCTGCTCCTCACTCTCCGGTGGTTGGCGCATGCGGGTGGCCTTGGCGGCTTTGCTGTTTACCGAACCTGATCTGTTGCTCCTGGATGAGCCGACCAACCATCTCGATCTCGAAGCAACTCTCTGGCTCGAAGGTTACCTCAAAGGTTATCCCGGCACTTTATTGCTGGTCTCTCACGACCGGAACCTCTTGAACAATATCGCCCAGAGGACCCTGCATTTAGAACAGCTTAAGCTGAACATCTACAACGGAAACTACGATAGATTTGAACGCACGCGGCGTGAAAACCAGGAACGCCAGGCGGCAATGCGCACAAAACAGATCGCCGAGCGCAGACATATCGAGAGTTTTGTTGAGAGGTTCCGCGCCAAAGCCAGTAAGGCCAGACAGGCTCAGTCGCGCCTGAAAGCGCTGGCACGAATGGAGCCGATCGCCAGCGCGATCGAGGAGCGCACGACCACGTTCGATTTCCCAACGCCGGTCCAGCTATCCCCTCCCTTGATCAATCTGGAAGACGCTGCGGTCGGCTATAGCGCCGATCTCGCCGTGCTGAACAAACTCAACCTGCGCATCGACATGGATGATCGCATCGCGCTTTTAGGTGCCAACGGCAACGGGAAATCCACCTTTATCAAACTCCTGGCGACACGTCTTAAGCCAATGTCCGGACGCCTCGTCAAATCCTCGAAGCTGAAAGTGGGTTATTTTTCTCAAGACCAAGCTGACGAGCTGGATCTGAACGGAACGCCGCTCGAACACATGGCGCGCGCGCTCCCCATGGAAACCGAAACCAAGCTACGCAGCCATCTTGGCCGGTTCGGGTTTGGCCAGGAACACGCCACAACAAAAGTCGGTAAACTGTCGGGTGGCGAGAAAGCCCGGTTGCTCTTTGCTCTCATGACCCGGGATAAGCCGCATATCCTTTTGCTGGATGAGCCGACCAACCACCTGGACGTCGATGCCCGTCAGGCGTTGATTCAGGCAATCAACGGCTTTGACGGCGCCGTCATTCTGGTCTCGCATGATCCCCATTTGATTGAACTTTCTGCGGATCGCCTGTGGCTGGTTTCCAATGGCGGCGTTGCCAGCTATGACGGCGACATGGAGTCTTACCGTCAGCTTCTTCTGGATCAGCGCCGGGAAGAGCGTGCCCGGGCCCGCAGCGAACGGCGTGAACGAGAATCCGAACTGAATGGTTTCGCTGACCCCAAACAGGGCCAAAGCAAAAAGGACAAGCGCAAGGCAGCTGCCGATGCGCGTGCCGCGGCAGCCGATCTTCGCAAAAAGGTCAAAGCGGCAGAGCAGAACGTGGAGCGCCTTGAACGCCGGAAAAAAGATCTGGAGGTAAAGCTCGCGGATCCGAAAATCTACGACGCCTCGACTGCCGACTTACAGGCGATCCATGTCGAATTTGGACAGGTCTCCAAGGCAATCGCCGACGCCGAACAACTATGGCTGGAAGCCCAAAGCGCCTTGGAAGACGGCTGAGACGGTCGATGGCCCGACTTGAGCTCTGTCACGTCTTTCTATTCGTCGAACCCGAAGCCATTCAGGCGGCAGGGGTGCTCAGGGGCATCGGGCTACGCGAGAGCTGCCGGCGGGAACATCCTGGACAAGGAACCGCCAACCTCTGTTACTGCTTTGACAACGCGTTCCTGGAACTGTTGTGGGTCACCGACAAAGCGGCTTTGACTTCCCCTGTCATCGCCCGCACCGGCCTTGCGGCCCGTGCCGACTGGCACAGCAAAAGGACGAACCCCTTCGGCATTGCACTACGCCCGGAACCTGCGCCTCCCTTCCCGACATGGAATTACACCCCCCCTTACCTGCCTGAAGATCGTGCAATCCCTGTCGCGCTTTCGAGCGAAGACCCCACCCAACCTCTCCTCTTCGTATCCCCCGGTAACACGCGGCCGGACCAGTGGATGGATGGGCGTGCCGGCGCACGACAGGTGGAGGCAGGATTGAGCGAAATTATAGGCTTGGAACTGTCTCTTGACGCAGATATTCAGCCCTGCGCCGACCTGCAGGCTTTGTCGGATACAGGTTTTATCAAAGTGATTCCAAAAAAGGGCCGCTCGCAAGCAAGCCTTGTCTTAAGCATCTCGCAATCGAACAAAGGCCCCGCCCGACGTCTCGAGTTGCCAGCTATGAAATGGCTGGAACCAAGCCGCTAAAAGGTTGGCAAGTCAGGCCTTCTGGCTCCAACGTCCGTTATCGTCCTGCTGCCAGTAGGTTACCTGGTGACCGGCATCCTTGTAACCGACCCACTGCTGACGTGCGGCCTTTACCGCTTCCTCAAGCTTACCATCGAAGAGTACGGCACAAAGTTGAAAGTCCTCCAAGTGCTCCGACGCCGCCCCATCTGTGAGGAATAGGACCTCCGCCGCATTCGGTCTTTCGTCTTTGACCGTCAACCACACCGGCTGGCGCTCGGGATAGCCATCCTTCGCCGAGCCATGGGGTAAAAACGAGCGGTCGTGATAACTCCACAGGTGGCCATTCAGAGCTTCCACCCTGGCATTGGATCCGGCCATCACGACCGCCTTTTGGCCTCGCTCTAAGGTTTTCTCCAGCATCTGCGGCAACGCGGCTTCCAATGTGCTCCGCGTCATATGATAGAAGCGGACTTCCGTCATGGCCTTGCCGTCACGCCCTTCCTTCAGCCTTCGTAGCGGTCGGCGACCAGACGGTCGAGCAGGCGCACACCGAAGGCCGTCGCGCCACGGGGCACCGTCGGTTTGTCCTTTGAAGACCAGGTGACGCCGGCGATATCGATATGTGCCCAGGGCACATCCTTCTGAATAAAGCGCTGCAGGAACTGCGCGGCGGTGATCGATCCACCGGCCCTCCCCCCGATATTCTTCATATCCGCCGCCTCGCAATCGATCAGCTTGTCATAGTCGTCGCCAAGCGGCAGCCGCCAGACTTTCTCGCCGACAGCCTGACCAGCCTGATTCAACGCCTCGGAGAGATCATCGTCATTGGAGAAAACGCCTGCGTGACTGTTGCCCAGGGCGATAATGATGGCACCGGTCAGCGTGGCTAGGTCGATCACCATGCGCGGCTTAAACTTTTCCTGCGTGTACCAGAGAGCATCGGCCAGGACCAGGCGGCCTTCGGCATCGGTATTCAGAACCTCGATGGTCTGCCCCGACATGGAGGTGACGATATCACCCGGGCGCTGAGCATTGCCCGACGGCATATTTTCGACCAATCCACACACTGCGACCACATTGGTTTTGGCTTTACGGCCAGCCAAAGCCTTCATAAGACCGACAACAACGCCCGAACCGCCCATGTCCCATTTCATGTCTTCCATACCGGCCGCAGGCTTGATGGATATACCACCCGTATCAAAGGTCACACCCTTGCCAACAAAAGCGATGGGGCGTTTGTTCTTGGCTTTTGGAGCGCCATCCCATCGCATCACCAGCAACTGCGACTCACGCTCGGACCCCTGGCCGACTCCCAACAGAGCGCCCATCCCCAGTTTGGCCATTTCCTTCTCACCCAGCACCTGCACCTTGACCCCAAGCGAGGTCAGTTCCTTGGCATGCTGGGCCAGCGTCTTTGGATAGAGGATATTGGCAGGTTCAGAAACCAAGTCACGGGTCATGAACACGCCGTCTGCCACCCTGCTCAGAGCCCCATAGAGCTTTCGGGCTTTGGGTGCCGACTCGACCATAAATGTCAGTTTGGCGAGCTTGGTTTTCTTTTCAGACTTTTCTTTGGTCTTGTACTTATCGAAGCGATAGGAACGCAGCAATGCACCATAGGCGCCGTGAGCGGCACGATCGGCACCGTCCAATGCTGCTGATTTTACCGCATCGACCATGACGACGGCTTCTTTTTCACCGCAAGACGATAGATGTTTGTAAAGAGATCCGCCCAGATTCTCCAAATCGCTATCCGTGATTTCTGCCGGATCTCCAACACCGACCAACAGAATACGGCTATTTTGGATATTGGCCGGCGCGAGCAATTCAAGCAGTTCCCCCTTCTTGCCTTCGTAACTGCTTGCTTCGATCGCCTTGGAAAGCGCGCCTCCTGTGGCCTTATCCAGGTTCGCAGCAGTCGGCGACAGTTTGCCGCCTTTCATGACGCCAGCGACGATAGCGGCATTTTTAGGAAGGGCCGGCGCAGCAAAGGAAATTTTCATGATGGCGATCTCGGACAGTTAAAATGGAAGGCGGGGAACGGAATTTTGGACATTGACGATAAACTAACGCAGTTATGCGATATCGGTCACTCATTTCCCTGTCAATGACCACTTTGTTACATCGCGAGCGCGTACAGAAGGCCACAGCCTGTCTGCCTGCCTCAACTTTGGCGCTCTAAAGGCTTCAACCACCAGTCAAAATATCTGGACGTCAGGAGACTGTTCCGGCTATCTCTCTAGCAGCACAGGGCTGATCGTAGAGTAGATGCACACGCTTACACGTCATATTTTGGGGCAGCTGACCGGCGCCACCTTGTCAGTCACTCTCGCGCTGACCTTTGCCATTTGGCTGATGCAGTCCTTGCGCTTGTTGGACTACATCGTCAATCGCGGCCTCCAAGCGACGACATTTCTCTATTTTGTGGCGCTTTTGCTGCCGTCTTTTCTGAGCATCGTCCTGCCGATTGCGGCCTTCTGCGCAACTCTGTTCGTCTACTATAAGCTGACCGCTGATCGCGAATTGATCGTCATGCGGTCGGCCGGTTTTTCCCAGGTCGATCTTGCCCGTCCTGCCATGATCCTCGCCACTGCGATCACCATCATAGGCTACGCGATATCGGTCTATTTCCTCCCGATTTCCCATCGGGAGTTTCGCAATTTGAAGTATCAGCTCAGCAATGAATATTCGGCAGCGATTCTTCAGGAAGGCGTCTTCAACACGCTGACCGAAGGCATCACGATCTTCGTGCGGGAACGCAGCCTGAACGGCGAACTGCGCGGTATCCTCGCCCACGACAACCGGGATCTGGACAACCCGGTTACGATGATGGCCGAGAGCGGCGCGCTCCGGCGCAGCGACGAAGGTCCGCATATTGTGCTCGAGAACGGCAACAGGCAGGTCGTTGACCTGAAGACCGGGCGTCTGCAGATGCTCTATTTTGACAGCTATTCCTTCAACCTCAGCCAGTTCGAGACAGCCTCGAAGGAGCGGGCCAAGGATCGCAGGGAACTGACCATCCCCGAACTGCTAAGTCCTGATACCAAACTGCCGGCACGCACGCAGCGAACATACATTGCGGAAGCCCATCAGCGGATGGTCTATCCGCTCTATTCCATCGCCTTTGTCCTGGTGGCGCTGGCTGCATTGCTTTCGGGCGAATTTTCGCGGCGTGGGCAGGTCCAGCGCGTGGTTGTCGCGATCTTTTGTGTCGCATCGCTTCAGGTCATACTGCTGACACTCAACGATTATGCGAAATCTTCTCTGTCCATCGTTCCCGCCATTTACGCCACACCTCTGAGTGCAATCGCCGTATCGCTGATATTCGTGCTTCGGGACAGCAGGCGGCGCGCCGTATCGCCGCCAAGCAGCGAGGCTATGGCAGGATCATGACCAGCAACGCAATGTCTTCACCGCGGGCTATGAGGTTGTCGCCAACGCTCCTTTGGTACATAGGGCGCCAATACCTGAACCTCTTCATGATGTTCTTCTTCGGTCTGGCGGCCGTCATCCTTCTGATCACCGTTGTCGATGTCATTGACAGGGTTTCGGGCAAAGGTGCAGATCTCGGCACCATGCTGCAGCTCGCGTTTATGAAGCTGCCCTATCTGGCCCAAGAGGTTATGCCCTTTACTGCCCTGTTCGCAGGCTTGGCCACATTCTGGCGCCTCACCAGATCGCACGAACTGGTCGTCACCCGTTCAGCGGGTGTTTCGGTGTGGCAATTTCTTCTTCCCGTGCTCATCGCCGGTTTCCTGCTGGGGGCCGCCACCACTGCGTTACTCAATCCGCTGGCGTCGATTTTACTCAGCCGCTACGAAGCTCTTGAAAGCACTTTTAAAGGCAAGTCCAGTTCGACCTTCGCAATCTCCAAAACCGGCCTCTGGCTGAGGCAACCCGGAGAAACAGGTCAATCCGTCATACATGCGGTATCTGTTACTCCCGAAAGCATGATCCTGAACCACGTGATCGTGTTCAATTACGAGACCAACGATCGCTTTGCCGGACGGATCGACGCCAAATCGGCAGAGTTGAGAGAAGGACGTTGGGTCCTTTTCAATGCATGGAAAACCAGTCCCGGCGTGCCGGCGGAATTCTTTGATACTGTCGAAATCAATACCGATCTGACGATCGAGAAAATCCAGGAAAGCCTTGCCGATCCTCAGACAATCTCGTTCTGGAGTCTCCCCAGTTTCATCGCGCTGATGGAGGAAGCGGGCTTCTCAGCGGTGCGTCATGAACTCCAATTTCATCGGCTGCTGGCGACTCCTTTTCTGTTGATTGCCATGATCCTCCTGGCGGCAAGCTTCTCACTCAGGCCTCAGCGCCGGGGCCGGGTTGGCCTGGTACTGCTCGGCGGTGTTCTGACGGGGTTTCTATTCTACTTTATTTCCAATTTCGTCTTCACACTCGGTCTGTCAGGGAAAATTCCTGTCGTTCTGGCAGCCTGGCTGCCTTCAGGCGTGAGCATGATGTTCGGTGTCGCAGCTCTCTTGCACCTGGAGGATGGATAGGCTAGTGGCTGTTGGGGGGTACATCACCGGGTGGAAACTGGCGTTAGCCGTAACCGCTGTCTTTTTGTCGTTTGCCCAGCCCGCCACGGCACAGGTTTCGGTGGATTCATTCGACAGAGACACGCCAGCTTTGATCAGCGCCGATCAGGTTACCTTCGATCAGGAACTGAACATCGTAACGGCTTCGGGTAACGTCGAAATTTCTCAAGGCGACCGGATCGTCAAGGCAGATGCCGTTTCCTACAATATCAATACCAACGTCGTTACGGCTACGGGCAACGTGGCCCTGCTGGAACCAACCGGAGACGTCGTCTTCGCTGAATATCTCGAGCTGTCCAAAGACCTTAGCGAAGGTTTTATCCGCGACATTCGGGTCTTATTGTCGGACCGCAGCCGCCTCGCAGCCGTGACGGGACAGCGTACCGGAGGCAACCGCACCGTTCTCAGCAAGGCGATATTCAGTCCCTGTAATCTCTGTAAAGACGACCCTTCCAAGGCGCCCCTATGGCAGCTCAAGGCCGATAGGGTGATCCACGATCAGGCGGAACAGGAAATCCGCTACTACGACGCCCGGATGGAATTTTTCGGCATTCCAGTTGCCTACAGCCCGTATCTGTCACATCCGGACCCAACCGTTAAAAAGAAAAGTGGTTTCCTGGCGCCGACCTTCCGCAATTCCGATTCTCTCGGTTTTACAGCTCAGGTTCCGTATTTCTGGAACATTGATTCGAATCAAGATCTTACGATTGCGCCGATCTTCACCACCGAACAGAACGCGGTTGCAGCAGCCCAGTACCGGCACCTGTTTACCAATGGTTTCATTGACGTTAGCGGCAGCGCCACGATTGCCGATCGGGAAGACCGTGGCGGTCAAACCGCGGAAGACCGGTTTCGTGGCCATATTGATGCAGAGGGGCGGTTCGATATCGACGAAACCTGGCGATGGGGTTTCGATGCCAATCGCAGCAGCGACGACACCTACCTGCGTCTCTATGACTTTGGATCGGAGCGAACCCTCACCAGCCGCGCATTTGTCGAGGGATTCAGAGGGCGCAACTATGCCGCTGTGAACAGCTTCGCCTTTCAGGGGCTCCGGCAAAGTGACGTCAACGACGAATCGCCCATTATCCTGCCCATGGCGGATTACAACTTCATCAGCGAACCCCTGATTGCCGACAGTGTCGTTCGACTGGACGCAAATTTGCTGGCCTTGACTCGCAGCGAAGGCAGGGATAGCCGTCGGGCATCAATCATCGGCGGTTGGGATCTGCCCTTTATTTCTCCCCTGGGCGACAGTTACAAGTTCACCGCGCAAGTTCAGGCGGATGGCTATTGGGTCAACGGCGTCGATCCCAACAGCAACGAGGTCAATCCCACCGGCTCAACGTTTGATGGCTTCACGGGTCGCGTCTTCCCTCAACTGGCCGCCGAATGGCGCTATCCCTGGGTACGTAACGACGATACTTTCAGTCAGGTCATCGAACCGGTTGTTCAGGTCATTGCCGCGCCAAACGGTTCCAATCCTGGTGAAATCCCCAATGAAGACAGCAGGGACTTTGAGTTCGACGATACCAACCTCTTCAGTTTGAACCGGTTTGCAGGTCTGGATCGTGTCGACTCAGGAAGCAGGGTCAACTACGGTCTGAAATGGACGCTGTTTCATGAGTCGGGATCCAGTGAGGCCTTCGTAGGTCAGAGCTACGCCTTAAAAGAAAACAACAACTTCAGCGAAAATTCGGGCCTGGCGAACAATCTTTCCGATTATGTCGGGCGGATCCGGATCAACCCGATTGACGAAGTCGATCTTCTTTATCGCTTCAGACTCGATGAAGAAACTCTCGACGCGCAACGTAGCGAAGTCAGCCTCAGGGTTGGCCCGCCTTTGCTAAGGTTCGGCGTCAACTATCTATTTCTTAACAATACCGGAGAAGTCGACGAGTTCGACGACCGGGAAGAGCTAACTGTAAGTGTAAGATCTCAACTGAGCGAATACTGGTCGACATTCGCGTCCCATCGCCGCGATATTCAGGACAAAAGTTCGCTGGAAACAAGGGTTGGCCTAACGTATCAGGATGAGTGCTTCCTGATTGAGGGTATCGCAGAGCGGACCTTCTTTACCGATCGAGATATCGAGCCGGAAGATACCTTCGCAGTACGGTTTGTTTTCAAACACTTAGGCGAATTTTCGACCAACTAGGTTCATCGAAAACCAAAGACGGTTCTGAATGTCACGCATTCGGGACCGTTGAGACCTGTAGTTAGCTGAATTTATGATGTATATCGATGGACATGGCTTACAGCGGCATTGACGTAATGAAGTTTTTCCGACTGAGACTTTCACTCGCGCTCCTCCTCTTGCTTGCGAGCGGAATGACAGCGGCTGCGCAGGATATGCTGCGCCCGGCAGCAGTCGTCAACGACGAGGTCATCTCGATCCTCGATCTAACCCAACGTGCACGCCTGACTCTGCTCGCGACCCGCCAAAAGGACGGGCCGGAGACCCGCCGTCGTTTGATCCCGCAGGTTCTACGACGTCTGGTCGACGAACGCCTCCAGATGCAGGAAGCGCAGCGACTGGAAATTTCCGTCGCCGACAACCAGGTCGAAGCCGCTTTGGCAGACCTGGCTCGTCAGAACAAGATGAGCCGGGATCAGTTTGTCAGCTTTCTTCGTCGAAAAGGCGTGCTTGCCTCCACCATCTCGGACCAGATCCGAGCTCAAATCGCTTGGTCGATTGTTGTCGCCCGCCGCCTCCGTCCATCTGTCAACATTTCCGACGAAGAAGTTCAGGAAGTCGTCGACCGGGTGGCAACCGGCGTAAATTCCGCTCAACGGCGTGTCGGTGAAATTTTCCTTGCGGTCGAAAACGCACAGCGTGAGGCGGAAGTTAGGGAAAATGCCCTCCGTCTGCTCAATCGTCTTCGTGAAGGCGCGAACTTCGGCACCCTTGCACGGGAATTCTCCCAGTCTGCGAGCGCGTCGCTCGGGGGTGACCTTGGCTGGGTTGCCCAAGGCGAATTGCAGCCAGAGCTTGATCAGGCTCTGGCGTCGGCTGCTCCGAACAGCGTTGTCGGCCCGATTCAAACAACCACTGGCTTTTATCTCCTGAATTTCCTGGAACAGCGGCAGGCAGGTCAGGAGGAAACGCTGAACCTGAAACAAGTTCTCTTCGCGCTGCCCGCAACGCCTACGTCAGAGCAGATTGAGGGTGCACGCGCGCGCGCGGCTGGTGCCCGGGCGCAGTTGACCAGCTGCGAAGCCGTCGACGATGTGGCAGCCGCAATCGGCAGCCCAGGGTCCGGCGACCTCGGAACCGTAAAAACCAGTGAATTGCCGGCCGAACTACGCACCGCCGTTCAGAACCTGGCAACAGGCGAAGCAAGTCAACCGGTTCAGGTGTCCGGCGGTATCTCGGTCCTGCTGGTCTGCAGCCGAACCGGCAGCGATCAAGGCGTGGATCGGGCGCGGATCGTGACGACACTGACCAACCAGCGCCTCGACGTCCTCGCACAGCGTTACCTGCAGGATCTGCGCCGGACGGCCAACGTGGATATCCGAATATAATCGCCGACGACCGGGGCCAAACCGGGCAACTGGTCGCGCCTTAAACTACAGGATTCCGCGGCCATGCCCTCACCACCGACAGCAGAAAGCTCAGGGAGGCCTTCGACCGCTCTTCCGCCCTTGCGTGAAACCATCGCTAAACACGGTTTGGGGGCGCGCAAAGCTCTTGGGCAACACTTTCTGCTCGATCTCAATCTGACACGCCGTATCGCCAGAGCCGCGGCACCGCTGAGTCAGGGAACTGTAATCGAAATCGGCCCCGGTCCCGGCGGATTGACCAGGGGGCTTCTGGATGAAGGCGCCCGCAAAGTTATTGCGATCGAGAAAGATCGCCGGTGCCTCGACGCTCTCCAAGAGGTTGCCGACGCCTACCCCGGCCGTCTTGAACTGATTGCCGGCGATGCGTTGGAAATTGATCTCAGCCAACTCGGCGAGGCGCCGCGTCAGATCGTGGCAAACCTGCCCTACAATGTCTCGACCGCCCTGCTCATTCAATGGCTGACCCTTCTGGATAAAGATGCCGGAGCCCTGACGCGTTTGACACTGATGTTTCAAAAGGAAGTGGCAGAGCGTCTCGCGGCGATCCCGCGGGCCAAGGAATATGGGCGCCTCTCCATCCTTGCGCAGTGGTTGTGCGAGATCGATCTGGTGTTCGATGTTCCGAAGCAAGCCTTCACGCCGCCGCCGAAGGTCATCTCCACCATCGTGAGCCTCACACCGAGAACAGTGCCTCTTGCACCGGCGCAGATGCCCAGTCTGGAGCGCATTACAGCTGCGGCGTTTGGCCAGCGCCGAAAGATGCTCAGACAGAGTCTGAAAAGCGCTTCGCAGGACGTCACCGGCCTACTCGCACAGTGCGGGATCGAAGGGACGAAACGTGCCGAGGAACTTTCCGTCGAGAATTTTTGTGCCCTTGCGCGCGCCTTGGATCATGGAAGTCTCAAGGTCTAAACGGCTACAAGACCGGCGTTCCCCTGAAGCATCGGCAGCATTGCGGATCGCAATATTCAGGGCGAACGCAGTGTTTCCACAAAGTCTCTAAGGCCAACACGGCGTTCACGCCGAAGACGCTCGGCATGCAGGATAGATTGGACGTCCGATAGGCTCTGGTCGATATCGTGATTGACGATGATGTAGTCGTACTCGGCCCAATGGCTGAGTTCGTCGGCTGCCTTCGCCATCCGGCTGCGAACCACATCTTCGGGATCACGCGCACGCGCGTAAAGGCGGCGCTCCAGCTCCTGCGTCGAAGGTGGCAGGACAAACACGCGGACCAAGTCCCTGGGCGCCTTGTCAGCAACTTGCTGGGTGCCTTGCCAGTCGATATCGAACAAGACGTCCCTACCCCCTTGCAGAGCCTTTTCAACCGGGTCGCGGGGTGTCCCATAGCGATGATCGAATACCTGTGCATGTTCCAGCAACTCGCCACGTGCAACCATGGCCTCGAACTGCTCGGACGAAACGAAGAAGTAATCCTGTCCGTTCACTTCACCCGGCCTGCGCGGCCGCGTGGTCGCCGATATGGAAAGCTCCAGGTTATCGTCTTTTTCCAACAGTTTTCGCGAGATCGTTGTTTTTCCCGCACCTGAAGGCGAGGAGAACACCAACATAAGTCCCCGGCGTTTGATATCACCATGCTTCATCGCGGCCCGGCTCATACTGCTATTCCAAATTCTGAATCTGTTCGCGGAACTGCTCAATTGTCGCCTTGAGCTCAAGGCCTATTCTCGTCAGCTCCACGTCTGACGATTTCGAACAAAGGGTATTCGCTTCCCGGTTAAATTCCTGACAAAGAAAATCCAGGCGCCGGCCGCAAGGACCAGCCTGGTCCAGTAGCTCCTGCGCTGCCTCCACGTGCGATCGCAAACGGTCAAGTTCTTCGCGAATATCTGCTTTCGTGATCAGCAATGCCGCTTCCTGCGCAAGCCGTTCTTCCGGCAAAGCCGGTGAAGCTTCCAGCAACGCCGCGACCTGCTCGCGCAGCCGCGTCCGCAAGGCATCCGGCTGAACCGTTGCTAGTCCCGTTGCAGTGTCAATAAGTTCGGCAATGTGCGTCAACATACGGCGAACAACACCATCGAGCCGCTGCCCCTCTTCCCGCCGCGCATCGCGCAACCCGGAAATGGCAGACATCAAGTCCTCCCTGATGATCTGCTTTCGAGCCTGAACCTGCTCCTCAGTCTCGACATCCTCAACGGTCTCGATCACTCCACGCAGGCCCAAAAGGCCATCAAGCCGTGCCGGCGCACTGGGAATTTCACACTCCAGCTCGCCAATGACCTCTTTGAGTTGGGCCAAGACCTCGCGGTTGACTTGGAAACTCGTCGTCTGCTTGGCATGGTCGAGTGTCAGATTCAGCTGAAAGTTTCCACGAGCAAAAGACTCGGACATCGCCGTACGGATGATAGGATCAAGATCCTCATAACCGTTTGCCAATCTGCAGCGAAGATCGAGATTGCGGCCATTGACGCTTTTAATCTCCCAGGACCAAGTCGCTGACCCGTCACCACCGTCCTTGCGGGAAAAGCCCGTCATGCTGGACAGAACACCTGTATTTTCAGACACTCGGCAGGCCTCAATAATGATTTAACTTCAATGCGCAGCCTTTATATACGCGGCGGTGGTCGACAACAACATCGCACCAAACAAGCGAGAACCGCATGCAAGCCCCCAATTCAATACTGATAACCGGTGCGTCCAGTGGAATCGGCGAAGCGCTCGCAAACTGCTATGCAGCGCCCAGCGTCCATCTTGCACTCACTGGGCGCGACAAGGATCGTCTCGAACAAGTGGCTGCCGACTGCCGGGATCAGGGTGCAAAGGTATTGACGGAACTCATAGACGTTCAAGAGTGTGACCGCCTTTCTTTCTGGATGAAACGGATCGACGAAACTGCCCCTCTTGATCTCGTTATCGCCAACGCCGGCATTTCGGCAGGCACTGGAAGCGGCGGAGAGACCGCCGAACAGGCCCGCCGGATCATGGCGGTCAACGTCGATGGCGTTTTCAACACCGTCCTACCGGCAATTGAGCTCATGAAACCGCGAAAAACCGGGCAAGTTGCCATCATGTCTTCACTCGCCGCCTTTAAAGGGTTTCCCGGCGCACCGGCCTACTGTGCGAGCAAGGCCGCGGTACGTCTGTGGGGAGAGAGTTTACGCGGCGAGCTATTTGCACAGGGTATCGGGATATCGGTGATCTGTCCCGGCTTCGTCCGCAGTCGCATGACTGCGGTAAACAACTTTCCGATGCCACTGTTGATGGACGGGGATCGCGCAGCGCAAATCATTCAACGCGGATTGGCGAAAAATCGTCCACGTATCGTCTTTCCCTTCAGACTGTATGCGGTCGTCTGGATGCTGGCTGTGCTGCCGGCTACGCTCATTGATCCGGTCTTACGAAAACTGCCGCAAAAAACATAGTACGGGACAACTCGTCCATTCGCCGTCAGCTGGCGAGTGAGCCGGGTGCGAGTGAAATTCTGATCTGCGTCCCCTCTCCCGGTTCCGATTGCAGATGGAAGCTACCGCCCAGTAGCTTGGTGAATTCGGCGATCAGCGGCAGACCGAGGCCGGACCCCTGGTATTTCTCCGACAGACCGGTTCGGATTTGACCGAAGGGTTTCATGATCTTTTCCAGGTCTTCACGCGCGATGCCAATCCCGGTGTCTTTCACTTCGATCACCACCTGTTGCGCTTCATCCTGAGAGATCCGGAGCGTGACCAATCCGTCCTCAGGCGTAAACTTGACCGCATTCGACAGCATATTGAGAACGATCTGTTTGATCACCCGAGGATCGCTCTCGATCGCTGGAAGGTTAGGATCAACCTCCCGCTTGAGTGCAATGTTTGCCTGTTCAGCTTGACCACGGATCAGGTCACAGCATTCAATCGTCAACTTGTCGATGTTGACTTCCTGCGGATGCAGCTCGAATTTGCCGGCTTCGATCTTATTCATATCGAGAAGATCGTTGATCAGGGAGAGAAGATGCTGGCCGCTCTGATGAATATCGGCCGCGTACTCGACGTACTTGGTTCTTTCGATCGGCCCTAATGCCTGGGTTTTGATCATTTCGGAAAACCCGATGATCGCGTTCAATGGTGTTCTTAGTTCGTGACTGACGTTACCGATAAAGACTGTCTTAGTCTCGTTGGCTTGTTCGGCAGCCAACTTTTCCTTTGCTAGGAGACGTTTTTCAGCCTCCTGGCGGTCAGCAAGCATCTGTTCTGCGCGAACAAAGCGCTGCGTTTTCACATAGAGCAGACCAAAAAACAGTAAGACACCACCGACGGTCCCCAACAGCATAAGGAAATAACCGGAGTTACCAATCGGATCCAAGGGCGATAGGGCGAGAGCCACGCTCTGGACACCTCTTATGTCACCCACGACCCAATCGGTTTTCGGGCTTTCTTCGTGGCTGTTATGGCATTCGACACAGCTCTGCTTCATTGTTATGGCGACTGCGTACCGCAGGGTATCGCGACCATCTACAACGCCGACCTGGGCAAAATGATCGAGCTTCCCGCTGCGCAGAGCATTCAGCGCTGCGCGTTCGAATTGATCGTTAGGGCCCCCTTCGATACGATTCGCAAAAGGGTAGTCACTGTAAAATCGAAAGCCCGCCTCTCCGGTTCGCGAAGAAATCTCATCCCCTAACTCGATGGCGAGCGTGGCGGGAATAGGGATCGTATCTCTCTCATCATGATAGCGATGAGAGGCCATCAGACCGGCATCCTTCGCCTGCTTGATGACAACCGACGAGTAGTACTCCCGGAAGGTCGTAATGGCATTGGAATAGCTTGATGCCATCCCCACAGCCACCTCGCTGCGGATGTACTGGCCGCCTTGAACCATAACAAACGCAAGGATTGCCGCCGCGACGACAAGGTATGTCAGGAACATGCTCTTCGGATAACGAAGAAAGAATGTGATAAATCTGTGCCGTCGCACCATTGTCATCACCAGCAAGACAGTTTCGTCAGCATACTACCGCAATGGTGTTTTCAGTATGGTTAACAAACATTTTATTTTGCGGATTGCGATGAAGACTCAACCCTAATTACGAAACACCGGTTGTATTCACATCAAGCAGAGTCAAACGTGGACCAGGACCCGTTCAGTGGGATGGAAAGGAGAGCAATCCGAACGGTGCCCTCGCGAAGCTTGTTCCTACTTCGAGCCCGCCTTTTTTATCTTCCGCCACTTCGCAACATTCCTGTTGTGCTCCTTAAGAGACTTGGCAAAGGCATGGCCGCCAGTCCCATCGGCAACGAAATAGAGATAGCTTGTCTTGACGGGATTCAACACGGCTTCTAACGCGGCGCGACCGACGTTTGCAATCGGACTCGGCGGCAGTCCGTCGATAACATAGGTGTTATAGGGTGTCGGCTTCTTCAGATCATTCCGGGTGAGGTTGCGGCCCAATGGTCTTTCGCCAAGAGTAAGACCATAGGTCACTGTCGGGTCCGACTGCAGGCGCATACCCTTGCGCAAACGGTTTACGAAGACACCGGCAACCAGCCCGCGTTCGTCGGGAATCCCTGTTTCCTTTTCCACAATCGAAGCCAGAACCAGCGCCTCTTCCGGTGTCTTAATCGGTAGCTTTTCCGCGCGCACCGCCCAAAGCTCCGAGAGCATATCATCGCGCGCAACACGCATACGCTTGACGATATCCTGCCGGCTATCGCCACGCCGGTAATGATAGGTTTCGGGCAGCAAACTGCCTTCTGGAGGAACAGTGTCAACCTCGCCTTCCAGTCCTTCCGCCGCATCAATCAGTGCAACCGCTTCTCGGCTGGTTAGACCCTCGGCAATGGTCAAACGGCGCACCACAGTGGCGCCGCTGGCCAGGACGTTCATCGCGTCACGCATCGAAACGCCTGCCGGAAAGGCGTACTCTCCGGCTTTCAGTGAACGAGCTTTTCCGACAATCCGGACGCCAACACGAAAAATGCGCTCGTCCTCAATGACACCGTCTTTTTCGAGCAGCATCGCGATCGCATCAAGACCACTGCCCAAAGGCACGTTCACAATGGTCTCGGCACGCAAAGGGCCGGGTCGCTCAAAGCGTTCCCGGCCCTTAAACCAAATGACACTGCCCGCGATCGCCAAGACGACGGCGGCGGTCGCGACTAAGCCGCAAACCCGTCTCCAGGTCATCGCGTCTAGTTATTTGCCGCGAGAACAAGACTCGCGTTAGTGCCCCCGAACCCGAAGGAATTTGAGAGCGCGTATTTGACCTGCCGCTGACGCGCCTCATGAGGCACGAGGTCGACTCCCTCGCAACTCTCGGACGGTTTATCGAGGTTCAAGGTCGGCGGAACCACCTGATCACGGAGCGCAAGGATGCAGAAAATCGATTCCACCGCACCTGCAGCGCCCAGAAGATGACCGATCGCCGATTTGGTGGAGGACATACTCAGTCCGGTGTTATCGCTTCCAAACAAGCGCTTCACCGCCCCCAATTCGATCTCGTCACCCAACGGCGTCGAAGTGCCGTGCGCATTGATATAGTCGATATCCGACGCATTGATGCCGGCACGCTGAAGAGCGGCAGACATCGCGCGGAAACCACCGTTACCATCTGCTGGTGGCGCCGTGATATGGTGGGCATCGCCTGACAGACCGTAGCCAACGACCTCACCATATATCTTCGCGCCGCGTGCCTTGGCATGTTCGAGATCTTCGAGAACCACGACACCGGAACCTTCACCGATCACAAAGCCATCCCGATCCACATCCCAGGGCCGCGATGCGCGTTCGGGTGTATCGTTGAACCCAGTCGAAAGCGCCCGTGAAGCTGCAAAACCGGCCATTCCCAACCGGCAGACCGCCGCTTCCGCACCACCTGCCACCATAACGTCGGCATCACCGAGCATGATCAAACGTGCTGCGTCACCGATTGCATGCGCGCCGGTCGAACACGCCGTTACCGCTGAATGGTTCGGTCCACGAAAGCCGTATCGGATGGAAACCTGACCCGAGATCAGGTTGATCAGCGCAGCCGGAATAAAGAACGGTGAAAGCTTTCTGGCGCCCCGCTCCTTAAGAGTGACTGCTCCATCAGCGATGGTTTGAAGACCGCCAATACCCGAGCCGATCATGACTCCTGTCCGCAAGAGGCTTTCTTCATCCTCTGGCGTCCAACCAGCATCCTCAACAGCCTGCTGTGCAGCCGCCATTCCATAGACGATGAAGCGATCAACTTTACGCTGATCCTTCGGCGCCATGTAATCGTCGGCGTTAAAGCGGCCTTCGTTCGTATCTCCGCTCCAGACCGCACCTGCGACTCGTGACGGAATATCCGAAACATCGAATTCTGTGACGGCTCGAATGCCTGAGTTCCCGTTTAACAGGCGATCCCATACATAAGAGACGCCTGATCCAAGCGGGGTAACAAGCCCGAGACCCGTGACGACGACTCGTCTCATAACTTACATTCAATAATTACGGAAAACTGCGATTTTCGGTAGCGGCACCGGGATAGGCCCGGCACCGACAGACCCGAAACTTCAGGCATTGTCCTGAATAAAGTCGATCGCGTCCTTAACGGTGACGATCTTCTCAGCAGCGTCGTCGGGAATTTCACACCCGAACTCTTCCTCGAAAGCCATTACGAGTTCGACGGTATCGAGACTGTCAGCCCCAAGATCGTCGATAAAACTCGCGGTGTCGGAAACTTTTGCCTCATCAACACCCAGGTGTTCGACGACAATCTTTTTTACGCGTTCGGCAGTATCGTTGCTCATAAACCTTAGCCCTCAGATTTAGCTAGCGCTTCGTGGCGGGAAGCAGAGACCGTTTTGGTCGATTTGTCTCCTGCGGTGCAGCAGAGCGCCGCCTCATATCATAGTTTTTCCGGGTTTGCCAACGGTCACGGAAGAGAATATCCGAAACGCCCCCAAAACTCCCTCATATCATGGCCATTCCGCCGTTTACATGCAAGGTCTGGCCGGTAACATAGGCCGCCTCGTCACTTGAGAGATAAACTACAGAAGCGGCAATGTCCTCCGGCAGACCAAGCCGCCCTGCCGGAATTCCGTTCAAAAGATGTTCGTGCTGTTTTTCGTCCAGTGCGTCGGTCATCGGGGTTTTGATGAATCCCGGCGCCACACAATTCACGGTGATTCCGCGGGACGCAATCTCCTGTGCCAAGGATTTCGACATGCCGATCATGCCGGCCTTGGACGCTGCATAGTTGACCTGACCGGGATTACCCGTAATCCCGACGATTGATGTGATCCCCACGATCCGGCCCCAGCGCCGCTTCATCATGCCCCTCAGGCAGGCTTTCGCCAGTCGAAAACTAGAGGTCAGATTAACTTCGATGACCTGATCCCAGTCCTCATCCTTCAGACGCATAGCCAGATTATCCCGGGTCAAACCGGCATTATTGATGAGAATGTCAAGGCTGCCCATCGCCGCTTCTGCCTGTGCTGGCAGTCCCGCAACCGCGTCCCGGTCAGAGAGATTGCAGGGCAGCACCGCCGTCCGCGCCCCTAATTCTGAGGCAACCGCTTCCAGCGCTTCGACGCGCGTACCCGTCAGACCGACGGTCGCGCCCCTGTCGTGCAGCGCCTTTGCAATGGCACCACCGATGCCACCCGAAGCTCCGGTTACCAGGGCCGCCTTGCCGGTTAAATCGAACATACCTTTGTACTCCGCTCGCTACACTCTCAGGCCGTCGTGTCGACGCAGCCCGAATACTCATTTCTCGTGTTAACAGCTTAAAGGGTCCAAATCCACACCCCCACGCAATTCAGAGCAGCTTCAGGACCGATTCGATATCTTCAGGCGTACCAACCGCCTGGCCGGTCATATCCCGATCGATTCGCCGTGTCAGACCAGCCAATACCTTTCCTGCGCCCAACTCGAACAAGGCCGATACCCCCTGCCCCTTAAGATAAAGGACGGATTCGCGCCAACGTACTGCCCCAGTCACCTGCTCGACCAACAGGCGGCGGATGGCTTCGGGGTCGTTGACGGAGCCGGCCGTCACGTTGGCGACCAGAGACATGCGCGGCGCCTGAAGGTTTACGTTCCCCAAGGCCTCACGCATCTCATCTGCCGCAGGCTCCATCAGCGAACAATGAAAAGGCGCACTGACTGGTAAAAGCAACGACCGCTTGGCGCCACGCTCCTTCGCAAGAACTATCGCCCGTTCGACGGCAGCGCTATGCCCGCTCACGACAACCTGTCCGGGCGCGTTGTCATTGGCAGGTGTACAGACTTCGTCCTCAGCGGCTTCGTTGGACAGCTCCTTAACCACGTCAAGATCAAGCCCAAGGATCGCCGCCATGGCGCCCTCACCTACGGGAACAGCCCGCTGCATTGCCTGACCGCGTCGCTTTAACAGACGCGCCGCATCGGACAACGCAAAGGTGCCCGCCGCTGCAAGCGCGGAATACTCGCCCAGCGAATGACCGGCGACGAAAGCCGCCTTATCAGCCAGATTTACGCCGGCTTCGGCTTGTAACACACGTACTACGGCCAGACTCACCGCCATGAGAGCCGGCTGGGCATTCTCGGTCAGCGTCAAATCCTCTAGCGGTCCCTCGAACATCAACCGGGACAGATGCTGCTCGAGCGCATCATCAACCTCTTCGAAGACCTGTCTGGCAACGGGAAAGGCCTCGGCAAGGTCCTTTCCCATTCCGACGGCCTGCGATCCTTGACCAGGAAAGACAAACGCCCGGCTCATACCCCTACTCCAGTTCGGTTTTTGGCTAAGAAATCGCGCTCAGACATACTCCTGACGCCTTCTCTGTCAAGCTTTCCACCCATGCCCGGTGTTTTTCCACTCGTCAAAGCCTGAAAAACCCTTAATTTCCGGGCATCTTCGCCTGATAGACTCGGCTCTTGCACCACACGGTCTTTTCTGTATAGTCGCGCGCTTCGAAGTATCCGCTAATAGACTTACTCCTTGCCGGCAAGCGTGCGCGGAACACGTCACTGCCGGCTAGGGTCGATTGGCTGAGTGTGGAAGCACCAGCTCCGGCCCGATAACAGCCGTGAGGAGTTCAAACATGGCATTATATGAGTGCGTGTTGATCGCGCGCCAAGATATTGCTTCGACCCAGGTTGAAGGCCTGGTCGAACAATTGAGCACTATCCTTACCGATAACCAGGGTTCTGTGGCCAAGCACGAGTACTGGGGCCTGCGTAACCTTGCCTATCGGATCAAAAAGAATCGCAAAGGGCACTATGTTCTCCTGAACATCGATGCGCCGTCTGACGCAATCCACGAAATGGAACGCGTTATGCGCCTGAACGACGACGTTCTGCGCTATCTGACGACTCGCGTCGACGAGTTGGAAGAAGGCCCGTCTGTCGTCATGCAGAATCGTCACAGCCGCGATGAGCGCGGTGGCCGCGGTGGCCGTCGCCACGAAGGTGGCCGGGATGGTGGCCGTGACAACCGACCGCCACGTTCCCACGACTCGGCTCCGAAGCCGGCTGCTGCTGCTAGTGCTGAAGGAGAAAGCGCATGACCATTCGCGTTGTCAGTCAAGGTTCCGGTGGACGCCGCCCATTCTTTCGTCGCCGCAAGAGCTGCCCTTTCTCGGGCCCGAATTCGCCTAAGATCGACCACAAGGATGTGCGTCTTCTGCAGCGGTTCGTTTCGGAGCGTGGCAAGATTGTTCCCAGCCGGATCACCGCAGTTTCGACGAAGAAGCAGCGTGAGCTCGCCAAAGCGATCAAGCGCGCCCGCTATCTCGCTCTTCTGCCATACGTTCTGAAGTAAGACGGAAGGACGATAATCATGGAAATCATTCTACTCGAACGTATCGAGAAACTCGGGCAGATGGGTGAAGTCGTCAGTGTCAAACCCGGCTTCGCACGCAACTACCTTCTGCCGCAGAAGAAAGCTCTTCGGGCAACCAAGGTTAACCTTGAGCAGTTCGAGACGCAGAAAGCCCAGCTCGAAGCCGAAAACCTTGAACGCAAGGGCGAGGCCGAAAAGGTTGCCGAAAAGATGGACGGCCTTTCGATCATCGTCATCCGTCAAGCAGGCGAATCGGGTCAGCTCTACGGATCGGTTACCAACCGCGACATCTCAGATGCCGTGAGCGAAGCCGGTTTCACGATCGACCGCAAGCAGGTCAGCCTGAACGCGGTGATCAAGACGCTCGGCATGCACACGGTCAAGGTCGTGCTGCATCCCGAAGTCTCCGTGGACGTAAATGTGAACGTCGCTCGTTCTGCAGAGGAAGCGGAGACTCAGGCCGAGACAGGTTCTGCATTCAACGCAGCCGAACTGCGTGACGCCGAGGACGCTGCCGTCGCCAGAGAGATCGCAGCCGAAGCCGCCGAGTCGCGCGCTGAAGCCGAATCTGAGGACGAAGGTCAGTCAGCGGTAACGGACGAGGAAGAGGCGAAGGCCTAAACCTCTCCGCTAATCCGATAAATCGAAGCGGCGGCCCGCATTAGGGCCGCCGCTTTGTGTTTTAGGGTCACGAAATTGCCGTAGTCTTGGGATCAAGTTATCCACGTTATTTTTTGTTACCCACAGCCCCGCAGGTAGGCTCCGGATCAACGATCTGATAGTTTCTTTCGCCATGGACAACACACAGTCATCAACCTTCGCGCCCCTACCCGTCATCGAAGACGATAGCGAATTGTTACGCAGCCCACCGGTCAACTACGAAGCCGAGCAGGCTTTGTTGGGCGCAGTGCTTGCCAACAACCGCGCCTACGAACGGGTTTCCGACTTTCTGCAGGCCGATCATTTTGCCGACCCGGTCCATGGCCGGATATTCGACGCCTGCGGCCGGATCATCGAACGCGGCCAGATCGCAAATGCCGTTACCTTAAAGAACCTTTTCGAAGGCGACGAAGGACTGACCGAGGTCGGAGGCGCACAGTATCTCGCCAAGCTGCAAAGCAGCTACGTCACGATCATCAATGCGTTGGATTACGGCAAGACGATCCATGACCTCTACCTGCGCCGCGTACTGATCGATCTTGGTGGCGAAGTGGTCAATGACGCATTTGACCATGACCTTGATCTGAGCGCGGCACAGCAGATCGAATCGGCAGAGGCGAAGCTCTATAATCTAGCCGAGATCGGTCAGACTGAAGGCGGCTTTACCAGCTTCAAGGATGCCGTGGTCGAGTCGTTGCACATGACCGAGACGGCCATGCAGCAGGAAACCGGAGTAGCGGGTGTGCCGACCGGTTTTCGCGATCTCGACAAGTTGATGGGCGGTTTGCATAACTCGGATTTGATCATCCTCGCCGCGCGCCCATCGATGGGTAAAACCACCTTTGCCACCAATGTGGCATTCCATGCCGCCTCGAACAACAAGCTGACCAAGGATCCGACCGGTGAATTGGCCGAGGTTCCGCAAGTCGTCGCCTTCTTCTCGCTCGAGATGTCCGCCGAGCAGCTCGCAACCCGTATTCTTTCCGAGCAAGCGCATGTGCGCTCCGACTCCATGCGGCGCGGTGAAATTCACGACACGGAATTCGAACGTCTGTTCCAGGCCAGCCGCAAGCTGCACAGTCTCAAGATGTTCATCGACGATACACCGGCTTTGAACATTCCCGCGCTCAGAACACGCACCCGGCGGCTTAAGCGTCAGCACGGTCTCGATCTAATCGTCATTGACTACTTGCAGCTGATGTCGGGCCCTCCGGGGCGCCGCAGTGAAAACCGGGTTCAGGAAGTCTCTGAAATCACCCGTGGCCTGAAGGGTATTGCCAAGGAACTCGACGTGCCGGTCATCGCTCTGTCGCAGTTGTCGCGGCAAACCGAGCAACGCGACGATAAGCGCCCTCAACTCGCGGATCTCCGCGAGTCAGGCTCTATCGAGCAAGACGCGGATATGGTGGTCTTCCTATACCGCGAAGAATACTATCTGGCCCGCGAGAAGCCAGGTGCGCGCGGCAATGAAACGCCCGAGAAGTTCCGCGAGCGCATGGCCAAGTATGACGAGGACCTGGAAGCCTCGCGGAACAAAGCGGAGGTTATCATCGCGAAGCAGCGTCACGGACCGATCGGCACGGTCGAACTTGGGTTCAATGGTGAGTTCACCCAGTTCAGCGATTTGATCACCGACGACCACCTGCCCGACTCCAATTACTGAAGCTTTGATGCCGGTTCAGTCAGACTCACAGGTGATCAAGGATCCCGCAGCGGCGCGTGCCGGCGCGCTCCTGACAATCGATCTGAAAGCGGTCCAGTCCAACTATTTCAGACTCTGTGAAGAAATCGGCCCCCGGGTTCAATGTGCCGCTGCGGTCAAAGCGGACGCATACGGACTCGGTGTCGCGAAAGTTGGGCCAGCGCTGGCAGACGCGGGCGCCCGGCGCTTTTTCGTCGCTCAGTTCGACGAAGCCATAAGTCTGAAGACCGCGCTCGCTCAAGCAGCGCCGGATTGCGAAATTTATGTCTTGAATGGCCTGATCGCGGCTCCGGCAGAGGAATTCCTGGCGAGCGGCGTCAGACCGGTCCTCAACTCTCTCGGTGAACTTGAAGACTGGAGCGCGTTTGCCCGCCTTCAGGAACGGGCGCTTCCCACCGCCCTGCACATCGACACCGGGATGTGCAGGCTCGGACTGCCGGACGGCGAGTTCCAGTCGCTTCTGACGCGCAGAGAGGTGCTAGAGGCTATCGACCTTCAGCTCGTGATGAGCCATCTGGCTTGCGCCGATACACCCGAGCACCCGCTAAACCGGGAACAGCTTGCGGCATTCAAAAAAGTCCACGCCGCCTTTCCCAAGATACCCGCCAGCTTCGCCAATTCTTCCGGCATCTTCCTGGGTCCGGAATATCACTTCGACCTCGCCCGGCCCGGCGTAGCACTTTACGGCGTCAACCCAACGCCGGCAGAACCCAGTCCGATGCGGCAAGTGGTTCGACTCCAAGGTAAAATCCTGCAGGTTCGCGAGATTGACGCTCCCCAGACCGTTGGCTATGGTGCCGCGCATCAGGCAGGTGGCCCAATGCGTATCGCGACGGTCGCTGTAGGTTATGCGGATGGCTATCTGCGTTACTTGTCTGATAGGGGGCACGCCTGGATCGGCGATCGCCGTGTTGCTGTGGTGGGACGCGTATCCATGGATCTCATAACTCTCGACGTAACGGCCGTGCCTGCGGGCGAAGCCCGTCCAGGCGCTCTGGTGGACCTGCTCGATCCAAAGACTGGTGTCGACGCTCTTGCTGACGAAGCAGGAACAATCGGCTACGAACTCCTGACCGCGCTCGGTCATCGCTATCACCGGCTGTACCTGGACGCCTAGCCGATGCCAATTCTCCAACCTATCGGCCGGACCTTCATTGCTTTTCTGGAAGTTGCCGGACGGCTGTCGATTTTCGCGATCGCAGCGCTTACACACTGTGTCCGCCCGCCGATCTATCCCAGGCTGATCGGTCGCCAAATGCTGGAAATCGGCTATTACTCGCTGCCCGTGGTGGGCCTGACGGCCATCTTCACCGGCATGGTTCTGGCGTTGCAGAGCTACACCGGCTTTGCCCGCTTCTCGGCCGAGAGCGCGATTCCAAATGTGGTCATCGTCTCGATCACCCGCGAACTGGGTCCCGTTCTAGCCGGATTGATGGTCGCCGGCAGAGTGGGTGCGGCCATTGCCGCGGAAATCGGCACGATGCGGGTCACCGAACAGATCGACGCCCTCTATACGCTTTCGACCAATCCCTTCAAATATCTGGTCGCACCTCGTCTGATCGCCGGGCTGGTGACTCTGCCGATCCTGGTGCTGATCGCGGACATCATCGGTGTCTTCGGCGGATATCTGGTTTCGGTCTATAAGCTGGGGTTCAACCCCGCCACCTACATCTCCAACACTGTGGACTTCGTAGAGGTTCAGGATGTTGTCTCGGGATTGGTCAAGGCCAGTGCTTTCGGTTTCCTTGTCACTCTGATGGGCTGCTACCACGGATACCATTCACGCGGCGGCGCACAGGGTGTGGGAACAGCAACTACCAACGCCGTGGTATCGGCTTCCATCCTGATCCTTTGCTTCAACTACTTCATTACCGAACTGTTCTTCGCGCAATGACCGAACCGACTGCCATAAACCCCACACCAAAGATTCAAATCCGCGGGCTGAAGAAGGCCTTTGGAGATAACGTCATCCTGGATGGCGTGGATCTGGACATCGGCAAGGGTGAGTCCGTGTTGGTCATCGGCGGCTCCGGGTCAGGGAAATCCGTGCTTCTGAAATGCATTCTGGGCCTGCTGCACCCGGATTCGGGAAGCATACTTGTTGACGGGCAGGAAGTCGTCGGGCTCTACGGCTCGGATCTCGAAGAAGTCCGCGCCAAGTTCGGCATGCTATTTCAGAACGCCGCTCTATTCGATTCCCTTCCGGTTTGGGAAAACGTCGCCTTCGGCCTGGTTCAGGGCAAAGGCATGGATCGCATTGAGGCGAAGGCTTTAGCACTGGAAAAGCTGGCTGCCGTGGGCCTCAATGAAGAAGTCGCCGAACTGTCTCCAGCAGAGCTGTCCGGCGGCATGCGTAAGCGCGTCGGCCTGGCCAGGGCGATTGCGAGTAATCCGGAAATCATCTTTTTCGACGAACCGACCACGGGTCTCGATCCGATCATGGGCGATGTGATCGATCGTCTGATCGTCCAATGTGTGCGGGGCCTTGGCGCGACGGCGCTCTCAATCACTCACGATATGGCCAGTGCGCGGCGCATCTCAGACCGGGTCGCCATGCTGTTTCAGGGCAAAATCATCTGGTCCGGCCCGACAAAGGATATCGATCACTCAGGTAATCCTTATGTCGAGCAGTTCATCCATGGCAGTTCGGAGGGACCGATCCAGATGCAGATCCGCTCGCTGTGACCCAGTGGTCTACCTGTTCAAGCACCGCACGAGTTTGCAGCGACTCATGGAAAATCTAAGGTACGCGTCGCCGAATGGCTAAGACCCAGTCCCGTTACGTCTGTCAGTCCTGCGGTGCCGTCACCGCAAAGTGGATCGGCCGTTGCGAATCCTGCAACGAATGGAACTCCATTATCGAGGAAGCGCCGCGTGAGACTGTGCCCGGTGGTTTGGGGCGCAGCAACGGACTCTCGGGCGCCCGGCGGAGCGCGGGCCAGCGGCTGGAGTTCGTCGAGCTTCAGGGCACCAGCGAGCAGGCACCGCGCCTGCCGACCGGCATTGCTGAATTCGACCGGGTCTGTGGTGGCGGCTTGGTTAACGGGTCAGCCGTCCTTATCGGCGGCGATCCCGGCATCGGCAAATCGACGCTCTTGACCCAGGCCGTAGCAGCTTTGGGATCGGGTGCAGGCGGTGTTGCCGTCAAATGCGCCTATATCTCCGGCGAGGAAGCCGTCGATCAAGTCCGGTTGCGCGCAAAGCGTCTTGGGCTCGATGGCACCAATATCGTGCTAGCCGCCGCGACCTCGGTACGCGATATCGCCGCCAGCCTGGACAGTGCCGACGCTCCGCGGATCGTCGTGGTCGATTCCATCCAGACCATGTATATCGACAGCCTGGACTCCGCGCCGGGCACCGTGACCCAGGTCCGGGCCTCCGCCCAGGAACTGATCCGTCTCGCAAAAAGGCGTGGTTTTGCATTGTTGTTGGTTGGTCATGTCACCAAGGAAGGCGTCATCGCCGGCCCCAAGGTGCTCGAACATATGGTTGACACAGTCCTGACCTTCGAGGGCGAGCGCGGCCACCCCTTCCGGATTCTTCGCGCAGTCAAAAACCGCTTTGGACCAACCGACGAAATCGGCGTTTTCGAGATGACCGAAGACGGTTTGAGCGAAGTTGCCAACCCTTCGGCGCTTTTTCTGGCAGAACGGCGCGGCAACGTTTCAGGCTCAGCAGTGTTCGCCGGGCTGGAGGGATCGCGCCCTGTTCTGGTCGAGATGCAAGCCCTGGTTTCACCCTCACCGCAGGCCACACCACGACGGGCTGTAATCGGCTGGGACACCAGCCGGCTGGCAATGGTGTTAGCGGTCCTTGAGGCCAGATGCGGGCTGGCATTGGCGGGCAATGAGGTATATTTAAACGTTGCCGGTGGGTTACGGATTGGTGAACCCGCTGCAGACTTGGCGGTGGCCGCGGCTTTGGTCTCCGCAGCGACGGATCAGGCGGTGGCGGATGAAACGGTGGTTTTTGGCGAAATCGGCCTGTCCGGCGAAGTCCGAGCGGTCAGTCAAGCGGATACTCGTTTGAAAGAGGCCGCAAAATTAGGCTTTACGCGTGCCTTGATTCCGCCCAGACGGTCACGAAGTAAGAAACGCGAATCGGATCACGGCCTGGAGATTAGGGAAATCGAGCATTTGCAGGATCTCGTTGCGATGTTTGCCGCGAAATCGGTCCGCCGGCGGGATGCCGAGGACGAATGACGCACCTTTCGATTAAAGCCTGAGACGAACGACTATGGAAAGCCTGCCCATCAACGTTGCGGATATCGCCGTTATCGCGGTTATCGTGATTTCCGGCATTCTGGCGCTGTTTCGCGGCCTCGTTCACGAGGTCTTGGCTGTCGGCTCCTGGATTGGCGCCAGTTTTGCCACGCTCTACGGCTTCGGTTATGCCCTGCCCTACGTCAAACAGGTGATTACCGTTGATCTTTTCGCAGAGGTCACGACCGCCGTCGTGCTGTTTGTCGCCGTACTGGTTGTCCTTACAATCTTCACCAGGATGCTTTGCCAGCATGTCAGAAACAGCGGTCTGGGACCGCTCGACCGTACGCTTGGGATGCTGTTCGGATTTTTACGCGGCGGAGTCATCGTCTGCCTGGCCTGGATCGCCTACACCTGGGCTATCCCACAACAGGATCATCCGGTGTGGATCGAAGAAGCCCGCACAAAGCCCCTGATTGAAGAAGGCGCTTTGATGTTAAATGCCCTGATCCCGGAACAGTATCGCAGCCGGGCGGAAGACACGGCGCGCGATGCGGTTGAAAAGGCACAGGATATCCAAGGCGCCAATCAGGCGTTTCAAGACATCGTCTCCCCTCGCCCCAAGGCAGATGCCCGAGAGGGGGAACCCGAATATAACCGGCTGATGCGCGAACAGATGCGCCGCGCAATCGAGGCAGCCGGTGACAAAGAGCCAGTGCGGGAGCAGGCCCAATGATGACTACCGATCCCTTCGACGACGACAAGTTACGCGAAGAATGCGGCGTTTTCGGTATCTTCGGGTACAACGACGCATCGGCACTCGCGGCCCTGGGCCTTCACGCGCTTCAACATCGAGGCCAGGAAGCTGCCGGCATCGTTGCCTATGACGGCGAACAGTTCAACGCCCACCGCGATCTCGGGCACGTCGGCGATATCTTTTCCTCCGGAGATGTGATGACCCGGCTCGCCGGGCAGTCAGCAATCGGACATGTCCGCTATTCGACGACCGGCGAGACGGCTTTGCGCAATGTCCAGCCGCTCTTCGCCGATTTGCACTACGGCGGCTTTGCGCTGGCACACAACGGTAACCTGACCAATGCGCGGCATTTGCGGCAGGACTTGGTCCGCAACGGGTCTCTCTTTCAATCGACCATGGATACCGAGGTCATTATCCATCTGATCGCCATGTCGCGTGGCGTGACACTGATTGATCGGATGATTGAAGCGGTCCGCAAGATCGAAGGCGCCTATTCTCTGGTCGCAATCACCGACAGCAGCGTTGTCGCAGTCCGCGACCCGCTTGGCGTACGGCCTCTGGTGCTGGGCAAACTCGGGGACGCCTACGTGGTCGCATCTGAGACCTGCGCTCTCGACATCATCGGCGCCGATTTTGTCAGGGACGTCGAGGCAGGCGAGATGATTGTGCTTGATTCCGCAGGAATCCATTCAATGCGGCCCTTCCCCGAGCTCAAGCAGCGTGCCTGCATCTTTGAATTCATTTACTTCGCGCGCCCCGATTCGATTATGGAAGGCCACAGCATCTACGAAGCGCGCAAGCGCATCGGGGTCGAACTGGCCAATGAAACGCCGATCGAGGCAGACGTGGTTATCCCGGTGCCTGACTCGGGTGTTCCAGCAGCAATCGGCTATGCAGCGGAAGCCCGGATCCCCTTCGAGCTCGGCATCATCAGAAACCATTATGTCGGCCGAACCTTTATCGAACCGGGGCAGCAGATCAGACATCTTGGCGTGCGCCTGAAGCACAACGCCAACCGTGGCATGATTGAAGGCAAGCGGGTCATTCTGGTCGACGATTCGATCGTGCGCGGCACCACTTCGATCAAGATCGTGGAAATGGTCCGCGCGGCCGGTGCCACCGAAGTTCATATGCGGATCGCTGCGCCACCGACAGCGCATTCCTGCTTCTACGGCATCGACACGCCCGAAACCAGTGAACTGCTGGCTTCGCAAATGAACGTGCCGGAGATGGCGGAACACATCGGTGTCGACAGCCTCGCTTTTATCTCAATGGACGGCCTCTACAGGGCCATGGGCGAGGAAAAGCGGGATAATGAAACGCCCCAGTTCTGCGATGCCTGTTTCACCGGCGACTATCCGACACGCCTCACGGATCATTCAGAACCAACGAACGCGCCGCAGCTGTCCTTACTGGCCGAGCTCGCCTGACGCCTTGCCGACGGCAAAGCAAAGGCGGCCACACCTTGAACTGATCGAAAGCGCCGAATGCCGCTGATCGCCAGGATCGTATATCTTACCGCGGCTGCAGCAGGCGGGTCGACGACCTCGCAGTTTCCCGAGTTCTTTCAGCAGTATCTGCAACGTTTGGGTGGGCACCTGGATCAGGCTGCCTTGCAGGCTGATCGGATCAAGGAGGCAGCAATTGCAGAAAAACTTCCACTTAAGGAATATCTGGATAGCTTTCTGACCAGTCAGATTCCGGCGCACCGACGGCAAGGTGAGATCCTTCTTCAGGAATTGGCCGACGTGGACCGCTTACGCATCAGCCTGGAAAGTTTGACCCAGTCGCCGGTTTGGCAGCGCCCCTTCATCATGGCGTCTCAGGCAGAGGCCGATATACTGGAGGCCGCGGCAACGGCTTACAAGCCTGCCGTCCCCATTACCCCGGAAGGTCTCGCTTATGCTGCCGCAGGCGCTTTTCTCGCGATCTTCCTCTTAAAATCGCTTAAATCCATTCCTTCTCTTTTTCGCCGAAAAGCACCGCAATGACCGACGAAACCACAGAACAAACTCCTTCCTCGACTGCCAACGGACGCCTTGCTGGCCGGATAGCCCTGATCACCGGGGCATCCCGCGGCATCGGCGCTGCAGTGGCGAAACGATTCGGCGCCGAGGGCGCGCACCTTATTCTGGTCGCGCAAACCGTGGGCGGCTTGGAGGAGATCGACGATGAGATCAGGGCTGCCGGTGGCGCCCCGGCGACTCTGGTGCCACTCGATCTTCGGAACTTCGACGCGATCGACCAGATGGGCGCCTCGATTTATGAGCGCTTCGGGCGCCTCGACATCCTGGTTGGCAACGCCGGACTTCTCGGAACCTTATCTCCGGTTGGGCACATTGCCCCCAAGGTCTGGAGTGAGACCCTGGACATCAATCTGACCGCCAACTGGCGCCTGCTGCGCAGTTTCGATCCCCTGCTCAAGCTATCGGACGCGGGACGCGCAGTCTTCGTAACTTCAGGGGCGGCTTCCAAGCACAAAGCCTATTGGGCGATTTACAGCGCCACGAAGGCGGCTCTCGATTCCCTGGTTAAGATCTACGCTGCCGAGAACGAGAAAACCAATATCTGCGCCAACTTGCTGTCGCCTGGTCCGATCCGGACTTCGATGCGCGCAAAGGCCTTCCCAGGTGAAGATCCCGAGACCCTGCGTACCCCCGAGGAGATA
Source organism: Pelagibius sp. Alg239-R121 (assembly GCF_947331435.1). Classification (GTDB taxonomy): domain Bacteria; phylum Pseudomonadota; class Alphaproteobacteria; order Kiloniellales; family Kiloniellaceae; genus Denitrobaculum. The sequence goes on along the minus strand of NZ_CAMZOF010000009.1, from coordinate 220,892 downwards.
ACGGAACTTTTCGTTGAACTGGCGTCTGCAGACTGCCAACGCAATGGTGAAATCGTCGAGGTACCGCGTTGACTTTCGTCACATAAAAGCTAGCAGCGTGTTCCGCAGGCGTCGCGTCGCCGTTGGTAGCTAATAATATTGCCCCGAGAGTCGAGTTCTAGAACGCAGCAGCGTAAAAGCGCCTGCTTCAATTTGGTCCGCCCTCTTTTTACACGAGACTTCACGGCCGGAAGCGACAAGCCAAGTTGGCGTGCGACTTCCGGTTGGGTCTTTCCGCCAATTTCCGTCAGCATCAAGATTTCCGCGTAAAGCTTTGGCAAACTTCGAATAAACGGTGTCAGACAAGCGGTAACTTCCGTGTTTGCGGCAACATCGGGAAGTTCTGAAGTCTCCACCGAGAGCGTATTCTCCGTCGATACGGCAGCATGTTTTCTCTGCTCCCTCGCCCGGCGGCGATAATGGTCAGTAATCACGTTGGTGGCGACACGCATCATCCAGGCCGTCGGATTGCTTGCGGCCGAGAGACCATCTTTAGAAGAAACCAGTTTGAGCAGAATATCACCGACAAGATCGTCTACCTCGTCGGGACGCACACGCCCGCCAACGTAACCGCGCAAACGCTGTTGGAAGCCCGCCCAGGTCTCCGAATTCACATTGCGATCATCCGGCTGGACGTCCTTAAACTCTGAAGTCGCCATCTTGGATCAGCACATTTCTGCGCCCTGCTCTCCGGAACAACAGACAGCACCAGACCTCTGTGGTTCTTCCTTTGGGGTATCATCGGTAATCCGGTACCACTCCCAACTTAGACCTTGCGGCTCTTGCGACCAGATTTTGTCCTGGGCCGCATGGCAGCAAACCTGATCGAATTCCAGCTTACCGGCCGATCCAGCCGTTTCCAGGCGTTGCGCCACATTGGCAAGCACATCGGCGTCAAACACTTCAACACCCAGATGGTTCAACCGTTCGCTGGCGTCACGGTTTTCAAAGAGTACCAGCTTCAGCGGGGGCTGTGTGATAGCGAAGTTAGCATAGCCCGGCCGGCGCTTATGAGGCTGGCAGTCGAAAAGTTTGCTGTAGTAATCTACGGCTTCGTCGATATCACGAACATTGAGAGCCAATTGAAGGCGCATTTTCCGTCTCCTTACGCTGTGTCGTCACTTCTTAAGACGCAGTGGCAGGCGAAAGGATGCAAAAAAAATTTAAAAGAACGTCAGAGCAGGCTAGCGCCCGTCCTTCGCGTAAGGATTATCGCCCTTTCTGAAATTTAGGCGGATGGGCGTGCCGTAGAGATCAAAATCGTCTCGCAGAGCGTTTTCGAGATAACGCCCGTAGGACAGCGGCAGATCGTCCGCCTTGGTACAGAAAATGGCAAACGTCGGTGGCCGGCTTTTCGCCTGTGTCATGTACTTGAGTCTGATCCTGCGGCCACCCGGCGCGGGCGGCGGATGGGCCGAAGTCACGGCATCGAGCCAGCGGTTCAGAGCCGAGGTCGAAATCCGCTTATTCCAGACTTTGTAAGCATCAAACACGCGCTTGAGCAGATTATCGAGGTTCTGCCCCCGAAGTGCCGATATGGTGACAACCGGAACCCCGGTCAGCTGCGGCAGTGAACGCTCCAAGCGATCACGCAGGTCCTTGATGACATCATTGCGATTGCGACAGGCATCCCATTTGTTGACGGCCAGGACCAGCGCCCGCCCCTCTTCCTCCACCATGCGTGCGATGGTCAGGTCTTGTTTCTCAAGCGCAGCGTCGGCGTCGAGGACCAACACAACCACCTGTGCAAACTTGATGGCCCTTAAGCTATCTGCCACCGAAAGCTTTTCGACTTTGGACTGGACCCTGGGGCGACGCCGGATCCCTGCTGTATCGAACAGCTTGATCGGCCGATCACCATAGGTCCATTCAACACCAATGGAATCCCGCGTGATGCCCGCTTCGGGCCCGGTCAGGAGCCTGTCTTCACCGAGCAGGCGATTGATCAGGGTTGACTTGCCGACATTGGGGCGCCCGACGATCGCGAGTTGAAGAGGTCGCGTTTCGACATCGTCTTCATCATCAGACATCTCATCGTCTGACGCCACGCCACCAAGAGAAGCTCTTTCCTCCTCCCAGCGTTTCATGTGCTCGTCAACCACGTCATAAAGATCCGTCATGCCGAGGCCATGCTCGGCGGACATGGGTACGGGCTCACCCAATCCGAGCCGATAGGCGTCCATCAGGCCGCTATCCCCCTGTCGGCCCTCGCACTTATTTGCCAGCAAAAATACAGGTGTCGGCGTGCGCCGCAGCCACTTTGCAAAGTGCTCATCCATCGGGGTCACACCTGCGCGTGCGTCGATGATCAGAAACGCCAGGTCTGCGTCTTCGACAGCCTGTTCGGTTTGGGCGCGCATACGCGCTTCGAGACTGTCGTCGAAGGCTTCCTCCAGCCCTGCCGTATCGATGACCGTAAAGGTAATATCGTAGAGTTTGGCTGTGCCCTCCCGGCGGTCGCGCGTGACACCTGGCTGATCGTCAACCAGGGCCAGCCGCTTGCCAACCAACCGATTGAACAGCGTCGATTTGCCGACATTCGGTCGGCCGATAATGGCTACCTTGTATTCCATTTTCTTACTTTAACTGCCCCGGTCCTTTGGACCCGGGGCATCCGAAAAGCCGTTAGCGCATCACCACCAGGTCCGCACTGTCGGTCAAAAAATATAGGCTGTTGCCGGCCACCACGGGTGACAGAGCTGCACCGTCGGGAAGTTCGATAAAGCCCAGGACCTCGCCGGTATAAGGCGAGATCGAAACTGCCTCACCGTGCGAGCCGGCCACGATCAGGCGATCACTGGCCAGCACCGGCCCGGACCATTGAATCAGGTCTTCCTGATCTTCCTCGTCTTCAAAGCGTTGCAACGGCCGGACCCAGCGCAGCCTGCCGTCACGCCGGCGCAGCGCCACCACCTGGGCATCATTGGTCAGAACGAATACGAACTCGCCTGCCACCCAGGGCGTCTGCACCCCGCCAAGATCAATATCCCAAGCCCGGACACCGCGTTCGATGTCCAATGCGATCATGCGGCCGGAATGACTGATGGCCAGCACGACGCCGCGGTCAATGACCGGCTGGCCACGAATGTGCGCCAGATCCGCAAGCGGATCGATACGGTTGACTGAAGACAGGCTGTCGCTCCAGATCACCCGGCCGTCGGTGACAGAAAGCCCGATGATTTCACCCGATGAAAACGGCACGACGACAGTGGATCCTGCGACTGCCGGACTTGCTGCGCCCAGCAGGCCGGCATCTTCCTGAATTCCGATGTGACTCCACAACCGGCGGCCATCGTCGGCAGCCAGAGTCAGAAGCTGATTGTCCAGAGTGACTACGAAAACACGCCCGCCATTAACGGTCGGCGCCGCCCGCAGCGGGCCCGGCATGTCTTTTTCCCAGATGATGTTCCCCGAGCTGGCATCAAGTGCAAAGACACGGGCAAAGCCAGTGGTTACATAAATCCGGCCTTCGGAGTAAGCGATGCCGCCTCCAAAAAATCCATCGTCCTCATCCTCGGGTTCCAGGTCCACACGCCAATACTGCTTGCCGCTGACCGTATCGTACGCAGAGATCTCGGTCTGCGCGTCCATGGTGAAGACGACATTTTCGACGACGATCGGCTGTGCCAGCAGGCTCTGCGAATCATCAGAACCCTCACCGATGTCGGACCGCCAGGATTCTTCAACGTTGTCGTTCATCGAGAGGTGATACATGGCATGCGTCGGATTTCCGCCGGCATGGGTCCAAAAGTTGTTTTCGAAGGGTTTAGGCAGAATGATCTGTTGATCGGCGATTTCAGGATCGGGCGTTAGGCCCTTGTCCAGTGCCAGGATCGCAATGCGGTCGCCCGGCAAGCGCGGTTCTTCGGCCGAATCGAACCAGTCTGTGATCCCGCAGCCGGCAAGGCCGAGGCCCAAACCGCAAAGGGCGGCCAGAGTCAAAAATCGCTGCTGCATGGAGTTCAGTCCTTCAGGGCCTCAATCATCTGCGTGGCACGCGCACGGATACCCGCAGGTGCCGACAAGTCGTCTGACAGGCTCGTAAAGAGCTCCCGTGCCGTCTGCTTGTCGTTCTCTCTGAGCGCCAGAATGGCCAGGAGCTCTGTTGCTGTGGGACGGAAGGCTTTTCCGGGCGATGCCAGAGGCTCCAGCCGAGCTTTGAGGCTTTGGATATCTCCATCGTCAATCTGATGCATCGCCGAAAGCAGGGTTGCGACCGCGCCGAAGGCTTCGTCTGTTCCACGCTCCGTGGCAATCCGGTCCCACGCAGCAATGGCCTCGTCGGTTTTTTCCGCAGCCGCCAGCAACCGCGCTTCCTCAAAGGACGCGAGCACGCTGTAGCTGTCCGAGCCGGACGCAATCTCCGAAAAATCCGCTAACGCCTTGGCATCGTCCGCCTGACTGGTCGCCAGCGTCAAAGCGGCGGCATAGGCGTCGGACCGGGCGCTGCGTTGCTGTAGATCGTAAGCTGTCCAGGCCTGATAGGCCGCCGTACCCGCCACAATCAGGACGGCAACGCCAATGATGTAGCGGCCATAACGTTTCCAGAACGCGGTCGCCTTGTCGCGCTTAAGATCGTCGTCTACTTCTTGAAATATATCGGCCACGCGTTTTCCTCTTACTACCTACTTTTTGGCAGAGATCTGCCGTCCTTCACCCTGCGGCACTGAAGCGGGCGCTAACATAGCTCGCCAGTGCGCGGTTGATAAGGCCTTTCCCCACATATCGGCTATATCCCGCCGATCCGTGGGTACCAGACAAAAGCGCCGACTTTCGCCTGGAATCCGCCATTTTGGGAGCTATCCACATCGTATTTATCCGATCCACGACACGAAATTCACCCAGATGAGAAAGGACATAGGATTTTGGCGCCAAAAACACAAATCTTTCCAGCACTGTAAGGGCATAAAGCACGCAAATTTGCCAACAACAGTGTTCTAATCCTTTCTTAACCGCCTCACTTCAGACTGAAATGCGCGGGACTGCGGCTTCGTGGGTCCTTTTTTGTCCCAAAGGCGGGCCTTTCTGGGTCCAAAAAAGGTATTTTGGCAAAGGTGAGACGCATGATGTTACGTATGACCGCCCTAGGCACATGCCTTCTAGGCCTGACCGCCTGTGAGCCTTCGACTCAGGTCATGCTGACCGGCGCCAGCATCGTCAGTCTCGCCCATACCGAAAAGACCGTCGGCGATCATTTCAATACCTGGGCATTCGACAAGGACTGCTCCATTGTGCAATTCGTCAACGGTGAGGAATACTGCCAGGAATTCGAGGATGAACAGTCCGAAATACCTCAAGAGCAGGCGCTTCATTGCTATCGGACCATTGGCGGAGTTTCCTGCTATCGCGAGCCCGATAAATCATCCACCGCACAAACCAAGGTCTATTGAAGCCGTGGTTTTTAAATATCCAACTATTTAAGTAGCTTGGATATAATTCTTAAAGCTTAGTATCGCCTTTCACCTCCCTTCCCGCTTCAATTTTGATGCAACGACTGGACGTCGCGTTAATTTTCGGAGACACTTATGTGAGGTTTTGGGAGGTATTGGCTTATATGGCAGAGCTGTATCGCATCGATGGACGCCGTGGCAAAGGCGGAACAACGTTCTTCGATCGTCAGGAGCTCGGTCAGCTACTGAACCTTTACAGCCGACGTGTGGCCAGCGGCGAATGGCGTGACTACGCCATAGATCAGGTCAACGGCAGCGCCATCTTCTCAATTTTCCGGCACACCATGGATTCCCCGCTTTTCTCTATCGCAAAGCGGTCTGAAGCACGGGGGCGCGGCAAGGAGTATATAGTCTACAGCGGTCGGCGGCAGCTGACCCGCGCCCAGACCATGTCCGAGGCCCTGTCGTTTCTCGAAAAGAAACCCAGGGTCGTTTCATGACTGGGGTCGCCTTCCCTTCTCAACAGCTTATCTGAAGTCCGGCACTTCCGGGGCTGGTTCCAACATTGTGTCATTTGCTAAACGACGCCGCAGGGCTATTCTTGCGCCGTCATAGTATCTCTAAATATCAAGGTTCGCGGGTTCCGCATAAATCGCGGGTGGCCGCAACAGGGAGAAAACGTCGTGATCGTTGAGCAGATTTGGACCGGCAACGCCTACCGCAACTTCAATTACCTGATCGTCTGTAGCGAAACCGGGGAAGCCCTGGCCATTGATCCCTTGGATTCGGACAAGTGCCTCGCCGCTGCAAAACGCAAGGGCTGGAGCATTACCCAAGTTCTCAACACCCACGAGCACCATGACCACATCGGCGGCAACGACGCGGTCATTGCGGCCACCGGCGCCAAGCTGCTGGCGCACAAAAATGCGAAAGACCGTATTCCGGGTATGGACCAGGGGCTTGATGCGGGTGATGTCGTCCGGGTTGGAAAATCTGTTGAGCTGGAGGCGCTGGATACACCCGGCCACACCATGAGTCACGTATGTCTGTTGTCACGCGGCGACCATGCAGGGCTGTTCTGCGGCGATACTCTCTTTAACGCAGGCGCGGGCAACTGTCACAACGGCGGCCATCCGAACGAACTCTACCAGACCTTTGCCAACCAGCTTGCCAAATTGCCGGACGAAACCCGGATTTATCCGGGGCACGACTACATCGCAAACAATCTGGAGTTCACCTTGAACCGGGAGCCAGATAACAACCGTGCAGCCGAACTGCTCGAAAAGATCGAGGATCAGGACACAAATCAGGCCATGGTTTCCACCTTGGCGCTGGAGAAGGAGGTCAATACTTTCTTTCGCCTGCACAGCCCCAGTGTCATTGCGACGCTTCGGGAGTCGTTTCCCGACCTCCCTGAAAATCCCGATCCAAAAACTGTGTTTATCAAGCTGAGAGAGCTCAGGAACAGCTGGTAAGCTGTTGTTTTCTAGTTATCACCTTTGGCCAGGCTCTTGGCCGGAGTGTTGATTGCAACAATTGCGTTGCCGTCAAAATGCAGGCGGTCGATTTCATCGTAGGACCAGATCTCGCCGAAGGGATTGGCCGCAACTTCCGCAACCTCGTGCGGTTTGCCCCAGGCCAGACAGGCCATTTCCTTGGTCGCCCCAAGCCACAAGCCGCGTTCTTTCAGATTTGCCGCGTCTTTGCCATCGAGCTCCAAGTCGGCTATTCGCCGGAGGCGTTCGGCCTCGCGAGCCGCTCTGGGCTGCTGGTCAAACTCGACACAAGCACGAGAATAGGGGTCACTTAGGCAGGCCAGCCGGGACGAGATAATGCTATGCGCGTCCGGCTCCGGTTTTGCCAGCCAATCACAGGCTGCTTGAACCTGCATCGGCGACACAATTGCCACAAGAACTATCGCCAGCCACTTCATCGGTCCCTCCCTACCTGGTCTCGACATCACCATCACTACATGGCGCGTTTAAGTTCAGCCCGCTGATATAAATCGTGAGCCGGACGAGCGTCACAGCTTCCTGCCCGACGTCGCCTTCCTCTACACCTGGACGCAATACCATAACACAATTCCGGTCATGAGGCTGCTTCGCACTGCAGCAATGATAGATGCAGTTCGCAATCGCGGAAATTAGCCCATCACCCCTGTCGCTCTAAGGCAGAGAAAGACTATACTTTAATAGCGGGCGAATCGGATGTTGCAGCGCCGTTGTGGTGCGACTGAGTTCAGCTTCTCGCCGAAGACAAGGTACCCAATAGCTGTTTATGAATATGCCAAGGATTTCCCTGTCGAATGAAAGTGCCGCGCAATGACTGAGTCGAGCTATCTGCTCGAGGTTCTGATCGTTCTTGTGGCGGCCGTCCTGGCAGTCTCGCTGTTTCGGCGCCTTCGCATGGACCCTGTGCTGGGTTATCTTTGCGCCGGTGCCGTCATCGGCCCTTATAGTCTTGGGTTAGTGCAAGGCATCGCCACCATTCAAGCGCTTGCGGAACTGGGCGTTGTCTTCCTGCTTTTCACCGTTGGCCTGGAACTGCCGATTGCGCGTATTCGGGTCATGCCGTTCCGCGTGTTCCTGCTGGGCATCGCACAGGTAACCATCACCGGCGTTGCAATCTCGGCAGCCGTGGCTGCCATGGGGGTCCGCCCGGAGGCCGCCGGGATTATCGGCTTTGGCGTCGCGCTATCTTCCACGGCCATCGTGCTCCGGCTGCTCGCGGATCGCGGTGGTCTCACATCGCAAACCGGACGCGCCGCTTTTGCCATCCTGATTGTACAGGATCTGATGGTTGGGCCGCTGTTGGTCGGCGTCTTCGCAATTGGCGACCAAAGCAGCGACCTGCTGACTCTGTTGGGCGAAGCCGCAGTCAAGATGATCGTGACCGTTGCCTTGATCCTGGGGATCGGCCGCATTCTACTCCGTCACATCTTCACCCAGGTCGCCGCAACCCGTGAACCGGCAATCTTCGCCGCCATGACACTGTTCGTTGTGCTCGGAACCGGTGTCGCGACCGAGCACGTCGGATTGTCCCTCGCCTTCGGCGCATTTCTGGCCGGGATGCTGATGGCCGAAACCCAGTTCCGCCATCAGGTGGCTGCTGAAATTCAGCCTTTCCGCGGGTTACTGCTCGGATTGTTCTTCATGACAGTCGGCATGGAGATCCATCCAAGATTGATCATCGAACAGGGGGCAACGGTCCTGTTGCTGGTTGCCGGCCTTTTAGCCGTGAAGGCGATGATCCTTGGGCTACTGGCAAAACTGGCCCGGCTGTCGCTGGCAGACGCCGTTCACTTAGGAGTATTGCTGGCGCAAGGGGGCGAGTTTGCCTTCATCCTGATCGGTGCCGCCGTAACCCAGAGCATCATCGAGCCCGCCTTGGGTCAGATGGTGATCGTGGTCGTTGCGCTCACCATGCTGGCTACGCCTTTTCTGGCCGGCCTCGGTCAAAAGGCATCCAGTCGGATTGAGCGCAACGAAGTGCCGAGCATCGAAGAACTCGCCGAGAGCGACACAAAGCTGCAGGGTCATATCATCATTGCCGGCTTCGGCCGCGTCGGCGCCACTGTCGCCAAGCAGTTTACCGAAGCCAAAGTACCGTTCCTGGCAATCGACATGGATCCCCACACGATCGCCCAGGCTCAAAAACGCGGCCTCCCCGTCTACTACGGCGACGTGACACGGGCTGAAGTCTTGGAAGCGGTCAATGTCGAAGCTGCCCGAGCGATCGTCATCGCCCTAGACGATAAGCATGTATCGCTGCAGGTGGCTGCAATCCTGCGCTACATTTTCCCCAAGCTCAAAATCCATGCCCGTGCCCGCGATCTTGCACATGCGCAGGAATTGGAGACGATCGGCGCCGACACGGTCGTCACGGAATTGGTGCCCACAGGCCTGCAGCTGGCCCAGGTTGTACTCGACGACGACAGTGGTCAAGAGGAAGAGAAAGCCCCCTAGACCGTGGCCACCTCAGCCGCCAGGTTGGAAGATCAATCGTGTTTTATGGAAAGTCCTCGCCTTTTGTGCGATGAAACGGAAGGTGGGGCATCGATCGGCCAGGACGAATAGAAAAAGGCCAGGATTAAAATGATCGGACTCGAGAACATTTTCCTGGCGGCCATTGTTCACGGCTTACTGCAGATTGCCGTACTCTTATTCAATCGGCGGGGCAATCGACGCGCGAACGCGGTATTGGCGTTTCTGATCGGCATTGTCATTTTGTGCATGTGGAACGTCTACGTCTACAAGGCAGACCTGCCACGGCACTGGTTACTGGTCGATGTCTATTATTGGGCGTCGATTTTTCTGTGGGGGCCGTGCCTCTATTTGTACGTCGGCATCATTTCGGCTCAACGAAATCTGAACCTGCCTCTGTTGCTGCGGCATTTGAGCCTCCCCGTTTTACTTATTTTGATGCAGCTCCCGCTCCATCTTTTGAGTAGGCAAGGCTGGATCGCTGCGGAGCAACTATCTGTTCTGAAAGATATTGTTCTCCTCGCCTTTTATCTGCAGATGGGCGCCTATTTCATTTTCTGCTTTGGCCTTTTGCGGTCATACGACCAAAAATTGAGAGAGAATTATTCGCGCCTGGATTCCATCAACTTGTCCTGGTTGAACCGCCTGACAATCGTTTTCGCTTTTGTTGTCTCGGTCGATATGATTCTGACCGTATCAGGTATGATTCTGGACGCACCGTCGCCGTATTCCGTGGTTTATCTGACTGCCGAGTCGATTTCGGTGTTCGCGATTGGATATTTTTCCCTATCTCATCCCGAGGTCCTACTCCAGCAAACGATTGATGAGGAACGCCCAGCTTTCAATGGCGAGGCGCTGGACGATAGGGTTGCCGCAGCCTTGGCCGCGAAGCTAAACGTTGTGATGCGCGAGTCTCAGGCATACAGGAAAAACGATTTGAGACTATCAGAGCTGGCGGACATGGTCGGCGTCAGCCGCCCGGTCCTGTCTCAATTCATCAATCATCATCACGGCAAAAACTTCTACGATTACGTCAATGAGTTCCGCGTGGGTGCGGCTGCCGAGAGTCTTGCCGCCGACCAACGAGCGAATATCGAAAAAGTCGCTTTCGATGCCGGCTTCAACAACCGGGTTTCCTTTAACAACGCCTTTAAGAAGTTCAAGCATATGACACCTTCTCAATACCGGCGCGGCAGACGCACAGACGGTGGTACGCTGGAAGCCCCAAACGAGGCCACATGACCGAAAGGTGTGTTTTGTAGCTTTCAATCTCGCGTCTCATTTAAGTTACTGTAATACTTGACATAATTCAGCTTTGTAAATTTATACAAATTCAGGTTTACAAATAAATCGGTAAATCCGCTCCAGATTAGCGCTTCCGCTGTTTCTACCTCCCCCGATTTTTGCTTGGGATCTACGATCAATCACGTTCTTGACCGGGAGGAAACTATGAGAATGCGGCTCAAAGATATCGCCGTCATGCTTGTCGCTTGTACCGTCGCGGTGCCGGCCTGGGCTGGCGACTTCAAAGTTCATCGCTACGTAGCTGAAAAGTGGAATACCAACAGCTATTGGCTGGAAAGCGATAGCGGCATCGTCGTGATCGATGCACAGTTGTTCAGATCCGATGCAAAACTCATGGCCACCATGATCAAATCGACCGGCAAGCCGGTGGCGGGCGCCTTCATAACCCATGCCCACGGCGATCATTTTGGCGGCCTGAATGCGCTGTTTGAAGAGCTCGGCAGCTTCCCTGTCATCACGACCCAAAAAACCGCCGATGGATTTAAACCCACCCATGAGAGTTATCTGACCTATGGGTTTGGAGACGATTTTGACAAAAAGCTCGTGGAAGCCGACCGGATCGTCGAGGACGGTGCAAAGCTGAATCTTGCAGGTATCGATCTGATGGTCGACGAAATCGGTGCCGGAGAAAGCGAAAACAGCATCCTGATCTATCAGCCGGACAGAAAGATCCTCTTCACGGGGGATGCGACAATGCATTCAGCGCACTTTTACCTCGGCGAAGGTTTTTCCGAGGGTGCTTTAGCACAGCATCGCCACATCCAGAAAACCTATGGGGACGCGAAACTTCTCTATCCGGGTCATGGTGATCCGGCGACCCCTAGAAGCGTGCTGGCCTCGGAAATCGAATACATCACGTTTCAGCAGTCCCTTGTCAAAGAAGCTCTAAATATGCCCGGCAATATGAAAGAAGATGGGACCGGCCTCAAAGACGATGCGGTAAAGAAAATCGTTGCTGCAATCCTTGCCCGCTATCCGCATCTGGGAGACTACGATATCGGCGCAGAAACCTTTCTGGGGTGGAATGTGTCGGGCTTGGTACGCGAACTGAAAACAGCCGACTAACTCTGATCGGGCCGTGCCGCACGGAGATGCTGTGATCGAAACCAGATGGATTCCAACAAATTCCGTGACAGAACTTCTGGGCGATACGGTTCAAAATCAAAGCTTTTACGAACCGCGGCACATGCCTCGAATGGCTCCGGCGGGCAGCTCCCCAACAGCGGGAGCAGCCCGCCCTCTTCCACTGGTCTCGGGTGAAAAGGCCCCATTACATCGAACATTTTCAGCCTTCAAGACCGGTAAGAAGTGATTTTTCGGTGAACCATTCGACAAAATGCAGAGTTGCACCAAAGTATATTCTACCCTTATTAAGTGATTTACTCGGCAAAGGCATGGCAGAATTCTGCGCAATCGCGCCCGAGGGCCCTAATTGTCTGCCTTCGTATAAAGCAACCATACGAAGAATCCACCAACCTAGTTCAACGGGCATAACGCTTCCCTAAGACTTTTCCGCCAATATTTCGACCTATTCATTCGCCCAGCACGACGTTCATCGTGCCCATGGGATCAGAGCTATTTGGGCTGGCCAGCCATAAACTGGTTTACATCGAAACAGGGACTACAGTGATGACCGACAGCTTCGTTCATTCGGAAAAAGTGGCCGAAGCCGCATTTGCCGAAATGCGCGCGAAACAAATTCCGATGACACCTCGGAATTTCAACATCTGGTATGACTACTGCAACGGTAACAATCCAGGTTTGTGCCAAGCTGTCGATCGGCTAATCAAAAGTGATTCGAAGTTTACCCAGGACGAAAACGCCAACCTCTACGCAGAGTATTTCGGCACCGAGAAAAGCAGCCGCGAAATTGATGAAGCCGGCGGTCAGATTCAAAACATCGCCGAACAGATCGTCACCCAGTTAAAAAGTGCGACGGACATTGCAGCGGACTACGGCAAAACTCTTGGGGATTTCTCCGGCGAATTGGCAAAAGCCGCAGACGGCACGGCGGACGAGTTGAACGTTCTGATCCGTGACGTCATGGTCGAGACCCAAAAGGTCGCGCAGCGCAACAAAGATCTGGAAGAACGGCTCAACGATTCCTCCCAGGAAATAAACGAGCTGCAGGACGATCTCAAAAAGGTTCGCCAGGAAGCCATGACCGATGGCCTGACTGGGTTGGCTAACCGTAAATGTTTCGATGTCCGCCTCGCGGAGGGCATGAACAGCTCAACGGAAAGCAATGAAAAGCTCTCCCTATTGCTTCTCGACATAGATTTCTTCAAGAAATTCAACGATACCTACGGACACCAAATTGGCGATCAGGTGTTAAAGCTCGTTTCCCAGAATCTGCGTAAGACGGTCAAGGGTCAGGATACTGCGGCACGCTATGGAGGCGAGGAGTTTGCCGTCATCCTGCCAGACACCGAACTGGTAAACGCGATAAAACTGGCTGAGACCATCCGGGTGAATCTCGCCAAACAGGTCTTGAAGAACCGTCGGACCGGTGACTCCTTCGGTAAAGTCACCGTTTCCATCGGCGTCGCAACGTACCATAAGGGTGAATCGATGGAAGACCTGATCCGGCGTAGCGACAGGGCACTCTACAAAGCCAAACAGGACGGCCGGAACCGCGTGGTCAGTGAGGCAGATGGTGGCAAAGCCAACGTTAGTGTCGCCTGAACAGGCGCTCTAATCGCCATCGAGCTAATAATGCGGCGGGGGCGCCGTGTCCGGCACTTCACTCTCCGCTTCAAGAACCCTCAGCCGGTCGAGCAGCCGATTGACCTTTGCCGTAAGTGCATCCAGGTTCGACCACTGTTTGGCCATGACCTCACTCATATCCTGCAGCACGCGTTCCTGTTCGGCGACGTGCGCTTCCAGCCGGTCGATTTTGTCCTGTAAGTCCTGGGTCATGGTGCCTTTCTAACACCGCAGGACAGGGGAGCAAGTCTCGAAGTTCAACTCACCGCTTCATCTTCGGAAAGCGGACCGTGATAGATCATCTTCCAAACGCCGCCTTCGCGCTGAAAGATGTTCTTCATTCTTACGTTGCCGGGATTTAGCTGTTCATTGCAGAACACGGTTGCCAGCTTCTCGGCAAAGCTGATGCCTTCGACGACGCAGGTGATACGTGGCGGCCGCTGCAAGATGAGCGACCAGCTTTCCATCACCGCCTCGCGTCCGTCTACCCGCCAACCGGAAGGATGCTGAAGCGAGACAGAACCTTCTTGCGCCCAAACCGCATCCATACCGGGCTCATCACTCTCCCGAAATGCACGGTAGAACTCACTGTTTATGGTGAGGATCGCGGCCTTATCGATCTTTGATTGAGCCGTGCTTTGGGCCGCGACAGGATTTAGAAGTCCGATGGCGAGGACAAGAAATAGCCCCGGAAATACCCCCGTGCCAACCTTCTCCGGATAGGTTTTGCGCCACATCATCGCCGTCATCTCCCTTTACCTGCCGGTGTTCCCATCTACTACAAGCGACGCGCCTTAAAGGACCGCGTGGCATGGACCATTAGGTTGTCGCCGGCCATTACAACGGCCGATAGCGGAGATTATACCGAGCCAATGCTGTTCAGACTTTATCGTCAAAATTTAATGTCAGGCAGAGGCGCTTCCTATTCACATCACCGTTAACGTGGCTGTTCCCAGCCAGAGGCTTATAGGTAAAGGTTGCATCCCAGCGGCGATCCTTAAAGGATCTAGACCGGACCTCAAGGACATCAGACGATGCGTAAACCTCACCTTCGCGGACGCGGCCCAGACCTCCCGGTTTTGGACCAGGTCGTTCAGTACGACATCCAACCCGGCTACGTGGTTTTCACCCTGCCCGCCCCCAAACGCTTGAGAGTTTTGGCCGGTGGAGTGACGGTCGCAGATACCATAGAGGGCCTCATCCTCTTAGAGTCAGACCATTTACCGATCTACTACTTTCCCATTCATTCCGTGCGCATGGATCTCTTTGAGGGCAGTGAGCGCCAGAGCCATTGCCCCTACAAAGGTGAAGCGGAATACTACAGCCTGAAGGGCAAGAGCGGCGCCTACGATGACATCATGTGGCGTTACGCGAAACCGATCCCCGGCTGCCCGCCGATCGGCGACTACGTCTCTTTTTATTGGCACGAAGTCGACCACTGGTTCGAGGAAGATGAAGAAGTCTTCGTCCACGCGCGCGATCCCTACCGGCGCATCGACTGCCTGCCCTCGAGCCGCCGGGTGCAGGTTGTTTTAAACGGCCTTGAGGTCGCCGATTCACGTAGCGGCGTGTTCCTTTTCGAAACCGGCCTGCCGACCCGCTATTATCTGCCGCCGGAAGACGTCCGCACGGACCTTTTGCAGCCCAGCGGCACAACCAGCCAATGTCCGTACAAGGGTCAGGCCGGCTACAAACGAATTACGGTTGCAGGCAAGACGCACGAGGATATTGTCTGGTACTACCCGGATCCGGTTCGGGAGGCGGATCGCATCAAAGGCCTTCTCTGCTTTGCCAACGAGTTCGTCGACCGCATCTTGATCGACGGTGTCGAACAGCCCCGACCGGTTACGAGTTTCTCGCACGGATACAATTATCACGGAACCAAGGCGTCGGCGGAGTAAGCTCAGTGGCTCACACCGCCCGGAGCCGCGAGACCTTCGATTTCGACATTTACGCAAGCCGGCTTGCCTGAACGAAACGCCCGCGTAAGTGCATCATCAAGCTCGCTCAGATCGCGGACATATTCTCCGTGGGCGCCGAGGCCCGCAGCCGCGAGGTCGTAGCGCGCATCGCTGAGACCGCAGCCGATTAAACGTTCCTCGCCATAGGCCCGCAGCTGAATCTGATGCTCTGCGTTCCAGCGCCTGTCATTACCGACGATCACAACAAAGGGCGTGTTTTCACGTACGGCCGTCTCAAACTCGGCAAAGTGAAATCCGACGGTCCCATCGCCCATGAGCGCAACCACCTGCGCCTCGGGACAGGCTTTCTTTGCGCCTATGCCATAACACAGGCCGCCCCCGATCGCCCCGCCCGGGCCATTGATGATGCGCCGTTCGCCTTTCGTGATCGCCTGCGCCCACTGACCGAATTCGCCGCCGTCGCAAATGACGATCGAATGCGGCGATTTTTCAACCTCCTTTTGAACGGCAGCGCAAAGAACAGCTGACGAAATGGCGCCGCTCTCCGCAGTCTCATCAAGTCTGAAGCCCCTAGCGCTGATCAAAGTCGTGACCTCTTGCCGCCAGGAAGAACGGCTGTCCGCTGCCTTCAACTGTCCGGTCAGGGATTCGGCAATGCGTCGCGGATTTGCCAGAAAAGCTGAGGTCAGACGCGATTCCAGATTATGTTCGGCGCGATCGAGCGCCTGCTGTTCCGCATCGACGACGAGCCAGCTGCGACAGGATTTAAATATCGCTTCGTCACCGAAGGAGAGCATAAAATCGATCGGTTTCCCAAGGCTGACGATCACATCGGCCTTCTCAAACACCTGCCTCAAATCACCGAGTGCTGGATCGTTAAGACCGCGCGGGCTTTCCATCGGCACAACCGGCGCCCCCGCCGCGTCCGCAAGGCGGGACAGCAAGTCACCGGCGCGCGAAGGATTCAAACAGGGGCCCGTCAGAATAAGCGGACGTTCCGCCTTTTCCAATGCCGTCTGGATGAGCGTAAGATCCGATACCGCAAGGTCTGCTTGGTCCCGGAAAGCGTCGGCATCCGGCCGCAGTGTTCCGGCGGCGACTTGGGTTTCGAGCACATCGAAGGGAAGAGCCATATGCACCGGCCCTGGCCGACCTGATTTTGCGATTTCGATGAGGCGTGCTGCATCGTCTCCGATTCGCTCCGCCGACAGCGCGCGCAAGGACGCTTTGGTAAGCGGCCGTGTGATTTCCACCTGAGCTAGCTCCTGAAAGCCCCCCTTGCCGTCCAGCGCAACGGGCGCGTCGCCGGTCAACAGCAGCAGGGGGCTCTCAGAGGCACGCGCCGAATAGAGAGGTCCAAGTGCGTTCCCAAAGCCGGGCGCAGCGGTTACCAGAGCAACTCCTATTTGACCCGTCACCTGCGCCCAGGCCTCGGCCATGAAGACGGCCGCTGCCTCGTGCCGCGTGTGGATAATCTCGATGCCAGCGTCGATGCAGGCATCATAAACCGGCATGATCTGATTGCCGGAAAGACTGAAGATCTTCGTGGTGCCAGCCGTTGCCAGCGCCTGCACGAGAACATCAGCGCCTCTCATCGGGAGGGGCCTTTAAATGTCATTGTGAGTTCCAATTAGTTTTGCGTTGCTTGTTTCGAATTTCGGAAGCCGGCGCGAACTACGGCCACCACAGTTATGACGGTCATGGTCCAGAAGACCCAGGTGATAGGTCCGCGAACCAGCACGTCCGGCGAACCACCCGACATCAGCATCGATTGACGGAAGTTATCTTCCAGTAACGGACCGAGAATGAAGGCGATGAGGAACGGAGCTGCGGGCAGATCGAAGCGGAGCATCAGAAAGCCGAGACCGCCCATGGCAAACATAACGCCGATATCGAAGATGTTGTTGTTCACGGCAAAGACTCCGAAGACACACAGGACCAAGACCGCCGGGAACAGCACGCCGCGCGGAATGTCGGCGACGAAGCGGAAAGCGCGAATGGCAACAGAGCCGACCAGAAGCAAAATGACCGAACTGATGATCAAACCCATGAAAAGGCCGTAGATGATATCGGCGTTGGTCACGAACATCAGGGGGCCCGGTTGAAGACCATGGATCATGAAGGCGCCAATGATAATCGCGGTAATGACATCGCCCGGCACCCCAAGCGCCAGCAGAGGAATAAGTGTCGCCCCAGCGACCCCGTTGTTTCCGGCCTCGGCGGCGGCAACACCTTCAAGTTCGCCCTTTCCGAAGTTTTCTCTGTTGGGCGACTTCCGGCGCGCCTCGCTGTAGGACAAGAAAGCCGACGGCGCGGCACCGATCCCCGGGATGCTGCCCAAGAAAACACCGATCACACTGCCGCGTACGATCGATTTGAAACAGGCCCTATATTCGGCAAAGCTCACCCAATTGCCACCCAGTTGGCGCGTGGAACCATCGTTACCGCGCGGATCCCATACCTTTGTCAGAATCTCGGGAATCGCAAAGAGGCCGATGAGAACCGCAATGAAATTCAAGCCGCCCATCAGGTTGGGATCATTGAAATTGAAGCGGTTCGTTCCGTAGACAAGATCGAGACCGATGGTTGCAAGCAGCAATCCCATGAGTGCGGACAATGCGCCGCGCAGCAAGCTCTGTCCGGAGACACCCGCGATAATCGTCAGCGAGAAAAGAATCAGCGTGAAAAATTCGGGCGGTCCAAAATTGAGCGCAAAAGACGCCAACCAGCCGGCAAAGAGAATAAGGGCAAGGTTCGAAATCAGATCTGCTGTACATGACGCATAGAGCGCCATGCCCAGAGCCTTGCCGGCCTGCCCCTTCTCAGCCAGCGGATAGCCATCTAAAATCGTCGCACTCGAGGCAGGAGTCCCAGGCGTCTTAATCAGGATCGCCGGGATGCTTCCGCCGAATATACCGCCCTTGTAGACGCCGAGCAGAAGAAGAATGCCGGTGATGGGCGAGAGGGCGAAGGTGAACGGCAGCGTCAGCGCAACGGCCATGGTCGCCGACATGCCCGGAATGGCGCCCGCAATAACGCCGACGACCACACCCACTGCCAGGGCCAGAAAGCTCTCGATATTCGAGACCAGCTCCCATCCCAGCAGAAGATTGTCGAAGAAACTCACGGCAGCCTCACGAATTCGCCCTGGGGAACAGCCACACCGGCTACATGCGCGAAGAAAGCGTAGAGAACCAGAGGTACCAGAATTGCGGCGATTACCGCCGTCTTTGGATGGCGAGTCTGAATGAGGAACGCAACGGCGATGAAGGCAGGGATGGACGCCCAGACCAATCCAATCCAGGGAACGGCCGCCAGATAGACCACCAGGATCACTGTCATAACGGCGAGACGGAGCCAGTTGCCTGGTTCGCTTTGGGCTTGATCCGGTGTTTGGTCTTGGCCCGCCGTGACGGTTTCACCTGCCCCTGCCCGCGCGGCACTCACAAGAATCCCCAATCCAACCAACCCGATCAGACCAGCGAGGATCTGAGGCCAGAACAGAGGCGACAAGACGATATTTCGAATATTTGACGGGGCGGATATTCCATAGGGAATGCCGACAAAAAAGAGGAAGGCCGACGAAAGAACCGCCGCGCCTCCAATACCCAATTGCTTATGACGACTACTCACCTGATCCGCCCCAACGGGCGTGCGGCACCCGAATCTGATGCCGCACGTCCCCTATCCCTCAGCCTTCAATACGCATCCCAAGTTCGTCAACCAACGCACGGAAGATCTTGTACTGCCCGTTGATGAAGTCCTGCGATTCCTTCGGGTCCATCAGGCGAATGACCGAGCCGCGAGCTTGCATCTTTTCGAGAAAGCCAGCGTCGGCTGTTGCTTCCGTCAGATACTTACCCCACACCTCGGCAACTTCATCGCTCATGCCTGCCGGACCTGCGATACCGGTCCAGCCGACCAATTGCTGCAATGCCGGTTTTCCGAGATCGACAGACGTGGGCGCGTCAAAACCGGTCACTGGCTCAGCGGTTGTGACCATCAGCGGACGAAGCTGTCCATTGGAAACAAAACTCGCAAGCGCGGAAGAGTTCGTGCAGATAAAAGTCGCCGTGCCGTTCAAAACGGCGGTCGCAGCCGCACCGCCGCCCTTCAGCGGAATATGAGTGGCTTGCTCGAGTGGTTTTTCGACGCCGAACTCGCGCAGCACCATCGCGCCGGCAAGATGCAGCAATGAGCCAACACCCGAAGAACTGTAGCTGACGCTGCCGGGGCTGCCCTTTACCTTGGCGATCAGATCATCCATCGACTTTATGTCCGAGCCCGCCTCGACGGCGCAGGCAACCGGGTTGATCTCGTAAACACCGACAAAACGGAAATCATCCAGCGTATAGGGTAGCGTTGCCTTCATCGCCGGATTCACACTGTGTGAGCCGACGCGTGCAAAGAGCATGGTGTAGCCGTCTTTTTTCGCATTTTGTACAGCGACCGACCCGGTCGCGCCACCAGCCCCGGTTTTGTTGATCATCACCAGCGGTTTGCTCGCGACTTTGCCGAGTGGATCGGCAAGGGTACGCGCTGAGATATCCGTCGCTCCGCCCGGGCCGTAAGGAATAACCATTGTGACCGCGCGTTCGGGGTATTCGGCGACCGCAACGCCTGCAGTCAGGCCCAAGGCCAGGGCACTTAGCGCACCCACCATCATCTTCTTCATCGTTTTCTCCCTAGTTCTTGAGCAACTTAATAGGCCTTTGAGCGGGCCAACTCATTCTAGCTCTTGAACACAGCCTATTATTAAGTCACGATTTACAACAACCACTAATCCTAACGATTATTGTTAGAAAAACTTACGAATTATCCTCTTGAAGCCATGACCATTAGAACGCTTAAAACTCTGATTGCGATCGCCGATTACGGGACCTTCAGCGCAGCGGCCGATGCTGTTTTCGTCACCCATGCCGCCGTCAGCCAACAGATGAAAGCCCTGGAGGACGAATGGCAGATAGCGGTCTTCGACCGAAGCAAGCGCGTGCCCGAATTAACGCCCGTCGGCAGAGCCCTCGTCGCCAAAGCCAGGGAAGTCGTGAAGGACTACGAGAATATCGTTCCCTCCGTCCTGGGGGATGACGGCCTCAGCGGAGAACTGAAACTCGGGGCGATCCCAACGTCGCTGACGGGGCTGGTGCCCTTATCTATTTCCATGCTGAAGTCCGAATATCCCGAGCTGTCGGTCCGCGTTGTGCAAGAACTGACCACAAGCCTCGTAGAACAGGTCGAACGGGGCGCGCTGGATGCAGCCATTGTCACCCGGCCTCATGTTTTGCAATCGAATCTGGTGTGGCAAAACCTCGCGATAGAAGTGATGGAGTTGTTGGCGTCCCCGGCAACCACATCCAACGACCCCAGGTACTTGCTGGAAACACAGCCCTATATTCGCTTCACGAGAAACGCTGTCGTTGGTGGCATGATCGAGAACTGGTTGCTGGAGCAAAAAATCGAGGTCAAAACCAGTATGGAACTGGAAAACCTGGAAACCATTTCTCCGATGGTTTTCAGCAATCTCGGCGTTTCCATTGCACCGCGCAGCTGTGTCACTCAGCCTAATCCCCTCCCCCTCAAGCATATCTCTCTAAGCGATGTTCCTTTCACACGCGAACTGGGGCTGATCTCGCGGCCCGACAGCGTAAAATTCCGGGTTATCGAAGCCCTGGTCGAGAAGCTGCTAATGGCGGTCAAAATCGGCGTCTATGCGCCGAAGTTCGGTCAAGAAGAAGCGCCCGCTGAATGACGCTCGAATTTTTGTTCTATCTTGCGGCAGGTGCCTGCGCGGGCGGGTTCGTCAACGGCCTGGCCGGGTTCGGCACGTCGCTTTTTGCCCTCGGCTGGTGGCTGCAGGTTATGCCGCCTGTCCAGGCCGTTGCCATTTCACTGGTCATGTCAGTCGCCAGTGGCCTTCAGGGTGTGGTGCTGGTGCATCGTTCGATCGACTGGCGACGCCTGTCGCGCTTCATGATTCCGGCCGTTATCGGCGTACCCATCGGGATCGGCTTCTTGGCCGATGTTAATCCAATGCATTTGAAGCTCGTGGTTGCCGGCTTTCTAATTCTTTACGGCGGATTCTTTGCATTCCGACGCAGCCTGCCGAAACTCACGCGGCCCACGCCCGTGATCGATATGGGTGTAGGATTCATCGGCGGCATCCTGGGGGCTATCGGTGGACTGTCGGGCGCCCTGCCAACCATGTGGTGTTCTATGCGCCCCTGGTCGAAAATGGAACAGCGTGCGGTGCTGCAGCCGTTCAACGTCGTTATTCTCAGTCTCGCGACAGGTCTCTTGTGGATTAAAGGCGGATATGACCTTGAAACAACTCTCAGCATTGCCGCCGCCTTTCCGGTCACCCTGATCAGCGCGCAGGTCGGCATCACGGTATTCAAACGGCTGACCGACGATCACTTCCGGCGGCTGTTGATCGTGCTTATGCTGATCTCCGGATTGGTGCTCCTTCTGAGGGAACTGCCCTGGGATGTCTTCACGAATGGTTAGCGTACCTTCTTCCGAAGCCTGCCTTCATCGGATCGATGTGTCGGTATACCGCGTTCCTCTAAGCGTTCCGGTCTCTACCTCCTTCGGCATCATGGCCGACAGACCGGCGGTTTTCCTGCGCTTGACCGATACCGAAGGTGCCTTCGGCTGGGGAGAGGTGTTCGCCAACTGGCCGGCTGCCGGGGCCGAGCACAGGGCACGGCTTTTGATGCTGGACCTTGCCGAGATGGTTCTGGGCACAACGCTCCAAGCGCCTTCCGAACTCTTTTCCCGACTGGAACGTCAAACTCATATCAGAGCCCTGCAGTGCGGGGAATGGGGCCCCTTCCGGCAGGTGATCGCAGGGCTCGACGTAGCGGTCCATGATCTTTTCGCGCGCAAGGCAGGCCTGCCGTTGAGAACATTCCTCAATGCAAAGGCATTGGATTGCGTTCCAGCCTACGCAAGCGGAATTCACGTGAAAGACGGCATCGACGCCATCACCCTTCAGCGCAAAGCCGGTCACCGTGCCTTCAAGGTCAAGGTGGGATTTGGGGGCGGTGCCGACCTCGCCCAACTGTCGGCCACTGCAGCGTCACTGAAGCCGGGAGAGCGACTCTTCGCCGACGCAAATCAGGCCTGGTCATTGCCCGAGGCATTGGCCTTTCTGAATGCCGCGAAAGACCTGGATCTGGGTTGGATGGAAGAACCAATTCTGGCTGACGCACCTGAATCGGACTGGGTTGAACTCGCGCGCGCAACGAACATCCCGCTCGCGGGCGGCGAGAACATCGCGGGCCGTGTCGATTTTGATCGAGTGATCACCTCGAAGGTTCTTAAGTATGTGCAGCCGGATGTCGCCAAGTGGGGCGGTATCAGCGGATGTCTGGGCGTGGCCCACCGCGCATTGGAGGCAGGTTTGACCTATTGTCCGCATTTTTTAGGTGGCGGAATCGGGTTGATGGCCTCCGCACATATTCTGGCGGCGACAGGTGGCTCCGGATTGCTGGAAGTCGATGTCAATCCCAACCCGCTGCGTGAAGACTTTAAGGCAGCGGCGAACCAGGTGGCCGGGGGATACTTCAAGCTTTCGGAAGATATCGGGCTAGGTATCGATGAACTGCCGCCGGGGATCGAGCGCTTCAAAACGCTCGAACTGACCAAAACCTTTGGTCACTAGTGTGGTGGAGCTGCAGTTCCAGTCACTTATGACGTCTTGGCAGGTCCGCCACATGAACGCCTATATCACTTCATCAGTGCGATCGTCGGTTTCGCCATACCGTTTCAACGTCGCGGGCCGCGTGCCTTCGTAAGCTTTCTCGATAAAGGCGGAAATCTTGGCGTTTTCGCGCTCGAACAGGCAGTTACCTTCTAAGTCCGACGCAACGATAAAGGGACCCATGTTGTTGCACTTGAGCACCCACATGGCCTGGGCCAGGCCCAATTCCTCGTTCCAGTGCACGGCCTCGACATTTTCGACCCCGCGCCCCAACAGAGCACCGGTACCGTAGCCGACCGTCGTCAGGTAAATCGCCCCATTAGGGACGAAGTGTTGCTTGTAGTCAGCCTGGCTCATTCCCCCCTTTCCGACGATCAGCTTGGCGCCAGATTTGGCCATCCACTCTCCGATCCATTTCGAGAAGCGAAAGGACGCCGTCGCCGTCACCGCTCCCATCGTGAAGGAACCGTCGGCATTGATGGTCGCCGCCGGCGAACAGTGAAAGTTTGCGGCGCTCTCAGCCGGCAGCTCCATCGGTATGTTTGCCTGATCGTCGAGCGCGCGCATGTAAACGCCCTCGCGCGCCGTGTACATCAAGCCGTCCAGATAAACGATGTCGCCCAATTTCAGAGCGGACAGCGCCTGCGCGCTCGGCGTCGTGCTCAGGCGGACTTTACTTGGCTTTCCGGAATGTCCCATTCCACCGTCTCCCGACGTTGATAATCAGTGAACCAGTCCGGGTCGGTCCGGAATTCGACCCGTCCATCCGCATGGACGCGCGCCACGGCCCGCCGGGATGAAAGGCAGAAGGCATGCACGCTCATCTGCATGCCGCCGGTATGGCAGTAACCGACCTCGATGTTGCAATCGATCACCATCGACTTGCCGACGAAACCCATGGCCCCCATTCCGATGGAATTTCCCAGCTCCTTGAACTCGTCCTCAAGTGCGGCGATCTTCGGGTCCGGATTGCGGTCCCCGACCGTGCGAAGGCAAGCCGCACGTTTGCCCAACACCATGCAGGCATCTTTCGAGCCGCCCAGGCCGATCCCAATAATAGCCGGCTGGCAGGCAAGCCCGCGTTTCCCGAAGGCGACCAGGCTGTCGAGAAAAAAGCGTTTGATTCCCTCGATCCCGTCGGATGGAAAAAGCATCCGATAATCGGTTCCGAAAAGCCCTCCCTTGTGAACGGTGATCAGATCGATCCATTCGCCATCGGGCTCAAAGCCATATTCGATCTCCGGCGCACCGATGCCAACGTTGTTGTCGTGATCGGTGCGCCAGAGAGGATGTACGCGGTTGGGCCGAAGAGGAATATTGGAGGTGGCATTGGCGGTCGCCCGGCGCAGCGCCGCCTCGAGCGCCACAGGCCCGCCTTCGATCCGGGCTTCGTTGCCCATCTTGACGTACCAGCGTGGACAGCCCGTATCGCCGCACATTGCGCGGCGATCTTCCTTCGCTGCCTCGTAATTCTCCAGCATCGCCTGCAGAACGAAAGACGAAAGGTCGCCATCTTCTTCGGCCGCGGTCGTTTGCAATCCTGCCAGATAGTCCTGCGGGATCTCGATCGCAGCCTTGGCCATCAATTGTTCAGCGGTCCGCTGTATCACCTCGATTGAAATCATTGTGCCGCCTCCACCAGGCTTTCCGGTTCGCCGTCTTTCAACACGGTCTCCCCGGGTTTGACGATGGTGAACCTGACCGCCTCACGGGTGACCTTGGTCTCGCCATCGCTCTGTCGGGCAACCGTGAAGTAGGAGCTCTCAATCTCACCGCTCTCGGGGAAGTCCTCGCGGTAATGCGCGCCGCGTGAGTTTTCCCGGCTCAGTGCCGCCTTGGCGATGACTTCTGAAATCTCGACAAGGCTGCGCAGATTCAACCAATCGTGCCAACTGAGGTTGAAGGCGAGATTCTCACCCGCAACGCCCAACTCCATCAGTTCGGCCCCGATCTCCGTGACTCTCGACAGACCACGTTCGATCCCGGGACCAGTCCGCAATACACCAACGTCGTCCCACATGACATCCTGCAATGCTTTGCGCAGCATCTGGATGTTCGCAGGCTTTTTGCCAAGCGGATGGCAGGCACGCTCGACCTCCGACCGCAAGATCGTTTCGTCCGGATCTCGTAGGACCGTCATGCTTTGAACATCTGCGCCCATGATATCCCCGGCGACGCCGCCATAAACTGTGGAATTTGCCACACCGTTGCCGCCGAGCCGGTTCGAGCCATGCGCGCCGCCGGCGTCTTCACCTGCAACATACAGGCCCGGCAAAGCGGTATGGGTATCCGGATCCACAACAACGCCGCCCATAAAATAATGCGCCGTCGGTACGACCTCGACCTTGCCGGCCGCGAGGTCGAAGCCACTATCCGCGCAGCGCTTGACCATCCCCTTGAACTTTTGGCGTACCGTGTCCGGCCCCAGGTGTCCCATGGAAATATAGACGCCACCGTTTTCGGAGGTGTTATTTTTACGCATCTCGTCATAGATGCCCCGGCTGACCACGTCGCGCGTCGCCCGTTCGCCTTTTTCGTCGAGATCGAACATGAAGCGGTGGCCATGGCCGTTTAAGAGCTGACCGCCCGCGCCACGCAACCCTTCCTCCAGGACTGTGCCGGTCATCTTTGTATCTTCACCCGCCAGCAGACCGGTGGGATGAAACTGCACCATCTCCATGTCACGCAAGGGCAGCCCCGCACGCAGGGCCATCGCCAGACCATCCATGGTCTTGTCGCCGGAAGGTGTATGAAATTTATACATGGTCGGGCCACCGCCCGTCGCCATCAAAACCGTCTTCGCGCGCACGAAACGAAAACCGCCGCTTCGCATGTCGATGAAAAGCACGCCGGCTAACCCGCTTCCGTCCCGTGCCGGGATCAGACTGATGGCCCGATGCTCTTGCAATTTTTCGAGCGGCCGCGCCAGCACCTGCTCCATCAGCCGGCTGATAATCTCGATTCCGGTCAAATCGCCTTTATGGACGGTACGATCGAATGTCTGTCCGGCAAATGCCTTTTGATGCAGCGAACCGTCGACGTTGCGGTCGAAGAAGCATCCGACTTCGTTTTCCAACTCCCGCACGCGCTCCACGGCGGTTTTGCAGAGCTTCCAGGCCATATCCTGATCCGGCAGCCACTTGCCGCCTTTGATCGTGTCCATGAAATGGCGTTCGACGGAATCGCCCCGCCCCAGCGCCACATTGTATCCACCCTGCACCATGCGGGTGCAGCCGCATTTCCCGATCAGCCCCTTTACCGCAATCGTGATTTTCTTGTCGGGTGCTGCCTTTTGCGCGTGAAGCGCCGCGAACAAACCCGCACCGCCTGTGCCCAGGATCAGGATGTCCGTGTCGTGCCGTTCCAGTTTGCTCATGTCTGACATCATCACACAGCCTGCAAAAAGAACGTGCCTGAAACCAAAAACGAGGCCGCCACTGCGCTTGCGGCCAGCGTCTTCTGGCGCGGCGACCAGGGCAGAAACTCAAGCGCCAGAAGCCTCAGGCCGCCGAAGATGTGGATAGCCAGGAGAAAGACCAAGCCGAATTCGGCCAGCTTGACGATGGTATAGTCCGTCCACCGCAGAAACCCGTCCAGGCGTTCGGGCTGGGTAAGCGCAAAGGCCAGGACGTAAAAATGCAGCGGCAGGAACAGCACCAGCGCGAGACCGGAAACCCGATGCAGCAAGAAAGCATACCAGAGCGGATGAGATCTATGCGGGCGGATCATAGGGCCGTCACGGCGTAGACGGCACGTGCTCCCATGTAGAGAAGGCCTAGAAAAACGGTCCAACTCAAGGCATTGAGAATTGTCTCTTTGATCTTAAAGCTCTCAAAGAGGATCACGCGAAGACCGATGGCGGCATGAACCGAAACGGCCGCGACGAAGCTGCCATAAAACAGCATCCAGGCAAGGCTGCCCTGGGTACGTGCCAGGATTTCGCCGGCCGACAGACCGCCCTGCACCGCGTAGATCATCATCGCAATATGCCCGAGGGTAAGCGGTATCATGATCAAAGCCGAAATGCGCTGCGCCATGTAGAGTCTCAAGTCCAGCATGGTTCAATCCCTTCGCCGAAAAAAAGACTTCGCTGTCTCTCGCTTCAGGCCCGCGATGGAGGCCGTCGGGTTGAGCTCATTCGGACAGAATCTCACACAGCTCTGCTGCGAGTGGCAGTTATGGCATCCACCCTTTTGCGATACGGCATCAAGCCGAACATCATGCCCGGCGTCCCGTTCGTCGTTCATCAAGGTCCAGGCACGGTTCAGCGCGGCGGGACCGAGATAGTCGGGATTTGCCTCCACGACATCGCAAGCCGCGTAGCAAACTGCGCAATTAATACATTCAATCGCGCGATCCGCCTCGACGCGCATGGGATGTTCCGAGCTGATCGCCTCAATGGCATCGGCGCGGGTTTTGGAAGGATGAAAAACTCCTTCGGCCTTCACCCATTTATCAAAAAACGGATCCATGTCGGCGACCAGGTCCTTGATGACCGGCAGATTGCGCAGCGGCTCAACCGTCAATCTGTTGTTCTTCAGAACCTTTTTTACGTGGGTACGGCAAGTCCAGCGTGGTTGGCCGTTGACCATCATCGCACAAGAACCGCACATTCCCACGCGACAGGCAAAGCGATAGGATAGGGTTGAGTCGGCATTCTGTTGGATCCAGGAGACCACATCGAGAATGGTCTGGCTTTCACGCTGTGGAACGTCAAAGCCTTCAAAACGCCCGCCCTCGCCGTCCGACCGCCAGACTCTTACTTCCATTGTTTGCCCGTTTGGCATGTCCCGAATGTTCGACACTATCTACTCGCCTGGTTTTCCGTGCTCGTTGGTACAAATCCAAACCGCGGAAAACTCCACCGATTCACCGGAATTACACCATAGTCAGGGCAGTCTAATGGTGAGTTATTCTAACAAAAAGGAACAAATACTAACCTATTTAGTAAATTATTTTTACATAAAACTGGGGACTGTTTGGCTGATAAATCCTGGTTAGGAGGAGGGATTTAGGCAAAATACCGAAGGGCCAAGACGCAAAAACCAGTTGTCACGCCCGCTCAGAACTGACGGAAATACAGACCCCCAGGTGATCGGACCTCGCGCGAACACCTCTCCAACGGAAACGCTCGAACGCGATCAGTCAGAACTAAGGCTTTCGGCCCAAGCCAGCGTCCTGGAAACCACTTCTTTCTCAAGACCCTCGAAGCCATGATGATGCAATGGACCATGCGGGTCGCCTGTCATGCCTCCGCCGGAAAATTCCATATAGTCTTTCTGGGGGGCGTCCAGATTTTGAAAGAAAGCTTCAGCACTTTCGGGACGGCAGATACGGCAGCGGTCATTTCGATGATGAACGACTAAGACAGGAACCTCGATCCGATCGCCGACGACCCTCTCCATCGCAAACCTGTTCCGCTTTTCAATCTCGCTGAGGTAAATGCCGGAATAAAAGATAATTCCCTGGATCCTGTCGCCATGATTTTTTGCGAAATGCCCAACCGAGACGGTTCCCCGGCTGATGCCCGCTAAAAAAATCGGCAGGTCGTTTTCTCGCTTCACGCTTTCGACGAGGCGTAAAATCCGTATCACATGATCGTCCGACAAACGATCCGCAAAAGAGATTTTTCGCTTCACCGGATTTGGAAAGATGAAGACATTGGCGCCGGCGTTCACGAAGGACCGACGCTGCCGGATAAGGAAGTTCTGCGAATTCAGGTTTCCCCGCCAGCCGCCGCCCCCGGCTAACAGCAGTATGTTTACCCGCGAGGCGGCATTTGTGATCTGATAAACCGGAAGTTCAGAGATCCCCGCAACGACGATCTTTTGTTCTGCCGCGAGAGCGTGGCTCGCATAAAGAAGCATCAGAAGCGGGAAGATCAGAAGCCTGCATTTTCTTGATCTGAAAAACACGCGGTGCCCCACTTTTCGGCTTTCACTTTGTTACAAAGCGATTGCCGGCATCACTCCCACTCGATGGTCCCCGGCGGTTTCGAAGTCACATCGTAGACCACCCGATTGATGCCCCGCACCTCGTTAATGATCCGCGTCGCCGCCGCCGAGAGGAATTCGTGGTCGAATGGATAGCTGTCAGCGGTCATGCCGTCGGTCGAGGTCACGGCCCGAAGCGCACAGACGTAGTCGTAGGAACGCCCGTCCCCCATCACACCCACGGTCTTCACCGGCAGCAGCACCGCGAAGGCCTGCCAGATGGCATCGTACAGGCCTGCCTTGCGGATCTCGTCCAGATAAACGGCGTCGGCCTTGCGCAGGATCTCGCATTTTTCGCGGGTGATATCACCCGGGATGCGGATCGCGAGACCCGGCCCGGGAAAGGGATGCCGGCCAATCAGACTCTCGGGCAGACCCAGTTCGCGTCCCAGCTCCCGCACTTCGTCTTTGAAGAGTTCGCGCAACGGCTCGACAAGGGACATCTTCATGCGTTCCGGTAAGCCACCCACATTGTGGTGCGACTTGATGGTCACGCTGGGTCCGCCAATGAAAGAGACCGATTCGATCACATCAGGATAGAGCGTGCCTTGTGCCAGGAAGTCAGCACCACCCAGACCTTTGGCTTCCTCGTCAAAGACATCGATAAAAGTCCCGCCAATAATCTTGCGCTTGGTCTCTGGATCGGAGACGCCCGCCAGCTTGCCCAGGAAGAGATCGCTGGCATCCTTATGGATCAGCGGAATGTTGTAGTGGCCCCGGAACAGCTCAACCACCTGGGTTGCTTCGTCCTGGCGCAGAAGACCATGGTCGACGAAAATACAGGTGAGTTGATCACCGATGGCTTCGTGAATCAGGACCGCCGCGACGGAAGAATCGACACCTCCCGAAAGGCCGCAGACCACTCTGCCTGACCCCACTTGGGCGCGGATCTTCTCAATCGCCTGCTGGCGGAAGGCCGCCATGGTCCAATCTCCACTGCACCCGACGACTTTGTGGGTAAAGTTCGACAGCAGCTTGGCACCGTCCGGGGTGTGCATGACCTCAGGATGGAACTGGACGCCGTAGATCTTGCGCTCATCGTTGGCCACCATGGCATAGGGAGCGCCTTCGGAGGTTCCGACAATCCGGAAACCTTCCGGCAGGCTGACCACGCGGTCGCCGTGGCTCATCCAGACCTGGTGCCGCTCGCCGCTGGACCAGAGGTCCTCGAAAAGACCGCAGCCGTCGGTCACATCCACGTAAGCCCGGCCAAATTCCTGATGGTCCGAAGGATCGACCTGCCCGCCCAGTTGAGCACAGATGGTCTGCATACCGTAGCAGATGCCCAAAACGGGAACACCGAGATCAAAGGCGACATCGGGTGCCCGGGGCGTGTCGCTCGCCGCCACTGAGGCCGGGCCGCCGGAGAGAATGATGCCACGCGGGTCAAAGTCGCGTACGCGGGCCGGATCGGCGTTAAAGGGAATCACTTCACAGTAGACTCCGCTTTCGCGAACGCGCCGGGCGATGAGCTGGGTCACCTGCGAACCGAAGTCGAGGATAAGAATGCGGTCTGTCATGCGCGGGAAATTAGGCGTCAGGCCAAGCCAAGTCCAGCACGCAACCACCGCCGCCGCAGAGAATCTTCACGATTATTGCGGCGAAGGTCTCAACGACCGGCCTGACAGTGCTAGATATCGGGCGTGAGTGCCCTCAAGGCGCTGGAATCAGGCCAACCATAGGCCACTTCTTCCAGGAGAGTTCCGGCAAAGCGTTCCCGCCGCTCGGCGATTCGCTCGCCACCCAAAGCTTCATAAAAGAAACGTGACGGATTGCTGGCCAGGACCCATATGACCGCCGACTCCATGTCCGCTTCGAGCAAGGCTTGAAACAGTCTGCCCAGCAGTTGCCTGCCGATACCCATGCCCTGCCAGTCAATATCTACATAAAGGGTGTAGATCTCGCCGCTAAACGGCAGTTCCCGGTCGCGAGACGGCCCGGCGTGGCCAAAGCCGACGATCCGGCTCTTCTCCATCGCGTCAGCAGCAGGCCGTGTCTCCACCAGCTGGATGGATTCGCGTTTGCTTTTTCTATCGATCCAGCGACGCCAGGACCGTGCCTGTTCATCGATTGTCATGGAGGCAAGATACTGGTTCGGAACCATTCCTGCGTAGGTATGGCGCCAGGTTTCGATATGGACCCGTGCCAGTTCGCGGCTGTCTTGTCGGCGCGCCTCACGGATATGCAGCTTCGCGCTCATCCTCCAGCACGGCGCTCCAAAACTGAGACAAAAAACCCGTCCGTGCCGTGTTTATGCGGTGTGAGTAAAAGATGTGCCTCTTCGGTCGGACAGGCGACTTCGGGCAGAACCGACGCCCAGACATCGGAAATGCGGCACTGCGTGAATTCGTCGTTATTTTTGAGAAAGGCCTCGACCTGTGCTTCGTCTTCCTCCTGCAACAGGGAACAGGTGGCATAGATCAGGCGCCCGCCTGGACGCACCAGTCCGGCGGCAGCTTGCATCACTTCAGTCTGCGCCGTCAGATATTCCTGCAGGCGTTCCGGGGTTAAAGCCAAGCGGGCATCAGGCTGGCGACGCCAAACACCACTGCCCGAGCAGGGGGCGTCGACCAGAACCCGATCAAAGGTCCCGGCATTTTCCCGCACCCACTCATTGTCAGGCAGTCTTCGCTGTTCAACCGCGCCGACCCCAGCCCGCTCCAGGCGCGGCACCGCCCGACGCAAGCGTTCGCCATCTAAGTCCAGCGCAACCAGACGCCCTCTACTTTTCATATTGGCCGCCAACCCGAGGGTTTTGCCGCCAGCCCCTGCGCAATAGTCCGCAACGGCCATACCTGGTTGGACATCGCAGAGCAGTGCGATCAACTGCGAGCCCTCGTCCTGTACTTCGATCAGACCGTCGCGAAAGGCACCGCTGGCTTGCAGCGCCCGGCGCCCCTCGACCCGCAGACCAATGGGGGAGATGCGAGTCTCGTGGGTTTCCACCGAGTCCTTGGCCAGCGCATTTTGTGCCGAAGCCCGATCACCCTTTAAACTGTTCACCCGCAGGACAACTTCGGCCTCTTGCTGCAGTGCCGACATTTCGACAGCCATGTCCTCGCTGAAACGCGCCTGCAAATGCCCGTGTAACCAAGGCGCGACTTCATCACGGACCCAGGCGGGTTGCTCAGGATGTTCGAGTCCGGCACCGGAAAGCGCAGCAATCAGGCTCTGTTCGTCGGCGGTCAGTCGTGATGGCCCGTAGCCTTCACCGTCGAAAAACATCTCGAGATCTTCAGGAGTCATCTTTTTGGCAAGAACCAGAACTGCAAGCAGCCGCGCACGCGTCGTAGCCTCAGCGCAGCCTGTCCGTTCCAACCACCAGGTCACACGCAGCCAAGTCCGGAGCGCGGAATAGGTCAGATCACCGATTTCCCGGCGATCCTTGGATCCGACGTAACGGCGGCTGCGGGTATAGGCTGTCACGACTCGGTCGGCAGGCACGGCCCTCGCCTCAAGATCTTCGAGGATCTCAATGACGGCACCTATCCGTGCTCCCGGCCTCATGACGGCCTGCGTTTAAAAACCGGCGCGCGCGCCGTTTTGTTAAACCGAGTTCCGGTAATTGGGGGCTTCGCGTGTGATCGACACGTCGTGGACATGACTTTCCCGTAGTCCGGCATTGGTGATCTTCAGGAACCGGCAACCGCCGCGCATGTCGGCGATAGTGGCGTTTCCGGTGTAGCCCATAGAGGCCCGCAGACCGCCGACGAGTTGATGAATCACGGCCGAGACGGGCCCCTTATAGGCGACACGTCCTTCGACTCCTTCGGGCACCAGCTTGAGGCTGTCAGAAACCTCCTGCTGGAAATAGCGGTCAGCGGAGCCGCGTGCCATGGCGCCCATCGACCCCATTCCACGGTAGGATTTGTAGGACCGGCCCTGATAGAGGAAAACCTCGCCCGGACTTTCCTCGGTCCCCGCCAACAGCGAACCGACCATGATGCAGTCGGCACCGGCAGCGATCGACTTAGCCAGATCGCCCGAGAACTTGATACCACCGTCGGCAATGACCGGTGTGTCGCTGGCACGGCAGGCTTCGACCGTATCGAACAGAGCCGTCAACTGCGGCACGCCAACACCGGCCACCATGCGGGTCGTGCAGATGGACCCCGGACCAATTCCGACCTTGATTGCATCGGCACCCGCGTCGACCAGTGCCTTGGCCGCCTCGCCCGTGGCCACGTTTCCAGCGATCACTTGAGCCGCATTGGAAAGCCGTTTGACGGCCCCTACTGCCGTCATGACGCCGCGGGAGTGACCGTGAGCGGTATCCACCACGATGACGTCCGCGCCAGCCTCCATCAAAGCCTCAGCCCGTTTCAGGCCGTCGTCGCCGACACCGGTCGCGGCCGCGACGCGCAGGCGGCCCTGGTCGTCCTTACAGGCGTCGGGATAGGCAATCGCCTTTTCCATATCCTTGACCGTGATCAGCCCGACACAGCGATAGTCATCGTCAACCACCAGCAGCTTTTCGATCCGGTATTGGTGCAGCAGGCGGCGCGCCGTATCGTGATCGGCGCCGTTCTTGACCGTAACCAGGTTTTCCTTGGTCATCAGCTCGTTGATCGGCTGGCGGTGGTTTTCGGCAAAGCGCACATCCCGGTTGGTCAGAATACCAACCAGCTTGCCGCTGTCCCGCTCCACGACCGGAATGCCCGAGATCTTGTGATACTCCATCAGCGCCAAGGCGTCAGCCAAGGGCTGATCCGGATGAATCGTGACCGGATTGACGACCATACCGCTTTCGAACTTTTTGACGCTGCGGACCTCGTCGGCCTGCTCTTCAATCGTCAAATTCTTATGGATGACCCCCATTCCACCAGCCTGAGCCATCACGATCGCCAGGCGGCTTTCGGTCACCGTATCCATCGCGGACGACAACAGAGGGATCCCAAGTTCGATCGAACGGGTCAGACGCGTGCGGGTGTCGGTCTGTGTGGGCAGGACGGCGGACTCCGCAGGCTCCAGAAGAACGTCGTCAAAGGTCAGTGCTTCGCGGATGTCCATGCCAATCCTCTCTTGAGCGTGACCCTTTCTTGATTCATCCAATCAAGAGTCCAGGTCGCCTTCTAAGCTGTTTGAATAGAGACTGACTCCGGTTTTATTTTGACTTGCAATAAAACGATCAGGCTCCAATGAATTGGCGCTGCATCATACACATAGGCTGTGCAATGCCAAGCGGATTGCACATGATTCTTTGAAGTCAACCGCAAGACGGAAAAAATTGATCTCTTTCAAGAGTTTCTGCTTGAATGATCACCTATAAAGCCGTCCAGGCGATCAGGATTCACCCTCTGGTCCTCGAAAGCCGGTCGCCACCAGATACATCTCGGCGGAGTCGCTTCGGCTCGCTGCCGGTTTAACGTGCCGGACCTTGGTAAAATGACGTTTCAACATATCCATCAATGTCTGTTCGGCGCCGCCTTGAATGACCTTTGCAACAAAGGATCCCCCCGGTGCCAACACCTGGATAGCGAACTCCAACGCCGTTTCGACAAGACCCATGATGCGCAGGTGATCGGTCTTGGCATGCCCGATTGTGGCAGCTGCCATGTCCGAGAGCACGATATCGGCGGCCCCGTCCATTTCGGCCTTCAAGCGATCCGGAGCATCATTGTCCAGGAAATCCCCAACCAGCAGGATGGCACCCGGGATTTGCTCGATTTCCAGCAGATCGATTCCGACAACCTTGCTGCCAGGGGCCGCGCGTTCCAGTGAAACCTGCGTCCAGCCGCCAGGTGCGGCGCCGAGATCGATGATCCGGCGCGCCTTGGACAGGAAATCGTATTTTTCGTCCATCTGCAGCAGCTTAAAGGCCGCACGCGAGCGGTAGCCGCGCTTCTTTGCTTCGGCCACATAGGGGTCGTTCAGTTGCCTTTGCAGCCAACGGGCGGAAGAATTGGAGCGCCGCTTGGCGGTCTTTACCCGGACCTTCAAGCCGCGTCCCGACAGTCCGCCTTCGGACTTCGCGCCACCTGATCTTCCCGCACCGGATTTTACGCCACTGGGTTTGCCACGGCCGCGGCCGCCGCCTTTGCCTCGAGAGGAGCCGGTCATAAAAGAATTCCGTATCAGGACCGATTAGAAGACGGATAAAGTCCCTATATCACAATCTGTTAAGTCGCAATACCACGCATCAGGGTAAAGATAATCCCCTCGCGCAGACCGCGGTCCGCCACCCGCAGGCGCTCAACAGGCCATGTCCGGCAGAGCGCGTCAAGGATCGCACAACCGGCCACCACCAGATCCGCCCGCTGATGACCGATACAGGGGTGGGCCGCACGCTCATCATAGGTCATGCGTGCAACCCGCCGGTTCAGTCCTTCAATCGCCTCGCGGGACAGATAGGCGCCGTCGACATGGCGCCGGTCATAGCGGGCGAGATCCTTCTTGATGCCCACCAGCGTGGTCACCGTACCTGACGTCCCCAGCATCTGGACCCGCCGGCCCTGAACCGAGTCGAAAATTCCGTTTTCGTTTTCAAATGGTGCGAGGGCTTCGAGAACGTCCAAAACCATGCGCTCGTAGCAGGATTCCGAAATGTCAGCGCCGCCATAGCGTTCTGCCAGATTCGTAACGCCCATCGGCAGAGATTTCCATGCAAGCAATGTAGGCTGATCCGGTGCGGAATCCCGTCCCGACGGCTCATTTTCCCAACTATCGGGCGTCCCGCCATCCGCCTTAGTGCCGTTCAGTGGCACCGCACCTTGGCTGCCGCACAGGCTCTGGAATGGCTGTGAATAACCGGGCAATCCTACCCAGCAAACTTCGGTACTTCCGCCGCCAATGTCAAAAACCAGAGCCGTTTCGACCTTAGGATCGAACAATGGAGCACAGCCGTAGACAGCGAGCCGGGTCTCCTCAAGGCTCGAAATCAACTCGAGTTTCAATCCAAACTCAGCTTCGACCTGAGCGCAAAAATCGGCGTAGTTACTGGCGCGCCGACAGGCTTCGGTTGCAACGCAGCGCGCCTTGGTGACGCCCAGACGATGCATCTTTCCAGCACAAATTTTCAATGCCCGCAAAGTGCGTTCCATGGCGACATCAGACAGACAGTCGGATTGGCTCAAGCCCTCCCCCAGACGCACGACCCGCGAAAAGGTATCGACAACGCGGTATCCATTTGGGGCGGGTTTGGCGACAAGCAGACGACAGTTGTTCGTGCCCAGATCGAGCGCCCCAAAAACCTGGGAGCCTGCTCCGCGGTTGCCATTTCTGCTTCTGGCAGCTGTGGCGTTTCTCTTCGTGCCACTGCCGTGCCGTCCACCAAGGTGATTGCCGGTTTTGTCGCGCGCACCGCAACTCCGGCGTCGTGAACCTCCGCTCACGCCCCCGTATCTGGCCTCAAGGGTCCAGCCTCCCAACCTCTGTTCAACGGCGGTTCTCGATCGACCGCCTTTACAGAAGTTTTACCCCACGGGCGGTAAACAAGCCAGCACCTCGGCCCCTCTCCAGTACCAAAGGAGAAAAGAAGGAATTCGTCCGCTGCAAAGAAAAGCAGTTGAAAGCGCGGCGCACTGGGACTAAATAGGGGCCGCACGTCAACGAGACGGCGGCTGGTCACGGCCCTGTCCGCATCGTTGGGGGATAGTTTAGCGGTAGAACTCTCGGCTCTGACCCGAGCAGCCCTGGTTCGAATCCAGGTCCCCCAGCCAGATTTTCCAAAGAATAGCTGCAATCAGATAACAATCCGCTGTGCTCCTGAGCACTGCCGTGCCGTCGTCGACGCCTTGGTCCCGCGGTAACTGCATAGCTAAATGACAAATACAACTTCGACGGATATGCTCGCTGAAATCTGAATCGGCGGTTGGAAAAACTTTGGAATATTTAAAAACTGGGACTGCCAGGCTTTTGGCGGCAGGTGGTCACGCTCGTGCTGGATTTTGGCGCTGGACGTGGAGTCTTATAGTTCTCTTGGTTGGCTACTTCGCCTTGGCGATATTGCTCCACACAATGTTTATTAATTTTATTTTCGACGGTGCAGTCTGCAATTTGTTGACCGAAGAAATCGGCTCGCGACGGGCTGACGTGCTCATCAGGACATCCTATTGGTTCCTGTCGGTCGCAGCGATGATCCCCGCCGCTGCACTCGCCTTAAAAGTTGTAGGACTGAAGATTACCGACATTGTTTCACCAAAAACTGCCCCCAATTGGCTTCTTTCCGTCATCGCAGCCTTTTCGGTGTTTCTGATTGTCACTCCTATCAATCTGATCAATCTCTGGACCCACAGCCAGCGGTCCGATGTAACCTTCGATCCGTTGTCGGGATTGGCCCTGATCTTCATTCCGATCATCTTGATTCTCATCATTTTTCAGGCAACTGCGGAAGAAATAGTGTTCAGGGGATACCTGGTGCAGCTGGTGGGCCGCTGGACCAAATCCTGGTGGGTCATCACATTGATAATCGGCGGATTGTTTTTCGCAGTTCATTTGCCAAGCCCGATATTCGATGTTTTGGGCTGGCTCGCTTATCTCAACTACATTCTGCTCGCGGTTCTCTTTACGCTCCTAGCACTCATCACGGGACGCTTGGAGTATTCGATTGGCGCACATATCGGCTGGAACTGGGGTTTGCTGGTCCTCGATTACAATTCCCCTTCGGCACCCGATCTCTATCTGGGCGCCGGCGCAATCGTATACACAGGCACAGTTGATCCGGTGTTCATTGATGGCGTGTATGCCGTCCTTCAATTCGTCGTCGTTTTTCTTGTCTGCCTCATTCTCCACTTCCGTTACTTCGCACCTTACCGGAGATAGACATTTCTCGGCATCGATCATCTGTCATGACCAGACAAAGGCCATAAAACGCCGGAGGCGTTACAATCGCCGCCTAAGAGGCCGACTGGCATTCTCAGCCGAACCCGATATGCTCGCAGCGATGTAGATCGGCATTCGGATAAGTCGTGGAGTCTTTGAAAGCAGGTACTGCCAGGCTGCTGGCTGGCGGAGATCAGGCCACAGGTAGCATCTGGCGCTGGATCTTCAGCTTTGCAGTTCTTTGTGGCGGGATTGTCTTCATTCACTTCCTGAACCGCATTCCAGCCGTCCGGCACTTCCTCGGCTGGGTCCTGTTCGATCTGCTGCCTTATGCACCAAACGACCCGCAAAGCCTTGAACTGGTTTATTCGAGTTTCACCTTTATCTTTATCGCGGTGCAGATCATTCCGATCCTGATCGCCCTCCGCATAGTCGGGCTCACGGCCTCCAAAACCGTCGCCCCAAGCGGCCGTGCTCGCTGGGGACTGGCGATTTCGGTGGCGATCGCAATCTCCCTTATCCTCATCTTTGTCGGCTTGATTGGCATCTGGCTGGATGGAGAGCGCCGTGACCTGCAGTTAGCCGCCATCTCAGATGCGGTCTGGGTCCGGCTTCCCGTCGTATTGTTCGCCATTACCTTTCAGGCCGCTGCAGAAGAACTGCTGTTTCGAGGTTATCTGCTGCAGACGATCGGCCGTTGGCTAAAATCCTGGTGGGCTCTTCTGCTTGTTGTCTCCGCTCTGTTTTGCGCACCGCATCTGGTTAATGCGGAATTCGACCTGTCGGAATGGCTGACCTACCTGCACTACGTCCTGGTTTCACTCGTCTTTACGGGGTTAGCGCTTGCAACCGGGCGCCTGGAGTATTCGATTGGCGCGCATATCGGCTTAAATTGGAGCACCATGATCATTGAGGTCAGTTCCACTCCGAGCCCCGAAGCCGCACTTGGCGACTTCCTGTACCTGCGATTATGGGATCCAAGCCTGATTGATGCTGCATATGTGGTTTTTCTGAACGGCTTTATGCTCGTCTTCTGCCTATGGCTTCATTTCCGCCATGTCGAGACAAGGAGGGTTTAGATAGCTCGTATGACCCCCGATCTTGAACAACGGATCAGAGGCGGCATTTGGGGTCTCCTGGTAGGAGATGCACTGGGTGTTCCCTATGAGTTTCATCCAGCGGAAGAGATCCCGCCCTACAATGCTATCGAGTTCATGCCGCCTTCCGGTTTCGCCCGCGCGCATGCAGGAACCGCGCCGGGAACCTGGAGCGACGATGGTGCTCAGGCGCTCTGCCTGCTTGATTCGCTTTTGCAGTGTGATCGTCTGGACCCGGAAGATCTTATGCAGCGGCTTTTTGATTGGTATGAGTCGGGATATCTGGCCGTTGGCGGCGTGGTCTTCGATGTAGGGGTTCAAACAGGTCAGGCTTTCGCTGCCTTCCGCTCGGGCACAGCGGCAGTGGATTGCGGCGGCGCATTACCGGAGGGCAAAGGCAACGGCTCTCTCATGCGTGCGCTTCCTCTGGCGATCTGGCACCAGGGTTCGGATGAAGAGCTCGTTCGTGACGCTTTCCTCCAATCCAGCGTCACGCATGGGCATCTAAGGGTCCGGCTTTGCTGTGCGCTTTACTGTCTCTGGGCTCGCGCTGTCTTACGCGATGCAGCTGAGCCCTGGTTACAGGCAATCGAGAGTATCCGCCGCATCTTCCCGGCCGCGTCGCCCGAACGAGAAGAATTCGAGGCGCATATCCGACCCGAGGCTGAAGCAAGCTGCAGTGGCGGCGGCTACGTGGTCGACAGCCTGAGATCGGCGCGTTTAGTTTGCCAGCAAGAGACCTATGAGGCCGTCGTCCGCCAAGCCATCCGGCTCGGAAACGACACTGATACATCGGCCTGTATCGCCGGTGGAGTCGCCGGCCTGCAATTCGGCATCGATGCAATTCCAGCGCACTGGCGTGCGAAGCTGCGCGGACAAGAGCTCTTTGCCGAGTTGCTGGAAAAGCTCGTGGACAGATGCTGTATCGATTAAGCCCCCGGTTCGAAGATTTATCCTGTTCCGGTCATTTTTCTCCTGCCCCCACCTTGACAAAGCATGGCCCGCCCGCTTGTTTGGCGCCAGCTTTCCTCGGTCAGAGTCTGATCGCTTTTCACTGTATTAGCGAAAAACGTGAATCAGCCTCTATTTTAATAGGTTAGAGGGCGATTCACGTTCTGGGCCGCTTCCGTCAAGAACGATCGCACTCGAGAAAAATCGGAACCGATCCGCATGTCCATCCCCCGTTACAGCCGCCCCGAAATGACCCGCATCTGGGAGCCGGAAAACCGCTTTCATATCTGGTTTGAAATCGAGGCACATGCCTGCGACGCGCAGGCCGAACTGGGGGTTATCCCGAAGGACGCCGCCAAGGCTGTGTGGGACCGGGGCGCCTTCGAAGTTGCGCGGATTGACGAGATCGAACGGGAGACCCGGCACGACGTTATCGCCTTTTTGACGAACCTTGCCGAGCACGTTGGGCCGGAAGCCCGCTTTGTACATCAGGGCATGACGTCGTCCGATGTACTGGATACCTGTCTGGCGGTTCAGTTGACCCAGGCCACCGACATCCTGCTGGCGGACATGGACCGGGTGTTGGCCGCCCTGAAGAAACGGGCTCTGGAGCACAAGGACACGGTGTGCCTTGGCCGCAGTCACGGTATCCATGCCGAACCGACCACCTTCGGCCTGAAGCTCGCGACCCATTACGCCGCCTTCAAACGCGGCAAAGAACGCCTGCTCCAGGCGCGCAGGGAAATCGCCACCTGCGCCATTTCCGGCGCGGTCGGCACCTTCGCCAATATCGACCCGGCGGTGGAAGCCCATGTCGCCGCAAAGATGGGCCTGGAGGTCGAGCCGATCTCCACCCAGGTGATCCCGCGCGACCGTCACGCCGCCTTCTTCGCAACCCTCGGCGTCATCGCCAGCTCGCTGGAGAACCTGGCGGTCGAAATCCGGCATCTGCAGCGCACCGAAGTCCGTGAGGCCGAGGAATACTTCGCACCGGGCCAGAAGGGATCTTCGGCCATGCCCCACAAACGCAACCCGATCCTGACCGAAAACCTGACCGGCCTCGCCCGGGTGGTCCGCGCCGCAGTCACACCGGCT
This sequence comes from Pelagibius sp. Alg239-R121, assembly GCF_947331435.1. GTDB lineage: Bacteria > Pseudomonadota > Alphaproteobacteria > Kiloniellales > Kiloniellaceae > Denitrobaculum. The sequence continues at coordinate 179,949 of NZ_CAMZOF010000009.1, read as the reverse complement.
TACGAGAATGTAGCTCTTTGGCACGAACGGGATATCTCGCATTCTTCGGTGGAACGAGTCTTCGGCCCCGACGCGACTATTACCCTTGATTTCGCCCTGTCGCGAATGGCTGGGGTGATCGAGAAGATGTATGTCTATCCGGAGAGCATGCAGAAGAACCTGGATCAACTCGGTGGTCTGGTGCATTCGCAGCGGGTTCTACTGGCACTCACCCAAGCCGGTATCAGCCGTGAGGATGCCTATTTGATTGTTCAGCGCAATGCCATGAAGGTCTGGCAGGAGTCCGCCGACTTCCTAAGCTTGCTCAAAGCCGATGAAGATGTGGCAGGTAAGATGGATGAAGCAGCGCTTGCCGCCTGCTTCGATGCCGGCCATCACACCAAGCGGGTAGATGTGATCTTCGAACGCGTGTTCGGGTAGAATTTACCGCGTAAAACGCTAACGGCTTCGGCGACGAAAATAAGGACTTCCGCCACTCCGGGCCGGAGCCTTAGAACTTGCCGTTGTCGTTTTTCCACTCACTCCGCGGTGCGATTTTTTCGGTCGTGTCCCAATGCTCCACTAGTTTGCCCTGCGCAACACGGAAGAGATCATAAAAGGCGGAATGGACCCCGCCGAAGTTTCCTTCGCTGACGCAAAGCACGAAATTTCCTTCGGCCAAGACACGATGGACACGCTGATAGTCAATGCACTTGCACTCCTTGTCCGTGGCCTTCAAAGCAGACCGGAGCGTAGAAATGCCATCCGCCAGCCGCGGATTATGTTCAGCAAAGGCGCCCTCGTCGACATATTCGGTTAGCTGCTGGAGATGTCCGCCGACAAGCACGGTTTCAACAAAACTTCGAACGAAGGAGCGATTGCGTTCCGTCAGATCATGGTCAGAAGCCTCAGTTGGTCCGTCGACCATACTGCGCCCGGTTTGGTTCGGTCCTTGCCGCTCCTGAATATTGTCCCAGTGTTCCACCGCCTGACCGTCGTCAAACCGGAAGATCTCAAAGCCAATTCTCCGGCTCGCGAAATCGTACTCGGTATGTGCAAAGACGAAATCGCCGTCCTCGAAGGCCCGCACGATATTCACCCGGGGTGAAGTCTTGGACAGCCGCAAAAACAAAGCAGCCAAACCCTCGCTTCCTTCCTGGGTCTGAGGGTTGTGCTGAATGTATTTTTCCTCATTGACCACAGCTATGGGACCGGGATCGCCGGATTCGATGCTTTGCAGCAATGCCCGGATCTGGTCTTTCTTTGACAAGGCCGTCATGTTCACAAATCCCATCCGTGCCAAGAAACTGCACATATGAAAAGAGCCATCGGCGTAGATCCGATGGCTCTTTTGTATCCGTCTAACCCTAGCCGCTATTCGGCCATGATCTGCTCTTTTGCCAGTTCGATCATCTCTTCCATCTTTTTATCGAGCTGATGGGCAGAAACATCGACCGATTTGTCGGCAAAATCGCCTAGAACCTTGCGCTTCACATCGTCGTCGCCCGGCTCCTCCATATCGGCCATCACGACCTCCTTGGCATAGGCTTCGGCATCGCCGCCGCTCAAGCCCATATGCTCAGCGGCCCAGAGTCCAACAAGCTTGTTGCGGCGCGCTTCGACCTTGAACTGCAATTCCTGATCGTGCTTATACTTGTCTTCGAACGCCTTTTCGCGTTCATTGAAGGTGCTCATCTCGCCGTCTCTCCTCGCTACTTTGGTGTGACCGCCGCCTTTGCACAGGCTGCCGCAGGCACGGGTGTTGGGCGTTTGGATTATTCCAAACATATAGTGGCTAAACAGCAACAGGAAAACCGATTTGCGTTCAGATTCTCCAGATTCCTTCGGTCGGCTCATTTAATGTGTACAGCCGTCATTCTCCGCCGTCCCGGACATAAATGGCCAGTTCTTTTCGCTGGCAACCGGGACGAAATGCGTGACCGGCCCGCGGCGGGCCCGGCGCAGCACTGGGAGGATCGGCCGGAAGTCATTGGCGGACTCGATAAAACCGCTGGCGGCACCTGGTTGGGAATCAATCAGTATGGCCTTCTGTCTTCCATACTTAATCGCATTGGCAGCCTTGGGCCAAAGGACGGGAAACGGAGCCGCGGTGAGCTGGTTCTTGAGGCTCTGGACCACGGCGATGCAGAAAGCGCTGCGAAAGCGCTCTCCAATCTCAATCCGGCGGCCTACCGCAGCTTTAATCTGATCGTCGCGGATAACCGTGACGCCTTCTGGCTGAGGAATATGGCGAACGACGATACCCGCGAAGTCGAGTGCTTTGAGATCCCGGAGGGGCTCTCGATGCTTTCAGCCTACGACCTGAACGATCCTGCTTCAGCCCGCATCCGCCAACATCTGGAGGATTTCAAGCAAGCCGATGTTCCCAATCCCGAAGCGCGGGAATACCAGAAGGATAGTTACCTGCCGAGTGGCTGGGAAGGCTGGCACCGCCTGTTGCGCCGGGACGCTGCCGCCTCGGGAGGCGATCCCTATGCGGCCATGTCGGTACAGCTCGACAATGGCTTCGAAACGGTTTCAAGCTCGCTGATCGCTCTGCCTTCAGCCGAATTCAAAAGCGAACGGCCGCAGGACGCCCGGATCCGCTGGCTCTATGCCGACGGCTCGCCCAAAACGGCAGTATACCGCCCTTTAGACTTCGGCGAAACATGAGCACCGGCCGGATCATTTCACTCGGCTCCATCTCGCCGCTCAAGGGTGTGCTTTGTATGGTCGGCGCCGGACTGTTTTTGACACTGAACGATGCGGTGCTCAAGTGGCTGACAGGAGATTATCCGGTCGGGCAGATCATGTTTCTGCGTGGCCTTTTTGTCTTCCTGCCGATCATACTGCTGGTTTGGCATGCGGGCGGCCCCAGAAGCCTGCGGGTCGGGCGCATCACCCCTCATCTGCTGCGCGGCGCATTAATGGTGGCTGGGACCTTTCTCTTTATCAATGGCCTGCGCCATCTGCCCTTCGCCGATGCGATCTCGATCACCTTTGCGGGCCCGCTGTTCGTGACCGCACTCGCGGCGCCTCTGCTTGGTGAGGTTATCCGCTGGCGGCGCTGGCTCGCCGTGGGCATCGGATTTGCAGGCGTCCTGATCATTATCCGGCCGACCAGCGAAGTTGCACAATGGGCCGCAATTTTCCCCTTGGCGGCCAGCGTAACGGGTGCTCTGCGAGATATCTTGACCCGGAAAATGTCCCAGCACGATTCCAGCATCGCGGTCATGTTTTACTCGACCATCGCCGTCACTGCCGCAGGAGGCGTGACCTTCGTCGGCGGCTGGGAGCCGGTCCAGCTTGAGGATATCGGCCTGTTTTTCCTCTGCGGATTTCTGCTCGGCTGCGCCCATTTCCTGATGATTGAAGCTTTCCGTCTTGCCGAAGCCGCCCTGGTGGTTCCGTTCAAGTACGTAAGTATGGTTTGGGCGGTCGTGCTTGGATTGGTCATCTGGGGCGATATTCCGGACGCCTGGACCTTCGCCGGAGCGGCCGTTGTGATCGGCAGCGGCCTCTATATTCTGCACCGGGAAAGGGCCAGCAAAACAGAGGGTTAACCTTCGCGCCCCCCCGGCTTCGTCACCACTGGTTACAGGTTATTTGTGCAGCGCCGCATCACCTGCTATATGGTGCACCCCGCCGTTATAGCAGTCTCTTCGGGCATGACGTTTTTTAAGCCATGAACGTAGCTGTTATACTGCGGCGAAGCTTTCCCGATCGGACAAAAAAGATGCGACGCAGACGGATATACGAGGGTAAGGCCAAGGTCCTTTTTGAGGGCCCTGAGCCAGGCACCGTAGTGCAATATTTCAAGGACGATGCCACTGCCTTCAACAATCAGAAGAAGGGCACCATCACCGGCAAAGGGGTCCTGAACAACCGCATCTCCGAGCATCTCATGCTACGCCTTGCGGAAATCGGTATTCCGACTCACTTCGTCCGTCGTCTCAACATGCGCGAGCAATTGGTACGCGAAGTCGAGATCATCCCGATCGAAGTCGTGGTGCGCAACGTTGCCGCCGGCACTATCTGCAAACGCCTGGGCGTCGAAGAAGGCACACCGCTTCCCCGCTCAATCGTCGAGTATTACCTCAAGAACGACGAACTTGGCGATCCCTTGGTTTCGGAAGAGCACGTGACGGCGTTCGGCTGGGCCTCGACCCAGGATCTCGACGAGATGATGCAGTATGCTCTTCGATCGAATGATTACCTTTCCGGTCTGTTCTATGGCATCGGCATGAAGCTGGTGGACTTCAAGCTCGAGTTCGGGCGGCTGTGGGACGAAGAAGAAATGCGGATCGTCCTGGCCGACGAAATCAGCCCGGATTCCTGCCGGCTCTGGGACATCAAGACGAACGAGAAGCTCGACAAAGACCGCTTCCGGCGGGATCTCGGCAAGGTCGAAGAGGCTTACCAGGAAGTTGCCAGACGGCTGGGCGTACTTCCCGAAGCCGGCCCGATCGACATGCAGGGCCCGCAGGTGATGCAGTAGCGCGCCCGGACGCCTCTATGACTGTTTGCCTCTCCGCAAATGTCAATGCGATCGCCGAGTTGCGCAACCGGCGCAATCTGCCGTGGCCGTCCGTCATTGCGCTCTCACGCCTCGCGCTTTCGGCAGGTGCGGCGGGGATCACCGTGCATCCACGGCCCGACGAGCGCCATATCCGGCTGTCGGACGTCCCTGAAATCGCCGAGATGATCGAAACTGAGTTTCCGGATCGGGAGTTCAACGTTGAAGGCAATCCCGACGCCCGCTTTGTCGAACTCGTCGAGCGGGTCAAGCCCGATCAAGTCACCCTGGTTCCCGACGATATTCGTCAGGCCACGTCGGATCATGGATGGGATATTGCCCACCATCGTGAATTTCTTACCGACATTATCGCGCGGATCAAGGCAGGCGGCATGAGAGTTTCCGTCTTTGTTAATCCAGAGCCGGGCACGGCGAACCTGGCGCAGGAGGTCGGCGCCGATCGCATCGAAATCTACACCGGTCCTTATGGCGGGGCTTTGACGCCTGATGTTCAATCCAGGGAACTAGACCATGTCGCTGCAACCGGGCGTGCGGCAGAAGCTGCAGGGATTGGCGTAAATGCCGGCCACGACCTCACACTCGACAATCTTCAGCCTCTGGTAGCGGCCGTTCCGAATCTCCTGGAAGTCTCCATTGGCCACTGCTTGACGGCGGATGCCCTGATCTACGGTATGGAAGGCGCCATCGCACGTTACCTGGAAATCTGTGATCCAGACGCAGGCGGCTCCCCTACTTCCTAGGCCCCCTTTATTTTGAATTCGAAAAGCAAGCTCTCGTGATTTGACAAAATCAAGAGAGCTAACGAAATCCAGATGTGGTTAAGCCGGAATTTACCCTAGCTTAAGGCAGATCATACTAGGTTCTCAAAGGTCCGCGAGCCGCTGTTGGACCGATTGCGGCACGCCGGCAGAATTTGCTGATTGGTCAAAGAAATCCGATGTCTCAGAATTCGATTTTTCGCCTCGCCGTTTCTGACGGAACCCCCGTTCGCTCCCTCCTTACGGCGCTCGTTGTGGGTCCAATCCTTACCGCTATCAATCAGGGGGACGCAATCCTGTCAGGTGCCGGTATCGATTTGGGAAAGGCCGCACTGACCTTTGTGGTTCCCTATATCGTCGCCACCGCAGGAGCCGTTCAGGCAAAACGGTCTGCTGACAAGGCGATATCTACGGAGACCTCAGACACCAAAGACCAAAGCGCTGTTCAAGCACCGTCTTCGATCGATCAGTCCGTGGCAGTCAACGAAACAGAGGTAGCGCCGTGCAACCGGCCTGACCCAGCTCTCCTGGACGAAGCCCACGAAATCGTTGGAACTATTCGAGGCAATGCGGTCAAGGTAAACACAACTTCGAAAGCTAGAATTGGCTTTATTTCCGATTTGATTACCGCCTCGCAGGACGTAAAAACCGAAGTCGATGCCATTCAGGAGCTCGCAACGGCGATCGATACCTGCCTTTTGGCTGCCCATCGCGATGCCGGTGAGGTGGTTTCTCACGCCAAGTCTATCGCCTCAAACGCCGAGGAAGGCGTCACTCTGTCCGGCGACGTGGTTTCAGCAATCAACAAACTGCAGGATGATTTCGTTCAGATTACCGATATCTCCACAGGTATCGGCGCTATCGCGAAACAGACCAATCTGCTGGCGCTCAATGCGACGATTGAGGCCTCGCGGGCCGGCGAAGCGGGGAAAGGCTTTGCTGTGGTCGCGGCGGAAGTCAAAACGCTCGCCACCAACGCCGGACAATCGGCCGACCAGATCAACGGAGTTCTGGCTAACCTGACCAGCAGTATCGATGAAGTTCTCCGGCGTCTTGAACAGCTGTCCAAAAACCTCAAGCGGTCATCTGACGCCAGTGCCCAGGGCCAGACTCAGACCGGCAAGATCGCAGAAGCCATAGATGAAGCCGTCGACGTGGCCAAACAGACAGCGAGCCAGGCCGGTGCACAGGCCGAGCGGTTCAGTTCTGTTGCGGATCGCCTCGATCAGATGAAGCAGGATGCCGAGGCCGCGGTTAAAGGCTCGGGAACCAATATCAAACTCACTGAGAACGTTCTGGGCAAGCTTGAAGTCGCCAAACGCCAGTTGGTAGGGTGACGCCAGATTTTATTGCTTTTTTCTGCTATTAGAGCGAGTTACTTGGTTCGTTTGATTTTTCGCTCTAACGCTGTCGTCAAACCGTCAACGCCCTTACTGGCCGCAACACCGGCAAATTCTTCGCGGTAAGTTTTGGCCTGACTAACGCCATCCACCATGACATCCGTAATTTTATAGTTCCCGGTGTCATTGGAGATAACCCAGAAGAGATTGAGCGGCTCGCCTGTGGCATTCTCGATATAGGTTGCAACCATGCTCGTTCCCTCGCCCCGGTCCTTGGCGGAGGTGACCGAAAAGCTTTTAGGCTCGGAATCCGTGACCAAGCGCAAATAGGCGGCAACCAGATAATCCGAGAAGACCTCCTGAAAGCGCGCCCGTTCGTCATCACTGGCCTTAGACCATTCGCCAGCCACCACGTAAGCACTGATCGAATCGATCCCCACGCCATCGCGCAAAACCGAATCCAGTGCTTCTTTGCGGGAATCCACAGTCATGTCGCCAGCCGCGACGATAGACACCACCTGATCGCCCATATCCTGAACGAACTTTGCCGCGCCATCGCTTGCCTGCTGTGCCCAGGTCCCGACACTGACCATCGCAATAAGTACATATGCGAGCGATAGAGTGAGTCCGTGCCGTTTCATCGCTTTACTCCGCCGCTGCTACGTCAAACACACGTTCAAAAGTCTCTTTGTCGTACCCAAGCTCATAAACCGACGTCCTGTCGAGGTGCAATAGACGGCGATAAATTGACACAGAAGTAAAGGATTTTAGCCGACTTCGATGAAAGCGGCATGACAGTGGCACATTCTTCTCAAAAGCCCGCATGTCTCCTTGTCAGAGCCGGGCCGGATCGCTAGATTTCGCGCGCCTCCACAGCCACATTCTTCCACGGAGTCCCGCGTGAAAGCTCGCGTTTACGTCACCCTCAAAAACGGGGTCCTCGATCCACAGGGTAAAGCCATTGAGCATGCCCTCTCCGCACTCGATTTTCAGGGCGTCGATCAAGTGCGCCAGGGCAAGCTGATCGAGCTTGACCTGAGTGAGTCCGATCCAGAAGCCGCCCGCAGCAATGTCGCCGCCATGTGCGAAAAGCTGCTCGCCAACACCGTGATCGAAAACTACACGATCGAGCTCGACAGCTAATTTCAGCTCACGGGTTTACGGACAATGACCACTAGAGGTCTGCGCCTTGCAGCAAGGTGCGCTCAATGATCATAAGTTCCTAGAGAGGAAATCACGCAATGAAAGCCGCGGTTATTGTTTTCCCCGGATCAAACTGCGACCGCGACGTCCAGGTGACGTTACGCCAGGTCAGCGGTGTCGAACCGGTGATGGTCTGGCATAAGGAAAGCAGCTTCGAAAACGTTGATCTGATCGTCCTGCCGGGCGGCTTCTCCTACGGGGATTACCTGCGCAGCGGCGCTATGGCAGCGAAATCCAATGTGATGCGCGAAATCGCCAGCCGTGCCTCCGCCGGTGTTCCGGTCCTGGGGATCTGTAACGGCTTCCAGGTTCTGACTGAAACCGGCCTGTTGCCGGGCGTGCTGATGCGCAATGCCGACCTGAAGTTCGTCTGTCGGGACGTTCACTTGAAGGTCGAAAGCAGCCAGAGCCTCTTCACTTCGGCCTATGAGACCGGACAGGTCGTGCGGATCCCGGTCGCCCATCACGACGGCAACTATTTCGCCGGTGATGAGGAGCTGGATCGGCTGGAAGATAGGGGCCAGATCGCCTTCCGCTACGTCGATGCGGTAGGTGAAATGGAGGGTTCGGCCAATCCCAACGGCTCGGCGCGCAATATTGCCGGCGTCTACAACGAAACCAAGACAGTCCTGGGCCTGATGCCCCACCCTGAGCGCCTCGCCGATCCACAGCTCGGTGGCACCGATGGTGAAGGCCTGTTCAAAAGCTTGCTGGAGAGCCTGTCGTGAGCGAGATCACCCCGCAAATAGTGGCGGAACACGGCCTGAATGAGACCGAGTATCAGCGCGTGCTCGAGATCATGGGGCGGGAACCCAACCTGCTCGAATTGGGCATCTTCTCGGTAATGTGGTCGGAGCACTGCTCCTACAAGTCTTCCAAGAAATGGCTGAAGACCCTGCCGACCGATGCCCCGCACGTGATCGAGGGACCGGGCGAGAACGCCGGTGTGATCGATATCGGCGATGGTCTGGCTGCCGTCTTCAAGATGGAGAGCCACAACCACCCCAGCTTTATCGAACCTTATCAGGGAGCGGCCACCGGCGTCGGCGGCATCCTGCGCGACGTTTTCACCATGGGTGCCCGCCCGATCGCCAACCTGAATGCTCTGCGTTTCGGTTCGCCGGACCATGGCAAGACCCGGCATCTGGTCTCCGGTGTGGTTGCTGGTATCGGCGGCTATGGCAACTGTGTCGGCGTGCCCACCGTTGGCGGCGAAGTCAACTTCGATCCTTCCTACAACGGCAACATTCTGGTCAACGCGATGACGGTTGGATTGGCGCCAGCCGATCGGATCTTCAAGGCCGCCGCCTCGGGTGTGGGCAATCCGGTGGTCTACGTGGGGTCCAAAACCGGCCGCGACGGCATTCACGGCGCAACCATGGCTTCGGCCGAATTCGACGACGATTCTGACGAGAAGCGGCCGACCGTGCAGGTGGGTGACCCCTTCACTGAAAAGCTGTTGATCGAGGCCTGCCTCGAATTGATGGAAACCGATGCCATCATCGGCATTCAGGACATGGGTGCCGCCGGCCTCACCTCTTCCTCCTTCGAAATGGCGTCCAAGGGTGGCATGGGTGTTGAGCTGAACCTCGATCAGGTGCCCTGCCGCGAGGATGGCATGTCTCCCTACGAGATGATGCTGTCCGAAAGCCAGGAGCGCATGTTGATGGTGCTCAAGCCGGGCAAGGAGGATATGGCCCGCGGCATTATGGAAAAGTGGGATCTGGACTTCGCGATCATCGGCCATCTGACCGAGAGTGGCCGAATGGTGCTGCGCATGCATGGCGACGTGGTCGGGGATCTTCCCATTGATCCGCTCGCCGAGGCGTCACCGGAATACGACCGTCCCTGGATCCCGACTCCGGCGCGCGACGACGTCGATGCCAAGGCCCTTTCCGTCCCCGGCGACATGGGTGCGGTATTACTGCAGTTGATGGGCTCACCGAACCTCTGTTCCCGCCGCTGGATCTGGGAGCAGTACGATCACATGGTCATGGCCGACACCCAGGGCCGCCCCGGCGGCGATGCCGCCGTCGTCCGGGTTCACGGAACTCAGCGTGCCCTGGCAATGTCAACCGACTGCACGCCGCGTTACTGTTTAGCCGATCCGGCCCGAGGCGGCGCCCAGGCTGTCGCAGAGTCATGGCGTAATCTCACAGCCGTCGGCGCTACACCTCTGGCAATCACCGATAATATGAACTTCGGAAATCCAGAAAAACCCGAGATCATGGGTCAATTCGTCGGCTGTATTGAAGGAATGCGGGCCGCCTGCGACGCGTTGGCCTTCCCAGTCGTCTCCGGAAATGTGTCGCTCTACAACGAGACCAATGGCGCCGCGATTCTGCCAACCCCAGCAATCGGCGGTGTCGGCGTGATCGAGGATGCTGGCATGACAGCAGGCATTGGCTTTACTGAGGAAGACGCAGATATCATCCTGATCGGTAATACCACCGGGCACCTTGGTGCGACGACGTATCTTTCTGAGATTGAAAGCCGGTCGGACGGCGCACCTCCCGCCGTTGATCTTGAGCAGGAGAAGCGCAACGGCGATTTCGTTCGAAGCCTGATTGTTTCCGGGCAAGTTACTGTTTGTCATGATCTTTCTGATGGCGGACTTGCCGTCACCCTGGCTGAAATGGCACTCGCAAGTGGCATCGGCGCAACAATCGACGAACCTGCGGACAGCGACCTGCCGCTGCCTGCCTGGCTGTTCGGCGAGGATCAAGCCCGCTACCTGATCGCCACCACATCAGCATCCACGCTGATCGATGCGGCACGGAACGCCGGCGTCAGCGCTGCTATTATCGGTCGTACTACCGGAGAAACGTTGACCTTGCCGGGTGGCACCCCCATATCCCTGAGCGAATTGTCGGGCGCGCATGAGGGCTGGCTCCCAGGTTACATGGCAGGTACAGTGAATTAGCACGCTCTTGAGAGCAGGATCTTAATACCGCGCAGGGGACGCGATGCCCCGAGAAGAGACAAGACGAGGATAACCACCATGCCAATGAACCCGGGCGAGATCGAAGGACTGATAAAAGAGGCTATTTCCGACGCCGAAGTCAGGATCGAAGATCTTCGGGGCGACGGTGATCATTACGCCGCCTATGTGGTTTCAGCCGAATTCAAGGGCAAGTCCAGAGTTCAGCAACACCAGATGGTTTACCAGGCACTTCAGGGACGTATGGGCAACGAGTTGCACGCACTGGCCTTGCAAACCTCGACTCCGGCGGATAATTGAACCTTTAAGTCAATCAGTCGCGATCGGGCACGCCAAGGGCGAAGGCACCGGTCGCTGGAACTTTAGGTCGCAGACATCAAGGTCACGCGACCCAGCTCAGAGGAAAGAGTATAATGGACAACCCCGTTGCAGAGCGCATCAAGCAGGATATCTCGGATAACGACGTCGTTCTCTTCATGAAGGGCACACCCGTTTTCCCGCAGTGCGGTTTTTCCGCCACTGTCGTTCAGGTGCTATCGCACCTCGGTGTGAAGTTCAAAGGCATCGACGTCCTTCAAGACCCCGGCCTGCGCCAGGGCATTAAGGATTTCAGCAACTGGCCAACGGTTCCCCAGCTTTACGTTAAGGGCGAGTTCGTCGGTGGCTGCGACATCATCCGCGAGATGTTCCAGTCTGGCGAACTGCAGGAGCACCTCTCGAGCGCCGGCGTCGAGACTCAGACGGCTGCCTGACGTCCGCACGAACGGTCGACTGAATGGTCGCCGAAAATGACAAAGGGGTTTCTGACGCGAGAACCCCCTTTTCCGTTCCAGCAAATCGAAAAACAATCCGCTTTGTCGTGAAAAAACGCCCTACATCTGATGCAGCGTCATCATGGCGCCGATACCTCCGCCAAGAATAACCACCAACAGCAAGCCGAGCCAAATAACGCTTGGTCCCTTTTTTTTCGGCGGTGCTTTCTTGGACTTGGGCCTAACCGGCTCAGCACGTTTGGCTTTGGCTGCGCCGACCTCTCGCCGGACTTCAGCTTGCAGGTCCGTCGCCTTTTTATTGTGTTCGTCAATCTTGTTGGAGGAGAAGATGGTCTTGTTGGCGGTTTTGCCGGTAACATCGTCATGGCTCTCCTCGACCACTCTAACGGCCGAATGACGTCCGGAATTTCCCAGGCGCTCAGCGTCAATAAGGGCGAGTTGCCGGTCATCGAAAATGGCTTCGATTTTCCAGTTCCCTGCCTGATAGCTTTGAATTTCATACGCAACTAACATGACGTTCCTCGGCGTCTGACCGTCCCGGCATATCGGCCGGCTGCAGCCAATCTAACTTTCAGTATCAGCACCTTCATTGGTACCAATCGGACGGAAGTTCGCAGCGCCCAACAGTCCATCGATTACAGTGCCGTCGTTCGAAAGCGGCAACAGAATGCTCCGATAGAGGATCATCGTACCCGCAACGTTCAATTCGCTGCCGATCGAGATTGGAACCTGCCGATCCAATACACGGGGCATATACTCAACAGCTGCCCCCAAGAGCGACGGTCTGGGACAATCTTTCACCAGCAAGTCTGCCCCAGCTGACCAATCCGGGGTCCTGAGGTTATCGCCAACATGCTTGAATTCTGCATTGTCCGGTCCAGCACCTAGCCCGATAACTAAAGACCAAGCCCAATCATCTCCAAGTACGCGGTCGTCGAACGCAGCCGCCGCAGGAAAATCGCGGTCACCACGCAGTGCCTGCCAATACTCGAGAACACGCAGAACCAGTCGTCTTTCGGTGGATTTATTTGGGATCACAGTTCAACCACAGCGATATGATATGGAAAATTAACTAAAACATTGAAGTAAATTTATAAAAAATTCTTTAATCTCTGTACCATAGAGAGAAATTCATGATTTTTTGTACCATCATTACTTTTATATACAACTATGCGGTTTTCAGCCAAACCAAGATTTAGATCAAAAAAAACTCCATAATCGGCTGATTTCAAACAAACATATGCAAAACACAATAGCACTACTCTGGCGGGTGCGGGTGTATGGGCGTTTATTTCGGCAACGCATTGCTGATGCTCGCTCAGAGCGGCTTCACGTCGACACCTCCTGCTTCCTTGCCTTTGTCAATTTTCAAAAGCTCATAATTTAGAATAATTTTAATTTGCATTTGCAACAACTACACCTCATATCTGATCAAGTCGTGTTTCAGATTGAGTTTTTGCTATGACCGTCCTCGTCGCCTCAACCAAAGCCTATGCGAGTTACTTTAAGCAGTCGGGCTGGTTTCAGACCGCCGGCAGTTTTGTGTTGGCGGGCCTTGTTTTCGTCGCCATGGCCACATTGCCGGACGTGGTCATTCCCGCCATGGCAGATGCCTACTTGCAGGTCAGTGTGTTTGTTGCCACGACCCTGGCTCTCTTTGCAGTGATCGAGAGCCGCCTGAAGGTCGGTACGGACGAACTTCTTGAGCGCCACAAGGCCTGGCATGTTCCGGTCGCCGCAGCTCTAGGCGCCCTGCCCGGATGCGGCGGTGCGGTAATGGTCGTGACCCAGTTTGTAAACGGGCGGCTATCATTTGGTGCGCTGGTTTCGGTCCTGACAGCAACTATGGGCGATGCGGCATTCCTTCTGCTTGCCCAAGCACCACTCGACGGTGTAGCGATCTTTGCCCTGGGTGGCATTGTAGGAACCCTTTCGGGTTATGCGGTCGACCGCCTTCACGGCGTGGACTTTTTGCGCCCCCGGCGACCTCAGGGAGCCTCTTCCTGCCCAGCCACATCAGCAGCAAAGCCCAGCAAAACCGAACTGATCTGGATCGCGATCGTCCTGCCTGGACTTGCTTTGGGAATTCTGCAGTTGCTCCAGATCGACGTGGACCCACTTTTCGGGGCATTTCAGGCCTATCGACCGACTGAGACGATCGGACTCGTCGGCGCTGTTCTCTCAATCCTGATGTGGAGCTTCACTGCGCGTGGTGCCGAGAACCAACTCATGGCTGGTTCGGCAACATCGCGGGTAATTGGCACAACCAATTTCGTGACCGTTTGGGTGATCGTCGGTTTTCTGATGTACGAGGTTGGCATCCATGCCACCGGTTGGGATCTCGCTGTGATCGCACACACCTGGGCACCGCTGGTTCCGCTATTGGCCGTTCTGGTCGGTTTCCTCCCCGGCTGTGGGCCGCAAATCGTCGTGACCACGCTCTATCTGGCTGGAACCGTTCCCCTCTCTGCTCAGCTCGGGAACGCCATTTCAAATGACGGCGACGCTCTGTTCCCTGCCCTGGCGCTCGCTCCACGTGCAGCGATGGTCGCGACTTTCTACAGCGCAGTTCCGGCGGTTATGGTCGCTTACTCCACTTTCCTGCTGTTCGAATAACCCAGGCCTGGACTCCAATAAACATAGCTAGAAGCCGAATCACGTTCTTGATTGATTCAGTTAACAAGATCCCATTCAGATTCAACAGTTTCTGAGTACCCAGAGACCGGCAAGGCAATAGTCACTGTCGTCTCCCGTCAAAACATCTGGATCCAGATCATCAGGTATTCTCTTGCTGGGTTTGATCGCCTGTTCACGCAGAATTTCGAATCCAGCATCCTGAAAAACCTTGCGGTAATGGCTGTGACGCAGACGGTTCTGAAAGAAAAACTTATGATTATGCCGCTTCCAAGCCTGTTCAGAAAAACGCAGATAATTGATTTTCGATATCGATCTGTCCGTATGGGCGTAGTGATCGCTGTAGTCGATCTGCGCCGAAATGATGCCGGCCGATTTCAGAACGCGCCTAAGCTCGCGCAAAATAGCTTCAAGCGTTACCAGTGGAATATGCTCTAAAGTATTAGTTGATATACATATATCAAAGGAATCGTCGTCAAAGGCCGTTGAGGTCATATCGACCGGTGCATCATATTTGATGGCGTATTTCGCTTCCAGGTCACCCAGCGACTGCACAGCAGGCAATGCCTCGAAAGCGTACTGCTCCGCCAGTAGCGTTACCACATGGTTGACGAGCGAAAGATCAAGCATCGGATTTAGATCGACCAGATGCTGACGCAATTCCGGCTGCGAAATATACAGGTTTTGTCCCAGGTTCTTACCCGCACCGAATTCGATCAAGTTCTTCGAACCAAACTCGGCGATATTCGCCTTATGAAATTTCCAGGGCCGTGGAATTGCAGGAAGCTCGACGACGGACCTCTTAGTGACGTACTTCTGCGTGAAGTAAAGAGCCCCCCGGCCAAATACATCGAAGAGTGATAGAGCCCGGCTTTTTGTTGTCCAACTTATGTTCATGGCTGGAAGCTTAACCGATGTGAATACAAAAAGAACCCCGCCGCGATTTTCCGCGACGGGGTTCCTTCTAGACGAATAGACGTTATTCGTGCGTTAGATTCTCGCGCAGGATCAGCGCGAATAGAATTCGATGACCAGGTTCGGTTCCATCTGAACCGGATAAGGCACATCAGCCAGTTTCGGCGCCCGGATGAAGGTCGCCTTCATGTCCTTGTGGTTCACTTCGATGTAGTCTGGCAGATCACGCTCAACCGACTCGACACCTTCGAGGACCAACGGCAATTCCCGGCTCTTGGCTTTGACCTGTACAACATCGCCGACCTTGACCATGTAAGACGAGATGTTGACCTTCTTGCCATTCACCGTCACGTGGCCGTGATTGACGAATTGGCGCGCAGCAAAGACGGTCGGGACGAATTTCGAACGATAGACCACGGCATCGAGGCGGCGCTCAAGCAGGCCGACCAGGTTTTCACCCGTATCACCCTTGCGGCGCGAAGCTTCGGCGAAGTAACGGCGGAACTGTTTCTCACCGATGTTGCCGTAGTAGCCCTTCAGCTTCTGCTTGGCCATAAGCTGCGTGCCGAAATCCGAAGGTTTCCGGCGGCGCTGACCGTGCTGACCAGGTCCATATTCGCGTTTGTTGATTGGGCTCTTGGGGCGACCCCAGAGGTTGACGCCCAGGCGGCGGTCGATCTTGTACTTCGAGGCGAGACGCTTCGACATCTTAAACAGTCCTTTTTCTTGCGGCCCTAGAAGGGTCCTATTGTCCCGGTAGGCCCTGGCGCATTCAATGAACGCTGCACTGGACGGGGTACAGAGCAGTCTCTCTGGCCCACTTTCCCGGGAATTGAAGCCGGGACTATACGAATCGCGCAGGAAATGTCAAACAGACTCACCTAGGTTTCAACAATATCTCGGCAGCGGCCGATTTCCCTCCACAGGAGCCTCTTCTGAACCCCCTCCCCGATCACACCAAAGGGCTGCTCATCACCACGCTTGGCGTCCTAATCCTGACCCCGGATTCCCTTCTTATCCGCCTGATGGATGTCGACCACTGGACCGGACTGGTCTGGCGCGGCTCGCTGCAATCGCTCGGACTGATCCTTTTCCTTTCATTCCTCTACCGAGGCCGGGTTTTCGAAGTTTTTCGCTCGATCGGCCTTTTGGGCCTGCTTTTAGCTGTTGTATTTACCGGCAGCACGATCCTGTTTCTGATCTCGATTTCCTTCACGCTTGTCGCCAACACTCTGGTGATCATCTCAGCCGCACCCTTCTTTGCCGCCGCATTCAGCCTGATTTTCCTCAAAGAGGCCGTTGCCCGTCATACCTGGATCGCGATTGTAACCGCCTTTGCCGGTATAGCCTTGCTGACCCTGGACAGCGAGGGCCAGGGCACCATCATCGGTGATCTCGCTGCCCTGGCTGTTGCGGCACTGATGGGCGCCTACTTCACAATTGTGCGGGCCACGCGCGAAGTCGACATGATACCTGCCATGGCGGTCAGCGGCGCCATGGTCGCCGTAATCGCCTTTCCCCTCGCCGCCTTTCCGGCCATGAGTCAGGACCAGATACTTGCGGCAGGCGCCATGGGATTTCTCGTGGCGCCGATCTCCTTTGCGCTTATCACCATCGGCCCCCGTTATCTGCCGGCCCCTGAGGTCAGCCTGCTGCTGCTGATCGAGACGGTGCTGGGTCCACTTTGGGTCTGGCTGGTGATTAACGAGGAACCCGGCCTTATGAGCCTGATCGGCGGGGCCGTGGTCGTGACCACCTTGCTGGCCCATTCGATTTACGGCTTGCGACGCTACCGACGGCGCCAGGTGGCGTCAGAGGACCAGGCGAGTTAACGAATCAAACCACGAACGCCTAGTCCGGCGCCGCGGTCCCGTCATGCGTACCAAGCGGACGTGATGGCGCATCCCGCCAGGGACGGCTGTGCGGGGTCTCCGGATTCACCGGATAGACCACCCTGTCAGCGGAATGGTTTTCTCCGACGATGAGGATCCGCACCTCTTCCTTGGAATTATTGATGACACTGTGCGCAATGCCCGTACCAGCCGGAAAGGCAGCAGCGTCCCCGGGCTGCAGGGGATGGAGATCCCCGTCAATCCATAGATCGGGGCAGCCGCTGACGACATATACGAATTCCTCCTCGTGGCTATGGGCATGGGGGACCGAACTCCGGCCGCCAGGCGGCAAGGTTTCATGGTTCACGCCCAATCGCTCAAGGCCGAGCATGTTGCCCAAAGCGGCCGCCAAGACTTTCGGTTCCCCTTGCCCAACAGGTCGTGCGAATTCCTCTACACTTCCAATCATCGCTGGACGATCTGCCAAATCCATTCCTTCCCAATTTAGTGAATCGGTTCCTGGCGGTCTGCTGCGGACGCATCCAATCTTCCGGTCCACCCTCACCAATACAATTTTAAAAAGAATATAGACCACGGCCTCACAAACCAGAAGTGGCAAACAGCATTCTTCCGGGAATTGGATCGGACGTCTTAGAGTTCGTTGGGGATTTCGATTTCGACCAGCAAGCCCCCCAATTCCGAAGTCCCGAGATCCAATCGGCTCCTATGCCGCTCGAGAATGTCACTGACGATAGTGAGCCCCAGTCCTGATCCCTTACGTGACTCGTCCAGCCGCACACCCTGTTCTAAAATGCGCGACCTGCTTGCCTCGGGTACGCCAGCCCCATCATCCTCTACAACGATGACGCCGCAATCGCCGACAGTTGATAAGCGAAGGACAACCCGGCTCTTCGCCCATTTCGCGGCGTTCTCCACGAGATTTCCTAACAGCTCGAATTGGTCTGACTTACTCATGTCCAGGATTAAGCCATCGTCGGCCTGTATATCGAAGGCCACGTCGGGAAACAGCCGGCCGATCGCGCGAACAACTTCACCGGCGACAGGAACGATATCGGTTTTGACCGGGAATGCCATATCCTCCGGCGCAGCAGCTGCAAGACTAAGGTGACGGTCGGCAGCAGCTGAAACATTTTCAATAGCCTCCTCGGCAAGGACCGTGTTCAGGGCCTCGCCACGACGCACTTTCTGTATTTCATTATGCAAAACGGCCGCCGGAGTTTTGAGGGCGTGTGCCAGATTGGCCGCCTGTACTCTGCCTTTCTCACGCAAACGTTCGTTCCGCTCCAACAAGGAATTGAGATCCTCGACCAGTGGCGCCACTTCCACGGAGAATACTCCGGTGATCTCTCCTTGGTGACCTGAGTGGCGGTCGACAACAGCACGCCGCAGTTCCTTCAACGGCAACAGCGCAGTCCGCAAGAGCAGAAACGCGGCGGCGAGAAGAGCAACACCTAGTACTGCGGCCGCGATCAGAAGGGTCCGCTGGAACTGGGCAAATTCCTCCTGCAGAGCGTCTTCGTTTTCTCCGACCGCCAGCACCCAGAGCTGTTGATCCGGAGTGCTCAGCATTCTTGTCAAAAGACGGATTTTCTTCCCGTCCGGTCCTTCAGCTCTGTCCGTGCCGCGATCAGCGTCAGTGAGCGTTACCGGTAAGGATGCGTCCCAGAGAGAGCGGGATCGGTAGAGTCTGCCCTCACCGCTTTCTGCCTGCCAGTAGGCGCCGGAATACACCCGTTCGAAGTCGGGGTTACTCATTCGATCAGCCGGATCTTCGCCGGATTTAGCTATGCTGGCGGTCAGTAACTCGAGCTGGGCCTCGAGGCGAACATCGAATTGGCGAACGATCGATGTGTGAAAGACCTCTTTGATCACCCAACCGCCGGCTCCCAATGCCACCACGATCCAAACAAGGCTGGCGACAATGACACGCGCAGTCAGAGATCTGGGCATTCAGCACTGCCGATCGTGTAGCCTCGCCCGCGAATGGTACGGATAAAAACCCGGTCTATCTTTTGGCGCAGTCGCGCAATATAAACCTCAACTGTGTTTGAATCCCGTTCCTCGTTATAGCCGTAAATTTTCTCAGCCAATTCTGATTTGCTGTGCACCTTATTGGGCCTCAACATCATAGCGATCAAAAGTTTTAGTTCGTTGCCGGTCAGTTCAATTGAACGATTTTGGTGATAAACGCGACCGGACTCCGTATTCAATGACACAGGTCCAAACTGTAACTCCGCGGTGGCGATACCGGCGGAACGGCGGATAAGCGCGCGCAGCCGCGCAACCAGTTCCTCCATCTGAAATGGTTTGGCCAAGTAGTCGTCGCCCCCTGAATTAAGGCCCTCGACACGATCTTGCCAGGCGCCGCGCGCTGTCAAAATCAAAACAGGCGTTATGACACCCTCGGACCGCCATTCCCTAAGGATCGTAACTCCGTCTTTAATGGGCAACCCGAGATCCAAGACAATCGCGTCGTAGCGTTCGGTACTGCCGAGGAAACAGCCGTCCTCGCCGTTGTCAGCCAGATCGACCGTGAAGCTCTCCCTGAACAGCTCGGCCTGTATCTGACAGGAGAGCGCCACTTCGTCTTCAACAACCAATATCTTCATTTGCCGGCGCCCCCACCGCCCGAACCGCCGCCACCTGAACCGCCACCCCCGTGGCCACCGCCATGACCTCCGCCACCGTGACCGCCGCCTTGACCACCACCGCCGTGCCCGCCACCTCCCTGGCTTCCACCGCCTGATCCACCTCCACCAGAGCCGCCACCGCCCGAACCGCCCCCTGAACTGCCGCCACTCGAGCCACCATCAGAACCAGCGCCTCCTGAGCCATCACCGCCCGAAGAATCGCTTCCCCCATCAGTGGCACCGCCAGTCACAGAATCGCCATTGGCGCTCTCTCCTTGGGGATTACCGGCAGCAGGAGGTTCGCCGTCTCCGGCCCGGTCATTGCTGTCGCCTCCAGAATCGTTGCGGCCTGAAACGTTCACCACGTCGACGCTTTTGCCGTCAATTGTCACGGCTACGACACGTCCATCGTCTTCACGAAAATAAACATCAACCAGCAGACGGTCGCGGCCATGACGCAGCACAGCGTCGAGCATAATCGCCTGTTCGGCGACGGCCGACCGTGCAGCCGATAGAATCTTGCTGAAAGGCGCGGTCACGCCCTGTTCGCGCGCCTTTCGAGCAAGATCCTGATCTGCGGCTTGGGCAGAGTTTGCCAGAAATAGGGCCAATGCCGACGCAAGTGCTCGTTGTCTGCTCGTCGCGTTCATCGCCTACCTATGAACCATGAAGCTGAAACCAAGCTGAACACGCGCTTCAGCGTGATTTCAGTGAGGTTCTGTATCTCTCTCGTTCACCGGCCATCCTCATTCGTGGAAACAGCCGGCATAGTCGTCGGGCGCTGAGTGATCATGCGGTCTTTTCCAGTTCTATCACTGTGGCAAGGCAAATGGGAATCACGCCTGCACAAAGATGCAGTCGCCAGCGCGCGACCGTACTCCAGGAGCAAAGAATGAATGCAGTTTCTATAGGATCAAGCCCCGCTGAGCCATCGTCATCAGCAATCCCCCAGACATGTCTACGCGGTCAGCTTCAACGACCGCACCACAAGATCGCAATCGGAAATCCCGTTGCTGCTCAAATCGCCTTGAATAGCGTTGCGATCGGATACTGGGCGGTTTTCTGGTTCATGAACGGACTGGATAAGTTTCTGAACCGATCCGACATCGGATGGATAAATTGGTATGGGAAAGACCGGTCGGAGCAGTTCGGTGAGTACTTCGACCGGCTGGATCTGGCCCCCGGTGCAATCGACGGCCTGCTCGCCTTCACCGGGCTGTGGGAGTTCCTCGTCGCCCTGCCCCTGATTGCGGCACTGGCCGCTATATTGACACGACCAAACGCGGCTCTGACCCAGTCCTTGATGTACTGGGGTTACGTCCTGACCGGCCTGACCCTGATCGGCTTCAGCGCCTTCGACGTCGTTGCCGGTGACCGGGCCGAATTGCGCGAACACGGTCTCTATCTCGCCTTGATGTTCGTCTGCTGCCTCTGGTGCAAACAGCAGGCACAGGCAGAAAGTCACTAATGCCCTGATGCCGGAAAGATGGTCGGCAAGCTGCTCAATCCTGGCTTCAAGGCCGTCCGGGACGCCCGGGGAATGGCCAAAATAATCCCCGGACGCCCGCTGCCCTCCGACCTGCAACAACGCCGCCATGATCGATCGCTTTCGAGGCTTGACCCTGCAGGTTAATCTGCGCAAATGACCTCAGATTCGCTGACTACCTTCTCGACCCGCCTCGCCCGCTTCCCGAGGCTCGGTCTTTGCGATCTTCCTACGCCGCTGGAGCGCTTGGACGGACTGTCCGGGTATCTCGGCGGCCCCACTATCTGGATCAAGCGCGAAGACCTGACCGGCCTGGGCTTCGGCGGCAACAAGCTGCGCAAGCTGGATTACGTCCTGCAGGAAGCGATCGCAACCGACTGCGATACCCTGGTCTCCGGCGGGGTTGTGCAGTCGAACAGCCAGCGGCAGGTCGCGGCCGCCGCGGCGAAACTTGGCCTCGCCTGCCATCTGGCGGTCTATCACGGCCGACTCACCCCGCCCTCGCCCGCCTATGAGACCTCCGGCAACGCCCTTCTCAACAAACTCTATGGCGCGACCCTTCATGACGTGCCCTGGACCGGCGACCGCAATGCGGCGATCCTTCGGATCGTCGAGCATCTGAAAGCCGAGGGGCATAAGCCCTTCTTCGTGCCCTACGGCGTATCCAGCGGCCTGGGTGCGGTCGGTTACAGCTCCGCCGCCCTGGAAGTCGCCCAACAGTCCCAAGACCTGGGTTTTTTCCCGGCCGCCATCGTCCATTGCAGCGGCAGTGCTGGCACCCAGGCGGGTCTGGTCGTGGGTGCCGCGCAGTGTCTGCCCCGAACCCGGGTCGTCGGCATCGATATCGATGCCGAGCCCGATCGGGTCGAGGCCGATGTCATGACTTACGCGCAGGAAGCCGCAAACCTCCTCGGCGTCTCCTTCTCAGCCGAAGACGTTGAGGTCGTCGCCGGACACGCGGGCCCGGCTTACGGTGTGCCGCACGCGGCAACCCTCGAAGCCATGAAACTCGCCGGGCGCCACGAGGCCCTGGCGCTCGACCCCGTCTACTCCGCCAAAGGCCTTGCCGGCCTGATCGCGCTGATCCGTGAGGGCCGTTGGCGGAAGGGCGAAGACCTCGTCTTCATCCACACCGGCGGCGCACCGGCCCTCTTTGCCTATGCACATCTGTGGAATGAGCGGAACTGATAGAACCGGTTTGCCGGTACACACCGACACCACATACCCAACAAGAAAACAGCGACCCTTGAAGGCCGCCGTTTCGTGATGAGATCTTCCGTTTGGTATTGAGTCAGACTGCCGATCTTTCCCGCCGCTTGCGCCGTCTGCCGAAGGCCAACCCGAGCAAGCCCACGCCGCCATCGCCGGCTCCGGAACCGCCGCCGCAGGCCCCGTAACGCTAAAGCTATCCGGGTCGAAGCCGCCCGACACGCGGTACGACGAGGGTCCCGATTGTGCAATAGATAAGTCAAGGCCGCCGAATGCCGGACCGCCCGGAGAGCCAAGGAATATGTGAGCAAAGTTGGTCAGAGCACCGGCATTCAACGTGGCTTCGGCGATCAAGGAGTCCGCCTCGGTGAGGGTCGTGCTGCCCAACTCCCATGAGAAGCTGTTGCCGGGCGCCGCGAGGGCGATGGAATCCGTGCTGCCGGTCTAAAGGGAGCCGTCGAAACTTCCCGTGACGGCAACCATATCGCCGGTCGTCAGATTAAAGGGATTGGGTCCAAGACCCGAGACGGTCGCGTCAAACATCCCCTTGAAACTGAAGGTCAGCGGCACCGCGTGGGATTCGCCACCGCCACCGACGATCAGCGCGAAAGCCATCGCCGCGCCGCAAACCTACGTCGTCACCAATCGTGAAAATTCCCCGTGGCCCCTAGCCACTATGTTGTGCACATCTATGCCAGTTGTAATCCCTAATCGAGCGTAGTTTAGAGTTTCGTCAAAATTTTTAAGTATTATTGTATACATTATCCAACCTTCCTGCCTCTTGCGCCATGACCGGTCAGGGCATCGCTCCCGGCCGGTATTTGTGCTAGAAGGAGCGCGCGCAGGTGATCGGGTGAATGCGCGCAGTGGCCGTGGCCGGAAAAACGCCGCGTCACAGAAAAAAGGAAGAGCGGTGGAAGGCTCTCGGCAAATTGACGACAGATCGGCGGCACGTCAGCGGGCTGACGCGATCTACGAAGAAATCCGGAACCGGATCTGTACCAACCGCTATCCGCCGGAGACGGCGCTGCATGAAGTGGAACTGGCTACCGAGTTTTCGGTCAGCCGGACACCGATGCGGCGTGTACTTTCAATGCTGGAGCATGACGATTTGGTCACGGCCCGGCACGGCGTCGGTACCATCGTCACCGCGGTCGAGCCGGAACGGCTGGTCGAGGTCTATACAGTGCGCATGATCCTTGCCCAGGCGGCGGGCGACTATTTCCGTCTACCCTTCCCGCCTGAGAGTATTCAGCGGCTTCTCGAGGTCCGAGAGGTTTTCCTCGGGCTTGATGAAGGAGATGTGATCGGCTTCGGTGACGCCAATCTGCAATACTACCTTCCGGTGATCGATCTGATCGAGAACGGCTGCCTGCGCGAGATGCACCGGACGCTCTTTTATCAGACTACCCGCATGTGGCTGCTCTCTCTGCCCACGATGCCCTGGGCCGAGACGATGGCTGCGGTGGCCGATGAACTTGAAGAGCTGGTCCGGGTGATCAAACTGGAAGACCCCATCGGTCTCGGCCTGGTCATGCGCAACCATATTTTCATGTCCCGCCGCCGCGTCCTCGCCGGGCTCGGCATCGCCCCGGGCGATCCCCGAAATCCGGTTTAAGCGCAGCCCTGTTTAGAATCTGATCAGCAGCGCGGATGATAGTGCTCCTTCACGACGCCCGATTTCACGATCGGTGGCTGTTATCTTTCCGGCGCGCAGCCCCCGACCGGCCCGCGAAAGCTTCAGTGACGTAAATCGCCGGCTCCTGATAACAATGCACCGCGTGAAGCGCTTCCAGCGCAGACAACACTCTCATTCAGCCCTGCTCCGCAAAACGCTTCAAGGCGGACATCGCCTCCTCCAACGCTTCATCGTCGATGTCCAGGTGCGTCACCCAGCGTTGGCGCGTTTCGCTTCCCGAGTGTCGGATGCCGGCCTCGGTGAGGAAGTCAGTGAAAGGTCCTGCAATCGACGGGTCGACATCCGCGAAGATGATGTTGCTTTGCGGCAGATCGGCGCTCACACCCTCGATCAGATTGAGGGCCCCTGCAAGCCGCCGCGCCCGTGCGTGATCCTCTGCCATCCGCTCCACATTGTGCTCCAGCGCATAGAGTCCGGCCGCGGCCAGAATGCCTGCCTGCCGCAGGCCCCCGCCCAGGGCCTGCCGGTGACGGTGCGCTTGTTCGATGAGATCGCCAGAACCTACCAGCAGTGAGCCGACTGGCGCACCCAAGCCTTTGGAAAGGCAGACCGAGATCGTATCGAAAGGACGAACCACCTCGACTACAGGCAAGCCCAGCGCCACTGAGGCATTGAACACGCGCGCCCCATCCAGATGACACGCCAGTCCCCGCGACCGGGCGAGGTTCGTTGCGGCCTCCACATAGTTCTGCGGCAGCACCTTGCCACCAATGGTGTTTTCCAACGCAAGCAACCGGCAGGGCGCAAAAATAAGGCCGTCCGGGTTGATCGCCGCCTCGATGTCCTCCAGCGCAAGGGTACCGTCGGGCTGATTGCGCACCGCCTTTGGCTGCACTCCCGCCAGGCTGGCGGCCCCGCCCAGTTCGTTCAGATGGCTATGGGACCCGTCACCAGCGATATAGGCATCCCCCCGAGTGCAGTGCGACATCACAGCCACGAGGTTCGATTGGGTGCCGGAAGTATTGAGGATCGCGGCTTCCTTGCCGAACAGCGCGGCGACCTCACGCTCCAGCGTCTGCACGGTTGGATCTTCGCGGTAGTAGTCGTCCCCGACCGCCGCTTCGGCAATCGCACGGCGCATGTGGGAGCTGGGGCGGGTCAAGGTGTCACTTCGGAAGTCGAGGCGCTGTCCAGGCGCGAGAGGGATTTCCAGTTCGAGAGCAGTGTCGGGCATGGTTCGAGGCCTTTGTTCGCGTGAAAGAGCCTCTCAGTGATAGGGCAATCTCCTTGAAATAGGTGATTGATATTTGCGCTAATTTGCAATTTTATTCGAAAAATGAGCAATAACATGGTAAGATCAAAATGGACCGCATCGACCGGAAAATCCTGAATCTCCTGCAAGCCGACGCCTCGATCCGCAACAACGACCTGGCCGATCGGGTGGGTCTTGCCCCCTCAAGCTGCCTGCGACGCGTCCGTCAGCTCAAGGACGCAGGCGTCATCACAAAGACCATCGTCCTGACAGACCCCGAGCAACTCGGCCGCGGCATCAAGGCCATCGTCACCCTGAAACTCGCCGACCATGGCCTCGAGGCCCGGCGCGACTGGCTGCAGCAGGTGGTGGAAGAGCCGACGGTGTCGCAATTCTATGGCGTATCAGGCGAGACCGACATGGTTGCGATCCTGAAGGTCGGCAGCATGAAGGTCTTCCAGGAGGTCAGCAAGCGGCTCTTCGCCTCCGACCCGAACGTTGTTCAGTACGTCAGCCTCTTTGTGCTGGAGGAACACAAGTTCGATCTGGCGAATTGAGGCGGTGTTATCCGAGGGTGGCCTTAGCCAGCCATTCGCCGATTGAACCGGCGACCTTCGTCACGTCACTCCCATCGTGATGGAATATCCAAACTGAGAAGTTTTCATGGGGATCCAGATACAAGAGATCTCCATTTTCTTCTGCAACAACAAAGCCGTTGGCAACCCGGGCGATCGAAAGCTCACCTTCATCTGAATAAACTGAATCACAGTCTGAAAAATCTTGATAGCACTTCAGGTAAAGCTCCAACTGCCGGTGTGCCGGGGCCGCCCCCACGCGCGACATCTCTACAATTCTAGCCAGCCGCTCTTCGTCGAAAAACCACCAGCAGCGGCCTTCAAAATCGGGATGTTCCTCCGGATCGTCGTTAAAGCAGTAGTCTTGCTCCACATCCAACTTGGATAGAAATTGGAGATAGTCTCTCGGAAGGGTGATACCCCTTTCTTTTTGAATTTTCTCAATACTCATTGCGCAGATAACCTCCGGGTCCGTGCTCGCAAAAACAAATGTACCCACTACGCATCGTAACATGAGAGCGGAAATTCAATACCGCATGAATTGGTTCCGGCAGCATAGTCTGTGCGCGCCGCAGGGGCATAAGTTTGGCCTTGCAAGCTGACTCGATTGCTGGTGACCGGCACATCAGTTCGGCGTCGATGAGAGCAAGCCGTCATGTGCTATAATCTCTCAACGCTCTTGGCTCGATGACGAGGAGGAAGCGCAAATTATGGGAATCGGCCTGAACGAGAATGATGCCGGCCACGACCGCGAGATCTGGTATCACAATCTCATTTCCTGTCTGAGCTTCACCATAGTGCTGGACGACGGCACGCTGCTGGGCACGCACATGACGGTGCTTACGACACGGCGCAAGCTCGAGCTTATTATCGAGTACTTCCAGGAAGAGCGTGGTGACGCCAACATTCTCTGTATGCTCCTGATCGGAAATATCGGCAGATGGGCAACCCACGCCGAAGAAGATTTGCGCACGGGCGGCAACTTGCGCGCAACCCTCCGAGAGCTGATGGGCGTCGGTGTTGATTGCACCATCTATCAATATGATTCGATGGCCAGCGATGCAGGGGGCATGGGCGCAGCAGCGCATCTTATCCACAAAGGCGGTGCCTACCCCTACCCTTATGTCGACATTGTAAAAGACGGCGACTGGTCGCATTTCATGAACATTCGGGCCAGCCATCCCGCCAGGCCGAGACTGAAAGCAAAGTCCGTTTACGGTGCAGTCAGGCGAGGCGAATCCAGGGGGATGCGTCAAACAAGATTCGTCCCCATGATACGTGCTATCGGCCCGAAAACCGCGATCGCCGAAGGTGATATGCTGAGGACGTAAGCATTCGAGGTCACCGCTGCTCCTGATTTATTTCTTGGCGCTGTCGTGATCTGGTATCCTCTTCACAGTGCAGAGTCTGCCGGGCGTGGGCGTACAGGTCGGACAGCTGCGAAGGGGAACAAACAATGACAGTGTATCTGGACGAGGACGACGTTGGACACGACTCGCACAGCATCGCCTACCCTCACCTTCTGCTCTGCATGGGTGTCACGGTCATCATGGGCGACGGCAGTATCGCCGGGGCGCATATCTCCACGGGTGATACCGAAAAAAAGACGCTTTCAAAGTTGGCCGAGCTCATGACACTGATTCCGGCAACGACGCGCCAAATGCTGCTCACCGGAAACTTCGAAATTCATTTCGGCATGGAAGACATCTGCAGCCCGGCGGAAAAGGCCGGCGAAATCGGCTACAAAGGTAAGATCCTTTGCTTCGACACTTCAGCCTTCAAACCGAAGGACGGTGCCTTCGTCCGCGTCATTACTAACGGACAAGTCAACAATCCGACGATTGAGTTCAAGCGCAATGAGAAAGTCACCTACGCGACCACGGCCAGCAGCCCGATGGGGCACTTCAGCCCAAACCGCGGCATCGGCTTCAGGGTCGGTCACGCGCTCAAAGGCAGCAGTTCAATCAACGTCGCGTCGCCGGAAGATCTGAATGTGATTGAGGTTTAAGTAAGCGCGACGAGGTTGAGGGTAGAATCACAGGCTTCGGATTGCGGTTTACTATCCGGTCTGGCGCGCAGCCAAAATCTAAGAGCCTACTGAATCACGGCCGGCAGAATGAAGTGACGCAGCATGTGGAACACCTGCTTCTGGTCCTGGATCTTGCTGTAACCATAGTTACTTCCCGTGATCACCACTACGAGATCCAGATCTGGCACGGCGAAGATAAATTGGCCGCCGTTTCCCCAAGAGTGAATCAAGTTGTAGTCTCTGCCCTGAACCCGAAGCAGGGTCTGAAACCACTTGAAGCGATAACGCGACGGGCGCTGCAGATGTGCCTCGGTTCCCACGGAGCTGGTCCAGGACCATTCCGTGTCGACTCCCGGCACCAGAATTTCAGAAACCCAGTCGACAGGCACGACCTGCCGCTCTCTCCACCTGCCTTCAGACAGCAGCAACTGCCCGAACTTGGCCAGGTCGCGCGGCCTTAGTTTCTCGCCGCCATGCATCGGCAAATGCCCTTTTGGAGTTTGCCCAATGCTATAGTGATAGATATCCAGTTGCGACATGAGTCGGCCGTCGAGGTACGGCTTCAAATCCCGCTCACCACCGCGAACGAGCGCTGATTCCAAGGCAACTCCCAAGAGGAAAGTACTCCCGGAACAGTAATGCCAGGCCGTTCCCGGCTCTGCATGCATTGGCAGATCGAAATCCGCGGCGACCTTGTCAGAGCTCTCATTCGACTTGGATTCCCGCTGTGGTCCGGCACCCGGCATTTCCGAGCAGTCCAGGCCGGACTGCATCTGAAGAAGGTTCCGTACCGTAATGCGCTGCTTTCTCTGATCACGGTCCTCGGTCACATGATAGCGCGCAATCAAAGGCGCCACCGGCTCATCCAGATCCAGCAGGCCGTCGGCGACAGCAATCCCGACAAGCAAACCCGTCACGCTCTTAAAGCTTGAGCGTGTCTGGTGCAGCGAATAGCGCTTTATGCCACCAAAATAGGTTTCGCTGACAAGCACGCCGTGACGCGCCAGGACCAGGCTATCGATTCCAACATAGCCACCCTGACGGATGCGTTTGACGAGACGGGCAATGGGTGCAGGATCGATACCTTGCGCCTTCAGACTGGATTCGGACCAACCATCGTTAAAGTCGGTCGGCGGCGTGTTGATCCGCGAAACTTCCAGTTTGGTGACTCTGGGGCCTGAAACTTCTTCCCCTCGCCCATCGCCATCGCCGGGTGTCGAGCAGGCGTTCAGCAAAACGGCCAAAAACAGAACAACGGCAATGGAAATGAATTTCCGGGCGGGCTTCCTGTCAGCTGCGCATAAGGCCTGTTTGCACATCGGCGCCATTACCTTCACTCGCTGCTTGAACAACGAAACTCCTCTCCCCTATTTCCGCTTCTCCCAAAGCGCCGAGATGATCCCGTGCAGGGTATTCACCTCCTGCTCGGTCAGGTCCGCGCGCTGGAACAGGTTGCGGATGTTGCGGATCATGATGGGCGTCTTCTCCGGTGGGTAGAGAAAACCCGACTCGTCCAGCGCCTTTTCCAGGCGGCTAAAGAAGTTGATCAACTCGCCCTTTGTCGCCGGTCGGGTCGCGTTGATGACCAACTCGCTAGCGGGCGTCTGATCCGCGGCCTGGAACCATTCATAGCCGATGAGCAACACCGCCTGGGCCAGGTTCAGCGAGGAAAATGCAGGGTTCAGCGGTACTTCCAGGATCGTGTCCGCCAAGGCGATGTCGTCGTTAAGCAGCCCGGCCCGCTCGGGCCCGAACAGCACGCCCACCGATCGGCCCTGCGCCGCGGCGGAGCGCATTCCGCCGACAGCAGTGCGCGGGGTCTCGACGGTCTTGGTCATGCCGCGCGCCCGCGCCGTTGTCGCATAGACCCGCTGCAGGTCGGCGACCGCCTCCGCTGTGGTCGGAAAGACCTTCGCCTGCTCCAGCACAAAGGTCGCACCGGCAGATGAAGCTTCGGCATCCGGGTTCGGCCAGCCGTCCCGGGGCGCGACCAGCCGCAGTTCGGTCAGGCCGCAGTTTAGCATGGCGCGGGCCACCATGCCGATGTTCTGTCCCAGTTGCGGAGTCACCAGGATAACGGCGGGGCCACCCTGGATAGGCGTTTCGGTTTTATCGGTCCCAGCCACGACGACTGCTTCTCTCTATTGGCCGTTGGGCACAGCGGCACCGTCCTGCATCAGCTTCCATGTGATCCCATCATGCAAGGCGTTGAAGGATGCATCGATTATGTTGGTCGAGACCCCCACCGTCGTCCAGCGCCGCCCCTCATGGTCGGCACTTTCGATCATCACACGGGTCACTGCGCCGGTGCCGTCGGTCGGCGTCAGGATACGCACCTTGAAATCGACCAGGCGCATGCCTTCCAGGCTCGGATAGACCGGTACCAGCGCCTTACGCAGGGCAGTATCAAGCGCGTTGACCGGACCGTTTCCATTGGCCACTTCCATCTTCGGCTGCCCGGAGACCTCCAGGGTCACGGTGGCTTCGGACTCGGTCACCAGTTCACCGCGGGCATTCCATCGCCGGTCGTCCATGATCCGAAAGCGCGTAAGCGTGAAGAATTCCGGCACCTCGCCCAAGGCGCGCCGGGCCAGCAATTCGAAGCTGGCTTCGGCGCCGTCGTAGGCGTAGCCCTCGTATTCCCGGGCTTTGACATGATCAACCAGCGCCGAGATCTTGGAATCTCTGCTGTCGATATTGATGCCGATCTCGCCGAGCCGTGCCAGAATGTTGGACCTTCCCGCTTGGTCCGACACCACGATATGGCGTTGATTACCGACCAGGGGCGGATCGATGTGCTCGTAGGTTCGTGGATCCTTTTGCACCGCTGAAACATGAAGCCCGCCCTTATGGGCGAAGGCGCTCTCGCCCACGTAGGCCGCATTGCGCATCGGCGCCCGATTCAGGCGTTCATCCAGCAGATGCGACACATGGGTGAGTTGCTTGAGCTGCCTGTCGGATACTCCAATCTCGTAATCGGTCTTCAGGATCAGCGAAGGGATTAGCGACACGATGTTGGCATTGCCGCAGCGCTCGCCCAGACCATTCAGCGTTCCCTGAACCTGGCGCGCCCCGGCCTTAACAGCGAGCAACGAGTTAGCGACAGCGTTTTCCGTATCGTTATGGCAATGGATCCCCACATGTGTGCCTGGAATCTGCACACAGACTTCGCCGACGATGCGCTCAACTTCAGCCGGCAGAGTCCCGCCGTTGGTATCGCAGAGCACGACCCAGCGTGCGCCGGCCTCATGCGCCGCCTTGAGGCAATCCAAGGCAAACTGCGGATTGGATTTGTAGCCATCAAAGAAGT
The DNA here is from genome assembly GCF_947331435.1 of Pelagibius sp. Alg239-R121. Taxonomy (GTDB): domain Bacteria; phylum Pseudomonadota; class Alphaproteobacteria; order Kiloniellales; family Kiloniellaceae; genus Denitrobaculum. The sequence continues at coordinate 148,886 of NZ_CAMZOF010000009.1, read as the reverse complement.
GCTCGGCGTCGTACATGGCCTCTTCCTTGCGGGTCAGGCAATGGGCCACCGACTCACCGATCATGTCGATGTTTTCGCTCAACGAAATTCCCAGTGCCACGTCGACATGAAAATCCCAGGCCTTACCGACCATGCAAACGGCATTGGCCTTGGAATTTATCAGGGCGGCCAGCCCCGGATCGTTCTCTGCGCTGCGTCCGGGTCGCCGGGTCATGCCAAAAGCGACGAACTTCGCGGTCTCGAAGACCGGCGGATCCTTAAAGAAGGCGTCGTCGGTAGGGTTGGCGCCCGGCCAGCCGCCTTCTATGTAATCCAATCCGATTCCATCAAGGGCCATGGAAATAGCAATCTTGTCGGCAACTCCGAAATCAACGCCCTGGGTCTGCGCCCCGTCACGCAGCGTGGAATCGAAGAGGTAGACACGATTGTCGGTCATTGAACTTTCCATGGATTGAATGCCCGCGCTATTCACCACATGGGCGCCGGAGCGTCAACTTTCTCCGACCCTGGCCCTATCGAAGCCGTCTTTAACACAGTTTTCCCGCGACTCTTCGTCTCATGGCCCTGGTGCCGAATTTCCTGTTTAAACACGGCGTCTCAAGGTCTTTTTCCACACCTATTCAAAGCAAGCACCAATAAATCGAAACCAAGGGTTGTTGGTTACTTCGAAAGTCTGAAACGTTACAGCTAAAAGCCGTTTTGAAACCAAAATTTCAGTGCTAGCATCAAGTTGGCGAAACTATTTGTGTAAAGATAAAACTTATGAATCTCCGAAATAAGCCGGAGATACTTGAAGAAATTCGACGCTTACGCCGGCGATTGAGCGAACTCGAGCAAGAGAACGCCGGCTGGCTTGCGGAATTGGAAAGCCAACCGGGCTTAACGGGAGAAACTGCCCCGAACCAGGCAGTTTCGGGCAGTGCCGGGCTTCTTAGTGACGACCGCTTCGAAAATTCCCCCATACCCATGACCGACGAGGATTGGTCGGCAGCAAAAAAGATCGCCGACAGCCTGCGCGCATCGGGCGTGCAGGACATCCGTCAATACGTACGGAAACACCCAGAGCTGCTTGCCGAACTCGCACCCGCAGTAAAGATCCTGGATGCCAATGCGGCCGCTGTCAGGACCTATAAGGCCGCCAGCAAGGCGGTACTGCTGGAAGCCTTCAACGAGCCCCCGGATTTGACCACCTACAACCCGGAAACCGGTCTTTCTGACATCTTCGTCGAGTTGGTGCAGCGATTCAGCGAGGGCGAGACCCGGGTCGAGATGGAGGGCCCCGATACGGCGCTGGACGGCTCGGTGATCTATATCCGCACCACTACCTCCATCGCCCGCGGCCGCGAGCACGACTGGGGTCGGGTTATTCAAACGGTTGAGGACTTTACCGCCCGCAAAGCGGCGGAAGAATCCCTGCAGGTCGCCAAGAAGCAGGCGGAAGATGCCAATAAGAGCAAATCCGAGTTCCTCGCCCGCATGAGCCATGATCTGCGTACACCACTCAATGCCATCCTGGGGTTTTCCGAGATCATCGAGAACGAGATCCTGGGTCCGATCGAAATCGATGCCTACAAGGTCTACGCTCAGGACATCCATCAGAGCGGCGCGCATCTGCTTGATCTGATCAACGACCTGCTGGACCTCTCAAAGATCGAGGCAGGACAGTACGAACTGTCGGAAACGACTGTCGCCCTACCCGAGGTCGTCACCCAAGTCCTGCGTCTGGTCGCACCGGACGCTTTGAAGAAGCGCGTTGGCCTCACAGCCTCGGTCTCCCAAGATCTGCCTCACCTGCGTGCCGACCCCCGCTCTACCCGTCAAATGCTGCTGAACCTGCTCTCCAATGCAGTCAAATTTACCCCTGATGGCGGCAAAGTCAGTGTCGACACCTGCTTCGGCAATGACGGCCTCGGCATCAAGGTTACCGACACCGGCATCGGCATTGCCCCCGAGAGCCTTGAACGGGTCTTCGAACCCTTCGCCCAGATCGAAGCCTCACAAGCAGACAGGCATCCAGCCAAAACCCACCCGGGCACAGGCTTGGGGCTCTCCATCGTAAAAGCGCTCATCGAGTTGCACGGCGGGCGAATCGAGATCGAAAGCAAGTTGGGTACTGGAACTACGGCGATTTTGCGCTTTCCGAGGGAGCGCGCGATTGCTTGAGCGGAACGGCCCGCAGGGAACGTAGAGTCTACCTGGTTCATTCGACGAGACGGCAGGACCGGACATGCTTCTTTGACTCAAATGTGAGTGCCACCCTACCGAATTTGCTGCACCGCCAGTTCCGAGCTGTTGAAATTGATGCTGTACATCCGCTTACCATAGAATGCGATGTCAGCGAGGCCCTCGCTTATCTTACCAACATTGCTGACTTTGCCGGTGTGGGGATCGAAGCTGTAAAGCACGCCATCGTTGAATCCTGCGGCAATGTACTGGCCGTTCGACAACTCGATGCCATCGAGATTTGCAAGCGGTTCAGTCCGCAAGACGATCTTGCCATCGGTACTGATGCGGACAATGCGGCCGGATTCAGATGTCGCCCAGGTACTTTCGTCGCTGACGACTCCCCAGGAAGCCACAAGAAGATCGCCGTTTGCCATGACTTTGATGCCGTTAGGATAGGCGAGCTGTGCATCCTGAATGAAAGTTTCTGTCCCGCTTTTGGAAATCTTGTAAACGGCGTTGTTCGGCGGGTCGGTCACGAAAATTTCCCCACCATCATTCACCGCGAGATCCAACAGGAACCCGGCCTCCGGCAATTCAATTGTTCTGGCCGCCATTGTTTCAAGATCGATGATCAGAATAGCGTTTGCTTCGACGACATACATCTGACCGTTCACGATCTGAGAGCCTTTGGGGCCGTTCAGGCCATCGATGAAAATCACCGGGTCCAGTTTGTTCAATCCCGTCTTGGCGATGAAGCCGTCGCCATCGTCACCGTTCAAGTCTCCTACAACAGAAATATAGAGGATCCCCGTGGCTGGATCGACGGCAAGGGCCTCGGCGTTTTTAAAGCCAGTGGAAACAGAATTCTTGAGCTTGTCTCCAGCTTGGACGGAGGCCGAAAGCAGAGAAATCGCGACGGCGGTTGCCCAGATGAGCGGTCGTTGTGCCAGCATTCGCTTCATGTGAAAAATCCTTTGGTTCGTTCGATGGGGCATGGCTCAGAAAATGCTCTCCGCGCAGGCTTCAACTGCCATCACGGGCGCCCTTCTTTGATCAATGGCCAGCGACCACGCGTTACGCACGTCCGGGTTCAATCAAGAAGAAGCGAGCTCTTGAAACCAAACCTAGTGACGGACGCCTGACAGAACCACTCAGCGAAAATGACTTATCGATCGGAAAAATCGATTAATCTTGAGAAGCAGAAATTGCGGGCAGAATGCTCAGGGCCCTGACGATCTGGGGATCGTTCCGCCGGCGGATATGGACAAGCGAATAGATGGATTGTGTGATGACCGGCGCACCCCGGACCAGTTTCAAACCCGGAATTGTCTCCAGGACCTCTTGCGCAACATGCTTGGGCAAATAAAGGGTCCCACCCAAGCGTTTCAGAAACTCAACGGCAACATCGTCGCAACCGGCAATCAAGGAAGGATTAGCAAGATGAGAAAGCTGATCCTGATGGCATCTTTCGAAATGCGGTGTGTAGCTGATCTTGATGTAACTCTCGAGGTCAACTTCTTCCATTGTGGCGGCTTTTGTTGACAGCATCCAGTAGTGTTCGACGCCGATTTCAGTGATTTGAAGATCCGGTGTTTGTTGCGGTGTGAAAACGATCCCGATATCGGTCTCTCCGTCCAGAACGTCTCGTTGGATCTGTTCGGAAAAGTTGACTTCCAACTGCATCGCCCAGTCGGAGTTATGAGTGCGTAGCTGGTCGACCCAATCCAGGAGGTAGGTTCTAATCAGATTGTATTGTCCTGTTATGTGCAGCGAATTTGGGCGTGCAGTCTGGCGCGCTCGAACATCACGTTTAGTGTGCCCCCAAAGCGCCATAAGCGACCTGCAATGGACTTCAAACCGCCGCCCCGCTTTGGTGGCTTCGGCCCCACCGCGTCCCCGCTCGAATAACCTGACGCCAAGCTCATCTTCCAACTGGCGGATGCGCGCACTCACAGTCGACTGGGTAACATCCAGCCTTTCTGCACTGCGATTAAAGTTACGTGTCTCCAGAACATCCAGAAAAGTCGATAGCAATTGCTGGTTCATAGCTCGTTTGCTGATTGCAGTTGATGCTCTGGCGTATTGGACCGCAGTCTCACCCCTGAAGCAATGGTTGCAGAGCAGCGTCAGCAGGTGCCGTGTGTCCAAGGCGTGGCCGCTACCCTCGGGTCCTTTCGGCCGCACCTAGGGGGTGCGGTGTTACGGCAGTGCCGCATTTCACACGGGGACGGACTGTTGCGCGAGCAGGAGGATCGGCACGGACATGCCTCCTCGGTAGGACGGCCCCAGCGCTCGCGAGCAAATTTAGCTTTGCTTCGACGCATTGCTGCTACAGTGTCTACAGCTGTTCAAGTCTCAGCCAGAAGCGAATATCCATGCCTTCCGAAGCGCGTTCTCCCCGTCTTGCCGTCCTGATCGACGCCGACAATGCGTCCGCAAAAATCGCCGACGGCCTCTTTGAGGAAATAGCGAAGATCGGCGAGGCTAGCGTGCGGCGTATTTATGGCGATTTTTCCAGCGCCCGCTCGAAATCCTGGGCCGACATTCTCGCCAAGCATGCGATCATTCCCCAGCAGCAGTTCGCCTACACCACGGGGAAAAACGCCTCCGACATCACACTGGTGATCGACGCGATGGACCTGCTCCACAGCGGGCGCTTCGATGGATTTTGTCTTGTGTCGTCCGACAGCGACTTCACCCGTCTTGCCGCGCGCATCCGCGAACAGGGAGTGGATGTCTTCGGTTTCGGCGAGCAGAAAACGCCCGAGAGTTTCCGGCAGGCCTGCCGCCGCTTCGTCTACACAGAGAACCTTTTGCCATCCGCAACGGCCGATACCGGCGACGAAGCCTCGGAAATCAAGTCGCTTCAGCCGCCCAGCGCGGCAACGCCCATTCTCAAGAAAGTCATGGCGCAAATGGAGACTGAGGACGGCTGGGTGCGCCTGGGCGCCGTCGGCACTCAGCTTGCGAACATGGCATCGGATTTCGACCCCCGGACCTACGGCTCCCGTAAATTGAGCGACCTGGTCCGCAACACCAAGGCCTTCGAGATCGACCATCAGGACAACGGCCCCCTGCGCATCCGCGAAAAACCAAAAGTCGCGCGTAAACGAAATCGCAAGTAGCTTCTGCGATCGGCGCTTGACGAGAACGGCGCTTAACCTCTTAAGTTCCAGCGGGCAGAACCTGCCCTGCCGCGATGTTTTGATAAATGGACTCCGCCGCCATGGATTTTGATATCTGGATTATCTATCTGCTAGCCTCCGCGGCCCTGTGTTTTACACCCGGGCCAAACACGCTCCTCGCACTGACCCACGGCGCCTCGCACGGAGTTCAGAAATCGCTCTTCACTAGCCTCGGCGGCGCGGCAGGTTTCACACTCGTCATTGCCATCTGCATGGCAGGTCTCGGTGCTCTGCTTTCGACCTCTGCCCTCGCCTTCGCCATCGTGAAATGGATTGGCGCAGGCTATCTGATCTATCTCGGTATCGTTACTTGGCGTTCTCCGCCTTTGTCGGTGCAGAGGAAGAATCAGGTCGGGACAGCGAAGCGGCGTAAGCTCTTTTTCCAAGGCTTCATGGCGGCTGCCTCCAACCCCAAGGGCATCGTTTTCTTCGCCGCCTTCCTGCCGCAGTTCATCGACCCTGCAAGCTCGCAGCTGATCCAGTTTGCGGTTCTCGCCAGCACCTTCGTCAGCATCGAATTCCTTCTGGAACTGGGATTGGCCGGTTCGGCCAGCAGGCTCGCGCCCTGGCTCGGCAAGAACGCCGTCGGTCGCTGGTTCAATCGTATTACCGGTGCGTCCTTTGTCGGCATCGGCGGTCTCTTGGCGGCAGCAAACAGATAGCCTGCCCTAATTCACTGCACGGATCGCAAGTGCCGTGGAGAGAGCCATCAGAACAAAAAGAGCCGTTCTTTTGAATGTTTCGACATTTGTTCTAAGGAAGCCGTGATTCCCCAGCACAACGCCTGCAACGAGAGCCAGTAGAAAAAAAGCCGTCCGCAACAGAACCGTCTCGCCGATAAGCCCCTGGCTCGCGAACATCGCCGAACCAACCGTGTCCGTGCCGATAAAAAAGGCAACGATTGAGGCTCGGCCGGCGACGATCCCGACGGGTGATGAAAAGTAAAATAAGATCACCGGGGGCCCGACAATCCCCATGCTGCCATTCAAAACACCCGCCATGAGTCCCACTCCAGCCGTCGCCATCTGACCTGGTTCCCGCTTCAAAGCAAAGCCACGCAAAATGAGAATGGCCGCGATGAAGACAATGATTGCAAGACCGATCCTTATCGGATCAGCAGGTAGGTTTGCGAGACCGTAGATGCCTATCGGTGTCGCGATCCAGGTTCCGATCAAAAGCGCGAGGATGGAATTCCAACGAATGTCCTTCCAGATTTGCGGCAACATGACGATGCTTGTGACCACCTCGAATATCAGAACCATCGGCACGACTTCGAGGGGCGGCAGAACCAGAGACAAACTCGTGACCCAGAACATGGAGGCCCCGAAACCCGTGTAACCCTTCAGGTATGCGCCTGCGAACACGACAAGCAGACAGAACACGAGCGTTCCGGGCTCCAATCCTAAATTCAGGAAAATATCTGCGAGCATTTGCCTTCTGGCCTTCTGTTGACGACCGCTTCAGGCCAGTATCCGTGATTGAAACTCATCAATCCAACGAATAGAATTTGTCAGATCATAAACTTAATTGATGTGATTGAATTCAATGAGCGCCCAGTTTGAAAGCGATCTTCTGAGAAGCTTTGTTGCAATTGTCGACGCCGGAAGCTTTACGAAAGCCGCAGAAAAGATCGGCAGAACCCAGTCGGCCGTCAGCATGCAGATGAGGCGATTGGAGGAAGCGGCAGGCCAGCCGCTGCTATTGCGAGGGAGCGGAGTGGTAAGACCTTCGCCATCGGGCGAGAAGTTGTTGGAAGACGCACGGCTTATAGTCGCCCACCTAGAGCGGGCGAATGCCAACTTCAGTCAGAAACCCCTCCACGGCCAGGTCCGCGTCGGCCTTCTCGCAGAATACGGTATTACCCATCTGCCCGATATATTGGGAAGGTTTGCTGAAACCAATCCTCGTGTTGAAGTCAATGTTACCTGCGCACATTCAGGCGTGCTGTGCTCGGCGCTGAAGGAAGGCAAACTGGATTTAGCAATAGTGCTCAACAATCCTCAAAAAAAGGAGGGGTCTGTGTTGATGCGGGATCCGACGTTTTGGGCCACGTCGAAACATCACTCGGCCCACAAGCAGAAGGTTCTCCCTGTTGCGCTGTTTGGCGAGGGTTGCTGGTGGAGAGACTGGGCTATCCAGTCATTACAGCAAATGAACCGCCAATACCGCACTGCCTACACCAGCGACAGTAACATCAATCTCAGAGCTGCGGTAAGCGCCGGGCTGGCCGTGGGACTTCTCACCAAAGAAATGTTGCCCGATGATTGCCGGCCTCTCCTATCCCGTGAAGGCTTCCCGAAATCGATTGATTCAACCGTGGCACTCCGTAAAGGGCGCAAGGCTTCTTCGAGGGTGGTGACGGAAATGGAGCGCGCGATCAAGGCGGCATTCAAGTGAAGTCCGAACACCTCTGATCAGGCGGGTCTGTAAGTCCGTACTGCCTTGCATACAGGAGTTTTAGCCCGTGGAGCGATGAATCAAAACATCCTGCGCCGAAACAAGCGCAGGATGTTCCAAACTCAAGAAGCGGATCGACCGCCTAGGCCTGCAATTCGGCCAGAAGCTGAGCGAGCAGTTCCATGCCGGCACCCCAGCCTTTGCCCATGCCCTCAATCGCACCTTCAAAGCAGGCAATCTCGGCGGCGTTCGCCTCGTGCGGCACCCAGGTCAGGCGCATCCTGGTCTTACCGTCCGCGTCCTCGAAGGTCACCGTCGTCAGCAGCACCCGCGGCCAGTCGGGCATCATGGGGCTGGAAACAATGTTCCAGTCCGCATCCGAATTGGAGTGCAGCCAGACCAGCCGTTCCGGCGGCTTCACCTCGGTGTACTCGACTCTCTGGAAATGCGATTTGTCGCCCCAATTCATTTCGTTGAGCCACAGCCCGCCGGGTTTCACCTCAAGGCGGTGAACGATCGTCTCCACATTCGGCCCGTACCAGCGTGCCAGCAGTTCCGGGTCGGTCCAGGTCTTCCACACCAGCTCACGGGGCGCATCAAACTCTCTCTCCAGGACATAGGTCGGCAACTCACTCATTCTTGGTTCCCTTTACTTCCGCGTTTTTCAATTGGTCCAACAGGTCATCGAGCTGATCGAAACTCGATGACCAGAACTGCTTGAACTCTTCCAGCCAGGATACCGCCGCCGCCATGGGCTCCGCCTTCAGCCTTGCCGGCCGGCGCTGTTTATCGACATCCCGTTCCACCAGCCCTGCCCGCTCCAGCACCTTCAGGTGTTTCGAGACTGCCGGCTGACTCATCTCGAAGGGCGCGGCAAGTTCGTTTACCGACGCTTCGCCCGCCGCAAGCCGCGACAAAATCGCCCGCCGAGTCGGATCCGCAAGCGCCGCAAAAACCGCGTCCAGGTTCTGAGGTTGATTCATATAACCAACTTGTTCCATAACTTTATGGTTATAAATTTAATACGACGGCGTCAAGCCCTTTAAGCGCAAGTCGCTGTGCGGCACGCATTTTGCCAACCGTATAATCGAAGTTTTTTGACAACCCAGCCGATCCCACAGCGATTTGTTTGCAAAAGGATCACAGATCCCGCCCATGAAGTGACTATGCGGAAGCGCTCGGCAGGGTTGGTTTTACTCTCTGTATCGACCTTTTGAACAAGCAAAGAGGCCAACTCTCATACCGACGCGTCGAGCATCGGCATCAGCAGCCTTCCGGCGGTGGCAATTAAATAGCGACTGAAAATCGACTTCTGGCGCCGCCGCCAGTTGGATTGTGTCGTAAACGTTGGTTGGTGCGACCAGCGTGTAACTGTAGTGCAGACTACGCGACCCGGCTCGCCTTGAACTTGACCTCTGGTGCGTAGGACTTGATCACGAAGTCGGATCCCAGATATTCGAAGTACTTCGACGTCCAGTAAAAGCCGCCAGGCAAGCCGAGCCAGTCCTTAAAGTCGTTGACCTTCTCGAAATAGAAGATGCCGTAATTGGGATCGAAGAACACGGCGTCAGCACCTATGAAGGCAGCGACGGCATGGCCTCCGGCGCAGCCGTGAAGACTGATGATCTTGTACGACCAATAGTTCTTCGCGTGCACGCCAACGACGCTGGCGGCAAGACTCTTCGCGAACTTAATGTCGGCGCCGAGGGTGGTCGGAGTCTTTTTGATCTCGGCGCGGGACAGATTCTCCACCGGGTTGGTTATCTTCATCTGCCGAATGATGCCCTTCTTGCGAAGAAAATCATCCGTGAATTTATCTTTCGCTTGCTCGTAGCGGCACGGACTGGTGGCCGAGTCAAGCGCCTCCCCGTAAGCCACCTGGTTCAACGCCATGCTCACGCCGGTATAGTTTCCACCTCCACGCCTGCTTCCCCTTCCACTCGAGCGCGCGAGCACCGCAAAGCTCCCTGTTTGCTCCGTCGCGTGATGAGCGACCCAATTCATGGCGAGGGATTTACAGATACCCTGACTCGATTCGGGAATCTCTTTCATGACCCGGCCGATGCCTTCATTCCAGTCGCCCTGATCAAAGGGTTCCAGCAAAAACCCATTCCATTTCTTAGCGGTTCCCCGTACGGTTTGCGTATCTCCAAGCATCTCAGCAACTCCTTCTTCCAGACGGTCTCACCCGTCCATCGCCCGCGGATAGGGCCCTGGTTGTGATGATCAGGCGTGTCGCGGCCAACGGTCGCATCACACCAACTGAAACCTCGACCTCTGGCGAGCCGGAGAACTTGCGTGCCTGCAGGTTTGCGCAAGAGATGAAACGACTTGCGCAGGCAAAACTAATTGCATTTTAAAATTTACGACTGACGGTCACGGCGACGTTTGAACGAGGTAAATATGCCACCGGCTCTGGTAATAGATGAAGCGATTGACAGAAGTTTTACAATCTACGAATTTCGTATAGGCCTGTACAAAAATTTGGGGTCATAACGATTAGTGGATAACACCTGCCTTTCATTTATTGATTAATTTATCGACGTTAGATACGACCACCTCGCGTTAGCATTTCACACGCCAGAGGTCAGATCATATTTGCTGTCGAAACAGGCCGGACGGGCAAGCTTCCGGATCTACACTTGAATCATTGAGTTGCCCGAATCGACAATGCACGAATCCCACTTCTTGCGCCCCCCTGTCAGAGTTTCTAACAGGTATGTCATGGTTCGTTTCTCTTCACGTTGACTTATTAATATATTAATGTATTACTAAATGTGAAATCGGAAATCTGGAGAAAAAAATGCCGACTGTGCTCACTGTCGAGCAACGCGCTGCTTTCGATCGAGACGGCTATATCCTGATCAAAGGCTTTTTCGATGCAGAGGAGGCCGCGCTGCTTCAGACCGCGATGGAGCAGGACCCTGCGATCAGAGGCCATTTCTACGACCGCGGCGATGCCGAGGGCATGACCACCAAAATGGCGACCTGGAATCATCCGGGCGACAGCGTTTACGGCTACGCCGCCCGCTCGCACAGAATGGTCGACACCATGGAGGACATACTCGGCGGTGAGGTTTATCACTATCACTCCAAGATCACGGCCAAGGAGCCACGCGAAGGCGGCGCCTGGGAGTGGCATCAGGATTACGGCTATTGGTACAACAACGGCTGCCTGTTCCCCTACATGGCCTCGGCAATGGTCGCGCTGGACAGATGTACAAAATCCAACGGCTGCTTGCAGGTTCTCAGGGGATCACATCACCTTGGACGGATCGACCATGGCCTCTTGGAAGGTGAGCAGGTTGGCGCAGATCTACGCAGGGTCGAAGAAGCGAAACGGCATCTCGATCTCGTTTACTGCGAGATGGAAATGGGCGACGTGCTGTTCTTCCACTGCAACACTCTACACCGGTCGGACCAAAACCGCTCGGATGACCGGCGCTGGACTCTCATATGCTGCTACAACGCGGCCCGAAATGATCCCTACCTGGATCATCACCACCCCCGCTACACGCCCCTGGAAAAGGTTCCTGATTCCGCAATCAAGTCGGCGGGATTAAAATTTTCCGCCCCGTCGCAAAAGAGTGCTTTCCTCGAAAAATCCGTGGCTCCCGCAGAGCTGAGCAAGAAGGGTGGCACAGTTTTCGTAGCGGATACACCAAACAGTCAGCGGTGAGCCGGGTGGCCATCAGTGAAACAGCCACGCAAGCAAAGTCCGAGGTTACCGTCGATTGGCTGCCCGATGCCGTGCTACGTTCCGATAGCCCGCTCTCGGAACAGATCTATGCACGCCTGCGTGAGGTCATTGTTGCTGGACGGATCGCGCCCGGCACGGCGCTTCACGAACCGTCGATTACGAAGCAATTCGGCACCTCACGTACGCCGGTGCGTGAAGCCCTTCTCCGCCTGCGCGACGAAGGCCTGATCGACATCAAAAAGCAGTCCGGCACTTTCGTCGCCCCTATCGACCCCGACCGCGTCGTAGAGGGCATGATCGTGCGCGAATCACTGGAACCGCGCCTGGCAGCCATGGCCGCCGAGAAGATGACGGACCGGATCCTCGCGGATCTCATCTTCGAGACCGGCCAGATGACCAAGGCAGTCGAGAGCGGCAACAGCCTGCTGTTCATCGCGTCCGACGACAACTTTCATCGAATTCTGCTCGATGCCAGCGGCTTCCCGCATATCGTCGAGATTATCCAGCGGGTGAATGCGCATCTCGACCGCGTGCGATACCTCAGCGCCTCTGAACCGGTCCGTGCCCAAACGGCCCTGGACGAGCATCATGCGATGATTGAACGGCTCCGCGCTGGGGATGCGACGGGCGCCGCCGAGATGTTGCTGGCGCACCTTGAGGGGTCCTGGGTTCTCATACGTGAACTCTTGGCGCAGCAAAATAGGAGCAGAGAAGAAGCCGAAAGAGGAAAGGTCAGCGGAGAAGAAACCGGCTGATCGTTTCAGGTCCCGGCGCCAGCCAGAAGATCCGCGAAATCCGCGAGCGAAGCGCGGCTGCGGCCATCCCTGCCCACAGTTGGCACTGCATAGAGCATCGAATTCAGGATGGCTTCTTCGGTGCTTTCGATCACGGCGCGGAACAGCGGATCGAGTGCATCTTCATGCAGTTGCCAGCGTTGAAGGACGGGATCCATGGGTTTTGCGTGCGGTATCTTCGCGGCCGTGGAAAAAGCCAGCGCGATATCTCCTGAGCCGGAGCCAAAGTGGCTACCGGTCCGCGCAATCCCTGCCCCTGCCCTGGATGCAATCCGCCGCAACTGCCTATCAGAAACCGGCGCATCGGTCGCCAGAATCACGATGATCGAACCCTGCTCGCGCGTGGCATCTCTCTTCTTTAGGTCTTTCGCAATCGCCGGTCCAAGCTGACGTCCGGCGACCGTGAGATCGCTGAGGCGGCCCATGTTACTCAAAACCAGGGCGCCAAGAACAACATCCCGGCCAGCCAAAGAAACAACGCGCGACGCGCTTCCGATCCCACCCTTCAGTCCGTAAGCGCTCATCCCCGTCCCAGCCCCGACCGCCCCTTGCGCGAAGGGACCCGGTGTCGCCGACTTCAAAGCTTCCTCGACATGCGCAGCCGTGACGTGCAGACCGCGGATATCGTTCAGCCAGGCGCCGTCGTTACACTCCAGGACCACTGGATTGACCGTCCCAGTGGTCGTGCCGATCTCGGGATTTTGGGCGAGCAAATAACGCACCAGGGCCTCTGACGCGGTGCCCACCGACAAGGTATTGGTCAACACCAGCGGGCTTTCCAGTGTTCCTAGCTCCTCGATCTGCACGAAACCGATGGATTTGCCAAATCCGTTGAAGACCTGAACCGCTGCCGGCAGCTTTTCCCGGAAGAGGCTGCCGCCATGAGGCAGGATCGCCGTAACCCCCGTTTGCACAGAACCATCACTCAGTGTCACCTGCCCAACCGACAGGCCCTCGACGTCGGTTATGGCGTTCAACGCGCCGCTTGGCAGGCTGCCGATTTGAATTCCGAGATCACGAGCGCTGGGCATATCCGCAAAGGGCTTTTATTGTCAGACGGGCTTCAGAAATAGATCATGTGCCGATTATTGGAAATGACTTTGAAATGCATTGCGTGTCATCAAAGTCATGATTTGAAATCGCGTTGGACAGGCCCGCCTGAATGAATACACCGACACACCTTCTGATCGGGGCCGCCGTTCTCGCGCGCAAGGCCGATCGCAAGGGCATCCATTGGCGCAACTGGGCGATCCTGGCGGGCGCCCTGCTGCCCGACGCCGCGATCTTCATACTGTTCGGCTGGGCGAGGATTGTGCAGGGCGCTTCTGAGCAAGAGCTTTGGTCAAAAATCTACTGGAGTGCCCCCTGGCAGAGTCTGATCGCTATCTTCAATTCGGCTCCGCTTTATACCGCCGTCGTCTTAATCGGTATTGCTGCGCGCCAGACCTGGCTGGCGTTGATTGGATTGGCGGCACTACTCCACCTGGCTTTCGATCTGCCCTTTCATCACGACGACGCCCATGCGCACTTCTGGCCCTTCACCGACTGGCGCTTCCGCTCGCCGCTGTCCTATTGGGATGAGAACCACCATGGCGACTGGGTCGCCCTCGCCGAGGTCGCCCTGTCGCTCGGCCTGATCCTGCTCCTGTGGCAGCGCTTCGAGGCCCGCGCGGTGAAGATTGCTCTTGTGCTGGCCCTGGCGAGCTACGTCGCGGTACCGCTTTATTTCAACCTGATGCTGGGATAAAGCATAGCAATTGGAAATCGACGTAATGCCACTATGACCTCCCCAAAAACCCGTGAAACCGACCTCTACCCTCCCCTCAAGACTTATCTCGAGGGGCAGGGTTACCTTGTGAAGTCCGAGATCGGTGCGGCCGATATCGTTGCCGTACGCGGTGACGAGGACCCGGTCATTGTCGAGCTGAAGGTGAGCTTTTCTCTCACTCTCTTCCATCAGGCGGTTGCGCGTCAGGCGGTCACTGACCTGGTTTACATCGCCGTGGAACACGGGAGTGGGCAGCGCTTTGCAAAGGCACTGAAGGACAACCTCTCCCTTGCCCGGCGGCTCGGTCTGGGCCTCATCACCTTGCGTCTGCGCGATGGCTTCGTTGAGGTGCACTGCGACCCCGGCCCTTATCGTCCACGCCAATCAAAGCCAAAACGCGCCAGGCTGTTGCGCGAGTTTGTCCGCCGCGTCGGAGATCCAAACCTGGGGGGCGCAACCCGCGCCGGCCTCGTCACTGCCTATCGGCAGGATGCTTTGCGTTGTGCGGCCCATCTTGCAGTCAACGGACCACTCAAGGGCGCCGCCGTTGCAGAAGCCACCGGTGTTGCAAAGGCCACGCGCCTGATGGCGGATGACCACTATGGTTGGTTCGAACGTGTCTCCATTGGCATCTATGCCCTCACGCCCAAAGGCCGTGAAGCCTTGGGGACCTATGCCTCTGCTTTGCCTGACACAAAGTAGGGTGTGTGGGAGAATGGCATTGGCGCCGCAAGACCAAAGTTCCAGGCGCAGTGAAACCATGCCTGTGACTCACAGATTCCCATCATTCCGATCTTGTTTTTACGTGATTAACTCTGAGATCGGCACGTCACAAATGTGAGTGGCCCCTGAGTTTTTTAACCGATGCAGCATTGCCCAGCCCATTTCGCTTTCGCATTTTCTTACATGCTCCAGCAGATATTTTTCATAGCCGCCCATGTGTTCCATGCCATGCACAGCAGACCAAAACACACCGGTACCGTCATGCTCAGGGTGGTTCTCAAACAATTTAAAGAATGCGGCGTAAAGGGATACCGAATCATGATCCGTAAAAGCGACGTTTATCAATTCATCCAAAGGCAACCACGAACCACCCTCGGGTTGATAGCCGCTTATTTTTTCTAAGAGTTCATCTATGTCCATATGAAATCACCAGCAAATCAGCTTAAATTTCGCTGAACTAGTCGTCCTGTTTCTAGAGAGATACTTTCTTCTCGCTTTCATCAGAAAGCAGTTCGATCCAGCAACCCCCGTCAGTGTTGATTCAAGTGATTACGTTTGCATGACAGGCTCCATCTCCCAGGCATGTCGAGGCTTGTTTCATTAGAAAAAATTGCGCCTCGCTTTTAAACCTGCCTCACTTGGAGATATCTTCATCCTGGGCTTCGGATGCAACTATGCAGTGGCTCGCGGGATCCTTTTGCTCTTATTTTCCGGGTTGCACACAGGCGCTTTCGCGTTCATCGACACCAAGTGTGTCCTGCTGATCCTTTTGATGGTGAATTTATCAAAAGGCGCAATGGCAATCACCGCATTATGCGTCGCCAGCAGGATGGCTTGGCACAGTTGCCCGTTCGAGGGTCGACGCTTCCGCGGAGACCTTTGTAGAGGCCGAGAATCAATTCAGAACTGCGAAGGGGAAAAATGCCTCGAAAGGCGTTTATTCGTTTAATCGTTATTCTCAACCTCAACCGGCGTTCGCGCAGTCGTCCATTTGTCGCCCACCGCGTTTCGCCAGGCATGATAACCGGGTTCGATTTTGGCTATTTCGAAAATGCTTGGGTCTATCTTTGTGATCTCCTCTAAACTTACCAGTTTCGCGTCGTCCATACTGTAGTCAATATTACTTACGAACTGCCAACCATCATCTTCAAGGTCGTGATAGGCAATTTGAATGGGACTTTCCCCTTCAACGATTTGTCTAATTGTAAAAACCACGCAATTTTTTGGTTGATCAAAAGGCCATGCGGTTTCTTTTTTCTTGAATATGCCGAACATCGTGCCCCCCTATCAATACCAGCAGATTGTACATCAGCATATTTCACACGCCGAAAAATAAATCGGACCTCCGCTCTCTAGCCTCGGCGGCCCCGTAGCCAGAATACGAACGGAATGGTTACCACATACATGACGATGCCGTAGATTGCCGACGGCAGGGTGAAGGGCGTCAGACCCGATGCGGCTTCAACCAGCAACGTCCCGACCGTGATGCCCAAAGTGCCGTTTTGGAGCCCGGCCTCCAGGGCGATGGCGATGGCGTCGCTACGCTCAAGCCTTAACAGCTTCGCGACCAGGAAAGAGATCGCCAGTAAAACAATATTCATCACCACGAGCAGCGGACCGAGAGTCGGCAGGTTTTCAATGAAGGGCCCCCAGTTGGCGGCCAGTGCGGCCAGAACGATGATCGCAAAGAGGAAGCCTGCCAGTCTAAAACACCCCTTCTCGATCCGATCTGCGAAGCCGCTCGCAAAGTGGCGCAGCACCACTCCAAGGGCGACCGGCACCGTCGTGATCAGGAACATGGCAACGGCTATCGAGGTCACGGAGACAGACTCCCTGCCTTCGCCCAAAAATTCGCCCATCGCCCAGACTACGAGAAAGGGCACGGTCAGAACCGATAACAGCGAAATCACGCCGGTCAGAGTAATCGAAAGCGCAACAGACCCGCCGGCAATATGCGTGAGCATGTTGGAGGTAACACCCCCTGGGCAAAAGGACAGGATCATCACGCCAACTGCCAGTTCCGGCGGCAGCGGAAAAATAAGAAGCAAAACAAAGGCCGTAACGGGCATCAGCAGCACCTGCATCACCGCACCGGCGAAAAACGCCTTAGGCAGCTTCACGACGCGTGCAAAGTCCGCCAGCGTCAGCCCGATTCCCAGCGAAAACATAATAAAGGCGAGCGCCAGCGGCAGCACAACATTGAGCAGGATGTCCATTCTCTTCCCCCGAACGATTACGAGTCAGACCGCACCGGCTCCAGCACGGCCGTCAGCGCTTCTATAGCGTTTTGCGTTTTCCTTAAAACACAAAATCTAAAAATTGCGCCAGAGTCAGCGAGGGCGGAATCAGCTCTATGCGGATAGAGACAGCAGTTTTTGAGGCGACCTAAACGAAAACTGCTCTAAGCCGTACCGCTCAAAATTATGAAGAAGAGAACCTGTGTGATGATCGGAATGCTAAGCGTGGAAGCAATGCTTTGGCTCTTTTAATCACTACAGCGCAAAGCCCAGGGCCGGTGGCATCAAGCCATCGGTTATCCCGATTCGTTGCCGGCGTTGCTCATACGCAAAAGTCGCTGAAATTCCCGCTTCAGGGTTTCGCTCGTGTTGTTTCCGACAAGCACATCGCGCCTGCGTCCCGTCCCGTCGAACAGCAGGAGTGTGACATGGCCCACGCCCTGAGCATTTGCAAAATCGCGACCCGAATCGCTGCGGATGTTTGCGACGAGATATTGAAGTTCGCCATCGCTGAAGTCAGCCAGTGCATCCCTCGTCTCACCTTGCAACTCAACACAGCGGGGGCATTGCGGATCGTGAATTTGCACGATAGTCGGCGTTCCATTGCCGAGCTTTGTGAGGTCCAGCTCGCCGATCGTGGCACTCACATAGCCGATCGCATACCAACCGCCCACGCCGACCGCGGCACCAACGACCCCCCATTCGCCAAACGTCCTCAGAAAATCGCGCCGGCTGGTTTTCTTTCCCGGAGCCTTGGTGCCATCCTGAACCGAAGTTTTCCGCGCGCCAGCTGGTTTGGTTTTGTGTTTTTGTCGTTTCATCTTGCCCCACAGTCTCTCGTCTGAACAATTCCAACAGCGTATTACGGGCATTTGCTGCTGCGGTCTGTGCACGACCGACAGCTACCCTCTATGGATAACGAAGCCAGCCGAAAAAAGTTCCCTTAAACAGATTTTTTATGTCAGGAAGTGGTATTTGGCTGGTTGATCGCCGCCCTTCAATTTCTGCGCCATTGGTGTCGATGACATGTGGAGATACGCGATTGACGAACGGAATCGAGGCCGAGCTGCCGTCATTGATGCGACGGCTGCTAACTGCTCCGCGAGACACGCCTCGCCGGTGCCTGCGCGTGATACAGCACCCTTATCCTAGGGGAGAAGTATGAACGTAAGTGAGTGGCTCAAATGGGGGTCGAAGGTCAGTGGGACGAACGATCAAGATGAAGGTGTTGCTCTCTGCACAAACGTCTTCGATGTCTGCGCAAGACAAGGCATGCTCCTTCACTTTACCGCACTAACCTTCAACTCTTTTCTGAATCGACTCAATTGCGGCGATCATCTTCTGACGCGCGGAACTATTGGCCGAATGCACTTTCATCAGGGGTGGGCGAAAGCCCTCAAGTGCTACGGCCTCTTCAATCCAGAGCAGGACGTCATACCCGGTACCGCGCTCATCATCGCCTAAATCATGATCGAGGCTGATTTCGGCAACATTTCCCTCTTTCAGCAATACAATCGCTTCATCAGGCCAGTAAACACGCACCCAGCCATCTGGCGTTTCGCGCTCATCATCCAGGTATACTCGCATGTCCGCCATCCTTTAAATCACCTCGAATACGCGCGAACATCATGCCCTTAGTTGTGTCGCGAACCCGAACCTCTTCATCCGTAAATTAGGCTTACTTCCGGCGCCTCGCCAACTCCCGATGCAGTGTCTCGGGCGACACGCCGAGTTCCATGGCCACCTCATTTCCTGCAGCCATTGGCGGCAATTCGCCATCCCTCCAGTCGAGCCAGGCATCGAGGCGTTCACCAACCGTCCTGAAAATCAGAATTTCGCGCCGAACTCTCGCCTTCTCAAGGCTCAGCGCGAGATGCGATGCCCAAGCCGACGACAGCACGGCGCTCTCCTCGATCAGACTGAGGAAGCGCGCGACCGGCAGGTTTCGAACGCGACACGCCGACAGGCACTCCGCATCACAGTCATAGCGCTCGGTATAGATCGAGGCTTCCGCCAGAATGGTCGGCCCCCGCGCGCGATGCAGGACAAGTTCCCTACCCTGTGGCAGAAAGCGCGAAAGCGTCACCTCTCCTTCGTCCAGCAGGAATACCGAGGCTACTTTCTGGCCTCGGGTAAAGAGCCGATCGCCGGAGGCGATATCTTCCACATTTGAGGCTTTGTCCTGAAGCGCCCCGATAATCTCATGCAGCATGGCCACGATCATGCCAAGGAATACATTCCGATCGCAAGCCTCTGAAGTGTAGCGACGCTGCCAGATGAATTGGGTTCGGCGCCCCTTTCTCAGCGGCCTTCACCAAACCAGCCCGACAGCTACGGCGGCCGCAGCAAGACCCGTCTTCCAAAAACCTCAGCAATTTCCTTAGCCTGCAGTTTTCTTAGAGAGACGTCGTCTCACAAGTCAAGCAGCTGACAAGCCGAAAGAATGGCCCCCGATCACACACTCAGGCATTTCACAGAGATTGAACTTTACGCCGATGTGCACCCTCTGACCTGGACAGACGGTTCAAGTCCCGAGTTCCAGGAGACCTGTCCCGCATCTAGGCGAATGCCGTGATGCTTCAGTGCTGATGCAATCGCGGCGCGTGCCTGAACGGATGCCATACGCGCCGCCTCTTGAGGTGTTGCGATCGACCAGGCGCAGACATTGCGCACGGCTTTATCGAGGCCGAGCGCTGAACCGGCGAGATTGGATTGGCCGGGCTGCAGCACGGTCCCGCGTTCGTCGAGCTGGATATCCATTCCAGCAAAGCGATAGGACCCGGGCTCGGAGCCGGCGGCAACAACAGCGTCAGTCACGAGGATGCAATTCTCCTTGCCCTTGATCGAAACGAGTGCCTCCAGGGCCTCGGGTGACATATGGTGGCCATCCGCAATCAAGCTCGCCTTCAGGCGTGACTCCGCCAATTGTGCAAGCAGGGCATTTTCCAACTTTGGCAGTTGCTGCGGCAGGCCGTTTCCGAGGTGTGTCGAGAGTGTCATTCCGGCATTCGCGGCGGCACGGACAGTGGCGAACCCCGCAGCCGAATGCCCCATGGATACGGTCTTGCCCGCTTTGGTCAGACGCTTCACGGCGTCGACCGCACCGAGACGCTCCGGCGCCAGAGTGACCAGGAGAATGGGCCGGACAAGTGGCTCTTCGAGGCGGAACACAAGCTCGGCATCCGGGTCTATCATGGCCTCGGGCGGATGACAGCCGTCGTAACCGGCCGACGCATTGAGAAACGGGCCTTCCAGATGATATCCTGGAACCATGGAGTGGCCTAAGCGGCTCGCTGTGACAGCCGCGTCAAGTGCCCTCAATCGCGCGTCGAGCTTGTGTGGATGCGCCGTGATCACCGTCGGCAGGCAACCGGTCACACCTGCTGTCAGCAAGGCCTCCAAAGCCACATCGACCTGGTCGGGCGTGATTGCTTCGTCATTGAAATCAACACCGGCATAGCCGTTGACCTGAAGGTCGAAGAGCCCGTCCGTCTGCACTCTCTCACTCCTATCCGGTGCGGCTCGACAAGCGGCTGGCCGAATCTGGATCAAGATACAAACCGGCGTCGGCATGTTCCTGACAGATGGATGCCGGATGGAGATCCGAAACCTCGCCCTCGACGGCATTGCGTACGGCGTCCGCCTTGCGGGCATCGGGAACGGAAAGAACCAGCTTGCCCGAATTCATGATCTGCCGGATTGACATGGAGATCGCACGGCGCGGCACCTCGTCCAGTGTCACAAACCACCCCTCTCCCATCTGTTGACGTCGGCAGGCTTCATCGAGCTCGACGACGAGAAATGGGGATTCGGTTCTGAAATCCGCAGGTGGATCGTTGAACGCGAGATGGCAATTCTCACCGATCCCCGCAAAACAAACATCGATCGATTCCCTTGCAATCCGTTCATTGAGCCGAGCGATCTCTGCGTCAAGGTCGACCGCGTCTCCCTTCACCGCAATAAAGTCCTTCAGGGGTCCAATGCGTTTGATCAGACGCTCGTACAGATAGCCTCGAAAGCTCGCAGGATGATCTGGGGCAATGCCAACATATTCATCAAGGTGGAAAAGCGTCACTTTGCTCCAGTCAATCTCCATAGATACGAGCGCATCGAGCATTTCAAATTGGCTTGCTCCTGTGGCGACAATCACGGCCGCTGCACCGGCCTCCGCGATTGCAGAACGGATGGCGCCCGCTCCGTCTTTGGCTGCAGCTCGGCCCATCGCCAGTTTATCATCGTGAAAGTGAATTCGCATGAAGCGCCCATAATTAGAAACATTAATGTTTTTAAAAGAGAAGCAGATATAAAATTTAGTGTCAATATGGCTTTTTTTCATGTTTTTATTTTAAACTTTTTTGTTCAAAATTATTGACTCATCTCCCCTCTTGGTTGATCCTCTACAGAATCAAGAAATCTAAATGGGAGCACGATGATGAACATGATCCGTTCCGCTGTGGTCAGCTTTTTCGCTGGTGTTGTCTTTCTTTCCCAAGCCGCATCTGCAGAAACCGTATTGCGCCTGGCAGAGAACCAACCGGAATCGAACCCGGTTACAGTCGCAATGTATCGCTTCGCCGAACTGGTGAAGGAATACACCAATGGCGATGTGACGGTTCAGGTGTTTCCGGGCGCACAGCTTGGACAAGAGCCCGAGACCATTGAGCAGACTCAGGCCGGCATCATCGATCTCGCGCGTGTGAATTCAGTCGTGCTGGCCAATGTAAGTCCCTCCATGGGCGTATTCACGCTGCCCTACATTTTTGGCGGCTGGGACCACAAATACAAAGTGCTCGATGGTGACATCGGCACAGAGGTCCTGAACGATCTGGAGAAGGTCGGACTGATCGGTTTCGGTTACATGGATGCCGGTGCGCGTTCGTTCTACACGGTCGAAGGCAAAACGATCAGCAAGATCGAAGACCTCAAAGGTATGAAAATCCGCGTCCAGCCGGCGCCAATTTCCATCCGAATGATGGAGCTTCTAGGAGCGGTCCCAACACCAATGAATTATGGCGAAGTCTATTCCAGCCTACAGACCGGGGTTATTGACGGCGCAGAAAACGATTATGTGAGCTACCACACGTCAGCCCATTACGAGGTCGCACCTAACTACGTCGAAGATGCACATTTGAGTCCCCCTGCCCTGCTCCTCATGAACAAGGCAAAATTCGACTCTCTGCCAACGGAGCAACAGGATGCCATTCGCAAGGCCGGCATGGAGGCCGCGCTGTACGAACGCGAAATCATGCGCAAGGCAAATGTGGAGGCACGCAAAACTGTAGAAGATGGCGGCGCCACGGTCACCGAAATCGACAATACACCCTTCCAGGCTGCAGTCGGACCGATCTATGATGAGTTTCCCAGTTACAAGCCGCTCATCGAGCGGATAAAGGCGGCAAAGTAAGAGGGTTCGGAAGTAGTCTCTGACAGGTGAGCAGCGTATGAGTTGGGCGCAAGGAACGGCCCGGTGGATCGACCGGATCAACCGGGTGGCTGCGCTCATCTGCCATGCGCTGCTCGCTATCATCACAGCCGTTACCGTGCTGCAGGTTTTCTTGCGCTTTGTTCTCAATCGACCGACCAGCTGGTCTGAGGAAATCGCGCTTTTGTGCCTCATATGGTTCGGCCTCCTGGCAGTCGCGGTTGGCATCAGGCGTCACGAGCATGTTGCGATCACCTATTTTCGGGACCTGCTTCCAGGGCCTGCCGCAGCTTCACTCGACTATCTGGCACAAGCAGCAATGGCGGTTTTCATGTTTTCCGTCATGTTCTTTGCTGATGATCTCATTGCGCTCACGGGCGTCCAGGTTCTTCCTGCTTCCGGCTTTCCCAAGTCACTCTTATATTTTCCAGCCATTCTCGGTGGGTTGCTTGGCACGACGAATGCCCTGGCAAACATGATCCTGCGCGACGTTCATTTTGTTCCGCGAGAAACACTGGAATTCACAGATGCAGATTGATTGGACCGGCATCACTCTGCTGCTCGGCGGATTTGTCGGCCTCATGCTGCTGCGTGTTCCGATCGCCTTTGCGCTCGGCCTATCATCACTCGCGACAGCGCTGTTCCTTGGTCTGCCTCTGCTTATGGTCGCCCAGCGCATGGTCAACGGTCTCAACTCCTTCACTTTCCTGGCAGTCCCCTTCTTCATCCTTGTCGGCAACATCATGACCGAAGGCGGTATTTCCGATCGGCTCGTCCGGATGGCCGACGTGCTGGTGGGGCGAATGCGCGGAGGTCTCGCACAAGGCAATGTTGTCGCCAGCACCATGTTCGGCGGCATTTCCGGGTCATCGGTTGCCGACGTCGCATCAATTGGTTCTTTCCTGATCCCGGCCATGGTGCGCAGCGGTTATCCGGCAAACTATTCGGTCGCGGTCACCATCACCTCTTCGGTCCAAGGTGTGCTCATCCCACCAAGTCAGAACATGATTTTCTACGCATTGGCGGCCGGTGGCCTTCCCATCTCGACCCTGTTTCTGGCCGGATATGTCCCAGGACTCCTGCTCGGCCTGTCGCTGATGATCATTTGTTTCGTCATGGCCCGCCGCCACAACCATCCGATAGGCGGTGCCTACAATCTCCGCCAAGGTCTCGCCGCGATTGCCGATGCGGCCATCGGCCTCTTCACCATCGTCATCATAATCGGTGGCATTCTAACCGGTGTTTTCACCGCGACGGAATCAGCTGCCGTGGCCGTTGTCTACGCACTGCTGACCACCTTGTTCTGGTACCGCAGCCTGGACCGCGCTGCTGCAGCAAGGATATTCTCCACAACACTGACGACACTCGCGATGGTCACCGCCATCATCATGACGTCATCAGTCTTCGGTTTCTTGCTGTCTTATCTGCGTATCCCCACTGTACTGGCCGAGGGAATCTTTGCGATTTCAGACAGTAAGCTCTTCGTGCTGTTTGCCGTCAATATCCTGCTGCTGCTGCTCGGTATGCTGATGGACATGGGCGTACTTATCTTACTGCTGACGCCAATTCTGCTGCCCATTGTCACTAAAGTCGGCGTCGATCCGATCCATTTCGGCATCATCATGATCCTCAATCTCGGTATCGGACTCTGTACACCACCGGTCGGAACTTCCCTGCTTGTCGGATCTGGCATTGCCCGCATCAGCCTCGAAAGCGCGACAAAAAACCTGGTGCCGTTTTACACCGCCATGCTCGTCGTTCTGCTGCTTGTTACCTACATTCCCGCCTTTTCACTTACGCTGCCCTCGCTATTACGCTAAAGCAGAAAGATGGAATTTAACCGCACCGAAGACCTTGTCGCCATTGCAGATCTGGTACGTGATGGCCGCGCATCAACTCGCGGGAATATCGGCGAACTGCTGTCGATGCGTTCAACGAGCGTCTCCGAACTGGTCGGCGAGCTCGTGGCGAAGGATCTGCTTCGCGAGAGCACCATCAAGCCTCAAGGACGCGGGCGGCCGGCGGCATCACTGAGTTACAATCACCAACGCTTCGGCGCAGTTTTCATCTCTGTCGTCGATCGCACGCTCGTCGCGAAAGCTGTCGATTTAGCGCATCGGGTCGTCGCGGAAAGTTCTGTGACCCCACCGTGCGATGCCGGAAACGAAGCCATGGCTGATTTAATGCGTCGGCTGGTGGCAGACATCACGACAAAGTTTCCAACCGGCATAGAGGTCTGCGCCATTGTGTGTTCACTCTCAGGCTTGCTCGATGTGGCACGTTCGACCTGGTGTTTTTCATCGCGCTGGCCGGAGCTACGCAACTTCGATGTTGCCGCCGCTCTTGCCGATGCAAATTGCGCTGTCAGCCTGATCCGAAACCTCGATGCGGAATTGGCCGGCATTCGTCTGCATGAAGGCCATCCGCCAAGTGAGACGGCATTGCTGCTGCATTGGGGGTATGGCATTGGCGCGGCTTACTCTGCCGACGGTGAGATCGTCAATCGCAGCCGCGGACGCTTTTGCGAAATCGGCCATTGGAGCCTGGGGGATGCAGTGGGCCGGCACTGCACCTGCGGCAATACCGACTGTCTCGAAACAGTCGCAGCTCTTTGGGCACTTGGCCCGGAATTGCGCCAGACATTTCCCGGACTGCCGCTCGACGAAAGCGGCCTCGCGGGACAATTGCGCCAATTGGATCTTCTCGAATCCCCGGCAATGTCAGAAGCACTGAAACAGATGCTGCGTCTGACCACGAACCTGTGCCGCCTGCTGTTTCCGGATCGAATTATCCTCACCGGCCCCTTCGTCCAAAATCCTGAAATTTTCAGTCGCTTCGTTATGACGCTCGAACAAGCGCCGCTGCTCAAATCGCTCGACAAGGTCCGTGTTTCCGTCAATGAAACCGGCATGGGATTTGAAATCGCCAGCGCTTTACGTGATCCCTTCGCCGCGGCTGTGCGAGATCTCGCCTCTCGAAAGAGCGACCAGAATACAGGTGGAATTTTGGCGAGTTAGTTAGCAGTCAGCATCAGAAATTTTTTACGCGCTGATCAGGCAATTCGCCGCACCAAATATACCCAGCCTCAATTGCTATATAAAACTATGAACATTTGGCTGGTAACACCTGCTCGCCTGTACGTCTTTCTGTAAGTAGCTACGACTGCAACCCACAAACCTTCGCTTGTCAGTGTTTTCTGGACAGATCAGGCTATATTTTGTAACGAACGCTACAGGAAAATCGTAGGTGTAATATGTTGAATGTCGTTGAGAAGCTGACCGCCGTGCTGCCGGATCTGCCCAGAAAGCTGGAAACGGCAGCGAAATTCGCGCTGGATAATCCTGACCGAATGGCTTTCGGCTCGATGCGGGCTGTCGCGTCCGAGTGCGGTGTTTCCTCGCCGACGATGCTGCGTCTGGCACGCCATATGGGTTTCGACAGTTACGAGGACTTCAAAGCGACCTTCCAGACCGGAATTGTCGATAACAGCTTTAGCGCTAAAGCCGGCGCACTCCGGCGCGATGCGCAGGGACATCCCGACAATGCACTTCTGACCAATCTGCGGAGCGCTGCGCTCGAAAACGTCTCGGATGCGCTCAGCCGAAATGATCCAGATACCTTTCAAGCGATGGCAGAAGCCATTCGCACAGCCGGAACGGTTCATCTGATCGCCGCCGGATCGATGTACGGCATTGCCACGCATATGGAGACGACCGGCGGGATTGCGTTGGACGGTTTGCGGGTTTCCCGTCCTGGCACGGCAACGGTTATTGAATCGCTTGCCTCCCTTAGCTCAAAAGATGCGGTACTCGCCATCGCTGTCTCACCCTATGCCGTCGCCGCTTTGGATGCTGTGAAGTATTCCAGACGCATAGGTGCAGTAACGATGGCAATCACCGATCGGCGGAGTTCCCCATTCGTCAACCACGTCGACTATTGCCTTTTCTCATCCACCGAAAGTCCGCACTACCATCCTTCCATTGTCGGTGTTGCGGCAATTGTCGAGGCACTCCTGGCCATGGCGGTCGCCGGTGGCAAAGGCAGGGAAGCCAAGCGGATTGACAGGGTCGAACGTCTTCGCCTCCAGACCGGAGCCTATATCTCGTAAGCCGCCTAAATTTCCGAGCGCAGCATTCTTTGTTCGGCTCGTTGTTTCAGAAAACTTCGAGAGTTCGGGTCAGGCTGAACCCGCTGCAACAGGCTACTATCGCCGGGCGGACTATCGATCCAAAATATATCATTTGACATTTTCTTATACAAAATATTACAAACGATACAAATAAGAACTACCGTTGATGGGGAGGTGTTGATGCTCGGCAGTTTGCTATTGTCGGAGGCTGGATTTTGGTGTTGGCGCAGATAGCGCTCGGCAGTGATACCTGCCTCGCACGGCGTTTCGCAGAATGGAGCGCGTCCGTTGATTGCGCGAAGGCTCCTCACTCCACAATCTCCTGCGCACGCAGAGCCATATTGGATACGATTGGCGTTATTGCGGCCGGCGCTGTGCATAACAAATGCCGCGCGCTATCAGCGGGCCTCGCAGATGGGCACGCTCCTGATAGGCTGTTGGACGATTCTGTTTTAGGCATGCAGGCCACAGCACTGGTTAACGGATTTGCTGCGCATGTGTGGGACTTCGACGACACCAGCTATACCGGGATAATTCACGGCTCGGCGGTCATTTTACCTGCGGTGCTTGCAGTTGCGCAGGCCCGCAACGCTTCGGAAAGAGACCTGATTGAAGCCTTCCTAGTGGGTTCCGAGGTCGCTTATGTGTTGGGTGAAATCTGCACACACAGCCACTTTCTATCCGGTTGGTGGAGCACCGGATCCTGTGCTGAAGTCGGAGCCGTCGCGGGGCTCTGCCGGCTGCTCGGCCTGGACAACGACCAGACAGCCAGTGCGATAGGGATCGCCTGTGTCTCTGCTGCTGTGATCAGGTCGATCGCGGGAACCGATGCGAAACCCTATCTCGTGGGAAGAGCGGCCAGTCAGGCTGTCGCTACGGCTTTCGCGGCAAAGCTGGGATTGACCGGACCCCATGACGCTTTTGAGCAGGAAAACGGGTTTTTCCAAATGCTCAACCACGGACACAGCGATCTGGCTCAGGTAAACTCGCTGGGACAGCGCTGGCGCATCGAGAGTCCTGGATTGATGTTCAAGACCAGTCCGGTGTGCTCGGCGGCACATTCGGCGATTGAGGCGACGGTACTCCTGCTTGACGATAACGGGTTCGAGGCAACGGACATCGACAGGATCTTTGTCGAGGTGCCGGAGTTGGTGTGGAAATCTCTCGTCTACTCACATCCGTCAAATCCGCAACAGGCCCAGTTCAGCCTTCCCTACGCAATCGCCTGTGCGGCATTGCATGGCGCTGTGCGGCTGCAGGACCTGACCACAGAAGAAATCTTCTCTGAAGCGAAACAACAGTTAACGGCTCGCGTCCAGTGGCAATCCAGTGAACGGCTCTCGAACAATCAGGGATCTCAAACACATCCCGAGAGCGCCAAGGTCTGTATCCGTTTGAAGGACGGCCGGACGGTCTCACGCTTTTGCGGCAACGCCCGCGGCGCACCTGACCGTTCTCTTACGGATGCAGAGTTGGTTCGAAAGTTCCGGGACTGCCTGACATATGCAGGTCAGGACATGCCGGATTTTGATCTCCAGACAATCGACCTTCTGGATCTCGCAAACAAAACCCTGTGCCCGACAAAACACTCAACGGAACAAATGGAGGATCTGAAATGTGGCGTTTCAAGGTAGCGCGAACGGCGGCTATGTCGGTCGCGGCAGCAGTTGGCTTTTCGATATCTGCACCATCGCTTCTCGCAGAGGAGCTTATTCGCCTCTCAACCTACGTGAACGAAATCGATGTCCGCTACGAAGGCTTTAAGCACTTTGCCGAACTTGTATCTGAAAAAACCGAAGGCCGGGTGCGCGTGGAAATCTTCCCTTCAGCAACCTTGAACGGCTGGAGCGAAGGCATCGATGCGGTGCTGGGCGGCGTCGCGGACGTCAGTCACATCTCCTATGATAAAAGGCTGCCCTGCTACCGAGCTGGCGCTTTTTATCCTGCGTCCGTGGATCTGGAGAACCAAGTCGATCTCGATGCAAAGATGACGGCTCTTCTTGCGGATGAGGCCGCCAAAGTGGGCCTGATAAACATCTTTTCATCGAACTATTCCTTTGATCAGGAGTGGTGGTTCCACGAGCAGATTGAGGATCTAGGCGATCTCAAGGGTCTTCAGGTGCGCAGCATTGGCCCGCTTGTCAGCGCAATGATCGAGTCCTGGGGCGGCAAGCCGGTCTTTGTGTCGCCGAAAGAAGTTTTTCAGTCTGCCGATCGTGGGGTTGTCGATGGCATCAATATGGGGGTTGCGACCTACAGTTCGTGGAAGCTGTGGTCGGTGATGCCGCATATGATCAACGCCGACCTGTTTTACGGTAATGTCATGTATATGATGAACAAGGCGAAATTCGATGGCCTTAGCGCCAACGATCAGAAGGCGGTCCTTGATGCCGGCCGCGAAACCGAAACCTGGCTGAAGCCGAAATACGAAGCCTGGATCAACCAAGCCGTAGGCGATGCCGTCATGAATGGTGGCGGCTCGGCAATTTCGCTTTCCAAGGAGAAGCGCGACGAACTGCTCGCTTCGATACAGCCGCAGTGGGACGAAGAGCTTGATAAGACCTGTGGGAAGCAAACTGCAGACAAGATCCGGGCTCTGCTGGCGGAACACACACAGTAGTGACGCCTCACATGCCGGGGCAGTTACAGCCGTCCCGGCATGACCGGAACAAATTGCGCTTCCTCGCGCTGATAGTCATACGCGATGGACGAAAGACGAAAAAGTGCTCAACTATCGACGATATGGAAATGGTCCGGCATTGGTCCTGCAACATGGGTTCCTCGGCGGTTCGGGCTATTTCGAACCGCAGATGGCGGCTCTTGGTGAGGCCTATGACATCGTCGCGCCCGATCTGCCCGGCTTCGCAGGCAGCGCAGAAGAACCGCCGCCCGCGACGATAAAAGACCTGTCCCAGGCGCAGATGGCGCTCTTGAACGACTTGGGTATAGAAAAATTTAGCCTCCTGGGTCATTCCATGGGCGGGATGGTGGCGTTGCAGACGGCCCTGGATTATCCCAAACGCGTCGAAAAGCTCATTCTCTATGCGACTTCAAGTTCAGGTTACTTACCCAACCGCTTCGAGACCTTTGAGGAAACCAAACAAAAAGTGGAGCGCGAAGGGCTGGCAAAGGTCGCGGCAAGCGTCACCGCCACATGGTTTCGGGAGCTGGCGGCAGCGCCGATGTATTCTTTTTGCCTCGACGCGGGAAAGGGTGCATCGAAAGCGGCTGTGCTGGCTTGCCTCGAGGCCTTTCCCTTTTGGGACGTGACGCAAAGAATGGCTGAACTCAGGATGCCGACGTTGGTCATCAGCGGCGACGCTGACCGCTCTTACAGCGTTGACGGTATTGTCCGCCTTGCAGGACAGATTCAATCTGCCGAATTGTGCCTCTTGCCAGGCTGCGCACACTGTGCCCACCTGGAGGCATCCGATCTTTTCAATTCAGTAGTCACAAACTTCCTGAACAAAACCCATTGAAGCCAGTTACGAACGGGGTCCGGCGGCGCCCACGTCATCAGGCCTGGTCAAATGGCACACCCCGAGTGGTTAACCACTGTAGGATGTCTGACTGCCCACATCACCAACACAAGAAAAGACCACCCCTTGGATCCGCCGCGCGTGATCGTCTGTAAGAAGAATACAGTTACGAATTAACAAGAATCGGATGGTTGTACGGCCACCTCGCGGATACTCTCCCCGAATGTTCGCAAGGAGATTTTGATGCTTGGCCGTGATGCCCTCTTCCCCGATTTCAATGACTTGGATGCTGTCGAGAACGCTCTAACCGCACGTTTGGACAGGGCCCGCCGCAGGTACGCTGACCGCAAGGCAATCGCAGAAGAACTATCTTCTGAATGGCTGAATGATCTCTACGGAAAAAAGTTCGACCAGACCGAAGATTTGGAAACACTGATGGACTGGGTGATCGATGCCTTGGACAGGGGCAGTGTGCAGATGACGCATCCAGGCTATATGGGCCTGTTCAATCCGGCACCAACCTTTGCTGCCGAGTGTGCAGACCGAATCGCATCCGCCTTTAATCCACAAATCTGTGTTCATTCGCACGCACCAGCAGCAGTGGAGATCGAGCAGCATGTCATTAACGAGGTGGCACGCCGTGCGGGGCTACCCGTTGGTTCAGGTGGCCATTTCACGAGCGGCGGAGCGGAAGCGAATTCGACCGCCGTGCTGTGCGCACTCCAAGCGAAATGCCCGAACTACAGTGATAGAGGGCTTAGTGAATTTACTGGCCCACCGACGGTCTATGTCTCAAAGGAGAGTCACCTGGCGTGGCTGAAAATGGCACATGCTGCCGGGATAGGACGCGACGCCGTGCGATTGGTGGCGACCGATGGGAAAGGCCAGATGGACATCGGCGCTCTCGAAGCCGCCATTGCGATCGATCTGAAAGCGGGATGCATACCTGTCTTAATCGTGGCGACCGCCGGAACGACAAATGCTGGAATGGTGGACCCTCTGGGCCCGTCAGCCGGACTTGCCCGAAGCCACGACATGTGGTTCCACGTCGATGCCGCTTGGGGAGGCGCTTTGATCGCCAGCGATGCACAACGCCACGTGCTAAATGGCATTGAACGTGCGGACTCCATCACCATCGATGCGCACAAGTGGTTCGCCACCACAATGGGGGCCGGCATGTTTTTAACAAGCCGGCCGGACATTCCCGCTCAGGTATTTCGCATCACTGCGAGTTACATGCCGGAAAGCGAAGCCAGCAAGGATTTCTACGTGAACTCCACCCAGTGGTCCCGCCGCTTTGTCGGGCTTCGCCTGTTTCTCGCGCTCGGGTCGGCTGGTTGGGAAGGCTATGGCGCACATGTGGAGCGCTCAATCAGCTTGACCGGCCGCCTGACCGAAAGGCTGATGGAAGGCGGATGGGTGCACGCCAATGCTTCGCCCATGGGAGTGAGTTGCATGGTGCCCCCAGAAGGGCATCGAGCCGTGCAGCATTACGTGGATGCCGTTCATAAAGATGGTCGTTTCTGGATTTCCAAAGCCATCTACGAAGACAATCCTGTATTGAGGGCCTGCGTCACGAACGGTCGAACGGACGAGACCGTGATCGACGATCTGGCGGATTTACTCGAAGGGCTTCCCATCTGCACCTGACGAACATGATCTCTTTGGACTCGGGCATCACTCAGAGAACTCACTCGTGGGGACGCAGGTCCTTTTGTGCGTCAGTTTGTTAAGCCAATACTCAAACAGGGCCCGAGCCCGCTTACAAAATGATGTAAGCACTCAAGACCGAACCAACTCGACCGCCGCATTCGCCATGACAAGTTCGGCCTTCACAACATCCCGGCAAAAGGCATGGAAACGCCGCAGCAGACGGCTGTTCTCCCGCCCCTTGCTCCACGCCAGGACCACGTCGAAACCGGGTACGCTCTCGCCGATCGGCAGGGCCACGATTGAATCTCCCTGATAGGTCAGGGTATGCGGCGGCTGAAAGGCCATCAGGGTGAAGCCCATGTTCCGGCCCACGCAGGAGCGCAGCATTTCGTACGAGCGTGAGACCAGCGCGATCTCGGGTTCGATGCCGTGGTCTTTCAGAAGATCGAGGTAATGCGGTCCCGGTCTAGGCTCATGCGCCAGGACATAGGGCACGCCCTGCAGGTCCCGCAGTGAGACTTCGCTTTGCAGAGCGAGTGGGTGATCGGCAGACAGGGCGACCCTGGGCCGCACGGTCAGCAGCGGCTCGACGTCGAGGCTTTCCTTGTCGAGGCCCTGGTCGTAAAGCAGCGCGCAGTCCAGACGCCCGCGCAGGAGGTCTCTGGTCAGGTGTTCGCGAGTGTCCTCATGGAACTCCAGCTTCACGGCCGGCCAATTGGAACGATGCTGCGTAACGACCCCCGGTCCCAGGATCGGGGCGAAGGCAGCGTAACAGCCGAAGCGAATCCGCCCGGCTTCGTCGGACGCCAGCGCCCTCGCTTCTTCAGAGACCTGCTCGCCGTGCTGCAGCAGTTGCTTCGCCCGCAGCAGAAACTCGCGGCCCGCGACGGTCAGCACGACACCTTTTGCGGTATGGCGCGAGAACAGCGAGAGTCCGGTCGAGGCTTCCAGTTTTGAGATCGCGGTGGAAATAGCCGAGGCTGAGACATTGAGTTGCCGGGCCGCCTGCGCAATTCCTCCGAGGGACGCCACGGCCTCAAAGTAGCCCAGTTGCTTGAGGGTAAAATTTATCATCGAAAAAACTGTGCCTTCTGCACTATTTAAAGCATTTTTTCGATTTATAGTGAGCTGATACGCTGAAGTCTTCAAGTGGCATTCCTGCCCCCGCCAACTGCGACGAGACTCAGCCATGACCGACCCTATCCAGCCGCATCCGCCCGAACGACCCAATACAGAACGCCCCAATGTCGTCCTCATCCTGGTCGATGACATGGGCTTCGCCGATCTCGGCATAACCGGGTCGGAAATCCGTACGCCCAATATCGATGCTCTGGCGCGGAACGGCACGCTGCTGACCGCCATGTACAACTGCGCGCGCTGTTGCCCCACCCGTGCGTCGCTGCTGACCGGACTCTATCCGCACAATGCCGGTGTCGGGCATATGGGCGCCAATCTCGGCACGCCCGCCTATCAGGGCTTCCTGCGCAACGATAGTGCAACCATCGCCGAGGTTCTGCGGGCACAGGGCTACCGCACCCTCATGTCCGGCAAGTGGCACGTGGCCGGCGATTTCATGGCGCGGGAGGTAGATAGCTGGCGGGTCGGCGACATCGATCACCCGACCCCGCGCCAGCGCGGCTTCGACCGCTTCTACGGCATCGTCGATGGGGTCACCCACTTCTTCGCGCCGCACTTCATGCTGGAGGACGACAGCCGGGTCGAGGTCTTTCCCAATGACTTCTATTTTACCGACGCGATCACCGACAAGGCCATCGGCATGATCGACGAGAGCGTCGGGATGAACCAACCCTTCTTCCTCTACCTCGCTCACGCCGCCCCGCACTGGCCGCTGCATGCCCGCGAAGACGACATCGCCCGCTACGACGGCGCCTATGGTCAGGGCTGGGATGCGGTTCGCACGGCGCGCCATCAGGAGATGAACGGTCTGGGCCTCTTCCAGACCAACTGGCAGATCTCGCCGCGCGATCCCTCGGCACCGCCCTGGGAGGCCATCGAACATAAGGACTGGCAAGCCAGCAAAATGGCGACCTATGCCGCCATGGTCGACCGCATGGATCAGTCCATCGGACGGCTGGTCGCGGCGCTGAAGCAGCGCGGACAGTATGACAACACGCTGATCCTCTTTCTCTCCGACAACGGCGGTTGCGCGGAATTCATGGCCGAGGACGGCTGGGCCAAGTTCTTCCCAGATCAACTGGATGACGGCCGCAGGATCGAGATGGGCAACCGGCCCGACATCCGGCCCGGCGGCCCCCTCACCTACCAGAGCTACGACCTGCCCTGGGCCAACGTCTCCAACGCGCCCTTCCGCCTGTTCAAGCACTGGGTCCACGAGGGCGGGATTTCAACCCCGCTGGTGGCCCACTGGCCGGCGCGCCTGAAAGCGCCGCAGGTCGCACAGGCCCCGGCCCACGTGGTCGACATCCTGCCGACCATTCTGGAGGCCTGCGGCGCCAAGCCGCTCACGGAACTGGGCGGTCACGAGATCCAGCCGCTTCAGGGCGAGTCCCTGATGCCATTGCTCTCAGGCAAGGACTGGCAGCGCGAACAACCGATTTTCTGGGAACACGAAGGCAACTGTGCAATCCGCCAGGGCCAGTTCAAGCTGGTCCGCACCCACGGTTCGGAGTGGGAGCTCTACGACATGGAAGCCGACCGCACTGAGTTAAACAATCTCGCTGATCGGAACGCGCCCCTCGAAGCCGGCCTGAAGAATCAGTATGCCGACTGGGCAACAAAGACCGGCGTCGAGGCCTGGGACCAAATCCTGCCGCGCCTGCAGAAGGCCTGGAACATGGAGAATATCCACGGCGGCGAAGGCTGAATCTTTAAACGGACACGCCACCTTTCAGGCCGCCGCACCTTCGACAATGAGGAAGTCGGCATCGGCATTTGCATTACGGATTTCCTTTGCAGCCTGATACTCGGGACTCCGGTAGCAAGCCGCCGCCGTTGCGTAATCCTTGAACTCGACCACGACATTACGTGCACGGGCCTCGCCCTCCATGGCTTCAAAGGAGCCCCCGCGAACGAGGAACCTTGCACCGAATTTATCGAAGGCGGCCTTCGCCGCTTGAAGATATTGGGGATAGCGCGCTTCGTTGTGTACGCTGACACGCACGATCCAGTAACCCTTTGGCATGAGACCTGTCCTCTATGGAATCTTCATGTGAAAACGAAAAGCAGGGGCGGTTTTCTAGTGGCTGACCTGAGCATCTCAGATCCTATGCCGCAGCCTTCATGGTCCCGGCGATCAGTCCATAAGCCTCTGCCCAGGCCTGACCTGCTTCTGGCGTCCAATCCTCGGCCAGCCCCTCTTCCAGAGTGCCGAGCAATGCAATTCCGACAGAGGCATAGTGTTCGTCCTGAACCCCATAAGCAGTATGACGCCGGCCAAGCTCCTGTAACTGAGGAACGATTTCCTCAACACCCTCCAACCGGCCAATGACGCCGGCCAGCGCCTGCACCAGTTTCATCCGCTGGGCCACCATATCGGTGCCCTTAAAGAGTTCGCGCAGATCCGGATCGATCTCGAAAAGCTTATCGTAAAACAGAGAGACCGCCTGATCGGCGATCGGAGCAATCTTACGCCAGCTTTCGCGGACAATTGCAATTTGTTCAGGGGACATTTTCAATTCTCCTATATTTATCATGGAATTAATCAACAGGTGCTTGACCAAAAAATGGACGGCGGCGCCAATCGTGACTTGTCTTAGCAATTGCCAATCATTTAAAAAAATGAATAATTATGATGATTTTGTTCTCTATGAGAGATTTATGGATCTGTCCGACCTGAAGATATTTACTGCCGTTGTCGAGGAAGGCGGCATCACCCGCGCCGCTGAGCGCTTACACCGGGTTCAGTCGAATGTGACCACGCGCATCCGGCAACTGGAGGATGAGCTCGGTGTTCCGCTCTTCATCCGCCAAGGTAAACGCCTGCATCTGGCCCCCGCCGGGCAGACCCTGCTCGACTATGCCAAGCGCCTGCTTCTGCTGGCGGAGGAAGCGCGCGAAGCTGTGCACGGAGATGTGCCTCGGGGTCTATTTCGCCTGGGATCTATGGAAAGCACCGCAGCCGTACGCTTGCCTGGGCCATTGGCTGCCTACAACGACCTGTATCCCAAAGTTGAGTTGGAGCTGCGCACCGGAAACCCGACCCAGCTCGCCTCGGCGTTGCTGTCAGGCGAGCTCGATGCCGCTTTGATGGCCGAACCGATCGCAGATGCCAAGTTCGAGTCCGTCCTCGCCTTCGAAGAGGAACTGGTTATCGTGACCGCCCAGGATCACCCCACGATCGACAAGCCAGACGCGGTGCCCCGGACCATCCTGGTCTTCGAACACGGCTGCCCCCACCGCCGGCAACTCGAGCGCTGGTATGCGGCACGGGACGAAACACCCCAGCGCATCATCGAACTCAGGTCCTATCACGCCATGCTCGGCTGTGTTCTCGCCGGCATGGGTGCGGCTTTGCTGCCCAGAAGCGTACTCGGCACCTTTCCCGAGAGTAAGAGGCTGCGCATTCATGATCTGCGGGCAGGTGAATGCGATCTCAACACTCTGTTGGTCTGGCGTAAGGACGTTCGCTCACCGAAGGTAAAAGCCCTGGCGGATATCCTGACGGAAACAGGTGACTGAAGGTGGAGTAATCAGTAAACGCAGGGCTTTCACCCTTACCTCTACTCGTCAGGTTCGTAAACAAGCAGGTCTCCGGGCTGGCAATCCAGAATTTCGCAGATCTTTTGCAGGGTATCGAAGCGCATACCTTTGACTTTGCCAGACTTGAGCAGAGAAATGTTCTGCTCGGTAATCCCCACATGGAGCGCAAGATCCTTGGAACGCATCTTGCGTTTTGCGAGCATGATATCGAGGGTTACAACAATCGGCATAATCAGGTCGTCGTCATTTCTTCGTCATTCTTTGGCGGCAATAGTCATGCAAACTTCGCAGCGCACTGCATTATATGAACGACCTATTCTCTTCGGAGATTTTCGAAGCCTCACTTAGGATTCGCCCGACCAATACGATAAGCAGGCCGATGACGATTGCAAAGGCATCTAGCTCGCTGACGCTGATATAGGCCATTAAGGCGAAATCGGCAGCCGAGATTGACAAACCACTGTCCATCGGAGCAGCCGCAACGACAACCGTCTTTAAGAGACCGAAATCCGCAACGAACCCAATCGGCGCAAGCAGCGTGACCATCCATCCTACTTTGCCGAGGCGCATGGCCGCGATCTCCGTAAAAATCTCACCCCGGCCATAACCACGAAACAGCTCGCGCGCCCAATAGAGGGCACAGAGCGCCAGCACATTGATCATGTTGGAAGTAACGAACACTATCGCACGCGCAAGCGGCGAATAGCTCTCGGGAACCGGATACTTCTGCTGTCCGGCCTCAAACACCGGGGCAAAATCCGGGCTGGAACTCAACACCGAATAGGCAAAGGCGAGCATTTCGTCGTATTCGGCAGGCGAAAAGGCCATGAGGTATGCGGCTTCCGCGCAGTACCAGATGATAACGGCCATACCCACGAGCGTTAGTATCTGCGCAAAGCGGGCCAGAGAGCGAATTCGGCCCGTTGCCCGCCCTTGCCCAGCCATCGTCTCTTCTAAAACCATCAACAACTTCTCCTCGTCACGGGATCCGACCGGCAGCTCAATCGGGCGGGTGTCCGGTGGACAGTTTCTGTACTGCGTTTCCTGTCCCAACATCGGCGCGCAAAAAATCAATTG
Source organism: Pelagibius sp. Alg239-R121 (assembly GCF_947331435.1). Taxonomy (GTDB): domain Bacteria; phylum Pseudomonadota; class Alphaproteobacteria; order Kiloniellales; family Kiloniellaceae; genus Denitrobaculum. The sequence continues at coordinate 111,476 of NZ_CAMZOF010000009.1, read as the reverse complement.
CGAACACCGTAATTATTTTACTTGAATTTTTTATCGTAAAACAATAATTTTTTCTCATTCAACGATCTTGAATCGTCGTTTAGCACATAACAATGGGATCTAAAATGAACTTCTTGAAGCGGGGATCACTCCCCTCTCAGGCCGCCCCTGCGGTCAGGATTCGGGTCTATCTGGTTCTCCTGAGCATATCGGTGCTCTTCCTATTGCCGATGACGGCCTTCGCACAGCAGGTCAAAGACAACTGGACCGGGCCTTACGTCGGTCTGACCCTGGGTGCCAACGGTACAGCGGCAAGCATCGAAGACGGCGCCAACGGCAATGATCTCGACCTCGATGACAGCGGTGTTTCATTCGGCGTGGTCGGCGGCTACAACTTCGCTCCTTTCGGCCGCTCCGAAAGCGGTCAGTGGCTGATCGGCCTGGAAGCCGACGCCCAAACCCTCGACAGTGACGACAGCGCGAACGATTCTCTTCTGGGTAAGGCCTCTCTGGAGAGCAACTGGGTGGCGACCACGCGTGTCCGGGCCGGCTACGCCTGGGAGCATCTGCATCTATACGGAACCGCCGGTCTCGCCCTCTCTGATATTCACGTCAAGACGGCCGGAGACGATGACGACGGCGTGCGGGCCGGCTTCGCCGTCGGACTTGGGGCAGAACTCGCCATCAACGAGAATTGGTCGGGCCGCCTGGAGGGCATAAGCTACGGTTTCGGCGAAGACGACCGCCGGATTGCCGGATCAGACCACGATATCGGCATCGGTGCCGCGGTTGTTCGCATAGGCGTTTCCCGCCGGTTTTAGTACCCAGACCGCACTCGCACAATATGAACGAGAGGCTGATCCACGTAACTCGCTGATTTAGTTGAATCCGATCAGACTCTTGCCCCAGACACGGGCGGGCCGCTTTTAAAACAGGCGCCCGCCCACCTTCTTTACCTCCAATCAGGTTCCCTCTTTCGTCACCGCGGCAATGCTTTATTTTATCGGAGTCTCGAAATCTCCCGAAAGGCAATGCGACGTGGAAACCGAACTCCAAGCCTGTTTCTCTGCCGATTATGCGTCGGCCCGCCAACGGTTCCTGACGCAGAGCCGCAAACTCGGCTTGGAAGTATCCTCCTACCGCAATCCCAACCTGGGTCCCCTTGGCGAAGAGTTGGCATGCGACACGGCCTGGGCTGGTCCCCGTAACGCCAAAAAAATCATCGTAACTCTGTCTGCAACCCATGGCGTCGAAGGTTTCTGTGGATCGGGCGCACAGCTGGACTGGATGCGGAACAAAGGTCCGGAGAGCCTGCCTGACGGTGTCGCGATGCTGATCATCCATGCCATCAATCCGCATGGTTTTGCCTGGCTGCGCCGGGTCACGGAAGAAGGCTGCGATCTCAACCGCAATTGGCTCGATTTCGACGAACCTCACCCGGTCAATTCGGGATTCGAGGCTTTGCGGGACGTTTTGCTGCCACCCGAGCTCTCCGGTCCACTTTTCGACCAGGCCGAGGAAAAGATTGCCGCCTGGCGCGCCGAACATGGAGAGACCGCCTTTCACGTCGCACGCGGCGGCGGCCAGTACACCCATCCGGAAGGCATGTTCTACGGCGGCAAGGCGCCGACCTGGTCGCGCCGAACCCTGGAAGGAATCATGGTCGATTTCAACCTTCCCAACCGCGCCCACATCGCCGTCATCGATTACCACACCGGCCTCGGACCCTTCGGCTATGGCGAACCGATCTGTGGCAATGTACCTGGCACCCCTGGGCACGATCGCGCCAAGGACTGGTATGGACAGTCACTGACCGAGCCGGATCTCGGCACCTCCTCCTCCGTGCCCAAGGTTGGCCTGTCGGAATTTGGCTGGACGCGGATCGTCGGTGACATTCATACCTACGTCGCGCTTGAGTACGGCACTTACACGCCGGATGCCGGGCGCACAGCCCTGCGCGCCGACCACTGGCTGCACGCGCGTGGCAAGGTCGATTGGCAATCGGAAGAAACCCGGGCGATTAAGAAACGCCTCAAAAACCATTACTATCCGGGAACACCGGACTGGCAGGAAATGGTGATTTTCCGCAGCCGCATGGTTCTCCGCCAGGCCCAGCGCGGGTTGGCGAAGGTATAAACGGGGATTGGCCTTGGCATGAAGATCTGGGACATCACACAGCCGCTCCGCCCCGGCCTGCCTGTGTGGCCGGGCGACACTCCCTACGAAGAAGAGCGCACCTGGCAGATCGATGATCATTGCCCGGTAAATGTTTCAAGAGTCACCCTCTCGACCCATAGCGGCACCCATGCGGACGCTCCTCTTCATTACGACCCGTCAGGCCTGCCATCGGGTCAGGTGGATCTTAGTTTCTACCTCGGCCCCTGCCTTGTCCTGGACGTCATCCAAGCCGGTTCGCGTATCATGCCGCGCGACATCGCGCCGGCGCTGGATCAGCCGGCCGAACGCGTGTTGCTGAAGACCTACAAAACCACACCGCTGCAGCAGTGGGACGAAAACTTCACCGCGATCGCACCGGAGTCCATCGAGGCTCTGGCTGCGGCAGGCACCAGATTGATCGGAACCGACACGCCGTCGCTGGATCCGCAAAGCTCCAAAACCATGGACGCGCACCACGCCGTCCGCCGTGCGGGCATGGCCATTCTGGAAGGTCTGGTGCTGGACGAGATTGCCCCGGGCGCGTACGAATTGATTGCCCTGCCCATCAAGTTTGCAAACCTGGATGCCGCCCCTGTGCGCGCCGTTTTGAGAGGACCCATTCCGTCGTGAGTGCAATCACCCGAGAAGACCTCCTGGAGTGGGATCAAAGCGATCCCCTCGGCCCAATGCGGGCGCAGTTTCATATCCCGGCGAATACCGTTTACCTGGATGGAAACTCGCTGGGGCCAATGCCGAGAACCACGGCGGGGCGCGTATCGCAAGTACTCGAAGAAGAATGGGGCGAAGATCTGATCCGTAGCTGGAACAAACATGGCTGGATGGAATTACCTCAACGCTGCGGTCGCAAGATCGCCGGCCTGATCGGCGCCGCGGCAAACGAGGTCGTGGTCGCGGATTCCACCTCGGTCAATCTTTTCAAACTGCTGGCCGCCGCGCTTCGTCTGCAGACTGAACGCAAAGTGATCCTGTCGGACAGCGGGAATTTTCCGACTGATCTTTATGTCGCCCAAGGCCTGATCGATCTGCTGGACAAAGGCCACGAGCTGAAGCTGGTGGCGCCCGATGAGATCCTTGGCGCGATCGACGACCAGGTCGCTGTGGTCATGCTGACCCAGACCGACTACCGTTCAGGACGCATCCACAAAATGAACGAGGTAACGGCAAAGGCACATTCTGCCGGCGCCCTTATGCTCTGGGATCTGGCACATTCGGCGGGCGCCTTTCCCGTCGATCTTCGGGGTGCAGGCGCAGACTTCGCGGTCGGCTGCGGTTACAAGTATCTGAATGGCGGACCGGGCGCGCCAGCGTTCCTCTTTGTCGCCGAACGCCTGCAGGATCAGGTGCGTCCACCGCTATCCGGCTGGATGGGGCACGAAGCCCCATTCCTGTTCGATCAAGACTACCGGCCGGCGGATGGCATCAGCAGAAACCTCTGCGGCACCCCGGCTGTTCTCAGCATGTCGGCGCTGGACGCAGGCCTGGACGTTATCGGGAATGCCGGCATGTCGGCAATCCGCGAAAAGTCGGTGCGCATGACCAGCCTCTTCATTGACCTTGTGGAGACGCATTGCGCCGACTTCGGCTTCGAACTCTTCAGTCCCAGGGATCCGGAGACACGCGGCAGCCAGGTTTCTTTCAGCCATACGCAGGGTTATCCCATTATGGCCGCCTTGATAGATCAGGATGTCATAGGCGATTTCCGAGCGCCGGATATCCTGCGTTTCGGTTTCACGCCGCTCTACCTCCGCTACGCCGATATCTGGGACGCCGTGGAGACACTTCGTGACATCATGACAAGTGGCAGCTGGGACCAACCGAAATTCCATAAACGCCTTGCCGTCACTTAGGTGAAGGAATCGCAATGCCGGAAAAAAAAGCACAAAAACCCACGACGGCAAACCTGCCTGAAGGCGCCCATAGCGACTTTGCGGAGTCGATGAGCTATGGCGACTACCTCTCGCTGGACAGCCTGCTCGCAAGCCAAAACCCAGTCAGCGGTGAGCACGACGAACAGCTCTTTATCATCATCCATCAGGCGACTGAGCTCTGGATGAAGCTGATCCTTCACGAATTGCATGCCGCCGTCACCTGCATCCGCGCCGACGACCTAGCGCCCGCCTTCAAGATGCTGGCGCGCGTTGCCCGCATTCAGTCGCAGCTCATTCAATCCTGGTCCGTGCTGTCGACCATGACACCTGCGGACTACCTGCAGTTCCGCGATCAACTCGGGCTCTCGTCGGGCTTTCAGTCCTATCAATACCGCGAGATCGAATTCCTGCTCGGCAACAAGAAGCCGGCACTTCTGGCACCGCACCGTCATAAACCGGAAATTCATGACCGCCTCGAAGCCGTGCTGAAGGCGCCTAGTCTCTACGACGAAGTGCTGCTGCTTCTGGCACGAAAGGGTTTCGCGATCGATGCCGCCGTGACCGACCGGGATTGGAGCCAACCCTACGCTGCGTCGCCGTCCGTCGAAGACGCCTGGCTGCAAATCTATCAGCAACCGGAAACCCATTGGGAACTCTACGATTTAGCCGAAAAGCTGGTCGACCAGGAAGATTCCTTTCAACAGTGGCGCTTCCGCCACCTGAAAACCGTCAGCCGCATCATCGGTCACAAACGCGGCACCGGCGGCACTTCAGGCGTCAATTATCTGTCGAAGGCGCTGGACTACAGCTTCTTTCCGGAACTCTGGAGCGTGCGCACCGCTCTTTAGTCATGGACGACGCGTTGCCGGTCACCACCCAAACCCGTCCTTCACAACGGCGATCCGCGTCTGCTCGTCGGATAGAGTTTGCAGGAAAAGCTACGACGCCGAAACAATTGTTCCAGAACCATGGAATGCTGTGAACTTATTCAGCCGAGAGCATCAAAATGCGTTATATGGGATAAAGCTGTTTACCACTTCAGGTGAATAAACCCTTCATTTCCAATCATTCTTGAGTGCCTTGAACCCCGACAACTTAATCTATCCTCAACACCTTTACGGCATTTTATCAATCTGCAGCAGTCTTTTCAGGAACGCAGCGGGTATCGATGTCTCAAGCTCAAGCCGCGGCAGTTGCCGCCCCAGACGAAAAAGAAACGAAAGCAGACCTGCTGGCGCGGGATTCCCTGCGTATTCTACCGCTTTCCTGCATTCCGCTGGAAACCGCGCCGCTTCAGCGCGCTCGGATCGTCAAGAATTTGCACCTTCAGGGCGTCGTCGAGATGTTCCAGGACGAGAGCACCGGCAGCGGACAACTCGAACCCGACCAGTTGCCGACATATTTTGGCTGGGACCCCAACAAGGATCATGCGGACCTTACACGTATCCGAGCCCTTTCGAGCCTAAGCAGTTACGACGTCTATAGCCTGCGCATCGAGCTTCGGCGCCTGGGCATCGACGTCAATGATCATAAAGCGCTTACACTCTCTGAGGATAAGAGCAAGGAGCTCGCGGGTCATATGAAGAGTTTTACCGGTCCACTGCTTCAGCAGGTTTATGGATCCGGTGAAGAAAACATTCAGGATTTCGGCCAGCTTGTTGGCCTGTTCGCTTCGCCGAACAAGGCTGAGGCCCAGAAGAATCTGAAAAAGCTGGCAGACAAGCTTGAGATTGATCTGATCGAAGTTCCAGCATTTTTGGAAGACTATGCCGATACCTTCCTGTCTCTCGCCTACTTCAAGGATTGCCTAGACGATGTAGTTCCCAAAGTCATGTCATTCCTCGAGAATATCGGCGATCTCAGATCCAATCTTCAGTTGCAGCGCACCACCGGCTTCCTGGAAACCTGCGACTTCATGGAACCGCGTCTGAATAGTATCATCACATCGATTACCGGACGTTTCGAGCGCTTTGACCAGCATACGAAGAATCTTTGGGACGACGTCTCAGCGACATCTTTTCAACGGATACGCCGCCTGATCAAAAGTCATCACAAGACGGTTGGCGGAGTCCTTTGCGGTATGTCGACAAAGATGGATGCCTGGGAAGCGAAGTTCGGCACAAACAGCCAGGGGGCCGCGGTCGTCGCCCGTGCCGATTTCATCATGAGCGATATGCGTCACGGTATCGTGCGGCTCGAAGAAATTGAGAAGTCGGCCCCGGATATCGCCGAAGCGTAAAATCTGACATTTTTCCTATGATCTGCTCGACCGGCGATAGGCGCCCGGGCCGACGCCGAAAACTTCCTTGAAGCGCTTGGAAAAAGACGGGACGGAAGCGTAGCCGCAACGGCTGGCGATTTCCGCCATATCAAGTTCAGAGCTCGCCAACCAGTTTCGCGCCTTGCTTAATCGCCAATGCGTTAAGTATCCGACCGGCGGCACACCGACCGTCGCCGTAAAGCGTTCGGCGAACCGCGCCCGCGACATGCCGGCAAGCTTCGCCAAGCCGCCTATCGTCCATTTCACTTGCGGTTCGTTGTGAATTGCCTGCAAGGCTTTGGAAAGCTTTACATCATGCAAAGCTGCAATAAAACCCGCCGGTTCATCCTCGAGTTCTGCCTTCATCCGCCGGACCGATTGAATAAAAACGATCTCGAGCAGGCGAGTCAGAATCCCTTTGCTTCCCTGCGCCTTCAGGTCTGCTTCCATGGAAAGCAGGCGCAGTGCCGCAGCGGTCCAGGGCTCCGCTCCCAGGTCACCGGCGCGCACCAGAAGCAATGCTGGCAAGCTGGTCAGAACAGGATGATCTATCGCTTCATCGAAATGACAGAAGCCACAGAGCAACCGCGCCCGGCGCTCGCCTGATCCGTAACGCAAAAGGCCCTGATCGAGCGCGCCCGCGGCCAACACCTCGGCCAAGGGAATCGGATCTATCTGCGGTCCACTTGAAAGAATCTGACCCGCACCGTCAGGAACGATGGCGAGGTCACCTTCATTCAACTCCCTCTCCACCTGACCCGGCACGCGCAGCCAACAGTGCCCCTGTTGAACAAGATGAAAGCGCACGCGCCGTTTCTCCGGGGGCAGTTCGATCGAAAATCCGTCGCGGAGTTCCGCCTGAAAATAGAGCTCGCTATGAATTCTCAAGGTCGAGAAGACATCAGATAGAACATCCGAATTATCCATACCCTATTCTTTTCGAGACGATTGAATAAGAAATCGAGATCCAGGCAAAGTGTTTGGCGGCGCTGATTCTGTCAAGTTGAGTGAGATCAATTTGAGGGAAAACCTGATGTCGCAGGACACCGTCTTTGCCTTGATTGGCTTTGCATTCGCCATGTCCATCTCGCCCGGTCCGGGCAATTTCCTGCTGCTGACCTCGGGCGTGAACTTCGGTTTTGTGCGCTCGCTGCCACTGGTTTTGGGAATCAGTGCCGGATTCCTAACCATGGTATTTTGTGTGGGAATCGGGCTGGGCCAAATTCTGAACAAGGCGCCGATTATCTATACCTTGCTGAAATTTGTCTGCGCCGCCTACGTGTTCTGGCTCGCCGTAAAGATCGCCCGCAGCCGCTCCATAGGATCAAGCGCCAGTGATCAAATGGCGCAACCCATTTCGTTCATACAGGCGGCATTGTTTCAGCTGGTCAATCCGAAGGCTTGGGCCGTAGCACTGATCGTAACTGTTTCCTATACGAATCCAGACAACTACCTGACAAGTTTGGTTCTCATGATCCTTCTGTTCGCAATCGTGAACCTACCCTCGATCAGCGTCTGGGCAATATCAGGTGTCGCATTGCGGCTTGTTCTCGGAGAAGGCCGCAGGATCGCTCTCTTCAACTTGGCGATGGCGATCCTGCTCGTCGGATCCATGATCCCGGTTTTACTTGGTTCGATGGATTAACCGCAGACTTTCAAGGTAGCCGAAGAGAGCGGCCTACTTACGGCGCCAGGTCGTACCTCCGGCACCGTCTTCCAGCACAACGCCCAATGCATCCAATTGATCGCGAACCTGATCGGCCTTGGCAAAATCCCTGGCCTTACGGGCGTCGGCTCGCTCGATAATCAGGCGCTCGATCTCAGCTGAATCATCGCCACCGTCACCCTGAAACCAGGTTTCCGGGTCGCTTTCCAACAGCCCCAGTAAACGCCCTCCGGCAAGGAGTTCTCCCTTGAGCCTGGCCAGCAGGGCCTCGTCTCGAGGTTCTGCGCCCACCGCCTTGTTCAACGCCGTTCCGACTTCATGCAGAGCTGCAAGCGCGAGCGGCGTATTGACGTCGTCTTCGAGTGCTGTCAGCAGCGGCTGAGGCGGCTCCGATCCAGCTGCCTCGACCTCCTCGACGGAGCGCAAGGCGCCATAGAGCCGGTCAAGCTGGCTTTTTGATTCTGCGACCTTCTCACGCGTGAAATCCAGCGGCTGCCGGTAATGAGCCGAAAGTAGCGTCAGCCGCATGGCTTCGCCAGACAGGCCTTCGTCGCGGAGTTGGCGCACCGTGAAGAAATTGCCGAGCGACTTTGACATCTTTTCGCCGTTTACCACGACGTAGCCGTTGTGCATCCAGTAATTCACGAAGGGCACATCATTGGCGCAGGACGACTGTGCCAATTCGTTCTCGTGGTGTGGAAAGGTCAGGTCAAGACCGCCGCCGTGGATGTCGAAGGTCTTACCCAGATGCTCCTCCGACATGGCCGAGCATTCGATGTGCCAGCCGGGCCGGCCCCGGCCCCAGGGGCTGTCCCAGCCGGGCTGATCTTCCGAACTGGGTTTCCAGAGCACGAAGTCGGCCGGGTCCTTTTTATAGGGGGCAACCTCGACCCGGGCGCCAGCAATCATATCATCGCGGTTCCGGCCCGATAGCGCACCATAGCCCGTCATTGAAGTGACATTGAACAACACGTGGCCATCGGCGGCGTAGGCATGTCCCTTCTCGATCAACCGCGCCGTGATGGAGATCATCTGGGCGATGTGATCGGTCGCGCGCGGCTCAACGCTTGGCGGCAAGGCACCGAGCGCCGCCATATCCTCGTGATAAGCTTGCGTTGTACGGGAGGTTACGCTCTCGATGGACTCGCCCTTTGCCAGGGCGGCGTCGATGATCTTGTCTTCCACGTCGGTGATGTTGCGGGCGTAGGTAACCTTGTCGTCGCCGTAGATCCACCGCAACAGGCGGAAAACAACATCGAAAACCACCACGGGGCGGGCATTGCCGATATGTGCGAAGTCGTAGACCGTCGGACCACAGACATACATCCGTACGTTCGACGGATCGATCGGCTCAAAGCTCTGCTTTGTGCGCCCGAGCGTATTGTATATCTGAATGGTCATGACTCACCGGTGGGACTGTTTGCTGCTGGACTTGCTGATTGCCCGGCAATATTCGGACTGGAGCGAAACAAGTCAAGCCGTCTCGCCCTTCAGGCGCGCTTCCGCCCGTTCCCGACCGATCAGCGGCAGCAAAACCTTGAGTTCCGGCCCATGATCGAGGCCGGTCAGCGCGAGGCGAAGCGGCATGAACAACGCCTTGCCTTTGCGCCCGCTGGAAGCCTTCAGAGCCGTCGTCAGATTGCTCCAGGTGCTCTCATCCCAAGGTTCCGGCGGCAACTGCTCCGCTGCCGCCTGGGTAAAGGCAGCGTCCTCAATCACGGGTGTGACCGAACCCCGGCAGATGTCATGCCAAAGCTTGGCATCGCCAAGTTTCGTCAGGTTCGGCCGGACGGCATTCCACAGAACGTCGTCGAAGTCGGCGGACAGGCGGGATTTGACGCTATCGAAATCCAGCAGATGCAGGATTCGTGCGTTGAGCAGGTCCAGCTCTTCCGGATCGAAACGAGGTGTCCCCCTGCTGAAGCGCGCAATATCAAAGGTCTGGGCCAGTTCAGCCAGTTCGGTCACCGGTTCGATGGCATCGGACGAACCCAGGCGCGCCAGATAGCTGTTCAGCGTCATGGGTTCTAAGCCGGATTCCCGCAGTGACTGCAGGCTCAGGCTGCCGAGCCGTTTGGAGAGTCCACCGCCGCTGGCGTCGGCAATCAGGGGCAGATGCGCGAATACCGGCACGTCACCACCTAGTGCGGCAAAGAGCTGGATCTGAACCGCCGTATTAGAGACATGGTCTTCGCCGCGCAGGATATGCGTCACGTCAAGCTCGATATCGTCGACTACGGACGACAAGGTATAAAGCGGCCGGTCGTCTTCACGGATAAGAACCGGGTCGGTCAAATGTGCGCCATGGAAATGCACGTCACCGCGAACCAGATCCTCCCACTCGATATCATCATGCTCGAGTTTGAAACGCCAGTGGGGCGTCCTGCCTTCGGCTTCGAACTTCGCGCGATCCTCGCCGGTCAACTTCAATGCGCCCCGGTCATAGATCGGCGGACGCCCGGCTTGCAGTGCGACCTTGCGTTTGAGGCCCAGTTCCTCCGGAGTCTCATAGCAGGGGTAAAGCCGCCCCTCATTCTTCAACTTTTCAGCGGCAACGACGTAGCGGTCCAGCCGGTCCGACTGCACGGCAATTTCGTCCCAGTCCAGGCCAAGCCAGCGCAGGTCTTCCTTGATCGCATCGGCGTATTCGTCGCGCGATCGCTCGCTATCGGTATCGTCCACACGCAGCAGGAACTTGCCACCGGCTTTACGCGCCATCAGCCAGTTGAGCAAAGCCGGACGCGCATTACCGACATGAAGCAACCCCGTCGGGCTGGGGGCAAAGCGGACTTTCATGGCTTATAGGGGACCTTTGAAGGCGTTGGTAATGGGATAACGGCGATCCCGCCCGAAGGCGCGCCGGGTGATCTTGACGCCGGGCGCCGCCTGACGCCGTTTGTATTCCGCCAGTTCCAGCAGACGCCAGATGCGATTGACCGTCTCCCGGTCATGACCGCGCGCGACTATCTCATCAACTCCTGCCTCGCCTTCGATCAGGCACTCCAGAATGTCGTCCAGTTTGTCGTAGGGCGGCAGGCTGTCCTCATCCTTTTGATCCGGCTTCAGCTCAGCGGATGGCGGCTTGGTGATGATCCGCTCGGGAATCACCCGCCCTTCCGGCCCCAGGAGGCCGGCGGCCTGTGACTGATTGCGCCAGCGCGACAGCTCGAAAACGGTCGTCTTATAGAGATCCTTCAAGACGTTGTAGCCGCCGCACATGTCGCCATAGAGGGTCGCGTAGCCAACAGAGACTTCGGATTTGTTCCCGGTCGAGAGCACCATATGCCCGAGCTTGTTGGACAGCGCCATCAGGGTCAGGCCGCGGGAGCGCGATTGAATATTCTCTTCGGTGATCCCAGGCGCAGTCCCGTTGAACAGCGGCGTCACCATCCTATCGAAAGCGCCCATTGCCGGTTCGATGCTGACGCTGTCCAGTTTCACACCCAAAAGCTTGGCGGCTTCGGCGGCATCTTCAAGGCTTTCGGCGCTCGTATAAGGTGAAGGCATCATAACGCAGTGCACTCGGTCCGCGCCCAGTGCATCGACCGCAATGGCCGCGGACAGTGCGGAATCGATGCCGCCTGAAAGACCCAGGAGCACGCCTGGAAAGCGATTCTTCTCGACATAGTCACGCAGACCCAGCACCAACGCGCTGTAGACCGTTTCAAGCTTGGGTGTCGGCGCCACACGGGGGCCTTCCTCGCAATTCCAGACTCCGTCTTCGCCGCGCGCCCATTCGGTTAGAACCCAGGCTTCGCTGAACATCGCCAACTGAACCCGAAGTTCCCGCGCACTGCTGAGGACATAGGACCCGCCGTCGAAGACCAGTTCATCCTGCCCACCGACCTGATTCACATAAATGACCGGCAGCTCGGTCTCGAGAACCCGGGCCACTCCCAATTGAAGGCGCTCATCCTCCTTCTCAAGTTCGTAGGGTGAACCATTGATGCAGACGAGAATTTCGGCACCGGATTCCATCAGGCATTCAGAGACGTCGGGGAACCACATATCTTCGCAGACCATGACACCAAGCCGCACGTCCCGAAAGTTCATCGGGCCGTTCAGCGGGCCGGCGGCAAAAAGGCGAACCTCGTCGAACACGCCGTAGTTGGGCAGTTCATGCTTGTAGCGTGTGCCAAGAACCTCGCCCCCATCCATAAGGACCGCCGCGTTGAAAACCTTACCGCGCAGCGGTGCGCGAGCCGACTTGTCCTCGCGCCAGGGCGCACCGATCAGAAGTCCTGGACCACCATCGGCGGTCTCTGCCGCCAGGACTTTGAGCGCGTCATCCACACGATCCAGAAACATCGGCTTGAGAACCAGATCTTCCGCGGGATAGCCGGTAAGGTACATTTCACTGGCAACAACCAGGTCGGCACCCTGCGCCGCCGCCTCCGCACGCGCGGTGCGGATTTTAGCCAGATTTCCTTCGATGTCGCCCAGCGTGGGATTGAGCTGGGCAAGGCAAATTTTCAGCGTGTCAGTCATAGGTGATTACTTAGCTCCACCGGACGATCACAGCAAGGATGAGAACGAGAAGCAGCCAGAAATTCACGGGAATCCAACCAATGAAAAGGCTGGCGATGGTCATACGGCTTACCGGCAAAAGCCGGAAAATGCTCCTGGAGAAGCTTCGTTAACCCTTAAAGAGCTGTCAAACCGTGGGTCTCCAAGATCTCGATCAGCATTTTACCGCTTCCTTCGCGATGCTTTCTGTGGATCCGGCTCGCCGCTTCTCCGTCGCGCCGCAACAGCGCGTCCAGCAGATCGGCGTGATCGGCGCTGGACTTGGTGGGCTTGGGCCTTAATCGAAGGGTGATCATGCGGACACGGTGCGCCTGATCCCAATAGGTGCCGACCAGCGAGCGGAGTCGGCGGTTTCCGCAAAAATCCACCAGCAGCATGTGAAAACGCTCATCGGCCTCTGCCCAGGCCCGTAAATCTCCGCCTTCAAGCGATTGATCCATATCGACCACAGCCTGCTGCAACCGCTCGGTCTGCTCATCTGTTAAGCCCTGGCTAGCTACCGATTCTGCAGCAACCGTCTCAAGCCCCGTAAGGATCTCATAGATTTCTCGCATGTCTTCGCCGGAAACCGGCAAAACCCGCATGCCGTGGCGCGGGCGGACTTCGACCAATCCTTCGTTGGCCAATCGCACCAGCGCTTCGCGGACGGGCGTGCGGCTCATACCCAATGCCTCAGCGATCTCCTGTTCGGTTGCCTGGAAACCGGCAGAAATCTCATTGTCGAGGATCTTGCGGCGGAGCAAGGCATAGGCCTGGTCGGAATAAGACTGACGTTTCCCCTGCGGGACAGAAGCCGTCGTATCCGCGTTGGACAGTGCCTGTTTCAAACCGGCTAAATCACTGACCATCTCTAACCTCTTTACGCCCGTGCTATAAAACCACCCGCTTGCCGAGCTCGTTCGAACTATAGGCGGCTTCCTCGATTCGGATGTTGGTTAAATAGTCTCTCGCTCGGTTCATGACCGGTGCACCATTCCGCAGATGTTCGACTACATGCTGCTGGAGCGCGAAAACGCAATCGCCGCCAAAGTTCCGATCCTGCCAGTCATAATCGATCCGATGCTCGCCGTCATCACCATGTCGACGCAAGAACACTTCGCCATCGCCATTCAGACGCAAGCTTCCCAATGACCCTTCCAGCATCATTTCCCCCATCGTGAGCCTCCGGTTGTTGGCCGGATGGTCGGACAAGCGATTGCCGTCGAACAACCCCATCGTACCGTTTTCGAAGTCGAACAGCATCACACCCGCATCCTCACCCTTTATCGCAGGATTCAGGCGCCGAAGCACGGCGGTTACGGAGGTCATCTCGCCGAAAAGGTAGCGAAAAACATCAATCAGGTGGATTGCAGTCTCATGCACGAGAAAGCGTTCCATCTCCTGAAAATATGGCTGGCGGGCGAGATAGGCCTCCGGCCCCTGCCCGTCACCGGGGCGCAGTCTGAAGGCAACTTGATAGAGCTCCCCTAACGACCCCGCATCGATCTGGCGCTTTATCTCGCCATACCAGGGTTGGAAACGAAAATTCTCGTGAATGACCAGCAGTGCACCAGCGTCTTCCATCAGTCCGGCGGCATACTCCGCTTCCTTCAGACTCGGCGTAAAGGGTTTCTGGCAAATAACCGGAATCCCGCGCGCGGCAGCCAGCTCGATGTAAGCGACATGCGTGGCCGGCGGTGTAATGATATCCACCAAGTCGGGTTTTACTCTGTCCAGCATCTGCGCGAAATCGGTGAATACCTGAGCAATACCGTAGGTATCGGCAATTTTCCGGGCGTTGGCCTCTGTCTTGTTGCAGATGGCCGCAAGATCAACGTCCAGCCGGTGCCAGGCTTCATATTGGAACTGGCTGAAATAACCCGCGCCCACGCAGGCCACCCGAAGCTCTCTTTTCGTTGAGTCCGTCACCTCATATTTCCCATTGTCGCAACAAGGTCCGAACCGTCCCAGACCTGATCGATGGCGGCCAGAACTGCGTTGGTCACCTTACTCGTCCCACTTTCACCCCCTAGTTCGAATGGCACCAGACTGCCGCCGGAGAAGGCCTTGTCCACCGCGGCCGTCAGCAATGCTCCTGCTTTTCCGTATGCCGGTCGCTCATGCTGGTCGCCGAGCCATTCGAGCATCATTGCGGCGGAGAGGAACATCGCGGTTGGATTTGCTTTGCCGCTGCCGACGATGTCCGGTGCACTACCATGACATGGCTGGAACACGGCATTACTGTCACCAATATCCGCCGAGGGAGCCATTCCCATACCCCCGATAAGGGCGGCCCCCAAATCCGACAGGATATCGCCGAACATGTTCTCTGTGACGGCAACATCGTAGACCCAGGGATTGCGCACCAGATTCAGCGCCGTCGCATCGACATAGGCGTGGTCGGCAAGAATATCGCTGTTCCTCGTCGCGCATTGGTCGAAGATGCTGCGAAAAAAGGCAAACGACGTGAAGACGTTCGCCTTGTCGACACAGGTCAGGCACCCGCGATGCCCGGCTGCCTTGCGTTTTCGCGCCAATTCAAAGGAAAAATTGAAAAGCTTCTCCGACACCTCGCGAGTGATGACCATCGTGTCCCGCGCTTCGCGGTCGTCTTCGATCGTGCCCTTCCCATGAGACGCAAAAAGCCCTTCAGTCGATTCCCGAATCAGAACGAAATCCAGCGCCTGAGCGCGCGGATCGGCCAAAGGACCAGGCAAACCCGGGATCGACCGGACCGGGCGGACACCGGCGTAGAGTCCCAGTTCGAAGCGGATGTCCAACTGCGGCGCAATCTCCGTCCCATCTGGATAGCGGATGTCGGGCATCCCCATGGCCGCCAGCAAAATCGCGTCTGCGTCGCGGGCCGCGTCCATCGTCTCATTCGGCAAGGCATCGCCGTGGTCGCGGTAACAGGCGGCACCAGCATCGACTTGGTCGAAGGTAAGCGAGATATCGCCGACCCGTGACGCAACCGCGTCGATGACCTCCAAACACGGGGCCATCACTTCCGGCCCGATGCCGTCACCGGGTAAGACCGCAATTGATAGTGAATTCGATGAAGACATTAGAAACTCCAATGAGCCGGGGCGAAACCGCGAAAGGGTGATTCGAACACAGCGAGGGAGTCTCCCAGCAGGCACCCAAGATAAATGTGCTTCAAGTCCGGTCCGCCAAACGCAAGGCTCGAAATATTCTTTAGCTTCACACTTCGGCAAACGTCCAGGTGCGGCCGACCCATAGTGCCATCCAGAAAGGCCGCTTCGACATATTCCAAATGTGCCGGATCGTTATCTTCCACCATCACCTGATGTTCACCGTTCGGGGCGATACGAATGACCCGATTGCTGACGATGCTGGTTATCCAGATCCCGCCTTCTTCATCAAAGGTCAATCCATCAGGAAAAGTTCCGCTTCCGAACTCTGCCACTGTGGTCTTGTTGGACAGGCTCCCGTCCTCGCTGATATCGAAAGATGTCAATCGGCGCGCAAAGGTCTCATTTACAAACAAATGCCCGCCATCGGGATGTACAACGCACTCGTTGGTGTAGCCAAGTCCATCAGCGACGATACGCGCTTTTCCTCCTTCGACCAGAACGATGAAACCGTCCGCAACGCTGGCATTGTAGCCGAGGTTCCTGGGTATTTGGCGTGTGCTCACCGTTATCCAGATGCGGCCTGCAGCATCCAGGTGTACGTAATTTGTCGGCGGCAACGGGACGCCCTCTATTTCCTGTAGGAATGGGGTAAGACCGCCATCCGTACCAAGCCTGAAGACTCCGCCATCCTCTGCGCCCAGATGGGCGAGTAGGTAGCTTCCATCCGGCATCAGGCAGATGCCGTTCGGCTTGACCTCAAAGTCGCTCTTCTCGAAGACAAGCTGCCTCTGGCGTTCTCCTTCCGAGAGAATGCTGACACCGCCATCCCAGTTCGAAGCGTGAACGCGCCCGTCGAATGTACAGAGAACACATTCCGGCCGTTTCAGCCCTACTCCTTGGAATCCGATGAACTTCAGGTCCGATATAAATTTGCAGGCGCCGACATCCTGCGCGCCGTCCTTTGATTCCAAAACCCCTCTAGCCTCGCTATAAGTATGATTTATGCATGTGACGCCGGCGCCGCGAACTTAAGCAGGCGCAGACCGATTGCCGGCGCGGAGATGCTCACAGGCCGAGAAATCAGCGGCCAAACTGGACAGCGGCCAGATTCGTTGGCTTCGGCTTGCAATCACCAATTAATGCATACATTATCTTATGCATTAATGCACGATAAAAAAATCCGCAATAAAGGAGAGATTTGCAGGCAGCAACTGTCGTTCGCAGTGTCAGTGGCAGGCTCACTTACCCGATTGTCTCAATCAAGAACGACCACTCTGCAACGCTGTCTCAGGAGGTTTACGACAAAACCGGTACACCCCCCCTTATCAACCGGACTCCGGCATCACACGACAATCAAGAAAGCAGAGAAAAATGTTTGTTATTGCAGTTACTTTCGAGATTCACGAAGACCAATCACAGGTTTTTTTGCAAGCCGTGACGGCGCAGGCTCACAATTCGCTCAGTAAAGAACCGGACTGTCTGGTGTTTGATGTTTGCGTCGATCCTGACCGGCCGAACCGCGTCTTTCTTTATGAGGTCTACAGCGACGAAGCCGCATTTGAACATCACATCAAGACCGACCACTTCCGCGAATTCGATGGAACTGTTTCGAGCATGGTGCTCTCGAAGACCATCGAACGCTGGAACCGATTACCTGCCCGAGCATCTTAGTCCGCGTAGAATTGAGACTTGCCGGTTTTTCAGCCTGCTTCCGTCCTGGCACCGGCATTTAACCGGGCCAGATTCCGGATACGTTCAACCGCGGAATAAAAACCGTTGGCCCGGTTCGGGCTGATCTGGGCCTCGAAGTCGAGCCGGCGCAGAACATCCTTAATGTCGACGGCCAGGATGTCTTCAGCGGTTTGCCCCGAATAGATCGACAGCAGCACAGACAACAATCCCCGAACGATGTGGGCGTCGCTATCTGCGCGAAAGGACAGAACCGGTTTGGGATCTGCTGAGACCTCGGCAATCAGCCATGCCTGGCTGGTACAGCCCTGGATACGGTTCTGTTCGTTCTTGTCCGCTTCGTCGAACTCAGGCAGCTTGCGCCCCAAATCGATGATGTAGCGATAGCGGTCTTCCCAGTCATCGAGGAACTCGAAGTTCTCGACCAGTTCATCAACCGATATCACCTGCATAGGTTCGCTGCCCATCTTCATTTCCCGCGCGACTCTGACTTCTTAAGCTATGTGGGAAGAAGCCATGTACCAACCGCTACTTACGCAGCAAAAACTCTCGACCGACCTTGACCCGTGGCTCGCCATCATATTCGACGATATCTGCCGTCGCATAGGTCTCGGACCAGCTGCTAGGTAGATAGCTTCCGGTGCCGACGATATCAATTGGAGCCTGGGCCTCGGCGATCATTTTGCACTTCACCGGGCTGAAGCCGGATGAGCCTACTATCTTCACCTTGGAAAAGCCCTCGTCGTCGAGTGTTTCGCGAAGTTTCCAAATCGCGGCCGCGGAAACGCCGGGTCCGACCAGATAGCGAAGTTCGGCTTCATTTCTGTAACCACGAACCGCCTGGGGCACATTGCGCTCAAGAACCGCATAGGAACTTGGGGGATCCAAGGTTTCGACAAAGCGGCTGCCGGGGGTATCGAGCCGGATCGCCAGCTGTCCATTCGCGGCACGTTTCGGGAAGCGGCGGCACACAGTCATCGCATCGGTGATTTCGCGGGCGAAGTAGTCGACCAGAACGGTCATTGGCTCGTCCGGGAAGACTTCGTCATACATTTCAGCAGCCCGCAGGGTCGAACCGGCATAACCGATGAAAGCATGCGGCATCGTCCCTTTTCCGCCATCGGTACCGAAGTAATGGGCGGTTGCATCCGTTGCGTTGCCGATAAATCCAACGGCCCCGACCTTGCGTTTCGCACGTGCCGAACCGACGGAGGCGGCGTAAGCCATCATCTCCGCCATTTCTGTGCCCGCGCAGTGCCGCGCGTCCATGGCAAGAAAACCAACCTTCGGCAGGTCGGCGCACATGGTGTAGGCGTTATAAGCGGCGACACAGGCCGGCCCAAGCTTTTGAAGCACCAGGGTTTCCAGATCGGCCAGATGAAACAGCGAACCCTTGACGTACAGGATCGGTTCACCGGCGCCGACCCACCTGCCCTCGTCGAAGCGCAGATCGATCTCAAAGCTCGTGCCGCGTTTCTCCGCGACGGCTTTCAGCCAGTCGATGGCCAGTCTTGGTGCTGAAACCACCGGCCGCCGCATGAAAAGCGCATAGACGGCCTGAACATCGCCGAACTTCCCGACCGCCTTTTTCGTTCTCAGAAAGTAGTGATCGGACCAGTTAACGACGTCCTGCTCCCGTAGAGGCCAGGCCGCAATGTCGTGCGTGTTGTCAGGTCCGGCTTCTCGTTCCAAAGCATCATCAGGCATGAGACCGATCCGTCCCTATGAAATTTGCGGAAACGGCGCTTTCGCTGTCTCGGCACGAAGATTATTCAGCAAGGAAAAGTAGAGCGGCTTTGTTCAAGTGTATCAAACAAAAATCACCCCAAAATTCCCTGTGCCGCCGATCATGGGCGCGCGACGTTCGAGCTTAAGACGCCGCTGCGATCGCGCCACTTCCGTTTCTTTGGTCTTCACGTTCCTGTTTCAATTGCTCGGCGATCAGGAACGCCAACTCCAATGCCTGGCTGGCATTCAGTCGCGGATCACAGTGAGTGTGATAGCGGTCGCCGAGGCGGTCTTCGCTGATCGCCTGCGCGCCGCCGATGCATTCGGTGACATCCTGTCCTGTCATCTCAAAATGAACGCCGCCGGCGTAGCTGCCTTCGGCCCGGTGCACGTTGAAGAAGCCTTTGACCTCGGCAAGGATCCGGTCAAACGGCCGGGTCTTATAACCGCTTGAGGACTTGATGGTATTGCCGTGCATGGGGTCGCAGGACCAGACGACCTTCCGGCCTTCCCGCTCGACCGCACGGACCAGCCGGGGCAGCTTCTCCTCAACCTGTTCATGTCCCATGCGCGCGATCAAGGTCAGACGGCCGGCCTCGTTCTCCGGGTTCAGCACGTCGATCAAGCGGACCAGATCGTCGGTTTCCATGGAGGGGCCGCACTTCATCCCGATCGGATTCTTGATCCCGCGAGCGAACTCGATGTGGGCCTCGTCGATGTTACGCGTCCGATCGCCGATCCAGACCATATGCGCCGAGCAGTCGTACCATTCACCGCTCAGGCTATCGACCCGGGTCAGTGCCTGTTCGTAGTTCAGAAGCAGCGCTTCGTGGCTGGTGTAGAAGTCGGTTTCACGCAGCTCGGGGCTCTTTTCCGGGGTCAGACCGCAAGCCTTCATAAAGGCGATGGTTTCGTCGATCCGCCGTCCGAGCTCTTCGTAGCGCTCGCCCTGAGCAGAACCGGCCACAAACTCGAGATTCCACTGATGTACCTTGTGAAGGTCGGCAAAGCCGCCTTGCGCAAAGGCGCGCAGGAGATTCAATGTAGAGGCCGACTGATTGTAGGCACGCAGCAGGCGCTCGGGATCTGGCAGGCGCGCAGCTTCGGTAAAATCAATGCCGTTGACGATATCGCCGCGATAGCTGGGCAACTCTTTGCCGTCGATTGTCTCGGTACCTGCCGACCTTGGCTTGGCAAACTGGCCAGCCAGACGCCCGACCTTGACGACGGGGCAAGCCGCACCAAAGGTCATGACAACCGCCATCTGCAGCAGAACCTTAAAGGTATCGCGGATGTGGTTGGGGTGGAATTCGGCAAAGCTCTCCGCACAATCGCCGCCCTGAAGCAAAAATGCTTTCCCCTCGGCCACCTCGCCGAGATGCTTCTTCAACTTCCTCGCTTCACCGGCAAATACCAGCGGCGGGTAGGCAGCAAGAGTTTCTTCGACAGTATCAACTGCGGATTGGTCAGGATATTCCGGAACCTGACGGATCGTCTTGTCGCGCCAGGAAACAGGCGTCCATTTGGCGGTCATCACCGGCCTCGTTTTTCATCATTATCAAAGTCGTACAGTCACATGGACTGCGCGGAGCGAAGGTTTTACAAGCCTTTCGGGGCCATTACCACCTGAAAAGGCAGCAACGACCGGCACCCGCTCACGCGATGCATCAGCTAAGCCTATTCGGGCCCGGGCGAACAGGAAATAACGCCGGCACCCGCAAATTCTCACCTGGAATTGAGGTATAGCCTTAGGAAGTCGTTATTCCGCAGCCTTTTCAGCAACTTCCGGCACAGGCTCGCGCATTGTGACGAACTCTTCCGCGGCGGTCGGATGGATGCCCACGGTCGCATCGAACATCTGCTTGGTCGCCCCTGCCTTGATGGCAACAGCCAGCCCCTGCACGATTTCCGGTGCATCGAGACCGACCATGTGGACCCCGACCACACGCTGGGAAGTCCGCTCGACCACAAGCTTCATCATTGTCTTCTCATCACGGCCCGACAAAGTGTGCTTCATCGGCCGGAAGGTCGATCGGTAGATATCCAGCCCACCATAGGCCTTGCGGGCATCTGCCTCGGACAAACCGACGGTCGAGACCGGCGGATGACTGAAGACTGCGGATGGTACGTTTTCATGGTCCATCGCACGCGTGTTACCCCGGTAAACCGTATCGACAAAGGCCATGGCTTCCTGGATCGCAACCGGGGTCAAATTGATCCGATCCGTCACATCGCCCACCGCGTAGATGTTTGCCTGACTGGTTCGGGAATAGTCGTCGACCTCAATGGCACCTGAAGCGCTGACCTTTACGCCGGCAGCTTCCAGGCCGAGATTCTTGATGTTGGGACGCCGTCCAGTTGCCGCCATGACAAGATCGGTCTCAAGGGTCGTGCCATCGGACAGACGGACCAGAAGGCCATTGTCACCCTTTTCGATTTTCTCAATCGTGGTCTGCACACGAAGGGCGATACCCTTTTTCTGCACTTCGGCAGCAAGCGTATTGCGAACATCGTCATCGAATCCACGCAGGATCTGCTCCCCGCGATAGACGAGATTAACATCGCTGCCCATACCATTGAAAATACCAGCAAATTCGACTGCGATGAAACCGCCGCCATAAACCAGGGCGCGTTTGGGCAATTCACTCAGGTGAAAGGCTTCGTTCGAACTGATCGCATGTTCCCAGCCTTCACCCGGCGGAAAGCTCGGGCTGCCACCAGTCGCGATCAGGATCGTTTCAGCCGTCACCCGTTCGTCGCCAACCTGAACGGTATGAGGGTCAATCAATTCGGCGTGCGCTCTGAAAGCCTTTACCTGCGCATTGCTGAGCAGATTTTGGTAGATGCCCTCAAGCCGGTCGATCTCTTTGTCCTTGTTCCCGATCAGCTTGTTCCAGTCGAAACTGGTCTCTCCGACGGTCCATCCAAACCCGGCGGCATCCTCGAAATCCTCGTGAAAATGGCTGGCATAGGACAGCAGCTTCTTAGGCACGCAGCCTCTGATCACACAGGTTCCGCCGTAACGATAGGATTCCGCCAGTCCGACCCGCGCACCGGTCGATGCCGCCATACGCGCGCCGCGCACACCGCCGGACCCGCCGCCGATCACAAAGAGGTCGAAATCATAAGCGCTCATATCAGCAATTCCATATTTCAGTTCGGTTCGTGTCCAGCCCGTACAAGGACGAAGCCGTAAGAGATGGGATCATGTGTCGGGATTTCCAGAGCTGGTCACGCAGCCCTGAACATCCCCCCTCTCAGATCTGGCCCGGCTGTCTAGCTGGTTGCCATGCAGATGTATTTGACTTCCAGGAAGTCATCCATGCCGTACTTGGAGCCTTCGCGTCCGATGCCGCTCTCCTTGACACCGCCGAACGGTGCCACTTCGGTCGAGATCAAGCCGGTGTTGACGCCGACCATCCCGCTCTCGAGCGCCTCCGCAACGCGCCAGACCCGGCCGAGATCCTTGGCGTAGAAGTAGGCCGCCAGGCCAAATTCGGTATCGTTTGCCATTTCAACAACTTCGTCTTCGGTCTTGAAGCGGAACAACGGCGCCAGCGGCCCGAAGGTTTCTTCGTGTGTTACCTTCATATCGGTGGTCACGTCGGTCAGGACCGTCGGCTCGAAGAAGGAGCCTCCCAGCGCGTGGCGGCCGCCGCCGACAGCGACTTTCGCGCCTTTGGCCATCGCATCCGTTACATGCTCTTCGACTTTTGCGACCGCCGCGATGTTGATCAGAGGTCCCTGGGTCACGCCCGCTTCGACGCCCGCGCCTACGGAGAGCTCTTTGACCGCGGCCGTCAGCTTTTCCGCGAAAGCATCATAAACGCTGTCCTGGACGAAAATGCGGTTGGCACAGACGCAGGTCTGACCGGCATTCCGAAACTTGCTGATCATGGCGCCTTCAACCGCCGCATCAAGATCGGCATCGTCGAACACGATAAAGGGTGCGTTGCCGCCCAGCTCCATGGAGACCTTTTTGACCGTGCCCGCGCACTGTTCCATCAACAACTTGCCAACCCGCGTTGAACCGGTGAAGGAGAGCTTGCGCACGATCGGGTTGGAGGTCATCTCGCCGCCAATGTCGCTCGATTTGCCGGTCACCACGTTGATGATCCCGGCGGGAACACCGGCGCGCTCCGCCAGCTCAGCGAGTGCAAAGGCCGAAAGCGGCGTCAATTCAGCCGGCTTGATCACCACCGGGCAGCCCGCAGCCAATGCCGGTGCGCACTTGCGTGTGATCATGGCGATGGGGAAATTCCAAGGCGTGATCGAGGCGACAACGCCGATCGGCTGTTTGATCACGACGATGCGCTTGTCGGTTTGGTGCTGCGGAATGGTGTCGCCATACACCCGGCGGGCTTCTTCCGCGAACCATTCGATGAAGGACGCGCCGTACACCACTTCGCCCTTGGCTTCGGCAAGCGGTTTGCCCTGCTCCGATGTCATTAGCAGCGCGAGGTCATCCGCGTTCTCGATGACAAGATTGAACCACTTCCGCAGGATAGTGGCGCGCTCTTTAGCGGTCAGTGCGCGCCAAGCCGGCCAGGCCCGGTTTGCCGCGTCAATGGCCGCGCGCGTCTCGTCGGCGCCCATTCTGGGTATGGTCGCAATGACGTCGCCGTTGGCCGGATTGGTGACTTCCACGGTATCGCCGCTGTCGGCGTCCAACCATTTGCCATCGATGTAGCACTGCTGACGAAGTAGCGACGGATCTTTCAGCTGGACGGTCATTTAAGTATTCTCCTCGGAAGCAGCGCTAACGCTTTGATATTCATAGGGTGCCAATGAGGTCACCCGGCAAATGGCCGCCGGAGTATAAACAAGCAGTGTCCATTGCGAAAAGCGCAATGTCGTCCTTGCCTGCGGGAGAGGAACCTGACAGAGATTCAGAGCCGACTTTTCAATCAGACCAGCGTTCGAGTTTATCAAGCATGAAACACTATAATCCCGAAAACGAGCCGCAGGATTCACGCGCGCGCCGCGCCGTCAAACCGGTTGTCTGCTATCCGACAGAGAGCCTTGTGCCAGCAGAGATGGATCGCCTTCTGACCGCCCGCCAGGACTTGGAAAAAGTTGGCGCAGTGACCGTGCCGCCACGTGACGCTCGCTGCTTCGAGGTACCGGCAGGCCATTTTTTCCGCATCGTCAGCCGCGACGGCGCCCAGGTCGGGGATCTCAATCTCTGGGCTCTCAATGATCTCAATGAAAAATTCTACAGCGGGAAAACCAGAGCTCTTCATGGAACTCACCTCTCTACGGGCGATCGGATGTGGTCGAGCTTTCCCTATCTGCGGCCGCTCGCAACGGTCACCCACGACACGCTCGACTGGTATGGCTGGGATGAATTCGGCGGGTCGGTGCATGACGTGATCGGCACACGCTGCGATCCCTATACGGCCAAGCTGCTGTCAGGCGTCGACTATCACTATTGCTGTCATTCCAACCTGATTCGAGCATTGGCAGATCACAAGAAGATGCCCATGAACGAAGCCGAAGCCTACGTCCATGATGTGCTGAACGTTTTTATGTGCACAGGATTTACCCTGGACACGCACCAGTACTTCATGAAGGCCAGTCCGGTGCGGCCAGGTGACTATCTGGAATTCTTTGCGGAAACCGATCTCTTGGGCGGACTTTCAGCCTGCCCGGGCGGGGACTGCTCGTCGGAGCATTCCTCGAACGAGGCAGCCTGCTTCCCGCTTGAAGTTGAGATCTTCAGATCCCATGCGCCGGAAGTCCGGGACTGGATTCCCCCTGCCCCTTCGAGCTACGCGAGGACCCACGGCTAGAGAGGACCCACGGCTAGAGAGGACTGCGAAATCGGCTACTCTACCGTCACCGACTTGGCCAGGTTCCGCGGCTGATCCACATCCGTGCCCTTCAGAACAGCCGTATGATAAGCCAGAAGCTGGATCGGAATTGAATAGAGGATCGGCGCCACAAAAGGATCGATCTTCGGCAGCTCTATGGTGTGAACGGCAAGCTCGCCTGCCTTGGCAAGGCCTTCCTTATCCGAAAGCAGCACGATGCGGCCACCGCGGGCATGCACCTCTTGAAGGTTGGAGGCCGTCTTTTCGAACAGCGGGCCACTGGGCGCGCAGGCAATAATCGGCACAGCTTCGTCGATCAACGCGATCGGACCATGTTTCATCTCGCCTGCTGCATAACCTTCGGCATGTATATAGCTGATTTCTTTAAGTTTAAGCGCACCTTCCATCGCGATCGGATAGAGCGTTCCACGCCCGAGATAGAGCACGTCCCGTGCCTCCGTCACATCGTGGGAGATCTCTCTGATCGCTTCGTCATGGTTCAGGACTTCGGCGATTCGGGCAGGCACCTCCGTCAGAGCCGCGGACAATTGGCGTTCCTTGGCCGCATCGATGGTACCGCGCGCCCGTGCGGTCGCGATCGCAAGACAGGCCAGCACCGTCAGCTGGGTCGTGAAAGCCTTCGTGGAGGCGACACCGATCTCCGGCCCGGCCTGGGTCGGTAAGACGGCGTCGGAACTCCGGGCGATCGCAGATTCAGGAACGTTGACGACCGAGAGAATTTTCTGATCTTGTGACTGCGCGTACCTCAACGCAGCCAGCGTGTCGATCGTTTCACCGGACTGAGAAATATAGACGCTGACCCCGTCCTCGGGCATCGGGGCCTCGCGATAACGGAATTCGGAGGCGATATCAATCTCGACTGGCTGTCTGGCCAGCTGCTCGAACCAGTATTTCGCGACCATGCCCGCATAGAAAGCGGTGCCGCAGGCGATGAAGGTAAAGCGCGAAACCTTCGAAAGATCAAACGGCAGGGACGGCAATTGAACCGAGAGCGTCGCCGGGTTCAAGAAGCTGTGCAGGGTATCGCCGATGACCGCCGGCTGCTCGAAGATCTCCTTCTGCATGAAGTGGCGGTACTGGCCTTTGCCGATCATCGCCCCGGACATGGCGGTCTGCTTTACTTCACGCTCGACAACGGCGTTGCTGCTGTCGTGAACGATTGCACCGTCCCGGGTGAGTTCGACCCAGTCCCCTTCTTCCAGGTAAGAGATCTGGTCGGTCAGGGGGGCCAGTGCAAGAGCGTCGGAGCCCAGATACATCTCGCCGTCACCATAACCGACGGCCAGCGGGCTGCCGCGCCGCGCCCCGATCATCAGATCGTGGCGGCCGGTAAAGATAATGGCCAACGCGAAGGCACCTTCCAGACGGGAAAGGGCCTTGGCGACCGCGTCCTGCGGACTCATCTGCTGCTTGAGGTGCTCGGAGACCAGATGCACCACGACTTCGGTGTCGGTTTCGGTCTCGAAAACATGATTCGCATCTGCGAGCTCAGCCCTTAACTCCTGGAAATTCTCAATAATTCCATTGTGAACCACCGAGACAAGATCGCTCGCGTGCGGATGGGCGTTGGATTCCGTCGGACGTCCGTGGGTCGCCCAACGGGTATGACCGATGCCGATCGTTCCCTCGACCGGTTCGCTTTCCAGCAAGGTCGCCAGGTTGTGCAGTTTTCCTTCGGCGCGGCGCCGGTCCATGCTGCCGTTCACCAGGGTCGCGATCCCCGCGGAATCGTATCCGCGGTACTCCAGACGCTTCAGGCCATCCAGCAGCAGGGGAGCCACTGGCGCATTTCCAATAATCCCGATGATTCCACACATAGTTTCTAGCCTTCTATAACCCTGTCTCGGAGATTAATCTTTTTTCTGCTGATCGCGGAAACTTGCGGCACGTCCTGGAAACTCCACCTGACGCCCGCGCCCGAACGCGAGGGCGTCCTTGGATACGTCGTCGACGATCGTGCTCCCGGCCGCCACGATTGCCCCCTCCCCGATCGAAACCGGGGCAACCAGCGCCGAGTTCGAACCGATGAAGGCCGACGCGCCGATCGAGGTCTTGAACTTGTTGAAGCCGTCGTAATTGCAGGTGATGGTGCCCGCACCGATGTTCGCTTTGGTGCCAACGGTCGAATCACCGACGTAGGTCAAATGATTGGCTTTCGCACCGGCACCGAAGACGGCATTCTTGCATTCGACGAAGTTGCCGATTTTGACGCCCTGCCCGATATCGGTTCCGGGCCGCAGTCGCGCATAGGGTCCGATCACCGCTCCGCTCGCAATCTTTGCGCCCTCAACGTGAGAGAAAGCCCTGATCTGGACATTGTCTTCTATGGTTACACCCGGCCCAAAGATCA
Source organism: Pelagibius sp. Alg239-R121 (assembly GCF_947331435.1). Taxonomy (GTDB): domain Bacteria; phylum Pseudomonadota; class Alphaproteobacteria; order Kiloniellales; family Kiloniellaceae; genus Denitrobaculum. The sequence goes on along the minus strand of NZ_CAMZOF010000009.1, from coordinate 84,323 downwards.
CATTCGGTTCGATAAGGACATCGCGGCCCAGGACCGTGTCATGGGAAAACCAGACCGTCTGAGGGGCGATAAGCGTGGCACCGCCGGCCATTGCCGTTGCCCTCAGGCGGTCCTGCATCACCTGCTCGGCGACGGCAAGCTCGGCCCGGGAATTGACGCCCAGAACGTCATCTGCCGGCGCCTCGACAATCCGCGCATCCATGGCTTGTTCACGAGCGGCTGCAAAGAGGTCGGTCAGATAATATTCGCCCTGCGCGTTATCGTTTTTGAGGCCCTCGACCAGTTTCAGCAGTGTCCGGCCTTCGCCTATCAGAGGACCAGCGTTGCAAAGATCGATCTTGCGAATCTCTTCGTCTGCATCGGCATATTCTACAATGCCTGTGACTCCCCCATCACGATCCACGACGAAACGGCCGTATTGGGCGGGGTCGTCCGGCCGGAAGGCCAGCCCGACCAGCTTGGTTGAAGCCGCGGCATTGCGCTCATCGAGCATGCATTTCAGCGTCGTTCCGGTCAACAAAGGTGTGTCGCCGTAAATCACCAGGATGTCTGACGCTCCGTCCGACGCGTAATCGGCTAGAGCCTTGGCGGCGCACATGACCGCATGCCCGGTGCCCAAACGCTCCTCCTGCACGACGACCTGATGCGGCGCGGCAGCCGCTTCCACGACCTCGGCGCCCGGGCCGACGACAACCACAATCCGTTCGGGATTCAGGCTCTCGGCAGCATCCAGCACGTGCCGCAACATGGCGCGGCCGGCAATGGGGTGCAGGACTTTGGGAAGTTCTGATTTCATCCGCGTTCCCTGACCGGCGGCCAGGACAACTACGGCAAGTTTGTTAGCTGTCATTGTGTTTCGGAACTTTAAAAAGAGACAAACGAATTCAGGTTCGGCACATCAGCCGTTGAGGATTAAGGATCAGGATGCAGATAAGCGTTTTACATTGAATTAACTTTGCGCGAATTTGCCATAGGTTAACGATTCAGCGCAATTCACCATTTGTTGCGGTGCGTTACAATAAATTCAGGGACTTACCGGCCGGATATCCGCCACCACCCCCAGAGCATCACTGGGTTCATCGACTGTAACATCCCTATACCACAAGAGAAGGATCAGGCATCAGCATGATCATCGACGCGCCTGGACGGCATTCCACCTTGATATGCGATCTCGACGGAACTCTTGTGGATTCCGCTCCGGACCTGGCGGGCGCTCTTGTCGAACTGCTCGCCCAGGAAAGTAGAAAAAGTCTCTCGCTGCAGCAGGTAAAATCGATGATCGGAGATGGTGTTGCCAAGCTGGTTGAGCGCGGCTTCACGGCAACCGGCATCTGCCCGGAGCCTCCCGCCTTTGAGGCCCTGGTGGCGCGGTTCGTAGACATCTACAACACACGCCTGGTCGCCGAGACACGGCCTTACCCCGGAACTCTTGAAGTTCTCTCCGCACTCAAGGACGCCGGCTGGACGCTTATCGTCTGCACCAATAAGCCGGAGGCCCCGTCTCACGAGATCCTCCGCGCACTACAACTCGCACCGCTGTTCGAGGCAGTTGCGGGCGGAGACACCTTCCCCTACCGAAAGCCCGATCCACGTCATTTGCTGACCCTTCTTCAACAAGCCGGCATCGCGCAGGATACCGCTATCATGTTCGGCGACGGCAGGGCCGACGTGGCCGCAGCCCGCGCGGCCGGCATCCCCTGCCTTCTGGCCACGTTCGGTTATGGCGGAGAAGCCGCCGAGAAGGAAGGTCCTGACCGGCGGATTGCGGGTTTCGACCAGTTGCCCAGCGCCTTACGGGACCTGGCGGTCTGAACCGCCATCCCTCGGATACGCACCGGCCCCGATGTCACCCGAGCCCCTTGACACCACCCGGCCCCCTACCCTAAATCAAGCCAAGCGGCGGCATCGTCGCAAGCAAGACCGGTCCGTCCCTAATCTGAAGGGACCAGCACCTGTCCGGGCGCGTAGCTCAGCGGGAGAGCACTGCCTTCACACGGCAGGGGTCACAGGTTCAATCCCTGTCGCGCCCACCATTTTCCAAAACATCAGTTTTCCGGACGCGGGCCATAACGCGGCAAGCTCTGTCCCTCCTCACAACAACCCAAATCCGGCGCTTTGCCGGCGAATCCATCGTTGAAGTTGGGCAGGACTTCTCCCCTATCGGCCGCCTGGGACTTCGGCCGGAGCTGAGGCAGGTTAACCGACGCCTTATATTCGCTCTTAAAGCTCTTAGGCGGCAGGAAGCCATCCTTAAAGGTGCGATGGCTGTAGAGAGAGACTGCCCCCCGCTTTCGGTAGAGCCGCTTCGAACGCTTGGCATCCTCCAGGGAGCGGTAGCGCTTGTTGTTCCAGACAGCAAAGTCCCCGGCACCGATGCCCCAGGCAAAACCGTCGCTGTCGAAATCAGTCTCGATCATGTGACCCGTGCTGCGCAAGGCCGGGCTTCTGGTGCCGACAAAGATATTGTTGCGCGTCACTACGTTGGAGACCGTCTCCCGGCCCGGCTGAATGTTCAGGGGGATCCCGGCGCGCACCGAAGTGTTGTGGAACAGCAGTAACCCGGAGGTATCGTTGTGTAGCTTAAAAGGTGCGTACTGGGTGTTGTAGATCACGTTCCGAAAGACATAAACCGGTCCGCCATGCACCGGCTGGCCACTAATTCCCGCGTAGCAGTTGGTGATCCGGTTGCGGAACACACGGACGTTTGTGTCCGAGTAATCGGTCTCGATGCCGTCATCGGTGCAGGTGACGATTTCATTGCCGTAGACGTCGGAAGCCGACATGCGTCCACGCTCTCCGTTGTGGACAGCATCCCCGACATTCCGAAACAGATTGTGCGCGATGACGTGGCCGGAGCCCGTAAGCTCGACGGCATAGGTTTCTTCGATCCCCTTTGAGCGCGGCCATTTCGTGATCCCCTGAAAAACATTGTCCAGGACAGCGTTGTTTTGAGATTCCGTGTAACTGGCCCAGCGCGACGTCACGCCGTACTGGGAAAAGTTGAAACGATTGCGCCGCACCAGCAAATCGCGGGCGTAGTCGGCACTCAGCAGACGATCGGCATTCTGAAACACCAAACCTTCGAACCAACGATGCGAAGTTCTGTTGACATTCACCAGAACCTCGCCGCCGCCGCCATCCAGTACCGCCCCTTCCTGGCCCCGGTAAACGATCGGCCGTTCCGTCTCGCCAGATCTCGTAATTTTGAAGCCTGGAACCCGGTAAAGCCCGGGCCGAAGGATGAAGAGATCGCCAGGCTCGGCGGAATTCTCCGCAGCCTTAAGACCGTTGAAGGGCTGATCGGAAGAGCCGTCACCGGCATTGTTAACTTCGCTATTTCGCGGAACGACAAAAAGCTGCCGGAGTTCCTTTGCTTCACCAGGCTCCGGCCGTGTCGCGACGGTGATCTCTTTCGTCACTTCAGTTGAGGAAGGCTCGCCGGTAGTTACGCCGTCCGTATCGGAGAGCGTCAATTCAACGACATAGTCCTGGCCCGGCTTCAGTTCCACCACGCTGCCGGCAAACAACCAGCCGCCGGAGACCCGGTTGTCGACAGACATGCGCTCCGGCAAAGGACGAAACAGAGGATAACCTTCATGCCAGCTCTTTTCGTCGGCTCTGCGAAAACGCACTGTGACCTGTGCGTTCTTGTTGGCATCCCCGAGGATCGGCCAGCGTACCGCGATTGAGCGGAAGGTCGAAGGTTCTAACAGAACCTCACCCGGCGTCGAATTTACAGCCCCGGATCCCGCACTTTCGGACTGTCCCTGCACGTTTCGCGCCCATAAAACCGCGGCACCAATCGTCAGGAAAACCAATAATTGTAGGCACGTCCAGCGAACGGAACGGATCGGCGGCACCAGCCTGATCAAGGAAAACATGGAGAGAACTCTACTTGCATCCAACGATCACACCTTTCATCACCGACGCAGCCGCCCTCAAGCTAACGGATATGAATGACAATTCGTAGATACAAAAAAAAGGCGGCCTCCAATGAAGGGGGCCGCCAAAGCAGAAAATCCGAATTTGTTCAAAAACAGACGCTTCAGATCGCCTCTTCCGGTGTAAGACCGGCCTCTTCCCAAAGCGAGTTTGCTGAATCGAGCCTGACCCTGATCGCCTGCCACTCGGCGGTGATCTCCTCTTCAGTCTTTTCACCGCTCTGCAGGGCTTCAATCGAATCAATGGCAAAGCGCCCGAGTTGAATCAGCGCAAGTATCAGTTCAGGATTCATCACGAACCTCCTCTTCAATAAAAATCATGCTGACAACACCGGATTCGACGAGATTGAGCAGGTCGTCCGTTTCGGTGATGCCGCCGCTGCAAGCTTCGTTGAGGGTCGGCCGCCATTGATCGACAGCTGCGATCTGTTGATCGGTCAGCCGCCCGGCGGCCCGAAAACCGGCGAGCGAGGTCAGACTGGCGGAATAGGCACGGCAGGCGATCTGCAGGTTCTCCTGCAGGGAAATGCTGGATGCGCAACCGGCCAATAAAAAAGCTGCCGAAACGGCAGCCATCATTGCTTTATGCATTTGGGTTTACTCCACATTGGGCACGAGAAATACAGCGAAACTGTTCAGGATCACTCCAAGGGCGGCGACCACTTCCGGATCCAGAAGCGTAACCGCGCTGATCACACCTGTAACAGCACTTGCAATGGCCGCCGCGGCAGCTTTGTCGTACTTGGTAAACATCTTTTCCTTTCTTCAAAATTTCAGGTGTGTCGAAAACGCCGAAGCGGAGGAAACGAGTGCGATCGAGCTTGCTTGAAACAACCAAGGACGAGGAGCCCCTCCACCGACCAGATTTTAGGACCCCTGCGCAAAGGCCTGTTTGAATCCGATCCAAAGCATGCTCAAGAGCCCCGTGATTGCCGTGGTATAAATGGCAATTCTGAGAGCCATGCCGACGCGCTCCGAGGCTCTACGCTGTGATCGTAAATAGGCCATGTCGGCCTGGGCCTCGCGTGGGTCTCTCGTATCGAGCCCCATCTTTACGAAGGTCCTCTCGACGGCCTCGCGTGCCGCCGCTGCTGCGATCGCCCGCGCATCGTCGTGGTTCATAGAGATTGACCGACCGAATTCCGGAGCAGCCATGCCGCAAGATTCCGCGGATGCACGCCATAATCTTGAAAACAGCCATCGAGGAAACGCAGCACTGCTACGTTTGCAACCCCATCCTTCGACAGAACGAGCACCTCGTCAGCATGAAGCCGGGTCTTCGGCGGTACAGCGTTATAAACCTCCATGAAGCGCGCGGCCTGATCGCCCTGAAGATGGGCAGAAACTTTCTCTGCGGCCGACAGACCGGCAACAAAATGCTCTGCAGGACGACAGACCTGAGACGTGGCGCGAGCGGCAAGAGCATCGAACGACAAAACTGCGGACATAAAAAAAGCCGCCATAGCGGCGGCAAGCTTGAACGCTTTCATAAGATTCCTCCTAGGTCATCAAGGTTCCTCTAAACTGCTGGCTTTGGCGCTAAGGCCATCCAGTTGAGATATCGACAGCGTTCACTTCGGCAATCGTTGCGGCTGCCATAACACTCGCCTTCTTCGGCCAGGACGCGGCATAGATGGTCGCAACCCGTTGCGTGACGGCAACGCCCAACGCGATCATCTGGTTCGGCGTCAGGCTATGGGCCTGATCTTCCGCATCGACGAAAGTGATCACGGCGCCCGTTTCCCCGGCCGCGTCAAGCACCTGCGCCAATGTGGTAAGCGCCTGCAGATTATCGAAATCCGGCTGTTCGCGTGTGTCGACCATGCCTGTGAGACCATCCGGGAAAAGATAACTGAGGCCATCGAAAATTTTCTCATCGCGCAGAAGGTTGATGGCCACACGCTTGTCGGCCTTCGCGCTCTCCAGAGTAACAGCAGGCGCGCGCAACGCTTCAAGTTCGCTCGTCAAAGCCGGCAAATCCGCCAGCAATCCATCTCCGAGGTCCCAGGGAACGTCGCCGCTGGATTGGTTACTCCCATCGCTTCGCAAGTGCATCTGGCCATCGTATCGGATGGTCACGAAGTCCACCGGCAAAGTCACTTCCGGGCGCAGTAAAGCCAATTCCGGAACCGTCAGTTTCAGACCTTCGACATCGACCCGGCCGTCATGAATAGTGAGCAGCATCGACGCCTCCGTTAAATTTTGATCATGAGGTTGAGAGCGAGAAACGGCGGCATATTGTTATGGGCCTGGTCGCCACCGACGTAGTTGGTGTTGTTGTTTTTTTGCTGCGCTGTCGAGTAGGCTCCAAAGGCCGGACTGCCACCGTCGCTAGCGGAGCCTCCCCTTCTACCCGTCATGCTGTGCCGATGGCTCGGTATCTCCGACAGCGTCAGCGTGTGCGCTTCCTCTCCACCGGTTTGCCCCAATGCCCGCGCCGTCAATCCCGAACCGCTTCCCTGCCCGATCAGCGCACGGCCAGCCGCCTCGGACAACGTCAGCGTCTTGTCATCGATCCAGTCCTGCAACGCCGTTGCACCCCGGTCACCCGACACCGGCGCCCACTGATTCTCCATGACCGACCATAAGTGAATGAAAAGCTCCTGAAACTGATCCCCGGCATGGATGGCACTGGACTCTGCGCTGCCAATCGCCTGCCCGTTCATCAATAGCCAGCCATCATCCGGCAGGTTTCGGGTGGTCATTTTCACATCGCCAGTCGCCCAGGGAGACAGCACCTCGACAAGTTCCAGCGCCCCGTCGGCAGCACGCCGGATCGTCGTGCCGTCGACCTTGATCATCAACTCTCCGCCATTCAGTTCCAAACCGGAGTTAGGCGCCAGATCGACGGAGAGTTCATTGTTGGAGATGGTGACACCGCTCCCGGCAATAATCGCCGCCTCGGGAAGTGTGACGGTCTTGTTTTCCAGTCCATTGCCCGCTGCATTCCATCCGATAAAGGATCCTGCGGAGACAGCCGGCAGGATGGGGTCGGAAGCGCTTCCCCGTGACAGTGCGAAGGTTCGTGAAAGCCTCTCGTCGAGCTGCTGACAAAGCAGTGTCAGACGGTCCAGCCCACGTTCGTGAGTCTCGGCGGGAAAAGGATCGTTTGAGCGGTAATCGATCGGCTGCTCCATAGGCAGATCCCGCACAATATCACCAAACGCTCTTGGTTCGAAGGCGCCGCGGTCATGGTCACGGCGCCATTCCGCCCGCCGCCATAAACCGCATAATCCACATTGAGCACCTGCAGGAGCTCGGAGCCGTCGCTCTCGATCTTCAAGACATCGAGATCTTCCGGTTGGTAAAAAACAAAGGGAACAAAAAACTCGACCTGTTGACCGTTGCCGGCATAGGTCACCTTGCTTGCCTGTTGCGTAACTGTCATATCGCCTCCAGTGAGAGGGCCAATTGAAATGCATTGCATCGATCGGGCGGCAGCGCGCGTTCGGCCTGACCTGCGAATACCTGCAGAACCGAATGAACGACGCTTGGGGGCTGCCTTGACGCTGGGGACTACCTAATTGATAGCTCCTGCAAAGTTCGACGCTCCCTTCAGAAGCGATGTCCCGGCCGATATGAAACCTTGCGTTTTGGCATTTCGCGCGGCGGATCGGTCCAACTGCGCCTGGGAACGAAAGTTTGTTGCCTGCAGCCTACCGCCATACCTTAAATTCAGTGCATCGAGTTCCGCTTCCAATGCCTGGTCTTCCAAAACCTCAAGCGGAGACCCCTCGAGCGTGACGCCGGCAGCTGCGATCGCCGCACGGCTGCCGGCGGTTTGCCGGCTTGCTGAGCGGCGTTGCCGCTTCTCGTCGGCAGCGGCATTCTGTTCGGCGATGATCGCGTTGTTATCTGCGATTTTCGCATTGAATTCCGATGCGGCAGCGCTCGCGCGTGCTCCCTGTATGGCGCCTAGTGCGCCAACTGCCGCCGAGATTAGAAGAGCTGGTGCCATTTAACTTATCCTCGCATATAGATCGCAGTCGCGCCCATCGGGCGTGTAGGCGCGCAAAGTACCTTCGTGTTGAAATCCGAGCAGGCTTGCCCACCTGTGCCCCGGTGCATGCAGTGAATCGACGGTCATCTCGACCCGCCTCAGCGGCAGACCCTTCAAGAACGCAGCAACGCACCGGTGGACCGCCAGAAACTCATATGCCGATATCCGGCCGAGTAGCGACCAGGCGACCCCGCGATTGCACCAGACCCGCTCCACCCCGGCACAGCCAAGGACGCGGCCGTCTTTTATTGCGGTGAATGCATCGCCCGCCTGCGCCAGTCTGACGCCGTAATCCCGCGACATGTAGTCCGCCATATCCTGCTGTGCGGATTGAAGGATCAGCCCGTCCAGATGTCCGGCCTGAAAGCGTAGGATCTTCAACGGGAATCCTGCGTATGAACTTGCGGAAACACCGCCAGAACCGTCAAAGGCAGAGGCTGATCCTGGGCAACCGTCATACGCCCCTCGGTTTCGTAATCGCCAGGCCAGTCCACAAGTTTATCGCCGTCAAACAGCGGTGGCGGTTCATCCATCAAATCGAAACCACTGCGGAACTCGATCCGGTCGAGCTGGTCGGGACTCGGGCCATACAAAGCGCCGAGAGATTGGTGCAGCCGGATCACAGCGCGGTGAATTCTTTTGGTTTTCCCTTGCGCAGTACCGTCAGCTGCGCCTGCCTCAAGGCGCACGGTTTCCAGGACAGAGCGATATCCCAGTCCGACCTGGACGACCGATGCGGGCACTGACAATTCGATTGTGCCGTTGTTGACCTGACGCTCCGGATGGGTGGCACCATCGGCCAGGACCTGCACCCGCTCGCCTTCGAGATGGCTCAGGCCACTGATGGTCGATGCAGGAGAGCCGCTGTAGGTCAAACCACTGTCGACGAAAAATGCGCTTCGCTGCTGCGTCAGAAGAATTTTCCTGTAGTCGTCAGACGATTGAGATGGCCCTTGGGCTTTGGCCGCGAACGGCGCTTCCATAAACTCGACGCTGCGTTTGACCTGGCCATTGATCCATCTCTGCACCACCACCCAGAGTTCATCCCGGCTGCCATCGGGTGCCGGAATCACGGCGATGGATTCGACCTTCGCTGGGAACGTTCCATCCTGATCACTGAAGCCGCCTACGACATGCCGATGCCAGGCAACGACCTCCTGTTCGCGCTCATAGGTCATGCCGAGCAAAGCGCCGTCTTTTCTGACCGCCCAGACGACACTGTCCGGTTCCTGCTGATAGGCAAGCCCGACAAGACCACCCTCGGAGATATGCTCCGCCAGCAGGGTCATATCGGGCGATCGGAAGCCATCGGCTTCGAACACGTACGCCAGCTCCCTGAGTTTTCGTCCGGCCCGCTGCACGAAGAGAATCGCGTCCGCTGCCTGGACGGGTTGCACGTTGGCGGATCCGCGCGTCGTGGAACGCCGTGCCTGGATATTTGAAGGCGTCAGTGCCTCCCCCAAACTGGACGGACTCACGAGCCATTCCCCGCCGACTGACCCGACGACCAACCCCTTATCGTCGTCGATCATCCAGCGGATAACGTTCACATTGTTGGCGTTCAGAGTGAAAGCGACCGCATTGGTATCTTCGACGGTCCCGTCACCGAGCTTGCTGGGTGCGAAATGGGCATAGTCTCCGGTCACCGAACCATCCAGACGCTGAGGATGGAGCTTTGCCCCTGCAAAATACAGCCGGTCCTGAAAGAAGGTCACGCAAGTCGGAAACCCGGTCGTATCGGACCAGACACCCAAGCGCCACTCCTTGCTGGCAGCCGTAGACACCGCGCTCATGATTTGCCAGGTAACTTGGGTTTTGCTGGTGAAGCCGGTGATGATCCCCCAGCCCCAGCCCCCGCCGTTTTTCTTGCGGACGATCCTGCCTACATCGGTCTCGGAAAAAAGCTCGGCGCTCGCCGTCAATCCACGCCCGGCTCCAACGGCTCCGGAGGAAGAGCTCAGCGTTGTACCTGCAGTGTTGGTCGCTAGATACGGCCCGTCTTTGAAGGCGATTTTTTCAATCGACCAGCTGGTATGACCTGACCTGCGTAAGGTGTAGGGCGGATAGGATGGATGGCAGAGGTAAAGGACATCGGCGGACTGCGCCGTTTTGATCAGGCAGCGTCCATCGCTATCGAACAAATCGTTCTGTGCGTAGGGAGTGGTTATCTCGTAGACCGCGTCTTCGTTGTCCAGGATCCGGCCATGGTTGCGGTAGAAGCGGCAGTAGTGATCTCCGAACTCCAGAACATAGGCCTGTTCGACGTTAAACTCGAAGGGCATCAGCGCAGCCGGCTTTGCACTATCCTTCACCTGCGAAACGTGCCTGAAGCCGCTGCGCCGCTGCGCGCCACCCTGCTGCTGAGGCACCATGTTCAAGAGCGTGCGTGCACCGTTGAAGTACTTCGAAAGATCGACCCGGCCTTCCAGGCGCGGGCTCAGCTCGCCCGCCGTGAAGTTGGTTTGAGAGGGTGAGGCTTTCGGCATCAGAAGCGCGCCTTAATCCAAGAGGTCTCTTCCAATGCGTCCGGCGTTCCCTCGATCGCGTCGATCCGCCGCGCGCGCCGAATGGCCTGCGCGTAGTCGTCCAACGCCATACGCTTTTTTGTGTTGGATTGAGTCAAGGTCTCACAGAGCTCTACCGCCAGGCGAGCCGCGAGCGCTTCGACAAAAAGAGCGTCGAATTCGCTGGCATCGGCTGCGCGTTGCACAAAGGAGATCCGAAGCGGAGCAGGCAGATCGGTCAGAACCCGTCTTCCTTCGACCTTCCAGTCGCCCGGTGGGTAAACCTCGATCACCTTTAAACAATCGCCGGGCAGCTGATACTGCCGGGCAAAGCCATAGACCGGCACCTCCTCGAGCGCAGGAAGAGACTTTCTAACCACCGCAAAATTCCAGTAATGCTCTCTCAGCTCTGCATCTCGAACGCCATCGAACATTCGGGCACAGGCACGTGCCGACTTCACATTGTCCTGCAAAGATACGATGGGTGCCGAGCCCAGCTTATCCAGAGCACGGTTACAAATCTCCACACGGGATGTCATGAGCACCTCAAAATAGATGGGGCGGCCGGAGCCGCCCCAAGTTTCGGTTCAGGGAAACTGGAGATATCAGTCGGATACAATCGAAACACGGATCTTGATCGCTTGACCCCCCGCAAGCGTGCCGCCGCCAACAGTCAGAAACAGTTCCCTGTCCTCTGGCGGCTTGTGACCAAAGCCCGCGGCGGCGGCGACGGTCGCGCTTCCAGCCGCCGAAACGGACGTGGCAGCGAGATAGCGGTCGTCATCCTCGGAATCGCCTAACTTCAGCGTGCGTCCTGTTCCCATGGCACCGAAAACCAGGCGTCCGCCGAGAAAACGTTGCCCGTTGCGCAAGGTACCGACCCTGATCCGATCACCGGAACTTTCGCTCCCCGTGGTCACATACTCGTCGTACAAGACCCGCTGACGCCCGCCATAGTCCCCGCTATCGATCAGCTGCGGCGGAACGCTCCGTGTTCTGGCTTCGTTTGTCGCATTGAAATCAGCCATATTCAGCTCTCCTCTACGGCAATTTCGATGACTTTGCTGTCCTGCATCCGCACGGCCCCAATGCTCATGCCCGCCATCACCTGATAGGATTCACGCTCGTCGATCCAGGCGACCCGCCCATAAGGCGCCTTCCAAGTGCCCAGGTTGACCCCTGACCGCAGAAACATGGCGCAGGACCGGACGGAGCCGTTTTTCGGAAGCAGATGCCCAATCTCAGCGTCGTCCTCGAGCAGATGGAAATGGCAGCCGTAGAAATACTTGACGGTGCCGTCCGGCAGGACCCGTTCGCGGTTGAAGTCCACCGAACTGACCTGATTGGTGTTGATGAACTCGCGTTCCTGGCGCGCAGTCCAGAAGACGTGACAGGTATCGCCGGGCATCAGGGCATTTGCCGCCTTGAGCCGCTCCGACGCCTCCTGCAGTTTTTCCAGCGTAAAGCCGGTGCCGCCGGCTGCAACCTTCTGCCCGTTGGGCAGCGCGACGGACTCGGTGCCGTCTTCACCGATGTAGGCTGTGCCCAAGGCAGCATCGATGACGGCCTTATCGAGCTCTCGCGATGCTGCGGCAGCAAAGGCCTGGGTATAGGCGTTCGTCGGATCGTTCAGAATTTTCAACTTGTCGAACTCGTCGACGAAGTCGCGGATGTAAAAATCCTGCGCGGTGACCCAACGTTTCGCGTGGGGGGTGTTGACCAGTGGAATATCGGTGGCCCGTCCCTCCTTCTTTTTCATTCGCACGGCGCCGACCTGATCGAAGGCATGCCGTTTTCCGGACATCGACTCCTCTCGAACCGCCTGCCGGGTCTGGCTGGACATTTGTTGCGCAAGCAACTCGACGCCCGTGCTGTAGGATTGATAATTGAAAACCGGTATTTGATCGGACATTAAGTCCTCCAACAATCTTGCAATGGGATGATTGCCGGAGAGGTTGCCCCGAGGCGGATCTCGGCCAGTACACAAGGATACGCAACCACCAAAAGTCAGCGGTTGATCCGGGCACCGGAGATCCGTTTGGACCTTCCCTTACTTTTTACGCCTGTTGAGGCGGCTGTCTGTCCAAGCTGTCCGCAAGGAACCTGTTAAATCGGAAAGAAAGCGATACGCACCACATTCTCCACCGCCACAGATTTTATCCTACCTCTTAATAAAGTTTGCTTGCATGCTTTTGCGGCTTCCAGTTCTCCGGCGCAACCGCCTAAAAATCCCAACCTGGAATGCCCGCTATGCAAGGCCATTGAACCCAATCCAACACACTGGACCGATATTTTTTTTTACAAATGAGATAAACAGGCTATTCATGGGAATGATCCTTGGACGGACTCGCAGCACGGAGTACTGAGTCGTGAAGCCTAGACTGTTGGTTTTGTTGTTCGCGTTTGCCATCACTGCCTGCCAAACCGCTCCCCAAGAAGAGCAGACTGCCGCGCCCGAGCCGATAAAACTGTCGAGCGACGAGCTACTTCAGAATCAGCTTACTTCGGCAAGACTGCCCGCAGAGCTTAACGAGCGCGGCCTGGTGGTTGAGCTTGCCGGCGTGTCCTTCGCCCCCAACAGCACCTCGCTGACCCCGGCTGCCCGCTCCCTCCTGCAAAAACTGGCGTCCATAGTCAATGATGCCGAGTACGATACCCGTGTATTGACCATCGAAGGGCATACGGATTCCGTTGGCCGCGAGAGCTATAACTTGAAGCTATCTACCGAACGCGCGGAAGTCGTTGGCCAGGAACTCGTTTTCAATCAAGTTCGTGCCGATCGCATTACAATCGTTGGCTACGGCGAAACCCGCCCAATTGCGTCCAATACCAATCCCGACGGCACCCCCGATCTCGAGGGTCAGGCCAGTAACCGGCGGGTCGATATTGTCATTCATTCGCAGCCTTAGACCACACGTCGCCCTTCTCATTCCTGGCCGATCAAGCTGCACGCCTCCGAAAATCAGCAAAAACTTCTGTATTAAGCAGCGGCAGCAGGCACAATAGCTTAACAAAATGACTCCGCAGGGTTGTTGTTTTCCTTACTCGACTCCCGTAACAAGAATTTTGTTCTTAGGTATCGCGTTAATATCTTCTGATGCCGTTCGATTTTTTCTCAGTTATTCCCTATATCAACGCTGTTTGGAGAAAACATCACGCCAAAAACCCCGTCTAATATTTTGAAAATCCTCATTTGTCACAACAATGACACTCGATTTTTCGTAAATTACCGTCCAATACCGGCTTTGGCCAAATAACGTATTACTTGCTCCAGCGAAAGCACAGTTACGCTAACAGTTGAGTGTTGATGAAGGTTGCGAGGCATGTACTCCCAGTACTTTGGGTTCAAGAAACCGCCGTTCAAAATAACGCCTGACTCCGGTTTCTTTTATACAAACGCAGTATTTCTGGATGCCCATTGCAGCCTGCTGGATGCGATCGATGAGCAGCGCGGCCTGTCACTTCTGACGGGCGCTGCTGGTACCGGCAAGACGACACTGCTCACGCGTCTGGCGCAGGACCTCGACGAGACGGTTCACTTTATCTATCTGCAAAACTCAAATCTCAGCCTGCAGGATTTCATTGGAAGTCTGCTCGATAAACTTGGTGTCATCGACGTCGGGCAACCGCGTATTTCAATCGAGGCTGAAATTTACCGATTGCGTGATCACCTCAAGGTTCTCATGGAGCAGGAACGTGGCTGCGTCCTCTTTATCGATGACGCCCAAAATCTGCCGCACGAGACCCTAAACGCGCTTCCCCTTCTGTTGAAGTCGGATGACGGCAGCAATCAGCTACAGGCGGTTCTCTCCGGATCCCTGGAGTTAATAGACAAACTCACTGACCCGGCACTGTCTGCCGTATCCAGAATGGTTGGCGCACAGGCTCAGCTGGACCGGCTGCCGTCTGCCGAAATCGCTTCCTTCATCGACCATCAGATCCGGGTCGCCGGCAGTATGCGCTCCGATATCTTCTCGGAAGGCGCGATCAGGGAAATCGTGCAAACGACATCCGGACGCCCCAGCGATATTAACAAGGTTTGTGATAAAGCCCTGGAGATCGCCTACAGACAGAAGACGCAGGTCGTCACGCGGGAAATCATCCGGCAAACCTCACGTTCGGCATGGCTGGAAGACGAAACACCTGCCCCATCCAACACAGCTGGCTCCAATCCGTTCAAACAGCTTGCCGCCAAAGTGAGCGCCTCAGCCGCTTCAGGCCGTCCGTCTGTAGCAGCGGCAGTGGCGCGGGTTCAGTCAATCGGCACTGTCTTTAGCCGGAGTATCCGAGGCCTCGGCCGGCAGCTGATCCGATGGAGCCGTATTACGTTCGAAAAATTTGGTGTATTGGCCCTGGTTGCTCTTGCAAAGGCCTGGAAATATGCCTCGCGCTCGGCAAGTCTGATTAAATCCGGAGGAAGCTCACTCTTTTCAGGCACGCAGTCTCAATTGGAAGATAAAAGGCCAGCACTCCGGCGTAGGCACGCTTGGATTGCCGGCGGCCTGGTTCTCGTTGCCGCCTTTGCCGCTTCGCTTGCCTACCTTCCAACACTTGATGATGGCGGTAAAGAACAACGCGTTGCATCTGCAACTGCCAACTCTGGAGCCGCCACGGCAAGCAAACAACAGTCGGCCAGCAAGAAATCCTCCGGTCGAAACCTCACCAAACTTTCGGAATTGCGCCGCAAGGTTGCCCAGTTGAGCCTCGACCTCAAAACCACGGTTTCAAACCGCGATTACCTTAAGAAGCTTGTTGGCAACCTGACCGAAGAGCGCAACGACCTGACCCTCGAACTCTCACAGCTTAAGTTTGAGCATGAGCAGATGCAGCGCACCCTGGACGTAACGCGCAAGCAGGTTGCTGATCTTGAGCGCGATTTGTCCCTGGCGCGCGCACCGGCCAGCGGGCCCGATACGGGATTGCGGAGCGTCACCGGCACAAACACGCTGGATCTGGCTTCAAACGACAGCGCGCAAAGCGGCATTGCAACAACCGTCTCCGATAGTGACCCATCACCTAAAGACCAGACGCTTCTGCAGGCGGCCGCGCTGGAGCAGTCCAAGTCGACGGATGCGCACAAGACAGACGGACAAGCGCCCCTATCCCAGTCAAGCGATGCTGATACGCCTTTGCCCACGTCAGAACAGGCCGGAGACGTCGCCAGTGCGAAGTTGAACCCTTCAACAACTGGCACCTCTGCAACCGACGGATCCCTCGATTATATCCGCGACGTAAGTGCACTTTCGAACGACGCTGCGGTGGCAAGCGGGCAGAACACCGCCTCATCGCTGGAACAGGTCGCGACCACCCCGGCCTACATTCCCTTGGCGAATGAAGATCCGGACACCGGCCAGGCCGGCGCAGAGAAGGCACCGAAGAGAACTTACAGCGACCGGGCCGTTGCATTGCTTCTCCACAAGGCACGGCGCCTTTATCTCAAGGATCTCCTGACCACCCCGGCCGGAAACAATGCGTATGATATCTATATGCAGATACTCGACGCGACCCCCGATCATCCCAAGGCCGCTGCGGGCGTCAAACGGATCGCTGCGCGCTATCTGGATTGGGCGGAAACCGAAGAGAACAACGGCAATAGAACAAAGGCGCTGCGATACTATAAAAAGGCGCTTGCCGTTGTCCCGGATCACATGGGCATCGCAGAGCGGATCGAAGAGATCCAATCTGGCCGGAGCAAGAAGACCAAGGTCGTGGAGGCCACGCCCGAGGTCGACAGCAGTGAGGCGGCTCGCGCTCGCTTGAAGACTCTCGGAATAGAGATCAGCGAACGCAGCTTGCTGCGCGCTGTCGAAGCCAGGAACCTTGAAATTACCGGACTTTTGATCGATGCGGGCATATCGCCCGACGCTCAAAACGTCAACAAACAGACCGCCCTGTTGACCGCTGCCATCAACGGTGACGAGGCCACCACCAAACTCCTCCTCGAACGCGGTGCTGATGTCAACAAACCCAATAGTTTGGGACGCTCCCCGTTGATTGCAGCTGCCTGGAACGGAGACACGCGTCTGATTTCAGTGTTGCTCGCAGGCGGCGCAGAGATCGAAAAGACCAGCGAAGAAGGCTGGAACGCCCTGATGTATGCGGCCTGGAACGGCCATCGGGCTACGGTTAGTGCCCTACTCGAAAAAGGCGGTCGTGTCGACGCGATCAATAGTCAGGGCTGGACCGCATTGATGAACGCCGCCTGGAACGGTCACAGTGCTACAGTCCAGGTTCTATTGGAGCACGGCGCCAATGCCGGCTATCAGACACCCTCTGGCGAAACCGCGTTACTGGTCGCGTCGCAACAGGGGCATCGGGCAACCGCACTTTTGCTCGACTGAGTCCATTCGCACTTCCGACAGATTGCAATACTCCTGTCCTCGCTTTGGCGCCGGATCAAATTTGGCATTGCAATTGTGTGATTCTCCCGTTTTCATCTTCTTTCGGCGGGGCGGGCAACCGGACGGAATAGGGACGTAATCTGATGAAGCGAGTTCTCACTATTGGCGGCAGTATTGTCGCCGTCATTGCTGTTGTGTGGTTCATTGTCGCGACTTTCGTTTTCCCATCGATCGAATCGGTTGTGAAGGCCGCGGTCGAGAAAATCGGTTCCGACCTCACTCAAACCACCGTCCGGCTGGACGACGTCAAACTCTCACTGACGGACGGAAAAGGCAGCCTGCACGGCTTGCACATGACCAATCCGAGCGGCTTCGGAGAGAACGATGCCTTCGCATTCGACCGGGTCGCCATCAAGGTCGATCTCACGACACTCGCCAGCGACGTTATCGTCATCAACGAGGTCGTGATCGAAAAACCGCGGGTTCTTTACGAGCTCGGCGAAAAGGGTACGAACATCGACACCATCCGCAAAAACGTTGAATCCCAGCAAGGTAGCGAAGTTAAATCGGACAGCGGCGACACCCCTTCGTTCATCATTAAGAACCTCTACCTGCGCGACGGAACGGTCAGCGTTGGCGCCACCGGCTTACTGGATCAACAGCTCTCCGTTCCCCTGCCTGACATCCACCTCACCGACGTCGGTGAAGAAGGCGCCGGCGCAAGTCCGGCCGACATCGTCGAACAAACCCTTGCTGCCGTAGGCGGCGGCATTACCTCTGCCGTTGCGGACATCAACCTGGACGGCATTCGCAGAGGCGTTGAGGATGCGGCAAGCAGCGCTGGCGACGCCATCGAGGGTGCTGCGGAACAGACTGGCGAAACGGCCAGCGATGTCGGCGAGGCCATCGGCGAAGGCGCTGAACAGGCCGGCGAAGCCATTGGCGAAGGCGCCGAAGCTGCCGGCAAGGCCATTAAGGGGCTGTTCGACTGACTTCGAGGCCGTCGGGGCACCCGCAGCTCGTGCCGCATTCCAACTTCGGCGCATCGTCCGCGATCATGCAACGGCGCTCCGGCTGTTCGGCACGCGATAGACTTCGTGATGGTAGTCGCGCAGGATTTGCTTGGTCATCTCTCCGATCTCGAACTGATAGGGCCCAATCTCGGAGACGGGACTGATCTCCGCGGCACTGCCGGTCAGAAAGCACTGCTCGAAACCCTCCAGTTCTTCGGGCGCAATTGCCCGCTCGAAGATCTGAATGCCACGGCGCCGCGCCAATTCCATCACGGTCTGCCGCGTGATGCCGTTCAGAAAGCAATCCGGCGTCGGCGTGTGTAGCGCGCCGTCCTTGACGAAAAAAACGTTGGCGCCGGTCGCCTCGGCCACGAGCCCGCGATAGTCGAACATCAGTGAATCGTTGAAGCCGGCCTGTTCCGCCGCATGCTTGGAAAGCGTGCAGATCATGTAGAGTCCGGCAGCCTTGGCTTCGATCGGCGCACAGTCCGGCGCGGGCCGGCGCCAGTCCGAAATGGCCAGCCGCAGGCCCTTCTCCAAAGCGTCGGGCGAGAAGTAGCTGGGCCAGTCCCAGGCCGCCATGGCGACATTGATCTTATTCGACTGCGCCGCGACCCCCATCATCTCGCTGCCCCGCCAGATCACCCGTCGCAGATACCCTTCCGACAATCCGGTCGCCTTAACCGTCGCTTCCGCGGCCTGGTTCAGTTCGGCAACGCTGTAAGGGCAGTCCATGCCCATGATCCGGCAGGAGTTAACGAGGCGTTCGCCATGTTCCTTCAGTTTGAAAACACGCCCGCCATAGAAGCGTTCGCCCTCAAAAACGCTGCTGGCGTAATGCAGACCATGAGTCAGCACATGCACCCGGGCATCGCTCCAGGGCACCACCGCCCCATTCAGCCAGATCGACCCCTCACGTTGGTCAAAAGGAATATTTGCCATGATCTGTCCCACCCTCCATATGATTGTTTCACTGTGATCTTCTCGACAGCAACAATCATACTTAATAGGTCAGTATTACTGACATGTTTTTACTGCAACACAGATATGCGTACAGACATGCGTTTCGAAGTTCGTGGCTAGCCACTGCCACCCTGCCCGTCCCGAAGCCAGGTCAATCCCGAAACCAGGTCAATCCCGAAACAAGGCAAAAAAATTCCCGCGCCGGGCTGTACCGCTGCGGGATCCGGACCTATTGGCCCGCAGCAAAATTCGCAAATTTGCTGTTATAAGTCAATGGGCTGGGGATAAGACTTGTCCCCAGTCAAGACACTGGTGGAACCCCACTGATCTAATCTTAATGTAATAGGTCACAGGACTTTTCACTTAAGGACAGATGGCTTCGTCATTGGGTCTCAAAACCTGCCGAGAGCGGTCATCAACCAGTTTTGTCGGATATCACGGAAGATCCCTTACTGCCCTATGCTGCGCTGTGAACAAATGTCGGCCCCCTTGGCGTAGGATCTTGCCCCCTACGGCACCAGCTCCCAGAAACGCGATTTACCGACTGGCTTCAGGGGAAACTTAGCTTGAAAAGGGTGAATTGTGGAAGGCGGTAGGATCGTACAGGAGGATTGGGTTATTGCTCTCCCGACACGGAAACAAAATTGCAATGGCAACCAGACCGACCATGCACTAACAATCAAATTGGACCCGTCGTACAGGGTCGCTCATTTTTTCCGGACATAACCTAGGACGCGGCTGCGACGAGGTTCTAAATGCAAGAATTACGAACTGATCGGCTTTTTCTGAGACAGTGGAGAGCGGAAGACATCGAGCCTTACACTCGGTTTTTCTCTGATCAGGATAGATCCCGGTACTTCGGCGGACTGAAGAACGCTGATGATGCGTGGCGACACCTGGCTCTGCAGGTTGGGCACTGGCATTTGAACGGCTTTGGATACTGGGCTGTCGAAGAACTCGGCAACAGAACATTTGTCGGATGTGTCGGACTTTGGAGATCTCTGGACTGGCCGGAACTGGAGTTGGGCTATTGGGTTGATGACCGACAGCAACGAAGAGGTTTTGCTGAAGAGGCCGCCGCGGAATGTATCAGCTACGCACGCGAAACACTCAAGTCACCGTCGCTGGTGAGTTACATAGACCCTGCCAATATTCCGTCTCAAAACTTAGCGCTGAAGCTTGGCGCAAAATACGAGCAAACAATAGAGTTGGTGGAGCAAGGACCACACCTGGTTTACCGGCACTTTTGAGGATTTTGTCCCGGATGCTTTGAGGGGTAAGCAGAATTTGGGTGCGGTTGAATAGACATGATGTGACATTGGTAAAGCCGACCGCGATCAATAGCTGTTGGTCCGCATACACTGAATCCACGTTTCTCTAATCGGGTATTTGAGCCAAGTTCATTTCATCTTTTCTGTTCTACCTTGTGGGGACCCTTGTCTCTCATCCGGGTCACACTTCTCGTCGCAATAATTTTGGCCCAGTTGTGGAGCGCCAGATGGCTTTGACCTTCACGTCACATATCTGACCCAATTTCGGAAAACATCGAAAGCTGCCATTGATAAGGTAGGGCAGCTAATGGCTGGTAAGAGCCCCTTCTCATACCTTAGCCAGAGGCTGTTTGATGTCGGCTATGCACTAATACGGGTCAATGGTTGGCCGTTGGATTTAACACTATTGGTAACTGGCTTAAGCCGGAAAGCCCCGATTTTCGCGCTTTCCGAGCATCCTAATGGCGGTTCTCGTTGAGCGGAGCGCCGACCGTAAGGAATTCGCCCACCAGCAAGCCGACAGAGGCCGGGAAGTTCCGCTATTTACCTGTCAGCGAACCCTCAATGAGAATTACCGATTAGGGTAATTTTGACCCGACGCGGACATCGGGACATCTTGTTGGCGTTATCGCTTTTGTGCTTAGCACAGAGATAAGAGCCAGTTTCTGAACGACCGAATCAGCACTCTTTCTTCATCTCCGGCACGACAGACAAAGTAAAGCTCACGGTCCGGCGATATGGTCGTCGTATCCAACCTGACGACGCGCCCGGCCCCCAGATCGTCCTGCACAAGAAGCCGTCTTGCCAAAGCAACGCCCTGGCCATCAATCGCAGCGGTGATCAGGACAGCCGAGTCCCGATATTTCAGGTCTGCAGCTTCCACTAGGGACTGATCCAACCCGACTGCATTGGCCCATTTTCCCCACGCCGGATCGAATTGATCATGTAGCAGGGGAAGGCCTGAGATTGCGGCAGGTGTCATCGGCAGGTCCTCGCCTGCGACCAAGGCAGGTGAAGCCACCACCACCAGCTGCTCGTCCACGAGACGCTCGTAGTGCAAGTTTGGCCAATCAGGAACGCCATAGCGCAAGGCCACATCCACGTCGCTGTCGTCGAAGTCAATCACCTCGTCGTTGGTATCGAGGTAGAGGGCAATGCCGGGATGTTTCGTTCGAAAGGCGGGCAGTCTCGGGACCAACCATTTGGTGGCCAGCGACGCCGACAAGGAGATCGTGATCGCACGTCTGTCCTGCGCCCGCTTGACGCTCCTGATGCCCGTCTGAAGCGCCGCAAAGGCTTGTCGAGTCGCCTTATGCAGTTGCTCTCCTGCGTCTGTCTTTTCAACGCCGTTGGGACGCCGATGCAGCAAATGAACACCGAGGTAGGTTTCGAGTTGCTTGATCTGTCGGCTCACTGCGCCATGGGTTACCCCCAAGGTTTCAGCCGCCCTGCTGAGGCTTGAATGGGTCGCCGCCGTGTCGAAGGCTTGCAGCGCTCGGAGGTGATGGACTTCATTCATTGCTATGAGTTTTCCTGATAGCCGTGTTCGAAAATGTCGCTTTAATGGTCGATTTCCAGGCCGTATTTTCCAAATATTGTTCTATTTTCTCACAGCAAGGCCGATCAGCGCAATTGATCAGACGATAGGAGCCGAAACATGCCTGAAATCAAAGTCGCACTGATGACCGGAACCGGTCAGGGGATTGGCCGGGGCTGCGCCATCGAAATGGCAAAGGCCGGTTACAGGGTCTCCCTCATGTCGCCATCGAAGAGGAGCATTGAGCTGGCAAAGGAATTGGGTGGCATAGGCCGCAGCGGCTCGGTTCTCGACACTGAGGACTTGCAGGCGATGGTGGACGACACCATGAGTGAGTACGGACGTATCGATGCCGTCGTCAGCAACATGGGCCATGGCGGGTCTGTGCCAGAAGCCATCAAGACCGTCGGCTTTGATCCCGACTTCGATGGCCCCCTGCTCGAACTGCCAGACGAGTTGTGGCACGAAAGCCTCGACATGTATGTCTTGAACGTCGTGAAGCTTGCTCGGATTGTCACGCCGATCATGATTGAGCAAGGCGGCGGCGCCCTCGTGAACATCTCTTCAATGAACACCATTGAGCCGCGCGCACCTTATCCTATGAGTATGCTCCGCGCCGCCCTGCATTCGTTCTCCAAGCTCTTTGGAGACCGCTATGCCAGACATAACATCCGCATGAACAATCTCCTGCCGGGCTTCTGCGAGAACGTGAACCTCTCGGAGTTTGCTCGCAAATCCATCCCGGCACAGCGTTCGGCCACCTTCGAGGAAATCGGTCAAGCTTGTGTCTTCCTTGCTTCCCATCAAGCAAGATACATCAACGGTCAATCAATCCTCTCCGATGGCGGCATGAACCGCGCCGTCCGTTGAGGCGAGGTCTGTCTTTGGCTATTTTTGACCGTGCGACGTGGCTTGGATCAATGACCGCAAGACCTCTGAAAGCAGCCATTTAACACTATTACTAAGAACGTTAAGCAGGAACCCCGAAACCTCGCAGCAACATTCTATCTTTAACAACAATGAGTTACCTCGGCGATCGTCATGTTTAACACTTCTCTATGAAAACTGTTATATCTGACGACCTTCAGCCAAAAGACGATTGCACTTTTTCCTATTAATTCAAAGGTCATCGGTTTTGAATAATCAGCTAAAGATTTAACGCAATTCGAGAAGACATTTTCAATCTGTCCACTGAAACGGGGCAAGACGAATTAGCAGACATGGGTTGGATCAAGCAAAATCTCCGCTTTGTCCGCTCAGCTGTCATTGGTTGAAGGCGCAACGAACTTCCGCTCTGTGCCACTCCCTTGAATATCACTGGATGGTGGCTGAACTCCGCAGATGAATGACCGTCCGCTCGTCGACACTTTCGCTGTCGAGGTTGAGCCTATGAGATAATTGTGCCTACGCTCCCATAGCCGCTTTCGCAATGTGGAGCATTCGATGTCGGACCTTTTTTCGCCTTCTTTGTCCAGACCGGAAATTCCGGGCTTTACGCCTGCGCCTGAGCATGCGCCAGGAAACCGTCACGTGGAGGCGGCATTGGTGCGTCACAAGCGCGAGGGCATGGACCTCGCCGTGAAAGCGCGCACCATCGCGATGAGCATAATCATCGTCATGCTCATCTTTATCAGTCCTTGGCCGATGCTGCTCTTCTATCAGGGGATTGCATTGCTCTTTATCCTGAACGGTCTCGTCCAGCAAAGGATTGCCAAGGTCGGCCGGTCCGGCGCGGAACTGGTGCTCCTCTTCGCGGATCTCGCCCTGATGACAGCCACATGCGTGGTTACACCACCCTTTAATACCGAAACCTGGCCGGCCCCCGTCCCTTATGAATTCAACGTCTTTATCTACTTCTTCGTTCTCCTGGCCGGAGCCACCCTCGCATATAGCTGGCGCACGCTTATCGCGGTAGGCGTCTGGACTGGGTTACTCTGGGCCGCCTCCGCGGTCGTTCTGTGGCAAATGACCGAAAGCGACCCCGGGATAGCGCAGGTGCTCGACACACTTTATGCCGGCATGCCTCGATTAAGGGAACTCTACGACCCGACACGGATGCAGTGGGACATCAGGATACAGGAAATCGTCGTCTTTCTGATGGTTGCGGGCATTCTTGCGGTCTCGGTAAAGCGGTCGAGCAGCCTGGTGTTGCGGCAGGCGGAAGCCGCCCGGGAACGGGCCAACCTCGCGCGCTACTTCTCTCCCAACGTCGTTGAGCAGCTCAGTCATAACGACGAACCTCTCAAGCAGGTCCGCAAGCAGGAAATCGCCGTTATGTTCGTCGATATTGTGGGCTTTACACGCTACGCGTCGGGCGAGGATCCAGAGGCGGTGATCGAAACTCTGCGCGCCTTTCACGCGCGGATGGAGGGTGAGGTATTTCGCTACAACGGCACGCTGGATAAGTATCTCGGTGACGGTCTCATGGCGACATTCGGGACGCCGGTTGCGGGGCCCGACGACGCAAAGAATGCGCTCTTGGCCGCGCGTGCAATGCTCGCCTCCGCAGACGCCTGGAACGCCGAACGCCAGCTTGAGGGCAAGGATGAGATTAACGTCAGCATAGGGTTGGATTTTGGACCTGTTGTGCTGGGCGACATCGGGGCCAATCGGCTCGAGTTCGCAGTGATCGGCAACACCGTCAATATGGCAAGCCGGATCGAGGCGATGACCCGAAAGCTTGGCGTCCGGCTCGCTGCAAGCGACGCCTTGATCAGACGTGCCGCGGCGGACGTTTCATTGGAGGATCGGGCCACCGCCGATTTGGTACGCCATGACGATCAGGAGGCCCGCGGCTTTGACCAAAGAATTACCGTTTGGTGCATTGGCCTCAAAGACTAAGAGATTTGACTTCAGTAAGAACGGCGAATTCTGAAACCAAACCGCTCGCGTAAGATCGACAGCAACCATGTCCATTCGCGCCCCGATATCTTGGATGCTTTGTCGGATGATCTGCTTGTCCAGCATATCCGTCACCGGCGCTGGGAGAGATGAAGGTCTGGAGTGCGCCCATAGTTGCCACGTCCGGTTGTTTATGTGACTTATGAGCGAGACAGATTGAATTCGACAGGTGTGCCCGATGACTCAGATTGTCGAAATAATTCGTAAACAGCTGAGCGAGAGTGCTTTGCCTCCAGTTCATCTCGAAAAGGCAGAAGAAGGCTTGGTTACTGTCGTTGAAAAAGACAGCCTCGGCGCACTCATCGCATCAGCAATAGCCTCTAAAAATCAGGGACGCATTGATGAAGCGATATCTAATGTAACGAAGGCAAATCGGCAGCAGTTGGACGCGATTGAAGGCATAACAAAGACGTTGGATGAAGTGTTTGACCGCCCTGCAAACGAAGTGGTTTTTGCAAAGTTTCGTCAAATCTCCCCCTTCGAAATGGGTGTAGAAGGTGCTGACGATGTGCTGGATCTTGTTCGGAGGTTTCAACGAGAAATGCTTTTGGCTGACAGTTCGCAGATTGAAAGACTACATGAACTGGAGTCCGAACAAACCGAGGAGTTTGAAGCCTTGGCTTTTTTTCGTGAAAGATTTTCAGACGGTAGTGCCAAGGCTGATGTTGAGGAAATTGAAACCAAGTTGAAATCTATCGCCGACGAGTTAGAACGAACAAAGACTGTTATTTTGTCATCGGTGATCATGGCCGTTTGCGACTTTATGTCAGAGCGTCAATTGTCAAAGACTTCCTTGCCTGCACACTACGATGTTGCTGGCTGGTTATATCAAATTGTAACCAGCAAAGTTCTCACCAAACCCGCGAGTGAAGTCCTCGTGGTTTGATGCGGCGACCTGTTGAATCCGCACCCGCACAGCAGCCATTGGCGTGAAAATTCGGAACGTCAGCTCTTGCGATGGAAAGCGATCTTGCCCGCGGGAGGCTATCGGCAGGCACCTCAAACCGATGGCTTGCCAGGATAGCGCGTCATAAAATTCTTAGAGTTATACCGGAAAAAATATTAACCCGGCATAATTTGCGTGACGTCGCGCATACTCACATCGGTCAGAGGCCGGAAGCCTCATTTCCCGTCCCAAACCAAGCCGGCCATAACACACCCCATTCGCATCCCTCACGACTTGGGCACCTCCCCGGCAACGGTTTACGCACCCGCACCAGAGCCTCTTGAGATTTCGCACCATATTCGGCGTAACTCGCCCTGGCCTGGTTCAAGCTCATTTTGTTCGCACAGCCTGTTCTATCTGGACCCTGGGACTGAAGATGATCATCGCCCCAACCGCAGATCTCACAAAGATCATAGGTGCCGTGCTCTTCGAACCACCTTCTCATGTAACCACAACAAAGACAGGGGTAACGTTTAAAATCGTCTTTCAGTGGTTTCTCCAAATCAGCCCTTATTTACCAGTTGTCATTCTCGAAAGACATTCATCTGCAGCGACCGGTCGGCTCTCCAGCCGCGCAGAGACCAGTGGCCGCAGCTGTCACGGCTTCGGTATCTCCTCCGGCACCGCCGTCTGGTCGATTAGCTCTTTGAAGTCAGGAAGAATGTTTTCTTCGATATGCTCCAGCCGCCAGCGCAGCATCTCGGCATATTCTTTCGTCGGAGCCGCATTCACACGAATCAGGTTTTCAACCGACCGTCCTTTCTCAACCGCTTCCACCCATTCGAACATCGCACCGACGTATTCGCTCAATGCGCAGATTGCGTTTGGACAGGCACCGGGCTCTGGATCACCAATGTAAGCAGGAGGCAAATCCCCCATCACCACCCAAATCAACTCGTCGACGTCGACGCGGCTTGTTTCGATTTCCAGCAAAAAAACACCCAACAATTCTTCGACGAAGAACCCCACTCTGATCTCGACCACGCGATCACACCAGCGAAAGGACTCCAAGTACTTTCGCGATCGATCGACCAAATCGTTAAAGTACGCAAGGTCCTCTTTTGGCAGCTTGTCTGGCGCTTCTTCCAATGGAAACACCTTAGTTTCATCGATAATTTGCCTCACCTTAGATGTCCCCTTCAAAAGACCGGACACGGCAAGTTCGGATTTGCCGTCCAACAGTGAACAAGCAATCCCTTACATCTTTTCCCACCCAAACCAGCTCCACGGTCTCATTGTCTCCACTTATCAATTTTCACCTGGCATCCGGGCCGGTTTTCGTCATCGGCAGCAGCCCTTTGCTTCCGCAAACAACGGCGTCAAAAAACACTTCCGAATTGCTCACTGCCGGACCATCAGATCGAAGTCGATACTGTCCGCTGTCGCCGTGGTTGCTCCCCACCAGCAACTCCTACCGGCAGGAGGCTTCAGGTCTGGGAACTTCCCAAAACCAAATAAGAACATTTCATGAACATTTAATGTGAAGAATTTTTCTGAGTCAAAATGTTTTTTCAATAATGAGTAGCAACACCCTTTGGGAGCGCTATGAGGTCATTGCCGCTTCCAACCGCTCGCCAACCAAACATTGTTTGTTTGGAAGCCCTATGAACAATGGAGGAAACATGAAATTCAACAACGCGTATTTTCTCGATTGAAATCTATAGAACTCTGTTGACGTTTTGCGTTGCCGGCCAAATCGTCACGGCAAATCTAATCGTCGTATTCAACCTCATAGAGCATGTCGAGAAACGCGGAAAAACTGTCGGCAATAACGTAAATTTCCTTTGCCGTGTAATCTTTCCACATCGGCACCCGGTCGATGAACACTACGGCACCATAGTGTTCGTCAGACAGGTCGAGACAAATCAGATCGTTAAAACTGTCGTTTGCGATTGGGAAAAATTTGTCGAAAGCCGGATCAGCAAAATATCCAATGATAGAATCAAAGTTCTTCTGAAGCTCCAACGCTTTGAGCTCATAATCCACACCATAAAATACGACAACATCACTTGATTCTTCCCTGTGTCCAATCAACGGAAAATCGCAGGGCACCGGCTTTCCGCCGTTATACTGCAACATAAAACTCTTGTAATCTTCAGGGAGTTTCAACTGGTTGTTGTTTTCGAAGTTCGCCAACTTTTCTTCCGTTAATACAGGACCTCTCTTAACGATCTCGACCGTCATGATTTTTCCCCTTCAGAAAGACGGATTGGCTGCCACACGTTCCTGCCAGTTCGACACCAAGCACACTCTCAGGAACCGCTGAACAACAATATTCTCGAAAAGTTGCCGGCCGAAGAATTGACAAGTCTCGACCAGCGCGCACCTCCATATGCAAGCGCTATCTGCTGTGACCAGTTTCTTTTTGATGTCTTTCGGGACACCGCATTTGTGTGCCCAAAATCGAAAAATCACGATATCGAGCTCGACAAACAGCGTAATAGTCGTGCTCTATACCGATGCTCTTTGTTTGGATTAAGCGACCATTTCCTCTTCAGATGCCTGGGAAAAGTGGAGGACGTTCAACGTAGAGAAAATGTTGCTTCAGAAGATCGATCCGCGGGCGGAGCATCGCTGCGTGTTCCTTATCGGCAGGCAAATCGAAGTAGACGAAATCATCGACCGTATCCCCTCCTTCGACCGCCTTGACCCAATCTGAGGCGACAGCTGTGTACCCAGCGAGCGCGACCAAAGCATCTGTGATTTCCTCATTGATAAGATAGGCTGGAGGCAAATCGCCGGCCACCACCCAAATCCACTCCAATATGTCCGTTGAGTCTATCCCGATCGGTGGCGATTTTTCCACTTTATAGGCGAAAACGGCAACAACTGGCGGGCAGTAACACCCAACATAAACGCCTTCGACCGGCGGACACCAAGTATAGGTCGTCAGGAAATTTCGCGCCTCTTTTTCGATTGCATCGAAGCCCTCATGATCTTCCCTCCCGTCGAGAAAGCGATTGCGAAAATCATCCGCTTCGAAAACCAAGTCAAAATCAACCTTGTGCGGCACCTGACACTCCCTTGCTCCAGCGATCAAATTTCTACGTCCAAGAGTTACGCCGGCACACGATTGGACTGTGATTTTAGGAACATGTCATGAACATTTTGTTTAAAAAGCATCACTGAGTCAAAACATTTTTACAATACAGGGTAGTATCATCATTGGGAGATGTATCGAGGTTAACGTGGTTTCCAGCCACCCTCCGAACAACCATTTGGTACGCGGAAGGTTCCTTCGAGAGGAGGAAACATGAAATTCAACAGCGCGTATTCTCTCGATTGGAATCTATAGAGCTCTGTTGAAGTTTTGCGCTGCGGGCCAAATCCTCACGGCAGCTTCAGTCGTCGTATTCAACCTCATAGAGCATGTCGAGAAACGCGAAAAAACTGTCGGCAATAACGTGTGTATCCTTTGCCGTAGGGTGTTACCGCAACTGCCTCATTTATGTTAAAAATTCTTTGTAGTCGGTTAAGATACTTTGCTCGATAAACTCGAGTCTTACTCTAAGATACTTGGCCCACTCTTTTGTTGGCGGGGCATTGACGGGAATCAACTTTGCAACAGAACGCCCCTCCTCGACTGCTTCCACCCAATCCATCATTGCTCGAACATATCCATCCAACGCACAGGCCGCATTCGGGCAACTCCCAGGATTTTGCTCCGCAATATAAGCAGGAGGCAAATCTCCCATAATGACCCAGATGAGCTCATCCACATCGGGTCGGCTGGTTTCAATCTCCAACAAAAAAACTCCCAACACTCCCGGGTCGAAAATCCCAACACGGACACTGACTACACGATCGCACCAGCGAAATGCCTCCAAATACTCGCGAGACCGATTGACCAGATCATCGAAAAATTCGAAATCTTCTTTTTCAAGAAGCTTCGGCGCCTCTTCTAATGAAAACACCGTCGCTTCATCGATTTGCGGACGTGCCATCTACTTCTCCTTCAACTTCTGCCAACGCACAAAATCGCCCTCCTCGATGTGATCTTTCCGAGTCATAGGCTCAATGACTTCAAAATAGTCAGTACCTCCATCAGCCAGCGCTATTGTATGGGAAACATCTTGAAAAAACCCGTATCAGGATCCGTAGGCCATACGATTCCTTTATCTTGTGCATACCGCTTCCTCAACGTCTTATTTGTTGTATGGCGCCCAGGGTGCCACCAACTAAATGTTCCATCAGCCGAAAGATCACCACTCTTCGCATTGCGATACCCCCCTTCGCTTAGGAGAATTATTGGAACGTTGAGATCCTGACTCTGGTCAGGAAATGATGTCTTGATGGGCCCGTTCGGACCTATGGGCGCGAAGCCTTCTGGTTGGTCAGTAAGTGTGTTAGGGCCCGGAGGGTCACCAGCCGTAGTGATTGGTAAATCCGGAACGCCCTGCGCCCCAAACCCCTCCGGGTTAAACTCGCTCCCTGACTGCGGAAATAAAGGCGAACTTTATTGCGTCCCCCCTTAAGGAGACGGCACAAAGAATCGACTATTCGGAAACGTTTCGGTGGTGTCATTACGCTGGTCGGGGTCGTAAAAAGTGGCGTCAATGTTGAAATATCTCTCTGTCGTGATGTCGTACTGCTGGCGGACCGTAACGCGACCAAGCTCGTCATGCTGAATTTCAATTCTACGGATGTCGTTCTCATTGTCCTCTTCGACGATCTTCCCGAGATACTCGGTGCCGTCGCCAATCGACAGAAGGGCATCGCCGAAGAAAAACGCGGCATATGGCGGAAACAGCCGGGCGCGTAACCGCGAAAGCTCCTTATTGCTTTCGCGATAGGTTTCATCCAAGCGACCAACCAAGTTTGAGCTTTCTTTCTGCAATAACTGCGTGGTGGCACCGGCGAGTTCGTCGTCGAGCGGATTTCCAAAGGGCCCATAAAACCCGCTAGTTCCTCGCAAACCGCCCTTTCCGGCAGAATTACTGAATCCCTTGGAAAAGAATCCAGCAGGCTGCAAAAGCGAAGCTCCTTCAGCGTTCACCCCATCGGCAGCGTCGGACTGCCGTGCTCTTGTTTCCAAGATGGTTCTCAGCAGGCTGACCCTGCTCACCATCCCGCCGACGTCATGCCTTAGCTGCGCCCGGGCTTGTCGCGTGTTCAGACCCCGGGCCAGATCGCCCAGGTAATTATCTTCGAGCAAGCCGAGGATCCGGCCGACATGCCGATCCGGCTGCTTGCCAATGAACAACGCGCGCAGATCCCTCTGCAGAACGGCCATCTCTTGGTCGTCGACGAACCGGACCGTCCCGTCGCGCGGCAGCTCCGCCTCTGTGCGCTGCAAGGCATCGGCAGGATCGAGGCCGGCATCTAGCCAGCGCTTGAGAACCCCGCCCCGCGCCCGCGCCTCGAGATCGATCGCGTTCTTAACAAGCTCCGGTGCCGCCGCGAGCAGTTGGCCGTAGAGCTCCGCACCTGCGACCTGCCCGGCTTCGTCACGGCCCTGCAGCAACGCCGTCACATCGCGTGCCAGGCCCTTCGGCAGATAACCGGTCCTTTTGACCGCCGAGACGACCTGCGCGACGGGCGCGTCCTCCGCCCCCTCCCGAACCGCCGCACTGAAGACCCTCTCGTAGAAATCATCCGCGGCGGCCCGGTTCTGCGGATTGCCCGCATCGAAGCCGGCCCCGTTGTTCAGGGAAACCCCGAGTTCGTCCTGCGCCGCCTGCCGTTCCTGTGCCGCGGCCGCCGCTTGCGCCACTTCGCTGCGCAGGGCTTCAGCCTGCGGTGTGGAAAGAGCTCCATCCTCTTCCGCCCGCCGGACCTCGGCCTGGCCGGCCTTGCCTTCTGCGATATCCTGCGAGAGCTTGAGACTCTTGTGCGCGCCCTGCCGGCTGCGGTCGATCCGCTCTGCCGTCTGCTGCCGGGCCAACGCCTCGCGCGCATCTTCCTGTAGCGCGCTGCGGCGCGCCTCCGGGAGTGTTTCCGGCCAGCTTCCGGCTTCCAGATCGACCAATACACCGCCCGGATCACCAGCCATCCGCGCATCGAGCAGTTGCTTCAGCGTGTGCTCTCTCCAGGCGGCCAGGGCCTCGGGCCGTAAACCGAGTCCACCCAGCAGACCGGCTTGCCCATCACCCTGCTTGTCATGACCTTCATCGTCGCTGACTCCGTCACCTAAAAGTTCAAGGGACGCTGTATTGAACTGAGACGCATCGGCGGCAATGCGCTCCTGCCAACTCGACACAACTGCCTGCACATCCTGAAGATCCTTGTGCAGACGGCGGCTGGCCTCTCCCTCCACAAGCCTGCGGGTCCAGGCCCTGCGCCGCGCGTCGATGCGCTCACTCAACTGTGCCTGCAGGCTCTGCCCTTCGTAGCTCTGTACCAGTGCCGCCGCACTGGCTTCAAAGACGGCCTGCTGCCGTTTGATCCGGCTGTCGCTATCCTCCTCCGGCGGTGCCTGCGCATCGCTCTCGGCGCGTTGCCTGGCCACATCGACATCCAGGCGCGACACGGCCTGCATCACCTGACGCTCCCGGCGTTGATCGCGAACTTCGAGCGCCGCGCCCAGATCGGCGACGCCGGCACCAAGTCCGGCCAGTTCCCGGCCAACGCCGCCACCAAAGTCAGCGGCATGTGCTCGGGGCGCGGTAGAAAAAGCAGCGGGCGCCGTGGTCCGCTGCGGCTGAACAGGAAAGCGCGGCATGAAACTCCTCGCGTTGTTGTAGAGAAGCCGGAGGACGGAAACCGCCGTCCGGCAGGGTGAGCAATTTTCAAAAGGAAAACGCCACGCAGCCCGGCGAAAACCGGAAGGCGTGGCGCATAAAAAAAGACCTCAAAAGGAGGCCTGCCGAAAACGTCTGTCAGGTCGTGGTGTGCGGTTTCAAAACCCGGCCATAACGGCCCTGCTCACACGAAAATGGCGATCATTCCATCTTTAGAGCTTGGGTGCCGGATGTACGCGACGTGCCGCACGCTTGGGTCTGCCGACAGGCGGCGAAGCCTTCGTTCCAAGCGAGAGCGTCGCCGAAAGCCCACCCTTGGCGCTGTTCCAGTCAGGCGCACCAGCTTCACTGGGGATCTTGGTGGGGATCTTGGTGGGGATCTTGGTGGGAATCTCGGTCAGATGTCGCACCTCACGCCGGCTCTCCGCCGTCACCCAGCCGAAATACTCCTCCGCGATCTCAAGCAGGTCCCGGCTGTCGCGCGCCCCCTGGCGTTGAAGGGCGAGCCGCAGACAATCGAGCCGCAAATCCTCTCGCTGATGTTCCGCCATCAAGCGGTCCTTTTCGGCAGGGGAACAGGCAACCGGTCCCGTATCGGGTTTCACTCCATTCATGACAGGATCTCCAGTTTTTCAGTTAAGGCAGCCATGCGGGCAACGGCCTGCGGGTGGCCAGGGTGGGAATGTTCGAGCCAGGCCTCCCGGAAGGCCGGATCCGCCTTCAAGGCCGTGATCTGTGCGCGGACCGAGCCCGGTTGGGAAAAGCTCTCGCTGGCCTCGCCCTGCAGATCGTCCTCGGCCATGGCGGACCCGATACGCGCGAACATTTTAAAGACGGCCGCGCGTCCGACCGCCTCTTCCAGACCGTCGATGGTCTCCGCGTCACCGAAGCGCCGCGCCGCACGCCGGGCCTGTTCCATGTTGCGGTCGAAGCTGCCGCCCCATTCGGACCGCAGGGCCTCCTCGTCACGGGCGGCCCGTTCGATCCGCAGTTGTTCGCCGCGCGCCGTCTCGCCGCCCAGATAGCCATGCCAGCCTTCGGACAGCGCCGCCACCTGCGTCTTGGTGAGGCCGGCGCTGTGGAACAGCTCGCGCATCTGCTCTTCAAACGCTGCATCGCGCTCCACACCCTCGGGCACTGCGATCTCGTACCCCTCGGCAGACTCCGGGCGGCCCAGGCGGTCGAAAACCGCGTTCCAGGCTTCTCCGTCACCGTCCTTGGGGATTGCGATCTTGTCGCGCCCGATCAGCTTCTCGAGATGGCGGTAGGACTCCAGAACCGCGCCCGGCGCCTTCCAGCCTTTGGTCGCAAGCAGGGCACGCTGTTCGTCGTTCAGTCCCTCGGTCCAGTCCGCAGGCTCTTGCGCAGGCGATCCGCCCGGTGCTTCTGCCGGCGTTCCAGAACCGCCAGTTCCCCGGTCCCTGTCCTGCTCGGAGCCCGCCGTGTTGGGCGGTCTCGATCCCTCCGTCGTCTCTTGCGGCATTCCGTCTTCCTCTCTTTATGTTCACTAAGCCGTCCTCAGTGCCAACGGCGCCCAAGTCATTCGGGCACGTTGTCGGAGTCCAGCTGCCAGATCTGCTTATCGGTCATGTTGAGGTGCATCTGCAGGCGCAGCCAGACCTCCCGCCGGCCCTCGCGCAGGGCGGTCGCGTGGGTGTCGCCGGGCTGGAAACTCGGCCGCGTCGCACAGCAGAAATTACGCAGGTCGGCGAGCACCGCCTGACCGTCGCGGCTGCCGAAGGTGCGCCGGTAGGCCAAACGGCGGCGGCGAAGCAAGCGGGCAAAGATCTCACGCATTCCGCGCCCCTCCGTCACTGGCGACTTCGGGCAAGCCAGGACCGCCGCCACCCGGGTTCCCAGGCGGGGCACCGCCCGCCACCTGCGCCAGCACGGCTTCCAGGCCCGTCCCAGCACCTTCGATGCCGGACAGCTTGCTGACCGTATCCGCGACCTGTGGCCCGGCGGCCAGGGTTTGCATCATGGCCTCCTGTTGCGCGCGTTGACCGCGCAGGGCTTCCACATCGTCTTTCTTGCGCAGAATATGTTCGACGCCGTGGACCTCGACCGCGATCTTCGCGACAGCATCGGAATCGAAGTTGTCGAAGATGGTTGGATCGGCCGCCGCCATGGCACCGGCGATTTCCAGCGCCCGCATGACGCCCAAGCCCTCCTCTGCGCGCTGGGCTCGGGTCAGCGGGGAGTCGTAGAGAATTTCATAATCGCCTCCGGCCTCCTCGAGCGCCGGCGGCATCGCCGGCAGGGCATCGGCGCGGGCCAGGATTGCAATCTCCCGCTCGATCATGGGCCCCAGGGATTCCGACTGCTGGCGACCGATGGTCGGCCCCAGCAGCACGCCCTTCTCCTGGGCGCGTTCCAAAACTTCGGTCGCGGTCATGGCCGGTCCCCGGACCAGAATCTGAAACAGGCTGACCAGAAAGGCGTCGTTAATGACCTCGCGGCGCTGGTTCATCATGTCCAGTCCGATGTCGACCCGCGCGTTGTTCTGAAAGGGCTGCATCAAGGGCCGGCCGGAGCTGTCGACCCCGCCGTAGTTGATGGCGTTGGGGCGCAGGTCCGGACGGCCGCCCAGGATTCCGTCGTCATGAATCAGCACCGGCGGGTCCACCGTCTTATGCGCCGCACGGATGATGGTCTTGCTCATCTCGTTGAGCATTTTGATATCGGGCAGCACCGCCATGGCCGGCGAGCGCCCATAGACTTCGTTCGGCGCGGTAACATAACGCGAGACCGCGTAGGGGAACTGTTCGAAGCCCCCCACCTGCAGGACGGACCGCGCTTCCATCGCAATGTGATAGGACGCGAATGGCAGGTTCTTGGCATCTGCCTTTCCGGCTTTGAGCTCACCGCGCGGCACCACCGCATGCAGAAAGTCGAAGCGCCGCTCGGGCTCTTTTTCCAGCGCCCGCAAGATGCCGCGCGGCAGGGTCTTCTCCGGCCAGCGTTGCGCCGCCTGGCGGGCGGAGAGACGGTAGGTGCGAAAGACCGTATCGATGCGGCCGTTCGCGTCTTCAGCAAAACAGCAGTCCGAGAGATGGATCGACTTGTAGCGCAGGCCGCGTCCCACCTCTTCGCCGATAAAGAGCACGCCGGTGCCGAAGGCGCCCAGGCTCATGTAGGTTTCATGCTGCTGGCTGGCGTAGTTGGCCCGCGGGCTGTAGCGTGCGGCAAAGAGGATGTCTTCAACCCGCCGGAACCAGTCGCGCACCCCGTCCGCTTCATTGAGCCTTTGATCGGATGCCCGTAGGCGGTGCCAGCGCTGGGCGCGGGGCGTGAGCATCGATTCCATTGCCGCCGCGAAGCGTTCCAATGCGATCGGTGCCGTGGAATCGAAGATCTTTTCGTTGCGCTTGGCTCCGGGGGACCATTTGGTCTGAAAGGAATCCTGGCGCGGCAGAATACGCTCCGCGATCTCCCGCCAGTGATTTTCCCAGGTGGCCCGCGCCGCGGCGAGCTCTTCATGGCGGCGAATCAGATCGTCCGCCGGAGTATCTGGTACGCGAGTGTCGTGCATGGATGGAGTCCTTGTACAGGTCGCCAAAAGAGAGGCAAAAAAAACTTCAATCTAAAGTTCGATATAAATTTGTTGGTAAGCACATGTTAACCATCAGCACCCTATGATTCGGGCTGAATAGGCTGAAGGGTCGGGCGCCGGAGACGGCGGAATGGCCAGTCGTTTAGAGAAGTCTGCACAACAGAACAAAACAGCTGTCCAAACCCTTCGGAAGACTGCGGTCACATCTGGAGAGTCATGGACTATGGCATACGCGCAAACATCACCCTTTTCGTTAGATACGGAAAGTCCCGCGAACATCGAAAATCAGGGTGATGCAGCCGGCGCGCAGCAGCTCGCCTGGCTTACCGCACAAAGCAAGGCTTCGGCGAACAGCCCCAAGCGGCACCTTCTCGTTCTCCGCTTCGCCCTCGTAAACATCATTGCGGCCGGCCTTCTTGGCGCCGCCTATCATCAGGGCTTGGTCGAACGCGCCTTCGCAGCGGATAAGACCTATCTCTCGGTCGCGATCTGCTTCGTCTTCCTGGCCGGCCTGATCGTCTGCGCCCGCCGGGTCTGGGAAACCAGCCGGGATCTGGAGCAGGTCGATCATTTCGATCCACTGCGCGACAGCCATGCCACACTTTACATCGCCAGCCTGCGCGGCCGGGCCGGTGACAGCCGGTCGCTTCTGGCCTCCTCGCTGCGTATGAAGCTGACCCACCGCATCGCCGTGGTCCGCAACGTTGCCAACTCGCTTGTGCTGCTCGGCCTGATCGGCACCGTCGTCGGTTTCATTATCGCTCTCTCGGGGGTCGATCCGGAACAGGCCTCAGACGTCAGCGCCATCACGCCCATGGTCTCGACCTTGATCGAGGGCATGTCGACCGCACTCTATACCACGCTGGTCGGTGCCATTCTCAATGTCTGGCTGATGATCAACTATCAACTGCTGGCGGCCGGCACCGTCAGGCTGATCACTGCACTGGTTGAATTCGGAGAGAGCCATGGAAGGGCTTGATCACTTCGACGACAACACCGGCGACACGGTCTTCCGCGACATCATCTTCCTCGCCCTCGCCGGCTTCGTCGCAATCGTCCTGCTGCTGCTGCCGCACCTGAACCCGCCGGCAAAAGCGGAAGCCGAGACCAACGCACCGGGCAACGTCATCGTCGAACTGCGCTGGCCCGATGAGTTGAACAGCGATGTCGACCTCTGGGTCGAAGCGCCCGGCGACAAGCCGGTCGGTTATTCCAACAAAGGTGGCGTCTCATTCAACCTGCTGCGCGACGACCTCGGTAATCTGGCCGACGCGACGCGGATGAACTACGAGGTCTCCTATAGCCGTGGCGTGCCGAGCGGTGAATACACCGTCAACGTCCATCTTTACCGGAACCTCAGCGGCGTCGGCACCATTCCCGTCACCGTGGTCATCAGTGTCAAGCCATCGGAAGAGGCCCCTGCCAAACAGATCCTCGCGACTGGTGTGAAGCTGGAGCATGAAGGCCAGGAACTCACCGCGTTCCGCTTCTCCCTGGATGAAAAGGGCCAACTCGTCTCCGGCAGCGTTCACGATCTTCCCCGAGCATTGCGCGCCAGGAAATCATAAGGGCCAGGAAATCCTAATGGACAGCATCCGCATCATCTTTCCCATCGCCGTGGCCCTGGTCGCGATCCTTGCCCAGATCAGTGTCTGGTCGCCGCGCCGGCTCTGGATCAAGGTCACCGCGCTGGTCACCATGTCCTTGTTCCTGCCGGTCGCCTACATCAGCCTTGAAACGCTTTTGAGCCGTCCCAAACCCGTGGCGATGGATTGGGCGTCTGAGCACCTGGAAGACGCAAGCGTGCTGGCCGCACGCATCGACGAGGAAGAATCGATCTATCTCTGGCTTGCGGTCGCCGGCATCGACGAACCCCGCTCCTACGTTCTGCCCTGGACCGAAGAAACCGCGCGTGAGCTTCACGCCGCGCAGCAGGGCGCCGAACAGGAAGGCACCGACGTCAAGATCCGCCGGCCCGCCGAGTCCGGACAGGACAATCAGGAACCGATGTTCTACGCCCCCCCGCAGGATACGCCGCCGGAAAAGCAGCATGCGGATTCAGGTGCCCAGATCTTCCAGCGCTCGCCGGATAATCAGTGACATCATGAAAAAGCCGGCCCGTCACTCACTGTCCCCAACACTCGAGCGTCGCACGCCCGGGCCTGGTACGCCCGAAGCCTGCACATCCGGGCCTCGCACGACTGAACCCCACACGACGCAGCGACGAAAGACCGGCGCTTCATTGCCGCCCCTTAAGCCGTCGCGCAACGATCACCCAGGCGGCCGCCAGGCAATCGCCCTCGCCTTCCGGAGCGCCGCGCCGGACATAAAACTTGAACGCGCGCGATGCACCACTCGCAGACTATCCAGCGTCCGAAGAGTGTCAGGCGCCAGAAGAGCATCAGGCGTCAGAAGAGCATCAGGCGCCTGAGGCACCCCCGAACGCCAAAAGATCACGAAACCGACTTAAAAAACGCTGCAAACCCTCATCGAATCCACATCCGTCGAAACTATAGTTTTCTAACCGCCTGATAGTGTTACACTACCACGACTTCCGCCTGTATGGGGATTGGCCGGAAGTTGAATTTATTTTGCACCGGGTAACATAAATTGAGTGGATTACGCTTCAGGAGGTCTTCTTGGGAGCATTGCTTGATGATTGATTGACACGTTAATTGTGCTGATCTAACCCGCAATCAGCAAAGTCTCTAGAGTTTATGAAACCGGCGTTTCTACATCTTAAGTGCGGCCCAGACGGCATAAAAGCCGAAGGCGATACCTCGTATTATCACGGCAACGCCGTTGAACAAGATGACGGTACACGCAACGGTGTCTATGCGGAGTGGTCTTGGGACGGTGCGACGCTTCATGCAAGTAATTGTCGCTACGGCATGTCACCACTTTTCTACTACTGCGGCAAAAATGAGTTTTGCATCTCCAACTCTATCCCCAAAATTATAGAGCGTGGCGCGCCAATTGATTGGGACGACGATGCGATGGCCGTCTTTATTCGGCGCCATAGCTTTTTAGGCGAAGATACTCCGTTCAAAAAGATTCGCACTACGCCGCCAAGCGCTAAGCTGATCTGGCAGAACGGTCAAATGACCATAAAAGGTCATCGACCTACGTCAAAGCTGCAACATCTGAAGCGCTCAACAATCATTGAAGGTGTCATTGAACTATTCTCTAGCTCGATCAAGCGCCGTTTACCCGAATCAGAGAACTTCTATTTACCTTTGACTGGCGGCAAAGACTCTCGACACATTCTCTTAGAATTAGCGCGCCAATCGAGTCTACCTAAAGCCTGCGTCACCGCTAGCTTTCCACCCCCGTTTACCAATCAGGACAGTGAAATTGCTAGCCTCTTGGCCAAAAAACTTGACCTACCACATGTAATAATACCTCCCTCTGATCGTGGATTAATTGATGAGGAGAGGAAAAACCTACATACAAATTTTTGTACTATTGACCATGGCTGGGCACTACCCCTTACTCAATTTCTCCAAGCCAATGCATCTGAGAGTTATGATGGCTTAGGTTTGGACGTATACTTCAGCACTATGTGGCACAGTGAAAAACGTGCGGCTTTGTACAATGAGGGTTCTTTTAAGAAATTAGCAGAAGACTTTCTAGGTGATTCCGAGAATGCACTTTCTTTAATATTTACACCTGAAATAATTCAAAGATTCAGTAGGCGAAAAGCCTTGCAGCGGCTAACAGAAGAAATAGAACTGCACGCTGACGCCCCTCATCCTATAGCAGCATTTCAGTTCTGGAGTCGTACACGCCGAAACACCGCCACTTTCACATTTGGTCTGCAAAACAGTGTTCCCAAAGTCCACACACCTTATCTCGATCATGAACTTTTCGATTTTGTCACTGCCCTCAGTCCAGATGAGAACTTCGCCATCCATACCGATGCGTTATTGGCTGCATACCCCGAATTCAGTTCAGCACCTTTTGTTACGTCTGGCGTGCCCAATCGACCAAGCTCTTGGCGAATTAGACAAATGTCTCTCAGCTTACTATCGGAACTACTATCTCGGTCTAAAACACCTTCGGCTATGAGGTCCCTGTCAGTTGCTGCAAGGCTCACAAAAGGGTGCTTTTCAGGTAACTCCGCTGACTACGATTGGCTGCAGCCACTCCTTGTGTTTCATCTAAAACAACTAGAAAACTTGAGATCCATTTAGCGGCAACCAGAATTTTTAACGCACCAACCGTCGCATCGGATCTCAGCATTTTTCATGCAATTAGCTTTTGTTTCTCAGCGCTTGCCCCGAAAAAAGCAACATCGTTCGCAAAGCAAACGAAACGTATTCGGGGAATTGCCTATCCCTCCTAGACACTTATCCGTCTCATTCTGTGAGTCAATTCGCTTGGTTCGGGGAAACCCTCTATGCGGAAATAGATCGAAATCAGGTTGGCCAAAGATTACAGAATAGCGTCCATGGGTAACATAAATTAAACACACCACAGCAGATCAGAAATCGTCTTTAAGGATCACTTACGATTGAACATCAATCATTGTTCAATCGTAACTTACTTTCTTAAATTGCAGAGTCTTTAAAGATAAATGAAACCTGCATTTTTACATTTGCGCTACAATCCAGACGGCATCATCTCCGATGGCCAAGAGTCTTACCGCCATGGCAACGCTATCGACCAAGCAGATGGTTCGCGCAACGGCGTATATGCAGAGTGGTCTTGGGATGGAACGACACTAGCCGCGGGCAATTGCCGCTATGGCATGTCTCCTCTTTTCTATTATTCCGGAAAGGATGAGTTCTGCATATCAAACTCAATTCCAAAGATTTTGGAGTGCGGAGCCCCTAACGAATGGGATAACGATGCAATGGCTGTTTTTATCCGCCGACATACGTTTCTCGGTGAAGACACGCCGTTTAAACAAATCCGCGCTATGCCAACGAACGCAAAACTAACTTGGAGTAATGGCCGACTAAATTTGACGCATGAAAGCCATACCCCAAAGCTGCAGAACCTCAAACATTCCGAGGTCGTAGATGGCATAATCGAACTATTCGCCCAAGCAATCAAACGGCGACTCCCGCAAACTGACGATTTTTGCGTTCCTCTTACGGGAGGTAAAGACTCTCGGCACATTCTTTTAGAATTGGTGCGACAATCCGCTTTTCCCAAAGCTTGTGTAACAGCCAATTTTCCAAAACCTTTAACAAATGAAGACAGCGAAATTGCCCAACTTTTGGCAAGCCGGCTTGGACTCCCTCACATTGTCCTTCCACCTGTGGGGTTTGGGATAACCTGCGAAAAACGGAAAAACCTGCATACGAACTTCTGCACCCTTGATCATGGATGGGCGTTGCCACTTGTAGACTTCTTACAAGCCAACACCGCGGTTAGTTACGACGGTATCGGCTTGGACGTTTTCTTTAACACAATCTGGTACAGTGATAAGCGTGCAAGATTATACCAAAAAGGAGCGTTCGAAGCACTCGCTTCAGATTTGCTTGGTGATTCAGAAAAGGCCCTGTCCATCATATTAGACAAAGAGGCCTACAAACGCTTCAATCGAGCTCGTGCGATAACTCGCCTAGTAGAAGAACTAAAACTTCACGCTGACAAACCACATCCTATAGCAGCATTCCAGTTTTGGAGTCGCACCCGTCGCACGACCAGCACATTCACCTTCGGTCTTCAGCACACAATTCCGTTGGTTCATACGCCTTTCCTAGACAACGATCTTTTTGATTTCGTTTCTTCTTGCAACGATCACAGTCGTATTGCCGTTCATGCAAATGTCCTGTCTAAGGCTTACCCCGAGTTTGATGAGTTTCCATATACAAGCACTCAGATATCGCCTCCGCCCAACTCATGGCAGGTTCGACGCACGTTGATTCATGTACTGATAAACTTGTTATCAATACTAAAAAAAGATTCTCTCATTCGAACAGGATCTATTTATTCGCGATTTCTAAAAGGAAGTTTGACTGGTCGAAACTCTGATTTCAAATGGCTCCAACCGTTACTTATTAATCATATAAATCAAATGGAAAACTATAAATTTATATAAATATTAATAACACAATACACAATGCGATAAAATTTGTCATTATTTAGGAATTCTCTAGGGACTATTTTTTGTGCTTGATAATATTATTACATCACAATTTCTAATTTTTGTTCCGCGCGAGAAAAATACTTTCGCAACTGGAACTCAACACGCATTCGAAAAACACTGTAAAAGCAAAAATTTTCAAATTATCCGTTCTAAAAATTACTTCTTTGCGATCAACACACATGATCATCAAACAGATACCTCAACCGAGGAGCCGTTACTTGTAAGCCATGTTTCACCAGGTAAAATTCTCTCCAACCGTTCTATTGAAATCGCAAACAGTGACAACAACTGGAAAGTTTGGCATAGGCATCTGGAAACAGAAGCTCAAGTATACAATTTAATACATAGCCTTGAAACCAGCTTCAAGATTGAATCCGATGCACTTGGATTAATGCCAATGTATCGGTGCCACACGTCAGATGGTTTAATAATTTCGAGCAAAATACTTGATTTAGTTTCTATTTTTCCTGATGCGATAGGAACAGCAGATAGAAACTCTGTTGCTGAATTTATGATGATGGGCTACCCACTTTCTGGCCGAACGCTACATAAAAAAATTACCCGAGCGCAAACTGGTGAAGTTTTCGAATGGTCACTGGGAATTGGTGAAAAAATAACTCGCCCTAGACGCCTTCGTATAGAAGGCAAAATTAGGTCGGATACATATCTACACCAAGCTTTAGTTGACCTTGAAAAAGCGCTATCACAGAGCATTGTTCGCTATACGCAACATGGAGACTCCCCAATCAATGTTGCACTAAGTGGCGGATTTGATTCTAGAATTTTAGCAGCGACGATTAAGAACTGTAACTTAGATCTAAATACGTTCACGTACGGTCGGTGGCATCATAGAGAGCTCAGAACTGCACGCAGAGTTGCAAAAACCTTAGACGTAAATCATAAAATACTCAAATATCCATTAGATCATTATTACCTAAAACTACCTCTCTTTATGTCAACTATGGAGGGGCATGGAGATAGCAAAACAACACAGATCACAAATCTTTTTGAAATTGATGATCGTGAAGGTGCACCTCTGATTCATGGCTTCCTCTCCGATCCAATAGCAGGTAGCCATTTGAGTGATTGGTTTCCTACTCACGACTTGAAATCATACGACGAAGTCACTGATCAGCTAATGGAGGTATTAATCCCTCCCACCAGCCAGATGACACTTCTTCAAGATGTATTGGGTTTCCAATTTGATTTGGACCATTTCAGGAGTGAAATTCATTCGGAACTGTCTGAGACTGAGAAACCCTATCAGGCGGCGGTACTGTGGGACATAGAAAACCGACAGCGAGGACTAATCTCGTCGCACTTGCTAATGCTTGGGCAAAAGTTTGATGTGATTGCTCCGTTTTACAATAAAGAATTGCTCAATCGATGGATTACAATGCCTCGCATTGGATTGGACAAACGCTACCTCCAGCGCCAACTACTTGCTAATAGCTTTCCCCATTTAGCTAAAATTCCCCGAGACGAAGAAAATTCACCAATAATCCCTAACTTAAAAAATCAACTGCTTCTGTTTATTGACACTCTTGCAAGAAAATCGTTACTGCGCACTTACGGACGCATATTTGGTTATCGCCCGCAATCGATTTGGTCTTTGGGTCATGGCATGGCTAATGACTCTCAAAGAAACTTAATGAATTCTAGTATACAGGAAAACCAAAGCCTACCTGAGGAAGTTTTCGGACTGAAACTCAATCTAAATACGAGTTTGTTGAATAAGATTCGTCAAGCGCCGGATGACGGCGACTTCCAAACACCGCGATTCATCTTTCAATTGATCGAGTACGCGAGATGGACACAAGCGGCAATGGAAAAACCAATTCACCAAAATTCAGAGACGAAACGTCCTCTATCCTGTACTTGAACATTCTGATTGTGAGCAGCTTGGATAGTTGAAGGCAGCGTATTAGTTCCCTGAAGCAATTTTATTTGAAACAGACCGGCTTCGAAACTATCGTGAAGCCCCTTCGCCAACGCTTCTCCGAGCATCGCATAATCGGATATTGATGTTACGAAGCCCGCGCCTTCGGATGTAATAGACAATGGTACGTTGTAGACGTCACGGTAAAAAGTCTCAGAAACTCCTCCGGCTGTTGTACTCACAACTGAAACAACTGGATATACAGAGTTTACATGTGAGATAAATGCATCATTCGTTACGTTTGGAAACCTGAATATCGAATCAGGATCTCGAAACCGGCCATGAAAGTCAATGAAAGCACTTATTGA
This sequence comes from Pelagibius sp. Alg239-R121, assembly GCF_947331435.1. GTDB lineage: Bacteria > Pseudomonadota > Alphaproteobacteria > Kiloniellales > Kiloniellaceae > Denitrobaculum. Next base: position 40,326 of record NZ_CAMZOF010000009.1, on the reverse strand, counting down.
GTTTCCAGTATCCACTTCTATTGCAGTTCTCGTCGCTTCCACTACATCCAGTCGACCAGAAGAGTTTCCGCCAGGCCAATCTCTGTTGGGGTCTTGATCACGTTCACTCTGTTGTAAAGTTCCTCTATACGCATTTCCCCAACGACCAGAAGGATTAACCATCGGGTAAATAAAAAACTCCCAGTTTTTGAGAAGCGCATTTGCTGTTGCACCACCATCAATCAAAAAATCCACAAATGACTGCAGTTGCCAATTTCCTTGGTCCTTTGACGCGTGCTGTCCGGCAATAAATACGGCTTTGCGCTTCGGGCTTCCATCTGCAGCACTGGTTGCATCATCTGAAATTCGATAGCTTATTAATTCAAGCGCCGGTACCGGCAATCCATCGCCATCGCGCGTTGTCGCTGAACTCAATCCATAGACAAAGTCATTACCCGTTGAGCTTGGAGGTTCTGAAACAAATGGATTGAACTTAATGCTATCGATATGAGCGCGAACTCTTGAAGGATTGTACGGTGGACGAGTAGCAAAATATACAGTGTTTTGAGAGAACGAGGTGGAGTTTGACACCTCTTGAAAGCCCCCAGTTACGCTGGAATTGTCCATTCTGTGCCATGTTATCTCATCATAACTGAACCATGGTCGCCAAGCCACCGGCCAACCTTCGCTTCCATAAAGAGAGTATGGAACTGAATGAGATAGATTGAGTCGAAATTTTGGCATTTTTCCCAAAATTCCGGAGATTTTGAAAGCAAGGCTATAGTAAATCGGATTAGGTAGTGCGCCCTCAACATTGACGTTAGGTCTTGCGTAGACAGTGACCGTAGGTGATAGCGAATCTGGAGCTTCGATTATGGTTCTTGTAACATCTGTATTCCCACCTTCATACTGATCAGTCAATGTTACTGTTGAACTTGGAGTTGTTGTGATCTCTGCAGATAAAGATGCAATAATAGGCGAATGCGGCGAAGAGATTTGCGCACCTATTGCGTTACTTATTGGACTATTGTTGTCTGATGCAAGTGTTTGTATCGCTATTGGAGTTATCTGACTAATATTTGATACGAATGTCGGGTGCGGATGCGCAATTGGCGTTCCATTCAGCGCCCCAACAGCTGATGTTACATTTTCAGTCGTATTTCCCTCGATGAAGCGAACATCGAAAACAAGATCCGCTGACCGTACTGTTGCTGGTGGACGACCTGCGGAGTAATTTGCGCGTTCATTGGCAGATATAATTGAGCTCCAAGCACCAAGGTCTGCGAGACAGCCATTCAAATTGCGCAGGTTATCTGTTGCACGACCTCCAACAAGCCAATTGCCATTCTGCGCACGAAGTGGCGGTGTACCATCTGTTGAAGTAGCATAACTCAGCTCTTGTCCATTCAAGTAGATATGAACACCAGTCGCTGACGCTGCTCCATCCCACGTCACAACCAAATCATACCAAGTGTTAGTTGGGAATGACTGAGGAATAGCATACTTCAAAGTACTGCTAATCGTACTTGAGCAAGTAACTGCCAAACTCTGTTGACCAGAGTCCTCTCTCAGCCACGCTGTAAATCCGAAATCGTTTTCTCCTGATTCGATGAGCAGAAGATATTGATTCCCTGTTGCCGAAGTTAGCTTGAACCTACAGGCAAACGAAAATGGGTTTCCAACAGGAATATATATACTCGGATAATCAACACGCGCCGAAGAACCGTCAAACTGAAGAGCCATTCCAATCCTCGCTTACGCTGATTCGAGTTCGTCGACGTTCCAAGAGGTGATCGTCACCGTCGCGCCGCTGTTGATGACGGGGTTGTCGATCTCCATTTCGCCGCCGAGGCCGGTGGCGGTGATCGCGCCGTCTTGAACCGGGTTCGCGTCGCTATCGTAGGCACGGAACCAGCTGGCCGTTCCGTCGGCTCCGGCGTTGGCGCTTGGCGTGCCGTTCATGCTTGCGCGCGCGCCGGGGTTTTGGTCGGCCGCGTCGCCGAACGCGGGGTCCTGTAGCGCAATCGTTACCAGCACCACCCCGCTCGCCGGGTCATCGCCAAAGGCGGGCTGTGTGCCGGTGCGCAGTTCGATGTAACCCGGCCCTGCGCCTGCATCCAGACGGTCGACCTGTGCGTTGCAGCGCGTGAGTGCCGCGGCGTTGGGAATTCTTGTGACCATTGGTTCTTTCCTTCTCTTTTTCACCTGGCCTTCGAACCAGATTTTGTTCAGCAGGAGCCACCGGCTCTCTTTGGGATTCCGTGGCGTGAAACTTGTGAAGTCTTTTGGGACGCTCCGGCTCCAACCGGCGTGCCATTTGGACGAACGCGGTGACCAGATCACGACCAACGCGCCGCGCCGGCGACGCTTCCAGAAAGTCCGAAGCGCCCAGCAGAGGCAATTGGAACGTCCCGACGGCCGCAATCCAACGCGCCTGTCTTCATTGGACTTGAGCTTAGTGAATTCTGCCCCGCAACCTTTTGACGGCGGGCCTTCAGGCTTATGACGATCAGGCTTATAACGTTGAGGCCGCCGGGGCTCGAACAGGTGATACCTGAATGAGCGTCCTCTGCGCCTGCAGACGCCGTTTGCGCTGGCCGGTCCAAGCCAGTGCCGCATGGCAAACCAGAAGCCGCCAAGGATCATGGCCACAGACCCGCGCCACCACCGCTGCGCCATCGCCGCCGCTTCGCATCTACAAACGCGTAAAGTTGAAACTCGCCTCCAAATGGGACGCCGCAGATATCGCCGACAGAGTGACGGATAGTTTATCGCCCGTCGCAAAGTCATTGTCGTTGCCGGTGCCCGAGGCTCCCGCCTGCCCGGATGCCGCCACCGCAACTGCATTTAAGCCGCTGAGACCAGCAGCGTTTTTCTTGACGGCAAGGGTCACGCTGCCGGCCGCCAGGCTGAAATCGACGCTGTCCAGCCGCGCAGCTGCCGGCATCTTGAATACCAGCGTCACATCCCCTTCAAGAGGCTCTGGCTCGAAATAGGTTACGGCCGCCTTCTGCCCGGCCAGACTGACCGGGATCGAGGATTTCAGGGACTGGCCCGTCATGGCCTTGGACACACCGCCCTGGGTCAGGGCAATCAAATCCGCGTCGCCCAGGACGCTGGTCGTGGCGAGTTCGGAAAACTTCGTCATGGCTTACTCCGTGGTAAAACTTGCCAGGGTCTCGGTCGTCAGGTCAGAACCCGATTCCGTTTGCATCACGGCGCCGGCGAGGTAGGCCACAGACTCTCCGCCGCGATAGCCCGGCCGGGTATCGCCTTTCCAGCTGCAGTCCCCGGCCGCGGGCGTCGAGGCGGTGAAGACGGCGCTCATGGAATCCGCGACACGCGGGCATAGAGGCCGCCCGGCGTTCCACCTGTGACCTCGGCGCGAATACGCCCTGCGCCCAGTTCGAAGTTCGCCAGCCCGGGAGCGCCCAGAGTGACATCACCGCCGACATCCAATGCTGTCGCGCCATCGGGCCCAAGGTATTGCAGCTTGACCGCCGCGCCGCCGAAAGCCCCGGCAACCGTGAAGGTTCCCCGTCCCCCGCTCCAGTTCCGCCAACCGGCGTTCTCATCGTTCGCTATCAGATTTATCGTCATGAATCGCCTGTCCTTTTCTCAGCTCTGCTGGATCTCTGCGCCATTACATTCACTCGCCAAGCAGTTGCTTGCGGGCCGTGCGGGCGGTGGTGGTCAGGCCGTCTCCTCCGGTCAGGATGGTCGACGCCCGGCCACGTGCCTTACGCTGACGTTCCCGCTCGGCCGCCGCCGCGGCCTGAACTTCGCTGTCGTCCTTTTCAGGTGGCGGCGGTGGCGGTGGCGGCGCCTTAGGTTTCTTCGGTGAAATCAGTCCGCCCATCATTCAATCTCCAAATAGGTCATAGTCACTACGCGCGAGTTTCGGGCGGATCCGCCGTGCCGCCGGCGCGGCAAAGCGCAGGCTCATCAGGCCGTAGCGGGTCGCCGCCATCAGGTCGTCGTACTCCTTGATCACCTTGCCGTCCTTACGGTGGTAAAGACGGAATTCGCTGAACCATTCGTTCAAATGGGCAAAGACCTTCAGGCGCCCGGTCTGCATCCGCTCCAGGAGGATCATCAGTCCGGCTTCGACCCCGTTGGAGCCGTCGGCGAACTGTGCGTGTTCCTTCAACATGGCTAGCCCCTGCTCGCGGTACACCTCGGCCAGCATCCGTCCGCTGCCTTTGTCATGCTGCAGGCCGTCGTGCGGCCAGGCCCACGGCAGGCCTGCCCCCCAGGCTTTCAAGGCCGCGCCATGAATGATCGGGGTCGCCTGTTTCGCCTTATAGGCATGGGTGACATAGAGGCAGTCCGCATCCCGGTCCCAGGCCAGCTTGACGGCAGCCGTCGGGTGATCCCATCCGAAGTCCAACGCACCGAGCACCGGCCAGTGCGCCGGAATTTCGATCGCTTCCGTCATGATTTGTTCGTCGCCGATTGGGAAGATCCGGCCGGAGCCGAGGACCGGAATCCCCTTGGCACGCGCATCGCGCTCATGCAGCGGATAGCTCTCGATGATCACCCGGCGCTGCGCCTCGCTGTAATGCTCGGCGTCCCAGATTGTCATAGTCGTGACATGTCGCGACACGGCGCCCTACCCTCCACATTCGGTGATCGCGTCCGACAGGAACAGGCGCACGACCTCCGACATGCCGAGCAGCGGCGTAAAGGTGACGATGGTCATGCCGCCGGTCGCGTTGGTCCGCGTCAAGCCTTCGGAATAGACATCCAGTGGCGGCTCCTCGTCGAACCAAACACCGTCGAGCGTCTCGCCCTGCCATTTCTCACGGCCCTTTTCGTAGGATTTGAAAGCCAGTGTGGACTGTCCGCCGCTCCCGTGGCGCACGACAATGCTGTCCACCGTGTCCGCGCCCTGACGCGATGCGCTGGTGCCCAGAATGCACTCTCCTGGAATTGCTCCCGTGCCCCAGGCGTCCCTGCGCTGCGGCGGACCGAGCAGCATGCGCTGCGGATTATCCCGTGTGGATTCCGCCGTCACACCGGCGGCCCAAAGGCGTACCGGGCGCTCGAAACGCCGGCCCCGCCACCAGCCCGGATAGCGGCCGCAGAGGTGCATGGCCCACTCCGACGCGCCGGCCAATGTCTTGCCGAGCTGATTGCCCGCCATGAACAGCCGCTCACGGTGGGACGCACCGGCATCGTGAAAGATCTTCTGCTTGTCGTAGGGCCGGTAGCGGCCCAGTTCATTTTTCTCCAGGCGCTTCAGCTTCTCCCGCTTCAACGCGACGCTGGATTCTCTCAAGTACCGCAACCTGCCGTCCAAGATCCGCTTCGAGTTCGTTGAGCTCGTCGTCGCTGAGGTCACCGAAGCCACCGCCTTTCCCATCCCGTTTTTCTCCGAATAAACCCAGTTGCCGACCGAGCAGTTCCAAGGCCTTGTTCGCGACGCTGCCCTGGTGGCTGTAACTGCCCACAGTCCGGCCGTTGCGGTCGCGCAGGGGCTTAAGGCCCAGCGAGCGTTCGATGTTTTCCACCAGACACTCGACGATCCAGTCCTTATCGACAGGGCGGCCCTTCCTCGTCCGCCTGAGTTTTTCAAACCTGGATTCAAATAGAATTGACGGGCGGTTTTCAGCTTCCACGCCTGCATCGTCGAGGCCGCACTTCAACTCCTCGATCCGTGCCAGGATTTCTGGTTTTGCCAGCAGTTTCCGTATTTGCTTTGCAGGCTCCTTCGCACGATAGCCTGCGGCTTCATAAGCGGCTGCAGGCTGCATGTCCGATGCGATCAGATCCGCGAAAACCTCCTGACGAACAAGCTTTAATCCCGGCATGAAACTCCCTGCACGACGCGCGATTGAATTTGAATTGGAGAACATTAAGCTCATAGGTGATCAGGCTGGAGCGATCTCACTCGAGCATCTCCGACACACCAACCTACGTGGCGCCTAACCTATGGGACGCCTAACCTATGGGACGCCCAAACTACGGGGCGCTCACTCTTCGAACAGCAGGACAGTGTTACGGGTCCCATTTTTTTGCCCCTGAACCAGGTCAAAAAAAATCCCGCTTCGGCCTTGGCCGTCACGAGATTCAGGCCTATTGGCCCGCGACAAAAATCGCAAATTTAGGATTGTGAGTCAATGAGATGGGAATAAGAATTATCCCCACCATGTGTGATAGCAAAGACAAATGCCGATAACAGATCAATCTAATCCTTGATCACTTTCAGTGCCTTCTGTGATGCCGAAAGCACGTCCTGCCATTCCTCCAGCGCGATGTACTCCTCGTCACTCATATCCTCTTGGTATTTTTTGAAGATCAAATTGAGTGCCGAGATGACCTCATCCACCGCCCGCGCTTCTTCCTCGTTCTTCAGAATAACGCCGACGTAGCCTTTAGAATCTTCTTCCAGGCTCGTGTCGTCAAAAAGGAAACGTATCGAAAAATCGAGGTCGTCATATGCGACGTTAGGCGGGTACTCGCCTCTGACCCAGGCGGCCTGCTGATATTCGTGATCACTCAGCTTCTTGAGACAGTGGATAAGCTCGACCCGCATGTTCGGGTACTGAAGCTCGCTACTTGAAGCCATATTGGGACATCCACTTCATAGATTTTACGACGGCGGTTCAAACTGGATCGAAGAACGTTTACCTGAAACCAACGGTGAGCGCCGTTCATCAGTGTCACCGCTTCGGAACAAAGCGTCCGTGAGCACATGCCGTCAAGTTAGGACGCGTTGCCTCAGACGGCATTTGTCGATCGTTTTTCGCCGGCGTAAAAAGAACAATTAGAGAACATTTTGTTGTTCCGGCAATGAGGAGTCAATGAGATTTTCGAATGAGGCTTTTACCGGCAGGCCGTCGCGGCGACCGCGGTGCCGACCAAAATCCGCAGAGGGCCTTATGGGGCATACCATGTTCTCCACTTCAGATATTCGCTCAAGGGGATGTGGGCGTCCGGATTGCCGTCGATGGGTCCGTCAATCGGTTGCCCATCGCGTCCCCGCACGGTTCCCTTGTAGCGAACGATGACGTGATCAACACGCTGCGACGGATAGCTATGTTCGGGATTGGCCTTATCTACGCGGACACCGTTTCCTTTGTCGCCGGGATCCGACCAGCGCACACCCGGTTTGTTTTTCCGGCCCGCTTTTTTATCCTTTTTATTGGGCTTCGCCGTCCATCCCTCAGGAATGACCGGCATGACCTCCTTTACGCCTTGCCAGTCGGGGTACCAGCTGGCCGGGCCGGCACCTTCGCCCGGAGACGCTTCGCCTGCGTTCTCGTTGAGCATGACCAGCGGACCGTTCAGCCGTCCACTCTGATCCGGCAAACCTGTGATCACCTCGTCCGTACGTTCCGGCGGAACCAACCCTTCCGGCTGGGTGGTCAGTGGGGTGTTGTCCGGCGGCGTCCCGCCCGAGGTGATCGGCAGCTTGGGCCCGCCCTGGTCCCCGAACCCGCCCGGAACAAACTCAGCACCGGACTGCGGCTCCAGCGGCGGACTTCGGAACCGCCCTTCTTCCTCCGGATGCAGCAGCCGGCCAGTCTTGAGATCCAGCAGAGCCCAGTCTTTCCGGGCATTGTCATAGAAGCGTGCGGTCTCATCGACGTAGGCTTGACTTGAAGGGTCCCAGCGCTGGAGAACCGACATCCTGCCGTAGGTCTCTTTGTCAAAGATCTCCACAAAGCGAATGCCGTAATCCCTGTTGTCGTCGGTGATCTCGCCAAGGTATTCGCCTTTGTCGGCAAGACCGACCATCGACAGACCGACAAGTTCAGCGACGCCGGGCATCAGCGAAAAGAACTCTGTCTTCGCCTCCAACGAAAGCTCCTCCACCCATTTGCTTAGGTCTTTGACCTGATCCGGAGCCTCAAACCCCATGTCCTGCGAGGTCTGAATACTCCAGACCAGGGCCGCACCGACCAGGAGGAAGCCGCCCATGACAAGTGCCGACCCGGTGACGGCTTCCGCCTTCTGCAAACGCGGCTCTGTCGGGATCAGAACCGGCCTGCCGTCTTGCAGACTCAAGACGAAACCCGCATCCGCAAACCGGTTTTGGATCTGCTCGAGTCGAACAAAGGCCCGCCCCATGTGCTGCTGGATCCGCTCTTGCGCCTGTCGCGGCGGTAAACCCTGGGCCAGATAGTCCAGGTACTTTTCATCCAGTTGCTCCAGCAGATTGCCGGCGATATAACCCGCGGCACCGTCGCCAAAACTGCTGCGCAAGTCCCGCTGCAGGGCGGCGGCCGTGTCGTTGTTAAGCGCCCGGGTTCTGCCGCTACGCTGCAGTTCCGCTTCGGTCCGCTCCAAGGCATCCGCGGGTTCCAGCCCTGTCTCCAGCCAATGGCTGAGAACACCACCCCAAGCCCGTGTTTCCAGGTCGACCGCTTCGGCCAGCAGTTCAGGCGCGGCTTCTTTCAATCGGCTGTAGAGTTGGGCACCTGCGATCTGGCCCGCTTCGTCACTGCCCTGCAGCATCGCGGTCACATCGCGCGCCAGCCCCTTCGGCAGGTAGCCGGTCCTGGCAACCGCCGATGCCAGCTGTTCGCGGGTTCCATCCTCCGCCCCCCTTCTGACCGCCGCACTGTAAGCTTCCTCGTAGAAGGCGTCTGCCGCTTCGCGATTATGTGGATTGTCGATATCAAACCCGGTACCGCCGCTCAGCGCGCGCGCCAACGCGTCGTTTGCCATTTGCCGGGCCTGGGTCTCGATCTCCGCTTGTTCCGCTTCACTGCGTAACTCTTCTGCCTGCGCCGCTGAGAGGGCGCCTTCTTCTTCGGCCCGCCGGATCTCCGCGCGCCCCGCCTGACCGCTCGCGATATCCCGTGACAGATCCAGGCTCTTGTGCGTGCTCTGCCGGCTATGCTCGATGTTCTTCTGTGATTGCTGGCGCTGCAGCGCTTCCCGGGCGTCGTCCTGCAAGATCTCACGGCGCTCCTCGGACAAAACCTCCTGCCAGCGCCCGGCCGCCAGATCCGCCAGTACCCCATCGGGGTCGGTGGTCAGGCGCGCGTCCAGCAATTGCTTCAACGCGTGCTCTTTCCAAGCCGTCAATGCTTCCGGCCGCAAACCAAGCCCGGCCAACAACCCTGTCTCGCCGCTTTCTTCGTCACCGAATATTTCCAGGGACGCTGTATCGAACTCTTCAGGATTTTGCGCAACCTGCTCTTGCCAACTCGACACGATGCCTTGCACGTCCTTCAGGTTTTTCTGATGGCGCTGTTCGGCCTCACTCTCCAGCAGCATTTTGGCCCAGACCGCCCGCCGCGCGTCGATCCGTTCTGCCACCCTTCCCAGAAGACCCTGCCCTTGAAAGCGCTGCACCAGTGCCGCTGCACTGCTCTCGAAGACCTCTTGCTGACGCGTGATCCGGGTATTGCTGTCTTCTTCCGGTGGTGCCTGTGCATCGCTTTCGGCGCGCTGCTTGGCGACATCGACGTCAAGGCGAGAGATGACCTGGGCCACCTGGCGCTCGCGACGCAGCTCACGAGCGTCGATTGCCTCACCCAGATCAGCGACACCGGCGCCGAGTTCGGACAGATTGCGGCCGATGCCTGCCCCTAAGCCGGTGGCTTCCGCCCGTGGCGTACTGGATACGGCAGCGGGCGAAGTCGTGCGCTGCGGTTGGACTGGAAAGCGCGGCATAATTCTCCTCGCGATGTATGGAAGAAAGCCCGAATGGCTTCCGCATGCGCCCAGTCACGAACAGGGGGCAGGAACAGGGTGCCAAGATCAGGAAGGCAAGACGCCTGCTGGTTATAGGAATGTGAGCCGGGGCCGCTGGTTTCGCGCAGCTTCAGGTCAAAAAAAATCCCGCGCCGACTTTCGTCGTTGCGGGATTACCGGCCGGATCGTTTGACTTTGACTCGAAGTGAAAGGTAAACCAGCCACTCCTTCAATTTGTTGGATTCCGCCCCGTTCGAGACCTATTGGCCCGACGCAAAAATCTCAAATTTCCATATATAAGTCAACAGGATGAGCCACGAAGTTATCCCCGCTCTCCCCATCCACCGTCTTAATGCGTGAGCTCCAGTCGCCAGACAGCCTCACCGTCTCGATGCTCACCGCTCGTTTGGAATCCTGCAGCCCGGTACAAAGCCTCAGCAGCCGCGTTGCGGGGGTTCACTGTCAGGCTCAAAACCTTGCAATCAGGAAGCTCCCTCCGGATCAGATCGACAATCGCAATCAGGGCCGCTTTGCCGTATCCCTGTCTCTGGCGGCTTTGATGGATCACAAGATGATAGAGCTCACACCTGTCGGCGCGATCCGCGAGGGCGACGATCCCCACCATACTGTCACCCGAAAGAATTCCGAACGGGCGCCAGCGGAATCCACCCGGACAGAGATAGCACTTTGCCAGAATGACAAGCGCGACAGGTTCGTGATCTGCCACAAACGCCAGTTGATCCGGTCTCGTCCGAACCTCCAGCGCCTGCCTCCAGTTCGAGCGATCGAGCAGTTCGAGCCGCAGGTTGATCATGCTCATCACCTTTCCAAGGCCACCCCTGCATCATGGCCTCTTCTATATGACTCTGATCGTTGTTCCCAGCATCCTTGAGAGGAAGATCAGTCTCTACTTCTCACATCCAGAGAATGTATCAATCCAAAACGACCACACCTTATTGCAGGATGTCGCATCCCTTCTTCCAATCCTGCGGCAAGACACTCACGGCGGTGTTCGGTTTCAGACGGTTAAAGGCCATCTGACGATAACTCCATGCAAAAACCTCAAAGTCTTTCAGGACAGCTGCATGCAGATAGAGTTGAAAGTCTTTGGGCGCCTCATGCAGCGAAAGCCAAAGCGAGTTCGTACGGCCACATAAACCAGGATAGCCAGCCCCAACGCTCCTTTGACATTCAGCGGATGCTCCTAACCGCGATTATCCGGCATACAAGGTGGCGCCTCTGCAGGATCCTCTATGCCAACTGCGCCTTGAAGAAGTCGATTGTCCGGCTCCAAGCCAGCTCTGCAGCGTCCTTGTCGTAGCGCGGCGTAGTATCGTTGTGGAAGCCATGATTGGCACCCGGGTATATATGCGCCGTATAGCTCTTGTTGTGCGCCTTCAGCGCTGTCTCATAGGCAGGCCAGCCTTCGTTGATGCGTTTGTCCAGCTCGCCGTAGTGCAGCAGCAAAGGTGCCTGAATACGCGGCACGTCTTCGGCCTTTGCCTGCCGCCCATAGAAAGGCACCGATGCCGAGAGCTCGGGATAGGCCACCGCCAGTGCGTTGCACACACCGCCGCCATAACAGAAGCCCACGGCCCCAACCTTTCCGCTGCCGTCGTCTCGCGCTGCAAGGTGTTCATAGCCGGCGAAGAAATCGTTCATCAGCTTCGTACGATCTACGGTCTTCTGCAGGGCACGCCCCTCGTCGTCGTTGCCCGGATAACCGCCCACCGAGGTCAGGCCGTCCGGCGCCAACGCCATGAAGCCCGCCTTCGCCGCGCGCCGTGCCACGTCCTCGATGTAGGGATTAAGCCCTCGGTTCTCGTGCACCACCAGCACCGACGGCAGTTTACCAGCAGCACCCGCCGGCTTCACCAGATAGCCACGTACTTTGCCATGGCCATTGGGAGATTCGTAGTCGATGTACTCCGCCTCAATCCCCGGATCGTCTTTGGCCACCTGTTCCGCCAACGCATATTTCGGCGACAGCAGGTTCAACAGGCCAAGCGCAGTCGCGCCCCCAACCGCAAATTTGCCTGCGCCTTCCAGGAATTCACGCTTGGTGATCTTGCCGTGGACATAGAAGTCATAGAGATCCAGGAGCTCCTGATCGAAATCTTTCGCTGTGAACCGCATGATTTTCCTCCCTTGTGAGCAGAATTCGTCTCTCTAAGGTATTTGGTGGCGAGCGCATTTTTCAAGGCAATTGCTTTTCGAGCCAATTGTGAAAGCCCTCAAGTTTCAACAAGTCATCATGCTGTAAGGTGCTGAAGTCAATCTCCGTTGTCTTAAACCCACTGCTATTTGACTGTCGAAATCCTGACCAAATTTTTCGACGTCCCCGAAACCCTCCTCTGCCCCACCTGCTTCCAGTTCGAGCGATCAAGCAGTTCGAGCCGCAGGTTGATCATACTCATCACCTTTCCAAGGCCACCCCAGCATCATGGCCTCTTCTATAAACGCCAACGCTCTGACGAAGGGCGGATGCCAGTCACCCACGGGACCATCTCCCAGAGGATGCCAGAAAAACCGAAATTCGTGACCGCCGTCGTCCGTAGTTCGAAAACTCCAACTGTCGACCAAGTCCGGAATCGGGCAGAGAAAGAACCACCAAACCTGTCCCTCAACAATCTCTCCCGATTGTCCCAAGAGCAGCGGCGATTCCACGGCGACTACGCCGCTTTCTTCCGCCAGTTCCCGCACCGCTGCCGCCACCGGACTTTCAACAGCCTTTACCGTTCCCTTGACGATCTGCCGCCCCGCCAACGGATGCTCGAAAGCCAGAATCTCAGGGTTTTTCGTGCTGCCTCTCAACACTACGGGGCAGGCTTTGCGGATATGGATCATGTTCGGACAATCCCCTGGACCAATGCGGTCGGCATTCTCAGTCTTTAAACTATTTGACATATGCGTGGACGCAAGCTTGCACAGTGTTCAGTGCTGCACCAAATTGGCGGGATACTCGAACACGTCGCCGCAGAGCTGAAAGAAGCACTGCGGCTTCCACAAAGCTTTTGCAGAAACTGCCTGCGCCTGGGATGTGCGGAAGTGATGAACGCACGTTCTCGAGGCTACCTCCTGTCTGGAAATTACGTCAAATACGAAGACAGTCCCTCCGGAAAAAGCTGTTGCTGTCCCGACCTGAATTCATCGGCCGCGATCCAGGTCGCATCCGCCGCCAAACCGCCATCCGTGAAAGCAAAATCCTCGACGTCATAGGCTTCAGCCTTCAAGAACGCCGCTTCATACACGAAGACGATCTCGTGCCCCTTCGCGCCTTCATGTTCGTAAAGATTTTCCAGAACGCAGACGAATGCCGCCACAGAGACCGCCTCGCCGAGTTCCTCATCGAATTCCCGCACGAGCGTTTCTTCTGCGCGCTCCCCGAACTCGATCTCCCCACCGAGCGGCCGCCAACCTTTGATGCTGCCGTCGTCGGCCCGGACTGCGGCAACCAGGATTTTCCGCCCGCGGCGCACTAGGCCGACGGCGATCGGCCGCACCTGCTGAACAGGCCGCCATGACGTCTTTGTGTCAGCCATTGAAACCCACTCCGGAACACAAAATATAACGCTTCTTACTATTGAATAATGTCATCAATAGCATCCGAAAATATGAGCGGGTCCTCAGCAAGCCCCTTCAGAACAAGAACCTCGTAACAGCACTCGCGCAGCCTCAACGCAGGCGAACTCAGCGAGACGGATCGATGGAAGGAGAAAAAAATAGCCAATCCAAGCAAGAGTACCGATCCGGTAAAACACTACACTGCACTTGGCATCGCACTCGGAACCTGTTTCGGCACGGTCGTTGGCGCAGCACTCGGGAATCCCGGAACCGGCCTGGCGCTCGGCATGACGTTCGGCTTAGCTTTGGGCCTGACGGTGGGGCAGAAAAAGAAGAAGTGGCAGGATGAGGACGTCTCCGGAGACCGACCGTAAGCGGGCTCCTGCCAGCGCATTTAAGAAACGGCTGTTACCAGGCTTTCAGTGCCAAGTGCGTGACCGCCTCGCGCTTTCAGGCCATCTCACGCTTTCGGGCCGTTTCACGCTTTTGGGCCGTTTCACGCTTTTGGATAGACACCGCGGATCGGATGGATCTTCGCAACGCTGCGCCAGTGCGGAATGCTGCGTGTACCCGAGTGCCGGCGATAAGAGGGGAAGTGCGTGAGTGCCCGCCGCAGAACGAGCGAATGCCGCCGCAGGCACGCAAGGGCCGTATTTTCTGCCTCTGCATTAAAATTGGAGGGGCCGCTTAAAAGTGAGTTCTGACAGGATATAGCCCCCTGCGCCGATAGCGTAAAACTCTGCAGAAAGCTGAACCGGCTAACACCCGATTGCCTGGAGCGGGAAGGAACTGACCAAAGTCTTTGCAGGAACAGCCGCGAGGAACTCAATACCAAAGAGCGGGACAGGATCAGAGAACGCGACAGGTTTCGAGACAGCGGCCGCCTCTTGGAGTTTGCGGCAACTTCGGACCTGTGGGAAAGAATTTTGCGGGTAGGATCAGTCTTGTTCCCCGCCTCGCAAAATCGGGATCGAAAGTTTCGGTCCCGCTTGCCGCGAGGCTTGTCCTCGAGGGGTGCCGCCGGCGCAGAAATCGCAAGGGCAATAGCCGGCCGAAGCCCCCGAGATGAAACCGAAAATCGTAACGGCTTCACACGCAAGGAAAAGTCCTTTTAGACTTCAGGATCGGCGTTGAGAGCAACGGCTTCCTTCTCGCGCCAGCCTTCACCGGCGGCAACCAGACAGCTTTTGCCGTCGGGGGTCGACATGATGATCGTCCAGGTGTTGCCGTCGCCGGTGCTGAGCACCTCAACGAGGCCGCCCTTGCTGGTCAAACCGACTGCTACCGGAGCTTCACTGTATTTTTTGGCCAGGGTCGCCAGGATCTTATCGCGGCTATCGCACTGGGACTGAGCGAGGGCCGGCGTTGCAGCGATCGTCGTAGCGATTGCAAGGCTCAGACCCAGAGTTACGGACTTCCACATCACGCTCTCCTTTCCGCACCGGAAAACAGAGGAATTTCTTGTCGGCGCGTGAATATACGGTGACAGAAGTTAGTAAACTTAAAGCAAACAACTGATTAACCAGCAATTAAGATCGAATGAACAGGAGTTGACTATTTTTTCGAGTATTTCGATCAATTACGGTCTTCGCAAATAGTTGTAATCCTCCGGCACAAGTAGAAAATAAACCCGCACTATCCGTGCTTTAACGTGTTTAGGAGAATTGCCTCCTCTTGAATACGCCCCTGGCGAGCGCTCTTTTGCTGCAAATCTGGCGGGAAATAAGCGGTTTGCCTGGATCCAAGAAACAGCAGACCCCAAAAAAACTTCGTCCCGGCAAAACATCCTCGGAATGACCAAGAAGCCTCCACCATCCATTCAGTAACGCTCTGCGCCCACTGCTATACCAGGCCCGCGTATCATAAACGATGGATAAGCGCTGCCAGCTTTCGACAGAACCTCTGAGGCCGATCAATCGACCGCGCAGTTCGGCAATGCGGGACAAAGCGCGCGTTACGCCGCTCTCACATGCTTGGCAAAGTTCATGACTTCGCCTTTAAGTTGGTCGATTTGAGCCAACAGATCCTTGGCCGCACTTGCTGTCTGCTGCGAGGTCGCATCCGCTTTGTCGGCGGCCCCACTCAGTTCCACGATCTCACTGGTCACAAGCTGCGTACCGTCGGCAATGCGGTTGGTATTGCTGCTGATCTCGCCGACAGCCGCGCTCTGCTCATCGATGGCAGAAGAGACAGATGTAGCGACATCGTTGATCTCCGAAATTGTTTCCCGGATTTTTTGGATAGCGTCGACCGCATCCTTGGTCACATGCTGCATCTCAGAGATTTGTCCGGTGATCTCTTCGGTTGCCTTCGCGGTTTGACTGGCGAGATTTTTCACCTCGCTGGCCACGACCGCGAAACCCTTGCCGGCATCGCCGGCGCGCGCCGCCTCGATGGTCGCATTTAGTGCCAGAAGGTTGGTCTGTTCTGCGATATCCGAAATCAGGCTGGTCACTTCGCCGATCTTATCGGCTGCCTGCGCCAGCCCCTGCATGGTTTCGTCGGTCTGTTCAACCCGTGTGACCGCATCACCGGTAATGCGGCTTGAATGCGCTACCTGATCGACGATCCCCGAAATTGAAGCACTCATCTCTTCGGTCGCAGAGGCCACGGTTTGAGTATTGCTGGTCACTTCCTCGGCGCGCTGAGTGGTGCTGTCCGAGCGCGAGCGGGCTTCCGTGGCCACCTGATTCATGGTTTCGGCATGGCCATTCATGTCACAGGCCCGGGAACGGACTGTATCCACCAGATTGCCAACATCCTTTTCGAAGACGGCCGCGAGATCGGTCAAAGTCTTCTGCCTCTCTTCGTTGCCGCGTCGCTCGGTTGCGCGTTGCTGCTCACCAAGCTGCTGAGCTTCCGTCTCGGCAACCTGGGCCCGCTCGATGGCGGCGGAAGCTTCGGTAAAGGCGCCGGTCAGCTTCGCGGTGATCCACATCAGGGTCGCGGTTTCGAGAATCACGATGCCGGCATGCAGGATCACCCGGGCCAGATCGGTTCCGTTCGGGAAGACCGCCAGCGGCAGCAGATAGTTCAGTACTAGGTGATGCAGCGCCACCGTGGCCGCTGCCGCCAGAATCGTTCGCCAGTCGCAGAAAGCCGCCAGCATCGCCAAGGCGGCAAAGAAGTACATGTGGATGTCTATCTGCCAGGCATCCCCCATGAACTGATAGAGGATCAACGCCACCATCCCCATCTGCGCCACCGCAATGAGATAGCGGGTGGCCGCGACGCTGCCGCTGACTTTCCAGCTCAACGTCGCTGCACAAGCCAGCAGCGCCGCACCGACACTCGGCCAGAGCCAATCCCCCATAAGTGCACCGAGGCCGGCTATGACAGGAAGGTGTAGCCAGAGGAATGCCACAAAATATGGCGTTACGCGTTGTCTGAGTTCATCAATGGGGTTCATGAGGTAAAACCATTGTTTGAGATAAGGACTTTAAGTGATACCGCGGTTCGAAGCGGCGCCCGCCGGATCACAACCGCCGACAAATACCGGGTCGATCCCGATCCAGGCGCCATGGCGCCAGAGTTGCGCAACAGTGACATCCCGGTCGAAGACCGCCACGACGACGTTGCGAAAGCCGCCGACGCGGACGATCCGGCCATCGAGCGCCGCAACCTGATGCAAGGCGGCGTCACTGCTGACCGTCGGGTTGAAAAAGAGAGCGACGGGTTCCTGGGCAGCAGGTGCGCGCAGACTGAGCGCGGCCAGGAACAGACTCGTGCCGAATGCGAGGGCAAGTGCCGGCGCTACGGAGCGCCAGGGACTCTGTGGTTTTCTGCTGGAGTTAGTCTCGCACATCGCATGAACAGCCCGTCTTAATGCGGCCACTATCCAGTAGGTATCTTAACAAATGGTTCTACCAAAGGTTCGACATATCCCCGATTGATTCAGGCTGGGTGCAGCGCGAATGTCAGGCACAGACTGATTGGACGACGAGATGGGCATTTTTTGAAAGTAAAGGACGGAAAATGAAGCGCTGCCGGTCATTTGCTAGGAACCAAGCTCCTTGTGCAGCCAACCTCCAATTCTGCAACACCGTTGTTGCAGGGCGGATACTTTTCCTACGCCCATCCAGTCTTATCGTGATTCATAATCTCTCAGGTCTTCCGGCGCGTGAAGCAGAGTGCCTTCGTACTTCGGAAGATCATCATTCATTTGAAGCCAGGGAAGCTTACTTTCAAAGTTTACGTGGAACCTGGGCTCGAAGTCGGCGGGATCTTCCAAAGACGCGGCATAGAGGTGCATCCCGCCCGTGTAGTGATCTGCTTCAAATCCCATCGGGGAACCGCACGCTTCGCAAAAGTGCCTCCATACTCCTTTGGAACTCTCGAATGATTTCGGCGCCGCTCCCAGCCACCGAAAGTTTTTGACCGGAACGCCGAGCCACGCGACCACCGGTGCAGCACAATTGCGGCGGCAATCATCGCAATGACAGTAGCAGGCCCACGTTACCTCGCCTTCAAATTCCCAACTCGTTTTCCCGCAAAGGCAATGGCCTCGCTTTGTCATTTCATCCTCCAGGTGTGGCCGCACAGTATCCGAAGTACCGGCCTGAGGCCTCGGCACCCTCTTTCACTAGCTGCCCTTCCTATTCTTCAGGTCGCAATTAGACCTGAAGCGGCGTGAGCGCTGTTCCAAATGCGACGCTGCTTAAATGTTCGCTTTGTCCGGTGGAATCAGATGATCGGTTCTGCAGGCCGGGCAGACATTGAACTTGAGCATTTCGGCGCGATCAGACAGGGGCTATGTGTTTATGAGTCCACGCACCGGAAGCCTGCTGCTGTGTACTTGAAGCACCCTGGCGGCGTCCGGCCTGCTGCAATCGGCTACTACCGCCCGCTGGCCTTTCAGCTCGCACCTCAGGGTCCCGGCATCACGAATTTCCCGGACACAAATCAAGGCTCATGGAGAATAACGGGCTTGCCGTTATCAGCCGGAAATGAAGCAATTGGGTTGTTTCCGCCTGTTTAGGTCATACAGGACTATGATCCACGACGCTGTTTATCGATTTTCAAAAACAAATCAGTCGTACTTGCCGCAAGGCTCACTAAATGCGAGGAAGAGTGGGCGCCACACCCGGGCGACGAACAGACTGACCGAAGGAGTCCTAAGGTGTTTAGCGCAGAAACCAGATATACCGTCAACGAGTGGTTCACCACGCGTAAAAAGCTGGTGATCGGTTTGATAGTCGTGGTGTTGCTGTTGATCTTCTATCCGGTCAGCATGCTGATCGCCCATAAGGTCAATGCCGACGTTGACTTCACGCTGGCCGAGGAAGAACTGGCGCCGGGCGGCAGCCGGGCCGTGGCCATGTCGATCGCCCTGATCGATCGCGAAGTGGAACAGACCGGCTGGGTCGCCAACAAGCCTTTCCCCTTCCCGTCTTCACTGCTCGACAATATGCCGAACTTCCAGATCGGCCTGATGTACGCCATGTCGCGCTTTTCCATCGAACTGACCGACGAGCTCGGCCGTTCGCGCGGCTCCAGCCAGGTCGACCCCGATCTGGATAAGGCTTCGGGCCTGCTGAAGTACGACGGCAAGATCTGGATCTGGGATCCCTCCACATCGCTTCTTCCGACCGCCAGTGCCGACCGTCAATATATTGCGGGCAAGAAAGCGCTGATGCGCTACAACGACCGCCTGGCGCAAGGTCAGGCCGTATTCGATCGGCGCGCGGACAACCTCATCGCTTTTCTGGAGCGGGTTGGTGCCGATCTGGGAAGCTCCTCCGCCTCCCTGGATCTGCGTGCGAACGCTTCGGATGCCGGCTGGTTCGATCTCTACGCGGACGACGTATTCTACGCCACCAAAGGCCGCCTCTACGGCTACTACATGATCCTGCGCGAACTCGGTGCCGACTACCAGGACATCATTGCCGAGAAGAAGGTCGGCACCGTCTGGCAAAAGATGCTCGATAATCTCCGGACGGCCGCCGAGATGGATCCGATGATCATCTCCAACGGTTATAACGACGGACTCATGATGCCAAGCCACCTCGCGGTTCAGGGCTTCTACCTCCTGCGCGCCCGGACGCAGTTGAAAGAAGTCGCGAACATTCTGCTGAAATAGCCGTTTTTGCGGTAGCGGCGCCAGCCAATGAACGAACCAACAAATTGCATCAGTTCGTCTGATACGCGCTAAAAGGTAGTGACTTTAAAGGCTTAACTCCCAGTTTACTTATTTGCCCTAACCTTGTGGCAAATGTATGTCATATTGAAACATAAATTGCCGCTTCTTGCCGCCCTACTTTTGGGTGCGTCGTCGCAGGCATTGGCGGCGAACGATAGCACTGGCGACTGCTCGTTCAATGCGACCTCGACTGCGACGAATCTCTGCCATGACCAGGCGGTCATGCGGGATTACGCGCTTGGTCTGACCTCGGAAACCTTTGTCACGACCCCGCCTGTCTCGCTGGAACCCAACGCCGAAGCAAAGCCTGAAAATTCGGCCCCCCGGCCGCTTTCACTGCTGTCAGGCGACCTTCTGCAGAGCCAGGAACCGGCAGCGGCGCCTGAGCCGACATCGGCGCTTGAGCCAACCATAACCCGCGATCTGCAAAAGAAGCGTCCCAATCCGGCGTCGAAAGTCGTTGTCGAAAAACAGCGCCCGTCCAGAGGCGCGAAGCCACAAAAAAGCAGAGTTTTCTCATCCTTCGTCCGCCGAGGTCCGATCGCGGGCGAACAAAAGACCATCACCGGCGCCGACGCCCTGCGTCGCTACGTCGCCCTCGGGGATTTCGCCGTTCCCGCTGATGCGACCGATGTGGCCCGCGCTTTCGATCTGTGGAATCCGCGCATTCAGCACGTCTATATGCGCGGCCGTCATTACCGCCGCGTTCTGGTCGGCCCTTTCTCCGATGGAGAAATCAAGTCGGTTCAGCAGCACCTGGACCAGCACGGCTTCAGCACCGCCTGGCCACTGCGCACGACCGCCGATGCGACACCTGAAACGCTGATCGCCCGTTACCCCGGCGACGGCTGACAACAAGCCCTTTTCCAACAGCTTTTTCCGGCACCGCAGTCCGCGAGCCGCCGCAGTCCTCGAGCCACTGCTACGACAACCCGCAAGCTCGCAGGGTCTGTTCGTTTTCGCTCGTTCCGGGTTGTAGAAGTATCGCTGTACTGCTGTTCGTTCAAACTGGCACAAGTCAGTGAAAACAGCGAACTCTGTTCCCGACGCCTGCTCAAAAAATTTGACAGTAGCCGCGCGGAGACTCTGAGACTCTGGCGGGATCGGTGGAGTAAGGCGGGCAACATCCGATTGGATGATCGCTCAGCGCTCTTTCACCGGTTCAATGAGAACCTTCGGGACCTTATGATGTAGATGACTCGTCGAGCGAGCATCCAACTTTCCAGCGGCCTGCTTTGATTGCAGCCGGTGTTATTCGCTGCTCGTGGCGGGGGCCTTCTCATCCTGCGTAACATCCTGGGCAGGCTGCGTTTTCTTGTCCAAACCGGCCGAGAAGCAGATGAGATCGCCGCTGCCGGCCAGAAAACAGTTCAAACCCCGGTCAATGCGCAGTTCGCCGCGCTTGAAAGCACCGACACCCGCAGTCTGTTCGACAGAACGCGAATGACGCATGTCGTGGTATGCGATCTTGGGGGCGTTTTCTTTTTTGGCGGCACCGGAATGTGCGGACAACCCTAACGCACCATGTGGCACGGCTGCGCTGGCTTGCCCCACAAAACAGGCAACGGTGACAGTCAACAAAGGCAGGCGGATTTTTCTAAGCATTTCACGCGTCTCCCGTCAAAACGGACTGACCATTCAACCGCAGACCGATTAATCGGCAGTGACGGTTCAGTCTTTCATTCTCACAGGAGTTGAATAGCGAAATCGCGTTAACAAACCGATAATATTCGCTCTGTAGTCGAATATATCTATTTGTAATATTTCACTTAAATACTATATAAATTCTGAAAATCGGAGGCCGGCTGCGGAAATTTACCTACGAAAAGGGGAGCTGCAGCGTTATTCTTGACTTACGCCAGCTTCCTTCACGAACTGCTGCTCGCGCCTGGCTCAACGGCGTGAAACATCTTCACAGCGCCAAAATTGCGAAGGATGGCTCGGATCGAAGCGGTCTTTTCAGCTGCGCTCTCGAAGGCTCAACGTCATCACCAAGGCTTCTTCGGTGACGACGTACCCACTTTGAACCACAGAGACCAGCGAAAGACTGGAGAGAGGCTAGAGAGCGTTTAGAGACGGGCCGTTATCGCTGAATCAGCGGAAAACGCGAACCGGCCCCTAAATCACATCAGCTAGGCGTCAGGTTCGTCGTTCGGCAGGATCTTAGTCGATTCCGCCTGCTGCTGAAGCTTCTTCCACCCCTGTCCGGCAGCAACCAGACAGGTCGTACCTTTTGGAGAGGACATAATCAGCGTCCAGGTTTTCCCGTCGCCGGTGGTCAGTATCTCGACCAGGCCGCCATTGTTGGTCACGCCGATAGCCACCGGCGCTTCGCTGTACTTGGAGGCAAGCGTTTGCAGAATTGAATCGCGATCATCGCATTGCTTCGCAGCAAGAGCAGGAGACGAGGCCATCGCCAAGCCAACGATCAAAGGAAACACCATACGCATTATCTGTTCCTTTCAATAGGTCCTGACCGAGCCGAAACCGACCGGTCATGACACAAGAATGACAGACGAACGTTAAGACTTTCTATAAGGCATGGTAAATCAATGGTTAA
Source organism: Pelagibius sp. Alg239-R121 (assembly GCF_947331435.1). Taxonomy (GTDB): domain Bacteria; phylum Pseudomonadota; class Alphaproteobacteria; order Kiloniellales; family Kiloniellaceae; genus Denitrobaculum. The sequence continues at coordinate 18,433 of NZ_CAMZOF010000009.1, read as the reverse complement.
CAAAGATTAGCTATCGCCAGGCATCAGCCTCTCTTCCCGTCAAAACCGCCAGATCGACCGCGCGGGCGTGGAGCTGTTAGACACCGGTCGGCACTGCCGCTATCGGACGCCTGCGCATATGCAGGATCAGTTTGACGACCATTGACGGTTCATCCGCTGTGGTCTGGCCTCTGGGCGCTACCGGGGTTGAATATTCAAGCTGGAAAATGCGCTTGTTACTTCGTCTAATTTAACTGTTAACAATCAGTTAATTAAATCTCAGATTGCGGTTCGAACCGGCCCGCATTGTTGCATTTTGCAATTTGCGTTGCATTTTGCAACGCATCACGGCGATACGAAAGCCTGGAACTGCAATTATCTTCAGTAACATAGCTTTGGATGCCGGAAATTACGGGGGCGGAAACCCGCTGTTTGACCCGTTTTTGTGTTGGATTCGGTACAAAAATACGGCGCCGACGCCATACATCCCGTAACTGGCATGGCCTTTGCTACTACACGATGTGGCACTAGCCCTTAGGAGCATGCTCGTTTGTGCTTCTAAGTCTATGGAAGTTACAGGGAAAACCAACTCAGCCGACAAAAATAGTGACGGCGAAGTGGCCCGGGCAAGTCCTGGGCCACTATTTTATCGAACCGGTTTTCACTTCGGCGACGAAGAGACGCAGATTGTGAGCCACAGGTAGTGACTGCGACAGGAATAGGCAAGCGAAGCTTTGCCGTTGACCCTTTTCCTGATGCCTACAGGAGTAGCCATTTGTTCCATCGCCCAGCGTCAATCGACGACTGCCAGACCTGCAATCGTCACCCCAGTATCTGCACCTGCTATCCGCTTTTAGCGATCTCCAAAACCTTCGCGCGCCGCAAGCCGGCAAGCAAAAGACCTTCGCGCCCGCGGGATCGTTTTTCAAATCTCCATAGCCAGCCCGCGTTTGCGCATCAGGAAGAACGTTAGTCGTAGCCCCCTGCGCCGCGGCTTCAACTTCGACCAGAGGATAGCCGGCCGATGAACAATTGGCGGTCGGGAGCTCATCTGAGATAATCAGACTTTACGAATCGTCTGGTTGGGAAGATCGAGCTTTGAGCAACACGCCTTTTGCCCTTTTGTTTGGAAAGAAAGCCTCCCAAAAGGTCCGTCAACTTGAAGAATTCTTGACGACGAACTGGGAAATCGCATGCTGCATTCCGGAAGAAACACCTGCGGACCAGCTTCGCGAGTGGGCGTTTCGTGCCAAGGCAGTTGTGAGCGGCCGACCGGATAGCACCCTCCCCGACCTGCCAAATCTCGAACTGTTTCAAATTCCCTTCACGGGCTTTGACTGGATAACGCCGGAGGAATTGCCGGCCGGCAGCGCCTTTTGTAATTCCTTCGAACACGAACCGGCCATCGCGGAATATCTGTTGCTGGGCATGCTGGAATGGGAAGTCGGGCTCTGCCGGGTATCCAGTGCATTCCGGGACAAAAGCTGGGATGGCAAAACGGCCGGCGCCGGCCCGACTCATGGTGAACTCAAAGGCAAAACTCTCGGTATTCTGGGATACGGGCATATCGGCCGCGAAACGGCCCTACGCGCGAAGGCCTTCGGGATGCGGGTCGCCGCGATCGCCAACAGGAAAAAACCGGCCGACAGTCTGGCGGATTGGCTTGGCACGCAAGACGATCTGGATCGCCTTCTGACAGAAAGCGATTATCTGGCGGTCTGCTGCCCATTGAACGAGAAAACACGCAACATCGTCGACAGCCGCGCTTTTGAGGCGATGAAGCCGAATGCCGTCATCCTGAACGTTGCCCGCGGCCCTATTGTCAACGAAGAAGCCCTGTTTAACGCGCTGCAGACGAAGAGAATCCGGGGCGCGGTGATCGACGTATGGTACCAGTACCCCAATGCGGAGAACCCATCCGTCAGGCCGTCGAAGTTTCCGTTTCACGAGCTCGAAAACGTCGTCATGACGCCGCACAATTCGGGCTGGACCGAAGAAACCATCGACCGCCGCTGGAGATTCGTCGCAGCCAATCTTGACAGGCTTGCCCGGGGCGAACCTCTGCAGAATGTCGCCTTCCACGGAACCGGGCAGCGTCAGGCGTCATCGAACGCCTGAGACGATGGCTAACCGACAGGCTCACCTGCGAGGAGACGGTACACGCTTACCTCGCGAAACTTGCCTTTAACCTGGAAGCTTCCGGCCGGCTCAAAGACGATATGCTCGTCCTGAACCTGCGAGGCGACCGCGTCCGATACAAGTGTCGTGACCGACTCGCCCCGGTCGAGTTCCTTTCCCAGGGATTCCAGGCGCTGGCCCGTGTTCACCGTATCGCCGACGATGGTGTAGTTCATGCGCCCCGGCGCGCCGATGTTGCCCACCACCACAGGGCCTGAATGAATGCCGATCCTCACGCGGATCCGGGACTCCTGATTGATCTCCCGCTTCGCGTTCTCGGCTTCGACCGCCTGCACCATCTTTAGCGCCGCGCGACAGGCGCGTATGGCCGTATCGCCCTGCTCGTCGGGGGCGCCCCAGAAAGCCATCAGGCCGTCGCCGATGAATTTGTCGATCGTGCCGCCCTCTGAATCGACACAGCCGCCCAGCAGCGCGAAATGCTCGTTGAGCAGGCTCGCCACTTCCGCAGCGGGCAGTCTTTCAGACTCCGCGGTAAAACCGACGATGTCGGTGAACATCACCGTCAGGATCCGCTCTTGTGATTCCAGGCTGCTGGCATCGCCCGTGCGGATCAGGCGTGTCACCAGCGTTCGGGGCACATAGGTCTCAAACCAGCGCAATCCGGCAAGCATGGAATTGAACGCAATCGCCTGATCGTTCAATTCGCGCACACGGCTCCCGCGTAGACTGCTGACATGTGCCAGATCGAGTGCACCGATCTGCGTCGCGCTCTGTGCAAGCAGGCTGATCGGCCGCGCCAGCCTCCGGCCAAGCAGGACCGCCGCCAAGGTTGCGATGACCGCAATCGCGAGACCTGCGGCGGCGGCAAACGCCAGGCGCTCTAATTCCTCGTCGGCGTCGTCCGAGACCAGCCAGGCGCCGATCGCCCAGGGTGGGCTGCCGAAGTCGTTTACCCAGCGGTAGAACGCGACATGTTCGACGTCACCGACTTCTGAAACCACCACATTGACCCCGGCCTTCGCCGCCCGGTCGAAGAACTCGGCGGGCTGACCCGACCAGATTCCGTCCAGCACGATATCCCCCACCCGGCCGATCGCCACGACGGGGTTCTCGATCGACTGTTCCGGATGAGTCTGCGTCAGCAGGGGATGCGCCAACACCCGGTCGCGGCCGTAAAGAATGAAAGCGTTCGCATTGAACAGGTCTCCGACCTCGGTCACGTATTTCGACAGCTCGGCCAGAGACACGCCTACGACAAGAAACCCAATGTATTCGCCTTTTACCCGAACCGGCTGAACCAGATTCACGTAACTGCGCCCGGACTCAGGAGAGAAGACGATATCGTCCCAGAAAGGGCCCGTTGCAATTCGTGCGCGGCCATCCTTGATCTTCGTGGCCTCGGAATTATCTCTGCCGCCTTCGATAACGGTGGCCGCTTGACCGGAAGAATCGTTCAGAATGACAAGCTGCCGAAAATCCTTGTCCCAATAGACGATCACTTCGATCTGAGGAGCCGCGGCAAGGCTGCCGGACAACAGATCGGTCAGCCGTTGCCGGTCGCTAGGATCGACCGCACCGGTCGCAATGCGCCGACGGACAAACTCCACCTGCGCCAGAGCCGGTTCAAGATACCCGCGAACGTCACTCTCGATGGATCCAACGATCAGTTCCAATTGGTTGTTGAGAAGATCGATTGTGTTGCGCTGGCTGGTCCAGAGCCCGATGAAGAGAACAAACGCAACAGCGGTCAGAACCAACACGGCCATACTACCCGCCAAGACCAGGGACACGGGAAAGGTCGAGGAACGCTGCCGGGTGGTGTCGGGCGACACGCCCTGGCCTGTCTGCTCACTGCGACCTGTCTGCTCGTTGCGCTTCAGGTTTCTGGCCGAAGAGGTCATCTAGCTTGTGGTCTTTCCTACAGTTCTTTGTCCGACCAGGGCTTTAGCCGCCGGTGAGCGAATCCCCCTGCGCCGGATGCACTCCGGTTGCCGGCGCAACATAACCTTCATATTGCGCAATGGCTCAGGGTTTTTTCCGAGCAGCAGGTGCAAAGTGCTACACTCCAACAGATTGTCGTTCGAATCGGATTTTTAATGAGAGACAAGCCCGACTGCTCATCTCTCCAGGTAGGCTGAGTGTCCAAACTATTCTACCACCCATCTATATATGCGGGTCTGTCTTGAAGATAAATCCCCGAAAAACGCTGCGTAAAAAGCCAGCGCATTAAAGATAGAGCGTACACCGGAACCCTCAGGGTTTGGGAACCGCAGGGAGATTGGGGGAGCATCGATATGAACAGCGACGCCGATAACGCCGAACTTGATCCCATCGAACCTGAGTCGACACCCAGTTCGACCATGAACCGCCAGGTCTTTGCCACCGAACTCCAGGCGATAGCGGGCAGCCGCCGCCAGCGGGGAAGTGAGGTGCAGGCTGCGATCCTGGAGCGAGCCCTGGAAAAATCCAAAACGGACCCGCGCCGCAAAGGCCCCAATCCCTCGATCGATCTGGGCCTCCTCGGCATGGCTTTTTCCGGCGGCGGCATACGCTCCTCGACTTTCTGCTTCGGCGTCCTGCAGGCCTTGAATGAAGCCGGCGTCGTCAAGCATGTCGACTACCTCTCCACGGTCTCGGGCGGTGGCTACATCGGTTCGATGTGGAGCTGTTTTCTCGAGAATTCGCGTGACGAGCAGGGCCGCCGTCTCGCCGAGGATCCCAGGTTCAAGGAGGCACCTCTCTTCAAGCTTTCCCACGAACTCGGGCGTGAAGAGGCCAAAGCCTTCCAGCATCTGCGCAACTACGCGAACTATCTCATGCCGCGCGGTTTGGCGGATGTAATGCGCTTCCCTGCCCTGTTGCTACGCGGTCTGATCGTCAATTTCATCATGCTGCTGCCGTATCTGCTGATCGCGGCCTGTGCAACGATTTGGATGTTCAATGAGCAGATCGCGCTCAACAAACTGGGTTTTGAAGGCCTGTTCAGCGGTTTCGACTATTCGCCCTACACGCCCAAGGCCATCATCGCCTACCTGTTTTTGATTATCGCCGGCACGGTTCTGCAATCACGCCTGAGAAGACATGGCAAAACCAGCATCAAATGGCGTTGGATCATGCTGGGACTTCATACCTTCCTGCTCTTGATCGTCGTTCTTGTATTCGTTTTGGAATATCAGCCCAAGGCAATTCACTACCTCTTCGGCCCTCGGGACGACGGCCTGTTTCAAGGCCTGGGCGAGTGGCTCTCAGGCTTTTCCGCCGTTTCGGGATTGCTGACGGCGGCCTTTTCCGCATTTGCCACCACCCGATTGTCCGCGCTTGCCAGCAAGAGCGGCCTCCTTCTGGTCAGCATCTTGGTTCCCTTCAGCCTTTGCCTCCTCTACTTCGCTTTTATCGCCTGGGCGGTCTTTCCCCAACATGACTGGCTGCGCGAACTGGTCTCACCACTCGACCTCACCTGGACCTATCTCGGCGCGGCCGTCGCCATCGGACTGCTTTCTCTCTACGGCTTTGATGTCAATGCGACGTCGCTCCACAACTACTATCGCGACAGCCTCAGTCGGACATTCCTGTTTTGCCTGAAGGGCGAAAATGTCGAGAGAGTCGACGATGTCACCCTGGGCAGTATCGACGTCAGAAAGTCTGGTGGCCCCTATCACCTCATCAATGCGGTCGTGAACAACCCGGATCTGAACGAGGTCAATCTGCGCGGACGCCGAGCCGAGTTCTTTATCTTCAGCAACGGCTATACCGGCAACAACCGCCTGGGTTACTGCGAAACCGCAAAGCTGGAACATCAGGATGCCGATGCAAATCTGGGCACGGCCATGGCGGTATCGGCCGCGGCGGCGGCTCCGAACATGGGGCAAAAGACGCTGAACCCCTTCATCACCTTCTTGATGGGCATGTTGAATCTGCGTCTGGGCTACTGGCTGCCGACCCCTGCCTGGGTCAACAAGCCGTTCATCCAGGATTCCGATGGCCTGGTAAGCCGTCTTCTGCCAAGCGTCGGACAGGTCGGTCCTATGTACTTTCTCAGTGAGCTCCTTGGGCTGCCAACGCTCAGCAAGCTCCTCAGGCTGGAAGCGCTCTTCAAACTTCTAGGGCTGCCGGCATTCGCAAATCACGGCTACATCAATCTGTCGGATGGCGGCCATCTGGAAAACCTCGGCGTCTTCGAGCTTCTACGCCGTCGCTGCGAATACATTATTGCGGTCGATGCGGAAGCCGACCCGGATATGACCTTCAATGGCCTGGCCACCATGATTCGCCTGGCGCGGACCGACATGGGAATCGATATCGACATCGACACCGCGGACCTGCGCAAGGACGAAAAAGGGCAGAGCCGGCGTCACTGGGCACTCGGCAAGATCAACTATAGCGACGACGAGGTTGGCGAACTCCTCTACATCAAATCCTCGGTGACCGGCAGCGAAAACGAATACATCACAGAGTATCGCGCGCGGAACCCGGCTTTTCCTCATCAATCGACGGGCGACCAGTTTTTTAACGAAGAACAGTTCGAAGCCTATCGGGCGCTGGGCTTCAAGGCCACCCGCAGCCTGTTCTATAAACAATCGCCGGTCACCAAAGAACAGCGCCGGTCAACAACTTCCCATCGCGAAAAGCATATCTCGCCTGTCGGTTTCGCTTCTGCAGATGAACTCTTCGACCGGCTTCGCGCCCGCAACACCGCAACACTGCAAGATCAGGATATCTTCTTCCATCTGACGGATCACCGCCGGGAAATCGAGCGGCGCCTGAGCGAGCCCGCCTTGTTTGATTATGCCGCCGAGCTCAACTTCGAACTGACGCGTCCAGAGTCCTCCACGGACACGAACGAAGCCGATGGCCCGGCAGCAGATTCGCCCCTGCCAACCGATCCTCTGGCCGTCGACCCTCTGGCCGCCGACCATATGATCTACGCCGGCGACGCAAGCGACGACAAAACTGAATTCGATAAAGAGCGTGAACAACTGCTTTATCAGATCTGTAATGAACAGATGCAGCTGATGGAGCGAGCTCTCGTTGGCTTACGTCTGGACGATTCGCGCAACCGGAGCAGACGAAGCAACATAGGCTGGATGAACCTGTTCCGGCGCTGGTCGCGCTCGAAGACGTTCCAGCGCATCTGGGCCGCCAGCATCGCCAACTACAGTACAGCCTTTAAACTCTTCTGCATCGAAGAGTTCAGGCTGGATTTCAAAATCAACTGGGTGCCGGCAAGCGTCGGCGATCTCACCCGGTCCGAACATGCCTTTCTGCCTGACCCGGTTGCTCAGGCGGTTATGACTGCCAGGACCACTGGCGGTTCGACTCAATTGCTGGAAAACGTATTCATTGCCCGTGTGAACGCGAGCACGACACCAGCCGCAACCGATCTTCAGCGGGCCTCCCGCCGCGACGGAAATGAGACCTCCTCCTTCCCGGTCGCCCTCGCCGTCATCCCGACCTTCGACGATGTGCCGGTGCTCACGCGCTTTCGAATTCGGCGCACCTACCTGAGTATCGGCTTAACGCGGCAGCTTCTGGAAAACCTCCGGCGTCATCCCGCAATGAATTCGTCAGGCCAGACGGAGCGAAGCAAGTGCTATTTCAAATTCGAAAATCCGAAGGATGAAAATGCCAGCCGCTTAAAGAGGATCCTTCTGCACCTCGGCTATTCGGACCATGGGTCGTGATCAAAAGGGCAGCGCGAAAAACCGAGACCGGATCATACGTTGTCTAGCCCAGCTCCATTCTTGGGTAGAGCCGCCGGCTTGGTATTTCTGCTCTCGTAATTTTTCATAAGGATCTAAACGGACTTCATCTTTGTCGATAGTACCGACGCAACATCCTCGATCGGACAGTCGCGCAGATCTTCGATTGTCGCATCATCAACCCAGAACAGCGACTTGATGATCGCAGCAGTCAGCTCGCAGTCACTCGTGCAGTGATGCCGCGACAGGACCAGTGCGTGATAGTTGCGTGCTCTCCCCTTGGTGCCCTTAATCTTCTTCCAACCGGCCTTCAACATTGAACGTCCGCTCTCGAGACCGACGGCAAAGGGCACTGTTGAGAACGCCTTTCGACCCCGTTTAGCCTTCTTTTTCTTGATAATGTAGGGCAAGGCCGTACTGAGGACATGGCTGTGATCATGGCTGTTTGGCTTGGAACAGGAACAACCGCTCGCACCCGCCAGAATGCCCTCCAGTTCCTTGATGTGCTGATGGGTCTTAGTCGCCGAGATGCCGGCCTGCACGGAGAAGCCGACAGAAAAAACGAGGCTGGCAACCAACAGCCCAATCGGACCGGCTCCGGCCAGCGTCGCACCCGTCGCCAATGCGACCACGCCGGGAGAGCTGGTCGCGATCTGGGCAACACTCACGCCGTAGGAGGCTACGGTCGAGCTGGCATTGCCGGCCTTTTTCAACATTGTATTCCGGTCGAGGATCTTGTTCCCCGGCGGCTTAGGCAACGGTCCCTTGAAGACTTCCCCGGAGTTAAACAGATGCTCGGGTGCATTGTCCCCATCGTCTTCCAATTGGTCTTCAACAGCAGCAAGAACATCAAAGGGATCTTGCAGTGACATGTCCGTTCCTCCCCGGCGATAGGTGTCCTAGGATTTCGCATCCAGGTTGATTTAATGAAGCGATACAACAGAACACAAGTGATGCCAACAAACAAAATGAACCGCGAAACCAGCGTTCAAGCTTCCACAAATCCCGGGACGGACCTATCGCCAAGCGAAGACGGATCCCCTCTACATTATCTCGTCATACGTCACCATGATCTGGCTGGAGCCTTGGTCACGTAAGGGAATCAATGCCTGATATTCGGGCGATGCGTGCCACCGCTGGATCGTTGCCGCATCAGGGAAGCGGGCAATGACGACCAGGTGATGCCCCTCCGGCTGGCCATTCAGAACATCGCCCATGCGTCCTCTAAATAAGAGCTCTGCTCCATAAGGTCTGGCGATCTCCTGAGTCTTTGAGAGGTAGGCCTGAAAGGCCTCCGGATCGGTTACCTTAATCTGTGAAATCATGATTGCAGACACTCTGTTCTCCTTTGTTTGAGATGTGATTTCTCGCGATGCGACGCGCGATCGTTGTTGATGAAACCAGTCGAGAGTGTGGACCTGCCGGTACAGATATCCCGGGCTTTTCCTCGTCATGGAATCTATAGGTGCGGAACAGGCCAGCGTTTCGTCCTTCAGTTTTTATTTTTATCTGTATATGCAGGTATTAGCGCAAATTTTTTTACTCCAGTGAATGGCAGGCATCTTCTATTTGACGGAGCACGCCCTCCAATTCACGCCACTGCTCCGCTCCCAGCCCGGTGAGAACCTGTTGTTGTGCCGCTTGCCAGAATGGCAGGGCTTCCTGGTACTTGTTCCGCCCCTTTTTGCTGAGCTGCACTGTGCGGACACGCGCATCATCACTGGCGCAATCCTTGACCAGACCCCGCCGAACCAGCACTTCGAGGTTTCTCGTCAAGGTCGTTCCATCGGTTGCCAGCAAGTCCGACAAGGCGCCGATACTTACCGCACCTTCCGTCGCGAGTGCCGCCAGCAGGGTAAATTGCGTGTTCTTCAGGCCGGTCGTCTTCAAGGCCGCATCATAGCTTTTCGCGGCCAAACGTGCTGCACGCCGCAGCCGATAGCTGACACAATGCGTCGGATCGAGCGCTTCTCGCAGATTCGAGCTGTCGCCTGTCATGATCTTTAACTATCTGGGTTCATTTTATCTGCATATACAGATATTGACGATAACGGAGTGTGTCAAGACTCTGGTCAAAATTTCACTTGTCCACTCTACGGACATTGCGAAAATGCTTCTGTTTTCAACGGCGTCGCAAAATTATCTTCGCGTATAGGAGAAGCAATTGAGCCGACGTCCTCGATTGACGGAAAAAAGAGAGAGAAGGAACGGCATGGCAATCACGGCCCTGGGATATCTCGGCGTTCGTTCCGACACTCTCGATGACTGGTCCGGTTTCGCGGGCAAGCTGCTGGGGATGCAGCAGGTCGATCGCGGCGGAAAGACGCTTGCCTTCCGTATGGACGACCGCAAACAGCGACTGGTCGTTGCCCAGGAACCCGGCAACTCCCTCGCCTTCATGGGGTGGGAGGTTGCAGCCAAAAGCGACCTGGAGAGCTTCGCCGCCCGCCTCGAAAATGCCGGAATCAAGGTGACGTGGGGTGGTCGCGAGTTGGCGGATCAACGCTTCGTCGAGGCCTTGATCGTCTTTGAAGATCCGGACGGCAATCGCATCGAGCTTGCTTGGAATCCCATGACCGACAGCGACCCTTTCACACCCGGCCGTCCGATCTCCGGATTCATGACGGGACCACTGGGGCTGGGCCACGCCGTATTGCATGTCCGCGATGCGCAGGCACTGCTGCCTTTCTATCGCGACCTGCTGGGCTTCGGGGTCAGCGACTACGGCCTGACGCCCTACCCACTTTACTTCTTTCATGTGAACGGCAGACACCACAGCTTCGCCATGTTGGGGTCCAGCCAGGCCGGTTTTCACCACTTCATGGTCGAATACAAGAACCTGGACGATGTCGGCCAGGGCTACGATCTCGCACAGCTCGAGGAAGGCCGCGTGGCCTTCACGCTCGGCAGACACACAAACGACTACATGACGTCCTTCTACGCCGCGTCGCCCTCGGGCTTTTTCGTGGAGAACGGTTGGGGTGGACGGATCATCGATCCTGAAAGCTGGGAAGCTCACGAAACCTTCGACGGACCCAGCTTCTGGGGGCACGAGCGGCTCTGCCTGCCGGAGAAAACCCGCACCCGTCTGCGCGAGATGCGCCTAGATGCCGCCGCTCGCGGTCTCCGTACGCCGCCGATGATCGACTGCCCCTGGCTTTACAGCGAAATCACCTGCGAGTGACCATGCCCACGTCAGCCGATTCTCCAGGTAACGCCGAACCCTCCAAAACCTACGACGTGATCGTTGTCGGTTTGGGACCGACCGGTGCGACACTCGCCAACCTGCTTGGCCTTTGCGGCCTGTCGACGCTTGTTCTGGAACGCGAAGCAGCCGCCTATCATCTGCCGCGCGCAGTCCATTTCGACGACGAGGTCATGCGTGTCTTTCAGACAATCGGCGTTGCCGAAGAAGTCACCAAGACCGTCAGGGTCAATCCGGGCATGCGTTTCGTCGATACCGCAGGCAAACTCCTTCTCGACTGGCCCCGTCCGCAGGAAGTCGGACCCAACGGCTGGCATGCGAGTTACCGCTTTCACCAACCCGATCTGGAAAAGATACTGCGTGACGCTCTGAAACGCTTTGATCAGGTTGACGTCTACAGCCGCGCAAACGTCCTCCAGGTCGAAGACCGGGGTGACCACGCGGAAGTTCAGTATGAGGACCTGGCAAGCGGCCAAAAATGTTCCGCGGCCGCACGCTACGTGGTTGGCTGCGATGGCGCGCGCTCCCTACTGCGGCAGCTTATTGGAACGGAGATGGAGGATCTGGGTTTCCGGGAACGCTGGCTCGTCATTGATGTCCTGCTAAAGCAGCCGAAACCGGAACTGGGAGATCACACGATCCAGCATTGTAATCCGTCGCGCCCGTCCACCTATGTCCGCTGCCCGGAAAATCGGCGGCGTTGGGAAATAGCTGTTCTGGATGGCGAGGAGTCTGATGAGATTTCCAGTGCCGGCTCAGTTTGGCAGCTTCTGGAGCCCTGGCTGTCGCCCGATGAAGCCGTGCTTGAACGCCAGGCCGTCTACACCTTTCATTCCACGATTGCCAGGCGCTGGCGCAAAGGGCGTCTGCTGATCGCTGGCGACGCGGCTCACCTGACGCCGCCCTTTATGGGTCAGGGGATGTGCGCGGGCATTCGCGATGCCGCAAATCTGGCCTGGAAACTGGCGCTCTGCATAAGAGCTTTAGCCGACGACAAGCTTCTCGAAAGCTACGAATCAGAGCGCCTTCCCCATGTGCGGGAATTCATTCAGACGGCTGTTCGCCTGGGTGGGTTGATCAATACCTGCGGCACCGAAGAGGCCTTGCGGGCCGCCCTGCCCCAGGCCGATGGTTCAGCCCGCATGGAAAGTATCCTCCCCAATCTGGGTCTGGGCCCTTCTGCTGGTTGCGATACCCACCGTGGACAGCTTTTTCCGCAGCCCCGGCTCCAGGAAAGCGGATTAATGGATGACACTGTCGGTTACGCGCCGCTGTTACTGGCCGATCAGGCACTGTTGAACGCTGATGAATTGACTCAGCCGGCACTCTCGGAAGCCGGCGTTGGCTTCCTGTCCACGGACGGCGAACCCGAGCTCGGCGATCACATCAAACGGATGGGCGCGAAAGCCGTCCTTGTAAGGCCCGACCGTTACATATTGGGCACAGCCGCAAACAAGACTGAACTGGCATCGCTGCTGGCCGGTGCCTACCCTTCTCCTCTCAATCGAACTCTGAATGAAAGCGACCTCAAGCTATGAAACTCTGTTCATTCCGCACTGGCGACAGAACCAGCTATGGACTTGTGTCGGGTGACGCTATCGTCGATCTCGGTGCGCGTTACAAAGACGCTGTCACACTGCGGCAATTTTTGGCGAGCGACGGGCTGGAGAAAGCAAAGACTCACCTAGAGGAAGCGCCGGATTGTGCAATGGATGCCGTCACGCTGGCGCCGGTCATCACCGACCCGGACAAAATTGTCTGCGTCGGCTTGAACTACCACGACCATATCAAGGAGACCGGACGCACAGTCACGGAGAACCCGGTTCTCTTTTCCCGCTATGCCGGCAGCCAGGTGGGTCATGGGGAACCCATGATCAAGCCTCTGGAATCCGACAAGTTCGATTACGAGGGCGAACTCGCCGTGATCATGGGAAAAACCGGCCGGCGGATCAGCGAGGCTGAGGCCCTCTCCTACGTCGCCGGCTATGCCTGTTACAATGAAGGAAGCGTCCGTGACTGGCAGCGCCACACGCATCAGTTTCTCCCGGGGAAGACCTTTGCAGGAACCGGCGCGTTCGGCCCCTGGATGGTGACCGCGGATGAAATTCCCGATCCCTCCGCCCTCACCCTGACGACGCGCCTCAATGGCGAAGTCGTTCAACACTCCGCCTGTGATCTGATGATCGCTTCGGTTCCAAGACTGATTTCTTATATCTCCACCATTCTTCCGCTCCTGCCCGGCGACGTGATCGTTTCCGGGACGCCCGGCGGTGTCGGTGCCAAACGCAATCCGCCGCTTTGGATGCGTGACGGCGATAGCGTCGAAGTCGAGATCAGCTCGATCGGCTGTCTGGTCAATCCGGTCGTCGCAGAAGGCTGAAGACCTCTGGTGCGTCTTCGAATAGAGTGGGTGAATGCGTCCTAGCTATCTGAAAAGCTGTTGGGTTCTTCATCGCACGCCAGTTGTCTTGCCACACCGAATGGCCAGGCCGGAATGAGCAGGAAGGATGAAACGGTCCGTTCCCTTGCCCGCGGACTCGCGGTCTTGCGGTATGTGAACGCTTCGGGCCAGGCCAAGGTCGCGGAGATCGCCAGGCAGCTCAAGATTCCGCGTCCCACGGTCTATCGCCTTTTGGATACGCTGATGGAGGAAGGTTACATCACCTATTCTCCAACCGACAGCAGGGTGCGCGTCACAATTCGCGCGGCCGGTCTCGGCGACAGCTACTCGGCCGCCTCCATGATCTGTCAGGCGGCCGGCCCTGTTTTCGGCGAGTACTGGCAGGAAATCGGTTGGCCGCTCGATCTCACCATCTATGAAAATGCGTCGATGGTGATCCATGAAACGACTCACACACGAAGTCCGCTTTCCATCGACCGGGGTATGATTGGATATCGTTTGCCTATGCTCCGTTCCTCGGCGGGCCGGGCCTACTTGGGGCACTGCGACGAAGGCGAACGGGAACTGATCCTTCAGCACATTCGAAATCTGGACGATCGGGAAGATATTCCCTTTCTCGAAACAGCACAGCTCACTGCACTGCTTCGCGAGGTTACCAAGCGGGGTTTCGCCGTGCGCGATACCGGCAGCTTCCGGCCCAAGACCTCCAGCATCGCCGTACCCGTCATCATCGATCAATTGGTTGTGGGTTGCATATCGATGATCTGGATCAGGACGGCCATGTCCGTGACGGAAGCAATCGACAGCTATGGCGAGCGGCTGCAGGAAATCGCCAAGCGGATCGCGTTAACAGTCGAAAGCACCTAGCGCAGATCCGGGTCAGGTGGATTGACGTAAGGCGGTCCCGAGAACGAGACCGCCGGTTACAATGTCAAAGACGACAGCGAGACCATGGTCTGCGCGCCGGATACCTCAGGCGGCAAGAGACGGCATCCCCTTGGCTGTGGCCATGCAGCAACCGCAGCACAAATCCCTGCAGCAGACCTCGCAGCAACACAATGACGCTGAGGCCGAATTGAGCCGGGCCGCAAGGCTCATGGGGTAATCAGGCTTGCCCCTTGTCGTCGCAAATCTGGTGGCCCTAATTCAACCACAGCAAGTTGTTGATTTCTTATCATTTAGTTGTTTTATCCACAGATTTTTATCTCTCTGATGGTTGTTGATGGTTGCCGGTGACTTTTATGTGCCCTAACCTAGGGCTGTAAAATCGAGTCGGCGTAATCGTCAAAAAGATGAAGGAGCGTAATGAGTTACGCTTTTGTTTCGCAATCTTTGCGAGATGCATTCTTGCGGCCTATCGGCAGAGGTCTCTGCGGCAGGTGCGAAAATGCGGTGTGTCTGGCTCGTTCGGCGGTGCCGGTTCCTTTGGGAGCCGGCTTTTTTGTGACCTGACGCCTTCTGCAGTCACAGGTTTTATTCGCGTGCGTAGTTTTTGGGGGAATAGCCGATGCTTTATAGCGTGTTGCGTTCGATTGGACGTACCTGTTCGAGGACACGTTCGAGGCAGCGTTTGCAAAGCACAACGCGTTCGGATGTGGCAGAGAATGCTGTCCAACGCAGCACGCTCTCGGTATCTCGTCTACTGTCGTGTGGATCTAAGTCTGCTGCGGGGCAGAAGAGCTTGCTGTTTTCAGCGGTTGCCGCAGCCTCGCTGCTGATCGGCGGCGCGTCCGCTTCGGCGCAGACCACGGTCGCGGGCGTGACGCCCGGGGCCATTGCGGTGGACGAGAGCGGCTCCGCCAATTACTCCATTCCTCTTTCGGTGCCGCCCGGTGTGGCGGGCATGGCGCCGAGCCTGTCGCTGATCTACGGCAGCCGGGGCGATAACGGGATTCTGGGCGTGGGTTGGTCCCTGGGCGGTCTCTCGGTGATCCACCGCTGCGGCAAAACCATCGCGCAGGATGACACCATCAGCGGCGTGAACTACAGCGCCAACGACCGCTTCTGTCTGGACGGCCAACGGCTGGTGGCGACCGACGGCGGGACCTATGGCGCGGATGGCACGGTTTACAGCACCGAACTGGCATCCTTCTCCAAGATCGTCTCCTACGGCACCGCGGGCAACGGCCCGGCCACCTTCAAGGTCTGGACCAAGTCGGGCCAGATCATGACCTACGGCGACACGGCGGACTCCGCTGTCGAGGTGCCGGGTCAGGCCGACATTCGCTACTGGTCGGTGAATCGGATCGAGGACCGGGTCGGGAACTACCTGGACCTATCCTACAGTGACGATACCACCAACAACGTGCACCAGATCGACCGGATCGACTATGCGGGCAACACTGTTGCAGGCACTTTGCCGAGAGCCTCGGTACGCTTTGTTTATGAGGGCCGGACCGACACCCGTGTGCACTACATGGCGGGAACCCGAACTCAGACGCTCAACCGCCTGAAGTCGATTGAAACCTACGCGACCTTTAGCGGCGCCGACACGCTGGTGAAGCGCTATGACATGGCTTACGAGTATGGTCCTGAGACTGGCCGTTCACGCCTGACATCACTGACCGAATGCGATGCCAACAACAACTGCCTTGAGCCGCATAGCTTTACATATCAAGGCGACGATCAGACCCACACAGATGCAGAAATCACAAACCTGTGGGGCATGTCGCTCGGCTATTGGTCAGGAGCTCACCGCAATCTCTTCACGTTGGATTACAACGGCGACGGCCTGACCGACGTTCTGCTTCAGGGCAAGACCACGACTCAACCAACCTATCTCCTGGTCAATAATGGCAATGGGTTTGACCCGGTCCAGACAGTTACCAACAGCTGGGGCATGTCGATCGGGTATTGGTCAGGCTACCACAGGAATCTCTTTCCACTGGACATCAACGGTGATGGTCTGACCGACATTCTCTTACAGGGAAAGAACACGACTCAGCCGAGCTATCTGCTCATCAACAACGGCAACGGTTTCGATACGGTCCAGACCGTCACCAACAACTGGGGCATGTCGATCGGCGGCTGGTCAGGCGATCATCGAAAAATCGCTATTCTCGATCTTAACGGCGACGGCCGGTCGGATATTCTGCTGCAGGGTACGACCAATACGCAGCGTACCTATTTTCTCATCAGCAACGGCAGCGGGTTCAATACCGTCCAGGATGCTCTCGTCACCAACGGCAGCACCATTGCCGGTTGGGCGGCGTCTCTGAGAAACCTGGTTCCCTTCGACTACAACGGTGACGGCATGATGGACGTTCTGCTTCAGGGCAGGAGTGACACTCAGCAGAGCTACATGGTCGTAAGCAATGGGAATGGCTTCGAACCTGCTATCAGCATTTCATCTGTAGCTGGTCTCTCAACCGCGAGCTGGTCGGCGACCCGGCGCAGTGTCGTTCCCTTCGACTACAATGGGGATGGTTTGAGCGACCTTCTTATGCAGGGAGTGAACGGGAGCCGACAATCAATCTTACTGATCAACAATGGAAATGGCTTCGAGCAGTTTGTCGATCTTGCGACACTGGGCGGGACCTCAACCGCCTTTTGGGGTCAGGATCGCCGCAGGGCAATACCGATCGATTACAACGGCGACGGCTTGGACGACGTCTTCCTGCAGGGCAACAATAAAGACCGCGGATCCTATCTACTTGTGAACAACGGCGACGGCTTTAATAATTTTGAAGACGTGTCCGCTCCTTGGGGCTTGACTACGGCTCATTGGGCGGCAGACCGGCGAAATTTTTTCACGCTGGATGCCAATGGGGACGGCGCAACAGATATTTTGCTTCAGGCAGTTGATACCAAACGCCCGTCTCGGCTTCTGACAGCAGACAAAGCAGCCCCCGATCTTTTGATCTCAGCGAACGACGGTCTCGGCCGCGTTGCTTCGATCACCTACAAGTCGCTGACCGATGCTACGGTTTACACCAAAGGCAGCGCAGCAACCTTCCCTGAGATCGACATCCAGGCACCGATGTACGTGGTGTCCTCGGTGAGCCAGGACGACGGTAAGACCGAGACGCCGGGCAATCTTGAGGGTCAGGCGGTCATCAACTACAGCTACGCGGGCGCCAAGGTGAACACGGAGGGTCGTGGCTTCCTTGGTTTCCGCACGGTGACGGCACGGGACGAGCAGACCGGGATCCTGACCACCACGACCTATAACCAGACCTATCCCTTTACCGGTCAGGTGGACAGCAGCGTCACGCGCCTGGACAACGGCCTGGTGGTCGATCTGGTCAAGGAGGTCTCGAGCACCTACGCCAGCAAGGAGATCTTCGACGGGACATTGACGAACCAGCCTTCCGTCCTCTTCCCCTATGCGGATCTCTCGACCTCCAAGGCCTATGAGATCTCACGCCAAGACCTGCAGAGCAACCAGGTCGCCGGCTTCCTGGTCTCCAGCACCACCACAACTTCGACCTACGACGACTACGGCAATGCCCTGAGCATCACCCAGTCGGTGACCGACGAGACCACGGGGGCGACCGGTGGGCAGGTCTTTACGACCCAGACCACCAGCCTCTACGACAACGACGAGACCAAATGGATCCTGGGACGGGTCACCAGCACGACGGTGACCAAGACCCGGCCCGGTGCACCCAACCAGAGCCGCAAGTCCGCCTGGGAATACGATTCCGCCAACGGCCTGCTGACCAAGGAGATTATCGAGCCGGATATCGCCAGCCTAAAAGTCACCGCCTCTTATACCTACGACGCCTTCGGCAATGAGACCGCGGTGACGGTCAGCGGCCAGGGCGTCACCTCCAGATCTTCCACCACCAGCTACGACAGCAACGGCCAGTTCCCGCTCTCCAGCGCCAATGCGCTGAACCACAGCGAAAGCATGGTGACAGATGCGCGCTTCGGGGTGGTCGCGAGTCTGACCGGCCCCAACGGCATCACCACGACCTGGGAATACGACGGTTTCGGGCGCAAGACCAAGGAACTGCGCGCCGACGGCACCGAAAGCCGGATTACCTATGCCCTCTGCAACACCTCTTG
>NZ_CAMZOF010000008.1 GCF_947331435.1 Pelagibius sp. Alg239-R121 | reverse complement strand
GCGTAGGCCCGTTTGCCGCCGTCGCTTTGATTTCTCATCCAGTGATTAAACGCGTTTCGTGGCATCAGTGAGCCCGCCTCTCTGCAGCTATACGTTTCGTGACCGGCAACCCAGCCGCCGCTTGCGCGTGATTGTTCAAATAGTCCGCAATGTCGAAGAAAATCGAACCAGCAGCAGCAACCGACACAGAAGCCCCAAATTGCTGAAGTTGAGCTGGTGGCCACTGATCGCTGTCAACCAAGGTTTGATAGTCTGGACTAACCGTGTACTCGTGCCGCGAGACCAAGGCACCGCCCTCATAGCTCGCATGGAGGTTGATATCCAATTGTGCGCGGTTAGTTTTGTGATCTAAGGAAAAGGCCAACACTTTATGATCGCCAATGGTGTCGACTTGCTCAGCACTCCGATGACACTCGATTGCACCTGTGAGGAGATCCAGCAGGGGCTGGAATAGCGCGGGAGATGCCTGCCGCATCTCTTCCATGGTCTCGACGTCATGCCAGTAAGACTCATGGACTCTGAAATTTCCCGTTGTCTTAATCGTGGAGGCACCGGAGAGCATCGCGTGCCGCCAGTAATCCACCACCGCAACAGTGTCGCCAGGCGCGGGCAGACCCATAACACCAAGCAGCACGATGGCAGCTTGCGCGGATGTTTGTGGGCCATCGGATGGCATAACACCCGCTGCAGCGAGATCGTCGATAACGAACCCTGCCGTATTTGCGATATGTGAGCCTAAGCCCAGTGCCAGCACTTTCTCAAAATCATTCATGCTCACGATCCCGTTTGATTCTCGAGATTCTATCAGGGTCAAACAGTCCTGTGCGTAACGCTGTGACGGTCTTTTCCGGTGAATTGACGGGCGGCGACCTTTCCCACGACGACAGGAACGCGCGCGCCAGTGCTGAGGTTCTTTCCGATTCCTCTTCCGTCAACCACCCGCAGTCGAGCAGGCGTTCGATATGAATTGGCAGGAGTTCGATAGTCACCTGCGTAGCGCCATTGCGCAGGCGTTCCCGAAACCGTCGTTGCCTCTCTGCCGGCGTCATTGTCATTCGCCCGGCTCCTGGCTCGCCTCTTCGCGCTTTCGGGGATCGAAGTAGGCGCGCCGATGGTGCTCCGGACAGAACGCGCTCTTTCGTTGCTGCGGTTGTTGGCAGTATCGCCAATGGCCTTGGCCGGGGTGGCCGTCGATCCAACGGCAACCAGTAGGCTCATGCGGATCGGTTGGGTTATTCATCCGCGATGTCCTCCTGTAACACCGCATCAATGGCCAGCAGCGCGATGTGCGCGTCTACTATCCCGGCGACAGCAGCGGGAGACATGCATTCATCCAGAGGCCTGCCGGCCAACCAATTCACTTGGTTTCGCCGCGATAGGACCAGCCGTTCGCGCAAGGCTGTGATCTTCTCGTCAGTCATGGTTAGACACCTCCTGGCGTTTGCGTTTCTGTGGTAAAGGAAGGCACCAGATCGGGATTTGTCCGGGCCTGTCGCGACGAGGGAAGCTCTGCTTAACGCCGCGGCCCATATCAACCATTGCCAGCTGTTCGGTCATGGCCGCCACCGTCTTGCCCTTCAGGAGCCAGGCAAGGCCCGCGAGGTGGATCTGCTCTTCCGGAGCGTCGCGGCCAACGCCGAAGAGGTTAAGTGTGTCCCAGCCCAGCGCAGCAGCACGGGCGCCCCATTGCACCAGGAAGCGCTCGGTATCAGCCCGGACTTCGAGCCAGCGAGTTACCTCCAGGCCCAGCGGCACTGGCATGGAAACGAGGCGGTCGAAGCCGTGAAGCCACTCGCCGGGAACGCCCGTAAGTCGGCCTGAAGTTGGCAATTCGACGGCGGAAACGGCGTTTTCGGACCTAACTGCAGCTAACTGCAATTTCTGCATTGCAGTTAGGTCTGGCGCTAAGTCATTGTTTTTTATGGGCGTGGGTGCGGCCTTAGACCTATCTGCACTAACTGCACTAACTGCATAAGGGAAATCAGAAGCGGAAGGCTCGTGCTCCTCCATGCTGGCGAGAGCCAGATCAAGCCACTTACTCATGGGCTTCACTCCAGGCTGAGGGGTGAACGAGATAATCTGACTTGCCGCGACCGGGGGACCTGCCGTCTCGATTGTTCCCAACGCGCTTGACCCAATTGCCCTCCTCGAGAACATCTAAGGCTTCCTTCACGTCGTCGGCGGTCGAGAGGCCTGGCAATCTCCAGCCGCGGCGAATCTGACTTGCGTTCACTGTACGCAGGCCTTGTTTCGTGATGCGGCGTGCAATGGCTGCGGCTCCACGCTCGTTCTTGGGTAGAGCGGCATCGCCATAGGCGCGAATGGCTGTAGGCAGGTAATAACCATCAAAGAGCGCGATACCGGCCTGCATGGCCTTCAGGCTTACCTCTGACGGCTCCGGACTTCCCTCGGGCTCAGCGGCCCACCACAAGTATTCGAGCACCAGGGCAAGCCGGAGAGCCATACCAGGACCCTTGCCGGCGTGGCTGAGGGCCAAACCTGATAAGGTGTCCTCAGTCCGTGCATTATCTTCGCGATAGGCCTGGAGAGTATCCGCAGCATCAGAAGCCAATGGAATGTCGATAGGCTCAGCACTACCTTGCTCATCCACACCCATAGTCAAAGTCATTACCTGGTGCAGAGCTTCCCGATAAGGCGTTTCGTCTACAGCGACATTCGGGCGCCGCGGCGGAACCTTTTCAGGCCACGAGATCAGGAAGCGGGCAAGCAGTCCGTCATCGTCTTCACCGGAGATAAACAAGCTGCTGAGGCGATCAGGCTGCATGCCGCCGGTGACGGACGAATTCAGATGCCTGATAGAAATTGCCTGTTCATGCTTGACCCGATCCACGACGTACGAGCGGCCGCCATGGCATTCGATCCAGAACGCCCGATCGGCACCACTGTTGTATCGCCCGAAACCCTGTATCCAGCCGGCCAGCTCGTCACGAACGAACAGCAGCCCGCGAGGGTGGCGGGACTGAAGCCGGGCAACTGATTCAATGGTGGGGTCGTTGATGATACAGCGAGGCTTTACAGGCGGTTCTGGTTCCTGTGCCAAGGCTGGCATATCCGGTGCCGGGTGCGCCGATTTAACTGCTGTGCGAACGTCATCTTCCCATTTGCTCCGGGAGATCTTCGCAACTTCCTTGTCCCTCTCGAATTCGGACTGCCGATATGGGAAGTCTCCACAGAGTTCGGCTTCGATATCCTTGATGGGATTGGTAACGGCTGTCACAGCGGGTGATTTGCCGCTGGAGGGAAGCCCCACCAGGATTGACCAAAGGCAGCAGGGCTCTGACCAACCGGACCAAGCTGTTACTCGCCTGGCGTTGCCTATAGCCGCGGCTGCAGCGGTGATCATGCCTGTTGCAACGAAGTCGACCGGGGCGCTTGCCCCCTCGGCCGCAATGCATGCCCAGCCCTTCCAGGGGCCTAGGAGTTCGATCGGGAACGGTACAGCCTGCTGACGACCATCGTTGAGCAATCGCTCGTCCAGTGGCTCCCAGGGCGCGCCTGGAGTCTCGTAGACCTCGACCGGCGGAAATTCATCGTCAGTTATTGGACGGAAAATATCGGTCATGCTGCATCCCCCTTGAGTTTCGCTTGCGCCAGGTCATTCCAATCCTCGAACGAAGGCGGAGGACGGCGAACGAAGCACTTGCGGCCCTCAGAGGTGAATCTCTCGATACCGCGCTCCACGGCAGAGCGGGCAGCCTTGCCACCGTCTTTTGCTGTGGGTCTTGGGTTGTCAGCGCAGAAATGAACTTCCTTCACCTCTTCCGGCAGATCGACCGCATCAAAGCGGGTGCCGCAGCATGACCATGTGACCATACCGAACATCTCTTGAGCGCTGAGGCTGGTCTCTGTGCCCTCTGCTAAGCCCAGGGCAGGGCCAGGAGGGCCGAAGCGGACTGCACCGGCACCGGGACGGCCAAGGCTGAGCTTTGTTTCTCTCAGCCCTGCTTTCTTTGTCCCGCAATGGGCCAGGAAGGTGCGCTGTATCGCGATCACCTTCCGGTCGGGTGCCTGGACGCCCGCGACCATGCAGGGCATCCACAGGCCGGTAAAATCGTGCTGAACATTCGGGTGATATCGAAGGCTCTGCGGAACATCGATCGTGATTGCCCGGCTGCGGAGGTAGGTTTCAACCGGGGTGCCTTTGGCCGGTACCGCCTCCCGCCATATCCGCAGGGCCTCCTGCGTCTTCCAGCGTTCTTTCTCAGCGTGCTTCCGATCCGCACGCCGTTGTCGCTCCAAGGCCTTCTGCATCTCCTCTTCGGAAAGGCCTTCACCGCTGGCGAAGTAGTCCTTGAGGCCGTCCCAGACGTCCTGTGGAGAACATCCGCTGAAACAATGGGTGAGAAGCCTCCCGCCCTTGATGTCGAGACTTAGGCTTGGGCTGCGGTCATCATGGGCCGGGCAACAACACATCCAGCCAGCACCCTTGCGATAACCCCGAAGCTGCTTGGCAACGAACTCGAGGTCATCCGCAGTCATGAAATGATCAGTCATTGGGTGGCCTCCTGGATCTCGGAAAGCAACCCGGCGCGAACAGATGCGTATTCGGCCTTGCGCAGTGCCTCCTGCAGATCACGAAGGCGTTCAACGCGGATGCTCAGGCCCTTCTTGGTGGGTATCCACTGAGCGCCGTCATCGGTGAAAACACGAATGTTGACCAAGCGGAAGTCCATGAACTCCGACAGGCTAATACGGATCTGTTCGCGGGAATTCTTGGGGATAACCGCAATGTCTTGACCAGTGTCTTCGCTACTCATTGGCCCAACCCTCCCGTGACAGCATAAATGGGTTGAGCCGGGAACTTATCGCCGCCGGTCACTTGAAGACTTTGCAGATCCAACCGGCAATAGGCGTCCAGGCAATCCAATAGGTCATCGCCGCGCAATCCCTTTTCCGAGACCTCTATGGCGAACTCCAAGGTTGCACGAGGTCCCAAGCTCCATAGCTTCTTAAACCGCTGCTGCACACTCACCGATGTCAGCAGATTTCCGCGAGCCATAGCAGGGCGAAGACGGTACTTGTCCGTGACGCGCTGAGGCTTGGTGTGAACGCCGGGAAGGTTAGCGACACTGCGCCGGGGTTTAGAAGCCGGAGAGACCTCAAGTTCGATGTCGACAGTTGAATTTCTAGGGGATTCGTTGTACATGTTGAGGGTTCCTTGTGGTTGGGGAACAGCTTGCCAAAGCAAATCTTGAGCCCTCCGCCCTGATCCGGCGGAGGGTTTTGCTTTGGGGGCTCGTCTTGTGGGGATAGGTCACGCCGCTTGATTGCCGGTGTCGCTGGTGGAGACCTGGACACGAGCATCTGCCCAAGCCCTTAAATCGCACCGGCGGTATCTGACAGTTCTATGACCGATTTTGATGTAAGGGGGGCCTCCCCCCAGATGCCGCCAGGACTTCAGCGTCAGAGGAGACACCTCTCCCAAAAACACGCCGGATTCCTCCGGAGTGATCAACGCATTCCAATAATCGGAATCAGCTTCGTGGCTTGAGGTCTGGGCTGACCCAGAAGCCTTCAAGTTATGGATTTTGGGGCTTTCGGCATTCATGGCCGCGTTACTCCGTTTAGGTGGCGAATGAAGCCACTTAACCGGGTTAACGCATTGAAATATAGTAATTTAAAGTCACACTAAGTCACAGAAATGACTGGTGTGAATTGATGTGACTAACGGGCCCTGGGTCTACTTTTCTTTGCCAGCGTTAAGTTTGCGGAGGATGCGCTTATAGGTGCTGTCGAGCCTATCGTTCACGCCCTGCCCTTCACGGCCAATCACCCGATTTATCGCTTTCCCACGCTCCTCGCCCTCAGAGATCAACTGACGCACTGTTGACAGCGTTGAGCTGTCATCTATCCCGCCACTACCCTTGGGCCTTCCTTTTGTGGATGTGCCCTGTTCCTTGGCGAGCGCGTTGCCAGAAACGGGGGGTGGCACTTCAGCGCTCACCGCTACCCTAAACCACCTCTCTAAACCGATTCGGCTGACACCGATCTCGGTGATCTCGTAATACCTTCCACGAGTCCGACCTTGCCTTACGAGCACGTTTCTCTCCCAGTCCGGAACAGCACTGTTCCATGCTACCGGGCCAATATCTTTAAGTATTTCAGTTCCTAGCCCGAACCATTCTTTTGAGCGCCCCAACACCTCGATGTAATGCCGCCGACTTAGAAACGCATCAACCAATGCTGGCTTGGACTCTTCCTCAGAAAAGCCCCGATCAGTCATGAACTGCAGGGTCTCTCTTAGGGTGAGGTATTCCTTGGGTGGCAACTTTGGCAACGGCGCCTCCTGCTCGGCGCTCCTGTTGAATGGTGTGGACGGCGCAACCGGAACAGGAATCCGGTCTTTCAGCCGCTAAACCTAGCCGCCCACGTTCGAAATCTATTCGTCTCCAGACGCCCTCGCCTTTCCAGCGATCTCCATGACCTTTCTGGAGTGATCGTCCAGGGCCTTACGGGCTGGCTCTGCGCCAAGCCGGGCGTAAATCAGGGTGGTGCTAAGGCTCGCATGCCTCAATCCGTGCCGGATCACGTTCAGGTCTTCACCGGCAGCGGTCATCCATGATCCGACTGTGCGCCGCAAATCGTGAATATGCAGGTCTTCGCAGCCTGCGTCCTTCCTGATCGCGGCCCAATGCTTATCGATGTTCACGAGAGGCCGACCCTTCCTTCTGCCAGGGAGCAAAAAGGGATTATCCTCCTCAATAGGCAGGGCTTGGATTACGGCGATTGCGGGACCGGTGAGAGGCACTGTCTGCTCGTCATCGCCCGTGCTCTTCGGATCGGGGATTACGATCTGCTCGTGCGTCAGATCCACGTATGGCTCAGTCTCGTGTTTCGCTCGTCGCAGCCCAAGAATCTCGGACTTTCGACACCCGGTGAGGAGAAACAGCCATATGGCACCGCGGACATAGACGTTCGGACACTGATCGATCTGCTTCGCGAGGTTTGGCAGCTCAGACTCCCGCATGAAGCGTTTTCGCTTTCGCTCCTTAAACATCTCGATTTCTGCGGCTGGGTTTTCAGACCCTCGCTCAAAGAACCAAAGGCCGATGTCTACATCGTCGTAACTGCCGGATAGCCCGCGATTGAACATTGGCCGAAGAATCTGGACGTACCTATTCGCCTCATAAGGCCCCAGCCTTCCGATCTTGGACCGCAGGCCATTCACCTCCGAGCGCGAGATCTCGGCAGCCACTCGGCCCAGCCAGGTCTTTGGGGTGTGCCGGTCGAAGCGCCATCGCATCTTTGCGACGGTTTTGGTCCCCTGCTCCGTCTTCTCCGCGAAATAAGCCTCAGCGAGCTTTTTGAGCGTGCCCTGCGTCCGCTCCTGTGCCCGCTGCTCAGCAGGATCGATCCCATCGGCTATCTGGGCCAGCTTCCTCCTGGCAAGCTTCCTGGCCTCTGTGAGCGTCAGCGTTCCATAGGTCGCGAGGGTGATTCGCTTCTTTTTGCCCTTGAAGCGGTAGGACAGCACGAACGCCTTTTCGCCGCCTGCATAAACTCTGACACCCAGGCCTCTTACCTCGGTATCGAAGACAATATGAGTGCCGCCTTGATAGGCCGTTCCATCAATCAGTGTCTTGGTCAGCTTGGTTGCCATTACCACCTGCTCTAGCCGAGTACCCATTGAGTACCCAGCATATAGCAACGAATCGACACCGTTCAACGATTAATGGCGAGCGCTAAAATCAACAAAAACCGATATTTACGGCGAATCATATCCGATTGACTACGCATGGATATAGTCAGAAAAGGTGGCTGTTAACCACCTTGTCGCAGGTTCGAGTCCTGCCCGCGGAGCCAATTCCTTCCAAATACTTCGCTTATTTTCTCACTGGGCTTGGCTGTGCCAAGTACCCATAGAACACCCGCGAGCAAAATTTTCAGGCAGTTTCCTGGGGTTCGCGGGATCTGTCGGGATGATTTGGGGGGGGCTGTTCTGCATATCCCCTATTCATAAATTGCCAAAAGGGTCATAGCCTCACGCGCGGGCGCGTTCTGCTGACGAAATTCGCTCTGCAGGCGCCTCCATAGGCTTACGTTTCGGATCGGCAAGAAGCTGATTGAAACGCCCCTTGCTTTGCCCGGTCGCCTCAACTTTTTTGGCGGCAAAGCTTTTGCATCCCCCGCCCTGTGAGTCGGTTGCTCCAGATGAAGTGGGAAATAAATTCCCACTTACATGCCGCGCATCCCAGATCCTTAACGGACGTTCAATATCGGAGCGAACCAGAACTCCGGCCTGCTAAAAATAACTGATGCAATAGAGTTTGAGTTCGTCGTAGGTGTCAAAATTCAAACTAGCCATGTGCTTGAAGTGGTCTTGCAGCCAATCGCCCACCCTGTCGACGTCAGAGAATTCGAACTCACCAACGTTGGGGTCCATAAATCTTACCGGATTCATTGCAACAGCCATGGCATGGCCTCCCTGAGCATTGGTGGTGCCAATCAGTGCATAATTGTTTATTTTGCACAATTCTACGGCCAAGTTGAAGGAAGAAGCTAACTGGCCTTCAGCAAAAGTGCATCCGGCAAGTGAATTGCTGCGGTCAGGCTCCAATTCATATCTTTTTTTCAGTTCTTTCGTGGCAAGCGTTATCTGTTCGGACTGCAATGTTTTGGAATTGGCCTTTGCTTTCGAAACGAGGGCCCCAACATTATCGCTCGTCTCCCTCTCACCCGTTGAAACCCGAATGAGACTGCCCAGGAGTTTCTGACTTACCATTATATTGACGCATGCTGCCTGTCCCTCTGCGGTCTCGAGCCATGGCCAAAAAGACTTATTATCCCTTGTACGGCCAATCCAATTTACGGCAACACCAAGGCACCATCCGTTGTCCAAGATACCACCGGCTCTACTATGTTCGTCGCTATCTTGGTCGTATCTTTGCTTCAAGCTTCCCCCATGGCTCGCCGCCAGAGCTTCCATGCATTCGAAATCATCAACACTCAACATCTGACTGTCCCACTTCACCAGAATCCAAAAGAAAATTGCCGACGCTGCGAACAAATCGGTTCAGGCTTTCTTCTCGCCACGCCAGATCAGGACCAAATCAAACTCATCTCCAGCAGGACTAGCGCTCCAAACTCCGGGGTCCGTTAGGTTATGCGAAGACTGTCGATTAACGTTTGGTCAGCTTGGCCTGTAGGAATCAGCATTATGACGTAGCGGCTGAGTGGTATGCCGGGCCTCCCGTATTCACATAATTGTTCTTCGGAGCGGTTTTCTGGTGCACCCTAATCTTTGTGCTGGTCTAGCCGCCGCGAATTAGCCCACTTTGGGGCAGAGATTTGAAGAGGCACTCCGCATTTTGTCCAAAACGCGGGCAATTTTGTCCAAGATGCAGCAATGTTTGCCTAAACCCGCCTGCGGGCGGAAGTGGACAGGCACGTTAGTTCAGAAAATGGCGTTCACTCGGTACGCCCAATCACCGCAAGCAAATTGCCTTCAGAGCGCAACAGCGGCGATCTACCAACCGTGCGTCCGGAAACATCGGCGCAGGCCCATGCGCTGTTCGAGATTGCGCAGCGTGTGACTGAGCGCGGAAGGCAAGACGCCGAGTTCGTCTGCCGCCATGCGGAAGTTTCGATGCCGCGCGACTGCCGAAAAATGCCGTAAGTTCGGAGAGACTGGGTTTCTACATTGCTGAATTTTACTCACTGTAGAATGCCGAATTAGTGGCATTGTTTCAGCAATATTCCAACGCCAAACTTACACTCGTAACGTGCTTTCATTGGATTGAGGGCGCCTTGTCGTGGGAAGCGTGACACTTATGTACGACCTTCGCTCACTTGCATAAATCTGTGCCTGACTTAAACTCAAACGAACACAATCGCACGTATCTGCAACCCCAGAGTCTGACCCGTTATTCACTGAAGAAGGGAATAACGTGCATCAGCCCCTGTTCACACAGCAAGAGGACCTTCTCGTCCTTGATTGCTTTAGAGCGTGCGATTTCAAACCCGCTTTCAAACGGGTTTCTTCTGCGCAGGCAGCGCCTTTCAATATCGTGGCGCCCGCTTTCCAAATGAACCGCGACGCAAAAAACAAAATTCACTATCAAACTTCGACTTGTTCGAACGAGGAGGACTGAATGGCTACCCTGAATATCAATGGCGAGAGCCGGAGCATCGAGGGTTCGGATGATACGAACCTGCTCTGGGCCATTCGCGATATCGCCGGCCTGACCGGAACCAAATACGGCTGTGGCATCGGCCTATGCGGTGCCTGCACCATCCACGTGGACGGCGTGGCCGTCCGCAGCTGCCTGACGACCCTTGGCGAAGTTGCCGGCAAGGACATCACGACAATTGAAGGGCTTTCGCCCGATGGCGATCATCCCGTACAGGTCGCCTGGCGCGACCAGCATGTGCCGCAATGCGGCTTTTGTCAGGCCGGGCAGATCATGCAGGCAGCCAGCCTGTTGTCCGAGAAACCTAATCCGAGCGACCAGGAAATCCTCGACGGTATGGCCGGTAACGTCTGCCGCTGTGGGTGTTACGAGAGAATCGTTTCGGCCGTTCGCCAAGCTGCAACGGGGACATAAGTCATGCTGCATTTCATGGAACAAGCGATAAACCCGGCATCGGCTGATAGGGCCCCTGCCCTGGTTTTCTCCAATGTCTCACGCCGCGGGTTTCTGAAAGGTACGGCTGCCGGCTTTGCGGTTGCCGCCTTCTCCGCAGAGGCGAACGCCTTCGCCCGCTATAAAACGGGTGGCGACACCATGGCGAACGGACTGCGGTACGATCCGCATATCTTCGTCTCAATCGATCCGGACGGCACCGTGACCATCGTCGCCCACCGCTCTGAGATGGGCACCGGCGCGCGCACCAGCCTGCCGATGGTGCTGGCCGACGAAATGGGTGCCGACTGGGCCCGTGTGAAGATTACGCAGGCCGAAGGCGACGAACTGAAATACGGCAATCAGGATACCGACGGTTCACGCTCTATGCGCCACCACGTTCAGTCGATGCGGCAGATGGGCGCCTCGGTACGCCATATGCTGGCCAATGCCGCGGCCAAAAGCTGGGGCGTCGAGCCTTCAGGCGTGCAGGTCGGTGTGCATGAGGTCACCGCCGGTGCCAATAAAGCGGGCTTCGGCGAACTTGCAAAGCTGGCGATGAGTCAGCCGGTTCCGGCCTTTGAGGAGCTGAGTTTCAAGGAGGCTTCGGAGTTTCGCTATATCGGCAAGGGCACTATCGGCGCCTACGACCTGCATGACATCACGACCGGCAAGGCTGTCTACGGAGCCGACGTGATCCTGCCTGGTATGAAGGTAGCGGTGATAGCGCGTCCACCTGTGGTCGGCGCCAAACCCGTCAGCCATGACAGCAGCGCGGCCATGAAGGTCGCCGGGGTCGAGCAGGTCCTGGAGCTGGAAGGTTCGATCATGCCGGCTAAATTCGCGCCGCTTGGCGGGATTGCGGTTGTTGCCTCCAACACGGATGCTGCAATCAAAGGCCGCGATGCCCTGGAAATCGAATGGGGTGACAGTCCGCACAGTGGCTATAACTCCGAAGCTTTTATGGCCGAAATGCGTGAAACCGCAAAGAAGCCCGGCAATGTTCTCCGTAAAGAAGGCGATCCGGATGCCGCCTTTGCGGGCGCTGCCAAGGTCTTCGCGCGGGAATACAGCCAGGCCCATATGGTCCACGCCATGATGGAACCACCCGTTGCCATTGCGGACGTGAAGGACGGCAAGGCCGAGATCTGGGCGCCTGTTCAGTCGCCCTTTGGCGCCCGCGGCGATATTGCGGCCGCCCTCAAGTTGGAGGTCGATAATGTCCGCGTAAACGTGACCCTGCTGGGCGGCGGTTTCGGTCGGAAGTCAAAGTGTGACTTTGCCATCGAGGCGGCGCTGTTAAGCCAGCAGGTGGGGGCACCGGTCCGTGTCCAGTGGACCCGCGAGGACGATATCCAGCATAGCTTCAATGCCACGACCTCGGTCGAGCGGATCGAAGTCGCGTTGGATGCCGATGGCAGGGCCACAGCCTGGCGGCACAATTCCGTTGCGCCGTCGATCCTCTCGACCTTCGCGCCGGACAGCGGCCATCAGTTCTTCATCGAGAGTGGGATGGGGCATCTCGACATGCCCTTCGAGATCCCGAACATCTCGGTCGAAAATGGCAAGGCGATGGCGCATACACGGATCGGCTGGTTCCGTTCAGTCTCGAATATTCCGCGTGCCTGGGCGATCCAGTCCTTCGCGTCTGAGTTGGCACAAGAACTAGGCAAAGACGAACTGGAGGTGATGCTGGAACTGATCGGATCGGACCGTGTACTCGATCCGCCGAAACAGGGTTTCCCCGAGGACTTCTGGGACTACGGAGAGATCTATGACGAGTATCCGATCGATACGGCCCGGCTGAAAAATGTCCTGAAGCTCGCGGCCGACAAAGCCGGTTGGGGCAAGGAACTGCCGGAGGGCGAAGGACTGGGCCTCGCGGTTCACCGCTCCTTCGTCACCTATGTCGCGTCAGCCGTTCGGGTGAAGATCGTCGACGGCAGAATTACGGTGCCCGAAATACATATGGGCCTCGACTGTGGTTTTGCGGTTAACCCGGAACGGATCCGCAGTCAGATGGAGGGCGCCTGCGTCATGGGCATGACTGCTGCACTCTTCAGCGGGGTGAACTACGAAAACGGCGCGGCTGTCGAGTCGAACTACCACGACTATAAGATGGTTCGCTCCGATAACTTCCCGCAGAAGGTCCATACACACATCGTTGAGCATCCCTTCTCGGTTCATGCCTCGGGTGTGGGTGAACCGGGCGTGCCGCCGATCCCGCCGGCAATTGCGAATGCCGTGTTCCATGCGACCGGAAAGCGGATACGCGACCTGCCAATGGGTGAAACGGTCTAAAGGGTAATCGCATGGCAATCTTTGGGTCGGTCGAATAGGCCGACCCAACTGCTATGAATGCGAAAGTAGCTAAACTTGGCGCAGGTCCCAGAGATTTCTATGCACTGAATTCTCGACAAAGCGACGCACAGTTCTCCGCAGACAGACAAAGGGCTGTCTGTTCTCAAACCTCTTAAAATTTTGCGATTTTTTCCTGATCACGGGCGGACTGAGCTTCAGACCGCCCGTGCTGGAACAGGGTACTACTTCGCCAGGCCGAGCTGACGGAGATAAGCCGTGTGGCTCTCAACCAGAGCCTTCGCTTCCGGAGTGGTCGCGAAATCACCCCATGCAGCCTGAGCTGCTTCACGGAAAGCCTGACGGTCTTCTGCTGACCAGTCGTAGATGTTTACGCCTTCAGCTTTCAGCTTGGCAGCCGCTTCAGCGTTCTTCTTTTCAAACGTGAGGGCCGTTTTCAGGGCCAGAGCCATCATCGCCGTTGACATGATGCGCTGATGGTTTTCCGGCATGCCGTCCCAAACACTCTTGTTACAGGCAAGATGGTCCGACGGCATGGAAT
Organism: Pelagibius sp. Alg239-R121; assembly: GCF_947331435.1. Lineage (GTDB taxonomy): Bacteria > Pseudomonadota > Alphaproteobacteria > Kiloniellales > Kiloniellaceae > Denitrobaculum. Next base: position 475,995 of record NZ_CAMZOF010000008.1, on the reverse strand, counting down.
GGAAGCCAGGGTAGTTGGTGTGCTTCACCAGGTCGTAGAGGCCCAGGCCAACATTGTTGGCGAGACCGGATGCGTCGGCACCGTCAATAATACCAGTTTCGAGAGCCGTGAAGATTTCGGTAAAGTCCATTACGATTGGGCTGGCACCGAGATTCTCAAAGATCTTGGTTTCCATGCCAGGAGGCGAACGGAATTTCCAGTCCTTGAAGTCAGCGGCGTTGCGGATCGGCTTGGAGGACGAGAGAGATTCCTGTCCGGGCACCCACCAACCGACGAGCTGCATGTCATAGACATTGTAAAGCTTCTGTGCCGCTTCGAGGCCGCCGCCATAGTACAGCCAAGACAACTGCTGATACGGCGTGTCATATCCGCCCATGATGTCGCCGACAAACTGGAAGGCCGGATTTTTACCGGTCTGATAGGCGCCGCCGGTCATGTCGCAGTCGAGAATACCCGAAGCTGCAGCATCAAAGGTCTCGGCCGATTTGACGACTGAGGAAGAGTAAAACATCTCTACTTTGATCTCACCGCCGGACATGACCTGAATGTCATCGATGTATTCGGCCGCCAGTTTGCCCGATACCGTTTCAGGCCCGAAGTGAGTCTGGATCCGCAAGTTGGTTTCCGCGGCAGTTGCCATCGAGCCGGACAGGCCCACTAAGGCAATCGCCGTGGCGCAGCCTGCCAGGGTTAAGTTTCGTTTCTTGAGCATGATTCCTCCCATTTACTCTTAATTTGTCAAATTCCTCAATCGCCCCGACAAGCGGGAACCGATCTAAAGATACATTGGAAAGTGGACGTGTAACGACTCTTAGTGGTCGCTATTCCGATTAAATGTCATAAACCTCCTTCTGTGTTACTGCGGTTTTTCCTGATTATCTGCGGTTTTTACGATAGGCTTGCGTGCAGCGATGCATCATTTGATGACGCTATAAAGCTTTGTCAGGCTGATTTTCGTTGAGTCTGTCTCCAAGCCGATTGCCGGCGTCACCAAGTAGCCGTTCCATGACGCGTTCGGCACGTTCACCGTCTCCAGCGGCGATTGCTTCGTAGACTTCACGGTGAAACGGGATCGAATCTTGATTTTCCCTGGGATCTTTATTGGTCAGCCGGATGCTGCTCAACAGCGCAGAAAAGATGATTCCTTCCATCGCTGACAGAAATTCGTTCTGAGCAGCGCGCAGAATGGAACGATGGAACAGGGCATCGGCAACCACGAAGTCCTCGACGGATCCCTTTTCGTCTTCCATGCGCTCGATGGCCGTTTCGATCATTGCAAGGTCGTCCGGCGTGGCGCGCTCCGCTGCCCAAAGAGCCGCCTTTGGTTCGAAAACCCGACGGACATCCATCAACTGTCGCAGAATTTCTCCACTGGGCGGAGCCGACTGGTACCAAGCCAGCACATCGTTATCCAGTAGTCCCCAGCTATCTCGCGGGCGTACACGCGTGCCGATGCCGCGACGCACCTCTAACAGACCTTTTCCAACGAGGATCTTTACTGCATCGCGGACAACTGAGCGACTGACCTGATAGCGTTCGGCCAGCGCTGCTTCGTCCTCCACCAGGCGGCCAGGTTCATAGCCTCCCGCAACGATCCGGCGTCCCAGCTCACGCGCCATGTGCGTTGCAAGGCTCGGCGCAAGACCAGCAACCTGTTTCAGATCGTAGTAGATCATCTCGGACATGCAGTTACGGTAAACATATGATGTTTAGGCAGTCAATATGTTCGTCGGTTTTCTCCACGCCGTAACGCATTGTATGGCGTGCGGTCGCCGCTGCCTGCTGGCCGTCGCCGCAAGTCAGGCTGATCATCGACTCAATCTTTAAGGTAACTGCACGCGACTGTGTGGCTAACCGAGCCCCTAGGATAGCCAATGGTCCGCGTGCCTTGGGAGACGAATAGGTTTTGCGCTTGTAAGAACAAGGCTAAGCCAAATCGGCATAAAGCGATTATTGAACGAGGTTCTCGCGGCATTGGGGGTATTCAACGGCCAATGTCCTATCCCTATTTGATTTGGTCGACACAAATTCGTGAGGTCTTCCTAGTAACCAAGAGACCAACTCTAAAGAGAAACGTTTGATACTCTCCTTTTTTACTTACTCAAACGTATGAAAAAACCACCTCAATCTGCAAAGGTTAATCAATATTTTCATACATTAAGGTGTTATCGATGTATTTTTGGAGTTTCATTTTACACTTGAAAAACTTATAACCGCGCGTGGACTTAACATTAAGTTGTCTCCCAACGGCTAAGGCGATTGTGATTTATGTTCCCGGTGCCTTTCAACGATGCACAGAGACTTATGGCTTTAGAGTCATATGATGTTCTGGACAGTTCGCCTGAAGAGGCCTTCGACTGTTTGACGCGGCTAGCCTGCCGGCAATTCAATACGCCGGTTGCTCTGGTTTCACTGGTCGATCAGTCGAGGCAATGGTTCAAATCGGTTCAAGGCCTCGATGTTCGGGAAACAGACCGCGAGTCGGCCTTTTGCGGCTATGCAATTCTATCTGATGAACCACTGGTCGTGCTGAATACGACAAACGATCAGCGCTTTGCCGCCAACGCTCTCGTTTGTGATCAGCCGGGCATTCGGTTCTATGCCGGCGTGCCACTGGTAACCCACACTGGTTTTCGTCTTGGCACTTTTTGCGTCATCGATTTTACCGCGCGCGATGCTTTTTCGGTCGAGGATGTTTCCGCGTTGAAGGATTTTGCACGGTCGGCCATGCAGGTCCTTGAGTTACGGCGACAGGCCAAGATTAAGAACGATCAGGATATCGAAGGGCGTATTGCGGAAGATGCGCGCATCGATCTCTTTTCCACCGTTGCGCATGAAATCAGATCTCCTATCGCTGCCCTCAACAGTTCGGCGAATATCCTGCAAAGTCAGATTTTCGGCCCTGTGGGCGACGAGCGTTATCTTGAGTTTTTTTCGGTGATGGCGGAAACCGCCGAGCAGGTGATGACGCTGACGGACCGCATGCTTGATTTTGCCCGACTCAAGACTGGAGATATCGAGATCAGTGACGAGCCTTTGTCGGTTGTGGAGATTTTGAGCAAAGCAAAACGAAGCACTGTTCAAATTACCGGTCAGGATGACCGGAATATTGAAATTGTCCCACCGCAGAAAGACATCGTCCTGACGGCGGATAGTGCCTACGTTAGCCAGATGCTGCATAACCTGATGGCCAACGCTATCAAATACAGCAATGGCGATCCCAGGATCGAGCTCAGTGCAGAAACCTCTGAAACAGGCGTTCTGGCAATTTCCGTGGCAGATAATGGGATCGGGATGTCCAGTGAGGGTTTGGCGCTTGCGCTTCAGCCCTACAAACAGCTTAAACAATCGGGACGAAACGCGGCCGGTGGTGTTGGAATTGGTCTGCCGCTCGTCAAGCGGCTGATCGAACTGCACGGTGGACAGCTTGCCGTCGATAGCACTGAAGGTAGAGGCACCAAGGTTTCACTGATTTTCCCGGCCTACCGGGTTGAAATGGCCAAGCGTCACGAAAATTTTGCTGTCTAAGTGACCGCACCTGCTTGTTTCCCAACTTGCTCTTTATGAACTCCAGATGACTGTCGGATGACGGGAGCCTGAACGCGCTGTTACCCATTGGTTAAGCAGCTTTTCGTTGTCACTTCGGGAGTCCAACTTCAGTGCGAGGCCGGCGATCCTCGGGCGTAGTCCTGACGTCAAACGCCGTCCTTGACACAGAACGGAGACTGAAGGGATGAACGCAATGAAAACCTGGACCATCACCACGATCGCCGCCGCTACAGCTCTTGCGGCCACGCAGGTCGCCGCAAGCAGTGACAGCATTACCAAAGACGAGATTCTTGCCGCTCAGCAGGCCTGGGGCGCTGGCATCGTCGCAATCGGTAACGCGAAGACCAGTGGCGGCGACTATGTCGGCATTGCGAAGAAACATATCGACGATCTCTATGCTTACGGCGAGTCGCCCGTATTGTTCAAACCAACCAAGGCGGCTGCCAACCAGTTCCGGGGAACGGAGCAAGAAGCCCTCTCCTACTTCGTTAAAGGGATCGTTTCAGAGGATAAGGGTTTCGCCATCAACCCCTGGACCAAAGTGCGTTTTGAAAACGAAGAAATCATGACCGACAGCGACAGTGCCCTGGCGATGGGGAACTACTACTTCACCGATAGCGCCGGCAGCGAGGTGAAGGTCGAGTACTCCTTTGGATACTTGCGGGCCGAAACCGGCGAACTTCTGATCAACCTGCACCACTCTTCCCTGCCCTACAGCGTCAAGTAGGCAGACGGGACGAAGCGTCTCGGGCCTTTACCGGCCAGTGTTCAGGGCGGGGTTATTAGGCCCCGCCCTACGTTTTAATCTCTCTGATTTTGCGGTGTACGAATCAGGTTCTTAATGAACACTTCTGCGCGACAATGCAGCTCTCTACGCGTTCTGGACTGTTGCAGCTGTTAATGCTGCGTTCATTAATGAGCCATGGTCGTTGCCACGCTAAACCACTAGTTTTATTGCATGCAGGTTCGCACCAAAATAAGCCTAAGCGTCAGCACACTCGCCGTCGTCATCGTCGCCTGCGCGGGCCTTTTGTTGTGGAATACTCAACGCACGACCTATAACCATCAGCGCACGAGCCTTGCCTATCAGGAATTGGGCGGTTACCTGCAGCTCTCCGGGGAAGTCTTCAGAACGTTCAAGCAGGTGCGCCGGGATTTGATGGACGGGAGCGGCGTTCTGACCTTCGACCTGTCAGAGGTGGAACAGCGGCTCTCCAGGATTATCGATGAGATCGACGCCAATGTGACCGAAGAATTCGATGTCATTGGATTGAGGTCGAACGAAAACGTCAACGACTCCCGCCGCCTGACTCTGCTCAGAAACGAGCTTGCCCAGGTCTTTGAGGATATCCGAACGAGCGAACGTTTGATGTCGGAGAATGACGCTGTTGAAGCCCGTGCCTTTTTGAGCGCCAGCCTTACCAGCCGGATAGATGGTCGCATCAGCCGGATTATCGAATCTGCCGTGACGGACGAGCGGGAGGAACTCGCACAGGCACTCAGCGAAATCGAACTGGTCAATCAGGTCGCCTTTTGGGCCGCTATCGCCGCCACGCTGGCAGGCTTTGTTCTGACCGGCAGCGTCGTCTATATCCTGCTGCTTCGTTTACGCCAGAATCTAAAAAACCTGGAGAGTGGCGCGGAAATCTTTGCAGCCGGTCAACTGGAGCACAGAATTCCGGTTTCGGGTCATGACGAATTCGCAAAGCTTTCGGTTCGCTTCAACGATATGGCCAAGGAACTGCTCGATCAGCGCAAGGCGCTTGAGAAAGCGCGGTTTTCCCTGGAGCAGCGGGTGGCGGAGCGCACCGAGGAACTCGGAGCGGCCAATCGGGAACTCGAGCGGCGCGATGAAATGCGGCGTCAGTTCTTCGCTGATATCGGCCATGAACTACGGACACCTATAACGGCGATCCGCGGTGAAGCCGAAGTTGCTCTGCGTACGAGAGTCGACCATCAGGATATCTACCACTCCGCCCTCGACCGCATTGTCGAGATCAGCGAGCAGCTTACGCGCTTCGTCAACGATATCTTCCTGATTGCCCGCGCCCAGGCCGGTGTGGCCGACATGCGCCGTACCGAAATTGATCTCAGGGAAGCCGTGAGTACGGCGATTGGTCAACTCCGCACGCTGATCGACGCGCATGACGTGATTCTGACGACTGCACTGCCGGCGGTTCCCGTCACGATCGAAGGCGATTCACAGCGTCTTTGCCAGTTACTTCAAATTCTATTGTCAAACGCCGTAAAGCACTCGCCGTCCGGCGTGGGGGTTCATATCGAGGTCCGCCGCTGTGAGGACGAGTGGGAGGTGAGTGTGGAAGATACGGGCCCGGGCATCCCGCCGGACGAGTTTCCACGCGTCTTCGACCGGTTCTATCGCGGTGCCGCAAGCGCAGAGCCTGATCGGGCCCAAGGCACAGGGCTTGGCTTGCCAATCGCCAAATCGATCGTGCAGGCCCACGCTGGCCGAATCTGGATCGACGCTCAGCGGCAACAGGGAACGGCCATTCATGTCAGTCTGCCTGCTTCCGACAAATCCCTCCCAGAAGAACCGTTCTCAAAACAAGGAGATCTAGAGATGGAACGCCAGCAAAACGAGAGGCAAGCATGAAGCTTTTGCTGGTCGAAGACGACGCACGCATTGTTGAGTTCCTTGCCCGAGGACTGCGCGCCGAGGGACATCAGGTGGAGGTCGCGAACGATGGCCAAACCGGTCTTGATCTTGCCCGCAGCTCAGAGTGGGACAGCATTATTCTGGATCTCATGCTTCCGATCCTCGATGGGCGCGAGATCTGCCGCTCGTTACGGATGGAAAAGAACGCGACACCGGTCCTGATGCTCACCGCCCTCGACAGCACCGAGGATATTGTGCGGGGCCTGCAGTTGGGGGCTGACGAATACCTGACCAAGCCTTTCGCCTTCGACGAGTTGCTGGCGCGTCTGGAAAACCTGCAGCGGCGCCTGGCTAAATCTGAATCCTGGGCAGAAAAGACACGGGTTTTGACCATCGACGACCTGACCTTCGACCGCGAGGCTTTAATCGTGCGGCGCGCTGGCGTGGAGATCGAGATGACGTCGCTGGAATACGCTCTGCTGGAGTTTCTGATGGTGGAATCCGGCAAGGTTGTGAGCCGCGCCCGTATCCTGCAGAACGTCTGGGGCGCACACGAAGATCCGCTGACCAATGTGGTGGACGTCTATATTCGACGGTTGCGCATAAAAATTGACGACGAGGCGGACAACAAGCTTATTTCCACGATCCGTGGACGGGGCTATCGGATGACGGCATCTATGCCGGAATGATCAATTAGATAAAAACCTGCCGGGTTTTTTCAACGATCAATCGCAACGAATGTACGACATTTCAGGAATTTTCATGGTCTCTAACAAAGTGGGACGGGAATGTTCGTCAAAATGATCTGACCCACCAAGCAACACGGTTCCCGCTTCGGTGCGATTTGGGGTATTGAGGTATTTTGTTGTCATATGCTCGTTGCGCATCGCCAGGACTTCGCTATCCGTTAAGCGTGGATAACGTCTTCGGCCTCCTGGCAGCCGGTCTTTGCTGATTTTCACATCATAGCAATAAACAGATACTCCGCAGTGAACAGCATGTTGCATCAAGCTCATGTAGGTGATGTCGGGCTTCTCGCGACCACTAATCTCGTTCAGCGCCTCTCGAGCAAGATAGAGTTCTTCGATCGGATCGGACAATTCAGACTCTGTGCCGCCTCCGGTATACGATATATTCCCTTCTTCACTGATTTTGGGTTTCGCCAGTGTTTGAAGTCTATCCTCAAGAGTTCTCTCGCCAAGTTGACTATTTGCCTGCTCGGTAAATAATCTCTTTACACATCCGGTGTCCATCAAATCCCAGACAATTGCCCGCGCAATAACTGACGCGTGGCTTTCCCCAAAGGCAACCGGGCTGTAATTGATGAGTATTTTCGCGCTTGAGAATTGGCCCAAGGCTTTCTTTCGTGCGGAATCGTCGAGTATGTGTTGCTCAATCTTACCCACGGCTTCGATCCTTCTACCTTGTGTACAGAGGCGCTGAATCTGAATGCGGTTAAATTTGCTACTTTGACACGTTAATTCCTTGGCACCAATAGTTATGCTAGAAATAAATGCGTTTATACTACTTAAAGTAGATTATTTCAAGCGGCTGTGGGATATGATTTCGGGTTCGCCGTCATTCCACAGAATCCCGAAACGGAACGGCCGAAAGACTTCATTGCGTCCGTCTTTTATCGCGAAATTGACGTCTGCGTAGCGGCCATCTCCGACAGACGGCGGTAGCGCGCTGCGTACCGAAAGAGAGAAGATGCGCACAGCCCGAGGGTCAGCCGCCGCGCCCCGGATGTGGATGCGGTTCTCACGATTGTAATCGGTGATGATCTGCCGAAGGACGTATTCTTTGTCCTCGAAGAAAGCCTGCATGTCGTCGCGCGAGATAGAGGGTTCCGGGAAGGCTGTCAGTGCGGTTTGGTCGTTTGCAGCTTGCTGCTGCGCCTTATCCTGCGTTTCTTTTTGAAGCCTGGCCGCCTCCGCCGTTTTTCGGGCTTCCTCTAATTTCTCGCTTTCCGCCAGTTTCTGGGCTTCGGCCAACCTCTGTGCTTCGGCCAATTCTGCGGCGGCTTTTGCTCTTGCAGCCTCCTCGGCGGCGGCTTGGGTGAGGCGTTGCCTGTCCAACTGTACCTGCTCTTCCCGATAGGTTTCCCGTTCCGCCTTGGCTTCGGCGGCATGGTGGCTGTCCGGATAGCTATCGAGGAAAGACGTGATTGCGGCGGCCTTCTCGCCGGGAGAGACAGGGTCGCCAAAGGTTTCATCCACGACGATCCGTAGTTCGTTCCAGGCGATGATTTCCTCTCGGGGCATCTCCCTCAACAGGCTGCCAAATACAAAAGCCTCGTCGCCGCCACGTTCGATTTGAAACCAGGTTTCGCCTGCAACAGACACGCGTGCCATGACGCGCACCTCGTTACCCGTTCTCAAGCTCCCCAGGATGATGCCGTCGCGCGAGGGTTGGCTGCGAACATTGGCGTTACGGCGCACGGCATAACGGCCAGTTGTTTTGGTGACGACAGGTGTCAGCAACGCGTTCAGGCGTTGCTGCGCATCATCACTGTACTGACCGCTCGGGTAGTCTTGCATGTAGGCGCGATAGGCATCGACGCTGTTGCGGGCACTGGCGCTCGCCCAGGCTTGTTTGTCGGCTTGCGTTTTTGCCTCTGCCTCTGCCTCTGCTGCTTCTTTTGAGCGCAGTTCAGCTTGCGTCTGCAAAGCGGCAATCCGCTCTCTTGCTGCTGTGGCATTGGCGCCGTCGCTATAGTCGTTTAAATAGGCTTGGTAAGCAGAGATCGAATCACTGGCTTCAGCTGCAGCCCAACTCAGCTGTTCTCTGGCCTGCTTTGCTGCCAATTGTTGCTGGCGAAGCGCTTCTGTCTTGGCTTCGGCTTTTGCCAATTCGGCAGCCTTTGCCGCTGCCGCTTCTGCGGCTCTTTGCCTGGCTTCTGCCTGAGACTGAGCCTGTGCTTGAGCTGCAGCTTGTTCCTTGAGGTCGGCGACGCGGTTTTGGGCCTCGCGCTGATGCGCGCCTGCTGGAAAGGCCTGCAGATAAGATTGGTAACCTGCCAGATTCTTTGAGCGTTCCGCCTGATTCCAGGCCTGCTGTTCACGTTCCAGCACGTCGCGCCGGCTGCGCGCTTCGGCGGTAAACTTCCCGTTTGGCTGGCTTGTAAGATAGGCGGTGTATGCAGCCGACGTATTTCCGGCCTGAGCTTGCGCCCAAGCGGCTTCATCTGCGTTTTCCGCCTGGGCTGCCGCCTCGGTTGCCGCTTTGGCCGCCGCTTCCTGCTTGATCTTCGCAAGCAGTGCGTTCGCTTCCAGCGTATAGTCGCCATCGGGATAGCGGCGGATGAAATCCGAGACTGACGCCGCATCGCCCGCCTGCTGCGCCTCCTGCCAGGCATCTCCTTCCGGATCGCCGAAAAGACTGTCCCTGTCGATAAGCGTCGCACCAATCACACCGGCCAACACGATGGCGATTGCCACTCCGAACAGGACCAGCTTCTGATTGGACGACCCCTCGCCCCGCCCGCTTCCGGCCAGTCTTTCGCTCTCACCCAAAAGAGGCGCCGAAACTCTTTCTGCTGAGGCGGGTTCCGGCGCATCGGCGGGCGGCGTGAAGGCCCGCAACACCGTGGTATCTCCGCCACTATCTTGGGCGTCGGCCGCTGCCTCACTCAAGCCGTCGAAATGGCTGCGCCACTCGTCGACTGACTGTGGGCGGTTCTTAGCCCGGATCTCCAGTGCCCGGTCAACGGCCGCGAGGAACGTCGGGGTGTAGCCGGGTAAATCCTGTTCCGACAATGGTGTCAGGCTGTCTTCATCGGCCCGTTCGGCAGCATCGGGCGGAAGCTTACCGGTGATACAGCGGTAAAGCGTGACACCAAGCGCATAAATGTCGGTCCAAGGGCCATCGTTCCCTCGGGCGGCGTATTGTTCAAACGCTGCATAAGGCGGCGTGATCGCCGCTACGACGGAGCGGGTCTGTGTATCTAGTGTCTGTCGGGCGGCGCCAAAATCCAGCAACACAGGGCTGCCGTCCGCGCGAATGAGAATGTTGGCCGGTTTTATATCCCGGTGCCAGACTCCCGCTTCATGAACGCGCTTCAAGCCGTTCAGCAGGCTGAAGAGAGCCGCCTCCAGGCGCTTTTGAGGCAGTGTGGCGTTGCCTTTCAGCAAATCCGACAACGGTCGCGCCTCTTCGAAGTCCATCACCATGTAGGTGGTGCCGTTGGCCTCGAAAAACCGCCGAACAGCTACGATATTGGGGTGGCGTTCGGGTTGCGCGAGATTCCAGAGAATGCGGGCTTCTTCCTGGAACTTCTTCAGCCCCCAGCTATAGGCTTCCTCGGAATCGGATGAAGTCGGGGCGACGGTCGTTCCTTCCGTGCGCGTCGCAAGGTGACGCGGCAGATACTCCTTGATCGCAACCTGATCACCCAGATAACGGCCTTCGCCCCGGTAAACGATGCCAAACCCGCCCTCGCCCAGCACTTCGATCAACCGGTATTCGTCAACAGTCGAATCCGGCGGGAGTGCGTTGTGGTGGTAAAGTTCGTTCATGCAAATTGTCGCCGAAAACGAAAAGTCACTGAGTCAGCCTCGCATCATATCTTAATCTTGCGGCACAAACTGTCACATTGTCGCTGTGACCGTTCGAGCGATTTACTGCAAGTTCGGCCAGATCCGACAGGGCTTCTTCAAGGTTTTCCGCCAGCATTGCCGTCGCCATTTCCGTCTCGGACAGGCTTACCCAAAAACCGTCCGTGCAAAGCAAAAATCCATCGCCAGGCCGCACAGGCGCTTCTGCGACTTTAAATTCCTGCGCTGCATCTGGACCAAGGCTTTTGTATAGCCGACCCTGTTCGGGACCGTTGTTGGCCTCTTCTTCGCTCAACTCACCCATTTCAAACATCAAACGGGCCACTGAGTGATCTTTCGTTCGATGAATGGTATCGCCTTGGCGGAAACCATACAATCGACTATCACCGAGATGCGACCAATACGCGACATTACTATCCAAAACAACTGCAACGCAGGTCGTGCGTGCATCATTTCCATAGTTTGCAGAGACCTTTGCCACGCTTTCTTGAGCCTGATTGATACAGCGCCGCAAGGCGGCTGGATCTGCCTCGGGCTGGCTCTCCCAAGTGGTACAGACAGCGTTTACTGCCGCTGCCGCGGCGGCGTCGCCACCGCGATGACCGCCCAATCCATCGGCCGCCACTAATAAACAGCTTGCAGGTTCGTCCATCAGCCGAAAACCGGCCCGGTCCTCCTGCAAGGACCGATCGCCGAGCCGTTGCACTACGGCAACGTCCCACAGGCTATCACTCTGCGACGACAACAAAAAAAACCACTCCAAGATCGAGAACGGTAATTGTCTAAAATTTACGACGTATTGTGGCTATCAGTCATCTGTTAACCCTTTAAACATCCGGCCAATTTAGACTCTTGCGTTAGACGGTTGCAATTTTCCACAAGGAAACAAGGGGAATTGACATGGCGCAGACGTTGAAACGGCAAGCAGGTATTTTTCATCCGGCCAAACATGGCGAGGCTGATCTCCTCAAGGAATCAACGTTGTCGGCGTCGGCACCGCGAAAAGTAGCACCCTCGCCCGTTCGAACGCTTGGCGAACTGGCTGTCCGGGCTGGCGTGGAGCGCGAGCCTGTTGTGAGAAGATGGCAACAACTGATTAATACGGCAGTTGTTTTCAGCGATCAGATAGACAATGACACGCGATGGAATCACAAACAGTCGATTTCCTTTTTGTGTGTGCTCTCGGTCACTCTTTGGGGATTGATCGTTATTGGTGCCACAGAGATATTCTAGAGCCTGATCGTATATCCCCGTATCTGCGAAAACGTGAATCAGTCGCTCTTTCCAATTTTCGGTCAGCGATTCACGGATTTGACCGTTTTTCCTTGGAAAGATCACACTCCAGGCGAAGAGTCGCATTCCTTTTGTTCTGATCAGATTCGCTTGATCCTGATTTTGGTACGGTTGTTTTTCTACAACCTAATAGTGTTTTTCACCTCCATCTCAATGAACTGCACAATGTTGGAATTTTGTCTCGCTAAGCGATGGCACCACATTGCGAATGCTAACCACCCGTTAAGGTGGTTCGTGTATCACCTTGTTTCGCATATCTGTATGAAGTCCCGTCACGTGGGAACAGGTTCTGCGGTTCTTCCAGGCGTTTTCACTGCAGTGGATCACTGAAGCAGGCATATGACCGATCTCCCTCCGACCCTTTCCGATGGACCGCTTCCCGGCGCAACTGATCAGCCGCTTCCTAGCACGAGCCTGTTGCTGGCCAACCGGCGCATCTGCGTCAGTGCCTTCATCGGGATTTCCTTGGTCGCAATGGGAATTGCGTCTCTCTGCAGTTGGTTGGACCATGGGAAAGCCGTGCCGGACGGACGGATATTCCTCATCGTTTGGAGTGCCGGTCTTGCGAGCGGTGCCGTTGTTTTGTTTCTTATACAGCGCGCATTTCTAGTGCCGATGGCCCGCTGGACGGATGCTGTCGAAAGACGCGACTACACGACAGCGCAGGTTGAGCTCGGGAATCTCGCGCGTCATACGCCGCGTCGTCTGGAACGTTTGCTTTCTGTTTGGGGCGAGCTCGCGCGGCGAAGCCATGAGTATCAAGAGATTATTGATACGACACGGAAAGACCTGACAGACACTGCGGACAAGTTTGAAGCAGAGCTTTCAGCACGCACCGCAGAACTGATTGACGCTAACGAAGCCCTCCAGCAAAAAATCGTTGAGCATGAGCTGGCAGAGAATCAGCTGCGTTATGACATCTTCCACGACCGCCTCACGGCTTTACCGAACCGCTCTTTATTCTCCGACCGGCTCAACCACGCAATTCAGCGGACACAGCGGCGGGGAGAGCCCGGGTTTGCCGTGCTTTTGTTCAACATCGATCGTTTCAAGGATGTCAATGACAGCCTGGGGCTGAAGGCTGGAGACCAGTTACTTGTCTTGGTGAGTCAGCGCATCCGCGAAGCCTTGCGTCCCGGCGATACGCTGGCACGGCTTGGCGGTGACGACTTTGGCATCCTGATAGAAAATGTCTCCGATTCTGACGATGCGACGGCCTGTGCACGCCGGGTATTGGCGTTGCTTGAAGAGCCGATTGAAATCGAAGGCCGGGATGTGTTCTGCAGCGGCAGTATCGGCATCGCCGACAGCCGTGTTGACTACAGCCGTGCGGAGAGCCTGCTCCAGGACGCAACCTGTGCACTTGAAACGGCCAAAGCTAAGAGTCGTCCAAACTACGTATTCTTTGAACCGGCAATGCGCAGCGCCGACATACCTCGCCTGGAGATCGAAACAGACCTCCGGAGAGCGGTAAAAAGCGGCGATGAGTTTGTCCTGTTCTATCAACCCATTATGGCACTGAATGTGCACAAGGTTGCCGGCTTTGAGGCGCTTATCCGCTGGCAGCACCCTACGCGTGGGTTGGTCGGACCGTTTGACTTTATTTCAATCGCGGAGGATACCGGCCTGATCATTCAGATCGGCCGTTGGGTTCTGAAGGAAGCCTGTGCCCAGTTGCGGCGCTGGCGTGACGAGGGCGTGATCGACAAAAAGATGTTCATGAGCGTCAATGTGTCGAGCCGCCAGCTTACGGACGAGAGTTTGATCGACGACGTTGCCCACTGTCTCTCGGCCTATGACCTCGATCCAAGCTGCATAAAGCTGGAAGTTACCGAATCTCTCCTGATGGAAGATCCCAAGGCCGCCGTTAAGATCTTGGATGAGTTGAAAACACTCCAGGTTCAACTTTCGATCGATGATTTCGGCACCGGTTATTCGAGCCTCAGCTATCTGCACAAGTTCCCGTTCGACTATCTTAAAATCGATCAGAGTTTCGTCTTTCAGATGACGCAGGACGTAGAGATCAGAGAGATCGTCAGAACGATCATTACTCTGGCTCACGGATTGAATATGGATGTCATTGCAGAAGGTGTTGAAGACGCCGAAACTGCAAAGGGATTGCTGCGCCTCGGCTGTCATCTGGTCCAGGGTTACCACTACTCGCGCCCAATCGAGGCCGCGAAAATAATTGATTTTCTTGCCGAAATAGATAAGTCGTAACTTTTATAATAAAAAATCGATAATTTTAATAAATCATCTGATTTATTAATCTACTGTTATTTATTTTATTAATTTTTCGTTATCAGATGCTCGATATGATTGCAGCATGATCAACCAGTTCCTTAGAGATGAATCGGGTGTGACGGCTGTTGAATACGGCCTCATCGCCGCATTGGTCGCCGTTGCGTCTATCGCCGGATTTCAGCACCTGGGACAGGAAATGGGAGCGATGTACGACCGCGTCGCCCAGGTTGTCGCCGATACGATTCCTTAAGGCGCACCACTAATCACACGTAAAACTAGCAAACACAGTTCACGTTCCCGATTGCTTCCATCAGGAACGAACACACTCTGTCGATCAAAGCGGATCTTTCGCGAACGATAACGTTTCATTTACTACGTTGCTTCACGCAACGCTAAGCAGCGTGGAGCTAAAGTTTGAAAGCTAGGTAGGCGCTATCCAGCGCCCAGGTAGGGCGCGCCCCCTCATCAGGGCGTGCAGCACACCAACCCCAAAAAAAGAAACAGGTCGCCGGTTGGGCGACCCATTCCCTTCTTCAGCTTAGTTACTCTGCCGCCGGCTGGTCGTTTTCCACCTGAACAATGACCGGCTCGACCGCGCGCAGTTCTTCCAGCGGAATATGGCAGGAGATCACGTGGCCGGGCGAATCCTCGACATCGGGCGGTGGTTCGGTTTCGCAGATCCCGCCGATTTTCCGCGGACACCTTGTGTTGAAAGAGCAGCCGCTAGGTGGATTGGTGACACTGGGTAAATTGCCTTCCAGAATGATCCGCTTCTTCTGGATCGCAGTGTCGGCAATCGGAACAGCTGACAACAGCGCTTCGGTGTAAGGGTGATACGGTGGCGCAAAAACCTCGTCTGTTGTGCCTTTTTCCACAATATGGCCGAGGTACATCACGACAACCCTGTCGGCGAGATAACGTACCAGGCTCAAGTCGTGGCTGATGAAGATCAACGTCGTCCGGTATTCGCGCTGAATGTCCATCAGCAAGCCGGTAACGGCCGCCTGCACCGAGACATCGAGCGCCGAAACGGGCTCGTCGGCGACTACAAGCGACGGATTGCCCGCAAAGGCACGGGCAATGCCGACGCGTTGCTTTTGGCCGCCTGATAGCTGCCGGGGCCGCCGCCAGACAAACTCCCTGGGCAGTTTGACCAGATCGAGCAGTTCCAACACCCGGTTCTGAACCTTGTCCGGATCAGATTCGACCCCGAACTTGCGGATCACGCGTGCCAGCTGCGCCCCGACGGTATGGCTCGGGTTGAGTGTATCGAAGGGGTTCTGGAACACCATCTGCATAGAACCCACCTGTTTGGGTGAGCGGTTTTGCACGGGTTCGCTTGCGATATCCTGGCCGTTGAATTCGACCGCGCCATCAGTGGCGGTCTCAAGCCCCATCAGGACCTTTGCAAAGGTCGATTTCCCACAGCCCGATTCTCCAACGACCGCGACCGTTTGAGACGCGCGTGCCTCCAGGTTGATGTGTTCGTTTGCTTTTACATGCCGGACGCGTTCGCCGGAAATCATGGCCGCGATGGAATTGTCCCGGATCTCATAGTACTTCTTCATCGCCTTGACGGTGAGCACTTCTTCGCCGGCTTGCAATTCCGTCCCGTCCAGGCCTTCAGGCTTGTAGTTGGCCCAGTCGATTTCCTGCCAGAGGGTACAGCGCACGACGTGCCCTTCTTCCCCTTCTACCTCGGTCATTGCAACTGTCGAGCCCTCCGAAGCGACGTCACAACGTCCCGCTTCGAAGAAATCGCAGCGCGGGCCGAAGTAACACCCCGACGGACGGTCGTGGGGTAGCGGTAACTGGCCACGGATTGGAACCAGCGGATGCTCTTTCTTGTTGGTCCCAGGCAGGGGAATCGCGTTGAAGAGGCCTTTGGTGTAGGGATGGCGCATTTGATCGAAAACTTCGTGCACCGTGCCGGATTCAACAACAACACCGGAATACATCACGTTTACCCGGCGGCAGGTCGCAAGGATCAGGCCGAGATTGTGCGAAATGTAGACCATGGAGGTATTGAACTTTTCAGCGATCTCCGCAATCAGTTCTACAATGCCGGCTTCGACAGTGACATCCAGAGCCGTTGTTGGCTCATCAAGCAGCAGGAGCGACGGGTTTGAAAGCAACGCCATCGCGATCACGACACGTTGCTGCTGACCGCCTGAAATCTGATGGGGATAGCTGTTCATCACCCGGTCGGGATCGGGCAGTTTAACATCCGCCAACACCTGCTTCGCGCGGGCATAGGCTTCTTCCTCGGTCACGTCCTCATGACAGAGGGGAACTTCCATCAGCTGCTTGCCCAGTGTCATGCTGGGGTTCAGGGATGCCATTGGTTCCTGATAGACCATGGCAATATCGCTACCCCGCAGCTGCCGTAGTTCCTCCTCGCTGCAGGTCGCCAGATCGCGGCCTTTGTAGAAGACCTGTCCGCCGACGATGGCACCATTACCTCCCAGATAGCGCATGATCGCCATGGCAACGGTGGATTTACCACAACCGGACTCTCCCACCAGGCCGACGGAATCGCCCTGGTGAAGAGTCAGATTGAAGTCGATAACCGCCGGTATCTCACCGGCACGGGTGAAGTAGGAAATCGAGAGATTTCTGCACTCCAGAATTGGACCGTCAAAGTCCTGAGCAACGCCAGCCATCAGGTCCTCCTCAATCTCGCAACGATACTTCGCGCAGGCCGTCAGCCAGCAGGTTGAATCCCAGCACCAGTGACGAGATGGCGAGGCATGGGAACACTGTCATATGCGGGAACGACATCGACATGACCCGGAATTCGTTGATCATGCCGCCCCAGTCGGGATCGGGCGGTGGCAGACCGAGACCCAGGAACCCAAGCACGCCGATGGTGATGATGACATAGCCGACACGCAGGCAAGCATCGACAATCAAAGGCCCCCGGGCATTGGGCAGGATCTCAATCAGCATGATGCGCCAGGAGGGTTCACCGCGCGTTTCAGCCGCAAAAACGTACTCGCGGTTCCGAAGATCGAGCACCAGTCCCCGAACGATACGCATGATCCCCGGCGCCGAAGCGAAGGTCACCGCAAGCAGGATGTTGATCGCCGAAGAGCCGATCGTCGCGATGATGATCACGTAGAGAACCAGGATCGGGAAAGACAGGATCACGTTGGACAGGAACGACAGAACGTCGTCGACCCAGCCACGTTTGTAACCGGCCGCCAATCCCATGGGGATCCCGACCAGATAGGCACAGAAGGTCGCAAGCGGTGCCAGCATCAGCACTTTGCGCGAGCCATGGATGATCCGGGAAAGAATGTCCCTGCCCTGCAGATCCGTACCCAGCCAGAACATCCCCTCGCCGTCGAGCGTCGGCGTAAAGGGAGTGGCTAACGGCAGGTAGTTGGTGTTCGGCGGAAACGGCGCAATCACATCGGCAAGCAGGGCCATGAGAACCCAAAACACGATGATGCCCAGGCCGATCATGCCGACCATACTCTCGCGGATCAGTGCAATACCCTTGAGCGAACGGAGCAATGCCGATTCACGGCGAGGAACGTCTTGTACGTCAACAGCCATTGTCCGTCCCCCTAACTGAACCGGATACGCGGATTGAGGTAGGTGTAACCCACGTCCGCGATCGTTTGAGTCGCAACCGCCACGAAAACCGCGACCATTGCACAGGCTTCGATCATGAAGATGTCCTGATTAAGCGAGGCTTCCAAAAGGAGCGCACCGAAGCCTTTGTAGGAAAAGAAGAACTCGACCACGATTACGCCCGATAGCAGCCAGTTGATCTGCAGCATGATTACCGTAAAGGGAGCAATCAGTGCATTTCGCAGGGCATGCTTCATGATGACCGTACGATAGGGTAAGCCCTTCAACACCGCGGTCCGGATGTAGTGCGTCATCATGACTTCCGCCATGGAAGCACGGGTCATCCGGGTGACATAACCGAAGTCGTAAAGCACCAAGACCATCACAGGCAGGATCAACTGAACGATGTCGAAGCCGTCGATCATGCCGCTGGTCCCGGGCAGCCAGCCGAGATAGAAAACGAAAATCGCTCCCAGCAACGGTGCAGAAGCAAATTCCGGGATCGATGTCGTGATAATGGAGCCGACGGAAATCGTCCGGTCCAGCTTTGAGCCTTCGCGCATGCCGGCCAGAACGCCCAATCCAAGCGAAATTGGGATCACCACGGCGAGTGTGGCCGCAGCAAGAATTCCCGTATTGCCCAACCTGGGCCATAAAATTTCGCTGACGGGGACTTTGAAGCGGACTGAATCGCCGAAATCGCCGCTTATAAAGTTAAACAGCCAACTGAAATAGCGCTGATAGATCGGATCGAAATAGCCGTTCGCTTCCAGCCACAGATTCCGTTGTTCTTCTGAGGAATAGGGGCCGAGGACTTTAACTGCCACGTTACCCGGTTGGAGTTCCAGAAGAATGAAAAGCAGAATAGACACGACGAGCATGGTCAACGCCATCGTGCCGGTGCGCCGAATAATAAAAATAAGCATTAAAGGTCCCCTAGCCACCTACGACCTTTGGATGCGGTTTTTACAGTTCTTTTTTTGACGGGCGGAGAAGCTGTTTCTCCGCCCGCCTGCTGTATTTGCCGCTGAAACGCTACCTAAGCGTCGATCCAGACCTTATTGAACTGGTGGTAACGGGTTGGATGGCCTTCATAGCCCTTTACCTTGTCGACCGTAGCGGTAAAGACCGAGCGGAAGAAAGGCTGCACCATAACGGCGTCGTCCTGGAGGATTTTCTGAACCTTCTCCATGGCTTTGCGCCGTGCATTCACGTCGAGGATCGCGCCGGCTTCATCAAGGGCCTTGTCGAACTCCGGATTAGCGTAGTTCGATTCATTCCACGGAACACCGGTCCGATAGGCCAGATTGAGAACCATGACGCCAAGCGGGCGATGGGTCCAGGTCGTCAGGCTGAAGGGAGCCTTGTCCCAAACTTCCCAATATTGAGCTGCTGGCATCACGTTCACATTGAGGCGAATGCCGGCTGGTGCCGCCATTTCCTTGATCGCCTGCACCTGGGCACTTTCCCACTGGCCGTCTGTGTTGCCGACGTTACAGGTAACATCGATACCATCAGGATAGCCCGCGTCTGCCAGAAGCTTCTTGGCTTTATCGTAATCCACCTTCAGTGCCGGCAATTCAGCGTATTCCGGGTGAATCTTTGCGACGTGATGATTCTCACCTACGGCGCCGAAATTGCGGTGTGCCAGCTCCAACAGTTTGGCGTTGTCGCAACAGGCGACGAGTGCCTGACGAACCCGCACGTCATCAAACGGTTTCTCGGTTACCTGCATCCGTACGACGCCGGTCTGTGCCGTGACAGACTGGTGGATGGTTACGCCGGGGATCCGTTCCACGACGTCGAGCGCCGTGATATCAAGGCGATAGACGGAATCGACCTGCTTGGATGCCAAGGCGCCCATAACGGCGTTTGCGTCGCTACCAGTGTCGATGTAGCGGATCTCGTCGAGATAGACGTCTCCACCCCAGTAGGCTTCGCTCCGTTTGCGCAGCACGGCTTGCTGTCCAATCGAGAATTCCGCCAATTCGAAAGGTCCCGTGCCGATGGGGTTTTTCGAAAGATCTCCACCTTCTTCGGTGAAGCGGCGATGCACAATCGCTGTGGGATAATTGTATAGATTCTCAGGGATCGACAGTTCTGCCTGGTTGAGATTCAGGCGGACCGTGTGGTCATCGACCTTTTCGACCGCACCTTCGGTCATCCGCTGCTCGGTGACCGGATTTCCGCTGTCGTCTTTTTTCCCGGTGTCGACGGTTTCGGTCATGGACTTGAACAGCCCGATGTTCGAGGAACCAGTGTTGGGATCGAGCCAGCGCGTGAAGTTGAACACCACGTCATCGGCGTTAAAGTCGTCACCGTTCGACCATTTGATGCCCTGGCGCAACTTGAAGGTCCAGGTCTTCAGGTCATCGGAAGCTTCCCAGCTCTCGGCCAGATACGGACGTGTGATGTTGTCCGAACCGGTAATGGTCAGATATTCAATGATATGTCGGGCAACGTTGGACTTTTCGACCCAGTCAAAGGTGGCCGGATCGGTCATCTCCTGCACGACCATTGCAACTTTAAGAGAACCACCCGATTTCGGGGTCCCTTGTGCTTTGGCGGTAGGAATAGCGTCTTCACCAGTGATCTTGCCAAGCATGCCGTAAGCAGCTGTAGCTGAAACGCCGAGCAAGGTGGCGGTACGCATGAATTCGCGGCGGTCTACTTCGCCTTTGCTAAGTTGTTCACATAGCTCCGGAACGTAGGGATGAACCCTTTTTTCCTGATCTTTGATCGCTTCTTTACTCATTTTTGTCTCCCAGGTCATGATACGTGCGTTATTCAAAAGACTATCGAGATTCCCGCCATTCAAAAATTCCATATGCCGATCAGTATTTTGGCACCTTAAGGTAGATATCGCAAATACCCTCGCGGCTGGAAATACCAAGCGACGTCATCGGGTAAGCCTGACGAACAGCACATGCATTCGCGTGCCGCCAAGCTACGCCATAAGACGTGTGGCAAGTATCGGTCGTGTCTGATTTTTTGTTGGGCACGATGCTGATCGATTGTGCCACTTTTCCCCTGCTTAGCTCTGTTTATTGATTTTTCTGGCTAAAGGTTATCTTCTGAAGCTCACAGCGAGTTGTGACATCCCGACAAGAACTTAGCCAAACACGACGCAAATCCGCGCTGCCGGGCGTAAGCCTCCTCAGACCAGAACATGAACCCTCCTATGACGATAAGATAGCGAGGCTGAATTACGTTTTCTCTGATTTGGTGAGAAAGATCTGACTCTGACAAGCTCACGCCAAAGCGGTTTTAACGATGATCTCGCTCTCGAGGCTGCGGTGAACAGGGCATTTATCCGCGATTTCGAGCAGGCGCGCCCGCTGCTCGTCATCAAGTGGGCCCGTCAGATGCAATCGCCGTTCGATTTGATCCAGACGCCCGGATTTCGTCTCGCATTCAGCACAGTCCTCGGCGTGAATCTTTTCGTGAGATAAGGTGACTTCCACCTGCTCCAACGGCCAGCCTTTGCGATCAGCGTAGAGCCGCACGGTCATGGACGTGCAGGCCCCGAGACCGCCGAGCAAAAGATCGTAGGGCGTTGCCCCGCTTTCATCCCCACCATAGCTTTTCGGTTCATCTGCGCGCAGGCGATAAAATTCCGTGGCGATGTCCTGAGTGAACTTTCCTTCTCCGGTTTCCCTGACCACGACGCGGCCTGGTTGTGCGCGCACGGCATCCTGGGATGTGTCTTCACCAAGGTACCTGGTAGCCCAGGCCGACAGGACTGTCGCGATGTAGGAAGCATCGGTTTTTTTTGAGACAAGGTGGTCCGCCGAATCAAGAGAAACGAAGCTTTTCGGATGTTTCGCAGAAGAGAAAATTTTGGCGGCGTTTTCGATGCCGACAGTCTGATCAATCGGCGAATGAAAAACGATCAACGCCTTTTTCATGCTCTCGACCGATTGCGTGAGGTTACGTTCCGATATGTCGTCGAGAAACTGCTTTTTGATTCTAAAAGGTCTCCCGGCCAGCAGAACTTCGGCCTCACCCCGGGCTTCGATATCGGGCTTGGCCTCCTGGAACAAATGCGCGACATGGGCCGGTTCTGCCGGGGCGCCGATGGTCGCGACTGCGAGAGCTTCCGGCACCGAACCGGCGGCGGCGAGAACCGCTGCCCCGCCCAAGCTGTGCCCGATCAGGATTTTCGGCGCTTCTCGTGTTTCGCGCAGAAAGTCGGCCGCTTTGATAAGATCCTCAACATTGGAAGAAAAATTTGTATTGGCAAACTCGCCTTCACTGGCCCCCAAACCCGTAAAGTCGAAGCGCAGCACCGCAATTCCCTCTGCTGCCAGTCCAGCGGCTATTCGTGACGCGGCGTAGATGTCCTTGGTACAGGTGAAGCAATGGGCAAAGAGGGCGTAGGCGCGGGGTTTGCCTGCCGGCGAGTCGAGGCGCGCCGCCAGCTGTTCGCCTCCTGCGCCGGAAAAAGTGAGCTTCTCGAAACCGCCGGCCATAACTCTTCTCCTGAAATCTAATGCTTGATGAAGCTTAACCGAACGCAATCGGCCTTCGTAGAGTAATCTGGCATGGCGGTAAGTCTGGGCGCTATAGAGATTGGATACAGAGTATCAGAGCGAGAGTTTCATGCCCTCGTGACTCGCGACAAAACCAAGCTTTTCATAAAACTTAAAAGCATCCGGCCGGGTCTTGTCGGTGGTCAGTTGAACAAGGCCACATTTTCGCGCCCGGCACTGCTCAATCGCCCAACGGAACATTTGCCCGCCCAGTCCCTCGCCGCGGCAGGAAGACGCAATACGCACGCTTTCAATCTGGCCGCGCCACATACCCCTACGAGAGAGACCGGGTATAAAAGTGAGCTGAAGACAGCCGATTAAGACCCCTTCCCGCTCCACTACTGCGAGCAGTTGGTTGGGGTCTTTATCAATTGCTTCAAATGCACTCAGATACTGCGGATCCAACGGTGGTCCTGGCAGTTCCCGGCTTTGCCCGAGTTCGTCATCTGCGAGCAGCGCTACAATATTTGAGAGGTCCTTCGCTTCAGCAGGGCGAAAGGCCATTGTTTGACTCTCGTTTCCAATCATTGGATTTCCTTCGCTTCTGATAAATCTGCAAACACTTCAACGATGCCGGCTCGTCGTTCTTAAAGAGCCCATTGCAGTGGCGTCGGCAGAGTCTCTGCACAGTAGTCGATACGCAAGGTTCTTCGGGTCCCCTCACGGCGTGATGACCGAGATCGATGCAGGGTAAGAGCTTTGACGAAGAGTACGTCGCCCCGTTCCGCGTCACAGAGTTCAGCCGTTGCCTTGCCCGCGGTTATTGCTGCTGCTTCGGCCAGCACGCGACCATGCTTGTGCGTTTCAAGTGCCAGTTCGAGGCATCCGTTTTCAGCGTTGGTATCGTCGAGATGAACCCGCGCAAAGATCATGGATTCAAGGAGTTCGATCGGCGGTTCCACGTGCCAGGCTCCCGCTTTTCTGTTCCAGACCCGGTATCCCTTCACGTCGTGTTGTTCGCGAACAGCAACGACCCGGTCCTGATGCCAGGGCACGGTCCAGTTGGTCTCTGTGGTCTTGTTGAAAACGACAATACGGACCGGGACGGCTCCGGGTAAATGTCTTTGCACCAGTTTGCTCAAATGGCTATGCACGCCAACTGTTGCCGCGAGATCTTGGTTCCACCCCAGGCGTTCACCTGGAGATCCTTCAGATGCGCAGGCGTGATCTAAGCGGGATAGATCTTCCTTGCAAAGCGCGTCGCGGTGCCAGACGCGACCGAGATGCTCGAGCGGCCAGACATCAGGGGGCACGGCTTAGTAATGGTCCTTTACGGTCTCGATGATAATGTCCTGAGTTTCCGGCGCCAGGTAAGGATGCATTGGAAGGCTGACGACAGATTCTGCAAGCCGTTCAGAAACCGGAATCCCGCCGGGAACGGAGGGGTAGTTCCGATAACCTTCCTGCTGCGCAAGGGGGATCGGATAATGCACCGCGGTCGGCACGCCGGCCTTTTTGCAGTGTTCAAGCAGATCATCCCGCGCCGTCACCCGCAGCGTATATTGCGCCCAACTGGAGCGGTATCCCTTCGGGATCTTGGGAGCGCGAATGTCATTCAGGCCTTCAAAGGCTTCGGAGTATCGCTGAGCGACGCGGTCGCGCCGATCAAGTTCATCAGAAAAAATCGACAGCTTTTCGATCAGTATAGCCGCCTGAAGGGTGTCGAGCCGACTGTTGAGCCCGATGCGGATGTTATCGTATCTGTCATCTCCCTTGCCGTGGAACCGGAGAGATCGGAGCAGCTCGGCCTTTTCATCGCTCGCAGTCAAGACGGCCCCGCCGTCCCCGTAACAGCCGAGGGGTTTTGCCGGGAAAAAGCTGGTCGTTGTGTAGTCGGCCAAAGTTCCGATGGAACGGTCATGATAGACGCCACCAAAGCTCTGTGCGGCGTCGGCGATCACGAACATGCCTTCCTGTTTGGCGATAGGGGTAACGACATCGTAGTCGGCTGAGAGGCCATAGAGATCAACGGCAATAACGGTGCGCGGCCTAAGCCCCGCTTCCCTGGCCCAACGGATGGCTGTTTTAAGGCTTTCCGGGTCGAGATTGAAGCTCTCTTCATCCACATCCACGAACACCGGCGTCGCGCCCAGCTGTGCCGGCGCTTCGGCTGTGGCAACAAATGTAAAGGCTGGTACGAAAACAGCATCGCCCGGCCCGACGCCCTCTGCCATCAAAGCCAAAGTCAGCGCGTCGGTTCCGTTGGCGCAGCTCACCACCTGTTCCGCGCCGCAAAAGGCCCCGAGTTGACGTTCGAGCTCCGCAACCTCGGGTCCCAAGATGTATTGTCCATGCGAGAGAACGCGGTCGATGGCGCTGTCCAGTTCCGCATGTATGCGTGCCTGTTGAGCCTTGAGGTCGATGAATTGAATAGTCTGCATGGCTCGATCTATCCTGCTTTCACCTGCTTGTCCACAGCGACGCCATTGCTTCGAATAGCCGCTCGATGCCCGGATCACAAGCCCGGATCACCTGCCAGTATCGTAAGCAGGGATCCGGAGAAACTCTTCGGACGGAATGGGAATCCGGGCCGATTCCGGATGATGCCCCTGCCCTACTTTTCATTTTGGCGTTTCCGGGTGATGATCACGGGAGGCGAAATCCACACAAACGAGACAGATTCACCCATGAATCAATCCGATCCGCTGGACGGACCCCAGCAAACCGAACTCCTCACAAAATCAACGCTGTTCAAGCGCTACTTTCAGCTCGACGAGTATGTCGTGCGTCACAGCCTCTTTGCCGGCGGCCTGTCCGAACCGATCACACGCGAGATATTTGAGCGCGGGCATGCAGCCGCCGTCGTCCCCTACGATCCCGAAGTCGACGCAATCGTATTTATCGAACAGTTCCGGATGGGAGCCTTTGCGGCGGACTTGTATCCCTGGCAGTACGAGTTTGTAGCCGGCATCATTGATGAGGGCGAAAGCCCGCCAGATGTTGTGCGCCGTGAAGCAGAGGAAGAAGCGGCCTGCAGAATAGAAGAGCTGGAATCAATTGGGAAATTTCTGGTCAGCCCAGGTGGCTCCTCGGAGACACTCTCGCTCTTTTGCGGCCGGGTTCGGAGCGCGACAATCGGCGGAATTCACGGTTTGAGTCATGAGGGAGAGGATATCCGAGCCTTCGTGTTACCCTACCAAGAGGCGCACGAATTGCTGCGTCAGGGACGTATTACCAACCTTTTCACCTTCGCCGCGCTGCAATGGTTGGTCTTGAATCGTGAGGAATTGCGCGCTAAGTGGCAGTGAAGACTTCACGCTTCGGTGACTGGCTTGTTCTTGAAACCGGTGTTGCCGAACCGTTAGTCTCCACAACGCGATCCCGACCCCTGTCGTCAACCTGCCCAACACGAAGAAGAGTCCATGAACGTCCGAAACGGATTTATCGACACAATTGGTAACACCCCGCTCATCCGATTGAACAAAGCGTCCGAGGAAACCGGATGCGAGATTTTGGGTAAGGCGGAATTCCTTAATCCGGGTGGATCGGTCAAGGATCGTGCGGCCTGGGCCATCATCAAGGATGCCGAAGCCAAGGGCCAGATCCGCCCTGGAGGCGTCATCGTCGAGGGAACGGCCGGCAATACCGGCATCGGTCTTGCGTTGGTTGCGCGTGCCCGCGGTTACCGCACGGTGATCGTCATCCCCGAGACGCAATCCGAAGAAAAGAAGAGCATGCTGAAGCTCTGCGGTGCAGATCTGCGCCAGGTGCCCGCCGTGCCATACAAAAACCCGGACAATTATGTCCATTTTTCGCGGCGCCTCGCAAAAGAATTGGCCGAGTCCGAGCCCAATGGCGCTATCTGGGCCAACCAATTCGATAATACGGCGAACCGCCAAGGGCATATAGAAACCACCGGTCCTGAAATCTGGGAGCAGACCGACGGCAAAGTCGATGGCTTCGTCTGTGCTGTCGGAACGGGTGGCACCCTGGCCGGCACGGGTATGGCTTTAAAGGAGCGTAACAAAGACATCGTCATTGCACTCTCCGACCCCATGGGCTCGGCCATCTACAATCACGTCAAGCATGGCGAGTTGAAGGCCGAAGGCAGTTCGATTACCGAGGGCATCGGCCAGGGCCGCATTACGGCCAACCTGGAGGGTGCGCCGATCGACGATGCCTTCCAAATCAGCGATCAGGAGGCCATGCCCATCGTCTTCGATCTCTTCGAAAACGAAGGCTTCTGTCTGGGAGGGTCGAGTGGCATCAATGTCGCCGGTGCTATCCGCCTGGCCAAGCAGATGGGCCCCGGTCACGTTATTACCACCGTGCTTTGCGATTACGGAACCCGCTATCAGAGCAAGATGTTCAACCCCGCTTTCCTGCGGGAAAAAGACTTGCCGGTTCCGGCTTGGCTTGAGGCTATTTAGGCACCTTAGAAACCTGTTCACGCTCGAGCCAGTAACGACCGCTTTTCTAAAACTGTTGAAACGACACCTTGGGGACGACGATGGAACTTCTCTTTCGCGAAGACGCTTACCTGAAAGACTGTGAAGCCACCGTCGTATCCGTCGGCGAAGAGGGCGTGCGGCTGGATCGCACAGTGTTTTATCCGATGGGCGGTGGCCAACCGGGCGATAGCGGACGCCTGAAAACAGCGTCGGGAGAAGAGATCCGCGTCGTCGATGCCCGCAAAGGCGAAAACCACGAAGACGTTGTCCATATCCTGGAGCCTGATGCTGTATCCCCTGAGATTGGAAGCAAAGTCACGGCTGAGGTCGACTGGGACCGCCGATATCGCCTGATGCGGATGCACTCCTGTCTTCACCTCCTCTGCGCCGTAGTTACAGGTGATGTGACCGGCGGTCAGATCGGCGAGGAAAAGAGCCGGCTGGATTTCAATCTGCCTGACACGCAACTCGATAAAGAGGCACTTGCGTCGGAGCTCAACCGGCTGATCACGGAAAATCACTCCGTTGCAGAACGCTGGATCACCGATGAAGAGCTGGCCGCCAGCCCCGATCTGGTGCGGACCATGTCGGTCAAGCCACCCAGTGGTTCGGGAAAGGTGCGTCTGTTGGACATCGCCGGCGTCGATCTTCAGCCTTGTGGCGGCACGCACATTCGAGAGACCGGCGAAATAGGTCGTGTGCGTATCGGAAAAATCGAGAATAAAGGACGCCAGAACCGTCGGATCAATATTCACTTCGACGGCTGAAGGTGTCATGGTTTGCCATGACTGAGGCGCGCGGCTTCGGCAATTTCTGATTCCGGTAAAAAGGCAGTCTTCATGCCCGACGCAAACATTTCTTCCCTGGTCAGCACTGAATGGCTGGCGGAACACATCGAAGCGCCCGATGTCCGGGTCGTCGACGCCAGTTACTATCTACCGCATGAGGGACTGAACCCGCGTGCTGAGTATGATGACCAACACATTCCGGGTGCCGTATTCTTCGATATTGACGAGATCGCGGATACATCGAACAGTCTTCCACACATGTTGCCGCCACCCGAGAAGTTTGCTTCCCGCGTGCGGCGTCTTGGCCTAGGCGACGGCAATAGAATCGTCGTCTACGATCAGCGCGGCATTATGTCGGCCCCTCGGGTCTGGTGGACCTTCAAAATATTTGGGCATGACGACGTTGCCGTGCTTGATGGCGGGCTGCCGAAATGGCGCCACGAGGGCCGCCCTCTGTCCGACTTTCCGCCGACACCTGCCGAACGCCATTTCACACCGCGATTCAATACTTTCTTGGTGCGCGAAAAAGACCAATTGATGAGCAATCTTTCGAGCAAGCGTGAGCAGGTGCTGGATGCCCGCTCCCGGGAACGATTTGCCGGAACTGCGGCAGAACCGCGTCCGGGTCTGCGGTCGGGCCACATCCCAGAGAGCCTCAATCTGCCGTTCACGGATTTAATCGAGTCGTCGACGCAAACCTTTAAGCCCGTTGAGCAGATTGCTTCTCTGCTTGCGGAGTCAGGGGTCGATCCAAAGCGGCCGGTCATAACGACCTGTGGCTCGGGCATAACTGCCGCAGTCTTGGCGCTGGCGTTGGAGATGACCGGCCATCGCGATTATTCCGTGTACGACGGTTCCTGGTCCGAGTGGGGTCTTGCAGGTGAGACCCCCGTCGACGCTTAATAAGACCGTCTAGAATTAAGTCAGCGGAACCTTATCTTGACCGGCGAATCTAATCTCAAGCTCCGCCCCTATGCTGCCGCCGACCGAGATGACGTCGTTGCGGTCTGGAAGCAATGCGGTCTTCTGGTCTGGTACAACGATCCGGATCAAGATATCGCGCGCTGGCTGGAAAACCCCTCCTCCGAGATCATCGTCGGTGTGCTCGATGATCAAATCGTGGCAACTGTTTGCGTTGGCTATGACGGTCATCGCGGGCGAATGAACTACCTCGCCTGTCTCCCGGAACATCGAGGTCGCGGATTTGCATCCTGCATGGCCTCCGCTGCCGAGGAATGGCTGCGCGAACGCAAGGTTCCCAAGGTCGAACTGTTGATCCGCGAGACGAATTTGGGCGTCAAAAAATTCTATCGGCGGATCGGATACCATCGCAATACCTGCCACATCATGCAGCGTTGGCTGGTGGACGGCATGAAGCCACCTGGCAACGAGGCAACGACCGCTGAGGGCAAGCTCGAAAACGTCATTACCTATCTCGAAATGAATGAACGCCCGGTCCAGCCAGTTCCCTCAGTGACCGGAGAACGCAAAGTCGCCCTGCTGAGGTGCGAACGGCCGCCACTCGCCTTCTATCGATTTCTCTATGATACCATCGGCGAGCCCTGTCTCTGGTGGGAGCGCCGGAGCATGGACGACGAAACTCTGTCGGAGATCATTCACGACTCCAAGGTCGAGATTTATGTTCTCTACGTTGATGGAGCACCGGCCGGCTATGCTGAGCTCGACCGCCGATTGGGCAATGATATCGAATTGGCTTACTTCGGTCTGATGCCGGACTTTATCGGACAGGGCCTGGGATCATACCTCCTGACTTCTGCAATCGATATCGCCTGGAGTTACAGTCCCGACCGGCTGCATCTACATACCAATACCCTGGATCATCCCAGAGCCTTACCGGTTTATCAGCGTTGTGGTTTCAAGCCTTATAAGCAGGAAAAGACCCTCATCGACGACCCTCGTCTGACAGGCCGGTTTCCCGCCTGAACATGGCGTGCGCCATGGGCTGGAGAAAGCCTCCTGACATAATGCTGTCAGGAGGCTTATGCTATTCAGGTAACATGGATATCGGAACTTGGACGAACTTCTGCCGGGCCGGCTGGTGAAATGAAGTCGGCCCA
This sequence comes from Pelagibius sp. Alg239-R121, assembly GCF_947331435.1. Taxonomy (GTDB): domain Bacteria; phylum Pseudomonadota; class Alphaproteobacteria; order Kiloniellales; family Kiloniellaceae; genus Denitrobaculum. The sequence continues at coordinate 446,368 of NZ_CAMZOF010000008.1, read as the reverse complement.
AGTCGCGTTGTGGTGCGTGATGATCTCTTTTGCGGATAGATGCGCCCGGTCCGCGGTCGTATGCGCGTCTGCCGGCACGGTGGTCCGGTAACCGCGCGCCAGTGCGCTTCGGATCGTTGTATCGACGCAGAACTCGGTGGCGCAACCGGTGACTATGAGGTGTTCGATGGAGCTGGAACTGAGGCTGCCCTGCAGATTAGTCGTCAGGAAGGAATCGCAAGACCCCTTTCTGACGAAGCGGTCGTTTGGCCGTACCTCCAATTCAGGAAGCAAATGCCAACCAGAGGCATCCGGATGATGGGGGTCTCCCTCCGGTCCATCGTGCTGCACGAAGATAACGATACCCTTCCCGGCCCGGACCCTGGCGGCGAGTGCATTGATCCTGAGAACGACACCGTCAGAATCGTATCGCGGTGTCTCCGAAGTAAAAGACCCTTGCTGCATATCGATGATGATTAAGGCGTTCGACATGATGATGAACCGGTCCTTCTCGAAAAACGTTCTGAGTTCCCTGCGCCGGCAGATTAAACATTTGTCTGGCAGCTGTCGTGGGAGGAGTTGACGAATGCGGCGTGCCGACCGCTTATTTGACATCATTCAGATCCTGCGCTCTGCGGACAAGCCGGTCACGGCCGATCAGATTGCCGCGCGCCTGGAAGTCACTTCCCGAACCATTTATCGCGACATCGTCACCCTGCAGGCCAGTAGGGTTCCGATAGAGGGTGAGGCCGGGGTCGGCTACATCCTGCGGGCCGGATTCGATCTGCCTCCGCTTATGTTTACCTCCGATGAGACCGAAGCTCTATTAGTGGGCATGAGCATGCTGCGGCGTACAAGTGACCGGGGGCTTCATAGCGCTGCGGATTCCATCATCGCAAAAGTCGAAGCAGTTTTACCGAGTGATCGCAAAGCCCCTATTGCCACACGGCCCTTTTATGTCTGCGACTACGGGGCCGAGCCATCGCCTCTGATCGATCTCGCGGAGATACGCAAGACCATCAGAGACAGCAAAAAGCTCAATATCGACTACCAGGATGTCGAAGGCCGGCTTACCACACGTACGATCTGGCCAATTGCAGTCGCCTATTACGTTGAAGTCGAACTGGTTTGCGCCTGGTGTGAGCTACGTCAGGATTTTCGGCACTTCCGAGTCGATCGCATCAGAAGGCTCGCTTTTCTGGAGGAGAGCTTTGCAAACAGCGGCCGTCATCTGGTCGATGAGTGGATGGCGGCGACCAGCGGACGCACGGATCGGCCCGGTCAGGAACAACGTGGACGGGAGTGAGCCTGCCCGGTGTTAATCGGCCACACGTGATCTTTAGAGTTTATGCAGATTCGGAGCACTGCCGTTACTGGAACGGCGGCGCGCGCATCAGGCCACCGTCAATCCAGAGTGCGTTGGGGCCCCTCTCCAGCGCGGTCGGCAGACCGGCGCCAAAATGGCGTTCGTAAAGCTCGTCATAATTCCCTACCGTCTCGATGATCTTGTAGGCCCAAAGAGGTTGCAATCCCAGTTGCTCACCGAAATTGCCTTCGAACCCGAGGAGTCGCTTTACGGCCGGATCTTTTGCCGAAGACGCGATTGAAGCGAGGTTATTGCTGGAAACCTGTTTTTCTTCGGCAACGATCATTGCGAACACGCCCCAGCGAACCACATTCAGCCACGCACGGTCGTTGCTCAGTGTCACCGGACCGAGCAGGCGTTTGGAAAGAAGCTCCGGAAGGATTTCATACCGCTCCGCGCCATCCGGCTCGCTACTACGCAGGCTGGCTAGAGCAAGGCGTCCGGCAAGTAATGCATCGCAGTCGCCCTCCTTCAAACGATCCATCGCTTCCGGCATGGAACCGGCATCACTTGTCGTGGTATTCATGCGGTTTTCCGACGCGAAGGCGTCGATACGGCCCTTCGCCTCTTCATCGCCGCTGAAGCAGACGTTCCTGCCGTCAAGCTCCAGAGCATTGGAGAACGCATCCGCCCGCCGTACCATCAGAGCGAGACTGTCTACAAAGGCGTTTCCCGCAAAACTGACATCGCGCCGGCCAAAAAGGGCATCCTCATTCAGAGCAAGGACATCGATCGTTCCGTCGGTCAGGGCCGAAAGCCCTTCTTCGCCCTCAATTTCAATGAAAGAGACCTGATCGCCGTTCCCAAAGAGAGCTGCTGACCAGCTCCGGCACAGATCTATTTCAAACCCCTGCCATTCGGCTTGGTCGTTTTTAACAGCCAAGCCAGGCCGATCTGAATGAACCCCGCATCTGATGGTGCCGCTGTCGCGGATTGCGTCAAATGCTTCGCCAGCGCGCGCAAGCGGCGACAATGAGAAAATGAGCGCCAGGAAGACGTTCAGAAAAAGACCAGTAGCATTGGGCATAACACAGACAAGCCGATTAGCGGAACCGGGGAACAGCACGCAGTTTTCCGCGGCCCGTCGCATTTCATGAAGGCGCAAAGAGAAAGGGCGCAACCAAATGATTGCGCCCTTTTTGTGGTCTCTTAGTGAGCCAGGATCTGGCTGAGGAACTTTTGTGTCCGCTCGGACTGCGGATTGTTGAAGAATTCCTCCGGCTCGTTCTGTTCGATGATCTCACCGCCATCCATAAAGATGACTCGATTGGCCACTTTGCGCGCGAAACCCATTTCATGAGTCACGCAGATCATGGTCATACCGGTCTCTGCCAGATTGACCATCACCTCAAGCACTTCGGCGATCATCTCCGGGTCGAGCGCCGACGTCGGCTCATCGAACAGCATGATGCGCGGGTTCATACAGAGCGAACGCGCAATGGCGACGCGCTGTTGCTGACCACCGGACAGCTGACCCGGGTACTTGTTGGCTTGTTCGGGAATCCGCACCTTCTCCAAAAACTCCATGGCAGTCTCTTCCGCCTCGGCTTTCGGAACTTTACGGACCCAGATGGGAGCCAGAGTACAGTTCTCAAGAACGGTGAGATGTGGGAAAAGATTGAAGTGCTGAAAGCACATGCCCACTTCCCGCCGGATCGCATCAATATTTTTGAGATTCCCGGTCAACTCGATGTCGTCGACGATGATCTGTCCCTGCTGGTGTTCCTCCAGCCGGTTGATACAACGGATCATGGTCGATTTGCCCGATCCGGAAGGACCGCAGACAACAATGCGTTCGCCGCGACGAACAGTCAGATTGATGTCTTTCAGGACGTGGAACTGACCGTACCACTTGTGCATCCCGATGATTTGGATGGCAACTTCGTCGGAAATCTCGGGCACCGACGCCGTCTGAGCAGCTTCAGACATAAACTTCTCCTATCGCTTGTGACCGGTATGCAGCTTGGCTTCAAGCCAAATGCTGTACCGGGACATGCCGAAACAGAATATCCAATAGATAACCGCCACGAAGGCATAGGACTCGTGGATGAGTCCGATCCAGTTGGCGTCGGTCACAACGGTCTTGGCGATCCCAAGCAGATCGAACAAGCCGATGATCAGAACCAGTGAGGTATCCTTGAACAGACCGATGAAGGTATTCACGATCCCCGGAATAACGATGCGCAGAGCCTGGGGCAGAATGATGAAGTACATCATCTTCCAGAAACTCAAACCCATCGCGGCCGCGGCTTCGTACTGGCCCTTCGGGATGGCCTGCAGCCCGCCTCTGATGACCTCAGCCATATAGGCTGCGGAAAACAGAGACACGCCGATCAGGCACCGTAAAAGCTTGTCGAAGTTCACGCCTTCCGGAAGGAACAGCGGCACCATCACCGACGACATAAAGAGAATCGTGATCAGCGGCACGCCACGCACGAATTCGATAAAGGTGACGCACATGGTTCGTACGACCGGCATGTTCGACCGCCTGCCGAGTGCCAGTGCAATACCAATGGGCAGAGACGCTACGATGCCGGTTACGCCGATTACCATCGTGAGCAGCAGGCCGCCCCACTGTGGCGTTTCCACGGTCGGCAGTATCGCCTCTGGAGACCCGCTGGTCCCGCTGAGAAGGAAGAACCCGGTGACCGGTAGCAGGATTGTGTTGGCGAACAGCAGTTTCCGGAAGGGAATCTTGTCGAACAACACCGGCAGGATTGCCAAAAGAAGAATGAAGCCCGCTACATAGACGCGCCAAAGCTCTTCATCGGGATAGAAACCGTAGAGGAACTGTTTGCCGCGAACGTCAATGAGTGCCCAACAGGCTCCTGCTGCCGTACAGTCCGTCCTCGAAGCGCCTTCAAAATCTGCATTGAAGAATGCCCATCCCAGGATCGGCGGAATAGCTGCGTAAAGCAGATAAATCGCCAATATCGTCAGGATCGAGTTCGGAATGCTGGAGAACAAGTTGTTCCGCAACCACCCGACAAAACCGACGGTTCCCGGCGGTGGAGGCATGTCCGGGTGCTGTCCCGGAGGATAATGCTGCCCTGGGGCGTTGCCTTGAGTCATATCGCTCATCTTCCCGCCCCCTTATCGCTCAACCAGCGCAATGCGCTTGTTGTAATAATTCATCATCATTGAGATCAGCAGACTGATACTCAAATAGACCAGCATAGTGATCATGATGACCTCGATAGCCTGCCCCGTCTGGTTCAACGAGGTTCCGCCAAAGGTCGCAACCAGGTCCGGATAGCCGATCGCAATGGCCAGGGACGAGTTTTTCGTCAAGTTCAGATACTGACTGGTCAGAGGCGGAACGATAACCCGGAGAGCCTGAGGCAGGATGATCATGCGCGTCGTCCAGCTTGGCTTGAGGCCAAGTGAAAAGGCAGCCTCCGATTGGCCATGACTAACGGCCTGGATGCCAGCGCGAACAATCTCCGCAATGAATGCGGCCGTATAGACCGTCAAAGCAAACCACAAGGCGACAAACTCAGGTCGAAGGACCATCCCCCCTTTGAAGTTAAAGCCCTTCAATTCGGGGTATTCGAAGGTCACTGGAAACCCGGTTACGATTGCGGCGAGCAGTGGCAATCCGATAATCAATCCCACGGATGTCAGGAAAACCGGGAAAATCTGCCCGGTCGCTTCTTGGCGCTTTTTTGCCATTCTGGACATGATCGGGACGATGATCAGCGCGACGAGTAACGCAATCAAGATCAGGCCGAAACCGTCACCGGTCAGCGGCTCAGGCATGTAGAGCCCGCGCTTGTTCAGAAATATGGAGTCATTCAAGAAGATTATACTCTTCTTGGGATGCGGCAGTGTGATCAGAACCGCGTACCAAAACAAAATCTGCAACAACAAGGGTATGTTGCGCACGACTTCGACATAGCAGTAGACCAGCTTGCTCACGAGCCAGTTCTTTGACAGCCGCAGCACACCGAGAATGACGCCGAGAATTGTCGCTGCAAAAATGCCTGTGGCAGCAACGGAAAGTGTGTTCAGAAGACCGACGAAGAAAACGCGACCGTGCGTATCCGTGGCGGTGTAGGGAATGAGCGACATGGCTACGTCGTAGCCTGCCGGAGCATTCAGAAAATCGAACCCGGTTGAGATCCCGAGGGCCTCAAGGTTTCGCGCCGTGTTAGTGCCGATGTATACGAAAAATACGACAACCAGAAAGAATGCCAATCCTTGGAAAAGGATTGCCCTCGTTCGCTGATCGCTCAGGAATGAGCCCCGTTTCGGGCCATCTACTGTCTGTGTAGCCATGCCGCCCCCTGCTGGCTTACCTAACGCCGCTCGGTTCCCTGTTAAGACCCACAGCGTTAGTATCTGAAAACGACCTGAAGCACGCCAAGCAAAGAGCCTGGCGTGCTTTTCAGATCACTTTAAGCAGTTTTAGTCTGCCTTATTAGCGCATCGGCGGGGCATAGAGGATGCCGCCGTCGGTCCACAGGGCGTTCAGGCCGCGTTCCAGAGCCAAAGGCGTTGTCGTGCCGAGGTTACGCTCGTACGATTCGCCGTAGTTACCGACCTGCATGACAATGTTTTTCGCCCAATCAGCCGACAAGCCGAGCTGAGCACCCATGTCGCCTTCCGCACCCAGCAGGCGCAGAACTTCCGGGTTCTTGGACGTGGAAGCCATGTCCGCAGCATTTCCTGCAGTCACACCGAGCTCTTCCGCAACGATCATGGCATTCAGGGTCCAGCGAGCGATGTCGCCCCACTGATTGTCGCCGTGACGTACCAGCGGGCCAAGCGGCTCCTTCGAAATGATCTCGGGAAGGAGAATATGCTCGCTCGGGTCAGCCATGGTTGAACGCTGTGCGGCCAAACCGGAGGCATCTGTGGTGTACACGTCGCAACGCTCTTCTTCATAAACGCCGCGGCCTTCGGCGGAAGTCTCGATGACAACCGACTCATAGCTCATGCCGTTGGAACGGAAGTAATCAGCCAGGTTAAGCTCGGTGGTCGTGCCGGTCTGGATACAGACCGAAGCGCCGTCGAGTTCCTTAGCACTGGTTACGCCCAGGCTCTTACGAACCATGAAACCCTGACCGTCGTAGTAGTTAACGCCAACAAACTCAAAACCGAGGTTGACGTCACGTGAGAAGGTCCAGGTCGTGTTCCGAGCCAGTACGTCGATTTCGCCTGACTGCAGTGCAGTGAAACGCTCTTTAGAGGTCGTCGGTGTGTACTTCACCTTGGCTGCATCGCCGAAAATGGCCGCAGCCATAGCCCGGCAGAAGTCCACGTCGAAACCAGCCCATTGGCCCTGATCGTTAGGAGCCGCAAAACCGGCAAGACCGGTGGTGACGCCGCATTGTACGAAGCCCTTGGCTTTAATGTCGTCGAGCGTACCCGCCGATGCACCAGTGGACAACGCTGTTACCGCCGCGGCGGCGAAGAGAAACTTTCCAAGCTTCATTGGTAGGATCTTCCCTGCTGTTCAATTCAGATATCTTGTTGTTTTTGTGTGATAGAGCTGTGTTCACGCCGTTCGCTATTTAATGACCTTCTACGGGTCGCCGTGCGACAGCACATCACGGACAAACCATGTCCCATCAGGACGGGAAACGCAACAGGGCTAAACCCCCGAGATGCAAATTGTTACCGGACAATGGCAGTAAATATCTGAGCTAAAAGGAAAAAAATGCAGATGAATACTAAATAACGGTTGCGACCCGCCATTGCCTAATCCCCCAAAAAGCGAATTTGGAGCCGGTGTATGTTACAGCCGCCGGACACCCCTTCGTCCAAATAACCACTGCGATCCAACCGGCAGTAGCTGTAAGACTTAATTCGAACAAACCAAGGGCTGGCAACCGCAGCGTCAGCCTGTCATAACCATAAAGCTCCTGGTCTTTGAGCAACTTGCCGGGATGCTGTTATCAATCGCTGTAATTGTAATTGACGGACCCTTGCGCATGTCCACTCGCCCCCGGAAACCAGACACTCAGCTTGCCCATCTCGGCCGCGATCCTAAATCCCAGCATGGCGCGGTTAATCCGCCGGTCTATCATGCCTCGACAATCCTCTACAAAGATGTAGAGAGCCTGCGTGCGGCAAAATCGATCCGGATGCGTAAAGACGCCGTCACCTACGGTCGTGCGGGGACTCCGATCACCTTTGCCTTACAGGATTCGGTGGCTGAACTCGAAGGCGGATACGGCGCGATCGCCGTCTCTTCGGGGCTGGCCGCAGTAACCGCCAGTATAATGGCTTTGGTTCAGGCAGGCGATCACGTCCTTATGACCGATTCGGTTTATGGGCCAGCGCGCGCTTTTTGCGATTCCACCCTGGCGCGTTTCGGTGTCGAGACAACCTATTATGATCCTTTGATCGGAGGTGGTATCGCGTCGCTTATCCGTGAAAACACCCGGATCGTCTTCACGGAATCGCCCGGTTCGCAAACCTTTGAAGTTCAGGATATTCCCGCGATCGCCGAAGCTGCCCATGCGGCCGGCGTGGCCGTCCTGATGGATAACACCTGGGGAACACCGCTGTACTGTAAGCCTTTTGAGCTGGGCGTGGACGTTTCGATCCATGCCGGCACGAAGTACATCGTCGGCCATTCCGACGCGATGCTCGGTATGATCGTGACCAGCGAAGCCTACTATGAAACAGTCCGCCGCTGCGTGATGTCGTTGGGCCACAGTGCGGCGCCGGATGACGTTTACCTGGGGCTCCGCGGCTTCAGGACTCTGTCGGTGCGCCTTGAACGCCATCACCGGACCGGCGTGGCGCTGGCGTCATGGCTGCAACAGCGCCCTGAAGTCGCGCGGGTCATGCACCCTGCCCTGCCGGATGATCCCGGTCATGCGATCTGGAAGCGCGATTTCGGCGGCGCTTGCGGGCTCTTCGGACTTGTGCTCCATCCGGTTGCCCAGCAGGCTCTGGACGAGATGCTCGATCATCTTGAACTCTATGGTATGGGATACAGTTGGGGTGGCTTCGAAAGCTTGATTATCCCGACCGACCCACAGTCGATTCGAACGGCAACCGAATGGACCGATCCGGGACCATCATTGCGGATTCACGCCGGCCTGGAAGATATCGACGATCTGATCGCAGACCTTGAGGCTGGATTTAGCCGCCTCAATCGCGCAATGGCTGCAGAATAAGCCAAGGCAGTAATCCATCGTAAATTTCTAGATCTCTACGAGGCGAGCCATCCAGCTATGACCGATACTCATGCCCTCCCTGCCGCCCTCGAAGGGAAAGTCACCTTCAACAGCAGCGGACTGGTGGCCGCAATTGCCCAACAACATGACACCGGGGAAGTCCTGATGATGGCCTGGATGAACCAGGACGCTTTGGCCGAAACCGTTGCGACCGGACAGGTATGCTACTGGTCACGTTCCCGCCAAAGTCTCTGGCGTAAAGGCGAGAGCTCGGGCCAGGTCCAAAGATTGGTCGAACTGACAGTCGATTGCGACGGTGATACTCTGCTTCTGAAGGTCGATCAGTTGGGCGTCGCCTGTCACACGGGTAGACGAAGCTGTTTTTACCGTTCTTTATCTTCATCGGGCAGGTTGGAAGACAGAATGCCCGTGCTGAAGGATCCTAAAGATCTCTATGGGAAATAGGTGATGCGATCGTTTGGACTCTGCCGCGCAAGACGCTTCATACGCGGTGCAGTTTTTCCGACCAGCGGCCTATTGGCCTCGATATTTCTGAGTGTAAGCAGCCACGCGGGGGCGCCTGCCAAACCGGTCACTCTCTTCGCCGCTGCAAGTACGACGAACGCGGTTACTGAAATCGTGCAACGCTATAACGCCCAAAACGGCCCTCAGGTCCGGACGGTCTTTGCCGCATCATCGACTCTGGCAAAGCAGATCGCCAATGGCGCCCCGGCCGACCTCTTCCTCTCGGCCAATCAAAGCTGGATGGATTACCTGGGTGAAAAGTCGGCCCTCAAGACCGGCAGCGAGATCCCGGTTCTGAGCAATCGGCTGGTTCTCGTTACCGCAAACGGGCATTCGATTACCGAAGATCTATCGCCAGCCGTGATCGAACGCACTCTCCCGTTGGAAAAAATTCTTGGCAGCAGCCGCCTCGCCCTCGGCAATCCCCATCATGTACCTGCAGGCATTTACGCGAAGGCAGCACTGCAAAACCTGGATTTATGGGAGCCATTTAAGGACAAACTCGCTTTCTCCGGAAGCGTGCGGACGGCTCTGGCTTTGGTTGAACGCGGTGAAGCTGCGGCTGGAATTGTCTATCAAACCGACGCGTTGATTGCCTCCAAGCTTAGAGTTGTCGGGATGTTCGCCGAAGACAGCCACCCGCCTATCGTTTATCCGCTGGCCATCGTCGCCAATTACGGTGGGCGCAATACCGATGCCTTTTATGGCTTTCTACAAAGCCCGGAAGCTTTGGAAGTCTTTGAGCGCCACGGCTTCAGCGCCCCGAAAGTGCCGAAGTAATGAGCGAGGGGCCTTCGATCGTATGTATTCACTGACCCCTCTGGAACTCGACGCTCTGCAACTGAGTCTGCGGGTCGCCTTTTTTGCCGTGGCGCTTAGCGTGCCTTTGGGAATTGCCGCCGCCTGGCTTCTCGCCCGCTGTAACTTTCCTGGAAAGGCGGTGTTTGATGGAATTGTACATCTGCCATTGGTCTTGCCGCCCGTCGTTGTCGGGTACCTTTTGCTGGTATTGCTCGGACGCGAAGGCCTGATCGGCCGATGGCTGTATGAGGTTTTCGACATCACGCTCGCCTTTACCTGGCAGGGTGCGGCCATCGCGGCAGCAGTCATGGCTTTTCCTCTGATGGTGAGATCCATCCGTCTGGCGCTGGAGTTGGTCGACCGGAACCTGGAAGCCGCCGCCTTTACCCTCGGTGCCGGCTCCTGGAACGTCTTTTTCTCGATAACGCTTCCTCTCATCTCTCCGGGTATTCTTGCCGGATGCCTGCTCGCCTTTGCCCGTAGCCTGGGCGAATTCGGGGCGACCATCACTTTTGCAGCGAATATTCCCGGTGCCACACAGACAATTCCCCTGGCGCTTTACAGCGTTATACAGACGCCGGATGGTGAGTTTCCGGCGCTTCGTCTGGCGATCCTGTCGGTTGTTCTTTCCTTCGCGGCTCTGGCTGTTTCCGAAATCCTGGCGCGCCGTCTGCGTACCCGTCTGGCGGGATAAGGAGGCGATCGCCTGTGCTCAAAGTCGACGTTGAAAAAAATCTCAAGGCCTTTCACCTCGCCAGCCGTTTCGAGTGTGAATCTTCAGGTGTGATCGCTCTGTTCGGGCGTTCGGGTGCAGGCAAAAGCTCAATTGTCAATATGCTCTCCGGGCTGCTCTCGCCCGACCGTGGTCACATAGCGATCAGAGATCGGGTGTTGTTTGACTCCGATCAAGGGATCAATGTCCCACCTCAGAAACGCCGACTGGGTTACGTCTTTCAGGAAGACCGCCTGTTTCCTCATCTCTCGGTCCGCGGGAACTTACTCTATGGCTGGAACCGGGCCCCCCGCGAAGATCGGCGTATCCAGTTGGAGCAGGTTGTTACACTTCTCGGTATCGAGCCGCTGCTGGAGCGACGTCCAGGAAGGCTTTCGGGAGGTGAGAAACAACGAGTTGCTTTAGGACGCGCGCTGCTGGCCAATCCCAGTCTCTTGCTCATGGACGAACCCCTCGCTGCACTGGATCAAGCCCGTAAAGAAGATGTTTTGCCGTTTATCGAACGTTTGCGGGATGATTTCGAGGTTCCGATCATCTACGTCAGCCATAGCATGGAAGAAATCGTCCGGCTGGCCGACACGATGGTGCTGATATCCGATGGCCAGGTTGAAGCTGTCGGGGCCGTGGACGACATTATGGGGCGCCTCGACCTGCGTCCTCTGACAGGCCGTTACGAAGCCGGTGCCGTTATCGCTGCGCAGATCTCTTCCCACGATCACAGCTTCGGCTTGACGGAGCTGCAGTTTGGCGGCGGCACCTTGCGTATTCCGCTCCTGGACATGCCAACCGGGACGCTTCTGCGTCTCAGAATCCGAGCCCGTGATGTTTCGCTGGCCCTAAGGCCTCCCAACGACATCAGCATTCAGAATGTTTTCAAGGCCACCATTGTGGATATCGGCAGCGAGACCGGCCCTCAAGTCGACTTGAGGTTGGATGCGGGAGGGGCTGCGGTATGGGCCCGTATTACCAAACGCGCACTGGTCACCTTGAAACTGGAGCCCGGCCGGGAGGTTTACGCCATGGTCAAGGCAATCGCCGTTGACCGCCATAGCCTGGGTCGCGTGACAGGTAGTGATAGATTCCTGTCAGGAAACTAAGTGGTTTTCGTGCCATGCAGGTACTGGTGGTGCGCGCGGATGAACACTCCTACGTGTTAACGAGCGTCCATTTGTACTTTATTCGTTGAGAAACCGCCCGATTGCGATCGCCGCGCTATCGCGATAGGACCACTCAACGTAGTTCTTTAACGACAGGTAATAATTGAGCGATTCCATACCTCTAAGACATTGAGTATCAGGTTGAACAAGATTTTCTTAGGAAGCCTTTAACGCCTAAGCCTTATCCTGCGGGAAATTTTCAAGGGGTATGGAATATGAGTACCAGCGCAGCACATGTAATTTCCGAAGAGCAAGCCGACGAACTCGCAGAAAACGAAGTTCTCGACGAAGCCCGGGATGTGGTTTCGAATCTGGAAATTCGCCTACAGCAGGTACGTACCGGCAGCCTTGACCGGGATGAAGCTGCGGTTCTCATTTCCCAGGATGCCTCCAATCTGCGTTTGAAGGCACGTACGGTCGCGATTAACGGTCTGGCGCCGATCACCCACCGGCTCGACGAATACATGTCATCGATCAAGATGATCGAAGACCAGCACATTGCGGATCTGCAGACCTTCGGCGACCGGATCGGCGCCCTGTTGGACGGTGATGTTGTCACGACCGAAGAAACAGCCGAGGTCGTTCGTAATCTGCCGAACGTGACGTCTTTCAACGTTAGCGACGTGACTATCACGGATACCGAAGTGACGGTGGTTCTCCCTCAACGCTCTGCAGCCCATGTAGTCGGCCGCGAATTGGCGGCTTGCGGTTACCGGATCTCAACTGTCCTTGATCCCCTGGAAGCCATTGGTCTGATTGTGGAAACCCGTCCCGACCTGGTCATCACAACTGTTGTTATGCCGCGTTTGAGCGGTGTTGACCTGGCTTGTGCGCTGGCAGCGATGCCGTCGACCAAGAGCATTCCTGTCGCGGTCCTGACCAGCCTTGAGCCCAACCATCCGGATCTTGCGGCTCTGCCAATGAATTCCGGCCTGATTCGCCGCGGTCCCAGCTTCGGCGATGATCTGGCCGACGTATTGCACCGGTTCAACATCACCTAGCGTCGTCAACACAAACACTGAGTGCGCAATTATGGCGGTTCAACGTGAGTTGGCCGCCATTATCATATCTGAGACCTGGAACCTGTTTCAGTTACCGACGTACTGCCTCTAGATGCCGTGCAAAGTCGCTGCTGTTCATCAAGGTCTTGCAGCGTTCGAAGCGTTCGACTGAGTAGGCCCAGAAATCTTCCGCTGGATTGCCGTCGGCGTGCTGGATCAGTCCCCAAAGTGTCCAAAGCAGGTCGCACATCGCTTTATAGATGACCATGCGCCCGAAATCAGACGGATCCACCCTGCCGCCAAAGTAGGCGGTCATCATCTCCTCGTCCTGTGCGGCATTGAACCCCGCTTCGACCGACAGGTCCCCCAGATCCCACAATGGGTCATTCATGCCCGAATACTCCCAATCGACAACCCACATCCGATCACCGTCATCCAGGAAGTTTTCGCAAAGCGGGTCACAATGACAGGGCGCCAGTGGCCCAGGCCGGTCCGCGAGCAATTTCTTTATTGGTTCAGCAGCTTGGACAACTTTTTGATAGCCATCCGGCAGATTGATTTCCTTACCCGACAGAATATTGAGGTAGTCGTCGATCATGGCGAAGAGTTCAAAGCGGAACTCAAAGACCTCGCCCGAATGATGAAGCTGCCGCAGGGCACGCGCTGCGCGGGCGGGCGAGCCTGCACGCGACTGGAACTCTGCCGGCGTCATGGTGACGGTCTCATTGATGCAACGGCTGATCATCACGCCTGTATCAGCATTCGCCCATAGCACTTCGGCGGAAACATCCGCGCGTGCGGCCGCAATTGCATTGTGCAGCTCCACAGCTCTGTCGATGTAACCCTCGGTCCCCTTTCCGGGAATGCGGACGATGACAACCCCCTCTTCCAGTTCGACGCGGTAGACAAGGTTGGTAAGGCCGCCAAGACGTGTCACTGCATCGGCAGCGATCAAGGCACCTGTCACGCTCGGCAGATTTTTCAGAGCCTCCCGGACCGCGTTCAAATCGTCGGACATACTGTCTTCTCCCCCCCTATCAGTTCAGGCCTTAAGCCTTTTGTTCTCCGGATCGTAAAGCGGTCCTTCCACGCGCTCGATCGCGTATCGTTCCCCAAAGGCTTCGAGCTTGAATTCGCGCCGTGATGTCAGCTCTGACGGCAGGTAACCGGTCATGATCTGCCGCCCCACCGTGTGGCCGAACGCTGTACTCGAAACGAGCGACACGGTCTGATCGCCGACGAGGATGGGTTCTCCTCCATAGAGAGGAAGCGGCTGTTCAGAGATGAAGCTGCAAAGTTGCCGCGTAACACCTTCTTTCTTCTGGCTTTCCAGCGCCGAACGGCCAGTAAAGTCGCCCTTTGAACGCAGATGAATCCGCCCACCAAGACCGGCTTCACATGGACTGTAGTCGGGCGTGATGTCTGCACTCCAGTAGAGATAGCCTTTTTCCATGCGAAGAGAATCAATCGCGCGGTAGCCAACATCCCGGATGCCAAATTCCTGTCCCGCGTCCCAGAGCTGGTCATAGACATGGAGCCCAAACTCGCTCGGAATATGGAGCTCCCAACCAAGTTCACCGACGTAACCGATGCGGACGGCCCTCACCGGTGCCGCGCCAATGGTGAGGGTTTGCGCCGTCGCGAAGGGAAAGGCTGCGTTCGAGACATCATCCTCTGATACCACCGCCAGGACGTCGCGGGCGTGTGGACCACAGAGGTTGATTACAGCCCGTGCCGACGTCATTTCGACAAGCGTGGCCGATCCGTCGTTCGGCAGGTTGCGGCGGATCCAGTCGCCGTCATGGACCCCGAATCCCGCCCCCGTCACGATGTAGAAATGCGCCTCTGCGAGACGAATCACAGTGATATCGGCTTCGATCCCACCGTGCTCATTGCAGAGCTGAGTGTAAATGACGGCACCAACGGGCTTATCCATGTTGGAGACAGCCAGCTGCTGCATAGCTTTCAATGCGCCTGGCCCGAACAATTCAAACTTTGAGAAACTCGACTGATCAATCAGGACGACACCTTCGCGCACTGCCCTATGCTCTTCGGCAGCGAAGGCTTTCCAACCCGGCTCAAGAAAATCCAGTTGATCGACCGGAGCGGTTCCGGCTGGCGCGAACCAAAGTGGCCGTTCCCAACCGTTTTTTGACCCGAACACGGCACCTTTTGACTTCAGACGTTCGTGCAGGGGACTTAACCGCAGATTTCGGGCGACGCTGCTTTCTGCACCGGGATAGCGCATTTTATAGTGGTGCGCGTAATGTTCGACGGCGCGCGGATACATGAAGGCCCTGGACCCATGATGACGATCGAAACGCCGCGCATCGAGCGGCCAGAGATCGAGGCTCGGACGTCCTTCCAGAATCCATTCCGACATCATTTCACCTGCGCCACCGGCTGCCGCGATGCCATAGAGAAATCCGGTTGCGAGCATCAGATTATGAAAATCCGGTGCGGGGCCCATGACGAAATCGCCGTCGGCGGAATAAGGTATCGGGCCATTGATGAATTGGCGGATACCGACTTCATTGACGACCGGTGTCACCTCGGCTGCACAGGCGGCCAACGGCTCGAAGCGCTCGAGATTTTCCGGTAAGAGCTGGCGGGCGAACTCGCCTGGAATTCCGGAATCTCCAAAGGGCCGCGTATCGTCCTCATAACCGCCGATGACCAGCCTGCCCCCCGCATCCGGCTTGTAATAGACCAGCCGATCGGGATCTCTGAGAGTCGGTAAGCCATCTGGGAAATCCGGAATTGGTTCGGTGACAACATATTGATGCTCGACCGCACAAGCCGGGATCCGGAGCCTGAGTTTTTGCCCAAGCTCACGGCTCCACATCCCGGTTGCCAGGGTCACCGTTTCCGCCTCGTAACTCCCGTCACTGGTCATGACTTCAACGATACGGCCCTTTTCGAGCTTAAAGTCGGTTACCTTCACGCCCTGCCGCAGAGAAGCGCCGTGAAGGCGTGCGCCAGCGGCAATTGACTGGCATAGCGAGGCAGGATCAACGTGCCCGTCTGTGGGAATAAAGGCCGCACCCTCAAGTCCGTTCGTTTCAATGTAGGGAAAGAGTTCCTGTGCTTCGGCAGCGGAAATGATGTTCATTTCCAGCCCAAAGCTGCGGGCCATTGCCGCCAGGCGTTTTGCCTCGAGCATCCGGTCGTGTGATGCAGCCAGGCGGAGACTCCCCACCTTCTTCCAATCACAGGCCAAGCCGGTTTCAGCTTCTAAGCGGTCATAAAGTGCCACGGATTTCTGAAGCATGCGCGTTGTATTACGCGAGGAGCGCAGCTGACCGACGAGCCCCGCTGCGTGCCAGGTCGCGCCTTCTGTCAGACTGGATTTTTCCAGCAAAACCACATCCTGCTCTCCGGCTTTGGCGAGGTGATAGGCGATGGAACAACCGATAATACCGCCGCCGATGATCAGGTGCTTTGCCGAGTGCGTGCTCATATCCTGCTTCGATTTTCCAGTTTTGCCTCTTCAAGCAAAACCTCTATTTCGACATAAATCAATAATTTTGATGTTTTTTGTTGATATTAAACTTTAGAATGAGTGAAACACCGGCCCTATGTGAATTCAGTCGCACCCGGAAACTCTAATGTCGAAGTATGAGCAAGACATTCTGAACGCAATCGGCTTGCGTGGCCGAATTAGCGTGAACGAGCTCGCAGATCTTTTAAAAGTCAGCGATCAAACCATACGGCGTATCGTCAAACCGATGGTCGCACGTGGCGAACTGCAGAAAGTTCACGGGGCGATTGTCAGCACACAGAGCGTCATAGACCCGCCGTTTCTGGCCCGGATGAACCATAACCGAGAAGAAAAGATTGCGATTGCCGGGGAGGTCGCGCGCCTGGTCAACGACGGGCAGTCCCTGGCCATCGATACGGGCTCCACATCCGGCTTCATCGCGCAGGCACTACGGCATCATCGTGATTTAACGCTTGTTACCAACTCGGCCTTCGTCGCAAGCACCTTGGCGATGATCCCCGGCAACAAAGTCTTTATGGCTGGCACTCAGCTTCGCAGTCACGATGGTGCTGCCTTCGACCGCGCGGCGTTTGACGTGATTGCTTCCTTGCAGGTGGATTACGCCATTCTCTCGGCGTCTACGATCCACCCGCAACGGGGATTTTTGGTCCAGGAGCAATGCGAGGTCGATATAACGAAGGCGATGATGTCTATTGCAGATCAACGTGTTATGGCTGTCGATCATTCCAAGTTCTCAGAGCGCAAAGCGGCTCTTGCTTTGCCAAATCTGCAGGAAGGCGACTATTTGATCGTGGATCAGGCACCAGATATCAGGTTCGACGACCTGATTTCACACCTGACTATCAAGATTGCTTCAAATTAGGCGCCAGTCCGACCAGAGACCGAAAGCTTCATTGTTTCATTCGAAACTAAAACACCAGTCGAACCAATTTCTGTATCGACGGGCGAGAGAGAATGCAGCTTTGGCTGCGCTTAGCCGAAATTTCAGAAATTAGTGCAGTCGCCGGCGGCTCGGGTTGGCCAGGTTTTGCGCCAGGCCTTCGTTTTTGAAATCAACTTCATCGAACTTCACGCCGATGCCGTTCCAGGCATGCCTGACAACCGTGCCCGTGAAATCCCCCAGCACTTCAATCTTCATCTCGATTGGATCACCGATTTCGGGACGGCAAGAGGTTTCAAGGAATACGCCACCACCCGACACATCCACAGCGGAGCATGGATTCCAGTCGCTACCCAGTTTCAGGGTCGCGCCATTGGTCGACCGGTATCGCCGGTATCTGCGGCGTTGGTCCTGCCGTCCGCTGAGCGTCATGTGGTCCACTCCTTCTCTCTTTCTTCTCTTTCGTTCGAAGGTCTAACGATAAAGATCACATTTTTCTAAAGTCTTGCAAAGTTCGGTTAACAGAACCGTTTACCATAAGAAATTGGTTGCGGGACAAACTATTTTCAATCTGTTAAAGCTTTCTCGAGGCCGTTTCGGCTCTCGAAAAACCATGTTCGAAATTTTCGCTTTTTTTACAAGAGGTTCCCTATGTCTGCTCAAGTTGCTGCTTCGCACATCCTACTTATGTATGCAGGATCACAGCGTTCCAGCGCAACCCGTTCTAAAGACGAAGCCTTAAGCGAGATCGAAGATCTTAAGACTCGACTCGATGAAGGCGCGGACTTCGGCGAACTTGCAAGCGCCCATTCAGATTGTCCTTCGGGAAAGAGTGGCGGCGATCTTGGACCCTTCGGCCGCGGTATGATGGTGCCGGAATTTGACGAGGCTGCCTTTGGACTTGAAGTCGGTGGCCTGAGTGGTGTCGTAGAGACGCCTTTTGGCTATCATTTGATTCTTCGAACAGCCTGAGAATCCGATGACCGGCATCAGTTTGACAGCGGTAGTCACTAAATGAAGACACACCAGATACCGATCGCCGGCATATACGTGCCGGCAAAGCTGAAAAACGACCTCGACGAAGGCAAGATCGCCGAACGGGCAGAAAGCCTTCTTGAAGAGGGTGAACAGAGCCCCATTCAGGTTCGTCGTGACGACAAAAAAGGCTTTGTTCTGGTCAAGGGTCTCAACCGCCTTGAAGCCTCCCGCGCTTTGGGTGAAACCGAGATTGAATGCCTCATCGTTGCCGCCCGTCAACATTGACGGTGGCCTGGAACGCAGCGCCGCGGTTTATTCAGAAAAAATCAGTCTGCGAAGCGGCGTTGCGGCTATCCTCCTGCTTGGATAGCATCGCCCGGATCCAACGGATTCGCTAACCGATAGCAATCCGGTAATGCGCGACCTTCCAAGGAGTTTTCATGCCCTCGAATCATGGGCAAAGCCGTCTCGATGCGGCGCGCCGGGCTCTCGCTCACGTTCATGAACGCCTCGAATTGGATTTCGGCTTCGAACTCTGGGATGGCTCGACCATTCCAGCGGAGCGAAACGGCGATTCCGACCTGCGGCTTGCGATCACTGACGAAATGGCCCTGCCCCGCCTGCTGCGGCGTCCAAAAGCCAAGACTCTGATCGACTTGCATATTGCCGGTGATATCGACATCCGCGGCGGGACTTTGTTCGAACTCGCATCCCGTCGCCCGCAAGGCAAATCCCGGGTTCTGCGCGAACGTCTGGACAAAGGTTTGCTGCTGAAGGCCGCCCTACCTCTTGCTGTCGCCTTTAAAAAGTCAGGCGGCTCAAGCGACAAGCTGGGCGAGGGTTCCACCGCAGGCAAAGGCAGCGACAAGGCGGATATCGCCTATCACTACGACGTTTCCAACGATTTCTATCGCCTCTTCCTTGACAAGGAGATGGTTTATACCTGCGGTTACTTCACGGATTGGGCCAACGATATCGATACGGCTCAGCGCGACAAACTGGACATGATCTGCAAAAAGCTGCGCCTGAAGCCCGGGGAACGCCTGTTGGACATCGGTTGCGGCTGGGGAGCACTGATCTGTCACGCTGCCGAGCATTACGGCGTCACGGCCCTCGGCGTGACTCTGTCGGATGAACAACTGGAACTGGCCCGTAAACGCATCGAGGAACGGGGTCTCAGCGATAAGGTCTCCGTCGAGTTGCGCGACTTTCGCGACCTGGAAGGAACCTTTGACAAGGTATCTTCAATCGGCATGTTCGAGCATGTGGGTATCGCCAACCATGCCAGCTACTTCAAGACCGTAAACCGGCTGTTGGAGCCGCGTGGCCTCTATCTGCACCATTCCATTGCTCGGCGAGGCAAGTCGAGTGATGCGAAGTTCAACAAGAAGCGTCCTGAATACACCTCGATGCTGAAGTACATCTTCCCAGGGGCAGAGGTCGATCATGTCGGTATGTCGATCCGAAACCTGGAAGCCCACGGCTTCGAAGTGCACGATGTCGAAGCCTGGCGCGAACACTATGCACGCACGACACGTCTCTGGGCGGAACGCCTGATGGCCAAACGCGAAGCCGCCATCGCCGAAGCCGGCGAGGAGCGCTACCGGCTCTGGGTGCTCTATCTCGCCGGCGTTTCCATGGCCTTCGAACGCGGAACCCTGAACATCTTTCAGACCCTTGCCTCCAAGCGCACTCGCGGCCTATCGGGTATGCCGCCGACCCGTGCAGACCTCTACGAATAGGAACTGCAAGATGGGAAAGTTGCTGGGCATTGCCCGAAAAGCCAAGAGCGGAGCGCCGATGGAAGAAATTCACGCCGCCGGAGTTACGGTGGAACAGGGCCTTGAAGGCGACTACCGCGGCAAGCTTCGCCGCCGGCAGATTTCGGTCCTTGCCCGCGAAGATTGGGAAGCAACCTGCGCCGAACATGGCAAGGACCTGGCCTGGACCACCCGCCGCGCCAATCTGCTGGTCGAAGGCGTTGCATTGAAAGAAGCCACAGGTTCGCGCTTGAAAATTGGCGATGTCGTTCTGGAGATCTACTGCGAAACCGATCCCTGTACCATCATGGATAAAGCCAGCCCCGGTCTACGCCGGGCATTGGAACCGGACTGGCGCGGCGGCGTTTGTTGCCGCGTGATAAAGGGCGGCAGGATTTCGCTGGGAGACGACGTCGATTTTATTTGACGCCAGTCTAACGGCCGCCCGCAATTCCTGTGCTGATGACCGTGTTCATATAGTCTCCAACAGCTAAAAACCGACCACCCTTGAGCGCCGTAACAGCATACAAACCGGCCTTGGGCAGTTCTAGCTCCGACCAAGTCTCACCGCCATCAACAGTCGCCAGAATGAGGCCCTCCTCACCCAGGATCCAGCCATGCCGCCCGTCCGGCTGAAAGGAAACTCTAATTAGAGCTGGGCCGTCACGCTGTTGTTCGGTCCAGCTTTCCCCGCCATTGATGGTCTTCATGATCACGGCGTCGCCCCACCCTTGATATCCTCCGACAGCCCAACCGGTCTTAGCGTCAGGCAGAAAAAACACATCGTAGAGAGTTGGCGAGTCATTTGTCTCTTCTGTCCAGGTCCGCCCGCCATCCTTAGTCATCATGATCAGCCTGCGCCTGGAACCGCGATATCCCGTTCCCCCAACTGCCCACACGTGTGAACCATCTTCCGAGGCCGCAACCCCCCATAAGCTGCCCCTGTCGAAATCTCCCGCCTTCAATTCTCGCTGTGAGACCCAGGTATTGCCGCCGTCACGGGTAGAAAAAATGGCGCTCGCCAAACCGACCGCCCAACCGCGCCGGCCTTTCCGATCGAATGCAACATCCAGGAGAGTTGGAATTCCGACAGTCTGGCTCACCCAATGCTCCCCGCCGTCAATGGTCCAGAAAATGGCCCCTTTCGCACCAACGGCCCACCCGTTATTGCCATCGCCGTGAAGAACAACACTCAATAAAGGTTCGACGCCGTTAACCTGTTCGAGCCACGTCGTGCCTGCATCTTTCGTCGTGAAGATAACGCCGCTATCATTGTAGGAGCTTGCACCAACGGCGATGCCCGTTTGTCCATCATCAGAAAATGATGCGGATAAAAAGGTTGGGCTGCCGTGTCGCTGTTGGGTCCAGTTTTGCCCGCCATCTGCCGTCGTAAAAATTGTGCCGGACGCGCCGACAACCCAGCCCTGTCGCCCATCACTGTCAAACGTGACGCTGAGAAGATCTGGGCCGCCTTTCTGCTGTTCCCGCCATGTCTCGCCACCATCGAGCGTAGATAAAATCAGACCGTCATCCCCTACGATCCAACCACGCTTTCCATCATCTACGAACGTAACATCAATCAGTTTGTGCCGGCCCAGGTAGAGTTCAGACCAATCTTGGCCACCATCTTCAGTCATTATCAACACGCCGTTTACGCCAACCGCCCATCCTCGAACGGCGTCATGATGGATCTCAACCCCCAGAAGCCCATCCGCACTGCTGAACTGTTCGTTCCATGTCGTCCCACCGTCACTCGTTTCGAGTATCTCCCCGATTTGTCCGACAACCCACCCATGGCGCCCGTCTGCAGTGAAGGCGACATCGTAAAAGACGAGGCTCCCGCTGTACTGTTGAACCCAGGACTCACCACCGTCTTTGGTCGCGAGGATGACTCCATCGGCAGGATAAGCTGTCCCACCGACCGCCCAGCCCAGTTTGCCAGCTGCATCGAACGTGACATTGTAGAGGGTGGAACCTCCTTGACGTTTATAGTTCCAGCTCTTGCCACCGTCGTGGCTGTAAATAATTGTGCCATCTTCACCAACGGCCCAGCCTCTCAATCCATCAGCTGCAAACGCAATACTGTGAAGAACAATGCCAGCTCTGAATCGCACTACCCAGTGGGCACCGCCATCAGTCGTCGCCCACAACGAATCATCGTTTCCAAGCGCCCAACCACGGCGGCCATCGCTGTTAAAGATGACTTTGGTAAAGGTTTGGCTCGAAATGCCGATACCAAGTTGCCTCCACCCGTTGCCTTCAGGCTTTGAACGAGCATCAGAATCCTGAACCGCTGCAGGGTCCGCCATCGCCGTGCCAGCCACGCTCATTATGATGATCAATAAGACCCATCTGACGGAACGCTCGAGCAAGCGGAACGACCTTCGTGACAATAGGGGTTGTGCGTTTCTCAGGGACGGGAGTTGGCAAAAATACATACAGATCCAGACTTGGAGTCGGTAGACGGAATTTGATAGCCGCGTTGGTGACGGCGGATACAGACGGCAGTCCTTATCATAAAAATTCGGTCACATCTGATTGGCTTCGTCGCGTCTAAATCTGACTCGTCATTACAGGCTTGTCATTCCATGTTTCATCAGACACAAAGCCGACTATGGCGCAAACATCCGGGGTTTGGGGATTTCCATGACACAAAATTCAGAACTCATTCAGTCAGAAATGACAGCTTGGCGGCGGGATATCCACAAACATCCCGAGCTTGGCTTTAACGAAGTCCGCACCTCGGACAAGGTGGCTGAACTGCTGGAAAGTTTCGGCCTGGAAATCCATCGCGGCATCGGAACCACCGGGATCGTAGGCGTTCTGCGCAAGGGCCAGGGCAACCGGGCCATTGGGTTACGCGCAGATATGGACGCTCTGCCCATCCAGGAGGCCAACGACTTCGCGCATCGATCGGTCAACGACAAGGTCTTTCACGGTTGTGGTCACGACGGCCATACCGCGATGCTGCTGGGTGGCGCCAAGCACCTGGCCGAGAGTGGTGACTTTGATGGCACGGTCTATTTCATCTTCCAGCCGAGCGAAGAGGACGGCCGCGGCGCGCTTTCCATGATCGATGACGGGTTGTTCGAGCGCTTTCCCATGGAGGCCGTCTACGGCATGCACAACATGCCGGGCATACCCGCTGGGCACTTCGCTGTCCGCAAGGGCTCGATGATGACTTCGGAAGACATCTTCGTCATCACGATCAAAGGCCGTGGTGGACACGCCTCCATGCCCAACCGCACCATCGATCCGGTCGTGATCGGGGCAGAAGTCGTGCTTGCGTTACAAACGATCGCCTCCCGCTCTGTCGGCCCCCAGGACTGGTGTGTGGTCTCGGTTACTGAAATGCTCACAGACGGTGCGCGGAACATCATTCCCTCCGAGGTGACCATCAAAGGCGACTGCCGCGCGTTATCAAGCGATACCCAGGAGCTCATTGAACGGCGTATGCGTGAGATCGTGTCGGGAATCTGCGGCGCCTATGGCGCGGAGGGACACGTTCACTATCAACAGGATTTTGTCGCCACGGTGAATTCGCCGGCTGAAACCGAGGCCGCAATCGTTGCCGCGCGCATGGTTGCGGGCGAACCGGCCGTCGACCCGGACTGCCCTACCTGCGGCGCTTCGGAAGACTTCGCGCGTATGCTGCAGAAGAAACCGGGTTGCTACATTCTGATCGGCAACGGATTGGAGGGGCACTGCGGATCATCGCTCCATAATCCGCATTACGATCTGAACGACGAGATTCTGACGATTGGCCGCGATTACTGGACCAAGCTGGTCGAGACACAGCTTCCAGCACGCTAACGATTAGACTCTAGCCGTCAGAAATGCGTTCCAGGCCGCACCATTCGGCAATGAAGAGCGCTATGGCGCCGGTCACGCGTTTGATGGAGCTCAGGCTCACTCGTTCATCGAAGCCGTGGATGCCTTCTGAATAAGGGCCGTAAACGAGACACGGGCAGTTATCGTAAAGCACGAAAACGCGGCCATCCAGATAGGCCGGTGTGACCATGCTCTCTAGGTTATGCCCGTGGGACGCCAGGTGCGTGCGTTCGAGCAACCGTTCTGCGTCGCTGCCTTCCTCCAGTACATAACCTTCGGCGAAGAACCCATTCCATTCAACCTCGGGCGGATTGTTGGCCAGGAAAGGATGGTTTTGTGCCGCGGCTCTGAGGCAGCTTTCGATTTCCGCCGCCCGTTCGGCCGGGTTCCAACCGGGATAGATGGAAATACGGCAATCGAAGGAACACCAGGCAGGCACTGAAGAGGCCCAATCACCGCCCGCGATCTTGCCGACATTCAGATTGATTGGGTGTTCAAGGTTTTCAAAGTATTTCTGCGCCGACTTCTCGCCGTTCCAGCGTTCTTCCAGTTCATGGAGAGCGGATATCAGAGGGAAAGCCGCCTCGATGGCATTCGCGCCGGAACCAGCTTCCAGCACATGAACCGGCACACCACGCACATGAACGCGGAACCACAGAACTCCGACGTTGGCCCTGACCAATTTGCCATCCATCGGTTCAGGGATGATTGCGGCATCGGCACGGTAACCGCGGACAAGGCAGGAAAGTGCTCCATTGCCGGTGCATTCTTCCTCGGTCACAGATTGAAGATGTACGCGTGCGGCAGGATGAAACCCAAGCCTCTTCAGAGCATCGAGAGCAAAGATGTTTGCTGCGATCCCCGCCTTCATATCGCCGGATCCCCGACCGTAGAGCCAGTCACCCTCCACATGCGGGTCGAAGGGCGGCTTGCTCCACATATCTAGCGGACCGGTCGGAACTACATCGACATGTCCGTTGAGGATCAGGGAACGCCCCTGCTCCTCTCCTGGCCTATGCGTACCGACCACGTTGATGGCATTACTGTAGTCGACTTTGACAGGCGAGAAACCGGGATGGTGCTCGATGTCGCCAACCTCGATTGCCCAGCGATCCATTGTCAGATCCCGGGCGCGCATCTCTTCAAAGAGGAAATCCTGCGCCGTGTGTTCTTGGCCACGCAGGGAGGGAAACCGCACCAAATTCTGGGTAAAGGCAAGCTGCCCGCCGAAACCTTCATCAACCGCCGCCAGGATCTCCCGGCTTAATGTTTCGTCGAGCATTCTTCCCCCTATGTTTTCTACTCCCGGCGAAGTGACTGCGCCATGCAGTGAATACCGCCGCCGGTTTTCGAGATTTCACTCATATCGATCTCGGCAACCTGGAAGCCCCGTGCCTTCACCTGTTCGATCAGGCTGCGGCTGTGCTTCGGTGCAATAATCCTGTCCTTACCCAGAGACATGACGTTGCAGCCCAAAGTGACGGTATCCTGAAACGGCACGGGAATGATTTCAATGCCTTTGCCCTTCAGCCAGTCAACCACGTCCGGAGCCGTACATTCCAGGCAAACCGCCGCCAGTTTCTCAGCGAGCATTACGACCATCAGATCAATGTGCACATAGTAAGGATCGAAATAGGTTGGCTTGACTTCCCAGCCTTCCGCTTCGAACCAGCCTTTTACCTGTTGAACGGCCTCATCCTGCGTGCGCTCACCACCACAGCCAACCAGAACACATCCCGGCTCGATAACGTTAAAATCGCCGCCCTCGAACAAGCCGGCCGTAATACAGTCGTAGATCGGAATTCCCAACTTCTCATAGGTGCGGATTGCAGCGAAGTTCTCGCCCCGTCGCCACCAGTTGCACATATTGGTGATGACCGCGCCGAACGGAGTCATGAAACTGGAGTCCCGGGTATAGACCTGCATCGGCAGAGCCGAATCCTCCGACTGGTAATGCACCCGCACCCCGAAGTGCTCGTACGCGGCAATCAGTTCCTTGTGTTGATCTTTGGCAACTGCGATGTCGCAAGGGGCTTCACGCAGGTATTTGCGCGACAAGGAGGAGGTTGAGAGGTGTTTCAGGTTTGCCGGCGTTCCCAACAACACGTCGGTCAAAATGCCGTACTCGTCCTCTGCACCCCAAAAGTTCATACGCGGCGTGGAACCGCCTTCGCGGCGGCGCTGAAGCGTGAAACGTTCCTGTGTCTGCATTTGATCAGGCGTGGTGAGCATCGCAATCGTTCCTCTGTTTAAAATGCGTTGAGCCGCTTGGAGTGTTAGATCAGGTGTGATTTTTCGCCCTTCCGGCGTAGACCAGAAATGAACGGGCCAAGATGACAAGGACAGTCACCGCCATGAGGATAACCGATACAGCGGCGATGACCGGATCGACATTAAGGCGTAAACCATCCCATATGCGTTTGGGCAGGGTGATAACATCGATGCCGCTGACAAACAGGGTCACCGCGATCTCTTCCCAGGACAGCACAAGACTGAGAAACCAGGCGGAGAAGAGACCGAACTTGAGGTTCGGAAGTACGATCAGAAACGTCGTCTGTACCGCCGATGCGCCCAGGTTTCGCGATGCGAGTTCGAGCGATCTGTCGAGCCTCGATACCGCAGTCAGCATTACGATAACCGCGAAGGGAGAAACCATGATGACGTGGGTGATCACGAGTCCAAGATAGCTGTCGATGATGCCCAGGCGTGCCTCGAGAAAATAAATGATGACGGCAGAGACGACGGGCGGCACGGCAAGCGGCAGGATTGCCAGGCCAACCAAAAGGGCACCGAAACGCGGCCGGCGGTACCAAAATCCCAGTGCAAACGCCGTCGCCAAAAGGGTCGCCAGGCAGGCGCTGACGAGCGCGATCACGGCGCTGTCGGCGATACTTCCTGTCCAGGCGTCGCTGGTGAAAAGGGCGTGATAGTGCCGGAGCGACCAGTCCGAGCCCGGCATGGACAAAAACCGCTTCGGCGTAAAGGAGATCGGGATGACTGCGATCAGCGGTACCAACATGAAAATGCCGACCAGATAAGCCATGACGATCAGGCAACGCCGCTTGAGATGCTCGCCGAATGAGGTCATCTGACAAGCCTTTCCGGCCGAATAACCCGAAAGAGCAGAGCACTCAGAATCGCCACGATCGCCAACAACCCGACGCTCAGCGCAGCGCCGAACCCCCAGTTCGTAGTCTGGAACATCTGGATGTAGATGTATTCCGCGATCATCACGATCTTACCGCCGCCAAGGACGGCCGGCGTGATGAAGAACCCAAGCGAAAACACGAACACGATAATGATGGCCGCGACGATTCCGGCCAGAGTCAGGGGGAGAAAGGCGTTGAAAAAGGTAAAGCTGGCGCTGGCGCCCATGCCGCGTGACGCGAGTAAGATCTTGGGATCGATCTGCCGCATCACCGATGCCAGAGGGAAGACCGCAAAGGGAACCATGAAATGGACCATACCCAGGACAACTGAGAACTCGGTACGCACGAGATAAAGCGGATCCGAAATAACCCCGGAAAACAACAGGATGTCGTTCGCCACGCCTTTGGTCCGCAGAAGAACAATCCATCCGAAAGCACGGATCAGCACGGATATCCAAAAGGGGATAAAGATGCAGATCTCCATGATCAGGCGTCGCGCCGGTGAACCGAACACCCAATGGTAAGCGAGCAGATACGCACAGAGAACGCTGATCAGAGTCACAAGCAGGCAGATGCGGAAAGTTCGGAGGAGAACAGCGATGACGTCTCCATCCGTTACCAGCCTAACATAGTTCTGCAACCCGGGTTCTGGGCGCGACAGAGACCACTCGAAAACGCCTAGCAAAGGCGCGATGTAAAACGGAAGCACCAGGACAGGCAGAGTCCAAAGCAACACCGTCTGCAACACTTGGGTCTGCCGCACGCTCCCCATCCCTGCTCCAGTCTCTTAGCTACCGATCAGCGCGAGATATTTGTCGAGAGCACCGCCAAAGTGTTCGGCATACCATTCGCTTTGAATGGCAATCTGACGTGCAAAATTTTCCTTCGAGCTCGCATCAACGCTCGCGAAGTCCGCGGGCACCAGGGCATGCGCCGCCGGGTTCGCCGGGCCATTGCCTAGTTCTTGCAGCAGAATCACCTGGTACTCAGGTTTCTGGCAGTGCGCGATGAACTCCATCGCCGTCTTTGCACCCGAAGGATTGTTTTTAATGACTGTCCAGCCTGACGGCGTTACCAGCCCTTGGTCGAAGGTCCAGCGGACATCGCCTTCCGTGTCGCGTTCGGTAAGGCTCGCCCGGGTATGCCAGAGAAAACCCATCGAGACTTCACCGTCGCGCAGAAGCTGCTGGCTTTCTGCACCGGACTGCCAAAAGCTCGCTACGTGGGGCTTCAAACCTTCGATCTTGGCCAGCGCTCTATCCACATCCAGGGGATAAAGCTCCGCAGGATCGACACCATCGGCTAAAAGTGCCGCTTCCAACACGCCGGTCATCCATTTGTAGAGCGTGCGTTTACCGGGATATTTTTCCACATCCCAAAAATCAGCCCAGGAGCTCGGCGGCTTCGCGCCGAACTTGGTTGCGTCATAGGCGATCACATGGCTGTAGAAGTAGGAGGGCGCACTGAATTCGTCGGCGAATCCTGGCTCGATCTTGGATTTGTCCACGATTGAATAATCAATGGGCTCAATCATGCCGGCCCGGCCAAGACGCAGTGCTGAATAGGGCTCAGCATCGCAAACATCCCAGCGTACTGAACCACTCTCAAACTGTGTCTTCATTGAGCCTTCAAGCGGGCCGGAGCCGTCTATTTGGATGGTCGTACCCGTGGCCGTGCTGAAACTTTTGGTAAAGGCCTGCTCATAGGCCGGTATCGCGTCGCCGCCCCAATTGACCACCACAAGCTGGTCTGCGGCGCC
Source organism: Pelagibius sp. Alg239-R121 (assembly GCF_947331435.1). Classification (GTDB taxonomy): domain Bacteria; phylum Pseudomonadota; class Alphaproteobacteria; order Kiloniellales; family Kiloniellaceae; genus Denitrobaculum. The sequence goes on along the minus strand of NZ_CAMZOF010000008.1, from coordinate 417,814 downwards.
CGCCTTGCCTGGTCGCCATACTGCGCTCACTCCGAGTGCGGTCAAGCCCGCGAGAAGCGTGCGTCGATTGAGTTGACCGGCCTCGTATTTCGACCTGAGAAGGTCGACGCAATCGCGTTTGAAGTCTTTATTCATGTCTTCTCCCCTTTTTGGTGGTTCTCAAAGCCTCTATGTCAAACGGTCAGAACTTTTCCTTTGTCGGCGGGCCAACTCAGCCAAATTTTTTCGCCGGCGCGAGGTTGAAATTCAGCGGTCGTGCTCGGAACCGAAAACGTCAGGATCAATTCATCGGCTGCCGACAAAACCAGATCGGTCGTAGCGCCTTGATAAGTGAGATCGCGAACCTGAACTTTCAGAGCATTGGTTGAATCCTGCGGCCGATCGCGGCTGACGCGCATATGTTCAGGCCGAATGGCGAGGCAACAGCTGGTATAACCGTTCATGTCACTGCTTTGAGGTGCCGCCAGAAGCTGCCCGCCAAAAGTCCCCCTCAGCACCGAGCCGTCCTGCACCGGCCCCTGTAGAGGGACAATATTGATGCTGCCCAGGAACTCCGCGACGAAACGGGTGTTCGGTTCGCGATAGATCGTCTCAGGCGTACCGGTCTGTACCAATTTTCCCTGATCGAAGATTGCAATTTTGTCGGACAGCGCCAGAGCTTCGCTCTGATCGTGGGTGACGAACACGAAGGTCGTTCCGGTTTCCCGATGCAATCGCTTTAACTCCACCTGCAACTGTTCGCGCATGTTTCTGTCCAGCGCGGACAAGGGCTCATCCAGCAAAAGAAGATCAGGACCGAACACCAGAGCCCGTGCCAGGGCGACGCGCTGCTGCTGCCCGCCAGACAGCTGTGAAGGTTTCTTGTCCCCATGTCCGTCCAACCCAACGGTCCCGATAATCCGTTCGACGTCAGACCGGCGTTTATCCTGGGGAACACCGCGAATCCTCAAGGGATAGTCTATGTTCTGGCGTGCTGTGAGATGCGGAAATAAGGCATAGCCCTGAAAGACCATACCAAAGTTCCGCTGTTCGGCGGGCAGCTGTGTGATATCGCTGCCGTTTTTAAACAACTGGCCGGCTGAAGGCTCGACGAAACCGGCAAGGATCATCAGGAATGTGGTCTTGCCCGAACCGGATGGCCCCAGCAGTGTAAGGAATTCACCGTCGTTGATTTCGATACCGATTTCCGACAGAACGGTGATGCCGCCGTAGCGTTTCGACACGCCGTTCGTAGATATTTGGGCCAAAGTAATCTCTTCGTTCAATCAAGCGCGGACGCGGCAATTCTCCGCAGCCACATATGATTACGGCGAACGAATTCCGCGCAACTGAAACGTTTTTGCCCAATTTTATGAATTTTATTCAGCGATTGCCTGTTACTGGCGTTGGCTTAAAGCTGCTCTGGACCGACCTTCCGCTCCAGACGGTCCGGACTCTCAGCCGTCAGCTACCGACTTCTCAAACTCAGAAAAAACCCATTTTCGAAAAGCGGCTACAGCAAGGCGTTTCCGTTTTTCATCCTGTGTCACGAGGTAATAGGACTTGGAGCCGACAACATCGCCACGGAACAGCCGCACCAGGGCGCCGTCACGCACGGCCTGACTGGCAAGAACATTGTCGCCAATGGCAATACCATGTCCGGCCCGGGCCGCTGCGATACAATGATTTACGTCGGTAAAGACCGTGCCCTGGTCGGACTTGACGCCGTTGGCCTTAACGGCGGCCAGCCAGATCGCCCAATCACTGTAATCCTTGTGGTGAAGCAAAGGATAGTTTGAGAGGTCATTGGGATGAGAAACCTCACCGAAGGCCTCGATAAGCCGTGGACTGCAAACCGGAAAGAACCTCGGTGAATAGAGCAACTCCACCTGCATTCCAGGCCAGACGCCGTCGCCATAGACGATGGAAAGATCGATGTCATTGCTGAAGACATCGATCCGGTCGTCGGGTGTGACAACCTTGATCGAAACATTCGGATAGAGTCCGTTGAACTTTCCTATGTGCTGGCTGAGCCAATGAGCGCCGAAGCCGCTTTGACAGTTAATGCAGAGATGGCCGTAGGGCTCCTCGTCACCAACCGGGATCGAGGCCTGCGCGATAATCTGCAGGGCGCGCCTGACTTCTGCGGCGTAGCGATTGCCTGCTGAGGTGAGTTCTAAATTGCGTCCGTTCCTACGGACCAGACGGGCACCGAAAGACTCTTCCAGTTTACGGAGTTGATGGGTGATGGCACTCGGCGTGATGTGCAGGTGTTCTGCCGCCTGCACCGTGCTTCCGAATTTCGCGACGGCGTCAAAAGCCTTGAGCGACTGCATGGACGGCAGGCGGGTTGGTGCAACGGTATTTTGCTTGGGCGGTTTTAGAGGATGATCCACTGGTGGAATGCCTCCGTTGAATTAGGCATGGCTATACCTGACAGCCCAATCGTCGAACGGGCTGTTGCGTATATCAAACTTTTTGCTGCCGTCGAGGAAGTCGTGGGTATGAATGACGACCGTATCATCGGCTATCAAGACAACCGCGTAGGCCGGCGGTTCAAAACTTCCTGAAAGGATATCTTCGGACTCCAGATCGAACCAGCATTGATGGTTCATACCGCGCAGGCTCGATACCGGGATTCCTTTCCAGCTTCCTGATAAAGGCCGATGGATATGCCCGAAAAAAAGATGGCGAATACGATCGGCGTAAGGCGCAATAACGGCGGCGAAGGCTTCAGGTTCCTGGAGCGAAATCTTATCAAGTGGTGCCAGACCGATCTTGAAAGGTGGGTGATGCATGAAGAGAAAAGCGGGTGCCCCCGCCTCCTCCGCCCCCTTCAATTGTTCCGATAACCAGACGCGCCGTTTGTCACAAAACCACCCCGCATGGCTTCCTTCCAGATAGGTATCCAGAAAAATCAGATGTCCCTGCGATGTCTTTCGCACGGACTGCACAAATCCGCTTTCGTCACATTTCTGATCGGGAAAGCATGCGGTAAAGACCGGGCGGTTATCGTGATTACCAAGCAACAACTGGACCGGCGGTGTTAAAGGCGACAAGACCTCGGCGAGACTTTCAAAGGCTTCCGTTTCGCCCCAGTGCGTGAGATCGCCGGTAATACAAACAAGATCCGCATCACTGTGGTGTTTATTGATATCTGCAACCGCGGCTTCCAGGACAGCGCGCGGGTCACCGCCATAGAGCGTCTCTCCCCGAGGTACGAAATGCGTGTCGGTCAAGTGGATCAGTTTCATTTTGCGAGGCCCCTGCCCCTTCCCTCGTTCTCGAATTTGATCAGTTGATTCCGCTTCGAAGCTGGAAGTAAATCATGCCTATGGCAAGGATGCGATGACGAAGGCAGATACGGACGCAGCGTTTTTCCTATCAAGAGTGATTCATTCAATTGAAGCAGCAACGCCGTTTAGTCTGCGGGGAGGAGTGATGTTCCGGGTCTGGAGAAGATCCGGCCGAAGCCGCTGATTTCATCTCTGATGCCGGCACGGCGCAGGCAACTCCACATTTGACCCTGATTGCTGGTAACGACGGGTTTCCCGATCTCCTGTTCGATTTCCTCGGCAACTTCGAGAGCCCGGATACCGCCACAACTCAAGAAAACCGCATCCGCGTCAGGTCGGTCGATCTCCAGCGCAAAACGCTTCCAATAGTCCGGTGTCACGCGTCCGAATTCGACGCCGGTCTCCAGGTTCAAACCCTGGATATCGAGAATCTCAAAGCCCTTATCAACCAGGAACTCCGCTTCGGCGGTATTGACCTCGTCGAGATAAGGTGTGCCGACGACCAGTTTCTTTGCGCCCAATTCGCGCAGAGCGTCGACGACACCGGTCACCAGTGTCATGGGCTGCGCGTAGGGTGCCCCCCGCCTGATTTCAGACATAACCTGCTCTTCGCCGTTTACGATCGAGCCGCTCGTACAGCTGTAACTGATAACGTCAGGCCTGGTGTCCGGTTGCAGGCGGGAAGCGGCATCCGCCATGGCGTCGATATGCCGCGCGAGGGTCTCATTGGTCGTATAATCCTCGGTCTTAAGGCGCGTGAAGTGTATCGCCACACCCTCCGGCACCATGGCAAACATATCAGATTCGGCCGCGAGATCCGTGGACATCAGTATAAAGCCAAGCTTTGCCCGCCAGTGCTGGCCTGCATCAAGTTCAGGGGTCCGTGGCGCCGATCGTACTTTATCGCCTGTATTAAACATTGCCTGCCTCCACTAGAGAACGACGTCATTCAGAGACTTGGGGTGGATGGTCAATTGCTCATAGCCGTCTTCGGTCACAATAAAACTGTCGCCAACCTGGGCGCGGAAAGATCTTGCCACGCTGACCGACCCATCGACGGCGAGAACCATGCCCGGCTGAAGAACTGTCTTGTCCCCAAAAACCAATTGCGGTTTCTCCAGAAAACTAAAGCCGGTGGCGCGTCCGCAACGGAAAGGATACTCGTAGCCGGCACCCTGAATGACGTCGGCATAGGCAGCATGAACTTCTTCTGCGGTGATGCCGGGACGCAGCAGTTTGAGTGCCGCTGCCTGACTCTCGACAGCGACCCGATAGACGGCTTCTTGTGATTTATCTGCGATTTCGCCAATCCAGAAGGTGCGATCGAAGCCGAGCTTGAAACGATGGAAGTTGGTCATTCCGCAGAAGCATAGAAATACAGGTTCGCCCCGACGCATCACCCGGGTTGTCGCACGATGATGCGGCTTGGTGATTTCCGCGCCCGAAGCCATGATCTGCAGGAAATGGGTGTTGGGTGACATGCGCGCATCCTGATAGTGCGCATCGAGCAGTTCGGCCGCCTTGCGCGTCCCCGCCGCCGAGGTGGCGAGCGCCACTTCGTATTCCCGGACACCGTCACCGATTGCCTCACGGCCGGCGTCCATCATCGCCATCGCCACCTGACCCGCGTGCCGGGCGAGGTTCATCTCCTCCTCCGACTTGATCATCCGCATATCCGAAACGATGGGTGTAACGTCGCCCAGCCGCGACACCGCGACGATGGTATCAAGATAATTGCGCACCAGCGGCGGCATGACGTCCGGTTCAATTGCCACCCTGCCCGACCCGGCGAGCGATGCGGGCAGAGCCGTGCGCCATTCCTCACCCATACCGTCATTCCAGGCTTCGATCCGGTCCACGACCGCTGCGGCTTCGGCCATGTCCAGTTCCATGCTGGGCGTGATCAACAGACTTTCACCCTCTCTGGGAACGACAAGGATCGTGGGGCGCCCGAATTCCATATGGAGATAATCGTAGTAGCCGGTGAAGTAATAGACACTGTCGTCGTCGGTGATCAGTGCAACATCGAAATCTGACTCAATCAGTTTTCTTCGAAGTTCGTCCATTCGCCCTGAAAACATAACTGCCGCTTCCTTATCCGAATCACCAAGTGCCGCAAAGCAGGTGTCAAAGCTATGACCGACGCGGCTTTTCCAACAAGTGCAAAAAACTCAAAGCTGTTGAAGTTTTCTTCGCTGAATTCCTCGTGTTGCTCTTCGACGTCCAATACCTTCGTTTTCGGTTGATCAAGTCATCGGTTACGGTTTTCCACAGTGCCCGGGCGCAGACCATCTCGCATCCCTAGAGCAATTCGATCGCGGAACCCATTCAGAGATTAAAATATCGCCGCGATCGATCGATGTTACTGTCACTAAAATGAATATCCTTTGGGAGCACAAGAAATGACGATTGTTATGGGCAATTACGATGAAATGCCGGTCCTGAAAGAAGACGTAAAGATCGTCGTGGAATGGGTCAGTACCGCGCTCGCGACCTTGCGGGCACACAGTCAAAATCCGATTGGCCTGGGGGCCGGCCAAGCCAACGCTACGCTCTGGACCAGTGACACCGGAAAGCACAGCGGCAAGCTGCGGGTTGACCGTCAGCGGGTGATTGGCGTGAACCAGCGAACCACCTCCGCCAAATTCTATACGATGAAGCCACCGGGCAAGCTGAAGAGAAAAGGCGCCACTTCTGTCGGGACCACCGATCCGTCCGAAAAGGTCCGCCTTGAGGGCTTGGGTTACAAGACGGGAAGTGAGACGAAGAAGGATGTTCAGGTGGCTGACTATGTCTGGACTCTGTTCGCAACTCAGGTGAACGATACGCACAACCAGCTTTTCGTGCTCAACAATTTCAATGTCCTCAACACCATCGGCCAAGCGCAGCTCACCACCATTTGGCATGAATGTTTGAAGTGCGGCGGCGGCGCGGTGCTCACCAACGACGGCGCGCGTGTGCCGGATGGTTTCACCGCCTCCAAGGTCCTGGCCGACACCGATGATATTGAGTTTTGGTGATCAATGCAGGTCTGGCGTCAGAATCATCCCTGATGTGAGCCAACAGAGACGCAGCGCCTCGGTCAAAACGGGATCGTTTCTTATATTTCTAGGAAAGGCTTGATAGGAATTAGCGTGCCTGTTGTCCCACGCTGGTTAATTCGATCGTCCCAGTTGAGCCGGGATATTGCGGGACTAACGGATACAAACAACAAATACAGTATCGCCGACGCCCGGCAACTCGGGTGTATTTCGATGCAGAGTCCGTCAGTTGTGCCAATGTCGCACTAAAGGCTCTTCACGCGGTCGCAACAGCCTCGATTGCGCGGGTAATTGCGCGTTCGGTCACTTCGGCTTCGGTATCTGTATGAGCAAGCGATACGTAAAACTTCATTGGGGCTTTGAGAATCCCATCTGCGCGAAGTGATGCATTGAAGGTCCGCTGCTGGTCGGAGTTGGCTCTTAAGGTATCGCGATAGTCGGCCACCGGCGCCTTCGCGAAAACCATGTCAAAAAGGACCGGGTCCCCGACCAGGGTCGCGGTTAAACCCATTCGGGCGGCCTCGGTTTGAAGTTTTTTCATCAGCTTGCGCCCGGTGGCGCGAAGCGTCTCGTAAGCCCCTGCACGACGCAGAATTTCCAGTGTTTTTAAGCCAGCGGCGGCGGCAACAGGATTCCCGCTGAGGGTTCCGATTTGAAAAGTGAGGCCTTCGGGACCGACTTTCTCGACGTCAAAATGGGCCATGATGTCGGATGTTCCGGCAATTGCAGCCATTGGAAAACCGCCGCCAATGACTTTCCCCAAAGTACAGAGATCAGGGGTAACACCATAAAGCTCCTGACCACCGCCATAAGCGAGACGGAATCCGGTTACGACTTCGTCGAAGATCAGCACGATCCCGTGGCGCGTCGTTTCTTCGCGCAGGGCTTCGAGAAAACCGGGTAGAGGTGGGATCAGACGTTGCAGAGGTTCGACAATCACTCCTGCCAATTGATCCGCATATTCGGTGATAATCTGCCGCGCAAATGAGATGTCGTTAAAGGGCGCGACAATAACCCCATCACGGGTCGCCTGGGGGATGCCTGCAGAGTCGGGAACGGCTTGCGGGAAGTTCTCCAGCCGTTGGGGTGCCATACTCATGAGCGCTTCGCCGGACATGCCGTGATAGCCGCCCTCAAACTTCAGAATAAGATTGCGCCCACTATGGGCACGGGCCAACCGCATGGCATACATGTCTGCTTCAGATCCGGATGAGACGTACCGCAGTTGATCCGCACAGGGGACGGCCTCGCAAATGACCTCAGCCAATTCGATTCCGGCGGCGTTATTGGCAAAATACGTCATGCCGTTGGCAAGCTGCTCCTGTACGGCCTCCATCACTTCCGGGTGGTTGTGACCGACGAGCATGGGGCCGGAGCCAATCAGGTAGTCGATGTATTCCTTACCATCTTCATCCCAGACACGGGCGCCGCGCCCTCTTTTGATAACGATGCTTGGGTCGTAATTCCCAAACCCGCCCGCTGGCAAAACCGATCGCGCCCGTGCACACCACATATCCTGAACTGATTCGGTCATTGCGCACTCCTCTGCTGACGTGAGCATGAGTTTCGACTTGACCTCAGATGAAAAGCAATTAAGAAAATTGGTAGTTCTTGTGAAAGTAATTCAGGTAATTTCATGCCAGACGGCCCGCTGCTTGAACTGCGTCACCTCAAGATGATTCGAGCCATTGCGATGCATGGGCGCGTAACCGATGCGGCCGAGGCCTTAGGTGTCACGCCGTCTGCCCTTTCACATCGCATAAAAGAGGCGGAGCGCCGGCTGGATGTCGTCCTCTTTACGCGTATGCACAAGCGACTGCGTATGACGCCCGCCGCCGATTATCTCGCTGATACTGCCGAACGCGTTTTGTCTGAGATGGACCGTGCCGAACAAGATGTCCGGCGTATGGATCGCGGGGCCGAGCACGTTGTGCGCATCGCTGTAGAAGCCTATAGCTCGTATCACTGGCTGCCCGGCTTCACGAGCTATTTGCGAACACATCTTCCGGGCGTAGACCTGCAGGTCATGGCAAGCGCCGGGCGCGAGCCGATTCAGGCACTTACCAATCGGCATGTGGATTTGATCGTTGTCTCGGGCGAAGCTGTCCCCTTTGGGACCTGCCCGATCGCGCTGTTTCGGGATGAGCTGCTGTTCATCATGCCACCCAACCACCGCCATGCCGGAAAAGCCTTCATAGACGGCGTGGATATCGAAGGCGAGGAGTTCATTACCTACACCAAGACCCCTGAACCGGACCGGGAGTTTGCGCGTCTGTTCCGTCCTACAGAAAGCTATCCCCGCTGGACCGCAACTGTGGAGTTGCCTGAAGCCATCGTCGAACTGGTTGCCGCCGGCCAGGGAAGCAGCGTATTGGCAGGCTGGGCCGTCCGCCCGGCGATCGAGGCGGGACGCATCGTCGGAGCCCGCGTTGGAAAGGATGGGATCGAGGTTCCATGGCAGGTTCTGATGCGCACCGAAGACGAGGACAACGGTCCGATTATGGACGTCGGACAGGCCTTGGCCACGTGGTCGAATATAGAAGGAGGGTTCGGCTAAGCCCGCAGTTTGCGGTTGTCCGGGTCATAGACATGATGCGAATGCCGGACAGCCCGGCGCTCGGTCCCGAACGCTTGGACGCTGCAGGCCTCGCCCATGTTCAACGCCCCTTTCTCGACATAGCCGAGTGCCAGAAGCTTGCCGGTTCGGTACCCCATGGACACCGAAGTGAGATAGCCGATCACTTCGCCGTCTTTCACAATTGGATCGGACGGCAGCGGGTCGGGACCCGGGTCTGTGATTTCCATCCCGATGAAGTTCCAGTCAGCGTCGTTGTTCGCTTGCCGGACAACTGCCTCTCGCCCTGTGAACGGGCCTTTCGACATATTGGCGAAGTTCGACAGACCCGCGTCAAACAAGGTGTATTCCGTGCCGAAATCTGCCCCCCAGCCATGGTAGCCTTTCTCGATCCGCATGGCGTTCAGTGCATAGGAGCCAAAATTACAGATGCCGTGCAGCAAACCCGCTTGCCAAATGGCTCGATAAAGTTCTGTCAGATGATCAGACGATGTATGCAGCTCCCACCCCAATTCGCCCACATAACTGACCCGCATGGCCGTGACGGGGACGCCCGCGATTTCGATCTCAGTCACGCTCATCCATGGGGCGGTTTCTGAGCCCAGATCAGCCGATGTCAGGGATTGCAACAGCGCACGTGACTTGGGCCCCATTACCAGCAAAGCCGCGTCATGCACATAGCCTTTGGCAAGCGCTGCATCTGCCTGCCCGATTTGGGTGGAAATCCAATCGAAATCCCGGTCAACGGCCAGCGTCGGGCCGCATAGCAGAAAGCGGTTTTCCGCCAGGCGTGCGATCGTCGCTTCCGACCATATGTGCCCCTTTGAGGTCAGCATGTATGACAGGCGCACACGACCAACCCGGGGCAATGCGCCACAAATTAAGCGGCTCAGAACTGCAACAGCCTCTGGCCCCTCCAGCAGGTATTTTGTGAAACCGCCATGGTCCATGATGCCGACCGCATCTCTTACGGTTTCGCACTCAACGCGCACAGCGTCCTGCCATGGTTCATACCCAAAGCTCAGCGCCTCTGAATCATCCGCCGCGTTCCGTTTGAACCAGAATGCCCGCTCCCAGCCACCGATCTGTCCGATCACGGCACCCTGGCTGCGCAGATGTTCGTAAAGCGGAGTCTGATTTACGGGCCGTCCCGATTGCAGGATGCGGTGCGGATAGGGAATGGCATATTGCAGATCGTAATGTTCGGACGCGCGCGCAGCTGCATAGTCTTCTGTCGCCCAACGTCCGAAGCGGCGCGGGTCCCAAGCGGAAAGATCCCATTCGGTTTCGCCTTCGCTTAGCCATTCGGCCATCGCTTTGCCAATTGCCGCGGAATGCGTGATGCCGATTTGAACACCCGTGGCGTGATAGAAATTGCGGATGCCGCCTGCGGGCCCGACCAGGGGCAGCGCGTCCGGTGCATATGGGATCGGCCCGTTTACAAACTGCTGCGCACCTGCATCGGATAAAAGCGGTACGTGCGAAGCCGCAGCCTCAAAAACCGCCATCATGCCATCAATGTCATCCGCAAAAAGCTGGTGGTCGAAATTGGCGGGCACCCCGTCGCGCCAGACCGGACGCCCTTCGTGCGCGTAGGACCCCAACAGCAGCGCATTGCGTTCCCGGCGCAGGTAAAAGCGGAGATCCGGGTCCCGGATCAAAGGAAAGGTTTCGGTATCCTTTTCCAGTTGAGGCAGCGCGCTGGTCACCATGTATTGATGCTCCAGCGTGATGACCGGCAGATGCAATCCGGCCATTTCAGCTATGAGTGCGCCGCTTGAGCCTGCGGCGTTGATCACTGTACCCGCTACAATCTCCCCACGGGATGTTTCAATTTCCCATTCGCCCGACGCCCGCTGCGTCAATCCTGTCACACGTGTAAAGCGTTTGACCTGAGCCCCCTTGGCACGTGCATGTTTCGCCAGAGCCTGTGTTAACTGGCTTGGGTCAATGTCGCCCTCATAAGGATCGAGGATGCCGCCCAGTACCGTAGCGTCGGTCCGCCAATAGGGATGCATTGCCTCAACCTCCGCCGGGCTAAGCATGGAAAGATCGAATCCCGCAGAGCGCGATACACCGCACAAATGCTGAAAAAGCTGCATCCTCTCTTGGCTGTGTGCAGGCCAGATGGCGGAAGTATGCCGATAGGTGATCGGCGCCTCGGGGTCTTTTGCGAGCTCTTTATAAAGTTGCCACGCATAGTTGCCTGCCCGCATCCCGAGCCAGGAATTTGCGTAGGTCGGGATATTGCCGGCCGCGTGCCAGGTAGATCCGGATGTCAGTTCGTTCTTTTCGATCAGGACTGTGTCGGTGATGCCGGCCTCGGCAAGATGATAAAGGACTGCGGCCCCGACAGCGCCGCCGCCGATGACCACCACCTCGGCATGATCAGACACTTAATGTGACTCCAGCAACTGACCGTAACCATGGATGGGATCCGTGATCCCGATACTGCGTAACGTTTGCCAATAAACTGCGGCGTTACATGCGACGATGGGCTTGCCGTGCGCCTTTTCGAGCTCCGCAATCATCGCGACAACGGGCAGCGCGGTGCCGACCTGAAGGATCACATCGCAATCGGAGGCGGCAACTTCCGCAAAAACTCTCCGAATGTCTGCCAGCGGCGTCTCGCAAATAGCGGGCAGAGACGGAGCTTCGGTACCTTTGATCGCTACGACCTGAAAACCCGCCGCTTCCGTGTTGGCCTTAACGACGGCATCCACTTTGGCATCGAACGGAGTGACAATACCGATGCAAGTCGCACCCAAACTGTGCAGCGCTTCATAATCCGCGAAGGATGCCCCCATGAGCGGGACACCGATTTGCTCCGAAACCTCATCACAACGCTTTTTCAGCTTATCCGGCCCACCGGGCCCCGCATCTGTGGTCAGGCCCACAGCAATGGCTGAGGGCTGGCAATCCATCAGCTTCGCGGCTTCCTCTGGCAGGTCGTCCGAAATTGAGTCTCCGCCCAATCGAAAGCGCTGCATCTGGTTGGTTACGCCGTCCGGCCGAAGGAGTTCCAATTCAGGCTGAACAACCGTGTTCATGGCGGGGGTCATAACGCCGATCACAGCGCGCGGGGCCAGGGTATCAGGCATTTTAGCTCTCCTTCAAAAACATGTTCAGTCCGGTCATTCCGCCGATGTAAATGACATCACCAACCACCCGTTCCATCTGGGCGGCGTCCTCGGGCGTGCATTCGAACCGGCTTTCCCAAACACCAAGCGTCTGGTCGCTGTGGGTGATCGGAAAAAACCGGTGGGTCGAGACATATCCGGTAACCGGCAGCGGGCTCTCCAGAATGTCGTAGGTGTAGAAGGTCTCGACGTCTGAATGCGCCAGCAGCGTTTCGCGAAAGACGGTGCCGTCGGCGATTTGCAGGCTACGGATGGTCCCGGTCGCCGTTGCTGCGCCGCTTTCCAGTCTGGCATTGGTCACACCCGGATTCCAGGCGGCAACACCATCAAAAGCACGGACCGCAGCCCAAACCTTTTCAATGGGGGCTTCGATGATCATGCTGCGGAATATCTGCATAAGTCCTCCTGTTATGGCGCAAGGCGAATGGGATAAGCAGCGCGGATCTTCGTCTCAATCTCAGCACTCAGATGTGTTGGGGGGGGACCTGCGAGAATATCAGCCACGCGCGCCTGCGCCCTGTCCCAGATGGATTTCCGGCCTGCATCGATCCAGTCATCCACGCTTTGGCGATCTGCAAGTGTCGGATAGTAATAGTCGGACTTCATGCGTTTGAGGGTCTCGGCCTCGCCCAAATAATGCCCATCTTGCGTCACCACGCGTTCCACCGATCCGAGGTCGAGCGTGGCATCGGACACTTCGATCCCCCTGATCGAACGCAGAATGGCACCGCACATGTCATCATCGATCACCATCGCTTCGGGGCTTGCCACCATGATGGATCCCAACATGCCCACCGACAGGTTGATCATGTCCGCGCCACCGTGACCGGCCATTGCGACGGTGTAACCCTTTTCGAATCCGGCCTGAGCATCCGCGATTTTGGAATCCGTCATGCCCGCCGAAACGGTCGACGGCAGGCCCAGATGTGCCAGCAATTGGGCGGCGGCAGCATTGGCGACCGCGGCCTCTCCGCCGCCGCCGCTCATCGCACCGGTTCGCAAATCAGAGATGAATGGCATGAATGCGTAGATACAGGGAGCACCAGGCCGGACGCTATCGACCACGATCAAGCCAGCCAGGCATTCCGCAAGACCCTGGGCAAGGGCGCCGGCCAATGTCACCGGACTGGTTGCTCCCGCCTGCCCCGCCGAACATATCTGTGGGATCATACCCGCAGCGATTGCCTGTTCCAGCATGGCAATGCCTTCGGCTGCATAGGTCAGCGGTGGCACCACATGCACAATGACCGCCATACAGAACGGACGTTCCCGGAACGCCCCTGCACCGCCAAGGGCCATGTCGAACATATCGACAATCGGACCGATATGATCCGCGTCGCAAAAGCTGACGCCGATAGGTTTCGATGTTGCCTTCATACAGGCGAACGCTGAATTGATATCCAACTCAAAGGGGTCTACGAGATCTCGGGCAACGACCGGACGTACGCCGTAGTGAATATGGGACGACGCGTCGAGAACGCGCGTCAGATCATAGAGATCGCTGAGGTTGCTGTCCCTGTAAGACCCGGTTGCGGCATCGAGCACCTGCACTGCAGCCCCGCCGGTGCCGATATGGACCCGGCCCCCGCCAATCCTGAGATCCCGGTCGGATGTGAGTCCGGGAAGGTCAATATGTTTGGGTGCGCGATCACACGCGTCGCGGATCATTTCCGCCGGGAAGCATAAACGACCGTCATCGCGATGCCGCGCCCCACGTCTGAGCACGCGTTCGCTCGCCTGTTGCGGCAAACCCGATATGCCGATCGTCGACAGAATTTCAAAAGCATGATCCACGATCAGAGACAGATCAGCCGCTGAAAGCGGGCGCAACCGGCCACCGACGTGCAGGCTCGGCCCGGCATCTTCACCAAGACCCTTTTCTTTAGCCTGTCGCCGCGCTGTCCGTCTTGCCATGCTTGATCCCACCTCGGTGGATCCACTAAAGCTCAAAACCCGTGCGACACAAATTCAATAACTCGGCACAAATTGTGAATATTCTTCATGTGATTTGGCGGCAAGCGTTCGGTGCTTTCCGAATGTGTTCTTTCAACCTTTGTCATTCGGTTGTTCGATTAATCTGCCTCGCCGCCCCGGAAGAAAGGTGACGCAGTTTTCACGATACCGCCCCACCTAAGTGCCGGGGCTCTCTTTTTGGGATTGAAGACAGAGGTCAAATGCCAGACGGGGCAGAATCCTACGCTTTCGGCGGACAGCCTACCTTCGCGCGTGTTGCAGCGAACGGCCCGAACGAAGCCTTAGTGATAGGACATCACTTCCTGATGCTTGTGGCTGTAGCTGCCAAGTGGTTTAAATAATTTTTGCAGGCGAATGCGAGATTCGGCGGGTTGAAACTTATGCGTGCAGATCCAGAGCAACAGGTCAAACTAGTCAGAGATGAAACGAGCTTTATCGAGTTTTTAGATGTTCTTGCCCAGGACAAAGAAGCCGAAGATGCACTAGAAACAACAACTCCTTCATCTCCATATGGGCCGGGCCAACTCGGTTGGGAAAATGGTTGTATTGCCAGTTACCTCTCGGCTGCAACCGCATTTGGACAAACGTATCTAAGCAACGGTGGAATTGCTCCAGGCGCAAATCCTTGGAGAGTTTGCGCTGAAATCCTCCTTGGCGGAAAATACTACGAATAGACCCAACGGCAGCGAAGTCCGCACCTTACAATTCGCGCGCAGCGCAGCGATTGACCGCTGTACGGATTTGGGTGCAGCCTCGCGAACTTCATTGCACCAGCTATATGAAACTTCCGATCAGCTTACTTTGCGAGATTTAGAAATTGTATGTGACTGCAATACAAAGTGTGCCCCTTAAGGACGGCGATAGCGCAAATTTCTACCCCGTCCGGCATTTGACCTCAAAACAGGCGCAAACACCCGATACGTACAGGCCTCAGTATTGTTTCTACAACAAGTGCATATGATGTAAGCGTTTAAAAAAATGGCGCGCCCGGCAGGAGAAACTTCGAACTCTTGCCATAACGATAAAAATAGTTCGAACCCTATGAACTCCGCTCTCAGCAACGGATACGGCACTATTTTTGTTGAAGAAAATGGGGTGGCGCGCCCGGCAGGATTCGAACCTGCGACCTACGGATTAGAAGTCCGTTGCTCTATCCAGCTGAGCTACGGGCGCATATCGGTCTTTGGCGGCGCCAAAGAGATTGAGTAAAACGGGGCTGAGCCTCGCCTTCTCGCCTCTTATGACAGATTCCAGGGTGAGAGAGCAACAGGCGTCGTTACAATTAAAAACCTAAGCCCCGCCTGCCGGCAGCAAACCTGCCGGCACAGGTATTTAAGCTTAGATTAGTGGGTCCAGCGACCCGACCGCTTGAAGCCGAAGTTGTCCGCGTAGGCTCTTGGCGATACTTTACGCGCGCGCGGCTGCTCCAGCGTGTACATGTAGCCCTTGCGCTGGGCATAGGCGATGGCTTCGTCTTTGCTGTCGAACCAAAGACGCAGTTGTGTCTTGGTATCAGCGGACGAAGTCCAACCCATCAACGGCTCGACCTGACGCGCGGTCTCGGGCTCGAACTCGACGAGCCATCGTTCGCTGCGGGCGCGCCCCGACTGCATCGCGTTCTTGGGTGGTTGGAAGATTCGCACTTGCATTGACGTGTTCCTTGGCTTTTCAGCCGTCTCGCATCTAAGAACATCCCACCTGGGGAATGACCCAAACTAGCGGAATAAATCTCTATGGTGGGTTAATCCGCCATCTTGAAGCGAAGTTAATGTGATTCGGGCCTAAAGGTCCAGTGTATCCGCAGGCAAGATGGCTTCGGTCATCATAAAGCCGCGCGCATCATCAGACACCACGAGGGGAAGATTAATCATTTTTTGCTGTTGGTCGGGGAGAGAGGATTCGAACCTCCGACCCTCTGGTCCCAAACCAGATGCGCTACCAGGCTGCGCTACTCCCCGACAGCGCGGAACCTAAGGCTTCTTTCCGGTGATGGCAACCAGATTGAGCGCCTGTGGCTGCAAAAAAACGATCCTTCGTTTTCGGCGTTATTTCGTGCTCTGACGGAACCATGAAAAATGCACATAACGATTTGTTTATTATGAATTATTTTTCTGCTTCATCGGTCATATCACTCCGCGCGTACTGTGGTAAACCGTCGGCAAGTTCATAATAATCGCCCTTGTCGGCCACAAATATATGCGCCGCCGTCGTTAAGCCTTCGGCATTTTCCAGGCAGCCGGCAGCAATCGCGATTCGTCCTGATCCGTGCTGTTCCCAAAACAACGTTGAACCACAGGCACCACAAAAGCCGCGCCGGGCGATATCGCTCGCATGATACCACTTAAGTTCATCATCGTTGGTGAAGCGGAAGTGATCATGCGAGACGTCCGTCGCAGCCAGATAATGTCCTGTCATCTTGCGGCATTGGCCACAATGACAGTTCACGACGGGCTGAAGCGGCCCGTCAATTTCAAACGCCACGGCGCCGCAGAGGCAAGATCCTCTCGTTACGGTCACATCATCCGTCATAACAGGTGCATTCCTTCTCTTGATGCGGGCAGGAAAGGCAAGATCCAACCTCATAGAGCCTTCAAGCTCCTCCGCATGATCGGCCGGGTTTCAGACCGCCGCAGCACTTCCTTAAAGCCGGCCTCCTTGAAAGCTGAATCGAAACCCGTCCAGGCGTATACTGACGGATAAGGAGATTTATTCGGCGCAATGGGATAGCCCTCGACTATACGTCCGCCCTGCGCCTTCACAAATTCACATGCCGCTTTCAGCAACGCCACTGACAGCCCCTTTTTGCGGTGGCTTTTACGGATCAGAAAACAGGAAACACTCCAAACCTCTTGCGCGTCGACCGGCTTTAGAACGCGAGAGGCTTTCAGGCGGGTAAATTCAGAACGTGGTGCGACCGAGCACCAGGCGACCGCTTCACTGCCTTCGTACGCGAGTAGTCCAGGCGGGCGGTCTGCTTCGAAAAGATCCTTCATCGCCTGACGGTTATCTTCGCCTTTGTGCGTCTCATAAGCCTTACTGGTTAGCCGCCAGTTCATACACCAACAGCCGCCGTACCCGCCACGCTCACCCATCAGAGCGACAAAGTCCGGCCAGCGTTCAGCGGTCGCCGCATGGATAGATATTTCACCTGTTTCAGCCAATGATGATCCGCCTCATAGGAGTAAAACAACGCCAGAACCGTACAATGTTCTATATTTGTTCTCAAGTAATTTTCACTCATTTCTAACGCCAAGATGCCGCCCTGCCCGGCTATAGACAGTTGTTGCTCAACAGCAAGCCGCGCTTCGTTCTTTACCGACGCCCTTGAACCTGCCTAATTTGCCTGGCGCAAACTCAAGCAAGCAATTCCCCTGGAAACTAAAGCCAAGACACAACTTTATGTCCGACGACAGACTGCCAACGCACCTCTGGATTCAGGCGCATATCCGACGTTGTTCGGCAGAAGGAACGCCCGCGACCGTCGTGCACAAAGGCGAACGCATGAGCGGTATGCTGTTGCTTAAGCTCAATCAGCTTGGGCAGGGCTGCCGCGTGCTGACCCAGATGCGCGATATGGATGGTAGGCTCGGCTGGATGCCGGCACTAAACGGCGACCTGATCGAAGAGCGCGACGCCGATGACTATATCGAGCGCGCGGTCAAACGTGATCCGGATCTCTGGGTTGTCGAAATCGAATCCCGCGACGGCAGCCATCCCTTTGAAGGCAAACTGCTCTAACTCTTTCCCTTTTATGGAGACGATCTGCCTTGAAGCTGCCTAACTTCCGACAGATTGGGCTGGCAGATCTGATGCTGCATGACAAAGCAGCAGCGAGAGGGAGATAGTTTTTTGTCAAATATCATCAAACAATCCGGGGTCGGCGTCGCCACGGCAGGACTCTTTATTGCCGTTGGATTGGGCACGGCGGCTGGTCTACTCGGGCACAGTCTGGTCGAAATGCGCCGTGCGGATCGAATCGTCTCCGTAAAGGGCTTGTCCGAGCGTGAAGTCGAAGCAAATGTCGCGAGTTGGCGCCTGCCCTTCCGCGGCGGCGCCGAAGAACGTAAGGCAGCCGTTGCAGAGGCCATCAAAGCCCGCGATACAGTTATTGCTTTCGCTGAAGAAGGCGGACTTCAGCGCGATGAATTGACGGTTGAGCCCTTTACTCTCCGGGTCGAACGAAACTTCCTGACGATAAACGGTGAACAGCGCGAGCAGGTGCGATACGTCGCATCGGGCGCGGTACGACTACGCAGCGAAAACATCGGCGCTATCGCGAGCCTGACCACCAACACACCGGTTCTCCTCGATCGCGGCGTTCTTCTGGGCGAAGGCGATTATGGTGAAACTCCGCGTGCTGAATACATCTTTACCGGGATCAACGAGATCAAGCCGGAAATGATTGCCGAAGCGACCCAAAGCGCGCGTCAGGCCGCCCAGCGGTTTGCAGAGGATTCGGGCAGCTCGATCGGCAAGATCGCATCGGCCAACCAAGGCGTGGTGCAATTTTTGGCTCGCGACGGCAATTATGACGAGCGCTTCGAACGGCACAAAGTCATCCGCGTAGTCAGCAGCGTTCGCTATCAATTGGTGGAATAGGACAAGATGCCGAGGCAACCGGCTTCCATCAAGATGCGCTCTTTGCGGCAAAATGTGAACAAACGTTGAGAAATTTTCTCTAAAAAATCTAAAAATCGAAAATTCATGTGCAGCATTGCTCGCTATCATGCGTGGATGATGCAGCATATCAACTCCCCGCTTCAAACGACCGCGCCACGCCTGTTCAGGGTCAATGCCGATCGTCCGCTTGCCATGCTCCGGCTCTGTCCCGCCTACGAAGCGACGCCGCTTCATAGCCTGTCAGGCCTCGCCGCAGAACTTGGAATAGACACACTATGGGCCAAGGACGAGACCCAACGGATGCGGCTCGGCAGCTTTAAGGCCCTGGGCGGCGCGTTTGCCGTCGCTCAGATGATCTCCGATGCGGCCGGCGTGGCTGATCTAACGAGCCCAAAGGCCAGAGATACCGCAGGAGCCATGACTTTCATCACGGCAAGCGCGGGAAACCACGGCCTTTCCGTCGCTGCTGGCGCGCGGGTGTTTGGATCACGTGCCGTTATAGTTCTCTCCTCTTCGGTACCCGAGGACTTTGCCAATCGGATACGGGCACTGGATGCGGAGGTGGTTCGTGTCGATGGAACCTATGAAGCCAGTGTCGCCTATGCAATCGAGGAAGCAGATGCGAAGGGCTGGCTCCTATTAGCCGATGGCTCGTGGGAAGGTTACATCGACCGCCCGGCCCTGGTCATGGAAGGTTACAGCGTGCTTGCGGAAGAATGCCGCACGGCATTCGCAAATGATGGTAGCTGGCCTACACATGTCTTTCTTCAGGCAGGGGTCGGCGGCCTTGCAGCCGCTGTCGCCGGGCACATTCGTGAATTCTGGGACGAGCAGCCGACGATTGTCGTGGTTGAGCCGGAAGCTGCACCCTGCCTGATGGAAAGCGTTAAAGCCGGTTGCCTGACCCGTGCCGATGGTCCCCTGTCGAATATGGGCAGGCTGGACTGCAAGGATGCATCACTGATCAGCTTCGAATCTCTTCGCCGTGATGCCGACCGCTTTGTCACCGTCACTGACGCTGCCGCTCTCGCGGCCGTAAAGACGCTGGCAGACCACGGTGTTGCCACTACCCCCAGCGGGGCTGCGCCTCTTGCCGCCATCCAGGAGTTTGCACCCGGGATGGATAGTCGTTGCTTGCTCATTGTATCGGAAGGCTCTACGGGAGGAGAGTGAGCCGTCGAGAGTTGGTTTGGGGAACAGCAGGATCATGGCTGGAGATATTGAGATAACGGAGGGTGCGGCTTCAGATTCACAACATCCGATTGCCGTGACCCATTGGGGTGCCTATCGGGTTGTTGTTGCAGACGGCAAACCGGTGAAGCTTCTCGGGTTTGACGATGATCCGGCACCCTCGCCCATCGGCAATGCAATGCTGGATACTCTTGAAGGTCCATGCCGTATTGGAAAACCCATGGTGCGTCGAGGTTTTCTGGACCACGGTCCCGGCGGCGACCGCAGCCTGCGCGGACGTGATGCTTTCGTCGCCGTGGAGTGGGATGAGGCGTTGGATCTTGTCGCGCGGGAGCTGAACCGGGTTCGCGACGATTGGGGTAACGAGGCAATCTACGCCGGATCCTACGGCTGGGCGAGCGCGGGTCGGTTTCACCACGCCCAGAGTCAACTGCGCAGGTTCATGAATCTCTTCGGCGGCTGCAGCAAATCCCGCGATTCCTACAGCTACGCTGCCGCCGAAGTCATCCTGCCCCACGTGGTGGGGCCGATGCAAAAGTTGCTGATCGAGCACACATCATGGCGATCCATCGCTGAAGGCGCCGGACTGGTGGTCGCTTTCGGCGGCATGGCCTTACGCAACACACAGGTGAACTCCGGCGGGACCGGATGCCATAGCCAGCAACAGGATATGCTGGCGGCGCGGCAGGCTGGGGTGGAATTCGTCAATGTCAGCCCCGCCGCCTCGGACACCATGAGCGAACTTCAAGCTGAATGGTTCCCGATCCGGCCGAACACCGATGTTGCCATGATGCTGGCGCTTGCCCACACCCTGGTCAGCGAGGATTTGCACGACAAAGCCTTTCTGGACCGGTACTGCACCGGCTTCGACGACTTTGTGCCTTACTTGATGGGAACAAAGGACGGCACGCCAAAGACTGCAAGCTGGGCGGAAAAGATCACCGGCATCCCAGCCGCAGCGATTGTCGCTCTGGCACGTCGCATGGCCGCGACGCCCACAATGGTCTGTGCGAGTTGGTCCTTGACCCGGCAACAGCACGGCGAGCAACCTTTTTGGATGCTCGTGGTACTGGCTGCCATGCTAGGCGGCATCGGTCAAACGGGAACCGGCTTTGCGCTCGGTCTCGGTGCGGTCAACGGGATCGGCAATAATCGCTCACATTTGCCCTGGGCGGCATTGCCCACTGGGCAGAACTCTATTGAGAGCTTTATCCCAGTGGCGCGAATTGCAGACATGCTGCTGCACCCGGGAGAAGCCTTTCAATACAACGGACAGAACCTGCAGTATCCCGACGTTCGCCTGGTCTATTGGGTCGGTGGCAACCCTTTTCATCACCATCAGGATCTTAATCGCTTACGCCGGGCGTGGCAGCGTATCGAAACGGTGGTCGTGCACGAGCCTTTTTGGACTCCGATTGCCCGTCATGCAGATATCGTATTACCGGCGACGGTTTCTCTGGAGCGCAACGACCTTTCCGGTTCTCCGCGCGACAGCTACATGATGGCGATGCGTCAGGTCGCCGAACCTTACCGCGACGCCTGCAACGATCACGATATCTTCGCAGCCCTGGCGGAACGTTTGCGGGGTGAGGGTTGCAGTGAAGTGGGCTTCAGGGACGCTTTTACCGAGGGCCGCAATGAAGAAGAATGGCTGCGCGAATTATACCGCGAAACGCGGGCGCGCGGTCGCCAGTTAGGGCATGAGCTTCCTGAATTCGATGCCTTCCTCGAGCAAGGTGTCATTCGCCTTGAGTCCCCGGCAGAAGCACAAGTGTTGTTGAAGGCCTTCCGCAATGATCCTGAGGCTCATCCCCTTACCACACCCTCCGGCCGGATCGAGATTTTCAGCAAGACGATTGCCGGTTTTGAACTCGATAATAACCCCGGGCACCCTGTATGGTGCGAACCGCAGGAATGGCTCGGTGCAGATCTCGCCCGGCAATTCCCTTTGCATCTCATCTCTCACCAGCCGCCCCAGCGCTTACATAGCCAACTCGATCACAGTGCGCACAGCCGCGCCGGTAAGGTAAAGGGTCGTGAACCCTGCCGCTTGAATCCTGCCGATGCGGCCCGGCGTCAGATTGCTGAGGGGGATTTCGTGCGCCTCTTTAACAAACGCGGCGCCTGTCTGAGCGTCGCACAGATCGATCCCGACTTGCGCCAGGGTGTTGTGTCCATCGCAACCGGTGCCTGGTACGATCCTGATTGGGACCGGGATCCCGACTGCTGCAAACACGGTAATCCCAACGTCCTCACCGCCGACCTACCGACATCTCCTTTGGCTCAGGGCCCCGGTGCAATGACCTGTCTGGTAGAGGTCGAGCGCTGGCACGGCAACGCACCGGAAGTAACCGCTTTCGTTCCGCCCTCCATTACCTTCTAACAATCGTCAAAGCCGTCACTGGGCTTCTAATACGTCAGTCTGACAAGGGAACGGTGAGGCCGACCTTGGTGCGGTCCATAACGACCGACGTTCTGAACCGCTTCACGTTGGTATCGGCGAAGAATAGTCGATGAGTGAGAATTTCAAAATCCTGCATCGACTTGGCCAGAACGATCAATGCGAAGTCCGCTTCACCGGTTATGTAGTAGCACTGCTGCACCTGCGGCTCCGTTTTTGTCTTCCGGCGGAAAGCATCCAGTTGATCCAGCCTTTCGCGCTCTAACTCGACCATAATCAAAAAGGTCATATTGTAGCCGACCGCCTCAGGTGAGATCAGCGCTTCCTCACCCATAATGACACCTTCTGCCTTCAGGGATTTGATGCGGCGCTGCACCGTCGCAACCGACAATCCGGTTTCACTCGCGATTGTCTCAAGCCGTTCTCTTGCGTTCGCCTGTAACAAACGCAGGATTGTTATGTCCTCGGGATTCGATTTCGTCATGACCTTGTTATGTCACATTATTTTAAAAGGTGAAAAATTTTCTCATATTAAATTTGATGGTGACACCTCATAGGCGTAATCGAACGTTACAATGTTTTCGTCTTGAATATTTCCAAATATCGGATCGCGCAAACGAGCGTGATATGAAACATGACCTAACCACAACACCAAACGTTCTTTGATCCGAATGCTCTGTTCTTATCGTGGAAATATTGGGGTTGTTTCGTATTTTGGATTTGCAACTTTTGTAAGCCAAAATACGAAACACGCAAGAACAAGAGACCGGGCCAGGGGCAATCACGTAGAAACGGGGAGACCTAAGTATGAAAAAATTCATTAAATCACTATCCGCTGCCGCTATCTGCAGCGCCATCGTTGTTGGCGGCCCTGTGGCGTCGCAAGCAGATGAGCTGACCGATCGTATCGCTGCCGGCGAGCCCATTCGACTTGGCTTCGCAACCGCCATTCCCTGGGCCTATCCCGGCGACAACAAAGAGGCCCTGGGCTTCGTCAATGCCCTTACCCTGGTGGTGTTGGAAGAGATGGGCATCACAAAGCACGAAACTTCGGTAAACGAATGGGCCGGCCTGATTCCCGGACTACAGGCGGACCGGTACGATATCGTGACCGGCGGCATGTACATCCTTAAAAGCCGTTGCGAGAACATGAACTTCTCGGATCCGATTGGATTATTCGGCGACGCCTTTTTGGTTCCGGCCGGGAACCCGAAAAATATTCACACCTATCAAGACGTCATCAAGTCCGGCGCAAGACTTGTAACCGGTGCAGGTTTCAACACCGTGGAAGCCGCCAAGAAGGAAGGCGTTCCCGAAGATCAGATGATGCTGGTTGCCGGTGAAGTCGAAATCCTGGCCGCGATGAAGGCCGGCCGCGCCGATGCGGCAATCCAAACCTTCTTCGGTGCGCAGGAGCACGTCGAAAAGTCTGACGGAAAGTTTGAAGTAACGGATCCTGCAAAGCTGCCGAAATGGACTCAGAACTGGGTCGGCATCGGAATGCGTAAGGCCGACACAGATTTCCTCGCCGCTTTCAATACGGCCATGGCCAAGGTCATCGGCGGTGAAAAGTGGATGGCGGCGGTCGAGCCCTATGGCTACACCAAATATCAGCTGCCCGGTCCGGACGCTTCTACGGCATTTGCCTGCGCTAACAGGTAATCGGCCAAAGGCTTCGTGCCACTCGATAAAGAACGAAGCGGCAAGCTTGTTTGCCGCTTCGTTTTCTGCGCGCGGTTAACTGACGAAGGCCTGGGTGCTGACAGATCGTAAACAGGTCGATCTTGAGCCTAGGACTGTCTTGGATTTTCAGGACAGAAAGCGAGGGTGTCTTTTGTGTCCTATCTCGATTTTGTAATCGAATATCTCCCGAAGCTAGCGGGCGGAGCCTATATCACCGCCCTGCAATTAGTTTGCGCATCGGCCCTCGCCATCGTGGTGTCGCTGGTCTTTGGTTTAATGCGGCTGTCTCGGCTGGGTGTGACCAGGGGTATTGCGACAGTCTATATCGAATTTTTTAGAGGTACGTCCCTCTTGGTCCAGCTGTACTGGATTTACTATGTCCTGCCGCTCATGGGCATAAAACTAGGGGCGTTCGAATCCGGCTTCATTGCGATAGGTCTGAATTTCGGTGCCTACGGCGCCGAGATTGTGCGTGGCTCGATCGAAGCCGTTCCCAAGGGACAATGGGAGGCTGCCGTCGCACTTAATATGTCGCCAGGCCAGCGCATGCGCCGGATCATCATCCCGCAGACCTTTCCGATCCTGTTGCCACCTGCATCGAACCTGATGGTGGAGCTTCTCAAAGCGACGGCACTGGTTGCGCTTATCACCGTCGTTGATTTGATGTTCGTCGCGAAACAGATCAACGCGACCACCTGGCTGTCGGCTCAGACTTTCGGAACCGCCCTCATCGTCTACTACGCAATGGCCCGCTTTGTTCTCACGCCCTTTTTACGCTGGCTGGAAGTCCTGGCCGCGCGAAAAGTCGGTAAGGCCTAGAAGAAAAGGATACGAACCGTGGAATGGCGTTGGGATTTTACCATAGAGATTTTGCCCCGCATGCTGAGTGCCATGCTGAATACCCTGCTCGCCGCGGGTATCGGCTACACCATCGCGCTTGTCGTCGGGCTGATATTTTTGCTGGGGCAGAGAACCAAGTTCCGCCTCTGCAACTGGATTGTGCGGGAGTGTGTCGAGTTCATTCGCTCCACTCCCCTGATCGTTCAGCTGTTTTTTGTCTACTTTGTCGCCCCTCAGTTTGGTCTCGTACTGTCAGCCTGGGTCTCTGCAATGCTGACCATCGGTCTTCATTACGGAACCTATTTGTCGGAGGTTTACCGCGGCGGCCTGGAGGCCATTCCCCGCGGTCAATGGGAAGCCTGCAGGGCGCTCAACCTCAGTCCCGCGCGGACCTACTTTCGGGTGCTCATTCCCCAGGCGCTTCCCGCCAGCCTGCCGGGCATGGGGAACTATCTCGTGGGTATATTCAAGGACACGCCCATGCTCTCGACCATTGGCGTGGTCGAATTAATGCATACGGCGAATGCGCTCGGCGCTGAGACCTACCGTTACCTGGAACCCTATACAATGGTTGGCTTCATGTTCCTGATCATCTCTCTGCCTACAGCAGCCTGGTTGAGAAAGTTCGAAAGGTACGTGGGCCGTTCCATGGGTATCACGAAATGAATTCTGTGTTTGAAGGTGAGATTAAATGAGTACGCAAAATCATCCCCTGGAACTCCCCGAAGGAAGCCCGCTCGTGCGCTTTTCAGGGGTCACAAAACGCTATGGGGATCTGACGGTACTGGACAATCTCGACCTCGATGTCGGCGCCCACGAAATGGTTTCAGTCATCGGGCCTTCGGGTTCCGGAAAAACCACCGTGCTGCGTATGCTGATGACGCTGGAAAAGATCGATGAAGGCGTCATCTATGTGGACGGAAAGCCGCTCAGTCATATGGAGCGAAACGGGCAACTGGAGTTCGCCAACGAGAAGTACCTGCGTACGCAGCGCACCAACATCGGCATGGTCTTTCAGCAGTTTAACCTGTTTCCCCACATGACAGCGCTTGAGAATTGTATTGAAGCCCCGATAAACGTTCTTGGGATGAAACGCGATGAGGCGGAAGAACGTGCCCTAAACCTGCTCGATATGGTTGGGATGTTGGAGAAGAAGGATCAGCATCCGACGCGGCTTTCCGGCGGTCAGCAGCAGCGCGTCGCGATTGCCCGTGCGCTTGCCATGCGCCCGAAGGTCATGCTGTTGGACGAAGTGACCTCAGCCCTGGACCCGGAGGTTATCGGCGAAGTCTTGAACGTCATCCGGGCGCTCAACAGCGAACATAAGCTCACCATGCTGATGGTGACCCATCAAATGGGTTTTGCTCGGGAGATTTCAGACCGGGTTTGTTTTTTCTACGAAGGCAAGATCGCCGAGCAGGGTACGCCCGATCAGATTTTCAACGATCCGCAGAACGAACGAACAAAGCAGTTTCTGAGCGCTGTGCTGGACGCCAACTGAATTCAGGGCGTTACTAATCAAAGGGCGTTACTGATCGCGGGTGTTGAATCCAGCTTGTCTTACGAACGTTCGCGGGTTGCCGTAAACTTCAGTTTCGGCCAATCCTCAATCGCGCGGTTCAGATCCCAGCTATTGCGGGCCATGTAGACCGGCGCACCGTCACGATCCTCGGCCGCACTGCTCTGATGACGATCCAGGAAGCGTTTGAGTTCTGCCGGATCTTCGGCGTCGACCCAGCGAGCCGAGTAAAAGGGCGCGGCTTCGAAGCCGACTTTGATGCCGTACTCGCTTTCGATCCGGGTTGCGAGAACGTCGATCTGCAATTGCCCAACCACGCCGACAATCCAGTCGGCGCCGATTAGAGGGCGGAAAACCTGTGTAACGCCCTCTTCCGCCAGACTCTCAAGCGCCTTGCGCAGGTGTTTCGCCTTCATAGGATCGTCCAAGCGCACACGGCGCAGGATTTCCGGTGCGAAGTTGGGAATGCCTGTAAAGCGTAGGTTCTCGCCTTCGGTCAAAGTGTCGCCAACTCTCAGCGTGCCGTGGTTGGGAACCCCGATGATATCGCCCGGCCAGGCTTCCTCGGCCAGTTCGCGGCTTTGGGCAAAGAAAAGGATCGGATTGTAAATACCGATCGACTTGCCGGTCCGGACCTGGTGCATCTTGATTCCGCGCTTAAACTTACCGGAACAAAGGCGCATGAAAGCGATCCGGTCCCGATGGTTCGGATCCATATTGGCCTGGACCTTGAAGACGAACCCGGTCACAGGTTTTTCGCCCGGCTCGATCTCGCGCGCATCCGTCGGCTGTGGCCGTGGCGACGGTGCAAAGTCAACCACGGCGTCGAGCAGTTGCTTGATACCGAAGGATCTAAGGGCCGAGCCAAAGAAGACAGGCGTTAGGTGGCCGGCGCGATAGCTCTCCAGATCGAACTCGGGACAGGCCGCCTGGACCAGTTCAATCTCTTCGCGGGCCTGTGCCAGTTGATCCTCGGGCAAAGCGGCATCGAGCCTGGAATCGTCCAGAGGCGCATCGATTACGTCGGTAAGTTCGCTTGAGTCCTTGGCGCCGTCGAACAGCATCATTTTCTGTTCGCGCATGTCGTAGCAACCGCGGAAAATTCCGCCCATGCCGACCGGCCAGGACATCGGTGTGGTGTCCAGGGCCAGGATCTCGGAAATCTCGTCCAGGATTTCGAAGTTGTCGCGCGCTTCCCGGTCCATCTTGTTAATGAAGGTGATGATCGGTACGTCGCGCAGACGGCAGACCTCGAAGAGTTTACGGGTCTGAGCCTCGATGCCCTTGGCGCCGTCAATGACCATGATCGCGGAATCGACCGCCGTCAGGGTGCGGTAGGTGTCTTCACTGAAGTCTTCATGGCCCGGCGTGTCGAGCAGGTTGAAGGTCACATCGCGGTACTCGAAGGTCATGACCGAAGTGGTTACCGAAATGCCCCGGGACTGCTCGATCTTCATCCAGTCGGAACGGGCCCGCCGTCCCTCACCCTTGGCCTTCACCTGGCCGGCGAGGTGGATCGCGCCTCCCATCAGCAGCAGCTTTTCGGTCAGCGTGGTTTTACCGGCGTCCGGGTGCGCGATAATGGCAAAGGTACGCCGCTTGCCTGCCGCCTCGCCGATGCTGACCGTCCCCGCTTCAGCGGGCGTAACCGCCATGTCGTTCATAGACAAATTCTGCTCCGTTGCTTCGGTTCTCAGCCAACCATAGAGGGGCGAACCGTCAATTCGGCCCTTCTATGACCCGAAACCGCCGGAAATTCAAACAATGAAGGCCGTCTCCAGATCTTTGTAGCGCGTAAATCCTCGAATTCCCTTATCAGTCCTCCATACCTGCTTTAACCTTTACGCAAAAGGTTAAGGTTCGGCTCACACCGTTTCGGGATTACAGCTTCATGTCGACACGCTCCATTGGTCTTGATGACAGTCTTTACAGATATCTGCTCACTGTTTCTCTGCGTGAACCGGATCTTTTTGCCCGCCTGCGCCAGGCGACGGAAAACATGCCGGAGGCCGGTATGCAGATCAGCCCCGAGCAGGGTCAGTTCATGCAGTTGCTGGTCAAGCTGATCGGCGCCCGGAAAACACTGGAAATCGGTACCTTCACCGGCTACAGCGCGCTTGCGGTGGCCAGCGTCCTGCCCGAAGACGGCAAGCTGGTCGCCTGTGACGTCAGCGAGACGTTCACCTCGGTTGGCCAGCCCTTCTGGAAAGAAGCAGGTGTTGCCGGAAAGATCGACCTGCGGATTGGACCGGCGGTCGATAGTCTCGATAGTTTGTTGGCAAACGGCCAGGAAGCCAGTTACGACTTTGCTTTCATCGATGCCGATAAAACCAACTATGCAAGCTATTACGAACGCTGCCTGAAGCTGGTTCGTCCGGGTGGTTTGATTGCGATCGACAATGTGCTCTGGGGTGGTTCGGTCGTGAATGAAGACGACAACAGCGACGACACCCGGGCTATTCGGGCACTGAACGCAGTGCTGAAGGAAGATACGCGCGTCGACCTCTCGCTGGTGCCAATCGGAGACGGCCTGACATTGGCAAGGAAATGCACATGACTTGGTCTCAGGAGCAGATCAACAGCTTTGCTTCCGAAGCCTGGGAAGGGCTGGAAAGTGCTCAAACCCAGTTGGAACGCAATTTCGATCTCGAGGGCCGTCACTGGCACATGGACCAGGAAAGCGCCACAGTCACCCTTTCCGCCGAAGGTAAAGCGCCGCTGACCTTCGACGCCATTGCCATCGGGTCGCTGTCCAATAACAGTTGGATGTGGGGTTGGGCGAATGAGTCCATCCTGGAGACCTTTTCCGCCGAAACCGCAAAGCTGAAACAGCTGACCGAAAGCTCAGGCTTGAAATTCTTTGCCCAACCGGTGTGGGACGACGCTGTTGAAGATGATGCCTGGAACGCGGCGGCCATCGCCTTAAAGGTCCTTGGCGGCGTCGGGATTTACCGCTGTCCCGTCACAGAGGAGTCCAGCCTTTTTGTGCTGCTGCGCGAACGCTTCAGCGCGTAAGGACTGTCTGCGCTGCATCAAAAACTCGAATGCTCTACACGGTCGCCGGTCTTGATGCCCAGCCGCGAGACGGTGCCGCCGTTCAGTTCGAGAACCCCGGTGATCGCTTCACCCGCAGGAATGCGTTTGTGCGATTGCGGGACCGTGCGCTCGACGATCTTCACGATGCGCCCATCCGCCTTTATGAACAGCATATCGAGCGGTAGGAAGGTGTTCTGCATCCACATGACGGCTTCGCGCGATGGCTTGTAGATGAACAGCATACCGGCGTCTGCCGGCATTTGACGCCGGAACATCAGGCCTTGTGCCTGCTGCTTGGGATCGACGGCCAACTCAATGTCGAAAATATGTTCAGTTCCTTCCTCCGTCACGATGGTCAATTCGTCCCGTTCGAAACTGGCAAGGCCGCTTTGCGCCGAAGCCGCCGAGGCGGTGAACGAAAAGATGGTGATCAGAATCAGGCGGCAGAGCGAACGGGTCATCGTAAAATCCAGGCAGGTTGGCTTATCCTTCAACCTAGGGTCTCAAGACCTCGGCGACAATATCCCTGATCTCCGGGCGGACCGGTCCCGGCCGTGCCGGATCCAGTAACGTGGTCATCCAATAATCCGGTGGATTGCGTCCTTTGCTGTGCCGCCAGCTCAGTGCACGCAGTATCTCGATGGCGGGATCAGGCAGACGGTCTGGAATATCGTAACCATTGAGCACAGCCCAAATCCCCGCCCAACAACGCCCAACCGACCAGGGATTATATCCGCCGCCACCAAGCACGATAAATTTACCTGCTCTGCCCAAAAGCCTGCCCGCCACGCGCCAAAGCGCCCCGTTCGACAGGTCCAGACGGCTCATGGGGTCATCCGCCAGGCCGTCGGCACCGCACTGCAGGACAATCGTGTCCGGCCCGAACTCGTCCAATAAAGGCAGAACACAGGCCTCCATGATGTAATCCATCTCACTGTCGTTGAAGTCCGCCGGGACCGGTAGATTTCTCGCCATGCCGCCGGCACGGTCTTCTAGCGTGCCTGATCCATTGCTTTCCCTGGCGTTCATTGGCCAGCGACCATTTTCGTGAACGGAAAGGGTCATGACGTTGCCGCGCTCACCAAAGGCGTCCTGCACACCGTCGCCATGATGGGCATCGACGTCCAGATAGAACACCCGTTCGGCTCCCTTATCCAAGAGTTCGAGAATGCAAAGAGCAGGATCGTTGAAAAAGCAGAAACCGCTGGCGTGGTCAGGGCGCCCATGATGCGTACCGCCGGCAGGATTGTAGACAACACCCGCGTTCGCGACGAGCTGGGCAGCCAGAATCGAACCGCCTGAAGCCGTTGCCGGACGGCGAAAGACTTCTGAGAAGATCGGATTGCCGTTGCGTCCAAGATTGAAGGTCTCGCGCTCTTCTGCGCTTAAGGTCTGGTCGGCCTCTGCCCTTTTGAGCGCGGCGATATAGTCCGGTGTGTGGAAACGCGCCAGCTGTTCATCCGTGGCAAGCGGAGAATCATGGTACTGCCGGTCCGGCAGCCAGCCCATTGCACGGCAGAGATCGATACAGGTGGAGACGCGCGGGATCGCAAGCGGGTGACGCATGCCATATGTTGAACGCCGGTAGATCTCACTGCCGATGAATTGCGGTTCTCGCGTCAAAGACTTGTACCTACGCCCTTTCGGGGCATTTTCCATACCTCACGCACCAGCTTGCCGCACCCTGGATCGGCTGCCATAGTCGGCCAATACTGAATAGCCTAAGCGCGGCCTGCTCAAGGTCAAGCGCCGGAGCCCTACCCTGCGGAGCAGTTATGCCAAGGAGCGTCGATAATGACTCATAGAGGCGTCTTTACGCGTCTTTCGGATAGGAGCGTGCGGCGCAGCGATGCTGGGCATCGGAAGCCGCGCGGGACGCAGTCCGAAAGTCGTGCAAAGTCGCCGTTTCAGTTGACTACAGGAACCTACAGAGGGCGTCGAAAGATCTGGCCGATGCTCTGCATCGCCTGCGTCCCTTCTCCTACCCGAAGCCCCCTGTAAACAATCTCTATGCGTCATTATCAACGCTCCTTGGTATTAAACTTGTGACCGACGTTTCCGCCCCTTCCAACAACGTACAGAATGCCATTTCTGGAATCAGTCTGCGCAGCGCGAGTCTGAGCTACGAGGGCAAAGTCGTTTTCGAAGACCTGGACCTCGACCTCCCAGTTGGACACATGACCTGCTTGTTGGGGCCATCAGGTGTCGGCAAGTCCAGTTTGCTGCGGTACATCGCCGGCTTAAGCGGCAACGGTGCAGAGGCAACGGTTTCGGGCCGGTTGCTATTCAACGGTACCGAGGGCTCCAAGGCGGATGTCGCCTATCTGGCACAGCAGGACCTTTTGCTCCCCTGGTTGAACGTCCTGGACAATGTGATGCTAGGCAGCCGGCTGCGCGGCGTGCGTCCCGATTGTGGCCGCGCGAGCGCTCTGCTGGAACGCGTCGGTCTGCGCGGACAGGAAAAAAGCAGACCTGCCAGCCTTTCCGGCGGAATGCGCCAACGGGTGGCACTGGCGCGGACCTTGATGGAAGACCGCCCGATTGTTCTGATGGATGAGCCCTTTTCCGCACTCGATGCCATCACGCGTTTCGAGCTTCAGGAACTCGCGTCGAGCCTGCTTGCCGGGAAAACAACACTTCTGGTTACGCACGACCCCCTTGAGGCTTTGCGCATTGGCCACCGGTTATTGTTACTGACAGGCTCACCAGCGCGCTTTGAAACCCCGATCGACCCGCCGAGCGAACCGTTGCGCGATGCAGGTACTGTCGAAGTTGCAGCATTGCAGGCCGCTATCATGGAGCGGCTGACCGCGGCAAAGCATCAGGCACGAGCCGCTTCGTCGAATGCGCAAATTCAGGCCGGTCAATGAAGCTGCTGCGCCCCGTCATCATCTTTTTGGGTCTTCTCGTTGTCTGGCAGCTGTTGGTCAGCATTACCGGCGTTGCAGCCTTTATCCTCCCTGCCCCGCTTTCGGTTCTGTCGGCGTTGTTTGCGCAATGGCCCCTGCTTTTGTCGCACGCGGGCGTGACCATATCCGAAATTCTACTTGGTCTTGGCCTGGGGATGCTTCTTGGTTGTTCCTCTGCCCTGGTCATCGCCAATTTTCGAAGCGCAAGACTATGGATTTTGCCGGTCCTGGTGGTGAGCCAGGCCATTCCGGTTTTTGCTCTCGCGCCGATCCTGGTGCTGTGGCTCGGCTACGGCCTGGCCTCCAAGGTCGCGATGGCGACGTTGATCATCTATTTTCCCGTCACGGTCGCCTTTTACGACGGTTTGCGGCGAACCGAACCCGGGTGGCTTGACCTCGCTCAAGTCATGGGTGGTTCGCGTTGGCGCACCCTGACCCAAATCCGCATTCCTGCGGCCCTTCCGGCCCTTGCGTCAGGCCTCCGGGTTGCAGCGTCCGTTGCCCCAATTGGCGCCATTGTCGGCGAATGGGTCGGCTCGAGTGCCGGGTTGGGTTACCTGATGCTGCACGCAAACGCGCGCCTGCAGGTTGACGTCATGTTCGCTGCACTCCTTGTTCTCGCACTCTTTGCGGTTTGTCTCTACTTCTCCATCGACCGTGGTCTTCGGCTTTTAATCCCATGGCAAGCGGATAAAACGCTCTAAAGGCGCGTTCGCCCGCAGACTACGGACAGGTTGCGTCAAGCTTCGTCGCTCGTTAGCTTGCTTTAGGCGGTAATCAGATAGGTAAGCGATCACCGGCATAGAGTGCGATCATACTTGACGAAATTAATCGAGAAGATGACTCGCCCTCTAACGACATGAGATAGAGAATGAATTGTGTGTTTCGCCGATCCAGCGAACGACGATCAGACTCTAAAGGATAGTCCTGCGTAAGAGGGAAGAAGATGACTGTAAAGACGATCCTGGTGCATCTCGCCGATGATGAAGAACACCTGAAACGCCTAGAGGTCGCCCTGACGCTCGCGGAGGAACGCAAGGCACATGTAACGGCATTGTTCATCACCACACCGATCGGCATGCCGGCAGAGATCACTGGGCGCGGTGCGTCGGCTGCCTATCTTTCAGAAGCAACGGCCCAGGCCCGTAAAACGGCAGAGGCTTTGGAAGAAGAGTTTGATGCGCGCTGCGAACGCAGCAATATTGAATACAGCTGGATCACCACCGAAGGCGATCATCTGGACCTGCTCGCCAGACATGCCCATGCGGCAGATCTGGTTATCGCCAGTCAGCCGACTTACGACAGCCTGGAGGACCGGCTCCGGATGCGTTTGCCGGAAGAGCTTGCGCTGCATAGCGGCCTGCCGGTTCTCGTTCTTCCCCGCGATGAAAACATCGAGACCATTGGAAAACGTATCCTGGTGGCCTGGAAGGATACCCGTGAAACGGTCAGGGC
The DNA here is from genome assembly GCF_947331435.1 of Pelagibius sp. Alg239-R121. GTDB lineage: Bacteria > Pseudomonadota > Alphaproteobacteria > Kiloniellales > Kiloniellaceae > Denitrobaculum. Next base: position 384,155 of record NZ_CAMZOF010000008.1, on the reverse strand, counting down.
CGTCCGCGACAATATGTCATTGCTGATTGGTGCCGATAAAGTCTTTGTGCTGACCGTGGCTCCCGACGCCTACGATGCGTTGTCACTGCACGAAGTCGCAAAGTATCTTGAGCGTCACGGCGTTAATGTGGACACACAGAATATCGCGAACTATGAGGAATCCGTTGGCCAGACAATCCTGGATGTGGCTGATAGCTGCGACGTGGATCTCATTGTCATCGGTGCCCACGGGCATTCGCGCCTGCGGGAGCTGATCATGGGCAGCGTCACCGATCACATACTCAAGACCACCGAACGTCCTGTCGTCATTTCCCACTAGTGCGCTAAGACGATGAGCCTCTTGGCACGCCTCGTCGGCACGGCCATTGTTCTCTTCGCCCGTTTTATCACGGCCGTCCGCGGTATCTGGCTGGGCGTCGAGCCCACTGCAAAGCAGCGGATTTACTTCGCTAATCATGCAAGTCATGGCGATTTCATCCTGATCTGGACGGTTTTGCCGTTTCGGTTACGCCGCACGGCGCGGCCTGTTGCCGGTGCGGATTATTGGCTCAAATCCACTCTCAAGCGCTTTATCGGCCGGAATGTGTTTAACGCCGTGCTGATCGACCGGGACCGGGAAACCAGGACAGGTGATCCCATTGAGACCATGGCAGAAGCACTCGACGGCGGCGCATCGCTCATTCTGTTCCCCGAAGGAACACGCAACGAAACGGCTGAGCCGCTTCTGCCCTTCAAAGCGGGCCTCTATCATCTAGCCAAAGCCCGTCCCGCTGTTGAGATGGTCCCCGTGTGGATCGAGAACCTCAACAGGGTCATGCCAAAGGGTGAGTTGGTTCCCATCCCCCTGATTTGCACCGTGACCTTTGGCGGGCCCCTTCGTGTCGCCGTGGAAGAAAGCAAGGCGGATTTCATTGCCCGCGCCGAGTCGGCTCTCCTGTCGCTCTCGCCTGATACGGAAGGAAGCCGCAAATGACCGGCTTCCATTCGGATCTCATGATGCTTCTTGGCGGCATCGGCACCATCCTTGTGATTGCTTCTGCAATCGGCTACGTCCTGCAGCGACGCCTGTCACCTGATGGCTCAAACAGCGTTATCGAGAACCTCAACGCCCGGATCCAGGCCTGGTGGGTTATGGTCATTTTCATGGGCATCGCCTTCCTCGGTGGTCGGACCGGCGTCATGCTGCTCTTCGCGTTTTGCTCCTTTGCGGCCCTACGGGAGTTCGCGACACTGACAAACACCCGCCGCGCAGATCATTGGGCACTTGCCAGCGCGTTCTTCGTGGTTCTACCGATCCAGTACGGACTTATCTGGATCGACTGGTACGGCCTCTATTCGATCTTCATCCCGGTTTACGCCTTTCTGCTGATGCCCATCGTCGCAGCCCTGCGAGGTGACACCGAGAACTACCTGGACCGGGTCGCCGAAACGCAATGGGCTTTGATGATCTGCGTTTTCTGCGCTTCTCACGTTCCGGCTCTGCTCAGCCTGGACATCCCCGGTTACGAAGGACGGAACGTTTTGCTCATCGCGTTTCTGATCGTCGTGGTCCAGTCGAGCGACGTTCTGCAGTACGTCTGGGGTAAGCTCTATGGCCGCCGGAAAATCGCGCCGGAACTCTCACCGTCGAAAACCTTGGAAGGCTTTGTGGGCGGTATTCTCAGCGCCATGCTGGTCGGCGCCGCGCTCTGGTGGATTACGCCTTTTTCCTTTTTTCAGGCGGCGTTGCTGTCGTTGGTGATCGCTTTGATGGGTTTTTTCGGTGGCCTTGTCATGTCAGCGATTAAACGCGACCGCGGTATCAAGGACTGGGGACACTTGATTGCCGGGCATGGCGGATTTATCGACCGGCTCGATTCAGTGGTCTTTTCGGCGCCAATCTTCTTCCACCTTGTCCGCTATTGGTGGGTGCCTTGAACGCCCTCATACGGCGAGTTGCCGGCCATAGTGTTACGCACGTTCTCTTCGCCTTTGTAGGAATGGGAAGTTGGGCTGTCTTTTCCAATCGTGCGCATCCCATGCCCGAGCCTGTGGTCGCGGGTGTTGTGCAGGGCACTCTGTCAGCCTGTCTCACATTAACGTTAAAAACGATCATCGACCGCCTCGCCGCACGCTTTTCAGGCTCAAAACGTTTGTGGTTACCGCCTTTGATTGCCAGCAGCGTGTCGGCCTGCGTTCTCCTTGCCATCCATAAAGCGAGTGGAACACCAGAGATTCTGGCAACGATCTCGTTGCCCATGACCGTCGCGACAAGTTACGCGGTGATCTACAACTATTCCCGGCAAACCGCTCGGAGACCCTAAGATATGGCTGAAAATCAGTCGCGACGTCCGCTGGCCAGCCGCGATACCAGCTGGGCAAAGCGCCTGGCACAGGCATTGGCCAAGACCTCGCTGTCCCCCAATCAGGTATCTCAGGGCAGTATGCTGGCGGCCGCTATTGCAGGTGCCGCCTTCTGGACTTCCGGCCAAGTCGATGCAAACGCCACACGCGCAATTCTGCTGATATCTGCAGCCGTCTTTTGCCAGTTGCGGCTGCTTTGCAACCTCTTCGACGGCATGCTCGCCATTGAGGCCGGAAAAAGCGCGCCCGACGGCGCCTTTTGGAACGAATTTCCGGATCGTATTGCCGACATTCTAATTCTGGTCGGTGTCGGATACGGCGTTGGCGAACCGGCCCTGGGTTGGGCTGCGGCGGCTTTCGCGGTTCTGACTGCTTATGTGCGGGAGTTGGGTGGAGCCAACGGAATGCCGGCAGATTTTTGCGGCCCCATGGCAAAGCCCCACCGCATGGCAGCTATTACGCTTGCAGCGGTTCTTGCGGCGTTCGAGCCCTTATGGAATGGCCAGAATGAAGTTCTAATGATCGCATTGTGGCTCGTTGCCATCGGCGCCTGTGTTACGTCGCTGCGCCGGGCGGCACGTTTAAGAGCATGGCTGATGAGCAAACAGGCAGCGGAGTAACGGTCGAGTTGATGAATATCCGAATCTTGCCCTACGCGGACGAACATCTCTTGGGCGTGCGCGATCTTATCCTGCCGATACAACAAGACGAATTCGCTATTCCAATCACCTACGAAGATCAACCTGACCTGCAGAATATTGCCAGCACCTACCGCAAAGGCTGTGGTGAATTCTGGGTGGCCTTGGATGGCAGCGATGTCGTGGGTTCGATCGCCTTAATCGACTTCGGTCAACGCCAGGCTGCACTCCGAAAGATGTTCGTGAAGCAGGCTTACCGAGGCAGAGAAGTAGGTGTCGCCACTAAATTACTGGAGACACTCCTGTCCCATGCGCGGCACAAGAACCTCGACGAAGTTTATCTGGGCACGACAAGCAGCTTCCTTGCCGCGCATCGCTTCTATGAGAAGACAGGTTTTGATCTCTTCGATGAAGCTGACCTGCCCGCAGCTTTTCCAAAGATGGCCGTGGACACGCGCTTCTATCGCTATCTGCTCACCAGATGACCTCCTGAATCTCGACACCTCCTAGTTTGCGGTGCCAGGGTCAATATCGGGATTCTTTTCCCGGCTGGGCAGGTCTGGATCAATCCGGTGCCAGGGTTGCGCCGATGACGTCCAAATACTGCCTTCGGATTCAAAGCAACTTGGGTCGTCGAGAACGCCGGCCTTAATCGCCCGAAACTGCGGATGCGCGCCGTTGTGCGATATGAGATGTACACCGCACTGAGGGCAAAAATGGCGATAAACATCCACACCGCTGTCGCTCTTTAGGGTGAAGGCCTTCATCTCACCCTGTTTCACGGTCAGCGCATCGGCAGGGAACATCATCCCGTATGCTGCAGCACCACCGGAAACATACTGGCAGTCGCGGCAGTAACAGGCGCCGGCAACAATCGGCTCACCTCTGACTTCGAACCGCACGGCGCCGCAGAGGCATCCACCTTCACGAATCGTCATATCGTCTCCTTACTGTCCTTGAGCGTTTCGGCTTGCGCGTTGTGGGCACTAAATGCCCGCGTCATAGCAATCATCACAGAACGCGCGGTCTCGATATCGGCGGCATTCAGAGTTTTTGCAATCGGCGCCATAACTTCGGCTTCGCGTTCTTTGATTCGAGTGATCATGGCGTTCCCCTCAGGCGTCAAACTGAGCAGTAACGAACGCTTATGCGCAACATTTTCGTTCCGTTTGATAAGCCCGAGCGTGATTAACTCGTTAGCGATTTTCTGAATGAACTGACGTGGAGCCATCAAACGCCGCCCGATTGCCGGTACCGTTTCCGCACCATGATCCAGAAGCTGTTCCAAGATGGCGCGTTGCGAGACGGTGATGCCCGTTTTTGCTAACTCTAATGCAACAGAAGCCTCGAGAGTCTTGTATAGAGGACGCACCTGTCGAATGACATCGTACAGCGCATCAACCGTTAGTTTTGTCGGAACTTTCATGACATCTAATATGTCATTATGACATTTAAGATGTCAATAAATCACTTCCGCAATTTAGATGACGCCTCGCGGTACCACAGGCGGTGCGGCCGCTACAAAAGAACAGCGGGTAGAATGTAGCGGTCCAAAATCTTCCATGGCTGTGCGTGGCCGGCCGGTTTGCCATAATGACTGCCCGTGAAGACGACAACCAACTGCAGGTTTGGATAGACGAATATCTTCTGGCCGCCGTTGCCACTCGCCAAATACAGGTCGAGTTTCGCGTCCTCACCAGGCAGTGTCCTCCGGGTCCACCACTGATAACCGTACCCTCTCCGGCTTGATTTAACCCTTGGTTTGTCAGGACGAGTGGAGGCGACATGTTTCCGTGTTGATTCCCTCACCCAATGCTCGGAAATTATGCGCTGACCGAGCCAGGTCCCGTGGTTTAGGTAGAGTTGACCAAATTTCAGCATGTCTCTCGGGCGCAGGAAGATTCCACTGTTAGTGGCCACCTGCCCGCTTTGCGTTATGGACCAGCAGTAATCGGTCACACCCAAAGGGGCGAAGAGATGCTTTTTGGCGAACGACGGTAAAGGTTCGCCTGCTGCCTGCGCGACTACGCCGCCAACGAGAACAGCTGTCGGCGAGTTATAAGAAAACCGTGTACCGGGTTCCCAGGCTGCCGGCATGTCGAGAGCGTAGCGATACCAGTCGGATGTGCGTCGCATTTCATCGGTCCGCCTGGGACCGATGCCCCAGTTCTCCTCGGCTTCGAATCCCGGGGTCATGGTTAGGAGATGCCTGAGGGTGATGCGATCCTTCTTTTCGCGATCGGTTTGAATGTGCGGCCAATGGTCGGGAAAGAACTGAGATACAGGCTGATCAACGTCTGTGATCAGCCCCCTGTCAACCGCGATGCCCGCCAATGCGGAACCTAAGCTTTTGGAGACCGATTGAGTATCGTGAGTGCTGTCCCGACCAAAGCCATTGAAATAAGCTTCGAAGATCAGCTTGCCGTTTCGCGCAATCAGAACGCTGTCAATCTTCGTGAATTCACCGGCTTTAATGTCGCCGAGCATTTGTCCCACGAGTTGGGGATTTACACCCTCAGCCTCCAGGTTCGATACGGGCCATCCGTCATCCTCCGCATCTGGTGGCTTAGCCATTGGATGATAGAGCGCGGGTCCGTCGGAGGGTTCCTCGGCATTGGAACCAGGCGGTTCGCACAGCTGGGTGGTCCCCTGATGGCGGGAACAGGCGCTAAGACCGATGATCAGCAGTAAAACTAAAAGCCGGCGAAATAGACCGATGAAAGAATGGCTAATCACCTTGTCATATTCCAAAACCTCCACACTGACCATGTTTAGGGGCATCAGATCAACGGCAATCTAGCACGCAGATCCAGTCGTGTCCGTTCCGTATCTGTCTCGTCTGAGAAGTGTTTTTCAACAGACGCGGGAAACGAATTTCGAGACCAACACCGTCGTGAATTCAAGCCTGAATAGGTTCGTACTGCCTTATCTAAAAGAAAATGAAGGACACCAGCACGAAGATCGGCATCAGGAAGAGGCAAGACCAGCCCATATAACCGAAGAAACTTGGCATTGCGATGCCGCGCTCCTCGGCAATGGCGCGCACCATAAAGTTCGGCGCATTACCGATATAGGTGTTCGCCCCCATGAAGACGGCGCCGGCTGAGATTGCCAGCAGGGTATTCGAGTCCGCACCCATAAGATTGATGGGATCACCACCGGCCGTGTTGAAGAACACCAAATAAGTGGGTGCGTTATCCAGGAAGCTCGAAAGAATACCCGTCGCCCAGAAATACATGACGTTCACCGGTTCGCCCGCTTCGGTGCTCACCGACGAGACAATCGCGCCCATAGCGCCATCGGTCCCGGCCTTGAGCATTGCAATGGCGGGCACGATTGTCACGAAGATCGCTGCAAAAAGTTTGGCCACTTCAACAATTGGAAACCAGGAGAAACCGTTGGCCTCGCGGTTATCCTTGCTGGTTACCAGCAGCGACAGACCCGCGATCGCAAGCAGAAGAACATCACGTGAGATGTTCTGAAGTTCGACATCCACATGGAAAATCGTAAAGGAGATACCTGGCTTCCAGATGCCGCTCATCAGAACCGCAGCAACCACACCGCCGAGTAGCAAAATATTGATTTTACCATCCAGGCCAAGCTTCTCCTGCGGCGTGCCGTCGTCCACTTCCTCTTCGACGGGTGCCTCGCTCGCGGCCTCGCGCCGGTACAGGAAACTGTCCAGAATGAAAAACACGACCAGCAGGATCGACGAGACCAGCAGCATTGGCACGAGCATGTGCGTCGTTGGCCAAAAGAATTCGACGCCCTTCAGGAACCCCAGAAAAAGCGGCGGATCGCCCAGCGGAGTCAGCGAGCCACCGATGTTGGCAACCAGAAAGATAAAGAACACGACCACGTGAACTTTGTTCTTACGCCACTCATTGGCACGGAGAATCGGGCGGATCAGCAGCATCGCAGCCCCGGTCGTCCCCATCCAACTGGCAATGAGGGTACCGATCAACAGGATGACGGTATTGACGACGGGCGTCCCACGCAGCTTGCCTGTCACGCGGACACCGCCGGCAACGGTAAAGAGGGACAGCAAGAGAATGATGAAAGGCAGATATTCTAGGAATCCAACGTGAAGCAGTTCGAACAAAGCCAGCTCGTAACCCTTGATGGCTGTGAAGGGAATCAGAAACGCCAAAGCCCAAAAGGCAGAGATCTTTCCGAAGTGGCTATGCCAGAAGTGCGGCGCCACCAATGGAAAAATTGCGATTGAAAGCAGGATGCCGGCAAAGGGTGCGACCCAGATCAACCCAAGCGTTGCGCCTTCCAAATGTGGCGCACCTGCCCCTGCCGCCATGGCTGCAGTCGATCCAGCACACAGAATTGACAAACCCGCGATCAGAATACGCACAGGTGTCCCGGATAAAAATGAATTGGCCACGATTGTTTGTCCCCCCTGAATTCACCCCTGCTGTCCCCGCGGTAAGTCTATACGTCTCGGCGGAGCGCGAAAACCCTTGGGACACATGCTCATTTAGTCGGAAGCTTGCCGCCAAGCAAGACCGGGATCTAAGTTAATCCACTGGACGGCATGAACGACGGGTCATGTGCATGCCCATCACGGCCAGGATACATGGATTTTTAGGTGTTTCTGTTGGCTGGTATGAACGAAAAGGATGCCTCGCAAAGCACCGATGACAATACCTAAGCAACAAATTGGTAAGAGGGCGCAAACGCTCAACACTTTCCAGCGCCGTAATGTGCTGCTCGCCATTCTCGTTGTTGGATTTTGCCTTGTGATCTGGCAAACGGCGCAACTCAGCTACGACTTTTTCCTCCATCAAACACAGGCGCAAAGCCGTCAGAGTCTCAATCTTTATGCGCAGAATCTTCGCCGGTCACTTGAGCGGTATGAGTTTCTTCCATCACTTTACGCCAATCATGCAAGCGTGGCCGGATTGTTGGCGCACCCCGAAAGTCCGGAGTTTCTGGCTCAAAGCAATGCTCTTCTGGAGCGCTCCAATCGCCTGACTGGATCATCCAATAGTTACCTTCTCGACACCAAGGGTATTACTCTGGCAGCCAGTAACTGGGACCAGACCTCGAATTTTATCGGTCGAAATTTCAGCAGCGAACCTTACTTCAAGGCGGCAATGCAAGGACGGCTCGGTCGGTACTATGCAATAGGTAGCGGTTCGGATGAACGCGGATACTATTTTGCGTCTCCAGTACGCCGTGATGGCATCATTCGCGGTGTAGTCGTCGCCATTGTAGGTGTTGAAGCCATTGAAGACTCTTGGTGGACGACAGGTCGCAATGAACTCTTCGTGACCGACGACAACGGCATCATCTTTATATCAAGCCGTCCTGGCTGGCGATATCGGCGCGTGCCGGCCACTAAATCGAGCGATGCCGGCCAACAGATCAACGAAGCTGCGGCCGTAGCCGTTCAATCGGCGCGTTACAATCAGGCAGCCATTACCCCCTTTAATCTGGTTTATGGCCGGAACTTGAAGACGGGAGGCCGGGTCGTCCAAATCGCCCCCTTTGACGACACCGAGGCCGATTTCGACGCGCCTGAGCCAGATTCGGGGGCTCAGATGGTCCAAGTCGGTCCCACCACGGATAGTTTACCCAATTACCGCGGATCGAGGACCGAGAATTATCTGCTGCAGAACCTGCAGATGCGCGAGTTGGGTTGGACTCTTTACTTTCTGGCTGACATCAGCACGATCCCCCGTCAAACCGCAACAGTGACGATTCTTGTGGGTGTCGTACTGATTGCCCTCGCATTGGGTAGCGGTTTTTGGATTCAGCGCAGACGAAACCTCACCCAGCGGGCAGAACTGCAGCAGCAAAGCCGGGTGGCGCTGGAAGCTGCCTACGGCGAATTGGAAACCCGTGTTCACGATCGAACCCGGGATCTCGTGGAGAGCAACCGGATGCTCCAGGATCAGATCCAGGAGCGGCGGCGTGCAGAACAGGAGCTGCGGCAAACGCAGGATGAGCTGGTACAGGCGGAAAAACTCGCTGCCCTCGGGCATATATCGGCAGGTATTAGTCATGAGCTGAACCAGCCCCTGACTGCCATCCGGTCCTTCTCTGACAACGCACGTAAGCTTCTCGACCGGGAACGCTTTGAAGACGTGCATTCGAACCTCGGTCTAATCTCCGAATTGACCGGACGCATGGCGCAGTTGATGAAACAACTTCGGACCTTTGCCCGCAATGCACCGGCGCAAAAGTCCGTCATCTCTCTCCAATCTGTGCTCGATCGAACAATTGAAGTTTTGCAGTCGAGAATCGACGAAATGTCGGTGAAGCTCGAAATCGGAAATAACACGGATGTTCAGGTTTTCGCCGATGAACTGCGCCTGGAACAGGTATTGGGTAATATTCTGGGCAATGCTCTGGATGCGGTCACATCCTGCGAAAACCCTTTAATCACTATACAGGTTGAAGCAGTGGGCCAGGACGTCACTCTAATCGTCCGCGACAGCGGCCCAGGGATTCCAGCTCATCATATCAACGAGATATTTGATCCCTTTTTCACGACTAAGGATGTCGGTCAGGGTCTTGGTCTGGGCTTGTCGATCACCTACGGTATCGTTAAGGACTTCGGCGGAAGCATCCGCGCCTCCAACCACGTTGATGGCGGCGCGGTTTTCACGCTCTCCCTCCCCCGCTTTGATGAACAGCTGCAACAAGAACGGAAGGCCGTGTAGTCGTGTCTAAATCCGAAGACGATAATCCCGGTCCTATTCTCGTCATCGATGACGAACGCCATGTGCGCATGGCGACCAAACAGTCGATCGAGCTGGCCGGCTTTAAGGTCATCTGCATGGATTCAGCTGAAAGCGCATTGCGTGAACTCTCGCGCACCTGGACCGGGGCAGTCGTCAGCGATATCAAGATGCCCGGCATGGACGGCCTGTCGTTCCTGAAGCGCGCTCAGGGCATCGATCCGGATATCCCGATCGTTCTGGTGACAGGACATGGCGACATTCCCATGGCGGTCGGCGCCATGCGTGACGGCGCCTACGACTTCATCGAAAAACCCTATGACTCCGATTTGCTGGTCGATGTGGTCTCGCGGGCCTATGAAAAACGCCGGCTGGTTTTGGAGAACCGGGAACTACGGCAGGAACTGGACGCGCACAAAGGCCTTGCCTCCCGACTTATCGGCCGCTCCCCTGCCATGGTGCAACTGCGGCAGGCAGTCGACACGATCGCTCAGGTCTCGGCGGACGTGCTGATTCTGGGCGAGACCGGCACCGGAAAGGAACTGGTCGCGCGGTGCCTGCATGAATTCGGTGACCGCAGTTCCGGAAACTTCGTCGCAATCAACTGCAGCGCGGTTCCGGAAAACATAATCGAAAGCGAGCTCTTCGGTCATGAACCGGGCGCCTTCACCGGCGCGACCTCGCGGCGTATCGGCAAGTTCGAACATGCCAGCGGCGGCACTCTCTTCCTGGACGAAGTCGAGAGCATGCCACAGGATCTGCAGGTCAAGTTGTTGCGGGTGATTCAGGAGCGCTCGCTGGAACGGGTCGGATCCAACAAGACGCTGCCGCTGGATCTGCGCGTCATCGCCGCGACGAAAATAGATCTCCGGAAAGCGAGCACCGAGGGCATCTTTCGGGAGGACCTGTACTACCGCCTCAATGTCGTAAACTGTTCGATCCCGGCTTTACGGGAGCGGATTGAAGACATCCCGCTGCTGTTCCAGCATTTTGTCACTCAGTCAAGCCGCCGCTACCGCCGTTCGCCACCGGCCGGTTTTCAAGAGGTTTTCTCTACCCTGTTGGATCACAGCTGGCCGGGCAATGTCCGGGAACTTCAGAATGCCGCAGAGCGCTTTACGCTGGGTCTGGGGATTGGGCTTGAACCAGATGGACAGGTCGAATCGTATGTGAGCGTTGCACGCGTGCCCTTGTCGGAACAGATCGATGCCTTTGAAAGCAGTTTAATCCGGCGGGAACTGATCAAGCAGCGCGGCAATGTGACGGCGACCTACGAAGCGCTCGGCGTGCCTCGAAAAACGCTCTACGACAAAATGAAACGCCACGGCATCCGGCGAGACGATCTGATCGACTGACTCCAGATAAGCACAGGCCGGTGCGTCGTCACAACGCGGACTGTGCGGAAATCCGCACATATCATGTGATTGACTGTGTGGAAATCCGCACAGCGGCACAGCTGACACTCCGACGGATGTAAGGGAGCGACCGGCACCCCATCAGTGTTTCTCTCGTCCTATCAGGGTGTTACACTCCAACTCATGATCCGGATTAGCGATGGCCCTGTTTCTGGCACGGCGGTTGCTTAGAAGCGGACGGAGACGGCCATTTGTTTTGGATGGCTAAAAAACAAAATGCGAACCAGGGAAGGAATTAGATCCATGCGCAAATTTGTTGCGGCAATAGCCCTTGCCGGTGTCAGCCTGACGGCCTACGCCGCTGCTGCTGCCGACCCAATTGTCATCAAATTCAGCCACGTGACGGCGGAAAGCGGTCACCCGAAGGGCGAAGCTGCCAAGCTTTTCGCCGATACCGTGAACGAGCGGTTGGCGGGCAAGGTCGTTGTCGAGGTTTATCCTAACTCACAGCTATACAACGACAACAAGGTTTTGGAGGCAATGCTGCTCGGCGACGTGCAGATGGCGGCGCCTTCGCTTTCGAAATTTGAAAAGTACACCAAAAAATTCCGGGTCTTCGACCTGCCCTTCCTGTTTGACGACATCAACGCCGTCGATCGGTTCCAGGGCGGTGCAGCCGGTCAGGAACTGCTGAAAAGCATGGTCGACCGCGGTCTTCTGGGCCTCGGCTACTGGCACAACGGCATGAAACAGCTTTCCGCCAGCAAACCCCTGCAGGTTCCTGGCGACGCTTCGGGTCTGAAGTTCCGGATCCAGACCTCGGACGTCCTTGAGGCACAGTTCAAGGCGCTTGAAGCCAACCCGCAAAAGATGGCGTTCAAGGAAGTCTACGGTGCGCTGCAGACGGGTGTTGTTGATGGACAGGAAAACACCTGGTCGAACATCTACACCAAGAAGTTCTTCGAGGTTCAGGACGGCGTGACCGAAACCAACCACGGCATCATCGACTATCTGGTCGTGACCTCGGTTGAATTCTGGGAAGGCCTTCCCGATGATGTTCGCGGCGAGCTGGAAGCAGTCCTGGCTGAGGTGTCTTCCAAACGGAATGGCCTCTCGACCGAGATCAACGAAGGCAACAAGCAGAAGGTCATCGAGGCCGGCACCACGGTCCGCACGCTGTCCAACGACCAGCGTGAAGAATGGCGCAAAGCCATGGCACCGGTCTGGAAGCAGTTCGAGGGTGACATCGGCGCCGATCTGATCGAAGCCGCTCAAGCTTCGAACTCCGGAAGCTAACACCGGAGTTCGTTTTCGACGCCGGCCGGTGTGTCCGAAGTGATGTCTTCGGAGCGCCGGCCGGCCACTTCGGTCATGCTGTAAGTCGGCTCCGACGTCTTGACCGGGATAGCCTGCGTGGGGGAGCGCAGAAATGCTGAGTAAAATCATCAATCGCTTCGAGGAGTCGGTCATTGCCATACTCCTCGCGAGCATGGTTCTTGTCACCTTTTCGCAGGTCATTGCACGTTACGTCTTTAACTCTGGAGCAGTCTGGGCTCTGGAACTGACGACTTATCTTTTCGCCTGGCTCGTGCTGTTCGGCATGTCTTACGGCGTAAAAGTCGGCGCCCACCTCGGAGTCGATGCTTTCGTCAAGCTATTCTCGAAACGCGGACAGCGGATTTTTACGCTGATCGCTGCCGCCTGCTGCCTCGCATATGGCGTGATTCTTCTCATCGGTGCCTGGGAATACATCAGCAAGATGTACCGATTTGGGATCGAAGCGGAAGACTTGCCTATTCCGCGCTGGATTCCCTACTCCATGCTGCCAATCGGCCTGGTGTTGCTGATTCTGCGCTTTGCTGAAGCGACTTACCTGATCCTGATCGGGAAACGCGAGACACTGTCAGCCGGCCATGAAGCCGAAGACGCGGTGAAGGAGGTCCAGGAAGCGGCCCTCCATGACACTTCCAAGACCTGACGACAGCAAGGACCTCAGACCATGGAACCATTCGTTCTCTTCGGCCTTGTGCTGTTGCTGCTCTTGATCGGAACACCGATCGCAGTGTCGCTCGGGCTCTCCAGCCTCGTTATCATTCTATTCTTTTCGAACGACTCGCTTGCTTCCATCTCCTTGAAACTCTTCGAGGCTATGGAGCACTATACTCTGCTCGCAATACCCTTCTTCATTCTATCCTCGGCCTTCATGTCGACCGGCGGGGTTGCCAAGCGCATTATCCGGTTTGCCATCGCCTGCGTCGGCCATGTGCGCGGCGGCTTGGCCATTGCGTCCGTTTTCGCCTGCATGCTGTTCGCGGCGCTGTCCGGATCCTCACCGGCAACGGTGGTTGCGATTGGGTCCATCGTGATCGCAGGCATGCGGCAGGTTGGCTACACAAAGGAATTTGCCGCCGGTGTCATATGTAATGCCGGGACTTTGGGCATCCTTATCCCGCCTTCCATCGTGATGGTGGTCTATGCTGCTGCCACGGACGTGTCGGTGGGACGTATGTTCATGGCCGGTGTCATTCCGGGTATTCTTGCCGGCCTGATGCTCATGGGCGGCATTTACATTACCGCACGGATCAAAGGGCTGCCGGCGCAGCCCTGGGCCGGATTCTCGGAAATGTTCGAGGCTGCCGGTGACGCGTTCTGGGGTCTGCTGCTGATCATCATTATCCTGGGCGGAATTTACGGCGGTGTCTTCACCCCAACCGAAGCTGCGGCTGTGGCAGCGGTCTATGCCTTTGCCATAGCCCTCTTCGTCTATCGGGACATGGGGCCGCTGGTTGGTGTCGCCTGGCGCAAGGATGGTGAATCCCTTGCAGGCAGCGCGGCGCGAAACCTAGGGCAGATCGGCCTCAAGTTTGTCCCTGCACTGTTTCACCGCGATACCCAGCACACATTGGTCGAAGCCGGCAAAGTCACTTTGATGCTGATGTTCATCATCGCCAACGCCTTGCTCTTCGCCCATGTTCTGACCACTGAGCGCATACCTCAGGTCATGACCGAAGCAATCATCGGCGCGGGATTCGAACCTTGGACCTTCCTGATCATCGTGAACCTACTGCTGTTGGCAGGCGGTCAGTTCATGGAGCCGTCAGGCTTGCTGGTTATCGTGGCGCCTGTCGTCTTTCCGATCGCCATTCAACTTGGCATCGATCCGATCCATCTGGGTATCATCATGGTCGTCAACATGGAAATCGGTATGATCACGCCGCCGGTCGGGTTGAACCTCTTTGTGACCTCAGGCATTACCGGTATGCCGCTGATGCAGGTGGTCAAAGCGGCCATGCCGTGGCTCTCTATCCTGTTCGTGTTCCTCATCCTGGTCACCTACATACCCTGGATTTCAACCTTCCTGCCGAACCTGATGTTTGGGCCACAGCTCGTGAACTAAGGCGCGTTTCCAACATCGGTTTTATGCCTTCCCAGACGGTTGGTCCGCAACCGTCTGGGTTTTCTGTTTTCAGCCCAGATAGAGGCTGTATGCTGCCGGCATGAACATGAAAGCAATTATACCCCCCGATCTGCAGAGTTATTACGACGACTGGCACATGTCGCCGGGACTGCTCTGCAATGGCTTTGTCTTTTTTACCGGATTCACCGGCACGCGTGCGGATGGGACTCTTTCCAACGATCCAGCGGAACAGATCCGCGATGCCTTTGCCAAGGTCGAGAGCGTTCTCTTGTCCGGCGGCATGAGCTTCGAACACATCGTAGAGATGACAAGTTATCATGTCGGCCTGCGGGACCACTTGGACCTCTTCAAGTCGATACGTGATGAGTACATTCGGGAGCCTTATCCCGCCTGGACCGCTATTGAAGTTACTGGTTTTGTGCGAGAAGACGCGATCGTCGAGATCCGCGTCATCGCGCGCCAGCCATAGCTGGTTGCAGAAATTGAAAGCGATGAATGAACCTCATCAGCTTCCGACCCGTGATTTCATTGGTTACGGGGCGGACTCAAAGAAAATCGCCTGGCCCGACCAAGCCCGCATTGCCGTGAATTTTTGCATCAACTTCGAGGAAGGCGGCGAACGCTGCATCTTGAATGGCGATGACCGATCAGAGGAACGTCTGTCAGACGTCGCGGTGGAGTCCCGCATGGGCCGCAGGGACCTGAATATTGAATCCAGTTACGAATACGGATCGCGTGTCGGTTACTGGCGCCTGTTGAAAGCCTTTACGGACCGGGATCTCCCGGCCACCGTAAACCTTATCGGGCTTGCCGGCGAACGCCATCCGCAAGCTCTGCAGGCTATGATCGACGCAGGCTTCGACCTGCAACCGCATGGTTGGCGCTGGATCGATTTTGATGGGATGAGTGAAGCCGAAGAGCGGATCTGTATCTCCAAAAGTATCGAACAGGTCAAGGCACTGACCGGAGAAGCGCCACTTGGCTACTACGCAGGTCTGCCGTCTGCGAACACCAGACGTATCGTCGCAGAACTTGGGACTTTTCTGTACGATTCTGATGTTTACAACGACGACTTGCCATATTGGTCGCCAGATTTTCCCGGCCTGCTGCTGGTCCCCTATTCGCTCGATACCAACGATTCACGCTTTGGGCGCGGGGAACGCTCCTATCAAGTCGGCGAGGAGTTCGTGACCTACATCAAGGATAGCTTTGATATCCTCTACGACGAAGGTAAAACTCACCCGAAAATGATGACAATCGGCCTTCACGCTCGTCTTCTGGGACGGCCCGGACGCATCGGCGCTCTTTATAAAATTCTGGATTATATGGTCGGTCACGAAAAAGTCTGGATCTGTCGCCGCAATGATATCGCGCGTCACTGGGCGGAACATTATCCGAATAGGAACGCGAGTTAACCGACGCCTCCCAGCGTTCTTACTGCGCCGGCAGCGTCTGTCCGATAAAGCCGGTGACCCGGTCTCGTAGACCATAGCTGTAGAGGTCGTTGTGTCCGGCTTCTGGGACAAAAATACCCTCTTTCGGCGCCTGAATTGCCTCGAGAAGACGGCGGCCAAAACGCACGTCAGTTACCGCATCCCGCTCGCCATGAAGCACGAGAACCGGCGCGGTCAGTTGGTCGGCATGTGCCAGCGAGTTCCATTTGTCCAAAATCAGCCAGCGCGCGGGCAGATACCAATAGTGGGACTGCGCAACCTCAGCGACCGAGGTAAAGGGTGCTTCCAGCACGAGCGCGCCAACCTTGCGTTCCGCAGCCGTTTGGACTGCGACACCACTGCCCAGGGACTCGCCGTAGAGAACCGTCTTATCCGAAGGAATGCCCTCTTCCGCTAACCAGTCCAAAACACTGCCGGCATCTTCCAGCAGATCGTTTTGCGTGGGTGAACCCTCATTGCCGGCGTAACCACGGTAGCCAACGAAAAACACTCCGTAGCCCGCCTCTGTGAAAAAGAGGTACTTCGGCACACGATCGGCAAGTTGTCCTGCGTTGCCATGAAAAACCACAACGGTTGGCGCATCTTTCGCACGCGCCGGAACATACCAGTGTTTTTGAATGAGACCGTCTTTGGTTGTCAGCTCGACCTCGCGCAATCCGGGAACCCCAAACATTGCGATGTCAGGCAGGCTCGTGCCAGCAGGATAAAGAAGAGAACGCTGAAAGAGAAACATGGCCGCAAGAAGCAGCATATAGCCAAACAGTCCCAACCAAAGAAACGTCATAAATAGACCCCTGACAGTCCTTTCCGGCATCGTTTTGACCCTTCGGTCATCCTCGAGCTGCGCAGACAACCTCATGTCGTGACCCATTATTTAGCGATCAAATGAAAATGTTTCGATAACGAATTTGGAACAACTTTGTGATTTTCCTATTTTCCTTGTTTTTGTGCGTAAATTTTCTTATTTTACACATCAAGATGAAAGTGTGTTTTATTTTACAAATAAAATGTGGATTTTATGTCTAAGATCTTTGTGCTTCATGAAAACCCCTTGTGGGTGGAACCTCTTCGCACCGCCTTTGAGAAGCGAGGCGTCGATGCAGAAGAATGGATGCTTGATCAAGGCCGTGTCGTATTCGACCGCCCACCGCCTGAAGGCGTGTTTTACAATCGAATGAGCGCCTCTTCACATACACGCGGGCATCGCTTTGCGCCGGAACTCACCCACGCCATCCTCAACTGGCTGACCCTGCATGGCCGACGAGTCATCAATGGTCCCCGCGCACTTTATCTGGAGGTCAGCAAGGTTGCACAATATGCGGCGCTCGAACGGGCAGGAATCAGAACGCCGCGCACCCAGGTCGCCGTCGGCCGCGAGGCAGTCGTAGAAGCAGCAGAGGACTTTGCCCCAGCTCCGTTTATCCTGAAACCGAACCGTGGCGGCAAAGGTCTTGGCGTTCGCCTGTTCTCAACGCCAGAGGAAGCGGCACATTACCTATCTTCTGCGGAAGCCGAACCAGAATCGCCGATTGATGGAATTTGGCTGGTTCAGGATTACATCCAGACGCCGGAAGCTTTTATCACCCGCTGTGAATTCATCGGCGGGCGATTTCACTATGCCGTTCGCGTTAAAACCGGCGGAAGTTTCGAACTCTGCCCTGCAGATGTTTGCGCTCTCGACGATAAATCCGCTTCGGATGCCCCTGCTGTCACTTTCGAGATTGTGGAAGACGTCGACCCCGAGCTCATAGCGGCTTACGAAAAGTTCCTCCTGACCAACGACGTTGAGGTCGCGGGAATTGAGTTCATCCGTGACGCCAAAGGACGGGCTTTCACGTACGACGTAAATACCAACACCAACTATAACGCCGACGCCGAGCGCAAAGCCGAGATTGCGGAAACCGGCATGGAAGCGATCGCGCGCTACTTGCACGACGAACTGCAGCTTCTGTCGAACGTACAGAATCACGTGGCAGCAGCCGAGTAACCGGCAAAAAAAGTCGACGCCAAGCGAAATATCGGTCCTTAATCAAACCCTGTACTCACTGGACCAGCTGCGCCCGCTAACCTGGTCCAGTTTTTTTGTCAGCACAGGGCCAGATTTCACTACAGGCACCATTCTTCAAAGCAAATACTCGCCTTGAGTTGGAGAAGAAATCGCCAGCTCATCACAGGGCATGGATGTCAAAATCCTGGCACTTTCCTTGATCGTAAGGAACAACCTCCACTCAAACGGACATTTGATACCTGCTGCAGGTTGTTGTCGCGACATTGAGTCCCCTGCGGCCAGGAGCAAACCTTCTCGCACGGCGTTTTGTTAAAGCAATATTTACAACTAAGAAGCATCATTTTCATGTTTTTTGCTGCAGGCCGGGGGTCAAAGCGACGTCACGGACGATTGGTGTGTCCGGAACTGTGAGAAATCGGCTTTTACGTGTCCTGACTTCGGTGGGCCTGAATCCGGTTAACGGCATGGCGAAGTGGTCGTGTTATTCGACCAACGAACAAAGACGGATAGGAGTGCAGGATGTTTCAGAAATCGATTTCACTTCGAATTGCATCGACTATCACGCTCCTACTGATCGTCGGTATGGCTGGGTTGTTGTTGGTCCAGAGCCATCTCTCTCACTCATTTTTTTCCGGCGAGTTTTCCAAAAACTACCAAGATAAAACGCTGTTGCTCTCCGCTCAGATGGAAGGCGGCATTAAATGGAAAAAATCCGCCAAGATCGACGCGGTCTATAGTGAACAGACCAATCCCGAGGAAAATTCGCATCTCGCAAACGTTTTGGTAACTGATTCAGAGCAAACCGAGTTGTCTTCGTTTACGTCGGAAATTTACGAAAGCATTGACCTTGCTTCGCTTCTAGCGACCCATAAAGCCACGTTGACAGATAAGTCCCACCTGACCTTGGACAGCGCACATCACATCATCACAATGACGCCAGTCATCGACGCGAAAAAAGGAAGCCTTCTTGGTTATGTCGCGATGGCATGGAGCAAGCAGGAAGCTCTGGATTCAATGGCTTCCATGAGAAACACCTCTCTAATCGCGTCAGTCGTCATAACCCTGCTTATCGTTGTTTCTCTCGTATTTCTCCTCAAGTGGCAGGCAGTTACCCCCATCACCAACATAAAGGAGGTGATGTCAAAGCTTGCCGACGGAAAGTTGGATACAGATGTGCCTTACGCGCAGAAAGCCGATGAGATCGGCCAGATGGCGCAGGCTCTGTTGGTGTTCAAAGAGAACGCTGGCGAGATCGATCATATGAAAGCGGAAGAAGACCGTCGCAAGGCGGAGCAGGATGAAAAGTTGAAGTCCGAGCTGTTGGGAATTGCGGATGCACTCGATAAGGAAGTCAAGGCGGCAGTATCCGATACCAACGAGCAAGCCGAAAGTATGAAGACTGGCACCTTGGAGATGAACTCTGTAATCGGCCGTTTGAGCGACCGGACATCTGTCGTTGCCCAGGGCGCAGACCGGGCCAGTGGCTCAATCCAGACGGTTGCTTCTGCAACCGAAGAACTGTCGGCATCAATCAGCGAGATCACGCGGCAGGTGAGCCAAGCTTCAAACATCGCTCAAGGAGCCTCTGAAGAGGCGGAACGGACGGATCAGACCGTCGGTGGTTTGGCCGACGCAGCGCAGAAGATTGGCGACGTCATCAACATGATCCAGGATATCGCCGAGCAAACGAACCTTCTGGCGCTAAATGCCACTATCGAGGCGGCCCGTGCCGGCGAGATGGGTAAGGGCTTTGCCGTGGTCGCGGCCGAGGTCAAAAACCTGGCCAGTCAGACGGCCAAGGCAACCGAAGAAATCAGCACTCAGATCGGTGCGATTCGAAGCGAGACCGAAGGTGCCGTGGGGGCAATTCGTTCGATCAGTGGAACCATCAAGCAAATCAACGAGATTTCCGAGAGCATCGCCGCAGCAGTTGGACAGCAGAGCTCGGCAACTCAGGAGATCAGCGAAAGTGTTCAGAATACGGTCCAGCACATGACCGAGGTCTCGTCACAAGTAGCCGACGTTGCGGGCGAAACTGAAGAAGTCAAGCAGCACTCGAGCAACGTCATGGAGACCGCGGAACAGACGTCAGTCAATATCGGCTGTTTGGATGAGCGTATGGGCGAAGTGTTGCGCGAACTTCGCGAATCTGCGGTGGGCAACCGACGCGGTGATGAGCGGGTTACGGGCTCCTGGACGGGCCATGTTGTCGTCGCCGGAAACAGGTCGGATTGCAAATTCAGCAACATATCGCTGGGTGGTGCGTTGCTCGAAGGACTGAATGGCGTCGACACTGAGGAAAACCTTACGCTTTTCATCGATGGACTGAGCGAAGGCATCTCCGCGACCGTCGTAACCCTGTCGTCGCAGGGCACGCACGTGAAATTCCAGGTGGAAGACAATCTGCGTGAAAAGATGAGCGCATTCCTCAATTTGGGCGAATCTCGAGCTGCCTAAACCTTCACGCTCTTTCATGCTCCGGTTGGTGTCTATGGAACACAAGCCGGAGTATCGGATGAACCGCAGCTCAAAAGATCTAAAATCGCACCGGCAAACATCCCGATCACGGGCCGATCCGGCTTATTAGACAAAGGGATAAGACGTTTTTGTTGCCCAATGGTTGCGCGGCGCTCCGCGAACAAAGTATACCCATACGAACAACAATAGCTTTGCATGGGGAGAAGTCGCATGGACGTGCGCGCCGCCGTCGCCCTTCAGGCCGGAAAACCACTCTCGATAGAGACTGTTCAACTCGATGGTCCCCGACAGGGAGAAGTCCTTGTCGAAGTGAAGGCGACAGGCCTTTGCCATACGGATGCGTTCACCCTATCCGGTGCTGATCCTGAAGGCATTTTCCCAACCATTCTGGGGCACGAAGGCGCGGGCATCGTCGTCGACGTCGGTCCAGGTGTCACGTCGCTGAAAAAGGGCGACCATGTGATTCCGCTCTACACGCCTGAATGCCGTGAATGCGAATACTGCCTGAACCCAAAGACCAATCTTTGCCAGGCAATTCGTGAAACCCAAGGCAAGGGTTTGATGCCGGATGGCACCAGTCGTTTCTCACTGAACGGTGAACCTATGTACCATTACATGGGGTGTTCGACCTTCGCCAACTACACGGTGCTGCCGGAAATCGCGCTTGCGAAAATCCGTGAAGACGCGCCTTTCGACAAAGTTTGCTATATCGGTTGCGGTGTCACCACCGGCGTCGGCGCGGTTATCAACACGGCCAAGGTTGAACCAGGCGCGAACGTTGTGGTCTTCGGCCTCGGCGGGATCGGCCTAAATGTCCTGCAAGGCGCGCGCATGGTCGGTGCCAACAAGATCATCGGCGTCGATCTGAATAACGATCGTAAGGCAATGGGCGAAAAGTTCGGCATGACCCACTTCGTCAATCCGAACGAAGTCGAAGGCGATCTGGTGCCTTATCTGGTCGATCTGACCGATGGCGGCGCCGACTACAGCTTCGAATGTATCGGTAATGTCAATGTCATGCGTCAGGCGCTTGAATGCTGCCACAAGGGTTGGGGTGTTTCGGTCATCATCGGCGTCGCAGGCGCCGGACAGGAAATCGCGACCCGGCCCTTCCAACTGGTCACCGGCAGGTCCTGGCGGGGAACCGCATTCGGCGGCGCGCGGGGCCGGACCGATGTCCCACAGATCGTCGACTGGTACATGGATGGTAAAATCAATATCGACGACCTGATCACACACACCATGCCATTGGAAGATATCAATAAGGGCTTTGACCTGATGCACGCCGGTGAGTCGATCCGAGGCGTTGTCGTCTATTAAACCGGCAACGGACTAAAAATCAGGGACTCGAGTTAGGAAACGTCATGACCGACTTCACGGTTCGGAGCGAACAGGTTTGCTTCGGCGGCACCCAAGGATTCTACAGCCATGAGTCGGCCGCCTGCGGCGGGACCATGAATTTCTCTCTCTATCAGCCGCCTCAAGCTCGCGACGGCGAAAAGCTGCCGATGGTGACCTTTCTTTCGGGTCTGACCTGCACGGATGAGAACTTCACTACCAAGGCCGGCGCCCAACGGGTTGCAGCTGAACTCGGTATCATGGTTCTGGCACCCGATACTTCGCCCCGTGGTGCGGGTTATGCGGGTGAAGATGATAGCTACGACTTTGGCACTGGCGCGGGCTTCTATGTCGATGCCACACAGGCGCCCTGGTCCGATCGTTACAGGATGTACAGCTACATCACCGAGGAATTGCCGGCACTGATTGCCGAACACTTCCCGGCTGATATGTCGCGCCAGGGCATTATGGGGCATTCCATGGGCGGCCACGGCGCTATGACGATCCATCTGAAGAACCCGCAGACCTACAAGTCGGTCTCGGCCTTCTCGCCGATCTGTGCACCGATGCAGTGTCCCTGGGGTGAAAAGGCTCTATCCGGCTATCTCGGGGACGATAGAGAAACCTGGCGTTCTTACGATTCCACGGAACTCGTGAAATCTGCGATCTCCAGTGCAAGGATTTTAATCGACCAAGGTGCTGAAGACGGTTTTCTGGCAGAGCAGCTGTTGCCGCAGGTTTTCGTCGAAGCTTGCGAACAAGCCGGTCAGGCCGTCGAACTGCGCATGCAACCGGGCTACGACCACAGCTACTACTTCATCGCCAGTTTCATGGAAGATCATCTGCGGCACCACGCAACGGCGCTGCTGGGATAGGTTTTGATCAGGCGCATCCGCTCTAGAGACGTCGCGTGATGTCTCAGGCCTGGTCCCGTTCCTTTTGATATTTCGCGTTTTTTAGAATGTCGGCATCGCCTGCGATCTGACCCCCCTCTTCAATGGTCAGTTTGGCATAGCGGATCTTGCCGGACACCCGGCCGGTCGGTTTGACGGTCAGGTGTTCAAGGACGTTGAGATTGCCCTCAAACTTGCCTGCGACAACCGCGGTTTCAATCTCGGCATTGCCCACGAACATGCCATCCTTGCGAATCTTCAATGTCTTTGCCTTCAGGCCGGAAGATTCGATCTTCCCGTCGACGTGCAGCACCTCACAGGCACTCACCTCCGCTTTCAATTGGATTCCGGCACCAACCACCAACGTCCCTGCCAAGGCCTCTGGCGAACGTTCCTGTGCGGCTGAGACGACACTAGGTGCGCGGGCACCGGGAATACCGGCAAGACGGGCGGGCAAGGAAGGGTTGGTCTGCTGTACCATTGAAGCCTCTGAGAACTGGAGTCGGAGTCGTGCGTAATCGCTGTGTTCCGGCGAATCTACGCAGGCGATTTCGGCATGACATGGGACAAAAATCGGGCAAAATGATGTCATTGTTGGCCGATCGCCCACTATTTTTATCGGCTGCTAATAGGTTTCTTCGTAAGCAGCGCAGATCTCGGCTTCGGTTTTCCCCTCCAGGAATGCGATCTCCCCCTTTTTGTGGCGAAGATACACGTCGACAAAATCATCCGGGAACCATTCTGTCACGATTGGATCGGACCCGAAGTTCTCCAATGCCGCTTCAAGTGTTTGCGGTAATCTCAGGTAGCCGCGCGACGTAAGTTCCTCGGTCGACAGCAAGGAAAGATCTTCTTCGGTAGCCGCCGGACAATCGAGCCCTTCATCAATCCCCTGGGTTCCCGCATGGACAATCGCAGCAAGCGCGAGGTAAGGGCTGGCAGCCGAATCGGCGGCACGGAACTCAAAGTTGAACTGATCCCGCTTCGCAATATCGCTCACGTCAGAGGTCGGGCAGATCCGAACGGAGGCTTCGCGGTCCCGGAACCCAAGATTGTTGTAAGCGGCACTCCAACGATGAGGCGTGAGGCGTGTATAGGACACCACACTTGGTGCTGTAATCGCCAATATCCTGTCCAGGTACTTGAGCACGCCGGCGATGAACTGTCCGGCGACACGGTTCAGCCCGTGCGTACCATTGGGATCGTAGGTTGCTGCATTACCTTCAGCGTCGCGGAAGCTCATGTGAATATGAACGCCGTTGCCGACTCCTGCCGGATCGCGCAGAGGCGTAAAACTCGCCCGCTGATCCAAATGCTCTGCGGTTATGTAAACAAGCTCCCTGAGAATCGCCGCCTGATCTGCAATTGTCACACCCTGTGACGGGCTCACCGTTACCTCGTACTGATCGACGCCATATTCCTTCATGAAGGTATCGGGTTCCAAACCCGCCCTACGCAGCAATGCGGTCAGGGTTTCGCCCATCTCTCTCTGATCCCGGAAGCCAGCGGCGGTATAAGCCCTGCCATGAGGGGCACTTACTCCCTTGAGATGGAATTCGTGCTCAAAGGCACCAAGCAGCTGCAAGCCGGTCTTGGCTTCGAAGCGCGCCAGGGCCGCCTTGAGAATTGAACGGGTACAGCACTGCCAGGCTTCGCCACTGGTCTGCAGAATGTCACCAAAGACAAAACGTTCAGCGGGCTTTTCGTCTTCAAACTCCGCCGTAACCAGCGTTGCCGGGTCAGGAATGAGAACCAGATCGCCGAGCGCACCGAAAGGGCTGTCGGCAATTGCATCAAAACAGGTGATCTGGACATTTGTGGGTGTCCAGCCGATACCGCGCTGCAGCCGCTTATCGAGATCCTGTTCGGAAAAGGCTTTTCCCCGTACTTTTCCAGCTATATCGCTGGTACAGGCCAGCACCAGAGCTTCACGTATCACCTCGTTACCCCTTCCCGTCCGGTTCTTCCTGGCTGTTCGAGGGCACCGCCAAACGTGCACCATCCCACTGACCTATGCGTTTGCGCGTCGCGTCCCAATCCTGTTCCGACACCTTAACAATAATCGCTTCGACAAGTGTCATGGCACTGACATGACTGTCCCAGGCCGTTCCATTTTCCGTCGACACCGCCAGCACATGGGCCGCATGGCGCGATGCCGGCGTCCACCATCTATCAGTTACAGTCACGATCTGTGCCTGGCGTTTTTCCGCAACGATCCGGGCCAATTCCGTCAGGCTGGTCTGATAGCGCCGAAAATCAAAAATCACGAAGACGTCCTGCTTGCGCATCCGCAGCACATAGTCCGGCCAGATTTCCGGGTTGGATGGCAGGTGATAAATACGTCCGCGAATTTGGCGCAGATGCATTGACAGCAGGGTTGCCAGACTGTCGCTCATCCGGCCGCCGATCAGAAAGATGTTGCGCGACGGATCGCCGATCATGCTGCAGACTGCATCGAATTGCGGCTGCGAGATACCTGCAGCCATATCCTGCATCATGGTCGTGATTCGGTCCGCGTAGTCGGCCAGGAACCGTCCCTCCTGCGCCGGGTTTTCTGTAAGCTTGAGATCCACCGGCGAACGATGACTTTCTTTCAGTTCTCCGATCAGCCGGCGCTGGAACTCCTGATATCCGTTACAGCCGAGTTTTGAGACGAAACGCGTAATGGAGGGCGCACTAACGCTAGTCAGTTTGGCGAGTTCCTGAATGGTTTGCAGACCGGCGAAAGGATAGTCGGCGAGCACAACGCTCGCGACCTTGCGTTCGCTCGACGTCAAGTTTGCGCCTAATTCCTCGATTTTATCGCGCAGAAAAGCCAAACCTGCACTCCAACTCTCGTGTTAAGGAGCATCATTGCCAATGAAAAAATTTTGTCAATAAAGAATATTTTCGTTGACTTAGAGCAATTTTTTCATTGCAGTTGACGTAAGGTGCCTCGAGAAAATTAGCTTCGCGCCTGCCAGTTTGGGGGATTTGATTAGGGTATGCTGCCTCGAAGGTTTTTGACCTTTTCCCTGCTCGTGCCGACCTTACTTGTGTTCGCCACCGCAGCCTTGGCAAGTACCGCCGGTGGCGGCGTCGAGCGGATGATGATTGTCTTCTTCATCAGCCTGACCGCAGTTGCGGGTATGGGACTCTACAGCGGAAATTCCGGTATCCTGAGTTTCGGCCATTTGTCTTTCATGGGATTGGCGGCCTACGCCTCGGCCGTTCTCACCCTCCCCCTGCAGATGAAGAAGCTGACTCTGCCCAACCTCCCCGCCTTCCTCGCCGACGCGCATTTCGACTTCTTGCCCGCAATGATCCTCGCTGTCTTGTTTGCGATGGCAGTTGCGCTATTGACCGGTCTGATTATTTCCCGGCTCGAAGGTTCGGCGGCAACCATTGCCACCCTGGCACTATTGATCATCGTCCATGGCGTAATCATCGGTGCGCGCGACATCACCCGCGGCAGCCAGTCCTTTTTCGGTGTGCCGCGCGAAACCGGAATCTGGGTAGCCGCAACAGTGTGCATAATTGCCCTGGTGGTGACCCGCCTATTTCGGGATTCTGTGCCAGGCTTGCGCCTGCGGGCATCGCGCGAAGATCCCATTGCTGCAGGGGCAAGCGGCATCGGCATCAAGCGAGAGCGTTTGCTCGCCTGGGTCCTAAGCGCTGGTCTTGTGGCACTGGCCGGCGTCGCCTTGGGGCACTTTCTGGGCGCTTTTTCTCCCAAGAAATTCTATTTCGTCGACACCTTTGCCTTGCTGGCAATGTTGATTGTTGGTGGTATGACGACGATGACCGGCGCTGTTGTCGGCGCGGTCACCATCACAGTAGTCACCGAAGTGTTACGGCGGCTTGAGGGGGGCGTACAGTTACTCGGCATCCAGTTGCCGGAAGTCTTCGGCCTAACCCAGATTGGCATCGGGCTGATCATTCTGCTTGTTATGTTCAAACAGCGGGAAGGACTTGCAGGCATCGATGAATGGGATGAACGGATTCTCCCCCGTTTGCTCAAGTTCAACTCCAACGCGGGGCAGATAAACACCTCTGTGCTTGAACCCACGCGCTCAGCAGGAACTCTGAAGGCCGACAGCCTCACCAAACGGTTCTCCGGACTGGTCGCCGTGGACCAGGTGTCGGTTTCACTGAGGCCTGGTGAAATCCTCGGGCTGATCGGCCCTAACGGATCCGGCAAGACCACTCTCTTGAACATGATTTCTGGCGTCCTTCCGGTCTCTTCCGGCGGTGTCCGCTTGGGCGAAAAGATCATTAGCGGTCTTCCCGTACACCGTTTCTCTGGTCTGGGTATCGCACGCACCTTTCAAAACATCCGCCTTTTCGAGCGATTGAGCGTACGGCAGAACGTGTTGGCGGCGGCTTTAAGCAACTGGCCGCGGGAACCGGTTTCACAGGCGCAGGCGCGCGCCACGGCGGCACTTGACTGGATGGAGCTGACCGACAAGGCGCAATTGAAGGCGGATACCCTGTCCTACGGCGATCAGCGACGGGTCGAGATCGCCCGCGCCCTCGCACTCGGTCCCAACTACCTCTTTTTAGATGAACCGGCGGCTGGCATGAACCGTGAGGAAACCGACGCCCTCATGCAGATCCTGAGGCGCCTGCGTGATGAACTTGGACTGGGCATTCTGATCGTCGACCACGACCTGCCACTCATCGTCAGTCTCTGCGACCGGGTAACCGTTTTGAACGAAGGACAACTCATTGCCGAAGGCACACCGGAGGAGGTTCAATCCGATCCGGCTGTCATTACGGCGTATCTTGGCCGAAAGCATCGCGAAGAGAATGTGGCCTGAATAGACGCAAAATAGGGAGTCGTTAGCTATGCATAGATTCTTGAACTCACTTTTAATCGGGACGGCAATGACCGCCGCACTGGCCGCCGGCGCGGCGGCAGCAGACAAAATAACCATAGGTGTTGCCACCGCTCAAACCGGTGGTCTCGCGCCCTACGACGGACCGGTTGTCGAAGGCTTTCGGATCGCAGTTGACGAGATCAACGCGGCCGGCGGGATCGGCGGTAAGATCATGATCGAGACGATCGACAAGGACGTGCGGTCCGATGCCGCACAAACCTCGATCGCGACCCAGGAACTGGTTGACGCCGATGTTAATGTGTTGGTGTTGCCTTGTGACGCCGATCCGGCCTTCGCCGCGGCTTCGATTGCCGATGCGGCCAAGATTCCGGCCTTTTCGACCTGTGCTTCTTCGCCAACCCTGCCAATCATGGGTGGCGACTACATGTTCGCGAATTTCCCCGGTGACAATGTCCAGGCGACTGTTTCGGCACAGTGGTCTCATGATCAGGGCCACCGCAGTGTCTACCTGCTCTATTCGCCCGATTCCCAGTATACGACCCTGCCGCTCTATTTCGGTGACGTCTTCGAAAAGCTGGGTGGCACAATTTCCGGCAAAGCAACTTATAAGCTCGAGCAGCAAGACTTTTCGGCTGAAGTCACCAAGATCAAAGCGCTAAAGCCACAGCCGGACGTCATCATGACCGCGGCCTACGAACCCAATTTTCCTGCATTCATCAAACAGCTTCGGGCCGCCGGTGTAACGTCGCAGGTGATTGGATCCGACGGTATCGATTCCCCCACGACATTTTCGTTGGGTGAAGTAGCCGAAGGCGTCGTCTTCACGACAGCCGGTCACGCAACACCTGGCAGCGAACTGGAGAAGTTCAACAGTCTCTTTAAGGAAAAGACAGGCAAGGACTCTGAGACGGTTTTTAATGCGATCGGTTATGATTTGGTCAAGGTGATCGCGGCGGCAGTCGAAGGCGCCGGCAGCACGGACCCGACGGCAATTCGCGATGCTATTGCGGGCTTGGAAAACGTCCAGGGCGCCACCAGCCTGATCACCTATAAAGGCACACAAGGTATGCCGGTGCGTGAAGTTTCGCTGGTGCGGGTCAAAGGCGGTGACCGTGAATTGGTGGGCCAACCGGCACCGAACGCTGATCTCATTCCCGCCCCCCGGATGCAGTAGGCCGGAACGCGGGGCCATCGGTTATGTTGAAGGTCTCCGGTCTGAAGGTCGCCTATGGCGCCGTCGAGGCGGTCAGAGGGGTCGATCTTGATGTCGAGCAGGGCGAATTGGTCGCTCTGCTCGGCGCCAACGGGGCAGGCAAATCGTCGACCTTGAACGCACTGGTAGGTTTGTCACCACTTAAAGCCGGTCGTATTGAATTTCTGTCGGAGGATATCGCAAAGCTGCCGACCGAGGTTCTGGTTCGGCGCGGTATCACTCTGTCGCCCGAAGGACGCCGGATCTTTGCAAGCCTGAGCGTGGCCGAAAACCTACGCCTTGGCGCCTATGGCCGGGCCGAACGGGATCAGCTCGACGAGGCCTACGATCAGGTCTTTGCATTGTTTCCGATTCTGAAAGAACGCGAGACACAACTCGCGGGCACGTTGTCCGGCGGCCAGCAGCAAATGCTGGCCATCGGCCGGGCACTGATGATCGGCCCGAAATTGCTGCTGCTGGATGAGCCCTCTCTCGGCCTGGCGCCACAGATTGTCGAAACGATCTTTGAGTTGATCTCCGCTCTGCGTGACCGTGGCATCACCATTCTGATGGTGGAGCAGAATGTGGCCATGTCGCTCGATATCGTTGACCGCGGCTACGTTATGGCCGGAGGGGAAATCGTTGCTGCCGGTTCCGCACAGGAACTCAAGGCCTCGAACGTTGTTGAAAACGCCTATTTGGGAACGGGTTGAAACGTGCTGGATTTGATCCTTCAACAGACCATAAACGCCGTGGCCCTTGGCGGTACCTATGCGCTCCTCGCGCTCGGCCTTGCCATCGTCTTTTCAATCATGGGCATGATCAACTTTGCTCATGGCGAACTGATGACCATCTCCGGCTATACCCTGATGTACTGTGGTCTTGCCGGGGTTCCATTTGTCATTTCCGCACCGCTTGCCATTTTGGCGGCAGCAGGCGCGGCCGTCATGATGGAACGCGTTGCCTTCCGCCCGGTCCGCAATGCCTCTGCAGCCACTATGCTGGTGACCAGCTTTGCGGTCGCAGCCATTCTGCAGATCCTGTTTCAGAACCTAATCGCCAAACGCTCCAAGCCGGTGATGATCCCCGACGTTTTGTCCGAGAGCATCGCTTTCGGCGATTTTCTGATCGGGATCAACAAGCTACTCGCAATTGCGACTACTATCGCGATGCTGCTGTTTTTGAACTGGTTTCTTAAGCGCACCGATGTCGGTATCGCCATGCGGGCCGCCGCTGAGGATTTCCCCATTGCGCAGCTGATGGGGGTCCAGGCCAATGCGGTCATTGCGGGCGCATTTGCCCTTTCCGGAATGCTGGCAGGTGTCGCAGCGGTGCTTTGGGTGTCGCAGCGCGCATCCGTCGATCCCTTAATGGGTTTCGTGCCGGTTCTAAAGGCATTTATCGCCGCCATCCTGGGCGGCCTCGGCTCGCTGACCGGTGCCGTAGCAGGCGGGTTCATGCTGGGGTTCATCGAGATTTACCTAACCGCTTTCCTTCCCGAGCATCTGCTCGAATTTAAGGAGCCGATCGGGCTTGGCATTGTGGTTTTGATGTTACTTTGGCGGCCGAATGGCCTGATACCGGCGGCTGCCATTGGATCGCAGAAGGTCTGATCGATGGCCGCAGGAGCAAACCACAGGGACGCATCTCAGTCAGATGGCCTCTTGGGTACAGGCGATCCTGCCCCTTTCGAGGTGGTCAATCCGGATAGTTCTTCGCCCGTGGTTTTGACCTGCGAACACGCTGGCCGGAAAATCCCGAGGGCTCTCGGCGATCTCGGCGTCGCCGATACAGAAATGGACCGTCATATCGCCTATGACATCGGCGCTGCGCAGGTTGCAAGACGGCTCAACACGGCATTGAACGCCGTCCTGATTCTGCAGTCTTTCAGCCGGCTTGTGATCGATTGCAATCGGCCGGTAGAGGCGCCCGACTCTGTGCCCGAGATCAGCGATGGAACGCGAATACCGGGCAACAGTGGTCTCGATGCGACGGCCCGACAGTCTCGCTTCGATGCCATCCACCGCCCCTTCCATCAGGAAATCAGCCGGCAGATAGAGACCCGAACTGCTGCCGGCCGCGAGGTACTGCTCGTCGCCGTCCATTCTTTCACGCCACAGCTACGCAGTAGGGATGGGCCCCGTCCCTGGCATATCGGTCTGCTGTACAACCGCAGCGACGAATTGGCTGAACAGTTTATGCAAGGACTGAACCGCCATGATGCGACGCTGCACGCGGCTTTCAACGAGCCCTATCGGATCGACGATCGTTCGGATTATACCATTCCAGTTCATGGCGAAGGACGAGGCATTCCTCACGTTTTGCTGGAAATCCGCAACGATTTGATCGCCGAGGCCGTTGGCCAGAATTACTTCGCTCGACTTTTCGCAGCCATAATAGGCGATGCGATCAAAGAAAGGACGGTCTGACTGTGACGCAACCCCAGGCATTGAGCCGCGACGTACCATTGATCGCAAATCAGTCGGCTTTGCTGTTCATTGATGTTCAGAATTGGTGCGTACGCCGGGACGGCGGCGAGTTCAAAGATCTCACCGACGAAGAAATGGCAGGCAAATACGGCTACTATTTCGACCGGCTGCACAGCCTTGCAATTCCGAATATGCAAAAGCTTCAGGCTGGTTGCAGAACCGCGGGACTGGAGGTGCTTTATACCACGATCGAAAGCCTGACCAAGGACGGACGGGATCGTAGCCTGGACTATAAGATCACCGGCTTTCATGTCCCCAAGGGTGCCTGGGACGGCAAGGTCATCGATGAGATTGCCCCTGGCGAGGACGAGATCGTGCTTCCCAAAACCTCTTCCAGCGTCTTCGTGTCTACGCACATCGACTACATCCTCCGCAATCTCGGGGTCCGCCAACTTGTGATTTCCGGCTTGATCACCGATCAATGCGTGGAATCCGCAATCCGAGACGCCTGCGACCTGGGATATCTTGTCACCTTGGTTCCGGACGCCTGTGCCACATACAATCAGGAGCGTCACGACAACTCTCTGCGGACGATCAAGGGCTATTGCCGGCAGTTGACGACTGCGGACCTGCTTGAAGAGCTCGCCGTAGGCTGAATTTCACTCCTGAGCACTACCTGCGGCTCCTACAGCGCTCGAGAAGCTTGTATTCTTCGCGAAAAACGTCATATTGCACTGCAACATTTCTCTCGATCCGATGGAGAAGCAGCGTGGATCTCAAAAAAGTCTCGGTCGGCCAAAACCCGCCGTGGGACGTAAATGTCGTTATCGAAGTGCCGCTTGGCGGAGAACCGGTCAAATATGAGCTCGACAAGGAGTCGGGCGCCATGTTCGTGGATCGCTTCCTCCATACCTCGATGAGCTACCCCTGCAACTACGGTTTCGTGCCGCATACGCTCTCCGACGACGGCGATCCCATCGATGTGCTGGTGGCCGGCACCCACGCCGTTGTGCCTGGCGCCATCGTGCGTGCGCGCCCAATCGGTGTGCTGATCATGGAAGACGAAGCCGGCCAGGACGAAAAGATTCTGGCTGTGCCCGTCGACGCGCTGCATCCCTTCTACTCGAACGTCACATCCTATCGTTCCCTGCCGCAGATCCTGCGCGAGCAGATCGCGCACTTCTTTGAGCACTACAAGGACCTGGAACAGGGGAAATGGGTCAAGGTAACGGGTTGGGGAGAAGCCGAAGAAGCAAGCCGCATGATTGAAACTGCCATTCAACGCGTAAGCGAATCATAAAGCTGATCTGAATTCTCGCTTTTCCACCAAAGGCAACCACCGGAAAGTGACAGGCTTTCCGGTGCAAGACTGACGGTCGCGCCCTCGCGCATCCGTAAAATCACGTACACCAATAGTATGTACCCGAGCTGGCTTAATCGCTACATTGGCGATAATGACTTCGTTCGCCAAACATAAAAATTCCGTCAAATCAGGCGCCTAGAGCATGATCTTGTCATTTGGAAACAAATTGACGGATCGGGCTGCGGCTCTCTGTACCGTCGCTTGAGGCGCTTTATCTTGTTTGGCGCGCTTCTCTCACCCCGTCATCCGCAGTTTCCACTCTTGATGGTTCTGACAGCGATGCTGACGGGGACGGCCTATGGAACCCTTCCGGCGTTGGCACAGAAGGCCGGTGAACATGCCTCGGATGGGTATCGGCCCGAAGCCACGGATGAGACCGGCAAGGCCGTGAAAGGGGGCGGCGAAACAGCCGATGAAGATACATTGGCCTATGAGCTCGAAATCGACGGTACCGAAGATGATGCGCTCATTTCCCTGTTGCTTGAAGCCTCCCAGCTGGAAAGATTGAAAGAGAAACCCCCGGCCAGCTTTGCGGCCCTCGAACGGCGCGTCGAAAAAGACCTCGAGGCTTTCGACAAAGTCCTGCGTTCAGAGGGACACTACGCCAACGAGATCACGTCCCGGATTGAGGAAGCCTCAACCGCGCCTCAGGTCACCATAACCGTAACCCCGGGTCCTCTGTTTCATTTGGAAAGCTATAAGGTCGATTTTCAGACGGTCGCCGGTCGGCCTGACCCCGCGCCTATCGATCCCGTGGCACTCGGCATCAAACCGGGAATGGCAGCGCGTGCCGAGAGCATTGTCGCTGCACAACGCCAGGCGATCCGCCTGTTGGGCAGCCTGGGCTTCCCGCGCGCTGAAGTTCTGGATCAGAAGGCAGTCGTCGACCATGCGACTATGACCATGAGCGTCACGCTCTCAATTGATGGCGGTCCCCCTGCCAGTTTCGGCGCTCTGAGTTTCGAAGGCCTTGAACAGGTCGAGGAGGATTACCTCCGCCGTCTCGCCGAATGGCCTCGCGGCGAGATCTTTAACCGCGGCCGCATGGCGGTTTTGCGGCGCAAGCTCTCAGGAACCGGTTTATTCGAATCCGTGAAGGTCCGCGAAGCAGAAAACGTCGGCGCGGACGGTGAGCTTGCGGTCATTGTCGAGACCGTTGAGCGGGAGCGGCGCTCGATCGGTGCCGGTGTCGAATACTCGTCCAGTGAAGGCGCCGGAACCCGCTTTTACTGGGAACACAGAAACATCTTCGGCCGGGCCGAACGCCTGCGCGGAGATCTCATCATTGCCGAACTTCGGCAGGAGCTCTCCGGCAGCTTTATCAAGCCTGATATCTGGCAGCTCGACCAGGACCTCAAGGCCAGCGCCGGCATCAAACATGAAGACAGCGATGCCTTCGAAGAACAGACAATTAATGGTTTTATCGGTCTTGAGAGAAAATGGCGGGACAACTGGACGCTCGGTGCGGGGACCTCGTTCGAATACTCGATCATCGACGATCAGGATGGCGAAGACACCTTTGCTCTGGTCGGCCTGCCTCTGACCGCGCGCTACGATTCCAGCGATGATTTGCTGGACCCAACCAGCGGGTTCCGCATCGGCACCGCCATCACGCCTTATGTCGGAGTTCTTACTGAATCGACGAACTTTGTACGCGGTGAAATCGATGCTTCCACCTATTACTCCGTTATCGACGATAATCGCCTGATTCTGGCCGCACGCGGCAAGCTTGGTTCCATTGCTGGCGAGGAAACCGACGATATTCCGGCCACCAAGCGCTTTTACGCCGGTGGCGGCGGCTCGGTCCGTGGTTATGAGTTCCGCACGCTTGGCCCCCTGGACAATGACAACGACCCGCTGGGCGGGCGTTCGGTCGTGGAACTCGGGTTTGAAGCCCGGATCAAAGTCGCTGAGGATATCGGCATCGTGCCCTTCGTCGAGGGTGGCAACGTTTTCGATGACGAAGTGCCAGACCTCGGGGAAGAGCTTCAGTGGGCGGCGGGGCTCGGTTTCCGCTACTATACCGCGGTCGGTCCGTTACGGCTCGACGTAGCCGTACCGGTAAACCGCCGCAGCAGCGACATCGATGACGCCTTCCAGTTCTACATCAGTCTCGGCCAAGCCTTCTAGAATGTCGCGCCGTCGCCTCATCGTCCTGTCGCTGCTTGCGGCCCCCCTACTGCTCGTGCTGATTGCCGGTGGGTTACTTTTCGGCGCAACACAAACCGATTTCGGCCGCGAGGCGCTTCGGCAACAGATCGAGACCGCCGTTACCCAGGAAGGTGGATTGCAACTGTCGCTCGGAAAGATCGAGGGCAGTCTCTTTTCCAGCTTTCAAATAGCAAGAATCACCTTAGCTGATCCAACTGGCGACTGGTTGATCGCCGAAAATCTGACTGTGTCCTGGTCTCCGTCCGACCTGTTGAACAAACGAGTCACGATCGGCGATGTAGCTTTACAGAGCCTGGATGTCCTGCGTGAACCGAGATTGCCGCCAAGCCCTGATGTCGGTGGTGCCGATGGCATCCCAAGTCTTCCTGTCGATGTCAGCCTGAATTCCCTGGAAATCTCGCGTATCCGACTTACAGAAGAGCTTGCCGGGCAGGAAGCCATATTCCGTCTTGCGATGACCTTGAACGCCGCCAGTGAGGAGAGTGTTCGCAGCAAACTGGACCTGCAGCAGTTGGAAGGCGGCGAGGCATCCTTAACAGGCCTGGTCGAGTTCCATCCTGTGAAGGAAACGCTCGGGGTAGATATCGCCCTGTCAGAGCCTGAAAACGGCCTTATCGCACGGACGCTCCAAATTCCGGGTGTCCCTCCTGTCGAGCTCTCGATCTTGGGTGACGGCTCTATCGCGTCCTGGCAGGGACAGATTCTCGGCACGGCCGGTGACCAGGTCAGCGCCGACTTCTTGGTGACGACGCAGGCCAGCGGCTTGACAGAGAATGAGCGCTTCCAGTTGGATCTGCAGGGCAGCACGCGCGTTACCGGGCTCCTGCCCAAAGATATGGCGCCCCTGGCTGAGCCCCGTTTGGACATCGAAACAACTCTGTCCTGGTCGGGAAAAGACCAAGAAATCGGGATAGAGTCGGCGACGGTTCAGTCATCAGCCTTCCGGCTCGACGCCGAAGGTACCTTCGCGGTACCCGACGAAGCTATCGCCGGGAAGATTAAGCTTGTAACCGCGGACAACGCGGCAATCACCCCACTGATAGCGCCTGCAGAGTTCGAAACTGCGCAAATCGATGTTTCTTTTACAGGTAATCTGCAGAAGCTCTCGGCTGAGCTCGCTCTTCAGGCCGAAGGTCTTTCGGTCACACCGGAAGTTTCCTTCGGCAAGTTTGCGGGTGACGCCCAGACCACAGTTTCCCTCGAACAGCTCGAACGCCTGCCTCTGCAAGGTACAGCAAGAATCGAAGACATCAACGGTTTGCCAACCGAAGCCTCCGCGCTCCTTGGGGAGCGCCTGAACGTCGATTTCGACCTACTCTTGGATGTTCCTGATCAGCACGCAGAGGCTCGGCAGATAGAAGCCACTGGAGCTGGTTTTACATTGTCAGGGGCAGGAACAGCGGGGCTTCGAAGCCGCAAAGCAGATGCCAAGTTTGCACTCCTGCTCAACGATCTGTCTCTGCTCGGGCCTGTGACCGGCCAACTCAAATTAGACGCCGACGTAGCAACCGAAGACTTTGAGCAGAGTGCCTCACTTCAGCTCAAGGCCGTAACAGGTGACCTCGACCCGGGTGATGCTCAATTAAAGCAGTTGATCGGAGAAGTCGTTGACCTGCAGGCCGCGATTGAAGCAACACCTGAAGATCTGAGGATATCGGCGCTTGAACTCAACACGGCATTCGCAAAAGCAACGGCGACTGCTCATATCCCCCTGTCTCTTGAAAATCTCCAAGCCAGTTTTGAAACCCATGTTCCGGACCTGGCAGCGCTTAACGATATAGCAGGTGTTGCTCTAGCCGGTACCGCCGGAATCGCCGGTCAATTGGAAGGCACTCTGGAAGACCCTGGACTTTCCGGCACTACGAAACTAACCGGCTTTAGTCTGGATGGTATTGCGCTCGGTGTACTGGAAAGCGAGTACGCAGTATCACAGCTCCTGTCTGCTCCTCAGGGCAGCTTAGAGAGCCGGCTTATAAACTCGGAAGCGACCGTCGAGCTTGCGACGAACTTTGCGCTCGCTGATGGTGACCGTCTCGATATTTCAGGCCTAACCCTCACGCATGCCGAAAACCGGATCGCCGGCAAGGTCTCTGTTCCACTGGACGGGTCCCCGGTTAGTGGAGCATTTGACGGTCAGATACCGGATCTGACCAGTCTTGCCCGCCTCGCCGGCCAGGCCGCTTCTGGGGCGATCGAGTTCTCTGCAACGCTCGCTGCAAATGGCGCCCGGCAAGATGCCTCGATTACATTGGATGCGACAGGCTTGCGGCTTGACCCAAGTGATAGCGCCGCTCCGTCGCTTGCAAATCTGAAGGCACAGGCACGAGCCCGAGATCTCTTGGGTGCTCCGATCTTTGAAGCAACCGCGACTGGGAGCAACTTCCAGGCCGGCGGGTTCGGACTCGATGCGCTGGAACTGAAAGCCGGGGGTACCGCGGAAGCAGTGTCCTTCGGTTTTGATATCAATAAATCTGCATCCCCTGCCCTGGAATTTTCGGGCAACGGTCAAGTGGAACTCCTGCCCCAGTCTACGACCGTCATGCTGGCCAGCTTGAACGGAAGTTTCGAAGATATGGCCATTGAACTGCTTCAGCCTTTGCTCCTGCGTCAGAACGAACAGGGAATGCTTTTGGAGGGCTTGAAACTCAACGTTGACGGGGGAGAGATCAACGCAGCGGCTGAACTCGGAGCAACATCCGCCGACACCAATCTTTCGCTCACCCAACTGCCCCTCACCCTTTTGGCGCTCGCTGATCCTCAGCTGGCCACGGATGGCGTGCTTGACGGACAGGTTCGCTTCGGGTTCGCGGCCGGCAAAGCCAGCGGAAAGTTTCAGATCGCCGCGGTGAATGTGAAGCCAAGGGGAGAAGATTTTGTGGATTTGCCTGCGCTGAACGGTACGCTTGCGGGTGACCTGACCGACGGTCGTCTCACTTTTTCTGGCGACATCGCCGGCCTCGAAGACACGGCAATCAAGACCAAAGGTTCCGTTCCGGTGGATGTTGCGCTCGATCCTGTCGTAGCGCGGATTCCGGAAAATCAGCCGATGGATGCGAGCCTGACGCTACGCGGCGATCTGGCGGCACTCTGGCCACTTCTCGCGATCGATGAGCATCTGTTGGCCGGAAAAATCGCGGCCGACGTAAAGGTGGCGGGCAGCATTTCAGGTCCCCAGCTTGATGGAACCGCGACACTGACCGAAGGCCGGTACGAAAACCTTGAATTGGGCACGCTGTTGACGGATTTAAGTTTCACTGCAGCCTTGAGCGGACCGGAAAAGGTGGTGCTGTCACTTTCTGCCAAGGACTCTGAAGACGGAACAATTACCGCCGAGGGCGAGATTGATCTGAGGGACGGCACCAACCCCGGCATCGAACTCACGACCAATCTGGCAAAGGCACGCCTGCTACGTCGGGACGATATTCTTGCTCAGGCCGGCGGCACGATTAATCTGTCTGGAACGCCGAGCGAGCTATCCGTCAATGGAGATGTCACCACCGATCTCGTTGAAATCAACATTGGCGGTGCTCTGCCTCCCTCGATTGTCGATCTGCCGGTGGAAGAGCGCAATCGCCCCGGCGAAACCAACCCTGAGGCAGCCGAAAAAACCGAAGAATCTTCCTCCCCGCCAGCGACCGTAAATCTCGATCTGACTCTCTCCATGCCCAGACGTGTCTTCATCCGTGGGCGTGGCCTGGAATCCGAATGGTCCGGTCAATTCAAGATTAAAGGCACAGCCGACGCTCCGGTCATTGAAGGTGATCTGAGTCCTGTGCGCGGTGACTTTACCTTCGCCGGCAAGAGCTTCGCCCTTCAAAAAGGCAAGGTCTCTCTGGCTGGCGGCAAGGAAATTGATCCCGATCTGGACCTGTCGGCCGTCTACGAAGCAGACGGCTTAAAGGCAATCGTCGCGATTACGGGGACTGCATCAAGCCCTGAGATCAATCTTTCCTCCGAACCTGAGCTGCCTCAGGACGAAATCCTTGCTCAGGTCCTGTTCGGCAAGTCGACTGGGCAGCTGTCTCCCGTTGAGGCGCTTCAGCTCGCAGAAGCGGTTGCGTCGGTTTCAGGAAAACTTGGGTCAGGCGAAGGTATTATCGGTCTGGTGCGCAAGACGGTTGGCGTGGACGTTCTGACCGCCGGTACCAACCAGGAAAGCGGCGAAGTCGAAGTCCGCGCCGGAAAATATGTAACCGACGATGTTTTCGTCGGCGTCACCCAAGGGGCGGACCCTACCAGCACCAAGGTAACGGTTGAGGTCGAAGTCACGCCGAACATTTCGGTCGAAAGCGACGTCGGACAGGACGCCAGTGGGCGAGTCGGTGTGTTCTGGAAATTCGACTACTAAGCCGAGAACGTTTGTTACTGTGCGTCAGTGCCCAACGCGCAGCATGAGTCAGCCATTAATTCCCGGAGCTAGAGGACCTTCTCGCCCAACTCTGGAAATACCTTTGAGACCTTTCCGATCAGATAATCGCCGTAGGTTCCTTTGAAGGCTTGAAGATCGGCGCCGTCCCACCGCGCGACATCCTGTTCAGCAGGTCTGGCGGCCTGCTGCGGAAGTGGCTGCATCTCGGCAACAAAATCCGGGTCGAAAAACAGCGGGAACGACAGGCGATCTTCGCCGCTGACATTACGGACACGATGTGGTGTGGAACGGAACCAACCACCAGTGAGTCGGTCCAGCATGTCACCGATGTTGCAGACAAGTGTTCCCCGGATCGGCGGAGCATCGATCCAGCCGTGAGGGGTTTTCACCTGCAGACCACCGTGGCGGTCCTGAGCAAGCAACGTAAGCAGTCCATAGTCGGTGTGTTCGCCGACGCCCCAGGAGGAATTGACCCGTTCGGCAGGTGGCGCCGGATAATGGAAGATTCGAAACAGTACCGTGGGCTGCGCAGTATAATGGGCGGCGAAATAGCTGGGCTCCAGATTAAGGCTGAGTGCGACTCCCTCCAAGAGCGCTGCCCCCGCACGGGTCGTCGCCTCCATGTAATCAGTGACTGTTTTTCGCAGCTCCGGCACTTCATCCGGCCAAAGGTTCGCACCGTGCAATGGGAAGCCAGCCTTTACCCTGGGATGATCCGAGGCCAGTTCGCTCCCAAAGTACAGTCCTTCCTTGATATCGGGCTGTCCTGATGTGAGTTCTCCCCCAACCGGAAAAAATCCGCGCCAAGCCAACCCACCCTCAGACATGGCAATGGCCATCTTGCGCTTCGTGGGCAGCGCAAAGAAACGCCGGCTGGCAACGTCCAATTCGTCCAATGTCCTTTGCGCTATCCCGTGGCCCGTGACGTAAAAGAAACCGCTATCGCGGCAGGCTGTCTGAATGGTCCCAGCAACTTCGGCGCGCTCTTGGTCGGAATCGCCGAACAATGGCGCCATATCGATAATCGGAAGCGCAGAGCCTTTTTGATCTTTGGCAGAGTTAAACATGGGATGATTCTAGCGTGAAAACCTCAGCTTACAAAGCCGGCTCTCGCTTTTTGAGCAATCAAACCACTGTGTCTTCACTATCGCTTAGACGTTTCAGGGCGTGCTCCAACAGAGGCAATCGATCGTTACCCCAAAGCAACTGGCCATCAACGAGAAAACTTGGCACCCCAAAGACACCATTTCCGATTGCCCTCTGCAAAACAGCCTCATGTTTGGTAATCACAGAAGAGCTATCGAGAGCGTTGATGAAGTCTTGGCGATCGAGTCCGATGGCCATTGCAAAATCAGTCAGCAGGTCTCTGGAAACAGCCAAATTTTCTACAAAAACGGCCTCGAAGATGCGGCGGCTCATACTTTGAAGCTGCCCATGGCGATCCGCTACCCAGCAGGCTCTGGCGAGGTCGGCCGGATCCATCCGGAAATCACGAGGCTCACGGTAGGGAACGTCGTAGTAGCGGGCCCAGGCTTCGGCATCTCGTTGGCGGTAATCCCAGTCGTACTGGCCCGAGGGGGCCGCCTCTCCAAAGGGGGAATGGCCGCCATTGGCGCGCCGAATTAATTCGCCTGACTGCAAAGAGAACCATTCGAACCGACAGCCCGTTTGATGCTCAATTCGCTCTAGCTGAGTTGATGCCAGGTATGAGTAACGGCTTCCAAGGCCAAAATAGAAAGGAACCAAGGGCTGAGTCATCGTTCAATCTCGCTTGGCAATTTAAGAAGGTTCGAAGAAGACCTGAAAACCGCGGCGAGGCCGCTCACTACATAGTCGTTTGGATTCATCTAAACCGAACTTA
The DNA here is from genome assembly GCF_947331435.1 of Pelagibius sp. Alg239-R121. Classification (GTDB taxonomy): domain Bacteria; phylum Pseudomonadota; class Alphaproteobacteria; order Kiloniellales; family Kiloniellaceae; genus Denitrobaculum. The sequence goes on along the minus strand of NZ_CAMZOF010000008.1, from coordinate 343,329 downwards.
GCAAGATGCTGGTTTCGCTGTTCAAAACGCCGTCGATCATTCGCACTTCACGAAGAACCCGATCAAATTCGCTAAGATTGGTTGTCAGAACTTCGGCGACGAGATCCCAGGAACCGTTTGTCGTGTGCAGTTTTTGGAGCTCCGGCATGCCGCGTAGTTTCTTAATCACTTGAGAGGTCGACTTCCCCGCAACCTCGATCATCATGACCGCACGAATATCGTCAGCTTCATAATCCTCGCGCACCCGAATTGTGAAGCCGTGCAGCGTTCCATTTTCCAACAAGCGGTCGAGCCGGTTTTGTACCGTTCCCCGCGACACACCGAGCGCATCAGCCAACTTTGAAAGCGGTGCCCGACCGTCGTTCCGCAATAGGGAGATGAGCTCGCGGTCGAGCCCATCGTAAATGTGCATGGACGGATTTCTCTTCATCGCTGTCCCTGAAAGCCCCACATTGAACCGAGTTTAACGAGCAGAGTTCTACGGAATCTGACGAAACGTCAATTTATTCTGTCATATCGATAATTTTGGCTCATTTTTTTATAATAAACTGCCATTTTTTCTAACACCATTCCATTTTACGCTGCGCTTACCTTGGGCAAAGCGCCCTCTCCCAGTGATTTTCAGATTTAAAACGGCCAATCCCATGACACATACAGCACTACCAAATCTCAATCTCGTTCCCTTCGTCAGCGTCGATCACATGATGAAAATCGCACTCGACGTTGGGATTGAGCCCTTCCTCTTTGGGCTTGCTGCCTATCTGGAAGAAGATTTTAAACGCTGGGAACTGTTTGATAAGACGCCACGCGTTGCTTCTCATTCCACGGAAGGCGTGATTGAATTGATGCCAACCAGCGACGGCGAGGTCTATGGCTTCAAATATGTCAATGGCCACCCGAAAAACATGCAGCAAGGCTTGCAGACGGTGACCGCTTTCGGCGTTCTTTCGGACGTCAACAGCGGCTATCCGGTCCTTATGTCGGAGATGACTATTCTGACCGCCCTGCGGACCGCGGCAAGCTCCGCGCTCGCGGCAAAATATCTGGCGCCGGAAGGCTCGCGCTGCATGGCAATTATCGGCAACGGTGCACAGTCCGAGTTCCAGGCTCTCGGTTTCAAGGCCGTACTCGGTGTCGACAAACTGCGCCTTTTCGATGTCGATCCGGCTGCGACCGAAAAATGTGCAAGCAATCTCCGCGCCAAGGGTTTCGAGATCGTGCGTTGCGCATCCGCACAGGAAGCGGTCGAAGGCGCCGACATCATCACGACCGTTACCGCCGATAAGCAATACGCCACCATCCTGACCGACAATATGGTCGGGTCTGGTCAACACATCAATGCCGTCGGCGGTGACTGCCCAGGCAAGACGGAACTCCACCGCGACATCCTGTTGCGATCGGATATCTTCGTCGAATACACGCCACAGACCCGGATCGAAGGCGAAATCCAACAGCTTGCGCCCGACTATCCTGTCACAGAATTGTGGCAGGTCATGCGCGGAGAAGCCACAGGGCGCAAAGACAGCCGCCAGATCACACTGTTCGACAGCGTTGGCTTTGCTATCGAGGATTTCTCGGCCTTGCGCTATGTGCGGGATCAACTTGCACGCACGGGCCAGTTCCAGGATCTGGACATGCTGGCCGACCCCGATGACCCACGCGACCTCTTCGGTATGGTCATGCGTGCGTCAGAAGCCGCCTGAAGGCTATCAAGCAGTGCTCACTCCCTCTATAAAGAGAAACGGCATATGGATCGAAAAAGCGCTCAGGCGCCTTCAGCCGTCGTGATGATCCGCCCTCATCACTTCGCGCCCAACCACGAAACCGCGGCAGATAACGCCTTCCAATCCAGCGCCCCTACGCTTGATCCCGCTGTAATCGCAATAGCGGCGTACCAGGAAGTTTGTGCCGCTTCCGAGACCCTGATGACTGCAGGTATCACGACGCACCTTTTCGATGACGAGACACAAGAGACACCGGACTCTGTTTTCCCCAACAATTGGTTTTCCACCCACCCTGGAGGGCACGTCGCCATCTATCCGATGTTTGCGGAAAACCGGCGGAAGGAACGTCGCCCGGATATTATTGATATGTTAAAGGGCCGCTACCGTGTTCAGGACATTATCGACTACTCCGGTTTGGAGCCGGACGGTCTGTACCTGGAAGGCACCGGAGCGATGGTCCTCGACCACATCGACCGTGTGGCCTATGCCGCGAAATCGAACCGAACGGATCCTGTCGCGCTGGAGCGCTTCTGCACCCATTTCAATTACGAGCCGATGGTATTCGAGGCTCGTGATGGCGAGGGAACGCCGATTTATCACACGAACGTGCTCATGTGTATTGCAACGGACTTCGTCATGATCGGGTTGGACATGGTAGCGGACACCACGCGGCGGAACGAAATCGTCAGGCGTTTCGAAGAGTCGGGACGCGAGGTAATCCGATTGGACAACGACCAGATCGCGCAGTTTGCCGGCAATGCCATCGAACTACAGGGAAACAACGGCCGCATCCTGGCACTATCGGCGCGGGCCTTCGGCGCACTTGTCGACGAGCAGATCGAAATAATTGAAAAGAGCGCTTCACTCCTGCCGCTGAATGTCCCGACCATCGAGATGGCCGGCGGATCCGTGCGCTGCATGCTGGCGGGAATCCATCTATCGTCTCGTTGAAGGACAACGGCACTCGATGGACAGGACGCAATACAGAAAGTTGAGGCACCCGTAGGCTCTAATTTTTGTATTACTTTTGCCAACCTTGCTACTATTGCTCGTAGCGGCCGAGCGAACGGACAAACGTTCCTTTTTGCGCGCCAGGCCCGGGAGAGTTCATGTCTGACAAGAACGGCGACGAACAAAGAGCCAAGAACGGTCCGCGCTATACCACCAGTCGCGCCTTACTTGCCAATTGCCCTGAACAGATCGCCGACTTGTTTCGCTATTGGGACAAACAGCGTGGTGACCGCCTGATGCCACAACGGGGGGATATTAGACCGGAAGATTTCGTTGCCCATCTTCCCGGAATCCTCCTGGTCGATGTCGAAGGAACCAATCCCGAGGGATTGGGGAATTTCAGGTACCGGGTTGTCGGCACCGATGAAGTCTGGCTCCGCGGATTTGATCCGACCGGCAAACGCGTCGAAGATGGCTTTTTTGGCCCCAGTCTCGAAGACGTTGTAGAGACCTACGAGTTTGTGCGTCGAGAACGAACATTCATTTACGATCCCCTGGAGTACGAGACTCCGAACGGCCGCTGGCGCAATGAATCGACAATCTTCCTGCCTCTGTCGGAAGACGGCGAAAGCGTCTCTCAAATTCTTGTTTACTCGATTAAGCGCGACACGAAATTTCAACTTACATAATCAAGAAGCCCGTCGTCCATGCCTGCACTGCTGTCAGTTCAGGCATCTAACCAAATCCATCAATTCGAAACAGCTCATATTCTTTTTCAATTTTGGTGCATGACATCCGCTATGCTGAAGACGGCAGACCGGATCACTTCCTGCTGAAGTTCCTCAATGCGATCAGAGACTGAGTCACGAACACAATCGGCTGAACTCCATCATGGACAACCTTCAGAGCCTATATAGCTTCGCAGCCGCTGGCATCGCATTCGGTGGCGTGACACTGACATTCTTTTGGAAGGGAGAAGAGGCACTTTCTCCTGCCCTATTGAAATGGCTTTCAAAGGTGTTGAAAGGGGCACAGGTTACAAAACCAGGTGCAGAATGGCCTCAGGTCTTCGGACGCGCGTTCGACCGCGTATATGGTGCGGATGCCTTGCGGGTCAGGTTCATCCTGCTTGCATCAGTGACCTCCCTGCTCGCGGTCGCCTTTTTCTTCGCCACGTACCTGATAAAGCTTCCTGACTTCGCTCAGAGTCTGTTTTCAGACCCATTTCAGCGTGAAGCCGTCAGTAAGCAAATCGGCGTGACGACACTCTTCGTAAACTTTGTCGTTGATTACCTCTGTCTTGCTTATTGCCGCGAAGTCGTCGCGCAGATGCAACGCGCGCCGCGGATTGGCTATTTGCCGGTCTTCCTTCTCAAAGACCTCGCCATGAAGGTCGGTTTGTTCGTGATCGCGACAGGCGCGGTGTACGGATCCTTTGCCTCGGACGGAAGTTTCGGCGGTAACCTGGGTGATGCATTCCTCGCAGTTCCAGCAACTCTTTGGGGCGGTCTGCAATTCGAGAACATTTCCTGTGTTTACATTTACTCCAGCATCATCAGCTCGTTTTGGCTTTGGGCCTATCTTCTTTCCTGGTTTACCTTTTCGATTGCGGTCCGCGCGCCCGCCATCCTACGTACATTAAAATGGGCATTACCGCTCGACGCACATCCACTTCGGTCAGTGGGGCTGGTGGCAGCGGTTTTATCGACGATGGGCTATTGGTCAATCGCGGGGCTGACTTAACCCAGGCAGATGCAAATTCATTCAAAGGTGTTTCAAGAACAGGCGCACTTGATCGTTTATCCGTTCAGGGTACTCCCACAGCGGAAAGCCCCCGGCATCCTTGACAACAGTGCACCGGCAGTTCGCAAGTACAGTCGCCAGTTGCTCTGTCGCCGCATGAAAGTCTGGAAGGTCATGTTCACCATTCATGATCAACACGGGGACGTCTAAAGCGCTCAGCTGATCGTCGATTGGGGAGATTGGTCGATTGGCGAGGCCGCTATCCAACCAGGGCTGTCCCAGAAAGTCGTTGATGATTGTGCGGTGTTCAGCCGCACGGCAGCGATCAGGGCGAGCGCGTATGATGGCGAACCAGTTACCTTCATTCCACCAAAGATCCCGTGCGGCTTGGATCCCGTCCGTGCGCGTAGTCTCGCTGACCTCGCGGAGAAAATTCGTTACCGCAGGCAATGACCGTCCCGGAAAGACGGGCCCCTCAAGAATCAGCGACCTGAAAAACTGCGGCATGCGGCAGGCCAGTAAAAGCCCCACGCCGGCCCCTAAATGCGTACCCCAGAAATGTGAATGCTCGAGTCCGGCTTCCTTCAGTGTCCCATGAATACTTTCGGCAAATGCCTCCAAACCGTAAGGACCCGGAAGATCGGAAGACAATCCGTGACCTGGCAGGTCAATCAACAACAAGCGAAAGTCCACGGAAAATTCCTCGACTTGTTTATCAAAAATCCGTCGATCCTGTGAAACACCGTGCAACATCACGATCCAGGGCGCGGTTTCGCCTGCAAGTGTTATCGTTTCGCAGCGTGCAGGCGGCACGTGGTCAGAAGTCATCTCGTCACTCATATGCTACCTTTTTTGTAGCAATAGATATAACGCGGATGGCGTAGGGGCGCTAGCTTTGCGATTCACTGAGATCAAGAGTTCAGACTCTCGACATTGCTGAGGATTATGGCATTCAACAACGCCTGGTGATTGCGCCCCCTGCCCTTTAGAAGGAGAATTATCAATATCAACGAACCGAAGATTCTGAGATGAAGATCGCCCGGAACCGCTTGACCGTAAACAGCTTTGAAAATCTGGAGGCTTTCTATTGCGGCCTCCTCGGCATGCGAGGCTTTAAATCGGATGAAGGATTTGTCATTGGATACGATGATCGGCAGTGTCTCCTGGAGTTTCACAGGAAGGATTGCCAGGCATTTGACTCAAGCGGTGATCGATTATACTGGAAGATCGGTATCGCGCTTCGCGATCTTGATGGCGCAGTTGCCTATCTGCGCGAGCGAGGTCTTTCCGTTTCGGAGCCCCGACAGTTCCTTGATGTCGGATATCTTTGTCATATCCATGATCCCAACGGGTTTCCAATTGAATTGCTTCAACAGGGGTTCGAAGGAAACCACAAAACAGTTGAGTTAAAGCGCGGCGACCACCCCATCTCTGCCCAGGCTGTCCTCGCACATGTGACCTTAAGAGTCACCGACTTACCGGCGATGAAAGCTGTCTGCGAAGACCAGCTCAACATGCGATTGATGTCGGTACAGCAGGTGATCTTGCCACAGCGGAAGTTCTGTCTCTACTTCTACGGTTGGTCCAATGAACAGCTCCCCAATCCCGATCTATACGCCGTTGAGAACCGCGAATGGCTGTACGAGCGTCCTTACACGCTGCTCGAAATTCAGCACTTGGAGACACCCGAAACCCGGCTCAGAAAGGCCGACACGAACGAGGCTGGGTTTGGCGCCCTTGGTTGGACCGACGATGCCGGACATCTTCATTATGTTTCAGAGAAGGAACTAACTGCCAGGCAGCAATGAATTTGCTTAGCGCCCTGTCGTAACGCACTTCTGGAACTTAAAATAATTTCCACCACGGCCGAGCCGCTTTTGCTTGCTGCTCTGTCAGTATTCCTGTTTTAAGGCGTGTGTCTAAGACTGACGCGAATGTTGTGAAATCGTGCGCCTCTTCAGGTTCCACATACATCTGTTGTGCGAAGTTGTCAGCAAAGTCGGTCAGATAAAGCCCATCATCCCCGTAGTACTGTTCAGCAAAATTGTTTCCCTCAGCGCTTAAATCCTCGTCTGTGAGCTTTCCGTCGCAATGCTCGAAAAAGAATTCGGTAGCAGCAAGATCGCCCTCCGCGACCCTTTGTACATCGCGCGGCGCTTCATCTAGATGAAACTGACCAGCCCAACCTTGCATAAAACACCACTTGAGAAACAAGGCGATATGGGTACCACCAAATTCTCGCGGCGATTCAGACGGAAATTCGCCATTGTAATGCCAATTCGCGTCGTCGTACTTCATCAAACTCTTGGTGGTGCCTGATGATAGCGAATGTCTTTCGATATCGGACCAAACCGCGGCAGGTCAGTTGTCGCATCGCATTTGTACTGGAATAAGGCCGCAGGAGACCTACGACAGACATGAAGGTCAAATCTACTTCTAAAAAGCCGCCTCAAAGACTCCACTCGATCAGATCCGGATCACGTTCACCGAACAGGTGGCATGTCGGACGATACGCGCAGTGTTGGGCCCAAGCAGAAAATCTCCAAGTCCCGGCCGATGGGCGCCCATGACGATTTGATCCGCTCCAATATCCTCAGCGACCTTCAGGACCTGCTCATAAACGGTCCCGTGACGGGCAATGGTTTTCGCAGACATACCGGCAGGCGTCTGATCGGCGATGATCTTGTTCAAACGCTCAAGGCACTCCGCAACAACTTTCGACATGTCGAACTCAGCCGAACCACCCGTCTCGCCCCTGATGGCGTAACGCCAGTCGAGCCCGCTTACGATGTCTGGCACAACGGTCATAACGTGGAGTTCGCCATCAACGGCCTTGGTCTGAGCAACCGCAGCCTCGAGAACCTTCTTCGTCGTCTCAGCATCGGTGATGTCGATCGGAGCAAGTACAATTGCAGTCATAGCAGAATCTCCTTTGCTCAGCGGTACTCTGGTCGGATGTACAGCCACACCATCCAGACGAACATGGCAACCACGAGAAGACTAAGGATAGAAACATCCGATGCAGGATTGATCGCAGCTGGTGGTTCGGGCAGCACCGGCGCAAGCGCAGCGGCCTGCTTCAGCGTGGGATCAATCAAGGTTGCCCCGGACACCGCTTCGTTCAGCGCCATAACCGCATTACCGGAAATCGGCGACAGGCCCACGGCAATCGCGCTAGGCCCCTGATCGCCAACGATCGCAGCGGTGTCAGGCGCAGGTCCGGCCAATACGAGTTGCTCGCCCAGAGTCTCTACAGGATGGAACTGCCCGCGGTAGACGAGTTTCGAAATCCGGTTCTGCCGGATGAAGGGGAAGCGAACCAGATTGGCGCCTTCATTCCAGCCTTCGATCGGCAACAGGCGAAAGCTGGTATCAGCGAAACTCGCAAGAAGTGCACTGTCCCCTTCCGGTGCCGAAACCAATGCCGCATCCGCCGAACCGTCGGTCAGCTTCGCCAGCAAAGCGGCGGTATTCTCAACTTCTCCAGGGACGACTTCCGCCGAAAGCGAAAGCCCAGATGCAAGCACCGTAGCGAGACGATGGGACGCCGAGCCGTCCGGCCCGGTGCCAATACGCGTAATGCTCGACAGGTCTGCGGGGCCGCCCTGCGCCGTCACCATGTGGACGAGATTCTGTCCGATCACGGCAACCGCCTCAAAACTCTCATTCCGTACTGGCGTCGGCTTAGTGACGTCGAAGAATGCATCGGAAGCTACAAGAGCAAGACGGGCTTCGCCATTCGCAACCATCTCCAACGGCGCATGGCTGGGGAGAATTTGAACGTTCCGCCCCTGAAATGCACTTCTGGCCGCCCGCAGCGCCGCGTTGGCCGCAACGCCCTCACTCACGAAAGGCGATGCCGCAATGAACAGCGGGTCGTCAGCCTCAACAGCACCACTGTCGATCAACCCGAGACGCGCCAGGGCATCCCGGGCCACTGCGCGTGGTGAACGTCCTTCAATATCGACCTTGCGGTTAAGATCCCGCATTGTCTCGATATCGATCTTACCGGCCAGGGCGTCAAAAGCTCCGCCGAGACCATTATGATTGGCGAGTGAGGCAGCACTTGCCAGGATTGCCGCCTGATAGACGGGGAAGAACTGCAGATCGTCTTCCAACAGAACGAGACCATAGTCTGCGATCTGTCCATCACTGGTGTAGACCTCAATCAGATCCACTTGCCCATCCAGCAGCTTGTCGTAGAGCTGTGCGCGGTCGCTCAACGGCACAATATCGGTGCTGCCGAAATTGTACCCGTATCGCTGCGCCATCGGCTGAAAGCCATCGAGTGGGCGCTTAATGAAATCGTCCTCGATGCCGACGTTTAACGAAGCAGCTTGTGCAACCAACTGGCTCATGGATGTGAGGCCGAGTTCAGCGGCCCGGTCGGGACGCATGGCCAAGCCGTAATTGTTGGCAAAGCCGATACGCGGCCGCCAGGACAGGCCGAGCGGATCGTATAACTCCTTTACCCGCTTCGTGGCTGCGTCACCGTCCGCGGTCGGGTTTTGTCCCAGCATGACGAGACCGGTGCCGTTGTACTCGGGATAAGCGTCGATATCGCCCTGTTTCAACGCAGCCTGTATGGCCTGCGTACTTGGATAATCAACGACACCGGCAACCGGCAGACCCTGCGCAGATGCCAGTTCGGCCAGCATATGAGCCAGAATACGGCTTTCGCCAAAATTCTTAGCTCCGATTTTGATCTGACCCTCGCTGTCTCCACACGCGCTGAGCGTGAAGGCCAGAACGGCGATTAGAAGTGATCTAAACATAGTCTTTCCCTCCTCTGCTCAACTGCCGCTACTTTGACCAACGGCTTCTCCGCGGGCCTCGATGGGTTTGAGTTGCGGAATCTCCTTTTTGATTTCCCGCATAAACCCGACGATTTGCAACAACACGATCACGGTAAAGGGTATCGCTCCCGTGATCGCCATGGCTTTCGCGACTGCCACGGATTCCGAAAAGATCGTCCCGGTCGTAATTGCAGCGATCAAAGTACCCCACACCATTTTTTGCATAATCGGTGGGTTCAAGTTCCCGTCGGTCGTCATCATCGAAAGAACGAAGGTTCCCGAATCTGCCGAGGTCACGAGGAAGATGAACATCAAAGACACAGCCAGGATGTTCAGAATGTGCCCGCCTGGGAAGTACGCCAAGAAGGCAAACAACGCCTTGGTCGCGTCCTCGAAAATTATTTCCTTGAGGCCACCACCACCAAACATCTCGATGTAAAAACCAGAGCCGCCGAAGACGGCGAACCACAGCATGGAAAACAGCGTCGGCACGAAGATGACCCCCATGCAGAATTCGCGGATCGTCCGTCCGCGGCTGATGCGCGCCACAAAGATACCGATGAAGGGTCCCCAGGCAATCCACCAGATCAGGTAGGTCAGCGTCCAACCCGCGCTCCAACCACCAAGATCTTCAAAGGGGAAGAGCTTGAACGACATGGTGAATATCCCGGCAAAATAATTACCGATCGAATCAATGAAGGTCTCAAGCAGAAAGCGCGTTGGGCCGGCAAAGAGAACCAGCAACATGATGAGAATTGCGATCACCATATTGACGTTCGACAGGATCTTGATTCCCTTGTCGACGCCTGTGGTCGCAGACAGCATGTAACAGACGAAAAGGATGCCCAGGATGATGATCGCCGTCGTGACACTTTCATCGGTACCAAAGGCGTAGAACGAGCCGGAGCGGACCGCCAAAGTCCCCATAGCCAAGGATCCGGCGAGCCCGAACACGACTGAAAGAACCGCAAGAATATCGGCAACGTTGCCCATGGCCTCGCCTGCCCGGCCGGAGAACAATGCCTTGATCGGTGTTGAAATCATCGATGGCTGGCCACGGCGGAAGGTGAAGTACGCGATCACCAGCGCGCAGATCGCATAGATCGACCAGGCGTGAAAACCCCAATGCAGGTTTGTGATGACCAACGACTGACGGGCTGCAGCGGCCGTTCCGCCTTCCATGCCCGGAGGGCTGATGTAATGATACATCGGCTCGGCCGGTCCCCAGAGCAAAAGACCGGAGCCCATACCGCCGGCAAAAAGCATCGCAATCCAGGACACCGTCGAGAACTCGGGTTCCTCGTCGTCTTTGCCCAATCGGATTTTTCCGTAAGGTCCAAGCGCCATATAGAGAGAGAGGAAAAGGAAACTGGAGCAAATGAAAAGCCAAGCCCAACTGACACCGGTCAGTGCGTAGTTGGTAAACCCGAGCATCGCTCCTGTCATGCCTTCCGGACTTATGATCCCCCAGATCCCAATTCCGGCGCAGCACACCATTGAAACAATAAATACTGTGTTGATTGTGAGCTTGGACGTGATTGACGACATCAGTGTCTCCCCCCAGCGCGTATTTATTTTTATACACCCAATTGTGAGGGTAACCTACTTTTGGTAGATAGGCCAATTCGCGACATTGTTTGTGCAATTCACGCCATAGCCGACCATCTGTAGCAACAGCCGAAACTCAATTAAACTCAGGTTTTGCGCCTGAATTTACTGTTTGAGCGCGTCCTGCTTGCTGCGACATTGCTCAGCTCAATTGGTCTTCAACGACTCGGTGATTCCGGGAGACATTCGCTGCCTGTTGGTGCTAGAGGAGGTTTTGCTTTTGACAGCCCGCAGACACTCGGGTTTGAGGATTTATTTTGCATGGCTAAACTTCTGGGAATCGACACCGGCGGCACCTACACGGACGCTGTTCTTTTCAGTCGAGAAGACGGAGTCCTTGCCTCGGCAAAAGCCCTGACAACGAAACACGATCTTTCGCTTTGTGTCGGCGAAGCGATCGGGGCCGTTCTCGAAGAAAATCAGGACGGCACCAAGATTGAACTGGTTTCGATCTCCACCACCCTTGCCACAAATGCGGTGGTCGAAGGTCAAGGGAGCCCGGTCTGTCTCTTGCTCATCGGTTATGACAAAAAAGCACTCGGCCGAGCCGGCTTAGGCGAAGCCCTGGGCAAAGACCCGGTGGTATTCATTGAAGGCGGCCACAATGCCGCTGGTGATGAAGCGGCACCGCTGGATCTCGCGGCGGCGAAAGAAGCTATCGAACACTACGCTCCAAGCGTTTCGGCCTTCGCCGTTGCAGGTCTTTTCGCCGTTCGCAATCCGGCGCACGAAATCGCAGTCAGCGAACTGGTTCATACGCTGTCCGGCAGACCCGTAACCGCCGCTCACCAATTGGCTTCAAACCTGGATGCTCCCCGCCGAGCCCTGACGGCGGTGTTAAATGCGCGACTGATTCCACAACTACAGGATCTTATCTTATCGGTTCAGAACCTTCTCACTGAGCGCCGGATAGAAGCCCCACTGATGATCGTCAAAGGTGACGGGTCGCTGATTTCGGCCGGTGTTGCTCTGAAGCGGCCGATCGAAACCGTGCTGTCCGGACCGGCCGCGAGCACGATCGGCGCGACTTTCCTTGCCGGTCAGTCGGATATGCTGGTGGTCGACATTGGCGGAACAACCTCGGACATCGCCGTTCTGCGAAACGGGCGACCTTTGTTGAGCGCCGATGGCGCTACCATTGGCGGCTGGAGAACGATGGTACAGGCGATCGCCGTTCAGACTTTTGGCCTGGGAGGGGATAGCGAAGTACAGATGGATCGGGGTTCCGGCCTGACGCTGGGTCCGAGACGAAACGTGCCAATTTCCCTGCTCGCCAAAGACCACCCGGAGGTTTTGGAGAGCCTCGGACAACAGCTCGCCGATGAACGACTGCCGGCGTACGCTGGACTCTTTGCACTGAAGCAGCGGTTACTCGACACCACTGAATCTTCCCTGACTTCATCCGAGCGGAGTCTTTGGCGTGCGCTTCAGGATCGCCCTGTCGCCCTCGCAGATTTGCTCTCGGGATCGGCAATGGAACGACCGTTCCAACGCCTTGTCGAACGAGGCTTGGTTATCGTCGCGGGTTTCACGCCCAGCGATGCCGCGCATATCCTGGGCCGACATCAGGCGTGGTCGCGACCAGCCGCCGAAACTGCCGCCCGGCTCTTCGCCCGCCGTGCGGCGGCGGCTGGGCTTTCTTTGCCGGAGGAACCAGTCGAACTCGCAGAAACAATCACTGAAGCAATGGTCATCGCGTCGGCTGAATTGCTAGTTATGGCCAGCCTGGCTGAAACCTTTCCCTCGGCTCAACTCGATAGTTTAAATGAAGTCGGTCGGCATTTCCTTCGCCAGGCTGTAGGCCGAGACACCAACACAGATCGCCCGCTGCATGAGGATCCTGTCGAATTTGCGTTCCGTTTGCGTCTGCCCGTTGTCGCGATTGGAGCACCAGCAGCAAACTATTATCCCGAGATCGCAAAGCGATTGAGTGCAGGTGTAACGATCCCGTCGCATGCAGAGGTCTGCAACGCAATTGGTGCCGTTGTAAGCAGCGTTGCCCAGACGACGACAGCCACTGTCACCACACCCGGCGAGGGCCGCTACCGGGTGCACTTAAGCAATGTTATGCGCGAGTTCCCGTCGTTGGACTTGGCCACAGACTTCGCAACCGAAGAAGCCGAACGTTTAGCGAGGGAGTCCGCCGTCAGCGCCGGCGCCTTTGAGCCCGAAATACAGTCAAGTCGCCGGGATACAACGGTCGAAGATGCCGGAGGCCGTAGCATTTTTGTGGAAAGCAGGATTGAAGCGACAGCGATCGGGCGTCCAAGCCTGAACTAATACCCTGTTTGCGCAGAGTGCTAACGCCTTATTTTGGTTTACTGGTCAGCTTGGTTTTCGCTTTATCGGCCGACCCGTCACAAGGCGCTCAATAATCCGATATTGTTCATCGGTAATGTCAATGAAGCGTGCTCCCAGGCTGTCTTCACTCTTGTCGAAACGCATGATTTCAACCTGAATTTCAAGAATAGTTTCAGTATCCTTCAGCAACTTCAGCATTGCCGGGTCACCAACCTTGAAATTGCAGGCTCTGCCAGCGCGTTGCGTTAAGGGAATGATCTCCAACTCGTATCCATCATCGCCAAGAACAAGGGGACCGGGCTTGCCGAACACTTTAGCCCCGACCCCACTGGCGCTGATATCGACGACGGTGATCCGACCTTCATTGACGAGACCGTCGAAATTCACACGCCGGCGAAGATCACGACGGCGTTCTTTCCGCCTTACCGCAACAACTTTGCCCATGGCTGTATCCCATTTATTCAGAGGCTTTTCGTATTTTGCAGAACCGGTAAAAACACCGAACCAGCCTCTATTCCAAACGCGAGAAGGCGTCTTTCGTTCTCGGACGTTTCTAACAAGGTCCACCGCGCTCACGCCTAGGTTTGTCGTTTAGCCTGGCGTCTGCACATTAAAGACTCTCCTCCGTGGGTAGGATACTGCAGAGAAAATGTACAAATGCTTTCCAACCGCCGGTTTTCGAACCACGCTCAGATATCTTTACCCTGGTTTTCGGACCACCACATTTCAGGTTTCAAAGTAAACTGCCGTCGACATAAGCTGTTTTAGCGCAGGAGCGCTTATCAAAGGTACTATCTGGGGTGGTCGATTTTAATTGCAAAAAAGCACGAACGTTCGTTATTTTATGAAATGAACAAAGGCAATCAAACCAGGGCAAGTATTCTTGCGGCCGCGACAAATCTTGCCAGCAAGGATGGCCTCGCTGGATTGAGCATCGGTAGCTTGGCGAAAGACCTTGGCTTGTCGAAGAGCGGATTGTTTGGGCATTTCGGCTCAAAGGATGCCTTGTTGATGGCGGTAACCGAGGCGGCATCCGAGAGGTTTGTCGAATTGGTGATGCGACCGGCCTTTAAAGAACCTGCGGGACGGCCCCGGCTTGAACGGCTCTTTGAAAACTGGCTCGACTGGTCCGAGAGCCGCGAGTTCCCCGGAGGCTGCCCAATCATGGCAGCGACACTAGAGCTGGACGATCAGCCTGGCCCCCTTCGCGACTACCTGTTGTCACAACAGCAAAGGTGGCTCGACACCATCGCACAAGCCGCACGCATATCAATTTCCGTGGGCCATATGGATGAAGCAGTCGATTGCGAGCAGGTTGCCTTTGAATTCAATGCGATCGGCTTCGGATACCACTTTTCCCAGAGATTCCTGCGCGACAGCAGCGCCCGCCAGAAGGCGCGAACCGCCTTCCGCACGCTACTGCAAAACTGCGCGCCCACATCGCCCAAGGACGGTCCGCCTGAATCCCCACGCGGCGCCGAAGCTACTGAGGAAACAAACGACGAATGACGAAGGAATCCACAAACGCTTCGCCGAATGCAAGCAACGCCCCCGTAATAACCGCGAGTGAAATGAAACACTTAAGCGGCTTTGATTTCCTCACCGCGATTGCCTCCGGGGATCTTCCGCAGCCCCCTATTGCCGAGTTGATGGATTTCCGACTGACCGAAGTCGGCGCTGGCAGTGTGGTTTTCGAGGGCAGACCTGGACCGCAACACTATAACCCGATTGGGTCAGTTCATGGGGGTTACGCGGCAACAGTCCTCGATTCAGTGATGGCTTGTGCGGTCCATTCGACCCTTCCGGCAGGAACCGGCTATACCACCCTGGAATTCAAAGTGAACTTCGTACGCGCCCTTACTCAGGAAACAGGAAAGGTGCGTGCCGAGTCGAGTGTGATTCACCAAGGATCTCGCATTGCCACGTCCGAAGGCAGATTGTTCGGCGAAGATGGCAAGCTCTACGCGCACGGCACCACCACCTGCATGATTTTTCCCATGTAATAGACAAGCGCGGTTCCTTAAGTGATAACCACCATGGTCCGGCGGATAGCCGCCGCAATCACGCCTCTAAAGGCAAGGATTCGAGGGAGCTTCAGACGATCACAATCCGTCTCAAGCACTTCAGAACTTCAAATGATGCGATAAAAATAGGAAGGCCCCCACGGTTCGGCGTATACCGTGGGGGCCTTTGCGAGGAATAGGCCTTGGGGAAGGCCGTTGTCAGTTGCGTTAACAACCAACCTCTCGGTGAACACACAGTGCCAAGATCTGATCGAAAACGGTGTGTTAAAACTGTGGCCTGTATAGTGGTTGGCATCTCGAATTCGAACGTTCACATCCCTTTCGCTTGATCTTTCGCAAAAAAACCTCAGAACTTGTTGTTTCTAATATAATATTTTTCAAACGCTTAGCTCGCGTTGAGAGATAAACTTTTGGTTTAACTCCCGAGTTCGGTGAATACCGGAGCTCAATTTTTTTTCAGAACAAGGACCGATCGATGGAAGCCATCACCCCCTATTTGGACGTAATTACAGCCTTCTTTGATGGTGCCGCCACCGAGATTGTCTTGGTTATCGCCGCGCTACTGATCTGGTTGCGAATCGGGCGACTCGATAAGTCGTTACGCGAATTGAACGAAAAGAATTTAGCGAAAGCCGAACTCTTTGCAGTTTCTGAGCAGGGCTTGCATGAGCGGATCGAGGCCGTACTTGCGGAAGTCCGCGAACTTAAATCCAGATAAAGCCCTAGCAACCTTTCTTCCTGAAGTAGGTGCGCACCGCAACAGCTTGCGATTAATAGCTCTTCATCTCATCGATTAACTTTCGAGAAAGCAGAAAAAGCTAAAACTTGTCGTTCAAACAAATTGCTCAGCGGCAATAATTAGGTTCGAGGCATTTACTGTGTTCCAGTGGTTACCGGCGATCGCGTCAAAGAATCGGAATAGCCCCCGGCTCAAGGCTGCCAGTTATTTGATCGCGACCTGTCTGATCGCGCTTACGATACTTGATATTGTCACCACGAATCTTGGTTTGGCCGCAGGTGCTGTCGAGGCCAACAAGATCATTCGTTGGTTTCAGCAAAACCTTGGAGACTGGTGGTTTGTACCGCGTCTGGTGGCCCAGATCATCCCAGCTGTGATGATCATCTGGTATCCGCATCGTGCGGTTCTGATCGTTGTAACACCCGTCATACCGATCTTGGCGTATTTTGTCTGGAACAACGCTAAGCTCGCCGGCTTCTAGCGCAGGATCTTCCCTTTCCGTGAAACGGAACCAGATTTCGATATCTCTGTGAAATAGGCTTGCGTAATTGGCGCCGCTGGCACCTGACACTGCGGTCGTTGCAACCTCTGTTAAGGAGGATCGCGTCCTACGACTTCACGGGAATATCGAAATACTCAACGATTGGCGGATAGTCCAGGAACGGCATGGTCTTCGCGATCTGAGCGGACAGATAGCCATTTTCCTCGCTTTTCAAGGCATCTTTCTCGCTCTCAAAAACGACAAAAGTGATTGCCTTGCCGTTCTTATCGATACCAAAATTGGTTTCTTTGAAACCCGTTTGTTTACGTAATGCCGGCAAGATGGAATCCCGATACAACGCCGCGACCTCTTCGGCATTACCGTACTTCAGGTGCATAGTTATCAGCCGCGCATACATCTCGTCCTCCTTCCGGTTTACCGCATAGGTCCATTGGCACTGGGGTATGTCTGGACCAGGTCACGACCTGAGTCTGGCTTAATCCTTTTCCATATAGCTTGTCCTATCGGTCATACCCCCAACATTTACCACCAGCGGATTCTTCCAGTTCCAGCTTTTCGAGCATTCCAACTGACTTTGTTTAGCCAGTGGGCTTCGTTGGCGGCTCAATCTTATCACAGCGGTTAAATTCCACCCAGGTGGTAGAGATGGCAGTCTGTTCAGGCGACGGTTACAGGCTTATTGGCAGAGAATTGGGGCGTGGAGCGAGCAAATTTCAGCATCTTCGGGCATCATTCTGGCACGAGCGTGTTGGTTTAATTGCCAAACAATTGATGCAATCTCGTCGTGACAAATCGAACGACTTCCTATAGTATCCGGCCAATAATTTATTGAACTTTGTAGTTGTATTTCTAAGTTGTATTTATAAGTATCTTTTCCCTCTGCAAGCTTTCGGAGGCAGCGTTTAGTGTTGGATCTGGTCACAGTTCCTGATGAAATTGCCGATGAAGTTCACGCTTCTCTAGCTAACTTTAAGGCTCAGATAACAGATGATCGCCACCAGGCGCTTCTCGACTATTGGGTTGAAAAGCGCGCGGGACGGGCCATGCCTGATCGCTCAGACATTGATCCGATAGATATCCCCAAACTTCTGCCGGATATCGGCCTTTTGGACGTCATAGACGGCGGTCGACGTTTCTATTTTCGCGTTGTCGGCAGTAGCATAAATCGAGCGTTTGGCCACGACTATACCGGGCATTTTCTTGATGAAGTCGCGCCGATCGGATACAGCCAATTCATCACCCTTCTCTATCGAAAGGTGGTGCAGACCCGCTCTCCGGTCTATTCGCTCGGAAAGTGCCGTTATCGCGATGCATCGGTTCGGAGCATTCAACGGCTGCTCCTGCCGCTGACGAGGGATAGTGATGGCGTGGAGCAAATCTTCTATTCGACTTGCCTTGGGGGAATACAAGGCGACTTCCAATGTGCGACTCAGACGGTCGATGACATCATCACAAACGACGGCTTGGTTTATATTTTATCGGCCAATGAGGGATAACCTTCATCCGGGCGTTTTTTAAACGCCGCCGAACCCGCGCAAAGCCTGCAATGGCGTCAATGGTTCGACAACCGCCCCGCCAAAAATCATATCCACTGTTTTTCCATCGCTCGATAAGGGCAACGCCAAGCGCTCGAACCAGATAAACTCGCCGCTCTGCTTGCGGAATTCACGCGAGATGACTGAGGGTTGAAGCGTCGAGGCCAGTTCGTCGTAGGTACCAATCACCCAGCTCTTCATATCACCGAGATCGATCTCATCCACGTAACGGCCGGTCGTTTCTTCACCGTATTGTTTGTTGATCGCTGTTCCAACGAGGCAATAGCGGTATCTGCGCGGGTCTTCTTCGACTTCAATCATTGCGACATAAGGCAATATCTTTGCCGATAGCTCGACTGGTGGATCCAGATCCGAACGCGAGGGGACAACGCTGTCCCGGCATTTTGTTTGCCAATAGCGGTAGATTTCTCTTAACGGTTCGGTGCGAATCTGCTCAAGCATTCGTTTTTAAGCTCCCCCGTTCGAGCTAGACGCGATGAGCTCGAACTCAACTAAAATTACGTCAAATGGCGCACCGAAAACAACCCATTCGACGCATTAAATCCTATTGTTAATGCAGTATTTTTAAACAATTGCTAGATCTCAAGGGCTTGCCCAAGATTTCGGCAACTCGCTCAGAAGTTAAATTTGTTCGTCTTCAAATAATAATTCTTGAAACTCGTATCAATTCTCACCTTTATCGAATTAATCCTAACGACTGTCACATCGATCTGGATAATCATTACCGCAAGAACACAACTTTGGCACAACACCCTAATAATTCGCTTGGTAGCGTAATTCCACAGATCAGGACGGGAGTGTAATGATGATCGTGGAGCAAAAGAGGGCCGCAAAGTGGCCGACACGACGCACCGCCGCTATCTTGCTTGTTGCGTCGGTGGGAGTCTGGAGCATCGTCACCTGGGGAATCCTGGTCATCGCATAGAATATGAGCCCCCGGCAGTAGCAGACGCTTCTTCGGAGGCGGATGTTTTCGGGCGGACAGTTCTGCCTGATTCCTTTCGGCCCCCGGCCAATTTCACCTGTGCCAAGTCAGCCGCGCCAAAAAGTCGGCATTTTTTCCCATAAAATCGCAAGCGGAACACGCACATACACCTGTGTGGCATCCGTGCCGCTGCGGTCTCGTCTAGAAGCTGATTTTCGTGGAAGGAGGAAGTGGCGACCCCAACGGGATTCGAACCCGTGTTGCCGGCGTGAAAGGCCGGTGTCCTAGGCCTCTAGACGATGGGGTCGCTGTGAGGACGGATGTAAAGGCTTCGTGGCGCGAATGCAAGCCCAACAATTCCACAAAATCACTTTTCCTCGTTTGGACCGTTTTTCCCCGGCTTGTCAAAGATGTGCGCTTCCTGGAGCAAGGGTGTTTTCGGCGCCTGAACAATTGGTACACCTGAGATTTCTTTAATCAGTTTCTCCAGCATTGCTGCGGAAAAGTCTTCATAGTCCGTTGCAGTGATGACGAAAGCGCCGGTGCCGCCGATCACGTTGTAGCGATAGTATGAGTCGATGGTCGGGTCTTCGTTGAGGATAGCAAGACCGTTAATGGTCACTCCCGAATCGACGACTTTGTCACGCACGCGCTCCGGCCGTGTCCCCTGGTTGGTTCGACCGTCCCCCGATACGTCGATCACCTTACGCCGGCCAGAATAGCTGTTCTTTTCGAACTGCCGCGCAGCGAAGGTCAGCGCGCCCCCAAGCGCCGTCCCTCCGCCAAACAGAAACCGCGGTGTATTATCGATCTCCTGGGCAAACTGTTCGGATGTTTCCTGATCATTGACCTCGAACCAATCGATCGCCAGCAATTGTTTGCGGGCATCGGACCACTGGACCATCGCAACCACAATTCCGCGATCGCCGGATGCCCGAATAGCGCCAATAACCGCTTCGTTTCGAAAGGCTTGCGACATCCCTCTCATCTGCAGGTCGAACTCTTCCGAAGACACGCTCGACGAAGTGTCAATTGCCAGAATCAGCTCTAGATCTACGGTTCTTTCCTGTGTCGTTTGAATAGGCGGTATTGGCCCCGCCGCCACAAGTAAAGGTACGAGGAGGCTTAGTGCTGTCAAACGTAGCAACGAAAGGGGAACTCTTGAAATTATGGCTTTTGAGAGTGAATTTCGCCGGTGCGTCGGAGCAAAACCAGCAACGAGATGTCGATTCGCCGAGTCAATTGGTCGCGTCATAAAGTCAGTGTAGACTTATATCGATGCGGCGTCTTCGATAATGATCTGAACTGCGTCCCGCCCGGCCCAGCTGTCGAGCTTGAGTTTTCCCGCCACGTGAAGCGGAACACCACCAGACTTCAGCAAGAGTTCACCCAACGGGTTGTCCAAGGCCCGAAAGGCGATCCCCTTGATACGTTTGCCATCGACCCCGGCGAGACTGCAGCGCACATGATCGGCGCCAACTACGCTGGCGTTCGCCACCTGTACGGATGGCAGTACGAAGCGTGGTTGAGGATTTCCAACTCCGAAGGGCCCGCAACGCTCGATTTCCCGCAAAAGGTCGGCCGTTGCTCCGCCAGGCTGAAGGGCACCATCGATCCCTAACGAGGGCCTATAGTCGACGGCCTTCAACTGGGACGTTATCCGCTCTGTAAGAAACGCTTCGAGCCCCTTAAGAGCATCAGCAGCAACGGTTAAGCCCGCCGCCATGGGGTGGCCACCACCGTTGATCAGAAGACCGGCCTGACGGGCTGCGATGACGGTCGCACCCAGATCTACACCCGGCACAGAGCGTCCCGATCCCTTTCCAAGTCCCTTTTCATCAAGCGCAATCACGATTGCAGGCGCGTTGTAGCGATCCTTTAGGCGGCTGGCCACAATACCTATGACGCCTGGATGCCAGTTGGGCCCCGCAGCGATCACCAGTCCACCTGGCGGTTCGCCATTTGCTTCAACCTGCTCGATCGCCTGATCCAGCACCTGCGCTTCGAGTTCTTTGCGTTCCGCATTATAGCGGTCCAAACGGCTTGCCAGATCGCGTGCTTCGACCGCATCGTCAGTTGCGAGAAGGGTGGCGCCCAAACCTGCCTCTCCTACCCTGCCACCGGCGTTTACGCGCGGACCAAGCATGAAACCCAGATGAAAGCTGTCGGGCCTTTCGCTGAGTTTTGCGACATCCGAAAGGGCGACAAGGCCTGGATTTTTCCTCTGCCCCATGACTTTCAGCCCTTGGGTCACGAAGGCCCGGTTAAGTCCGTACAGCGGGACGACATCGCAGACCGTACCGAGTGCAACCAGATCCAACCATTGCTTCAGATCCGGCTCACTCAACCCGGACTGCTGAAACCAGCCTGCCTGACGCAAACCCCGGTTCAATGCGACGATAAGCAGGAAAGTGACACCGACAGCCGCCAGATGGCCACAGTCGGATTCCTCATCCTGCCGGTTCGGATTGACCACTGCCGCCGCCACAGGAAGTCTTGGCTCGGCGGCATGGTGGTCAACCACGATGACCTCGAGTCCCTGGTCTGCCGCGTCCTCCAGGGCATCGAATGAGGTTATGCCGCAGTCGACGGTAATGACCACCGCGATACCTTCGCTTCTTAGCTGGCGGAGAGCGGTCGCGTTAGGACCATAACCTTCGGTAATTCGATCAGGAATATAGACACGTAAATCAGCACCGGCTTGCTTGAGAAAGCGATGAAGCAGAGCCGATGAGGTGGCGCCGTCCACGTCGTAATCACCGAATACAGCAATCCGCTCACCCTCGCGAATGGCTTTGACGAGCCGTTCAACAGCCTGATCCATATCGCGCAGGTGTGACGGATCGGGCAAAAACTGGCGCAGGGTTGGATTGAGGTAAGCTTCAGCGGAGTCCAGATCGACATCGCGCGCAGCCAGGATCCGGCCGACAATTTCGGGTAAATCAAGCCGCTGCGCCAAAGCCAGGCCGCGCCTGGGGTCGGCCAGACGTTCTTCCCAGCGTTTTCCGCCGGCCGAGGTCTCGACATTCAGAAAGCTGGCACGCGAAAGCCGTTCCGACGCTGCCTCCATGCCGATACCCTGCTCCTATACCCCCAGCTTGTCGTACCAGGTCTTGCGGGTGAAATCGTGTTGAGCCTCGACCAGCCGGACCGTTCCGGTCTTAGAGCGCATCACCATCGAATGCGTGGTCGCGCCGCCTGGAGTACGGCGGACACCGCGCAGCATGCTGCCGTCCGTAACACCCGTCGCCACGAACATCACGTCACCGCCCGCCAGCTCATTCAATTGGTACTTGCGGTCGAAATCTTCGATTCCCCAGCGCCGGCCGCGCTCCCGCTCGTCTTCATTCCGAAAGACCAGCCGACCCTGGAACTGGCCGCCGATGCAGCGCAAGGCGGCAGCAGCCAGAACACCCTCGGGTGCACCGCCAACCCCCATGTAGAGATCAACCCCACTGTCGGGCCGGCTGGTTGCCATCGCACCGGAGACGTCACCATCGCCGATCAGCATGATACGGGCGCCGGCTTCGCGGACCTGTGAGATCAGTTCGCTGTGGCGTGGCCGATCCAGGATACAGACGACCAAGTCTGCAACTTCGGTCTTCTTGGCTTCAGCCAGGCTTTTCAGATTTTCAGCCGGGGCTTTATCAAGGTCAACCACCCCTTCAGGCAGTCCGCCACCGACGGCAATCTTGTTCATGTAGGTATCCGGTGCGTTCAGAAAGCCTCCGGATTCCGCCAGCGCAATGACCGCCAGTGCGTTGGGGCCGCCTTTTGCCGTCAATGTCGTACCTTCGAGCGGATCGAGCGCGATGTCGATCATTGGGCCGCCCTGCCCGACCTTCTCGCCGATGTACAGCATCGGGGCTTCGTCGCGTTCGCCTTCGCCGATGACAACGGTTCCGTCGATTGCAAGCTCGTTAAGGGATTCACGCATGGCATTGACGGCTGCCTGGTCCGCCGCCTTTTCATCGCCCCGTCCCATTAGTCTTGACGCCGCAAGAGCAGCCGCCTCCGTTACGCGGACGGTTTCAAGCGCCAGATTGCGATCCATCGCGCTTGCTGCTGCATCGGATTGTGACATCGTTCTTCTACTCCAATTCGTTCTTCAACATTCATCGCCCTCAATATGGGCGTCGCTGATGCGGGTACGTCCTGTCCCGGCTACAGCGATTCAATTCTGATCATGCGCGGCGTTTCAAGCACCGCCTCCATCGCGTCGATCCGATCCAGAGCCATCGCGATACGCTTTTGTGTCGTCGCGTGCGTCGTAATGACCACCGGCACAGCCTCACCCGGAGCGTGGCCACGCTGCAGCATGGCCTCGACGGAAATTTCCTCGTCACGCAGGGCTGCGGCAATATCTGCAATAACGCCGGGACGATCAACAACCATCAAGCGTACGTAGTGTGAGGCACTATGGCCATCCATCGTTGCGCTTTTACTGTTGCTCAGTTCTCCAGCCGGAATGGCAAAGGTTGGAAGCGTGCTGCCCCGTGCAATATCCAACAGGTCGGCAACAACAGCAGAAGCCGTCGGCCCCGCCCCGGCCCCGGCGCCCTCTGAGAGAATGCGGCCGACAAAGTCGCCCTCCGCCACGACAGCATTGAACACGCCTTCGACATTGGCGATCGGGGTGTCTCTGGCCACCATACAGGGATGCACACGCTGCAAGATGCCACCTTCTTCGCGCCGGGCAATCCCCAAGAGCTTTATGCGGTAGCCCAATTCCTCGGCGTAGGCGATATCCAGAGAGGAGATCTCTCGAATTCCCTCAACATAGACCGACTCGAAATCAACCTCGCACCCAAAGGCAAGAGCCGTCAGAATTGCGAGCTTGTGCGCGGCATCCACACCATCGACATCGAAGCTCGGATCGGCTTCCGCATATCCCAATTCTTGTGCTTCGTTGAGAACCTCGCCGAACTCGCGGCCACTGTCGCGCATAGCAGAGAGGATATAGTTGCAGGTGCCGTTCAAAATGCCGTAAACCTGCTCGATAGCGTTTCCACCAAGACCTTCACGCAGGCTTTTGATTACAGGAATACCACCGGCCACAGCTGCTTCATAGCCCAGGAATACCTTGGCGTCCTCTGCGGCACGTGCCAGCTCGGTGCCGTGATGGGCAAGCAACGCCTTGTTTGCAGTTACAACATGCTTCCCGGTGGAAATAGCGGTCTCGACCACTTCCTTCGCGATACCGTCAGAACCGCCAATCAGCTCCAGCACAACATCGATCTGATCGTCAGCCGCCATTGCCACTGCGTCTTCGAACCAGCGCACGGCGGAAAGGTCGACGCCACGGTCTCTACTCCGGTCACGCGCCGACACAGCGGAGACCAGAAAATGACGGCCACAACGGGCGGCAAGCAATTTCCCATGGGATTCGATGATTCCGAGAGTCCCGGCACCAACCGTGCCGAGGCCGGCAATTCCAATACGCAGAGGTTTCGTCACGATGCTATTTTCCGCTCGTCCATTAGGTTGCGGACCTTCTCAGGGTCCTTGAAAAGTGCCTTGATATTTCGAACTGCCTGACGTGTGCGGTGTTCGTTCTCGACCAGTCCTAAGCGAACATGTCCATCACCATATTCTCCAAAACCAACGCCTGGCGCCACAGCGACCTTGGCGTGTTGCAGGAGAAGCTTGGAAAACTCCAGCGAACCCAGATCTGCGAACTCTGGAGGCAGAGGCGCCCAGGCGAACATGGTGGCGGGCGGACTAGGCACGTCCCAACCTGCCGCTTCCAGCCCGGAAATGAGAACATCCCGCCGGGATTTATAACGGGCGCGCATCTCGTCGATGCAGCTTTGATCGCCGTTCAAGGCCGTGGTTGCCGCGACCTGGATCGGGGTAAAGGCGCCGTAGTCGACATAGGATTTCACCCGCATCAAAGCGGCGACCAGTTTCTTGTTCCCGGTACAGAATCCGACCCGCCAGCCCGGCATGGAATAGGTCTTGCTGAGCGACGTGAACTCCACGGCGATGTCCCGGGCACCCGGCACCTGCAGGATCGATGGCGGCGGATCGCCTTCGAAATAGACTTCGGCATAGGCTAAATCCGAAATCACATAGATCCCATGACGACGGCAGAAGTCGACCACCTCGGCGTAAAAGTCGACACCGACCACTTCAGCGGTTGGGTTGGCAGGATAATTGAGCACCAATGCCGTAGGTTTAGGCACTGAATGCTTCACGGCACGTTCGAGCTGCGCCATGAAGTCGAAATCCGACCCGACCGGCATGCTTCGGATCGATGCGCCGGCAATGATGAAACCAAAGGCATGGATCGGATAGCTCGGGTTCGGCACTAGGATAATGTCGCCCGGTGAAGTAATCGCCTGCGCCAGATTGGCGAGCCCCTCTTTCGAGCCGATCGTTACACAGGTTTCGCTGTCTGGGTCGATTTCCACGCCGAAACGGCGCTGATAGTAGGCTGCGAGCGCCTTGCGCAATCCAGGAATTCCACGGGAGGTGGAATAGCGATGCGTCCGTGGATCCTGGGCCGCCTCAACCAGCTTTGCGATGACATGCGGCGGCGGTGGCTGATCGGGATTTCCCATACCAAAGTCGATGATATCTTCACCGGCTGCGCGGGCCTTTGCCTTCAGGTCGTTGACTTCGGCAAACACATAAGGCGGCAGACGCTTGATACGGTGAAATTCTTGTTCCATCGCAAACTCTTGGGAAATCGCCAATAATTGGCATTGAGTTTTAAAAAGCCAGCTTCGGATTTGAGGAAAAGGACCCGCGGGTCTTCCCCCTCAGGCGTAACCGGCCAACGCCCCGCTTTTTAGCGCTCCGCCGCCTAATATGCCAGATAGATCTCAGCACGGCGGTTACCGGCTTCGCCTGTCGGCATAAATTCGTGAAATACCGGCTGATTGTCTGAACGGGCCTCTGCGACAACCTGGTCCTTGGGAACTCCCAGCCGCGCCAGCGCTGCCGCCACGGAATTTGCGCGTTTCAGCGATGTCTCCAGGTTGACGACCCTGTGGTTTACCGCGTCGGTTGAACCTGTACGTGAGCTTGAGTGACCGATAACTAAGACTCGGGCATTCTTCTCGCGTTGGATAGCCGCGACGTCACGCAACACCTTCAAGTCGTTGTTATCCAGGCCGAACGACCCATGACCAAAGTAGATCACTGCCGTTAGCTGGCCTGACGCGCCGGCTGCTCCGGACGCCCCTGGCACCGGGGCGCGGGCGGTCTGCTGTTGGGTAGCACCGGGAGACGCCGTTCCGCGTCCAGGCAACTGATAACGCGGCGCCTCAAAGGTCGGCGGAACATAATTCGACGTGTTGGGCTGTGCTGCACGCGCCGGAAATGCAGGCGGCAATTCAGAGGTTGAATTGGACCGGGGCGCGGCCGCAGTCTTGGCGGCTGGCGCAGCCGCGACAGCCTTAGGTGCTGCAGAAAGGACCGTCGTTCCAGGCGCAGCCGGTGTTGGCGGTGGCGGCGGAGGTGAAGCCGGTGTCGCCGTAGGTGTAGCCGGTGCTGCCGGGGCAGCTGGTTTGGGCGTCACGCTTGCAGCCGCAGGCGCAGCCGGAGCTGCTGGCGTAGCAGGCGCTGGCGACGGCGCAGCGGCCGGCGCAGGTGCTGCAGGCGTCACGGGCGCCCGCTTTGGAGCACTTGGCGGCGGTGGCGCAGGCGGTATCAGTGTGGATTCTGCCGTCAGGGATTGATCACTGTAGCGCGCGTTAGACCGGTCTGCCGACAGGCCCTCACTCACATTGTCACGTGCGGAGCGTGAGGAAGTTTCCGGAGCCTCGCCAGGGACACTGGATAAATTGGGAAAACCCTCTGCAGGTTCGCTCTCAGCGGGAGCCGGCGTGGAGGAGGCACTTTCGTCGTCGCTAGACAACCACTCGCCCGGATCGGCCCAGTCGGACCCGGAAGAGCAGCCGGTCAACAGCATTGCAACGGTGATGACAGTGGCGCTTCGGACTCGCCACCCACGACACATTTTTTCGAACGTGTTATCGCTGGCCATGATCATTTTCCAGCCTTATCCCCCGGATTTACCGCACATTTTCGGCGCAAAGTCTGTCCTTATAACGTTACGATGCTTTAAAAAGCTACAACAAGCGTTGTTGCCCCCTATAAAGGCCCTTCGTAACGTGGCATTCTTGAATTGTTTCAATGCGTTTTCCGTGCGCGTCATAGGATACAAGGCATTACAACTCTTGCGGAGAAGCCGCTTTATTTTCGAATCGGAGGAATCATAGGCAAGGCCTCATGGATGAGCAACCGTACGCCGAAAACACCCCAGAAGAAACACAGGACCTCGCCAGCTCTCTCGGCATGATTGCCGAGCAGAGTCGCGATATGGTGACTGACTTCCTGAAGGACAACTACGGCATCGATTATGCGTCACAGGTCGATCCTCTGAACATCGGAGGTGCCTTCCTGGAGCTGACAACCCGCTTGATGACCAACCCGGCAATCATGGTCCAGGCGCAAATGTCGCTGTGGAAGAGCTATATGGACCTCTGGCAGTCCACGACCCGGCGCATGATGGGCCACGAGGTCGAACCCACTATTTCACCGGACAGGCACGACCGGCGGTTCAAGGACGAGGCCTGGGAGGACAACCAGCTCTTCGACTACATCAAGCAATCTTATCTGCTCAGCGCCAGATGGCTGCGCTCGACCGTTCAGAGTCTCCATGGGAAGGATGAACACGAGGCCGAAAAGATCGACTTCTTCACCCGTCAGTTCGTCGACGCCCTTGCGCCCTCCAACTTTCTTTTCACCAACCCCGAAGTGCTGCGCGCAACTGTGGAAAGTGGCGGGCAAAATCTGATTAAGGGCCTGGACCACCTGCTCCACGACCTCAGCCGAGGCGGCGGGCAGCTGAAAATCAGCATGACGGACGACGAGGCCTTTACTCTGGGCGAGGACGTTGCCGTGACACCCGGTAAAGTGGTCTTTCAAAACGATTTGATGCAGCTGATCCAATACAGCCCGACCACGAAAAAGGTTGCCAAACGGCCGGTTCTGATCGTGCCGCCCTGGATCAACAAGTATTACATCCTCGACCTCAGGCCGGAGAATTCTTTCATCAAGTGGATGGTCGACGAAGGTCTGACGGTCTTTTGCATCTCCTGGGTTAACCCGGACGAAAGCCTGGCGCAAAAGACCTTTGAGGATTACATGCTGGAAGGTCCGCTCGCGGCCATCGACGTGATCTGCAAGGCAACAGGCGAAGACGATGTTAACGCAATTGGTTATTGCCTCGGCGGCACACTTCTTTCGGTAACGCTGGCTTTTCTAGCCGAAAAGAAAAAACCGCTGGTTCACGCCGCGACCTTTATCGCGACCCTGACAGACTTCTCCGAACCCGGAGAACTTGGCGTCTTCATCGACGAAGAGCAGGTGACTCTGCTGGAAGAAAAGATGGAACAGCAGGGGTATTTGGACGGCAAGGAGATGGCCGCAACCTTCAATCTGTTGCGGGCCAACGACCTGATTTGGTCTTTCGTGGTTAATAACTACCTGCTGGGCAAAGAACCCTTTCCTTTCGACCTGCTTTATTGGAACGAAGACGCCACCCGCATGCCTGCCGCCATGCATTCCTTCTATCTGCGTAAGATGTATCTGGAGAACCTGTTAGCCGTTCCAGGGGGCGTGATCCTCGACGGCGTCGCGATCGATCTCGCAAAGATCGAAACGCCGGTCTTCATGGTCGCCGCCAAGGAAGATCATATCGCACCCTGGCGTTCGACGTATCTCGCCGTAGATCTCTTTAACGGGCCGGTACACTTCGTTCTGACCGCTGCGGGTCATGTCGCAGGGGTGGTGAATCCGCCAGAAACCAGCAAATACGCTTATTGGACCAACAGTAAACGCGCCAAGCACCCGGAGACCTGGTACAAGAATGCCAAGAAACACGAAGGGTCTTGGTGGACAGATTGGTCGCGTTGGCTAAACAAACACCAGGGCAAACAGGTGACCGCCCGAAAACCGGGTGCCGGAAAGATCAAGGCGATCGAGGACGCTCCGGGAAGTTATGTCAAAGTCAGTCTGAAACGCTGAACGCTCGCTGAGGGTCAGAATCTAGGCCTGATCTCTGTAGGATGCAGCCAGATCGGCGTAGTTGCCGCCCAGATAGCTAATGAATTCAGCTTCGTCGGGCTTTACGTCGCGCATGTAAGCCGCCGGTGCACCCGACCAAAGCTGACCGCTCAAAACGCGTTTCCCCGGCGTTACCATCGCACCTGCGGCAACCATGGCACCGGTCTCCACCACTGCTTTATCCATTAGTACAGCGCGCATGCCGATAAAGGCGTGAGACTCGATTTCGCAGGCGTGCAGCAGCGCCATATGGCCGATCGTCACCCCGTCTCCGATTGTCGTGGAGACACCACCGCCTGTTTGACGGTAGTCGCCGTTCCGGTCATGCGTCACATGGATGACACTGCCGTCCTGAATGTTGGTATCCGCCCCGATCCTGATGGCATTGACATCGCCCCGGATCACGCATCCGTACCAGACCGACGACCCGGGACCGATTTCCACATCCCCGATGATCACGGCCGTTTCCGCAATAAAAGCCGTTTCGTGGATTTTCGGCATAATCCCACGATGGGCACGCAGAATAGTACTCATAAAACTGGCCTGACTTCCCTATGCCGTCGTTAACTCGTGGCTGGCTATTTCATAATCATTCGATACTTCGCGAAGCCATCGTCCGCCTGCCCCGCTGCCTCGATCGGCAAGGTTCCGTCCAGCACGGAAGATGCAGATGGCGACGACGAGAAAGTCACATTGACGTCTCCGGGTATGGCTTTGAAAGACCAATTCATGTCGGCGGAAGGATTGAAGCTCTTCAATTCGAAAATATAGTTGGCGAGGACCGTACGATTTTCATCGGGCGCCTCGATGATCGTGGTGCTGCCATCCAACCGCGGGAAATTGCCACCCCCACCTGCACGATAATTATTGGTAGCGACGATAAACTTCGCCTCCGGGTCGATCGGTGCGCCATCGAATTTGAGCTCTGTAATGCGATGTGCATCCGGATCGGCCAGCGTCCCGTCCTTGGCGTAACGGGCAGGCTGAGTCAGATCGATTTCATAGGTCACGCCATCAATGACGTCGTAATTGTAGGACGGAAATTCCGGGTTCAAGAGCGCCTGTTCGGCACCCGAAGTCGGGTCGATTCTGTTAAAAGCGCCCGCAGACATTTCGAGCCACTCCCGGACCTCGCCTCCTGTAAGAAGAACGGCACGCAAGGTATTGGGGTAGATGTACAAATCGGCGACATTTCTGAGAGCAATATCGCCGCTTTCCACCAGAGTGTAATAGTCTGGGCCACCGCGACCTCCGGCCTTGAAGGGAGCACCGGCGGAGAGGACTGGAATACCATCGTATTCCGTTCCCTTGATCAGCTCCTCGACGTACCATTTTTGTGCATTGGTCACGATTTGAATAGAGGGGTCGTCGGCGACCAGGGCAAAGTAGCTGTTGATCGGCGCTTCGACCTTACCCACCGCTTCGCTCATGTAGGCGATCGTTGCCTGGTGTTCCTCGGCGACGGCTGCAAGAATCTTCGGATCGGCGTCAACCAGCGGAATCTTCTTGCGCCCATCGCGCTTGAAGACAGCACGTACCGAGCCGGTTCCTGAAGTCACCCGCCACTTACCTGCATCGCTGCGCCGCAGGTTAAGATCCACAAGCCCCAGATGGCTACCCCAGAAACCGGGCATGGTTGCTGGAACACCGTTGATCGTCCCCGACCTGATGTCGACGCCTGGCATGTCGGCGTAGCTGTCCGATGGGAAAACCTGATGCGCGTGACCAAAGAGGATAGCGTCTATTCCCGGGATCAAGCTCAATTCGTAAGTTGCGTTCTCGTCAAGCGCTTTGGGAGCTGCAGTTGTCAGTCCTGAATGCGGGACAGCGATCACGACATCGGCCCCTAGCGCCCGCATTTCAGGGACGTAGCGGTGTGCGGTGTCGACAATATCGCGCGCGATCAGTTTACCGGCCAGATTGGCCTTATCCCACTGCATGACTTGTGGCGGCACGAAGCCGATTACACCGATCTTGATCGGATAGCTCTTACCGTCTTCTGCCAGAAGTTCGCGCTCGAGAATGACGTAGGGTGCAAAGTATGGTTTGTCGTTACTCGGATCCAGATCCCCGTCATCCTGATAGACATTTGCACTGACGTAAGGAAATTTTGCGCCCGCCAGCGCTTTGCCGAGGAAATCCAAGCCGTAGTTGAACTCGTGATTGCCGATATTACCGACATCGTAATCGATCAGGTTCATGGCCTTGTAAACCGGATGTACATCGTCTTTTTCCAGCCCTCGGCGTTTAGCCATGTAGTCACCGAGTGGATTGCCTTGGATCAAATCTCCGTTGTCAATCATCAGGGAGTTGACGTTTTCCGCCCGCGCCTGCTCGATCAGCGTTGCGACCTTGGCCAATCCAACCGAAGCGGAGGGTTTGTCGGCGTAATAGTCATAGTCGACAACGTGAACATGGATATCCGTGGTTTCCAAGATACGCAGCTGCGCAGTCGTATCGCCTATGGCCGGGCCGGAAACTGAAATAACGCCGACACAGATTGCAGTGGCGGACGCAAGAGGACGCAGGGTCATTCCGATTGAGACAGGCATTTCAGATCTCCCGCTGATTCACAGACACACGCCGAAAAGTTCGCCGCGCCGGAAGCAAGCGCCCGACTCGCGATAAGTTACGATACGCGGGAACGGAGCCAGGGAAAACCCGATAACGCCATCCGATCAAAAACAGAAAATACGCCAAGAAGTAACACGCCAATTTGGTGTGCTTGACCTAACTCACCCGAGTCTTTTCCAGTGTAAACTGCACAATGGGCTAAGCGACCAATGCCTGCGGGACATTTGACCGAACTGGATGGCACTTCCCAATTAGCGTTGCGGACCTGCCCACAAAGCCTCTAACAGACTGCCGGAACCATATATCGGGTCGCAATCGGGCAAGGGCGTTGCCGCAATCAATATCTGTGCCTCCGCCGCTGCATCAGATCCTGCGCGATTGTAACCGATATCCTCCTGGCCCTCAGGATAGGCGCCGACAACGGAGAAGTCGGGCGTCGAATCGACAAGTTTGTGGCCGAAGCCCGCGGGCAGAAGGACGACGTCTCCTGAGGTTACTTCCTTACATAGGCCGAGTTCGCCACCCAGCTGCAGCATTGCCGTGCCGCCAACCACCGTCAGCACCTCATGTGCCGCATAGTGGTAGTGATGGTAATCGAACAAGCTATAGACCCAAGCCTTGGTCCAGCGATTTCTCGCGTAGAGAGCTTTGATCTGATAGGGCAGCGTATCTGGTAGAACCGCTTTCGGGTAGATAAGTGCCGGCAAGTGCGGATGATTCGGTATGCCTCTGTTCGAAGCAACGCTAATCTGAATAACGTCTTTGAGTTCAATTCGGATCGGGTTTTGTCGTGTCATCCCTATTGCTTCGGTCGTGTTTCGAGTCTTGAACGATAGCATGAAGCCCTGGCTCAACTGATCACGATAGAAAGCTTGTCGTCAGCTTAGTTCAAGAAATGCTCCATCGTGAGCTCGCTGTCTTCCTTACCAGCGATTGTCATTCCCTGTCCATTTTGAGCCGCGCGAAAGCCGACACTCTCATAGAGGCGAATTGCGCTTACGTTGCCGGGAAAGACGTTGAGAACCACACGACGTGCCGCAGTCTCCTTCCGAACGCAATATAATGTTTCTTCGACAAGATCGCGGCCAAGACCATAGCCCCGATAGATCGGCGCAATATACATGGACACCATCTTGGCCAGGGTCGGGTCGTCATCCACAGGACAGAGATAACCGGCCGTACCAGCCACTTCGCCATTTACCTTCAACACAATCGGGTGGACCGCTTTCACAAAGTTGCGCCACTTGATTTCGTCGTATCCCGTCTCTTTCTCCAGGTTTGAGCCAAAGGCTGAGGGAGATTCGGACAACATCTCAAATCTCAAAGCTTTGAAGACCTGCCAGTGATCTGGACCAAGACATTCGAATGTGCTGTTCATCCTGGTAACAACCGCAAATTCAGAGTGTTTCTATAGTATCTGACTCCCCTTGATTCAGGCGAGTTCCCTTGGCAGCGCGGCAAGGCGCGCATTCACGATCAGAACGTGAAATCGCAGAATCATGCGGAGGTAGATCCGGCCAAGCCGATTGTGCGTGTGCACCCAGGTGGCGAGAGAAATTTTGCTGGAGTTCCTGCTCGCGCGAAAAACCGAGATCCTGAAATCGAGATGCTTATCGTCCTCGCCAACGATGATCTCATTGTCGCTGATACTGTGCACACAGAAGAAGCTGACGGCTTCTCCCGGTTGAACACTCTTCCTTATCGAATTATCCGTCGGCAGCCGCGCCGTCGTCTTCAGACCGAAAGGTCTGACGCCCAGGTCCCGCAGCGCAAGCAGCAGCTCAACCCATCTTGGTGCTCCGATGAAGATCCGCTGCGTGATTTCAGCGATCGACAGTTCCGTCTGCTTGGTGTCAACGGTGTAACAATCCAGAAAGTCGCCCGCTTCTACAAAGCGCCGTAGGCCACTGTCGTCTGGCAGTTTGGTTTTCCTGACTGTCATAGTCAGGCGAATCTAGTGGAACAACCAGGCAATCGCCAAACGCAAAACGGGGGAGCGACAACATGCCACTCCCCCGCTTTAACAGACTTGTATGCCCTAAGCGGATTAACGCTTGGAGAACTGGAAGCTCCGGCGTGCTTTCGCGCGACCGTACTTCTTACGTTCAACAACACGCGAATCACGGGTCAGGAAGCCACCTGCCTTCAGAACCGGACGCAGGCCCGGCTCGAACAGGATCAAAGCCTTGGAGATACCGTGACGTACTGCACCGGCCTGTCCTGAGAGACCACCGCCAGCAACGGTGCAAATCACGTCGAACTGATTGGAACGGTCGGTAACCGTGAAAGGCTGCTCGATCATCATCCGCAGCACTGCGCGGGCAAAGTACTGCTCCTGATCGCGGCCATTGACGGTGACTTTACCGCTGCCGGCTTTGATCCAGACACGGGCAACCGCATCTTTCCGCTTGCCGGTCGCGTAGGAGCGGCCCTGCGCGTCCTTTTTGGGTTCTGCCGTCGTTTCGACTGCCGCTTCCGCCGTGGCGACCTCGCCAAGCTGGCTCAAATCGGTCAGGGTCTGAGTTTCCTCGGCCATGACTTACGCGCTCCTCTTGTTCTTCGGGTTCTGCGACGCGAAGTCCAGAACGACCGGGTTCTGCGCTTCATGCGGATGCTCTGTTCCAGCATAGACACGCAGGTTTTTCATCTGCTGGCGACCGAGGGGTCCGCGTGGGACCATGCGCTCGACGGCTTTGGATACCACCCGCTCAGGATGGGCTCCGGCCAGGATTTGACCAGCGGTCCGCTGCTTAATCCCACCGGGGTGACCGGTGTGCCAGTAATAGGTCTTATCAGTGAGCTTCTTGCCAGTCAGTTTGATCTTCTCGGCGTTGATCACGATGACGTTGTCGCCGCAAT
This sequence comes from Pelagibius sp. Alg239-R121, assembly GCF_947331435.1. Lineage (GTDB taxonomy): Bacteria > Pseudomonadota > Alphaproteobacteria > Kiloniellales > Kiloniellaceae > Denitrobaculum. Next base: position 308,950 of record NZ_CAMZOF010000008.1, on the reverse strand, counting down.
CCATATGAGGAGTATAAGTCGGCTTGTTCTTGCCGCGCAGGATCCGGGCGATTTCGACGGCCAAGCGACCGAGCACGACACCATCGGCGTCAATGACGATCCACTTTTTCTCGATATCCGCCGGTTTGGCTGAATAGGTTTTCATCGTTTCATCCACTCATCGTGAACACCCATACGGTTTCGAATAAACCAAAAGGCTTCACACAACAGAGAAATTGAACGCACGGGCACAGCCCGTCCATAACGCGGCGGTTTCTAATTCAGGGATGAGGGGCTGTCAACGCCGAAAAAGTGTGTTTTTCGAATATTTTACAATAACGGTATTATAATACCGCACATCTAACCATCTGATATTAAGCTAAATTTCGACACGCAGGCAAATACCTCAAGGAATCAGTGTCAACAGGCTGAGGGCGATGGTCCTGGAAGAAAGGAATCAAGAAAGTAAATCGCCCTCTAACTATATGGAATATAGTTCTTTTATCGTATCCTGCCATTACAGAGATACCGTTTCGACATTAGAATTCCAGTATCACGGCGCGCCTCGAGGAGGCAGCGAATAGGTGCAGGTGACGTGCGCAACCGGGCCCTCTTCTTCCTCGCCTTCCGAAAACAGAGATATTTCACCATAAGCCAGGCGCCTACCTGATTTGAGAACCCGGCATTCCGCGATCAATGCCACAGGTTTGGGGCGTTTTAGAAAGTTAATGTTCAGGCTAGCGGTGACCGCCATCTCTGCTTTGCCGACGACGGACATCACGGCGATCCACATGGCGCAATCCGCAAGCCCCATCATGGTTGGGCCGCTGATGGTGCCGCCCGGACGCACGAAGGCTGCACGGTAAGGCTGCCGTACCCGGCACCGTCCTTCGCCGATTTCCTCGATCTCGAGACCCAGATCCAACACCAGCGGCATCTCGGCACGGCAGATCTCGAAAATCTCCTCAGCGGTGATAAGCGCCATTCTGTCTCTTTCTCTTCATCCACAGTTTTTATCCAACCTGATACCGCTTCGAAACAAGCGCTGACAAACCGATACCTGCCCCTAACGTCCTTGCGGACTCGGGTGCTCCTGATGCATACCAAACAATCGTTTGGGACGCATCAACTGAAGTGGCGGGGAGAAACTGCGGACCATGACCGGATTTTTGAATGGTATCCGCGTTCTCGATCTCGGGCAGTTTCTGCCAGGCCCCTACTGCGCACAAATTCTGCGCGACATGGGAGCCGAGGTAATCAAACTCGAAGCCCCAGCCGGCGATCCAATGCGAGGTTTCGGGCCTCTGGGCAGCGACGGCGTGTCTCTCTTTTATAAAGGGATTAACGCCGGCAAGACGCTCACAACGCTCGACCTCAAATCAGAAGCGGGAAAGAGTGATTTCTGCGCTCTGGTTTCAAAAGCAGACATCTTGATCGAATCCTTTCGTCCCGGCACGCTCGAACGCCTCGGATTTTCGCCTGACCGGCTCAAAGAATTAAACCCCCGCCTGATTTATTGTGCACTTTCCGGGTTCGGTCAGACTGGCCCCTACAGGGGGCGCGCAGGCCACGATATCAATTACATGGCCCTGGCTGGCGGTCTGGCCGCCTCCGGAACGGCAGAGCGTCCCGTAACTGCAGCGCCGCCGGTCGCTGACTTCGCTAGCGGCAGCCAAGCTGCTTCTGCTGTGCTCGCCGCCCTTTTCGGACGCGAACGCAGCGGAACGGGATGTCACCTCGACATGAGCATCGCAGAATCCGTGCTCGCCTGGCAGGGCATGAATCTTTCCGCGTCCAAGAGTTACAGTCATCGTCCGGAACGAGAGAGAAATATGCTCAACGGTGGTTATGCCTGTTATCAGATATATCGAACCCGGGACGGAGGTTTTATCAGTCTCGGCGCTATCGAGCCCAAGTTCTGGGCCAACTTTTGCTCTGCCCTTGACCGGCGCGAATGGATTGTCCGGCAAGACGAAGAAAGCCCGCAGAGTTCCCTGATTGCTGATGTCAGTGGGGTCATCGCGACACAGGATCTAGCGCAGTGGCAAAGCCTTCTTGATCCGGTCGACTGCTGTTTCCATGCTGTCACAGAAGTGGAGCAACTGGCACAGAATCCGCAAGTTCAAGAACGCAAAATGCTTGAGGAAGACACCGAGGAGCCCGGGCTTGTCCATGCGCTCTATCCGGCTTGGATCGATAGCGCCCCGCCCCTGCCGCGCCCGCCTTTAAGGGCGGCAAGCTGTGCAGATCTTATTGAGGCCTGGGCCTCTTCCTAGCGTAGAAATCTACGATTTCCCAGAGCGCAGAATGCGGCTGGACTTCACCGTCGCGAGAAGGAATAGTGAGTAGAATTAGTCGAAACAGGCCGCAGAAATTCAACGAAAAGCTACCGGAGGCTCTTTGATCCCATGAGCGCAGTCACAGCACCTGAAAGCCCCGCAACAACGATGGATGATGCCGCAATTTTACTACGCTCTGACGCTGACGGGATCGCAACACTGACGCTGAACCGGCCAAAGCAGTACAACGCGCTCTCAACCGGGTTAATGACGGAAGTCCAGAAGGCACTGGATAATCTGCGCGAAGACCGTTCGGTCAAGATCGTCATCCTGGAAGCAGCCGGCAAAGGCTTCTGTGCCGGTCACGATCTCAAAGAGATGCGAGCGGCTGGCGGCGCGGACGACAAACGGGCCTATTTCGAGGCTGTCTTCAAACATTGCAGCAAGATGATGCTGTCGATTGCCCGCCTGCCCCAACCGGTAATCGCCAAGGTTCACGGTATTGCCACTGCAGCCGGTTGCCAGTTGGTCGCCACCTGTGATCTGGCCGTGGCCTCCCACAGCGCTCACTTCGCCACACCGGGTGTCAACATAGGGCTTTTTTGCTCCACCCCCATGGTCGCCCTTTCCCGCGCGGTCCCGCGTAAGACGGCAATGGAGATGCTGCTGACCGGTGAAGGTATCGATGCCGCAAAGGCTGAACAGATTGGACTGATCAATAAGGCAGTTGCTGAAGAAGAACTGGACCGCGTGGTACTCGACTACGCACAGAAAGTGGCCGGTAAGTCGCCGCTTACGCTCAAGATCGGCAAAGAAGCCTATTACCGTCAGATCGAAATGGATCTGGAGCAGGCCTACAGCTACACCAGCGAGGTCATGACCATCAACATGCTGGCCCGCGATGCCGAAGAAGGCATCGATGCCTTCATCGAGAAACGCGAGCCCACTTGGACCGGCGAGTAACAATGGGCGGAATTGACAATCACGATAGCTACAGCGACGCCTATCTGCGCCGTCAGTTAAACAGTATCAAGGCTGTGGCGCTTGTCGGTGCAAGTCCCAATTGGAATCGTCCCAGCTATTTCGTAATGAAATACCTCCAGGAAAAAGGCTACCGCATCTACCCGGTGAACCCGCGTGCGGCAGGTACGGAGATTCTTGGCGAGAAGGTTTATGCCTCGCTGGCGGAGATTCCTGACAACTACGATATGGTGGACATCTTCCGTAACTCCGAAGTCGCCGGTGCGATCACGGACGAAGCCATCGACTTGAAAGATTCAAAGAACATTAAACTGGTTTGGATGCAGCTTACGGTTCGCAACGATGCGGCAGCACTACGGGCTGAAGCCGCCGGACTGCAGGTCATCATGGATCGCTGCCCCAAAATCGAGTTCGGCCGCCTCAACTGCGAACTCTCCTGGGGTGGTTTCAACTCCAAAGTCATCACCGCCAAGCGCCGTAAGGTACGCATCGGATGAGCCCAAAACCGATCAACGACAAATCCCAGAACTACGGCTTCGAAACCCGTATGATCCATGCCGGTGCCCAACCTGAACCAATCACCGGCGCCCGGCAAACTCCCATCCACCAGAATACTTCCTACGTCTTCCACGATGCCGACCACGCAGCCTCGCTCTTCAATCTACAAACTTTCGGCTTCATCTATTCACGCCTGACCAATCCGACTGTTGCGGTACTGGAAGAGCGCATCGCTAACCTGGAAGATGGACGCGGTGCCACCTGCTGCGCTTCGGGACATGCCGCCCAGATTCTGACCTTCTTTGCCATCATGGAACCAGGCGACAGCTTCATCGCCTCGAACCGGCTTTACGGCGGCTCGATCACTCAGTTCGGAAAGACCTTCAAGAAATTCGACTGGCAGGCCACGTTCGTCGACGTCGACGATCCGGAAAACGTCCGCAATGCGCTAACGCCAAACTGCAAGGCAATCTTTGTCGAAAGCCTGGCAAATCCCGGCGGCGTGGTCAGTGACCTTGAGTCGCTCTCTGAAATCGCGCGCGATGCGGGAGTTCCGCTGATCGTCGACAACACCATGGCCACGCCCTACCTTTGCCGGCCTTTCGAATGGGGTGCCGATCTTGTGGTTCACTCCACGACCAAGTTTCTATCCGGTAACGGTACTTCCGTGGGCGGATGCGTGGTCGACAGTGGAAGGTTCAACTGGGCGCAAAATGACAAGTTCACCGGTCTGGCTGCACCGGAACCAGCCTATCATGGCTTGAACTTCTACGAGAGTTTTGGCGACATGGCCTTCACCACTCATGCTCATGCCGTTGGCCTGCGTGATCTTGGCTCCACCATGGCCCCTATGAACGCCTTTCATACGTTGTTGGGTTGCGAAACCCTGGCGCTACGAATGGAGCGGCATTGTGAAAACGCGCGAAAGGTCGCCGAGTTCCTGGAAAGTCATCCGAATGTCGCCTGGGTTTCCTCTGCGGCGCTGCCTTCAAGCCCTTATTATGAGCTGGCACGCAAGTACATGCCCAAGGGCGCCGGCGCGGTCTTCACCTTCGGCGTAAAGGGTGGCTACGATGTCGGAATCAAGGTGGTCGACAATTGCGAAATCTTCTCGCACCTGGCCAATATTGGTGACGCCAAGTCTCTGATACTACACCCGGCCTCGACCACTCACCGCCAACTGACCGAAGAACAACGCATCGCTGCCGGTGCCGGCCCGGATGTCATTCGTCTTTCGGTCGGTCTGGAGACCATCGACGACATCACCGCGGACCTGGATCAGGCGTTACGCGCTGCCAGCAATTGAGTCGCCATGGGATGGTCGTCTATTCAGCCGGAACTGACGCAACTGACTGCTCGGCCACAGTCCCACGATCGCGCGGCAGCATGAGCGCCGCCAGACAGGCGACCAGCGCAGCACCGCCCAGGATATAGTAGAGCCACACGAATTCGCCGGTGTCCTCCTGCACAAAGGCAACCAGTTGCAATGCCACCGGGGCAATGGAGAAGGCCAGAACGAATTTAATGCCGAAAGCCAGGCTCCGGTGTTTCTGGGGGGCATAGCGCGCCAGCAACATATTTTCCGCCGGCAATGCCGCGACGTTGACCAGAACCGCAAACATCGCGACCACAATGAGCGGCAATCCCGAAAAGACGCCGACCGCCACCAGCAATGGTACCTGCAGCAGGAAGGCGCCGACATAAATCGGCTTCAGGGGATAGCGATCGGCGAGATGACCGCCATAAACCTGCATCACCGCGCTGATGGTATAGACCGCCGCAATGGCTGTCCCGATTCCGAACACACCGTCTCCGGCGATATCCCGCAGGCGCAGATCGAAGACCTTGGGCAGGGAAACCTGGGTCGACTGATAAAGCAGCCCGGTCAACAGCATGGTCATCAGCAAAATAACGAATACACGCAGCATATCGCCACGATTCACCGGCTCGCTCTTGACCCGGTCCTCGCCATCGTCGGCCACCAGGCCTCGATGAACGCAGTACCACAGTGCCAGACCAGTGGCGACACAGGCCACACCGGGAACAAAGAAGGCGGCGCGCCAGGAATGTGTATCGATCAGGAAGCCTGCGATTAAACCCGCGCCGGCGACACCCAAACCACCGAAGATACCGTTGATCCCCAGGGCCTTGCCGCGGGATTCGGCATTGCGGACCAACCAGGCGATGCCGACCGGATGATAGATTGCAGCAAAGATACCGATTGCGGCGAGACCAATCGCCAGGGCAAGCGGCGCATCCATGAAACTGCAGACAATCGCAGCACCACCAAGCCCGAAGTAATAGATCACCATCATGCCTGGCGCTGACCAACGGTCGGCAATCCAACCTGCTGGAATGGCGCAAACACCAACCAGGATCGAACCCACCGTCCAAAGCCCGATCAGATCATGATAGGGGATCGACCAGTCGATCTCGATCGCAAGAACGACGACAAAATAAAGGGCCATGAAGAGATGAACGAAGGCGTGCCCGATGCAGGAAAAAACCAGCGAAAGTTGGGCGGAGGCCTTTGTCACAGTCGATCATCCCTAGCGGTTCATGGATTATTGACGCCCGATTTCAGAAACCGGCACCCCTCGGCTATACACGCGTGGAGATAGAGGAACAAGCGGCTGCTCTGCATGGCTGCCCTGCGGAAGCTCCGCGCTGTCCCTCTTTAACCTTGCCCCTGTTATGCCCTATTCCCGCCTGATTATCCCGCGCCCGAGCCTAAATCAGGCCTAAGTCGCCCGCCAATCTGGCCAACATGGACGAACGAAACAGGCCGAAAAGCGAGCAAAGACAAGCTATGCAGAACTTAATTTCCCTGAACCAGCCTCAGTGCGATGCCGGAGCCCGTCTCCCGCTCGGCAACCTGATCGAACCGATCGCGACATCGCTGGACGATATCGATCTGGAACGGGTGGTCTGGGATCAGGAATACCGCGCCCAGGTGCGGCACTTGCTGACCGGTGGTGCCTTCGGCGATTGAATATTTGCCTCAGTTACCGAGAAGGCTCTCCCGCATGCGTTGAACGGCTTCCGGCGGCGCATCGGTTTCGGCCATCAGGCGAAACAATTCGTTATTGAGCCGGTCGATCACCGCTTGATCCTTCAACGGTGTGGTTTGACCAGGGTCGGACTCAAGGTCGTAGAGCACCGTATTGGTATCCTCCATCTTCTCGGGAAAATGGTAGGAGTGGGTCTTGGTGTCTGCCTTCGACTTATGGGCAATGCGTAACAGCGGTACGCCTTTCGTGAAATCGAAAGGCCCCACGAGGCTCGCACTTTTTAGCTCCTCCACCGTGAACATCTTTGTCATATGCATCGGCATCAGCGTGTATTGATAGAGCTCCTGATTGCGCATGTCCTTCGGATAACAAAAGTAGGTGTAGCGCCCGTCCACGACATTGATGCCACCGCCCCAATAGCCGAATATGGCGGCCGATCTGTCCGAGTTGTCGCCTTCGAGCAGCGGTAACAATGACCTCCCCTGCACCTCGTCAGGAACTTCAGCGCCGAAGAGATCGCAGAAGGTCGGCATCAGATCAATCGTCTGTGTCAGACTCTGGCGCCGCTGACCCGCCTTGGAGGCATGATCCGGATGATGGATGAACAACGGTATGTGGGAAATCTCTTCGTAGAGCGGCATGCGGTTCTTGGCCCACCAATCGTGCTCGCCCAGCAGGAAGCCATGATCGGTCGTCACGATCAGTGCGGTGTCCTCCCACATATTGTTGGCATCGAAGTAATCCAGGAACCGGCCCAGGAGATCGTCACAGAGGCTGAGGAGCGCAAAATAGTTGGCGCGCAACTCGTCGATCTCGTCCTGGGGCTCCGTGACCCGCTCGTAACGCGGCCAGTCGAGGATGGGGCCATCATAATCGGTTTTGAACTTTTCACGGCATCTTTCAGGCGCAAAGAAGGGTTCGTGCGGATCGAAAGTTTCTATCTGAAGCAGCCAGTTGTCCGCTGCCCGGTTTATGTCGAGGAACTCGAACCCGGCCTTAAAACACTGTACCGACGGAAAGTCGCTCTCCTCCTTAATGAATTCCCGGTTGATCATATAGTTGTAGGGATTTTGCTTCGATGTCAGGTCGTTCTGGCTCTGGTGATACTTTTCCTGAATGCGCTCGATCGGCGAAGTCAACAATACCTTCCAGGGATCTGATTCCTGACCACGCACGAACTCGAAAGAATTGTAGCGGGAGTGATAGGTCGCGCCGCCGTCTTCCCAGTAGTGATAATGGTCGGAGACCAGATGGGAGTATGCGTCTGCGCCCTTAAGCAGTTCGGGGAAGGAATTGTCGAAGGGTTCCAGAGGTCCCCATGAACGATGCAGAAAACTGTGTCGCCCGGACTGCATGTCACGGCGGGCAGGCATGCAGGGCATGGAGCCGATGTAGTGCTTGTCAAAGGTGACGCTCCGTTCCGCCAAGCGCCGGAAGTTCGGCGTTTCCAGGATCGTGCAGCCGTAAGGTTCGAGCATCAGACGATTGAGAGAATCAAAAAGAAGAAATACGGCTTTCATGGTTCTCGCCCTTATACAGTTGAGCTCTCCGCAACTTTCTGCTCCATCCACTGGACGAAACAGGGACAGTCACGGCAGTACTAGTCGATCCGTGTCCCGCTTTGCGGATCGAACAAATGGACATGGCCCGGATCGAACTTCAGGCGCACGGTCTCGTTATCGGCAAAGCGGCAAACCTCCGGCAGGCGCACCTTGACGAGCTGGTCCCCGACATCGAAGTTCAGCAGCATGCTCTCGCCGAGGTTCTCCGAAAGGTACAGGCTTGCAGGCAGCCCCTCCTGCGCAATGGCAATATGGCTGGGTCGGATACCAACCACGACTTCACCCGGAGAACGCGCAACCGCTGCAGGAAGATTGAAGGCATAATCCCCGATCGACACCTTCGTGCCGTCGAGATGCCCTTTGAGTATGTTCATGGGTGGACTGCCGATGAAGGCTGCAACGTCGACATTGCGCGGGGTGTTGAAAACCTCTTCCGGCGTTCCGACCTGTGCGATATTGCCATCCAGAAAGACCGCCATCCGATCGGCGATCGTCATGGCTTCTTCCTGATCGTGGGTCACATATACGGTGGTGACATCCAGGGACCTCTGGAGTTTCTTCAGCTCGACGCGGGTTTCGAGTCGTAACTGCGCATCCAGGTTCGACAGCGGTTCGTCGAGAAGGAACAACCGGGGCTGGCGGACAATGGCGCGTGCCAGCGCGCAGCGCTGTTGCTGACCGCCGCTCAATTGTCCAGGTCTGCGATGCAGCAAGTGGTCGATTTTTACCTTGGCCGCCGCCTCGCGAACCAGGCCCGGAATTTGATCCTTCGGCACACCGTCCATCTTCAGGGGAAAGCCGATGTTGGCCTCCAGGGTCATATGCGGATAGAGGGCGTAGTTCTGGAACACCATGGCCACGTCGCGTTCGCCCGGCTGGGCGTAGGTGACGTCGGCATCGTCCAAGGTCATCACACCTTCGTCCGGCGTTTCCAGCCCGGCAAGAACACGTAGTGTGGTCGTCTTGCCCGATCCGGACGGCCCCAGGAGGGCAAAAAATTCGACCGCCTCGATATCCAGATCGACACCCTTCAGGGCTTCAAAGCTGCCGAAGCTCTTTCTAATGCCGCGCAGAGTCACCCTGCCCCGATTGTCACTTGCCTGGTTCACCGGCGTCCCCCACCCTTCACTGCGCCGACCGTCAGTCCCTTGACGATCTGCTTTTGCGCAGCGATTCCAATAATGATCATCGGCACCATGGCGACGAGCGCAGCGGCGCTCAGCTTGGCCCAGAGCGTCTGCTCGACCGACACGAAGTTGTACATGGCCACCGTGACCGGCCGCACCGTGTTCCCGCCCAACTGGACCGCAAACAGGAACTCATTCCAGGCATTGAGGAATATGAAGATAACGGTCACCGCGATACCGCCGCGCACCTGTGGCAGGATCACATACCAAAGCGTCTGGAAGCGGTTTGCCTTATCGAGAAAGGCTGCCTCCTCCATCTCCCAGGGTATGTCCTCCATGTAGGAGACCAGCAGCCAGATCGCGAAAGGCAGGGAGAAGGTCAGATAAACAGTCACCATTCCCTGATAGCTGTCGAGCCAGCCGACCTTATTGAGGATCAGAAAGTAGGGAATGACCAGACCGACCGGCGGTACCATCTGCGTCGCCAGCGTATAGAAGCCGAGCCACTTCTTGCCACGCAGATTCAGCCGCGCAAAGGCATAGGCAGCGGGGACCGCAATCACGATGGTCAGGACCGTCGTTGCGGTCGAAACGATCATACTGGTTCCCAGGCTCGGTAGGATTGAGACGCCACCGAAAAGCGCATCCCTGTAATTCTGGAGCGTTGGTTCGAAGAAGATGCTGGGTGGATAGGCCAGCACCTCCGATTCCGATTTCAGGGACACGATAACCGCCCAAATCAGCGGAATCACCCAGACGAAGAGGAGTAGCCCGCCCGCCACGAACCAGATGGCATTGCGCGTATACTTGGTTGAGGCGCGAGATGTCATTCCTGTCGCCCTCAATTGCGCTTTGCGGTGCGCAGGTGGAACAGAATACCCGACACGCCAAGCGTGATGATCAAAAGCGACACGGCGAGCGCCGAACCATAACCGAAGTTCAATTCGACGAAGGAAGTCTTGTAGGCATAGAGGTTGAGAATTTCGGAAGCCGTCCCCGGCCCTCCGCCTGTCGCAGCAAAGATCGCCGCGAAAGCCGACAGCGCGATCATGGAACGCATGATGACCACAATGATGATTGCCGGACGGATCAGCGGCAGCGTGATGTGGATGAATCGTTGAAAGGCGTTGGCTTTGTCGATCCGCGCGGCTTCGTAGATATCCGGCGGCAGCGACGCGAGACTGGCGAGCAAAACCAGAAAGGCAAAGGGCGTCCATTGCCAGGTGTGAATAATGATCACCGATATCAACGCAGGCGTCGGCGAGCCGAGCCAGTTGACCGATCCGAACCCTAGCACCCGGACGATAAAGTCGACGATTCCGAATTCCGGCGCCAGCATCAGCGTCCGCCAGAACAGGCCCACAACGACCGGTGCCAGAACGATCGGCAGAATGGCCATGATCCTGAAAAGCCACTGACCTGCCGGAATCTGCATGACCAAAAGCGCCAGACCCAGACCGATGGCGATCTGCAGAAAAACCGAAGAGATGGTGTAGATGGCGGTTAATTGCTGAGCGTGCCAGTAGCGGCCATCGCTCATCATGTTCCGGTAATTGTCCAAACCGGCAAAGCCGTCGAGAAACGGCATCGCCAGGTTGATGTTCTGGAACGAACTCCAGATCAGATAGGCAAGCGGAAAGGTCGTCGTGAGAATGAGCACCAGCAGACCGGGGCTTACCATGAGCAGGGCAAAACCCCGTTCACCGGTAAACAGACCGCTCCGCTGGCGCCCAATCCCGACCTTGGGAGGTAACTGCACCGTCAGCCCTTCAGGACGGCATCGATCTTACGTTGGGCCTCATTGAGCGCCTCGGTCACACTGGACTGTCCGACAAGGCTCGATTGGATCGCCGTCGCCATGGTGTCACCCACTGCCGGCCACTGCGGCAGGCGCGGACGCCATTCCACATCGGTATCCTCGGCGAAGGATTCCGTGGTGGCGGCGATATAATTGTCACCGGCAGCGCTGAGAACGGCCTTGTACTCATCCAAGCCCCAAACCGACGTCCGGTTTGCGCCTGTACGCTTGTAAGCACCCGGGAAGGCATAAGAGGTTGCCGCCTGGGTTTCCTTGGAGGCCGCCCATTGAATAAACAGCCAGGTCGCCGCTTTATCCTTGTCCGACAGGGCCGCATTGATCGGAAAGCTCCAGTTCCAGATGGAGGTGACGCGCTTACCGGATGGCCCTTTCGGCCAGCGGGCAAACCCGATCTTGCCGACCACTTTGGATTTTTCCGGATTGGCTATGATGGCCGCCGAACCATGCGCATCGATATAGGATGCCACCGTCCCCTGGCCAAAGGCATCGGCGATGTCAGGCCAGTTCCAGTTCTCCACACCTTGAGGAGAGTAGTTGTTCAGGAGTTTGACGTACCACTCCAGGGCCGCGACCGCTTCCGGTCCGTTGACCACCATCCTACCACTGGAATCGAACCACTCCCCGCCGAACGCACGGAAGATGGAGGGATAGATGTACATATTCTGGCCAGCACCGCGGAAGCCACGCAGGGCCGATCCCCAGAGCCGATTGTCGGGATCGTGTGCCTTCTCGGCATTGGACATGAACTGCTCGAAGGTCTCTGCAGGTTTCAGGCCCAGCTTGTCGTAAACATCCTTCCGGTAAACCTGGATGGTCGCCTCGCCGTCGAAGGGAATCCCGTAGGGTTTTCCATCGACCGAGGTGACGCCGCGCCAACCGGCCAGAATATCTTCGTATTGGAACCAGCTGTTGTCCGTCAGTTTGCCGTTTCCGAGATACCCGTCCAGCGGATCCACCCAATTGTTGGCGACATAAAGCGGGTAATACATCGGATCGGCGGCATGGCTTGCCCAGGTACCCGTACCGGATGAAAGATCCAGAACCGCTTTCTGGCGGATCTGACCCGGAGGCGTCATTTCCAGTCTGGCGTCGATGCCGGTCAGCTCCGCAAAGTCGGGCAGCACCGCTTCAAGGTTCTTGAAGTAGCCGGCCGGAATGACTCCGATAGTGATCTTCGCACCTTCCGCCTGACGCCAATCGATGTTCGCGCCGCGAAGCGATTCAAGATCCATATACTTGCCGGCGGCCTGCGCGCGGCCACTAAAGATGGCTGGCGCCGCCAACAGAGCCGCGCCGGAGACGGCACCTTTCAGCACCGAACGCCGGGCAATGTTTTTAAAGTTGAATTTTGCGGGATTCTCTCTGCGGATTGTCATGTCGTTTCCTCCCTATCGGTCTGGTATTTGCTCTGGCATGTGCACTGCGCGTTGCGCAGTGATTGCGATCCATGCAAGAACCAATTGACCATTTTATTTGTTCTAATGTCCTAAACGTTCTAATATTAGGATGTTTAATGCAAGCAAAATCTTTGCAACGAGAGGCTTATGTTCGGAAACGTCCCCATTCCCCGCTATGTCCAACTGGCAGATCTGATGCGTCAACGCATCGCCAAGGGACAATGGACACCGGGGGACATCCTGCCATCCATTGAGACACTCATGCGTGAGTTCGGCGTGGCCCGCGTGACGATCCGCCAGGCCATCCGATTGCTGGCAGAAGACGGTCTGCTGTCACCCCAGCGCGGACGCGGGACCTTTGTGACTGCCGCCGCCGAGCGTAAGCGGAAGCTCGTGGTTGAGACGACCCTGGACGCACTTGTTGCCATGTACAGTGGCGACAAGCCCGATCTCTCAAACATGACGGAATCCGACGAACAGCCGATCCTGACCGAAAATGATGGTATCGCTGCCCCACACTATTTCCATATGCGCCGCGTCCATTCGCGCGAAGGAGAGCACTATTGCGTCGCGTCGATCTTTATCGATGACCGGGTCTTCCAGCAGGCGCCGGAGCAACTCCGCAATGAAGTCGCGATACCGGTTTTGACGTCCCTGCCGGGCGTGACGATTGCGACGGCGCGCCAGACACTCCACATCTCGACGGCCGACCTCGAGATTGCACGCGACCTACAGGTTCCGGTCAACGCGCCGGTCGCCGAGGTGCGCCGGGTCTTCTGCTCGCCCGATGGCTCCGTAATTTATCTGGCCGAAGCGACCTATCGCGGCGACTACATCCGATTGGAAATGGACTTGAAGTAACGGCGGTGCTGTGCGCTGCACTAAGGTTTTATGACCCTCTCCGACTCTGCTTCCGACAGAATCCAATCACGAAAATCCCGTAGATCCGGGTTTCCCAGCGCGCCTTTGGGATAAGCCAGATAATATCCGTAATTGTCGAGGGCGATGTCCGAAATCGGGAAAAGTCGACCGGCAGACAATTCGGGTGCTACCAGGGAGTCATTTAGAGCTACGCCCTGCCCGTCGATCACGGCCTGCACTCGGACGTTCGGATCAGGTACGACGAGACCGTCCCCCGCCGTGTGATAAGCTAATCCGGCCGCGTAATGCCAATCCTGCCAGGCAACGCTGCTCTCCCGGTCCTGAAGCAACGTCAGCTCCGGTAAGGCCGATGCAATTCCAGTTTCCTTGATCCGGTCTGCAATCTTTGCCCCAGCGACCGGTATGGCCGGGCAATGGAACAGCAACTCAACTTCCAGATCTGTCCAATCGCCTTTGCCCCAACGAATGGCCATGTCGATGTTTTCGGCCCGAAGATCTATGAGATCGATCACAGGCTGCAGGCGGAGCCCGATACCCGGATGATCGACCATGAAAGTCATCAATCGTGGCGACAGCCAACGTGAAGCAAAGTAACTCGACAGGCCGATCGTAATCCGTCCCGGAGTGTCCTCCCGAAGACCCGCTATCTCCCGCTCGAGATCATGAAACGCCACCTGGGATACATGCCAGAGCCTTTTACCCTTTTCCGTCAAGACGATGCTGCGGTGTAGACGGTCGAATACTTTGAAGCCGAGTTCCTCTTCCAGGCGGCCGATTTGATAGCTGACGGCCCCTTTGGTCAGGTTCAGTTCAACGCCCGCCAACGTGAAGCTCAGATGGCGCGCGACGACGTCAAAGAGACGCAGGTTATCGAATGAGCGAAAGCGCATTTTTATGGTCTAATTTTTTTAAACCAAAAGTGCAAATTATTTGGTTTGCGCGATTTTGATAACCGTTGTTTTGTCAACGATATAGGAACCTAAACATACACTCGAAATCCATTCCTTTGTGCATAACAGGGTTTGGAATAATTTGTTTTGATCGAGAAATGCGCAATGCCCGCGACAAAGGCGATACCAGAACCAACCTCTTCCAGCCTACGGCGAGGTCGCAGAGGCGGCCGCAGCGGTGGACGCTCCGGGCGCATAAAACGACGTGTCGACGGCAGCACCCAAAATGGCCCCGCTTTTCTCACCCGCAGAACACCACTGTATGATCTCCTGGATGAAGAAAACCTCATTGCCCTGGAAAATCACGCCGATTGGATCCTGCAGGAAATCGGTATCGAAATACGCGGCGACGAAGAAGCCCTGGCGCTTTTCAAGCAGGCCGGCGCCTCAGTAAACGGCAGCCGTATACGTTTCGATCCCGGTCATGCCCGGTCTCTCTGCAGCAGTGCCCCCGGTCAATTTCGTATGTTCGCCCGTGACCCTGCAAAAACGATCACGATCGGTGGCGATCACGTAGTCTTTACACCAGCCTACGGCCCGCCCTTCGTCTCGGATCTCGACAATGGCCGCCGGTACGCGACGCTCGAGGATTTCCGAAACTTTGTGAAGCTCGCCGACGTTACGCCCTGGCTCCACCATTCCGGAGGCACGGTGTGTGAACCGGTCGATATCCCCGTCAACAAGCGTCACCTGGATATGGTCTACGCGCACCTGCGGTATTCGACAAAACCCTTTATGGGTTCGGTCACTGCGCCGCAACGTGCCGAAGACTCCATTGAGATGGCGCGGATCGTCTTCGGCGCGGAAACCCTTGAAAAGCACTGCGTCATCCAGGGCAATATCAACGTCAACTCGCCCCTCGTGTTCGACGAAATCATGACCGGCGCACTGAAAGCCTACGCCTGCGCCAACCAGGGCATCGTTCTCTCACCCTTCATCCTGGGAGGCGCCATGGGTCCGGTCACACAACCAGCGCTGATCGCCCAGGCCCACGCAGAAGCCATGGTGGGCATTGCGCTCAGCCAGCTTGTGCGAAAGGGCGCGCCCGTGGTTTACGGCAACTTCCTCACCACGGTTGATCTGAAGTCCGGCGCCCCTACTTTCGGTACGCCCGAGGCCAATCTCTCCGCACTTGCCATCGGCCAGCTCTGCCGGCGGCTGGGGCTGCCATTGCGATGCGGCGGGCATCTGACCGCCTCCAAGGTTGCCGATGGACAGGCCATGCAGGAATCAGCCGACAGCATGACGGCTGGTCTGATGGCCGGCGCCAACTACGTTCTACATGCCGCCGGCTGGCTCGAGGGCGGCCTGACCATAGGCTACGAGAAGTTCGTCATGGACCTGGATCGATGCGGAATGATGCAACGCAGCCTCTCGGGGCTCACCATCAATGACAACCAGCTCGGCACCGAAGCCTACCGGCAGGCCGGACCGGGCGAGAACTTCTTCGGCATTCCCCATACCTTGCAGAACTTCGAAACCGCCAACTATCAGTCCGATCTGGCCGACACCTCTTCCTTCGAACAGTGGGAAGAAAACGGCTGTCAGACAATCGAACAGCGGGCCAATAGGCGCTGGAAAGAAATGCTGGCTCAATACCAGGCACCGCCAATGGATCCGGCGACCGACGAGGCCCTTCTTGATTTCATGACACGGAAGAAACAGGCCGTAGGAGACGAGTGGTACTGACCTGAAGGCCGTCAATCATTAGCAAGACATTCATACCTAGGGGAGAAATCTCATGACGACTGAACTATCGCGCACCTCCGCATTGGCGTCACGGCACCGTGAATTGGGTTCCGGTCTTGAGGACTGGAACGGCATGGGCACCGCCTGGACTTACAATAGCGACCCCAATGCCGAGCATGACGCGGTACGCGAGGCCGCTGGTCTGTTCGACATGTCGCCGCTTAAAAAGGTCTTTCTGCGCGGCCCCGGCGCCGCAGAGGTCGTCGACCATGTCATCACCAGAGACATGACTAGGGTCACGCCGGGACAGTCGGCCTATGGCGCGATCCTCACGAATTCCGGCCACGTCTGTGACGATGCCATCATTGCCAACAATGGCGGAGATGAGTGGATGCTATGCCACGGTTCCGGAGAAAGCATGGAACGCTTACAGGAATCCGCAGAAGGAAAGAACGTCGAAATCGAACTCGATGACAGCCTCCACAACATCTCCCTCCAAGGGCCCAAGGCGCTGGACCTGCTCAACGCCCATGCGTCCATTGACCTGGGCGACCTCAAGTACTTTCATCATCTGAAAAGCGAGCTCTTCGGCCATCCGTGCCGCATTTCCCGCACAGGCTATTCCGGCGAACGCGGGTATGAGATCTTCGCGGACCAATCTGTTGTTTGCAACATCTGGGACAACATCCTGGGGCGTGGCAAGTCCCAGGGAGTCTTGCCCTGTTCCTTCACGGCACTGGACAAAGTGCGGGTCGAAGCGGCCCTGCTGTTTTTCGGCTACGACATGACCAGCGAGCACAGCCCTTGGGAGGTTGGCCTTGGTTTTACGGTCAGCCGGAAGAAAGGGAATTTCAGGGGCAAGGATGCGGTCTACGCTCTGGAAGGACAGGAACGCTTTAAGCTGGCAGGTATCGCCGCCGACCACGGCGACGCGCTTGCGGACGGCGAAAAGCTTCTCTTGGATGGCAGAAACGTAGGCGTGGTCAACAGTCCCGCGTGGTCTCATCGCTTAAGCAAATCTCTCGCCCTCGTGCATCTGCATCCTGACGCAATCGCCCCCGGAACGCGGTTGGAAGTCGACAGCGAGGAGCTCGCGTGCGGCGCAGTTGTCGAAGCCATTCCCTTTTTCGACCGCGACAAAACCCGGACACACGCGTAAAACGACGAGGCAAATCCAGTTGCATTCGGAATGAAAGCAGCAGTGCCACGTGATAATTCGCGCCTACGAGAAACACGACGCAATCAGCCTTCAAAACCTCTATCGGCGGTCGGTCGAGCAGATCGGCAGCCGTGACTACACGCCAGCCCAGGTCACGGCCTGGGCGTCTCTCTGCCCAAGCGCAGAGAGCTTTCACCTTATGAGCGAAGACGGCCGAATCCGGCTTGTTGCGATAGAGGCTTCAGATGTTCCGATCGCTTTTGCCGATCTGGAACCGGATGGTCACATCCATTTCCTTTATTGCGCGCCAGAGGCTGCCGTAAAGAACGTCACGTCCGTACTTTACGATGCCTTGGAACAGACGGCACAAACTCATGGCATGCACCGACTGTATACCGAAGCAAGCGAAGCAGCGCGGCGTTTCTTTTTGAAAAGAGGCTTTGTCGTTGTTTCAAGGCGCGAGCTGGATATCTCCGGCGTCGCGATCCATAACTATGCCATGGAGAAATTTCTCGAACCTACTGCTCCAGGGCCACGCTAATTCCATGGCAAGAAACTCACCGTCTAGGTCATCTGGACCTTGGCCATGAATGGAACTGCGGAACGGCAGTGGTTTGGCGGTATCGGCAGAGCTTTTGCGGATCGGAATTTCCGCATCCACTCTGTTGGCTCGATCGCATCCTGGATCAGTTACTTCGTGCAGATCGTCGCGGTGTCCTGGCTGACATGGGAACTGACGGCGTCGACGGTTTGGCTGGCTGTTGTTGCCCTGATGGACATCGTTCCAAATGTCCTTTTACTGCCTCTTGGCGGCGCCCTGGCGGATCGGTTCGATCGCTACCGGATTCTGATCGTCACAAACATCCTTTTGCTGATTCAGGCGACGGTGATGGCATTGCTGGCCTGGTGGGATCTCCTGAGCATTTGGCCTCTGGCCTTGCTGGTCTTGTTGCATGGAACGCTCATTAGTTTTTATGTCCCTGCCATGCATGGAATGCTGCCGCGCTTTGTCGAAAAATCCCGCCTTGCCTCGGCCATCGCAGTGAATTCCTCCTATACTCAGTTTGCGATTTTTGCCGGACCTGCACTGGCGGGCTGGCTTATCGTCAACCACAGCATCGCCATGGCCTTCGCCGTCAATGCGCTGGGCTACTTCATCCTGCTCTGTGCAATGACCTTTCTGAAAACGCCGAAAGGTTACATGAAGCCGCAAAGAAGCGGCCTTTCAATTCTCGGCGACATTGCACACGGCGTTACTTACATCCTCGGCAACAAGGGTATTTCCGCTCTGCTCATCCTGCTGTTGGCCGGGGACGCGCTGAGCGTCAGCTTCTATCATATGCTGCCTGCTTATTCGGAACAGATCCTTAGTGTGGGCGTTGTTGGCGTTTCCGCCATCCTGGCGGCCAGAGGCTTCGGTGCAACGCTGGCGGCGCTTTGGCTCGCTCATGGTGGCGCCAAAGCCGCGAGAATCGAACGGGTACTTTGGGCGTTTCTGGCAGCCACCCTATCGCTCGCATGCCTTCTCCTCGTCGAAAACCTGTATTTTGCGGTTGCTATCGCGATGGCCTCGGGATTGGCGAGCCAGATTCGAAAAACCGGTACGCAGTCATTGCTTCAGTTAAACGTCGACGAGGCGCAACGCGGGCGCGTCATGGGAAATATGTTCTTGCTGACGCAGCTGGCCGGAGGGATCGGAACCTATCTGGTCGGAAGTTATGCGGTGACCCAGGGCGTGGTGACGCCCATGCTGATCGCCGTGACCATATGTCTTGTCATTTGGGTGATCGTATTTACCGGGCGGGGACGCTTCATCCATTCGTTCGACGAGAGTTTGAAAGGATGACGCGAACAACGCCGAACTCAGGCCCTGGCGCTAGCCGGTTTTCGCAAAGGCGACGCCAACACCTTCGGTCAGCATCACCTTGTTCAGGAGCTTGATGCAGGCATAAACCGCTTTGATGGAGGGCGCCGGCGTACCAGTTAAATTCGCCATCTCCAGGATCGATCCAACCAGTGCCTCGGTTTCCAGCGATCGGCCGAGCTCCACATCCTGCAACATCGAGGTTTTATGCGACCCGACAGCCTCCGCACCTTGGATCCGCTTTTCAATGGTATGGCGGAAGGTGATGCCGAGCTGTTCCGCGACTGTTTGTGCTTCGGCCATCATGTCTGCCGCCAACGTCCGGGTTTCAGGGAACTGGCAGATATCAACCAGAGTGGCATGGCTGAGGGCGCTGATGGGATTGAACGAAAGATTGCCCCAGGCCTTCAACCAGATTTCCGCGCGAATATCGCTCAAGACACGGGACTTCAGTCCACTGGAAACCAGCAGGTCATGAAGCAACTTAACCCGATCTGTCTCGGCACCATCCAGTTCGCCAATTGGGAAGCGATCTCCCTCAACATGATGGATTACGCCAAAATCGTGGACTGAAGCGGCAGGATAGACCACGGATCCGATGATCCGCGAGGGATCGATTTTGCGTGTGAGGATACCCGAAGGGTCGAGACCCTTGAGCTGCTGGCCGTCATGTGGGCCGCCGTGGTTCTGGAAATACCACCAGGGCAAACCGTTCTGTACGGTCATCACCATGGTTTCCGGGGTGAGCATCTTTTCGATGTCACGCACCACCCCTTCCAGGTAATGGGCTTTGACTGCCAGTATGACAAGATCCTGTGGGCCAGCTTCGGCAGCAGAGCTCACGGCTTTAACCGCCGTAGTGATGCTGGTGCCGTCTTCCCAGATAAGCTTGAGTCCGTTTTGGCGGATCGCCTCCAGATGCCGGCCCATATCGACCACGGTGACCGGATGTCCCGCATTGGCGATTTTGGCCGCCAGCAGGCCGCCGATTGCACCCGCGCCAACGACACAGACTCTTGTCGGCGGAACCTCCGCACTGTACTGGAATGGAACCGCCTGCACGAATTCGTTTGTCAGGGTGCCAACCTGGTCGATGACGACCTCCATTCGGTTGACGGCTTCCCGCATGGCGCCAACGCCAACCGAAGTACCACAGGCTATAACATCTCCCGGCATCAGGGTCATGTCCTGCGATAAGCGCGCCACCAGCTTGTGAGGCGTAAAAAACATATCCTCCACGGGATAATTTTGACGCTCTTTACCGTTCACGACCGTCTTGATGGTCAAAGACATCGGATCTAGTCCAGTGGCGATAGACGGTCCGATAGCACCGAATTTGTCGAAGCTTTTAGCGCGCGTCCACTGCGCAAAACTTGCGTCCTTGTTCAACAAGTCGACAGCCGTCACATCATTGATACAGGTATAGCCGAAGATGTACTCCCCTGCTTCAGCCTCATTTATGTCGGCACATTTTTTTCCGATCACGATGCCGAGTTCGCCTTCGTAGATCACATTTCCCGCATAGCTTTTCGGGCGGCGGATTTCCTGACCATCAGCAACAAAAGCATTTGAGGCCTTGAGGAAATACAGGGGATCGGCTGGCCTGGAGGTCCCGAGTTTGGCCGCCAATTGATGGAAATTGTTCCACAGACAAATCATCTTGGAAGGAACGCAAGGTGTCAGAAGCGTGACATCTGCCAGCGTTCTTGATTCGCCGGTTGACGCTGCGCCATCGAACATATCACCGCTGTGAACCGCGATCGCCTCGTTTTCAAGTACTCCGAATTCGATCTGACCTTGATATTCGAACCTGACCCACTGTGCCATTGATGCTCCCCTTATTTCGCGCCCGACATTACCGGGTGAACACAAAGACTAACGTGAAACTCCGCTCCGGGCACTAGCAGAAGAGAAGCCTGACTGAATCGTGAAACAAGGATTTATCCTCGATCTCCAAAAGCGATAGCTCACCCAGTTTCAAGATGCGTCGCCGCCCAACTAAATTGCGGCCAGTCGTCAGCGTTCTCTTCGCGCGATTGCCCGGGCAACGGGTTGGAGTACCTGCGGCGATAAATAGATCGGAAACTGGCTGACCGCGAAGTAGAGCCAGGTCAAGTCGGGCAAAATTCCTCCGGTTGCGGCAAGCATCAGTCCCATGTTCCGCTGAGACGTCATCATCCCGAGAGCGAAGGCGCGTTTCGACCCCCATTTTAGGAAAACCAGATAGGTAACGGCGAGAAGTAGAGCGAAAACAGCAAAAGCAAAGACCGTTAAAGCAAGCATCTTAATGGGATCATCAAGGAAGCGTATGCCGACCTCGCCCATCACGGCGGAAACAAAGACGAAGAGGATAAGAACATTTACTCCGTCGATCCGATCCCGGTGCCTGGCAATTGCGTCAGCCCCCAACAAACGCCGTATCAATAAACCAACAACCGCCGAGCCAGCTAGTATCGTCATAAGTTTCAGGCCGAGCGACAGCGGTGACAGGGATAGATCAAGCCCCATGAGATAAACGAAGAGCGGGGCCGAAATTGGTGTAATGACCGTGCTGACAATCAAAGTGCAAAGCACCAATGTGGCATCCAGACCCATCAAAGCAGCGAGAGCGGGTGCCGCCATCATCGGCGAAGCCACTGCCTGCAACATCAGGCCGAGAAACAGTGCCGGGCTGATCGCCTCGAAACCTGCAATCCAACAACCAAGCCCAAAAAGCATCGGTATCGCAAAGCTTGTCCAGACCGCGGCTGCCACAACAGAGCCGGGCTGACGCAGATAGGACCGGAATGCCTCAACATCGATCCTGAGGAACGCGATGCAGAGGAGACCAACCACGGCTTCGGTGACGTAGGGTTTGAGAATGGCGCCGAGGGACGGCAGAGCGATTGCGATCGCAACCAACGCAGCGACGGCCCTTGTCCGCTGACGGCCAATCCAAGCGACTAAATCCACACCGCATCCTCCAAGGCATAACGCCGCAACTGTGCCGGAGCTCCTCCGGGAAGGCTATGAAGAAAACTGCGGGATGCGGATCAAGAAAGCTGCCGCAGTGATGTCGTTCGAACGGCTGCTACCAAGCGCCGGTAGCTGTTTGTTGGCCCGTTCTCTCCGCTCAAATCACTTTGGCGGTGGTCCCTCGGGCGTTCCGATACAAATCACATAACCATCCGGGTCGCGCAGGTAAAGTTCCATCATGCCGTACCACTGAAGCGTCGGACCCTTGACGATTTGGTCTTCCGATACCCGTTCCAGGACATCATTTGGATGTAGATCACGAAAGTAAATTGTGCCGGAGGCGGTGGGCTTTTCCCCGCCGTCGAAAACCGGAAGTTCATCCGCCAGAGAGGCCGCCGTCTGGAGCATGAGCTGGCCACCGTTCCATTCAAGTATGACAAAGGCGCCATCCTTGCAATCACCATCGGATAAAATTTCACGATCCCGAGAAACGGCCATAATGAGGGTCATCGCCAGCGTGTCTCGATAGAACTCGATCGAACGGCGCATATCGGTGACCAACAGATTGGGGATGATCATGGTTTCGGTGCTCCGGCTGCATCGGTCAATGGTCGTATCACAAACGCGCTGATGCAGCCAGTACGCGCGCGCTGATGAAGGGCTTCTAGTGCGGCGATCTCCAAAAACGCGCGAACGGCACACGCCGAGGCGGCGCTCTACAAAGGGTAGTTGTCCTCCAGTTTCCCCAACACCAATGGTTTGCGAACTCCACAGCATTGCACCACCCTTCTCTCTTATCCATGCCGTCATGGCAAACGCTCCCGGCGGCAGTTAACAGTCTCGACAATCATCGAAGTCTCTCTCTATTAAACTCGAATTCAGTTCTTTTCTCCCGGCGAGCAAACGAACCAACCCGCTTGTCATACTGGTTTTGCCCGAAAACGCCGGACCTTGCTTGAAGAGATCCTGGTGAATGTTTGGAGGTTTTATGGAGATTGCCGTACTCATGTTACGGCGCGTACATGGAATTTAGATGCATGATCGATTTGAAGATTTTGCGTAGAGTGCAAAAGGTTTAGAGCTGACTCAGGACGCTGTGCCGCTTCGCTGGTGAGGTCACTGTTCAGTTCAGGACTTCAAGACTGATGCTCTCAATCGAAATCCTGTGGCATCAATCCTAGTAGATTCTACGAAAGAAGCGGATCGTCGGCCAACTCGGCAGTCAAACCTTCGGCATAATCTTCTTCGGGAATAAAGGCGTCCAATGTCTCAGCAACAACCTGAGTCCCTTCAACCCGGACAATGTGAAACAGTCCATCACCTTCATACACCAAAGGAAGGTTTGTCCGGCCAATGACGATACCATCTGTTGGTGACGTCACCGTGACTTCACGCTCTCCAAAAGGATCGGATATAACGCCTAGGACAGCATCCTGCCGCACTTGAGCCCCCAGTTCGAAACTGGCACGGAGAACACCGCTAGCCGGCGCCCGAACCCAAGTGCTCGAACGTGCGATAATCGGATCCATCGGCCTGGGACTTTGCTTACCGGCAGGCAGCATGTTCAGGGCACGCATCGCCCGCGCCACCCCCTTCACACCAGCGCGGATCGAAAGCTCATCGAAACGCAGAGCTTCGCCTGCCTCGTAGACGATAACCGGAACCCCGAGCTGACCCGCAGCCTGCCGAAGGCTGCCCGCGCGCAATGACGCATTGATGACGACGGGAACGCCAAAGCTACTGGCCATCTCCGAAACCTTGGGGTCGTCGAGATTTGCGCGGATCTGCGGATAATTCACGCGATGCACGGCGGCGGTATGAAGATCAATGCCATGGGTGCATTTGGCGACGACCTCTTCGATAAAGAGATTAGCGAGTCGGGATGCCAGGGATCCTTGGGACGTTCCAGGGAAAGACCGGTTGAGGTCACGCCGGTCGGGCAGATATCGGGAAAGGGCGATAAAACCGAAAACATTCACAATGGGAACCGCAATTAACGTACCCCGTAAACTGCGCAGCGCACGCAGTTTCAGGACTCGCCGGATGATTTCCACGCCGGAGATTTCATCGCCGTGCAGGCCGGCGCAGACAAACAATCGCGGCCCTGGTTTTCGACCACAGATAACTTGGACCGGCATCGACATTGGCGTGTGCGTGGAAAGGTCCGTTATCGGAAGATCAATAATACGCCGCTCGCCCGGCTTGACCGTGATGCCACCAACGACAATTTCTTCTGCCAGCGGATCAGCCACGACCGCGCGTCTTTGTTTTATTAGGCCGGGCGTTTTTCTCCATGAAATCGATGATTTTTCCGGCGACATCAATCCCGGTGGCTTTCTCCACGCCCTCCAGACCCGGCGAAGAATTCACCTCCATGACAACCGGCCCATGGTTCGAACGCAACATGTCCACACCGCAGACATTCAGACCCATAATGTGCGCCGCCCGCACAGCGGTTGAGCGTTCTTCCGGAGTGATTTTGATCGACTGTGCCTTGCCGCCGCGATGAAGATTGGACCGGAAATCATCTTCTGCGCCGCTTCTCATCATAGAGGCAACGACACGGTCACCGATAACCAGGCAGCGGATGTCCTGTCCGCCGGCTTCCTTGATGAATTCCTGCACTAAAATGTTCGCCTTTAAGCCACCAAAAGCCTGGATCATGCTCTTGGCCGCACCCGGGGTCTCACCCAAAACAACGCCGATCCCCTGCGTGCCTTCCAACAATTTGATCACAACGGGCGCACCGCCCAGGGTACTGAGGATGTCGTCCGCCTGGCTCGTTGA
Organism: Pelagibius sp. Alg239-R121; assembly: GCF_947331435.1. Taxonomy (GTDB): domain Bacteria; phylum Pseudomonadota; class Alphaproteobacteria; order Kiloniellales; family Kiloniellaceae; genus Denitrobaculum. Next base: position 284,011 of record NZ_CAMZOF010000008.1, on the reverse strand, counting down.
ATGCGCAAAGACCGTCACCGGCAGGCCGATGCCCTTTCCTGCGAGCAGTTGCAGACTGCGCAGCTTGTCACGTGAGCGGGTGATCGCCACGGACTCGTTCAATGGGTAAACACCCATAACCTCGAACTGCCGAAGAACAGCGGTACCAAAAAAGGTGACTGATGCGCCAATACGGGGAATAACCGCGTCGAACCCGAGTAACTTCTCACCCTTATAGTGGAGTGCCGGACGGTGTGACGCGACGTTGATGTATACCCGTAATGTGTCGATCACATGAATCTCATGCCCGCGCTGCTCCGCAGCTTCAACCAGCCTTTTATGCGAATAGAGTGTAGCGTTTCTGGCCATGAGGGCGATCTTCATTGGTCCGTTCCTCCGCGTTTCTTTCGGGTCTTTCGCTTGGCGCGACCCAGTTTAAATGAGCTGCCGGAATCGACGATTAGATGCCGGCGCAGAGCCTGCCTCCCAAGCAGCATGCGAAAGCCTAATTCGTCCCGATTGGTAAGAGTCACTTCGATAGGCCATTCCATCTCGCCGACACGTAAACGCGTCGCAATGACGTAGCGGCGGTCTTTCTGGCCGTTTGAGCTTGTAATAATCCGCTCGTCGACTATCAAGGCTTCGCACGATATTTCCGGGTGACGATGCCGTTGTAAGGGATGCACATTGAAGCGGACGAAATTCTGCCCGTCCCTATGAAACTTCTCGATGCGAAAGGCATGGAGGGCTGACGTCCGCGCCCCCGTATCCAGTTTCACCTTGATTCGGTCGATACCCAGATCAGGCAGCGATATCCATTCGCGCCACCCTGCAACAGGTTTCTTTTCCTTCAATGTCCAAGTCCTGATCAACTTGCCGACTTTGCCCGCGTTGCTATTCAGGGCATGCGCCCAGATTACACGAGCAACTCAGCATTCTGACCTGACCGGCTTGTCAGAAGATATCACTTTCTTTCAGATGCACGCTCTCAGCCGCAAAAAGGCTGGTGCTACGATGGCAGAGGTCCAGCCAGTAAACAGCCCTCGCGCTACAGCGTTAGTACTCACACTTGAGGCAGATGAAACACCGAGGCGGCGTGAATTAGAGCCGGCCTGGGTTTCACTTTGAATCAGATCGAACCGATCAAGCTTTAGATAGAGGTGTGCTGCCAGTGCTGCTGCAATGCATGAGTGGCATCACTATAGCTTTCGAAGATGCCAAGCGCATTGCGGCGGCGCTGCCCATCGGCCGTAATCAGATAGCTTGCGAGACTCCAGGTATCAGACTTGTTCTTTTCCACGACGACAGTCATACGCTGCGGCGTGTCGAAATCGACGTTCATCTATGGGTTCCTCAATTGGCCCAACCGGCATATCCCGCGTACAGTTCCGTATCGATTGACGTGCCTGGGCAGTTCCTCAGTTCACCGCGAACCATTTGATCCAGCGGCTGAGCGGCGCTTAGATGCGCCTATTGATTAACCGATACAAGATGGAAAATGTCCCAGATGATGCAGCGCTGTCATGCGAAAATCGAATGGATGACAAATGCGACAAATTCCCAACCAATCCTCGATGTGAAGCCGAAAGCGCGAACCGCCTCGCAAGCAAGCTATTGACGGACAACATCATCACTGATTGAACGTTCTTTCATGATGTGGCGAATGCAGTGCCGCAGCCACAATATGCAGGATGATTGACGATGAAAGTCCTAGTGACCGGAAGCGCTGGACATCTTGGTGAAGCGCTCTGTCTTAGCCTGTTGGCCGCAAACCACGAAGTTGTCGGCCTGGATATCCAGGCTTCGGAGTTTACCAGCCATCAGGGGTCTCTCACTGAGCGTTCCTTCGTGAAACGCTGTATGAAAGGGGTGCAGGCGGTTTTGCATGCGGCGACGCTTCACAAACCGCATGTGGCCACCCATTGCCGTCAGGACTTTGTGGACACGAACATCACCGGCACTCTCAATCTGTTGGAAGAGGCCGTTGCCGCCAAGGTTCAACGTTTCGTCTATACCAGCACCACCAGCGTTTTCGGCGATGCGCTGGTACCGCCACCCGGCGCGCCGGCAGCCTGGATCACCGAAGGGGTCATGCCGGCTCCCAAAAACATCTACGGCGTCACCAAGGCAGCGGCGGAGGATCTTTGCCAACTGTTCCATCGCAATCAGGGTCTGCCCACAATCGTATTGCGGACCTCCCGGTTTTTCCCAGAAGAGGACGACCGCCCGGACATCCGGAACGAATATTGCGATGAGAACCTTAAGACGAACGAATATCTTTTTCGCCGGGTCGATATTTCAGATGCGGTGGACGCCCATCTGCTGGCATTAGACAAAGCCTCGACGATTGGCTTTGGGCGCTTCATTATCAGCGCCACCTCGCCCTTTTTGCGCAAAGACATGACGCTGCTGCGGGACAATGCGCAAAAGGTGGTGAGGCAGAGAGTTCCGACCTACGAACAGGAATACCTGCGCCGCGGCTGGAGAATGTTCCCGGCTATCGACCGGGTTTATGTGAACGATAAAGCCCGGCGCGACCTCGCCTGGCAACCACGTTTCGATTTCGCCGCCGCAATTGAACAACTCAGGCAGAACAGGGATCCGCGCAGTTCCCTCGCGCGCAAAATCGGATCAAAGGGATATCACACCGAGCGCTTTACCGACGGGCCTTATCCGGTCGCTTAGATCCTGGCCCCTTAAACTCCGAATGTCCTCTCTCATAAAGATAATTAGGACCGTCGGAGCGATTCTTCAGTAAGCCTTGGGCTTTCTGTTCGCCGTTTTCTTGGCGGTTGCCGGCTTTTTGGGTGTGGCTTTCGCGGTTGCATCTTTTTCCGCAAGCTCTTTATCGGCAGCTTCTTTGGCGAGACGAAGCGCCTTCAGCTTCGCGACGTGCGCTGCCTCCAGCTTACGCGCTTTGTCTTTATCCTTGCCGGCCTGGGCAGCTTTTTTCTGAGTGGCCGAAAAATGCTGTTCGGCTTGCGATCTAAGTGAATTCGGCATTGTGCCAATCCTCCGTTTCAGTTCGAGACATAACGGGCGGAGGGACTCGTCCCGCAGCACAGGCGGAACCGCTCGCAGCTTAGTGCGCAAAACCACTGGCGGCATTTGCGCCAGCTTTTAGACTGCCCGGTGCAGTGAATAGCGCACAACGAGCAATAGGGCTTATGCGAAAAACGGACGAATAGTTCTTAATCGGGCGATCTCGACATCACCCACTATCGCACGCCGAATGCAGATAGTACACGGCAACCGCCCCCATACGGGAGCGGTTGCCGAGTGACTAGTCGATCACAGACAGGTTTTCAGCAGAAGATTTGCCGTTCTGCCCTGCCTGAACTTCGTAAGAAACCTTCTGGCCTTCATTCAGCGAGCTCAGACCAGCGCGCTCAACTGCCGAAATGTGCACGAATGCATCTTTCGAACCGTCATCAGGTTCAATGAATCCGTAGCCCTTCGTCGGGTTGAACCACTTTACAGTACCATTAGCCATAATCTGTTCCTCTACCAGGAGTGTTGATTTCGCTCCGCGAATCAAGCGGTAACGCGATCGGTTTAACGCTCACATTGTTAGGGGATAAATAAGCTAATCGGCGAACCGGTTATTCAAGTAACACAAAACAGATGCAATACGCGTGCACGACAATCTGGGGAATCCGCCCTGAAGTCAACGAACTACTTCGCAGCGCGGGTAGAGATGTCCATAGATTTTAGACGATACGGGTCTGATTTACCGGCACAGGGACAGGAATCTACCGACTTCAGTCGACACACGATCAGGCGCTTCAATCAGAATGGAGTGCTTGAGGCCGTCCAGAATCACGAGTTCCGAGTTGGGCAGTTCGTCCGCAATAAACCGGTTAAGCCGCGGATTACAGCCGCCGTCGAGCTCTCCAGTCAACACCAAGGACGGCGCCGCTACTTCGTGCAACCAGGGCGCCATTTCGGTTTCCGCGTAAATGCGAAACACATTCATGAAGATCTGGGCCGGAGTATCGATTACCTGTTTTATGCGTGCCCGGATCGCTTCCGGCCGTGTGTCAATAAAGTGATCTGTGTACCAGCGTTCGACCAAGGTTTCGAGCACCCGCTCTATGCCCTTCTCTTCCATTGCCTCGATGACGCCCAAGACCTTGGCCCGGTCCTCGTCCGTCCTGCCGGCCGCCGTGCTGAGCAAACCCAATGAAAGCACGCGTTCCGGGTGCACCCGTGCGTAGGCCGGACCGATCATACCGCCAAGCGAATGACCGATGACATGAGCCCTGTCGATGTCGAGTTTTTCCCGCAGTGCCTCCAGGTCGTCGACGAGATCCGAAAGCGTAAAAAGTCCTGTCGGCACAGGTGACTCGCCATGGCCGCGCAGGTCATAGCTGATGCAGGTAAAATCCTTCGAGAACTGGTCGATCAACCCCGCCCAGGTCGCCCGTCGAGCACCTATGCCATGAACCATGAACAAGGCCGGGCCGCTGCCCTCGATGGAGTAGACACAGTCGACAGCCGTCATCGGCCCTGCCCTTTCTATTTGTCCGGATACTTATCGACACAGAGCTGGCCTCCTGTACCCCAGTCTTCCTTCTCGACGTCGGTGATAACAACGTGAAGGCTTTCTGGATTGCCGCCGCAGGCCCGCACGAAACCTTCAGTTAATTCTCGAACCAGCTCTCGTTTTTGGTCCTGCGTCCGCCCTTTGAACATCTCAACGCGGATAATCGGCATAGCTTAACTCCAGTCGGATTTCGAACTTGTACATTTGCAGTCTTCATTCTGCGGCATTGGCGGCATCCAGAGAACCCGGCTCATTGAGAAAGTGCGGCATGACCTCTTCAGCGAAACACCGGATCGATTCTTCGGTTTCAGCCTGGCTTGCGCCGAAGTTCATATTCAAGATGACCCTGTCGATCCCTGCTTCCGCATAAGGCGCCAATTTGTCGATCATCTCGCTTGGTGTGCAGATCAGAAGGCTGTCGGCAAGCTCCGCCATCGTCTGGCTGCGCGGTAAAGGTGCGATCATCCCATTCTCAACGATACCCGGTCCCGTAAAAACGTTGTCAAAGCGACTGTAGTAATCATAGGCCGCCTGGATCTTCGAGTGCCGATCGGCTTCGTTCTTTGCCATGAAAGCAACACGGGAGAGTGAGAGAGTTAAATGTTTGCCCGCCTCGCCCAGCTCAGCCTTGCCGCGCTGAAAGGCATCGACCTGGTTCAGCATTAACTTATGGTCGCCAGATAAAGGCGTCGTCTGGATGTGAAACCCGCGTTTCGTGCAGTGATAAATTGCTTCAGGCGCCAGGACTGCCATCATGATCGCCGGACCCGTCCCGGACATAGGCCGTGGCATCACAGTCAGAGCATCAAACTTGTAATATTTGCCGTCCCAGGACACCTCTTCTTCCGACAGCAGTGCGACCAAAAGGTTCAGGGATTCGTCAAACTTTTCCCGGCTGGTTTCGAGCGGTACGCCTAGCCTGTTCATTTCGTAGCCAAAAGCACCGCGTCCAACGCCCAGCATCAATCGGCCGTCGGTGAAAATCTCGGCGGCGATCACTTCGCCTGCATAGATGCGCATGTCGTGGAGCGGCAATACGACCACCGAGGTCATAATCTTCACCCGCGCCGTGGCGTCCGCGATCTTTACAGCAAACTGCAGAGGCGCCGGCATCAGCAGAATGTTGATTAAATGATGTTCGGTCAAAGAGACAGCGTCGTATCCGAGACTGTCCGCCAGGATCGCCTGGTTCAACATGTCACGATAAAGCTGCGCCCCGCCGTAACTCTTTTCGGGATAGTAAGCCGAAAGCTGCTGACTGAACTTCATGGGTGTCTCCAACGGGAAGAATCAGCGGCGTCAGCCGCCACGACAGCGATTATGAGGCAGGTTTTCATATTCGAATAACGAATTATTTTGCTAGTATAATTCGAAATTCCCGAATTAATGTGGAACGAATTCATGAACATCGCAGCACTGCGAACCTTCCTGGCCATTGTCGAAACCGGCAATCTGATCCGCGCCGCCGAAAAGCTCAATGTGACTCAATCCACAGTGACTGCTCGGCTCAAGAGCCTGGAAAACGACCTCGGTCAGAAGCTGTTTCACCGGCGTAAATCCGGCGCCGAGTTGACCTCGCCGGGCTTCAAATTCCAACGCTACGCCCAGGTCATGACCGACCTCTGGCGCCAGGCACAGCAGGAAACCTCTCTGCCGCCGGAGATCCAGGCGATTTGCAACATTGGATGTCATATCGATCTCTGGCCAGCCTTGGGGCGCACGACATTTGACGAAATTCGGCAACGTTCCCCCAGCACAGCCCTCTCCGCCTGGCCCGGAGAACAAGGCGACCTCGACAAATGGCTGGGCACGGGACTGGTCGATGCCGCTCTCTGTTACGCACCCTCGGTTCACGAAAACCAGACAGCGACTGCACTGTGCGAAGAACGGCTGCTTCTGGTTTCGACAGAGCCACGCGCGCTCATGCGATGGGATCCCAATTACATCTACGTAGACAGCGGCGAAGACTTTCGCCGTCGTCATGCCGAGACTTATGCGGATAGCGAAACACCCAGTGTTACTTTCGGATGCGCGGTATGGGCCTTGGAGTATCTGCTGGATGCCGGCGGCTCAGCCTATCTGCCCGAGCGTCTTGTTGAACACTACATCGCTGAAAAAGCTCTTCACCCGGTTCCGGATGCGCCTAGTTTCTCGCGCAGAGTATACCTGGTTATCAATGACCGTGCCGGCAGCAACTGGCCCTGGTTGCAGGATCTGGTCTCGGAGTTGGCGGCTTGACCACATGAAACAGAGGCCGGCTCACTTTTAACCCTGCAACGATCAGGTGTTGGCGCAGCATACAGGGGAGCTCATCAATGGATTTCGCTCGCCTCTGAAAGGGCTTTCTTCAAAGCTTCGATGCCAAATCCCTCCGCGCGCGCCGCGTGGAGAATTTTTGCCTCGCGCCGTGCAATTAGATCGACGGCTTCGGGAATTTCCTGTACCGCCGATTCCGGGACGACAACGGCGCCATGACGGTCGGCATGGATCACATCTCCATGGCTGACCTCCATGCCATGAACATTCACGGACGTTCCAAACTCGACTTCGTGACAGAAAGCATGGCTCGGGCCAACCATGCCGCCCAGCACTTGAAAGCCCGGCGCACTGTCCGGAAGATCCCGGTAAGATCCGCTGGTCACCACGCCGAGCGCCCCCAGGCCCTTGTGGACCGCGGTATGCACTTCTCCCCAAAAAGCGCCGATTCCGGGACTCGGATCCAGATCCTCGATCACAACAATGGTGGGATGTGGTCCTGCAGCGACATATTCATAGTAGGGCACCCGACTTGGGTTCGAACCCAAATCCGGCACCGCGGCCCTGATTTTAGCCGTCCGGGCATAACCGCAGATCGGCGCCATATCAGGATACAGGCAGGAAAAGGGTTTCACGCTAAAGCCATAGCCGCGTCTTTCCGGAACAACGATCTCAAGCGCATTACAGATCGTCGGTGTATCCCATTGTGTCAGGATTTTCAGGTCGTCTAACGTGGGCGCGGTCATAGCTTCTCTCTCAATTCTTTCAATGGAGATCTTACAGGGCTTCTGGAATATTCAGATCCCTCACGCCGCTCTCACGCGCAGCCAAGATCAGGCTGTCCCATGTCGGGCGCGGCAACGGAACGCCCTCGGACAAGCGTTTTGCCCGTGCCTTACGTTCGGGATCCCCGGGGATCATCACCGGCGCTTGCGGATCGGCGGGTCGCGCCGAGCGGACAAACTCGATGTAGTCCGCAACGGCATGGCCAATCCCCTGCCTGTCATCCATGGCGTCTGGGGACAGATAAATCGACAGCATGCCGTTATAGGGTCCCGACCCGGGCCCACTCGTACCCGAACCGGTCAGCGCACCGGCAAGCAGCTCGCAAGCCAAGGCCAGTCCCGACCCCTTGTGGTCGCCCATGGCGACGAGCGCACCGGATCCCGCACGCGGGTCGGGCACGCTGTCTTCCGGCACCGGGCCATAGAGTGCCAGAGGATCATGGGTGGGCTGCCCGTTCGCGTCCACCAGGCTTCCGGGCACGGTGGGCTTGCCGCCTTTCAATGCCATCAAAACCTTGCCTTCGGCCACCTTAGAAGTTGCAAAGTCGAGTATAAAGTCGTCGCCCCCGGCATTGACGACACCGATCGCAACCGGTGCCGTAGACATTCGGCGCTCACCCGAACCAAAGGGCGCAACGAGCAGACTGCGGGCGACATTGACGAAATGAATGGAGACCAATCCAGCGGCACAAGCGTATTCCGCCCAGGCGCCGATGCGGCCGAGATGCCCGGCATTTCTGAGCGCAATGACGGAAACCGAATGCTTCCGTGCCTTCTCCAAGCCGATATCGACAGCCTGCTGCCCTATGACCTGTCCGAAACCGAATTGGCCGTCGATAAGAGCAAAGGCGCCACCGTCAATGACAGTCTCGACCGACCGGCCGAAATGCATGCTGCCTTGCTTCACCGCCTCCAGGTAGCGCGGTACACGCACCACGCCATGACTGTCGTGTCCAGCCAGATTTGCGCCCACTAGATTTTCGGCAATTGCCGCCGCCTCACCGGAACCCGCGCCAGCCGCAGCAAACGTATTGCTGACAAAGGCAGTCAAGATCTCAGCTGGCAGGGTGACATCGCTGCTGACGGTTCCGTCCGCCGCAGTCATTGCGGCACCAATCGATTACTGAAGCCGACGGGGTGGAAAATTCTTTTAGTCATGGCGAAACTCTAACGCCGTTCTCCGAACCTGTCTCCCCTAAGCGGTTACTGCAGACGATAACAACTGCCCGAGTGCTAACCCCCGGTGACTTCGCCTACGCAGGCCAGAATCGTGTCGTACAACAGATCCATATCAGCTTCGCTGATGCAATAGGGGGTCATGAGATAAACCGTGTTGCCGAGAGGGCGCAGCAGCAATCCCTGCGATTGGAAATAAGCGAGCATCTTTGGACCGACACCAGCGAGATAGCCGGCGCTATCAACCTTCACGTCCATTGCCGCAATGGTGCCGCGCCGGCGCACATTCTCAAAGCGACCGTCGCTGCGAACTTCGGCAAGACGGCGTTCGTGCATGGCTTCGATTGCGGCAATACGTTCGCCAACGGGTTCTTCCTGCCAGATCCGCATGTTTTCCAGACCAGCCGCGCACGCCACCGGGTTCGCGGTATAAGAGCTCGAGTGGAAGAAGGTCTTGCGCCGGTCTTCCGAATAATGGGCGTCGAAGATCCTTGCCGCACACATTGTTACGGCCAGGGGCAGTGCGCCGCCGGTAATGCCTTTGGAGTAGCAGGCAATGTCCGGCACGACACCGGCTTGCTCACAGGCGAAGAGAGTCCCTGTGCGGCCCCAGCCGGTCATGACTTCGTCTGCGATGAAGAGTACGTCCTTTGCTGCGCAGATCCGCTTCATCTCGCGGAGCACTTCCGGTGAATACATCAGCATTCCCCCGGCACCGAGCACCAGCGGCTCGACGATGAAGGCCGCGGGCGTGTCCGGCGCATTACAGGCACGTTCCAAAGCATCCAGAGTATCCTGTTCCCTGCCCGCCGCCCGAAAGGGAATAGACTGGACATCGAACAACAGTGGTTCGTATGGCTGATTGAAAACACCGCGCTCGCCGACCGACATAGTCCCGATTGTATCGCCGTGATAACTGTTCTCCAGGACCAGTATGCGCTTCCGCGCTGCGCCGCAGTGGGCCCAGTAACCAAGCGCCATCTTCAACGCGACTTCGACGCTGGTCGAACCGCTGTCCGAATAGAAGACGTAGTCCAAACCATCCGGCGTGACCTCGACCAGCCGCCGCGCCAATTCTTCCGCCGGTTCATGGGTGTATCCGGCGAAGATGACCTGATCGAGCTTTTCGGTCTGGGCCCGGATCGCCGCCTGAATGCGCGGATAACAATGCCCGTGCGTGATTACCCACCAGGAAGAAATCGCATCGATGTAGCGCGTCCCGTCAGCCGCATAGAGATAGATGCCGTCACCCCGCTCAATCATTGGAATTTTCGGCGTGATGGCGTGCTGGGTGAAAGGATGCCAAACAGGCGAAGCTGTGCGTTGCATCGTCACAAGTGTCCCTATTAACGTTTAACGGCGGTTACCCGAAAAAATCGGACGAACGGAAGTTTTGCGAAAATGTCTCCGCAAGACTGGCGCTGTTGAGTGCCGCCAGGCGCGGCAGGCGACCTAAGCGGCGGACGTTACCCATCTCACAGATCGTTCGTTCGGTGTCCGGCACTGAGTCGCCGATAAAAACAATCCCATGGATCGTCATCCCTCGTGATTTGAGAGCTTCCAGAGATAGAAGTGCGTGATTGATCGCCCCCAAAGCCGTTCTGGCGCAAAGGATGACGGGCAGCGACCAACTAGCGAAGACATCGATATACAGCGTCTCGCGCGTCACAGGCACCAGCAGCCCTCCCGCCCCCTCAACGATCAATGGGCCTTCGATCTCAGGCAGAACCAAGCGTTCAACGTCAATTTCAATGCCATCTATCTCCGCAGAGACATGCGGTGAAGCCGGGGTATTCAGGCGATAAGTTTCCGGCAGGATCTTTGAACCTGGCAGGCCCGTCAGTCGACTCACAGCCTCTTTGTCGGTTTCCTCCTCCAAGCCGGCTTGGATAGGCTTGAAATAGCTTCCGTTCAGTGCCTGGGTCAACATGGCCGAAAACGCGGTCTTGCCAATGCCGGTGTCGGTACCGGTTACGATAAACCCAGCCGTCATTGCGGATTGGCTTTCAGGTGCATCGCCAAGCAGTCGATCATATCCGTTACCTGCAATTCATCGACGTGGAGCGTCAGAGCAATCCGCAGCCGCGACGTCCCCTCGGGAACGGTTGGCGGACGTATGCCCCGGATATCGAACCCATGAGACTGAAGGGCCGCAGCCAGTTTCATTGCACGGGCATTCCCACCGACAATCACCGGCAAAATCTGCGATCCGCTGCCCTCCATCCCACAACGAGTGACCAACTCTCGGTGCGCAAACTCGACAAGGTTTGCCAGTTTGTTTTGGCGTTCCGGTTCAGTCTGCAACAGCTTCAAGGCATGCCGCACAGCCGAGGCCATGAGAGGTGACGGAGCCGTTGCATAAATAAATGGGCGCGAGCGGTTGACCAGAAATTCGCAAAGAACGGAGGGAGCACAAATCAGAGCACCATGGGCGCCGAGCGCTTTGCCGCAGGTGTGCAGGCAGATGACATTCTCCCGGCCCTCGTAAGCAGCCGACAATCCCCTGCCCATTGGCCCGAATACACCGGTGGCATGGGCCTCATCAATCAGCAGAAAGGCATCGTGACGGTCAGCGACTGCAAGAAAGTCAGCCAATGCCGCCCGATCCCCATCCATACTGTAGAGGCTCTCGACAGCAATCCAGACGCACCCCTTACCCCCTTTGTACCGCCAATCGCGGATAATATCCTCGACTGCCTGCGGGTCATTGTGTGCAGCTTCCAGATATTCGGCCCGGCCCGCACGCATCCCTTCATGGCAACTTGCGTGAATCAGGGCGTCATAGACCAGCAGATCGCCGCGCTGGGGCAAGGCCGTGAGCAATGCAAAGTTGGCGATGTAACCGCCACCTAGAAACAGTGCGCGCTCGGCACCGAAAAAGGTGGCCGCTTCAGCCTCCAGGGCCTCATGTTCAGGGTGATTCCCGCGCAACAGCCGTGACCCGCCCGAACCGACGGCCACCCCGCGTTCGAGGGCGTCGATCATTGCCTCACGCATGGATGGCGCCTCGCTTAGGGCGAGATAATCGTTTGAGCTGAAGTCGATACCCTGCCTGGGCGCAAGAGCCCGCCGGCGGCCAAGCTGATCCAACTCAGAGAGCGCTGTCTGATAGCGATGGGTCTTTGAAGAATTCGTCAGGGCGGGCACCAGTCAGGGTGGTCTGTGTCAGCAAAGATCATGCGGGATTACGCGAGAAAGTTTTATACCTTTGCTGCAGTGCGGTAAAGTCAAAGCAGACCGGATTACGTCGTTTCAGCCCAAAGATTCGCGGAGCCGCTTGAGTGCCAGAATTTGCTCGTCCGTAGCCCCTCGACCTTCAATCGCCGAGACCCGCTCAACCATCCCCAGCAATTCCTGCCTCTCATTGGCCGCCAAGTTTTTCGACAAATTGCCGGACAGCCTGCGGACCACTTCATCGGGATTGGCCGACTGTTGCGCCAGCCAACGCCCGTAAGCGGTAAACTGTTCTGCATCTTTATCCGACGCACTAAAAACGCGCCCGCATTCCTGCTGTATCGCAGTCATTTGTTCACGGGTGTAATCGCCATCCATCTTTGCGATGGCTGCTAATATGCCTGCCGCCGACAAGCGCGGGTCTTCCACGGTATCAAGTGGGTTTTTATCCGCAATACGCCGATATCCGAAACGCCGAACCGCGGCACGGACATCATCCGCAACCTCGACCACCTCCTTTGCCGCCGACGCCGCATTCCTCGCCCGCCAAATCCACGCAACAGCAACACCGACAACCGCCAAAAACCCCAAAAGAATATGCACGCCAGCCTCTAAACCAACCGTATCGAATGAAATTCGACCTTAGCCAACAACCTCAGATTAAGATAGAGGGCTAAATTGGTGTGAGGTATATTACCCGATTAAATCTGTTTTTATTATGTAAATTCAGTATTTTATAGAAAATTTCTCGCTAATCTTCACAGCAACCACTGATAAAATAGATGCGGAGTGTATCGCTCTTAAGAATCAATTATCTAGCACAGTTAAAACCTTGTTTTCGGTGCAATTCCGGGAGCGAAGAGTCCGGATTACTCCGCCACCTGCCCCTTTCTTATCGCCTTAATCTGTCCTAACATGCCGCTGCAATCACGAGACTTTTGGGGATACTTGAGATGGCGGATGAAGTGACATTGGCATTCGGAGCTGGCGGTTTCAGCCGCATCAGCCTGACCGGAGGTACGCTCAATGTTGCTTAAACGCCCGGCACGTCCTTCCCGGTCCCAAAAAGCATGGCTGCGCCGCGGTCTCGATCAGCCTGGAGGAAAGCTGCCGCTCTTTAACAGAGAGGGTCAGGAATACTCCTCCCGGACCATCAAAAGCTGCATCGATCAAGGCTGGGCAGAACCCTGGTTCAATAACCCGCTGAAACCCGACTGGCTGGTTTGCAAGTTGACCGACTCGGGGCGCATGATCGCGTCGCTTCCTGACACGGAGCGGGCGAAAACGAGAGAAGAAGTCTCAGAAAAGCGCCCTCAAGCGATCGCAGGGCGAGCACAATCTCAGATATCCCTCATCTAAAAAAAATACCCGTTCAAATTATCGTTTGCTGCGTGAATTAGATGCCGCAGAATACTGATATAAAACGCTTCAGTAGCGGTTACGCTGCACCTAAACAATATTGGCATTAATAAAATACCAATTTACGAAATACCGAAAATTCAAATGGTTAATTGCTCTTTTTGCCCTTAATGGACAATTGTTTTACTTGCCTTGGTTCCGGAAATTTCGTTTAAGGTAAGTCCGGGGTCATAAAGTTGCTTTCTTTAAGAACCAAAGTCCGTGTTAACCCCAATATGCTAACGTGTGGCATTCGTGGTATCGAAGGCGAAGAGATATCTGCTTAGGGGACCCGGGAGGAGACAGCTTCAGGTCGTCGTTATGACTGGCAATCAGGCACAATAAGAGGCTTGAACAGGATTGCGGCAACGGCCTGATGGGACGTCAACAAGAGGTCAACGCGGAGTCGATCGTAATGCTGTATGCCTACCATGAGATGAACAATGCCGCGCTTGCGCCAATGCGTGCACTCGCCAAAGCAACACGCAGCATGTTCCAGCATCCCATGGTGCCGCTTTCCTACACCAGCCTGGGTCAGGCCTTTGCTGCCGGCGCCGACGTTTTGGATGGCGCCATTCGGCATCGAGGAAAACCGGCGTGGGGCCTGCCCGACACGGTAATTGACGGCAAACGTATCAAGGTCACCGAAAAGGTCGCGATGCACCGTGGTTTCGGCGACCTGCTCCACTTTGAGCGCGAAACCAAGAATAAGGACCCAAAAGTCCTGCTGGTCGCCCCCATGTCTGGGCATCATGCGACCCTGCTCAGGGGGACGGTAAAGGCCCTCCTGCCCGCTCACGATGTTTACGTTACCGACTGGACGGATGCTCGCACAGTCCCACTCAGTGAAGGCCGCTTCGGCCTGGACGAGTACATCAGCTATCTGATGGACTTCTTCCATCACCTGGGTGACGACGTGCACGTCATTGCGGTTTGTCAGCCTGCGCCGCTGGTTTTGGCGACCGTGGCACTTATGGCCGCTGACAAGGATCCCTGCCAACCGCTGACGATGACGCTTATGGGGGGGCCAGTCGATACCACCGCTTCGGAAACCGAAGTCACAAAGCTCGCCAGCAGCCGTCCGCTCGAATGGTTCAAGCGGAACATGGTCGCCAAGGTTCCGCTCTACTACCCGGGCGCCGCCCGCGAGGTTTATCCCGGCTTCATGCAACTTGGCGCATTCATCTCCATGAACGCGATGCGGCACGTCAATGCCCACGTGCAGATGTTCCAGCACCTCATCAAGGGTGACGGCGATTCCGCCGATGCGCACCGGCGTTTCTACGATGAATACCTCGCCGTGATGGACATCACGTCCGAGTTCTATCTTGAAACTCTGGAATGCGTGTTTCAGCAGCATCACTTGCCGAACGGCACCATGCGCTGGAAGGGCCAGACCGTCGACCCGGCCAAGATCAAAAAGACCGCTCTCATGACGGTCGAAGGCGAACTCGACGATATTTCGTCCCCCGCACAGACCTACGCCGCCCACGACCTCTGCAGTTCACTTCCGGAAGAGAAACGGGCCCACCTCCTGCAAAAGCAGGTCGGCCATTACGGCATATTCAATGGCCGCCGCTGGCGCGAAAAGATCAGGCCGGGCATTTCTGAATTCATCCGGGCGAACGATCCGTCGTTCTAAGCGGTCAAAAAAGCCCCGCCTCGACCTAATACCGGCCCCCTAGAGCCGCCGTTTCTCAAGCTCGTCCGCCAGTTTTTGGCACGGCTTCCTGCGGGCGTTCCCGGCGTTAAAGTTTCCTACACCATAAAGCGAATATTCTGCCGTCATCCTCTTGCAGGTTCAGAATCCCCAATCCGGCTCGCGTTTTTCCGGGTCACAAGAAACCGACGGTAACCACATGATGTCTCTTGGAAAGAAACCAGCGACCGTACGGCCGGTCGCGATGATCACCCTCTTTGCGTTACTCGGCCTGACAGGTTGCGCACAGGTCTATGACGACACGAAAGGCTGGGGTAATGACGTCGAAGCCTGGTTTCGAAGTGACGTCATCAAGCCAATTCGCGCCAAAATTCATGGCGAAGAGGAATTGCACGACGGGCAGATGGCCCCGGCATTGGTAGAAGCGGTTCCCGCCCAAGCCCCTGCGGCAGTTCCCATGAACGCCCCGGCCCCTGCTCAAAGTAAACCCACCCCTCAACCGACCGTGGTCGCGAGCACGGCGGCAAAAGTGCCGGTTGTCACATCGGACAAGCCAATGACCGACGCGCATGCAAAAGCGCCAGCCGATACTTCACATGGCGGCGCGGCTCACAACCTCTATCCACAGACGGCCGGCAAAGCACCCCATAAGCCATCGGCGAAAAATCCCGAATCGGCCACGCAGCATAAAGAGGCAAAACAGCACTCCTCAGATCATAAGCCAGCGATGGCGGTCCATCTTTCGTCGAATAAGAGCAAAGAGGCCGCGATGCAGGAATGGTCGCAGCTGAAATCCGCTTTTCCAAAACAGCTGAGTGGCCTGGAGCTCGATGTCGAACGCGCAGACTTGGGAAAAAAAGGCGTTTTTTTCCGGGTGTTGGCCGGTCCGTTCGAGGACAAGTCTGCAGCGCGCCAGATCTGTTCGCAGCTTAAAAAGAAACAACAATACTGTGCGGTGATGCCTGCCCCCAAGGCACAGAGCTAAAGCCCGAGCGGTCTGGATTGCGCCAGGTAAAACTCTAACAGCCGTCCTTCAACAACGAACGCCTTCCCAGCGACGGATACGGCCGACACTCGGGGGCCTTAATGGGCCTCCAAAAAGGATATGATGGCCTGTTTTGCGCGCTCGGCATTCTCCAGAATTGGTGAATTGACGATGGCATGCCCGTTACCGGGCAAAACAAGCGAAGTCGCATCGGGACGTCCATTAAACACCTGGCCGCAGTGCTCGCCGCGCTTTGCCGCATACCAGGGATCATCACCCCCGAGTATCGCTAGCACGGGAACAGCAGCGTCAGATTTTATTCCGACGTTCGGTGGACGCCCTTGGCAGTGCCAGCCCGTAATGACCAGGCCCGCCAGGCTAATGCCGGGATAATTGGCAACCGCCATTCCTCCCTCGCTGAAGCCCATCACGAAAACACGCGATTGATCGATCCAGGGGAGAGCGCGAACCTGTTGAAGCGCATATTCAATTTCTTCGACCCGATAGCGGTGGGCTTCGGGTGCCAGTGCGGTCCGATGATCGGCAACCGAACAGTTTGACCGGCGATGCGACCTGGCGAAGCTATCCGGGAAAAACGTCGCATAACCGGCTTCCATAAAAACCAGGCGGGCCGCTTCTTCCTCCCGGGCAATGCCGTTACAGCCGTGCAGAAAAATAATCGCTGCCATATTGGTTCCGGGTGGAATCCCCTGAATTCCACGCTGAACAAAGCGATCACGCCATTTTCCAAGAATAGGCCGGCCGCCAAATATATGCCCCGGAATGGAAACATAGGAGCGCTGCCAGGTCGCGGCGACATCTGCACGTGCTCCTGCCGGCGACTGCAATAAACTCAGTAGCAGCCCAGCAATAAACACTGCGGTCAACCGCCCCCCTGTCGTCTTAACTTTCATAACGCCGCCCCTGCTGGTTCTCTTGCCTGTTTTTGTATGCGTCACTACAATAACAACAGATTCGAGGAATGAGGCGTTAATTCTCGCAGATCATTGAGTTTGGGGGCCGGAATTTATGGTTTTTCAGCGTGCTACAATTATTGTTTCGGGTGTCGTCGGAGCAACTTTGTCGCTCTCTTATCCGGCATTGGGTCAGATAAAGCCGCCGCCGGTCGGTGCAAAATACACCTTCGATTGTTCCTCTAGCGTGAACGCCAATTACGAAGAAATCTATTCGGTTATCTCCAGCAGCGGCTCGTCGGTCCGCGTCGAAGTTTATGACGGAATCGACCGGAACTGGTACGAGAAACCCCCGCACCTGCTGGTTACGACTATGATGTCGAAGCAGAGTATGCGAGGAAACGAATCGGCAATGCCCGACATTCCGAGCGACTTCCAGCAGCTGCAATCTCTTTCCATAGGAGGCAAATATTCCGGATATGTAACGGAACGCCGCCGCAAGGAACGTTTGGAATGGGACTACACGGTTTCCGTTCTGGGGCGCGAAACCGTCTACAACAGAGCCTTCGGCGACCTCAAGGTCGTCAGCGTAAACGAGTCCCGCTGGGTCAATGTCTATTCCTCAAATCTCGATGTCCAATATGCCCCCGATCTCGGATTTCCCTTAAGTTGGAAATACACCGATTCCAATGGGGCTGAGGTCGAATGTGAATTGGCTTCCGCAGAAGGCGTAGCCGCAGACGCTGTGGTCGCGGATGGCGGTGCGGCAAGTGCTGGAGGCTCACAAGCCAGAACGCAAATAGCAGTGGTGCCAAGCCCATCCCGCATGCGTGCGGTCGTCAATGCCAACATCCGTGAAGAGCCATCCCGTAAAGCGGCTCGTATCGGCCGTCTCGGCAACGGAACTCGCATTTCGGTTGACGGCTATGTCGACGTCGGTGGAGAACGCTGGTACGCGCTTCCCCTCGATAACGGCACAACCGGGTATATTTTTAGCGGCCTGCTGAAAGAAGCTGGTGCGGCAACACCTGCACCTACGCCCGCACCCGCTCCAAAGGTTGCGACGAGTACAGCAAGCAAACCAGCCACACAAACCGCAGTAGTCAAGGCACCGGCAGTCACGGCGCCGGCGGCTGCCCCTGCTACAGGCGATACGGCAGCACGTCTCAAGAAGCTTGACGAACTGCGGCAGTTGAATTTGATTTCCGAAGCCGAGTACGAAAGAAAGCGGGCAGCCTTACTGGGTGGCGGACAGTCGGCCGGAATTGCCGATCAACTCAGGGAAACCAATACTCTGTTCCGTCAGGGTAAGATCAATCCTGAAGAATTCGTTCAGGCGCGCGCAGGCATACTGTCAAAGATCAACGCGCAGGATATGGATGCCAAGCAAGGTCTGGTCCTCTTGAACGACCTGATCAATGAACGTTTGATATCCGAGGCGGAGTACAGCCGCAAGCGGGCCATAATGCTCGACGCCCTATAGAACCTGATCGGTTTTATGCCGAATTAAAAAACAAAACACCCTCTAACTCAATTCGTTAGAGGGTGTTCTTTGGATTTGAATTACGTTCTTGTGACCTGCTGTTCTGGTGAATTTCTGGCCGGTCCCACTTAACTGGGTTCGTCCGTCCTTAACGCTGGGCGGCAAAAACGAAGTCGCCTCCTTCATGCCCCGCAAACCTGAGGTCCGAATAATCCGGCTTTTGGTTTGCTGCCAGCATCACAGGTCGACGGACCTGCAGCGCAAGTTCAGTCCCCTTCATGCGTCCTTTGTTTGACCGCAGGGCATCGAGCACCGCCTTGGCAAAGACGGAATGGTTGCCGCCGCCGCCGTCGACAACCGGCTCCAGGCCGCCCGACGTAAGAACGACACGGACGCGTTTCTGCAGCAGTTGCTGCTCTGCCTCGGGACCACGCAGGGTCACTTTCAGACCGCGGGTAAGCGTACCTGAATAACAGCTGTCCACGATCAGCATCGCATGCTTTGCCTCAATCGCCTTCAAGGAGTCGGTTATTGTGACGTTCGAGAGCCAACTGACCTGAGTCTCGCCCGAAGCATCAACCGGCAACCAGAAACCGCGATCGGACCCAGTATCCAAATAGCCATGGCCTGCGTAATAGATCAGCAGATTGTCCTTGTCCGTCAGGCTTTTCCGATAGTCGTCAAGTGCACGGATAATATCAGCGCGCGTCGCATCGAGCAGCAGTCTGACCTTATATCCATAGGCATCCTCCAGCACCTGGCCAACAGCACGGGCGTCGTTGATCGCTGTTTCCAGACGGGGAAGATTTTCGTAGGCGTTGATGCCGATCACCAGAGCGTGGTACCGGCCGAGCCCGGCTACGTCCGCTGGTTCAGGTTTGGTTGCGCGGCTTGCAGACGCCGGCGGTTCGGGTTGAGACCTGACCGCGACCTGTGTGTTTTGCTCAGTTTGCGGTTGAACCAGATCGCCGAAGATATAACCGATACGTTCGTCCTGGGTGCTCACCATGACCCAATTCTTGCCGACGACCCGGCCCAGAACGGTGATATTGTCGCCGCGGCGTAGTCCGCCGATCCGGCCGGCGCCCGCTGTCGGTGCAGATCTGATATTCGCGTTCTTGGCCGCGACATAAACCGAAAACTCCGGAACGATCTCCGGCGGCTCTAAATCAGCAGCGGGCACAGGCGGCGCTTTTACGGCCGCCGTTGCAGTTTGCGTTTTCTTTGACGTTGCCGGCTTAGCCGGTTCCGCTTTCGCCACGCCACTCTGCGTTCCTTCAGGGCGATAGGTTTTGTCGACCTCCCCGGTTGGCGGCGGTGTATAGATCGGATCGACAACAGTGCCCGTAGTTTTTCCGCCAGTGGCAGCGGCAACACGGCTGGAAGTCCCAGTTCCACTCGCCCGGCGAACGGCAAGGACCGACTCTTCCTGCGAAATTGAACGCCAGGCATCAATCCGTTTATCCACGGCAGCGATCTGCGTGGACGAAAGGCGTTTTCTTGTCCGGCTCACGCCTTCACGCGCTGTTTTCGCGAGCTCGTTCCGCCGCGCCTGTGTCGCGAGACGGTACCAGTAAAAAGCCTCTTCCCGGTTCCTTTCAACGCCTTTTCCCGCCTCATAAAGCAAAGCGAGATTGATCTGTGCGAGCGCCCACCCTTGTTCAGCAGCCAGACGATACCATTTTGCGGCTTCGCGCAGGTTGCGGCCAACGCCTTCACCCGTCTCATACAGAACGCCGAGATCGTTCTGAGCCCGTGCAAAACCGTGTCCGGCCGCCTTGTTAAACCAATCGACGGCCTGCCCTAAATCACGGCGCACCCGTGAATCACCGCGCTGGTAAACGAGTCCGACCTTGTACTCGGAAAGCGCATAACCGCGCTGCGCCGACGGCATAAACCACCGCAAAGCTTCAGAGAGATCCTGTTTAACGCCCCAACCTTCGAGATACATTTCCGCGAGATGGGTTTGCGAGGAGACATCCTGCAGGTCTGCGCCACGGCGATACCATTTCAGTGCCTCGGCAAGATTGCCCAGATCAAACTGATAGGTCCCGCCAATGTTGGCAAAGGCAGCCAAGTAGCCTTTTTCAGCCACATCAAAAAGATAAGGCAGGCCCTCGTCGCGGCGCTTGGCCCGCAAAAGCGCGCGTCCAAGCTGGTACTGAAACCGGAGTTCCTGGGGATGAAGCTTCACCGCATCTTCGCACGCACGCACGGCAGCACGGCCATCCATCAGATCCCACGCCACACCCTCGACGACGCGTTGGCTGTCAGCTGGATGCGCCGCCAGACGGTCGCAGGCTGAAACCGGCGCCGCGGGCTCTGCACGGACTGCGTTCCCAAAAGACAGAGAAGCGCCAACCACTATGGCAGCGGCAACAAGTCCGAAACATTTAAACACGCCAACTTTCCCTGATCGAGATAAAGGCCTGATCGGCAACATGCAGCTTACCAGCCGCCGCCACCGCCGCCCCCTCCACCGCCGCCGCCACCGCCGCCGCCACCACCGCCGCCACCGCCACCGCCATCATTGCCACCGCCACCGCCTTCGAGGCCAGTGCCGGAGCGGGCAATCGGATTGTAGGGTTGGTGGCGTTTATGGCCTGAAGGTGCCGGGATCTGCATGGCGATTTGAGTTTCAGCAGATAGCGATTCTAGGTTCTCTGTTACGAGAGCAGGCTCATTTTGCGCCGATTCTAACGAATGACAGCCTGCAATAGCAGCACTGCCATAGGACATAACAACGCCTGCGACGATGAAGCCGGGCAGAAAAATTACCTTTGATTTCATGGGCTTATTCTTCATTGATCAACTCCTCGCATAGGCAGTGCCGCGTCATCGCGGCAGCTTTATTTGTACGTATGCAGTCAATTATAACTGCTTTTCACAACAATTGTTACTGATTTTGTCAGGCCGATTGACGTAACCACTTCGCGACACAGCTCAAATGCCGAATTCGCAGCTAACCGCCAATCAGAACGGTTGGGCAGCCAGCCACAATAATGCCACCATGCGCCGTCATGTCGGTCATGCGCGCTGCCGGCATAGAACCGATCAAAACCGTGGCAGACCCCTTCGCAATCGTATCAGGAGGGCCAACGCAGGTCACAAGGTCCGTCGCGCGTGCTGCGGGCATTTTACCCACCAGAACAGTCGGCTGTCCCTTTACGATCGGACCTCCGACGTGGGGAACGACCCCCGTTACCATCGGACAGGTGTGCATGTCGGTCATACGTGCCGCAGGCATTCCCATATCTCGCTGCTCCCGCTGTATTCCTCTGGTTTTGCGCCGGCCACCCCCAGGGTATTGCCGCCGCTTCAGTCACATTGCGCTCTATTTTACCGTAACCGTAATCTTCTTCGAAACGACCGGAGGATCATGCGGTACGTGGTCGTGATCCCCAAGCATCAATTGAAGGGTGTGAACACCCGGTTCAAGTTCGATTACGGTTTCCGTCTGCCCCGCACCGAAATGAAGATGGTTGTTATCCGCTGGAATATCCTCGTCGAACGGCGGCAAATCACGATCGATAATCAGGTGGTGATGCCCTGCGTTCGGCCATTCGATGCCAGCAGGCGCCAAGCCCATATTTCGAAGTCCGAACCACACGCGAAACCGACGATTCTTGATCACTTCACCATCGTTCGGCCAACCGATGTAAAGATATGCGTTCTTCGGCGCCGGCGTATCGCCGGCAAGAGCCGGCAGCGCAGCCAAAAGCGGCAGTGCAAATACGGACGCCGCGAGCAGGCTAGCCAAGGCAATTTTTTTCATCTTTCAGTCCTTTTACCTGACCGGTCTCGACGCTTGGCTTCAATGATATGAAACGGTCGCGGAGCGCGGTCTAATCAAGCCAACAAATCCGATTTCCCTCTCCCAGGCCTTCCGGCCTTAAGGAACGATCACTGTAATTTTCCGCGACATGAGCGGCGGATCATGAGGAACATGGTTATGATCGCCCATCAGGAGCTGCAAAGTATGCGTGCCGGGAGGCAACTCGACTCGTGCTTCGGATTGTCCGGCACCGAAATGCAAATGATTGTTGTCGGCTGGAATATCTTCATCGAATGGCGGCAACGGCGAATCGATAATGACATGATGATGCCCCGTATTCGCCTTTTCGACGCCCGAAGGCGCAACACCGATTCCCCTGGCCCCCATTCTTAGCCAGAACTTTCCGCCTTTGATGACAGTGCCTTCGCTCGGCCAGATTATGTATACCTTGGCGTCTTTTGGGGCAGGTGTCTCCCCGGCAACCGCGCCCTTTATTCCCCCGGTCAATCCTCCGGCCATCATCCCGATGACGCCGGCAGCAGCGGCAACACTGGCAAACGTTAAAGCTCTGCGCATTCTATCCCCCATTCATTTGAACGCATGCCTATTAAAGCACAATTGTAAGTTACCATAGCCATCCTATTGGTGTAAGGCGTTTATAGAGAACAGGCTATTTCAAGACCAGCCAGCCCGGCCGATCGATCATCGTTCCCAGGCCCGTCCGAAGCGGTGAACAGTGGAGCGTAGTTGTTTCAAAATGCAAACCAACTATAGTAACGGTTAAAGCCGGTTAACGGTGCAAACTATTTGGGTGAAGACAAACGGTTAAAATCGTTGAGAGAATCCTGCGCAAAAAGCGACGAATCGCCCTTTCGAGCAATAGCCGAAAAGACGAATATGGCTTTCGTTCCGTAGCATAGTTGGCGCCTTAATCAGTTTTTGAGTACTTTGGGGTGTATAATCAGTTGGTCCAGACAAGGGTCATCTGGTTTTTCGGCTTTAACGACATATGCGAAGTGGTATCGAACAGTATCATGTTCAGAATTTCGGGGTTCTTTATTGCGCTCGCGGCTTTTTTTGCAATCACCGCTGAGCAGGTTGACGCAAAATCAGACGCTGTAGCGCTGGTTATCGGCAATGCAGCCTATCAAGGTGACAGGCTCGCCAATCCCTTGAACGACGCGCGGGCCGTCTCGGACGTTCTTCGAGAGGCTGGGTACGATGTCATTACGGCAACTGATGCCGACGGCAGCACCGTTAGAAAAGCTATCTCTGAGTACCGCAAACGACGCGCTCTGGGCGGAACAGGCTTTGTCTACTTCGCTGGCCATGGTGTTGAGGTCGACGGTGACACCTTCATCCTTCCTATCGATGCCAATACGACGGCGTCAGAACTGATTAAATCGACGGCAGTCTCCGTTACTGAGCTCACAGAGGCAACAGCCAAGGGCGGCAGGACACTGATTCTGCTCGATATTTGCCGAACTGCCCCTGCTAACTCCGAGGCCGCCAAAACACCGCAACAGCATCTTTCATCGCGGGATCTGCCAGCGAACACCCTTTTGAGTATCGCCGCCTCTTCAGGACAAGCAGCGAACGAGGGGGCAGATGGTCACGGGCTCTTTACCCAATCGGTCCTGCGCGCATTCAGCTCTTCTACGACTTCTTTGCATGAGGCGCTGGAGTCCGCACGCCGCGAGGTTTTGATTGTCACTCAGGGTCGTCAAAGACCGGTCGTCGTGGCGTCTTCCGATCTCACTCTGGCTGCCTCGCAGTCCGAACGCGAAATCCTGAAATCGCCCCTCCTGGCGTCGTTCGATCTGGCACAACTGCGCCTGGCACCTGGAAAAACCCGCGGTATACAACCCAAGAAATCCGGTGCTCACGATCTGGAATTCTGGAATGCTATTAAAGGCAGCACCGATGCCGCCGACTACGAAGCCTATCTCGAGTCCTTTCCTGAAGGCAGCTTCGCGCCGCTGGCCCGCCTTCGTATTCGCCAGTACAGCAAGAAGGCTGAAAAGCAGGCTCCTAGTAAACCGAGCTTCAGCGTTGACGATATGGAGGCGCCCTATGTGGCCCTCGCAAACGCGAACGTGAGAGCCTTGCCAACGGCCGAATCGGACAAGGTTGGTGAATTCTCAAAGGGGAATGATGTCGAAGTAACCGGGCACGTTGTCGGCGCCAATTGGTACCGCGTACGGGTCGGTGGCAACACGGGCTATGTCTTCGGCGACCTCATTGAGAGTGCGATTACTGCTGCTCAACGGTCCAAGCCTCCTAAAGCGGCTGAACCAGCGGCTCCCGCACCTGTCACCACACCAACGGTAGCAACCGTAGAAAAGAAACCAACGCCGAAGGCCAAGACTCAGGTCACCGTCACCGCCAAGAAAAAACCGGCCGAACCCGAGCCCCCTACAGCCGTTGCCGCCCTCACCTCGGGTGAAAAAACCGCCGGTTCAGGCCAGCGGGACTGTGAATTCTGTCCGGAGTTGGTGCAGATTGTACCTGGCAGCTTCACAATGGGGTCAAATTCCGACAACGACAACGAACGTCCGGCAACCAAGGTGACGATCAAAAAGGCCTACGCAATCGGTCGGTACGAAGTTTCGGTCGGTGAGTGGGCCTCTTGTGTTTCCGATGGTGGATGCAGCTACAAGCCGAAGAAGAAAGCCGGACAAAGCGATCGCGCTCCAATGCGTAATCTCAGTTGGCTGGACGCCATGGAATACGTGAATTGGTTGGCCAAGAAAACCGGGCGCCCCTACCGCCTGCCCAGTGAGGCTGAGTGGGAGTACGCCGCCCGTGCCGGCACTAAGACAAGCTATTGGTGGGGCCGTGATGTAGGAAGCGGAAAAGTCGACTGTAAAGACTGCGGGAGTGAATGGGTTCGAAAGAATCCACCCGAATTGGGGTCTTTCGGCGCCAACCCCTTCGGTCTCTATGATACCAGCGGCAGTGTTTGGGAATGGACGGCAGACTGCTGGACCAAATCTCATGACGGCGCTCCAAGAGATGGCTCGGTCAGAAATAGTGCCGACTGCCGGCAGCGCGTTTTGCGTGGCGGCTCCTGGCGCAACGAACCGGCGTACCTGCGCTCGGCATCGCGCTTCAACTACGATGCAAACGTGCGCTATCTGGTCAATGGGTTCCGGGTGGCTGTCAGCGCAGAATAACCTCCGTCCACTGACGGCTTTTTCAGCAGTATGATAAGCTGGGTGCCGCCCTTGGCGTCCAGCATCTGCTCTCTTCTTTTCCGTACTCACCTCAAGAGAAAACCGTATGTCCAGCGAGTCCTTGAAGCGGGTGGCATTATCCAACCGGTTGGAGCAACCGCAGGGCTTCGCCGGATCTCAGACGCCGCAGCTTTTTCACACGGCGTTAAGCTTGGCCGGCTATCAGGTCATCGATGCGGATCAACTCCTGCAGGATGACCAAGGTGGTTCCACACCGCGCACCGATGCCTGGATTTCCCTGCGCAGCGAAACGCAAGAAGACGAAGAAGCGATGCGCTACTGCAGCCAAAGGTCTTTACCTTACTACCTCATCGACCCTGTTCTTTCAGACCTCGAACCCACAACGCAAGACGATAACGCCTTGGCCGGCCGAGCCTGTTGTTTCCTGCCCCAGGCAAATCGTCTCAATCAGCAGAGCACATCGAACGAAACAGCTGTCTATGTTCCGCCGTTTTTAGACCCGGGACCTTATTTCTCGACCCAGCGTGACGCAGAGTCTCTACGGCAGAACCTGTCCCAACGTTATAACCTGCAGGAAAACGTCCGCTGGATCCTGCTGTCGGTTCCAGCCGGCTGTAACAGCGATTCTCTTGTGTCGACCTTCGAATCCCTGTCGCGCCTCTATATGTTCGATTGGAACCTCGTGGTGTCCGCACATGATGAAAACCGCCATATTGTGGAACAGCTTTTGCCGCGGCTTCCAGCAAAGAGCCGCTATTTGATCCGAAACGATGTTCCAGGCGAGCGAACCGGTTTTTTGGCGGCGAGCGATATTTTTCTCACCGCCGAGAGAAACGGTGACGCAGTGTTCGATATCCTGGAAGCCCTCGCATCCGGACTGGCCGTCGTCGCTAACAAATGCCCGGCAGTCGAAGAGGTGGTCGAAAACGGCGTTACCGGGCGCCTTTCAGCGGCTGGAAACCCTGCCTCATTGTCGAATGACCTGACGTTCCTCCTGAGGCACAGTAATTTTCTGAAGTCCTATCGGGATAATACTCGAGGCCAGATCGCCGCGCGGCACGACATCCTGGTCGCAACGCAAGTGTTGCGCGGATTGCTCTCACCCAGAATTTGATCGATTTTTTCTCAATCGATGAAACCCTGCAATTGGCTTGATTGCTCTAAGGCGCAGGCGATGTCGTGATGAAGAAAATATCTGCGGACAGCCGGCTGCCGTTCGATCCACGTTCCACCTGCTCAAGTTGCTTTCGCAAATCCGGCAAGTAACGGTTCGCAAATTCGACTTCTTCACGGTCGTTCTCGAACAATGGCTGCGGCGAAGTCAGGACGACAACCATTTCAGTTCCGAAAGGAGCTGCGATACTCCAGTTCCGCGCCGAGTCTTCGTCTCCTAGGGCAACGTCAATATCGGGCGCTCCCAGGTTTTCGGGATAGGTTTGGTTCGGCAGCATGTGAAGAACCCCGCCATCGATCGAATAGTAGTCGACGTAGACATAGGATTCGAAACTGGGGAGCCGCAGATCGACCACCAGATTTTCGTTTTCGACGTAATCGCCATCCCGATTTCGCGCCTGAACCTTCAGTCCGTGACCGTTGACCCGGTTCCGGCGAACATACGGCGCATAGAGGTCAAGCGGCGCACAGAGCGCACCGTCGAGCGTTCCCACGTTGATGTTGGTATTCTCGACCCCGGATAGAGACTCAATCTTCTGCTGAAGAATATTGATTTCCGCCATTGAGCCTGAGTAACCGGTCAAGGCAACGAAACTGCCTTCTACGTTGTAGTGGATATCAGCACAGCTTGCACTCATGACAAGGGTTTCAACGTCGAGATCTGAAAAGCGCGGCGGCCGTGTGACAGCCTCCTGCACCGGAGGAGTTTCCGTTGACGCTTCAGGCGCCGGTTCTTCATCTGCCGATGAAGCCCCTGATCCGACGCCCGCGGAATTTTCCGCAGTCTCAGACGAAGGTCCTTGCTCCTCGGCCTTCTCTGCAGAAGTATCAGTACCCCCAGTTTCTGCTGTCTGCTGTCCCGCTCCCTCCGTGGAACTCTCAGCAACCTTTGTTGAAGTGCCTGGTTTGGGATCTTCAGAATCAAACATGCCGAAGTACATGCCTGCACCGCCCATGACCGCAACGCCCGCCACAGCGGC
Organism: Pelagibius sp. Alg239-R121; assembly: GCF_947331435.1. Taxonomy (GTDB): domain Bacteria; phylum Pseudomonadota; class Alphaproteobacteria; order Kiloniellales; family Kiloniellaceae; genus Denitrobaculum. Next base: position 256,530 of record NZ_CAMZOF010000008.1, on the reverse strand, counting down.
AACAGCCGCAAGCGTTGCGACCAAACCTATAGCTTTCCTGCCTCCGCCACTATCAACCAGGCCTTCGACAAAGGTCTCAACATTCGCTGTACGATCGCTGCGTTCGAAGGCAAGACCTTCCGCCAGATTTCGCCATTGCTTGCGATTGAGTTCCTTGGGCTGTTTGGGAACCAGCCCGTTGTCCCGGGCTTCCGTCGCCGGCATGCGCCCAAAGGGATGTCGGCCTGAAATCAACTCGTATGCAATACAAGCCAGAGCATAGACATCGTCTCGTGGGTCCGGTTCTACATCCTCCAACATTTCGGGACTGGCATAAGCAGGTGTCAGGGCCCCAAGAGATCCGGCATCGAATACTGTCGCATCGGCATGAGGGTCATCGCCTTTCTTGACGGCGCGCGCGATGCCAAAATCAATAACTTTCGCAGGCCCCGTGTCGGTGATGAAGATATTGCCCGGCTTAAAATCACAATGGACAATGCCCTGGTCATGCGCGAAGGCAAGCGCGGCACCGACATCCTTTACAATCTCCAACGACTGTTCGAGAGGCAGCCCCTTAAACCCCGAGGACTTCGTGATCTTGTCGAGCGGCTTACCTTCCAGGTACTCCATCGTCATGTAGATCGACGTGCCGTCTCGATCAAAATCGTAAACCGTAACAATACTGGGATGCGCGAGACTCTGCGCTTTCTTGGATTCGCGCTGCAGTGTCCGAAGCGACTCCGGGTGGGAACGGAAGTCTTCATTCAGGATCTTGATGGCAATATAGGGATTTCGGTCCTCCGCCTCCTGCTTGCGAAGATCCAGCGCTTTGTACACGGTCCCCATACCACCGGTACCAAGCCGGGATTCCAGAACAAACCGTTCTTTGAGCGTGTCCCCTTCCTGCAGCATCTGGCCCGGCTGTTCAGCCAGTCCGGTGAGATCTCCGAACGTACCCGTACCCGTGTTTGTCCCGCTTGTCTGCGATCGGTCGTCCTGGGCGGCTTCAGGCGGACGCATCTCTGGGGTGATCATGCGCGTCGGCTCGTCCGGATCGGCGAAAGGATCCGGGTCTGCTGCCCCCGCGTCATTATCTCCCGGTGATTTACGGTTCATACTCAACTCACTGGCTTGCCGGCGCTATCGGTCTGACAGGTTAATCAGACAGACCGTAAAAGCCTCTTATTGTTAGCTTATAAAGGTTAATGAGCCGTCAGTCGAACAGGCTCTCATCCAATTCTCCTCAATAGCAGATTTTGCAGTTCAGGGAGAGAGTGTGGTGTCGGCCGTGCACTTCATGACAATCGCCGTTACGTTATCCTTGGCACCGTTCGCCACGGCCTGTTCCACCAAATCATCAGCGGCGGACTCGACCGGAAACTGAGAGAGCCGCTCAAACAACTGCTCGTCCGATAAAACCTTGGTCAAGCCATCGCTGCACAATAGAACCACGTCATCCTCGATCAGCAATTCCTGGCGGACATCAAGTGCAAGTTCGTCCTCGGCGCCAACGGCACGGGTAATGACGTTGGCTTGCGGATGGGACTCTGCTTCATCATGACTAAGGTGCCCCATGTCGACCAATTCCTGTACGTAGCTATGGTCCCGGGTCAACTGAGTCATTTCACGGCGCCTCAGGCGATAGATCCTACTGTCACCAGCCCAGAGGTAAGCACAATAACGCCCGTAAGCGAGGAAGATCACCACCGTACTTCCAATCACCTGCCCGCCACGGCGTTCGGCTTCCCCACGAAGATGCTCGTTCGTTAAAATGACGCTCTCTTTGACTGCGGCAAGAAAGGTGGGCGCGCTTTCAGGAGGCGGCAGTGCCGTAAGGCGTTCGACGATCATTTTACTGGCGTAGTCGCCAGCGTCGTGGCCGCCCATACCGTCTGCAACGGCCCACAGCCCGATTTCGGGGCGCGACAGAAATGCGTCTTCGTTCAGGCGCCGAACATTGCCTACGTGGCTACAGGTTCCGGTGACGTATTGGTAAACCTGCTCGGACAACATCATGCTTTCCCCTAGAGTGCGATCGTTCTTGATCGAAGCAATCAAGGACGTGAATCGCCCTCTACCCATTAACGAAGAGCCTAATCGTTTCATTCTGCGTCAAATGAACTAATTAGGCTCTAACTCCATAGTTCAGAGTACAATCGCACTCTAGATAATCCCATCCAGGCCGTCATCGGCCAAACCATTTTGCCCACCGGTCCATCCGCTGTCGCGCCACTGCCCATCCAAAAACGCAACAAATGCTCCCATACTTGGCAACCCGGAACTGACCAGCATGGAAGGCACGACCCTCTCAGAGCCCGCCGTCCACCAGAGACAATAACGCGGATAGAGCTGACCAATGAAGTGACCGATAAGACCGGTATAATCGGGTGCAAAACCGTCCGAGGGATCGACTGCAAAACGTAGACCGCACTCACCCGCTCCCTGTTCCATCTCAGGCGCGGTACCCTCATTAAATTCCGGCACTCCCAATGCCTGGATGCGGGAATCGACATCCTCGAATTCGGAATCGTCATCCAGGGCCGCCAAAACTGCATCTTCGGCTTCGGCATACCAGCCGGCACCGTGTTTCGGGAGGCCGGCGACATTCTCGCATCCTTCCACAGCCACAGCCAAGGTAAGTGGAAAATAGCGCCCAACCCGATCGACGGAAGGCATTAAAACGCCGGTCATAACGTCCTGTCCGCCGACGCCCCTCGCAAGGGCAAACCGCCAAATGGGGCTCGTCATGTAGATGGAAAGCCAGTCTTCTCCCAGCCGGTCACGGCTGGTTTGCAGTCCGTTCTGAAGCCAGGTGTCCCAGGCTTCGACAAATTTTTGCGAAAGGCGGCGCGTCACAAAGTCGCCCTTCGACGGCAATTTTCCGTAAAAACCGGGTTCCTCATCCTGATGGCGAAGCACCTCGCCGTTGTCCGGCGTAACCGCGTTGTCGTCGCTCATAACACCTCTCTGATCATAGCCTAGCGCAATCACAAAGACGGCGGGCACCGAAACTGTTCGAGCTCCGGCAAGGTGAAGGGATTGACGACACTGTTAGCGCGTAATTCGTAGGTCACGGTACGATTTCCGACCTCAAAGGTGACGTTGAAGCGGTCAGCCAACCCGCTGCGTTGAACGGCTGCCTGATCGAGCATGCGAAACCAGGACCAAGGCCCCTCGCGTGAAATACTGGAGCGCTGCCCCGGAATCAGTGGCGCGAAGGAGACTCTGACCTGGCTCGGCCCGCTTGGCCCTGGCCACTTCAAACGGAAGGGCCGTTGAGGTCCATGCCGATAGGAAATCGACTGACCGTCCAGATCAAAGACGACCTGAGTCGCCTGCGCATCCAGATCAACAGGCATCATCTCAAACTGAACGCCTGGAATCTGCCCGCCACCGAAGAAGAGACTGTCGCGAATAACCGCAGCACGTTGGAACTGAACCAGAACCGAGTTGGGAATTCCCAGGCTGACGTTATCCACCTTCTGCCACTTCCAGGGAATCCGGGAGGTATCCACAAAGGGCTGCAGGTATGTCTTGAAGAAGCCGTCGATCTTACCGCCAGGTGCAAACAGACGGCCGAAATCTTCCAGTGCGATTTCGGCATCGCTGTCCTTGAAGACAGGATATCGGTTGTTCAAAGCCGCTCTGCAGGTGGGCAAGACTTCGGACTTCCAGGCAGCATCGATCTGCGAACGCGCACCGCCGACCGTGACGTTCGAACTGCCCTTGGCGAGCGACGACATCCAGCCCTTCAAGGGTTCAGGCAGGCGCGACGCCGTGGAGATAACGATCTGAGCCGCGCCGCCACCAGCACCCGTTGCAGCGGAAAGAGCCGCCTGTCCTTGATTGCCGGAGATCGCAAGCTGATTTAGTTGCGTGTAAAGATCGTTGAGTCGCGAAATTGCACCATCGAGCTGCGTCGGCGCGCCCGGTTCGCCGCTGGTCAGGGTATGCAGGCTCTCGTAGTGCCGGTCGACCACCGCACCCGGAAGTTCGCCCCCCTCACCTGCCTGCGCCGCCCCAACGATACCCGCAAGGCGTTGAGATTTGGATTCCGCGCGTTTCTTCGCAGCATCCTCCAGTGCGTCCGCAGCTCCCGCCACAGCGCCTGCCACGCCGCCAGCGGATGGCGGCGGTGTACTGAGGGTCGTTTGCCGAGAAACCGAAACCAGCAACAGCTTTATCGGCGACGAATTGGGAGCCGATACGACATTGAGAACCTCAACGGAATGATTGAGGTCACGGAAAGGTATAATGGCAAGATCCGCAATCAGCACGTCCCAGAACGCCATATAGTCGTCAAAGTAACGACGCATGACCTCACCCTTAAGCCGGTCGATCGCCTCTCCACTCAATCCGACTTCTTCTTCCGGGCCCAACACCCAGCTCTCCTGCGCGACTTCTTTTGCCACTTCAGTGACCTGGGGCAGGAAAACGCTATGAAAACCGTCGTAACTGTAGAGCCCCGGGATCGGTTCGTTCAGGGATTTACCCGACCGGCGCACGAAGACCCGGTTTCCGTCAGGGCCAATGTGATCGCTCGCCCGCCAGGGAGAGAGCTTACGCGACTCAGGGCTTTGCTTAATCACCGCATAAGCACGTTCAGATAGCGGAAATGCCCGCAGGCTCTGTTGAACACGTTGAACGAGCGGGCCATCCAGAGGGATTTGCTTAAGAGGCTCTTCCAACAGTGCTTCGAGATGCAGAACCAAAGGACCGCGAACCGACTCGTTCACTTGTCCCGGATAGATCGCATTCCAATCCAATATCAGCCACTGCCGCACCAGATCCGCATCAACCGGCCCCTGACGCCCAAGCATCAGATAGACTTTCAAAGCTTCGTACAGGAAGTCCGGACGGCCAATGTTGTCGCGCAGCTGCCCTTCCAAACGCACGAGCAAGCGCGGCAGAAACAAGGAACTCAATCCCCGCCGGTAGGCAGCGCGGGCTTGGGCTCCAAGCTTTTCTCCCTGGTACAAACCCAGAGTCATGCTCAGAGGTACATCGTCGTCCTGCTGGGCATAACCGGTCGGCATCCCGCGGAGTTCGTTGAGCGCAGGAAGGATACGCTTGAGATCCGAGTCTTCGACTGCATCGAACGACAGGCCCGTTGTTGCAATGTTGTAGGCGGCAATACTCTCTTCCACCTCGGAAATCTTGCCGGTATTGCCGGTAAAGCTTGTAAGCCAGGCTCCGCCGGCTCCCAACAGAACCAGTGCCGCGATCGCATAGGCCGCATTTTGAACCCAGAAGCGGCGGCGCTCGACTTTCCTGTTGGCCGTGACGGCCCCCGCTTCGGCAAAAACCACTGAGCTGAGCAAACGGGTCAGGAAATAGCTGCGGCCGCCACCGGAGTGTGCAGATAGCGCCTGCCGACCAATACCGAAAGCCTGGGCCATGGTCCCCATGAGCCGATCGATTGGTGTCCCGTCCTGAGTGCCACTGGTGAAATAGAATCCGCGCAGCATTGGAACGTCTTCATATCGGCTCGGCTTGAAAATCTCGTTGAGAAATTCCTGAATTGGCCGTCTCAGCGAAGCAATCTGCTGTGGGAAGCCGTAGATCAGGCTGCGGCGCTGGATATCAGGTTCCTGATGGACGCGTTCAACCAAGCGCTCGTTCAGACGATCGACCAAAGCGTCAAACTCGTTCTCGAACTGTGCGACCGTCCCGTCATCTGACTCAAGGCCGTCAAACTTAAAGGTCGTGCCCCAAACCTGATCACGGTCTTCACGGCCGAGGTCATCAAAAAACTCGGTAAAGCCAGCAACCAGATCGGCCTTGGTGAAAAACACGTAGATCGGAAAGCGCACGCCGAAATAGTCGTGCAGTTCGCGCAACCGTTGTTTTACCGCATGAGCATGGGCGAAACGCTCGGTATCGCTCAGGGTTGCCATGTCGGACAGGCTGATGGCTACGATCGCTCCGTTGATCGGTTGACGTGCGCGGTACTTTTTCAGCAGATCCAGGAATCCGGTCCAGGCGGCCCGGTCCACAGCTTGATGACTGTCCTGGGTCGTATAGCGCCCGGCAGTATCGATGAGCACCGCTTCATCGGTGAACCACCAGTCGCAGTGCCGGGTTCCGCCAACGCCCTGGATCGAATCCTTGCCCAGTTTTTCCGCCAAGGGAAACCGCAGTCCTGAGTTTACAAGCGCGGTCGTCTTGCCTGCGCCCGGCGGTCCGATGATGATGTACCAGGGCAACTGATACAGGAATTTTCGACCGCCTTTTCCGCTCCCAAGACGCGTCGTTTTAAGCAGGCCAAGTGCCTCCTGCATGCGGTCGTTCAAGACAGCGACTTCACGATCAGACGCAACGAGTTCTTCGCTGCCGGCATCGTCGCCGCCACTCTCAGCCAGATCCTCCATCAGGGATTTATCGGCTTTTTTAGCCTTCAGCATCGCGATCAGATTGACCAGTCCCCAGATCAGGAAGATCACAACCACCGTGAACAAACGCACGATCGAGCTTTCCAGAGGCCTGACGTCCGCGATTGCCACCAAGGGGCCGATGAACCAGATCAGAAGAGACAGCAGCAGCGCGCCGATAAAGGTAATGAACCAGCGTGAGCGTAGTATATCGACAAGCTTAGACATCCTGTCGGCCCCCCTCTCTCGCTGAAAGGCTTGTGCTATGGGGCCAAACCCGCAGAAGCTGCAGAGTGCGGGACCTCAGGCCAAAATCTCTGGTCACTGGAATAGAGCGGGTTCGCCGTGTCATTGTATCACCGCTCCTTCCTTGATCAGGATGATTTCAATCCGCCGGTTTTCGGCGCGTCCTTCGGCGGTCTTGTTCGAGGCGATCGGTTCGTTGTCCGCGCGGCCATCCACCGACATACGGCCGGGATCCTGGAGGTAGCCGGTCAAAATTTTTGCCACTGATGAAGCGCGGGCCAGTGATAGATGCCAGTTGGAGGGGAAGCGGACCGTGCGAATTGGAACGTTGTCGCTGTGTCCGGCAACAATGATTTTCCCAGGTTCTGTCTTCAAGGCCGTACCTATACGTTCCAGAATTGGCTGAAAACGGTCCTGCACCACCGCACTGCCCGATCCAAACAGCCCTTTGTTGCGCACGCGGATCGTCAGGGCTTGCACATCCTCGCTCACCACGACCAAGCCCTGCGCGATTTCATCCTCAAGGAACCCCTTAATCCGCGGCAACAGCTCCGACTTGATTTCGGGCGGCGGCGGCGGCGGGGGCGCATCCGCACGCGCGAGTGTGACCGGACCGCTTGGGGGCAGATTCTGCAACTCCAGAGCAACGACATCTGAATCGTTATTCAGGCTGTAACTGAAGAGAACGAACATCAGAGTAACGAACGCGGCCGTGCCAACCGCGATCACCCACAGCGGAACATAGGAACTCAAAGGTTTGTGGCCGGCATCGACACCGCGCCAACGGGGGGACAAATCGCGTTCGAAATCACCGCGCCGGGACCGGATCAATCTGAAAAGTCCCTCGCGAACCTCACCGTGCCGGATGGAACCGCGCGTCATCACCCGGTACTGTCCCTCGAAACCCAAGGACAGGCAGAGATACATCAGCTCAAGGACTTCGGGATATCGGCCGGGATCACGCTCCAGTTTTTCGAGCAGGTCGTAAAATCTTTCTCCGCCTGAGGTCTCATTGTGGAACAAAGCGACCATACTTTGCTGCCCCCAGGCGCTGGCCGCGCCCCAAGGAGTATTGAGGACCAGGTCGTCGAGAGTCGCACATAGGGCGTAGCGGCCGGCACGAACCGACTGTGGCGTCAAACCAGTCTCGTTGGCCCGTCGTTCGAAAGCTTTGACCTCTTCGATAACCCGGCGGCGCAGGCTGTCGACATCCTTAAGCTGGCCTGAGTTTTTCAAGCGAATGGCGAGTCCTAAAAGAGAGGTCGCCGCCCCAACCAACGGATTAAAGCTCGCCTGACTTAGATCCGCAGCCGCCACCGTTGCTGTCGCACGCCGGGACGATGCGGGCCTGTCCCGATCCGCCGTTGACCTGTCGGAACCGGGCATCTGTGTGGAATCGCTTCCGGCTTGACCTGCACCCGGACGGCGCCCGCCCGGTGTCGGTCGCAAAACCGTGCGGTCCTCATCAAAGGGATCGTCGTCGCTCATGCTTTAAACCCCTCAGGCACGTTGTTCCAATGCCCTTTTTTTCTTCATCCGTTCACCCACCAGGGCCACTAATTCCTAATGGCCCAGAGTTCCATTTCAAGCCGTGGAAACTCGCCCGAAACATGGATGGCGATACCGCCGGAATTTTTGAGCTGTTTCCAATATTGCCCGCTTTGATCCAACTCGAAATAGGTCACGCCGGCATGATAAGGGATCTGCCTGGGTGCAACCGGCAGCGGACGCAAAGAAATACCCGGCAGCGCAACATTGACCAGTTCGCGGATCTGTTCCACAGAACCGATCTTGGCCTGGTTCGGAAAACTCCGCCGCAGGGTCTCGACCGGTAAATCGGCACGCACCGCCAGAACGAAGCTTGAGTTACTCAGGAGCCCCTTATCCGCCAAAGCAGCAACGTGAATACCGTACTTGCGCTCCTGCAGAGGTATCGGCACGGCCGTCTGTTCCAGCACCGCGCTCAGAGACTGCCGCAGTTCCTTCATGACCGGCGTAAAGCTTCCCTGGAGATCGTCGTGCCGGTAAATGCCGAATTTTCCCGGGCGTTTTCCGGGTGCAGTGAAAGTCGCGAGCTCTCCGGCGATCGACAGTGCCAGAGAATAAAAGGCCTCCGGATGAACATTCGCCGACGACGACAGGTGAGCCAGCACGGGTTCGTACCTGTTTACGGCCTGGAGCAGCAGGAAATCGGCAATTTCGGCAACGCCTTTGGTGCCGGATTCAGAAACCCGTCCTGCCAATGCTTCACCCCGATGGTGCGTCAGGCCGAGAATTTCACTGATCATACCGCTCAAAACAGAATAAGCGGCGCAATCCAGGCAAGGTGGAATGTAGCGTTCGTCAAGCACCACGTTCTTATCTGCACGCACCTCGACAATCCGCGCGAGCCCTAAGCAGACATATCCGGCACGTTCATCCGTCTCCAGCAGATAGCGCAGCCGCAGTTTGCCGACACGCATGTTAGAAACGGTTTCCGTTCCCATATTCGAATCGACGGTTTCGACTTCCTCTGCGGTGTATCGCGCGACACCTTCGTCGGAGTCCGAGAGGTCGAATTCGGAGCCGCCGGGCTGGCGCACCGGCAGGGCAAGATAGACAATGCAGTCGCGGGCATTCTCGGGCAAATCCAGAGGCGGCGGATGATTGGTGTCATCAGGTATGCTGAAAGGCGTCCCGTCCTCGAGAATACCTCTGCACACACTGACGGCAAACTTACCAGTGGTCAGAAGATCACGGTTTATCTGAAGATCCTGTACCCCCCAGGCGTAGGGACGAATACCGTCGACCCGCCCGCGGACCAATCGCTCAAAATAACGATCGCTCTGCTGAAAGTGCTGGGTCTGGAGGAACATCCCCTCGGACCAGACAACTTTGTTATCCCATGCCATATATTGCCTCTCGGCTCATTCCCTGCCGTACTTCGGAACGCCGGAATGCAGGCAGCTCCTGCCTCACCCACTCGCCCATAACCTTAATCGTCCTCGGATTTCGCCAAGGATACTGCAAGAGCGTCGATTTGAACGGCGTAGCCATTAATCTCCTCTGGAACCACATCCCCCATTGCGCGCCATACAGATGTCTCTGTCTCGCGATATGCAGCAATTACGCCCAAATACCGCACTTCAGGCCCAACCTCCTGAGAAACTTTCTGCGCTGCCCCAGGCGTAACGATAATCTCTTCGCGGCCGATCATGTCTTGGCCCAGGATCGCTGCGTCCTGTTCAAACAATTGAAAGAAATCGGCTTCCTCAAAGGCATTTGGCGATGTCAGATGATACACCCGAAGTACAACCGGGGACGCCCGCCCCTGTGCATTAGGATTAATGTTGAGTGCGGCGGAGATCGAGAGGTCGATCACCGTTGGAGACGGTTTCTTTTCCGCGCAGCCGCCAAGCACAAGCAAAGCCGCGAACAGGCAATAGATCAATCTCACATTTGTTCTCCCCGCTAGAGGCTGACCGTTTGCTTCGACTCAAAGCGAAGCGTGAACCAGTCTCTCATTCAATCGATTAGAACACGATTTACGTTCTTGGTTGTTTCAATCAAGCCCGATCGCACTCCACGCTCAAGATGGCCCTTCAACGCTCCAAAATGCCAGCGCCTCAAGGCATTCCCCATCATCCCGAATCGCCAATCCGCCAACAGTAACACAGATTTATCAATCGTGGCGGCGCCGCTTTTTACCCGTTCTTACAAGACTATTTCGAATTACACCTTTTTCGCCTGTTCTTCGTAAGCGCGTGCGAATTCCCGGCCAAAGAGACCATGAAAATCGTCTTCAGCCTCCTTTGCAATTTCCGCATAAAGCTGCGTGAAGAGTTCCCAATAGCGCGCTTTTTTCGAGCCCGGCAGAACCTTATCCAGGACCGAACTTTCCGTCAGGCGATCTTCCAGTTCCTTTGGATCGAAACGCGTCAGCAAGGCTTGTAAGGCAACCTGCATGCCCGCCATGACCGCAATCTGATGCGCCTTGATGTCCGCAAACCCCTGGTCCACTGCCTGTCGCGGCGTCAGATATCCGCGGCTGGTATTGCTAAGCATCGCTTTCAGGGCTTCTTCAACATTTACGGTAAATTTCAAAGGATTGTTCGAGTCTGCACGGATCATGGTTTGATCAAGCCGAAATTCGTTCTTGATCGTCTGGCGCACCTTTAAAACCTCGACGAGCCCGCGGACCAGATCGCGGTAGGTCTGTCCGACCGTCCGCATAAGCTCAATCCTTGCAGCCTCGGGAATATCCAACTCGGTCATCTCGGCGCCTTCCAGGAACGCGCGTAACAGAGCCGCCTCCGCGTCCGAAACCGGCATCTGCGGAGAGACTGCCGCCGGCGCCTGCGGTGCTGGCTGCGGCGGAGCGGGCGGTGGAACCGGTTCAGGCGCAGCAGATTGCCCCTGCGCGGGCATCACAGGTTCTGGCCGCGGCGGAGGACTGGTTGATGAAGGACTGGTCGGTGGAGGGCTGGCCGGTGGAGGGCTGGCCGGTGGTGCAGGTGCCGGTGTTTCCGGCGCTCCACCCAACAAATCATCGGCGTCCCAGTCATCGGGGATCTGATCGCCCGATACCTTCGGCGGTTGGAAGAATTCATTCGCCGACGGCACATGATCCTGTTCCGAAGGAACGGGTTCCACAGGGGCTTCCCGCCCCGTGGCACCGCTCGGCAAAAGGTCGTCAAACAGATCGTCGTCTTCCGGAATCACGGCGCCCGATACACCGGTGCCAGCGAACAAAGGATCCTCGCGGGATGGCCCGGTCGCCGGCTGGTCCAGGAGATCATCAAAGGGATCATTCGCTCCCACACCCAAGACATCAGGTGATGCAGCCGGCCCAGGAGCAGGCGCTTCCTTATCCTGTTGCTTTGAATTGATTTCAAATGGATCGAGATCCTCGCCAATTCCCACACCAAGAACCTGCGCGAAGGAATCAAGATCTTCGGCTGGAGCCAAATCGCCAGACTCTGCTGATTCGTCAACTTCGAGTCTGATCTCGTAGTCGCCGATTTTCAGGCTGTCGCCATCGGCGAGCGTGACCGTCGATCCCCGCTCCATGCGCTCAGGCGAGCCATTAACAAAGACGCCGTTTGTCGAGGTGTCGGTGAGCACAAATTGTCCGTCGCGATAGAGGACAGAGCAGTGGTTTTTCGACATATGAGGGTCCGGCAGAACCCATTCATTGCTCAGCCCGCGTCCGATCCTGCCGCCCTGGGCACCGAAACTATGGCTGATATCCTGCGGATCCGTCGGTCTGACGTCACCGACAATTGTCATTCTCAGTATCATGATTTTCTCAGGTACGTTCCGCGTGTCGCACCCATACTACACACGCATGGCAGCCGCAGGCCATGCCAGGATATTAGGAACCGGGAAATCCTTTCGACCACGGCCTCTAGTCGCCATCCCGGCCGCTGCCTCCACGGGCAACATCGAGGCCCTGAGTTAAAAATCTCGCGTACTTCTCTGGCGCATTCTCGGGTTCGGTCTGAACAGCGGCAAGAATAACAGCGCCAGAAACCGCAGCGCCCGTCAGCTCTTCGCCCGGCGGCACAACCGGCGCATCCTCTGGCGCCATGGACCCGGAGCTCCAGAAAGCTGCCACAGCGGCCCAGCTTGCTGACGTATCCATCGGTGTTTTTTCAGCAAGCGCCATGGCTTTCCGGCGGTTCTCATCAACCGGCTTATAGACCCAGGCTTCGGCGGCATCCAATGCCGCGAGATTGTCCGGCGACACCTCACCGCTCGTCACCGCACGGGCGCAGAGGCAAGCCCACCATACGGCCTCACGCTTCGGCAGGGCATAGGCGAGGAAACGCGCAGCATCGGCAAACCGCTGCTCTTCCATCAACCGCTCGATAAACGAAGCCGGCGTTGACGTGTCGTCGAGCAGCGCTGCAGCATCTGGGTCCAACTCGTACAGACGGCAGACTTCGGCCGCTGTCGAGGCTTGGACTTTCGTGAGTGCTGTCATTTTAACCGCTCACCTTCGCCATGTTTCCCAGTTGATCCACCACACTATTCCAAAGTTCCTGATTGAACCTCTTGTCACATAGAGAACACTTAATTGATCATAACTATTCCACCTTTGACGGTCAGCATTCCAGATCCCTCAACCGTCGTCATCGGCGACTTCACATCTGTCTTGATGCTGCCCTCAACGGTGACCATCAAGCCTTTGATCTTAATACCACTTTGATCGATTTTGATTGTATTGGACCCAACCTTCAATTCGATCGACTGCATGGCCTCGACCGTAATTTTTCCGGCGTCGGCCTTAACGTCGATGTTGCCCAGCTTGACCGACAGCTTTTTATTTCCCTTGGAAACGGTCGTCGTCCTGTTTCCTGTAGCAACTGTCAGTTTGTCATTTCCGTCCGAAACTTCGATCGTCCGGTCGTTCGTAACCGTGATTTTCTGGTCGTGATCGACTTCCAGCGTGTCATCGTTCTCAACCTTGCGCATAAAGTCCTTCTGCGCATGAAAATAGACCTCTTCTTCGCCCTTCTTGTCCTCGAACCGAAGCTCGTTGAAATCCTCTGCACCACCGCTTTTCGAACTGCGACTCTTAATCCCGCTCTGAGTCTTATTTGCAGGTAAGCTGTAGGGTGGTTTGTTCTGGTCGTTGTAGACACAGCCAGTGACCAGCGGCCGATCATAGTCGCCATCAAGAAAACTGACGATGACTTCCATATCGACACGCGGCGTAAAAACGGTGCCCCAGTTTTTACCTGCCCACATCTGCGTTACGCGCAGCCAGCAGGAACTCTTTTCATTATCTTCGCCATAGCGGTCCCAATGAAACTGCACATGGACGCGGCCATGTTCATCGACATCGATTTCCTCTCCCGACGGACCAACGACGACCGCACTTTGGGGGCCATTGGCTCTGGGGATGGGCGTAATGCGTTCCGGGCGCAAAACAATGTCGCTCGGCACGCAGGCAATCTCGTTGGCATAGCTCGCGGTTTGACCGGCGCCGCCCAAAAACGTCGGGTCTCGCCCATGGTGAATGACCCGCGACAGGACATATTCCTGATCAACCTCAGAATCGATCTCATGTTTGGAAATTGTAAATTTGTAGCCGGGTGAAAAACTCGCACAGTCGCCACCGCCTTCAACCGTCTTGTACGAAGACTCTTCGGTTTCCATTTTCAGCTTGGTCGCCGCGGTTCCTTCGCCGGTGGTCGAATAGAGACCCGGGTACTCATAGATCTCATACTTCTTAAATTCCGAATTCTTCAGGACCGTATTCGCCTGCCCCTTCAATTCCGTCGCCGAGGTAGTGAAATTATAATCGTGCTGTGCCCACTTTCCGGTCTTGAACTCGTGGCTGGGAACCCAGGAGTTAATTATGCCACCCGAAACGTTGCCTGGTCTGTGCTCGACCTCCGATTGGGTCGCATCTTCATATGCGCCCTTATGATCGGCGATCACCAGTGTGTGCTTGCCTTGCTCGTGTTTATGAAAATAATAAAATCCGAAACGCTCCATCAAACGCGATACGAAATTGAAATCGCTTTCGTTGAATTGAACACAGTATTCAAGCGTCGGAGAATCTGTGTTTATATCAAATTCATAATCAGAAAAACTGGCGTCGGAAAAGACATCTTCAATGATCGTCTTGACGGTTTTTTCCTGGAAAATTCTACAATCAGACGTTCGGGTCAAAAGCCAAAACTTGGGAACGATTTCCGCTCGATAACTGCGCAGGCCCTGACCTGCGATCCCGCCAGCAGCAAAACGCCTGACAATGCCGTCAAACCAGCGGAGCTCATCCGTACCCCATAGCCTAACGCTAAAAGAAACGTTCTTTCCGAGCAGTTTGTTGGGGTCGATCTCTAGATCTTCAGAAAGCAGCTCGAGATCGAAACGGAACAGGCGCGACGACTGCTCCTCACCTTCAAGAGAAGACAGCAAAAGCTTATCTTTCCCCAAAGGACTTTCGATGGTCAGGAGCCTGCCTTCTTGTTCCCAAGCCACGATCGGTGCTGTGCCCCCTAATGCCGTGCGAACGACTTATTGAACCCTAGCAGTCACACTTGCAGCCCACGACACGAGGAAAAAAATCGTCCCGCAGGCCGCAAGATCAAACCGAATAGGATCAGACCTTCTTGGTCGTCGTCATGTCGTAACCGGCCGGAATCGGCGAGCCCGCCTTATGGTTTTCGTCGAAAGGCGTGTATTTCATTTCGACCTTGGTGAAGTTGACGCTCACCGATTCACTGGGGCGATCACCACCGCTGCTGACACTGTATCCCGACACAAGGGAATTGGTCAGCTCATAGGTCAAATATAGCTCTCCAGGGCTACCCGTGCTGACGAGGTGGATCTCGCACTTTTTGCCGACGACACCGGTGGTCGCTTCGGTGAAAAGATGCGCAGATGAAGAATCAAGCACTTTAGCGAAGGTGACTTCACTGACCGAAGGCTCGGAGGCTTCACGGCCGGTCGTGCTGCCGGTGGTCGTCATGATCGCACGGCCTGTGCCCCACTGCATCGACTCAACCTGGATCCATTTTTTGTGATCCTGATGAGTCGCATCGCCGTCTATACCTTCATACTTTACGTAAATCGCCATGGTCTGATTACCTCCAAAAGAACGTTACAGTTTGCTTTGACTGCGGGCTCAACAAATAAATCCCGCGATTTTTGCGGCTTTGAATCCGTTGGGAATATTTACCCGATACGGTACTCAAAACCGCCGCTTTCGTCTACCGAAACACTGACGTCTGTGATTTCGCCGCCTTCAGCCATACGCTCAAGGAACAACGCTGACATTTCAGGCAACATAGTTCGGGAGAGAATACTTTCGATGTTCCGAGCCCCGCTCTCATTTTCTTTGCAACGCTCGGCAATCGAATCGATCAAACCGGGGTCGTAACTAAACTCCGCTTTGTAGTTTTCCCGCACACGGGCTGCGACCCTGTTTAGCTGCAGCTTGACGATACCTTTGATGACATCGTCGCTCAGCGGGAAGTACGGTACCAGCGTTACGCGTCCCAAAAACGCCGGCTTAAATACCTTTAATAATTCCGGACGCAAGGCTTCGGCCAACCCTGCCTCATCGGGCATGGTCTCCGGATCGTCGCAAAGGCCGGCGATAGTATCCGTGCCGGCATTGGACGTCATAATTATAACGGTGTTCTTGAAATCGATATCGCGCCCTTCGCCATCGCGCAACATACCCTTATCAAACAGCTGATAGAACACGTCCTGCACGCCCTGGTGTGCCTTTTCCATCTCATCGAACAGAATGACACTGTAGGGCCTGCGCCGGACGGCTTCTGTTAAGACGCCCCCCTCGCCGTAACCGACATAGCCTGGTGGCGATCCCATCAGGGTGGAGACTTTATGTTCTTCCTTGAACTCCGACATGTTTATCGTCGTGACGTTCTGTTCACCGCCATACAAAAGCTCGGCAAGCGAGAGCGCCGTTTCAGTCTTGCCGACACCGCTTGTCCCGCAAAACAGAAACACACCGATTGGCTTACGCGGGTCTGTCAGCTTGGCACGGGAGGTCCGCATGGCCTGGGCGATAGCATCCAATGCATGAGACTGCCCGATAATCCGCTTCTCCAAGTCTTCTTTGATATTGAGGACCTGGCGTATCTCGTTTGAAACCATCCGTCCAACCGGAATACCGGTCCAGGTGGCCACAACGGCGGCCACGGCCTGACCGTCGACACAAACCTGTAACAAGGGCGCTTCGCCCTGCAGGTCATCAAGCTGTGAATTCAGATCCGCGAGTTCGGACAGCCATTTCTTCATGTCCTCTTCGGACGCCGGTTCCGCTGGCTCGGCTCCCTCCTCAGCTCCATCTTTGGCCGCCTCACCTTCGGATGCACCGTTCCCGCCATGTGCGGCTTCCAGTTTGTCGCGGAGGTCACGAATGCCATCAATCAGTTCGCGTTCCTTGGACCAACGCTCCTCAAGGTCCGCCAGTTCCCCGCTGACACGCTCCTTCTGCTCGGCGATCTCGCCAAGTTTTGTCGCGTGGGCGCCACCTGTTACGGATTCGCGCTCCAGGATGCCCATCTCCACATCCAATTGCTCAAGGCGCCGCCGACGATCTTCGATCTCTGGCGGCACGGCGGCCTGGCTCATGTTGACACGAGCACAGGCGGTATCCAGCAGGCTGACTGACTTATCGGGCAACTGGCGTCCGGGAATGTAACGATGAGACAATCGAACTGCATCGATTACGGCTTCATCGAGAATGCGAACACCGTGGTGGGCCTCCAGCGTCTCAACCAGCCCGCGCATCATCTCGATGGCAACGGCCTCGGTTGGTTCCTCGACCTTCACCACCTGGAAGCGCCGTGCCAGAGCCGCATCCCGCTCAAAGTATTTCTTATATTCCGCCCAGGTCGTCGCGGCGATTGTCCGCAGCTCACCTCGGGCCAACGCCGGCTTCAGAAGATTGGCCGCATCGCCCTGCCCGGCTTGTCCGCCAGCCCCGATCAGGGTGTGGGCTTCGTCAATAAACATGATAATCGGCGTCGGCGAGGCGTTGACTTCTTCGATGACCGATTTCAATCGATTTTCGAACTCTCCCTTTACACCGGCACCGGCCTGCAACAGACCGAGATCGAGCGTATGGAGTGCAACATTCTGCAAAGCGGGCGGCACGTCTCCCGACGCAAGGCGCAAAGCAAAACCTTCGACGACAGCCGTCTTACCTACACCGGCCTCTCCAGTCAGGATCGGGTTGTTCTGACGTCGCCGAGTCAGGATATCGACGATCTGCCTGACCTCGGGATCGCGCCCCAGGACAGGATCAATCGAACCATCCTTGGCTCGCTGTGTGAGGTTGATGGTGAACTGCGCTAAAGCCGTACCTCCGGTAGCGCCGGCGGGCGCCGCCGGTGCGCCACCACCTTCGCTGACCGCGGCGGCTGCCTCGCCGATAGCTTCGTCGCTGTCGGCAACAATCTTCATCATGTCGCGCTGCAGTACATCAGCGGGGATTCGCGCGAACTGGGCTGAGCTCTCTCTTGCGATCGGCGACAGGCCATCGTCAAGCAGCAGCGCACAAAGCAAATGACAGGACCGTACTTTCGGCGCACTGAATTGCAGAGACGCCAGCACCCAGGCTTCGCGTGCAAGCTTCACGACTTGTGGCGAAAGCGCAGGAGCCCGGCTGTTGCCGGTCTTAATTTTGTCGAGGACTTTCGTCAGATCTGCAATGAGCCGTGATTCATCGATTTCATAATGACGTAGCAGAAGTTGCAGGTCGGTGTTGTTGCTCTCAAGAATCTTTAAGAGCCAATGCTCGATCTCAATATTGTAGTGGCTGCGTGAAAGCGTGAGCCCCGCCGCACTCTCGAGCGATGTCCGGCAGGTCGTATTCAGTTTACCGACTAGCGCTTTTAAATCCACTGCAGCCATCTGTCCCCCTTCTCGTGATGCAATTCATATGTATGCATCCGATTTGTAGTTTTACGCTATTTTCGCGAAAACCGTAAGCCCTATTCTTACAGTACCAAAATGAGCCTTTTGCGACAGCACTTTGTTTTTGCTCAAAGCATACCCAACGCCTCCCAGATCGGCTTCTTGAGAGTCAGAACTTCCTGAAGTTTTTCAGATACGTGCTGTAGGTTGTTTTCTCGGCCTTCGATCGCTTTTCCACCCTTTAGCATGCGCTCGCCACGATCCTCGTAGGTCTGCCAAACGACCGACGCAAATGCGTCCATGTCGTCTGACAATCCTTCGCAGAATCCCCAATATGTGAAAGCTTCGAGGCTGGTGACCGGAACCGCACTTCCGAGTCGTTGCGACGCCAAGGCACCTGACAATTGACTGTTGTCTGTGCGCGACTGCTTGAGCATAGCATGATTAAAAGCGCGCAAGCTGTTCGCTTCCGTACCCCGCGCCGAAGAACACATTGGCTGTGCCTGATTGGAGCCAATCAGGATGCCTGCGATCTCCTGCATGGTTGAATCTGGATGATTCCTGATCGAGGGAAGCTTCATAATCTCACCCATGGACAATGGCGACTGGGCAAGTGCATCGAACACTTCATTATAAACGTCCGCAGCCACCTCGATGTGTCCACGCGGTGACAAGATTTTCGTCGAAGCATCCTGACGCGGAATCACACTGGCGAGCGAAAGTTCCGTGAAGAGCTGCGCCTGACGTTTCCGGCTCATCCGGCGCGCACCACGGACGAAGACGTCCTGACGTAAAGTGCGCGAAATGAAATAGTCTTTGAAGGTCTCGCGAATTTCGGGAATCTGAATCTTGTCGAGGACCTCTCGCTGTTCCGGCTTCAGGGAAAGATCGGGAAAGTTCTCAAGTAGAATGGTGGTGGCGACAAAGGATAGCTTGGCTGGCGCCAGGTCTCTCGCAACATCTGCGTGATAGAGCGGAGTCCAATGCGCATTGAGGTACTCGTGGGCCAGATAGTGCCCGCCTTCGCCTTCCCAGGTCTTGATCAGGTAGTCGAGCCGTTTATTGTCGGCAAAGAAAGGGGAACCACTGTCGCGCAGTTCGGTGGCGAACTTTAAGGCCCGCTCGACCTGAAGGTCACTGCGCCCAGGCATAAGACGCGCAAATTCGCTAAACATCCTTTGAAGCGGCAAACCAGCCGTCGTGTCGGGCATCGAGTTGTAACTGACGTAGACGACCCCGCCCGGTTTCAAATAGCGGGAGAGAAACTTTACGATTGCCTGCTTGTTCTCATCGTTGATCCAGCTGTAGACACCGTGCATCGTGATGAAATCGAACTGCGGCAAGTCCTCGACCCGCCCTTCGGCAAAGTCGTCGAAGCCTCGCTCATGAAACGTGATATTGGAGAGTCCGGTCTCGGCGACATGATCGTTCGCCCTTACGATATGCGCGGGATTGAAATCCATGGCGTGAAACTCGCCCTGCGGATTTGCTGCCGCCAGCATGATCGCGGTCAGCCCCTGCCCGCAGCCGAGTTCGCAATAGGTAAAACCGCGCTCGAGCGCGACCGGCTCGTATCCGTTTAACAGGCAGGCAAAATTCAGATAAACGGGCGCCTGCTGCTTATAAAAGCCGGGCACATACTCAATGTCGGAGATATACCCCGCATCCCAAGAACTCATTCACTTTCCCCGTTTATTCGTAATTGTCCAATGAGAACACGGCATCGGAAACGTCACCGCGCTGACTACTCTGACTGAACCAGGTGTTCCATCCCAGGCGCGGCCCAGGTCCCTCCTGCTCATTGGAAAGCTGCAACAATGGGACTTCGTCCCCGCGTAAGGTCAGCTGTACGTCAAAGCTCTTGTCCGCCCCGACGAACAAGCGGGTCATCTGGGCGAGCTTCAGCAATTCTCCACCTTCGGGCATAAAGGCCGAGAATTGTGCGTAACTCAACGGCCCCATCCGAATCCGGAAACTGCTCTGCACATCCCAGACCCGGGATCCGACAACAGCGTCGACACCCAGCTGGCAGAAACCCGGGTCCATGACCGGGTTCGCTGGCAGTGACGTGCATTCGTCCGCTGCCAAGCTAAGCCAACGGCCTTGAAACTGGTCGATCTCTACCTTGCGTTCGAAAAAATCTGACAACAGAGCTTCCAGAGCGACGGCGGACGGCGGCGAATGGCTTAGATGACCGCCGTAGTGCAGCAGCAATTGGTCGTCAAATGCCAGACGCTTGCGGAGGTTGCTCTCTCCGAAGCCGATCATCGCGAAGAGGCTCGCGGTTATCGGATCTTCCCGTTCCCGCCCCGTGCGCTCGTAGACCTGAGGCAGCCGGTACTTTTCCCAGGCCCGAAGAAACAGTGATATGACCCGGTGATTAAAGAGGTCGAAAAAGTCACGTAGAGCCGTGTTCTTAGAACGGGTCTCGCGAATCAAGGTCTCCGTATAGTGAGCAGGTAAAACTCCGCTCGGTCCGGTGAGCCCCATGAAGCCGACTGTCATCTCCACCGGAGGAGCGCTCTTCTCTCCCTTGCCTTCGACTTCCGGCTGAACAACCCGGCTAATTTCGTTGGGCGGAAAGTGTAAAGCAGGTAAGGCGCGGAACCTTACGGCCTCGAGGCCGGGTGGCGTATCTTCACCCACGACCCCATA
The DNA here is from genome assembly GCF_947331435.1 of Pelagibius sp. Alg239-R121. Lineage (GTDB taxonomy): Bacteria > Pseudomonadota > Alphaproteobacteria > Kiloniellales > Kiloniellaceae > Denitrobaculum. The sequence continues at coordinate 235,894 of NZ_CAMZOF010000008.1, read as the reverse complement.
GCTGTTCCGGCGGGCATCATGGCCGTTGTCATGCTCGCCATCGCCTTCAGATTCGCTTTCGGGTCCGCGACGGCGCGCACGCGCTTTCTCAGCCGATTCGAGCAGTCTCGCCGCTTGGTAAAACCCGAAGCGGTGAGGTTCGCGAAACAGTTCGTCGATCAGAGAAGAGTCCGGTCGCCGGCTCTTGGTGGCCATTTCCGCAGTACTCCAGAACGCCCCTTCACACGGGCGGTCAGACGGGTGAATGAATTGATGGAACAATAGAGGCCGAGGAAGCGTTCGAGCACCTGTGCCAGAAGGAATAGGCCGCTACCGGAAAAGCCCTTCTCGTCGAACTCGATTTCAACTTCCATGCCACGGCAAACCCCACCCACGCCCAACGACGCAGCGCGTGCGGCGACCCGCCGGTTCTTAACGGACAAGACGGAATCGATCACGCCGCGTGTCTCGGCCGAATCCCTGAAATCGTAGAGCTTCAGGATTTCACGCAACGCATCGGCTCCTTCGCCGCTTTCAGCATCGGTGATCGATAAGTGGTTCAGGCTGAGATGAGAGATGAGACGCCAATATCCCCTCGGACCAGCCGGCGGGCGCAGCGTTTCGGTCGGCGCAGTCAGGCAGTTGACCTTGGCGACCGGAGAAGCTCCCTCCACCAGTTGCAGATAAGGATGGCCACCCCCATAGGGCAGCTTTCCAGGCAGGTCACGGTTCAACCCGGTGATGCCGACAGATACCGTCCAGTTTGCAGGCATAGAGGGTGTATAGTCGAGATCCACCATGGACAGGTAGACTTCGGTACCACGGTCGAACTGACCTGCCGGACGCCTTGCAGCCTGCCAAAAGCGATGGTCGCGGCGCGGATCACCACTGTGCTTTAGAGAATAGAACGGCGCCACATCCATGGTATCGCCGTCTGGCGACGACATGGTGACCGAGTCGATCGAAAAAACTTCGGTGACACCTTCGCGTCTGGCGTCCGGGACCACGCGGTGTTCGTGGGACGTCTGATTCAGCGCAATAGGTTCCGCACGTTGTTCGAAAAGATTCACCATCGGCGTACAGCCGAGCGCAAAGGTTTCAGCCGTAACGCTGCGTTCCAGATCGTTCGAGGAGCGATTTAGGTAAATGAAAACTTCGAGTTTATTGCCGGCATCGAGCAAAACCTTACTCTCAAGGCCGCTCAAATCGAAGAACAGGAACTTTTCGGGGAAGGCAAAATACTCGGTCAAGAGACGATAGCCAACAAATGACCGCGCCGGATATGGCAGGACACCTTCGTCTCTTTCGAAGCCAACCTGTTTGATCGCATCCGGACCCAATATGACGGGATTTGGGTCCGAAACCCCATCAGCCAGAGCAATTGAAACCGCATTGTTGAACAACAGTTCCTGCAGAGGCAGCACCTGCTGAGGTTGGCCCCGAAGGAAAAACCGCAGGGTTTCCGGACCCAGCTGAGTAAAGGTCATTTCCTTGGTCAGGCATTTCAGGCTCAAGCGCAAGACCGCCACGGCACCGGATCCGCGCGGATTGGCGGGAGCCGCCAAGGGGCGGCCCGACAGGCTGGCATTTTCCACGGCGATAGGCCATATCGTCGTATCGTAACAGGTCGTAAAGCGGCAGCTTTCGCCGCCAACAGGTTCGGTCTCGATCTCTGTTTGTCGCGGCACCTCATAGGACCCGGTGTGATCCGCCTGACAATCAAACTGGACGATAGACATTGAGGGAATCGGCGCCAGATAATGCGGATAGAGTGCCCCGATCAGGGCATCGGTCAGCTCCGGAAAATCGTCATCGATCTTGTGCCGGATGCGCGCAGTCAGATAGGCAAATCCCTCAATCAATCTTGCAACATGCGGATCCTCCACCGCATCCGCACTCAATCTTAGTCGACCGGCGATTTTAGGATGCGCATCGGCGAATTCAGCCGCCAGCTTGCGAACGTAAGTGAGTTCACGATTGTAATATGGCAGCAGTTCATCAGCCATTGGGCTTGGTCACCGAAAAATTGTGGGTCACAGGGTCCAGGCTGGAATCAAAGATCATCGCCTCGGGGGTCGGATCGGCATAGACCAAAGCGTCCACACGAAAGCGCAGCGTCCTGTCCTGCGGCTCCGCATTGTCGAGCATAACGACTTTCAGCGACTGGAATCGCGGTTCATGCCTACGGATCGCCAACTCCAGCTCGCGGCAGAAATTTTCCCGGTCCTGCTGAGTCGCAACATCAATCCGTGTCACATCAGGGATACCGAAGTTGATCAAGGAATGCTCAAGTTCCTTCAGTCCGGACGGCCAGGAAAGATGGCGCCGGCGCGTATTGAGTAGCGCTTCCAGATCCCTGCGAATGGCGTTGCGCAACTCAAGCAAAGGCTGGCCACGCGATTTCGGCCGATCCCTGCTTTCGTCCGGATGATCGTCAAGCAAGCGATCGAGAACCGACGGCAGGATAGGTTGATCGGGATCGATCCGCGCCATAGGACCCTCAGGCCTCTACGTTGAACTGAAGGGATTCAAGCTGCATGATCGGCACAAGATCATCTCCGACCAGAAAACAACGTTGCCCCACGCCCCGTGCAGGACTGCCCTCTTCACCGATCCAGTCGGAGCTTCGTCCGAGAAGAGCTTGATCGTCGACCTCCTGCCCCTCCTCGAGAGCGTCAGCCGGCGGAACGTAGATCGCGGGTATAAAAACGTCGCCGTCCGGACCTTCAACAACGTCGACCGAGGCCCGGCGCCAGATCAAGTCCATGGGGCGTTCTGGCGCGTGGAATTCCATTTCCCGGACGCGCGACATCTCGACCCAGAAATACTTGCCGGTAGAGGTTAAAACTTCAAAGAAAGAAGCCGTCGGATCGTCCAGGTCCCTGAAATCATCGAACGGCTTGTCGTTGCTGCTTCCGCTGAGATTCGAACGCGCCGCTTCCGCTTCCTCGAGCAGCTTCGCCGCCGATGCGGCATCGCCTTGGCGAAATAGCGTCACTGCTTCAAGGTGTTTGCTCAGAGATTCTGACGGCTTCTCCAGGAACTCCGGCACCCGGCCGGCACTAAACAGTTCGCGCCGCGCTCGATCAGCCCGGATTAACTGCCGGATCATGGCGACGCCGACAGCCACGTCCGGATCCTGGGTCGAAATAACATCAAGCAGCTTGTCAGCGCGCTCCAGATTGCCTGAAAAACAGAGCAATTCGGCCAGGAAACCGCGCCGTCCCTGATCGACTGGGTTACTGCGAACCTCATCGTTCATGGCGGAAATTGCATCGGCCAGATTACCCGCCTGGTAGAGCTCTTTTGCGTTTAAGGCCATAATTTGATCCTTTCAGAAATCACTTCAAGCGGGACCGACGGAAGAAAGTTCCGTCACGAGTTTGAACGTCGAAATAACTTGATCGAGCTGTGCGTGCGGCTGCAGATGAACCGTACAGGCATACACGCCCGGACGCCCCGGTGTTTCGCGCACAGCGACTTGACCTTCGCGGAGCGGGTACTTCGCTTTTTGTTCCGGCGAAGCCCCATCGACGGCCGAGCAGTAGTTCAGGAGCCAGCGCTGAAGGAAATCCTGGCACTCCTCGGCAGAAATAAAAGAGCCAACCCGGTCGCGCCCCATGACCTTCACGTAATGACTGAAACGTGAAACACAGAGGATGTACTGCAGCATGGCGGAAAGCCTTGCATTCACATTGGCCGATGCCCGGTCAAAGGTTTGCGGCTTCTGGACTGACTGATTGCTGTAGAAAACTGAGAATTCACTGTTGGAGCATTTGCTCAAGGGGATGAAACCCAGATTGCTGAGTTCCATCTCCTGAATTTCAGAAATAGAAACGTCACTGGAGTACTTGATTGCAATGCCCCTGCGATCCGTCCCAAAGCTTTGCACGGTCAGTCCAGGCACTAATCCGTACCCGACCACATCCCGCGCCGCGCCGCGGATATCGGCGAACCAGCCACTGTCGAAAAAATTCCTAATCAGAACACCACCGAAAGCATAAGCGGCACTGCCCCAGAGATAACGGCTGTCGTCATTGCCGGAGACAGTTTCGATATAGCGGAAGCCGTAGTCCGGCGCCGCCCCATCTCTATAAGGCAAGCGCATCAAGATGCGCGGAAGAGTGACGCCAATAAAACGCGAGTCCTCCAGTTCCCGCAGCGAGCGCCAGCGATCATATTCCGGCTGCTTAAAAACCGCGCTGAGATCAAGTGGGATCCCCAGGTCCCGGAAGCTGTCCAGCCCCAGCAACTCGGGCGCGGCACCAACGATCAAGGGTGAAAAGGCCGCCGCAGCGACCTGCGCAAGTGACTTCATCGTCGAGACATCGTCAGTCGGATGGTTCTTGCCACGCTTGTGCCTGACCTCGTAATCGCCGATCAGCACGCCATAGGGTTCACCGCCCGGCATACCGAATTCGTTCTCGTAGATCTTGGTAAAGAGCTGACTCTGGTCGAACTCAATCGCACGTTCCATATCCCGCGTGACCTCAGCCCACGAGATATCGAGCAATTTGATTTTTACGCCCGCTTCGTCATCGGATTGATCGACCAGATAATCCACACCGCGCCAGGAAGCTTCCAGTTTCTGAAAACGCGTATGATGAAGAATTGCGTCGACCTGCTCAGAGAGCAATCGGTCCAGGTACGCAATATCCCGGTCCAGTGCCGACAGGATCGCATTTCTGTCACACGGCGGTTCGAGCAGCTTGCCGTCGCCGAACCACAGGCGCAGACCCTGGACGATATGCGAGGTCGAAAGAAAGGACTGCAGCCGGTCACCGTCACCCAGCACACCCGTTGCCTGGCTCGTACTGCCCACGGCCTCGGAACGCCGCTCCCGAAGTGCGGCGGAGACACCGGCGAGCGTTACTGCGGCTTGAGTCATAACAGCACTTCCGTCCGGATTGGCTTCGATCTGTGAGGGACCACCGGCTGACTCTCGTCAGCCGGTCGGCCACTGCAACAGCAATCGTCGGCGCCGGACATCCCCTTAATCGGCGTGATCAGCCGCCGATTTGAGGAATTTTGGCAACCATCCGCATGGAAGTTGTGAGCTCTTCCATCTGCAACCACGGACGCATCCAAGCCACGGCATTATAGGACCCCGGTGCACCGGGAACTTCCTTCACCTGCACCTTGGCTTCTGCCAAGGGATACTTGGCTTTCATTTCCTGACCGGAACTGGCATTGCCGTTGACGTAGTTCAGGATCCAGCGGTTTAGCCAGTCTTCGCAATCCGAAGCTTCCATGAAGGAGCCGATCTTGTCCCGCGCCATGATTTTCAGATAATGGGCAAAACGTGAAGACGCCATCATGTAAGGCAAGCGGGCAGAAATCGCCGCGTTCGCAGTGGCCTCGGGCCGGTCGTACTTCTTTGGTTTCTGCGTGGTCTGAGCACCGAAGAACACGGCGTAATCGGTGTTCTTGTAGTGACAGAGCGGCAGGAAACCAAGCTTGCTGAGTTCGGCTTCACGCCGGTCGGTAATGCCGATCTCCGTCGGGCATTTCTGATCGGGATCGCCATCGTCACTCATGAAGACGTGGCTAGGCAGATCATCGACCCGGCCGCCGCCTTCCGCGCCCCGAATGGCGGTACACCAGCCATACTGTGCAAAGGCGTTGGTTAGATTAGTGCCCATCACGTAGGAAGCATTCATCCAGGTGTATTCTTCGTGGCCCATCGGCTTGGCTGCACCGCTGGCATCCATCTCGCCTTCCTCGAAGCCGAATTCCTCGACCGGCTTGGTGTTTTCACCATAAGGCAGGCGCGCCAGCACACGTGGCATCACGAGGCTGACGAAACGTGAATCTTCGCTCTCACGGAACGAACGCCATTTCGCATACTCAATCGATTCGAAAATCTTTTCGAGATCACGCGGCTTCGAAAGCTCGTTGTAATCATCAAACCCGAAGAGTTTTGGACCCGCGGCCGAAATGAACGGTGCGAAGGATGCTGCCGCCACATTCGACATACTGCTGAGCAGCTCAACATCCTCGGGATGATTGGTAAACTCGTAGTCACCGATCATCGCACCAAAGGGCTCGCCACCCGGAGTACCGAACTCGTTCTCGTAGATCTTCTTAAAGGTCTGGCTTTGATCGAATTCAACGGCCTTGCTCAGATCCTTGTAAAGATCACGCTTCGAGACGTTCATCATCCGGATCTTAAGCGTGGCACTGGTTTCGGAGTTCATCACCAGGTGATGTAGTCCGCGCCAGGAGCCTTCCAGTTTTTGGAACTTCTCGTTGTGCATGACCGCAGCCAACTGCTTCGACATTGCTGCGTCGATTTCCGAAATGGCCTGATTGAAAGTGACGGTCAGGTTTTTGCTGTAACTGACCGTACCCTTGAGGGCTTCTTCGGTCAGCGTCTTTAGGAGCTCCGTCGCGCGCTCCGGTTCAGTCTGCTTGGTTGCGCCAATCGCCTGCTCCAGCAGGCTGACTTCGCCTTCAGCCTCTGTTGTTTGGGCTTCGGCTTTGGCATCTGTTTCGGTCTGGCTCATTACTCGCTCCCTTTATCCTCGTCGCCTTCAGCCGGTTCTTCGACACCCAACTCACCTTGGAGTTCCGAGAGGGCATCTTTGTTCTGCAAAACCTTTTCCAGCAGAGCTTCGAGATCTTCCGAGCGATCGACTTTGCTCATCAAATCGCGCAGTTGATTGCGGGTTTCCAAAAGTTTTTTCAGTGCCGGCACCTGATTGACCACAGCGCCCGGCTCGAAATCCTCGATTGAACGGAACTTCAGGTCGACGGCCATTTCACTGTCATCGCCCTTGAGTGTGTTTTCGACCTTCATCTGCAGTCCCGGGTTAATCCGCCCCATGACCTGATTGAAGTTGTCCCTGTCAATCTGAACGAACTTCCGGTCTTTCAAGGACGCCAGAGGTTCTGTCGGGTCGCCGGAGAAATCCCCCATGACACCAACAATAAACGGCAGCTCTTTCTGCACGACGGCGCCTTCGGTCTCGACGTCGTAGCTGATGTGAACCCGCGGCTTACGAACGCGCTCCAACTTTTTGTGAATACTAGCCATGATCCCTGTCCTCGGTTGCTCGTACTGTATGAATTGCCGCGCTTGCAACGCACCTAAGCGCCATGAAATCCGCGGCTGCCATGAACACTCTCCAACGGCCTTACATTTCGCCGTTCATTCTAACACAAATTACCAAAAACTTTACCCGGCGACTGCCGTCCCTGCATTTTAATCCTCTGATCTCTCTACGATCTATCCGGCGGCCGTCATCGCGCGACCACCGGCTTCATTAATATCCATCCTCTGCCGGTGGTGCGATACCCGCGCGCATCAGGAATCCGCGACGGGCCTCTGCATCGGGAATCAGCTCGACAAGCAGGTCCGACAAAGGCATTCGAGCGCGACGCACCAATTCTTCCAGCGTGTAGGACATCGTCGAATGGGGTTCCGTTTTCCGGAAATAGTCTGCGACTTTAAGCAGCGTATTAAAAGCGTCCTCGCGGTTCGCAATGACTCCTGCGACAGCTGGTCCCGCCCCTGCTTGACCACCGCCTTCCGCAGCATTTCCTGCTTCGGCACCCTCACCATCCTCGGCGGCCGGCGCATCGACAACCAGCTTGTCCTTCGCCAGGAAACCGACCTCATCAAGTATAGCCTGCAACAGATTTCGGATGTTCGATGCCGGTGGCGAATCCATGCCGCACTTTTCATCGAGAAGCGCATTTACCTTCGCAAACTCCTCAAGGGCGGCTTTGAGATCGTCAACCAGTTCGCTGTAGAAAGCCGCCGGGGTTTCCGAAACCGCGCGGGTCATCTGTTCCATGGTCAAAGCGCCGGCCGCGATTCTGGCTTGGCGTTTTTCTTCGTCCGCAACCTTCGCTAGTTCGCCGGCCTGCTCGTACTGCCAGTAGGCATAAGGCTCGTCCGAACTGCCCTGTGTGATCAAAACTTTGCGGATCGGCTGAATCAGGGTGCCGTCGCCGCCATCACCGTTCAATCCGGTCAAAGGCGCAACCTTGGTCTCTACGCCATCCTCGTCTTCAAGCGGATAAAGATCATCCCAGAAGTTCTCGATCATACCGTGAATGAGACGAAAGCCGTCGCGCAAGCCGCCAAATCCGTTGGCACGGAGCAGAGCTTCGGTCAGCCAGGACGCTAATTCCAGATCTTTCGATCGGGTAGCGATCACATCAGGTGATAATTCGAGGATGGAGCGCCATTCATCAAGAAAGCCCGAAGGCTCTTCATCCATCTCCATATTGCGTTCGGCCGCCCGTGCTGCTGAACGCGCATCCTTGATCTGATAGTAGACCGAGGTCGGCGAGGCATCGTCCCTCAAGTTCTCGCCGGCACTGTTTTCGCCCTCAATGGGAGCCAGCAATGCCTCAAAATCCAAGTTTTCTTGCGACGCCATAAATTTTACTCGTCAATATCTCGAGGTTGTATCGCCAGGAGTGGTCGCAACCGAGACAATACGACGACCGACGAACATAGGTAAACCAACAATACGCGAAGCGAACGCAGCGAACCTGATTTGGGTGTTTCTAGAGGCCCCGTTCGTTTGGTTCGAATCCGCGTTCAAAGCTGAATCCCTGCCCAACTTTGTCATGCTTCACACAGATTTGCACTTTTCGTGATACGGCATTCCCCCTGCCTGAATACCCGCGACACTATAACTTTCGAAAGGCAGGGAATGCCACAATTCGCCCGCACAAAAACAGCCTGCTTAAAATCACCTAAAAGAATAAGCCTAAAACCTGTGGAGTTTCAATACTTTCCTGCACTCTATTAAGAACGTTCTTGGGTAAGCTTCTCCCTGCTTTCCCTTGCCAACCGCACTGCAGCCGCCAAGCACAAGGCATTAGGAAAAATCGCCAATCGCGTTCATCACCAGTGAGCGGCCAGGTTCGTGTTTAGGCAAATTTGCAACGGTGTTTTTGAAAACCGAACGAGAAATGAGTGGAAATTGTAGACAGGCGATAACTAAGTGTTAACCATAATTCTGGTATCACAATTTTGCCACAGGTGGATTTGAACAGCGGATATAGAGATGACAAGATCCTTCTTCGCCTTACCCAATATCTTCGACCGGCCGGCGCCGGTGCTGCGCCGGATTGCCCGCTTTGTCGGCGTTGGAATGCTTTTGAGCGCCACCGCTTGTGCGACAGTGAAGCCAGAAACAACGGCCGACACGATTATCGAATCCGCTCTCTCCTCCTCGGTTCAACTCTTCACCGAACGTGAGGATGGCCGTCGACGTACCGGCTCCGGCGTGGTTTTTGCCTTGGATAGTGATCGATCCTATATCGTCACCACGGCCCATTTATTGGAACCCCAGGTTTCCCAAAAGGTTTTCGTCGCCCTGCCCGGTCATGCAGAGCGCACCGAAGCGCAGATCCTGACCGTCAACGCGGAAAAGGATATCGCACTGCTCGAAACGGTCCCGCTAGGCGCAACGCCGGTCCGTTTTCAGGGAGACGCGCGTTTAGGTGAAAACATTTGGGTGGTTTCCTTCCCCTGGGGACGCCGCGTGACAGTCGTCAACGGTTTCGTCAGCCAGGTGGTGCAGGCGAATGACGATCCAGGCTCCATCACGCGCGGACCGATCAGCCTGATCGACGCGACAGTGAGCTACGGCACCAGCGGTGGTGGCGTATTCAACGGTGAAACCGGCAATTTACTGGGGATCGTGCGGGGCTATCGCACGGCAAAGCTTTCGGTACCCGGCGGTAACGGCCAGAGCCTAAGCGTACCGATTGCGGGCGAGACAACGGTCATCCCCATTTCGGATATCCGCTGTCAGCTCAAGGTGGCCCAACTGGCCCATCTCGCGCCGGAAGACGCCTGGGCATCTCTCGACGACAGCATCGATGCCTGCCCGAAGGTGACAGCGTCAAATCCGGACACGACAAAAACAAATTGACCCCACCTGCTCACCTGGCAACACCCTTGGTGAGCCAGGAAAGCCGACAAGCCTCGCGCAAACCGACAGGTCGGTCGCCGCTTTAAAATTTCAAAACCTTTGAGCAAGGGGCACGGGTCTTTCGACCCGTGCCCTCAGCGTCAGTGCAACCGCTTACTGAGCAGGTGCGATCGACGTTGCAACGTTCTTGCCGTCTTGCTGCTCAAAAGAAACCGTGACCTCGGTTCCAGGTGCCAGACCGTCAAGCGGAACACCCTCGACAACCTCAAAGGTCGTGCCGTCTTCAAGGGTCAAGGTGTTGGTTCCAGGATCGGCCATGGCGATGCGACCGGAAGCTTCTTCTGCATTGGCCGCGCCGGCAAAACCCAAGAACGCGAGAACGGAGAGTGCAGTCAGTAACTTTTTCATAGTCTGTATCCCAATTTGGTTACGATTTACAATAAGTTGCGTGGTTAAATGTATGTCTGACAACCACAACCGAGAAGGGACAAGATCCGAGCAAAAGTGTGTCAGTAAAAGGCCGCATCCGTGCCGCTGTGACACCCGCGGGACACGCTGTTTTTTGCATTCAAAAACTGCAGAAAAAACCGCAAAAAAATGCGCTAATCCAGCAACTTGGAAAGCCTTGTTGAAGCAGCTTTCAACAGTGAGATGCTCCGCGTACGTTCGGCCTGTGCAAAGCGAGATGTTAGCCCTGAGACGGCAAGAGCGCCCCTTAGGTGCCCGTCCCGGCCTAATAAGGGGACCGCGACCGCCGATAGATCAGGGTTCCGCTCTCCAACGGACACATAAAAGCCTGCACTTCTGATCTCGTCACTTGCCTCATCTTGCGCCCCTGTGAAGGCGCGCAGCGCATGAGCAGCAGCCCCGCGGTCCATCGGCAGACGAACGCCTTCATCCAAATGGTGTCGGATTGGGTGCCGGGAGTTCTCCCGGTAGAGGCACACGCGTTCCGCTGCTTCCCTGACATAGAAGGATGCGGTCTCACCGGTTTCCTCGACCAGCTGCCTTAATTCGGGGCGAATCCGTTCACCAAGATCGAAGCTGCGCCTATAGATGGATCCCAACCGCCACACACTGGGACCGAGACGAAAAAGCCCAGCCTCGTCACGAGTCAAATACCCAAAGCGCTCCAATGAGGCCGAAAGCCGCAAAATCGTACTTTTATAGAGCCCGGTTTCCTCAGCGAGTTGCGCCAGCGTCGATTGCCGCCTGTCTTCGCCAAAAGCCTCCAGGATGGAAAGAGCCCGCTCTACCGCTTCGACGCGTTGTTCCTTCATCTCTGCCTTGTTCCTCGTACTGCGTTCTCTTCAGCAGAATAGCAGAACGTCATTCTTGCAGACAGAACAACCAGCGACATAGATAAAGGCCGACGAGAGAAGTTCATGCAAGGAACGGACTGCTATGCACCCTTTATCTGGAATTCGGGTCCTTGACCTGTCGAACGTGCTTGCTGGCCCCTTTTGCTGCCATCAGCTCGCTCATCTGGGAGCGGAGGTGATTAAGGTTGAAGTACCAGGGCGCGGCGACCTGGCGCGGCAGCTTGGGGCCGATCAAACGCTGAATCATAAATTTATGGGGGTTTCTTTTCTCGCGCAGAACGCAGGAAAACAATCGATAACTCTTAATCTGAAGAATCCCAAAGGCGCCGCACTGTTGAAAAAACTAGTGCTGTCGGCCGATGTCCTGGTTGAGAACTTCCGGCCCGGAGTCATGGAGCGCCTGAAATTGGGTTGGGATGTGCTCAGGGAGATCAACCCACGCCTTATCTATTGTGCCATCTCCGGCTTCGGCCAGGATGGTCCCTGGCGCGATCTGCCGGCGTACGATCAGATTATTCAGGGCGTCTCCGGCGTCATGAGCATTACCGGTGATTCGGACACCGCGCCCTATCGCGTCGGCTACCCCATAAGCGACACCATCGGCGGGCTGACCGCGGCATTTGCCATCTCTGCCGCACTTCAGGGGCGTGATTCCAACAGCAGTACATCTGAAGGCGGCAGCTTCATTGACGTGTCGATGCTTGAAGCCACCATGGCCACTATGGGCTGGGTCCTGTCCAACTGGTTGATCGCTGGTCAACACCCAAGTGCAAACGGCAACGAGAACTTCACTTCGGCTCCCTCGGGGACCTTCCTCACAGCCGATGCCCCCCTCAATATTGCCGCCAATAAGCAGGAACAATGGGAGAGTCTGTGTAGGCTCCTGGCACGAGAAGACCTGTTGCGGAACTCCGATTTCATCAGCCGGGAGCTTCGTAAGAAAAACCGGGCGGCCCTAAAGCTGGAACTGGAGAAAACCCTTAAAACCCGTCCTGCAAAGGACTGGGCGGCTGAGCTCAACCGGTTAGGTGTCCCGGCTGGGAGGGTCTTGGATGTCCCGGAGGTATTGGAGCAGCCTCAAATAAGCGAACGTGGCATGATCGGAGCTTTTGCCGACGTACCGGGTGCAGAACGAGACATTCAGGTTATGCGTACGGGAATCAAGCTGGATGGCAAAGCGCCCGCGGTGAAGAGCCCGCCGCCCCAACTCGGAGAACATAATTACGAAGTTTACGGCGCACTTGGGCTAAGCACCGAAGAGATCGATAAGCTGGTAAAGGAGAAAGTCCTATGAGCGACGTCAGCGATTGGTGGCGCACTTCGATCATTGATATGGCGCCGGGCCGGATCCAGATGCGTGGCCGCCCGATCGAGGATTTGATCGGGAGTGTCACCCTGCCCCAAATGATCTGGCTGATGACCCGTGGCGAGCTCCCCAGTGACGCCGAAGCTAAGTTGCTTGAATGCGCCCTGGTCGCAGCCGTAGATCACGGCCCGCAGGCGCCCTCCATCGCCGCGGCCCGTATGGCTGTCACCTGCGGGTTGAACCTCAACGGCGCTTTGGCTTCGGCAGTCAACTTTCTTGATGACGTGCACGGCGGTGCCGGCGAACAGTCCGTAGAACTCTATCACGAGATCGCGCATTGTGCGGCGGAAGGGGTTCCTCTTGAAGATGCGACCTCACGCAGGATCGACGTCTGGCAGACCGAAAAGAGTAAGTATATCCCGGGCTTCGGCCACCGGTTTCATAAACCACGTGATCCGCGGGCTCCCCGCCTTCTCGCGCTTGTTGAGGACGCCGCCAGGAATGGCGTCGTGTCTGGTCGGTTTGGCGCTATCGGCACAGCCGTCCAAAGCTACCTGGAAAGCAAAGCGGGCAGAGCGGTTCCCATGAACATTGACGGCGCTACAGCGGTCATCTTCGCAGAGCTAGGCTTTGCGCCGCCACTGGCCCGTGGCCTCTTTTGCCTTTCTCGGTCAATCGGCATCGTCGCCCATGCCTGGGAGCAAATGGAACAAGGCGGGCGCAATAAGGGGCCGACACCACCAGACTACCGCTGGACATACGAGGGCGAAAATCCAATCGAACAGGCGTAGGGGAAGCAATGCCACGGGCGTTTGACGCCACCCCATGCGCAGGCCGTAACGGGTCAATTCAAAATCAGGATCGATTCAAGATAGAGATCGCAAGTGTGCTTCTTGCGTCAGCTTAAAGCAGGGAAAGAAGATACGGGGGAAGGAATTGGTCGGAGCGGCAGGATTCGAACCTGCGACCCCTTGGCCCCCAGCCAAGTGCGCTACCAGACTGCGCCACGCTCCGAACGAAAATCTCTTATGGGGCTCTGATCATCCCCGGCCCCGCATGCCGCAGGGTGGCCTTATATACTCTGGCGTTATCGGCAACGCAATGGGCTCAAATAGAAAATCTTACGCGGCGCGGGAGTGTAGATCTACAGGTGGCGCTGAACGTTCGGAGCACTCGAGAGAACCTCGCCGCCACGCCTGTCCCCGGTCGTTCTGGAAGCCTTTGTCCAAGGATCAATCCCTGGCGCCGTCAGCCCTTGGCTGCACGCAGCATATCCCGCAACTCACTGAGTTCCGTGACGATTTCCTGCAACTCGCTTTTCTTGGTTTTGGCGGTTGGCGGCTGACTTAGCGGCAATTCCGCCGTCTCTTCCACTTCGGGCTCCAACTTGCCATGGCCTTCGCGCAGCAGCTTCTGGACACCTTTGATGGTGTAACCATCCGTGTAAAGCAGTTCGCGGATACGTCGCAAAAGATCAACGTCTTCAGGACGATAATAGCGTCTGCCACCACCCCGCTTTAACGGTTTGACTTGATTGAATTTGGTTTCCCAGAACCTTAGGACATGTTGTGGAACATCCAGATCTTCCGAAACTTCACTAATGGTTCGAAAGGCGGCATGGGATTTACCAGCAGCGCGGCTAGCAGGCATTTTACAGCGGTGACTCCTTGTCGGCGCCCCCTATCTACGTATCCGTCTTCCTCAAGGAAGACATCGCCCTTACGACGAAGATAGAGATTTGTTTATTCGGTTTTTCAATACATGCGAGGCACGAAACACCAAAACACGCCGCGGGAGAATGGGCACTTCTTCACCGGTTTTAGGATTGCGCCCGATACGCTGGCCCTTTTGTCGAACAGAGAAGCTTCCAAACGATGACAGCTTCACCATTTCCCCCCGAACAAGAGCACTGGAAATTTCATTCAGTACTGTTTCCACCAGATCTGCAGACTCGTTACGAGATAGCCCGACTTCCTGGTAAACAGCTTCGCTTAAATCGGCGCGAGTTATTGTAGCCTCGGCCATTGGCCCCCTCCACTCCCCATTTTTTCAACGTTACCCCATCGCTCTCAAAGCGTCAAACATACAACGACTACTGATGGATGGGCGCCAAACTTTACACAGTTTCGCACCAAGCTTCGTTAAAGGGTTTAAATAGAAAAGTCTACTATTGCGGACGAAATACAGCCGGCAAATATCACCAGCGGACCAGAGCGGAACCCCAGGTGAAGCCGCCACCCATAGCTTCCATCAGCACCAGGTCGCCAGGCTTGATGCGTCCGTCACGGGTCGCTTCGACCAACGCCAAAGGGATCGAGGCCGCCGATGTGTTGGCATGTTTGTCGACCGTTTTGACCACACGGTCGTCGGGCAGCTTCAGACGCCGCCCCATAGATTCTATGATGCGCAGGTTTGCCTGGTGCGGTACCAGCCAATCCACATCCGCCGCCGTCAGATTGTTGGTCTCCAGCGCTGTGTCTATGGCTTCGGCCATGCGCACCACTGCGTGCCGGAAGACCTCTTTGCCTTCCATGCGGAGGAAACCGGCGGTTCCTGTCGTTGACGGGCCGCCGTCTACGTAGAGCGCTTCACGGTGCCGTCCGTCCGAATAAAGGTGGGTCGAAAGAATGCCCCGGTCATCCGTCGTACCCTCGCCTTCTTCCGCAGAAAGGACGACAGCACCGGCACCGTCGCCGAACAGGACACAGGTACCTCTGTCTTTCCAATCGAGAATGCGGGAGAAGGTTTCGGCCCCGATCACAAGTGCGGTCTTTGCCTGACCGCTCTTGATGAAGTTGTCAGCTATCGAAAGCCCATACACGAAGCCGCTGCAAACCGCCTGGACATCAAAGGCAGCACCTCGGACCATCCCGAGGCCTTCTTGGATACGGGTCGCGGTGGCTGGAAAGGTATCGTCGGGCGTTGCGGTCGCGCAGATCACCAGATCGACATCATCGGCTGTCATGTCCGCGTCGTTCAGCGCATCCCGGGCGGCCTTGACCCCCAAATGAGAAGTGTGCTCGCCCTCGGCCGCGATACGTCGCTCCCGTATCCCGGTACGCTGGGTAATCCATTCGTCGGAGGTATCGATGCGTTCGGCCAGTTCGGCGTTCGTGACTCGTTTTGCGGGAAGATAGGACCCGCAGCCCTTTACCTGTGATCTGATGGTCATATTAAACGGCTGCCGCCTGCGCTTCCGGTTGTTGGCGGGTCAAGTTCGCGAAATCCTGTTGGATTTTCTCAATGACCCCGTGATTTGCCATGTCGATCGCGACACCGATGGCATTGGCGAATCCGAGCGCGTCCGTTCCACCATGACTTTTCACCGCCACGCCGTTCAGGCCGAGGAAGATGGCACCGTTATAGACTCGCGGATCGACCCGTTTGCGCAGCTTGCGCATTGCCGAGCGCGCCAACACATAACCGATACCTGCCAATAAAGAGCTTTTGAAGGTCTGGCGTACATATTCATTGATCAGCTTCGCCGTGCCCTCCGCGGTTTTCAACGCGACGTTTCCGGTAAAACCATCCGTAACGATAACATCAACGCTGCCTTTGGCGATATCGTCGCCTTCGACGAAACCAACAAATTCGCCCGGCAGATTGGCACGGCGGAGAATCGCACTGGCGTCCTGCAGATATTCATGACCTTTGATGTCTTCAGAGCCGACGTTCAAGAGGCCGTAGGAAGGCTGAAGAATACCCAGAACGCAGCGAGCAAAGGCATTTCCCATAACCGCGAAGTCGACGATGTTATCGGCATCGCAGTTCAGGTTAGCTCCCAGGTCGAGCATCACCGATTCGCCGCGCAGGGTCGGGAAAAAGGAAGCAATCGCCGGTCGGTCAACCCCAGGCAGGGTCTTCAGGACGAATTTCGCCATCGCCATCAGCGCGCCGGTGTTTCCGGCCGAGACGACGCCTGCGGCATGGCCTTCCTGCACGGCATTGATCGCCAAACGCATGCTGGATTTACGGCCGGCACGAAGCGCGACCGACGGCTTATCGCCGCTGCGGACCACGTCATCGGTGTGAATAAGGGTCGTTACTGCTTTGAGGCGCTCTGACCGGTCGAGCAGAGGCGCAACCTCGTCCTCTCGCCCGTACATCAGAAAGTCGACTTCAGGGAAGCGTTCGCAGGCCATTTCGGCACCACCAACAACCACGCGCGGCGCGGCATCTCCCCCCATCGCATCAAGTGCTATGGTCAGACGGTCGTTCACAAAACCTACTTTCGCCAAACGTCAGCAGGGACCATCGGCCAACTCAACCCAGCCGCAACCGCACTATGCTTCCGTCTCGGCGACTTCACGTCCGTCGTAGTGTCCGCAAGAAGCGCAAACGTGGTGCGGTCGTTTCAGTTCACCACAGTTTGAGCACTCATGGTAGCTGTTTGACGCAAGCGCATCGTGGGCGCGGCGCATGTTACGGCGCGAGGGGGAAATTTTACTCTTTGGAACAGCCATAGCTCTCTATCCATCTTTCACTGGGCTATCGTTACGCCGGCACGTGAGCGCACCGCCGCTTCATAGCCAAATTATACCCTTGCGGCAAGCCCGACCGGACTAACGATCGTTGTCTTCTTTGCCGCTTTTCAGCGTCTCGAGAACAGCAAAGGGGTTGGGGCCCGCTGGTTTCTCGTTCTTCTCGTCAGTTTTGGTCTCGCCGGCGCCTTTTGGCGCGCTCGACAAAACCACTTCTTCCATTTCGACGTCAGGCGCCCTGGGATAGGGGTTGATTGCCACAGACAACTGCTGCGCAATCACCTCACCCACATCAATACCTTCCGGTCCGACCGCTTCAGGCGGATCGTCCGCTTCCGGGTCAATCGTCACGTCCAGTTCCGCTTTGGCCGAATCCAGCGTGAATCGCAAAACGAAGCTTTCGTTCACCGATTCGTTCACCGCTTCAAGCGTCACGACACAGGGTTGCTCGACCTCGGCCGTTAAGTCGCCTTCCAGAACAACCAGATCACCCCGAGCCTTGCGGCGCAAAACAACGGTCGCGAGCACATTTCGTAGTGCAGTTACGCCAAAACGTGCGGCCAGGGCTGCACATTCCGTTTCATCGGCAGAAAACCGGCGTTCGATCACGCCTGGATTCAAGTCGTCCATCGAAATCACACGACTGAATTCGAGAGATTCTTGTCCGATACCAGCTTCCACAGGATCCGCTTTCACCGCTACGCCTTTGAATTTATCCGCAGAAAGCGGCGCACATTAGGGGGACAGCCTACCCCGGTCAACGCCTTTTTATGCCTTCATTTAGAGGCTTGTTCCCGCCAATCCGCGGCTGTCAGGATTCAAGGTGAAGAACACTCCCCTGCTCTGTGTGTAAAAGCACAGCTCCCAGGCCTAATGCCGGCCTTCCGACAAGGGGCCGAATCGAACCTGACCAAGGATCAAACCCTCCATCTCTTGCCCGTCAAGGCTGGAAACTTCTGCCTGAACGTAGGTACTCAAGGCGTCGATTTGATCGTCGTTCACTTCAACTGTACCAAAGAGATTGCGCTTCAATGCGTCCTTAAGTGCCTCTTCTCCAGATTTCAGAGCCGATTCGTAGGCAGACAGGCGGCCATAAAAGGCCTGAACCATGGATTTAATCCGCTTTCCGACGCCAACATCGCCCACTCCCATCTCTCGCAGGCTTTGGTCCATGTCTAAAAACAGCAGGTCGAACAACGCCTGGGACGCTGCCGAGCTACGGTCATGTTCCTGTTTCAAACGGTTCATCACCAAGAAAACATGAAGCACGATCAGATCGAAGCGGCCATCCACGGTGTCAGGAACGCCGCAGGCGCTGTAAAACGCTGGTTGGCGGGCCTGCGCAACGATCCTGCCATAGAGTTCCCGCGTAGGGTCTTCTGGAGGGTCCCGGCGAAAAAGCCGTCTTAGCACCATAATTTACGACCTAATGAACCGAAATAGAGGCTGACTTACGCCTTTTTTTTCATGCAAGGAGAGCAATCGGCACCCAACCACCGGGTTTCATGCTTCACGCGACGCTGCCGACACGATATAAAGCGTTCTGTCGTATTGAAATGCCTGTGTTTCCCGACTTAATCAAGATTCGATAAGTTGGCAGCTCGGTACAATCCGGGTTGATAGGCAGCCCGGGCCATCAATACAGACCGCTTACAGAGATTACTCGGCAGAAAACGATGCAAAGTACCCGTCGTAAAGTCTTAAGACGCCACCGTGCCGCCTTGTTGGCTGGCAGCTGTGCGCTCGGTCTCCTGGTCTCAGGCTGTTCGAACGATATTCAGGTCCGGGGCAACCTGCCGGATCCGGAAGCGATCGGCGAAATCGAAACCGGCGTACATTCCCGTCGTCAGGTTGCAGAACGTCTGGGCTCTCCTTCGACGATTTCAACCTTCGAAGACCGGAAATGGTATTACGTGGGTCACAAAAGCACCCAATTTGCCTTTTTCAAACCAGAGATACTGGAGCGGAATGTCCTGGTCGTCACCTTTGATGGCACCGGCAAGGTGGACGACACGAAAGCCTATACGCTGGCAGACGGACAGATCATCGATCCCGTGTCGCGCACAACACCGACCGAAGGCCGCGAGTTGACGGTACTACAACAGATCTTCGGCAATATCGGCAGTTCCGTTCCCGGCACAATCCTGGGCGGCGGCGGACGTCGCGAGAGCCAGCGGCCGCGCTGACCATCCTCTCTAAGTTGGCTTAGAAACCATAGGACTCACTGTCTCAGCCGTGCGATGTCATAGGGCATTGAGCGGTATCTTGAGGTAGGAGATGCCGTTGCTTTCCTCGTCGGGTAGAGCCCCTGCCCTGATGTTCACCTGGATCGATGGCAGCAGTAGTTCCGGCATTGAGAGGCAGGAGTCGCGCTCGGTCCGGAAGCCGATAAATTCCTCCCGGCTACGGTTCGCGCCGACGTGGATGTTTTCCGCCTTTTGAGCAGCTACCGTTGTCTCCCAGGCATAATCCCGTCCATTCGGCCCGTAATCGTGACACATGAAGAGCCGGGTCGCGTCTGGTAGAGCCAAGATGCGGTGAATGGAATCATAGAGAACGCTGGCGTCTCCACCAGGAAAATCCACCCTTGCGGTTCCGAAATCAGGCATAAAGAGGGTGTCGCCAACGAAGGCGGCATCACCAAAAAGGTAGGTGATACAGGCGGGCGTATGACCTGGTGTCCAGAGGACCTTGCCCTCAAGCGCCCCAAGGGTGAAACGCGCGTTGTCTACGAACAGCTCGTCGAACTGCGAGCCATCCACTGGAAACTCGGCTTCCAGGTGATAAATGTCCTTAAACACCGACTGCACCGCGACAATGTTCGTACCGATTCCGATTCTGCCGCCGAGTTCGCTCTTTAAATAACTGCCCGCCGAGAGGTGGTCAGCATGGGCATGGGTCTCCAGGATCCACTCGACCTTGAGACCCTCACGCCTGACATGAGCAATCATCTCGTCTGCCGCACTTGTTTGGGTGCGGCCGGACTTGGGGTCATAGTCGAGCACCGAATCGATGATCGCACAGCTTTGTCCGGATGCCTCGGCGACGACATAACTGACAGTATTAGTGCCTTCATGGAAAAAGGCCGTAACATTCGGCGTCATTTCCGTCCTCTCATTCAACGAATTCGGACACTCAATATAACTTCAGCGAGCGCAGTTTTAACGCGTTTGTTTATACATTCGTAATTCAAATTCTATCAGTTCAAGTGCTTTTGATCCGCCGAAACCTCGATTGCTGCGATGGATCAACAAGCAATGATCTCTGAAGTGCGGCTATTTTCCAAAGAAAAACCCCGGCACTCAGGTCCGAAAGGAACCAAAGTACCAGGGTCTTTTAGCGTTCGGTTACCCGAACCAACAGCTGAGTGAGCTGTTAGCCCGCGAGAGCCGCCAGAAGCATCAAGGCCACGATATTGGTGATCTTGATCATCGGGTTGACAGCAGGACCGGCAGTATCCTTGTAAGGGTCGCCGACTGTGTCACCGGTCACAGCAGCCTTATGAGCCTCAGAGCCCTTGCCACCGTGATTGCCGTCTTCGATGTATTTTTTGGCGTTGTCCCAGGCGCCGCCACCGGCGGTCATGGATATTGCCACGAAGATACCGGTCACGATCACGCCCAGGAGCATCGCACCCAGCGAAGACAGAGCAGCCGCCTGCCCCGCGATCACGTCGATCACGAAGTAGAGTACAATAGGCGAGAGGACCGGCAGCATCGAAGGAATGATCATTTCCTTGATGGCAGCCTTTGTCAGCAGGTCGACACAGCGGCCGTACTCAGGCTTGCCCGTGCCTTCCATAATGCCCGGGATATCCTTGAACTGACGGCGCACTTCGATCACGACCGAACCAGCTGCACGGCCGACTGCCGTCATGCCGAGTGCCCCAAAGAGGTACGGAAGAAGACCGCCCATGAAGAGCCCAACAACAACGAAGGGGTTCGACAAGGAGAAGTCCACGCCCTCTGCCGAGATTGCTCCGGATTCGATGAAATGCTCCAGATCCGCGGTATAGGCACCGAAGAGGATCAGAGCACCCAGACCTGCAGAACCGATCGCGTACCCCTTGGTGACGGCCTTGGTCGTGTTGCCGACTGCGTCCAGCGCATCGGTGGTCTTACGCACCGAGTCATCCAGCTCAGCCATCTCGGCGATACCGCCGGCGTTGTCGGTCACCGGACCGTAGGCGTCGAGTGCAACCACCATGCCAGCCAAGGCAAGCATGGTCGTAACCGCGATAGCGATGCCCAGCAACCCAGCCAGCAGATATGTAACGATGATACCCGCTACAATAATCAGTGCCGGAATAGCCGTCGCCTCCATAGAGACGGCAAGCCCCTGGATAACGTTGGTGCCGTGACCTGTGACCGAGGATTCCGCGACGCTGCGAACCGGACGGTACTCAGTGCTGGTGTAGTACTCGGTGACCCAGATTAGACCACCCGTAATCACCAGCCCAACAAGACCACAATAAAAGAGGTCACTTCCCGTAAACTCGACATCGTTGACGTTGAAGGTGGTACCCGTTCCAAGCACCCAGTCCGTCACGAACCAGAGCGCTACAGCCGAGAGCACAGCAGAAGCGATAAAGCCCTTGTAGAGCGCCCCCATGATGTTCTGGCTCGCACCAAGGCGAACGAAAAAAGTTCCGATGACCGAGGTGACGATGCAGACACCGCCGATCACCAGCGGGTAAGCCATCATCTGAACCATGACGTCGGTGCCCGCGAAGAAAATCGAGGCCAGAACCATGGTGGCCACGATGGTCACCACATAGGTCTCGAACAGATCTGCGGCCATGCCGGCGCAGTCGCCGACGTTGTCACCGACGTTATCTGCAATGACCGCCGGGTTCCGGGGATCGTCTTCAGGAATGCCTGCTTCGACCTTACCGACCAGGTCGGCACCAACGTCAGCACCCTTGGTGAAGATGCCGCCGCCCAAACGAGCAAAGATGGAAATCAGAGAAGCACCAAAACCGAGCGCAACCAGAGGTACGATCAGGTGGCGACCTTCAAAGCCCATCTGAAGCAGAATTGCGTAATAGCCTGCAACTGCAAGCAGGGCCAAACCGGCAACCAGCATGCCGGTGACAGCACCTGACCGGAACGCAACACTCAAGCCTTCCGACAGGCTATTGCTCGCGGCCTGGGCCGTGCGGACATTCGCCCGGACCGAGACATTCATACCGATGTACCCGGTCAGGCCTGACAGAATCGCACCAATCAGAAAGCCGATACCGTCGGCAATGCCGAACACCAGGGCAAGGATCACGAAGATCACAACGCCGACCAGGCCAATCGCCCGGTACTGACGGTTCAGATAAGCTTGTGCGCCTTCCTGAATAGCCGCTGCAATCTCCTGCATGCGGGCCGTTCCGGCGTCAGCGGCCAAGACAGAACGCGCCGCCCAAATTCCATAGAGCAGCGCGAATACGCCGCAACCAATGGAAACCAATAACTCTGTCGACATCTAAGAACCTTCCCCCTCAAAATTGCCCGACTCGAATGGCCGGTAAAGGCTGGAATCAGCGCCCTTGGCGCAAATCGCGCCGCAAAGTGCCAGAATCGTATAACGATGGCAACACCTTGTCCCAAAGGCGCTTCGGCATCCCCCAAATGGTTGGGCTTAGAAGGCTTAGGCGGGAACCGTACGCTTCTGACGGAGAAACCAGACGATCGCAATCAGAACCACTATGACGGGTACTAGAACCCCGAGGTTTACCACTTCCCAACCGAAGTTGTGGAACAGAGCGCCGGAAGACAGGGCGGTGATTGCCACGGTCGAAAAGGTGAGGAATTCGTTCAGAGCCTGAACCTTGCCCCGCTCTTCGGGTTGATGTGTCGAAGTCAGCAAAATGCTGCCGCCAACGAAGAGAAAGTTCCAACCCAGTCCAAGCATGATCAATCCGCCCCAGAATTGCTCCAATTCAATTCCTGAGAGGTTGACCGCAATACAGCCCAGAATAAGTAGCCCGCCGACCAGCAGAATACGTTCTACGCCGAATCTTTTGGCCAGATGGCCGGTAAAGAAGGAGGGTGCAAACATGCCAAGCACGTGCCACTGAATCACGAAGGCGGAATCGTTGAAACTATGCCCACAGGCCAACATAGCCAGGGGCGTTGCCGTCATGATCAGGTTCATCGCGCCATAACCGATCATGCCGCAGAGCACGGCCACGACGAAGGCCGGCTGACGGGCGATTTCCGACATTGGCCGCCCACCCTTGCTGTTCTTCTCACGCTTTGGCGTCGGAATGCGGATGAACTGTACGATGATCAGCACCAAAAAGCTGAGCACAGAAACCACGATGAAGCTGCCAGCAAAAAATATTGGCTCGAACAAGTCACGGGACCACTTCGCCAGTTCCGGGCCGAGGATCGCGGCAACGATGCCGCCGGCCATAACCAGCGATATAGCTTGCCCCTTAGACTCGGGCTTCGCTGCGTCAGCGGCCGCAAAGCGGTAATAAGTGGCGTGGGCACCGAAAGCGCCGTAGACCAGAGAACCGATGCAGTAGATAAGAAAGCTGCGGTCGAACACGGCCAGCGCACAGACCAATCCGGCAATAATCCCCAGCACCGCACCCTGACTGAAGCCATAGCGGCGCCCGTAGCGGCTCATCATGAAGGATGCGGGCGCCGTGGTGAGCATGATACCGATGAACTGCAGAGCGAAGGGTAAGGTTGCCAGGGAGCCGTCTGGCGCGAGATTCTGACCGACCAATGCCGCCATGGTCACCATCATCACGTTGCAGCACATGGCAAAGGCCTGGCAGAGCGCCAGCAGACCGACGTTTCTTATATTGGCATCATGGAACATGCCCGCGACAATAATGCCTGGTGGCCGCCGGGCAAGCGCTCAGATTGTCTCGGTGACAATTTCACAAACCCGCCCGCTCGAGCAAAAAATCGGGCTGTTATTCGAGCGCCCGTCCAATCCGGTCGACAAGAGCGCGTGACGCTGCAAAGCTGCGGCCTTCACAACAAACCACGCCGGATTCTCTGATGTTGCAGCCTCTTCTCTTCGCCACTCTCGCCGCCGTCGGCAACGCGATCTTCGTTTACGGACAGCGCGGCGCGGCAACGCCGGAGAACCCTTTTCTCTTTATCGGGTTCGCCGTCCTGGCCTGTCTTGGGTTTTTCGTGACTGCTGGCTTAGTCGCCAAGACTCCGAACGACGCAGTTTATGTGGCGGAAAACTGGAAGATGATGGTTATCAGCGGTTTCGGCTTCTTCATCACCTTCGTTGGCTTCTTCCTGCTGTTCAACAAATTCGGCGCATCTCAATACACCCTCTACGCAGTGATTTCGATCCTCACTACCTCGATTGGCGTCGGTGTCTTCGTCTACCGGGAAAGCATCAACGCCTATCAGATCGCCGCCACTGCACTGGCGGTCGCCGCCATCGCGCTCTTTACCTACGGGAAGACCAAGAGTGGATAAAAACCAAAACTCGACAAGCTAATCGATCGTCAGGACGCCGCGCATCACCTGGACACAGAGACCGGTCACCTTTACATCCCGGACCTCACCGCCCGACTTTCGCAGGTCGAGCGTAATCTCACTGGGTCTGCCCATCTCGACACCCTGCTCAATCTCGATACGGAAATCCCCGTCCGGTGCCGGATTGAGTTTGGCGAGATAGGCGCCCAAGGCCGCCGAAGCGCTGCCGGTCGCCGGATCCTCGAAATTGCCGCTCAAAGGGGCGAACATACGGGCACGCAATCGGTCATGGCCTTCGCCAAGGCGGGCATAGACAAATGCGGAAAAACGGCCAGAAGCATCCGCATAACCCTGCCCGATCCCGGCCTCTGAAAATGCGCCCAGCACGGCATGCGCCCTCGAAAGCGAAGTCAGGTCCAGTTCCGCAATAAAGAACGGCAAACCAACAGAAGCGCTCTGCGGTTTGTGGTGATCCAGCAAAATAGCGTCTTCATCCAACCCGACACAGCGCGCCATAACGGCCGGATCGATCAAGGCTCCCACTTCCAGTTTTCGTGGCGCCGTGATGGTAGCTCCCTGCACGCCTGTTTCGTCTCTCACCAGGCGTACTTCAACCAGGCCCGCAGCTTCTTCGAACCGCATGCACCCATCTTCGAAAGCGCCGACTAGGATCCTTTCCCGCGCAATGACAAATGCCGTCCCTACGTTTGGGTGGCCTGCAAACGGCACCTCCTGCGCCCTCGTGAAGATCCGGACCTGGGCCGTGTTCTCTGGATCAACCGGCGGCAACACAAAGGAGGTCTCGGCAAAGTTGAATTCGGCCGCAATTCGCTGCATCTCAACGGTGGTCAGACCGCGCGCGTCGGTGATAACGGCAAGCTGGTTGCCGCCGAACTGAGTTTTAGTGAAAACGTCGACGACGACGTAAGGGCGTTCTAGCCGGTAATTGGCCATTCCATAGTCCTAGCAGCAGTGCGGCCCCCACGGTAACGGCAAGCTGAAAGAAAGAGGAGTCCAGTCTCGGTCATATTTGTCGCTTACCGTCCGCAAAGACCTGAGTCCATTTGAGGATGCGCACCGCTTTGCGGAGTCCAGTCGGCCAAAAGGGATCCTGTTCAACAAGTTCCTGAACTGCCTCGGCGCTTTCTGCGGTAACCAGCCAAAGGCCGCCCGCGGAACTGCCGTCGGAAGTATCCGTCAGCGGACCGGCGGTGCTGATGTTGCTGGTATTCGCTTCCAAAAAGGCGAGGTGCGCGGACATATGCTCTGCCCGCTTATCCGCACGGCTATCATCATCTTCAAACAAAACAGCAAAATTCATGATTGGCTCCGGTATTTCAGTGATTAAACACCGGATAGCCTGCACACGCCGCAAGGGTTGGAAAATCTGCAATACCGCAGATTCGATCGGCAAGGTTGCAGAGAACCAAACCTCAAACAGCACAGAACCGTAGGGTTAGCTGGGGTAGTTCGACTTTTGCAGCTCGATCCCACGCAGGACATCGCGCCCGACAATCTTCTCGGCAACTGTCATCAGGCGTTTCTTGACGATCTCACCGTCATAACCGCGGTCTGTGACGTATTTCAGAGCAAAAAGCGCGTGGAGCTCGGAGAAGAAAAGATCTCTGAGCTTCGGCTTGTACATCTCGGCACGGTTCTGATCTTCGCCTTCCGGCAGTTCGATCACGACCGTCATGGTTACCTGGCTGGTGATCCGGCCCTTTTCGATAATCGGCAGGATCATAGGCAGGAATTCGATGAAGGCTGACTCAACAACCGGCTCCTCGACAACTTCAAGCTCGCCCTCAGGTTCGCGCAGCAGGAACCACCAGGCGGCGCCACCGGCGCCACCCGCCAACACGAGAAACACGAGCAGTAAGATCACAATCCGTTTCATCGAAATCTGCCGCGGTTCAACCCACCGGCCGAAAGAAGGATTCTCCGCGACCTAAAACAAGTCGTACCGCAGCATGATGAATCAAAGGTAAAGCAAGCCCACGGGAGTGGCATTTTTTCTTTAAAAACAAATGGAAAAGAGGAGTGTCTGCTGTGCTTCTGGAGACTCGTGAAGCCTCAGGACAAGTGATTCCAGCCTGGCTCGTCAACTTCGATCCTTGTCCCATCCGGGGCAAAAACCTCGACCTTGTCACCTTGCACCATTTTTCCAATGCAGGTCAGCGGAAGATCGAGATCGAGAGCCAGCTTCGCGATTTCACCCTTGTGTTCGGGGGCAAGCGTGAACAGCAACTCGTAGTCGTCGCCGCCGCCAAGGATAGCGGAACCCAATCCCGGATTTGTCTCAAGGACGGCAGCCGCGGCAGCAGAAAGCGGGAGATTTGACACCGAAATCTCGGCACCCAGCCTCGAAGCCTTGCAGATATGCCCCAGGTCGGCCACCAGGCCGTCCGATACATCCATCGCGGCATGAGCCAAACCGCCCGCCAACAACCGCTCTCCAAGCCGGCAGCGAGGTCGCGGCAGCAGATATCGATCCCTCAAGCGTGCGGCAGCAACGTCGTCCAACTCCGGCAGCTCTCCGCGGAATGCGCGCAATCCAAGAGCCGAATCACCGAGAGTGCCCGAGGTATAGATCAAATCGCCGGTCTGGGCGGTATTACGCCCGAGCGCCCCACCCTGTGGGGTCGAGCCAAAAGCGATGATGGTAATCAACAGAGGACCGTCAGTCGCAACCGTATCGCCACCGTAAAGCGAGAGCCCGAATTCCGACTGGTCCTCCGCGAGTCCCTCACTGAACCGGCGGACCCATTCCTCGTTCGCACCCTTCGGCAGCGCCAGGGCCAGTAGATAGCCGAGAGGTTTGGCTCCCATGGCTGCGAGATCAGAAAGGTTAACGCGCAAGCATTTCTTGGCCACGAGTTCGGGCGGGTTCTCGGGGAGGAAATGGACGCCGCTTGCAAGACTGTCTGCCGTCACGACAATCGAGCA
Organism: Pelagibius sp. Alg239-R121; assembly: GCF_947331435.1. GTDB lineage: Bacteria > Pseudomonadota > Alphaproteobacteria > Kiloniellales > Kiloniellaceae > Denitrobaculum. The sequence continues at coordinate 208,516 of NZ_CAMZOF010000008.1, read as the reverse complement.
ACCTGGAACGTCAGGCAGAATCGCAGCATCGTTCTTCAGTTCGAAGGTGCCGGCTCTATCTTTGGCTAGCGGTGCGAAAAAACGCTCTATGAGGTCGAATTCTCCGGACATGGCTGCGCAAATCCTCTGCGGTCTCAAGACGAGACTTCGCCGTCCTCTTCCAATTCTTCCGGACGCAAGCTGTGCGCGATACGATCGAGAACCCCGTTAACCAAGGCGGGCTCCTTCTCGCTGAAGAAGGAGTGGGCCAGATCCATATATTCGCTGATTACGACCTTAACCGGTGTGTCGAGTCGCTCCGAGAGTTCGTAGACCGCAGTCCGAAGCAGAACCTTGAGCAACGTCTGCAGGCGATCGATTGGCCAATCGTCGCTGAGGACAGCTGCCAGCATGTCATCCAGGCGATCCCGCTCTGCCGTCGTGCCCTTAATCAAAACCGTCAGCAAGTCGCGGTCTGCCTCAGACAGATCCAGGCCATCCACCTCATCGTTAAGGCGATGGCGCAGGAACTCCTCAACCACGCCGCCCGCATTTCCGCCGGACAATTCAAGCTGATAAAGACCTTGAACAGCGGCCAAGCGTGCGAGGCTGCGCTTCAGCGTACCCTTGCGCCGGCCGCGCGCTTGTGGCTTTTCGGGCGAGCCATTGGTGTCCATTGACGGCATCCTGTTCTCCTTACCGCGGGAACAGGTGAAAGCGATGTTTCACTTCCACCATATCCAGGCAAGCGCGTGCGACATCACCGCCTTTGTTCTTTTCTGTAATCCGAGCTCGAGCCCAGGCCTGATCTGCATTTTCGCAGGTCAGAATGCCATATCCCAATGCCAAGGTGTAACCACAGGCCAGGTCCTGAAGCTTGCGGGCCGATTCAGCGCAGACATAGTCGTAATGGCTCGTCTCGCCGCGAATGACGCAGCCAAGCGCAATATAGCCGTCAAAGCGGCGGCGGCCCGAATAGAAATCCATCGAACGGATCGCCATTCGGATCGCGGCTGGAATCTCGAAGGTGCCCGGCACCGTCAGACGCTCGTATGTCGCACCGGATTTTTCCAGTTCGGCGATAGCGCCTTTCGCCAGCTCGTCAGCGATCTCTTCGTAGAAGCGGGCTTCCACGATCAGAATGTGGGGCGCGTCATCCATGTCTCTTGCCTGTCACTCGATTTTCTATCTGTATCTCTTCGCGGGCCTTCGGCAACTGTCAATCGATCGGCCGCTGATCGACGACCTCCAGCCCATAACCCTCCAGCCCGACAATGGTCCGCTGTGTGTTGGACAGCAATATCATCTGCCGAACGCCCAGATCCAAGAGTATCTGAGCGCCAACACCGTAGTCACGCAGATCGCCTGTGGTTTTTGGCGCCTCCCCTATACGCGCCCGTAAGGTCTCCGACAAGCTCTTCGGCGAGGGCTCCCGGATCAGGACGATCACGCCCCGTCCCTCCTTGCCGATGATCTCCAGGGACCTCTGAAGTTCGCCGGCCTTGCCGCTGGTGTCATCGCCCAGAACGTCATCAAGGACATTGAGCGCGTGCATGCGCACCAATACCGGCTCATCGACACTTGCGGGATCACCCTTCCAGAGGGCGACGTGCTCAGCGTAGGAAACCTGATTGACGTAGATCGCCATATTGAAATCGCCACCGAAACCACTCTTAAATTTGGTAACCAGCGTGCGTTCGACGATGTGGTCGTTGTGCCTGCGATAAGCGATCAGGTCTGCAATGGTCGAAATCTTCAGGCCGTGCTTCTGGGCAAAGGCGATCAGATCGTCCCGCCGGGCCATAGTCCCATCGTCGTTCATGATTTCGCAAATCACACCGGCCGGGCTCAGTCCTGCCAGCCGGGCGATATCGACGGCCGCTTCGGTATGACCGGTGCGGACCAGAACGCCGCCTTCGCGGGCCACCAGCGGAAAAATATGTCCGGGGGTCACGATATCCTGGGCGCCCTTACTGGGATCAACCGCCACGGCCACCGTGTGCGCCCGATCGGGCGCAGAGATTCCTGTTGTGATGCCCTCCTTAGCCTCGATGGAAACCGTAAAGGCGGTTTCATGGCGGGATTCATTCTTATGAGCCATCAGCGGCAGGCCCAGTTCCTTGATCCGATCACCGGTCATAGCAAGGCAGATGAGCCCACGGCCGTATTTGGCCATGAAATTGATCGCTTCCGGCGTTGCCATCTGCGCGGGGATCACCAGGTCGCCTTCGTTTTCGCGTCCTTCGTCGTCGACCAGGATAAACATCCGGCCGTTGCGGGCTTCTTCGATCACGTCCTCCGGCGAGGAAACGACCTCGCTGAAGGTCAGGCGCCAGGGCTCCTGTTCTGGCGTATTCATGTCCGGTCCCTTTCCAACAGGCGCTGCACGTAGCGCGCAAGCATATCGATCTCGAGATTTACACGGTCGCCTTCTTTAAGGCTGCCGAAGGTGGTAACGGCGGCAGTGTGCGGGATGATATTAACTCCAAACACATTGCCCTCGACCTCGTTCACGGTCAAAGACACGCCGTCGATTACGACGGAGCCCTTCGGAGCGATAAAGGCCGAAAGATCTTCCGGCACCTCGAAGTTGAAACGCCAGGACTCCCCGTCCTGCTCCTTCCGCGTGACCTTGCCGACGCCGTCGACATGTCCGGAGACAAGATGCCCGCCCAGTTCGTCGCCGACCTTGAGCGCGCGTTCCAGATTGATCACCATACCCGCCTGCCATGCCCCCATGGTCGTCTTTGCCAAGGTCTCGTGGGAGGCTTCGAAAGCAAACCAGCCATCCCCTTTTTCGACCACTGTCAGACAAGCGCCGGAACAGCAGACCGACGCGCCGATATCAACCGTATCGAGGTCATAGGAGGTCTCAACCTCGAGACGCAGTATCTCTCTGCCCTCCAGGGAGCGAAGCTTTCCCAGATCAGATACAATTCCGGTAAACACAGTCAGGTCGATCCTAATGATTGGAAGTTACGACGATGGAAGACCTCTAAGCGGTCCTCTGCAAGTGCTATCGAAGAACGAAGTGAAAATTTCGGCATTTCTTTGAGGCGATCGAGGCCAAAACCCGAGACCGCCGGCATTCCATCTCCGCCAATCACGCCGCCGGAGCGGAACCATGCAATCCGATCGACGAGATCGGCAGCAAAGAGACTCCCGGCAAGTGTGCCGCCACTCTCGACAAGAAGACGAGTTATGCCCCGCCTGCCCAAGGACTGTAAAACCGCCGCCAGCGAGATCGCCTCGTCTTTTCCATCGGAAGTCTCCAGAACTTCGACACCGGCGTCGCGGTAACCCTGCAGGCGCGCGGCATTAGAGTCCGTCTTGGTCACCAGCAGAGTCGGCTGCTCCTTTGCTCTGACGACCAAATCATGCTGCAGAGGCAGACGCAGCCGCCTATCGATCACAATGCGCAGAGGCGATCGTTCGGTCAGACCCGGCAAGCGCACGTCAAGACGCGGGTTATCAGTCAACGCAGTGCCGCTGCCGACCATGATCGCATCATGGGACGCGCGCATCAGGTGGCCGCGCACCCTTGCTTTCGGCCCGGTTATCCATTGGCTTTCACCGCTGTGGGTCGCAATGCGGCCATCCAGGGTCGAAGCAATCTTGAGCGTAACCAATGGACGCCCCTCGGTGACCCGCCGCAAAAAACCCTCGTTGGTCTCGCTTGCCGCGTCAGCACAGAGACCAAGCGACACTTCGACCCCAGCCGCCCTTAACCTTGCAATCCCCTGCCCCTGAACGCGTTCATCAGGGTCCTGCAAGGCGACCACACAGCGAGAAATACCGGCTTCAATCAAGGCGTCGGCGCATGGAGGGGTCCGGCCGTGGTGCGCGCAGGGTTCCAGCGTCACGTAGGCACAGGCGCCCTGGGCTTGGGAGCCCGCCTGACGCAGAGCTTCGGTTTCGGCATGCGGACGCCCGCCGGGCTGTGTCCAGCCGCGACCGACCACGCGTCCATCATTTACCAGAATACATCCGACGGCCGGATTTGGGGCTACAGAGCCCAGGCCACGTGCCGCAAGATTGAGCGCCGCGTTCAGAAACGCGGTGTCTGTTTTCTCAATCCTGGTCGATACCGAGCTTGCCAACGAACTCACCAAAATCCCGGGCTTCGCGGAAATCGCGATAGACCGACGCAAAACGGACGTAGCCCACCTGATCGAGTGTCGCCAGGGCATCCATCACCAACTCGCCGATCAGCTTGGTCGGGATCTCGTTTTCGCCCGACGACTCCAGCCGACGTACAATGCCGTTGATCACGCGTTCGACACGATCCCGATCCACCGGTCGCTTCTGCAGAGCAATGGTCATTGAGCGCGCAAGCTTGTCACGATCAAAAGGTTCACGCTGACCACTGCCCTTAACAACGGTCAGCTCTCGAAGCTGCACCCGCTCAAAGGTCGTAAAGCGCGCGGCACAATTCGGACACTGCCTGCGTCGCCGGATGGCGGAATGGTCCTCGGTCGGCCTTGAATCTTTGACCTGAGTGTCCTCATGACCGCAAAACGGACAGCGCATATTCCCCCTCCCAGCGACCCGTAGGTCACCCAACACAGAATTCAAACCAACTTCTCTACTTATACTGCCAAATCCGGATAAATCGGGAAACGCCGGCACAAAGCCACCACTTCCGATCTGACTTCCGATTCGATCTTGCTGTTATCTTCACGGTTCGCGGCCAGTCCGTCCAGTACGCGACTGATCAATTCGCCGACTAGGGTAAATTCCGTCGGCCCGAAACCGCGGGTCGTCCCCGCCGGCGTGCCAAGCCGAATGCCCGAAGTGACGGTCGGTTTTTCCGGATCGAAGGGAACGCCGTTCTTGTTGCAGGTGATTCCCGCTCGATCCAGGCTTTCCTCAGCGATATTACCGGTGAGCCCCTTCGGACGTAAATCGACCAGCATCAAATGCGTGTCGGTTCCGCCGGACACGATATCACAGCCATTCTCCATCAGAACGTCGGCCAAGGTCTTGGCATTTTCGACCACTGTACGCGAATAGGTCTTGAACTCCGGTTTCAGAGCTTCCCCGAAGGCCGCTGCTTTGGAGGCGATCGCATGCATCAGGGGTCCGCCCTGCAACCCGGGAAATGCCGCTGAATTGATCTTCTTTCCCAGATCCAGATCGTTCGAAAGGATCATGCCACCGCGACCGGCACGTAACGTCTTGTGGGTCGTTGTGGTGACCACATGGGCGTGGGGCAACGGGCTTGGATGGACACCGCCGGCAACCAGCCCAGCGAAGTGCGCCATATCCACATGAAAAAAGGCCCCAACTTCGTCCGCAATCTCTCTAAATCGCGCGAAGTCGATCTGCCGCGGATAGGCAGAACCGCCGGCGATAATCATCTTGGGCTGATGTTCGCGTGCCAGAGCTTCGACCTCTTCGAAATCGATCTGACCGTCTTCTTCCTTCACGCCATACTGGACAGCGTTAAACCATTTGCCCGATAGGTTAGGCCTCGCCCCGTGGGTGAGATGACCGCCGGCGGAGAGAGACAGTCCCAGAATCGTATCGCCCGGTTTGAGCAGTGCAAGCATCACACACTGGTTAGCCTGTGCGCCTGAATGGGGCTGCACATTGACGAAGTTACAATTGAAGAGTTTTTTCGCGCGTTCGATGGCCAGGCTTTCGGCCACATCGACGAACTCGCAGCCGCCATAGTAGCGGCGCCCCGGATAGCCCTCGGCGTATTTATTCGTCAAAACCGAGCCCTGAGCCTCGAGCACCGCCCGCGAAACAATGTTCTCTGAGGCAATGAGTTCGATCTGGTCTTGCTGACGGCATAACTCGTCGCGAATCGCTTCCGCGAGCTCGGGATCGGTCTCCGCCAGGCCGGCGGAAAAGAAAGCGTTCTCAGAAACAGCCTTCGAGGTGACTGCAGTCATGGCGCCGGTTCTCCAACTATGTCCAAGGTGAAACGAATAAATTAACCCAGTTTAGAGACCCGGCGCTCGTGGCGTTCACCACCGGCAAAATCGGTCGCCAGGAAAGTCTTAAGACATTCCTTTGCCACTTCTACGCCGGTTGTGCGTGCGCCAAGGGCCAGCACGTTTGCATTATTGTGTTCACGGGCGAGCCTCGCCGTCGTTTCGTCGTGACACAGAGCAGCGCGCACCGAAGGGTTCCGGTTCGCCGCAATCGAAATCCCAATCCCCGACCCACAGACCAGAACGCCTCGGTCCGCCTTTTCGAGTTCGATAACTTGTGCAAGCGCGACCCCGAAATCCGGGTAGTCGACCGATTCAGGACCATAGGTTCCCAGGTCCAACACCTCATGGCCCGTAGCCTCAAGGTCCTTGGCGAGCAGAGATTTTAGTTCAAAGCCTGCGTGATCCGAGGCTATCGCAATCGGTTTCTCAGTCATGAGTCTCACCAAATCTGAAATCTGTACCGCTAAGCGCATGCCGCTCAATTGCAGAGCCGGTCAAATGCGGGCGGACACTAACATAGGCACTCGCGCGATGAAAAGCTGTGCAGGACACCTAATTACAACAGAATGAGTCAAATTCAGCGCCCATATGCGCCGGATCAGGAGATTAAAAACAATACCAATTAATAGTTGCATGATCGCAAAAAAATCTTGGCCTGTTCGACAACACAACTCACTGAAACAACTGAATAGTTGACATTATTTTATAGTTGTGCAAATTTTTGCTCAAAATACAGTATTTCTGAGATTAAGCGGAATAAAAATGACTGAACCTGTAACCTCACAACTGACTTCCAAAGATATTTTGCGAATGACATCGGATGTTGTCGCGTCCTACGTGCGCAATAACCCGGTCGCCAGCGATGAGCTGCGCGGCGTCATACAGGCCGTCCATGACTCTCTCATGGATTTGAACAATGGAACTCCCGGCGCCGCTGAAGCGCCGAAACCTGCCGTATCCGTGCGCAAATCAATCACGCCCGACTACATCGTCTGTCTCGAAGATGGCAAAAAACTGAAGATGCTGAAGCGTTACCTTCGGACCTCCTACGGCATGACTCCGGAAGAATACCGGGCAAAGTGGGGACTGGCATCCGACTATCCTATGGTTGCTCCCAACTACGCTGCACAGCGGTCTGCCTTTGCAAAGAAAATTGGGCTTGGCCGCGGTGCAAAGCAGACTCGCAGACGCGGTAAAGCTGCCTGATCATTCCACTCTTCCGAGACGTGACCGGCTGCTCAAGTTAAGAATCAGGTCGCTGTGCTTTCAGCGTGCAAGCCTCTAACTTATTGTTTAAATGGTGTTTTCAGATACTACTATCTGTAAAACAGAGCGAGTTGGACGGCGTTCTAGTCAACCGACAACCGGACAAGATCGAGGCTTCGTCCTCATGGTGCGGCTCACGGAAAATCTCAAAAATCATCTGTTTAAGCCGCACCACCTGATCCAATAACAACAATTGGAACAGGTGTAACAAACAAAAGTCACAAACCTATTTGTTTATTAACTCTTCAAATAATTCTCACTTCGATTGCATTTTTTAAAAAAGAACCAATTGCGCGCCGGACGACCTGACGGCTGCGGACAGAACGTGTGAGATCATCCATAGCCGCTTACGGTGTTGTAGGGATCCAAAAGGCATTCAAACTGCGTCGTTTCAGTGGCAAAGGATCATTTTCTGGTACGGCAATCCATATTATTGAAGCTTTATTCGAAGTCTTTTGAATGGAAGTTCGGGCACACATTCCGCCAGCCTGAACGTCAGTCACAATCGCCCAAGCGACTGCGCTGCTAAGACCAAACAGTAAAACTATACTTTAGTATTATCAGGCAAGAATTCCGGGGCGAGCACTACCAACGGTCTGCGATTTCGAGAGAAGATACTTCAGTTTTCGCAGGGCATTTTGTCGCAAGACATACTCCCCTGCCGATGGTGGGCCCACGATGATCGCTTCAATCATGGTCGGCGCATGCATCGCCGATACTCTGACATAAGCGCCGAGTCGCACGAATTCGACGATGACATCGGTCTCTTTCATGCGATCAAATTCAGCCAAACAGATGAATTTAGGTCCTTGCCAATACCTTGGCCGACGGGGAGGTTTTGGGAGATGTCACTCATCAGGACTTTAAAGGCTATGCGAGGCAATGAGACAGGCCTTGAGAAACGGGTTGCCCATCAGGCTCGAAACCCAAAGCAACGGAATATCTTGGAAAACAATCGTCCTAAGCGTTCGTGCCGCGCGGACCGGGCAGAGATCGGACGCGCAATAACAATCTTGTAGATCATAACCCCTTCTTGCCGCCGTTGCGTCTCAGCTATTGCACGACGGACTCAGTTAATACCGTATAGATTCGACTTTGGGCGTCCGACTGGAAATTTCAAGCAAGTTGCCTCTGGAAACACAAAACCACCTGCCAAAGCGTGCAAGAAACGCTTTGGCAGGTGGTTTATGTGGGAGATACGGCAAGACGATACGGCCTGGCCTTTAGTAGGTTAAACTTAGGCAGCCGGTGACATTCTGCTCGAAAACTGTGCCGGAACGGACCAGAACTGCTGCAGACGCGCCAGGGTTTCGTTGGCGGATTTCAGCGTATCATCGGAAAGCTGCGCATTCTGCAGGCCGTTTTCGGCATGCTGATCGAACAGCTGTCCCAGGGACTGGCAGATCTTCAGGCCGGTTTCAGAAGCCCGGACGTGAAAAGAACGGCGATCGTGCAGCGAGCGTTCCTGGATCAGATAGCCGTTTTCGACCATCTTCTTAACGTTATAGGAAACGTTCGATCCCAGGTAATAGCCACGCTGGGTCAGCTCGCCGACCGTCAGCTCTTCATCACCGATATTGAACAGGATCAAGGCCTGAACGTTGTTGAGATCGCGTACGCCCATACGATCCAGTTCGGATTTGACCACCTCAAGACACTGGCGGTGCAGGCGTTCAACCAAGCTAATCGTCTCTAAATATGAGGCCTTCACGGCAACCTCGCATCATAATGTTCATGTGGGCGCAGATGTTTCATCCCAATCATGACGTGAGGACGTTAAAACTTGATTAAGTGGTCACGAGCCCTATGGCTATACAACCTTTAGGTTTCCTGTAACATCTTGATGATGGCCGAATAATCCAAATCGCCCCGGCCTGATTTTACGAACATGGTATAGAGCGCAGCGGCCTCCGCACCCAGGGGTGTCGGCACACCGGCCTGGTGCGCTGCGGCCTGGGCCAACCTCAGGTCCTTTTGCATCATAAAGGCAGCAAATCCGGGCTTGTAGTCACGGTTGGCAGCAGCAGTCTCGACCAGCCCCGGCACCGGATTGTGGTTCAGCATTGCCCAACAGGACCCCGAAGAAGTGGAGCTGATTTCCTGCAGTTTTTCCGGCGCGAGCCCAAGTGTTTCGCCCAGAGTAAAGGCCTCGGAAATCGCAAGCATGGAGATGCCGAGGATCATATTATTACAGACCTTAGCAACCTGGCCGTTCCCCGCACCACCGGCATGAACGATATTGCGTCCCATAATCTCGAACAAGGCCTCGCCACGGGCAAAGGCGTCATCCGATCCACCGACCATGAAGGTCAAGGTCCCGCCATCCGCACCTGCGACACCACCGGATACCGGCGCGTCGAGCATCAAGTGTCCAGCAGCAGCAGCGGCGTCGTGAACCTCCCGGCAGCTCGTAACGTCGATAGTCGAGGAATCAATGAAGAGCGTGTTCGGCTCCGCCTGAGCGATCAATCCTTCTTCTCCAAGATAGACCGAACGGACATGCTCGCCGGCCGGCAGCATGGTAACGACGGCCCCACTGCCTTGGAGAACATCAGTCGCGGAAGTAACGGTTTCAACACCGTTGGATTTTGCCGTTTCCAGGGCCGCCGACCCTAGATCGAAGCCCTTCACCTTATGACCGGCTCCAACCAGATTCTTTGCCATCGGGCCACCCATATTGCCCAGTCCGATGAAACCGATATCCGTCATGCGTTTAACTCCCTATCGCTATGCCGCTCTGCATCGCGGCATTCAACCTTTGTATTGGCCTCAATGCTATGCCCGAAAGCAATCATGAGAAAGTCAGTTCGCGAGGCCCAAGTGTTTCAAAATGCCGCGCGACCACTTCTTCGGAAACACCGTCCGGTGTCGCCGGATCCCACTTTGGCGCTTGATCCCTATCAATCAGGATCGCGCGGACTCCCTCGTAGAAATCATGCCCGGCCATAAAAGCCTGGCTCATCCGGTATTCCATAGTCATGGCCTCGTCGAATTCGATCTCGCTGCCACGGCGCAGTTGCTCCAGCGCCACCTTCATGGAGGTCGGTGAATGGCTTTGTAGGACCTTGAGCGTCTCTGCCGCCCAATCTCCTTCTTCCGCCATTAATGCCGCAAGAATGTCGTCGAGTGTCTCTGAGCCGAAAATCCGGTCGATTTGCGCCTGCTGGGCGGCCAAAGGTGCTTTACCGGGATCCTTCGAGAAACCGGCAATGATGTTTTTGGCGACCTCGGCCGCCTCACCCGTCCAGTCGGCTTGTGCCAAGGCCGCCTCCAGTGCTGTCAGGTCAGCGCTCTCGACGAAAGCATTGGCGAGGCCGCTGTGCAGACAATCTGCCGCTTTAAGACGGGCGCCGCTCAGTGCGAGATAGCGCCCGATCTGCCCGGGAAGTCTGGGCAAAAAATAGCCGCCCCCCACATCGGGGAAGAGCCCGATTGCGGTTTCCGGCATCGCAAAACGCGTTCGTTCCGTGGCGACACGGAAAGTCCCATGGATCGAAAGGCCAACTCCGCCTCCCATGGTGATGCCATCGATCAGTGCGATATAAGGTTTGGGGAAACGATGTATGCGTCGGTTCAGACGATATTCCTCCCGGAAAAATTCCGTTGCAAGACCTTCGGCCACGCCACGGGCTTTTGCCGATTTCCCCGCCTGCCAGATCGCAAGTACATCGCCTCCAGAGCAAAATGCCCGGTCACCCACGCCCTGGATGACAACCGCCGCAATCGAGTTGTCAGATCCCCAGGCGTCGAGCTGCGGATCGATCGCCCTGATCATCTCCAGAGTCAGCGCATTGAGGGATTTTGGCCGGTTCAGCGTGATGAAGCCAACGGCACCGCGCCGCTTAAAAAGGACTTCGTCGATTGCAGACATAATCGGAGTTCCTGTCAAAATCTGATGTTCGAAAAATAGAGGCTCAATCGGACAGCAAATGGCGAGCGATAATGACGCGCATGACTTCGTTGGTGCCTTCCAGAATCTGATGGACCCGCAGATCACGCAGAATGCGTTCAATTGGGAAGTCGCGAAGATATCCGTAGCCGCCATGGATCTGAAGCGCATCGTTACAGATGTTAAAACAGGCATCCGTCGCAAAGCGTTTGGCCATGGCGCAATAGGCCGTCTTACCGGGGTCGTTGTCGTCGAGCTTCTGTGCCGCGCTGTGGATCATGAGACGGGCGGCCTCTAGCTCGGTTGCCATGTCTGCCAGCTTGAACTGCAGAGCTTGAAACGCAGCCAGTGGTTTGCCGAATTGCTTTCTCTCATTCATGTAGCCCTGCGCCGCTTCGAGGGCCTGGCGTGCGCCACCGAGCGAACAGGCGGAAATATTTATCCGGCCACCGTCCAATCCCATCATCGCGATCTTAAAGCCATCACCTTCTTTCCCCAGAAGGTTAGCAACCGCTACGCGGGCATTCTCGAAGATCACCATCGCCGTCGGCTGGCTGTTCCAGCCCATTTTCTTTTCCTGCTTGCCGAAGGACAGTCCAGGTGTGTCCTTGGGCACGACCAGCGCAGAGATGCCTTTCGGCCCCTCGCCGCCCGTTCGGCACATCACGACGTAGGTATCGCTGCGTCCACCACCGGAGATAAAGGCCTTGGTGCCGTTTAGCACATAACAATCGCCGTCACGTTCGGCCCGCGTCTTCAATGAGGCGGCGTCGGAGCCGGCACTGGGTTCCGTCAGGCAGTAGCTGGCGAAATGCTCCATGGAGGTCAGCTTGGGCAGGAAGGTTCGTCGCGTTTCGTCGCTGCCGAATTGATCGATCATCCAGGCGGCCATGTTATGGATCGAGATATAGGCGGCGGTCGAGGTACAGCCGCCGGCCAGTTCCTCAAAGATCACCGCTGCATCCAGGCGCGAAAGGCCGGAACCACCGACGTCGTCGCGTATGTAAATGCCGCCGAAGCCCAGCGTCGCAGCTTTACGCAGCGTTTCCTCGGGAAACACCTTTTCCTCGTCCCATTCCGCGGCATGGGGCGCCATTTCATTACTTGCGAAATCCTGCGCCATATCGCGAAAGGCGCGTTGCTCTTCGGACAGATCGAACTGCACGAACCGGTCCTCCCTAACACTTGTTAGGTTTCTTTTAAAGGAGCGCTGCGCCGACGTCCATTTTAAACCCGGTCACAGCCGTTTTTTCATGAACCATCGCCGGTGGGACGGCGGCAGCTGGTCTTCTTCGTTCCTTAGTTCTCCAAAGATTTCGTAACCGATTCCTTCATAGAAACGCATGGCGCCGGGGCTTGAGGTATCGAGCCACACGCCATGACAATGCAGACCGACAGCTTTCTCCTCCGCTTGTGCCATCAGCTTACGCGCCAAGCCTTGACGGCGGTAACTTTCCGCCACCCAAAGCGTCTTAATTAGCAACCAGCCGTAAGAGCAGCCTGCGGTCAATCCTGCAACCAGATTGCCGTCTGATTCCTTGACGGTAAGGACGAAGGACGAATTCGTGGATTGCTGCAGGCTGTTGCGTAAGGCAGTCAGCAACTCTGTCTCGATCGTGACTGATTCTTCTGGGCCACCCTCAGCAAAAACGATCACCGGCGTCATCATTCCTTCCAGTCCGGATCCCTGAACTGCTGGATTTCGATACGGTAACCATTGGGATCCAGGAACAACGCTCCATAGACCTTGAACTTTTCGCTGTAACCAGGCTCGCGTTCGAAGACTACGCTCTTGTCTTTCAGACGCGTACACCAGGCATCCACGTCAGAGACTACCAGCGAGACAGTGACCCCGACGGGCGACTTGGGCCGATCCGCGATATCGCACACCCCGAGAAAACTGCTCGGGCTTAAGCGATAGATGTGACAGCATCCCTGATCCAGCGCGAAGGGAAGTTCCATGACCTCCCGGTAGAACGCTGAACTCGCTTCCAGATCGGTAGTGTAGAGGAAAGTGATCTGCTGATTGGCGGTGATCGTCATGGGCTGATATCTCGCAACAGGTGTTGTTATGGCAGCTCGACCATTCAGTCGGACAAACGCAAGGATGGCAGTCCAACGCCCGCAGCGGAAAATCCGCCGTCGGCCGCGAGGATCTGACCGGTGACGTAACTCGCTTCCGCACTGCAGAGAAACACGATCGCGTTTGCGATTTCCGCCTCCTGACCGTAGCGATTGAGCGGGATCGCGTCATGATAGGCGGCACGGATATCCGCGGTGTGAACCGCCATGGCCAACTTGGTGTCCACAGGACCCGGCGCTACGGCGTTGACCCGCACTCCCAGTTCTCCGAGTTCCACGGCCTGCTGCAGCGTCAGATGAGCAAGCGCCGCCTTCGAGGTTCCGTAGGCCACTCTGAGCGTGCTGGCACGCACGCCGGAAATCGAGGTGATGTTGACGACGGCCCCGCGCGCTTTCGCGAGTGCCTCGGTAAAGGCCTGCGTCATCAGAAAGGGACCGTCCAGATTGGTCGCCATCACACGGCGCCAGCGATCGAAGGTCGTCTCGGCAATCGGCCCAAAGTCGGCGACCCCTGCATTATTCACCAGCGCAGCGAGGCTTGAATCCAGCTCAGACACCTTTTGCCGGATGCCCGCGACCTGTTCGGGGTCCGACACGTCCGCGGTTATGGCGAGGACATCTGTCAGACCGGAGGCAGCGCGTCCGAGTTCGGCGCCGTCGATGTCGACCATTGCGACACGCCAGCCGCGGTCGAGAAACAAATGTGCCGTCGCCAACCCGATGCCCCTGGCCGCGCCCGTGACCAGCGCCGTTTTCTGAGTTTTATCAGTCATTCTGTTTCGTCCGAATTTCAGGCTGTTGATTCCTGGTCATGTAGATGCTCCGTAAAACAGCGCTATCAAACTGATTCAATCGTCTCGCTCCTCTCTGCAAGACTTTTGGCTTTTTCCTGAAGAATCCTGACAAACTCCCTGCAGCCTTCCGAGAGTTCTCGGGCTTTCGGAATGAGCAGGCCGAACGACATCCAGCGCGCCGGGGAAAGTGGAACCAGCCTGATCCTGCACCCGGGTATCTGCGACGCAACCAATTCATCAGCAATGGTAACCCCGCCGCCGTCGGCGACAAGCGCACAGGCCAGTTGGGACGATGCAACATCACAGCTCTGATTGGGTTCGAGGCCGGCCGAACGAAAAATGTCATCAAGCTGATCACGAAGAAGCAGGCCGTGCATCAAGCGAATGACCGGCTGGTCGGCCAGATCTTCGCCGGACACTTCAGTACGATTGGCGAGAGGATGTCCCGCCGGCAAAACGGCCTGTGCCCGCACACGCAATAGCAACTCAGTGCGAATTTCTGGATGATCAACCGGCAGCGCGCCTACACCGATATCGTACTCCCTGCCGGCCAGCCACTTTCCCGCCTCCCGTCGTGCGCGGACATCGAGATTGACGCTCGCCTCTGGATTACCGCGCAGAAACGCGCCAACCGACGGTGACACCAATGACTGCGCAATGCGCGGCATTGCCACGATCCGCAGGCTTTCTTTACGGCCAGCGCGGATTTCAGCGGCGATCTTCGGAATTTCGTCCAGATTATCCAGAATACGGCCCGCTTCGCGATAAAAGGCCGTTCCCTCCGGTGTGGGAGTCAGATTTCGGCCACTACGGTCAAAGAGCGTGAGGCGAAGCTCGCCCTCCAAGGCGGATATCAGGCGGCTCACCGCAGGTTGGCTGAGATGCAGCTGTTCTCCCGCGGCGGCAAGCGACCCTTCCGAAAGGGTAGCCCGGAAAGCCCGAAGGGCTTTGATGTTCATGGCGCCGCCTTGCTGTTATCACTTTCTATTTTTGCAAGTAAACTAAATATATTTGCATTTTTAGCAACTCTTTCCTTGTGGCATAAAGATCCCGACAAACTAGAGGGAGGACGAGATGAAACGGAGATCATTCTTTGCGGGGCTGGTCGCGGCAGCCACCGTAACCGCAGTTGCAACCGGCAGCTTAGCAGCGGATTGGCCGAGACGACCGATCAATCTGGTCGTGCCCTACAAGGCTGGCGGCGGCACCGATGCCTACGCCCGCGCCATTTCGGCCGCAGCGGAAGGTGTGCTGGACGTGCCCGTGGTCGTCGTCAACAAGCCGGGCTCGGGTGGCCTCAATGGTGCCAATGCCGTCGTTCGGGCAAAGCCGGATGGCTACACCATGATGATGACTTCAGGCGGCTCTTTTCTGCTGTCGACCATGATGCGCGAAACCAAGATCGACGCGCTGGAATCCTTCGATTTCGTTGCCCAGGTCGGACAGCTTAAAACCTCGATCATGGTTCCGAAGGACAGCCCTTTTCAATCCGTTCAGGATGTTATTGATGCCGCCAAGGCCAAACCGGGCTCACTGCGTTGGGCGCATTCCGGACGCGGTGGCTTCCACTTTGTCGCCGGCCTCGGCTTCCTGGCGAAAAACGATATCGAAGCCCAGGATGTCCCCTTCAAAGGCGGCGGACCAACCCGCGCTGCGCTCATCGGCGCACAGGCAGACTTCGGTTTCCTCGGCGTTCAGCAGTTGGCCGGTTTCGAGGAACAGCTTCGCGCACTGGCGGTCAACAGCAAAGACCGCGACGAAATCATGGCTGCGGTGCCATCGTTCGGTGAACTGGGTGTTCCCTTCGCTGCCGTCTCGTCGCCTGTCATCGTCTTCGCGCCCAAGGGCACGCCGTCCGAGATCGTGACAAAATTGGAAACGGCCTTGGAGAAGATCACAGCAAAACCCGAATTCGCTGAACTCTTGGTCAAACGCGGTACAGGCCCGGTTTACCAGACCGGATCGGATGCAAAGACCGGGCTGACAACCATGAAAGCCGACGCAGAGCCACTGATTGCCGGGCTTGGCAAATAGGTGCCCAACGTCCGGGCGGATACAGATCCGTTCGGACGTCCCTCTGTTGGCAAAAAGTAACAGGAAGGCGTTCGCCATGCGTGCGATCCTCGAAGGCATAGTTCTGGCGGTACTCAGCATCGCGGCACTTTGGGGGGCCTGGCAGGTGCCGAGCGCCTCAACCGGCGAAACCTGGGCCGGTATCGTTCCCTTCGGCGCGGCACTCGGATTGCTGATCATTTCCGGGCTGAAGCTGGCGTGCGTGCGGAGACCAGCCACGGAGCGTGCGGCAGATAGCCCCATAGCTGACGATGCATCGCTGCAGGTGATTGGCCTGTTCCTGTTGGCTGTGATCTATCAACAGTCTTTACAGTGGTTCGGATACCTTCTTCCCACGGCGCTCGTTGCCCCGGTCGCGCTTTACGCCTTTGGGGTCCGCAGTTGGATTGGACTGGCCCTATCAGCCGTGCTTTGTCCGCTCATCTTCCACATCGTCTTTTTCGAACTTCTAGGGGTCTTCCCGCCATTCGGCGAGGTCTTCGATCTGCTGGATGCGATCAGAGAGTAAGAAATAATGGAAATCTTCCCTGCACTTCTCTCCGTCGTCACTGATCCGGTTCTTCTGCTGGCCATTCTGCTGGCCGCGGTCGTCGGCATGATCGTCGGCGCTACGCCTGGCCTGACGGCTTCAGCCGCCATTGCCATGCTTCTGCCGATCACTTTCTACATGCCGCCACTTTTCGCCCTGGCCTTTCTCTACGTGATCGGAAAGTCCGGCCGTTACGGCGGCTCGATAGCGGCAATCCTGTTCAATACGCCCGGCACGGCCGCCTCGGCGGCGACCCAGCTCGACGGCTATCCGCTGGCCCGTCTGGGCAAGGCGGGAAAGGCCATGAAGGTTGCCACGATCTCCTCGATCATCGGCGACTTCATGGGTGACATCATGCTGGTCATCGGTGTTGGCTTCATCGCCGCCCTGGCTTTGAAACTGGGACCGCCCGAGACTTTCGCGATCTATTTCGCGGCCTTTGTGGTAATCGGCTCGGTTATTGGAAAATCAATCCTCAAGGGCCTGGCTTCGGCGCTGATCGGAATTCTCGTCGCCATGGTCGGTCTGGATCCCATTTCAGGCGAGGAGCGCTATACCTTCGGTTCTTTCGAGCTGTCGAACGGGATCGGTCTGGTGCCACTGATGATCGGTGTCTTCGTTCTCGGTGAGGTCTTCGCTCAGTTCGAGGAGCGTCGCAAAACCGCGAACCCGACCGAAGACGACACGCGGGAAGTTGAAAGCAATAAATCTTTCGACGATGGCAACAGCCTGACCTGGCAGGAATACAAACCCTGCCTGCCACACGCCCTGCGCGGCGGTTTGATCGGCGCCGGCATCGGCGTTCTTCCCGGATTGGGCTCTGCCATCGCCGCCTTTATTTCCTACGGTGAAGGCAAACGCCGCGCAAAAAATCCGGAACAATGGGGCAAGGGTGCACTGGAAGGGGTCGCGGCTCCGGAAGCAGCCAACAACGCCGTTTCAGGCCCCTCCATGGCGCCCCTGCTGACCCTTGGGATTCCCGGCTCGACGATCGGCGCAATCCTGCTCGGCGTATTCCTGATCCATGGAATCCAGGTCGGTCCGACGCTGTTCCTGACCGACAAGGAACTGGTCTACAAGCTCTTCGCCTGTGGGATATTCGGGATCGCCGCCTATGGTCTGATCGGATATTTCGGTGCAACCCAGGTCGCCCGTTTGATATTGAAGATCCCGACCCAAGTGCTTTACCCGCTGATCTTTCTAACAACCTTCGTCGCGGCCTATTCGGCGCGGGGATCGCTGTTCGACGTCACGGTCATGACTTTCGCGGGCTTCGGCGGCTGGCTGATGCGTAAGTACGACTTCAACGTCGCCGCCTTCGTCATTTCATTCGTGCTGGCCAAGGGCGCAGAAGAGACCTTCCGTCAGTCTATGCTGATGTCCGACGGTGGCGCCTTGATCTTCATTGAGCGGCCGATCGCGCTGGCCTTCCTGCTGGTCGGTCTGGCAGCCATGGCCTTTCGCATTCGTGGTATCATGAAGGACCGCAAGCTTGCCAGTGGAGGCCTGGAGGATGCTTGACTGGGCGCTGTATCGCGACAGCTTTTCGACGTCCGATATGCGGCGCATCTGGTCGGAGAGCGAGACCGTTTCAACCTGGGTGCGGGTTGAACAGGTTCTGGCGCGATGCCAGGCGCAGGAAGGCCTGATCCCAACGGTGGCGGCAGACACCATTGAAGCGATTTCCGCCGCACAGATAGATCGTTCCCGTCTGGCCGAAGATATGAGCGTCGTAGGACGCCCTATCGTCGGCCTGGTTAATCAAATGCGCTCCCTGGCCGGGTCCGAACAGGGTTCCTATGTCCACTACCTGGCAACAACCCAGGACATCATGGATACGGCGCTGTCGCTCCAGATGAAACAGAGCACCGATGCCATCCAGATTCAGCTCAATCGAGTGATGGACCGGTTGGAGCAGTTGGCGGAAGCCAACGCCGTCACAAGAATGATGGGACGCACGAATGGTCAATTCGCACTGCCGATATCCCTCGGCACGAAGCTGAGGGTCTGGATGAGTGAATTGAAGCGCAGGAAAGCGGCGCTTGAAGACTCTGCCGCCCGCGGCTTGTTGGTTCAGATGGGAGGACCTGTCGGCGATCTCAGCAGGTATGAGGGCAATACGGGTCTGGCGGTCAAGCAGGCGGTAGCTGCTACACTAGGCCTGCAAATTGCCGACCCTCATTGGCAAAACGCCCGCGATGCCGTCGCCGACATCGTGACATCGCTCGGCAGCCTCTGCGCGTCGCTCTGCAAGATCTCTCACAATATCAATCTGCTCTCGTCCTCGGATATCGGCGAGATCTGCGAAGGTTACGAAATCGGCAAGGGTGCCTCCTCCTCCATGCTCCATAAGAAGAACCAGCGGGCGTCCGAATTCGGTGAAGCCGTGGCCCGGCTGGGCCGGCAGCGCAGCGAGCAGATCGGCGAGCTCACTCTACATCAGCACGAGCGTTCGGGCGGCGTCTGGATCGCGGAATGGCTTGTCGTGCCAGAGACCTTTCTTTTCACCTCCGGCGCCCTGATGTGGACGGGACATCTGTTCGACAGCCTCGAAGTCAATACGGAAGCCATGGCCGAAGCCGTCACCCGGCATGAAAAGGCCTTACGGTCGGAATAACAATCAGCGACGGCTCAACTCAAAGGACTGGGGGTCCCAAATTCTTCGAGCTTTTCAACGATCTCAGCAACGACGACAAATACACGTTGGTTTGTGTTCTGCGGCGGGAAAACGCTTCTATCATGACTTCCAAACGCTCGCCCAACGATCTTTTCTGAACGCACCTATTTCTGCGTGGGCTGAGCAAGGTGGACAAAACCGCTGTCGCAGAGGAGATTGCTCACGTCGTCCGTGCCTATAAACTGACCGATGAGCGACGTAAGGCCTTGCCACTGATGCTGCGCATGAGCCCGAGCCCAGTAGGTCTTTTTGCTCAACACTTCAAGATGTGCCTTTCGTCTGCGCCAGTTGGAGCTTCGGATAACACAGAGCAATAGCCAGCCGGGCTTTTTCGAGTTTCCAACCATGCCGCCAGTGCAGGAACTTCACTGCTTTGTCGGCTCGACGCAGCAAAGCAAAAACGGCTATCAACGTTTGCGTGGACAGCGGCATGTCATTCATCTCTTGACGAAGCCCAGCATGGTCGCGCGCTTCCTTCTCCGGTTCCAGACACTTTTCGGCCAGCAAATGAGCTGCCTCCGTCAAATTGTAGCTGCCGTCCGATTTGACGAGATAGCCAAGACTGGCGAGGAGACGAACGATCTCCGAGACCTCGTTGAGATCGTGGAGCTCACCGGCCGGAACGTCCATATAGCACTCAATCCATGTGACGAACTTCGCGAACACATATCCAAATTTGTCCTTCTCGTCATACACCCGCCTTGCATTCTTTGGGATCGCCTCGCGACTTAAAATAAATCGAAGGGCGCCGGGATAGGCTTCACTGAAGTTCGGCACTCGTGGAAAGACAGTCTCGGCCTCGCCGTAGGCCACGACAGGTTCGATGATGTCGTAGCTCCACAAAACGTCGACGGCATCATCGAACAGGGCATGCTCGTCGTACGCAAATCCCAGTAGAATTCCATGGTAATGTGGCTCGACAACCAAACCCAGCAGATCTGGGTTTGCGCTCAACTCTGTAGCCTTGCCGCACCACCCGGCCAGCTCGTCGGCCATATAGACGATCATCCTGACTGTAACTTCACGTTCCATCTCGGGATGGCTGCTGCTCACAAGCGAGTCCCTTCATTTGAGCACGATTTAGCGGACCTCACGGATCAATCCCGCCGCCCAGTCAGCAATGTATGCAGACCCAAACCCAAGTAGACAAAGCCGCTGAAGTATTGGGGCAGCGACCCCTGGACCAATCGCCCGCGCAACCGGTGACGCAGGTTGCCGGCCAGCAGGGCGTAGCTGCCGTCGGTCATCACCGCCAGTGCGGCATAGATAAGGCCGAGCAGCAGGATCTGCAGCGGCACCGCACCCAGGGCCTGATCGACGAACTGCGGCAGAAAAGCCAGAAAGAAGACCGCAATCTTTGGATTTAGAATGCTGACGATCACCCCATCTCGAAAGATGCGTCCGCTCGGCAGAGAGCTTGCTGCGGTTACCGCGCCGGCTTTCGTTTTTCTTGCAGACAAAAGGGCGCTCAGGCCAAGGTAAATCAGGTATCCAGCTCCCAACATTCTGACAACTTCGAAAGCGGTTGCCGAAGTTGTCAGAATGGCTGAAAGCCCGGCAACAGCCGCGGCTACATGTGCAAACACCCCGACGGACAATCCCAAGGCTGAAATCAGCCCCGCCCGCGTTCCTTGGCCAAGCGTCCGTGCCATCACATAGAACACGCCGGGGCCGGGCAGGACGAGGACGACGAGCGCCGCCGCGACGAAACCTAAAAGTAATGCGCCATTCAGCATGGGATACTCCAAGGAGATTTTCGAGGCGAGCATAGCTTACCCGCCTCGATGTAACAGTCTCCGATTATCGGAGCCGAAATAACCGCACCCGCTCTCAAATGGAGCCCGCTTCAACCATATAGTTATTGGCGGTGCACATGGCGGCGTCGTCGGACGCAAGGAACACCACCATACGCGCGACATAAACCGGTTCGATCAGATCAGGCAGGCATTGCCGTTTCACATGGTTTTCCAAAGCCTCTTCCGTTGCCCAAAGCGTTTTCTGCCGATCCGTCATGATCCAGCCGGGAACAACGGTATTCACGCGAATGCGATGGTCGCCGAGGTCACGCGCCATGGTCCGGGTCAGTCCGTGGACGGCTGCTTTCGAGGTTGCGTAGGCAGGGAACCCGCCGCCGGCTTCCCACCAAGAATTCGAACCCATATTGATGATGGAACCGCCGCCTGCCTCGATCATGCCTGGCGCCACGGCCTGAATGGCAAAGAACATATGCCGCAGGTTGGTCGCAACACGCTCGTCGAAGTATTCGGCGGTCAGATCCTGCCAGGAATGGCGGTCGTCCCGCGCGGCATTGTTGACCAGCACCGTAGCTGGCCCGATCCTTTCCTGCAACTTGCCAAAGGCTGCCTTCAGGCTTTCCACATCTCGCAGGTCACAGAGTTCGGAGATGACGTTCGGACCGAGTTCTTCCGCCAGGGCCGCACTAGCGGCTGCGTCCAGATCGACAAAGCCGACACGCGCTTTTTGTGCGGCGAAGGCCCGCACAATCTGCTCCCCAATTCCCGACGCACCGCCGGAAATGAAAACGGTTTTATCTTCAAGACTGGGATAGGTGGCAAAGCGATTGGTCATGTAAGCGAGCCTCGATGCTGTAGGTGAGCAGATGGAGAAGGGGTTGGGCAGATCCTAGTCTAGAACCGAAACCTGGTGACTAAAACCGCTGAACCGGAAAGACCGCAAACAGCCTGTACTCAGCACCCACATTTAGACTCTGAGTTCGATTGTCATTATCGTCGATGTTGAACCTACGGCCGGGCAAGTAAACAATTCCGGTCGACCTGACGACAAGGGCAGCAAAGATGCAAAAACGAAGAATCGGCCGGACCGACATCGAAGTCGATGTGCTCGGTGTCGGAGGCGCTCCCTTTGGCGGGAACTTCGCCACGCTTGACCGTTCAGACGCTGCAGGCGTGTTGGAAACCGCGCTGGCCGCAGGTATTTCCTACGTGGACACGGCACCCTTTTATGGCTTCGGACGCTCCGAACGCGTTGTCGGCGACCTCCTGCGCGGCAAACAGCATGTCCTCTCCACAAAGGTCGGACGATTGCTGGTGCCAGGTGCCGCGCCGGACCCCATGGAATTCGGTATGATCGATCCCCTGCCCTTCCACCCGGTCTACGACTACACCTACGACGGCGTCATGCGCTCCTATGACGCCAGTTTGCAACGTCTGGGTCTGGACCGCATCGACATCCTCATGGCGCACGACATAGGCGAGTTTCAACACGGCCCGGAAGAGAATGCCCGGCACTTTGGCGACCTCAAGACCAGTGGTTACAAGGCGCTTGAAGAACTCAAGTCCTCCGGACAGGTCAGCGCCATCGGCCTGGGCGTGAACGAGAAGGAAATCTGCCTCGCTGCACTCGAAATAGGCCAGTGGGATGTGTTCTTGCTGGCCGGACGCTACACTCTGCTGGAACAGACACCTGTGAACGATCTCTTCCCTGCCTGTGAAGCCGCAGGCACCTCGATAATTTGCGGAGGTCCGTTCAATTCCGGCGTTCTGGTCGGCCGAGAAATGTGGAACTACGCGAAAGCACCTGAGGATATCGTTGAGCGTGTGGCAAAGCTGAAGGCCGTCGCCGCAGATCACGGCGTCCCGCTGCCCGCTGCCGCCCTGCAATTCCCGCTCGGGCACCCCGTAGTGGCCAGCGTAATCCCCGGCTCCCGCTCGGCGGCCGAATTCGAAGGTATTTTAAAGTGGGCGAAGCAGCCGATTCCAACGGCGTTTTGGGAAGACCTGCGCGAAAAGGACCTTTTGCATCCGGACGCCCCTCTTCCTGAAGGAAATCCCTATGAATAGGAACAAAACTGGATTGTAGATTACGGCAGTTATTCAGAACGACGTGCGCCGATCGCTTCTTTCGTCGATCACGTTCTTTTCCCGGTAGATACCGCCCGCCCTGGCCCGCCGACGCCAGGGTCGCGCCCGCCGCAATTCGATTTCCCAGCGGTCATCGTCCGGATCGACATCGATCGCCGTGATCGACGGCGCGCCACGCTCACCCTGCACAAGCACCTCTCCGTTCGGTCCCGCGACCAGACTTGTCACGTCGTCATGCCGTAGATTTGCCGGAACGGACAGCGTCACCCAAAGCTTGTAAAGGTGCGCATGTGCACGCGCCAAGAGTTCGTCGTAGAGAGAGTCGCTGTAGCTTGAAATGAGCACCACATCTACACCTGATTTTTCGTAGTGCTGGAACAATTCCGGAAAGCTGATCTCGATACAGATCGCACAGCCGAAGCGAATGCCGTCGACCTCGAACTGAACACGGCGAAAGCCCGGCGAAAACCAGTCGTTAACCTCAGAATTGGAGAGATACTGCTTGTCGTAGCGGTCGAAGAGCCTGCCTTTGTCATCGATGATATAGAGGCTGTTATGCGGCCGGTTTCCGGAGGACAGCGGATGGGCACTGCCAAGAACAACCCATAGACCAAGTTCCCGCGCCAGATCCGCTGTCGCCTCCAACTCACGGCGCAAGGCCAGCCAGTCGATAGTCCGCCAGTCCTTGATTTCACTTTTGGTATAGCCCGATGCCGCCGCTTCCGGAAATTGAACCAGCCGCGCTCCCAGATCGTTCGCGGCACGCATCTGCGCCCGAATCGCGGCGCCGTTCCGGGCCGGGTCAGCGGTGACCGGCGTATGGGCGACGGCTAATCTGATGCCTGGCATGAAGGTAATGTTCCGTACGTGGCCAAGTGCGATGCGAATCCGTTAAAGAAAACGTGAACGCGTTCCCAGACGTCACAATACACAACAACGATCCAAAGCGTGGCAGGTTCCAAAACCCCTGCGAGTTACCCATGCAAACTGTTGAGCCGGTTATCAACGAGATCCGAATAAGCGGTAATCAGAAGACCTGAGTAAGCGCAGGCTATTAACGCAACGCTTTCACACACATCACTTTCGGTTATTGTAGGCGCCCAATATCAAGTAGCGGTTCCCCGTCAGGCCCGCTTAAAAAAGGGCGCGTACACATGCCAATCAAGGTCCCGGACAATCTGCCTGCACAGGCAGCGCTTGAAAACGAAGGGGTTCTGATGATTCCCGAGCGGGCGGCGCTGCGTCAGGACGTGCGACCGCTCGAGATCGCTCTGCTCAACCTGATGCCGGAAAAAATCAAGACCGAAACGCAGATTTCCCGGCTGCTGGGTGCTACGCCCCTTCAAATCGAACTTACCCTCGTGACCACCTCAAGCTATGCGCCGAAGAACACCTCAGCCGAGCATATGCTGGCTTTTTATCAGCCATGGGAAGAAGTTCGTGACCGCAAGTTCGACGGCCTGATCATCACCGGAGCACCCATCGAAACATTACCGTTTCAGGATGTCGTCTATTGGCGTGAACTGACGCAGATCTTTGATTGGTCGCAAACCCAGGTACAGGAGACCTACAACATCTGTTGGGCTGCCCAAGCGGCGCTTCAGCATTTTCATGGGGTGCCGAAACACCAGCTGCGTCAAAAGATGTTCGGAGTCTATCCCCATCACGTCAGGGGTGGACGCAACGGTCTGTTGCGGAGCTTCGACGATAATATCGCCATTCCGGTCAGCCGCCATACGGAAGTAAGGCGCGAAGATCTACCGGAACAGGCGGGCCTCAGAGTGTTTTTGGAATCTGACGAAGCTGGTTTGTGCCTCGTGCGCGACGAAGCGAAACGGCAAACCTATATCTTCAATCACCTGGAATACGACACGGGCACCTTGGGGGACGAGTATCGCCGCGACCTGGCTGCCGGGGCGTCGATCGAACTACCGGCCAATTATTTTCCGGACGACGATCCCGCACAGGTGCCAATGAACCGTTGGAGGGCACATGGCAACCTGCTCATCGGCAACTGGATCAACGACCTCTACCAATCGACCTCGTTCGAACTTGCCAATATCCCAGAGCAACGCCGGGCACGGTAACTCTGTAACCGAAAGCCCGAGCGCGTGTGAACGGAGATCAGATTGGACCGCGGGTCCTTCAATGATCAAACTTGACAAAAACACAGCAAAAGCGTTGGATGCGCTTAGCGCCGATTTGAAGCACAGCTTGCGGGCGCTCTATAAATACGGCTAAAGCGAGCGGATTTTACCGCCCAGCTATAGCTGCGGCGGTTTTTTTGTTTTTTTGCCCTGCGGATGCGTCGGTCGAACAACGAAGCCTTCCGCTACCGTTATATTATCCGTAGTGACCGATCAGCAAAAACGGCTCTGCGACGAAGAGATAGAAGGGATGAAATATCATGTCCGTTAAGTCACAAAACCCGGAAACCCTGGCCCTGCACGCCGGCTACCGCAGCGATCCGGAAACCGGCGCCGTCGCAGTGCCAATCTATCAGACCACGTCATATCAGTTCCAAGGCGCCGAACACGCGGCCAACCTCTTTGCGCTCAAGGAACTGGGCAACATCTACACCCGCATCATGAACCCGACCTGTGCGGTTCTGGAAGAGCGGGTAACCGCACTTGAAGGCGGTGTCGCAGCGCTGGCGGTAAGTTCCGGCCAAGCTGCATCAGCCATCGCAATCCAAAACATTGCTAAAGCGGGCGACAACGTCGTCAGCTCCACCGACCTCTACGGCGGCACGTGGAACCTCTTCGCAAACACGCTCAGCAACATGGGGATCGAAGTACGTTTCGTGGATCCAGCCGATCCGGAAAACTTCCGGCGCGCAACCGATGACAAAACCCGCGCTTACTACGCCGAAACCCTGCCGAACCCCAAACTCACGGTCTTCCCGATCCGCGAAGTCGCCGACATCGGTAATGAGCTTGGTGTGCCCCTGATCGTCGACAACACCGCCGCACCGATCCTCTGCAAGCCGCTCGCCCACGGCGCCAGCATCGTGGTCTATTCGACCACCAAGTACATCGGTGGCCACGGCACCTCCATCGGCGGACTGATCGTCGACGGCGGCACCTTTGACTGGGAAGGCAATGCGGATCGCTTCCCGCTGCTCAATCAGCCGGATCCCAGCTATCACGGGGCCGTCTGGACCGAAGCCGTCAAGCCGTTGGGTCCGATCGCCTATATCATCAAGGCCCGCGTCACCCTGCTGCGCGATCTCGGATCGGCCATGAGCCCCTTCAACGCCTTCCAGTTTATCCAGGGCCTGGAGACTCTGCCCCTGCGTATGCGCGAGCACTGTGCCAATGCCGACAAGGTCGCACAGTTCCTCAACGACCATCCGGCGGTGACCAAAGTGATCCACCCGAGCCTCTTCGACGGTGAGCAAAAACGCCGCGCCGAGACCTATTTGGGCGGCAAGAACGGCGCCCTGATGGGTTTCGAGTTGAAGGACGGTAAGGACGCCGGTCGGCAATTCATCGATGCGCTTCAGCTCTTTTATCACGTCGCCAATATCGGGGATGCGCGCAGCCTGGCGATTCACCCGGCGACCACGACCCACTCGCAGCTCTCTCCGGAAGAGCAACTCGCCAGCGGCGTTTCCGATGGCTACGTCCGCCTATCGATCGGAATCGAACACATCGACGATATCCTCGCCGATCTCGATCAGGCTCTGAGCTCACTCGGGGCGAGTGCCGCCGCAGCCGAATAAGCCGTAGCCTTGAGCGCTTGCCGACTTGACGTCTGTTAAGGAGAGCGCAGGTCATGGATGCTACTTTTCCATGGCCTGCGCGGCCCTTGTCAGGCCCGCACTTGTTGCATTGGCAATCCGGATTTAATGTTGCCGGGCAACAAACAAGGAACCGGCGGCCTCTTTCACCGCCGCCACGGGAAACGTCATGGCCAGCCAAAGAAGCGAACTGAACCCTTATTTGCGTAAACCTGCCGTATTGGGCGGTTACCCGCAGATTCGAATGCGCCGCAACCGCACCGACGCCTGGAGCCGCAGTCTGGTCGCGGAAAACCGCCTGGGGCCGCAGGATTTCATCTGGCCGGTCTTTGTTCAGGAGCCCAGCGGCACCAGCGGCATTTCCTCCATGCCCGGCGTCCAACGATACGGCCTGGATACTGTGGTAGAGGCCGTTGCCAAGGCCGCAGAACTCAAAATCCCGGCTATTGCGGTCTTTCCCTATGTGGATGAGTCCCTAAAAACACCGGATTGCGAAGAAGCATTCAATCCAGAGAACATCGTCTGCCGCGCTGTGCGCCTGATCAAGGAACAGGTGCCCGATATCGGTATTCTCTGTGATGTTGCGCTCGATCCCTTCAACTCCCTCGGCCACGACGGTCTGGTGCAAGACGGTCGAATTTTGAACGACGAATCAGTCGAGGCCCTGTGCAAACAGGCGTTGGTGCAGGCCGCGGCCGGCTGCGATGTATTGGGCCCCTCTGACATGATGGATGGGCGTATTGGCGCAATCCGGCGCGCGCTGGATGACGCGGGTTATCAGGACGCCAAGATCATGGCTTACTCGGCCAAGTACGCCAGCGCCTTTTATGGTCCCTTCCGAGAAGCTGTCGGTGCCGACGGCGCTTTGACCGGCGACAAAAAGACCTATCAGCTCGATTACGCCAATTCCGACGAAGCCCTGCGCGAAGTAGAGCTCGACCTGGGCGAGGGCGCCGACATGGTGATGGTCAAGCCCGGCCTGCCCTATCTGGACATTATTCACCGAGTGAAGAGCCGTTTCGGCGTCCCGACAATGGCCTATCAGGTCAGTGGCGAATACGCCATGATGAAGGCTGCGGCAGCCAACGGCTGGCTGGACAACGACAAGGTGGTCTACGAGAGCTTGATGGCCTTCAAACGAGCCGGTGCCGACGCCGTCCTCACCTACTCCGCGATCGAAGTTGCGGAGAAGCTGAAGGCCGGTTAACGCGTCCAAAACCGTAGCAAGCGCCCCATGGCCTTCACCATCCGCCAGCTTCAGTACTTCGTCGCCGTTGCAGAATCCGGCACGGTGACCGGCGCGTCACAGGCCCTGTCCATCTCTCAATCTTCCATCACAGAGGCAATCAAGGAACTGGAGGCGGATCTTGGCGTGCCGCTCTTTGAACGCCATTCGCGCGGCCTCAACATCACTCACAAGGGCCATCAGTTCCTCCGCCACGCCACTACGATCCTTAGCGGCGTCTCAGACGCGCGGCGCGCCTTTCAGGAGCAGCAGCGCGACGAAAGCGGTACGCTGCACCTCGGGGTCACCTCTCTGGTTGCCGGTTATGTCTTGTCGGACATTCTTTCTCGCTACCGCCGGGCTTATCCCTCCATCGACGTGACCGCGATCGAAGATGACGGCAGCTATCTGGAACACCTCCTGATCAATGGCGAGCTTGACGCTGCGGTCATGGTCATTTCGAACTTACGTAGCCGCGATGCCCTGCAGGCGGAAATTCTGGAAGTCTCGCCCTATAAACTTTGGCTGCCCATGGGTCATTCCCTGACCACAGCCGAACGTATCGATCCGGCCGATCTTTCCAACGAACCGCTGATCCTCCTGACCATCGATGAGATCGAGGAAGCGACTGGCAAACTGCTGGGGGCACTCGGTGCCCGCCCGGAGATTGCCTTCCGCACCCGCTCGGTCGAGGCGGTCCGCAGCCTCGTCGCGACCGGTGCCGGTGTCGCGCTCCTGCCCCACCTGGTCTACCGCCCCTGGTCTCTGGAAGGCGATCGCATCGAAAGCCGCGATGTCTCTGCAGCTTTGCCGGTCGTTCAGGTTGGTGTTGTCTGGCGCCGCGGCTCGTCGCTTTCGACGGCAGCGCGCAACTTTATCGCCGTCGCCCAATCCCAAAACCTCATGCGTCAGAAGTGATCGCGAGGAACCGTCGAAGGCAGTGATATCGGTTTTTCCGAAATCACTATTCTGGTAATTGAAATTGCGAATACGCGCCCTGCGGTTCATTGTTTCCTCCAAGAAAAACGGGGAACCTGAACAAGGGAGAGTTTCGGATGACTAGGATCGTGACAGGTCTTGGCACGGCGCTGTTGGCGTCGGCCATGTTTGTGCAGGCCACACAGGCCGAAAAACTGACGAGCCTTGGTGCGGGCGAAGGCCAGGTTAATATCGTTGCCTGGCCAGGTTATATCGAACGCGGCGAGACCGACCCCAAGTTCGACTGGGTCACCGGTTTTGAGAAAAAGACCAGCTGCAAAGTCCAGATCAAGACGGCGAACACTTCCGACGAGATGGTCGCGCTGATGAACGAAGGCGGGTTCGATCTGGTGACCGCCTCCGGCGATGCCTCCCTGCGGCTCATAGCCGGAAAGCGGGTGCAGCCGGTCAACACCGATCTGATCCCCAGTTGGAATACGGTCGACGACCGCCTCAAGTCCGCGCCCTGGCATACGGTCAACGGCGAGCACTACGGTGTGCCCTACATGTGGGGTCCGAACGTGCTGATGTACAACACCGAGGTCTTCAAGGAACCGCCGACAAGCTGGAACGTGGTCTTCGAAGAAATGACCCTGCCCGACGGCAAATCCAACAAGGGTCGGGTCCAGGCCTACGACGGTCCGATCCACGTGGCCGACGCCGCCAACTATCTGATGAAGCACAAGCCTGAACTGGGCATCAAAAGCCCCTACGAGCTGAACGCAGAGCAGTATGCGGCCGCCCTCGACATGCTACGCGGTCAACGCAAGCTGGTCTCGCGTTACTGGCATGACGCCTTTATTCAGATGGACGATTTCACCAATGAAGGCGTGGTCGCGTCCGGTTCCTGGCCCTTCCAGGTCAACATTCTGAAATCTAAAGGCGCGCCGATTGCTTCGGTGATCCCGGAAGAAGGCGCGACCGGCTGGGCCGACACCACCATGATGCACAGTGAAGCGGAGAACCCGAACTGTGCCTACATGTGGATGGAGCACACTCTGTCTTCCAACCTCATGAGCGATCTTTCGGTCTGGTTCGGCGCCAATCCGGGCGTTCCCGCCGCCTGCACCGACGGCCGGGGTATGCAGACCGCCGAGGGCTGTACGACCAACGGCATGGATGACTTCGAGAAGATCAGGTTCTGGACCACACCGGTCTCCAAGTGTGCCACGCAAAACAATGAATGCGTGCCCTACTATCGCTGGGTCAGCGACTATATCGGGGTGATCGGCGGGCGTTGAACGCGTCACACCGGACTCTCGCTTCATTGTTATGTTGACTGCCCGCCGGAACTTCCCGGCGGAGCAGCCCGGCTGGATTTTCTCATGACCACTGCGGTTCGTTTCGACGGGGTATCTCGGCACTTTGGCAGCGTAAAAGCCGTCGACGCGGTTGACCTCGCTATCGGTGAAGGCGAGTTCTTCGCGATGCTGGGGCCATCGGGATCAGGCAAGACGACCTGCCTGCGCCTGATCGCCGGCTTCGAGCAGCCGACAGCGGGTGAGATCGAGATCTTCGGTTCGCCTGCGGGCGGCGTGCCGCCCTACCGACGCAACGTGAATACTGTCTTCCAGGACTACGCCCTCTTTCCCCATCTCTCTGTCATGGACAACGTGGCCTACGGCCTGATGATTAAAGGCGTCGGCAAGGCTGAGCGCCGACGGGCAGCCGAGGCCACGCTGGAGATGGTCCGCCTCACCGGCTACGGGTCCCGCAAACCGAGTCAGCTTTCCGGTGGCCAGCGACAACGGGTTGCCCTCGCACGGGCGCTGATTAACAAACCAAAAGTTCTGCTGCTGGATGAACCGCTGGGCGCACTGGATCTGAAACTGCGCGAGGACATGCAGGAAGAACTGAAGGTCTTGCAGCGTTCCCTCGGTATTACTTTCGTCTTCGTTACTCACGATCAAGGTGAAGCGCTTTCCATGGCGGATCGTGTCGCCGTCTTCGATCAGGGCAAGATCCGGCAAATCGGCACACCGCAGGAAATCTACCAGCAACCGACTTCAGCCTTCGTTGCGAACTTCGTCGGCTCCTCCAACGTTCTGCCGGCGGATCTGGTGGCGCAGCTTGGCAGCGGGCACGCACAGGCCAGCCTCCGGCCTGAGGCAATCAGATTGGTGAGTGCAGGCGGGCATCCTGCCGAGATCATCGCGACCAGTTTCGTCGGCGCCGCCACCAAACTCGCGCTGCAGATGGGCGACATCCGCCTGCATGCGCTGATCGATCACCGGACCCACGACTGCGAGGTCGGGCAACAGGTACTCATCGACTGGAACCCTGAAGATCTGCACCTCATGGATGGCGGCGATGAGTAACGTCGCGATCACGAGCCAACCGCGCGGCGACGGTATCCTCGCCAGACTTTCCGATGCCCTCTGGCGGCGCCCGACCTTATTCCTGGTTCTGCTGTTGGCGCCCCCTGCCCTCTGGCTCGGGATCATCTACCTGGGCTCGCTCTTCGCACTCCTGGCTCAAAGCTTCTTCTCGATCGACGAGTTCTCCGGCCTGATCAACTACGAATTCACTCTGAAGACCTACCGTGAACTCTTCATTCCGGCCAATCTCGACATCATCATCCGAACCACCTTGATGGCCACTTGCGTGACTCTCGGGGCGGCGGTCCTCGCTTTCCCCATCGCCTACTATGCTGCCCGCTATGCCCGGGGGAAATGGAAGGCCCTCTTTTACCTCGGGGTCATGCTGCCGCTCTGGTCGAGCTATCTGGTCAAGGTCTACGCCTGGAAACTGATCCTCGCGAAGGAAGGCATCCTGAACTGGATCTTCGAAGTTCTACATCTGACCTGGGCGCTGGAGGCTTATCTCGCAATTCCTTTGATCGGCGGCAATTCGCTTTCGGTCAGTTACAGCGGCACCTTCCTGGTGTTTCTCTATGTCTGGCTGCCCTTCATGGTCCTGCCCATGCAGGCATCACTTGAACGGGTCTCAGCCAGCTATCTGGAAGCCTCGGCCGATCTTGGTGCGAAGCCGTTGCAGACCTTTCGGCTGGTGCTGCTGCCACTGGCGCTGCCGGGTATCATCGCCGGCTCGATCTTTACTTTTTCGCTCACCCTGGGTGACTACATCATTCCGCAGATTGTCGGCTCATCCCGGCTCTTCATCGGGCAGGCCGTCTATACCCATCAGGGAACCGCCGGCAACATTCCGCTGGCCGCCGCCTTCACCGTCGTGCCGGTCGTCATCATGGGCTTCTATCTATGGATGGCCAAACGCCAGGGGGCATTCGATGCGCTCTGACAAAAGATCCGGCGCCCCCACCGGCCTGAAGATCGCGGCAGCAGCCGGACTGGCCTTCATGCACCTGCCGATCCTCTTGATTCTGGTCTACGCCTTCACCACCGAGGACAAGACCTACCAATGGCCGCCGCCCGGCCTGACGCTGAAGTGGTTCGCAGTCACCTGGAACCGCCCCGACGTTTGGGAAGCTCTGCAGCTTTCGGTGCGGGTCGCAAGCATCTCCACGGCGATCGCGCTGGTGCTGGGCACCCTTTGCGCGGCGGCCGTGGTCCGGACGAAGTTCTTCGGGCGCGAAGCCATTTCCTTGATAGTAATCCTGCCCATCGCTTTACCTGGTATCATCACAGGCATCTCGCTGCGCTCCGCCTTCAACATCGCGGACATCCCCTTCTCCTTCTGGACAATCGTGCTCGGGCACGCGACCTTCTGCGTGGTCGTGGTCTACAACAACGCTGTCGCGCGCTTCCGCCGGACCTCCGGCTCGCTGATCGAAGCCTCCATGGACCTGGGCGCCAACGGCTTTCAGACCTTCCGCTATGTCGTCCTGCCGAACATCGCCACAGCACTTCTGGCCGGCGGCATGCTGGCCTTCGCGCTGTCCTTTGACGAAGTGATCGTCACCACCTTCACCGCCGGGCAACAGGCCACGCTGCCGATCTGGATGCTCGAAGAACTGGTCCGTCCGCGCCAGCGTCCGGTCACCAACGTCGTCGCCATGGTCGTAATCCTGGTGACTTTTTTGCCCATTCTCGCAGCCTACTATCTCACCCGTGACGGCGATCAGGTCGCTGGGCACGGCAGGTAATTCACCAGAGGAGGTACGTCTCATGGATACCCAAATGCTGATCGGATCGGACTTCAAAAGCGGTACCGAAAAAGAAGAGATCGTCCTCAATCCCAAAACAGGGGAAAGCATCGTCACGCTGCCCGAAGCTTCTGAGAGCCAAATCGACCTCGCGGTCACCGCGGCGGAAACGGCCTTTGCCAAATGGTCGCGTACCACACCAGCGGAACGCTCCGGTTATCTGCTGAAGATCGCCGACCGGATCGAAGCCGAGGCGGATGCCTTCGCCGCACTCGAAGCCCTGAATTGCGGCAAACCAATCAATGCGGTCAAAGAAGACGAGATCCCTGCCATCGTAGACTGCTACCGCTTCTTTGCCGGCGCCGTGCGCTGCGTTCCAGGCTCTGCGGGCGGCGAATACATGGAGGGCCATACTTCGATGATCCGCCGTGATCCCATCGGCATCGTGGCCTCCATCGCACCCTGGAACTATCCACTGATGATGATGGCCTGGAAGCTCGCGCCCGCCATCGGCGGCGGCAACACCGTGGTCTTCAAACCCTCGGAACAAACACCGCTGACCGCCCTCAAGATGGCGCAGATCCTGGTCGATATCCTGCCTGCGGGCGTGGTGAACATCGTACTTGGGCGTGGCCAGAGCGTCGGCAGCGCGCTGATCAATCATCCTAAGGTGGACATGGTCTCCATTACCGGCGACATCGCCACCGGGAAGAAGGTTTTGGAAGCCGCGGCAAAGTCCGTCAAACGCACGCATCTGGAACTCGGCGGCAAGGCTCCGGTCATCGTCTTCGACGATGCCGACATCGGTGCAGTCGTCGAGGGCCTGCGGGCGTTTGGTTATTACAACGCCGGACAGGATTGCACTGCAGCCTGCCGTATCTACGCTGGTCCCAAAGTGTACGAAAAGCTGGTCGCCGATCTGACCTCCGCCGTCTCGGACATCAAGTACGGGCTGGACGACGACGCGCAAAACGAAATCGGCCCCCTGATCTCTTTACGCCAACGCGACCGCGTGGCCAGTTTCGTCGAACGGGCGTCCGAACAGAAACACATGGAGATCACTACCGGCGGCGCATCGCCTGACGGAAAAGGTTTCTTCTACCAGCCTACCGTGATCGCCGGTGCCACCCAGCAGGATGAAATCGTCCGCCGTGAGGTCTTTGGCCCGGTCGTCTCCGTCACTCCCTTCAGCGAAGTAGACGAAGCGGTTCGCTGGGCCAACGACAGCGACTACGGGCTCGCTTCGTCCATCTGGACCAAGGATGTGTCACGCGCCATGTCCACGGCCGCCCAATTGAAGTACGGCTGCACCTGGATCAATACCCACTTCATGCTGGTCAACGAAATGCCCCACGGCGGCTTGAAACAATCGGGTTACGGCAAGGATATGTCGGTTTACGCGTTGGAGGACTACACAGCCGTACGCCATGTCATGATCGCGCACTGAGCAAGCACCGGCATGCGCTAGAGGTATTTCCGGCTGCGAATCTGAACGACACAAAGATCGCAGCACGACGCTCACAAACAACTGCAGCCGATAAGAGCCGGCCGTTTGTGAGCGTCATTTGCGCTTTAGGCCCGCCGGACAAATTCGTCTTCGCTATCACACTCTGTCCGCAATCGGTTCAGCCAGGCACGTGACTTGACCTTCGTCATTTTGAGTCGATTTTTGAGCACAGCCTTGCAAACCACTCCTTCGTTGGTCACGCCCTCGAACTTGCCAGCTTGCACCGACTCTACAAAACCATCATCCAGCGTGTGTTCGCCGATGTAACTCGGAATCTGCAGATGCCCGAAGAGGTTTAAAAATTCCTTCGGCCCCAGGATCCCCCGCCGGTGCGGGTTGACGTCGAACAGGATCGCATCCATACGCTCAAGGGGATCCGGGTGATTCCCTGCAAAACTGTTCGGACCGACATATTCAAAAAAACACGTTGCTTTCTGATAGCCATCACGCCGAAACACTGTCTCTAGCGCTGCAGCGTACTTCTCGAGAATCAGGTCTCTTGAAGGCGCCAGTGGATCGCCCTCGGACAATAGCAACCTTCTGGTGCCGAAGCGGTCAAACCCGGCCTTTGCCGTCCATTCGGCTCTGATGTTGGAGCCATCAAGTTTATCGAATACGTGATAGGCAGTCTCGGGTTGGAACTGAGTTGGAATAGATGGATAGGTTTTCACTTGTGACATCCTTGACATGCGCAGCAAGTCACAAGGCGCGCTCAATCATGCGGCACCAGGTGCGTCGCTTACGTCTCTGTTTGAATTGAGGTACGAACCGCCACAAGGCGTACCGGCGATCGATCTCCGATCATGGAGATGTGAGGCGAACGTCCAGTTGGTCGTGGCGGTTGCTGTGCTGTCAGGCTTTCATAATGCCGCCTGACTAGATCCAATCGCCAATTTTGTCAATGAGAGTGCCGATGTCGGCCCTCAAGAGGCGCTTTGTCGGATCTCAGAAAAACGTTCGATCCGAAAAGCTGACATGGGCAAATTTGTTCCGCCATCGACGATGAAATCGCTGAGTATTTTACCGCTGACAGGCCCGAGTTGAAATCCGTGGGCACAAAAGCCAAAGGCGTGAAAGGCCCCCTCTTCCTGGCTCGGCCCCATGACGGGAATTCCATCCGGCATCATTCCTTCGATCCCCGCCCAGCAACGAAGAACACTGGCTTTCCGCATGATGGGGAAAACCTCCATTGCGTTTCGCGCATTTTCTGCTAGGCCAGTACGGTCAAGTTTGGTTTCGTTCGTCTCGGGATTGGCGGTCCCCTCGTAACCTCCGCCGATCAGAACGGTTCCGTTCGCGAACTGTTTGAAAGACAGCTTCCGCCCCTGAACCCCGACCACAGGCGCCACAAAGGCCGGCATGCGTGCTGTTATCATGAGCATCGGCGCGCGGACCTCGATGGGAACCGGCTCGCCGATCATCTCGGCAATCCTGCCGCCCCAGGCGCCCGCGCAGTTTACGATGACGCCGGCTTCAAAGCTGCCGTCATTGGTCTCAATAAACCAAACACCCGCTTTGCGTTCGACATGTCCGACCGACGTACCTTCCCTGAAACGTACGCCGAGGCTCTCGCCTTTGCGCCGGAAGGCCTGCACCGTACGAGGCGGATTGGCATGGCCGTCACCCTCGACGATCATACCCCCTTGGCAATGAGGGGCGACAGCCGGCAGAAACTCGCGCAGAGACTCTTGGTCGACGATCTGTTCATGAGCGAACCCGAGGGCGGAAACATCTGAAGCTCGCTGTCTCAGCTGCGCGAGCCCCTCTTCCGTTTCTGCGATCTTGATTTGATTGGAGGCCTCGAAACCGCAATCGTCTTCGACAAGATCCTCAATCTCATGCCAGATCTTTGCCGAGGCGGTCGACAATGGGATCTCGGGCAGCGCGCGACCCAAGCGGCGCACGCCACCGGCATTGACGCCCGAAGCGTGACGACCGACATGATCCTTTTCCAGGAGGATCACCGACAGGCCGCGCCGTGCGAGGTGAAGTGCGGCCGAACAACCGTGCAGTCCTCCGCCGATCACGATCACATCAGCCCTATTGGCGGGCACCGATGAGGGTCGCACGGTCAAAATTCGACTTCGTAAAATGCATTGGGCAGCAAAGGTCGAGTCCAGGTTTCCACATAGGTACCAGCTTTAACCGAACTATTAGGTTGGCGATACATCCGAACGACCTCAGCAATCCAACAACGTCTCTTTTAACAATGTGGGCTTCAGACCAGCGTGAAGCCAGATATTCAGCCGTTTACAGCGAGTGAGTCCGATCGACTCTGAGAGATCAGCCAATCTCTCATTTGCTTTACGGGTCCTGCATTTCGTGGCGCCCGAGGAGCGACGGCGTAAAATCCAATCTCGCTTTTGATCGTGATCTCCAGGGGTCGGCAGAGTCGCCCCGCAGCAAGGTCGTCCTCAACCATTGGTTCGCTCGCCAATGCGACACCTTGACCCGAAATCGCAGCATCGATCGCAAGCGACGTCTGGCTGAATTTCAGTGCACGCGAGATTGCCATAGGCCTACCGCCACAGGCTTTCTCCAGGAACACAGGCCATAACCCGTGCGTATCGTGTAACAGGACATGTCGCGCGATGTCTTCTGGCGTCCGGATCGGATGTTCACCAGCCTGCAACAGAGGACTGCAGATAGGAAAGAATTCGAAGGGAAAGAGCAGGTCCGAGGTCAGTCCGGGACCAAAGGGCGGCCGGCCCTGGCGGATGGCAACGTCCACGCCGTCGCTTTGAAAATTTGCCAATCCCTGGGAAGCCACAACCCGCACGTCCAACTCGGGATTTGCATCCATGAATTGGCCCAGACGGGGAACCAGCCACTTGCTCGCAAATGATGGTGTCACACTGACTGTCAGGGATGCCTGCAGCGGCCGAAGCTCCTCCGTCGCGTCTTCGATCAGCCGAAAGGCTCGCTGTAGCGGCGACAAATACTTCCGCCCTTCTTCCGTCAGGGCCAATCCACGGGGTAAGCGTTCGAACAGCTTAACGTCGAGGGCCGCCTCCAGACCTCTCACCTGTTGGGCGACTGCACCCTGAGTGACGCCCAGTTCCTCCGCCGCGAGGCGGAAATTGAGATGGCGTCCGGCAGATTCAAAGGCTTTCAAGGCCTTGAGTGGCGGAAAACGGAAAGGCAATATTGAATCTCACCCTGTAGTTTTTCTACAGTCATAAGCCTTGATTTCTGATTAGTCAAATACGGACCGCCGCGTCACATATTGAAGCGAGCCGCCGTACGGCAAGGGCCAAAACAATCTGCAGGAGCGGAAGATGTCAGTTCAAAAAGTAGCGATTATCACCGCCGGTGGAAGTGGCATGGGTGCCGGCGCTGCGCGTAAATTGGCGCAAGATGGTTTCCATGTCTCGATACTATCTTCCTCAGGCAAGGGTGAAGCCCTGGCCGACGAACTCGGTGGCATCGGTGTAACGGGATCCAATCAGTCGAGCGACGACCTGAAACGCCTCGTGGATCTCACCATGGAAAAGTGGGCACGTGTCGATGTTCTCGTAAACAGCGCCGGACATGGACCACGTGCGCCGGTCCTGGAACTGAGCGACGAGGCGTGGCATGAAGGTATGGATGTTTATTTCCTGAATGCCGTGCGCCCAACCCGTCTGGTCACGCCGATCATGCAAAAACAGAAGTCGGGTTCGATCATCAACATTTCGACTTTCGCCGCTTTTGAACCCGATCCGGTTTTTCCGACCTCCGGCGTGTTCCGCGCGGGACTTGCCGCCTTCGCGAAACTCTTCGCCGACGCCTATGCAGCGGACAACATCCGCATGAACAACGTACTTCCCGGCTTCATCGATAGTCTGCCGGAGAAGCAGGAATTCCGCGACCGCATTCCGATGCAGCGTTACGGCAAGACCGAAGAGATCGCAGCTCTGATCGCGTTCCTGGCTTCTGAAGGCAGCGGCTACATAACGGGGCAGAACATCAGGGCCGATGGCGGGATCACCCGTGCAGTATAAAGCAAGTCTGACCAACCGCCGCTTGCTTTCCTTTCCTCGAGCTGGTTTCGCTGCAGGATAACAGACCAGGAAGCCGGAAGATTATCTATAGCGTTGCGTGACGAATCATGATTAGTCAAACCTGCCGTTAACGGCAGTATGAACGTAGTCACTACCCGATTGAATAAGGGAACGAGGTCCGATGAGCCACGCTTTGAATGCGCCGAAGAAATCCAGCTACGACGTCGTTATTGTAGGCGGCGCGATGTACGGTTCATCGGTTGCCTGGTTTCTCGCGAGTAACCCGGATTTTAACGGTTCGATCCTGGTTGTCGAGAAAGACCCCACGTACGAGTTTACCTCGACATCTCATACAAATAGCTGCATGCGGCAGCAGTTTTCGCAAGAGATCAATGTGCGGGTCTCACAGTTCGCGGCGGAGTTTGTAAAAAACTTCAGGGCTTTTATGGACGACGATCCGCGTGTGCCTGAACTCGCCTTGCACAGCTACGGCTACATGTACCTCGCTGACAGCGAAGCCTTTGCCTGCGTTTTGCGCGAGACCCAGAAAGTTCAGGCGGCTTGTGGCGCAGGCACCAAGCACATGACCCGCGACGAAATCCAGCACGCCTACCCTTTCTACAATTTGGATGGCATCATCGGGGCCAATCATAATCTGATCGACGAAGGCTATTTCGACGGCAACACCTTGTTCGATTGGTGGAAGCGTTCGGCACGCGAAAGGGGCGCAGAATACGTGACCAACGAAGCCGTTGCGATGACACGAAATGCGTCGGGCAGGCGTGTGGAGAGCGTCACCCTGAAATCCGGTGAAACCATCTCCTGCGGCACTGTCGTCAATGCATCCGGCCCTCGCGCCATCCTCACATCGCGCATGGCCGGCATTAACATTCCGGTCGAGCCACGCAAGCGCTACACCTTCATCTTCGCAGCCGAAAAACCGCTCGACCGGGATCTGCCGCTCACGATCGATCCCTCTGGCGTCCATATGCGCAGCGACGGCACCTACTACCTCGCCGGTTGTCCGCCGGACGACGACCCAGCCGTGGACTACGACGATTTCGAACAGGATCACAGCATCTGGGAAGAGAAAGCCTGGCCTGCCATCGCGAACCGCATTCCGCAGTTCGAAGCCATCAAACTGACGAATTCCTGGGCGGGCCACTATGCCTATAACACCTTCGACCAGAATGCCATTTTGGGACCACATACGACGGTCGAGAATTTCATTTTCGTAAACGGCTTTTCCGGCCATGGCTTCCAGCAATCTCCGGCTATGGGGCGCGGAACATCCGAGCTAATCACTTACGGCGAATACAGATCGCTCGACCTGAGTCCCTTCAACTTTTCACGCATTGAAGAAGACCGGCCCTTCACCGAAAAGGCAGTCATATGAAAAAGATTGTTCTGACCGGCGCCGCCGGCCGCCTCGGTTCTTACCTGCGCGAGCCTCTTACAAAATTGGCCGATGCTCTGGTCTCCTCCGATTTGATCGATGATATCGGTACACTTTATCCAGGCGAGTCCTATCAGCGGGCCGATCTGACGAAGTACAACGAAATCCGCTCTCTGCTTGAGGGTGCCGACATGGTGGTTCATTTCGGCGCTTATGGCGATGAAGCCCCCTTCGACACAATCCTCGGCCCCAACATTATCGGTGCCTACAATGTCTGGGAGGCCGCCTACCAAAATGGTGTTCGGCGCGTGGTCTATGCCAGTTCGATCCACGCCGTGGGTATGCATTCAAAAATGGAGTTCATTGGCACTGACGCGCCGCACAGGCCGGATGCCTTCTACGGCTTGGCCAAATGCTTTGCCGAAGATCTTGCAAGCCTCTATTGGGACAAGCGTCAGATCGAAGCCGTCTGTCTGCGGATCCTGTCTTGCGCGCAGGTGACCTCTGCGAGGGCGCTCGGATCATGGCTTTCCTACGACGATCTGATCCATCTTGTCGAACGGGCAATTTCAACGCCAACGACGGGTTTTTCCGTTGTTTACGGCGTGTCCAATAACGACCGGGTGCCGGTTGATAATGCCAAGGCCAGTTTTCTCGGCTACCGGCCCAAAGACAACGCCGAACAGTTCGCAGCCAAAATTCTCGCGGAAGAACCAGCGCAAGATCTCTCCGATCCTGCACACCTCAAACAGGGCGGCCCCTTCGCCGCGGTTCCAATTGGTGAAAGCGGCTTGGCGAACATGAACATTATCGATGATACGAAACGCAGCTAGACTGCGAAGATTGCCGCCTTCACCTCCTTCACGATTTCCCCAGTCATCTGGTTACGTGCCTACTGTCTATAATTCCGGTTCAGTGACAACAATCATCTTGCCGTCCTCTGTCGCCAGTCCGACGAGCAGGCGGTTGTCGTCACCGTCGAACTTGAAAACACCATACTTTGCGGCTTCGTAGTGTTTGGCGTGCCCCTCCTGAAACAGGAAGGAGTCCGGCACGATGTAGACCGAACCAAAGGTCTCATGAGTTTTGTGAAACCTAAGAAGCCTTTCTCCGGCCTTAAGATCTTCGCCCGCATGAAAGCGGACAAACTGAGCGACGTTTTTTTCGTCGGGTTTGATCACCATGTAGCCGCGTTTCCTTTGAGCCTCTCTTTGTTCGGTGACAGCATCGGAACGCTCGATGGCATAGCGCAGACTCATGTAGTCACCCTGCATCAATGAGCGGGGATCGACCGGAGCCAACTCCAGCAATACGATCTCGCCGCTCTCGATGATTTTCTGCTTCTCGTAGATGCCGAAATTGAGAACGGCAAAGATCGCGAGAGCGAGAGCAATCATGATCCGTGATCTCATGCCTCTTCTCCCTTATCCAGATTCCTAAAGCGCAGATAGAACCGTCCGGCCAGAAGAGTGACCCCGCTTCCCACCAGGACGCCAGATTTCTGCAGCAGGGAAACCTCCAGATTGTAGTAGTAAAAAAACAGGAACAAAGGCAGCAGCAGCGCGCCCATCGCCGTCATAATTTTCTCGTGCTTGCCATACCCGAGAATCATCAAGGCGACTGACAGGATTATACCAGGTGCAGACACGACTCCCAAAGCGACTGCCGCCAGGCATGCAAGCATCAGCGGTTCGGATTTCAGCTTTGAAACACCACCGGCCACCCAGCCGATGGAAACTACAAGTGCAGCGGTGAAGAGAATGTCCGCAAAGACCGGACGGATAAATTCTTCATGCCCCCAGTAGCCGAACTCATGTTGGGAAGCCAGGGTTATGGCCGCTGCGCAAAGCGAAAACAGGAGGCTGTATTCTATCGGCCTGTAATCTTTTTTGATTTTTGCGTTGCTGATCAAAAAGACTGTCAAAACCACCTGAATCAACAGGAAGCCATTAAACAAAAACTCCTTCGATCCGGAAAAATCATCCCCCAAAAGAAGGTTCAAAAGGATCGATAAAAGCAGCGCAAAGCTGGAGAGAAAACGGTCGACCGACATCCGATATACGTGATAAGTCGCCAGAGTCAGAATCAGGATCGCACCGGTTGCGGCCCATCCCGTTTCAAAGACCTCAACCACGCCGAAAACAAACAGGGATTTGCCGGTCGCCATTAGGGCAAACGACGACTGAATCAGGAAACTGCTTTTAACCGTGCGGCCGTTGCCTGCGAATTTTTGCGCCACCAAGGCAAGCAGGGCAAACATCACACCCAGAGCGATGAAGCTCTCTTCGTCTCTGATCGAAAACCCAGTCACGATCAAGCTGATGAAACACAGAGACGCGAAGAATGCCCCGACACCTACCAAGGCCCTTAGATAGAGCGGAAGCTCCAATTCCTGCTGCTGCTCAACAACAAAGGCTTCAAGTTCTTTATCGCCCTTCTCGACAAAAGCATTATCCGACAGGACCGTCAAAAGATCGGATGCACTATAGGCCGAAGAATATCTAGACATGATCGGCCTCTATAATTGCGATGACCCTGCGCAAATAGATCACGGCCGCACTGAATATCCCGATCGTCGCGAGCCCCATGAGCAAAAACATGGCAATTTCCGCTCCCTGCAAAGCTTCACCCAGCAACCGAACAGCAGCGGCTTCCAGGACGATGCAAAGGAACAACGCGATGGCCGCCAGAGACCACATGTCCCTGACCTTGAAGCGGTAGAGCGCGTAGAGCCCCCCCAAACCGACAAGCCCAGTTGCGGCGCTCAATTTCATCGAGAAGCTGTCAGATACGGTTTCAAAAATCAGCATAACGACGGGCCAGGTCGCCGGCACTAGAACAGCAAGGACAATCAGCAGCCGCACC
Organism: Pelagibius sp. Alg239-R121; assembly: GCF_947331435.1. Lineage (GTDB taxonomy): Bacteria > Pseudomonadota > Alphaproteobacteria > Kiloniellales > Kiloniellaceae > Denitrobaculum. The sequence goes on along the minus strand of NZ_CAMZOF010000008.1, from coordinate 165,681 downwards.
CATCTACGATCCAGCCATTCAGCCTTTTTCCAATTCAAGTAGACTTCACGCAAAACCAACGCCACCGTATTCAACAGCATGACAAAGAAGAAGATCATGCCGGCCATATCAGGTTCCGGCAGTGCTGCCTGATCCCACCAAAGAACAAGAAAGATATTGGTGATCGCCAGCCAGAAAACCCACTGGGCAGCAAAGTTCGATATCACGGTCCAACCGAAGGTCAGAACGGACCACATCATGAAAAGCTGATAGGCATCTGCCCCAGTCTGATAAATCTGCCCAAACACAGCCATGAACACACCGGTGAGCACAGAGGCGGACAGCAGCAGAATCTGGCCACTGATACGTTCCAACTTGTAGTAATAGGCCCCTCCAAGACAGAGCAGCATCGCAAGCTGAAGCGAAGCGAGTTTTATAATCGGCTCGATCTTGGCCCAGTTGAAGGCGAAGAAATAGACGACACCGGACAGAACCAATGCCGTGCCCACGGCAAGGAACAGGCGGGAAATCCAAAGTCCCCATTGATCGGCGGGGTACAGAAAATCCAGCGCATAGACTTTTGCTTCGGGTGAAATTTTACCGTGAGCATGAAGCTCGTCTACGAGCCTGCGATTGGCCGGTATTTGAGCGAGCGGAGAATCAGGAGTCTGTTCCAAACTATCCTCAAAAAATAATAAATAATGAGCATCAATGTTCCGAACGCTTAGCTTTTAAAAATACAGCTGAGCAGTCACTCGAAACGCATATCAAATTTGCTGTTTTCTATCCAAACTCCTGGGAGCTTGTCTCCTCACTTAATAATTCGAAGCAAGGTCTTCCACTTTAAATTAACCGAGGCAGCCTTTTTAATGTTACGGCGGTCATATCTCGGAACTGCGGCGCATTCGTGGCAGGCCGCAAATCGTAAAGCGGCATCCCTACGGGATGAATGCGGAAGTTAAAGTAAATCCTGCCGCACCGGCTAGGCCGTAGCTCACCAGATGTCGAGGATGAGGCGGAACACCGTCAAAGGCCAAAAACTATCAGATACGGTTGGTGTACGAGCCCTACGTCCGTTCGAGTTCCTTCTTCGCGCCGCTCCCACCCATGGCGTCCCCTCTTCTGCCCGCCGTATTCGGCTCCAGCAACACAACCTCGCAAGTGTCGCTGAGCGCCACCGGACAATGCTCGACCCCGTGGGGGACTATGATGAATTCGCCTTCTCCGATCACCTCGTCGCGGTCGCGAAACTTCATCTGCAAACGCCCTCGGTGCACGAAGTAGAGCGCATCCTCTTTCGGGTGATAATGCCAGACAAAATTGCCCTCGAACTTGGCCAGCTTGATCTGCATATCGTTGATCTGCCCGGCGACCTTGGGGCTCCAGGTATCGCTGAAACCGCTGAAGGACTGATCCAGGTTCTTTTTGCGATAGGGCGAGATGTGGTCGTTGATGCCCGCCACATCCTTCATGATCTCGCGCAGCTGGCTCGGCAAATCCGTCGCCTCGGCCGGGTAGTTGCCGTCCAGGGCTGCCGTACCGATGGTAAAGCCCGCGCCGCGCGCTTCCTTGACCGCCGCGATGCGTTCGGCGTTATCGATCGAACCGGCCATAATGACCGGTTTTGCGACCGCCGCGCAGACCGCAGCCATGACCGCCGGCACATATTCCGTTGAGCGATAGGCCAGTAGATCCAGGCCGTGCACGCCTTCGCGCGCGGCCAGCGCCTTCGCACTGGCGACGATCTCTTCGATGCTGCCGGCAAGTACGCTCGGATGCCCCTCGATCCGGCCTGCGAAGGGATAATAGAGAATACCGGTCTCTGCCAGAACCGGCACGACATCATCGACATGGGTGCCGCCCAACAGAATATCGACGCCGATATCAACTGCGGCCTGCGCGGATCTGAGTTCGCTTTCGCGGTCCAGGGAGACGACTTCCAGATAGCTGGTCGCGCCGCCCTCCTTGATGGCACTGTTGAGATCTTTCAGTTTTTCGAAGGGCAATCCCACATCCTTGAATCCGATGTGATGCACCCCTGCCGCCAAAGCGGTTTCCAGGTGGACGAGTGCGTTTTCGACCGTCTGGTCGTTGCGCGTCAGCATGAAGATAAATCTCAGGCCCATTTCTTGGCCTCCTCTGTTTGCGCGCTTTTATCTTTCGCCTTGAACAACCTACGTTTCGCCGCGATTAACCGCTCGGCATACTCCAATGCCGTCTCCAGGCTGGCCGCATCGGCAATACCCTCACCGGCGATGTCGAAGGCTGTGCCGTGATCCGGGCTGGTGCGCACGAACGGCAAGCCCAAGGTGATGTTCACGCCCTTCTCCAGCCCCATGTACTTCACCGGGATCAAGCCCTGATCGTGATACTGCGCCACCACCACGTCGAACCGACCCTGGCGCGCCTGCATGAAGACCGTGTCGCCGGGCCAGGGTCCTGTCGCATCGATGCCCTCATCCCGAGCGGCCGAGATCGCAGGCGAGATAACCTCGATCTCCTCCTGCCCGAAGAGGCCCCCCTCGCCCGCATGCGGATTTAGTCCCGCAACGGCAACGCGTGGCCTGTCGATACCCAGAGCCAGTGCTCCTTCATGAGCCAAACGGATCGCGGACATTTGCGCCGGGTAGTCTGCTCGTGCAATAGCGTCTTTCAGAGAGCAATGGATCGTGACCAAGACTGTTCGAATTTCGTCGTTCGCCAACATCATCGCGACGCGTTCAGCGCCACCGAATTCCGCCAGCATCTCGGTATGTCCGGGATATTTTACGCCCGCCGCCGCCAAGGCCGCTTTATTGATGGGCGCCGTGACGATACCGCTCACACTGCCCGCTTTGGCCAATTTGATCGCCTCTACGATTGCGTCGTACGCCGCTTTGCCACCGGCGGCGCTTACCTGTCCTCTAAATGGCAGGTCTACGAGGTCCGAAGTCTCCCAAACCGCTAGTACGCCTGGTTCACTGCTGACCACACCGAGCTCTGCCACCGTCCGCACACCAAGATCCAGCCCGAGTTGTCTGACCGCATTTTCCATGACACGGGCGCTGCCGATCACAACGGTGCGTGAGGTCGGCGCTTCCCTGGCCAAGGTCTTAGCGACAATCTCTGGTCCAATGCCGCAGGGGTCCCCCATGGTAATCGCGATGGGAGCAGTTTCCTGGTTCATGCTGATTGCTCTTCTATCGTGGCTTTGACCGCTAACATCTTATCGACCGCGCGCAAAGGAGTGTCCGAACTGCAAAAATCACAGCTTTCTAAGTTTGGATCAGAAGCTGTTTGTTGCAGCTACCGTATTGCAAACCGGAAAATGAAGTTTCACCTCTCCAATTAGTGCACAGACCATAATCGACAAGCGGTCGAGATGCGCTGTCGTGGCCCCTCTAACGGACGCAAACGCAATATCGAATCTTTCGGCGGCTAATGTCTGCTCATCCTGGGTCCTGATTGTCTTGACGTCGGGCTTTCCCGTCAACGTTTTGAATTGCCGTCTGCTTATCTGTTGGCCTGTGTGTCACACTTTATCAGCCAAACCTACCTGCCGATCACCATCGAGCGTCCTAACGCGAAAAATACCGGCACCAGCACCGCTGCTTTACATTTATCGGCGGCACAGGCTGCGGCCAGTTCGATGCGGACATATCACAAAACCGGCTTCGTCTTGTGGAGGAATCAGGATCCGGCGAATGTCGAAACGAGAGCAGGCACAGTCGGCTCTAGGTGGATCTGCCCTATTCTCACAATCCACCGGAACACCGGTATCCACCGCCTAGATCAATCGTCGGCAACCCACTGCGCTGCTGTCCGCCATCATTTATATTTCAATATTATTGAAATATTTTATATTTATTTAAATTTGACTGAAATTTCAATAATTGCCCAAATAGGGAGTTTTCCGATCCTGGAGTCATTAGCGTTGGATGTGCCAAGCATTATCGCTCAATGTGGCAAAACGACAGCGAGGGTCGGTGTCAGACGGTTTTTGGTCGGAGACTAGTGATTGGCATGCGGTCACGCAGGCTATCCGTAAAGGAAACCATAAAAAAACTTTGGGAGGTCCGAGGGGATGTCGATAAAACCGCCGTTCACAGAACTTGAGATTAAGAAAGCCGAGTCCGGCTTCTACGAAGGCTACAGTCTTCCAATCGCGCTGATCAGCAAGATCAGCATGGCGCTGCTGGTCATCTGGGCGCTGGTCTGGCCACTGAGTGCAAACGGCACTCTGTCGAGCCTTAACTGGTCGTTGCTCGAAGGTTTCAACACCTTCTACATCATTGCAGTCGGGGCCTTTGCCTTCTTCTGCTTTATTGTCGCGGTTATACCCTCAACCGGCAAACGCATCCTGGGTCGGGAGGGCGAGAAGCCGGAGTTCTCCAACTTCTCCTGGTTCTCCATGATGTTCGGCGCTGGCCTGGGCGTCGGCCTGATGGTCTATGCCACAGCCGAACCGCTGGGTCTCTGGGGCTCGAACCCGGTCGTGGTCGCGGGTGACGTGGCGGGCAACACGGAAGAGGCTGTGACCTCCGCTTACCGCTACACCTTCCTGCACTATGGCTTCCATGCCTGGGCGATCTACGTGGTGACCGGACTGTCGCTCTCCTACTACGCCTATACGCGCGGTATGCCTCTAACCATCCGTTCGGCGCTGACTCCGATCCTTGGTCCGCTGTCCAACACCTTTGTTGGCCATGTCGTGGATGTCCTGGGCGTGGTCGCCACAATCCTGGGCGTTGCGGTCACCATCGGCTTCGGTGTCAGCCAGTTCGTTGACGGCGTCTACGCGGTCACCGGTATGGAGTGGCTGATGAAGGCCGGGGGCGATACTCCCAAACCCAGCACCGTCGGCCTGATCTCCGCCCTGATCGTGATCATGGGCCTGTCGATCATCTCGGCCGTCTCCGGCGTCGGGCGCGGTATCAAATACCTGTCGAACCTGAACCTGGTGCTCTCGATCATCCTGTTGCTGGTCTTCGTGTTCTTCGGCTCCTTCGCCTTCGCGATGACCAAGTACGGCACAGCCTTGGTCGATTACATCATCCACTTCATCACGCTGTCCTTTAACGCCTATGGTCCGCTGTCGCAGGCCGAATTCGTGGCGGCTCTGCCGGAGGCTGTAAAGGCGCTGCCTGCAGAAGACATCACGGCGATATTCGGTGGCGGCACCAATGCTTGGGGTTCGCTGGCGGGCTTCAAGGACGCTCTGCCGGAGTCCTTCAAGGCTCTCGCCGATGCCGACGCTCTTGCAGCGACCGTTTATGAGGCCGGCACTCAGGGACGCCTCTTCGGCTGGCAGGCTGGTTGGACCACCTTCTACTGGGCCTGGTGGATTGCTTTCTCGCCCTTCGTCGGCCTCTTCTTGGCACGCATTTCCAAAGGTCGGTCGATCCGCGAGTTCGTGCTCGGCTGCGTCATCGCCCCGGCGTTGGTCTGCTTTGCCTGGATGACCATCCTGGGCGCTACGGCGATCGATCTGGAGCTTTCCGGTGTTGCCGAGGGGGCCATCATCGGTGCCTCGACCACCAACAAGCTCTTCGCCACCTTGGGTCAGATGATCGACGGCGGCCTGCTGTCGGGCATCACCATCATGTGCGTCGTGCTGATCATGACCTTCCTGGTCACCTCGGCTGACTCGGGCATCCTGGTGATGAACACCATCATGTCCGGCGGCGATGCCGAGACCGGCATCAAGCACCGCATCATCTGGGGCGTCATCCTGACGTCGGTGATCGGTGCCTTGATCATCGCCGGCAATGAAGGGGCCGCGGCCGATCCCTTCGAGGCCCTAAAGAACGCCATGATCATCGGTGCCCTGCCATTCACCATGGTGATGGTGGGAATGTGCATCTCGCTGGCCAAAGCTCTTTACCGCGACGGTCTGCGCGACAAGCACGGCGTGGTGGAGACCGTACCGGCTGAGTAATAGGTAAGCTCGAGGTCCGTGCCTTTCGCAGAGACACACTGCGGAAGGTCCGACCTCAGGTTTGAATAACTAGGGCGCGATTGGTCTTGAAACCCTCAAGAACGGTCGCGCCCTAACTTTATCCGCCACACTGCCCTTCAGCAGGCTTGGGCGCGCTTTCTGTCTTAGACCGGAACCGCGAAAACCGACCTCGCTCAAGGCTGTTTTCGCGTGGCGCCACGTCATTTTTGAACGGCCTTTTCGGCACGCCCAGAATTACCTGGCCAAGCAAGGCTTTCGACGCCAACCGGGTATCGTTCTCAAGGGAAAAGAAAAAGCCGCTTTCTTCGTCACAACCGCCATGAACGAAGACATAGCGAGGATGCCGTTAAGATAGCGGGCAAATTGATTTTCATGCGGTTTCCCCAAAAGCCTTCATCACTATTCGATTGACGATAAGTCCTCTATCTGACGGGGCATCGCCAGAACGTGATTCAACAACCGCAGAAAGAACCGGAACCCGAGCCCTCTTTGCTGTAATATTAAGCTTTGAATGATAGTAGAGGCAGATCTGGCGTCGAAAATGAATAAGGATTCCGCCATTTGTCCCGTTTGCGGGCAATTTTGTCCGGTACGTTGCATACCACCCAGGTTGGAATCGAAGTCTTAAGCATCCGGACGGCCATAAAAACAGCGGCAGTTACAAAGTCGGCGAGGAAAATGATCGCGAAACCTCATCTGTTTCTCTTGCTGGCGCTTATCATTACGGCGCAGATCTTCGCTGCCCAGTCGAGTACTGCTCAGGCCGAACTCACAAAGACTGGCGGTCCCTGGGACCGGTGCGCTGCCTTGGATTCCGCTGGCGCACCAGCCCTGCCCAACGGGCTAACCGAGCGGCAGGAAGACCAACTCCGGCCGCTATCACTTGACTTCTTTCTCGACCCCACCGGCACGCTCGATCCCACTCAGATCACCACGCAGACCTTCGAAGCGGGCCATTGCGCCCTGCTCTTCGAGGCGCCGCGTCCCGGTGAGGCGCTTTGGTTCCGTTTCACCGTCCTGAACGAAGAGGATAGCGCGCGGCAGTGGTTCGTCACTTTCATGGAATACATCTTCGACGAGGCTCTGTTGTTTGAACAACAGCAGAACGGCCTAGTCATGGCCGCGCGCAACGGCCGAACTTTTCCCATTGCGGAACGGGCGGACAACGCAGTCAAAACAGGCTTTCCGCTTACGGTCCAGCCAGGCGAGGAGCGGATTTACTACCTGCGCATCGCCGGCACCTTCGCGCCGACCATTACGCCGGCCATCATGACAGCTGAACTCTTTTCCGAGTGGTCGGTCCTCAGTCTGGTCATGACCGCCATTTTCCTGGGCTATGTCGGCGCCATTGCATTGCTCAGTCTGTTCCTGTTCCGCCATGTAGAACCGCGCTTCTATCTCTACTACGCGCTCTACATGGCGTGCTTTTTCGTCTTTTCGTTTATCTACGACAGCTGGCTCGCCAAGTTCACCGGTGTGACTCTACCGGTTACGGTTATGTCGCGGGTCGGAGAGTTCATTGCAGGCCTCGGGGTTTTCGCGAACATCCAGTACTGCCGCGTCCTGCTGAAGGTCGATGAAGGACCCCTCGGAACACGGCGGCTTTTTCTTTTACTGTCCGCCGTCGCGGTCATTACCACCGGTCTGGCTGCGTACGATCCCTGGGGTCTGTCGGCGCCGCTGCATATCGCATACTTCGCGTCCCCCCTGGTCCTCCTCACCGTATCGCTGCGGAAAACCCGCGAAGGCCTGCCCCAGGCCAAGTTTGTGTCCGGCTCGCTTCTTTCCCTCACTCTTGGGCTCTGTATCGCCGTCTACTTCTTCACCTTCCCGATCCAGATCACTCAGGCCGCCGTTGCTTTCGACTTGATCCTGCAGCGGCCTCTGACCTGGGGTTACTACCTGGCAATCATGGGGGAGACCACCTTCATGATTCTGGCAATCTCGGCCATGGTGACCGCCATGCAGGCGGAAAAACAAACCGCCCTGGAACGTGCTGAGACCCTGTTGCAGACGGTTAACATCGTCGAACAGGATCACGCTGAAGCCACCCACGCGGCTGCAGAAGCCAGCAAGACGGCCAAGGCCCGAATCGAAGCCCTCGAAGCCAGCCTCGTAAGCAGTCCCGAGAAAAACCTCCTCCCGCCGGCTGAGCAGCGCTTCTCCGACAATGCCACCGAATGCGTGTTGGATCATATTGGCGAGGAGGATTTCGGTGCCCGCGAGTTGGCCGACGCTCTGAGCCTGTCTCCCAAGACCCTCGGCCGCCGTCTGAAGGCGACTCACGGTCTGGCCCCGGCAGCCTTCATACGCTCTATCCGACTGAACTTCGCCCGCGACCTGATCCTGGCACGGCAGTACCAGACCGTCGCCGAGGTCTCCCGTGCCGCCGGTTTCGCGAGCGTCGGCCATTTCGCCAAACTCTACCGCGCGGAATTCGGGCAGACGCCAAGCGACGAGATCAAGGCAGGCGCAGGAGCCGGATGATCACGAACATACACACAACACACTAGCGCTTCCGCGCCACAACAAATCGGCAGGGTGGCGACGCCGGGTAATCACCGGTTTCCAGGATCTCAAAGCCTGCTTCGGTCATGCAGCGCTCAACATCGTTCACGGACATGAACCTCACATATGGCGCTTTCCCGACAAGTTGCATCACCGGAATCAGAAGCTTCACGAGCAGGCGCTTCCAGAAGCTGAATCCTGCCAGGCAAACCGTCTTGGAGATGAAGAGTCCCTCCGGTTTCAGCAACCCCCGAACCCGCGCCACCGCCGCAGCGGGATCTTCCAGCAGATGCAGGAAGTTATAGGCCGTCACTACATCGTAGGGCCCCTCCCCAAGGGATCCGCCATCCAGGGGGCTGCCCTCCAAAGTGCCTTGCCGGAAGTTGACATTCGAAACACCCTGATCCACCGCCTTCCCCCGGGCAATTTCGATCATCGAGGCGGAGATATCGCTGGCCGTGATCTCCTGCACCTTCTCCGCCAGGAGCAGCGCCGTGGTGCCGGTGCCGCAGCCGACTTCCAGCATCCGGTCGCCCGGCAGAAGCCAGGCCCGGGTCCGATCCAGGGTCTGCTCGTAGGCCGCCATATCCTTGACGGGGCTTTTGGCATAACGCTCCGCCGTCTTATCCCAGAAACTTTCTGCAGTCACCATGCTCACGTCCCGTTACCCTCGACCTTCGTGTTTGAGGTCCTTTCCTTACCCATACAACTATCAAAGATATATTGCCTAAATTTGCAGATTTCTTATACATTTTTGCATGAATTGACTGCATGGACGCACAGGACTCTCTCGAGAATTGGACGAACTCATGAACTGGAACGCCGTCTCCTTCGATTGGAATCAAGCCCGCGCATTCCTAGCGACCGCCGAGGAGGGATCACTGTCCGCTGCCGCCCGCGCCCTAGGGCAGACCCAGCCGACCCTCGGCCGGCAGGTCACCGCCCTCGAGCAGGAATTGGGCGTCGTCCTGTTCGAGCGGATTGGCCGTTCCCTCGCCCTCACGCCCTCCGGCTTGGAACTACTGGATCACGTCCGGGCGATGGGAGAGGCCGCCGGCCGCATCTCACTCGCTGCGTCGGGTCAGTCCCAGTCAATCGAAGGCCAGGTTTGCATCTCCGCAAGCGACGCCATGGCTGCCTATATCCTGCCAGGCGCGCTTAAGCGTCTGCGCGCAGAGGCACCGAAGATCGAGATCGAGGTGGTCGCCTCGAATGCCTTAAGTGATCTGCGCCGCCGCGAGGCCGACATCGCCATCCGTCACGTCCGGCCGGAACAGCCCGACCTTATCGCCAAGCTGGTGCGCGATGCCCGTGCTTTTCTCTACGCCGCCCCTGAATATCTTGATGCCCACGGGCGCCCCGAGACACCGGAAGATCTGACGGCGTGTAACTTCATCGGCTTCGGCCAGCCCGACCGTCTGATCGCTGCCCTCAATGAGGAAGGCCTCAAGCTCTCGCGGCACAACTTCAAGGCTGGCTCTGAAAGCGGTGTCGTCGCGTGGGAGCTGACGAAACAGGGCCTGGGCATCGGCATCATGGCCGAGGAGATCGCCGCTCTCACCCCCGGAATAGAACGCGTCCTTCCCGACCTCCCGCCCTTCCTCTTCCCGATCTGGCTCACCACCCACCGCGAACTGCACAGCAGCCGGCGGATCAGGCTGGTATTCGATTTGCTCGATGAGGTTCTGTCGGAGAGGTGGTGATTTGGAAACAGCGGGATCAATAACACCGCGTACAACGTAGGTCCTGATCCCAAATAGGCCAAGCGGAACAGTTGGCCTTAGCTCAGGAATTTGGGCGCGAGCAATCTGAATTCCTTTGAGAACAATCAGGCTCTTTCTACCTGCGCAAAAGTCTCGGAGAAAAATGATCACTGACATTCGCGAAAAGAGAGATCACCTGACGACGAAGACCGAGACAGTTGCGTGGCTGGCGACATATCCGGCATTCGAATGGAAGATATGCTCTTTCCAACCCGGGACGTGCGATGCCATCACGATCACATCAGCCCCAATGTCTCCAGCGGCCGTAAGCAGCGCCGAAGTCAGTTCCGCCTCCGGATCGTGGCTGAAAATGGGTAGCGACGCCGTTGTTATTCTCTGGTTAGCACCCTGTCGTTCCGCGAAGGCTTCCAAGGCATCAGCATAGTCTTCAGGAGACGGCAGGTCAGCTCTGGGGACGTTGCCATAAACGCCGGCATAGACGATCCCGGCGTTGTGGGATTTGGCCATCTCGGCAGCTGCACTCAATGCACGTGCCAATTTATCGAGATGGCCGAGATCGACTGGAACTAAAATTTTATTAAACATTTATTCCTCCTGTTCCACAGTCAGAATAAAAGGCTGGCGCAGCCGCGCCTTGATATCGGTCAATCGCTGCCGGCAGAGGCACGGTAGCCATTCAGGATCGAATGCACCATTGCCTGCCTACTGCCCTTTACATCACCCATCTAATGTCCAAAGACATCGAACTTGTAGCAGCCGGCAGATACGGGGGCGTTGCACTTGCCGGGCGAGGTCCAAGCGTCGCAATTATCAAAAAACAGCACCGCTTATCGGGCTAATCCTCCAAGTGTTTTTTGAGCAACCTGACGTTTCGCTTGTTCGCCTTGTAGACGAGATCGAAGAGGTCTCCCGCGACCGGAATTGCGCCCACCAGAGAATCAATTGCGACATTCAAGAGCATTCTCAACAGCAGCCCGGTCGGCGCGCCTAGAGACCGCGCTTTGAAAACGATATAGAGGCTAAGGAGCGCCCCTGCACCGTCACCAATCCCGGGGATCAACCCAAAAAGCCCATCGAGACCGATGCGAAACCGCGTCCCCGGAATGCCGAACTGCGCATCCAGTAAGCCGGCCAGACGCTCAAGATCGGAGAGGTCCTGGTTCGCCCAAACTCTCTTCATACCTTTGCGCGTCTTTCATGCCGGTGGGTTGTCATAATAGGATGGGGCTTCGATTTGGCGGCAACGCTAGCACCGTTTCCTTCGCCCGCACAGAGACATCGGCCGCACGGTTCATCCAGGCCCAATCAAATGCTCAAGATCGTTGCTCCGGAGCATCGGCGAATTTCTATGCGCCGGAAAAGAGGTTTCGATCGCGCCAAATCTGTTCAAACGCATAAGGAACGCCCGAGAGTGACGCCGTCGCCGCCAATCCCCTTGCCAGCCTCGAGCGAAGTGGGGCGACGGGTTTGTAAATACCGAGCTGTTCACACGGACCGTATACGCCGATCTTAAGAAATAGCCTTATCTCAAACCCCTGTATCCTAAAGGCGCCACAAACTGAGCCCGACCTCTGATCGCACATGAGGCCGGGTCTCTTTTTTGAACGCGCTCGGCATGCTTTCAGGCAGTTAACAACACCAGACGAACAGTCACCTGACAACGAAGACTGAGATTGGCGCATGCTTTGCGATATAACCCGCGTTCGAACGGAAAATACGCTCGACCCAGCCCGGGATATGCGCGGCCATGACGATGACATCGGCTCCCGCACCGGCGGCCGCGGATAAAAGTGCGGACGCAAGCTCGGCCTGTGGATCATGGCTAAACACCGGAACGGAGGTCGTTGCGATTCCGTTGACGGAGGCCTGCCCCTCTGAGAAGGCTCTCAGCTTTGCCGGGTATTCATGAGCCTGCGGCACGGCGTTCGTGGGAACATTGCCGTAAACACCGACAAAGATGATCTCCGCACCGTAAGACTTGGCCATTCGAGTTGCCACCGCAATTGCACCGGACGAATCCTCGAGATGGCTAAAGTCGATGGGAACCAGGATTTTTGTGAACATGCACGTCCTCCACTTGCAGGATCCGAAATCGGCTCTCTTCTCATCGTTGATTTGCTCGAACTGTCCGGAAAATCCCTGGGAATCCCCCGCACACTATCGGAACCGCTTAACATAATTACCGTTTATGTCCGGCAGGCTTATATATGCGGAAGCCCCCGCGCTCTCCAACGATAGAGTTCTGGTATTGCATAGGGATCATGGCCGAATTCGCGAACAAGCTCCCAGCGCGACAGTCCCAGATCCTCCAGGTAGCGTTCGTCATAGGAGAGAAGGTCTCTTGTAACTTGTTTTTTCTCCTTCTTTTCACGTCTGGCACGAAGCCAAGAACGAATTCTTCCGCTCCATCTGCCCGTTGGCTGTACTGAGTCTTTGCTATGCAGGACGTAAGTTGCCTGTGCCATCGCCGACACTCCTTTTTTCTGTCTCCAGATAACATGGACCTGCACTCGACATTCATGAAACGAGTAATTATAATGCGTGTCATTCTTTGAATTCATGACACGACTCTCCGTAAGGACCTCATCATGAACCCCAATTTGGAGAGTGACCTCCTACGCACCCTGGTCGCCATTGCGGACACCAAGAACTTCACGCGCGCTTCGAAAATTGTCAGCCGTACACAGTCTGCCGTGAGCGTTCAGATGAAGAAGCTTGAAGAAATCGTCGGAGAGCGATTGTTCGAACGCGGATCCCGCGGCGTCATTCTGACCCCACCGGGCGAACAGCTCGTCAAGGACGCGCGGCGCATCCTGTCCCTCATCGATCAGGCGGCCGTTTCCTTGCACGCAGACCCTCTCGACGGCCATGTCAGGATCGGCGTGCCGGAGGAGTACGGAGGAACAGTTCTTCCCCGCGTCCTGGCCCGCTTTTCTATGATGCATCCGCAGGTCGAGGTCACGGTGCGTTGCGCCCCGTCATCGGAACTTGGTGCCGAGATCGACCAGGGCGAACTCGATCTGGCCGTGGTCCATGAAGAAGTCGCAAGGATCGGCGGAGAGGTTCTTCTCAACGACCCCGTCGTCTGGGTCACCTCAGACAAACATTTCCAACACGAATGCTGCCCGCTCCCGATCGCAGTCTGGCAACGGGGCTGTTGGTGGCGGGAGTGGGCTCTGAGCGCGCTCGAGCAGCAACGGCGAGACTATCGGGTCGCCTACATCAGCGACAGCGCGCTGGGCCTGCAGGCCGCAGTGTCGTCCGGCATCGCCGTGGGCATTCTCGCGCGCAGCCAGATCCCCGCCGACTGCCGGGAACTCACACTGGATGAAGGCTTTCCGCAGCTTCAGGGCTCCAACATCGTTCTGCGGCAACGCACGCAGAACAAGTGCAGCACCAAGGCAGGCATGGCGCAGGCCGTGCGTGAGGCCTTCCAGGCCCCGGCGCTACCGGACATCACCTGAAAGATGCGAGATCGAGGATAGACTTCAACCCAACCGCAAAAGAACGAAGTCACCAAGATATCCCTTGCACCGAACGCGAGCCGTTGTAAGTGAAACTGCATCTGCACTCGAGACCACACCCCGCGAGCACGTCCAGGAGAGCGCTCTCCGGCGATACGGTGTTAATGCGGCGCAAGAGGTAGCGAAAACATGGAAAATGCCTTCTCTCACGGCCTGTTGTGGAAAATCGATACGGCAGGTAATGCAGTCGAGCCGAGCTATCTGCTGGGAACCCTGACCTCGGCCGATCCCCGGGTACATGCGCTTCCTCAAGGGCTTGTGAAAGCGCTCTCCCGAATGAAGTCGGCAGTCTTCGAGGGCCTCAGTACCAACCAAAAAATGCCTGAAACGAGGTTGGGGTCAGACGAATCCCTCTTCGATCTTTTGAATGAAAACCAGAAGAAGAAGTTGACGGAACTGGCCCCTCTTTACGGGATGGATCCGAACGACATGTCGAACCTCAAACCCGTCACCCTCTTCACCATGTTCTCCTACCCGCCCTCCGAACTTGCCCGTCAGTCACAGGGCAATGAGCCTTTGGATCTTGCCCTTGAATGGCAGCTGCGGGAACAGGGGGTTCCCGTTTTCGGCCTGGAGACCGAAGATGAAATCGCGGCCAGGTACGACAACCTGCCCTATCCACTGCAGGCCGAGCTGCTCGGATCGGTATTGCAAAACGCCGAGACCAAAGAGACGGAGTTCGAGCACCTGCTGCAACTCTATCTCGCACAGGACCTCGCCGGCATGAAGGCAGCCTGGGACAAGGCCATCGCTTCACTTCAGACGGCCACCCGCGAGTTTTACGAAACCAGCTTTCTGACGCGCCGCAATAATCTCTTCACCGAGCGCATGAAAGAACACCTGAACAACGGCGGCGCATTTATTGCCGTGGGAGCGTCACACCTGCTGGGAGAGACAGGCGTCTTGAACCTTTTGCACTCGAAAAACTACCGGCTGACCAGGGTCGATTGAGAAGCTTACCTGATCAACAAGCAGCATAGCTTTAGATCCCGCACGCCAGAAAAGCAGCTACGCGCTTTCGGCCTCAGCCCGCTCCATGTGCGCGCGTTCGCCCGGCCCTCGATATTCCTGATAACTGCGTTGGATGGCGATCTGGTCGGCGATGTGCTTCGCGTCGTGCCACACGCCCCAGATGAAAGTCGAGCCCCGGCGCGATTGCCACGGCAGACCCAGGAAATAAACGCCGGGTTCCGAGGAAACGCCGCGCTGGTGCCGGGGCGCCCCCTTATCGTCAAAGGCATCGACCTTCAGCCAGTCGAAATCCTGGCGAAACCCGGTCGCCCAGATCACCGAGGTGACGCCCGCCGCCGCCAGATCCAACTCCCTGACCGGGTTGATCAAGCATTCCGAGTCCGGATAGACCCTGCGCGCAGCCGGTTCCTCCGGCAGGTCGATCCCGGTCCGCGCGACATAGGCATCGGCGGCATCGAGCATCGACAGATAGCTTTGGTCGCCCTTCGTAATATTGTCCTGCAGGTCGCCGGCAAAGGTCAGGACGCCATCCTTGAAACTTTGGGTCATCCCGACAAGCGTCAGACCCTCCCCCGCCAGACGCCGGAAATCGATCGTCTTACCGCCGTAAGCGCCGCTGACCGCGATGGTGACATGTTCGGTCCCCGGGTCGACCGCCTCCAGGTCCCACAGACCCAGCACCCCGAGCCACCAGACAAAATCGCGCCCGCGGTAGGTACGCGGCGGGCGGTCGTGCGGACCAACCGAAAGATAGACCGTTCTCCCGGCCCGCCGGAGCTCGTCCGCAATCTGCGTACCCGACGAGCCCGCACCGACGACCATGACGGCGCCAGCGGGAAGCTGTTCGGGATTGCGGTAATGGAACGAGTGCAACTGCGTGACGCCCACATCTTCGGGAAGGATCGGCGGAATCACCGGATGCTGAAACGCCCCAGTCGCCGCGACGACATTCCGAGCCTCGATCAGCCCTTCGGAAGTCTCGACCTGAAACAGCCCCCGCCCCGGCAACCGTGCCGCTTTGAGCACCTCGACGCCGGTCCGGATCGGCGCCCCGACCATCTTCGCGTAGTCCACGAGGTAGTCGGCCACCCGCTCCTTTGTCGGAAAGCCGTCCGGGTCTTCGCCATTGAACTCCAGGTTCGGAAAGCGGTCGTGCCACGCCGGCCCATTGGCCACCAGAGAGTCCCAGCGCCCAGACCGCCAGGCCTCCGCGACCCGGTTCTTCTCGAGAACCAGATGCGGCACCCCGTTCCTGCCAAGATGCTCGCTCAGGGCAATGCCGGCCTGGCCCGCGCCAACGACGAGCGTATCCACTTCTTCCACCGGCATAACAGGATCCTTTGGTTAGGGCGTTTTGGTTCATCGCGCGTCGTAGGATGACACTAGCGAAAGCAGAGAAGATCGGAAAATACGTATTCGATAAGCTTTGCTTCGGCTAAGACTAAGTTGAGGTCAATGTGGAGTTTGAAAAAATCTCATCCACCGGCCTTGACTGACAGCCCATTGCCCCATCGGCATGAAGGCAAAGACACTTCCTTTTGACACATTGTGCAACAACGTTGCACAATCATTCTATATTCACCACGAACCGAGTTGGAAATGACAAAATCAACCATGGGCGTTCGCCTAAGTGAAAAAACTCAAGACCGTCTTGAAGCCCTGGGCAAAACTCGGGACAGATCTCCCCATTACCTGATGAAAGCGGCGATTGAACGCTTTCTGGATGCCGAGGAAGCGCTAGAAGAAGAGCGCCAGCTGATCAAATCCCGCTGGGAGAAATTCGAACTGACCGGGGAAACGCTCGATCACGCCGGTGTAAAAGCTTGGGCGGACGGACTTGGCGATACCTTGCCTAGCAGTGCGGAGAGTGACGAAGCAGGTAATGACTCCGCCTGATGGCTGAGATCAGATGGCTCCCGGAGGCGCTGGACGGCCTCAAGCGCCTTCACGCCTTCATCGATCCCCACAGCCCGCAAGCAGCTGTTCGTGCCATCAAGACCCTGGTCGCGGCGGCCGAAAGCCTCGCGGCTCTCCCCGACCTGGGCCGACCTTGGGATTTGGATACGGATTTCCGCGAACTGCCCGTGCGCTTCGGCGCGCGAGGCTACGTTATTCGTTACCGGAATTTCGAGGACCAAGTTTTTGTCGTGCGGGTCTGGCATGCCCTGGAGGATCGATAGGTCAACACCTTTTCGTTAAGTATCTACTCACAGATATGCCCCCGTCCAATGCACCTTGAGGTTTGTGCATCAAATCCTATGCAGTTAGTTTTAGTTGAAGTGCATTCAGCTAACCCAACAGCGTCGATCAACGGCTCTAGAATATGACCCAATCAATTGTCTTCACCTATACCCGTATCGAACCGGCCCGCTGTAGGAGTTTGGCAAAGGCTATCGGTAAACTAGGGCGCAATGAAAGACCGGGACACTGGATATGGAAGTTTGCAGCTTGGCTTGCGCTTGTGTTCTTGATGATTTGGGTATTGCGATTGGATGCCTTGCAAGAGGTTGAAACAACATCACTGATCGGCGCATTTTCTGCAGGCGTTCTCGTAATGATGATTGTGCGGGTTTGTGTTATTTGGATGACGCATAAAAGGATGTATTCAGCCCTAGAGCAGGGACAAAAACTGCAGGGTCCAATTTCTGTTCAACTCGGGCCGGAGGGTTGCCGTTTTGAGTCTCCTCTCATAAACAGTCATGTCAATTGGCAGGCCGTTGAAGAAATTCTTGATTTGAAAACAGGTACGGGCCTGCGCTCAGGACTGTTCGTCTACCCCCTGCCAAACGAGGCACTCCCCGATGGTATGTCTCCAGAGAATTTCAGAGAAAAACTGGAAGCATGGCGTGCGACCTCGTAAGTCACTTTGGGGCACATTTATTGTTTGAATACTCTACGCGACCTTCTCAACCTCGGTCTTTTTAAGAGGCTTGGTGGGCAAAGGTCATGCCGCTTTGACCGCTGTCAGGAACTTGTCCACTTCGTTGCGCAGCAGTTCGGTCTGCTGTGAGAGTCCCTTTGAAGCATCCAAGACTTCGCCGGCAGCATTACCTGTTTCGACACTGGCCTTGCTCACGTCCGCGATGTTGCTGTCAACTTGTTCGGTACCGCTCGCAGCTTCTTGGGCATTCCGACTGATCTCTCCCGTGGCGGCACCCTGCTCTTCCACCGCAGCGGCTATAGCGCTGGCAACCTCGTTGACCTGGCCGATGGATTTCGTGATCTCTTCGATCGCCCCGACCGCCTCGCCGGTTGCGCCTTGAATTCCAGAGACCTGCTCTGCGATTTCGTCCGTGGCCTTGCTGGTTTGGGAAGCGAGGTTTTTGACCTCAGAAGCGACGACGGCAAAACCCTTACCGGCCTCACCGGCACGGGCTGCTTCGATCGTTGCGTTCAAAGCCAACAGGTTCGTCTGTTCGGCGATGTCGTTGATCAGATTGATCACCTCGCCGACTTTCTGCGATGCCTGGACCAGGCTTTGGACTTTCTGGGTCGCTTGCTCGGCTGCATTGACTGCCGCACCCGCCGTGCTTGACGAGGTGGCGACCTGACTCGAGATCTCGGTGATGGAAGCAGAAAGCTCTTCCGACGCCGCAGCCACGGTCTGAACATTGCTGCTGGCCTGTTGGGAAGCAGCGGCAACCGAACCGGAGCTCTCGCTGGCATTTTGTGCCATCACCGTCATGGACTGCGCCGTCGCGCCCATCTGCTCGGTGGCGGAAACAACGTTGTTGATCACATCTCCGACCTGCTGGTCGAAATCGGAGGTCAGTTGTTCGATGCGCTGTGCGCGCTGTTCACGGGCGGCCCGCTCGGCTTCCTGCTCCGCAGCCAAGCTGTCGGCCTTGATCATATTGTCTTTGAAGACCTGCACGGCGGCCGCCATCTCGCCCACTTCATCGCCGCGTTCGGTACCCGGAATTTCCGTTGACTTATCGCCCTCCGCCAAGCGGCCCATAGCCGCAGTCATCCGACCAATCGGCCCCGCAATGCCGTTACCGGTGACCCAGCCAAAACCCCCACCTAGAACCAGAGCAATGACTATCCCTGAGATGATGAGGACATTGGTCATATTCTCGGTCTCAATATTCTGCTGCTTGCGAATCTCCATCAGGCCTTCTTCTTCTGCTGAAAAATCCGTCATGAGAGCGCGAAACTTATCGAAATAGACTTTACCGCGAGCTTCACCGATCAGATCGGCCATATCGTCCATGGTCATGGCGCTTCCGATCTTGCGGCGCAGTGCGATCATCGGCTCTGTCACTTCGGTCTGCCAGGCCTTGATGGTTTCGTTCACTTCTGCCAACAGCTCGACCTGCGCCGGATTGTCGCTGACAGTTTCGCTCAGCGATGCGGTCAGATCGAAAAATCTGGCCGCCCCCCCTTCATAAGGCGCGAGGAATTCTTCCTTGCCTGCCAGAAGGTAGCCACGCATGCCGGTTTCCATATCGACGGCAGCCGCAATAATGTCGTTAGCTTGGGCGATGACTCTATAGGTGTGTGTCACCCAGCCGATAGTCTGCTCGGCAACCCCGCTCTCGACACTTGATGCTTTCACCAACTCAGCGAAGTCGCTTTCGCGCTGGTCCAACAGCACACGCTCACGCTCGATGAAGGTGGCAATCTGGCTCCGAAACTTGTCAAAAAACGCTTTGCCCTTTGCCTGACCGACGAGGGCGGCCATATCGTTCATGGTCTCAGCGTCGCCGATATCTCGGCGCAACTGGATGGCCGGCTCAGTGACTTCGGCCTGCCATTCGCGAAGAATTTCTTCGACTTCGCCCAGTCGGGCAACCTGCCCGGGGTTGTCGCTCACGGTTTCCTGCAACGACCTGATGCCTTCGTAGGTCGCTTGCTCGCCACTGTTGTAAGGGTCGAGGAATTCATCCTGGCCCGCCAACAGGAAACCGCGCATGCCGGTTTCCATATCAACCGCGGAGGCAACAATTTCGTCGGCCTTGCCCAGAACATTATAAGTATGGTTCACCCAACCTGCGGTCGTCGTGATTTTGCCGATGCTGGTGATCGCGATTGCACCTACAACCAGCATTAAGATCAGAGGTATCGAAATTCCAAAGAGAACTTTCGGCTTCGTTTTAATCGACGACCAATTCATAGCCACTGCCCCAGGGTCAGTTACACACAGATGAAGTTAACGATCACAACTATGTGATAGAGTGGTTACGAATTGTTTGAGATCATCACTAGTTGTTAGGTAATAGCCCAGTGTAGTCAGGTCTTGCCTGGTTAATTTGCACTCCTAACGATATATACTTGTCAATTAATTCTTGCGTATTCAGCACGCTAGGCAGTGCTTTCAATGACTTGTCAGCCGGTATGCGGCTATACGCTACAAGTCCGCAGTGTGCCAAACACTGTATGTCTCAACACCACCTTCGAGCTTCAGCATCGCGCCTCACTGCGCAGTTTATTCAACAAATTCGTGTGCAGTCACTTCCACAAAAATCGTTTGTATACATCTCTGGTAGTTGCCAAGCGTGCATCCCTGGTTCTTCGGCCAGGGCACGCCAGATAGTCTGTGAAAGCACCTACCCTCTCAAACATTTTTACGTCACCGAGTTCCACAATCCGGTAACGGTAATCGCCTTTCTGATTATCCAGACCAAGAACAAACATACAGAATATTGCTCCGTTTTCCTCGGTGTACTTGGCCGTCAATTCATCATCCTAGTCTTCATGAAGAGCCGTATTGTTGGACATAGGACAGTTTGATCAGATCGAATTGGCAGGCACTGAAAACTATGAGGGGAACCAAAAACACAGCGGTCGGAAGCGCTGCCCTCCTCAGACTTTGCAGAAGTGATACACCGTAAGAACTAAGTCTGGTGACCAGCAGAGCTGTGCCCCATCGAGAACCGTTTTTGGGTGGGTATCAAGTGCGAGGCTCAGACGTCAGAGAACAGCCTGCAAGAATATCATCCTTACACAGATATCATGCCAAGCCGCGCCATCTTCGCGGCCATGAAACCCTACATGCCCGCCCTTCTCCAGCAGCAGCGTCCGAACCCGTGAGCTCTGCGTTTCTAGAGCTGGTGCATAGGTCTTCCCGGGGATCCAGGGATCGTTCTTGGCGTGGATCAACAGAGTCGGAACACCAATCGCCTCCAAGAACGGCCCCGACGAACAGCGGCGGTAGTAATCTTCCGCGCCCTCAAACCCATTTGCAGGCGCAACGATCCGATCGTCGTACTGGTAGATGTTTTCAAGCGCCTGCAAAGCCTCCCGCGTCATCCCTATCTGCTCCAACACTTCCACTGAAGTCTCCGCCTTCATGCGTTTTAGCAGGTAATTCTGATAGAGCCGATTGCGCGGGGCCATCATTCGGACTTGCGTCGCCTTCAAATCCAGCGGCGCGGAGACCGAGACCGCGGCCTGCAGCGGAAAGTCGCCGCCGTATTCAGCCAGGAACTTCAGCATCATGTTGGCACCGAGGGAATAACCGGTGAGCACCAAACCCCGAGCGCATAAGGCCGGTTCCTGCTTACTCAAACCAACAAGAAAATCGCGCAGATCTTCGCTGCGTCCGGCGTGGTAATGGAAGCGGCTCGCCGCGGCACCAGGGCCCGCTCCGCGCAGATTCATGCGCACCACCGCGAAGCCCGCCTCAAGCAGCACCCGCGCCGTGTTGCGGATGTAGGCGCTGTCGGCGCAGCCGGTCAGGCCATGGATCAGGAGCGCCAGGGGGCGCTGGTCTGCGCCCTCCCCTCCTTCATGCAACGCGTTCGCGTGGAGTTCGGCGATCAGGCGGTCACCGCTACCGTCGCCCATCTCGATCTCCAGCCGTCTCGACGGCCAGGGCGAGAGGTCGGCGCTGTGCCGGAGGATGTAGTTGCGCAGGGTCTGCAGGTCGCCGCCGATCCAGGGAAAGCGCTCACGGAAAGGTGCCGGCGGCTGCCAGCTCTGCAGATCGAAAACCTGCTTCTTTACCTGGAGATCCAAGCGCTCCCGCCTCCGTGTCGTTACTCGTCTTCCGGCGCGTGATTATCGAGCCAGTCGCGAACAATGCCCGTCTGCGCCGCGTCCATCAACGCCGGAGCATGGGCACAATCGGGGATGACCGCCAGGTCCGCCTTGGGGCCGCGTTCGGTCATCTCCTGCGCGGTTTCCTCCAGCAGCAGGTCGGAGTTTTCGCCGCGCAGCACCAGCGTGGGACAGGTGATGGCATCCCAGAAGGGCCAGAGGATGACGTCATTCAGCTCCACCTGCTTGAAGGCCTCGGCGATACCTGGGTCGTAGTTCAGGCCGAGGCTGCCGTCATCCTTGTCCGTCTCCGTCACGGTGACCTCGGTCAGCTTGCGCCAGTTGTCATCACTCAACGGGCCGAAACCGGCGTAAGTGGTCCGGGCGAAGCTTTCGGCGGCGGCAAAGTCCGCAAAAACCGGCTGGACGCCGACGTAGGTGGCGATGCGTTCCAGCGAGGCCTTGGGGATCAGCGGTCCGGCGTCGTTCAGCACCAGACTTCGGATCGGGCTCTGTGGTTGGGCGGCCAGCATCATGCCGATCAACGCTCCCATGGAGGTGCCGACCCAGTCGACCTGCTCCACATCCAGCCGCGCTATCAGTGCCGCCATATCGCCAAGATACTGCGGGTAGGCATAACCTTTGGGATCGGCCAGCCGGTCGCTGTCGCCGCGCCCGACCACATCGGGACAGATCACCCGGTAGCCCTGGCCAGCCAGATCCGCCGCCAGGGTATCGAAATCCCGGCCGTTGCGGGTCAACCCGTGCACGCAGATCACCGTCCGTCCGTTGTCGTAGGTCCGGCCCTCCGGCAGCCATTCGCGGTAGACGACTTTGTGAAAACCCGTGGCCGAAAGACCGAAGTATCTGTGCAGGGCGGGCGTCATAGAGTCTCCTCGATTACAGTTTCAGGCGGTTCGAACGTTACTTCCAGTTCCGGAGGCGCATCGCCAACCTGAATGAAGGTCTCGGCGTAGAAACCGTTGAAGTGCGAAGCCGCAGAGGAGCTATAGGCGCCCATGCGGTCGATCTCGATCCAATCGCCTTCGCGCACGTCGTCGGGCAGCGAAAACTGGCACGGCAGCACGTCGATGGAATCGCAGGTCGGTCCGTTGATGGTAAAACTCTCCTGCGTTTCCGACACTTCGCCGTCGAAGCGGATCAGGCGCGCCGGAGGCTCTATACCAATCATGCCCAGCTCTGACAGGCTGCCATAGATACCGTCATTGATATAAAGCTGCGACTCTTTCCTAAGGTGCACCTGGGTCAGCAGAGAACAGCCTTCGGCCACCAGCGCCCGGCCCGGCTCGCAGAGGATCTCGACGTCGGGTCCCAGGTTCAGCGCCGCCACGCCCTGGCGGATGGTCTCAAAGAAGTCTTCCAGCGGCGGCGCTTCGACATTGGCGTAGCTGACCGGAAAGCCGCCGCCGACATCCAGGCAGCTCAGCTTCACACCCGCCATCTCGACCACCTCGCCGACGATCTTCAGCGCGGTCGTGAAGGCCTCCGGATAGCAGCACTGCGAACCCACATGAAACGCGATCCCGGTGGCGCAACCGCGTGCCTGGGCCTGCTGAAGGATCGCCGCCGCCTCGATGGGGTTGGCACCAAATTTTGAGGAAAGATGCAGCGCCGTTCCCTCCGCCGGTGGCGTGATGATCCGCACGACGATCACCAGTTCACCGGGATCACCGTCGGCCAGCGCGGTTTCCTGCAGGATCTTCTCCAACTCGTCCGGATGATCGACCACGTAGTGCCGGATGCCGTAGACCCGCCGCGCGGTCTTAATTACCGAGCGGCCCTTGACCGGGTGCATGAAGTAGCAAGTGGCGTCCTCATAGGTCTCGGCGATCTGGGCGATCTCGGGCAGCGACGCGGTATCGAAATGCCGCACACCCGCTTCGTAAAGGCAGCGCAGAATCAACGGATGGGGATTGCACTTCAGCGCGTAGAGTACCGTACCAGGGAAACCCTCGAGAAAGCGCCGGGCGACGTCATGGATGACGTCGGGCCGCAGACAGAAAATCGGGTAGCTCGGCTCCAGCGCCCGGACCACCGCCGCGGCGTCCGCATAGCGTCTCACATCCTTGCGCACTGGCCTTCGTTCCTATCCCGTCGAGAGGCAGAAAATGCCGTTCCGTGTTCAATCGTTCCGCTGTCTCAATCGTTTAAATCAAGAGCGGTCAGACTCTATTCCATATGGTCAGAGCGCGCAAAAAGACATAGGCCATCCCCGAAGTCCAGCGTGACTTCAAAAGCTGTCGCGAATGTTAGTCAAAACGAAGAAAACTTAGTGAGGATCACGCGGGCGCCGCGGAAGATTTCGACATCATCTGAGTCTAGGTACGGATGATGCGCAGGGCCTTTAACTTGGCGCGATCCACATCCTTGAGCCCCCGGGCCAGTGCCTTCACCTCGCTGCCGAGCGTGATGCGGCGGTCCTTCATGTAGCCCTCGTGGTTTTTTTCAATGTCATCGAGGATGTAACGATAGTTGACCATAATGCCGCCCGACTGCTTCAGGCCGTTCGCGGAAGTATCCGCCAACCAGTTCATCTGCTCCAGCCGTGCACCGTTTTTCAGATGAAAGCGTGCCACGGGGTCGATCGGAAAACCCTTGTCCTGGCGCGTATGAAAATAGGCGGTGCAGAGCCGCATCAGGGGCCCACGGACCGTCTCTTCGATCACCGGGTCCTGGAACCAGTGGGCATCCGCCAAAATCGCATTCAAAGCCTCGAGCGTGTCGTCGCTGCCGCCCAATGTCCTGATGCCACTGCGCTCTGTTTCTTGCAGAAAAACATCGATTTTTTCCGGTTCGTCATTGTCCAGCCAACGGCGGAACCCAGGTACGGGCGAGAGCGTCGAAAAGGTCTTAAGACCGGGAAGATCGGATGCCAGACTCTGGACTGCCTGTTTGATCAGGTGATCGCCAAAGGTCACGCCGCGCAGCCCGCGCTGAGTGTTGGAGATGGAGTAAAAGATTGCCGTATCGGCCGCACTCGGATCAACCTGCGGTGCGGTCTCATCCAGCAGAGTCTGAACATTCCGCGCTATACCTTTGACCAGCGCCACTTCGACAAAGGTTAGCGGCTCCTCAGGCATGCGCGGATGAAACAGTGCAAAGCATCGCCGGTCGGAATCCAATCGGTTCCGCAGATCATCCCAGGAACGGATTTCGTGCACCGCTTCATAGGCGATCAGTTTTTCCAGCAGTGCCGCAGGCGAATCCCAGGTGATCCGCACCAGATCGAGAAAACCTGGATCGAACCAGGAAGACAGCAGGTCGCGCAGATCATGATCAAGTCCACGCAGGTAGGGATCGCCGTTACTCAAATGCAGCAGATCCGCCCGCAGATCGACCAGAAACTTCACACCTTCCGGCAAGCCGTTGAACTGTTTCAGCAAACGGACACGGGGCGGAATCACCACGCGGCGCAAACGTTCTTCGGCATTGAGCTTGGCGTCAGGATCGGCCTCGAATTGATAGTCGGCGATTGCTTTGGCCACCACATCTGGGTCCAGGGCATATTCACGCGCCAGCGTGGAGAGGAAATTGGCCTTACCTTCCGCGTCCAGCTCAAGGTAGCTTTTGCCCAATTCGGCGGCCCGCATCCGCGCGGAAACCTCGCCACCGCGCGCCTCCAAGCATTC
The DNA here is from genome assembly GCF_947331435.1 of Pelagibius sp. Alg239-R121. Lineage (GTDB taxonomy): Bacteria > Pseudomonadota > Alphaproteobacteria > Kiloniellales > Kiloniellaceae > Denitrobaculum. The sequence continues at coordinate 140,405 of NZ_CAMZOF010000008.1, read as the reverse complement.
GGCCATCAGCTTACGGACAGTTTTCTCATCGCCGTTTGCCACGGGCGCCGCTTTCAGTCCCACTGAACGGGCCGCAGAGTTAGCAATATCGCGCCACGCACCCGCCAGATTGGAAAGCGTACGTTCAACCAGCGTTTCTGACTCGGGTACCGCCATTCAACCACCTCTTTTCGAACTTCCGGCCCCTGCCCGCTAGATTTGGCTGGGAACCGCCGCCACCAATCCTACCATGGATTTATTGCATCATTGTGCGTGGTAGCCACAGTGCGATTTCTGGGACAAGACAGAGGATGATAATACCTAAAACCATACAGAACATGAACGGCAGCGCCCCCCACAGGATGGTCGGCAAACGAACATCCGGCGCGATTCCATTGATCACGTAGAGATTCAAGCCGACAGGCGGGGTGATCAAACCAATTTCCATGTTGATGGTCAGGACCACTGCGAACCAGATGGGGTCGAAACCGGCGGCTTCGATAATCGGCACCAGGGTCGGTGCCGTCATCAGGATCACAGCGACCGGCGGCAGAAAGAAACCGGCAATCAGCAGAAAGATGTTGATGCAGAACATCAAGACCCAGCGGTTGACCTCCAGCTCGCCGATCCAGATTGCCAGAGACTGGGTGATGAAGAGTGACGACATCATATAGCTAAAGAGGGCCGCGGCGGCGATGATCATCATGATCATGACCGATTCCCGCATGGACTCCTTAAAAATCTGCCAGAAAGCGACAGGTCTCCACATGCGGTAGATAACCGCGACCACGATGATACAGAAGACCGCTCCTACACCAGCCGCCTCCGAGGGAGTCGCGACCCCCCCATAAAGCACCCAGAGAATACCGGCGATAATGATCAAAAACGGCAGAACCTTCGGCAGGATTTCGAAGCGCTGGCGCAGGGTGAAGTGCGCCGAGGCATCGGCAAAACGATAGCCGCCGCGCCAGGCCGCATAGAGGCCCCAGGCCGTGAAGAGCGCTGTCAGCAGCAATCCCGGCAGCAACCCAGCCAGAAACAGTCGGCCGATCGAGGTTTCAGTCGCGATGCCATAGACGATCATGGTGACCGACGGCGGAATCAAAATGCCGAGAGTTCCACCCGCAGCGATCGAACCGGTGGCAAGGCCGCTCGGATACCCCCGCTTGCGCATCTCAGGGATGCCCATCTTGCCGATCGCTGCGCAGGTGGCCGGCGAAGAACCTGAAAGTGCCGCGAAGATTGCACAGGCACTGATATTGGAGACCAGCAAGCCGCCCGGCACCTTGTAGAGCCAGCGGTCGAGCGCTTCGTAGAGATCACTGCCCGCGCGTGACGATGCAATTGCAGATCCCATAACAATGAACATAGGGATAGACAACAGCGCAAAGCTGTCGATACCACCATAAAAAATCTGCGGAATGACATCCAAGGCCCCCATACCATCGAACACCAGCAGAAAACCAACGGCGACGATGCCAAGGGAAAAGGCAACGGGGGTGCCGGACATCAGGATGACGATGGTCACGGCGGCGACCAGAATGCCAAGGGCCAAGGGACTCATCGCTTAACCCTCCTCGGGAGAAAGGCCGAAGGGCATATCCCGCCCAGTGATCAACGAAAGCATGTCAGCCACGTATTGCAGCGACAAAAGCCCCATTCCCAACGGCATGGCGATATAGGGAATCCAGAGCGGCGGCGCCCAGACGGTCTCGCCGTGCCAGTTGCCGACCCAGGCCTCCTCCCACCAAATCACTCCCCTCCATGCGATGATGACACAGAATACCAAAGACAACATCGAAGACAGCAGGGCCAGAACCACTCTCCCCTTGTGGCCCAGGTACAATGGCATGAGGTCCACGTTGACGTGGCCGCGGGTCAGCAAGACGTAGGGACCGCCTAAAAAAGTGGCGCCGATCAGGCTGAAGGTGACGAACTCGTGCTGCCAAATGGCGGATTCACCCAGGGCATAGCGTACGACGACCAGATGGCAAACCACGATGACCGAGGCGATCAGGAGCAAGACAGAGGCAACGCCGCAGACCACGGACAGCCGGCGCACGGATTCTATGAACAGATTCATGGAATAAAACTCTTATCGACGCAGAAAATGCATCAAGCCGCGTTTCCTGCGAGAGGTCACAACAGCAAAGCTTGAGGTGGAAAGCGGACCGGCAGCCTTTTACGCGCGCACCGGTCCCGCTCTCCAAAAAGATCTATTCGACGGCCAAAGCCTTCTCGATCAGCTCCTTACCGCCGGGAACCTTCTCGGCGAAGTTCTTGTAGGAGGAAGCTTTGGCGATAGCGACCCACTTAGCATGCTGCTCTGACGACATGCCGACCACCTTCACGCCGGCGTTCTTGTAAGCATCGACCAACTTTTGATCGAGCCCCTTCGCCGCATCGAAGAAGTAGTCTTCCGCAATCTTGCCGGCTGCCATGAAAGCTTCTTTTTGCTTGTCGTCCAGCTTGCCCCAGGTCTTCTTCGACATCAGGATCGGCTCGTACATGAACCAAAGCGCATTGGCGCCGGGTTCGGTTAGGCAGGTAACCTGCTCGTAGATGCGATAGGAGACGAAGCTGCCGGAACTTGTGTTGGCGCCATCCAGAACGCCCGTCTGCAGACCTGTATAGATTTCGGAACTGGGCATGGCATTGATCGACGCACCTGCAGCTACCAGCATTTGTTCAAACGCCGGACCGGCTGCGCGGAGCACCTGGCCCTTTGCGTCAGTCGGGTCGAGAATGCACTCCTTTTTGGAGGCAAAGCCGCCGGCCAGCCAGGCGTCGGAAATCACCACGACGCCAGCGTCGTCGATGATCTTTTTAATATCGTCCATGAAAGCCGAGTCATTCAGCCGCTTGGCGTGATCATGGTTTTTGACCAGACCAGGCATCAAAGTCGAGCTGAACTGAGGATGCTTCCCGCTGGCATAATCGAGCGGGAAAGCAGAGACGTCGAGCTGTCCCTTGACCATGGCGTCCCATTGTTGCTTTGGCTTAAACAGCGACTTACCCGGATAAACCTGCATCGTAACGCCGACGCCGGCCTTTTCGACCTCGCGCTTAATAATCTGAACCATCTCGTCACGCACGTCGCCCTTGCCGCCCGGCCATTGGTGCGAGGCTTTCAGTTTTATATCCGCCGCAAAAACAGACGTGGAAACCGCCGCAATTGCCGCGGCGCTCACGAATCCGGTCAGGAAACCCGTTAGCTTTTTCATATTTTCCTCCCTTTTTGCGGCCTCAAAACCAGGCCGCATTCATCTTGTTTCTGGTTGCGAGCCTATCCCGGTCCGATTTTAGAGTCCAGTCTTGTATACAAGAATTAACTTTGTGTATTCTTGAAACAGGAATTTGGATGCGGTACACCTGATCCATGAAACAAGAACCAACCCGGCTCGCTGACGATCTGCGCCGCCGCCTCGAAGGCGAAATCCTTGCAGGCGAGCTGTCGCCCGGCGACCGGCTGGACGAAACCAAGCTGGCCGCCCGTTTCTCTGTGTCGCGTACGCCGGTACGGGAAGCACTCCAACAGTTGGCGACCGCAAAGTTGGTCGAACTGCGGCCCCGGCAAGGCGCGGTCGTGGCGGCAGTCACGGTTCAGGAACTGTTACAGATGTTCGAGGTGATGGCAGAATTGGAAGCACTCTGTGCCGGCCTGGCTGCGCGTCGTATGACACCTGATGAACGCCAACAGCTCGAAGAAAGTCACCGACGTTGTGCGGCTATAGCCAAGGAAGGCAACGTGGATGCCTATTATGAAGAAAACCGGGTTTTCCATGAGACCCTCTACGCCGGCGCCCACAACGAATTTCTCGAAAACATGACGTCCAACACCCGCAACCGCCTTTCCCCCTACCGGCGTTTTCAACTGCACCATCCAGGGCGCATTCGAAAATCGTTGGAAGAACACGCCTCCGTGGTCGAAGCCGTTCTCGCTGGTGAGTCTGAAGAAGCCACGAAACGCATGCGCGGCCACGTGAGCATTCAGGGCGACGTCTTTTCCGATCTGGTTTCTTCTCTACCGCCATCTTATGTTCAGGTTCCGGTCGAACGGGCGCGGACTGGGTAAGGTTTAAATTAATCCAGGACCCGACCAAGAGCTTCTTGCAGAAGCTCCATTGAGAATGAAGCGATGAACCAGAACCTCTACAGCCGACTTTCTAGCCACTTCCCGAAAGACCTTTCCCGGACCTTTATTGAGACGGCTGACGCGACGCTCTACAGCTACTCCGATCTTGTTGCCATCTCAGGCCGCATTGCACGCCTAATGTCAGATCTCGGCGTCGAAAAAGGTGACCGGGTGGCGGTTCAGGTCGAAAAATCGCCCGAAGCCATCTTTCTCTATCTGGCTTGTGTTCGGATCGGTGCGATCTATCTGCCTCTGAACACCGCCTACAAAGAATCCGAAGTCTCTTACTTTCTCGGCGATGCAGAGCCGAAGCTTGTGGTTTGCCGTCCGGCGAGCGAAACCGCAATAACGCCGATTGCCAAAAGTGCCGGTGTCGGCCAGGTGCTCACCCTGGGACAGCAAGTCGACGGCACGCTGATTGAGCACAGCAAAGACTTGGATCCGGAGGTCGGCTGTATCGACTCCCAAGCCGATGATGTTGCAGCCATCCTCTATACCTCCGGCACCACAGGACGCTCAAAGGGCGCCATGTTGAGTCACCGAAACCTGGCCTCCAACACCGAAACTCTTCACAAGCTCTGGGGTTTTCAGCCAAACGACGTACTGCTGCATGCTTTGCCGATCTTTCACACACATGGTCTTTTCGTCGCCACCAACTGCGTACTGTTAAATGGCGGTAAAATCCTGTTCCTGAATAAGTTCGATGCCGACAAGATGATCGAACTTATGCCACGCGCTACCGTTATGATGGGGGTACCGACCTTTTACACGCGCCTTCTGACAGATGTGCGCTTTACTGCCGAAGTCTGCAGCAAAATGCGTCTCTTCATCTCCGGTTCCGCCCCCCTGCTGGAAGAAACCTTCGGAGAGTTTCAGGCGCGCACGGGCCACACGATCTTAGAGCGCTACGGCATGACCGAAACCAACATGAACACCTCGAACCCGCTGGACGGCGAACGCCGCGCGGGCACGGTCGGCTTTCCTCTGCCTGATGTCGAAGTACGGGTCGCAGATGACGAAGGCCATATTCTGGGCGCCAACGAGACCGGCGTTCTTGAGGTTAAGGGTCCGAACGTCTTTCGGGGCTATTGGCGCATGCCGGAAAAGACCGCCTCTGAATTCCGTCAGGACGGTTTCTTCATTACTGGTGATGTCGCCAAAATCGACGAGCGCGGCTATGTACATATCGTCGGCCGCGCCAAAGACCTGATCATCTCCGGCGGCTTCAACGTCTATCCGAAGGAAATCGAGCTTTGCGTCGACGCTATTGAAGGAGTTGGGGAATCCGCTGTCATAGGCCTGCCTCACCCGGACTTCGGCGAAGCTGTAATGGCCGTCGTTACCTGCAAGAACAGCGCGGCTCTGAATGCCCAGGGCATCATCGATGCGGTCAAAAACGATCTCGCTAACTTCAAGGTGCCGAAGAGAGTCGTCTTCCTCGACGAACTGCCCCGCAACTCAATGGGCAAAGTCCAGAAAAACGTCCTGCGGGAAACCTACAAGGACAGCTTTAACGCCTAAGCCGCCGCGCGCGCGGCAAGCCCCTCGTCAGCGGTCAGGCCCAGCATGATGTTGAGGTTTTGCACCGCTGCACCCGAAGCACCTTTGCCGAGATTGTCGAGTTGGGCGATCAGCACCGCCTGCTCTAAATCCTCGTCACCAAATACATACAACCGCATGTCGTTAGTGCCGTTCAGGGCCTCAGGATCGAGCATGCCCTGTGCCGCCGACGCCTCCTCAAGGCCCGCCACCGAAACGAACCGCTGACCTGCGTAATGCGCAGTCAACGCGGAATGAACCGCGGCCACCGATGGTTTACCCGGCAAAGCACCGAGTTGCAGGGGCACCTGAACCAGCATCCCCTGACGGTAGCGCCCGACGCTGGGCACGAAGATCGGCCGCTGGGTCAGCCCGGAGCGCACGACAATTTCCGGCACGTGCTTATGATGTAACCCCAGGCCATAACTGTGGTAGGTCCGGGTGACGAAATTGGGCGAAGCCTCATCTTCATAAGCCTCGATCATGCTGCGGCCGCCGCCACTGTAGCCCGAGACCCCGTTGATGGTGAGCGCACTATCCGCGGGCAGCAGTCCGGACTCGATCAGCGGTTGGATCAGGGCAATCGCCCCCGTCGAATAACAACCCGGGTTACTGACGAAGCGTGCCTTGGACACCCGCTCTTCCTGTCCTGCATCGAGTTCGGGAAAACCGAAGACCCAGTTCGCGTCGGTCCGGTGGGCCGTGCTGGCGTCGATCACCCGTACATCAGGGTTTTCCAGAAGACTAACGGCTTCGCGTGCAGCCGCATCAGGCAGACAGAGTACTACCAGATCGGCGCTGTTCAGCAGGCGTGCGCGGTGGACGGGATCCTTTCGCTGCGAATCGTCGAGACTCAGCAGTTCGATTGAACTCCGTTCCTGCAGCCGCGCCCGGATCTGCAACCCGGTCGTACCTGCCTCACCGTCAATAAATACCCGCGCGCCCATCGGGCCGCCTCCTTCTTACAGATGAAATTCTCACGAAGTTGTCGTACAGGCCGTGACGGATAGCAAGTTTTTTGGCCGAATGGCCGCTATGCATGCGGTTTCTGTGCACATTCTAAGGTAGGGTTTAAGCCCCGCGTCGGAACAGCAACTGGAAGGTTGATCATGCATCTGGAAGGCTCGTGCCATTGTAAAGCGGTGACCTTCACCGTCGATTGCCCGCATCCAGCACCCTATATGCGCTGTTACTGTACAATCTGCCGCAAAACCGGCGGCGGCGGCGGATATGCGATAAACCTGGGTGCCGACTTCGAAAGCCTCGGTATTGAAGGCAAGGAGAATATCCGCGTCTATCAGGCAATCAACGAAGATCCGGAAACCGGAAAAGCCACCAAGAGTCCCGCCGAACGCAGCTTTTGTGGTCTCTGCGGCACGGCCCTTTGGGTTTGGGACCCACGCTGGTCCGATCTGGTGCATCCCTTCGCGTCAACAATAGACAGCGAGCTTCCCGTGGCCCCGACGCATAATCACATCATGTTGGACTTCAAGGCATCCTGGGTGCCGGTGGAGAAATCGAAAGGCGACGGCAGCTTTCCAGCCTATCCAGATGAGTCGCTGGCGGCTTGGCATAAACGGATGGGTTTGGTGAAGGAGTAACTCACCTACAGTCCGTTCGCGTGCACCCATCACGCTGCTTTGCGTGTCACCTGAGTCCGCCGACCGGCCATCACTGTCGCGACCACAGCCAGAGCGAAGACAACCTCGATCCAGCCGACCTGTTCCGAGAGCAGGAGTACCGAAGCGAGAAGAGTGACGAAAGGTTGCACCAACTGCAACTGCCCGACACGGGCGATCCCGCCAAGAGCCAGACCATGGTTCCAGGCGAAGAAACCCAGAAACTGGCTGAAGAAGGCAACGTAGAGAAAACCGCTCCAGGCCGTCATGCTCGCATCCCAGTTCACAGGACCTGCAGTCAGTAGGACAAGCAACGAAAGGAAGGGTATGGCAATTACAAGTGCCCAGCAGATTACCTGCCATCCCCCCAGATCACGCGCCAGGACACCACCTTTTGCATAGCCGACGGCAGCACAGACAACTGCGATCACGAGCAACAAATCACCGAACTCGACGCCGCCAAAGCCACCGCCACGAAGCACCACGAAAGCGAAGACGAGAGCGGCGCCGGCAAGACTGAAAAGCCAAAAGGCAATGGAAGGACGTTCACCGCCAAACATCGACCCGGCCATTGCCGTCGCCAGCGGCAGCACAGCCAGAACCACGCCGCCGTGCGCCGCCGGAACCGTCTGCATGGCGACGGTCGCGAAGACAGGAAAGCCGAACACAATTCCGCCGGAGGTGATAGCCAGATTTGCCCAGTGTTTTCGCGCGGGCACTCTTGTGCGCGTGACGAGAAGCAGAACCCCGGCACAAAGCGCAGCAGGCACTGCGCGGCCGAGACCGACGAAGATCGGATCGAGTTCAGCGACCGCAATTCTCGTGGTCGGCAGGGTTAAGCCGAAAATCAGAACGCCGAGCAGACCATAGAGCAGGCCTTCGGCATCGCGGGAGCGCGCGTCTTTCACTTCATCTTCCAGTTCTAAGGGAGTGCCGCTGACCCGCGCTCAATCCCGCTTAACCGAGCATTAATCTCAACCATCGCCCGAAACGCGGGACGCGACATAGGCCTGCAGATGGCAGTAAGCCATATCGAGCATCGGCGTGTCGATTCCGTTATTATCTCCGCGCGACACCATGTCGCCGACGATATGATCAGCCTCGACCTCCGCACCGTTCTCCATGTCTCTCAGCATGGAAGACTTCTGGACCGCGCTCTTGTTCGTGAGGAAACCGTAGGTGTCGTCGAGAAACTTCTGACCTAGCGCGAAACCTTCAGCATCAGCAACGGCGACACACTCTTCAAGCATGGCCCGGGTATAGCCTGCCCCGCGTTTAGTTTCGACGACGGCGTCCATACCACTCCGCATCAAGCAGGTCATGCCCGCCAGCGTTGTCAGCAGTGCCCACTTCTTCCAGAGATCCACGCGGATTCGTTCGCTCAGTTTACTGTCGAAACCGGCCGGCTCGAGCAGCGCCGCAACAGCCTCGCAGCGTTCGCTTCGGGTCCCATCGAGTTCACCGAAAGTTACTCGATGCAGTTTGCTCATGTGTTTGACCAGTCCGTCGCCAGTCAGGGTCACCGCAAGATGGCAGAGACCGCCCAAAACCTTGTCGTTGCCAAAACGGTCGACCAGCCGATCGATGTGCGCCATACCATTCAGCAACGGCAGAATAAGGCTCCCCTCACCCACCGCGGGCGCGATGTCCTCCAACGCCTGCTCCAGGTGATAAGCCTTACAGCTCAGCAAGATCAAATCGTAAGGCGCATCGATCTGATCCGACCTCAGGCTTTTGACCTGAAGTTCGGCATTGCCAAAGGGACTCTCAATCCGCAGCCCCTCTTTTCCTAGCTCTTCTGCCCGTCGCGCACGAACGAGGAAAGTCACATCTGCGCCTCCTTCCGCGAGACGGCCGCCAAAGTACCCACCGGTTCCACCGGCACCCAACACCAGGATTCGCATCGACAGCTTCCGTATAATATAGTAGATTAATTCCACTTTATTAGATATTCAACGCCTGTCAAGCAACGCCGACATGTTAACTCGATCACGCACGAAATCCGCAATTTCCCGAAGGAATATCACCGCGCTCATGACAAGATCACAAAGCCTGGATGCCCCGATCGCGGACTCGATCCGGCGCCTGCGAAGCGAACAAGGTCTGAGCCTGGAAGCCCTGGCAGGCAAGGCCGAGGTCAGCAAATCCATGATCTCCAAGATCGAGCGCGGCGAAACCAGCCCGACTGCCAACACACTAGGACGCCTGGCAGAAGCCTTGGATGTCAGCCTTTCGCAGCTCATGGGTGTTCAGGAAAAGCGTGAAGTCATTGTCATGCGCAAATCCGAGCAACCCCTGTTCAAAAGCGATGACGGCAGCTTCCAACGCCGCTGTCTTTCACCGATCTTCCCCGCCAGAGGCGTGGATTTCGTGCTGAACAAACTTGCCGCCAAATCGCGCAGCGAACTTGCCGTCGGCCATAAGCAGGGTGTTGACGAGCATCTCTACGTCGCAGGAGGCCGCCTGCTCGTCCATCTGGGCGATGCCGCGTATGACCTGGAGGCCGGTGACAGTCTTTACTATCACGCCGATGTTGCCCATGAATTCGAGAACCCGGGCGATGAGGAAACAACCTTCTTCATCGTCATCGACAGCTCGGGCCTGCGGAAATAAACCTAGGCTGAACCGGCCCACTATTCCTTAAGTTGCTCTGGTTCCGCGGCCTGCAGGTTTCGTGCATGGCCCTGGCGTGACTGGATCTCGATAAAGATCCGTTTGATCTCGGTGTGATCGGCTTTGATCTGACTCTCCAGCTCCGAGATCGTACCCTCAATCTGGTCAGCAGTTACAGTGTTGGCAAAGTCGATGCTGATGTTGACCAAAACGTCGGCGGGCCCCATGTGCATGGTCAGAATTTCGTTGATGCCCGTGATCTCCTTAATTCCGCCAAGCTTCGTTCGGATCGCAGCAACGATATCCTCATCGGCGCTTTCCCCGATCAGAAGGCCTTTGGTTTCATAAGCCAGGACCACGGCGGCAAGCGCCAGAACCACACCGATCGTCATGGAGGCAACGCCGTCCAGAACCGGCATGTTCAGATAGTCGGCCAGGAAGATCCCGATCAGCGCCACGATCAAACCGAGCATGGCTGCGGTATCTTCGAGCAGCACGGTAAAGATCGAAGGGTCCTTGCTGTGTAGCAGCGCGCGCAGCATCGAACGGCGCCCGACCCCGCGCTTGAATTCCTTGAAGGCAATGTACCAGGCGGCCCCTTCGAACAGGATGGCGGCGCACAACACCAGATAATTAATGTAGACGTCAGACACCGGGTGCGGATGCAGGGTCTTTTCCACACCCTCGTAAAACGAAACGCCGGCCCCTACGGCAAAGATCAGGATCGCGACCACAAAGGCCCAGAAATAAATTTCCTTGCTGTAACCAAAAGGATGCCGTGCGTCCGAAGGCCGTTCGGCCCGGCGCATCCCGTAGAGCAGTAACGCTTGATTGCCTGTGTCGACAGAGGAATGGATCGCTTCACTGAACATCGCGGAAGACCCGGTGAAGGTCGCAGCCGTGAATTTCGTGATCGCAATCAGTGAGTTTCCGGCCAAAGCCGCGTATATAACCTTCTTAGACCCTTGAGCCGCCATGCGCGCGAATCCATCTGTTCATCTAAAAACAACGTTCAGAGAGTCATAGCAAGCTTTGGTCCAAATGGCATTACGTCGAATTTTCGCGAGTAAAGCAGCTGCCGTGCCGGCTGCAGGAAAAGCAGCATTGTGGGAGAACACCGCATGAAGCGGGCTTTGCGTTATGGCCTGTGGGGTCTTGGCTTGATTCTCATCGTCGCAGCCGGTGGCTTCTTCTGGCTAAGAACCTCCCTGCCCCAATTGGATGGCGAGGCGACGCTCGCCGGACTCGATAGGCAGGTGGTGGTTTCACGAGATAATGACGGTGTTGTCAGGATCGTAGCGCAATCTGACCTGGATGCCTACCGGGCACTCGGCTATCTCCACGCTCAGGATCGTCTTTGGCAGATGGATTTCATGCGTCGGAGCGGCGCTGGACGCCTGTCGGAAGTAGTGGGAGGTGCGACGCTTCGTATCGACAAGATCATGCGAACCCTCGGCATTTACACACTGGCGGAAGCAAGTTACGGCAAGCTCTCACCAGAGGTCAGAACAGCGATTGACGCCTACACCGCCGGCGTCAATGCCTATATCGAAACCGCCAAAGGCGCCTGGCCGCTTGAATTTTATCTGCTGCGCTACAGTCCCGAGCCCTGGAAGCCCGCGGACTCGCTGGTCTGGGGCCGGCTTATGGCGATCCAGCTTTCGGGCAACTGGCGCAGCGAGTTGCTGCGCGCCCGGTTGGGTGAAATTTTGAAACCGGAACAGATCCGCGCCCTCTGGCCAGATTATCCCGCAGATGCGCCGGTGGCGCTGGCTGGTCTCGACCGCAAGGCCGCGCTAGATCCTCTGGGCAGTTTGCCCTGGGCCCTGGCGCCAAAAGACGCCTCTAACTCCTGGGTGCTCTCCGGCGCGAAAACAACCTCCGGCAAGCCGATCCTCGCCAATGACCCTCATCTTTCGTTGGATGCTCCAGGTCTCTGGTACCTGGTCGATATACAGACGCCGAACGGCCGGCTGCGCGGAGCCTCGGCACCGGGTGTGCCTTTTGTTGTGCTCGGACAGAACGACAACGTTGCCTGGGGATTCACAACAACTCACAGCGACACCCAGGACCTCTTCGTCGAAAAATTCGATCCGGAGAACCCGTCTCACTACATCACTCCACAAGGTTCAATTGCGTTCAAAACCCGGGAAGAGGTGATCAAGGTGCGCGATGAAGAAGACGTCGTACTGACGGTCCGTCGCAGCCGGAACGGCCCTATATTGGACGAAATGACCGGCGTGCGGGAAGTTGCGAGCGCGTCCACTGCAGCAGGAACAGAAGCTGAAACGGCCCTCGCCCTGGCCTGGCCGGCGTTACGGGATGACGATCTGATCCCACAGGCAATTCATGGCTTCAATAAGGCCCGCAACTGGACGGAATTCCTCGCCGCCAGCCGTTTCTTTCATTCGCCACAGCAGAACATCGTCTATGCCGACCGGGCCGGCGAAATCGGGCTGGTAGTGCCCGGGCGCGTACCGTTGCGCGCCAGCGGCGACGGCCGCGTGCCTGTGCCAGGCTGGACGGACGACTACACCTGGACCGGCTTTGTTCCTTTCGAAGAGCTGCCTCAAGGCAAAAACCCAGCCAGCGGGTTCTATGTCGTTGCGAACAATAAGATCGTCGACGACGACTATCCGCATCTCATCACGGCTGACTGGCCGAGCCAATATCGCGCGGCAAGGATACAAGAGGTGCTGCAAGTCACACCAAAAGGAACGATCGAGCAGTCCCTGGCACTTCAAAACGATATCCTGTCGGTTCCGGCGCGCAGCTTGATGCCGCTGTTGCTCAAGACCATGCCGCGCTCTGACTCTGCACGCGAGGCCCTGGCACTTTTGTCGGACTGGGACTTCAAACTGGATCGAATGAGGCCGGAACCGCTGATCTACAACAATTGGCTCAACAAGTTAAATGCCGCGCTTTTGCAGGATGAGCTTGGGCCCGAATTCAGCAGCTTCCGAAGGCCCAAAACCGAGTTGGTCCTGCGTGTGCTCTCCGGCGGCACGGCCGCATCGGAACCTGCATTGGACTGGTGCGATGATGTAAACAGCACGACGCCCGAAAGCTGCGCGGACATTCTTGCTCTCTCCCTCGATCGGGCTTTGGAGGAAATCACCGCAACCTTTGGCGAGGATATGACAGCCTGGCGCTGGGGCGATGTTCATCGCGCTACCCTGCCCCACCCGATCCTCAGCCGTATTCCGGTCCTCCGCGACCTTTTTGATATCAGCGTTGAAACCGATGGGGGCAGCGAAACGGTCAAACGGGCGGGGGTCAGTTTCAATGGACCGATCGGCAAACGCTTCAACGACCGTCACGGCGCCGGTTATCGGGCCGTGTACGATCTGTCGGACCCGGAAAACTCACGCTTTATGATCTCAACGGGACAATCGGCCAACCCGCTGTCGCCTTATTACGGTAGCTTCACGGAACGCTGGCGCGACGGGAAATACGTGAAAATCGACAAAAACATAAACGCCCCTCATCGACTCGTCCTAAACCCTGAGAAACGCTAGACCGGATCATGTTTAGTCGGAGCCACCTAGTGGTTCGTCAAAACATGACAATCCGTTCTAAATCGCATGGTCGGAGTAAATTTACCGGGACGACGGTTCGCCTATGACGATTCCGTCTAACCCGGATCTACTCTAGAATAAGATCGAACCGGCTAAACGCGTATCATGCTCTCCACACACGCAGCTGAGATGCTGAAACAGATTTCATTTTATAGTTCAAAATGGAACAATCGGGCTTACCACACACCGAGCCAAGGAATTCGGTGACGAACGAGGGAAACGACTATGGCAGTACAAGCGCCCGTCTTCGGCGGCGTTCTGGACGCGATCGGCAACACGCCGCTGATCGAAGTGACGCACATGGATACCGGCCCCTGCAGGCTGTTCCTAAAGCTCGAAAGCCAGAATCCCGGTGGATCGATTAAGGATCGCATCGGTAAGTCGATGATCGAAGCTGCCGAAAATGACGGAAGCTTGAAACCGGGCGGCAAGTTGATCGAAGCGACTGCAGGCAATACCGGACTTGGTCTGGCATTGGTCGCGGCTCAGAAGGGCTATCAACTCACTTTGATCGTGCCCGACAAGATGGCGCAGGAAAAAATCTTCCATCTCAAGGCGTTGGGCACCGAAGTCATCCTGACCCGCTCGGACGTCGGCAAAGGCCATCCGGAGTATTATCAGGATATGGCCGAGCGCATCGCCGCGGAGACCGGCGCCATCTTCGTCAACCAATTCGACAATCCCGCCAATCCCTACGCCCACGAGACGACAACCGGACCGGAGATCCTGGAACAGATGGATGGTGACCTGGACGCCATGGTCTGCGGCGTCGGTTCCGGCGGCACCATTACGGGACTGGGACGTTATTTCGCGAAGGCTTCACCCAAAACCGAAATGGTCCTTGCCGATCCGGAAGGCTCAATACTGGCTGAATACATTAATACCGGAAACGTCTCGGAAGACGTCGGTTCCTGGGTGGTCGAGGGAATAGGTGAAGATTTCATCCCGCCGGTGTCTGACCTGTCGCTCGTCAAGTCAGCCTACACCATCAGTGATCAGGAAGCCCTGATGACCGCTCGCGAACTTCTTACGAAAGAAGGCATCCTGGCAGGTTCCTCTTCGGGAACCTTGATCTCGGCCGCCCTGCGCTACTGCCGCGACCAGACCGAACCAAAACGGATCGTCACCCTAGTCTGCGACAGCGGCAACAAGTATCTCTCAAAGATGTTCAACGACTTCTGGATGCTGGACCAGGGCTTTATCAAGCGCGAGCAGCACAACGACCTGCGCGACCTGATCAGCCGCCTGCACGAAAAGCACGCCACTGTGCTGGTCAACCCTGATGACATGCTTCTGGTGGCCTATGGACGCATGAAGCTCTATGACGTTTCACAACTTCCTGTCCTGGACGAGGCAGGCAGAGTGGTCGGCATTATCGACGAAAGTGATATTTTGCTGGCGGTTTCGGAAAACGAGGACCATTTCAAAAACAAAGTCGGCGCAGCCATGACCAGCAAGCTGGAAACGGTTCAGGTCGGCGCGTCCATGGAAGCCCTGCTTCCGATTTTCAATAAGGATATGGTCGCCATCGTACTCGAAGGCGACACCTTCCTGGGACTTATCACGCGGATCGATCTTCTGAACTATCTGCGCCGCAGATTGAAGTAGGGTAAAATGCCAGACAGCTCACACAAACCGACTGCGAAGACCAATCGGGCAAGTTTTGAAACCCGCGTAATTCACGCTGGGCAAAGTCCCGACCCCTCCACCGGCGCCATCATGCCGCCAATCTACGCCACCTCGACCTATGTTCAGGAGAGCCCGGGCGTCCACAAGGGTTACGAATACAGTCGCTCGCAGAACCCGACCCGCATGGCGTACGAGCGCTGCATCGCCGATCTGGAAAGCGGCACGGTGGGGTTTGCCTTTGCTTCAGGCCTGGCGGCCATCGGTACCGCGCTCGAGCTTCTGGACAGCGGCAGCCACATCATCGCCATGGATGATCTTTATGGTGGCTCCTACCGCCTGTTCGAAAATGTCCGCAAGCGCTCGTCCGGACTGGATTTCAACTTCGTCGACATGACCGACCTCGCCGCCCTGGAATCGGCAATTCGCGCGGAGACCAAGATGATCTGGGTGGAGTCTCCCACTAACCCGCTTCTGAAACTGGTTGATCTGGAGGCCATCGCGACCCTCGCCCGAGAGCGCGGCATTATCTGCGTCTGCGATAACACCTTTGCCTCGCCGTGGGTTCAGCGGCCGATCGAACTGGGCTTCGACATGGTGATGCATTCGGCGACCAAGTACCTTAACGGCCACTCGGACATGGTCGGCGGTGTGCTGGTGGTCGGCGACCGTCCCGAAATCATCAAGCAGATGACCTATCTGCAAAACGCCGTAGGCGCCGTTCAAGGGCCATTTGATTCCTTCCTCGCCCTGCGCGGGCTGAAGACCCTCGCCCTGCGCATGGAACGCCATTGCTCTTCGGCACAGAAGATCGCCGATTACCTCGAGGCCCATCCCAAGATCGAAAAGGTCTATTACCCGGGCCTCGCCAGCCATCCCCAGCACGATCTCGCCAAGCGCCAGATGCATGCTTATGGAGGTATGGTGACGGCGGTCCTGAAAGGTGGGTTGGACGACGCCCGCCGCTTCCTGGAGCGAGTCGAAATCTTTGCCCTGGCTGAGAGCCTGGGCGGTGTCGAAAGCCTGGTCGAGCATCCGGCCATCATGACTCACGCCTCGATCCCAATCGAAAACCGTGAGGCACTCGGCATCAGCGACGGTCTGGTGCGGCTATCGGTGGGTGTCGAGGGTGTCGACGATCTGATTGCGGATCTGGAGCAGGCGCTGATTTGAGGCCCCTGCCCTCGTCACGCGGCGAGCGCTGCTTCCATATAACCCAAGCGCGCAGAAGGCGGCCAAGAGGCCGCCTTCTTTTTCTAGGTGCGCTCGCTATGCGCCTTTCTCAATCGGCAGGTCACCAGCGGTTCCCCATTCGGCCCAGGATCGGTGATAGACTCTCACCTTCGGGTATCCGAGTAGTCGCAGTGCAACGTAACTATGGGACGAGGCCAACCCGGTCTGACAGTGAATGACCACGTTGCGGTTACCTGTCACGCCCTGCGCTGCGAAGTGAGACGCAAGACTAGCCGCTGACTTGTAGAAGCCGTCGTCTGTGAGATTGCCCTTCCACGGCACATTCTTTGCCCAGGGAATGTGGCCCTTCTCATAGAGCTTGATGGGCCGCACATCGATGACCACTGAATGGACGTCGTCCTGGCGCTCAAGGATGTAGTCGGCTGCAGCGTATCTGCGGGGCGACAGAGCGGAGACGAAACGCGCAGTTTGATGTTCCGCGACCTCTTTTGAAAGGCTGTGGCCAGCCGCCGTCCAGGCGGTAAGCCCACCATTGAGCACGCTCACCTTCCGGTGCCCGTAATATTCCGTAAGCCAGAACATCCGTGCGGCGTGGAATCCCGCTTTGTCATCGTAATACACGACGCGCGTATCTGCGTTGATCCCGAGCGAACTTAGTATGTTCACGACCTCTGGCTGGGATTTCAGCGCCCCTTCAATCGGCGAACCGGAATCAACAACTTCATTGGGGTCAAGATGCCGCGCGCCGGGAATATGGCCGGCAGCGAATTCCTCTCGCGGTCGGACGTCAATCACAATGACTTTCTTTTCGGCAACGCCGTTTCCAGTCATCATTGCGAGTTCGTCCGCCCCCATCAGAAGTTCGGGGTTGGCATAGTCGCCGGCATTAGCACAGGCGGCTGTCGCCAACGTCGTTCCGAGCATCGCGCCAAAGAATATACTGCGTTTTAGAAAATTGAACATATCGATGTCCTTTTATAAATCTGTCTGAAATCAGTTACCTGGGCTGTCCCACGATCCGCAGATAGGGACGCGGCGCGGTCCAGCCTTCCGGAAAGGCTTTGCGGGCGTCTTCGTCGGAGACAGACGGCACGATGATGACATCTTCCCCCTGGCGCCAGTTGGCCGGTGTTGCAACTTTGTGCCGGGCAGTCAGCTGAAGGCTGTCAATCACGCGCAGAATTTCGTTGAAATCCCGCCCGGTGGTCATGGGATAGGTGATCGTCAACATGATCTTCTTGCTGGGATCGATCACGAAGACGGAACGTGCCGTCGCATTATCCATCGCGGTCCGGCCGTCCGCCTTACCTGCAGCTTCAGCCGGCAGCATGCCGTAGAGCTTCGCCACAGCAAGATCGGAGTCTGCGATTAACGGATAGTCAGGCGTAACACCCTGAGTAGCCCGGATGTCTTCCGCCCATTCTCGATGCGCTTTGACCGGGTCCACGCTGAGGCCGATCACCTTGACTCCGCGTTTGGTAAACTCGGGATGAAGCCGCGCCATGGCACCGAGCTCCGTTGTGCAAACCGGCGTGAAATCCTTGGGGTGAGAAAAAAGAACGCACCAATCGGAACCGATCCATTCGTGAAAGCTGATCGGGCCCTTGGTCGTCTCGGCCTCGAAGTCAGTTGCCATATCGCCGATCGTCAGAGTCATAATCCTTCCTTTCGTTGCTTTGAGGTCTCCGGTCCCGTCCCAATTGAGAGGCAACAGGAACCGCTGCCACGAGACTTACGCGCAGCGGCAGCCAAAGACCTGAAAGAGTTCGGAAGGTTTGCTGAAAACTGGTGGGATCTACCCGGCGCCGATTGCGCGGGCGGCTTTTCGGAATCGCTCGTTCTGGTTCAAGGCTACCAGTGACGGTTCTGCCAACAGCCAATCCTTATGCCGCCAACCCAGATCGACCACTTTTTCGAAAGCTTCGGAGGCGCCGTCCAGGTCGCCAATTTCAGAGAGCGCAACCACATCATAGAACTGAAGTGGTGAGCGATATCCTTCCTGCGCATTCAAGGCTCGCAGGCAGTTCTCGTGATCCCCTAGGAGTGCATAGATTGGCCCCAACGTATTCAGCGCCCGGGCTTCCGTGGGATCGACGGCGAGATGAGAATGGATACGCTTCAGGCAGGCTCTTGCGTTCCGGCGACAACGGTCGGGATCGAAAACCGTGGCAACGCGTGCGGCGAGGTAGAGCGATCGCAGGTCGTCTGGATCGAGCACGGCTGCCCGCTCAGCAAGACTGGCAGCCGCCCTGTAATCCTGCATTGCCAGCAGTGTGCGGGCGCCCAGATAATGCAGTTCGCTGTCGTTCGGGTCGCGCGCCAAGCCTTGCGATAGCGCTGCTCGGACCCTGTCCGCATTTCCGAACGCGCCTTGCGCGAAGGCCATCGAGGCGTAGCAAATACCCATATCCGGGCGCAGCTTCAGAGCCGTTTCGGCGTGGCTCAACGCCTTGACCAGGCCGTCGCGTTCACCGCGCTGATACAGCCAGCGATAACAGAGGGAAATCGAATATTCCGCATGTCCTAACGCAAACTTGGGCGCTCTCTGAACGGCCGCGAGTGCCAGCCGCTCGGGCTCCATGAAGCCTTCCCGACCGCCGCGCGACATAGCAGACCGGGCATCGATGCAGAGCCGGTAAGCCTCAAGGTCGAAACAATCACTGGCATCGATCAGGAGCGAGGCATCATCAGCAGCACCATAACGAGCAGGTGCGTTCAGCCGGTAGCCATACTTCGGGATCGTTTGGATAATACGGTCTGGGCCGCGCCGATCATCAAAGATTCGTCTCAGCTCGGTCACCGCTTGCGTCAGGCTTTCGTCGCCTACGGTAACCTCTGGCCAGACGGCATCCAAAAGCGCGTCTCTTGAAATGACCTCACCACCTGCAGCGGCGAGAACTTTAAGCAACCTGCCGGCACGCGGACTGAAGCGCTTGACCTCTGTTCCATCACTCACACTGCGGCTTTTCAGATCGACGTGCCACGTACCCACGTGAAAGGACGACTCTGTCAAATCGAGGCTCTCTTGCCTCGAAGGCATCTTCGCACTGGCCATCCGCTACAACCCGAAATAATCCCGCACTTAACTCACACATTTACCATTTCGTGAATTAATTGAACGTATACGAATATTCCAATCACGTGTCCGTGATCGCTGTGCCTGTAAGCCGCAAAGAGAGGGACCAGGAATGTTGGTCTGAAGGCGCAGGCGAAACCTACTGCAATGCTTCGTAATCGCCGACCAACAGCCGATGTTTCAGTTCGTCCTCTTCGATCTCGGGGAAGCGTCCGATAGGATTGAGGAAGTAGTTGTCGACGTGGTCGTCGTTGACCGTCGAAACTTCGCCGACTAAGACGTCGTCCTTTTCACCCCAGAAAGCATGGTAGACTCGCGGCAGCAGTGTGACGCTCTCACCGGGCTTCAGGCGCAGGATGTCGCCAGGCGCGAAGGTCCGTTCGACGCCGTCCGTGTAGACTGTGACTTTGCGTTCCCGATCCAGTTCGCCGTCGTCGTTCGAATGATAGAGCTTTACCGCCAGGTCGCCACCGCCACGGTTGATGATGTCCTCGGCCTTGGCCTCGTGATAATGCATCGGCGCGAGCTGATCCTTTTTCGAGATCATGATCTTCTCGGCATAGAGCATGCCTTTGCCGGCGCTCAGATCTTCCTGACGACCATTGCGCACGGTGAAGAGGAAGAGACCGGTCTTACCATAATCCCCCAAGCCGTAGTCGGTGATGTCCCAACCGAGACCAGCGCGGAAGATTTCTCTACAGCTTTCCGTGCGTGCGGCCCATTCGTCCACGCTCCAATGGGCGAAGGGCGGCAGGACGAAGCCAAAGGATTCAATAAATGACTGTCCCTGACGGACGATTTCATTGATTTCAGAACGTTTCATGGTTCCATTCCCAAGTTCGAGCCTTATTCAGACCCGGTCACTTCCATATCGAAGACGAAAATACCGTCGATGCCACCTTGCGCCGCCGCAACGATTTTTGCGCCGATCGCCTGATGCTGGGCATCGCTCAGATAGGTATCGCGGGCTGCAGCGTTTGCGAAGTTGACGATAAATCCTTCACTGTGGCCTTTATCCAGACCTTCCGGACTGACGTTCGCGCCAATCTCGATCCCGAGGAAACCCTCGAGATGATCTTGAAGTTTCGCGAGTCCTTCATTGATCTCACGCTTTGAAGCCTCGGTCGTCTCCGCTTTATAACGAACAAAGACACAGTGTCTGATCATGAGACCTCGATCCTCCGGCCCTCTTCGCTTGAACGTTTCGCGGCCTCGATCATGCGGATCGTTTCTCGCGCTTCTTCGGCCAGAACCGGCGCGCGGGCACCGCGCTCGATGGCTTCACGAATGCCGCGATAGTAGAGATGATGCGCTCCGGGAACGCTAGGTTCTCGGCGTGCCACAGGCTGGCCATCGACCAGGGTCGTGACCTCTGCCCAGTGATCTTCCGGTTCGATGCCATATCCAGAATCCGCGGGCGTCAATCCGCTGCGCAGTTGGGATTCCTGAACATCCATGTACCGCTTGACGAAGGATCCTTGAGAACCATGGACGGCAAAGCGCGTCGAAAAGTCCGGTGCCAGATAAGCCGCGAAGAGATCGATACGTTTCTTCCCTTTCCCCATGCGGATATGGAATCCGTCCTCAACCCTGCCGCCAGGCCGCTGCACCGTGATATCTGCGCTGATCCAATCGGGCGGGCCGAACAAGACGAGCGCCTGATCGATCAAATGAGCTCCAAGGTCATAGTGAATGCCTGTTGCAGGTGCCGGTTTGTCGCGCCAGGCTTCGGTCACATTGGGGCGGAAGAACTCGAAATGGGCACGGTAGGAGTAAATCTCACCGAGCGTCCCGGTCGCGACCAGTTTACAGAGGGTGAGAAAGTCTGAGTCCCAACGCCGATTCTGAAAACAGGATGCAATCCGGTTCGCCTTCTCAGCAGCCACGATCACAGCGTCCGCTTCGGCAGCAGTTGCGGTAAAGGGTTTGTCCGAAACCACGTGCTTCCCGGCCGTCAAGGCCTCGAGCATCAAAGGCGCATGCTGATCGCTGGGCGCAGCAATCACAACCAGATCGACGCCGTCATCGGCCAGCAGTTCCACCGCTGTGGCATAGACCCGCACATTTGGATGATCGTGTTTGATCTGATCCACCCTCGAAGAAACCACCGCGACCAGATCCAGCCCTGCAGCGGGGAACAAGGGCGCATGAAAAACACTGCCTGCAAGGCCGTAACCAATCAAACCGACACGTACCGTCATGAATTCTGATCTCTCTACCTTGGTCAGGCGATTCTGAGTTCGGTCGCCGGGTCAAAGAAATGAATCTTGCCCATGTTGAAGGCGAAGGGCACATCTTCGCCGACCGATAGTCCGGTGGCGTTACGCATCCGGCCTGTCACTTCCTTGCCGCCCAATTGGGTGACCACGAAAGTATCGGCGCCGGTCGGCTCGACCACCTCCACACTACAAGGCGCTTGCGCGATGTGTTCCGCTTTGGGATCCGCGCCGTCGAGATCGGTTATGTCTTCCGGTCGGATACCCAGGACTACGGATTTGCCGCTATAACTCTGCAGGGATGACGGCGGTTGAGGTACAGGCAGTGACAAAGAACGGTCGCGTTGTGGGATTTCAACAGCGAGAGTGCCGTCCCCATTGGCAATCTTAGCATCGATCAGGTTCATGGTCGGCGAACCCATAAAGTCGGCGACGAACATGTTTGCTGGCTTGGAGTAGACCTCATCCGGTGTTCCCACCTGCTGTAGGACACCATCCTTCAATACCGCGATCTGAGTTGCCAGGGTCATGGCCTCGATCTGGTCGTGGGTCACATAGACGATGGTCGTGCCCAGCTTCTGGTGCAGCCGCTTGATCTCGGTACGCATGTCGACGCGCAGCTTGGCATCCAGGTTCGAGAGCGGCTCGTCGAAGAGGAAGAGTTTCGGGTCCCGAACCAGCGCCCGGCCCATGGCAACCCGCTGACGCTGACCGCCGGAAAGCTGCCCCGGGCGCCGTTTCAGCAGATGTTCGATTTGCAGCATGGCGGCGACACCTTCGATCGCTTTTTGCCGATCGGCCTTGGACACACCGCGCATCTCCAGCCCGAAAGCGATGTTCTCACCCACGGACATCGAGGGATAGAGCGCGTAGGATTGAAACACCATGGCAATATCGCGTTTGGAAGGGTGCAGGTCGTTCACCACCTTGCCGTCGATACAGATCTCCCCCGAGGTGATGCCCTCAAGGCCGGCGATGGTGTTCAGAAGGGTCGACTTACCACAGCCGGATGGTCCGACCAGGACGAGAAAACCACCTTCTTCGATCGTGATGTCCACACCCTTGAGGACTTCGACGGCACCGTACTGTTTATGCAGACGATTGATCTCGAGAAACGCCATAGCAAATCAGCCTTTCACCGCGCCGGCCATCAGACCACGCACGAAGTAACGTCCGGAGACGACATAGACAATGAGAGTGGGCAGCGCGGCCAGGATCGCGCCCGCGAAATGAACGTTGTATTCCTTCACACCGGTCGAAGAGCTGACCAGGTTGTTCAGCGCGACCGTCATGGGCTGACTATCAAAGTCTGCGAAAGAAGCGCCGAACAGAAAGTCGTTCCACACGTTGGTGAACTGCCAGATGACGGTCACCACGATAATCGGCCCGGAACTGGGCAAAAGAATGCGCCGGAAAATCCGAAAGAAACCGGCGCCGTCGATCGTCGCCGCCCGGATCAGTTCCGTCGGAAAGGCGTCGTAGTAGTTCCGGAAGAACAGTGTGGTAAAGCCCAGGCCGTAAACCACATGCACCAGCACTAAGCCCGAAGTCGTCCCTGCCAGATCGAGCAGTCCCAGGATCCGTGCCATGGGGATGAGCACGATCTGAAACGGAATAAAGCAGGAGAAGAGCATCAGACCGAAGACGATCCGATGTCCGGGAAATTGCCACTTGGTCAGAACGTAACCATTGATCGCCCCCAGAAAAGTCGAGATGGCCACCGCCGGAATCACCATCACCAGAGAATTGACGAAATAGGGCTTGAGTCCAGTCGGCTGAACCCCGATCTGTGCCTCGCCCCAGGCTTGTATCCAGGGTTCGATGGTAAAGGCCTGCGGAAAGGCCAGCATATTGCCCTGGCGGATCTCATCCAGCGGCTTGACTGAATTCACCAGCATTACAAAGAGCGGGAGCAGATAGAACACGGCGAAGACAATCAGGACCGAGTAGATCACCGCCCGGGCAATGGCTCCGGTCCGCAGTGCAGTGTCTTTCGACGCGGCGCTCATGATTTTTTCTCCCGCAACTCGCTGTAGAGATAAGGGATAATGATGGAGGCGATCATCATCAGCATGATCACTGCTGAGGAAGCACCGATGCCCATCTGGTTCCTTGTGAAGCTATAGGAATACATGAAAGTCGCGGGCAGTTCGGTCGCCCGCCCGGGTCCGCCGTTGGTCAGGGCGATCACGAGGTCGTATGCCTTGATCGCCAAATGCGCCAGCACGACGAATGCCGAAAGAAAGGCCGGGCGCAGCATGGGAATCACGATGCGCCGGTAAAGCTGCCAGTTCGACGCACCGTCGATCTGTGCGGCCTTCAGAATCTCGTTATCGATCCCGCGCAGGCCCGCGAGGAACATAGCCATCACAAAGCCGGAGGATTGCCAGACCGCGGCAATGACGACCGTATAGATCGCCATTTCGCGGCTCTTGATCCAGTTGAAGGAAAAGGACTCCCAGCCCCAGAGGTGCATCACATGCTCAAGGCCAATGCCCGGATCCAGAAACCACTTCCAAGCGGTACCCGTGACGATGAAAGACAAGGCCATGGGATAGAGGTAGATCGGTCGCAGCACGCCCTCCCCCCGGATCTTCATATCCAGCAGGATCGCGAGGCCAAGGCCGATTACCGTACAGATAACGATGTAGAGAATGCCAAAGATCGCTAGATTCTTCAGAGCGATCGACCAATGCCGAAGATTAAAGAGCTTTCCGAAATTCTCCAGCCCGACGAACCCAAACGACGGCAGCATCCGCGAGTCGGACATAGAGAGATAGCCCGTAAAGACTATGAAGCCATAGACGAAGAGCAGGATCAGCACAAAGCTCGGTGAAAGCACGAGCCTAGGCAAATATGTCTGGAGTCTCTCGATCATCTCGATCGCAACCTCAGATGTCGCTCGGGCAAGCGCCAGCCTTGCCGGCATCAGCGCTTATCCAAACAATAGGGTATTTAGCGGCGATGGATGCCGGCATTCGGGGCATCCATCGCCTTATCGGACCGGTGCGCTTATTGCGCGCCTTCGACGGCAGAAACCAGCTCTTCAACGGCCTCGGCAGAATCAAACTCTCCGTTGAAGTGCGCCGTGACAACATCGTAAATGCTGTTCTTGACCGCTGCCGGAGAAGCATGCCCGTGTGCCATTGAGCCAAAAAGCTTGCCGGATGCATTGGCTTCGGCCAACTCCTTCATCCCCTTCTTGCCGCAGGCGTCAAAGGCTTCGTCCGAAACGTCGGTTCGCGCCGGAACTGATCCCTTGACCACGTTGAACGCGGATTGGAACGAAGGTGCCATGATCGAGCTGGCTAATTTGACCTGTGCATCCCTTCCCTCTTCGCCGATTGAGAACATGGC
The DNA here is from genome assembly GCF_947331435.1 of Pelagibius sp. Alg239-R121. Taxonomy (GTDB): domain Bacteria; phylum Pseudomonadota; class Alphaproteobacteria; order Kiloniellales; family Kiloniellaceae; genus Denitrobaculum. The sequence continues at coordinate 115,473 of NZ_CAMZOF010000008.1, read as the reverse complement.
GAACTGGTCAGAGTTGAAGGTAACCGTTCCCTGCGTATCCGGGAAACGGAAGCAGAGGAAATCCTCGCCGGGCTTCAGGTTTGCCTTCAGGAACTCACCCTTGGCCCAGTCGCCCATGAACTGAACACCGGCTTTGCCTTCGATAACCATCGCCGAGGCCAGGTTCCAGTCACGGCCGGAGAAGTTGTCATCGACGTAGGAGCGAAGTGTCGCCATCCGGTCAAAGGCTTCTTTCATCTGATCCGAGCCCAGGGCCGCCGGATCAAGATCGACGAATGCCTTCTTATACAAGTCCGGCCCGCCGACCGACATAACCACGGCATCGAAAATCGTCGCATCCTGCCAGGCCTGGCCACCATGCGCGACCGCCGTGTAGCCAGCTGCTTTGATTTTATCCAGTGCGGCAACCAACTCGTCCCAGCTCGCCGGCTGGGCAATACCCAACTCGTCGAAGATCTTTTTGTTGGCCCAGACCCAATTGGTCGAGTGCACGTTCACCGGCGCTGAGATCCACTTGCCGTCGTGCTTGGCAAAACGCTGCAGCGCAGCTGGAACCACGTCGTCCCAACCTTCCTTGGCAGCCACCGAGTTCAGGTCCGCAAGCGCACCTTCGGCTGCCCAATCCTGGATATCGAATCCGAGCATCTGAACCGCTGTAGGCGCATTCCCGGCCGTGACTCTTGCGCGCAGCACTGTCATGGCTTGTTCGCCACCGCCACCGGCAACCGGCATGTCTTTCCAACTGACGCCGTTACTCTCGAGATCTTCCTTCAAGACGTTTAAGGCACTCGCTTCACCACCGGACGTCCACCAGTGTAGTACTTCGACCGAGCTGTCCGCGGCCGAAGCAACGCCTGCGCCCGTCATGATTGCGCAGACGGCAACACCGCATGCCAGCTTGGATAGGGTACGCTTCATTTTCTCTTCCTCCCATTGTCGGCGTGGCGCTGGATTAGTTTTGAAGAATCCAGGCCTTATGAAATCTGTAACGTTACAGGCCGATCAGGTCAATAGCCTCAATTCTAGACGCTTAAACAGTAAGTTCTCTATCCGACTGTTATTGTTATTTTTTTTATATATTTCTCGAAACACACAAAAAACTACTTTCCGAATCAGGATTGCAATCTGTAACGTTACAGGTATTCTGATCGTCTAAATTCGACAGCGAAAGGTCCGTCCGTGAACGACAAAACGCCAGGTGATTCGCTGGAAATTCCAGCTCCCCGGTCCCTGTCGCGCAGTGGCGGCGAACGCGGCAAACGGCCGACCTTAAAGACCATCGCCACCATCGCGGGCTTAGGCGTCACCACCGTGTCTCGTGCTTTGAAGGACGGATCTGAAATTGCTGAAGAGACCAAGCGCAAGGTCCGCGAGATCGCGCGCGAAGTCGGATACTATCCGGACCGCGCCGGAGTCCGGCTTCGGACCGGTAAAACCAATGTCATCAGCCTGATACTCAACCCCCACGAAGAAGTTGTCGGCTATGGCACATCGATCATTCTCGGCCTCTCTCAGGTTTTAAGCAGCACGCCCTATCACCTGGTTGTCACGCCGCACTTCCTCAACGCCGATCCAATGGATCCAATCCGCTACATTACCGAAAGTGGTTCAGCGGATGGTGTCGTCTTTTCCCGCACAGAGCCTCTGGATCCGCGAGTTCGCTATCTAATGGAGATCGATTTTCCCTTCGTATGTCACGGGCGGACTGAACTTGCCTCTGCGCACCCCTATCATGACTACGACAACTACCAATTCAGTCTGATCGCAGCCCGGCGTCTGATCGAAAAAGGGCGCAAGCGACTGGTTTTGATTGCGCCGCCTGCAGTCCACACCTTTCACCAACACATGACCCACGGATTCATGACCGCCGTACGTGAAGCCGGCGTCGAACGGATCGAACTTCCTCAGGTTGACCTGGACAGCACCTCCGAAGGAATCAGGGCCGCGGTTCGTGAACTCGCCAAGCAGGGGGAGCGACCGGACGGATTTGTCTGCGGCGGCGAGGTCTCCGCAATCGCCTTGATGGCCGGACTATCGGATGCGGGTTTAAAAATCGGCGACGACGTCGATATCGTCGCCAAGCAAACCTCAAGTATTTTCAATCACTACCTGCCGCAAATTGACACGATCTACGAGGACCTCACGGGGACCGGTAGAGAGCTGGCTAACATCCTGTTGCGGCGTCTTCAGGACAAACCTGTCAACTCTCTGCAGTCCATCGGAATGCCGGAGCAACGGTTTCGGACCGCTACGGCCGGATAGCCAATCCGACAACCTGTGGAACACGAAATTCATTTGGTCCCCTTGCGGGCACCGCTCTCCGGGAGGAAAGCATGGAAGACTCGATCAAATCGCAAATTGTGGAAGCCAAACGCCAGTTGCGGCGCGACAAGGATAGGCTGCGCACCGCCTTTCACGAACTCGACGATGCTATGAAAGCGGAAGCCGACAAAATCCAGGCCACGGTCGCCGCCGGCCGCCCCTGTATTCCGGAGCTCGACTATGCGGCGATACGGAACGGCGCCGTTTCTGACGACACCCGTGCCGAGATACGGCAACGCGGTGCGGTCGTGATACGCGGTGTCTTCGAACGAGCGCGGACCGAAGATTGGAACGAGGAACTCAGCAACTACATCACTGAGAACGGCTACTACGAAAAAGAAGTCGAAAAGCGCGGCCTGGATAAATACTTCAGCGGTCTCGCCTCAGGCCGTCCGCAGATCTTCGGCATCTATTGGTCCAAGCCGCAGGTGATGATCCGTCAAAGCGAGACTATGGCCGATACCAAACGCTTTTTGAACCGTTTGTGGCAAGTCGATGGTCCGGGCGGCCAGGAGTTCGATCCCGACAACGACTACACCTACGCCGACCGGACCCGCCGCCGCGAACCGGGTGACAAGACGTTGGGCCTGTCCCCGCATATGGATTCAGGCTCATATGAGCGCTGGACGGATCCGGCTTTCCAAAAAATCTACCAGTCGGTCTTTGCCGGCGACTGGCGGAGTTACGACCCCTGGAACGCCAGCCAAAGAACAAAGACCAAAGAATTTCCTTCTCCCGCCGTCTGTTCGATGTTCCGCACCTTCCAGGGCTGGACCGGACTGACCCCGCAGGGACCGAACGACGGTACCCTGCAACTCGTGCCCATCGCCAATGGCATCGCTTACATGCTTCTGCGCGCCCTGCAAGACGACGTCTTCGAAGACGATCTCTGCGGTGCCCTGCCAGGCCGCGCGCTGGGCGCAAGCAGGGAATGGCACCCCTCTCTGATGGAAGGTTTGGTCTCTATCCCTACCGTTGAGCCGGGCGACACAGTCTGGTGGCATCCGGATATCATTCATGCGGTAGAGGACGAGCACCACGGCGCAGGCTATTCGAATGTGGTTTATGTGGGGGCGTCTCCGCGTTGCGAAAAGAACGCGGTCTATGCCCGGCTGCAGGCCCAGGCCTTTTTAGAAGGCCGAAGTGCGCCTGATTTCGCACCGGAAGATTACGAAATCGACTTTAACGGACGCGCAACCCTCGATGACCTGACTGATTTGGGCCGTGCACAGATGGGGTTGTAAGTCTAAAAACATCGCGATTTCAGAAGCTTGTCGCTTAACATTTCACTTTGATCTTAATCGATCATCCTGCTGTAGGCGCCGCGGAAATAGAGCAAGGGCCGGGAACCTGCCGGGCCCAAAGCAAGTTTGGTTACGAGCCCGACCAGAATAATGTGATCACCCGCATCATGTATCGCATCGAGGGCGCATTCCAGATTGACCAGACAACCGGGCAGGATCGGCGCGCCGCTCTCCCAGACCTCATAGGCCACGCCGTCCCACTTGTCGGGATGGGGGCTGGCGAAGCGCGTGGAGAGGGCCTCCTGTTGTTCAGCCAAAACATTAACAACGAAATGCTCGGCTTTCTGAAAACAGGTAAAACTGAACGCGGCTCTATCAATGCAGAAGGACACCAGCGGCGGCTCGAGCGAGACCGAATTGAACGAATTCACGGTCACGCCGCGGGGCAGGCCGGCGTCATCGAGCACAGAGACAACCGCAACGCCGGTCGCATAGCAGCCGAGGGCTGTCCGATAATCTTTTGAATCGAACGTCATCGATCTCTTCTTATCCGCTGTTAATCGCGCATCGATACAGCACGGCGCCAAAAAAATAAATATCTTACCTTTCGCCACTCCGGAAACCTTCCGGCATACAAATGCCACGGAGATGCGAACCAGAGGTGTGCCGATGGCAGGCTGCACGGCGAACTATTTGGCAAGCGTAAGACGAGTTGCGGGCATCCGGCCGCGCGCTTAAGCTCCCAATCATCGGCCGTCATTCCATGATCCAATAGAGACCCGACCCCTGCCCTCATCCGAAACACCAGAAACCGAACCCTCTCCGAACGAGGTTCGCCATGTCCGACGGAGCCGGAGAAGCTATCCCCTGATCCGGGCGGTCTTTGCACAGCTGACCGGCGCCGCCATTGTCATTGGCGGACAACAGATCCTTGGAAGCCGGATGGATCTTATCCTTCCCCTGCCCGCGCTATTGGCCGTGCAGGGCGTTATCGCAGCCGGCCTCGGACAGGTCATGGGTTTGGCCAGATGGTGGTTGCCGATCAATCTGGTGATCCCTGCAGCCGTAGCCTTGGCACTGTCTCTCAATCTGCCGAGCTGGGTCTATCCGGTGGTGTTTATCGCCCTGGCCCTGGTGTTCTGGAACAGCGCAGATGACAGGGTGCCGCTCTACCTGACCAACCGCACCACCTGGCGGACGCTGCAGGATTTGATCACCAGGGAAAGCACGCGCAAGGGAAACGACTTCAAGGCAACGGACGTCGGCTGTGGCCTGGGTGGCGCCCTGCTCTATCTGGCCCGACAGTGCCCGGAGGCCTCGTTCGTCGGCATCGAGTCGGCGCCTTTGCCCTTCGCAATCGCGCGTTTGCGCGTTGCCCTCAGCGGTCTTTCAAACTTGTCGATCAGATACGGCGACCTCTGGAAGCAGGATCTGGCCGACTACGATCTGGTCTACTGCTTCCTCTCGCCGGAGCCAATGCCCCGGATTTACGAAAAGGCAAGAGCCGAGATGCAGACTGGCAGCCTGCTGATCAGCAATTCCTTTGCGGTACCGGAGGTCTTACCCGAGGCGACGCTCGAGGTCGAGGATCGGCGGGAAACGCGCTTGCTGCTATACCGTCTGTAGCACCGGCGAGGCTCCGTTCCATGGCAACCTGATTTTCCCCGCTTAAACAGGTTATTAACCGATATCGATCTAACTTTACTCAAATTGTCGCAACTAAAAACCTGGGCGCGCATGTTTATAATCATTGGTCTTGTCGTTGTCTTCGGCTGCGTCGCGGGCGGCTATGTCGCCATGGGCGGAAAGCTCGGCGTGCTTTGGGAGCCGTTCGAGTTCGTCATTATCCTCGGTGGCGGTCTTGGCGCCTTTATCGTCACCAGCAATTCCAAGGCAATCCTGGGTGGGGTCGGCAAAGCCTTCGGCCGGATGTTCAAAGGCCCGACCTACAAGAAGGAAGATTTTCTGGAGCTGCTAACCCTGCAGTACCAGATCTACCGACTGGCCAAGACCAAGGGCATGCTGGCGCTCGAACCACACATCGAGAACCCGCATGAATCCTCGCTCTTCGCCGAGTTTCCCAAGTTCAATTCAGACCATCACGCGGTCGATTTCGTGTGCGACTATCTGCGGCTAATGTCCCTTGGCGCCAACAATCCGCACGAGGTCGAGGCCATTATGGATCTCGAATTGGAAACCCATCACGAAGAGGAGCACGCGGTCGGCGCCGCCATCGGCGGTCTGGGCGAAAGCTTGCCCGCACTAGGCATCGTCGCGGCGGTCCTGGGCGTGATCAAGACCATGGGCTCAATTTCCGCCCCGCCGGAGATTCTGGGCGGACTGATCGGTGCGGCGCTGGTCGGTACCTTTTTCGGAATCTTCATGGCCTACGGCGTGATCAGCCCCATGGCGGGCGCCTTCAACGTGGTCGTCGCGGAGGACTCAAAATATTACGAGTGCATCAAGTCGGGCATGCTCTCCCACATGGCCGGCAATCCGCCGACAGTCTCTGTTGAATACGCCCGCAAGTGTCTGCTGTCTCACACCCGGCCCAGCTTCGCAGAGGTCGAGGAAGCCTCAGACGCCCTGCCCGCGCCCGCCTAGACAGGCCCCTGGCGACAACGGGAAAAACGGAGGGAGACAATGTTAGATGGCTGACGGCGATGGAGATGGTGGCAACACCATCATTATCAAGAAGGTCAAGAAGGGTGGCCACGCCGCTCATGGCGGCGCCTGGAAGATTGCCTACGCCGACTTCGTGACCGCCATGATGGCCTTCTTCCTGCTGATGTGGTTGCTGGCCAACACCTCGGAAGAGCAGAAGGAAGGCATCGCCGACTACTTCACCCCAAACCCCCGCGTCTCTTCATCGACCAGCGGTTCCGACGGCGTGCTGGCCGGCCGGACCATGAGCCCGGACGGCGCCATGATCTCGGAGCGTTCGGCCATTGGCGTCGAAGTCACGTTGGGCCCCTCGGAGGAAGCCGTCGACGATCCGGACGCGCCGCCAGGTGAACCGGATCCTGACGCGCCTGTGACCGAAACCGCCGAGGCCAAGGCTGCCCGCGAGGCCGAAGAAGCCGCGGCCGCCGCGGCTCTCGCCGAACAGAAGGCGAAGTTCGAGGAAGAGACCGAGCAGTTCGAAGCCGCCGAAGCCGCCTTAAAGCAGGCGATCGAGGAAGCGCCCGAACTGGCAGAACTGGTGAACAATCTGGTGGTCGATCACACGCCGGAGGGCCTGCGCATCCAACTGGTGGACCAGAGCCGCAAGTCCATGTTCCCGTCGGGCAAAGCCGATCCTTTCGAACACACCACCGAACTTATGGGCCTGGTGGTCAAGGCCGTCAGCAACCTGCCTCAGAAGATCTCCATCAAGGGCCACACCGACGCCACGCCTTTCCGTGGCGACGACGGCTATACCAACTGGGAACTTTCCACCGACCGCGCCAACGCCAGCCGCCGTGCCCTGATTAGCGAAGGCCTCGCCCCCGACCGCGTGGTCTCGGTAGTGGGCCGCGCAGCGCAGGACCCCCTGATTGTGGAAGACCCGACATCCCCCCAAAACCGGCGGATCTCGATCATCCTGTTGCGGGAGAACAAGGCGGTCGAGGGGCAAGAGGCGAGCGCGACGGCGGGCTGAGGTCGCGAGGCTCCGGAGGTTAAAAAAAAGCTTTTTGAGGGAACACGTTCCCCGCGCCACCTTGGCTTTGCATCCAATGATAGGCTCCTCTATCAAGATCTATACTCATTGTAGAAAAGATCAGTTGGGAACCCTTATGCAACTTGCGGCCTTTGAACGCTCGATTTTGTTTCGGCTCATCGTTGCCAGTCTCTGTGCACTTGCGCTCTCGGGTTGCGGCCTTGCGGCAAGAGAACCCGGAGTTGCGGATTTTGACGTGAGCATACCCGAATTTGGGTCTCTGGAAGGACCTGAGCAGATTCAAGTCCAGCGAGAAAAAATCGCCGCCATCGAGTTCGTCGCGCCCGTCAAGGGAACGATCATTGTCAAGTCGCGAACCCATCACTTTCGCGGCTTCCAAAAGATTTACCTGAACTCCGATTATCTCCTGGAGGAGGATACTGAGCCCCTGCTTCAAGAGGCCGCCACACGCTTGTTTGAGATCGACCCAGATGCGACGACCCGGATCAGACTCGAACTGGTGCTGAAGGGACTGACCTACCAGTCCGGTGCAGGGCTGTGCTCAAAGTGGACGTCGCGAATAACCTCAACCTTCGTCGTGACGGAGATCACGCCGGATGGCCAGGAAACATCGGAGAGCTTTTCGGAAACAGCCTCCGAAACCGACTGCGACACGATCATCATCCCGATGCCGACAGGCGCTGCATTTGAGGGCCCCTTGCAAGAGTCCTTGACCAAAGCCTTGCGGAAGATGATCAAGTCACGAGGCGGGCAATCGGTCGCTTCAGCATCTGCGTTATAGCTGGACGGGTGCTGGCGAAGGGCTGAACTTCCTCGAAGTTATTTTGCGGCGACGGCGGGTTAGTTTCGCACCTTTTCAAAAGTAGGCTGCAAGCTTGAATTTCGGGGGAACACATTCCCCCGCGCCCCCACTTTTTCTGGCCTGTTTGCCAGAGCTACGAACTGATTCTCTCGAATTTTAATATGCACAAAACGAGACCTGAGCTAACCCTTGATTTCGGAGATGATTCACCGCTTGAAGCAGCTATGTGCGACAACGCGATGCTCGAGAACGGCGGCCTTGAGGGCCAAGTGGTGTGGAGACGGATTTTAGCGGCGGAACAGGAGCTAACGCGGACCACGCCGGGGGAAGGCGAAGGGACACACTGAAGGCCGGTCGTGGTGGCGCTTTGCATGATGCCCTGGCGGTTGCCGGTTACTGAGCCAACGTCCGAAGCCTTTGCTTGTTTTTTGCGAGGAAGTCGGCCGGCAATGCCTCATTCCCGTGGCAGGACGGTGGCGCAGAAGGACTCGATTGTTGCAAGCTCATTGGCGGGCAGGTCGCTCAGGGCGAAATCCAGACGGCCGCGCAGAGCACAGCGCCTGACCTGAGTGGCCGGATCGATGGCGCCGCCCTCAGTTGCCGCAGCAACGGCGACACCATTTAGGCTGACCTCGTCCTTTTCGTTGGGCTCAGAAAAGAAACCTTCAACGAGAATCAGGTCCGGCGCATTGCCCATGAACAGTTCGGTTTCGACGGTTTCGGCGACCAGAAGGTCGTTTTCAAAGCGTCCGGTGACCGTGAAGATCTTGCCGTCAGCAAGGCTAAGCGATGGTGCAGCCTGTACTTTAACCCTTCCGACCGTTGCCTGATCCGCATCATAGACCCCGGTGACCTGCTGAAGCCCCGCCGGAGCCGGCGATATGCGCGACGCAACGACACCTGTCTTAGACCAGAATCCATCAACCGTTACCGATGCTGCATCCTCTAGATCACCGGTCACCGGCACCCCCATCACTTCATTGGGTCCGGTTACCGGCCCGGAAAGCACCGGTAGGTGACGCAGTTGTGTGGCCTGCCAGGCATTGCCGTCCGGTGCCGTGCTCAGCACCAGTGTCATCCCCATGCGCAGGTCTTCCAGGCTTTTCAAGCCTTTCAGTTCAAGGTCCGAGGAAAATCCAAAGCGCATGCCGCTGACTTCAAACTGGTCGACACCTGTGACACTGCCGACAACCCCCGTGCCGACGATCCCGCCTTCCTTTTCATCACCGAAAATCGGCGTCACAATCATCATGAGGCTCAAGACCAGCAATATCCGCTTCATGCCTCTTTTTCCTTCGTATGCATGAAGGTCCCCGCAACGAAGAGGGTCGATCCTTCTTCTTCCTGTTGCAGTTTCTTGGCTTCCGCATTGAGCGTCTGGAGCATCTCCAGGGCCAGTTTCGCGCCTTTTTCCTCAAGCGACCTGGCAGCGGCTTGCGACAGGTGCGAATAGCGCAACGCCCGATCCCACTGCGGCTTGTCGCCGACTACATTGCCGATGGTCGTCTCCAGATGCGGCAGCAGGGTCGCCACCGCAGCCTTCAGTTTCTCTGAGCTATCAACGGGCACAAGCACGGTTGAAACAAGGCGGATATTGCCATCGTGCTCCTCGACATTTCCGGTATTGCGCAACAGCGATAGGACGGTAGCGGGCGCGGCATCAACCTTGGCGGACCGGACTAGCGCATCAAAACCGTCTTCGCCATCACGCGGCAGATCGCGCGGGCCGTCCGCGCCCTGGAACACTGGATCGTTCTGCCAGATCGTCAAGACACGGGCCGCCGCAGAGCTGCGTTCGGGCATTGGATCCTTGCGCTCCAGCCGCTTGGTGTCCTTGCGGTGCACACCGGTCATCAGGCTGACGTGGCTCGCAGATGCATCGGGAACCTTGGCAAAGGCGGTTTCGACCAGCGCGGCCTTCAAAAGCTTCACTGCATCATTCAGCATTACATCGTTTTCAATCATGAGCCGGGCAATCGGTGTCATGATCGCTGCAAGCGACTGTTCTGCTGATATTTTGTCGTCATTCGCCATGGTCCTAGCGGTACATTTAAATCCGGCGCAGCAGTTTGTAAAACTCAGCACAACATTTTGTGATAACGAGGTTATTGTACAATGGGAATTTTTCCCATCAAACTTTTTACGTCAAGACTGACATCCAAGCAACCAGAACATTGAACGGACTTTTGGTGTTTGCGTTTTCTGACAAAAGCGTCTGTTCAGCACATGAGGAAATATGTCATGAAGAAACTCTTAATGGCCACGGCGTTCCTGCTTGCAGGTGCAGTGTCTTCTGTGGCCCATGCCACCAACCAACTGGCAACGGCGATCGGCGGCTACGACACTGTCGCCTATTTCACCGCGGGCGAACCGACCCAGGGACGTGCCAAGTTCCATCACTTCTGGAATGGTGCCGTGTGGTACTTCGCATCGGAAGAAAACCGCGACAAGTTCAAGGCGAATCCATCTGCTTATGCACCGCAGTACGATGGCTACTGTGCCTGGGCGGCCTCGCAGAACTACAAGAGGCCCGGGGATCCCCAAGTCTGGCAGATTGTAGACAACAAGCTCTATATCAAGGTCCACGAAGGCGCCCAGAAGAAATGGCGCGCGGACATCCCCAACCACATTTCCCAGGGCGACGACAACTGGGTCCGAATAGCTCCATATTGATCCGGCATCGGGGAACCCAAGCTGCCTTGCCCTGATTGTCATGGCACGTTTGCAATCGGGACGGTAGCAAAGCATATACCAATTGACCCTTCCGCCACCCCAGCCCCGCCGGGGTGGCGGATTTGAGAGAACAAGGCCAGGTCCGGTTTTGTGCAGTCTTTCAACGCAGGCTCGCTCACGAACTTTGGTGGCCTGACACCTGCCTTTGTTCGGTGACGCTCTCGACGGATCCACGCCAATTGTGTCGCCCGCCGCAACGCTCCGGCGAAGGGCTGTGACCGGCTGTCGGACAGCCTGCAGCCCGTTTGGCCAATCACCGACAGCCACCCCGCTCACTCCTAGCCCTCATCCCGCTCCCGCCAGCGCGCCAGCTTCATGCCGGCACCCGGCCGCGACCAGGGGCAGACGGCGATGCAGATGGCGCAGCCAGAGGTGTCGGCGAAGCAGGAGATGCACTTGTCGAAATCGATGAAGCATTTTTCGACGCCGTGCACCATTTGCTTTTCCGGCCCGGTCGCGAAAGGCGGACAGACATCCTCAAAAACCCGGCAGCGGCTGCAGAAGTCGTCGCCTCGAAATGCTCGAAGGCGTCCCTGCTCAAGCCATGAGGTCAGGACGGGGTGTCATATGGGAAATAGACGTTTATGAGAACCGACCTGCGGGAAGCGCGTGAAGATTTGGCCGCCGCATTGCGCTATGCCGATAAACTGGTCTGAGTGAAGGCATCTGCAATCATTTCTCCCTCGCCGTCTCTGACGATGGGCAGGAGTTTCTGGTGACTCCGCAGGGGTTTCACTGGTCGGAGCTGAAAGCCTCAGACATCGTGCTCTGCCATCGCGACGGCCGGGTGCTGGACGGCGAGCATACGGTAGAGCCGACAGCGTACTTCATCCATGCGCCGATCCGCACAGGACGACCAGCCGCCAAAGCCGTGCTCCATACCCACATGCCATATGCAACTTCGTTGGCCATCGTCGAGGATGGCCGGTTGGAGATGGTTGAGCAGGGCGCGCTGCGTTTTCACAACCGCATTGCCTACGACGATGGTTATGGCGGACTGGCGCTGAATCATCAGGAAGGAGATCGGATCGCTGATGCGATGGCTTATAAGCCAATCGCGTTCCTCGGCCACCACGGCGTTGTCGTGACGGCATCGACTATGGCCACGGCGTTTGACGATCTCGATTACCTGGAACGCGCCGCACAGGTGCAGACACTGGCCAAGATGCACGGCAAGCCGTTCAGAGAGATCCCACGGTAGGTGGTCGAGCAGACAGCGCGCCCTGGAGTTCGTTCCTGTTTCCGGACAATGGATTAACTTACCATTGTTGATGATAGGAGATTGGTATGAGCCCTGGCCGACGGAAGTTTACGGATGATGATTAGAAAGTTCGTTTGGTGGATTTCCCCGACATGGAAAAATTACGACGTATGGTGTCAAGCGATGACTGATCTTCGAAAAGAAACGCTGGTCGCTCTACTTCGCCTTCTTCGTTTCGTCGCTCACAAATACGTCCCAGCCAGCGTAAAGACTTCGCCACCGAGGCCGAGCTTGAAGCGGGCGATGCCGGGCTGGCTTTCGGTGTTCACGCCGCCGAGGTCAAGCCAGTCGATCCCGCTCTCTTTCAAGGTCTCGATGCCGCGCCAGAGCAGCAGGTTATGGGCCTGGCCAACGCGGCCCGCGTCGCTGGTCCAGGAGGCAAGGTAGGTGGCCGCTCTGCCGTGGCGAATCAAGATGACGCCAGCGACCTGGTCGCCACTCAGTCGTGCAGTGAGGGCGACCACGGCCTTGCGGTCGTGGCCTGCCAGAGCGGCGATGAAATCGCCGTTGGGGCCGACGAAGCGCTTCTTGCGGCGAAAGCGGTCATACAGTTGCAGGCTTTGGCTCAGGCGGCGTGGGTTGGTCGTCACCCCCACGTCGAAACCGGCCTTTTCCGCCTGCCGCAGGGCGTTGCGCCACTTGCCGTGCAGGCCGGCGCGCAAGGCCTCCAGGGGCGGTCGCAGGTCGAGCCAGATCGAGCTGTAGCCGGTCACGACCGGGCGCAGGCTCTGGGCGCGCAGCATGGCGGCGCTCTTCGGATTATCAGGCAGTTCCGGCAGCCAGAACAGGAAGTCGCCGAAGCGACGACGGAAATGCCGGGCGATGGTATCGCAGACCTCTGGTGTGCGCGGGTCTTCCCGTGGGTCGATCAGCCAGATGGGGCCGCGCAGCACCCTGGCGATGCGGGTGAAGAGGCGGTCTCCGCAGAAGGCCTGGACCAGGGCCAGCGGTTCGCCACCCTGGCCGATCAGGCCGCGCTCGGCCCGCAGGCCCTGCTGGCTTTCCATCGCCGCGCCGTAAGCCCAGGCCTGTTCCAGGCTGCTCTGCCCGGCCTGGCGGGTGAGGACATCCCAGGTCTCGCGGGGGCAGGGCTGCCAGGTAATATCGGCGTCGGGTTCGGGTTCGGGTTCGGGGGCGGTGACCATGGCCGTCATAATCCCGGTTTTCACCGGGCCCGGCAATCTTTAGTCTGTGATTATGACCCAGTCGGCCGACAGCCCTTCATCGCAGGCGGAGAAGCTGGCGGAAGTCCGGGGGCACCGGATTCCCAAGCGCCGCTTCACGCGCTGGGCGCTCTACTACTTCACTCTCTACATCGTGCTGCCGGTGCTGGCCGTCAGCCTGCTGGCCGATGCCTTTATGTATTTTCTTTTCACCCGCTTCACCGATCACTGCTACGCGCTGTTCTGTTTATTTAACTGAAGCGTCATTTGACTGGGCTGGAACCGATTCGACATAAGTTGAAAACGCTCTAACAGGCTGCTGAAAAAGGACAATGGAGGCCTTATACCAAGGAGCATTGATAATGCCCCATAGAGATTGTCTCCAGGGTCCTTCGGGCAGGAGAAGGAACGCAGGCGATGCAGAGCATCGGCAAGGAACAGCACAATTTTCGCCCCAGAGAATTGTTCGATCCGCTGCATTCTCGAAGTTCAGGTTCCGGTGACGGGCTGCGACCGAGAAACGCCTGCCGGACAGCCTTCTAGCCGTTAGCCCAATCTCCAACAGCCGCCCCACTCACTCCGATACCTCATCCCGTTCCCGGCGGCGTGCCAGTTTCTCCGCCAGGTTCAGACCGACGCCCGGGCGGGACCAAGGGCAGACGGCGATGCAGATGGCGCAGCCGGAAGTGTCGGCGAAAAAGGGAATGCATTTGTCGAAATCGACGAACCATTTTTCGACACCGCGCACCATTTGCTTTTCAGGCCCGATCGCGAAGGGCGGACAGGCGTCTTCGCAGACCCGGCAGCGGCTGCAGAAATCGTCGACGCCGAAGCTGCGTTTGGTCGTGTGGGCAAAAGGTGCGTCCGTGAGGACTGCGCCGAGCCGAAAGGCGGACCCGAACTCCGGATTGATCAGGGAGCCGTGTTTGCCCAGCTCTCCGAAACCGCATTCGAGAGCCGGTGGGATCATCAGTATTTCGCCGACCATGGGGCCGGTCACGGGCGCCGCGTCCCAGCCTTCCATACGTAACCAGCCGGCGACGCGTTTCGCAGCGGCGGCGGCGCGGCAGTATTGACGTGTGACCTCAATGCCGCCGCGGGTTTCCGGCACATGCTTCAGCTCGTCATAATCATGTTGAACACCCAGCATGACCACAGTGCCGAAGTCGGTTTCGTGATGCTCGAAAACCCATTCTGGCTGTAGCGCCGTCACGCCGACCATCTCGCAATCGCCATCGGCGATGAACCTGTTCAGCGCATCCGTCCACTCCTCCGGACTTCGCTCCGCCGGCGTATCGGCAAGCTCGGGCAGCGGCGCCTCCAGGATCGCACGGCGCTGTGTGCGGAAGTCCATCAAGACCGGGTCTTGCGGTTCACGCCGGTAAAACCACTTCTGGGCCTCACCAAAGGAGACGGCGTCCATGTCAGGCGCCCACCAGACCATCGACGGCCGACGCACCTCCGTCTCTCCAAGACCATTCGTCTCACTGCCTTTCGTTTCAGGCAGAAGCGCAACGAATTCCGGATCCGGAGTGAAGGGACGGTATGGATTTTGTTTGGCCATTCTTTAAGCTTAAAGCTTTTTTGAACAAACGCCAACCGCTCCAATTCGTACTTCGTCAGCACTGAAAATCCGCACGGTAGAATGAATCCATATGAACGGGAAAGGCTCTGGCTGTATGAAGTGGCGGTTGATTCGCATCTTTCAGCGAAACAGTGAAATACGATCGGGCCCCGGAGAGGTACAATTCCTCTTTGCTTCGCCACCGAATAAAGTTAGAGCAGATTGCGTTTACTTGGCTACAAAAGGAGTCTTTTACCGTGACGTCATGCCCCTGCGGTACCGGCCGGAACTTAGATGACTGTTGCGGCACCATAATAGGCGGTGCGCCCGCACCGACTGCAGAGACGCTGATGCGCTCACGCTATACCGCCTTCGCGCTCGGCAATGTCGGCTATCTCTCTCAGACACTGTCTTCCGAATCTCGATTGGATTTCGACGAGGTCGAAGCGGAGAACACCGCCAATAATGCGACATGGCTGGGATTGGAAGTCCGCGACACTCAAGGCGGCGGCGAAAATGACGAGACCGGGACGGTCGAGTTTGTCGCCAGCTTTCGTCTGGAGGGTCAGCAGCTCGCTCATCATGAACTGGCCACATTCAAACGCGAAAACGGACGTTGGGTCTACACCGACGGGCAGATAAATCCGAAAGGCGCGCCGCGGCAGGTCGTGAAGGTCGGCCGCAACGAGCCCTGTCCCTGCGGATCGGGAAAAAAATACAAGAAGTGCTGCGGGGCGTAGGGCCTCAGGCCTGTCGACACCAGGGAATAAAACCACACTCTGATCTGTTAGAGAGTTGAAGAGGATGCACCGGTCGGAATGCAGACCAAAAGGAGATTCGCGATGTACCTTCAACTCGAAGACCAAAAGAAGTATTACTATTTCCACGCCTTCTTGCTTTCGATGAAAGATCGAGTCTTTCACAAGAAAAAGGTGTTCGATGCCTATGTAAAATGGTCGGGCCTCGCCCCTCATGACGCTGCGTTGGCCCTTCGTCCCAACATGAATCCCAAAGTCTCGCCCGCGAACTTCCCTTGCGAGCGGGATCCGAAGACCGGCAAGTACCGGATCAGCGTCGGCATGACCTGGTCGAAAAAGGTGTTCGGGATTTCCAGGGCGGTCATAGGTCACTACGAGAGCGCGAAGTTGAAGGCATTCCATAGCGCGAACAGCGGCGACAAGGTAAAGCTCGCTGCCTGGGAGGAGTACCTGGAAGCCACGATTATGCATGAAATGGTCCATTGGGGCCGCAAGGTCAAAGGCATAGAAGCGCCGACCTACGACGAAATGGAAAACAACGCGGAGGCTTTCGAGAAAGAAGCTTACGGCAAGGTCACCGCAAGTCCGGAACCACTTTGTTTCCAGCCTGAAACCTACAAACCTGCTGAATGATGGCCGACGGCCTTAACGCCCAGCCCGCACGCTGCTAGACTACCCTCCTCACAGCAGCTTGGCGGGTTGGGTGATGATCAAGGCCGTCCTGCTCGATCTTTCGGGGGTGATCTATGTCGGCAACCGGGTTCTGCCGGGCGCCCTGGAGGCCGTTGCGCGCCTGCGCGACGCCGACCTGCCGATCCGCTTCCTGACCAACACCACCCGCACCGCGAAACAGGGCATCCTGGAAAAGCTGCGCGGGATGGGGCTTGAGATCGCGGACGACGAGCTCTTCACCCCGGCCGCCGCCGCGCGCGACTGGCTGATCCGCCACAAGCGCGCCCCTCACCTGCTGATCCATCCCGACCTGGCGGAGGACTTTCAGGGACTCCCGGACTACGCCGAAAAGGCCGTCGTGATCGGCGACGCGGGCAAGAGCTTCACCTACGACAGCCTGAACGCCGCCTTCCGGGCCTTCGACGGCGCCGAGTTTTTGGCGCTGGCCAACAACCGGACCTTCAAGGACCAGGACGGCCAACTGAGCCTGGACGCGGGCCCCTTCGTCGCGGCGCTGGAGTTCGCCACCCGGCGCAAGGCGACCGTGCTGGGCAAGCCGTCGCCGGATTTCTTTGGAGCTGCGCTGGAGAGCATGGTCTGTGCGGTTGAGGACGCGGTCATGGTCGGCGACGACGCGGAGATGGATGTCGCCGGGGCGCTGGCGGCGGGGTTGGGTTACGGCGTGCTGGTGCGGACGGGAAAGTATGTGGAGGGGGTTGAGGTGAGTGTGGATCCGAGGCCAAGTGCTGTTGTTGATGATCTGACGGCGGCGGTGAGGTGGATTGAGGATTGTCGCGCGTAAGCGAAGCTTCTAGGACGGACTTGCATTTGCGCGTTCGTCGATTGGTCAAACGCATAAATTGGAACCTGCCGCCGCCTACTTCATTGATTCCCAATCTTCAAGCCAATTGGTAAAGCTTCAACAGTCAGGCTGATCTAGGCTTATTGTGTATTAAATTTCCCGGTATCCCCCTTTACGGAATTCCATTCCTGTGCCGAGGCGCACCAAACTTCCAGTTTGGGCGGCAACGCCGCTCGCTGTCGAGCCGTCCCCAGACGAAGGTTGTATGACTTGGGCTCCACGCCTACCGCTGTCGAGTAAAGCGGTGAAGCACATTCCGGGCAGAATAACTGAAGGCTTGTCGCACCGTTCGCCGAAATTTTTTCGTAGGTCTTGGGCTCACCAGACAGTAGTTTGAACTTCTCGACGGACACCGAAACCGCCCAGCAAAAAGGCGAGCCCGATATGGACTGACAATCGGTGCAATGGCAGAGTTAAACCCCTTCGGGATCAACTTCAGCTTCAAATTGAATGAAGCCACAGTGGCACGCGCCGTCGATTCTCATCGCGAATTCTCCTTATGCCAGCTTCAAGAATCCTAAACTGCAATTACGGCAACGCAGCAGTTTTTGCGCAGGGAATCTGAGTAGTGAATACTTATTTTCGACCCTGTCAACTAAGGGCGAACGGGTATTCAAATGTCTACAGCGAATCGGATCGTGTATTGTGCAGTTGCCTTCCAAAGCAGTTTACAAAAAATAACTTACACCAACCTGTCGTCCCCTGCCTCCAGCAAACACAACGCTTCATCCACTCAAAATCCCGTCTAGATTCTGGATGATCACGAAGAAAACGATCAGTCCCACGACGATCAGAATGATCCAGGCGAAGAACTGAAACACCACCGCGCTCGCGCCCAAAGCGATCGCGCCGGCGGCGGGGCGCCAGGTCTCGCGGCGGACGATGCCCAACAGGCCGAGGACAATGGCCGCGCCGGCGAGGACGGCGGCGAAGAGATTTAGCACGCGGTCGATGTCCCAGGGGGCGGCGGTTGGTTCAGGCTGTTGTTCGCCGGACAAAGCCCGGGCTGCGGAATCACGGATCTCGCCGGCGATTTCACCGATGGAGATGCCGGCGCTTTGTTGCGGGGCGAAAGGGCCGGCCCAGAAGTGCATCAAGACGAGGAGCACGGCGGCGGCACCGATGGCAAAGCCGATCATGCCGGCGGTGGGTCGCGGGCCCGACGGGTCTGTGGGAGTTGATCTCAGGGGCTCAGTCAGATTGGACATTGCTCAATCTCTCATTCGTCATTAAAAATTCATCGTATACATACAATTGAATTCATGTTGGTGACGATCAGAAGAGATTCAAGATGGGACCTCGCGTCCAGCGACAGCCTGCCCAACCCGAAGACGTTCAGGCACGGCACAGGATGCACGAATGAAAACCGCGCCACGGGCAACCCGATGACGCGGTTTCTCAATCCAAAATCGCGGCACGCCCTACCCCGCCGTCACCCGTCCCAGCGCTTCATCGATCGCAGTGACAATCTCGTCGATGTCGTCCTTCGTGGCGATCAGCGCCGGTGACAGACACAGCGTGTTGTTCAGGCCCGGCAGCGAACGGTTGGTGGCGCCGATGACGACGGCGTTGTGCTTCATGCAGTCGCCGACGATGGCTTGTGTCACGGACTCAGGGACCGGGTCGCGGGTTTCTCGGTCGGAAACCAGCTCGGCGCCGACGAAGAGCCCTTTGCCGCGGACCTCGCCGATCAGGGCATGCTTGCCTTTGAGTTCCTCAAGACGGCCGACCAGGTAGTCGCCCATTTTGGTGGTGTTCTCGAGCAGCTTTTCTTCTTCGAGAATATGCATGTTCTCGATCGCCGCCGCAGGTCCGGCGGTGCAGCCGCCAAAGGTCGAGATATCGCGGAAGTAGCTCATGGGCTCTTCGGGGTCGGACTTGAACTCCTCGAACAGCGCCTCGGTGGTCACGGTGCAGGAGATCGCGGCGTAACCCGAGGCAACGCCCTTTGCCATGGTCACGATATCCGGCTTGATGCCGTAGTGCTGATAGCCGAACCACTCGCCGGTGCGCCCCATGCCGCAGACGACTTCGTCGATGATGAGAATAATGTCGTACTTCGCGCAGATTTCCTGAACCCGCTCCCAATAGCCCGCGGGCGGTACGATCACGCCGCCACCGGCCGTCACCGGCTCTAGGATCAGGCCGCCGACCGTATCGGCACCCTCTTGCAGAATGACCTCTTCAATAGCATTGGCGGCACGGATGCCGTAGTCCTCGATCTCGCCCCACTGGGAACGGTACTCCAGGCAGTGCGGGACCTCGACGAAGCCGGGCGTGAAGGGCCCGTACATGCCCTTGCGCTCCTGCTGGCCGCCAGAGGAGAGAGCGGTAATGGTGGTGCCGTGGTAGTCGCGCTCGCGATATAGAATTTTATGCTTCTTGCCGCCATGCTTCTGGTGGGAGATCTGGCGGACAATCTTGTAGGCCTTCTCGTTCGCCTCGGAGCCGGAGTTGGAGTAGTAGACGCGGCTCATGCCGGGCATCTTGGCGATCAGCATCTCAGCAAAATTGGCGCCGGGAATGGTGCCCATTGAGCCGGCGAAGAAGTTCATCTTGACCAGCTGGTCCCGTACGGCGTTGGCGATGCGCTCGCGGCCATAGCCGACATTGACGGTCCAAACGCCGCCGGAGACCGCATCCAGGTGCTCGCGGCCGGCCTGGTTCCAGACCCGCAGGCCCTTGCCTTCGATGATCAGCAGCGGATCGACCGTCTCGAACTTCTTGTGCTGGGTCAGATGGTGCCAGATGCGGGTGCGGTCATTCTCGATGACCTGGCTGAAATCGTTGATGTCGACATTGATGTTCATTGCTGTCTCCCCAATGGCACGGCGGTGCGAAAGAACGCAGCCCAGTAACGCTGTACATTAACGCAGCGATGAAACCGCTTACAGACTTCTCTTAGCCTAGATTAAAGAGGGAGCGTAAATTCGATTTTTCAAACAGTCTGGAAAATCTTTCGTATCTTGGTTTCATTGCCATGCACGCAATCATGTAAAGCCATATTATTGCGCTATAAAATACAATCAGTTGAACGTTCTGGGTCGGTTCTACCAGCCCGGTTTTTCACTCAATCCGAGAGAGAAACACATCGTCACTCGAAAGGCACTCGGCGCCGCTTGAGACCAGGCCCTCAAAAAAGCAGATGACAGCCAGCCGTCACCTGTGTAACGCTAAGTCCATGATCAATTCGTTCGCCACTTTCTGGTTTTACTTTAGCTATCCGGGCCAACAGGCGGACGGAGGGGACCCTATGTTCTGATCAACCAGATACATAACAAACCGAACCAACCGCCAGCTCTCTGGCGGTTTTTTTGTTTCCGCCGGCAGCCTGAGATAAGGAACCCGAGCGATGCAACAAGCAACTGACGATCTGAGAATTAAAGAAATACGAGAGCTGGTTTCGCCTGAAACCCTGCTGAAAGACATCCCGTTAACCCCGGCCGCCGCAAAGACGGTGCAAGGTACCCGTACCGCCATTCAACGCATTCTGAAGGGCCAGGACGACCGCCTGTTGGTGGTGGTCGGACCCTGCTCGATCCATGATCCGGAGGCCGCGTTGGACTACGCCAATCGACTTGCCACCCTGCGTCGGGATCTTGCCGGCAGCCTCGAGATCGTGATGCGGGTTTACTTCGCCAAGCCGCGCACCACCGTCGGCTGGAAGGGCCTGATCAACGATCCGCATCTGGACGGCAGCTACGATATCAATAGAGGACTCGAGACCGCGCGGCGCCTGCTGGCAAAGATCAACGAGCTTGGACTGCCGGTCGGCTGCGAATTCCTGGATACCACCGTGCCGCAGTATATCTCCGATCAGGTTGGCTGGGCCGCTATCGGCGCACGCACGACCGAAAGCCAGGTGCATCGGGAACTGGCCTCCGGCCTCTCCTGCCCTGTCGGCTTCAAGAACGGCACCTCCGGCGACGTAAAGATTGCCCTGGATGCGGTGCAGTCGGCTGCCCATCCGCACCACTTCATGGCCGTCACCAAGACCGGCCGTTGCGCCATTGCCGCGACCGCGGGCAACGAGGACTGTCACATCATCCTGCGCGGCGGAACCGAGCCGAACTACGACGCGGCCTCGGTCGATGCGGCTTGCCGGGCCGCCGAAACCGCCGGCCTGCGCGGGACTGTCATGATCGACACCAGCCATGCCAACAGCTCCAAGAAGCCAGAGAACCAGCCCTTGGTGGCCGCGGAAATTGCCGGCCAAATTGCCGGCGGCGAGCGCCGCATTCTTGGGCTCCTGATCGAGAGTAATCTGATTGCCGGACGCCAGGAGCTGGGTGCGAAACCCTTGAAATACGGCCAGTCGATCACCGACGGCTGTATCGACTGGGCGAGCTCGGTTGAGGTGCTTTACAATCTCGCCGAAGCGGTCGCGGGACGCCGGCGGGTGGCGGCTTGAACTGTATCTCCGCAATTCCGGAGGTCCGAGTTGAGGCCTCCGGTTGAGCGCGGTCTGATAGCAAGAATGAGGGGCCGCAGCCTCTTACTGAAAACCCGGGGCTGCGGCTGCGCGGCTGGCAAGACTATGCCCGCGAGACCCTTGGTGTGCTCAATAGCGGCCGGGAAGTGATTGTGGATCTGGACGGGTATCCCATGGCGCCGAACCATGAGATCGGCTGAACCTGCAGCGTGATCTTGCGCACGATTTAACCTCGAAGGAAGAAGGCTTTGGAGACTGTCCAGACTAGTCTGAGTCGCCGGCCATAACCAGGACCGGTCCTGATTACGCTTTCATCATCGTCCTTTTCAGGCGTAACGGATGACCCTGCGTTCAACGAAAGCAACAATCAGGAACAGGCAGATTGCCATCGAAGAGGATAGGACGATGGCTGCATAAAGCTGGCCCGCACGGTAATTGAATGTTGCCTGAATGATCAGCGCCCCGAGCCCTTTATCAGATCCGATCCACTCGCCAACGATTGCACCAATCACTGCGGTCGTCGAGGCGATCCGCAAGGAAGAAAACAACATCGGCAAGGCTCGTGGAAACCGCAGCCGCCAAAAAACCTCCCACGGCGTAGCGGATAGAATGCGCAGCAGTTCCTGTTCGTTGTGGGATGCGGAGTTCAGTCCGCGGATCATGTTGACCAGCGTGGGAAAGAAGCAGATTACTGCGGCGATAATGATCTTCGGCGTCATACCGAGGCCGAAGATCAGGATAATGATCGGCGCCAAGGCCAGAACGGGGATGGTGTTGAAGAACAGGACCACCGGGAAATAAGCAGTCTGCACAATGCGGCTGTAAACAAATACGACTGCCAGAAAAATGGCGACGGAGTTGCCGATCAGAAACCCGGCGACGCTTTCCACCGCGGTCGGCCAGAGATTTGAAAGCAGCAACGGCCATTGTTTTTGAAACACGCCAAGGATTGTTGTCGGTGTGGGCACAATGTAGGCGGGTATGCCTGTCCAGGGGACGAGGAACTGCCAAGCGGCAAGGATCGACAAAGCCCCGAGGACCGGCAGCACGATCAGCACCGTTCGGGACAGCGGGCGTTCCTTCATGACGCCGCCTCGAGCGCGGCACGCATGTCGGACATAGCTGAAATGATCCCTGCGTCTTCGCGGCTACAGCTGTTGTCCGCAGTCTTGGTCGGACGGAGGTCTCGAACTTCGACGACCCTGCCCGGATTGGCTGCCATCACCATGATACGCTGGCCGAGATAGACTGCCTCCATGATCGAATGAGTGACAAACAGGATGGTCGTTCCCGTCCGTCGCCAGATGGCCAAAAGCTCGTTGTTGAGCCGGTCACGCGTAATTTCATCCAGCGCGCCGAAAGGCTCGTCCATCAAAAGCAATTGCGGTTCTTCGATCAGCGCACGTGCAATGGCCACGCGCTGGCGCTGACCGCCCGAAAGCTGGTGAGGAAAGCGTTCACCAAGCTCTTCCAGGCCCAGCATTGTCAGGAGTTCGTCAGTTCGACCGAGAGGCAACGGTCGTATGTTGCGTCCTCCGACAACAGCTGGCAGCTCTATGTTGTCTCTGACGTTTCGCCACGGAAGGAGCGTTGCATCCTGAAACACAAACCCAATCTGACGGTTTTGCCTGGCATCGCGCGGGTGAGCCCCGAGAACGCCGATCTTGCCCGATAGCGGATCCAGAAGGTCGGCAACAACCCGCAGCAGAGTTGATTTCCCACAGCCCGAGGGTCCGAGAATGGTTAGAAACTCACCGGCCTCGATGGTAAGATTGAGGCCGGCGAGAACGATCACATCAGACTCGGCGTTGCGATAACCGATGTTAAGATCGTGGGTTTCCACCGCAAGAGTCATCGACGTGTCAGGCGCCCGGTGCGTTGAGCTTTGGACGGTCCGCTGCGGTCATCTCAAGGATCTTCGACGTGTAGACCTCTTCAAGCTTGGGACGCCCGTCAGGATATTGCTTGATCTGGTCGTAGATCGATATCTGCTCTTCCAGAGATGCCGGATCGAATGCGCCCCAGCCATCCTTTGCCGTGTCGGCATCGAAGCTCATGCGGAGCACGAGGTCGATGGTTTTCAATTCCCAATCCAAGTCCATGTTGGGGAATGCCGCAACGGCTTTCTTGACAGCTTCTTCAGGGTTTGCGTGAGTCCAGCCCCATCCCTTTGCTGCTGCGCCAATGAATTTCGCCAGAGTATCGGCATTGTTTGCCACGGCCTCATCGGTCGCAAAATAGACGTCGGCATAGGCAGGTAGCCCAAGATCGCTGACCAGCAGGTCTATACGGTCATCGCCAACGACACTCAGAGCCTGCGTATTAGTAATCCAGCCGCCGATAGCATCGACCTCTCCGCGGATCAAAGGCGCCTTGTCGAAGCCGACGTTGACGACTTCCAGTTCCCCAATCGGGATATTGTTCTTGGCGGCGATGGCATCGATGAGAAAACGCGCGGTCGGTTGAATACCGATTTTCAACCCCCGAAGGTCGTTGACGGAGCGCAACGGCCGGGCTGGCTTGGACGTAAAGGCGTAGGGTCCGGTTCGGTAGCCGCAGGCAAGTATCTTGACGGGGACGCCGCTGGCACGTGCACCGAACAACTGCGCAGTTTCAGAGAACTGCCCGAGCGCGGCCGCCCCAGAAACGACAGGTGGCACGGTTGCTGAATTCGGGCCGCCCGGGCTGAATTCAACCTCCAACCCAGCCTCCTGGAAGTAACCGTTTTCGACCGCAACAATATCACCGATCTGTCCATTGGACATCAGCCAGTCATACTTAATCACGACCTTGGCTGCGGCGCGGGCGTCTTTGGGAATGATCAGTTGGACGCCAGTCCCGAATGCCGCCACGCCCGCGGCGGACGCCTTTAGAAACGATCTGCGATCGATTTGTGTTGAACGCTGTTGCATTGGCCTGATCTCCTCTCCCTGTTATTGATTATTTCTCAAGATGCCCTTAGTTTTAACTCCGCTTTACTAATGCTCGTCTGTCTCGTGATAGTCGCCTGGACCGCCCTCTTCCCAGGCATAAAGTTCCCATAGCGTCCCGTCCGGGTCTGTGAAATAGGCGCATCGCGCATTCCACACATAACTTGCCGGTTCGCCGTAAAACGTGACCCCGCGCGCTATGAGTTCGGCGTGAAGTTCATCGACCGACGCCGGGCTATCAAGTTGGACGGCGACACAGGCTTTGTGGGCGGCTTTTGGTGAACGACGGTTTGAGACGCCTGTGTGTTCACTGATATGATCCAACTCCCAAGCCGCCAAGGTAACGCCGTCAGCATGGAAATCGGCAAATCCTTCGGCGCGGCGACGGAGTTTGAAATCGAGTTTCTTCGTATAAAACTCTACCGTCTGCTCAATATCCTCGACCAGGATACAGATGTCGGTGATCGATTTGAGCTTACCCAGTCCCATCGCAATCACGCTCCCTTCCCGTCTCGATCCGAAGACACTGCAGGAGTAACGCCGGCACGCTCAGCCGCACCTCTTATATGCTCCCGCATGGTGCGGCGCGCGCCCTCTCCGTCGCCCGCCTCCAAAGCTTCGTAGATGCGCACGTGTTCGGCCACGTTGATTTCAACCAGTTCGCGCAGCGGGTTGGTATGGCGCGCGATATGTATCGATCGACGGATTTGTTCGCAGATGAAGCAGACAAAGGTGTAGATGTAGTCGTTGCCGGTCGCCTTCGCGATCTCGCGGTGAAAGACGAGATCCGCTTCAACGCTGCCTTCTTCCCAACGTTCCGTACCTCCCATGCGGTCCAACGCCCGTTTTATTTCCGCAAGGTTCTCTTGGCTTCGCCGTTCGGCCGCCAGACCGGCTGCCTCGATTTCCAGTATCCCACGCAATTCGAAGAGGCGCTCCATCGAGCCGTCCGCCTTCAAGGCTTCGGGATCCAACCGGATTGCCGAACGCTGCTCGGGTTCGAGCACGAACGCACCAACACCTTGCCTCGCCTGGACGACGCCATCCGCACGCAGCTGCGATATCGCCTCGCGCACAACATTACGGCTAACCCCAAGTGTGTCGGCGAGTTTGTGCTCGGTTGGCAACTGCTCTCCGGGCCGGAAGTTTCCCGCCGCAATTTCTCGCCTGATGAAGGACGCAACCTTGCTCGGAAGATGTTCAACAGCGCCTATCTTTTCGGATATCCGCCTCATGCAAGCGTCCCTTCCCCAGCCGCTAAGGGCCACGGATTCCCAAAATCTGTCGGAACGAACAGGAAGCTCCAACGCTGAGTCACGGTCAGGTCCCACCTCTTCTCCAATGTGGAAAACTGACTGCGGTTGGCGGAAGCAACGCAGCTTGAGCGATCTGGGAAAGTCAGCTGAGCATAGATCTGTTTTGATGTTTTCCGGTCGCACACAATCGGGCTCAAACTCCAAATCGAATCTATGGTTTTCTATAGAAACGATAGCATGAAGTCAGTCATCCTACAACAGAACAACAAATATTAATCACATTGCGGCCTGCCGATCCGACAAGCCGTGGCGTTGGTTTTTCTGAAATGGCTGGAAGGCTCCAGGGCACACGGTCTCTAGCGCGGGTCATATTTTGTTGGAACGACTTTTGGGTTTCGGCAAAGCCGGACTCGCTCTACATCGAATAGCTAGGGCTGAATCACCGGATCGATGGCGTGCGTGCAGCCCAGTTACCCAAACTTTGGCCGCACCATGGCAGAAACGCTTCTGCTTGACTCAAACAAGCGCAGACCTGTTCTAAGGATTTGAAGATAAGGCTTTCTTTCGATCACCTTTGATTTAAAGAAGATCGGTCTGACTTTCGCTCCACAACATACTGCAAACGAAACCCATGCTCCAAGCCGCGACATCCCCACCGAAACTGATTACGCTGGTGCTGCTCACCGCGCTCTCGGTGCTGTCGCTAAACATGTTTCTGCCGTCGTTGCCTAATATGGCGGCGGCGTTTGAGGCAGACTACGCGCTGGTCAATCTCTCCATCGCAGGTTATCTGGCGATTACTGCGGTGCTGCAGGTAATCATGGGCCCCTTGTCGGACCGCTACGGACGGCGACCGGTCCTGCTGGCGGGTTTGACGATCTTTGTGCTCGCGTCACTGGGCTGCGCGCTGGCAACCGACGTATGGGTTTTTCTGGGATTTCGGATCCTCCAGGGGTCGATCATCGCCGGGGCCGCCCTATCAAGGGCAGTGATTCGGGATATGGTGCCGGCACAGGAAGCGGCGAGCCTGATGGGCTATGTCAGCATGGCCATGGCGGTTGCGCCCATGCTGGGACCGATGTTCGGCGGGGTCCTGGACGCGGTCTTCGGCTGGCGGGCGAATTTTCTGGCCTTCACCGGCTTGGGCGCTGTTCTGTTATTGCTCAGTTGGATTGATCTGGGAGAAACGAACAACGAGCCGTCCGAAACTTTCGCGCGACAGTTCCGCAGCTATCCAGAGCTTTTTCGGTCTCGGCGCTTCTGGGGTTATTCCATGTGCATGGCTTTTTCCACGGCTGCCTTCTACGCCTTTCTGAGCGGCGCACCCTTGGTCGCACAGACATTGCTTGGGCTAAGTTCGGCGGAACTGGGAATCTACATCGGCTCCATCACCGCCGGCTTTTTCCTGGGCAGCTTTTTGTCAGGCCGCTTTGCAAAGAAAACTGCACTGACGACTATGATGATTGCCGGACGGATCGTTGCCTGTGGCGGACTTTTGGTGGGTATGGCATTTCTTCTGGCCGGGTTCGTGAATGTATTTTCGTTGTTCGGGGCAACAATCTTTGTCGGCATCGGCAACGGCTTGACGATGCCGAGCAGCAACGCCGGCGCACTCTCGGTTCGGCCGCAGCTTGCAGGCAGCGCATCGGGCTTGTCCGGTGCACTGACGGTCGGCGCCGGCGCTCTTATGACCTCAATCACAGGCGCGGTCCTTACCGAAACCAACGGGCCCTATACACTTGTCGGCATAATGCTGCTCTGTTCGGCAGCAGGGCTGGCCGCGGCGCTCTCTGTCCTACGGATCGACCGGCAAGAATCCGTCAGGCATGGGACGTCTGAAGGTTCCTCTCTCGATTGACTCCCACGTAGAGTTAGGAGGCAAGGTCACCTCTCTAATCGCTGAATTTCATTCCGTGCTGGCGCAGTACAGCAGTTAGCTGCAATACTGAACTCAATTAAATACGGCGACGGGTCGTTAACGCCGCAAATTGCGATAGCAACCTGATACGCTGTAATGAGAACAGGCGAATTAGTCAGGGGTATTGCATGACCGAAACAGAGCACGTGCGCCTGCTCGATAGTTACGATCCGAATGACTTTTACTGCGAGATGCTCGGCAAAGACGCGTCACTCGCAGCACATACCAAGCCGGTCCGCTATCGACTTGGCCAGCTTCCCGTCGATGAATTGCGTAACCGGGCACGGGATGCCGAACTGGAGCTCTACAACTTCGGCATCACCTTTACGGTCTACACCCAAAAAGAAGCCATCGACCGGATCTTGCCCTTCGATGTGATTCCCCGTGTCATTTCGGCGGAGGACTGGGCTTTTCTGGAACGTGGGGTCGCGCAGCGGGTCACCGCTCTGAACTGCTTTCTCTGGGACATCTATCACGACCAGAAGATTCTGCGCGACGGCATTATTCCCAAGGACCTGGTACTTGGAAATCCTGGTTACAGGCCGGAAATGGAAGGCCTGGACGTTGCCTACAAGAATTACGTTCACATCAACGGAACGGATCTTGTTCGCGGGGACGACGGCGGTTTCTATGTGTTAGAAGACAATGCCCGTTCGCCGTCCGGTGTATCGTACGTGGTCGAAAACCGGCACCTGATGCAGCGGATTTTCCCTGATCTAATGAGCAACATCGGGATCCGTTCGGTTTCGAACTACGGCCAGAAACTCCACGAAGCCCTGACTGAAATGGCGCCGGATTCCGTTCTGGACCCGCAGGTCGTACTGCTGTCGCCGGGCACCTACAATTCCGCCTATTTCGAGCACATCTTCCTGGCTCGCGAAATGGGCGTGCCATTGGTCGAAGGCCGGGATCTCGCGGTAGAAAACGACCGTGTCTACATGAAGACGGTCAACGGCCTGCGTGAAGTCCATGTCGTGTATCGGCGGATCAATGACGATTTTCTGGACCCGGAGGTCTTCAACCCGGATTCCATGCTGGGCGCGCCGGGCCTGATGAGTGCCTATCGCAAGGGCAATGTCGCCCTGGCCAACGCTGTAGGGACCGGGGTGGCAGACGATAAAGCCGTCTACGCCTACATGCCTCGCATCATCAAGTACTACCTGGACGAAGATCAGATCATCGACAATGTCGAAACCCATATTTGCCGGGAAACAGAAGGCCTGAACTACACGCTTTCCAATCTCGACAAGCTGGTTGTCAAACCGGTCGGGGAAGCCGGTGGCTACGGCATCACTATTGGTCCACGGGCCTCGGCTGAAGCCCTTGAGGAATGCCGGCGGCAATTGGTGGAGGATCCTTCCAACTACATCAGCCAACCGATGATCAATCTGTCGGTGTGCCCGACCCTGGTCGACGCCGGCATCGAACCACGGCATGTTGACCTCCGACCCTTTGCGGTGACCGGCAAGTCAACCTGGATCCTTCCAGGCGGCCTTTCCCGCGTCGCCCTGACCAAAGGGTCGATTGTCGTTAATTCTTCGCAAGGCGGCGGTTCAAAGGATACCTGGGTTCTTGAGTAAGCATCTTCTCTCTCGCTATGCCGAAGCGGTCTATTGGCTCGCTAGATACGTCGAACGGACAGAAAATCTAGCCCGTGTTTTGGACGTAAACGAAACTTTCAGCCGCGATAGCCGCGGTGGACAGAACTGGCAATCGATCCTGCAGCTGTACCGGGACGAGGAGCGGTTTGCAGAGACCGGCCAGGAAGCCACGGCCGAAAACGTTCTCTATTTCTACGCCCTCGACCAGCACAACCCTTCGTCCATCATCTCCTCGATCCATATGGCGCGGGAAAATGCCCGGACTCTCCGCCCGCTAATCTCCACCGAGATGTGGATCCAGCTCAACATTCTCTACAACCATCTGCGGGCCATGACCCGCGCCAACTTGGCCGAGCCGCGCATCGCACGCTTCTGCTCCTTTATCAAAGAAGCTTGCCAGACACACACGGGAATTACCGAGGGCACCTTTTACCGGGATGAAGGCTGGTATTTCTATCAGCTTGGCCGCTGGATCGAGCGTGCCGACCAGGCCACCCGCCTTTTGGATGTGAAGTACCACCTGTTGCTGCCCTCCGTTGACAACGTCGGTTCACCGCTGGACGTCAGCCAATGGAATTCGGTTCTGCGATCAGCTGCCGGTTACCACGCCTTCCGACGGATTCATCCCAGTGGAATGACACCCACGGATGTGACCGGTTTCCTCCTGTTCCACAAAAGGTTTCCCCGGTCTGTCCGTGCCTGCGTCGCGCAGATGGAGGCACTGCTGCATGACTTGAAGACAACTTATGATCTTCGGCAGGGTGTGGGCGCGCTCGAACAGTTGGATGCATTACGCAGCGGGTTGGTCAATCAAACCGCGGACTCCGTCGTAAAGAGCGGGTTGCATGAGTTTCTCGATTGGATTCAACAAACGCTGATTAAAGTTCATGGTGAACTGGGGCATGACTATTTCGGCTACGAAGAGGCGCAGTAGAAATGCTCCGTGGTCCAAATCCTCGTTTAATTCTCCGGACAAGTTTCTGCTGCCGCTTTTCGTCAAAGCGCGATAAGCTCTGACGGTTTCAGCGAGAGAGCGCCGATGAAACTTGATAACAGCTCTGCGCAACCGGGTACGGCGGCATCTCATTGGCATGCCCCGCCGCAGGTTTACTGCGCCCTGCCGGAAACCCCCTGTCCTTATTTAGAGGGCAAGTGGGAGCGCAAGGTTATGACCGATATCGCCGGCGCAAATGCGGTCGAGCAATACGACCTGCTCTCAAGGGCCGGCTTCCGGCGCAGTCATTTTTTCGCTTACCGTCCAGCCTGCAGCGGTTGCCAGGCCTGTGTACCGGTCCGGGTTGTGGCTGGAGAGTTTCAGCCGGGCAAATCCCTGAAGCGGGTCCAGAAACGCAATGAGGGCCTGCGGATCATCGAGCAGGCCGCAGTGGCAACGCGCGAACAATATGCCCTGTTCGATCTCTACCTGACCTCCCGCCACGCGGACGGCGAGATGATCGGAATGCGCTTCGACGACTACAGCGGTATGATTGAGCACAGCCGGCTCAACACCAGCGTGGTTGAATTTCGGGAAGCGGACGGGCGCCTGATCGCCGCATGCCTGGTTGACTGGCTGGTCGATGGTCCCTCTGCCGTCTACAGCTTCTTCGACCCAGATCTGGAAACCGACAGCCTCGGCAGTTACATGGTGCTATGGCTTATCCAAGCTGCGGTCGAGAAAGGCCTGCCTTACGTCTATCTGGGTTACTGGATCAAGGACTCGCCCAAGATGTCCTACAAGACCCGCTTCCGCCCGATCCAGCGGTTTTCACGGGACGGCTGGGAAGTTTTCACCGCCTGAGCGATCGACGTTCTGCTTCTCGGCAAACCTCGCAATAGCTGCCAATTCGAACTCGCCTTTCCGCCTCCAATGAAACGCAATGGGTTCTGATCTGTGCAGAGTTTCTGCAGGATTGAATGACCTGTGGGCTAGATGTCCTGTGGCATAGGTGACCTGTGAGACAGGTGACCTGTGGGATAGATGGCTGGCAGGCTCGCGTGACAGATCAAATTCAGGTCGCCTGGTGCAGGCACATCTTTCAGGCCCATCCCCTGGATCTTGACAAATTAGGACGACCGTCTTATTTTCCACTGTAGGACGAACGTCCTACAACATTACTGCAACTGACTGAGCTCTTCCCTTGGTCTGAGTCAGGAACCCCACACGGTCCGACATACAAACCTTCGCTGGCTGAAGAGGTGTATCGATGAGCAAAACGACAACACGCGATCACATCGTCGAAGCGGCAGACCAACTGTTCTACCGGCAGGGCTTCGAGCACACCTCTTTTTCACACATCGCAGAGGCCGTGCAGATTTCACGGGGAAATTTCTACTATCACTTCAAAACAAAGGATGAAATCCTCGATGCTGTGATTGGAGCTCGACTGGCGAAGACCAGGGCGATGCTGGAGCAGTGGGACATCGAAGGCAAAGATCCAGCAGGTCGCATCCGCTGCTTCATCCATATTCTGGTCGCGAACAAGGCTGATATAAAACGATACGGCTGCCCGGTCGGCACACTGACCAGCGAACTGGCCAAGTTGAACCATGTCTCGCAAGCCCAGGCAAACGAGCTCTTTACGCTGTTTCGGACCTGGCTGTGCCGGCAGTTTTCACTCCTCGGCCGTGCGGCAGATGCTGACGACCTGGCAATGCATCTTCTTGCCCGCAGCCAGGGTGTCGCGACATTGGCCAGCGCCTTCCACGACGAGAAGTTTATCCGGCAGGAGGTCGACGCCATGTGCGATTGGCTAAGCGCCTGCGTAAGAGACGCCGCAGATGCTAGAGCCCCGGAACAATCTGTCTAAAGGAGACCACTTCGCATGTTCATCGTGTTGCTCAAGTTTTCCAGCAATAAAAGCCATGCCGGACAATTCATGAACGGTCATAAAGAATGGATCAAACGCGGTCTCGATGACGGTGTGTTTCTGCTGGTCGGCAGTCTACAACCCAATGCGGGAGGTGGAATTGTGGCACACAACACCTCGCTGCAAGAACTCGAAAACCGGGTGAACGATGACCCCTTTGTCGCAGAGAACATCGTAAGCGCGGAAATTCTCGAAATTTCACCGGCGAAGGCCGACGAACGCTTGGCATTTCTGCTTGAGTAAAGCGCGTCCGAAACGCTCTTTTCCTCTAATTCTTTCGACACAGGGACACGAGACACTTGAACACATCAATATTGGGGCCGGACGAAAAACTTCGCTGCCGTTGGAGCGGCACCGCGCCGGAATTCATTGGCTACCATGATACTGAATGGGGTTACCCGGTCAGTGATGATCGAGACCTGTTCGAGAAGCTCTGCCTGGAGTCTTTTCAATCAGGACTGAGTTGGCGCACCATCCTGTCCAAGCGTGAAAACTTCCGTGCCGCTTTTCATGATTTCGATTTCGACCGGATCGCCCGTTTCACCCAACACGACGTACAACACCTACTGCAGGACGAAGGCATCGTCCGCCATCGCGGTAAGATCGAAGCGGTTATCAATAATGCGCTCCAGGCACAGAAAATCGCCGAGCAAGAAGGTTCGCTAGCAGCCTTCTTCTGGCGTTTCGAACCGGGAAGCGATGAACTCACGGCGCCGCAGACGGCATCGACCTCAGCGGCATCGATAGCCCTCTCGAAGGACCTGAAAAAGCGAGGCTGGAAATTCGTCGGACCGACGACCGTTTACGCCTTCATGCAAGCTATGGGACTGATCAATGATCATGCTGAAGACTGCGTGATCCGGGCCAACGTCGATGCCGCCCGCAAGGGCTTCACGCGCCCGGGACCCTAATTCCTGATTTACCTGGTCTTCGAACATGAGCTTAAACGTGAAACGGACTCTCATTCCAGGAACGAGAGTCCGTTTCAATTTTTCCGCTCTAACGCCTTAACCTTGCAGTCGCTAACTTTGCGGCAGCAAATCCGGCAAGAAGGTCACGATTCCAGGGAAGTACCAGAGGAGTGCAAGGCCGATGATCTGAATGAACACGAAGGGCACCACCCCGCGATATATGTCCAGCGTCGTCACACCCGGTGGTGCCACGCCACGGAGATAGAACAGGGCGAAGCCAAACGGCGGCGTGATGAACGACGTCTGAAGGTTCACTGCGATCAGGATCGTGATCCACTCCGGCGGCATCACCGAGGGGTCGGCGGCATAAATGACCGGACCCACAATCGGAATGACGATAAAGATGATCTCGATGAAGTCGAGCACGAAACCCAGGAGAAACAGCACCAGCATGACCACCAGCAACAGAGTCAGCGGATCATTAAAGGAACGCAGGCTCTCCTGGATGTAGTGCTCGCCACCGAAAGACCTGATGGTCAGACTGAGGAACAGCGACCCGATCAGGATGACAAACACCATTGAGGTCACCTTGGTGGTTTCCTGAACCACCGCTTTCATGGTGCCGTCGCGCATCAGGATCCAGCAGGAATAAAGCAGGCCGAAGACCGCAACATGATAGGTGACGATCGCCAAGAAGATCGCGACGCGATCCTCAAAGCTGATGTTGTCCAGGGTCATTCTGAGGTCGAAGTTACCACGCAGCAACAGCATGATAATGATCGCCAGGGCGGACCAGACGATGATCTTCCCCTTCTGTCCGGAATCCTGGAGCCGTCGCGTCGCCGCCAGCATGATTGCACCGGCCGCCCCCAGCGACGCGGCCGCCGTGGGATTGGTCACACCTCCCAGGATCGAACCCAAGACTGCAACAATCAGAATCACCGGTGGTGAAACAACCCTCAGCGCTTCGACTTCCAGAAGCCGCGGGAGAGCCGCGCGTAGACCGTAGACAATCAGCACGGCCGGGATGAAGAAGTACAGAAACCGTGTGCCGCCAGAGGCATCTGGTTCGACAAACAGGCTGTCGGCCACCACCATTAGCGCCAGGCCTGCTAAGCCTATCAACAAAGGCCGGCGCGGATGCTGTGGGCGCAATGACAGAGCGAGGAAATAAAGGGACCCGATCAACAGAACCGCGGCCATGGTGCCATGCTCTATCGGTCCGCTCTTGAGCGCACCATCGACGACCATGGAACCGGCAACCCCACCCCAGGCAAAGAGGATCCAAATCAAAGCAAGGGCAAATATCGGCCCGATCACCGCCGCAACCATACGACCGCTGCTGCCACCGTAGTAAGTCACCAAGTGAAACTCGTCACTCTTGGTCAAGTCGACGGGAGGCGCCTGGTCTGGCTTGAGAAGGGCAAAGATGAAGGCATAACCGGCATAAAGCAGCGCCAGCACCACACCCGGAATGAAGGCAGCCTTGAACAGAGTGCCCGTCGAGAGAACCGCAGGCTCACCCAACATTTCCAGAACCGTGACCCCAAGTTCCTGTGCTCTGCTCTCCTGCCCGATGGCATACATGTCCCCAACGATCGAGCCGAGCAGCACGATCACGATAGACGGCGGAATGATCTGACCGAGCGTGCCTGAGGTGGCAATGACGCCGGTCGAAAGCGACTTGGAATAGCCGTAGCGCAACATGGTCGGCAGTGAAATCAGCCCCATGGTCACGACCGTTGCCCCGACGATGCCGGTCGATGCCGCCAGCAGAGTGCCCACGAAGACCACAGCGATGGCCAGTCCGCCCGGCAAGGTGCCGAAGAGCTTTGCCATGGTGATCAGAAGGTCCTCGGCGATCCGCGAGCGCTCCAGTGCAATACCCATGAGAACGAACATAGGAACAGCCAGCAGAGTCTCGACATTGCCGCCGAAGGCACGTGAAAACACGCCTTGCGCCCAGGTCGACTGGGTAGATAACAGCGCCTTTTGCCAGCCCTGTGCCAATACAGGCACCTTCTCAAGTTCACCGTTATGGGTTTCCATGACGTAGAGGAAACCGTATTCGCTGAGGATTGCGATGATCAGAAAACTAAGCGCCGCCGACCCGGATATCGCGAAGGCAACCGGATAGCCTGACAGAATGCCGCCGAACAGCAGGACAAAAACGATAATGAGCGAAAGTTCAACGCCCGAGAGACCAAAAAGCATATCGAGTCCGAACTTCTAGTGTGTTGGATGAGGTTCGCCGTCTTCCGACGCCGAGCTATCAAGCGAATAGTGGGCCGGAATTTCCTCGTCGCGCTCCAACAAAGCCAGAATATTTCTGAAGAAGAAGGAAACGGCTACGATGAACATGAGACCTGCGAAGATCACGATCAGAACCTTGAAAGACCAAACCCAGGTAAATTCGGCCGTGCCAGAGCTTTCAAACCGGAAGCCACGAAAGCGAGCGGTCTCAGACCAGATATTGAGGGGCCGCTGCGCGAACAACGCATTGGTTGCGATGGGCCAGGAAAACCACCAAAGCAAAATTGAGGACGGAAAGAGGAAGATCAACGTGCCGATCAGATCAACCAGCTTCTTCGTGCGGTGTCTGACAGTGCTGTAGATCAGATCGACCCGAACATGCCCCCCCTCGATAAAGGTGTAGGCCGAAGCGATGGCAATAAGAATCGCATTGTAGAATTTGAGTTGACCCGACAACCACTGCAGTTCATGGGACGTCATAATCATGCCGAAGGGCGAAAAAATAAGGTCGTTCCCGCGGAACACCTGCCCCATTGCAATGATAAGTACCTGCTGGATGACCATGATCAGCGCAAACCAGGCCGCAAACTTACCGATAGCGCCGTTAAAGCGCTCGAGCCCGAAAACCAACCCGCGTAGAAAACGCCGGCTGTAAAGGCCGGCCGCCAGCAGAATCAGCACCGCAGCAAGAACCACGAAGAGAAACTCCGCGGACATGCCTGCCACAAGCACGACATTCAGTCGCTCCTTGAGGGTCGGAAGCTGCGCCCAATTAATAATGTGCCAGGGTAGCAAGAGGAGGTCCGCGAATCCCTTGAGAAACGCAAGAACGAACTGCCCCAGAATATCCATTGATTATCCCCAATCAGCGTCAATTGCACCCGCGCATGAAAGCGCTGCGGCAGCTCAATTCAGCTGTTGATCGTTCCCATCTCCCAGTCAATCCTGGGTCCCAGTCAGATCCGGCTCCCTACCGGCACCGTCCCTGGCATTTGTTGCCAGGATAGAAAGTGTACGAGACCGGGTAAAACCCGGCCTCGTCACTTTACTTAACGGTCTGATCAGGAAATCAGCCGAGAACGCGCGTCCGCTGACGCGTGTAGGCGACCGAAGAAAGTGAATCCCAGCTCGCCGACTTCTTCATCGAATCGTTGACGGAATCGAAGACTTTCTTGAAGAGCGGGTCGCCAAAGTTTTCTTCCATGACTTCTTTCGAAGCCGCGCCGAAGGCATCCCAAACCGCATCAGGGAACTCGAGAGTCTTGACGCCGCCGGCCTGCAGGCGGGCCAGAGCCTCGGAGTTGTTTGCCAGGTACTGGTGCAGGTTCCAGAGATTGGCTTCACCGGCTGCGATCTCAATAATCTTCTTATGCTGATCGCTGAGCGAAGCCCATCGGTCGGCATTGGTTGCCAGCGCCAGGCCTGCACCGGGCTCGTGGAAGCCGGAGGTGTAGTAGATCTTGGTGATTTCCTGGAAACCGGCCTTCTCGTCTGCCCAGGGACCGATCCACTCGGTACCGTCCAGAGCACCGGAAGCCAGTGCCTGATAAACTTCGGAACCGGCAATGGTCTGTACCGAAGCGCCGAGCTTGCCGAGCGCCTTACCGCCGAGACCGGGCATACGGAACTTAAGGCCCTTGAAGTCATCGGCAGAATTGATTTCCTTACGGAACCAACCGCCGGCCTGCGGGCCGGTGTTACCAGCCAGGAACGACACCAGGCCGAACTCCTCGCCAAGCTCACGGTGCATCCCGTGACCACCGCCATGATAATACCAGTTATGCAGCTCATTCGGGGTCATGCCGAAAGGCACAGCTGTGAAGAAACCGAAGGCCGGGTGCTGACCTACGTAGTAGTAGTCAGCGGCATGGTACATGTCCGCCTGGCCAGATGTCACCGCGTCGAAAAGCCCGGGAAGTCCTGAAACGAGCTCCCCCTGTGCTTTGATCTCGATTTCCAGCGTACCGCCGGACATCGCGTTAACGGAATCGGCTACGCGTTGTGCCGCATCGAAAACGCCCGCAAGTCCGCGCCCCCACGCAGTCACCATAACGAGCTTCTCGCGGCCCTGCGCGATGGCTGGCGCTGCAAGAGTGCTCGCCGCGACAGCTGCTGTGCTGCCGACACCGGCCTTTTTGATAAAGGAACGACGATCCATTTATTAAACCTCCCTGTTTTTCAAATAGGCAGCAGCCTAGAGACCTGCTACCTGCCTCGCCGCATAGCAATACAGGATATTTCCCACCAAGTGCAAGGCTGGGCTTTTCCACCTCGGGCCTTTTGAGGCCTCAAAATGGAAGTGACAACTTTTTGAATATACGGCGTCAGATAAAGTCAGCACTAATGACGCCATTTAATTATTTGATTTAATTCAACTAAATAGCGTTTTCAGTAAGATTATTTACA
Source organism: Pelagibius sp. Alg239-R121 (assembly GCF_947331435.1). Taxonomy (GTDB): domain Bacteria; phylum Pseudomonadota; class Alphaproteobacteria; order Kiloniellales; family Kiloniellaceae; genus Denitrobaculum. Next base: position 77,857 of record NZ_CAMZOF010000008.1, on the reverse strand, counting down.
CTCTTTTTATTCGAAATATTCTATATAAAAATCAACTTTTGATAATCTAAAACCCGGCTTGTACATCTCCATCAGGCTTTGAATTCCTTAAGTTATGTTCTCCACTTCGCGCTCCTCTTGACCGCAGGTTTAAGGCCGGTTTGTCCCGCCTGCGCCATCCTCGCACACCATATTGGAGATGAAGCAGATCGGGGTCGCACAACCGACGCAACAGGCTTTTACAGCCATATACTGGATCGTTTAGACATTGACCTGCGGTCCAGATTCTCCTGATCAGGCTCTATGCCGTATAGCTTTAGAGGCGAACCATGGTCTCAATCGCGTAAAGCAAGCCAGAATACAAAAAGGGCCACCGGATCTCTCCGACGGCCCTTTTTCAAGCTCTAGGGTCGTGTAATCAGTTACGACCGAAACGCTTCAGCACCGCCCATGCCGCGGGCAGAACCGCTGCGGCAAGCGCCAGCTTGGTCAGATCACCAAGCAGGAACGGCGTCATGCCCCATTCCAATATCGGCTTGTCCCAGCCGAAGAGCACACCGAGGTACAATACGCCCGGCACATAAATCACGGCATTGCCGATCAGCATCGCCAGAGCGGTCGTCAGAACCTTGCGATCCCAGCCTCTCTCAGCCAGCCACCCGCAAAGGGCAGCAGCCAGCAGAAACCCCAACAGATACCCGCCAGTCGGACCCATCATATAGGCGAGCCCGATTCCCTTTTCCGGAGTCCCGGCAAAAACCGGCAAGCCGGCGGCGCCTTGCACGAGATAGAGAGCGACGCTCGCAGCTCCCAAGCGCCAACCCAGCGCCATGCCCAGACCCAGCACAACAAAGGTCTGCATGGTCATCGGGACGGGATAGAAAGGAATCTGAATCTTGGCCGAAAGCGTCAGCAACAAGCTGCCGGCAACAACCAGAAGAACAGTGCGCGCCGCAGGCATCGTCCGGCCGCTCGACGGCCAGAGCGCTTCAGCAAGCGTCGCGTTTACAGTCTGAGCACCCTGCATTTCAATTTCCTCGTATCAGATGCAATTTCGGATCCGGCCGCCTGCACGGCCAAACATGAACGTTGTAAGCTTTTCACCAGGCCGCGAAAACCGCTTTATCAGCTGAACCGGTTTGATCGTGGAAAACCGTTAGGCGGAAGGCGGCCCGAGCCGGCGCGATTTCCAAGCCAGGCATCCAAATCCGGTTCGGTCCGGGTCTTGCTTCCTATCAACCAGGTGAGACCTTCCGCCATCGAGAAGGTCTTCACATCCGATAGACCACCATCACGGTAGCGCTGCAAGATCACACCGCGGCCTCTGGTCATTTCCGGAACCTGTGCCAAAGGGAACACCAGAAGTTTTCTATTCTCGCCGATCACAGCGACCATATCGCCCTCGGCCGCTGCACAGATCGCCGCTTCCACACCGGCGGATAGATTGAGAACCTGCTTGCCCGCCTTGGTCTGAGCGACCACGTCCTTTTCAGGCACCTGAAAACCGCGTCCATCTGCTGAAGCCACGATTAATTTACGGTCGGGATCGTGAACGAACAGGCCGATGATATCCTGGTCGTTCGGTAAATCGATCATCAGGCGCAGAGGCTCACCGAATCCTCGCCCGCCCGGCAGCTTGTCGGCCCCGATCGTGTAAAACCGTCCGTTGGTCGCAAAGACCAACAGTTTATCCGTCGTCTGCGCGTGGACCGCAAAGCGGCCGCGGTCGCCTTCCTTATGCTTGGCATCGGAAACGTCTTCCAGATGCCCTTTCATCGCCCGGATCCAACCCTTCGATGAGCAGAGGACGGTGACCGGCTCGCGCTCGATCACTGCCTCCATGGGAATGACCACATCGGACGGCGGTTCGCCGACCTCTGTTCGTCGGACACCCAGTTCGGTCTTGGGGCCGAAAGCTTTTTTGATGTCCTGAACCTGGCTGGAGATAACCGACCAGCGACGGCTTTCATCGCCCATCAGATCCTGCAGATCAGTCTGCTCAGCCGACAACTCATCCCGCTCCTGCCGGATGGTGATTTCCTCGAGCTTGCGCAATGACCGCAGGCGCATGTTCAGAATCGCCTCGGCCTGCGCATCCGTAAGGTCCCAACGCGCCATCATGACAGCCTTGGGCTCGTCTTCCTCGCGGATAATCCGAATGACCTCGTCCAGGTTCAGATAGGCAACCAGATAACCCTCAAGAACCTCGAGACGCCGGGCGATTTTTTCCAGGCGATGGTTGGTGCGGCGTTCAAGCACCACTAGCCGGTGGTCGAGAAAAGCCTGCAGCACTTCGCGCAGGTTCATGACGCGTGGTGTGTTATCCGCATCCAGCACGTTCATGTTCAGGCCGATCCGAGTCTCGAGATCAGTTTGGCGGAACAACGACTCCATCAGAACCTGTGGATCGACATTGCGGCTCTTTGGTTCGAGCACAAGCCGCACAACATCGGTCGATTCGTCGCGCACGTCACCCAGCATCGCGAGCTTGCGCACCATCAGTAGCTCGGCGATCTTTTCAACAAGACGGGACTTCGCGACCTGAAACGGGATTTCCGTGACGACGATCTGATAACCGCCGCCTTTCAGATTTTCCTGCTCCCAGCGGGCACGCACCCTGAAAGAACCACGTCCGGTGCTATAAGCTTGCCGCACTGATTCTCGGCTCTCAACCAAAACGCCGCCAGTCGGAAAATCCGGCCCAGGGATAAAGTCGACGAGTTTGTCGAAACCCACATTGGGGGTTTTGATCTGATAGATCAGGGCATCACAGATTTCCCCGACGTTATGCGGCGGTATCGATGTCGCCATGCCGACGGCAATACCCTGGGCTCCATTGGCCAGCAGGTTCGGAAAATTCGCGGGAAGAACCACCGGCTCTTCAGCTTCGCCGTCGTAGGTCGGACGGAAGTCGACCGTGTCCTCGTCTATACCTTCGAGCAAGGCCTGCGCCACGGCGGTCAGGCGTGCCTCGGTGTATCGCATGGCAGCCGCGTTATCGCCGTCGATGTTACCAAAGTTCCCCTGGCCGTCGATCAGGGGGTAACGCAGTGCAAAATCCTGGGCCAGACGCACCAGCGCGTCATAGATCGACTGGTCACCGTGGGGATGGAATTTACCGATGACATCACCAACCACGCGAGCCGATTTCTTGAAACCGGAATTGGGATCCAGCTTCAACTGCCGCATGGCATACATCAGGCGCCGGTGAACCGGCTTCAGTCCGTCGCGCACGTCGGGCAGCGACCGGGCCATAATGGTGGATAGCGCGTAACTGAGATAGCGGTCTGACAGTGCGTCTGTCAGGCGGATATCACGGATTCCGCCACCGGCGGCAGGTATAACGGATTGACTCATATTCTCCTCGGTCAGGCTACCAGATATAGTACCTGAGTGCTGCCGCAAGACAACCGATTGCGCTTGGAGTCTGTTCGTTTTTCACTGAACCGGCAAAAAACGTGGACCCGCGTCGAATACATGTAATTAGAGGATGTTTCGAGCCCTTACCAAAAGGATTTTAGGTATGAGCATTTAAGTCGCGTCAGACCGACTCCCCCGCCGGCGGCGCAAGGGGGAACAGTGCAGCCAAACGTTCCCGCGCCGGCGGGAGCGGACGATCCTGGAGATGGAAAATGGAGCGTTCCAGAAAATAGCCCGACAGCCGCAGTCCCTGTCCGACCTCGTCAGCACCACCTGTGCCGCGTCCCAGTAGAAATGGCGGAAGGGGCAGCAGCTTTTCCCGATAGGGTTCACCCGCAGCAAGTGACACGGCACGGGCGGTACGCGGGCTGACATACGCCAGTTGGTCGTTATCTCCGCCTGCGGCACACTGCGAAAGGTCCAATCCAAATCCCAAATCCGCCAGCAGACCCAGTTCCCATCGGACATAGACTTCAGCCCAGTGATCACCCTCCAACGCGCCGAGCAGCGCAAGGAAACCATGGTAGCAGGCCGGATGCGGTTCACGTTCCGGCAACGCCCGTTCACAGATGGCCGCAGCAGAGGAAAGTGCGGAAAGGCGCTTGGGATCGTCGAGCAGGCGCGCTGCATGGCTGGTCTCGAGCTCGCACTTAAAGGTCCCGAGATGATCTGCCAAACGCCCCGACCAATTGACCAGCAATCTGTTGCCGGGCTGATAAAGTGCCCGAGCCTTCCTCCCCTGCCCGCCCTGGACCAAGCCAGCGTGGCGTCCGCGTTCAGGCGTCAGGACATGGATGATTGCGGCGGTCTCTCCGTGCGGACGTGCGGACAATACGATGCCGTCGTCACTCCACTCGATCATTTCGCAACCAATCGCGGAAATCGAGAGCGTCCTGCGTTAAGTTCGGCGCAGATAAAATTCTCAAGCTTATTGAACCAAATCAAATAATAGGCACTCAATCGATACTGCCGAGACATCGTTTGATCTGGCGCCTGACGCTCAGGCATTGAACTCCAATCCCCATTCGCGATAGCGCTCGGGATCGTCGACCCAGCGCTCGCGCACCTTCACGAACAAAAACAGATGGATCTTTCGTTCGGTCATGGCTTCCAGATCCGCTTGGGCTTCTTCGCGGATCCGCCTGATCATCTGTCCTTTTTTCCCAAGACAGATAGATTTGTGCTGGTCCCGCTGAACGTAGATCGTCTGTTCAAGACGCGCGCTGCCATCATTGAAATCTTCCCAGCTTTCGGTCTCCACCGTCAGCGCGTAGGGCAGTTCCTGATGCAGATGGAGAAATAGCTTTTCCCGTGTCACTTCGGCTGCGAGCAAGCGCATGGGGAGATCGGATAGCTGATCCTCCGGAAACAGCCATTCGCCCAGAGGCGCAGACTGCGCCAGGAAGTTCATCAGATCTTTGACGCCATCACCGTTCAAGGCTGAAATCATAAAGGTCTGGTCAAAGATGCCTTCAGCTTCGAACAGGGTTGCCAATTCGAGCAGCCGGTCCCGCTTGATCGTATCGATCTTGTTCAGCACCAGCACCGCACGCCGGCCGGTTTTCTTTAATCCGTCGATAATCATGCGCGTGTCTTTGTCGACCCGCGTCCGCACGGCATCGTAGATCAATACAACAGTATCGGCATCGCGCGCGCCGGCCCAGGCGGCAGCAACCATCGCTCGCTCCAACCGCCGCTGTGCCGCAAAGATGCCCGGAGTATCGACCAGAACGATTTGCGTTTCGCCTTCCATGGCGATGCCGCGGATGCGTGCGCGGGTCGTCTGCACCTTATGGGTGACGATCGAGATCTTCGAGCCAACCAAGCCATTCAGCAAAGTCGACTTTCCTGCGTTCGGTGCCCCCAACAGCGCAACCACACCACAGCGCCGAGGCGCCGTTTCAGGTCCGGTTACCTCAGGTGTCGTTTCAGGCTCATCCGTCATCTTGACCTCCGGCCGCTAGACGTTTCAGCAGGGTCTGTGCAGCACTTTGCTCCGAAATCCGCTTCGATCGCCCTTCACCATTTTCTGGCGGATGTCCTTCCACTGAGACCTCAATGGAGAAGATAGGCTGATGAGGCGGCCCCTTACGATCGATTTCCCGATACTGCGGCAAGGGCAGTCCGCGGGCCTGCGCCCATTCCTGCAAGGCCGTTTTGGCGTCCTGGGGCGGTTTTCCAGCGGAATTTAGATAGGGTTCCAACGCCGATACCACTGTTCGCCGTGCAATCTCCAGCCCGCCGTCAAGGTAGAGCGCGCCGATCACGGCCTCGCAGGCATCTGCCAGAATAGCGGGATTGTTTCTTTCGCCAGCCTCGTCTTCACCCTTGGCAAGGCGTAGAAAACGGCTGATTTGGAGGTCACCCGCCACTTCAGCAAGGGTTTCCCTGCGCACCAAAGCCGTATGACGGCGCGCCAACGCGCCTTCGCTTTCCTTAGGGAAACGCCGCAGGAGCATATCTGCGACAATCAAACCCAGGACACGGTCGCCAAGAAACTCCAGCCGTTCATAGCTGTCGTTGGCACCTGCCTTGCGTTTTGCCGCAGCACTTGGATGCGTAAGCGCACGGCGCAACAGACTGCTATCCGAGAACTCGTAATTTAACAGCTTGGCAAGTACAGCCGGCTGTTCCCCGCCACGGTCAGCTTGAGGATCGATCCCCTGTCCGGGTTTCCGGCGGTCGAGATCACGATCACCCGTCACGGATAGATCAGTCGATGCCATCACCCAACCGTCCAAAGCGGATCGCCGACGGCCACTTCCAGATCTCCCAAATCCGTGCAGAGCTATCGTGAGAGAAGAACAGGAACTCGGCACGCCCGATCAGGTTTTCTGCAGGGATGAAACCGATCACCCGGCTATCCTGGCTATTGTCCCGATTATCCCCCATGCCAAAGTAGTGGCCTTCGGGAACTGTGTACGCCCGCGTGTTGTCGAGCTGCCTAGCGTCGCCCTCCTCCCAAATCAGGTGCTTTACACCATTTGGCAGGGTTTCGACATATTCGGTGACCGTCGTGGGCATATTGATAGAATTGCGGTCAGGCCGGTCTGTCACCTTTTCACGCTTAACCGGAGTACCATTGATGTGCAGAATACCACCGACGACCTGTATTGTATCGCCCGGTAAGCCGACAATGCGCTTGATGTAATCCGTTTTATTGTCGCGCGGCTCCTTGAAGACCGCGACATCGCCGCGCTCTGGTTCGTCAGCGAGAATCCGGCCACTGAAAATCTTTGGGCTGAACGGCAGGGAATAGTGACTGTAGCCGTAGGAGAACTTGGAAACGAACAGGTAGTCGCCGACCAACAGAGTCGGTTTCATAGAACCTGAGGGGATATTAAAGGGCTCGTAAGCAAAGGTCCGTACCAGGAACGCAATCAAGACTGCGTAGACGACTGTCTTGATGGTCTCCATCGCGGCGCCGGGCGCTTCCCCACTCTCGCCGCTTCCCGAAACCCGGGATTCCGCATCCAGATCCGAACTTTCACGTTTTTTCGACATTCTTTACTCAGTTCCTTGGCTATACGCTTTACATTTGAGCGAGACCGAGCCTCGGTTCGAAAGCGCACTAAATCGGCACAACGCCATGTTGCCGGTCACGGTACCGCCGAGAGCGTCACGCCGGCTCGGCAGAAATAATCACGATGGCCTGCGCCAGCGGGAAGTCGTCGGTTATAGTCAGATCGACCTGAACTGTCATCCCTTCGGGCGTCAGTTCACGCAATCTTTCCGCAGCACCGCCCGTGAGTGCCATCGTCGGTTTCCCCGACGGCAGGTTCACAACGCCCAGATCGCGCCAATGGACGCCCTTTCGCGGTACACCTGTTCCCAGCGCCTTCGCGCAGGCTTCTTTGGCTGCGAACCGCTTAGCGTAGCTCGCAGCACGTTGCGCCCGGCGGTCCGATTTCGTCTGTTCCAACTCGGTAAAGACACGATTGGTAAAGCGGTCACCAAACCGCTCGAGGCTTTTTTCGATCCTGCGAATATCGATCAGATCGTTACCGATTCCCAAAATCATCGAACACCTCTATTGCGGTCGCATCAAAGCCATACCGACCGCGCTATGCGGTCCGCGCACCGCCGGCTTCGGCCCGCGCCTTGTCCATCAGAGCACGCATGCGCTTGATCGAGCTATCCAATCCGCCGAAAATCGCCTCGCCCATCAGGAAGTGACCGATGTTGAGCTCCATAATCGTTGGAATCGCTGCGACGTCGCACACGGTATCAAAGGTTAGCCCGTGCCCGGCGTGACATTCCAATCCCAGTTCATCAGCGGCAGCAGCGGCATCGACGATACGCGCCAGTTCAGCTCTGGTACCGGCGCCCCCGTCATCTTCAAGAAAACTGTCGCAATAGGCGCCCGTATGCAGTTCGACGACCGGCGCTCCCAATGCAACGGCGGCTTCAAGTTGTGCAGCATCCGGGTCGATAAACAAAGATACTCGAATACCGGCTTGCGCCAGCCGAGCGACCACCGGCCGCAATGTTTCTAGCCCTCCTGCGGCATCCAAGCCGCCTTCCGTGGTAACTTCAGTACGCTTTTCCGGTACCAGACAGGCCGCATGGGGCGTATGGCGCAGGGCAATGCCGATCATTTCTTCGGTCGCCGCCATTTCAAAGTTCAGCGGTAAATCGATGTCCTTGGACAGGCGCTCGATGTCATCGTCGCTGATGTGCCTGCGATCCTCACGCAGGTGTGCGGTTATGCCGTCGGCGCCCGCTGCAGCAGCCATCCGGGCGGCGCGAACCGGGTCAGGATGGCGACCACCCCGCGCATTCCGGATTGTCGCAACATGATCGATATTAACCCCTAAACGCAGATAATCGCTCATCTTCTCGTCTCCGCCACATGGTCGTACGGCACAGCGGCGGTTGCAGCAGCCGCCTCTCGCCGTTTTCGCTCCAGTTTTTTCTGCAGGCGCTTCAGCCTCGCTGTCTGGTAACGATCAACCATGCGGCGCAATGGCCAGAAACACAAGAACCAAGCCAACGTAGCGGTCGGCACAGCCCCGACCACCATGGGAACCAGAACCTTTAGGGGATTGTCGAATATGTACGAGAAAGTGAGCTCATCCGGCAGCCCATTTGTACCGTTGCCGCCGAGAATCCAAGTTCCCAATCCGTAGATCCACCACCAGATAAAGGGGAAGGTCCAGGGATTACCGACAACTGTCCCAATGGCCGCCGCCATCAGATTTCCGCGCAAGAGCATCGCGAGCAGTCCCGCGAGGACAAAATGCAGACCGATAAAGGGTGTGAAAGAAACGGCAGCACCACTGGCGAAACCTGCAGCAATCCTGTAGGGCGTTCCCGGCAGACGCCGAAGCCGGTGCGCGACATAGGAGCCGGCACGACGCCAACCTTGCGTGGGCCATATCAGTTGAGCAATGCGCGCTGCCCAGGGTAAAGGATTACGTCGTTGAAACATTCTGCGCGGTCACACCTCGATTGGCGCGGGAACTCCGCGGTACCACGCCGATTCTTTGCCTTACCCCCTTACGTGAGCACGCTGACATCGCCGATCAAGGCAATGGTCTGATCCCGCCGTTCGGAACGGAGGGCCCTAACCGCGAGCACGATCCACCGAAGTTACAACAGGCGTCGCCCGCAAGGCGGCAATAATGTTACTGAGGTGCTTGACGTCATGGACCTCGACGTCGATCAGCATCTCAAAAAAGTCCATAGAGCGATTAGTAATCTTGAGGTTACTAATATTGCCATAATTCTTGCCGATAATTGTTGAAAGACCGCCCAGGCTCCCCGGCTCGTTGGCAACCACGAGGTGGAGCCGTCCAGTATGCCGATCATCGCTGTCCTTGAAGTCCCAAGACACATCAACCCACCGTTCCGGCGTCTCCTGAAAAGTCTCCAGCGTTTCACAATCAATCGTGTGAACGGTTACGCCCTTACCAGTGGTCACGATCCCGACAATACGGTCCCCCGGCAAGGGGTGACAGCAATGAGCATAATGGACGGCCATGCCAGGAATCAGGCCAGTGATAGGGACCGCATTGTCCGTAGCTTTGGCCGTCTTGGGCTTACTCCGGTTGGTCGGAACGATCTTTTGCGCCTTGGTATCGTCCTTGGCACCGGGAAAGACCGCAACCAATACTTCGCGTCCGGTCAGGTGCCCCTGTCCGACGCGGAAGTACAGGTCTTCAATTGCATCACAGCGGAACTTCTTCAGGACGCCTGCCACGGCTTTTTCTGTGTAATCGTAACCCTCTAACCGAAAGGCTTTTTGCAGAATCTGAAGCCCCAGCTCGCCGTACTGATCCTTTTCCTTCAATCTTACGAAACGGCGAATACAGGCTTTTGCCTTTCCGCTGACGACGAATTTCTCCCAGTCCGGTGACGGCGTCTGGGCCTTGGATGTAATGATCTCAACCTGATCGCCGTTGTGCAGGACGGAGCGAAGTTGGACCATGCGTCCGTTCACTTTGGCGCCGACACAGGCATTGCCGACTTCACTGTGAACCGCATAGGCGAAATCAACGGGGGTCGAACCGTTCGGCAGGGCGATTAAATCGCCCTTTGGGGAAAAGCAGAAAACTTGATCCTGGAACATCTCCAGCTTCGTATGCTCGAGAAATTCTTCCGGATTGGAAGCATGTTCCAGAATATCCAGCAGCTCACGCAGCCAGCGGTACTGTCGCCCCTCCTGCTTGTGGCCCTGTTTGTAAACCCAATGCGCCGCGACACCGTATTCAGCCACCTCGTGCATCTCGGTCGTGCGGATCTGGATCTCGATACGCTGACGCTCCGGACCAATGATGCAGGTGTGCAGTGAGCTGTAGCCATTGGGTTTCTGCGTCGAGATGTAATCCTTAAAGCGGCCAGGCACGACAGGGTAGTCACCGTGCAAAACACCCAGCGCCGCATAACAATCCTTGATGTCGGCGACCACGACCCGGAACGCCATGATGTCGGAAAGCTGCTCGAAGGTAACGTCCTTGCGCTGCATCTTGCGCCAAATCGAGTGCGGCGTTTTCATCCGACCTGAAACCTTGGCGTCGATCGAATGCTTGGCGAGGTCGGCCTGAAGTTTATCGACAATGCGGATCGAAAGATCGTCACCCTGTCCCTTGAGAAACTCAAGGCGCGCCAGGATCGACTGACGTCCATCCGGATTAAGTTCAGCGAACGAAAGGTCTTCCAGGTCGTCTTTAAAGCGCTGCATACCGATGCGTTCAGCCAGCGGCGCGTAGATATCCATCGTTTCCCGGGCGATCCGGCGGCGTTTATCGGGCGATTTCACAAACCGCAGAGTCTGCATGTTGTGGAGCCGATCCGCGAGCTTGACCAGCAAGACGCGGATATCCTCTGACATCGCTAAGACCAGCTTGCGGAAATTCTCGGCATGCTTGGTCTGTTCGGACTGCAGCTCCAGGCGCGTCAGCTTGGTAACGCCGTCGACCAGGCGCTCAATATCCTTGCCGAACACCCGCTCAACGTCGGCGAGCGTGGCTTCGGTATCCTCCACAACATCATGGAGTAACGCAGTAATAATGGAATCGTCGTCGAGCTTAAGATCCGTGAGGATACCGGCGACTTCGATGGGATGAGAAAAATAAGGATCACCTGACTCGCGTTTTTGCGAGCCGTGATACTTCATCGCATAGACATAGGCGCGGTTAAGGGCCTCCTCATCCACATTGGGATCGTAGGCCTTAACCCGTTCTACAAGCTCAAACTGTCGGATCATTCCGCGCCTGCCTTATCGTCCGGTCATTATCCTATCGGACAAATTCCCAAACAGGAATTACTAGCAGGCGCCTTCTCGCACCCGGACAAAAGGTCCAGGTCGCTTCTCCTGATGGTCTGTCATTCGCAGGCACTGTGTGCAGGCCTGCCTGATCAGGCGACGTCTGGATCGTCGCTCGGAGTTCCACCCATGACCGCATCATCGGCAAATGGCGCAGCTGCTTCGGTTGTTTCAGCCGCCGGGCCTTCTGCCGTCTCAACGCTGAGAACACCGGCTGCAACCAGCTCTTCGCCGGCTGCTTTTGCAGCATCAACCATCGGCTCATCGAACTCCGGCATATCGTCTTCGGGCTCATCCGTTTCGATATGCTTCTGCAACCCTTGGATCAGCTCTTCACCCAGAGCATCAACACTGATCGTCTCGTCCGCGATTTCTCGCAGGGCAACCACCGGGTTTTTGTCATTATCACGCTCGACCGTCAGGCTTCCGCCGGCGGAAATGTCACGGGCCCTCTGGCCGGCAACCATCACCAGTTCGAAACGGTTTGGGATCTTAACAACGCAGTCTTCAACGGTAACGCGCGCCATGAATTGGGAGCTCCGGTTATTCAGTTAGTCGTATGGGGGACCTTAGGGTCGCGGACTATAGGCATCTGAGGTGTGATGCGCAAGGCAAATTGTCAAGTATTCCGCGGACTTTAGGCCTATTCCTGGAATCGTTTCATCACAATTGAATAGAGCGTCGTTCGCCACAGATGGTACGTCGAAGATACTCCAGGGTTTTGAAAAAGATGAACCCACCGGCAGATCATCAGTGTTGATGCGCCTTAGGTCGTCCCTGCGCAGCGAGTTAGCCTGCTATTCGTCCAATTCTGTGACCTGCCCCGTCGGCAGCGCAGCAACAAGGTCCCTGCCGGTCAACCCGGTGGCAGGATGCCGCCATTCAGGTTCAATCTCAATCAACGGCAGGACGACGAACGCCCGCTCTGCCAATCGCGGATGCGGCAAGACAGGAACCTCACCCTCTCCTGATATTCGCTCGTCATACACAAGCAAATCCAAGTCAATAACGCGCGCTTCATTGCGAATCTTTCGTACACGTCCGAATTTTTCTTCGATTTGATGCAACACTAGTAATAGATCTTTCGGCGAAAGCTGCGTTTCCAAGGCAGCCACACCATTGATATACCAGGGTTGATCCGAGACAGGCACAGGCTCACTTCGATACCAGCGTGACCGCTTCGCAATCTTAATACCTTGATTTTCAACTTCTTTAAGCGCAGCCTCACAGGCATCCTTTGGCAGACCAAAGCCTGGACTTGATAAATTCGCTCCTAATCCGATAAAGATCACGAAATCGCTACCCCGGTTTTTGTCTCTTGCTGATAGATCAATGTGTCCTAAATATTGCACTGTATACAGAACGCTGTTTTAGACGTCCTAGAACCAGTTCAATCTGTAGTCGATTTACATACAAACAATTTTGCGTTTTTAAACCCGCGTGAGGAATTATCATGAACTTCTACCCACAGGAGAAGGTGGCGTTATTTATCGACGGTTCGAACTTATACGCGACCGCCCGAGCGCTAGGTTTTGATATTGATTACAAACGCTTGCAAGGACTATTTGCGAGCCAGTGCAATATGATCAGAGCCTTCTACTACACGGCTTTGATTGAAGATCAGGAATACTCGCCCATCCGTCCATTGGTCGATTGGCTCGATTACAACGGTTACACCATGGTCACCAAACCGACCAAGGAGTTCACTGACGCAACCGGCCGCCGTAAGATCAAAGGCAACATGGACATCGAATTGGCGATCGACGTTCTGGAAATGGCCGATCATCTGGACCACATCGTCCTTTTTTCCGGCGACGGAGACTTTCGGCGCCTGGTCGAAGCGGTTCAGCGCAAAGGTGTCCGCGTGACTGTTGTCTCGACCGTCCGCTCGCAACCTTCCATGGTGGCGGATGAACTGCGCAGACAGGCCGATACCTTTCTCGATCTTTACGACCTCCAGCCGAAGATCGAGCGCCAGAGCGGTGGCGAGAATCGCCGGCCCAGCGAACCAGTCAGCGAAGACGAGGAATTCGAGGATTACGACGATGTCTATGAAGCGGAATCCGCCTAACGCCGGAATTCAGAGATGTCCGTTGCCGCTCCAGACGCGTGCGCCGTCCCCGACAGCCCAGCGTCCGACTGTCCGATTTGCCCGCGCCTGAGCGCATTTCGGCAGGCCAATCAGGAAAAGTTTCCGAGTTTCCATAATGCGCCAGTCAGGTCATTCGGCCCGCTGGACGCGCGTCTACTGATTGTAGGACTCGCGCCCGGTCTCAAGGGCGCGAACCAAACCGGCCGCCCCTTTACAGGTGACTATGCCGGCGACCTGCTCTATGCGACCCTAAAAAAGTATGGCTTTGCCAGCGGCAATTACGACAAGCGCCCGGATGACGGTTTGGATCTGCAAGATTGCCGGATCACCAATGCCGTTCGCTGCGTGCCCCCCGAAAACAAGCCGGCAACCCAGGAAATTAAGGAATGCCTGACATTCCTGACTTCTGAACTGACGACGCTGCCCAACCTTAAGGTGCTGGTTGCGCTCGGCGGTATTGCCCATGGCGCGGCTTTGTCGGCGCTTGGATTGCGGAAAAGCCACTGCAAATTCGCTCATCAGGCGGTACACGAACTGCCGAATGGCCTGCTGCTTGTGGATAGCTACCACTGCTCACGCTACAACACCAACACCGGACGCCTGACCGAAGAAATGTTCGAAGCCGTGTTCAAGACCGTGCGCAGCCGGATCGATGCTGGGGGTTAATGCCTGTCCGTTTTCACTGTTTCAGTGAAAAAACGCAACGCAGTCTGCCGATCGTTTATTTAGAGGGTTTTGTTCCGCAGCAGACGGGCTTTATCCCGCTGCCAATCCCGCTTCCTCTCGGTGTCACGCTTGTCGGCCTGCTTCTTTCCTTTGGCAAGGCCCAGGCCGACCTTTGCGATACCGCGCTTATTAAAATAGAGGCTCACCGGCACAACGGTGTAGCCCTCGCGATGCACCATCCCGATCATTTTGGCCATTTCCTTCCGCTTCAAAAGGATCTTCCGCGGCCGTTTGGGTTCGTGATTAAAGCGATTGGCTGCGTCGTAGGTCGGAATATGGGCATTGACCAGGAACATCTCGCCCTTTTCCTCCGCCGCATAGGACTCAAGGATCGACGCACGGCCCTGACGCAACGACTTCACTTCGCTGCCGGTCAGAACAAGACCGCCTTCGACGACATCTTCAATAAAGTAGTCGTGTCGCGCGCGCCGATTCTGCGCAACGAGGTTGTTTTCACTGACTGTCATATCTGATCTCGATCAGGGCGCGGAGAGTGCGGAACCCCTGTACACCTACTCCGTCAGTTCAACAGTCCGGCGTGGACCATGGCGTTTCGAACCGCAGTCTGACAGCTCTGGGAGATCGAGACGAGCGGCAGCCGCAAACGATCTTCGCAATGCCCAAGAAGACTCAAGGCATACTTGGCAGGTCCCGGACTAGGCTCCATGAACATGGCCTCATGCAGCGGCATCAAGCGTTGGTTGATTTGATCCACCCGGTCGAAATCGCGCTGCTGCCACGCATTCTGCACATCTGCGCAGAGTGCTGGCGCCACGTTGGCGGTCACCGAGATGCAGCCATGCCCGCCCTGTGACAGGAACGGAACAGCCGTCGCGTCTTCGCCTGAAAGCTGAGCGAAATCCTCGCCGATCGCGAGGCGTGTCTGGGCCGGGCGTGCCAGATCGGCCGTCGCATCCTTGACGCCGACAATATTGGGTAGTTCGGCAAGCCGGGCCATGGTTTCAACCGTCATATCCACGATACTTCGGCCGGGAATATTGTAAATGACGATTGGGATCTCGACCGCGTCGTGAACCGCCTTGAAGTGCTGGTACAGGCCTTCCTGACTCGGTTTGTTGTAATAAGGAGTCACAACCAATGCGGCATCGGCACCGGAAGCTTTGGCGCCCTGGGTCAGGCTAATGGCTTCTTCGGTCGAATTGGACCCTGTGCCGGCGATAACCGGTACTTTGCCGTCGGCGACCTCCACACAGAGTTTGGTTACCCGCATGTCTTCGTCATGCGATAAGGTCGGCGACTCGCCGGTCGTTCCACAAGGCACGACGCCGTGGCTTCCCTGGTCAATCTGCCACTGAACGAAGTCCTGGAACGCCTTTTCATCTACCGAACCATTCGTGAACGGTGTGATCAGCGCCGGGAGTGAGCCCTTAAACATTGGGCCGGCCATAACTTTTCCCCAGTAATCAAATATAAAGCGTCACAAATGCATACTTGCGACGCGCGAAGATACTCTCTCACCGGAACCCCGGCAAGGGCATCAAAAAGCGTTATCTGATCGGCTCTACACAATAGTTTCATCAAAACCCTCATTCGGTCACTTTGGAATGTAAAACAAGGCTGATAAGCTGGCGGCAAGAATCATCGATCGGCTCCGCGAAAAGCGGGATGTTGAAAGATGGCCGTAGCCCCCCAAATGGATAAGTCATGCGTGGACTCTCGGCGTTCTTTTTTTTAGCACTATGTTTTGGGATACAGCCTGCCAACGCGCAGGATGTGGTACTTGATCCTGCTGATCACTCGCTTTTAGAGAAATTCTTTAAGGACATTGACGCCGGGCGCATTGCCAAGGCCTGTGCCAATACTGGTGCCATCAGCAATCAGGTCGCTTCAGATCTAACCACCTGGGTCTGTCTGCAAAAGGGTGGAACCAGTGCATCCTTCAAGACCTACACTGAGTTTGCAGTCAGTCACGCGCACTGGCCCGGACATTCGACGCTCAGGCGCAAAGCCGAAGCCGCAGTTTCGAATCGAACTCCCGATTCCGAGATTTTGTCCTGGTTTGACGCCCAGCCTGCCTTGAAGGGTAAAGGTGCCGTCGCATATGCCGCAGCCCTGAAACGGGCCGGACGCGAAGAGACGCTGGCTGAATTCGTGGCTAAAAGCTGGGTTGAACTGGACTTTAGCCGGGATGAGGCAAAGGCTTTTCACCGGCGCTACAAATCGCTTATCACTCCGGAAATGGAGCTGGCCCGGCTAGACCGTCTGCTGTGGGATCGGAAGTACTCGGCGGCCGAGCGTCAGGTTCGACTGGTTGCAAAAGACCAGCGCAAACTTGCAGAAGCCCGAATAACCCTGGGTCGGAAGCGCGCGGGAGTCGACGCTGCTGTCAGGCGTGTCCCGGCGCATCTACAGGACGATCCGGGCTTGCTGTACGAACGGGCGCGCTGGCGCTGGCGCAGTAAGCGCCGCAACGACGTCGCTGATCTACTCGAACAAGCCGGGGACAAGACGCCGTATCCGCACCTTTGGTGGTCGATGCGCCACACGGTCGCGCGTAAGGCGTTAAGACAAGGCAAGGTAGAGCGGGCCTATAGGATTAGCAGCGAGCACGGCATGGAAAGCGGCATCGGATTCGCCGACGGTGAATGGTTGGCCGGATGGATTTCCCTGCGCTTTCTGAAACAACCGCGCCGCGGATACGAACACTTCGCCCGCCTGTTTTATGGTGTCAAATCCCCGATCAGCAAGGCGCGTGGCGCCTATTGGGCAGGTGAAGCCGCCCGGGTCATGGGCAATGACGACTGGAGCAAGCGCTGGCACAAGATCGCTGCCGGCTACCGAACAACCTTCTATGGACAGCTCGCTGCCCATCGGCTTGGGCGGCAGACGGGACTGCCGATTAATCCGCATGGTCCGCCCAGCGAAATTGAGCGTAAGGCATTCCACAACATGGACCTGGTTCAGGCCGTTACGCTGCTCGGTCTCGTCAAACAGACACGCTATCAGGATACCTTTCTCAGCCGGCTGCGCCTCGATGCCAAAACTTCTGCGGACTTCAGTCTGACTGCTAAACTGGCACGGGTTCAAAAGCGTTCTGGCATTGCCTTAAGGGTTGCCAAAACCGCGCAGCGCACCGGCATCACCCTGCTTGAGTATCTCTATCCCTCCATCGAGGTAGGAGAGGCCGAACCGGAAACCGCCCTCACCCTGGCTTTGGTACGACAGGAAAGCGCCTTCGACGAAAAAGCGGTGAGTCGAGCGGGTGCAAGGGGCTTGATGCAGCTCATGCCGGCAACGGCCAAAGAGGTTGCCAGATCTCAAAAGAAAAAATATGACAAGGAACGCTTGACCAGCGATCCGGCATACAATCTGATCCTCGGACAAGCGTATTTGGCACAGGTCGTGAAACGTTTTGACGGCTCCTACATTCTGGGACTGGCCGCGTACAATGCGGGGCCACACCGGGCCAGCAGCTGGGTGCGTCAGTTCGGCGATCCCCGGGATCCGGGCGTGGATCCGATCGACTGGATCGAACAGATCCCCTTTAATGAGACTCGAAATTACGTCCAGCGTATTCTGGAGAGTCTGTCCATTTACCGTCTTATGCTCGCGAACGGCCGAACGACACCGGCCACCATGCCGCTGCCTACCTCCAATCCCTTCGCTTCCTGGGGCCATAAAGCGGTAAAACCCTGCTGCTACTAGAGACAGCTTTGCATCTTAAATCGTTCTCGACGAGCACAACTCAACTCTCATTCCTGGACCAACCAGATCACTAATTCTTTAAGGCTCTCTGTCTTTCAGGTGCGTTCTCTTTCCGATAGCATTGCGCTCGATTCGTTGAAGCGTAACAGTCTCACTGTCGTTCAACGCGGAAAGTGAACCAGCCTCTTGTGCTCTAAGTCAGGCCCTCAAAGGGTGTGGATAAGAAGGAATACAGATGAGTCACCCAGACTTTTCCTCGGTTGAAGCATGCGTTTTCGATGCTTACGGAACTCTTTTTAATGTCCACTCTGCGGTCGCACGCGGTGGCGAGCGGCTTGGCGAAAAAGCCGACGCAGTCTCCAACACCTGGCGCCAGAAACAACTGGAATACACTTGGCTTCGCAGCCTTATGGGCGCGCACGCGGATTTTTGGCAGGTAACTTCAGACGGCCTCGACTACGCCTTGGAAGCCCACGGCGTTGAGGATAAAGAACTCCACGCGAACCTGATGGATCTTTACCTGACACTTGAAGCTTATGACGATGTGCGTCCCACGCTGCAAAAGCTGAAGGATGCAGGCCTCAAGACCGGCATTCTTTCCAACGGCACGCCAAGAATGCTGGAAGCCGCAGTCACCTCGGCCGGTATCGACAATCTATTGGATGAAAACCTCTCCATCGAGGACGTTGGCATCTACAAACCAGACAACCGGGTTTATCAGCTTGCGGTCGACCGCCTGTCCGTCGCACCCGATAAAATCTGTTTCGTATCCACTAACGCCTGGGACGCCGCAGGGGCCGCCCATTTCGGTTTCAACGTCGCCTGGCTCAACCGCTTCAGTAAAATTCAGGAAGTTCTTCCGGGGCGTCCGAAGGCTGTTATCAACACTTTGACCGATCTTTCCGATCTGATTGGCCTTGGGCAATGACAGTGGTAGCCGAATCCGTTGATCTGACAGTGCCGCCGAGCTTTGCCGATGTTCACGCGGCGGCCGGGCGCCTGTCTGGCCGGGCCATCCGCACACCATTGCTGGAAAACCTTCAGCTAAACGAGATTTGCGGCGGCCGGGTTCTGATCAAGGCCGAAACACTTCAACGCACAGGCTCCTTCAAGTTTCGCGGCGCATTCAATCTGCTCAGCCAAATTCCCGAGCGCCATAAGGCCGCCGGCGTCGTGACGTGCTCATCGGGCAATCACGCCCAGGGCGTCGCCTCTGCGGCCGCAATCCTCGGGCTAAAGGCAACGATCGTGATGCCGAAGGATGCGCCGCAGATTAAGATCGACAACACAAGATCCTACGGTGCCGAAGTCGTATTTTTCGACCGCCATACCGAATCCCGCGAAGAAATCGTCGAAGCGATCTCCGCCAGCAGCGGTATGATCTTCGCGCCGCCCTACGACCATCCCCATACAATCGCCGGTCAAGGCACCTGCGGGCTCGAAATTTCTCAGCAGGCGGACGAAGCCGGAGCGCCCCTGGATCAAATGCTAGTCTGCTGCGGCGGCGGTGGTTTGACCGCCGGCATAGCCCTGGCGCTGGCGGAAAAGAGCCCCTCCACGAAGATCTATGCCGTGGAACCAGCAAACTTTGACGACACGGCAAGATCACTGGATGCCGGCCAGCGGGTCAGCAACGATGGCAATCATCGTTCTATCTGCGACGCGATCCTGACGCCCACGCCTGGTGAAATCACGTTTGCAGTCAACCGAGAACTCCTGGCTGGCGCGCTTTCAGTAACGGACGACGAGGTCAGGGAGGCCATGCGCTTCGCCTTCAACACCCTGAAGCTGGTGGTCGAGCCAGGCGGTGCAGTAACCCTCGCCGCAGTGCTGAACCGAAAAATCAACACTGCGAACAAGGTGACCGCTATGACGCTTTCGGGAGGAAACGTCGACCCTGCCCTCTTCTGCTCTGTTCTAGGCGGCTAACTTACATCTCTGCTCAGGCGCGTAGCCATTCGCTCAACTATGCGTTGGCTCGTCCGGGTCTTGGCGACATTCTTTAGTCGCGCAGCTATGACTCGCGCGCCGGACGTCTCTTCTGCAAGTTCGCAAATCGACAGGCGGGTTCCATCGTAGCAGCTATCGTTTTTCGGTCGCGTATAGGCGATTCCGACCCCATAGCCATGGGCAATCAGACTCCGCTGTGTTTCCAGAGAGGCCGTCTGCATTCTTACTTCCGGCGTCAACTTCTGTACGCGAAAGAGTTCAAGTATGTAGGGCCAACTGTGCGCCTGCGTCGTCGAGATCAACCGTTCTTGCGCGAGGTCCCTCAGCGATACAACTCCGTTGCCGGCAAGACGATGCCCGCGTGGGAGCATTGCATAGGGCCGCAGGCGCGCAAGGTCCGTCCGCTCGACCTCCGCCGACAGAGCCACGTCATAGGTAACCGCCAAATCGATCATGGCCTCTGAAAGCCAGGCCGACAGCTCGTCGAATCCGCCCTCGCGGAATTCGACCTCGATACCTGGCTGAGCCTCCTCGCAGAGGTCGAAAATTGCCGGCGCAAACATCGGCGCCAAATCGGCAAAACAGCCAATGACGATGCGACCGCTCGTCGTTACCCCCGTCTCCGCCATCTCGCTCAGATTTGCGGCTTCGTCGAGAACGACCTTTGCCCGTTGAACAAACTCAAGTCCGAAAGCGGTCAGTTTCACACCACTGCCACGCCTGCGTACAAATAAGGGCAGTGCCGATTGTTCTTCGATCTGACGGATGGCAACAGAGAGGGAAGGTTGCGAAGCGGACAAGGCGGAGGCCGCTTGCGTCAGGTTACCATGTTCCGCAGCAGCCACGACGTATCTCAACTGCTGTAAAGTGACATTCATTATCAAAATATATTTAGTTTATAGGAATTCATTATTTCATTTTATCACTACAAAGATGGCAGAGTCATGCGGAACTAAACCTGAAAGTGCAGACACAATGTCCATCGCGAAAAAACTCATCGGAGAACCCCAAATTACCGCCTATGCCCGTGATGGCGCGGTGCATATCCCCGGACTTTTTGCGGAGTGGGTCGATAAGATCGCTGCAGGCATAGAGCACAATATGCGTGCGCCGGGTCCCTACGCGGCGGAAAACGTCACAGACAGCGATAGCGGGCGATTCTTCGACGACTACTGCAATTGGGACCGCATCCCGGAGTTCAAGGATATCGTCAAGCACTCTCCGGCTGCAGAGGCGGCGGCGCGCATTATGCGCTCCAAATCCGCCCAGTTTTTTCACGATCATGTTCTGGTCAAGGAACCCGGTACGTCAAAGCCGACACCGTGGCACCAGGATGCGCCCTACTACTTCGTTGACGGCAGACAAACCGTCAGTTTCTGGATTCCGATCGACCCGGTGAAAGACACTTCACTACGTCTGATCAAGGCTTCGAACCTCTGGGACAAGATGGTCCTGCCGGTCCGTTGGCTCAACAATGACAATTTTTATCCTGATCGTGAGGCCTATCTGCCTGTCCCCGACCCGGACCAAGACCCGTACAAGTTCGAAACCCTTGAGTGGCAGATGGAGCCGGGCGATGCAGTCCTGTTCGACTTCAGAACCGTGCACGGTGCCCGCGCGAACATGACCGACCAACGCCGGCGCGCGCTCTCGCTCCGCTGGGTTGGCGACGACGCACACTATGTGGCGCGGCCGGGAAAAACCTCGCCCCCCTACCCAGGTCACGACATGACCGCCGGCCAGCGCTTGAGGGAAGACTGGTTCCCTGTGATCTGGGGCTAAACCACAGCGGATAGATGCTAAAGAAAACTGCTGGACTGAGTTCGTGGTTGATTGCTTCGAGCAATCGCACTCAAGCAGAAAAAAAAACTGCGGCTCAGGATGATCCCGAACCGCAGTTTTTTTGTCATTTACGCTATCGCTCATAGATCCCGCTGGATAAACCGCAGGTCGATCGATAACGATGGAGGCCGATGTTGTTACTGCTTGGTCGCGCTTCCGTTGGTCTGCGCGCTGGCGGATGTTTGCATATGTGCCGCCGCCGCTGCAGCCACAGTAGGATCGGCGGCCGGAGCAGAGGTTTTCGCCGCTGACGATGCGGAAAAGCCGACCGCCTTATCTTCCAGACGCCGGATGTTGCCCTCGATGAAGGCACCTGCCTCTATGGCGAGCGTGCTGTGGGAAATATCACCGGTCACGCGGGCAGACTTGGCGAGCACCACTGATGCTGCCTGAAGCTGGCCATTGATGCTGCCACAAACGCGAACGGAGTCTGCGAGAACTGAACCCCGCACTTGCGCTTTTTCGCCGATGGTCAGAGTACGGCTGGAGATATCACCCTCAACAGTACCATCGACCTGGAGGTCGCCACTGCTGGTCAGGTTCCCCACGATCGTCAGATCCGCGGAGATTATAGAAGGCACACCACTGTCCCGGGTCGAACCTGCCTGCTGGCCGGCATCATCGGACTTGGTGGCTTCCGTATTGGATTTGTTGGATTTCGAAAACATCTTTCAGCCAACCCTATAAATCAGTTCGAAGAGAGGTAACGCACGAGTACCGTCGGCGCAGGCAGTTCTGCGAGCCTGTTCCAGCCGAAAGCGGCGGGATACTAGCATGAATTCGAGCGGCGTTAACCATTAAGATCGGTCACTCCACTCCTCGCAAAACAGCGTACAGCGCAAAACCATGTGTTAACGGAAGTTATCATAAGAATGGTTAACGGAAAGCAAAGACGAACGCTGGAAGACGTCTTATGTCCCATATAGAGCGAATTGGAAAAACCAGGAGAACCGGAATCGCTAAAGAGCTAGACGGTGCCGGCCCCTCAAGGCCAGCTGCCATCCAAATCCACGTTCAGCTTTTCGGTGGTTCAGCTCTTGAAGACGTGTTTGCCCGCCTGAAGGAACTTCCTGGGATCGACGGCCCTGTTATTGAACAGAACCTCATAGTGCACGTGTGGGCCCGTGCTGCGGCCAGAGCTTCCCAGCAATGCGATTTTATCACGATTAGCGACGATATCGCCTTTGCGCACCATGATCTTACGCAGATGCGCATAGCGGGTACGAATGCCATTGCCATGATCGATTTCGATGAATCGTCCAAAGCGACCACGCCAGCCGGCATAGACCACCTTACCCGGGGCCGTTGCATAGACCGACACACCTGAACGCGCCGAGAAGTCCAGACCATTGTGAACTGCGGTCCGGCCATTGATTGGATCACGCCGTTTGCCGAAGGTGCTGGTAATCCGGTATTGGTCGAGCGGAGGTGCCAGTGGAAGAATCGAAACCACTTCCTGCAGGGCCGCCCAGCGATTGAGACGTAGATCCAGCAGCGACATCGCGGAATCATAGTCCCGGTCGCTTTCCGACTCGTGTTCCCGGTCGGCGGGAACGAAAGGACCACCCTGTCCGTCCATGCGCTCGCCTGCCCCGGACAAGAGATCGTCGAGATCGAGACCGGTCATCGCAACGGTGCGCTCCATCGCCTCGATACCGAGTTTGGTGCGTTCCGTCAGCCGGCGGACAATGATGCTCTGGGCGTCCTTGACGCCGCCCATTTCCTGACGAAGTTCGACGATCTGCGATTTTAGCTGGCCGTTCTCTTCAGCGAAGCGTTGGGCCTTGTCTTCCATCTGCGCGAGGATGTCGCGGGTGGACGCCAGATCAGCGTTCAGGGACTCGCGACGGTCACCATTGTCAGACAGGCGCGTGTTCAAAGCTGCAATCCGTGCTTCTACGAGCGCCTGCGCCGCCAGGTGATTCGCCCGCGTCGCGTTGGATTCTGCCATCGCGTTGTCGAACGCCGAGCGTGACTCTTCCAGATTTCGTGAAAGTTCAGCCAGATCTGCTTCCAGTCCACGCTTTTCGTCCAGCGTTGATACCAGCGTGCTTTCGACGTCCTGGAGTTTGCGGCCCAGGCGTTCGCGGGCCTGCACGACTTCCTGACGTCCGGCTTCGGTATTCTTTAAAGTATCCTGGATCTCGGCAACCTGGCTTTTCAAAGCAGAATTTCGTCCGGCGATCTTCAGGAGGTCGTTTTCAAATTTTTGCAGTTTCTCACGCAGGCCTTCGCGCGCAATCACTACGCGGGCGCGCTCAGTACTGGAATTCTTCAGTTCTTCCTGAAGGGCCGCCAACTCGTTGGGAGCCACCTGTCCGCGGCCCAACCGGGAAAGCAGGAGGTCTTGATTCTTTTCAAGGCCTTCGGTGATCTCGGCAAACTGATTATGATATTCGGACACTTCGGCGAGAAGTTCGAAGTAAGCGAGTTTCTGACGCTCGATCTCCGCATCTTTTGCAGCCAACGCGATGTCGATGTCGTGATTCTTCGAATTGAGCACACCGCCCATGAAAATCACGCCGCTGGTGGACGCACCGATCCAGACCGCAAACGCCAAAGCGCTGCCGGCAACTGATTTTTGCAGGCGCGGAGAAAGCCGAACGAACTTGATCTCATCGTTCGAGCGCAGATGAATCTCGCGAGGCACAAAGACCCGGTCGAGAAAAGCCGACAGGCGGCCCTTCATTCCCTTCGCAGGCACTCGATCCTTCTCCCTTTCCGTCTGATCCGTCATGTCACTGCAGCCCTCTTATGAAAGCGTTGTGACCCATGGCGGATGTCAGCCATCCACTGTTGGCTCCCGGTGAACATCCGGGAACAGCGCCGACTGTTCCTTGACGAATTTCCCCCAATGCCGCGAAGTAGCCTCGGCGACTCGTAAAACCACCGGTAGGCCAAGTAACCGCAGAATCTGAAGCGCGACGAAAATAACCAGCGCACATTGTCTAGGCAAGTCCTTACTCTTGAACCGCAAGCTCCGGCCAAACCAGGCCGAATTACAGCTTAAGAGTAAGAGCCATCCCTATAAAAAGATGTTAATGCGCGCCGAACTTGAACCAAAGGTCATTGATATTCCACAATCCTTACCGTTAAACAGCGCAGATGTAATATCCAGGGTTCGCTCTGAATACTTGTGTAAATCTACCTCTGATCAACCAGTTTAATTGACGGCACGACTTCGGCGGGACCGATTCCGAACTCGGATTCAAGGTAACCCACAATCTGGGCGACACAGTCATCGACCGGATTTTTGGCCGTATCGACGAGAAGTTCGGGTGACGACGGTGCCTCGTAGGGAGCAGAAATTCCGGTAAACTCAGAGATGTCGCCCGCCCGGGCTTTTTTGTAGAGCCCCTTCGGATCCCGCTGCTCGCAAGTATCGACATCGGCACGGATGTAAATTTCCCTGAACGAGTCTCCCGCGGATGAGCGCACGCGATCCCGATCGGCCTGGTAAGGCGAGATAAAGGCCGTGATGCAGATCATGCCGGCGTCGGCAAACAGTGACGCAACTTCGCCGACCCGGCGAATGTTTTCTGTGCGATCTTCCGGAGAGAAACCAAGATTGGCATTCAGTCCACCGCGCACGTTATCGCCGTCGAGCACATAAACATGGTAGCCCCTATTGAACAGCTGCTGTTCGACCTGCATCGCAAGGGTCGACTTTCCGGCACCTGAAAGACCAGTGAACCAAATGACCCCTCCTTTGTGCTGGTTTCGCGTCGCGCGGCCAACCCGCGTGACGCGGTGATCGACTGACGTGATATTGGTGGCGCGCACCGCAAAGGCGCTGCGCTGGTCCGGGTAACCCTCCATCGATATCACGCCCCCTGCCACGGTCTCGTACCCGTCCACCAGAACGAAGCGGCCGCAGGATGCTATGTCACGATACTCGTCGAGAGCGACAACACTCCGGCAGCGGACAACGACCTCGGCAACAGCGTTGCGCGCAACCGTCTCGGCGTCTCGACCGGCAAGACTATCCGTGTCGATAACCCGCGTGATAGACTGGATCTGCACAGAAGTCTGCTGAGTGCCGAGCTTCAGGCTATAGTTCTTGCCGAGTGTCAGAGATTCCTGAGCCAGCCAAAACAGGGTCGCTCTGAAAACCGTGGTCAGCATCGGTGCATCTTCAACATGACTGCCAAGCGATCCCCGCTCGACGAAGATTTGCTCATCCAGAGTAACGCCGATTGATTGTCCTGCACGTGCTTCCAGAGGTGTGTCAGACCTATTCCAGCTTTCGATCGAGCGTACCTTTGCAGTCCGGTTTGAAGGCGAAAACAATACCTCGTCTCCGGGCTTTAATGTGCCGGCCTCAACCCGCCCGGCGATGATCCGCCGTGCGTCGAATTTGTAAACGTCCTGAACCGAGAAGCGCAGTGGTTGCGAGTCCGGGCGTGACGACGGCTGCAATTGATCGAGCGCCGCGACCACCGTAGGCCCGTCGTACCAGCGCATATTTTCCGACTGCGATGCGATGTTATCTCCGGCACGACCGGATAGAGGAATGACAATGCTCGGCTCGATACCGATTTCCGCAAGGTATTGCCTGATCTCAAGCGAAACTTCGTTGAAGCGTCGGGCGTCATAGTTCACCAGATCCATCTTGTTGATGGCAATCGCGACTTGCCGGATTCCCAGCAGATGCAGGAGATAGCCATGACGCCGTGTCTGCTCCCTGACACCTTCAACGGCATCGACGACCAAAACGCCGGCGTCTGCGTCGGCTGCGCCACTGATCATGTTCTTCAGGAACTCACGGTGACCCGGCGCATCGATGATCACGTAGTCGCGCTGAGAGGAACTGAACCAAACCTGGGTCGAATCGATAGTGACGGCCTGGTCGCGTTCAGCCTGAAAGGCATCCAGCGCAAAGGACCATTCGGTCTCCATGCCCCGGCGCAACGATACGGCCTCCAGTTCGGCGACCTTTTCGGGTGGGAGAGCCCCAGTGTCATAGAGCAAGCGGCCGATAAGGGTGGATTTACCGTGATCGACATGGCCGACCACAACCAGTTTCACGAGCGGCTTTTCGCTACGCTCATTGGATTTCTCGAACATCCGGTCAGCTCCTACATATAGCCTTGTGTGCGCAACCGCTCGAAAGCGTCTTCGCGCTCGTGGTCCATGGCGCGCCCCGACCGTTCCGAGGTCGTGGTCATCTTTAGTTCGGAAATGATTTCATCGATGCTGGAAGCATCCGACTCTACCGGAGAAGTAATGTCTTCATCTCCCAGCGAACGATAGCGTTTGCCGTCCTGCGCAAAGTACAGCGGCACAAGTGGGATGTTCTCCCGTTTCGTATAGAGCCAGATATCCAGTTCAGTCCATTGCAGCAACGGATGAATGCGGATGTGTGTGCCGGGTGGGAAATCGGTCTTGTACTGGTCCCAAAGCTCCGCGGGCTGCGCACGAAAATCCCAGGTGCCGGTTTCATCACGCGGACTAAACACCCGCTCCTTGGCCCGCATCGCCTGCTCGTCCCGCCGGATACCGGCAACTATACCCTTGAAGCCGTATTGTTCGATCGCTTCAGCCAACCCCGCGGTCTTACGCGCAGCCGAGCGGGCCGCAGGCGGCAAGCCAGGATCCATCTCCTCGACGGGCGGGCATGTCCCACGGATCAGGTCCAGCCCCCACTCGCCTTCGTAGCGGTCTCGAAACGCGTACATCTCCTTAAATTTACGTCCGGTATCGACGTGCAGGACCGGAAAGGGCACGTGACCGAAGAAGGCCTTGCGTGCCAGCCAGATCATGACGTTGGAATCTTTACCGAAAGACCACAGCATCGCCATGGGTTCGATCGTGTTGTAGGCCTCGCGCAGGACATAGATCGACTGCGCCTCAAGTTCGTCTAAGCGATTCATGAGAGATCTTCAAATTCGGTTTGTTGATGTCAGGGGTGGGCTAGCCTTGCGCCAGCAGTGGAATCGAGTCTGTTGCTTCAGTGCCTCGTGATGTCCTTGAAAGAGAGAACCGGGATCCTGGAATTGGATCCTGCTCTCACCATCCGCCGTGACTTCAAAATAGCGCGCTGAATTAATTTGTCAAAACTAAATGTAAAATAAATTTTATTCACATATATATTTTGTTATTATTGATTGTAAGTTTTGAAATCGTCGCTTCCAACCGAAAAATCATTCCGTAGAACGTCGCAGTGCCGCCGTCACTTCAATCAGAACCGGCGCGTTCCGCGGCAGACTGCGGGCCCCAATCACAGAACGGGAATGCCGCCCCTTTTCTCCAAGCACGTCTTGCAAATAGAGCGAAGCTGCGTCAGCGACTTCGGAAATCTCCATAAAGCCGGCCGTATGTGCCACAAAACAATTTAGGCGCAGCAACCGCTTGATGTTTTCGAGGCCACCTGCCGACTGGTTGAGCCACGCAAGCGTCTGTTCCGCGCATATACGGGAGGCACATTTCGCATCGGACAGGGAAACCTCCGACCCGACCAGTCCGCTATAGGCCAGCCCGCCATTTCGTTTTGGAATCTGTCCGGCAACATAAGCGGTACGCTCATGCACTGTGACTGGATCGTATGCGAATATGGTCGGCTCGGGGTTTGGAAGCGATCTTGCCAATTCGCCGAGGCTTAGCAGTTCTGGATCATTGTCGCTTGAAGCTGAAAGTTTACCGTCCTCCATCACGCGCCCCCCAAAATGAAGACCGTCCCTGCCGGTACCTCTGAGTGAACCATACGGCGCAGATCGAAGCGACCGCGGCGACGTTGGCAAGCAAATCAGGCGCGACAAGAAATGCCGCGGCCGCAAACAAGAGCGTCCGGCCGAACCATCCCAACCGCCCTCCGCCCAGCCATCCGGTCAAAGCAATGGCGAGACAGACGATAGCAACTGCCGAGCGAGCGACCACCAGGATCGTTTCCCCCCACTCGCCCTGTCCCAGCAATTCGGGATTGGCGACGAACAAGAACGGAATCACATAAGCGGGGATGCCCAGCATGAAGGCGCGCCAGCCGACGGCAGAGGAACTCACACCGGCGATGGGCGCCGCTGCGAAAGCCGCGACGGCAACGGGCGGTGTCACCTGGCCAAGAACGGCATAGTAGAAAACGAAGAGATGTGCGGCCAGGGGATCGGCACCCAGGTCCACCAGCGCAGGTGCGACCAAAGTTGCCTGAATGATGTAAGCAGGCGTGGTCGGCATTCCCATGCCGAAAACGAAAGCGGCAAACATCGCCAGGACCAGAGCAATGTTAAGATCGCCCCCCGCAAAGGAGGTGACCAGACTGCTGAAGCGAAAGCCCAATCCGGAAATCTGGACAATGCCGACGATGATCCCAGCTGAGGCGCAGGCAACGGCCACGACGACTGCGGCCTTGGCTCCCAACTTTAGCCCAGTAATAAGAACCTGTGGCGAAACGAAAGTGCTGCGCCGCAGGAAAGGTGTCGCCAAAGTCGCGACCACACCGTAGAAGGCGCATAGGCTCGGCGTATAACCCAATATGAGGAAGGTCACGATCACAACGAGCGGCAACAGGAAGGTCCAGCCTGACTTAAGTTCCCGCAAGGTTGCTCCCCGTTCGCTTACTTCCAGCGGCTGAAGGTCGTGCTTCAATGCCTCCCAGTGCACAGCTACAAACAGGGAAAGGAAAAACAGCACTGCCGGGATAACCGCAGCCAGCGTGACCTCCTGATAGCTGATGCCCAGAATGGCGGCCATAAGAAAGGCGGCTGCGCCCATGATCGGCGGCGTGATCTGTCCACCGGTCGAAGCTACCGCCTCCACAGCACCTGCGAAGGCCTTGGGATATCCCAGGCGCTTCATCATCGGGATCGTGAGCGCTCCGGTGGTCGCAACGTTCGCCACCGAACTGCCCGACATCGTCCCCATCAACGCGCTGGCAATAACCGCCATCTTGGCCGGTCCGCCGCGCGTCGCTCCCGTCGCCACACGGGTAATGTTGACAAAGAAATCACCGCCGCCGATGACCTGCAGAACCGCACCGAACACCACGAACAAGAATATGAAGTCGGTCGAGACGCCCAGCGCGATGCCGAAGATGCCCTCAAAGCTGAAGTACATTTGATCGACGAATTCGTTCATGCCCACACCGCGATGAGCGAGCGGCCGCAGGAACTCGACGTGCCGCAGGTAAGGACCGGCAAAACCGTAAGCGATAAAAACCAGGCACAAGCCCGTAATTGTCATCCCGAGTGAGCGGCGCGTCAGCTCCAACACCGCGACGATCGTTCCGATCGCAACAAAAAGTTCGAGCGACGTCGCTTCAAGGGTCCAAGGCGGCCGGACCACGATCTCCCTATGGAACCATACGAGATAGCCGACACAGAACACCGAAAGAGCGATAAGTGCGGCGTCGATCCATCGCTGGAACGACCCTGTCGCAGCCCTGTAGATCAAGTATCCGATCACCAAAGCAAACAGCAGGTGCGATCCCCGAAGCACCAGGTTGGGAACCAGAAAAAAGGGCGAGGCCGCAATCAGATGGAACGCCGTCATTGCGATCGCCAAAACACCTGCGATCCTATCTGACGTGACATACATTCCGGCGGCCTCCAGTTACAGGGTTGATCGGGATTAGTTCAGCGTCGGCTGATCGACAGGGATCTTTTTCTCCTGATAGAACTTCAACGCACCAGGATGCAAAGGAACGGCCATACCCCGTCCCGACGTCTCTTCGTCGATATAGTTCAGCAGGGAATGTACCTTCTTAAACTTATCCAGGTTCGACCAGATCGATGCTGTCACTTTGTAGGCGACCTCGTCGGGCATCTTCTCGGATGCAAAGAGGTAGGTCTTCGTGCCAACGGACAAGGCCGGCTCAGTCTGCCCCTTGTAGAGACCCGCCGGCAGCGTGACTTTCTCAAAGCCTCCCCCGTGCGCCGCAAGATAGGCATCGAGCTTCGCACCGTCGAACGAGAGAACACGGATCGGGCGCGCGACTTCTGTCTGTAGCACAGTCGTGTGCGGATAGAGCGCAACCCACATCACCGCGTCGAGCTGTCCGTTACGCAGCCCGTTCTGAGACTCTTTCCAGCTGAGTTTGTGCAGTGTTCCGCCATCCGCTTCGATATCATCCGGTGTCATGTCATGGATCTGGAGCAGATTTATGAAGGCGTTCCACGAGGTCTGTCCGGGTTGACCCGCGCTAACCTGCTTGCCCTTCAGATCCTGGATCGTGTGGATATCGGAATCTGCAGCCACCCAGATCTGAATTGCGCTTGGGAAAAAGGTCATGAGCCCGCGGACGTTGCGGATCGGCTTTTCAGGAGTCGCCGGATCCTTGCCATGCCAGGCGTCGGAAGCGTTGCTCGCCGAGGTGATGCCCAGGTCCGCCTGACCGCTCGACACCCGCAATAGGTTTGGCCCTGAACCACCTGGCTGAACGTCGATCAGGCTTTCGCTAAAGGACTTCCGCAGGATATCGCCCAATCCGGTTGCAACGACGTTAAAAGTACCGCCGCTTGGCCCGCCGCCGATAGTAATGAACTCAGGATCCTGTGCTTGAACCGGGCCGGAATTGATGACCGCCGAGGACAGTGCCAGAGCACCGATCGCCGCCAGAAAGACCCACCGTTTTGTATCGTTGACCATTGAATGCTTCCTCCTTTTATTGCTTGAGGAAAAGCATCCTTCGCAGGCGGTAAGCACACAATGGGGAAAATATATAATTCAAATATAATTATCTTATTTATAGAATTTTACTATAAATAAATCTACAGTTCCTATTTCAACCACTGAGGTTTGATCGTCTCTCTCATCTGCTCAGCCAGGCTTGCCGCCGCAGGCGATAGACTGCGACCGCTGCGGGTGACGAGGCCCACTTCCCGATAGAGGGGCGGATCGACGAGTGTCCGGAACACAAGATCAGCCTGGTCGCTTCTCATCGCCAGCTCGGGCAACGCCGTGACGCCGAGACCTGCCTTGAGCAACGCCAGCACAGTCGCAATATTTGAGCCCTCGATTGATGGCGCGGCGATATTGGGCGGTGCCGCAGGCACCTTGTCGAGGAGCGGTCGAATGCCCGTATCCGCACCCAGCGCAATAAAGGGAAACTCACCGAGTTGATCCCATGTCATCGGCCCGGCGTCGCTGGCCAAAGGATGATCGGAACGCATCACGGCGCCGAAGGGATCGCGGAGCAAGGTCTCGAACTGAAGGCCTTCGGCATCTTGGCGACATCCCGCGACGCCGAAATCCACTTCGCCGTTTCGCACGCGTTCCCATACGCCCGCGGTATTGTCATCGCGTAGAGAAATCCTGATGTTGGGATAAGCGGCAGAAAAACTGGCGATGGTTTTCGGCAGGATGTTCGCAGCAACCGAGGGAAGCACGGCAATTGCCACACTCCCACGGCGCCGTTCCGCGATGGCCTGCAGGTCCGATACCGCTGTATCGAGGTCTGCGATCAATCGTTCGATAACCGGCAGAAACGCCTTGCTCTCGGCAGTGAGGTACAGCTCCTTCGTTGTCCGGTCGAAAAGCTTAAGGTCTAAGGTGGTCTCGAGTTGTTGGATCGCTGCGCTGACGGACGGTTGTGACGACGCCAACATTTCAGCCGCGCGCGTGAACGAACGCTCACGCGAAACGGCGATGAAAGCCCGCAACTGAGCCAAAGTAATTTTCATAACGCAGCCGCCCCAGTCATCACACTCTAACCGTCTAAGATAGAGGTCGATGCTAGAGACGATGCCAACTTAAGGCTACGCCCGTTTTGCGCTTGCGTAATTGTAAGGCGAAGAGTAGCCGGCTTTATTGACTTTTAACCGACGCGTCAGAGTAGAGCTCGCTTTTCACACCGAGATAACCGTCCCACGCAAACCAATAGGCGACATGTCCGGCCACGCGGGGAAGCCGGGTACCGTCGGGGCCAACGATACGGTTTTCACCGATTTTCCATTGCCCGCCGGGGCCTGTAAGGAAATCCGGCTGTTCGCTTTGCATGAAGGACAAGCCGTTGCGCTCGTAGGCCCGGACGGTTCGGGTCGAAGCATCGCCTATGAGAACCACGTCGAGGTTTCCGACCCTGTCGTTGATCACTCTTACGTCCTGAAAGGCGTCAAGCGGCCAGGCCTTGGCAGCGCCGAAGTCGCGAATACCGAAAACGTATTCCTTGCGCTTGACCTCGTTCTCCCGCGCAACAACTGCCGGGAACATCAGATCGGGACTGGTGAAATAGGTGTTATAGACAACACCGGAATCGTAGTTGCGATTGTGGCCGGTGTTCAGAGAAAGAACCTTGGTATCCGGGTTCTTGGATTTCCAGTTCTTCCATGAGGTAATGGCAACAGGCCGAATCTTGAGCTTGATACCACTGCCAACGAGAGGGCCGCTGACCGGTTCGCCCGTGAATTGGTTCCAAAGACTGTCGGTGCGCCGGTCGAACATCAGCTTGTTCGAACGATAGAGGAAACCGGACGAACCAAAGACAAAGGGCGCCTCCTGCCCTTCCACTTGGGTCTCGAAGAGGATGCCGGCACCGCAGAGCGTACAATAGGCCAGAGCAACCGGCACGCCGCCAATCACTTCGTTGAACATCTCGTGCCAACCCATGATCCGTAAAGGATAGGCCCGGACATCGCCGTTAATCGAAACGCCGAAGACCAGATCGTCGTCCAGCAAGTAGTCAGCATCCTGGGAATCAATCAGTTCCGGGTCGTCCAGTGAAGGAATGCCATCAACGACAACACCGCCCCAGGTGATTTCCTCAAGCCGGATTTCCATGTTTTCCGGCAAAGAGCGCTCGCCGCCGACGAAGCGAAGGAATTCCCGGTCGAGACGCGAAAACAGCTCGATCTTTAAATCCCGGTAGCTTGGATGCGCGGCGATCTCGGGATTGGCTTCCTGCCAAAGCATGCCGTCGAACCAATCCGTAGCGTCATTCCCTGTCAGGCGTTTGAAGGCGTCACTTATCTCCGCATCGGCCCCGAAATAGCGCATGGCCATGACCAGAGCCGGTGCAACATCGGCCTGTCCACGCGCCACAAGATGCCGGAGGGCGATCGTGCGTTGATCCGCAGTGCCGAAAAAAACATCTCTGCTGTAGTCGGCAATCGCCTTATCACTCAAAGGCGCCGATTGCACCATAGCAGGCTTACCGGCTATCGCCGTTAACAGAAAGAATGCTCCAAAAATCGATGCGATCGTCCTGGGCACAGACCCGCCTCCGCTCTATCACCTGTGGAGGCATAGTTAGGACAGAATTCCACCATCGAAATGCCGTATCACAGGCTTGTGTTACAAGTTGAGATGCCGCGGCCGGCATAGCGAAGCCTAGAACTTTGCGGATTCAGGCGTTAGTTGCGGGTCGGGACGCATCCGCCAGGGATGCTTTTGCGACAAGCGGTCTTTTAGTAGCAAAAACGGCTTTTCGACCGAAAAATGCAATGCGAAAGCCGCCAGAAAGGACAGCGCCCAAAAGCCGGCAAAGAAGCCCAGGAAGCCATCAAATCCCTGCTCGACTCTATATCCCGTCATGGCGAGCGCAAGCGGGACAAGGGGGATATGTATCAGATAGAGCGGATAACTGATGCGTGCGACGACGAGCAGGCAGCGATTGCCCAGCAGCAATCGGGGTGCCCCACCCTGAACTGCGGCCAAAAGCATGCCACCGAATGTGATCGAGAGCACCAGCGGCTGAAAGAGCTTTTCGTAAATGCCAGCCTCTTCAAGCAGTTCCCAACCAAAAAGCTGAAACAACAGCAGCAGCGCAGCCGCCCAAAATAACGGGATCGGCCAGCGCAGGCCCTGTTTTCTGCCGAAACCATAGTGCTCATGGCTGACGAATGCGCAAAAAACACCGACCGCCAAGCCGTCAAAAGTCAAATGAAAGGGGCTGCGAAAAACGGGAAAATAGGCACCGTATTCTGTTATCTCCGGATGCTGCAGATTCGTAACGACCCGCAACAGGAATGGCAGAAAAATCAGTCCGCACAGAAATGCATAGCGCCACACGCTTGATCCCGACCTGACCGCCAGAAGCAACAGAAAGGGCGCCAAAAGATAAAATTTTTCTTCGACGCCGAGCGACCAGAAGGCGACGACGATGTTTGCAGGCAGATAATCCTGAAGGAACAGCAGGTGATAAAAGACCCTGAACGACAGAAGTTCAGGGGCGATCTGGTAGAGCGGGACGACGCCCGCAACGACAAGAAGCATGACGGCGAGATAGGTCGGCACTATGCGCAGGGCGCGCGCACCAAGATAGAGCCGAAACTGCGCCAGAGGTGTTTCCGCCCCTCTGCGCAACAGATGGTGAGTGATCAGGAAGCCACTCAGAACAAAAAAAAGATCAACCCCGATCCAACCGTTCAAAAAGGGAACGGTGACATCGAAACCACTGAAATCAAGACGCTGTGCATCCCCACTAAATAGGGGCCAGACCGCATGCCGGCCCAGAACCAGCATCACAGCCAGTGCGCGCAAGCCGTCGAGCTCTGCGATCGCGCTTGTCGATCGAGGAAAGGCGAAATAGGCCGCAGCCGCGCCTGACGCTTCCGCTTTGCCCGCCAACCCGCCTCTCCTTTCCGCTCAGCTTTGTTTCAGACCGAGAGTTTTCTGGATGGGCGCTTTGCGCACCTTCCAGATCAGGGAATCGACGATGTAGTGATGAAAGTTGACGGCCTGGTAGACGACGATCAGCGACGGCAGCCCGAGGCTGTAGAAAACCGCCTCAAAACTATCGATCCCTCGATAGAGAATCGTCGTTACAGCGAAACACACTGCGAAATAAAGCCACCACCTGTTTGGTTGACTGATCCAGGACAGGAACTTTGCCTTGGGGTCGATCTTCCCTCGGAAGCGATTGCTGTTGAACAGCCAAACAAACAGCAGATATTGGGCATTGTGCCAGATGTTGATGACAAGCCAGCCGTATGTAACATCTTCGATATAGAGATAGCCGACGCCGAAAACGATAACATGCGAGGCCATATAGAGGCTGTGTGCGATCGCGCCACGGCCTTCCCAAAAGGCGCGGAGGCGAGCCGCCGTCCACAGCACCAAGGTGGCGATCGAAGCCACGGCAACGACGTCTACTAGCATCTCTGGGACGGGTATAACCTTGACCTCTAATCCCAGAAAAGTCTCCGGCGCCTGCCACGAGCGATAGAGAATCCCCCAGAGCGGCAAGAGATAGAACGCGAGCTTGGTAAGCGTTTCGTTTTCATTAACCAAGCCGTCGGATTTCCGACGATAGACCTGACTGACACCCCAGCTCTGACGCGCATAATGAAAGCACTGCCAATAAAGATAGATGCTCCCCAGGATCCACAACCCAAAACCCAGCGCGAGTCCCAGGGTCGCGCCAAGCACTAAAAAAGGCAGCCAGAGGATTAGAAAGCGATGCTGCTGAAAGCTCTCTCGATCAAAACACAGGCGCGTGTAAGTTGCGATGACATGGTGATACCCCAGAAGCCACAAATCGAGCAGCAGGATCGGAGCAAAAAGCTTTGGATTGGCGACCACGGCAGCGCCTGATGCCAAAGCGACAGCGGTCGTGCCGACTACAAAACTGACATCAAAGCTCGGACCACGCAGCCAGCCAACCGGGCGCGCCATACTTTCAGAAATCGAGGCCATGTTTTCACCTGGGTACAATGACCTCTTGGTCATATCGGACCACGGTGAAGATCGTGTTAACTATTGCTTTGCATTTGTGACGAAATTAACCGGTTACCGGCTATTTCACGGCGGCTCAACCGATCTACGGTCGCCTCCAATCAACTGAGCCAATGGCCTCCAACGCCGCATGAGTTGGTGTGCGCTTCAGGCTTTCTGGTTCAAGTGTCGAAAGTGTCGACATCGCCGACTATATCGTGGTCAAACCGGAGACAGTAAGCCGCGCGATTAGAAAACTCGAACAGGTGCGGTGGATCAGAATACCCGAGTCCGATCAAGTCTTTCTCGCCGATACCCCGGCAATGCGCCAGATCGCCAATGGCGGGAGGCCGCGGCAGTCGAGAAAGCGGGCGTAGCCCGCACCGCCTAAGCCTTCGGCTAGATACGCTTGGCAACCTCCTCCAGCATGACCTCAGTTGCACCACCGCCAATCGCCTGAATGCGCGCGTCGCGCGTCATGCGCTCGATTGGACATTCGCGCATGTAGCCCATGCCGCCGTGAAACTGCAGACAATCGTACATGACCTCATTGACCAGTTCGCCGCAGTAGGCCTTGACCATGGAGACTTCTTTTACGACTTCTTCTCCAGCCGCATCCCGAACGGAAGTGGCATAGACAAGTTGTCGGCCCGCCTCGACTTTGGCAGAGAGCATCGCTAAACGCTGTCGGATCGCCTGCTTCTCCCATAGCGGAGCGCCGAAGGCTTTCCGTGTCCGGACATAATCCAGCGTGAGATCGAGAGCGGCTTGAGCTTCACCCATAGCCATAGCCCCCAGCACAATGCGCTCGTTTTGAAAATTCCGCATGATCGCGTAGAACCCCTGCCCGACTTCACCGAGCACAGAGTCGGCCGGCACGACGCAATCTTCGAAAACAAGTTCTGCTGTATCGGAACAACGCCAACCGTGCTTGTCCAACGCGCGGCTCACCGTAAAACCGGGCGCGCCCTTTTCGATTAGGAACATGGTTACGTTGTTACTGCCCTCTTCCTGGCTGAGCGTTTTTGCGGCGACACAGTAGAGATCGGCATGAACACCGTTGGTAATAAACATCTTCGCGCCGTTGAGTACGAAGTTGTTTTCTTCAAACCGTGCCGTCGTCCGAATGGACTTCACGTCTGAGCCCGCGTCTGGTTCGGTTACGGCCACTGCGGTGATCAAGTCCCCGGAAATGATCCCAGGCATATAGCGCTTGCGCTGCTTATCGCTCCCAGCATTGAAAATGTGAATCGACGCCATATCGGTGTGAACCAACGCAGTAATTGCAAAGCCCGAATAGGTCGAACGGCCGAGTTCCTCAGCCAGAACGACTGTCGCCCGCGTATCCATGTCCGAACCACCATACGCCTCGGGATAGCGAACCCCGAACAACCCGATGGCCCCCATTTTGCGCAATGTCGCACGCGGTACCATGCCGTCGTTTTCCCAGGCATCGGCGAAAGGCAGAACTTCTTCCGCGATAAAGCGCCGGATCTGATCGCGCAGCAGTTCATGTTCAGCAGTAAAATAGATGCCGTCGGGCAAACCAGATCTCCTCAGACTCTAAGATGCAAAGATAGAAGGCTGACCACGTCCTCGATTATTTCAAACAAGAACGGTCACCAAAGGCACACAGCCGCCTGCGTAATGCCACCTTTGCCATTCACGTATTGTGGCCTGGGGCCTTCACGAAATTCAAGACTACGGATTGTGCAGGTGTAAATACTATGCGGGGAAAGTCCAGGTGCGTGCTGCCGAGATCGTTCGAACGTTAGCGTGATCAGAAGCTGCCGATCGCATGTAACCCAATCAGAAACTTACTCACTCCAGGGGGGTTAAACGCGCTATTCAAGACCAGCGCTCGATTGCAGCATTATGATGCAATCCTGCCCTGCGCTCTTAAGCTCCGCACAGATCCTCGAAGCGCCGTTCCGCCCCAGGCTCTCGTCCGTCAGGATTCGGAAATAGGGAAGTCCTGCAAGATCCGCTTCCTGGATGCCCAGCGCCATGCCTCCCAGAAGTTCGGCAAATTGCAGCTGCAGCTTCTCGCGCATCTGCGACGCTTTTTCGGAAGTCCGCAATGCCGCAAGCTGAATCAAAAAGCGATCTTCGTTAGTGTCATCGGCAACCGGCACTTCGAGATTGGCGGTCTGCAAGCCTTTTGTCCCGACAGACTCTTCGATGGCTTCAAGCAACGCCGCATTTTCTGGCACCGGAGAGCCCTCAGCAAGGCTGTTTTTGCTTTGTTCAGCCACACTCTCACTCGAGTCAGTCGAGGCGGCAATGAGGTAAGAACCGTCAACACCAGATTCGCTTTGCTGCTCGTCTTGCACGATGACTTTCAGTGTGGGCGCGACCATATCGGGCTTCACTGAATCCGATTTAACAACTCCCGTTTCCGCCTCTTCGATTTCTTCATCAGGTCCGCCCAAGCCTGCCACGGTCGAGATTTTATTCAAAATACTCTCGTAAGAAACGCCGTCTTTATCAGCGCCGCTCTGCAACTGCAGCAACTGCGTCCATAAACCACTTGGCAAACCTACAATCGCCAAGACGACCGCCGCTGCCAACGCGTATCGCCTGACTCCCTTTTGCCGAGAAGGCAGTCTTTTGGCATCCAACTCGATAACTTCGGCACTATCAGATACCGGTTCAACAGGTGGCTGTGTCTGTCCGGGTATATCGGAAGCTTCCTCATCTTTGCTCGGCTGCGCAGGCGTTTCCGCAGGAGCAGTAGAAGACGGTTCATCGTCTGCTACATCCTGCGGCGCAGCAGCATCCTCGCCTATTTCCGCACCAGATTCCAACGCTTGCCGCGATGAGGCCACCTCAGACACTACGGCCTCCAGGGCGTCTTCTTCACCCGCTGTCAGCTCAGGCTCGTCCTCCGCCGGTTCATCTGTTTCCGCGACATTTTTACTCTCCTGCTCTCCCCCCGGCTCCTCCTGCAGGTCCGTTTCCTTATGGTCTTCCGGATCCGGATTCAAAATCGCCGCAGTGATCAAGCCTTCCTCGGTCATATCCTTCAAGACAGAAGCAACAGCGTCTTCATCGATCCGGTGGAGGTCTTCAAGATACCCAAGGAGTAAGAGACGATCACAGAGCAGATTGATGCGCCTCGGGAGTCCGCCGCTCAATCGATGTATCTGATGGAACGCTTCATCCGAGAATGTCGGATCGTCCTTCCAGCCAGCCTGCAGAAGACGATGCAGAATGTAGTTGCGTGTCTCGTCCTCACTCAATGCGCCCAGGTGACAAGACGTAATGATCCGCTGACGCAATTGCTCGAAGTTGGGGTCGGCCAGGATATCTTTGAACTGCGGTTGGCCGACGAGGAAAATCTGTATCAGCGATCGGCCCGGGAGGCTGAAATTTGACAGCATCCGCAGTTCTTCAAGCGACGACTCAGGCAAGTTCTGAACCTCGTCGACGAACAGAACCGGACGCCGCCCAATCTCATGCTGCTCTTCCAGGAAGGTCCGGATGTTAAGCAGGAGCGTCACCTTGTCGGCTCCCTCCTGATCGACATCGAAGGCGTCGGCGACCAGACGCACGAGATCCTCGTGCTCAATGCAGGTGGTCACGACGTTCCCGGCAACACATCCCGATTGTTTGAGATCGGAGAGCATGTGATTGACCAGCGTGGTTTTGCCTGCGCCGACCTCGCCGGTAATCACCACGAACCCTTCGCCCTGGTTCAGGGCATAGTCCAGATGGGCCACAGCTTTTTCATGCGGTCCGGCCACATAGAAGAACCGGTGATCCGGGTTAAGCCGGAAAGGAAATCCCTGCAGGTTGTAGTAATCGACGTACATTAATTCCAACCCAACAAA
The DNA here is from genome assembly GCF_947331435.1 of Pelagibius sp. Alg239-R121. Taxonomy (GTDB): domain Bacteria; phylum Pseudomonadota; class Alphaproteobacteria; order Kiloniellales; family Kiloniellaceae; genus Denitrobaculum. Next base: position 37,998 of record NZ_CAMZOF010000008.1, on the reverse strand, counting down.
AGAGACCCCGCCCCTTCAAGCAGCCCTGAATTATGCATGCTTGTCATTGCTCCTGTTCAGCCTGCCAGCGCATGAACAGCTTGAAGAGTTCCTCCTTGCTGGCCTCGTCCGAAAGCTGCTTTGAGAGCGCAGGTGCCTGAGATGCCAGGAAGACATCAAAAGCCGCTTTCGTGCCCTTAGCATCAGAAACGGTCATGATGTTTTCTTTAAGCCAGCGTTCCGCAGGCTGGTAACGGTTCCAACCTGGAACAACAGCCGTGAGGCTGACTTCCTGCCATTTTCGGTGACGCGGCGGGCTCTGAAACTCCGCAAATCTGGAAAAAAACTTATCGATGAAATTGATGGTCTTCTGGCGCCGGGGATGACCTTGCGGCCAGTTGTAAACGGCCATGACTGCACCGACCGCTAGTGTCTTTATCTGCTCGCCCTCAGCGACCAACTGCGGATAATCATCGTTGGAAAATCGCGACGGCAGGTAGGTGTCGAGAATGGCGTCGGTCAGCGGCACAGACATAAGACGAATACCGTTTGCCGCTTGGATGTCCTTGAACAGCTGGGCCGGTTTTCCGGCGACATAGACAAGCCCTGCGATTTCACCCGATTTAATTTTCTCGACTGCAAGCCCTTGATCGAAGGAGACAGGCTGGGCATCGACATTGAGCTTTTCGAAAACAATCGAGGCCGTCATATAGGTTCCGCTGCCCTCGACACCAAAATTGACCTTTTTGCCAGCCAGGTCCTCGATTGACTTGATGCCTTCGCCAACGAGCAGATGGAATTCCTCGTTATAAAGTTTGGTGATGTATTGGATGCGGCTGTCGATCGTTGGATGCCGGTTCGATTTCTTTACGAAGGCAAAAACGTCTGACTGGACAATCCCGATATCGATCCCCTTCAAATAAAGAATGTCGTCGATATTTTGCACAGATCCCTTCCCCATGATGGGCAACACCCGGAGGTCTTCACCATTATCGAGCACCGATGCGAGATCCGTGGCAATGCGGATGTAGGTGCCGCCAATACCACCCGAAATAATCCCAACCGTTCCCTTGTTGATGCTCTCTCTTAGGTCCTGACCAACAGCACTGCTGCCGGCTGCGATCAAAGAAAGAACGCCGACCATTGCCCCGCTTAGCCATCTCAACATTATCAATCTCCCTGACTGTCTTATTTTTGCTTCATAGTTCGAGTTGCCGGCACGAACGCCCAAAGCGAATCGCTATTGATCTCGCCATTCCTTCAACGCTTTGAGATTGGCAACTGCAGCCGAGTCCCCGGCATCGATAGCAATGCGATACCATTCCTCAGCTTTCTCGGGTTTTCCCGGCGCTCCCACCACTTCCAAACCTTGAAGGTAAACCGGGTCATAAGTCCGGCCGATCGCCGTCGCCGCTTTCGGATTACCGTCATCCATTGCGAGTTCATAAAACAGACGGGCAGATGCGATATCGCCCAGAGCCAAGAGCTTGTCGCCACGCTGTATGTAGGTGTTATCCGTCGAACCTGCCGGCGCTGGGATGAGCTTCGAACTTGGCGACTTGGCCGCGACAATGGTTTCTGCAGAACTTTCGGCGGGTTTGTTGACGACCGGATCCGGCGAAGCTGCTTCAGCAATGGCCGCCTCTTTGGCGCGCAGCGCATCTTCAGCCACAGTCAGCGAAGTTGTCAGCTTGATAATTTCCTGACGAGCCTCCAAAAGCTGCTCAGCCTGCTGCACGGCTTCGCCGCTCGCCACCGCCGCTTTTTCTTTCCAGCTTTCGATATCCTGTCGGGCAATCGACAATTCCTCATCCAACTTCGCACCGTTTTCAGAGGCTAGAGATTGCGTTGCTTCAAAGCGTTGACTGAGCTCGGCCAGATCGGCTGCCAGGCGTTCGCTCGCTTTTTTAGCATCCGAGAGTTCGGCACTACGCTCTGTCGCCACGTCTTCCCACAACTTTGCGGCGGCAGTTATGCGTTCGCTCTCTCTCTGTGTCGTTTGTACATCTTCTTTGAGCTGCGTGATGACTTTCTGCGCTTCGGTCTGCGTCGCCTGCCCGCTTTCAGTCAACATCTGCTCCGAAGCGGTCAACCTTGCGATCTCCTGCTGCGCCTGCGCCAAGTCTGCCGCAAGCTTTGACACACCAGCAGCAGCCTCCTGTTCACTCGCCGTCAGGTTTGTTTGAACAGCGGCGAGTTCCGCCGTAAGCCGGTCGACATCTTGTTGTGCTGCTTTGAGACTTTCTGACTTCTCATCGTCGTTGGACTTGGAAAGCTCCGCAGCAGATTTCAAAGTGCTGATTTCCTGGCGTGCAGTTTCTCGATCCTGAAGCAGACCTTTGATCTCCGCCGAAGATGCTGTTTCCCTTTCCTTAACGGTGACTAAGGAAAGATCCAACTGGCTCACTTTGTCCTGCGCGTCCGACAGCTGTTGCTGTGCAGCGGCTAACTGTTCCTTCAGTAGAACCGCTTCTTCGTTCGACGTGGCTGCTGCAGCCTTTAACTCTTCGATGTTCTGCTGCGCCGCAGCTTGGTCTTTAAGCAAGCGTTCAATCTTCGACGAAGCAGAGGCTTCCTTCTCCTTGGCAGCGGCCAGAGCAAGGTCAAACCTCTCGATTTTCTCCTGTGCCTCCGCAAGCTGTTTCTGGGTAGAAGCCACCTGTTCATTCGCTTGGGAGGCCTCTTTGTCTGACACCTCGGCTGCTGCCTTCAACTCCTCCATAGTTGCGAGGGCAGAGGTCTGATCCCGACGCAAGCCTTCAATCTCTGCCGAAGCAGCGGCTTCCTTTTCTTTGGCTGCAGTCAGGGAAAGGTCCAACTGCGTTGCACTCTCTTGCGCGCCTGCAAGCTGTTTCTGAACAGTGGTTATCTGTTCTTTCAGCTGGGCTGCCTCTTTGTCCGATGTCTCGGCTGCAGCCTTTAATTCGCCGATATTCTGGCGTGCGGATGCCAGTTCCTGCACCAGCGTTGACGTCTCCGCCGCCGCCGCGGATTTTGCCGCCTGAAGCTCATCGCGAGCTTCCGTTTCAGATAACTTGGTTTGGGCAATCTCCCGCCGAAGCAAATCGACCTCATCGGCCTGTTCGGCCGCTTGAGACTTGGCACTCTCCAACGCCACGGAAAGATTTTTAATGTCCAGGTCGGCGGCTTGAAGTTTTTGTTGCAGGACGAGCACGATGGTCGGCACGGCCGCTGGCGCGGCTGCGGGCTTCTTTGGAGACTCAGGTGCGACGCCGGCTGCCTGGAGTCTGCGAACCTCTTCTTTGGCTTTGCTATGCCCCTGGTCCGCCGCGCGTTGATACCAAGCCAGAGCCAAGCCCTGGTTTTGCTGCAGCAAAAGGCCCTCGTTTCTTAGCTGACCAATAACGAACTGCGCGGATGAGAGGCCGCCTTCTGCCGCCTGCCGCAGCCACTTGGCTGCAAGCGCGCTATCTTCTTCGGTTCCATCGCCGCGAAAATACGCCAGACCAAGCGCATACTGAGCCTGCCGGTCTCCAAGTCCAGCTGCAGTGCGCCAGAAATCGACGGCGCGCCGCTTGTCAACCGCGACACCGCGGCCTTCGGCATAGAGTTGTCCAAGATTGTTCTGCGCGGCAGCGACACCCTGTTCGGCTGCAAGACCGTACCATTTGAGTGCCTGATCAAGGTTTTTCTCAAGCGGCGGACTGCCCTGTTCATACATCCAGCCAAGCCTGAACTGAGCCTGTGCGTGGCCCTTTTCAGCCAGCGGCTCCCAGATTTCCTTCGCCCGTACTGCATCACCTGTCAGCAGCGCATCAAAGCCGGTCTCGAAGGATCCCGACCACACCGGATTGGACCAAACAAGGCTGAAACCAAAAATCGCTGCAAGCGCCAACTTGAACTCGATACGACGCATAGTCCAAGTTCCCCCAAAAAACACAACGTAGACATATTATTATAGCATTTCTCATATGCAAACATATCAAAAGCACTGTGCCGCGCTGTTTTTCGGTCAAATAGCGGTTACCGAAGGATTTCTCACAGACGATTTGCCCGATATTTATTCCCTTTTTAAGTGTAATTTGTGACGGCAAGATACAGGAACAGACGGCTCGCCTCTTTTTACGGGCCTCCGCCGCAGATCAGCGATTACGGCCAGGTACGTCAGTGCAAATTGAGTTCAGGACTCTTGTGTTCGTGCGATCTCAGTTTCGAGAAAAAACAGGCGGTCCTGCCCCAAAAAGGGTACATCGCGGAAAATGTAAAATGGCGAACCGAAGACTCCCCGCTCCACGGCAAGTTCAGTGTTACTTTGCAACTGAGCCTGAGTTTCTTGGCGCAGGGCGGTCTGACAAAGCGTTTCCGGATCAACGTTCAAGCCGGCACCGGCAATCAGTTCACGCATGACCGCTTTATCCGCAATGTCGCGATCGTCACGCCAAAGCGCCGCCAGAACGTCGTGGCTGAGACGGTCGGCATTCAACCCCATCGCCTGCGCGGCGATCACCACACCTGAAGGAAGTTCACGCGTGCCATAGTGATGCTTGGGGTCGAGTTGAATGGGAATCCCTAAAAGATCGCTCCAGCGCTGATACTCAATCTGCGTGTAACGTTCGCGGGCCGGAAACTTCTCGTAGGCGCGCGCTCCGGCATAGGTACGATCGGAGGGACGCGGATCATGAAGACTGTTATAGGCTTCAATCACCTTGCCCAAATCGACCGGATAGTGACGGATGACCACGCCATACTTCCGCGCCATCGCATTGAGTCTGGCTGCGCCTAGGTAGGTGAAGGATGAGCGGATGGAATAGAAATAGTCGATCGTATCTTCGGTCATTCAGGATAATCTCCGGTCTGGGCGCAGGACGGCATGCTCACTCCAATGGGCCAAAGAGTACAATGCGTCTGAGCAAATGCCGGAAAGATCTGACGTGAAGAAACCGAGACTGTCAATCCGGCGTATTTCCCCTGCAATTCTGGAGGCTGGAGATGATTCTGAGGCCGGATATGGTTTTGGGGCAAGACGGGACCGACACCAATTTCAATGCCCAAAGTCAGTCTGATTTTGATCTAAGGTAAGTATGAAATTGAGTATTGGCGGACGCGGAGGCACCCGCCAATACTCATATTTAGGCTTTCGGTAATGATTCGGCGTTACGAGAACATGTCGCTGGTAATGGCTTGATACCAGCCTTCGGCTTCGCGCGCCGTCTTCACCCGCACGCTACTTTCTTCACCCGTACTTGAGATAAAGCCGTCGACCTTGACGACCTTGTCTCCTTCCGCCCGGTAATCCGCGCCGACCTTAAAGGAATCCTGTTCTGCCCCCAGCGACCAACAGGTATTGCGGAACCGCGGCTCGAACTGGCGTGAACCCGTCAGTGCCTTCCGCACCGCCTGGGACACAACCTTCGCCTGGCTGTTGGCGGAAAAAGCCGACTTGGGCATGGCACCGTTGATGCAGGCATCGCCGAGCACATGTACGTTGGGCACCAATGCGGATTCAAAGCTGGAGGCATCTTTGATCGGACACCAGCCGCTGTCGTCCGTCAGGCCGGCAATCTGTGCGATCTTACCGGCTTTCTGGGCCGGTATTGGATTGAGCACCTGTCCTTTGAAGCTTGCCTTCTCCGTAACGATCTCACCGTTACGAACCGCCTTAAGCGCGCCGACTTCCTTGCCGGGCAGCCATTCGACCATTCCCGGATAATGGGTCTCCCAGGCCTCCCGGAACAGGGCCTGCTTAGAATGCTTGTCTTTCGGATCGACGATCAAAATCTTCGATTTCGGTTTATGAGTTTTGAGGTAGTGCGCCACCGTCGAAGCCCGTTCGTAAGGTCCCGGAGGACAACGATAGGGATTGGGCGGCGGCGCCATCAGGAAGACGCCGCCGTCGTCCATGGCTTCAAGTTGTTTGCGTAACAGAGCGGTTTGCGGTCCGGCCTTATAGGCATGCGGCATTTCGTTGTCGGCCATAGACTCGTCGTAACCGTCAATCAGATCGTAGCGGAAATCGATCCCGGGCGCAGCCACCAAGCGGTCATACTCAATTGTAGAACCGTCGCTCAAACCGACAGTTTGCGAGGCAGCATCGACGGATTGCGCGAGCGCATGCACGACCCGAATGCCGTAACCGCTTTCCAAGCCTTTATAGTCATGGGTGATCTGATCCATGGTGCGGAAGCCACCAAGATACCAGTTCGAGAAGAAACAGGTGGTGTAGCGTTCGCTGGCCTCGACCAGCACGACGTCGATGTCGCCCTTGCTGTCCTTCGCTAGATAGCGGGCGACGGTTGCCCCGGCCGCACCGCCACCGATGACCACGACCCGTTTGGATGCGGCCCGCGCAAGCGATGACATCGATGCCGCCGTAACTGCCGCGGCGCTGACACCAAGCATTCTTCTTCGAGATATCGTCATGATTTTCCTCCCTTTTATGGAAAACACGCGAAAGCAATCAATTGGGCTTTCGGTTTACTTTCCTCGCGGCTTACTTGGACTTCTGTGCCGCAAACCACGCAGCCAAGGCCGCAATGTCTTCATCGCTAAATGAGCGGGCAACCATCTCCATAGCGTGATTTTCCCTGAACCCGTCGCGATAATCAGCCATGGCTTCGATGAACTCGGCCTGATCCAGACGATGGAAAGACGGGATACCGCTGTCTTCCTGCTGTGGCTGGTGGCAACTTGTGCATTCCTGAGCCAGATACTCACCGAGCTCCAGGTCCTGTGCGCTGGCCTCCGCCATCGCGAAAGCCAGCGGAAGCATCGAAATCGCGCCGAGACGCCACAAACGCGTTACGTAAAACATTGTCTCTCCCCATTCGATCCGGCCACTCCAACATTGTTATGTTTGGTGGCCTCTTATGTTTTTGTATCTAGACTACCAGTTATCCGGCACTGCTGTCCGCGCCTCCTCGATCAAGCGCGGAATATCCGGCGAGGTCAGTGCCGTAAGGAAAGCTTCCAGGTCCCTAAGGTCCCGGTCACTTAATTCCAACGGCCGGATCACGGGATCCAAGCCGTCATGAGCACGGCCTCCCTCGTTGTAGAAACGCAAAACGTCCTTTAACTGCGCAAAACCACCGTCATGCATGTAGGGCGGTGTCACAGCTACGTTCCGCAACGACGGTGTCCGGAATTTCCATCTGTCGTCAGGGTCCTGAGTCACCTCGTAGCGCCCCAGATCGGGCTGTTGTTTCTCACTCACTGAAGCGATGACGGCATGAGGTACCGGATAGACAACTCCCGGCGCCACCTCGACTTGCTGATGATCGCGCGGTGTCTGGCGCTGCTGTTCCCGCCACCAGCCATAGCCGATGTCGTGAAATGCATTGTCCGTGAAAATCGCATGTGTTTCTTCGATCAGATGACAGCTGACGCAGCCAGCCTTTCCTTTGAAAAGCCCCAAGCCGCGTTTCTGTGACGCGTTCAAAGCACGTTCGTCACCCTGGTACAGCCAGCGGTCAAAGGGACTGTTCCCGGCGATCAGGCTGCGTTGATAGGCCGCGAGCGCCTTGCCGATCCGATCGAGTGACGGACCGCCATCAAAGTTGGCCTCGAACGCGCCCCGATAATCTTCAAGGCTGCGGAGCAACTCCACGACATAGCCGGCTGAGGGATTGGCCATCTCGTTCCGCGCGACCAATGGCGCGATATATTGGGTTTCGAGAGACGTGTCCCGCCCGTCCACGAAGAGGACTCGATAAAACGCCGCGTTCAACACGGTAGGCGCATTCCGCCGCACAGTCCGGCCTTCGACTCCAACAGCCGTCTGCAATTCCCAATTCGCGAAACCCTGCTCCGGTATGTGGCACATGGCACAGGACATGGTTCGATTGATGGAGAGCCGGCGATCAAAAAAGAGTTTTCGGCCCAGCGCAATTTTTCCAGGTGTCGGCTGGTTCTCCTCCGGGTGATTAATTTTCGGCAATCCCAATACTGGCTCGCTAGCCCGGCGGGAGGCCTCTTCCGCCCAGCTGGATTTTGTGTCCGCTGCCTGCAACGGACTACCGGGAATGAGCAATACACCAGCCAGCAGGATGGCAACGCCATTCACAAAAACCCGTCCTGCCGGCACCGTCTGCACTTAGCTGACCTCCTCCATCATCAAGGTTTCGATGTCGGTCATAAGAAGACGCGGGTCGATCATGCCAAGGCCGTAAACATTGCGGATCCTTCCGGAACGGTCGACCAGATACATGCGCAGCAGATGATTGATGACGTCTTCGTCGCCGGAGCGGTCGATCGCCTGTCCAAAACCATCGATGATCGGCTTCAGAGCCCTATTGCCGGAGGTCGTCAGAAACCGCCAGTCGAGCTTGCTTTCCTTTTCGGCATCGCTCAAAACCGGATAGGCAAAACTCGCCATAGCTTCCGGTGTATCGCGCTCGGGATCGAAGGAGATCGTGACCAGCTGCACATCGTCGCGCAACGCCGGTAACTCCGCACTGGCTTCGTGAATGTTGAACAGGGTCGACATGGCGATCGGGCAACCGTTCTCGTCACTGCAGAGAACATACACAAAGCTGACCAGGGAAATCTTACCTTTCAGCAGCCCGGCGAGTTCCGTTTCTCGGCCCACAAAGTCGAGAACCTGACCATCTGGCGCCTGCTTTAGCGGTGGCAGCGCGTAACTGCCAGGCACGGGAGGATCGAAATTATACTCTTCTGTCTTCTCGAAGAGATCGGCGAAGTTTCCAGCCTCGGCAATGACCGGATATACCTGTTCTTCTTGCCGCCAGTCTCTCGTCCCTACAGCAAGCCCGATACCGGCGATGAGAAGAACCCCAAACGAAACCAGCAAGCTTGCGCCTAAGCGCCGCTGCGAGCCTTCGAGATTTCCATTAGATAACACTGCGTATTTCATGCCAGCCCTCCATCGCGTCTGATCCGAAAAAAAGCTGGACCGGAGAACCACCCCGGCCCAGCACGGGAGGATCAGCTTGAATAGAGTTTGCTGCTGCCAAACCGCATGATGTGCGCGCGGCCGAGGCCTTCCTTATGGAAATCGATCGAGAATTTTTCGATCAACTCCTTGCCGTTCCAATCGTAAGCCTTCAGGAACTGTTCGTTGTCAGCGCCTTTTTTGTCCCAGTTGGCAAGCAGCGAAGAGGTGAAATAGACCCGCTTTCCGTCCCAGCTCTGCGACACCATGTTGACCTGGCTCGCGATCTTCTTTTCATAGACCTGCTTCGGCGCATGTGGATCGGAAATATCAAACAGCCGGGTCATGCCATCGAGGAAGGAATTGATCCAGAGATGCTGGTCGTCAGCCGCGATAGAGATGTCGACCGGCAGAGGCACCTTGGAAGGATCACCGATGTCCGCAACCGGCTTCGAATGCCACTCCCCCTCGTCATCCTCATGAATGAGCCAGAGCTTCGACGTCAATGCCGTCGTGGTGAAGGCATAGTTGCTGTTCGGGCCCCAGGGGAAACGGATTTCCAGCGGCGCGCCGGGCACATGCATGACCTTCTTCGGCTGACGCGTATGCAGATCCCACTGCACCACCGTCTGACCGAAGCGCTTCATTGCCGCTTCGTCCTTCAGCATCTTCCCGAAATCCATCATGTAATTGGACCAGCCGGTAAAGGATGATGTGAGCATGATGTTTTTACGGATGAGAGCGCGCACGTCGTAACCGAAACCATCGACCACCGGACTGTCGATCTTCGCGCCCTGTGGGTTCTCGGCCGTCGGCATCCAATAGGTCGCGACGTAATCGCCTTCATTGGTGTATTCGACCAGTGCCGTACGCCCGCCGTGATCCTTGTCATTGGACAGTGCCGTAATCATCATGCGGCCAGGCAGTCCGTAGAAAGTGTGCGGCCCCACGGCACCGCCTGAATCCTTTACAAAGCTGTCGACAACCTTGTGCAGCTTCGGTTTGGCCGCGTCGGAATGGATGTCGAAGATGAAGATCTTGTTGGTGTCCAGACCGCCAGCCCAGAAATAACGCCGATCCGCCGAAAAGCCGCCGTGATGGGCCTCGTTGAGCCCACCCACCGAGAGAGACGCGATGACCTTTCCATAGCTGTCTGATTCCGGACGCACATCGACCGTCACCAGTTTGTCGGATTCATCGCCGACACCGGCTTCACCCAGCGTCCAGACGTAGACAAATTCTTCCTGGCCGGTGATCTTGGGCATGTAAGGCGACTGGCAGGTTTCATCGGCTATGACCGGTGTCGTCCCAAAGGCGAATAGTGCGACAAAGCCTGCCGCAAGCTTGTTTTTAAGCTGTTTCATGACGCTCCTCCCGTTTGCGCGTAATTTGAAGGTTTTCCGGGGTGCGCCTTCGGCGTCTTACCCCGGTTTTTCTGTCACTGGTGTAACTGCTCGGCCTCTAAGAGCGAGCAGTGTTGAATCGCCGCTGAAGCGCGTACTGCCGTATCTTTCAGGATTGGAACCAGAGCACCCACGGGCCTGCCGTGAATTCGTTTTGAAGGGCCGACCACACCGAGGCTGAAAACCGCCCCCAGCCGATCGACCATGATGGGGACTGCTACGCTCACCACACCTTCGTCAATTTCGCCGTCGCATAACGCGTAGCCCTGCCCTTTTGTCTCCTCCAGATCGGCGAGAATGTCTTCACGCCGCACCCGCGTGCGATCGGTATATTCCGTCGGCATAGCACCGATCAGATCATCGCGAATGTCTTCCGGAGCGTACGCGGCGATCACCTTAGCCGACGAACAGGCATGGGCCGGGCGCTCGCCCATTCCGGGGTAGATGAAGGCCAGGTTGGGGTCCTGGGGAGTCTCGACGTGAATAAGGTCAACGCGGCCACCTCTGAAACGGGAGAAAAACCCCGTCTCACCGACCTGCACGACCATGTGTTCCATCACGCTGGAGATTGCACGTTGCACGTGGCCGTCCGGCTTACCCAAAAGTGCAATCCGCACCAAGCGCATACCGATGGTATAACGTCCGTCGTTTTCGGGGGCTTCCAGAAAGCCGCATTTTTCGAGTGCCGTGACCAAACGATAGCAAGTCGGACGAGGCAGGCCTGTTAATTTCGCAAGACTCCCCACCGCAACCGGTTCCCCGATCGCTGTTACCGCTTCAAGTATCTTTGCATAGCGATCCAGCATGTAGTGTCTCTATTTCCGGACATTTGTCTCACATATCATTATTTATGAATATTTGAATATGTCAAGAAATTTGACGAACTCTGAGCAGTTGCAGCGACACGCGATGCCAACCTGCGCGAGAAAACCTGCGAATGCAGGCACTTGGCAGTTCCTCTACGCGGCCTGAAGCCCCCAGCCCTCTTTCGGAAACGTCTCTGTTGCATCTAGCTGCCGGCCGGGGGCAATAATGGAAGGCCATAGATGGAAGTTCAGAAGTTCAGGCGAACGCATTAACGCGGGAGGAGACATCGCGGCACATGATGCAGAAATGGAAATGGCCGCTCCTGCCCGGTTTGTGCGTGCATTCGGGTTTGGGTTTACTTTTGATGGCCCTGCCGGCCAAAGCGGACCCGGCGCCGCCCTGGAGAGAGCAGGCGCGCCAGCAGGTCGAGCGTACTGCCTATTCTGGCCGACTGACCGGCCAAACTCTTGCCGAACTCATTGGCAAGGGGGAGATGCTCTTTACCGGAAAATTGTCTTCCCTCGACGGCGTCGGACGGCCTATGGCCACGCAGGCCATCATTCCGACCAAACGTAAGCGCCCGCCCGCAAAAACCTTTCACCGAACAGCCGGTCTGGACGCAAGCAGTTGCGCCGGTTGTCATCATGATCCACTTGCCGGCGGCGCCGGCGGTTTTGCCGTAAACGCCTTCGTTTCGGAAGGTTTCAACAATGCTGACTTTGACAGCACCGATCCCCAGTTTTCCAACGAGCGCAATACCAACCACCTGATGGGTTCGGGGCTCATTGAATTGCTGGCGCGGGAAATGACTTTGGAATTGCAGACGACTCGGCGTCAGGCGCTGCGTGACGCGCGCAAAACAGGGCAGCCGCAAAAGATCGATCTGGTGAGTAAGGGCGTCAGCTTTGGCCATATTACAGCAACGCCCGATGGCATGATCGATCTGGACGCGATCGAAGGTATCGACAGTGATTTGGTGATACGTCCTTTTGGCCAAAAAGGTGTGATGACGTCTTTGCGTCAGTTTAGCGTGAATGCCTTGAACCACCATCATGGCCTACAGGCCAGCGAGCGCTTCGGTATCCGCTGGACCGGCGAGGCGGACTTCGACGAGGACGGTAAGAGAGACGAGATCAGCGAGGGCGATGTCACTGCGCTGGTCGTCTGGCAGGCCACGCGGCAACCACCGGTGCAGCTCGTGCCTGACGTCGTCGAATGGCGGGCGGCGGCGCGCAAAGGAGATACCCTCTTCGACGCCATCGGCTGCGCCGCCTGCCACAAACCTGCGCTTCCCCTGAACAGCCTGATTTTCGAGGATCCAGGTCCACTCGATACCGCGGGCACCTTAAGACGCAGCGACGTGCAAACGCCAACGAGTTACGATTTGGGGCGTCAGGAATGGGCCGAACGCCTGGCGCGAAACGAGAAAGGCCAGATCCTGGTCCCGCTCTTTGGCGACCTGAAACGTCACATCATGACCGACCGTCAGGTTGCGGGGCTTGGCAACGAACTTCTCTCCCAGCGTTTTGTCGAACGGAATGTCTTTCAGACAACCGAACTTTGGGGCATCGCATCGACAGCACCCTATGGGCATCGCGGCGACATGACGACCCTCGACGAAGTGATCCGAGCCCACGGCGGCGAAGCCCGGGCCAGCCGCGACAGCTATGTGGGACTATCGCTCCTAAACCGCGAAGCCCTCATTGCATTCCTCAAGAGCCTGGTGATCGTCGAATGACACGATACGTTTTGACGCGCGCCTGGATCCTACCAGTCCTATTCGCTGCAATCGCTTCTGAATCTGCGCTCGCACAGGAAGTCGGAACATCACCGGCCATGGATGTTCCCGACCTGCAGGAACAGGCTTCGCTTGCTGGAATTGAGCATCGCTACAACGGTCCCTGGGAGTACTTCGTCGGCGGCGGCGCAGCGGCATTTGACTGCAACGGTGACCGCCTTCCGGACCTGGTACTTGCAGGCGGCACAGCGGCAGCCAAGCTTTACCTCAATCGAAGCCCGACGGGAGGGGCATTGAAGTTCGAACACAAAGCCGATGCGATTCCGGCGAGTGCCGCAAAAAAGGTTACCGGCCTTTATCCCCTCGATATCGATAACGACGGCTTTATGGATTTGGTTCTCCTGCGCGTGGGCGAGAACGTGATCCTGAAGGGTGGACCGGATTGCAGCTTTGCAAAATCCAACCGCGAATTCGTCTTTGATGGCGGCCGCAACTGGACCACGGCCTTCGCGGCCACTTTCGAGCCCGATCGTCTTTATCCCACTCTTGCGTTCGGAAACTATGTCGACCGCTCGGCCCCCGGTTCACCCTGGGGTACGTGTCATGACAACTTCCTGTTCAGACCTGGCGGGCAAGACGGCCAACCTGACTACTCAGAGCCGCAAGCACTCAGTCCGGGGTACTGCGCACTCTCAATGATATTTACCGACTGGAACCGCTCAGGTGAGCCGGCGCTGCGCATCACGAATGATCGCCAGTATTATCGCGACGGACAGGAGCAGTTATGGCGGGTGGAACCAAACCGCCCTGCCCGTCCCTATCGCGCCGCCGACGGTTGGAAGCGCGTTCAGATCTGGGGCATGGGTATCGCCGAGACCGACCTGGATGCCGACGGTTATCCGGAGTATGCGCTGACCTCCATGGGCGACACAAAACTGCAGACGCTGGACGAGGAAGCGGAAGACAACCGGCCGGCCTATCAGGACATCGCATTCGAGAGAGGCGCGACGGCGCATCGCCCCTATGACGGCGACGATCTTAAACCCTCGACCGGTTGGCATGCTGAATTTGCGGATTTCAACAATGACGGCCGCCAGGATCTCTTTATTGCCAAGGGCAACGTGGAACAGATGCCTGACTTCGCGGCCTATGATCCCGACAATCTACTTCTAGGGCAGTTCGACGGCAGCTTCTACGAGGCCGGCAAAGCAGCCGGCATCGCGCTCGACCGCAGGGGTCGCGGCGCGGTGATCACCGATTTCAACATGGACGGCCTGCTCGATTTAGCAGTCATCAATCGCGAGGCTCCTTTGAGCCTGTTTCGCAACCGGGGCACCCGAACAGCCTATGGATTACGGCCTATGGGCAATTGGTTAGCCGTCGAGCTGCAACAGGATGGCGTGAACCGAAACGCGGTCGGTGCGAGCATCGCCGTAAAATCCGGTAACGAAACCCGAGTTCGGAAAATTCAGATCGGCGGCGGTCATGGCTCCGGCCGTCTAGGGTTTCTGCATGTCGGTACTGGGACTGCTGAGCGCGCCGAGATTCGCGTCAAATGGCCTGACGGCGCCTGGAGCCAGCCCTACCGGGTTTTCACCAACAATTTCGTCGTGATCAGACGCGGAGCCAAAACCGCGCGTTATTGGTATCCTGCCGAGGAGTAACGGCAGAATTCTATAGAACCGGTTCCAAGGAAATTGGCGGAGTGAGAGTCCGCGAATAGTTTATATATTCTGCAGATTTTCAGGACACATTCGTACTTACCCACAAATCAACCCATGACCGTGACATCAGTCGAGCCGGGATTTTGCGGGATTGAATGGGATTTCCCGGGACGGCTTCTTTCTCTCCTCCCCTATGCAGTTAGTGCGGATAGCGCAGATAGCTTTTTGTGTCCTCAAAAACCGCAGACTTCTGTCGTTTATCGCCCCAACCTATCTGCACAGCAGAAATTGCAGTTAGCTGCAGTTAGGTTTGTCTCCGGCTGCACCAATCAATGCGAGCACTGGCTCAATTGGCACTGGCCATAACGAGCTAATAAGTCTCCCATTGGTGGGGAGGCTCGTTTAGGCGCATCCAGCCGATTAGGCCCTTTATGTTTCTCGCCACGTGGACCTTTGAAAACCTCCATCGGCAATTCTCGAATTGAGCAAATGTGTGCGTGTACTTTGGGCCGCCTTCAGATATAGAATTTCTTGTGAAAGCCAGAACCCATTCGCCATCCGGTGGAACCTGATGTGTCATAGGAGGGGTCTTGACCCTGTAATGCTCCACCCACAGCAAAGGTTGTGGTTCGATGGCACAGTATTTTCGATCAGGGCACAGAACAGTGTTGGCCGCTGGACAGGCCGATGCTAATGACGGAAACCCTGCAAGCACTCCTAAAGCAATGATGAAACGAGCAATCATGAATGGTTTTTCTTCAGTGTTTTCAATCTAGAATATTAGAACAGAAAGCGTTGCGCCAATCAATTAGAAGCAGCACTTTTGTGCTTAAAGTCGGCCAGTTGCAATGCCCTGAGTGCAACTCGCGAGCTTTGTAGCTCCAAGCAGCGATCAACTTCGACTTCGCCTTGTTCGCTGCTTCGTAGTCGTTCAGGGGCTCGGCGGGCGGCGTTAAAGGCTTTGCATCTGCGAGCAACTGGTTGATGCGTCGTTTACTGAGTCCTGTTGCCGCTGCGGTCTCTGCTGCGAACCCTTGCTGCTGCTGCGGGCTCTTCTGCCTGCCCAATACGTCGTGGGTGGGAAATCACTTCCCACCCATCTCTTGACGCAATTCCCAGATCTCTTTCCGCCGCCGCAAATGTTCCCGCTTCTCGTCCGTCTTCCGTCATGCTCAACCTGCTAGTTGCCTGCTAGAACAGGTCACTTCACGGCATCGCCTTTAAGGCCCCCCGAAACTCCTTTTGACGGAGTCCGAAAACTCAGCCCTTCAGCGTTCGCTTAACATCTGCCAGTGTCGTACCAAGCTGCGCAGCTATGGCAGCATGAAGACGATCGAAGCGGCGGCTCTCCTGGCATGATCGATAGGTGAGGTTATGAGCCTTCCGACAGGCGAACCGTGGCGGGCTCCCCGCGAAGTGAAGCTTGCCTACACGCTCAAACGTGACCGGACACAAGAACCACCAACGTTTTCCACCGCTGGCCAGGGTTGTCTGTGTGAGCTGGATCTCTTGGGTTATGGACTTGCCTCGACACGAGAAGTCCAGGCGGATGTTGGGGTAGCCTGCGCTGTAGACCATCGCGCTATAGCTGATACTGGATCCGCTCGACCAGGAGAGGCTACCCGCAGTGCGCGAATCCTTGCCTAAGACGCCAAGCCGCTTCAGATCGAAGATCGACAGCGTGAGCGTATCTTCCGCCGCAGTCTTCGGGCATCTGGTCGGTCCGCTGCCATATCCGCCCATTTCCAGATTTCCTAAATCATTAGCAAAAGTCAGGTCCAGTAGATGGTCAATCCAGACCTCAAACCCTTGGGCTGCATGCGCCTGAACACCGATATTGCTCGGTCTGCAGCGTGCCTGGCTCGTGGTGTCGTGAAAGCTCCGGGGCCGTCCGACAGGAGGTCATCTACGAACATCTGTTCGCGGAGTTCGCAGACCTTGAGATAGCGCTCCCGGAATTCCGGGTATTGGTGGAACCATCTGGCGATTGTCTTCGCCGACGGCATGTTGGGTGCCTTGCAGATTTGGCTGATGCTCTTGAACTCCATCAGACCGTCAATCAGCCGCTCTTCCACAGCTTCAGTGAACTTGCTTGGTCTTCCGCCCGGCATTTACCAGCCCTCACTCCCAGAGCGCCCAACGCGCCCGCGCGCGTGAAATTGTCGCGAAACTCGCTGCGGGGTCATATGCCCCATGCCGGTGTTAGATCGAAAGCAATCGCCAACAACGCGCCCATGCTCAGGACCACCAAGGCAGTAAACGCCGTGTCTCTCCAGAAGTAAGGCTTCCGTCGCCTGCTCATGATTGCTGGCCCTCTGCTCTCTGTTCGATCTCCCGCTTGAGCTCGACAATGCGCCGCTCATACTCGGCAATAAGGTCCTCCGGCGTGGCCGTCACAGGCTGCAGGCCAGCTGGCACCTTTGAAGGTGTGCAGCGCTCTATGGCCTCCTGGCCGCCTTTCTCGAAGTCCTCGACAACTGTTTTCTTGAAGAGCTTCATCAGACCCGCGCGATTGGTGCTGGGCTTAGCTTCCATCAGACAAGTCCTTCTTGTTTCAGCGCTGTTTTGAGCATGGCCGGTTCGGCATCGGATATCGTCATGAACAGCCGCATGATCGGGCTGATCTTTCCGCTGTCTTGGCAAGAGCGGTAAGTCAGGTTGTGGGCCTTGCGACTGGCGAAGTACGGCGGCCGTCCAGCAAGATACAGCTTCCCTACCCGCTCCCCGGTGTCGGGGCATATGAACCACCAGCGTTGCCCGCCGTAGTGGCATGGCGTCGATTCAAGCAGGATGATTTCAAGCGTTGATTTGCCGTTTACGGCGTATCGCAGATTGAGCTTGGAATTATCCTCGCCGTACATCTGGGCTTCGAACGTAACGCTGTGCCCCCAACCGATAGCCGCCTCGCCTGTTGTGCTTCCGAAGCGATCGAAGGCGCCGGCCTCGTTCAGGTCGAAGACCGATATCTCCGGCGTGTCGTCCACCGTCTGCTTCGGATACAGGGTTGGTCCGCTACCCCAGCCGCCCAATGTCGCAATCTCCTCGTCTCCGTTCTGGAGGAGATTCTACATTTGTTCCCTTGCCGATGCCAGCTTGGCCGCATGAGTTTTGTAGTAATTTGGCAGTGGCCGAAATTGACGAACAGCTGCGTTAACCGGCTCCGGGAAACAGCTTAAGTGAGCGACGCAGCGTGGCAATCAGTTCGAGATTAAATTCGTCACCATTTTCAACAGACCACAGAACAGTTGTGCAGTGGTTGGTGTCGAAATGCGTCTTCGCCTCGTCAAATTTGGTTTTTTCACATGTGTAGATAACTGGTTTCCCCAAACCCTCCGCGTAGCCTGCCTCCCAATAGGCTCCCGAATTATCGTGGGTGAGATCGACGATTACAAAAGCTGCGTCGCGAATTTGAGCCCGCATTATGTTGTCGATGATTCCTGCACGGGGAATATCGCGCATGTCCACAAGATCATAGCCAGTTGCCTCTTTCACGGCCGGCTTGACGGAGTTCTTGATGAATGAATCAAGTATATCGTTGTTGAATTGCAGCGCCATAAAACCGTAATTTCCAGCTATCCGGCCTCGTTTCTCAGCCTCGTAACTGTCCCAACCGTCTAGCGTAAGGTTGATATTTATGAGGCCACTTCCGTCCTTGCTACTGGCGTTCACCCCACTGAGTAGGCCCCTGCTCACAAGCTCTAACGCCAATTGCGCAGCAAACTCGGGGTTTGGCGCTCCAACAACGGCATAAAATTCAATGGGTAAGGAGGGAACAGGTTCGCCTGAAACGGCCACTTCATTACCCACATATTTTATGATGTTGGTTGCCTGTTCGGAAGGATTCGGCCCAGTGCAGCCGTTTTCGATAAATTTGATCACGAACTCAGATCTTACGTCAGGCCGATCAGAGAAATCCTCGCCACTTCCAGTTCGCAGGCGGTGCGACAGTCTGGCACGACACAAATCTGAGAGTCTGTGTCCAGCAGGCTTAGGAGGGTGCAACAGGTCTCTCCAGGCCTCTTCAGACAAGTCGTATTGACCGCAGACGGGACAGTTAACGCTAAGGTCTCCACCGTTCACAACTACTTGAGCAGCTGTGGAGTACTTATTTTGGCAAATCGGACATTCACTCAGCATGCGGATCCTTCGCTACGTGGGGCGATTTAATATAGAACTGCCGTCGGCCGACACCTACCGAACAGGCTTTTCCAACCATCTATGATCGTGCTTCAATACCGCCTGCAATGATAGGTAATTTCGTTGGGGAAGATGGATATGCGAGCAGCTTCGACCGTCGCCGCCTTAGGCATGGGCCTGATTGTCTTGAGTGCGTGCGTCCAGAAACCGGCATCTAATGGTCAACTGGATTCGGCCGTCAGTGCTTCCACGGATGCCCCTGCCAAGACCGGCACGGACTGGATCTATGAAGAGCTCATGAGCCGTATTTTGAAGGCACAGGTCGGGCGAGCTGGCAGCGGCTCCAGTTACAGAAAAGGAGAGCGAAACCCTTACCAAGAGGGTCTCCGAGGCTCTCCGCACAAAGCTTTGTCTGCGTGCTTGATCTGGGACTATACGGACCTGCGCGTCGAATATCACTCCTGGCACGCACGCGGACATCCAGACTGGTCAATTGCAGCGTTTAACGCTGTAAAACATTGCAACGACAACAAGCGCCAAAGGCAGTTTTCCTGCACCTGCCAGGTCATCGACCACGACGACGAGAATGTGCTTAAGGTGCCGGCCGACTTCCTGACGAAGTATGAAAAGAAGTTTTCGGTGAGCACTCAGCATTGAATGATCTCGCTCCTATCTGCGCTGGCTTCTGGAGTTGCGTTTTTGCTTTCCAGACACTAATCGCTGGACTTTTAGCTGTAATCGCAGCCGCAGGAACGGCTTATGCAGTTTGGCGCTCTGCTCATATTCCTGCGGTACAACAGGAAAGGCATGAGCGCGATCAGCAACGCCGCCGGCGACGGCATGGCGCTAATATACTTGCAGGAGAACTCTCTCATGTTTCTGAGCGAGCTCATCAGGCAGCGGCTACTATTAAAGTGATCATCGCCGCGAATAAAACGCTGACGGAAGAGATGAAAGACCCACTTTATTTAAAGCCTCCAGCAACTCTATCTAATTGGGAGGTTACGTCTCTTTTTCCCGACGAATATCAGCGTCGGTGTATCGATTTCACCAACTTGATCAACAGACACAATTTTCATGTCGCCCGAGCGGGAGGCGTATTCGGAGACACCAACTCTCAAAAGACTGTACAGCGTCGAGTCAAATCGATTTCCGATATCGCTCATCGACTACGCAATGATCTGGATCCACAGAATGGTACTGTCAAGGTAGTGCCGCGAACGCGTGACGACGATTGAGCGGCTCAGCGAAAACCGCGACCTGCTCCCGAGCACACTCTGACAGTAGCCACTCCTCGAAGGCGATCACGCCCGGATGCTGCCGGTGCTTCACGGAGCAGACCAAGTGTCAGCCATTTGCACTCGTAGTTTAAATTTCGAACAGTGCGACCAACTCTACCAAATGTTATTGTCGCCGAAAATAATTCACAACATAAGCGAGCATGGATATGAGGGGGGAGCCGAGGTCTCGATCAGGCGAAGGAATTAGCAAGGACGACGAACCCGAGTACATCAATTGTTGAGGTTGCTGCGTAGTTCAGAAAGTCCAAGTGTGGGAGGGCACGGCACTTCGCCGAATAGCTCCATACGGTCAAAGTGATCGGAGATCAGAGCTTCTATATGAAATCCAATTAGTCCCTCTGGGGTAGAGTAACTTCCAACGCATCAATGTCTTGTCTTAGACCTTCAATGCCAGTTCCAAGCCGGTTAATCTCCGCCGCATTTGCGTCCACAGACTGATTTAGCGCCTCTAATTTATCACCGAGTGATGATTGCATTTCTTGCAATTCTTTCCGTAATTCGCTTACTTTACTAAAATTATCAGTAGTAGAGGCTTGCCGAGTAAAAATAGTTCCAACAGGAAGGGCTAACATAACAAACAATCCCAATAACCCGGCTTTAACCTGACAATCAAAATTGTTCCAAGGTCCTCGCTTAACTCCATGTGTAATTCCTCGTGCGCCAAATAAAATGCTTAATAAGAGGAAGGCTCCTATAAAAATTCCACCTACAACCAATACTACTTGGGCGTCATCGCTGACCGTGTTCGACAAAGCAATGATCCCCAGCAGGGTGGGGCCGAAAATGGCAACAGCGCATGTTATCATCGCCATCGCGACGCTTTTTTCGTGGTTCGTTGCATCCCGAACAGTGTTTGAGGGGTCGGTGCTCACATTGCACCTACGTGGTTGTTTTTTGGTCCCCAAATCTGAAAACTTGTCTACCGTAATTCTTCAACAACTTCTCCCAAAGCTATTGCGACAGAAGTAGCCGACACATATTGCCTCTCTCGAGCTCTAGATACGTATTCTGATCTGGATTTAATTAGCTCGATATCCTGCCTAATCAACTCACCGTCATCAGAATGCAACAAATTGTTCAAATTAGGGCGATGATTGACGGTCTTTAGGGGGTGCAGCACCATCAGATATATATTAAACGTAAAAAAATACAACGCATCTGACCGCCAATTATGCTTTTCCCCAATAAGCTCCTCCAATAGGTGTAAATCGTCTAGCGTAGGTCTTGGTGGTTTCCTATCTCCTTGAAGTCGATTAACAAAATAGGTGTCGTACTCTTCACGCATTCTCTTGCCCCCCAGAGAATTTTAGTCCCTAAACAACTTATATTAGTTGCAGCATAAACCAATTCGTTAATAAATGATTAATTATGATGCACCCCGAACAACCTTGGAGTCGAGTCTTTTGCGAGTTATCCTCGCCTTGGTTGCTCTGTTCCTGGCATTTCCAACCCAAGCCCAGACCGTCACCGGCCCAGCAATCGTCATTGACGGCGATACCCTGGAGATAAAGGGCGAACGGATCCGCATCATCGGCATAGACGCCTGTGAATCCCGACAGAAAGCCAACTTGAACGGCCAGGAGTGGCCCTGCGGCGTGATGGCAACCGCATGGATGGTCGAGCGTACGCTGGGCAAGGAGACGCGCTGTATGGCCAGTAAGCGGGATCGCTATAAGCGGTTATTGGCTGTCTGTAAGGTTGACGGCGAGGATTTGGGCGCCGGCATTATCCGGGACGGCCTTGCTGTGGCTTACCGGTACAGAGGCAAGGCGTCGAACCCAGAGTACCTGCCAATCGAGGCTGAGGCGCGCGAAGCAGGTAGGGGGCTGTGGGGGAGTGAGTTCAAGATGCCGTGGGAGTGGCGTAAAAGGAATTGATGGATAGTGTTACGGTAATACTACTCATCAACCTGCGGCGCGGGTTGGTTGGTAAGACTTAAGCGAGTAACCTCACCGGAAATGATCTGTTTTCGACCGATCACTTCGACTGAACCATCTCCGAATTGCGCTTCAATTGAGAGTTCGCCCATAGACTCCAATTGCAACGGAAGTGCTGGGATCGCAGCTGTAGCCCAGCTATCTAGGTCGTGCGCTTCAACTCGGCCAGAAATCGTTGCGAGAAGCTTACCATCAAGTTTGTATCGCAATTGCACATCTTCAACCGTCAATTCTCTGGGTTTGAATTCCGCATAGACTGCGAGCCTGATGTTGGCAGGGAACTCGCTCAACACTATGTGGCCAGTGTACACCCCAATAAGTATTAGCTTATTACTGATTTCCTGCCTGATATCATCACACAGTAGAACATTGCGAAATCTGATTTTTTTACTCATTCGTTGTCTAGGTGTTCAATATAGAAGACTGCGCCAACGCGTTGCGGTGACGCTGACGATGTCTGAGTAGTAGTGCCCGAAGCCCATACAGTACCCATTTGGCTCGCTGCATCGAGATTCACGCTCTGTGACTCAATTTTTCGCTGTTTCGCAATCACCTCCTCTGCGGGCTCAAGGGTGATCTTGAGTTGCGCATCAAGCGCACGCGATAGCTTTAACAGAGTTGAGACTTGCCAATTTGGGGTGTGAGACTTCTCCAGGCGACTTACCATCGATTGTTTCGTTTCTGCCGCGTCAGCCAGCTCGCTCTGGGTAAGCCCGCGCCTCTCTCTCAGCTCTCGAAATTGCTCAGGAACGCTCTCCTCGAGTTTGATCTGGAACCACTCGTCGCGAAATCCTCGCCTCTCTAACTTGGGGGCGAGGTTCAAATCAATGGAACGTAATTTCGACACCTTTCTTTCCCTCCAAAATCATTTCGTTTTTTCGTGCCTTTGCGAGCTTCATTAGCCGCGGAGGCGTTTTCTGCGTTTTCTTAACAAATGCAACAACTATTGGAATGTTGGCCCCGTCAAAGAAATAAATAAGACGGAATGCCATATGCTTGTGGCGAATCCGGAGTTCAAATAACCCGTCGCCTAGCGGTTTACTGACTTTGCCCCGTAGAGTGTGCCCTTCTTCTTTAAGTTGAACGACGGCGTTGTAAATTCTTGCTTCGGCGGCATCGTCAACACTCCCTATCAGGTCGTCGTAAACAGCTTCGTATTGGAGTACTTTCCACAAAACTTATTACTCATATGTTATTTTTTGCGACAAAAAACAAGAAAAAATCACACTCAGGGTATAACGTCATCATACCCAGGGTATACCACCAGATCGGAGAACCTGAGGCTCATGCCCAGTTCTTCCTATTCAATGCAATGAATGCGGAATGTCGATAGTGTGCCATACGTCCCTCGCTTCCTCGAGGCGGGCTGCGAGCTATGCTGCCGGCATCCTGCCTCCCCCATAGCGGGAAACACTGACACGGAATTCAATGCAGGGCAATTGTGTTGGAGGGTGGAATACGACGGTGTGTGGGATCTTTGTGATGGCAAAAAAAGACCCGCGCTCAATCGCGCGGGTCCACTTAGCTCGAAGGCTTTTGTGAGCTATGCGACTTTTTTCTCATCGTTTTCTTGCCAATTAATATGACAATTTTGAGGTTTCTCATCTTTCCCCATTTCACTTTTCTCGCAAGTGAAATGAAGTTCAATCTCGTCGCCTGCCGCATGAGCCGAGCTAATACTCATATCGTCAAAAATGGAATCAAGAGCATCCTCCAGCTTGGCTTTGTCGTCACTTTTCGGCATGTCTGGCAACTTCAAGACTTCCTTGAGTGCAAAAACACGAAGTAGCTTTTCACCCTGTGGAGAAAGGGGTGTTGCTCCATTCTCACAGCGAGAAAGATGCTCCGGGCTTACTTCTGTCTTTCTGGCTAGCTCGGATTGCTTTAGTCCGATTACTTTTCTAGCAAATTTGACCTCAGGCCCCGACAGCTTGCGCGAGTGCAAAAGACGCGTCAAAAGCACAGTACCCAGCAGTTGCGGTATATCTGGGATTTTATAGCTCACGACCTCATTGCTGATCGGATCGAACGAGACCGTCACAGATTTGTGCAGCAGAACCTTGAAAGGCGCGCCGAGGGCAGTCGCCTCAAAGACATCGGCAACATGCTCGACGGCTTCTTTCCTATTCAATGAAAGAGCCATCACAGTTCACTCCTCTTCAATACCGTCACGCTTCGAAGTTCGACTTCGCACCTCTCTGACGCGACCACAATTTCCAACTCCAGGACATGGTTATCGGTAGTTTCGCCGACTATGGTCCAGAGACCTCTTCGATCCGACATGTCTGATACACGAACATAGCCAGTTCGCAAAACATGCACGACGTCAGCCAAATCAGGGAACTCGGTTCCAAGAAGCCCCACGGATTCAACTACAACTTTTAGGTCCATCGGTTGATGGCGAGCCCATTCGTTAATGAACTCCGTTTCAATCCGATTCGCGTCGTTTTTTAACGGGATCACTGATACGTTCCTTTATACCGCGAGATGCGGTTAAGATAACGCTAACTTGATAATTTATCAAGTTTTAGATTTATCGAGAACTAGGTGTAGGTCTCACCTGACGCGGATCAAGCTCATCCCCCTCACTAATCCCGCTGCGCTCATCCAGCCACAGCTCGATCGCCTTCAGATCGTAGCCGCGGAGAATCTGGCTCGTTCAGCCAGCGCCATAACTTGAGTAACCCGCCCATCTGTCAGGCATAAAGGCTTCGACGATCTCAATGGCAGATCGCTGAGCAGGGTCCACTTGTGAAAGCCTGGCTTCGGCCCAAGCAATCCAATCCGCGATTGTGCGATCATCAACGACTGTATCGGTATCGCTTTTTGCTTTCTCGCGCAGAGCGTCCAGGAAAACCCTAATTCTGCGGCATTCTTCCCAATCAATCGCGAGCTTTTGAAATTTGGACCAACGCTCATTGTCGAGTCTCTGAAGCCGCACTCGCTCACGCTCCTCCGCCCGCTCTTTCTCGTATTGCTTCTCGCGTTCCTCTCTTGCACTTCTCATCTCAACCAGTACAGGCCCAGCCGCAAGGATCTCGGCCACGATACTGGATAGCTGTGTCTCGATCCTTTTGTCCGACGCTTCAATCCATTTTCGTTGTCGTATGGTGTTCAAGTGCGTCGTGATTTCGACGCGCAAAAATCCAGTCGAATGCAGGCCACCACTGTGGTGCTCGGGATAGGCCGACCAAGCATCTGGGTCGCCTAGAGATCGAGATCGCCAACGCGCCATCTTTTCAACGACCGTGCATTCGATTTTCTCATTGTCGA
This sequence comes from Pelagibius sp. Alg239-R121, assembly GCF_947331435.1. GTDB lineage: Bacteria > Pseudomonadota > Alphaproteobacteria > Kiloniellales > Kiloniellaceae > Denitrobaculum. The sequence goes on along the minus strand of NZ_CAMZOF010000008.1, from coordinate 12,911 downwards.
CTAAGACGACAAGCCGGCCTGAAACAGGGGATTCAGCAACTCTACCACCCGCCTTTTCGATGGCGTAAAGAAGCGAACTCGTAAACTGAAATCTGTATATATCTCTTGTCGTCAGGTCGATTCTTGGGTCGTCTACCCAGGACCACCCATCAAACGATGGATCGTTCTGCTCCTGAAGCTTTGCTCGCCTTTGTTCTGCCTGAATCCGCTTGTGTTCATCAACCCAGAAGCGGATCTTTGGGTGGAGCCGCTTGTAATCGTGCGCACTCAGCACTGGCTCGGGAGTGATCTCCTGGTGAACAGAATGATCTGCAGTTGGCGTTTCAAGGCAAGAGATCCCCTCGCTCAAACGAATTTTGACGAAGCCCTGAACGCCCCGCTTTTGCGTTGGCAGGCTTGAAGCCTCGACAGTTTCGCCAGCTTTCTTCTTAGCCCAGAATTCGTCAATGGGAATAGGAACGTCCACTCGATGGCACAAGATCTTTAATCGTTTTGGAGATATCTCTAAGTCGGCCGCCACCTGTTCCATTGGCTTCTGCCAGACCAGCGCATAGAGCTCTTCTCTCGAGACGCGGCGCGTAGAACTCAATTGACCGTTTCCTTGTAGCTGGGGTTACGACGAAGCCCGCAGCCTACTCGGTTAGCGCCTTAAAATGAAAGTTAGCCTGACCACCCAAACTACATCCCATGCCTGACCATTAGGCGAAGCTTAAATGCCACACAAAACAAGACGGCCCCGCTACCGACATCTGGTAGCGGGGCCTGTAAACGAGCCACATGCATAGCGCTTAAGCGATGCGGCTCTTTTTGGCGGAAAGCTGCTCTGCCCTGGCGCGAGCCAACGCATCTAACCCGCCGTCGGCCAAATTCCGGTCAGGCTTAGGCGCCTTATGAGATGTACCTTTCCTGGCACGTGAGCGCTTTGTGGAAATCCTGTCGTGAATTTCGTCGTAAGCGATGCGGCGCTCCCAACGCATCTGGAGCGCAGTCCACAATTGATCATCTACCTTCATTTGATTGCGAAGGCACTTAACCGAGGCAACCCGATCACCGTTAGTCTCTTCGCTGATCTTATCGATAGCCGCATTTACGATGCGGCGGGCTTCGTTATCATCCATGGTCTCCACACGACCTCCTTGCTTTCTGCAGGATGAGTGATCGTGCGTCTTTTGCTTATCCATCAAAGGCACCTTTCATGTTGAGAAACGAAAGGCCGCAATGCTGTTTTGGTCCAACTTAATGGACAATGCTGATTTGGCAGCCAGGTAAAACCTAAGAACCTCACGGTGCTAAAACAAGTCACCAAATTGTGGATGCGGGCGCTATTCCCCCGCCCTCTCCTTGAACCTCACCCCGGCACCGCCGCCATTCTCCGCGATGAATTCAATGCCGGCTGCAGCAAGCGCTCGCGTGACCGCCTCGACGTTTGCGGCTGTACTCGCCCCTGTTCCCCTGTTCTCCATTCGCTGAATCGTTGCGAGCCCTAATCCGGCTTTCTCAGCAAGCTCGCGGCTTGACCACCCAACCATGCCACGCGCGCCCCGGATCTGCTCAGAGCTAATCATGATTTAATTTGCCTCATTTGTGATTTAATACGTTGCTTATTGTTCTTTGGTGATGCATATTAAATCATTACCGATGCCAATTGCAACACGGACGCAGCAAATGCCCTTCGACAGCCACCCTATCAAGCTTTCCGCCCTGGATGCAGCTTTGGCCCAGATGGAGGCTGCGGCCGCCGAGAGGCGCGCACACGAGATCGCAGATACCGCCGCAGCGCATTGCGCCCTCGCTCAGAAGATCATCGCCAACAATCAGGCTCCGGAGCTTGGTAGCGGCCTCATGGGTGCAGTTGGCATCGCCCTGTCCATGCGCTGCCCACGGACGGCTAAGCGCAAGGCTGCCGAGACACTGGCTTATCTCCGCAAGAACCGCCTTACCTGTAAGCGCCAGGGCCGCAACCACCACTTGGCTGATGCTCAGTTGCTGCGCCGAGCCCGGATCTTGAGGGAGTGCGCAATTGAATTTGCTGAAGAGATTAGTAAAACGGGATAATAGTTTTCAATCCTCAACCTGAGGACGCAGGAAGCAGGAAGCAGCCTTAAGCCCTCGGCAGGTAGCCATTACAACTATGGAGAAAGCAGCATGAGCACCATCGATGACCAATTGGACTTATGTCAGAACCTTGCCGGCCTCTTGGCCGCCGTTGCGGAGCCGGGTGCGCTTGGGGATCAGATGCCGTCCTCCAGCAAGCTTATGGCCATCATGGTTGTCGGTGAGCACCTTGAGACGCTCATTGAGCAGGTGCGGAAGGACCTCGACGAGCAGGAAGACGCCGCGAGGAAGGCCAAGGCAGCGACAGAGACGCAAGAGAAGGACGCGGCATGACTACCAGTAGCAACACAGCCTGTCAGGACCAAGCCGCAACATCCGAGGCTCTGGCCGAAGTCTGGAAACACCTTTCGGCCCTTGAAAAGACGGTCGAAAAGCTGAAATTCGCGGAGGCCACAATCATCACTCTCGCGAATGGTGATTTCCTGAACTCTGCTGACGGTCACAGGCCCAAAGTTGGAAACGCCGCACTTGGGGCGTTCTATGGCGCATCTAGTGTGTTCGAGAGCACACACGAGCATTGGCCCGATCTGCTGGGTGACCTTTCTGGCGCTGTCGGAAGTTTAGCGGCATCCTTGTCTGCGAAGGCCGTGCCAACAGGAGACTAATAATCCCCTGCCTGTCGACCACTCGGGGCGGGGTAACTCCCGCCTCTTTCTTTATGCATCTGGCTCCAGGCACACTAACGAGTACACAGTTTAAGCGGTTCGTTCTCGCTCAATTGCTTGAATAGCACTTTCGATCTTGGGTGAGAGTTTTTGATACATCTCGATCAAGATCTCTGATTTTTGGCTAGGAATTTCAACAAAGGCCCCAGTGTGCCCAAGAGGCTTACCAAAAAGCGTCAGATTTGCATGAAAGGCGCGGTAAGAAAGGTATGCTTGCATGATAGAAGCGACTTCATCCTCTGAAAGAAGCCCAAGCCTTCCCACAAACGAATTGTATGCGTCGCTCAACTGATAAACAGGTACCGCACTGGCGGCAGGTTCGGACAAAAATCCTTCGTTCCCAGCCTCTACGTTTTGCATCGTTGCATAGTGTATGATCTTCAATTCCTCGAGTATCGCAGCCCTTAGGGTCTCGCGTTCGTGCTGCCTTTCCGCTAGTCGTTGCATTCTTGCTTGCCAAGAGTTGAACCAAAGAGTGGTCATGACGCCTGCAAAGCCCAGAATGCCAACGATCAGCGTTTGGAAATCCTTCGCGACATCATACGTCATATTGGCATTAGTTCCTTCAGGCTTCGCTTAAGTGCCGTAAACCACCGCAAGTCTGAACGAAGAGTTTTGCAGGTGCAGTCATGATCACCACTTGCCACAAATCAAGTACATACCCCCCCAAATTCAGAGACATTTTTCTTAAAAAAGTTCAGGCAAGCAGGGGAATTCGGTCACAGGCAGATTCACTAAGGGTTCCAATTAGGCGCCGCCTTAGCTATCATTGCAACCAATTGTTGCTAATCATACTAGACATGTCGGTTGGGTAGCAAACTAACTCAAGGTGAGTTTGCATGAAATTTTTTACCCACCTACATGCAATTTGTTTAAATGGCGCTAATCCACATGCAACGCAGCATCAATCTTGGCTAAATAACTGATAAAAATATTATTTTCGATTCTGATTTTTATAGATGCAGTACTAAGTGTGAGTTTGGCGTGATCTCTTTGACCTTCGCAAGCCTCAACGAAGGAAGATTTTGAAATGCCTCATGAAACGAAAAAAGACGGTCAGGAGGGCAACAACCCTTTGGACGCCAACGACTTGTTTAAAGATTTAAAAGAAGCAGCTGTTTTTGGACTCACTACAATTGCACTCATTTTATTCATCCTTGGACCGCTGTTATTCCACCGATTTTGTTATGGAGACACTTCGGAATCCATCGCGTATGAGTGGGAAAGCGTGGCCTACCGCACGTTTTCCGTAGTTGCCTTGTCGATGTTTGTTCCCTGCACCGCAATCAGTTATTTCATTGCTCGACGTCGAGTAAGAAAGCGTGAGTTAATGGAAATTTGCAGATTACTCAGTCTCAACTACGAATATTATATGGGAATCTACGGTCGAGAGACAAAGCAAGTTCACTTTTTCTTTGCTGCAACATTTACATTTGTTGTTACACTTCTCGGCTTAACTGCGGTCATGCTTGGTGCGGAGCTGAATCTGAACAAAGGACTCAACTTATTGCTTCGGGGGTCGTTCGGAAGTCAAACTAATATTAACTCGGGGGGCGATGCACGTGCGCATGCGCAGTATCAATTAGGGTCATTGCTGTTTTTCGGCCTCGCATTCCTCGGAGCATATCTCTGGGGTCTGCAGGAAATAATCCGGCGCTACTTAACTAATGACCTCTCACCAGGCGTCTATTATACCCTCGGCGTGAGGATGATTTTCGCTGCGATTCTTGCGTTACTTGTTTATCAAATAATAGGAGGTAATGGGTCACCATCGAAAGCCCCAGAAGCGCTTGAGAAATTCGGCGGCGCTATCTCTTCACTTTTGGCCTTTCTTATCGGCATTTTCCCTCAGCGCGTGCTGCAACATTTTACCGATAAAATAAGCGTTTTCGCTCGTCCACAAGACACCGAAGGAATCGAAGTTCCGCTGGAGTTGATTCAAGGCATCTCGGTGAACGACCGAATGCGGCTTCTTGATGAAGGTGTAGATTCATGTTTCGACTTGGCACAAGCAGACTTCATTCGTTTACTCTTCACAACACCCTTTCCAGCGAAGCAACTAATCGATTGGATGTTGCAAGCCAAGTTATGTGTGTTTTTTCCTGACAAGCTCGACGACCTTCGGACAAAGGGAGTCCGCACAATCGATCAACTAAAGCTGCTCGATCATGACACCAAAGACACACTTACGGCACTCACTAGCGAAACAAAGCTTACTCATACGACGCTAGAACGAGCCAAAAGCGAATTAGATGGAGACATGTCTGTTGTTCAATTAGTGCAGTTTCGCGAATATTTGGGTATGACTGATCTGTTGATGCCACCAGATGCTCTCAAAAGCTCAACTTCAAGCTGAAGCTGCTTTGCATAGGGAAGGCAGACGATGGCGCGTGATCTGGAAACGCTTGGCGAATGCTTCCAAAAAGCTACTGAGCGCTTCGTCTGCCGATGACAACCACATCAACTAGGCCATGTAGGCACCTGATGATAAACGACCGTGAAATCTGGCAATGCGCAAATGAGATCGTCAAGCAGTACGGCAAGGATGCTCCTATAGAGGCAGCTATGCGCGCTGACAGAATGCTCGAGAAAGGGGACCTCGATGGCCAAGCCGTTTGGAAGCGGATTTTGAAGGCAGTGGAAGAGCTGTCGCGAGAGTTGCCGCGAACTGACGAACGATTGCAGTAGATCCTCTCCAGGCGGCTAGTAGAGCACCCGACTCAAATCCATATCCTCCCCTTCGCCAGGAATGTCTGCAAGGTCCTCGGGGCACACGACATGGAATGTCGCGGTCTCCAAGTTCCGAACAACGCAGTCGCCGGTATTCAGCCGCTCCGTAATCCCATCGTGTGACAGCGAGACGGAGAGCGCTCCATCAGCTTGCCACGCCGTGCTGATTAAAGCCGCCTTGTCGAGTTGCCGTACATCGGCGAACGACCTCAACCAATCCCGTATTTCAAGTGCGCGCTCCTGAGTGCCGTCGAATTGCATCATCAATACAAGTTCATCTTCGATCATTAGTCGTTCCTCGGTGTCTTGTGCCCACTCGGTGGCGGCCGGCGCTTTACATCATGTGACTGCAGCAGATCCTCCGTGACCTCGCTAGCCGCACGAGGAATGCACTTCGGGTTTGTGATCGTCTTCGATCGCTTGAGAGCCCAGGCAACGCTGCGACTGATTTGTTCCTTCATTGCTTAACCGTAGAACAAGAACAAAAAGGGAACAACAGGCAGTTATTCCCATCCTCGATCGAGCCACATAAACTGCCGTGCATGTGCGGACGCTATGCCACAGCCCGGCTCACCTGGGAGCAGATAGTCGCAATGTCGACGCTCACAACGCTTGGCATCCCCTCAGAGCCCCTGAGAGAGGCCTACAACATCGCCCCAACCCAGTTGGCGCCCATCATTGCCAGCGACCGGGAACAGCACCGCAGCACGCTCGCACGCTTCGGACTGGTGCCGTCCTGGTTCAAGAAGCCGCTCGAGGAGCTGAAGTTCGCCACCTTCAACGCCAAGTCCGAGGAAGTGACCGAAAAAGCCAGTTACCGCGGGCCTGTGAAGTCCCAGCGCTGCCTGATCCCGGTGCAGCACTTCTACTAGTGGAAAGGCAAGGGCAAGCCCTACGCGATCGGCAACAAGGACGAGACACCTATCTTCTTTGCCGGCCTCTGGACGCATTGGCGAGGCGAGAGCAAAGGCGAGGCTGTCGACATCGATTCCTTCATCATCATGACCACGGCCGCCAACGACTTTATGCAACGGATTCACAAGCGAATGCCGGTGATTTTGCAGGCAGAGGACTATGAGGCCTGGCTCAATGGCGAGACAGAGGAAGCACTGGCTGTTGCTGGCCAATATCCCAGTCAGCTGATGAGCGCTTATCCTGTAGGGCCGGCGGTTGGGAATGTCAGGAACCGGGGGCCAGAGCTGGCTGAGGTGGTGGGCGAGGCGATTTAGCGGAACTCGTCAACTGCTGTCTTCTCGCTATACCCCGCGCGGATCGCAGCCTGGATAGCGTTGACATCATCAGGTGTTCTTCGATGAAGCGAGCTTGCTTCGGAGTGAGCATTGCCATCCCGACATTTTTTCTCATTCGCAAACCTGCAGCTTATCCTCGCAGCGCATGTTGTTTTTCACGCATAAGTTCTAATGTGATACAATTGGGTTTTTGGCGCTTTGGAATTAAAATATATGAGCCCGCGACAAGACGATAAACTAGTTTCGATCCCCCATGACGAAGCATACGAACTTCTCAAGCTCAAGATAGTCCAAGAAGTCGAAAAAGATGTTCTAGAACGCGCCAAACATGCGCTACACAATTAGCCGCATGGCCCACTAGTGGCTTGTACCCGTGTCGGGATCGTGCTTTGTTCACTATGCCCTGTGCCCGTGGTATTGATGATGGCCCGGGCGTGGCGAGGTATTTACCCGCTCATTTCCCTCATCCCGGCGTCACGAATCGGAAGGGTGTGACCGGTGTCGCCGACCGGACTAGCGCCGAAGGTATATGAATCATGACTGCAGGGAAACATGACCAGTACACTAACCAGGTCGCTATCTTATTGGAAGGTGGTAACCAGTTTCCAATCGAACCCACGCTTGTCGGACTTAAGGCCAATGCGGAGGACAGAGGGTGGAGCCACAGGACATGTCGGATTGGGCAAAGTGATTCACTGGCTACTGCCGCAAGGAAACTCCGGTCGGCTTTCACGGGGTTTTGGAACGAAGGTACCCGAGTTTATTTGATCGGTCACGGAAGCTGGAAGAATCACACGGTGGGGACCAAGTGGGGACCTGACACGGCCGCCGCAATGTTGAGGTCGGCAGGCATGTGTAGTGTTGCAGTCGTGAGCCTCATCTGCTGCAAACTGGCCCGGGATGAGGACACTCCATCTGATGGGATCCGGGTCAACGAGTCGATGAGCAGCTTCGCTGCTCAGTTTCATCGCCACCTAAAAAACCTTGGCATAGAGACCTACGTGTTCGGGCGGACGTATAATGTGGGTGTGGATTTAGGCTCGGGTAGCAAGTGGACGACTAAGGAGGGTCGCAGGGAACGTCACCGCGATCGGTCCAAGATTTTATTCGGATGGAAAGATGATAAGCAGATTCGGAAGGATGCCTACACAGATGCTGAGATTGCCTTCCTGCCCTATGATGTGGAGATCTGACGGAAAGTTGTCCCTCCTTAAAACCCGTCCGCTCATAAATTCAGCAACTTATGGTTCGTCTTTGGCCGGGTGGGCGCGCCTGTGGAGGGCTTGAGATCAGCGGGACAGAACGGCACCCAACCAGAACTTCGGATCATCCATATCCTTTAGGTCTTTGCCTCTTGCAACGGCGCTGAACTGTTCTGCAAGAGCACCGGCTGCCGTCATCGATATCGAAACCCATGTCATGTACTTCGCCTTCGATGCGAGACCTCGCTGAGCCAGCATCCGAGAGCCGTGACGGTACGTATGACTGACCGCAAAAGACTTGAGCAGCGCAACGTTTCGCAGCATCTCTCCCGCGATCGTCCCGGGTCTCGTTGCACCTACGACAAGAGCCCGGCTGCGTCTCGGCAGATACGCGGTTGCGCAGCGCCCCGGAGAAATCATGTTCACCAGGAACTCCAGGCAGCTGATTGCCGCCAAAGCCTGCGGAGGAGACGCCCGGAGACTGCGATTGTGGGCCGCGAGCCTGACCTTGGATTGCCTGGCCAGTGAACGAATCAACAGAATCATCGGCCATTGCTGGTGGTCCGCCGATCTGCTGGCCAGTAAATAGATCCATCGATTCAGTCGTTTACCCGATTACCCCGCAAAACCGATTGTTGCTGAAACCCAGAGTTGCCATATTTGAGGAATGAAACGCCTTCTCGCTATGCTCGCCGTTGTCCTACCGGCGCTGTCGGTAAGCGCTGAAGAGGCGCCGAAACCAAACCACGGCGCACAGCAGGAACACGGCGAATACGGGCCGGTTCCGAACCCCGTGCCGGTCGGGTATCCCTACTGCGTTACAGTCGTCAAGACGCCGGAATATCGCGAGAAATACGGCGTTGCTTCAGTCTACCGGCCACCGCAAGACAGAATTGCTGCCGGCGCGTTGAATTTTGCTCGGCGTGAGGGAATTGCCATCTTGGTCCATTGCAATGAGGAATCGGCCTAACGGCTGATGTCGTTAAGATCGTCGTGGCCGCCGAAGTCCTCTTCCTGATAGGCCTTAATCAGCTCAGACACGCTCACCTTTTCCCGCTTCGCTTCTGTGGCGAGCTCCTGCAGCGTCATCCTGTCCCCGTCATCGAAAACAATGCTGGCCCCAACAACCTCAAGGCCGTGCCGCTCGGCCAACATCTCGACCGCCATGGTTTCGGCAGGCTGTCCGGCTTCCTTGGCCATACGCCTTAGCTCTTTCATGCCGATCGCCTGGCCGCCCGGTGTCGTCAGCCCAAGACCCCGCATAGCACTCCCAGACAAGCCACCGGGTTGAATGAATTCACGCATGGCGTTCCTGCTCACCGGCTCCGGACGACTTTGCATGAGATCCCGCAACGCATTCTGGCTCCGAGGTGCTGGCGCTATGGCCTGCTGATTGTTGAGCGCGCCAGTCGGTTGCTGCTGCGGGGGCTCATAGCTCTTTTCATCGCCAGCCAGGGCACCGACAGCGCCACCAAGGCCACTTGTTGAGATGGATACGCTAGGTCCCTTGGTCGCAGCGTTGGCCGCCATCTGTCCAGGGACGCCGCCCGCGGCCTTCTTAGCCACGGCAGCCGAGAGATCATAGGCACCACCAAACATCCGTCGTGCGCCATTCCGGAAGAACTCATAGGCCGAATTCGAGGTGTTGACCGCGCCGGGCACGCGATTCGTAGCCTGGAGCGCCGTTCGCTTAAGCTGCTGGAGCAACCCGATTTCCGACTGCGTGAAGAGGGTCTTCATCAGCGTTGGCGAATTCCTCATCGCGGCATCAAGCGCCGTCGCGTATTTGTCGCCGGAAAACAGCACTGCCAGATCCTGCCCGCGTGCTCCGATATCCTGATTCTGCACAAGCTTCAGAAAAGCCTCTTCCCGCATGGCCTTCCATTCCTGGCTGTTCGGGCCAAGAACAGATTTCATCTTTTGCAGCGCCTTCTCGCTGGCAGCCTTGGAGCCCAATTTTCCAGCCCCGAAGATCGTATTCAGCGCATGCTCTGGAGATAGATCGCCATCAACCAGCTGCTTGACGATCTTGTCGTTTTCAAAGCGCTGCGCCACCTTCCGGCGGGCGTCTCTGGCGTTCTTCCAAGCATCCAGCGCGGCATCGTCACCCGTGATCAGCCCTCGCTCCAGAGCCGTGTCGCTGAACTGGTCGTATTGAGCCCGTAAACGTTTCAGCGCCGCAGCTTCTGTCGGATTGGTGCGTTCAGCGCCCTGGATGGCATTTACAAGACGCTTGCGCCACTGTTCCATCGCCCCGACCTTCACGGCGGTAATCTTGCCGCCAGCCAGCTCCTGGAAGCTCTCGAATGTCCGCAGTGCCCGCGTGGCATTCGGCAGAGCCCCTATGTCGAAATCCCCCATGCTCTGGCGCATGTCTTTTGCCAGATTGCCCACGTCCTCGACATTCACAGCGGCATTGCTGGCGCGTGCCTTGTCATAAGCCGCAGTAACGCCCGCCCGCTCAGCCTTTGCCTGCGCCTTCAAGCGAGTGGTGGCCATGCCAGCGCCCTCACCCGGTGCCGTAACCAAAGGCTGGCCGCCAGAAAGCCTCGATTGGACACCGGGAATGTTCTGCCTTAATGCCTCCTGCTGGTTCGCCCGGAAGCCCTGCATCACATCCTTGGCGCCCTCACCGTGCACACCCTTCAACAGCGCGTCCTCAGTCGCCTGCTGTGTCACATCACGCGTTACATCGCCCTGGGAGAGCCGCACAGGCGATGGCAGGCTCTCCGCCTCGGCTAAGGCCAGGCTCTGCTGTGGTGTCGTTGCGCGCCGTGCAGTGTCCTCAAAGCGCTCCAGGAACTGCCGGGATGCGACATCAGGGTCAACGCCGATCTCTTCAAGGGCTTTCCGGCCCCGCTCTGTAACTTCTCCTGTGGCCTTGTTGAAATAGGCCGGTGAGGCGAAGAACCTGCGGAAGATGGCACCGACTGCAGATCCCGCGATCTCACCACCCGCACCGAACAGGGCCTCGACGGCAGCGCGGTCCAGATCGATTGGCTGCTCAGATCCCTGAGACCGGGCTGCCACGTCCAAGCCAATACTCTGCCCTGCTGTGCCGACCGCAGCCCCTCCGATCTGCCCAGCCTTTCCCGCAATCGAACCTGCGCCGCCACCAAGCCGAGCACCGGCCAGTGCCGACGTTCCCTCGACAATGAGCTGTGTTGCGTCCTGCAGCGACGCGCCCGGCCTGTTCAGATAAAAGCGCCGGCCATCGGGAAAGATGCCGATAGGGTTCCCGTGAGCATCAAAGTCGATCTGAGCATCAGGAAACCGCGACTGAAAGATTGCTGCTTCGCCAGCGGGATTGCCACGGGCCAAGGCGATATCCGCACCTGGCGCAATCGTCTCGCCGCTCTCTCTGATGATGTTCTGCGGCAGTTCACGGAGATCGAACTCGCGGGTTTTATCTCCAGTGTAGGCATCTCCGACAAACTGGCCCACGTCCCTCACTGTATTGGCCGCTCTGTGTAAAAAGCTGTCGTCTGCCGGTTCTGCAGGTGGCCTGGAAGCATCCAAAGGATTGGCACCATGCGTAGGGATTCTTGGCGTAAGCTCTGGCCCACCCGCCGTCTTTTGGAGAAATTCGGGGTCTTTGAAGGGATTCACCAAGCCGCCGGAGCGCTGACGGATCTCCTGCCCGAAACCATCTGATCGCGCGCGCGCCGCCGATACGGCTTCATCGATCGACGAAAAAACCCGCAGCACTTCACCCGTTTCTGGATCACGGCCACCAGAGGCCGCAATGCGTTTGATTGCGTCTTGCTCCGAAAGAATTTGCCCGCCGAAGACCGAAGGGATGTTTGTAGGCTGACCGCCGTTAATCGACGGATGCGTGACCGTTATGCTCTTCTCGGAATATTGTTCACCGCCTTCGCCCTGATACAGCTTCCGGCCTGCGGACGTTCTTTGTCCACTGGGCAGCGGGGCACCTGCTGAAGGCGGCGGCGCATTCGGCTGACCGCCCCCGCTGCGCTCCATAAACCCCGGATCCTTGAATGGATTTACGAGCTGTTCACCCGCCATATTCTGTCCTCCAGAATTCAACCACCTGCTGACGGGTTACACCGCGATTGACGCGCATGACGCCCTGTTCAAATTCATTGAAAAAGATGGTCTGCCCGGTATCTGGATCCGTGGCGAGCAATGGCGTTTCACGCTTGAACTGGTCCCAGGCCCGTAAGGCACCGTCATAGGTTCGGTTCTTGGCGTAGTGGTCTTCAAAAAACCGGGCCTGCTCCAGGTCGCGCCTGGCCAGAGCCTCTGCAGATCGGAATAGGAACTTGTTGGCCTCCGGTGTGTTCCTGAGATTCGCGAGTGTCTGCTCAATACGCGCGGCGTCGTTCTCTGTCTGCGGGCCTTTCTGCGCCTGCATCTTCGTCAGGACAATGTTGTTCATGACGCCCTCGAAGGCTTGGGCGTTTGTTGCGCTCTCGAGACCCCACACAGTTGGATCGAAGCCGATGCCTTGAATATAGGATGCTGCCCATTTTTTGAGGGGAGCTAAGCCGCCAGTGCGCACGTCGAGTGTCTGGGCAATGTTCAACTGCGCAATGGTGTTTTCAGCAGCGGCCGCCCTTTCTTGGAGTTTGCCGGCTGTTGCATCAAGCCGCTTTCCGCGCGCCTTCTGCTCTTCTTTCTCGGCTGCCCCCATGTTGATATCCGTCTTACCCGCCTGGGCAACCTGCATCCGCTGATCAAAAGTAAGGGCCGTTGAAGGCGCGCGGCTCTTGTTGGCAATATCGATTTTCTGCTGAACCGCCGCGTCTGAAAGCAAGTTTGGGTCTTTCGGCATTATGCTTCGCGCAGCCTGCAGAACTTCGTGCAATCCCTTTGGACTGTAGATCTCTGGCGCATCATCAATGCCAAGCTGCAGCACGGATCGCCGAGCAATCTCGTAGCCCTTCGGATCTTTCACGTCCTTAAATGCGCGATGGATGATCCCTGCC
>NZ_CAMZOF010000007.1 GCF_947331435.1 Pelagibius sp. Alg239-R121 | reverse complement strand
ATGAACGGCCGAGTCTACGACCCGACCCTGGGACGTTTCCTCTCGGCCGATCCCAATGTGCAGGCGCCGGACGATACGCAATCCTTCAACCGCTACTCCTACGTCAAGAACAACCCGCTCAGCTATACCGATCCATCAGGGTTCTTCTTTAAGAAGATCTTCAAAAAGATCGCGAGCGTCTTTAAGAAGGCTTTCAAGGCGGTCAAGTCCTTCGTCAAGAAGGCCTTGCAGAACCAGTACGTCACAACGGCCATTCAGATCGGAATCAACTTTGTTCCTGGCTTGCAAGGTTGGGGGGCGGTGCTCGTATCGGCGGCCTTCTCGGGCCTTGTTTCGCTCGCCAATGGCGGCGATCTCGGTCAGGCGCTGATGTCGGCTGGGATAGCCGTGGCATCTGCAGCGGCCTTTAGTGCCGTCGGGGATCTACTCGGCCATGCAACGCCAAAATTCCTCTCCCCCCGACATATCGCTAAAATCGTTGCACATGGCGCTGTTGGTGGAGCCATCAGTAAGCTGCGTGGCGGCGAGTTCAAAAGCGGATTTCTGGCGGGCGCCTTTACGCAGTTTGCGGCACCCGGTTTGGCTTATGCCGATCAATATACACATCCAGCTGTTGGAGTCGCAGCCGCCGCAGTTGCTGGCGGCGTCGGTGAGGAGCTCGGTGGCGGAAAGTTCGCCAATGGAGCCATTACTGGCGCATTCTCGAGACTTTATAACGATCAGGAAAAGCTGGGCGACGAAGGCGAACCCGATAGCGGCGGTTGGCTAGACGGCTTTCAGCTCGGCCTGGATGTTGTTGGACTGATCCCCGTCGTCGGTAACGCCGCCGATGTACTCAACGGCATTATTTACACAGCCAGAGGAGACGCTGTTAACGCAGGTCTTAGCTTCGGTGCTGCGTTGCCAGGTGCCGGGCAAGGTGTCACTCTCGCTAAACTTGGACGCCGGGCACTTAGTAAGGTTTGCAGCTTTAAAGCCGGGACATTGGTTCACACCAAGGGTGGTCTGAAACCAATCGAAGCAATTCGAGTCGGAGATCTGGTTGCTTCAAAGGATGAGAAGACCGGTGAGCGTGGTTGGAAGCCGGTTCTTCATCTCTTCCAGAGCAAGGACAAGCCAATTCTGGATCTGACCTTGGTCGGTCCGGATGGTGAAGTAGACGTTATTGAAACAACCGCCGAGCATCCTTTCTGGGTGGAAGGTAAAGGTTGGGTTCAGACAAGCGCCCTCGCAGCCAATGACAAGATCGAGAGCCTTGAGGGCGACGACCTTGTCGTGCAGTCCATGTCGCTACGTGCAGGTACGTTCTCGGCCTATAATTTCGAAGTCGCCGACTTCCATACCTATTTTGTTGGTGATGACGGCGCTTGGGTGCACAATGATTGTTGGACAAGTGTTAGCTTTAAAGGTTTAGCCAAGAACCGAGCCCTAGGAAGCCTTACCGACGCCGAACTGAACAAAGCTTTTAACGGTACTGGCTATTCACTATCTGGCCACGCACTAAAACGACTAAGGGACCCAAGGTTGCAAGGATATGGATTTAATACCCTCTCGGATGTTAGCCAAGTTTTCAACAAAGGGGCCCCTTACGCTGCAGAACGTGGAGCTGTTGGAAGAGTCTACCGTGGTATTGCGGTTGTAATGGATCCAAAGACGAAGCGTATCATTACCATACGTCCAGAGTGAAGTTATGGTGCTACGGTTTAATTCTTCAAACGGAACTGTTGATCTCAATGTGGAAAGGTATGAATTCCAATCTGCGGAAGATCGGTTTGATGCGAACTGGCTTCAGGTATCTGCAAGGTACAGAACAAAGTTTGGGCAAGCGACGGTGTCGAGTGCATGCCTGTTAGCTTGGGAGTTAAAAGAAATTCGTAGTAATCTTGTCGAAAATCGATTTGGTGAGTTTTCATTGAGGTTCATGGAGCCAGAGATTTCATTCTATCGGAAAAATAATTTCGAAAAGTGCATCATTCTTTTGCGATTTAACCTAGTCGCACCATGGTTTGATGTTGAGGAGAGAAGAGCCGGGATCGAGTTTTTCTTAGAACCGTCGCAAGAAGAATGGATAAGACAACATCTGACGACTTTAGATAATTTATGTGCCAGATATCCAGAAAGGGTATTTTAGTCGTGTGATTGAGGGGCAGCCCCGATGCATGGTCGGCATCTGACTGTACGTCATCAATCTTCAAGCGCTATGGGCGGCTTTAGGCATCCACCACGTTGGTCAGGGGTCCTCCAACAAAAAACCGCCCCGGAGGGCGGCTTGTACTTGCTGGCTTAGTCCTTATTCCGGTCTTCGCATCGGTTCTGGATCTTGTGCCAGCGGATTGTACTGGTAGTCATTCCCGTACTGGTCTTTCGCCGTGATATCAGGCCCGAAGCTCAGGCCGTTATCGGTGATGATCTGGCGCAAGCCCGCAGTCTGCTGTTTGAGCTGCTTCACCATGGTTTCGTGCTGCACGTAGTCACGTGAAAGCTCCTCATAGAGGGTCTTATAGTCCGGCTCATCCTGAGCAACTGCATCTACAGGAAACAGCAACACGCCATGACAAGATAAGATAAGATTAATCAGATCCTTATCACAAAAGGCTGGCCCGAGGTTCGGTCCGGCAAGTAACCTCTCTGCGTGCCACACCAGAATATCTTCCTCCTCATTTTTGCGCCCTTCGTAGGCAGCTTTCTCGCTTTGCTGGTCGTGCGCTTGCCTGCTGGCCGAAGTGTGGTTTTCGGTCGCTCGCAATGTGACAGCTGCGGGATGCAGCTTGCGGCGTGGGATATGGTTCCTCTCGTGAGCTGGCTGTTTCTCAAAGGAGGTTGCCGCTACTGTGGAGCCCGGATCGGGATATTGGCACCCGGGGTCGAGCTCTCGGCTCTGGGAATAGCGTTTTGGGCTGTCCTGGTACTGCCGTCCGGCGGCGCACTGCCCTGGATAGGCGCGGCGCTGGGATGGACGTTGCTCACTCTGGCCTTGATCGACGCACGGCATTTCCTCTTGCCGGACGCGCTTACGCTCCCGCTGATCCCGGCTGGGTTGCTGGTCACATGGTGGGGCGATCAGAGCACGGCAGGCCCTGGTTTGTTGCTGCATCATCTGCCGGGCGCGGTGATCGGCTTCGGTGGACTCTACGGCATCGGCTGGCTCTATAAGCGCCTGCGTAACCGCGAGGGCCTGGGGCTCGGTGATGCCAAGCTGATGGCGGCGGCTGGGGCCTGGGTTGGCTGGGCCGGATTGGGCAGTGTTCTGCTTTGGGCGGCGCTGCCTGCGCTGGTTGCCGCGGTGATCTGGGGCCGGATGCGCGGGACGCTCTCGGCGAGCATGGCAGTGCCCTTCGGGACATTTCTGGCCTTCGGCTTCTGGTTGACCTGGCTTTACGGCCCGCTCGGTTTTTAGTCTTATGAGAACTCCCGTTTCCGCGGAATTTTTTACCTCTAAACGCGGCTGCGACTGGATCCATCATCGTCAAGCGGGGATGCGTCTTGAGCCGCAGCGGCTTGTCTTTATCCTCTCTCGGCGTTTGCTGCGCAATCGCCTGCCGGGCAATGATCGAATTGGCCGTCGCCAAGCTCAATGCACATCTGAGACGTATCAGAGCAGGGTCTCTCGAAACCCTTATGGCAACCGTCGGAAATGTCTGCCATCTCTTTTCAGAAAATCTGAATACCCAAACGACTTCAATGCCACCGGATATCTCGCAGATTAAATGGCAGCTGCTCTAGTGAACCTGCTCTTGCTATTCGACGTCGGCGGGGGGACGCTGAATTCCGATCAGACTCTATCGGTGATAGCTTCCGTCCCCACGACTTAGCACGTCATCGCTTTCGAGCAGCACACCCGGATCGTAGTCGGCACGCGCGTCGAGGCGTTGATAGATCGGGGCGAAGTCCTGGGCGGTAGAGTCAAACAAGTGCTTGAAGCTCTTGATTACGAAATAGCTTTCCTGAAAGTCATCGATGCGGTAGCGCGTCGACATGACCCGTTCCAGATCAAAAAGGATGCGGTTGGGCGAAGATGACTCCAGGGCGAAAATGCTTTCGCTTTTCGAAGAGACGATACCCGCACCGTAGATCCGCAATCCCTCCGGCGTCTGGATCAGACCGAACTCGACGCTGTACCAATAGAGCCGCGCCAGATATTGCAGCGCGCCCTTCCCCGAGGCCCGAAGACCACCCTTGCCATAGGCCTGCATGTAGTCGGCAAAAACCGGGTTGGCGAGCAACGGCACATGCCCGAAAACATCGTGAAACAGATCCGGTTCTTCCAGGTAGTCGAGCTGTGCGCGGCTGCGGATCCAGTTGGTCGCCGGGAAGCGGCGGTTGGCGAGATGCTCGAAGAAAACCTCGTCCGGTACCAGCCCGGGCACGGCGACGATCCGCCAACCCGTGGCCTTGCCGAGGAGCTCGTTCAGACGGTTGAAATCCGGAATGCCGTCCGCTGCGACCGAGAGAAACTCCAGCCCTTCCAGAAACTCCGGCACGACACGCCCCGGCAGCAGCTTTGCCTGCCGGTCAAAAAGCTCGCGCCAGATCGCATGATCTTCGGCGCTGTAGCCTTCCCAGCCCTGGTCGACCGTATAGTCGGCCCGAACGTTGGCCGCGGCCGCAATTACTGCTTCTGAACTACTCGGTGCTGGGAGCATGGTATCCTCCGGATCGCTTTCTGGCGTCCCCGTTCCCCACACCCCCGGTATCCGCTTGTGACACCGCGCGGGATCTATTGTCCCGCTTCCGGCTTATACCAAGGAGCATTGATAATGACCCATAGAGACGTCTTTGCACGGCTTTCGGACAGGAGCGTGCGGCGCAGCGATGTGGGGCATTATCAACGCTCCTTGGTATTACCTGTCCGTTAACGGCACGGCCGTCAGGCGACGTCGAGAACACCGCGGCGGA
Source organism: Pelagibius sp. Alg239-R121 (assembly GCF_947331435.1). GTDB lineage: Bacteria > Pseudomonadota > Alphaproteobacteria > Kiloniellales > Kiloniellaceae > Denitrobaculum. Next base: position 496,677 of record NZ_CAMZOF010000007.1, on the reverse strand, counting down.
TCTGGTCCTGTTCGATCGAATCAAACAGAGCCTTGAAGTTTCCTTCGCCAAAGCCTTCATCGCCTTTGCGCTGGATCAGCTCGAAGAACACCGGCCCGATGACGGTCTTGGTAAAGATCTGCAGCAAGCGCCCGCCGTCCTCGGTCGGTGCGCCGTCGATCAGAATGCGGTTGGCCATCAGGCGCTCGACATCCTCGCCGTGGCCGGGCAGCCGCTCGTCGATGTTGTCGTAGTAGGTCTCGGGCACATCGCGCTGAAAGTCGATGCCGCACTCGGTCAGGTGTTCGACCGACGCATAGATGTCGTCCGTGCCCAGGGCGATATGCTGGATGCCTTCGCCGTTATACTGCTCCAGATATTCTGCAATCTGCGACTTGTCGTCGGAGCTCTCGTTAATCGGGATCCGGATCTTGCCGCAGGGCGAGGTCATGGCGCGGGATTTCAGCCCGGTCAGCTTACCCTCGATATCGAAGTAGCGGATTTCACGGAAGTTGAAGAGGCGTTCGTAAAAGGACCCCCATTCATCCATGCGGCCGCGGTGCACGTTGTGGGTCAGATGGTCGATATAGGTCAGACCGGCGCCCTTGGGGTGCTGATCGACGCCCTTGATGGGCACGAAGTCGACATCATAGATCGAGCCATTGTCGCCGTAACGGTCAACCAGATAGATCAGGGAATCGCCGATGCCCTTTACGGAGGGGATGTTCAACTCCATGGGGCCAGCCTTGCTTTCGACGACCCAGCCACCCAGTTCGGTCGCCCGGTTGCAGGCTGCGGCTGCGTCCTTCACGCGAAAGGCGATAGCACAAACCGAAGGGCCGTGCAGCTGGCTGAACGCCCGCGGGAAACCTTCGCGCTCGGCGTTGATGATGAAGTTGACGTCGCCTTGCCGGTAGAGCGTGACATCCTTGGAACGATGGCGGGCAATTGCAGTGAAACCCAAGGTCTCAAACAGTGCCCCGAGCGCAACGGGATCGGGTGACGCATATTCAATGAATTCGAAGCCATCGGTGCCCATCGGGTTTTCCCAAACGTCGCTCATCGCTCTCTCCTCGAATTGGCGGGTCATCGCCAGGTGTTTCTGTTTGTTTCGGCATCGGCCGGCATCAGCCGCCTGCCGCGTTCGGCATCTTTTCGGCGCAGCAGCCGATTTTTCTGTTTGGCCATCAACTCAGTCGTCAAGCGGTCAAGCTGACGCCACGCAGCCGGTACGTGCCGAAGCCTTCGCCGACCCAGGAATTATGCCCAAAAAGGGGTGCAAGGTCCTTGCGAATTGCGGGTGGCAAATGCTAAGAAATGCATGATCCTTGCGCAAATCAGTCAAAGAAGGGGGATTTCATGCACGTTGATGCTATGGACGTTAAAATACTTTCGAGTCTCCAGTCCAACGCACGCCTCTCAAACGTCGAATTATCCGAAAAAGTAAATCTCTCCGCCTCTCAATGCTATCGTAGATTGAAACGCATGGAAGACGGCGGGATTATCCGCGGATATACGGCTCTTCTGGAGCCGGAAGCGCTCGGCTTTGGGGTTATGGCGCACGTCAACGTCTCCCTCGAGAAACATGGCGACAACCCGGTCCAGGCCTTCAGCGCGGCAATTCACGAGTATCCCGAAGTTCTGGAGTGCCATGCGGTGTCGGGCGACGCCGACTATGTGCTGCGCGTCGTCGCGCCCGATCTAAAGGCTTTCTCCGACTTTCTCATGCACCGCTTATTAATCCTGCCGTTCATCGCCACTGTCCGTTCCAGTATCTTTCTCGACGAATTGAAGAACACGACGACACTGCCGCTTCAGAGCGTCACGCCACAAACCCAGTAAAGCGCCCGTTTTCCCAGTCATGGAAATTTCACAGTGCATTACGGCTAATGTCTGTAGTCTTCAGTGCAAATCGCACGGCTATGCCGCGCGACAGCAGGAAGTTCGCCCAAATTCAGCCAGGTCATTCGAGTGCAGAAATACAGATCTGACATAGACGGCCTGCGCGCCCTCGCGGTGCTTCCGGTGGTCCTGTATCACGCTGGGTTTGAGGCCTTTTCGGGCGGCTTCATTGGCGTCGATGTCTTTTTCGTCATCTCCGGCTACTTGATCACTTCCATACTGATCTTCGAGCGCGAAGACGGACGCTTCTCGATCGTAGAGTTCTATGAGCGCCGCATCAGGAGGATCTTTCCGGCCCTCTTTACGGTCATCGCGTTCTGCGCGCTGGCCAGTCCCTTTCTTCTGTTTCCGAACGATCTGAAGGATTTCGGGCAGAGCGTCGTCGCAACGACCGGCTTTTCGTCGAACTTCCTGTTCTGGCTCGAAAGCGGATATTTCGACGCGCCGGCGGAACAGAAACCCCTCCTGCATACCTGGTCTCTGGCCGTCGAAGAACAGTTCTACATTTTCTTCCCGCTCTTGATCCTTCTAGTGGCGAAGTTCGCGAAGCGCCGCTATCTGCCCTACTTCGCCGGCACTGCCGTCCTGTCCTTTGCTGCCAGCCTCTACGGTGTCGCCTACGCGCCGGAAGCAACCTTCTATCTGCTGCCGACACGTGCCTGGGAACTTTTGATCGGCGCCATTCTGGCCTGTGGTGCCCTGCCGGTCACCAGCAACACCGCAGCGCGAAACCTTATAGCCCTCGCGGGTCTCCTGTTGATTACCTATGCGGTTTTCGGTTTTTCGGAAGTAACGCCATTTCCCGGTGCAAATGCACTGTTCCCCTGCCTCGGAACGGCCTTCATCATCTATGCGGGAAACACAACATCGGCCCCGGGCAGTCCGCTTCCTTTGGTCAATCGTGTCATGAGCCTGCAGGCCCTTGTCTTTCTGGGCCTCGTCTCCTACTCGCTCTACCTGTGGCATTGGCCGTTGCTGGTTTTCGCCAGGCTATTCGCATTGCGGCAGTTAACCGTGCCGGAAGCCTGGGGTGTGATCGCGGCAAGCCTGCTCCTGGCGATCCTCTCATGGCGCTACGTCGAACGACCATTCCGAGGCCGCAGCACCGCCATTGCCCGCCTCCCTCTGTTCGCGGGCGCCGGAAGCGTCATGGCAGCCTCCATCGCGTTCGGACTTGCTATTCACGTCAGCGGCGGCTTGCCGGGCCGAGTCCCCAAAGATCTGCTGGAGATCGCAAAGGTCGGCAGTGAAGTCAGTCCCTTTTACAAAGACTGCAGCTACATCACGCCGGAAGAAGTGAGGGCCGGCGCTCTCTGCAAGGTCGGAGCTTCGCAAGCGGCCCCGCCGTCGTTCGTGGTTTGGGGCGATTCTCATGCACTCGCGGCCGTTTACGGGGTCGACCAGCAGGCCAGCCGGGAAATGCAGTCAGGCCTCTTTGCCTATTACATCGGGTGTCCGCCGCTCACCGGTGTCAGTCGCCTCGACAAATCTGAAAGTCACTGGTGCCGCGACTTCAACGATGCAGTCATGGAGCAGGTCGAAACAATCGAAACAATCGAAAGCGTCGTGCTGGTTGCCCGATGGGCACTTTACAGCGAGGGCACAGGATACGGTTACGTCACCGGCAGATCCTACCTCGGGGATGACGACAGCGAAGATGACGGCACGGCTGATAATAAACCCGTATTCAGGCGCAGTCTGGAGCGGACCATTGAGCAGTTGCATGGATTGGGGAAGCGCGTTTTCATTCTGGCCCAGGTCCCCGAGGTCAAGTGGCTGGTTCCGGAAGTGATGTCACGCGGGGTCTACTACGACCGACCAATCGACATACGGCCCCAGTTCGATGCCTATGTCGAACGGCAGGCATTTGCGACAGAGACTTTCAACGCCATCGCGCAAAAATTTCCGATCGAAATTCTCCGTCCGGCTGACGTTCTCTGTGACCGGAGCCATTGTAAAATCGCGATCGATGGGCAACCGCTCTATCGGGATGACGATCATCTGTCGAGCTTAGGCTCGGAAACAGTATCCAGAGTCTTTGTGCCGGTCTTCGAAGACCGGGCAGAAACCTCGCGAAGCAATTAGCGTCTGATCGCCGTTTGCAGTTCGTCGTTTACCCGGCAGCCTGCTGGGCAAAGAACGAAGTGTCCTTCGGCACTTCCGGGATTTCCATTTCATAGGACGAACAGCGGATCCGGCCTGAGTCTTCGCCGCGCACCAGTTCATGGGTGAGAGCACTCGGCAAGGCATTCGGGCTGAGTTCCTTTGCATCCTCGGCATAATAGGTCGCGATGTAGAGCGTCCTCGATCTGTCTGACAGGTTGGGTGCCGAACCGTGCAAAAGGCACGAATGCATCAGGCAGACCGACCCTGCTTTACCGGTGCATTTAATAATATTGGCGCGGTGTTCTTCGAAAACTTCGTCGGCGACAGCGCCCGTAAAGACACCCTTGTGCCAAAGAGAATAGAGTGGGCCCTTGTGGGTAGCCGGGACAACTTCAAGCGGGCCATTTTCCAGCGTCACGTCGTCGACAAAAAGCAGAGCGGTGATCATGTCGTCGTTGGTCATGGGCTGAAAGGTAAAGTCCTGGTGAAATTTGACTTTCGTGGCCGCACCCGGAAGTTTGGAGTTGACCTTCCCGTGATGGAATCTCAACGACGGCCCAATTAAGTCGGATACGAAGTCCACCATCCCGGAATTGCGCATGACATTGCGGTAAACCTGTGAGATTTCTTCGGGCGACTGAACCCGGCGCAGAGCCGGTACAGTTGCGGTATGCCCTGGTTCCAAGTCAAACCGGGCGCGGCCATCCAGGGTTTCCCCATAGTCTTGCCCGTGTGCTTTGCTTTCGTCGACCCATTCCAAAAAGGCTTCACGCAAAGCCGCGAGCTCGGCGGATGTGACGGCTTCTTCGACAACGAGAACTCCGTCCCGCCAGAATTGATCCTTTTGCCTTTGCGAAAGTGCCGACATCTCAGTTAGTCCCTTTTGCGTGACATTGCCAATCTCTTTTGATCGGCTGTGCCAAGTGTTGAACCTGCCTTTAATTCAAGACAACCACCGCCCGGATTGCTCCCATATTTTGTGAACCTATTGCCCTGGCGCACCTATAGAAACTTCAAAGCGGAAACTCCAGATCCCCAGCCCCGATCCTGAGACCGCCAGCGTGACAAGCCCATTCCGGGAACGTCCATGCTTAGTCCCACGGCGACATTGCAGACCTGGAAATCCGTTGCATCCAATTTGGTTTGTCGGCGCCAAAGTTGCTGAATAGACCTTGTCCGGCTGCGAGCGATCCCCGACAGAGTTTCTTAGCCTGTTACACCGCCCCTGGCGTATGGTCTTAAGATAATAAACTGAGGGCAAAAGAGGTCACAGATCGCGGGCACATCACAATCATTTTTTCGACTAGAGTACGGTACCTGTCCTCGATTGTTTACCGAGAGAGCAAACGCACTCCCGACGCCCGATGGAGAGCAATATGGCCGAGCGAGAAAATACTGGATTGCGGCGGCGTATCTACGAAATTTTAGAGGTAGCGGAGTCTGGCGATAAGGCCAGTCGTTGGTGCGACTACGCACTGATTGTTTTAATCCTGATAAATATCATTGCAGTCATCCTGGAGACCGTACCACCGATACAACAGGCTTACGACGACGTGTTCGACAAGCTCGAACTGATCTCGGTCGGGATCTTCACAATCGAATATGGGTTGCGCGTATGGACCGCAGTTGAGCGTGTCGGGCAGCGTAGAGTACCTGCGTTAAAAAGCAGGTTTCGCTATCTGATGAGCCCGGTGGCGATCATCGATCTTCTGGCCATCCTGCCGTTCTACCTTTCCTTCATTATTGCCGTCGACCTGAGGTTCCTGCGTGTGCTGCGGTTGCTCAGAGTCTTCAAACTGACCCGCTACTCGGCAGCTATGACAATGCTGCTTAACGTTTTTCGCGAAGAAGCCAGCTCTTTCTACGCCGCATTTTTCGTTCTTATTATCGTCCTTATTTTAGCCTCCAGTGGAATCTACCTCTTTGAGCAGGACGCACAGCCGGAAGCCTTTGGTTCGATACCCCATGCGATGTGGTGGGCGATGGCAACGCTAACCACCGTCGGCTATGGAGATGTCACGCCAATCACGCCGTTCGGGAAACTCTTCGGTGCCTGCATCACGATCGTCGGCATCGGCATGGTCGCTCTGCCTGCCGGCATCCTGGCATCGGGTTTCGCCGATCAACTTCGGCGCCGCCGAGAGGCGCTCGAGCGCGAGTTCCAGATCGCACTTGAAGACGGAATCATCGATGAGGACGAAGAACGGGCGTTGGAAGTCCGACGTCAGGAACTAGGTGTCAGCAGCGATGCAGCAGAAGATATTCGCCGCTCGGCGACCAAAAGGAGTGGCACGCCGAACACTTCGAATTCCTGCCCTCACTGCGGTAGATCGATCTCACGCCGAGCGATGGACTCATAGAAGATGGGCTCATAAACAAGAGTTCAGTTGTTGTTCGCTGAGCTCCTCCTGCCTTTTCTCAACCTGTTTCCAGATCAGGTGCAAGGTCAGCCCGGCGACGGCCCCGATCGGGAAGATCCACCACCACATTAAAGCTATTGCAGCTAAGCAAATCATGACCAACATGGCTATCAGGTCGAATATCCCGTGGGGGATTGGATTAGAAATTGCAATGAGTATTGAGCCAAGCATCACGATCGGCAGTGACAAGAGCGCACAGAAAGCGCCGCATGCCGCCGCGATCAGGCTATTTGATTTTCGGCCGACAGCATCGGCCTGCAAGACCCACCCGAATGAACCGCCCGCAAAAACAGGCGGGAGCAGAAGGGCAATCGTAGGCCCATCCGAAAGCAGAATGGGCAAATCGGCGATACAGGCGAAGGCCGCCATCCAGGCTGCGGAAAGACCGCGTTTCGATGCTATTGGCGCCGGTTGAAACAACACGCGATCAATGGCGTCACGTCGTGCCCTGCGCGCGTCCAGTGCCCTGGGTCGCACGGTAGCTGGGCGCAAAGACTTTGCTATAGATCGTTGCTGGGTTCAGCCCGCTGTGCTTGATCCGATAGGGCATGAGTTCCGTCAACTTCCAGGGGTCAAAACTCCGCGCCATGCAATGGGCGCGCACGACACGACGGGTCGTTCCCGGCTTTAGAACCCCACCGGCATGCAGACCATCGGTGTCGAACACAATCAGCGTTCCTGCCTTCGCTTCGATGGAGGTGACGCGGGCGCGATGTTCGTCCGGCAGCGCGTTAGGAATGAGGCTCGGCACGCCGCCAAGCCGGGCAAACCACTTGCGATAGGCGTGGGTTTTCCTATGCGAGCCGGGGATAAAGCTGAATGCACCATTGGCAGCCGTGGTGTCGTCCAGATAAATCATGAACTTCAGGCATTGCAGAGTATCGAAATGCACTTCGGTCACCGGCATCGCGCGAAACTCGTTGGTCCCGAGAAGGCCATTGCAAAAGGGCGCGCCAGGCAGGTAAGCGGACGCCAGCTCTTTCATAGGGTCGTTAAAGAATGCGGAGGCAATGCAGGACTTCTTCAGATTTAATTCCCGAAGCGAAGGATCATCAAGAACGATGCGAAATGCCTTGCCGGGCGTATGCTCAACGTGCATCACACCCTCTTCCTCCTGGGCAAGATAACGCTCGAATTCTTCGCTGAGCTCGTCCAGCAGACCGCCCGCAATATAACCTTCGTGCACCGAGATACCATCCCGGCGAAGGTCCGCAAGTACGTGATCCGTGTTCAGGTCCATGACCTTGCCTCAAAACTCTGTTGTCACGCCTGCGTCCGCGGCAACAAGCAGAAAAACGATTCCGCAGGCACAGCCCAAAGGTGCCTGCTTCTGCTATATGCGGTTGTAAACGTGACTCTTTCTAAGCGAGATGTCGACCCAGAAACGACAAAGTGCGACTCTGGGCAAGCGCAGTGCTGTCGGCGTCAAAACCACCGCGTTCATCGCAGCTAAAACCGTGGCCGGCATCATAGAGATGAACCTCCACCGGCGCATCTGCCTGCGCCTGCTGAATGGACTCGACGTGCTCCGGCAGGATCATCGGGTCCGTGCGGCCGAAGTGCATCTGTACGGGGCAGTTCGGCATCTCATCCCTGAAATCGGCGATCTGTCCGCCGTAGTAACAGACACTTGCGGCCGGACGCAGCCGTGTTGCTCCGAGCCACGCCACGGATCCGCCATAGCAGTAGCCGACAACGCCAATCTTGCCGCTTCCCGACAGGTTGGACATGGCGGCATCGATATCTTTGACCGCATCGTCCCAGGGAATTTCGAGCTTCAGTTGACGTCCTCGCGCCGTTCCCTCCTCGTCATAGCCGAGTTCAAGGCCCGTCTCGATCCGGTCAAACAGTGCAGGTGCCAACGCCACATAACCTTCTGCCGCAAAGGCATCACAGAGGTTCCGGAAATGTCCGTTGACGCCGAAGATTTCCTGAACGACCACCAGCCCGCCCTTTGGCGTGCCGGCGGCTTCGGCACGGTAGCCCGACAGCTTGTGGCCGTCGGAAGCCATCAGTTCAACCACTTCGCCCATAATCTCTCTACCTCCCAGAAACCCGGTCTCATTAACCCTTATACTTCAATCCCAACTGCCGCAGGCGGCGGATCAGGCTGGAGGTATCCCAACGGCCGCCGCCAAGCACCTGGACATCGCCGTAAAATTGGTCGACCAGCGCCGTGACCGGCAGGCTGGTGCCCAAACGGTCTGCTTCCACCAGTGCGATACCCAAATCCTTGCGCATCCAGTCCACCGCGAAACCGAATTCAAACTTGTCGTCGACCATGGTGTCGAAGCGGTTTTCCATCTGCCACGACTGCGCGGCCCCCTTTGAAATAACTTCGGCCACCTGCTTGGCGTCCAAGCCGGCCTTCTGCGCGAAGTGCAGGCCCTCGGACAAACCTTGTACCACTCCGGCGATACAGATCTGATTGACCATCTTGGTCAATTGACCGGCCCCTACCGGCCCAAGCAGCGCTACCGCCCGCGCGTAAGAATCAATCGCCCCTTTTACTGAATCGAAGGTCGCCGCATCACCACCGCACATGACCGTCAAAATACCGTTTTCGGCACCCGCCTGCCCGCCCGAGACCGGCGCATCGATGAAACCAATACCGAGCCCTTCGCCGGCAGCAGCCAGTTCGCGAGCAACGTCGGCCGACGCAGTGGTGTGGTCGACGAACACGGTGCCCCCACCCATGCCGCTGAACGCACCGTCATCGCCGAGTACAACCGAACGCAGATCGTCGTCATTCCCAACACAAGCCATCACGATCTCCGCTTCCAGCGCGGCTTCGCGCGGCGTCGCGGCGGTCTTTCCCTTGTACTTTTCTGCCCAGGCCTGCGACTTGGCGGCGGTGCGGTTGTAAACGGTGACATCATAACCGTCGTTGGCAAGGTGCCCCGCCATAGGAAAACCCATCACACCGAGGCCGAGAAAAGCGACTTTCTTACTCATGAATAACTCCCACGGCGCGACGAAATCCCATGCCTTCAGCTTCGGACGCGCCTATATCTTTCGTTGAGATTGAATATTCCAGCAAACGAGCCGAAACCGAAGCTTCACCCATCCATCTGGAAGAGATCGTTGAATGATGCCGTATTACTACCGGACAGAACTGCCTGACCGCAAGCGCGCCTAACCAGCGTAGCCGAGCGGTAACGCTGTCGTGTATTTGATCTCTTCCATGGCAAAACTCGAGCTGACGTCGGTGAGATCGATTCGTTGGATCAAGCGCTGATAGAACGCGTCGTAGGCGGCAATATCGGGAACCACGACGCGCAGCATGTAGTCAACTTCGCCGCTCATGCGATAGAACTCAACAACTTCGGGGAAATTCACAACCGCTTTCGCAAATGTTTCCAACCACTTGACATCATGTTTGCTGGTTTTGACCCCGACAAAGACAGTCACACCCAGGTTCAGTTTATCGCGATCCAGCAAGGCAACCCGCCGCCGGATCATACCGCTTTCCTCCAGTTGACGGATCCTCCGCCAACAGGGGGTCTTGGATAATCCCACCCGCTCCGCTATCTCGGCCACGGCCAGGCCGGCATCCTCCTGGAGGCACTCCAGAATTTTTCGATCCATGGAATTCAAGGAACATAATTCCTTTTATTTTATTTTTTTTAGCACATTGTGACTACTTAATAGTCATAATAGCGCACAAAAAGAACCATTTTTCAAGAAGAACGCATTATCGTTTTGATATCGAACTGATAACGCAGGTTTCCCGTCGCTATGAAAACGCTTTTTACCGACCATCCCAATTCCGTCAACGAGACTTACGGCGAGCACATGGCCATGAGTGCCTCTTTCGGCTTTGCCATGCTTTGCGGTGCTTTCGCCGCGATGGTTCACGCCGTCTTTCCCTTTCTGTTCGAGAGGACAGGCAGCGCAATCATAACCCGCCTTCACGACCGCATGGTGACGAACCGCATTCGCGTATCTCCCCAAAGCAGCCCTCAGGCGGGACCATCCGCAGTCCATCCCGCAGCGGCCGAATAGCGATAAGCCGGCTTCCACCGGCCTGCGCGTTTCGCCCACTATGAGCGACAGGCCGGAATTACGGACACAGACGCTTGTGAACGGGTTCTGCCTCTCAATGCGGTTCGAATTAACCAAAACACCATAACTTCCCGCTGTAATGCAGCGGCTACAACGCCTTGGCGCGCAAGGACATCCGACATGTGCAGATGGCTGGCCTACAGCGGTTCTCCGATTTTTCCCGAGGACCTGATTTTCGAACCCGACAATTCTCTGGCAGCGCAGAGCCTGCATTCCTGTAAAGCCAAAGTTGCCGTCAACGGCGACGGCTTCGGTATCGGTTGGTACGGCGAACGTGAAATCCCAGGCGTTTACCGAGAGGTTCTACCCGCCTGGAGCGACTGCAATCTGCGCAGTCTCGCGGCAAACATCCGCACACATCATTTTTTTGCCCATATCCGCGCCTCAACAGGCACCGCAACCTCGCGCCCCAATTGCCATCCCTTTACGCACGGCAAATGGCTGTTCATGCACAACGGACAGATCGGCGATTACGACCGGCATCGCCGCCGGCTCGAGGCCCTCATTCCAGACGACCTCTACGCCTGCCGCCAGGGCTCGACCGACAGCGAACTGATCTTTTATCTGTTGTTCCACTTCGGCCTGGAAGACGATCCGCTGAAAGCCCTGCGCGCGACACTTAAGGAAGTGGCCAGAACTTCCGAGCATGGAGGAAAGGGCAAGGCCTTTCGCTGTACGGCGGCCCTCACCGACGGACAGACAACCTACGCAATCCGCTTCTCGACCGACAACCATCCACCGAGTCTTTACTGGCAAGAGACCTCCGGCCATACGCTCATCGTCTCGGAGCCTCTGGATACAGCGCTCGGTGAATGGCAACCGGTACCTCCGTCGACCATCCTGGTGACCGAGGGCGGCAACAGGATCTCAACCGAAGCCCTGTAAACGCCTCCTCCCGCATTCCTTAGCCAGCCGCCTTGCCCCGCCTGTGAGCTTGGACGACAATCGTCCACGGCCACACAGAACACCAAGTCGAAGGTAAGGGAAAGATCATCTATGCAAGAACTGTCGGGACAGGTTGCCATTGTCACCGGGGCTAGCCGTGGAATCGGAGAAGCGGCTGCGAAGACCCTCGGCGCCCTGGGCGTGAAGGTTGTGCTCGCGGCGCGGCGCGTAGAACTCTGCCAAGCCATTGCCAAGGACATTGAAGCTTCAGGAGGTCAGGCCATCGCAGTCGCCTGTGACGTTTCGGATTTTTCCGCCGTCACGGACCTTGCAGTTCAAACCCGGGAACGCTTTGGGCCACCCGGAATCCTGATCAACAACGCCGGCGTGATCGAGCCGATCGGCGGCATCCTGGACAGCCACCCTGACGAATGGGCAGCAAATGTCAGCATTAATCTGCTTGGCGTTTACCACTGCATCCGCGCGGTACTGCCGGGTCTCCTGGAAGCATGCGGCGTGGTGATCAACATCAGTTCCGGCGCCGCCCACACGCCGCTGGAAGGCTGGAGCGCCTATTGCTCGAGCAAAGCCGGCGTAGCGATGCTAACCCAGGCAACGGCCCTGGAATACGCCGGCCGCGGACTGCGGGTTTTCGGTTTCGCACCGGGCACGGTGGATACGGATATGCAGGTCAAGATCAAAGCGTCAGGGATTAATCCTGTCAGTCAGATGGCTCGGGAAGATCACGCTGCACCGGAAGTCCCCGCTCAGGTCATTGCCTATCTCTGCTCATCGGCCGCGTCCGACCTTGCCGGCAAGGAACTCACGATAAGGGATCCCATATTGCGCCAGCGTGCCGGTCTGCCCGACTAAAGCTGCGAAGCTTTAGATCCCGATGAGCGGCGACGGATTCTCGAAGATCGGGCGCAATTCAGGCCATTGATCCAGGCAACTGCTTGTTTGAGCGAACCTTTCTGGATGTATGGCCCCGTCTTCCCACAGCGCAACACCATCGATGCGCACTGTATGATCCATCAGCATCCAGCAGATTTCACCCGGTGCGTAGGCGCCGCAGGTGTGAAAGTGCAAAATCCGCGGATTGGTGAATACCGTATTCGACCAGCGGTCCGGATCGTCACCGGCCGCCTGGTCATACGAAGATCCGGGGTGGATACCCGCGTGCCAGGAATGTACGACCTGCGGGTCGATCCCAAACTGGTTCGAGACGCGTTCGTAATGTCTTTCGACCAGCCGAATGGTCTCGGTGTCACCAGAGAAAAATTCGATACGGCCTTGAGCAACATGGGCAAACGCCGTCGCGCCAATCTTTAAAAACGGCGGGTCGTAGACCCGTGACCCGGTCGGCGTCAGGTATCGCGACAATGCGACTCTGCCGCCAAATTCCAGAGCCTCGATAGGCTGTGGCACGCCCATAGGAAAGCGGCGAACGGAAACATCAGTGTCCGAGCTACGCGCAGCATCCGAGATCACGCCCGTAAGGTAGCTACCGAGCGGGCAGGTGATTTCGATCCGGTCCGCGTTCCTCAAGATTGCGTCAATGGCTTTCTTCAAAACCAGCATGGCTTCGTGGTTTGTGCGGCCGAATTCCGAAGCCAGCATCTCCGCGCTTCGGATATAGCTCATGACTTTCGTCTTGCCAGCTGGCACTTCGGCGAAGCGATCCTGGTCGCCAATGCGGGAAAAGAAGATGCAGTTATCGTATTGTTCGATCAGCGCCGTGGTCTCAGGCGCGAGGCGATCGGACGGCGCCCCCACTTTCACCAGCCTCGGCTTCAAACCGAGAGCTTCGGCTTCGGCCGCAACCGCCAGCGGCGCGGCGTTGTCGTACCAGCCAAACGCGGGATCTTCATGCACGATCAGGATCTCGCTCCCCGCAGTAAAGTCACCGCAATGCTGCAACAGATTGCGTGCTCCTTCGGAAAGATCGCTTCGACTGGTCATCGTCGCCGCTCTGCCTGAACCGTCAGAAAGGTGAATTTCTCTGTCAGCACCTTCCTGAACCCGTGGCTTAATTCAGAATCGAGACTTAGGCTGTCGCCCGACTTCAACGTCATTTCACGGTCGCCATAGCCATAAACGGCTTCACCTTCCATAACGTACACGAACACAACACCGTATCCGACGTAGACCGGCGGACGCGCATCCTGGCGGTGCAGCGTGACCAGCCGGGCTTCAAACTGCAGATCACGGCGAATATGAAAGGACAGATTGACGTACTCGTGTGAGTGTTCGCCGACGATCCGTGTCGAGCGCAATCCTTCGCCCTTTTTCACATGCGTGAAATCGGTGTGGTCCGACGCCGTTTCGCGGAACAGGCTTACAAGGGGGACGTTGAGCGTTCGGCTTAAGGCATTCAGTGTTGAAATCGAGGGTGAAACCTGACCGCTTTCAATACGGCTGACCATTGAGGCGGAGACGCCCGATTCCAGAGCAAGGTTTCGGGCCGACAGTCCCTGCTCTTCACGCAACGCCCGGAGCGCAATTCCGATCGCCAGGTCGGTCTCATCACTCGGTGAAACTTCCTTCATCCCAGTCAGGCCTTTCGATAGGAAAAGGCCTTTGCGAACCGCCAGACAAGATAGTCGCCACAGGTTGTGGGTTCCTCTTTCGCCTGATGTTCGCGGCCATAGATTTCCCGGGCATCGATCATGGTCTCCGGATCGGGGTCGAATGCGAGCACCAGCGAAAGGCGCTCCTTGCCGGAACTGTTGACGACGCGATGCGGGGTCGAGTTGTAGGCATGGTCGGTCCAGCGGGCCAGCAGATCACCGACATTGACGATCAAGGTTCCTTCAATCGGTGGCGCCTCGATCCAGTCCCCATTGACGTCCTGCACCTGCAGCCCGCCGACCGAATCCTGACAGAGAACTGTGAGCACTCCGAAATCGGTGTGAGGCCCGACGCCGAACTGTTCGCTGCCCATGTCCTCAGATTGGGGCGGGTAGTAGACGAAAGACGCGCGGCTCAGCGGCTGCGCGCAACTGCGCAAAAAGAAATCCTGCTCCAGGCCCAGCCCCAAAGCAAAGCCCCTCATCAGATGATGCGCGACGTCGTGTGCTCCATCAAAATAGGCCATTGCGCTCGCCTGCATGCCGGGCAGGAAATCGGGCCAGAGGTTCGGACCACGCAACGCATGATCCTCAGGTACGCAGCCCTCGGTATCCTGGTAACCCCAGATGAAGCTCTCCTTGAGATCGCTCTTGGCGTCGTCCTGCATCTTCGCGCCGCCCTGCGCCAGCCAGCCACGGTGCCGGGCAGATATTTTAACGCTGTCCTTTAACGAGGGGTCACTGCGAAAAAACGCGAGGGCCGTTTCGCGGGCGGCTTCGATCGCCTCGTCCGCAATGCCATGCCCTTTGATATAGATGAACCCAAGGCCCGTGCTGGCGGCATGGAGCGCCTCCCCCACCGCGACCGGGTCACTGCCGTCGCGCAGCGGCGAAATGTCGATGACGGGAATGAGGTCATCAGCATATCGCTTGGCCCGGGCGTAGTTCATAAGTGGTCTCCTGGAAATTGGTCGTTGCTTATAAATAAACTACTTGCCTTTTACGCAACATGTCAAGTTTCCGCGTAATAGCCGACGATATCGCCCGCTGTGGTGACGCCAAGCCCGTTCAACAATCGGTTCACGTAATTGAAATAGCCGACAATCTGGTTAGCTTCGAGGATCTCTCCGTCATCTACGCCCTGGGCGCGTAGAGCGGCTACATCGCTCTCAAGCATATTTCCGGGATCCAGCGTCAGCTTTGCGGCATATTGCAAAAGCACCAGTTCTCGTCCGTCGAACACCTCTTCCGGCCGACGGGCGTGTAGAGCAGCCTCAATGGCATCAGCGCGCTGCGCATCGCCGATCAGGTGCCGGGCATTGGACCAGTGATTGGCGAGCGAGTATTCGCAATTGTTGAGGATTGAGACGTAGGAGCTGATGGTCTCTTGCAACCACATGGGTAGGGTGTTGGCATCGTCATGCAAAGCCGCGCGATAGAGAATGACATGCCCGCGCATGGTATTGGGCCTGAGCGAATGCACACGCATGACGTTGTCGACGGTGCCGTGCGGGGTCCGCGCGAGCTTGAGCACCTCGAGCAGTTCGTCGTCGGCCTCCTGATCGGAAATCATGTTTATCCAGGCGGACATAAAGTGCTCCTCGGGGTCTAAAGGGTCTCATTCAATGAATTGGAATTGGGTCTCATCCTAGTTGCGTTCATCAGACTGCATACGCCGTTCCAGCCAGCGCACCCCTGCCGATACGATCAGAATCAGCACCAGATATTCGAGAACCAATATGGTGTAGATTTCGAGCGGACGGTATTCGCTGACCACAAGCTCGTTCGCCTTACGGGTCAGTTCCTGCATGCCGATCACGGACACCAGCGAAGACATCTTGAGCATATAGACCAGCTGATTGCCCAGTGCCGGCAGAATACGCCGGATCGCCTGCGGCAAGATCACAAAGCGCATGGTGTCGGCGTAGGACAGAGAAATCGAATGCGCCGCTTCGTACTGTCCCTTCGCAATAGACTGAATGCCCGCCCGAAAGATCTCGGCCTCGAAGGCGCTATCCGACAATGCCAGGGCAATCACACCGGCCCAGAACACTGTGATGGTCAGTCCCGACAACTGTGGCAGACCGTAGTAGACCCAGAGGATCAGCACGAGTATGGGGACCGCCCGGACGACTTCGACATAAGTGCGGCTGAACATGCGTAGCGGCCGCTTCGAAGATAACCCCGGCAGGGCAACGAGCAAACCGACAACGACTGAAATTACAATTGCAGTGACCGACAGCAGGATCGTGTAGTAAAGGCCGCTGATAAGAAAATTGAGATTTACTGCCCCTGAAGTCGTCGTTGGGTTAACGACGTACCAGCCCCATTTGTCCGAACAGCCGGACACCAGGGTCATCAGCAAAAGGCAGAGCGCTACTCTAAACATCTTCACTCTCCTCAGTGCTGAAGGATTTGCTGAAGGAAATCCTGGCATCTCTGGCTTTTCGGCGTGTTGAAAAAAGTCTCGGGGTCAGCCACTTCGACAATCTCGCCGTGATCCATGAACACCATTTTGTCCGCGACGCGCCGGGCAAATCCCATCTCGTGCGTCACACAGATCATGGTCATGCCGCTTTCGGCCAACTCCACCATGACATCGAGCACTTCGTTGATCATCTCGGGGTCAAGCGCCGAAGTCGGTTCGTCGAACAGCATGATCTTCGGTTCCATGCACAGCGACCGCGCAATTGCCACACGCTGTTGCTGCCCGCCCGAAAGCTGTCGCGGATATTTATCGGCCTGTTCAGGAATGCGGACCCGTTCCAGATAGCGAAGCGCGAGTTCGCGCGCCTCCTCTTTCGGGAGCTTCCGCGCGCGGGTCGGCCCGAGCATCAGGTTCTCAATGACGGTGAGATGTGGAAACAGATTGAACTGCTGAAACACCATACCGACACGTGAACGGATCTCATCGAGACCTTTCCGGCCGTCCTCATGGGTGACCCCTTCGACGGACAAGGTGCCGCCCTGATGCTGTTCCAACCCGTTGATGCAACGAATCAGTGTCGATTTACCTGAACCGGACGGCCCGCAAATCACAACACGTTCGCCAAGACTGACATCTAACGAAATATTCTTGAGCACCTGAAAACTGCCAAAGAACTTCTCGACGCCGGCAAAGCGGATAATCGGTTCCGCGACATCTCCCATCGACTGTCTCCCACCTTCTTCACGCCGTTCTGGCGAGAATTTTTCTTGGTAAAAGTCTATTCACATCATAACACCACATGCAATAAATTCATTTTCTTGCAATTTTTTTGCATCCATCTGATGATGTATGCTCAAACTCCTGGTGTGCTGCGGACCCGTTTTTGCTGCATAGTGTTCGGCAAATTTGCGGAGCTGAAGTACAGTTGGGTTTCAACGATGCGTGCCCTGAACCTAGGGTTCGCTTTGCCGAACCTTAGGTTCAGGGCAACAGGGAGAGAAAAATGAAACTGATTAAAATGGCTTCTACGGCCTTCGTGCTGTGTCTGGCAACGACGCAGGTCTATGCTCAATCAGCGCTCAAAGACATTCTGAGCGAGGGAGTGTTGAAGGTCGGGACGACGGGCGACTGGAATCCCATGACGATGAAAGACCCAGCGAGCAACAGCTACACCGGTTACGACATCGACGTCATGACCCAGCTTGCAACAGACCTCGGGGTCACCGTCGAATTCGTACCGACTGACTGGAAAACCCTGGTCAGCGGCGTAACAGCGGGCAAATACCACATCACCGGATCCGCATCGGTTTCGCCGGCCAGAGCCAAGGCTGCCGGTTATTCCTCCAGCTACTTCGCGCTTGCCACTGTGCCCCTCGTGAATGCAAAAAGCGGCGATAAGTACAAAGATTGGGCCGACCTGGATGTCGATGGCGTAACCGTTGCCGCAACACTCGGCACCACTCAGGAAAAGCAGGTAAAGCAGTTTTTCCCGAATGCCAATCACAGGATCGTAGAGGCTCCTGCCCGCGATTTTCAGGAGGTTCTCTCCGGCCGCGCGGACGCACACATCACGTCGAATGTTGAAGCTTTCAAACTGATCGAGAAGTATTCCGACCTTAAGATCGTACCGGTTTCGGCACCTCGGGCCCGCACGCCAATCGCGATGCTCCTGCCTCAGGACGATCAGGTCTGGATCAATTATGTAAACACCTGGATCACGCTGAAAAAGGAATCCGGGTTCTTCGATGAACTTGGCAAAAAGTGGCGTTTAACTGAGTAAACGGATAAAGGGGGCCTCGGCCCCCTTTTTTGCTCATGCTGACAATCTACTCCGTCCCGACAAGCCTCTACTGTGCCAAGCTGCGTGTGTTGCTTCGGCACAAAAGACTCGACTGGCGGGAGCTAGCGCCACCGGGCGGCTACGGGTCCGACGCCTATAAGCAGTTTGTCCCATCCGGAAACCTTCCGGCACTGGTTTACGACGACCTGCTTCTGACGGATTCCGAGGCCATTGCCGAATACCTGAACGAAAAACATCCCGAGCCACCGATGCTGCCCGGCCCTATTTCTGAGCGCGCCCGCATCCGCGAACGCAGCCGATTTCACGATACCCGTCTTGAGCCTGCTGTGCGCAGGCTGTTTTCCTACCTGGATGGGAAACTGCATCCACCAGAGACGTTCAGTGCGCTTGCAGACGATATCTCGACAAGGCTGACCCAGCTCGCTCAACTCCTCAAGCTCTCACCGCCCAGCAATGTCCTCACGCTTGGGGATTGCGGTTATCCGATTACCTTTGCCTGGATCGAGGCACTCATTCCCATTTTGGAACTGGAAATCTCCTGGCCTCCATCAGTCAGCCAGTGGTCGGTATCTTTAAGAGAACATCCCGCCGTTGCGGAAGAGCTGGTGAGCTATCGCCCAACAGTTACCGACTGGCTGAACAACAGCGGCGCCTGCGCATGAAGCTGCAGATGGCGACCTGGCTGGAAGTGGAGGAATACCTCAAGACCTCGCGCGGCATTATTATTCCCGTCGGCTCAACCGAACAACATGGGCCGATCGGGTTGATCGGAACAGATGCCTTTTGCGCCGAGAAGATCGCGGAGGACGCAGCCGAACAGGCAGGTGCAATCGTCGCCCCGACCCTGGCCCTGACGCCGGCACCATTCAATATGGATTTCCCAGGCACCATCTCCCTCTCCGAAGGACTCTTTAAGAGCCTCGTGAGCGAAGTGGTCGACGGCTTGATGCACCACGGCTTCGAGCAACTCTATTTTCTGAACGCGCACGGCGCGAACCTCGCCCCGTTGTCGGAGGTGGCGGCGGATCGAGCCGAAACCAAAATACGAGTTCGAAGTTGGTGGGATTTTGAGAACGTCAACAGCTTGCGCAATGAATATTACGGTCGCTGGGAAGGTATGCATGCCACGCCCTCTGAAGTCGCCATAACTCAGGCGGCGTTTCGACTGGTACCGCCCCATCCGCTTGCCGAAACACCACCGGAACTGCTGTCTGCGGAATACCTGCAGGCGCATTCAGGCGATCGGCACGGCCCGCCAGCGGAACATCGTGAGCGCTTTCCGGATGGCCGTGTCGGTGCACACTCGGCCATGGCGAAGCCGTCGCATGGCGAGCAGTTGTTAAAGGCGGCATCGAAAGCCGTCGCCAGGGACTATCAGAGCTTTCTCGGGATTTAAACCGGCTTAATCGACCCGTCCGCTTAAGACGATTTCACTACGTTTCCGGCGGTTTCCCGCAATAAACTCTGTGTGAACATAGCCTGTCGAGTGTTGACCTGAGTTCACGGGGCGACCATGTCTCACAGGAAGTCACGTGAGGACTGAATTTATGTCGCAAACCTATGGACGCAAGCTCCGCGCAGGATTGACTGTTCTTTTTGCCGCTGGGTTGTTTGCCGTCGCTTCCGCCGCATCGGCGGTCCGGGCTGAAACAGTAAACCTTGATGCAGTACAGCGAGAGGCGATCGCTGGCTTGCCTTCCTTAAGGGGCGAATCGCTCAATGCCGCGGACCTAGAAGGCCGCATAGTTGTCGTGGCCTTTTTCGCCAGCTGGTGCCCTCCCTGCAATCCCGAATTCGATCACCTAGAGGCCGTCCGGAGCAAGTACCCGGCCTCGCAGGTCGAAATCCTTGCCGTGAACATATTCGAGTCTTTCTCGGGATTGGGTAGCGACGATCGCCTGAAGGGCTTTCTAAAACTGAAGAACCCGAGTTTTGTGACACTGGGCAACGGAGAGATCATTTCCGAGGCCTTCGGAACAGTCAAACGGATCCCATCCGTTTACGTTTTCGACTCACGCGGACAACTCGCCTTCGACTTCATACATGGCGAAGGCGCGAAGAAAACCCATGTCGAAGAGGACGAACTGACTGAGGTCATAGAAAAGCTGCTCGCCAGCGGGTGACCCGACGGAGCGAATACCATGGGATCAGGAAGTATTCATCAGAAAAACACAATCCCGGCTTAAAGCGGACTGTGGACGATTTCGCAAAGTCACTTCCGAGAATAGGCGGGAAGCAGAACCTTTAAGGCAGCAGTGACCACCGCTACAGGCGGTAGGCATCCGCGATGGCAGCGGTATCCGTGAACTCGCGAAACCTGGCAATCTTTCCATCAATAACTGTGTGAACTTGAACCCAATATGTGGCTCACTCTTGGTGTGTCGCTTTTACGGCGAAGCGTTCTCTTCCCAGTGTTATCGCCGTCTCATTCTCGACGAATATTCTCTCGACAGCGAACTCTCTGACGTAAACAGAACTACCCACCGCGACAAAGAAATCTCGCACGGTGCCCAGGCCTTCAAAGAGACCTGAAAACGGTACTATTGCGGGAGCAGGAAACTCCCAAATCACGTCTTCAGCTATAGTTTGCAGGATGCCGGTCAGGTCTCTTCGCTTGATTGCTTCGTAGTGTGCCTGGACCACCCGTATTGTGTCGACTTGATGCAAAGCGTCTTAAGCTTGTTTTCCCGATTTTACCTTCGTCGCACGTCGGGACCGAAACAAGGGAAACGATACATCGACGGCTTTCGCAGTAAAAAGTCGCTTCCGTGCGCTAGACGTTTTCGAAAAACAAGGCGCCGAGGATCATGTCGACACGGCTACCGCTTTCCGATAGCGGCAGAAGCAAGCGCGCCAGTCTCACATAATCCTTGTCCGAGAATGGCGCAGTCGAATTATTTACGAAAGGCTCTCCGCTCCGGGTGACCTCGTTGTAGATCTCTGTCATCGGTCCGAGATTTGCTTCGTCGTAAAACGCCGAGAAGCTCCGGCCCGTCGGATCGGACCCTACGACTTCCGTAATTTTGCTCCCAACCAGACGAAAGCGAAACTCTGGTTCGTCGCCGCTTTCAATAACATCGATAAGGAAAATAATCGAAAGCAGGTCTGGTACATCGAGCGGATCGATCTGTGCACGGCTGGGTATCCGTCCTTGCGCCGACTTTGACAACCAGTAGTCATAAAGCCTTATTAGAGGCTCAGGTTTTATGGTGTCTCGAAAAGCAATAGACGATTGTTTGACATCAAACATAGAAATTCTTTATGGGAAACCGCAAGCGTGTTCGGCTATACACTTTGACAAATGGAAAGAAAAGAAAATTTGATTCCTATTGTATTTAATTTCTTTTCTAGTGATTAAATAAATAATCCCCGCGAGCATTTTTGCTCTTACCGGCACTCAAAAGTTTGTTTCCTAAGAACATACGCAAACAACGCAGGATTTCATCAAAGCGATGCTATGAGGTTCGAGCCGCAAGTCCTTTCGCAGAGCATAGCCGAGGGAAAGTCGTAAGTTTGGGGCGACAGGGCCGGGCACGGAATGTAGTGTCAGTATTCTGCGACCGTGAAAAAACCCACCGATAGCTGCGATCGACCAATCCACCTTTTGCCAAGGAGGCCCTCTCGCGACGTGACGACTGACTCCCCTCGTCCATCAATTATAAATCTGATTGCCGTAGCAGCGGTCGGCCCCTTGGCGCTGAATATTTTCACGCCCTCGATGCCTGGCATGCAAAGCGTTTTCAACGTCAGTTACGGTACAATCCAGCTGACGGTTACGCTGTATCTTATTGGCATGGCCATCGCGCAACTGCTGTACGGCCCACTCTCCGACCGATTCGGCAGGCGTCCGGTTCTCTTGGCAGGACTTTGTCTGTTTCTTATAGGAAGCATCGCGTCCGCGTTTGCAACTTCGATTTTTTGGCTGCTCCTCGGCAGAACCGTTCAAGCCGTTGGCGGTTGCGCCGGAATGGTTCTCAGCCGTGCCATCGTGCGCGATATGCACAGCCGCGAAAAGTCGGCAAGCATGATCGGTTACATCACGGTCGGCATGGTGGTCGTGCCCATGATCGCACCCTTGATAGGTGGTTTTCTGGACGAATGGTTCAGTTGGCGCGCAGGGTTTCTTTTTGTCGCCGTTGCAGGCTTCATTGTATTGCTTGCCACCTCATTAAAGCTTCCCGAAACCAACTTCGATCTTCGCCCAATACCTGGTCTTATGGGCATGGCATCCAGTTACGACAATCTGTTGAGATCGCGGAATTTCCGAAACTATGCCCTCAACGCAACCTTCACATCAGCCACATTTTTCGCGTTTTTGTCGGGCGGCCCTTTCGTCGCCATTGAGTTAATGGAGCAAACGAAGTCCACTTTCGGCATTTGTTTCATGGCCGTCGCGTTTGGATATATGTCTGGGAATTTTGTCACTGGGCGCGTTGCAGAGCGCGTAGGTACGGATCGCATGATTACGATCGGCTCCAGCGTTTCTCTCGTTGGCGCCTCGTCGATGTGTATCTTTGCGCTCTCGGATCACATAAACCTGATTACCATTTTCGGGCCAATGGCTATCATAACGTTCGGCAATGGATTGAGCTTGCCCAGTGCCACAGCGGGTGGCGTAAGCGTCAACCCCAGGATCGCAGGCGCCGCGGCCGGACTCTCGGGCTTCCTGCAGATGACGGTAGCGGCTGCCGTCTCGCTTTTGGTGGGTTATCTGCAGAGCGATAGTGCATTTCCAATGATATTCACGATTTTGATCACCAGTTTTACCGCTGTCGCAATTCACGCCCATGCAAGCTACAGGAAAGCGAATTCGCTACCTTCGACGTCCTGAGTGACCTCAAGCGAAGTCGGCCCCTTATCTCGCCATGTTGGCATCTACGATCACGCAGACGGCCGATTACGGCGGTTATGATCGGGAAGATACTCCTCCAGAACTGATGCAAGATTGGTCAAGACATTCCCTTCATCCGCCTGATGGGCACGACCGTCACGCGGATCTTCGATGATGTACCGTCCCAGGCTGTCGAGGTAGCGGATCGTGATACTGCGGCCTAATTCTTCGAACGCCAGAAAGACCTGCAACTCTTCGGCCTGGCCATTCATTTCGTTAGGTCCGACGTAGCGGAATGTCAAATCCGCATGGGTGTTGTGGAGCGATTCCAGGTACCGGAGTACAGGCAGCATTTTGCGATGAATTCGAGGCCGCAAGATCTCAGGTCGAGCAGCAAATTCATCCAACGCTTCTGATCGAAGCTCTGGCTGCTTTCTCCACCATTTCATGAGAAATCGCATGAGCCTTATGACCATCCCAAAATATCCGACCACAAAATAAGGTGTATACTAACATCTTTTCCGAGTAGAACGCACCTGCATCTAACCCAAATAGCTGTGACAAACGGGTGGCTATTTGTAGATTCCTCTCATCAAACCCCTCATCTGATCGATTGTCGCGGGGCTTGGAGCCCGAAAACTTGCATCCTGGTCGCGAGGGCGTGTAACAAGGCGCGGCAGCGCGCGCGGCAAAATACCTTGGACGTGATCGTTTCGCTTTCACGCGAAATGACGCCTTTCCAAGCTTCTCGTTCCGCAGATTGGAAGGTGTTTTGAGTTTTTGATTGATCCCAACAAGAACGCACGCGCTCGAGCACAACCGGATTGGTCTTGGAGGTCGTTTTAGTGGATGCTGCCGTTCCGAGAATTGCCATTGTCGGCGGCGGTCCAGCGGGCCTGATGGCGGCGCAGATTCTCTCTAGGAAAAACTTTACGGTCACGCTGTACGAAGCAAAAGCTTCGTTCGGTCGTAAATTTCTATTGGCGGGCCGCGGCGGGCTCAATCTGACTCATTCCGAGACCATTGAACAATTTTTAAAGCGTTATGGCCCGAATTTAGATTTCTTTCGCGGCAAAATTTCGCACTTCTCTCCAAACGACCTCCGAGCCTGGAGCGACGACCTTGGTGTCCCTACTTTCGTCGGCTCCAGTGGTCGTGTCTTCCCAACCTCACTCAAGGCCTCACCGTTGCTTCGCGCCTGGCTGGTGCGATTGCGCGACCAGGGCGTGGTTCTCAAGCCTGAGCATCGACTGACGAAGCTTGCTATCTCACGGGGACAAAGCCCCTCCCGATCAATCACTCTGGATTTGCTAGACCAGAATGGCGCCAGGCTGGAGGACGCGGCCGACGCAGTTCTCTTGGCATTGGGTGGCGCCAGCTGGCCGCGGATGGGGTCCGACGGGCGATGGTTGGAACATCTCAAGGCAATGGGTGTCGCGTGCGCTGATTTTCAGCCCAGCAACTGCGGCTTCGACGTGCAATGGAGTGAGATTTTTGCGCAACGTCATGCGGGTACAGCGTTGAAAAACCTGTTGTTGAAGACTGATGCCGCACAAGCTCGCGGTGAAATCATGATCGCCCGGTATGGTGTCGAGGGCGGCGGTATCTACGCCCTGGGCCGGACCTTAAGGGAAGAACTGAAGGCGGATGGCACGGCTCGTGTCGTGCTCGACCTCAAGCCCGATCTCGAGCAGGCAAAGATTGCGCAGCGATTAGCTACCCAACGTCCGAAGGACAGTCTCTCGAGCCGATTGAGGAAATCCATCAAGCTCTCACCAGCCGCAACCGCTCTGATACGGGAGTGCGTTCCTGCCGACTCCCTGACAACGCCCGATCTGATCGCACAGGCGGTTAAAGCCGTACCGCTTACGCTGACCGCCTCTCAATCGCTCGAGCGCGCGATTTCATCAACCGGCGGGGTTCAAATCGAAGGCTTGAGCCAGGATCTCATGATCAAGTCGCTGCCCGGTGTTTTCGCCGCGGGAGAAATGCTGGATTGGGATGCGCCAACGGGCGGATACCTATTGCAGGGAACCATCGCCACGGCTGTTTGTGCCGCCGAGGGCGTCGAACGCTGGATGTTGAGAAATTCCAATGGCAGCCTCAACTCCTGACGCACGAGAGTATGGGTTCGGCGGTGAACTGTGGAACAAACGGCCACGCCGATGTCACAGGATTTTTCTGTAGCTGCCATCGTATGGTCACAAATGAACCCTAATGTTCCGCCGCATACGATGGATCTCGTCCATTGTTCTGTGTAACTCAACTTTAGCGTTTCGCTCACGAAGCACTGAGCATGGCAGGGGGGACTGGCGACAATGCCCACTCTACAAGGTGCTGATCTGAATCACTTTAAACCAGCTGCGGAAGCGCCGGTTCATCTGTCTCACACGACTCAACCGGCTGAAGTTGACGCGCAGACAGAGATCGCCGTCAAAACCAAAAAGCTGCGCGGTTATTTTGCACTGATCACACTGTTTATGATTTCGGGGTCCGGCTACGTTCTTCTCTTCAAACTCCTTGATTACGTGATTTCAAGCGACCTCAATCTAGGCGGATGACGACACCTCTGCCGACTCGACCATATTGAATTCAACATTTTGAGACAGACCGATTCGGGTGAATCTGATGAACGGCATTCGCCGCATGAGTTATGTCGTGTATATGGCTCTAACTAACGAGAATCGATAATTTTTTCCGCTTGGCGATCAATCGTTCCTGCTCGTTTCGGTCGTAATTTCAGCCCATAATTGGTGATTGAATAAGCTTGCAACCTATTGATTTCGCGTTGTTAACCCTCGTCGATCCAGACTGTGTTATATTGTAGACTGTCTTTGTGTGAAGCGGTGAGGACGCGGGTTCGATCGGCGTGACAGAATCAGCGGGTAGTAGTTTCGGAATCGGCGGTGGGCAACTCATTTGCCCTGGCGTGCTTCTTTAAACGTCGTTCCACAAGCCTTTTGCTTTGTCACCGGCCCCCTCCCACGTTTCGCGTGAGCCTATCGCTGGGGGAACGATGAAATCAGGACAGCTGCCAAAAGAACTTGCCCGTATATGGGCGCGCCAGCTTAAACCTATGGCTTGGGAAAAACGCGTTCTCCTGATCAACGATTTTCACGAAAATCTCCAGGAAATGATTCCCGACTTTGAGGAGTTTTGCGATGTCTTTCCCGCGATCGTGATGGAAACGTTAAACCTGATCAGCGAAGACGAGATCACATGCGATGCCCAGGCGCATATCTTCGCGAATTCGGCCGACCAGGGTCACCGGCTCGTGGCCGGTGCCTGGTTCCGGTCACACGGCGGCGGCCACTAATCGCCCTCACTCTATCCTCCCCGTTGCCGGCGACGATTGCCGCAGGTTTGACGCTTTCGACCGTCTCACAATTCTACGAAGCTTGAAGCAAACGCGCGTTCCGTGTTCAAGTGAATGGACCCGGCACAAGACCGGTAGCAGGCTCGATCACGAGCAAAAAACAATGAGCGGGAGGCTAGGACATGCTCGGCTTGATGATGGGGAAACCCCTTCTGATCTCGTCGTTGTTGCGACACGGCGCTGAGGTTTATGCGGAGCAGGAAATTGTTTCCCGCAGGGTCGAGGGCGATCTTCATCGCTATAGTTACGCCGAAGCGCATCAACGTGCTCAACGGCTGGCCAATGTCTTGAACAAATTTGGGATCGAACGCGGCGACCGGATCGCGACCCTGGCCTGGAACGGCTATCGACACTTCGAAATCTACTACGGTGTTTCGGGCTTCGGGGCAGTCTGCCACACAGTCAATCCTCGCCTGCATCCGTCCCAGATTGCCTATATCCTGAACCATGCAGAAGACCGCTATCTGTTCGTCGACCTCACTTTTATGCCCCTGATCGAGGCCGTTCACGGGCAACTTGAAACGGTCCGCGGCATCGTGGTCTTGACCGATCGCGCCCATATGCCCGACAGCAAGATTCCGGGCTTGCTGTGCTACGAAGAACTGCTCGAACAGGTGTCCGAGACTTTCGATTGGCCGGAATTCGACGAGAACACAGCCTCTTCTCTCTGCTACACCTCCGGCACGACGGGAAATCCCAAGGGCGTACTCTACAGCCATCGATCAACCGTTCTCCACTCGCTCATCATTGCGCTTCCCGAAGTCATGAATTTTTCGGAAAAAGCCGCGGTGCTGCCCGTCGTTCCGATGTTCCATGTCAATGCCTGGGGCATCCCCTACGCAACGCCTTTCACCGGAACCAAGCTGGTCAACCCGGGCCCCAAACTCGACGGCGACAGCCTGTGGGATCTTATGGAATCCGAAGGCGTGACCGCGTCTGCCGGCGTCCCAACCATCTGGCTCGATCTCTTGCGGGCGATGCGTGATCACGGACGCGCTCCGAAAAAGCTGGAGTTCGTCGTCATCGGTGGCGCGGCAGTTCCGAAGTCGATGGTCGAAGCCTTCGAAAAGGACTTTGGCGTCGAAGTCCGGCAAGGCTGGGGTATGACCGAAACAAGCCCGGTCGGGACAATAAACGTCGTCAAACAGCGCCAGCGCAGCCTGCCCGACGACGATCGTTACGAACTGCAGACCAAACAGGGG
This sequence comes from Pelagibius sp. Alg239-R121, assembly GCF_947331435.1. Taxonomy (GTDB): domain Bacteria; phylum Pseudomonadota; class Alphaproteobacteria; order Kiloniellales; family Kiloniellaceae; genus Denitrobaculum. The sequence continues at coordinate 469,112 of NZ_CAMZOF010000007.1, read as the reverse complement.
CGCAAGCTTTTCGGTGTGGATCTCAAAATCGTCGACGAAGACGGCACTGCCCTGCCCCACGACGGCGAGGCACAGGGCGAGCTGAAAATCAGCGGGCCTTGGGTTTGCAAAGCTTACTTCAAACAGGACGACGACAACGCTCACCGAGAAGACGGCTGGTTCTCGACCGGGGACGTCGCGACAATCGACCCGAACGGCTACATGCAGATTACCGACCGGGTGAAGGATATGATCAAATCCGGCGGTGAATGGATCAGTTCGATCGATCTCGAAAATGCAGCGACGGGGCATCCTTCAGTCGCCATGGCCGCCGTCATTGGTGTGGCGCATCAAAAATGGGATGAACGGCCTCTATTGCTTGTCGTGCCAAGGCCCGAGGCAGAACCGGACAGCGAATCGATCCGCGCGTATCTAAGCGACCAGGTTGCGAAGTGGTGGCTTCCAGATGACATTATTTTTGTGGAATCCCTGCCACTTGGCGCCACAGGAAAAATTCTCAAGAACCGCCTGCGCGAAGAATACAAAAATCATCTATTGGACGATTCTTAAAACAAAGCCATCGACAATCATAATCCGGCTCGCCGGGCGTCCGTCACGTCCGGTGTGCTTCCTCAACCACAATGCGGAACCGGAAGGGTGAATCGTCACCACCGGCGATAACGCTGTTGGCGCCGGACTGCAGCAAAGTCACGTCTCGGGAAAAGTGCTCACCCAATGACACCGCATTGACTCGGGTTCCCAATTCAGTTCGAAAATCCCGAATGGCAAAACCCTTCGCCGTCTTGGCAATGGAGAAGTGGACCTTTGCCAGGCGGTAGGGCTCACTGTCGTGGAGTGGAAGATCGATTGTGATCGGCGGCAACGCCTCGTCGTCAACCGGATGCCGCCCGACGAAGAACGGCAGAATCTGTGGCGACAAGCCCTCGACAGGCAGCACTTTCGTAACGGCATCTGAATCAGCGAGAATTCTAATCTGCCCCGAACTCGGACGATCGCTGGGGGCTTCCTCAACAACCGGATCGGTCTTGCGGCGTCCGCCGACCACGACCGATGCCGCAAAGGCGTCGTCAAGCGTGTGCAGCCGCTCGCTTAGGCGCTGCATCAGCTCGAACGCCGTATCCGCATCCTCGCTGACACGCCGAAGAAAATCGTCGCGTTGTATGGTTTCGACTTCCAGCGCCACAACCGCTTTGACTGTCGCACTGCGCGGCCGCCCTTCAATGACACCCATTTCACCGAAATACTCACTGGGACCGACCCGCCCCAGAATCACATCCCTGCCACGCAGTTCCTTAATAATCTCGACTTCGCCGGAAATCAGACGAAAGACGCTGTCGCTCAGGTCGCCTTCGCGAAATACAATGTCTCCCTGCTCAAACCGTTGCCTATTCATGCAGCACTTCCCTCGTGACCCCCGATAACACTCACAATAAGTCTATGCCGATGCCCCTGACCGGCGCATACACTTTGTCGTTATAAATAACTATAGCCCGAAACATACCGTGCGCGCGGACTTCGTTATCCAGAAGCTCCAGCTTCCTTCAGCGCTGTCACACCGGTCTCGTCCCTTGCTTTTTTCTCCTTAACGAGGTTTCGGTAATCGCTCAATACACTCTCGGAAATTTCCAATCCTGCCGCAATCGCCCGGCGGATCGAGATACGATACGCGGACTTGCGCGCGATCACGCCGATAGGCGTGCAGGCCGGCAATCGTCCTACGCGTCCGCCACGCACAGAAAATCCGAAAATCTGCAGCTCGGTTGATAGCAAGGCGCCCCGATGCGGACGCCCAAGAAACAACAGGTTCTCGGAAAAAATGCCCGCAATCTCCCAAGCCGCCTGCGTATCGGCCGGCGGACTCCCCCTTCGGCCACTCCGGGCGAGCAGAAAAGCAGTGGCAAACCAGTCAGCGGCCAAAGCGTAACGACCATCACGCCCCGGCACGGGCGACAAAGTGTCCGGCCGCCATTGATCGGCATATGCCAATCGCAAGGCGCCCATATCCTGCTCTGCCGGACTTTCGGCCTGTTGCCGTCCCGCGTTATTCAGCGACAGAAATTCGTCGAGGGTCAATTCGTGAATGGCAGTCATGACGCTAAGGAACAAAATACGATGGGCACGGCCGTCACGCGACGTTTCGCATCTTTAGCTTCATTCCAACGATTTGATAGACATCAAGGCCCGTAATATTGGCAACCTCACGAAACGGCAAGGAGGTTTCACGCAAAAGAACGGCAGCATGACGATGTGGGTTCATACGTGCCTTTTTGTTTGAGCGATTAACGTGTATTTGTCTGCTCCTGCGCTCCGCAGCTCTACGTTCTTCTGCATCCAGGCCGCGATCCCTCGCCGCTTTCAATGCCGCTTCCCGCCGCGCCTTTTCCCGCCGGATCTCCTGATCCATCAGATGGGTTGCAGTGGCAAAGCGGCTATTGAATTCCTTCTCCCGCTCGGTCTCCGCGCGAGGGCTTTCCGGCTGGGGCTTTGCGGATGCAGCCTGAGTCCGCATCGCCGCTGCCTCGTCCAGCGTCAGCCCCTTACGATCGGCCATGCGTTTTGCCGCAGCCAAGGCATTGTTCCGCTCGCCCTCGAAGGGGCTTTCCGCGGCAAGCATCAGCAGGTTGTGGAACCGCTCACGCTCGGCATCTGTGAAGGTCTCAGGAATGACTGTCTCGCTGCTTCTCGGGTAATACTCAGGGTCAATGATGTACGCGCCGCCCTGACTGCAATCCACACCACTATACCATTGGCAGCGCAGCACTGCCTACAGTCGTTACAAAGAAAATCGCCAGATATCATATGCCTACATGGTATTTCTGGCGATAAGCCCGATACTCTATATGTTATTTTTCAGCCAGGATTCCGCCTGTTCGCGCGCCAGTATCAAATCATCTCTCGAAAGAACGTTTTCGATCCTCCCGAGAGGCTGGGCAACCTGACGCGCAAAGGTCTCATCCCTTTGGCTCACGATGTAGTACCAGGTATAGGCGTCAACCGGATTCGCCTGACCGCCCTGCCCCTTTTCATAGCGTTCGGCGACAGTGATCTGTGCAAAGACATGTCCTTGATCGGCGGCTGCTCGAAACCAGCGGGTGGCAAGCATCTGGTCCTGGCGAACACCTGCACCGCTGGCATAGCGTTCCGCCAACTCGAATTGGGCCCGGACCTCTCCGTTTTCCGCCGCAGCACGAAACCATTTTATGGCTTCCGCAAGATCTCTCTCGACTCCAAGTCCAGTGGCGTAGCTCGACGCCAAGCTGTACTGAGCGTCGGCATTCCCATTTTGAGCGGCCTTCAAATACCAGTCGGAAGCCAGGCGATGATTGACTGCAACATGCAAACCGCTGGAATAAGCGTTGCCTAGCGCGGTCTGAGCCCGCGTATCACCTGCGTTCGCCGAAGAACGCCACTCAGAGACGGCCAGAGCAAGATCTCCGCCGTCATAGGCTGCCAAACCAGCAGCGTAATCCGCCTGCGCCGCTCTGCCTGTCAACGCCAAAGATGCAGCCACAAGCAAAGTCACTGCGAGAATGCTTCTGCACTTCATCTTCCGTGATCCACTCCGATGCCCAAAACAGTTACTGAAGCACTCAGTGTTTGGTCACGCCTTCGCTATCCAGATCGAAAAAAGCGTCTTCAACGGTTTCGTCGTCATCGTCGAAAGTGATAACACCGCCCTCATCCGAAGCATGGCGCCGTTCCAACTCGCCGATCATTCCTTTGGCCTGTACCGCCGCCCACTCCATCTTGGCCGCTGCATTGAAATAACCACCAGTCGTGGCCTGTTCCGACATCACACGCATCCCAGCCTCCAGCATCGTAAAGGCGTAGCTGAGCGGAAGCGCCTGCTCATGGTCGAATTCGAACCCATTAGTGGTTTCGAAAGCATCCGCGAGTTCCGAGAAAACCCGCAACATCTGGTCGATATCGTCCGGCCCTTCTTCGACGTCCATCTTCGACAAATGATCGGCTACGCCGCGAATAATCCTTGCAAACACAACGCCTTCGCGATCCGTCTCGATCTCGGTCAAGCCGTCAGGCTCATCTTCGTTCGACATCGTCTTACCCTTTGAAACTATACATCGGCTTCCGGTCGCAATGTTATCAGCATTTCGTGAAGCGCTGCGACCTTTTCTCTTCGCCATGCCATAGAACTAAGCAGAAAGGGAAGATCACTCAAACAAAACCTCTGAGCTTCGCCAAAGCACTCAACCCATCATTCAGGGTCCTGCGAGAAGCCGGCATTTGATCATCGCAGCACAGTTTGCGCAGTGAGGCCCAATGTCCGCCCAAACTAAGCATCGTGTCGCGCAGAACGCGGAGATTCCAGGCTAACTCATCCGACATTTCTGGACCAAAACTTGACCGACCGCCATCCCGGTCAAAACCCAAATCGCCGTAGCGTGAAACACCTTCGCTAACTCGAGTACGCAGATAAAGTGATCGAAGCCACACACCCGCATCGTAAAGCTCAGGCTTAATGACTTCCTGATCCAGCAATTGGTCAAGCAAACACTCGTACCTGGCTTTAGCGCCGACCATGACGACGTTGCCCTGTACAGAGACTGAACGGGCCTCGACGAGAATACCGCCGTTGTGGCGTGCCCGGGCACTAACCCCCATATCACTTGCTGTGAGATCGCCATTGTGAAGCCTGCCACCCGCCAAACTCGGCGCCGCTGAAGCTCTCTGTGCGGACCGGCCCCCACTTTCTACCCCACCGGTAACAACCGGCTGCAAATCCGAGACCGTCAAGCGTTTCCGCCCAATTTTCTTCATAGCCAACTCTTATGCTCACTTTCGGAGTAAAAAAGGCCATCTAGACGCAGGGTCATAAGCCTTCGCAGTAGAGCCGATCAAACACGCGCTGTTGCAGGCCCTGAAGATCACGGTCACGGGTTAGCAGGTAATCCATGAGATCGCAGGCATGCATGACCGTCTTATGATCCCGCCCACCCACGTTTGCGCCGATTTTGGCGAGAGAAAGCTCAAAGCAAAGCTTTCGCATCAGGTACATTGCAAGCTGACGCGGACGCGCAATCTTACGATCACGCCGGGCACAAAGGAGCAGAGCCAGGGAAATCCCGCTTTCTTCCGCCACGGCATGCAAAATATCTTGAGGCGTGGCGGAACCCAAGGACCCGTTCCTGGGGGCCGAGAGATCGTGAGAGCGTGATGCCTCATCATCTTGCACTCGGACGCTTGAGCCCTCTGTACCTGACGCGTTCCGACGTTCCTCTTCACGGTAGCTCATACCTTGTCTCCTCGTGCTTTCTGATATTGCGTGTTAGGGGCTTGTGTCCGGCTATCTCGTGTGTTTCCGGCGCCGGTCTTGTGCCGCCGGTTAAGGAGATGCTGCGCTCTCCTGCGGGCGAAAGGCTTGCGCCTGCCTTGCAGGTGCGGCCAGCTCTCAGCGTTGGGTGTTTGTCCGCTCGTCTCCTGACCTGCCTTGCAGCCAGCCCCCTGCGCGGATATCAGTCCAAGAGCGACCGCATCGGCCGCGGAGAGCTGCAGCAATCTCCGAATGGCTGTTTCACTCATGCCGCGGTTCCGGCATTCAAGAACAAAGGCCTCGGTCTTCGTCAGAAAGAAAACCGGATAACGCTCGGTCCCATCATCCACTGAAATGCCCTCCTGTCGCGGCTGTGGCCCCTCTTTGACCACCAGCACTGCGGGCCTGGCAGATCAGTAATCTCGGTTGCATCAACGAAGGGCTGCAAAACAAAAAATCGACCACATTTCGACCTTCTTTTTTTCTACACATGATAGTAAAATTTTGTACCCATTACGTGGTCAGCAAGCAAGCTATAATTGTGCCCAATTTACACATTGTACCCAGTTTGGTGATACGATATATTCGCTTCATGACCAACCGCATCAAAGAACTGCGACGCCGACAAGGCTTGACCCAGGATGGCTTGGGAAAGCTTGTGGGCACCGGACGTTCGCAAATCGTCAAGCTGGAACGAGGCGAACGGCGTTTGACCGTGGAATGGATGCGCCGCCTGGCGCGCGCGTTGGAGTGTCATCCCGCAGAATTGATTGATACCGACGTCGGGACCGAAGATTTCGACGACACGGGAGACAGCGTTTCGGCCTCGACCGGCTATCCGAATCAAGTAGAGAACCGTATTTCCCGGCAACGCTACGACGCCTTGGCATCCGGCTTTGACGCACCTGAAAGCGATTTTGCACCCCGGTCCGGCGAGGCCGCCCCAGCATCGGTCGCGGTGCCCGCAACTGCCAACCTTCTACGCGATGTGGAGGTGCGTGGTGTTGCCGTGGGTGGGAACGAAAGCTGCTTTGAATTCAACGGCGAAGTCGTTGATCGTGTTCGTCGGCCGCCGGGTATCGCCGGCGCCTCGAACGTCTTTGCCATCTACGTCGTCGGGCAATCCATGTCGCCACGTTTCGAGGAAGGCGAAATTGTCTTTGTTCATCCCGGCCGGCCGGCAACCAGCGGCTGCGACGTAATCGTTGAATTGCATGGTCACGATGGTGATCCAGGTCAATGCTATATTAAGCGACTGGTTAAAAAGACGCCGACGCGAACAGTGTTGCAGCAGTTTAATCCCGCGCGGGACGACATCGCGTTTGATAACGATAATATCCGGGCGATGTATCGGATCCTGACGGCTTCGGAGTTACTCGGCGTGTAAGACGGCATGGCTGAGGTGGTGTTAGCTGCGGGAGCACCTCTGTAACACTCCCATTTCGGCTGCTATTCAATTTATGAAATATACATTTGTACCCATTTGGGTACTTTTTGTTGAATTACGTCCATTGATGGCCCAGTATTCCCCTCACGCACATCGCCCAAAGATTGCATACCTTGCATTCGTAGAAGCCATGAATACCAAGCAAAAGAGGAGTCTCATCATCGACGAACTTGAAACAACGGAAGCGCGCTATGACGCCATGCCGCCGGAAGTCGCTAGACAGATGTCCCGAACCTGCGGGGATCCGCTCACGAGCCGCCACCACTCCCTGAAAACTGAAGTGGCCTTCGCCCGGCGTATGTTTCGGGTCAACCGCCGGGCCTGCAAGAGCCAACGGCGGCAGGAAATGACAACTCGCAGACAGTATCGGGAGGATTGTCGTCACTGGTGGCATCGCTATCGCAAGGCGCAGGCCTCTGCGGCCGAAATCCGCGGATTGTTAGCCTTACGCAGCCTGAGCCGATCGATCATCGACTAAAGGCGTTGTGGCCGGAAAGGACTAGAGCACGCCAGTTCCCGGTCAAGCAGCCACAAGACTGACCCTACCCTAGTTACCTGATAAGATTATGCTTTTCCCTTACCCTGGGAAAGACAAGCAGATGCTAGCTGGGGATTTCCGACAACTCGGGATGCGGACCAAAGACATAGGGGAATACTGCCAGGACATCGTCCAAGGTTTCACCATGGCCCAGAACGCGGGAATCTGCATCGATCGCGCAGTAAATGGCGCCGATTTTGCCGAACGCGCAGAGAATGCGTTCGCCCTCGCAGTCCAGGACAGCGACAACCTGCTCTCCTGCGTCGGTCGCCAAAGGCACACAGTGACCTGCAAGTCCGAGCGCAATCATCTTTTCGCCCATGACCATCAAGCGCTGCACCTCATCTTCAGAGAGAACGGCGGGTTCAGCCGGCAATACTGGCGGTTGTTCCGGCAAAGGGCTTTTAAGCATTACTGACATCAACATTTTCCTGCGATACCGCATTGGTACAGCAAGTCTGACAGCGATCTATGACCGAAAGGTAAACGGGATTTTATATAAATTTCTGCTAATTCTTTCGAATCCCGACGAACCGGAGCCCGGTTGAAGTCATAAAAACCCGCAGTTGCTCGCGCAGCGTCGTCCTTTTACCTTGCCTTGAGCAAAGACAAACCGGGGAAAATCATGTTGCGTGTGGCGGATATTAAGTGACGGAATCAGGCGCACCTGCGAACAGCGGTCCTCAAACAACCGCCCGCCTGACCCAGGGCCCAACATTCCGCCACATCCTGGGTCTGACTCTGCCCATGGTATGGGGACTGTTCGCGACAATCGGCTTCAACGTGGCCGACACTTTCTTTGTAGCGCAGCTCGGCACCACCCAGCTCGCCGCCATCAGCTTCACCTTTCCCGTTGTCATGGTGCTCATCAGTCTGGCAATCGGTCTCGGTGCAGGTGCATCGGCTGTTGTCGCCCGTGCAATCGGTCAGAACGATCGCGGAAAAGTCGAAGAACTGGCAACCGACAGCCTGCTTCTCGCCGCTGCCGTCGTCAGCGTTTTCGTTGTCGTGGGCCTTTTGACCATTGATCCTCTGTTCCGTCTCTTAGGAGCAGAAGAGGCGTTACTGCCGCTGATCCGTGACTATATGGAAATCTGGTACCTCGGGATCGCCTTTTTGGTTATTCCGATGGTCGGAAACAACGTCATCCGAGCAAGCGGCGATGCCAGGTTTCCCAGCCTGATCATGGTAATCGCCGCATTGGTCAACATTGCCCTGGATCCTTTGTTGATCTTCGGTCTCGCCGGCTTTCCACGGCTCGAGCTGCAGGGCGCCGCCATCGCCACAGTGATTAGCCGCGCGATTACCTTTTTTGCCGCGATTGCGGTGCTGCATTATCGCGAGCGACTGATTCGCTGGTCGAAACCAGAGATGTCCAAAGTTCTCGCATCCTGGCGCAGTATCCTGCATGTCGGGCTACCGGCCGCGGGCACGCAGATGATCAACCCAATGGCTGTTGCCGTCATTACCCGCTTTGTCGCGGCTTACGGTTCCACGGCGGTCGCCGGTTTTGGACTGGCAACCCGGTTAGAAGCGCTCAGCCTTGTGTTCCTCTTCGCGCTTTCGTCGAGCACGGGTCCCATCGTCGGTCAAAATCTGGGCGCCGGGCTTGTCGATCGAATCAGATCGACATTGCGGGAAAGTTATCTTCTAAGTTTTGGATGGGGTGCAGTCGCTGCTGTTATTCTCGGCTTTTACGGTCCGGCACTTGCCGGCCTGTTCGATGACGATCCATCCGTAATCGCTATTGCCCGTGACTATCTCATCATCGTGCCGGTCAGCTATGGCTGTTACGGCGCCGTGATGGTTGCCGGCGCCGGGTTCAACGCGCTTGGCCGCCCCTTGAGCTCCACCATCCTGACGCTCTTGCGCATGATCGTACTCTACATTCCAGTCGCCTTTGTTGCGGGTGAGCTTTACGGGATCGTTGGAATATTCGTGGCTGCAGCCTTCGCGAACCTGACGACCGGCATCGTCTCATGTTTTTGGACTTCCCGGGCCTGTAACAACTGCCGGCAGGAATAAGTCTAGAATCGCCATCTGTTGAGCCTTCTATCCGACATACCCTGGGCGAACCGGTCTCAATTGAATTCCGGATGCCCATAACCCATGTGAATGCATAGGCATTGGTTGCGTCCAGGCCGAGAAAACGTCCCAACTGGGAGCTGGAATGATGTCCGGACTTGTAACAAGACGCCATATACTTCGGCGAACGGCCGGCTTTACGGCCGGGTCGGTAATTTCATTCACTGGATTATCAGCCTCTGCAACGACGCCAAATCTGACTCCGCGGCAGCCTCTGGGGCCCTTTTACCCTGATAAACTCCCCCTGGATCGCGACAACGATCTATTGAGCGTCAATGGCCGAACCGGTCGGGCCTTTGGTCAACCTACCGACATCTATGGTCAGGTTCGAGGACTGGATGGAAAACCACTAGGCGGCGTAACGGTCGAGATTTGGCAGTGTGATGCCTTCGGGCGCTATCTTCACAGCCGGGACGCCGGACGCGGACGGAGTGACAAGAATTTTCAAGGTTACGGACGGGCAGTTTCTGATAACGAAGGGCTCTATCGCTTTCGTACCATCAAACCGGTCGCTTATCCCGGTCGAACGCCACACATCCATTTCCTGGTAAATGGCGACGGCATTCAGCGCTTCGTCACTCAGATGTATGTCGAGGGCGAGCCCCAGAACCTCAGGGATGGCTTGCTGAACCAGGTTTCAGACCCTGAACAACGCAAGTCGCTAATCGTGCCCCTTACGCCCAGTCCGGAACTCGGAGAGAGCGCACTCAGCGGGCGTTTCGACATTACAGTGGGATAACACCTACATCGCCGGGGCATGTCCCCTTGCGTATGACCGCTCTTGGCGGGAATATTCAAGTTCCCGCATCACCCTCTGATACCAAGGAGCGTAAGGTGAAGGTTGAATCACCTTTGTCGCTAAATGACGACCAGCCACTACGTGCTTCCGGAAGCCAACTGCTTTATCATAATCAATGCAGAGTTAGCACGGCCTCTGCATTACGCCATTCACCCCGTTTGAACAGCTCTCGAGAGCCAACAGTCACTGAAACAAGCGGTCCATCCAGATTGTCGGTCCAAAAACGGAGAAAGCGCTGAAGCTCGGGATATTCCGGAACCAGGTCATATTCTTGCCAGATGTAGCTTTGGAGCAAATCCAAATGATCCGGCATGCGGTAGATAATTTCTGCCGTGGCCAATTTATAACCGGCAAGTTGACGTTCCATAATCGTCGGCTTTAACACAATGCGAAACCTCCTCGATTGCGAACATTCTGACCGTAAGAGGCTAAATCATAAATTTATCTAAACATAGAGAATTTTCATTACTTATATTTATTAGCAGCACAACCATACAAGTGCTAATAATATGTAGATTATTATAGCATATGCTTGGATAATGCACACGCAATAAACATTGAACAGCATTCAATGTTATAGTGATGTGAATTTAGCGCTGGAAAACGAGAAACAAGGAGGGAATTTGGACCAGCGAGGGCTTAACTGAGCCTGGGGCGCAATACACGCCCTTCAACTGCCAAATCTTGTCAGGCTGCTCTATCGCAGCTTGTGCTTTGGTCTATGTACTCGAGAATACGGTCGAGGCGTACTTCGAGAGCCCGGTGTTGATGAGATGTGTCATCGTGAATGGCCCGCAAACGCGTGCTCACGCGTTCCAGGCGTTTCTCCAAGCGGTCGATGCGCCACCACATCACTGCGATGATCGCGGCGAAACCCCCAAGCAAAATCCAATCCAACATATTCGGCTCCAAAACAAATATCCGACGCCACTCAGACTTCTACGGGCATCGTAAAAGCTCGCCGAGAAACACATTCAACTGCATAAATAAGTAAGCAACTCGCGTGCCAAACTCTTTTTGTGTTGAAATTCAGCGGGTTATATTTTTTTCATACTAATACTAACAAATTTTTGTAAACTTTGTCGACAAAGAAACGATGCGTTGTGTGGCTATTTTTTGTGATATTTTTCAGTCTGTTAAGGCCCTTCAATATCTTCAAAACCCAAAGACTCATGTAAAGATCGTCGACGGCGGCCCCTCACTGCATTCTGTGAACAGCGGGACGATTCAGCGGGATAATGTTCTTTCTGTGAGCCCAATGATGATGTAGCCAGTTTCAACAGTTAGCTGATGTATCCTTATTCGAGCCAAGGCACCGCAAAACGCAATGAATCTTTACCTAAAAGCCTTCCTCGCCATGTCGATCCCTTTCGCAGCTATGACCGGTTTCATCATTGCTGGCGACCAAGGCGTCGCCAATGGCATCGCGACGGGCGTTGCCGCAGGTGTCGCTTTCGGCGCCCTGGCGGCAATTATTCTCGTCACTCTCCACAATAAAGCCATCGCACGCCTGCCCTATCCCGAAGACGCCAAATCCAATGCCGTCAAGCAGGCAAAAAGTATCTTCGTCGACTGGGATTACGACACGGCTTTTACACGCTGCGCCCAGGCCATCAGCGAATACGGTTGCCGTCAGATCCAACCGGACCCGCTTCACGGGACGATCGTTTCCAAGTCAAAGCTGGATATCTTCTCAGCCCTGCAATCTATTGGTATGCGGGTCATAGAGCTTGAGCCGGGCCATTGCGAAATTCAGATCATCAGCCGCCCCAAGATGCCAACGACCCTGCTGGACTACGGCAGAAACCTGAAAAATGTCGAGGAACTTGCCAGGAATTTGCTGCGTTACAACGACCCCGAAGAAGAACAGGAATAACGCCTGAAACTTTATCGATCAGACAAAGCGCACCTCGAGAATCAGGCACGCCAGCTTCTGCCTTACACCCAGTCCCTCATCGCAACGGAAGCCTTAACGGTAGTAGATATGCCGGCCGATCTGCACGGTGCGCTCGCGTTTGCTGCGCCAGGGAACGGCGATATTAGAGGCGTGAAAGAACAGTCCACCCTGTGTCGGGTCTGATGGCCGCTCGGACAGCATGGCCGGCGCGAGTTCGCGGGCGGTTGCCCAAGCTTCGGCCTCACGCGGTTCGTCGCTTTTGCCATCGCACCACCAGGAAAACTGGCAGGGGGGTTTTTCACCGCCCTGCGTCACGACCGCACAGACGCTTCCCGGAAACTCTGCATGTTCAACGCGGTTAAGAACAACGGCTCCGACCGCCATCATACCCTCCGCTCCCTCTGCTTTCGCTTCCCAGTACATCGCCAGTGCGAGGCAACGTTCCTGCTTCGTCAAATCAGACGCCGCCATCACCGGTGCGCCTGACGACATAACAAATGCGGCAACCAAACAGGTTGCCGCGACAAACATCCGAGCCATATCGCTTCCCCTCCCAGAGCACAATCGTTCCTGATTTAAGCGATCAAGAACGTGAACTGTTCTCCAACTTAATGACCTAGAGGCTGATTCGGGATTATCTTTGAATCAAAGAAAAACGATCAGACTCTAGCGTCGGCGCATCCGGCCCGGGTTCCCTCAAGTGCGAAGGCGCCAAAGGGAGTTTTTCCTGAAAACGAACGTTACCGACACACGATCATGGCGTTGATATGCGAGCTCGACAGCGGTCCCTGAACTTGGCAGTTATTGATCGCCTGACGAATCTCGCGGCGATCAAACCCCGACTCGGAATACACCGGACTCGGCGAGAAAATTTGACCGAGAGCCAGAACCCAAATGCCAAGTGCAAGTACAGCTAGCAGAACACGATCCAAAGCCTTCATAACAGGATACCTTTCTCTTGGACGGAATTCATAGAAGAAAGAGCGCCGACAGTCCGCCGCAGCACTTCAACGCGACCCACTCCGCGCAAGCGGTCAGCTCGCCATGCACGCTTCGCCGTGTCGATCGCCTGCTTGATTAGGTTGGAAAGAACTCTCGCAGGATCAAGAGGGTGTGGTGCGTTTTCGCGCCCGGATAAGCCGTACGAAACGCGTCAGAGACGCCTCCGCCGGCGCATTCTCATAGGACTTTTTGGTCCGCCCACTGTTGGCTTCAGCGGGCGCATCCTCGATCTCACCGGGTTCGCAAGACAAGCGCAGATCCTTATAGGCCCGTAAATCCACCTCACGCCGGTCGGACTCCGTCACCTTCGCCCCCTCCGCTGGCCCGTGCTGACGCGAAAGCTTATGCGCCCCCCTATTAAGCCCCTGACTATCGTCACTCTTTTCGTCGTCGGGTCCGGTCAGGTCGATCATTTCTTCCAGGGAATCCGGTTCCGTCCGCCAGTCGGCAGGCTCCGTAAGCAATGCATCTTCGACGTCGGCACTTTCCGCATCATCAGCGGATAGCGTCTCTTCTGAAGCACGTGCTTCTTCGCTTTCCCGGTCTTCATCCGGCAACGCCGCAACCTCTGGTCGCGCGTTCATTGCCAGCATTTCGCGCCGCAGGTCCTGGCTGATCGGCCCCGTTATCTGAGATTCTGGCGTATCGGAATCTGACGTATCCAATTCTGCCCCGTCCGATCCTGCCGCGTCGGATTCAGCGGTCTCTTCAATTGGATCCGGGTCGTTTTCCGACCTCTGGAACGCAGGAAAATCACCAGTGACAACATTCCGTGTTGCCTCCGCTGTGGCTTTATCCTGACTACTGGGCATTGCTTGCGCTGAATCAGCCTCTTTATCAGCCCCCGGAACGATGGCTGGCGCAATGTTGGATGGGGCAATATCAACACGTGATACCTGCTCCAAACGTAGATCGTCGACGGCACGCTTAAGCCCGGCGATCTCACTAGCCCATTCAGCGGTCAGTCGGCCAACATGGGAATCCACGAGTCCGCGTAGCAGCGTCAGAGTCTGCCCCTGCATATCCTCCTGTTGGACCAACAGGTTCTGCATGGACTTCCCGACCTCGATAAGGCGGGTGTCGAGCAACGCTTTCGCATCCTTACGCTCGACCTCCAAAAACTCCTGTGTGCTCGACAGAACCTTTCCGTTCTCCTGCTTCATCTCCTGCACCAAGCCTTGAAGCTCAGCAGTCAAATCGGCGGTCAGCTCAGAAGAAAGGTTACTCGATTCAGGGCTTTCGGCAATCTGGTCCAGGCGCTTTTCCAGGCCCAGAACCATGCCGGATACCCGCTCCAGTTCTTCGCCCAACGGCGCAATCATCTTCCAAGTCGCGTTCGCGAATTCTTCGGAATTTATAGGACCTTGAGGACTTTCGTCACTGCCTCCACCGGCGAGTGCGGTCATACGCGCTTGAAGTTCGTCCATCTTTGACGATAGCCGGTCTTCCAGACCACTGCCCAAGTCTTTTACGACGTCCTGAAGGCCTTCGCGCAGGTTCGAAGTTTCGTCATCGCCGTCGGCACCGGTTGCCGCAGTCGCGTGCTCCACGAGGGACAGCTTCATCTGCTGAAGCTCGGTCTCAAGGGTCTTGCGGTGCTGCTGTTCACTCTCCTGGGAAGCGATAAGCCGCTCTACCAGTTCATAGAGGCGCCGCTTCTCGTCACGTAATGTTTCAACTTCAGGATTCTCGTCACTCTTGTCCGTAACGTCGTTATCCAATTGCCCATACCCCACATCTGGTCGCTACGGTATCATTACAGGCCCCAGTCATACGCTGCCGTGACGGGAACTCCGAGAGTCAAAATAATGGCCCGACACGTCTCTCGGCGCAATCTGTTGCCAAATTTATCGCAGGTTGTGCAACAGACGTCCGACCTTGGTGCCGAACCAATGAAAGCCGCATAAACCTTTATGCCAAGCGCTGTAACAGGACAATTCTGATCCTGCGGCCCCTATACTACACCGGACCGGGCTTCAATTCGAGCCCCAGCCCTATGAACTTGCTATCACCCCCTCAAGCGCGTTCGCTACTCTCAATCGGCGCCTTGCGGCAGGAACCGATCTGCAACCGCCCAATCGTGATCAGGGTAGCGTTGCCGGAGACGTTGAGTGAATTTCGCAAGGACAGATGGTGGCAGCATGATTAGCTTGCTGGGTTCGCCGTCGCAACGGATGACAAACTCATGGTTTTTCTCGGCAGCCATTGTAACCTCCATGAACAAGAGCGTCATAGAGAATGAAAAGCAACATTCGCGCCAACTCTGTTATTTAAACTATATCAATAACTTGCAGAGTTCACGGAATACCGAAACCGGACGGCTGTAAGGTATTTCGACGGATAATGGTGGTTACTGGCAACATCTGTAATAAATTTCGACAGTACACGAATGATTAACAGGATTGCTTAATGCGCATTGGGCGCCTCTACGCAGGTTGCAGTGCAACGTTATGCCAAGCCTGGGTCGAAGACGACACCTACTGCAACCGTGACTTCACACACACCAGCGGACCACCAAGGCCCCACGCTATACCAACCTTTACCGTCGACCGGCATCCGCAGGACGACCAGAGTACTTCGTGATGACTTACTGTGATCTTTGTTCCAACCGGAGGTACTGGTAACGGTCACCCGAGGTAATCTCCACGCCAACCACCTTGGTGCCGCGGAGGATTTTCAAAGAAATGGTGGCTCCCGGATTCCCTTGGCTCCAAACCGTCCGGAAGAGTTTAGCCATGCTCGGCACCTCCTCTCCGTTCACCTCCAGCAAAACATCTCCAGGCACGACCCCAGCCTGAGCCGACGGCCCCTCAGGCGTCACGCTGGTTACAATAACCCGACCATAAGTTTCGGCCGTGAACATACCCAGCCAGGGTTTACGTGGGGCCGATGACCGGCCGGAATCCAAGAGGTCTGCGAAAATCGGCTTCAAGAGGTTGATTGGAACGAACATATTGCCGGGAAGTGCGCCATTTGCGTCCGCAGCGTCGTTGACGATCAGCGATCCAATCCCAACCAGTTCTCCGGAGGGGTTGACCAACGCGGCACCTCCCCAATTCGGATGAGGCGGAACCGTGTAAATCGCATTGTCGAGCAGATACTCCCAATAACCAGCAAACTCCCGACGAGATGCGATAACTGCGGCAAGCGTGCTAGAGATGCCGCCGTGACCGATGACCAGAACGCGATCATGCTCAGCCAATGCAGCGGAATCGCCCAATGCAACATATCCGCCGCCGAGCGGGCCGGATGCCCGCAGCAGTCCAAATCCGCTCTCGTGGTCGTAGGCCAGGATTTTCGCCGCAATCTCCTCACCATCCACAGCAAACAGCGAGACCGATTGTGCTTCTAGGATCAGGTATCCGATGGTCAACACGAGACCATGATCGTCAATAACGACGGCATTACCCTCGCGGACCTGTCCCAGCGACGCCGCGGTACGTGCATCGCGCGGTACTTCGGCACGCAGACGCACCACCGACGACAACACCTTTTCCATCCGCTGTTGTGCAATGGCCTCGATAGAGGGCAAAGCCATGAGAAAAGTAAGCAAAAGGGTCAGCGCGAAGCTTCGGCAAAAAGCCCAAGCACCGATTTTCTCTGCAGGTGTTACATTAAAGCGAGAGAACGAGCCGCCCCCAAAATCGAGCCAGTTGGGGCGCAAGGCCTTCGGCCCCGAGGGACAGGCCTCTCTACAATAAGGTCGCATCGCTCAGTCTCCTCTTTGGCTTTCTGCCCAAGACCTGGCGAACCTCCCAACATCAATCGTGGCGTATGCGTTCCGTTTCGCAGCCCTTCCCGAACCAATTACGGTTGCTCAGGAACGCATTTTCCAGACCGCGCGGCCCAGGCCTCCTGCCCTTTCAGTCTACCAGAGTCGCCAACTCAATGGTACAGGCGTTCAATCACCGCGCGGTTCTCAGTCCTACCGGCGACCAATCATGCAGCAGGCCGTTTGGCATTTGCGGCCATGCCGTCGTGCATTTCCAACAGGCGTTGCCGCCAGGCTTTTACTGAATCATCTTTCACCAGAACCTCGGTTGCCGAAGAGCAGCGTGCCCACTGGAACGCTCCAAAAACGATGTAGTCTGCGAAACTTGGGGAGCTTCCACCAAGAAAAGGTTGCGCATCCAGCGTCGCACGCAAAGGAGCAAGGCCTTTACCCAGGGTTTCGAGATGTGTCTCGCGATCCTCGCAAACAGCCTCCAGGCTCGTCCCGAGCATCTTTTCCCGGCTTGTGCGGAAATAATCTTTGTCTTTTTCATGCAGGCCATCATGAACATCGGTCAGGATCAACCGCATTAACAGGGGGTGGAGAACCCGCTCCGTCCAGAACTTTAAGAACAGCGTCGCTGCCTTCGCTTCCTCATTGGGGAACAAGGCGGGACCATCCTGATAGGTTTCATCGAGGTAGTTTGCGATCTCCCAAGAATCGTGTAATGAGCGATCATTATCCTCCATCACCGGTACAGAGCCCTGCCCGGAAGCGGCGATCCGATCCTTTTCGGTAAAGCGCCAGGGAAGCGTCTCAAAAGCAATGCCCTTGTGTGCCAGAGCCATCTTGACCCGCCAGCAATAGGGACTGAAACGATGATCGTCCTCGGCACCTGCAAGATCGTAAAGTTTTATCGCCATAAGTAGCCAGTTCCTTATCGTAAGTTTTATCGTGTCGTTCGCATTACAAAATCCCTGAAACCCCGTCGTAGAGCAGCTTCAAGCCGGTCAGAAACAGAAAACCGTAGCAGAGACTGTAAAAGAGTTTTTCCGGCACCCGGCTGTGCAGCCAGATACCGCTGACGATGCCAACAATCGCCAACGGAAGGATGGCAAGCGATGTCATCAGATTTTCAGAGGATAGCTGACCGAGCCATGCATAGGGAATCAACTTCACGTAATTGATCACCATGAAGAAAATCACCGTTGTCGCCTGAAAAACTGTCTTGTGAAGCTTCAGCGGCAGGAGATAGACATTCAGCGGCGCACCACCGGCGTGCGCCGCGAAGCTCGTAAAACCTGCGATCAGCGACCAGAAACCGCCGCGCAGGACACTGGATGTGAGAGCTTCATCGTCCTTGCTGCGCCGCCGCAGCCAGTAATTACCGCTGAAACCGAGCGCGACCACGCTGATCAATACCTTGATCATGTGTTCATCGAGGTATTTGAAGCTCGCCGTGCCGATCGCGATGCCCACGACTGCGCCACATATTATGATCTTCGTGTTGGCCTTGTCCCACTTGCCGCGAAACGACCAGAAACCGAAAAGGTCCATAAAACAGAGAATTGGCAACATGACCGCAGCCGCTTGCACGGGCGATATGGCGAGTGACAACAGCGGTACTGCGGCCACGCCCAGCCCGCCACCGAAACCACCTTTGGAGATACCCATGATCAGGAGCGCCGGCACGGCGAGTAAATAGAACAGCGGATCTTCAATCATGCACAGAAACAATCAAAAGCAAGGCCCATGCAGGAGGGAACTTTTATCAGCGGCATCAATTTAATTGTCGCAATCTGAGGACAGATACTGGGAAGATGAAAGCCTCCGTTGACCGGGTGCTTTCCCTTATCTTGTATGATTGTTTCGTGAAAGACACAAAAAGTAGAAGCGTCCGGGAACGAATCGCGCTAGCCTTCGCTTTGTAAAGTACCGCAGTCCAAGGGAGATCGCATCATCCTATGACCGCGCCATTGGCGAATAGGACCAGCCGATCGGGTGATCGGCTCAGTCCGGCGAACATGGGAAGTCCCGGTACTTTTCAGGCCGTGCAAACCTCGACGAACAGTCCGGGTTTGCGGCCAATGACGGACAAGATGTCGGACACCCGGCGGTCCGTCCGGACGAACCTTCCAAGCAAAACGCCTCCTTTCGCGGAGGCGTTTGTCGTTTCAGCACTTGGTGATCCGATCCCGGACTATCCCTTTTTACGGATCAGGATGAACGGCTCACCACTTTGTTCAAGAAATCGGAGGCCTTTATGGCAAAGCGTTCCTCGCGCAGAGCGTCCCGCAGCGACAGCAACATACGTCCTCTCTATCCCGAGCAAGACGCATGGTCACCGCTGGACGAACCGCGAAGAGACAAGAGCTATCTACGCAAGGTTCGTCCCTATAACGACAATCAGGCCGCGCTGCTCGATGCCATCGACAGCCGTAACATGGTTCTCGCACTTGGCCCTGCCGGTACCGGAAAAACCTATCTCGCGATCGCCAAGGCCGTCGAAGCACTGGAAAAGGGAACTGTCGGTAAAATCATGCTCTCACGGCCCGCGGTGGAAGCGGGTGAAAGCCTGGGCTACCTGCCTGGCGATCTGGAGGACAAGCTTGCTCCCTATCTGCGCCCGCTCTATGACGCGCTGAACGACCGGCTGGGAGCAAAGCAACTCAAATCACTGCTGAGTGACGGCTCGATTGAGATCGCGCCGGTCGCGTACATGCGTGGCCGCACCCTGAACAACGCTTTTGTAGTGATCGACGAGGCACAGAACTGCACCTTCGGGCAGATCAAGATGCTGTTGACCCGGCTGGGTTGGCATTCGACGATGGTTTTGACCGGTGACCCGGATCAGAGCGATCTTTTGCCTGGCATCTCCGGCCTCTCTGAAATCGCCAACAGACTAGATCCGCTTGACGACATTTCGGTGGTTCGCCTGCGCGACGAAGACATCGTGCGCCATCCTCTCGTCGCCAGCATGCTCTCAGTTCTTTAGCGGCTTTATCCAATTCCCCCGGCTGGTTGCGAGGCACGGCGAAGCCTCCGGCTACGCCGGGGGTCCGGGTGAGGCACAGCGTCGATAAGGGATCTCGTATAGCTGTGCTGGGGATCTGCAAAAACTTTGTGCGTCGGACCCGTCTCGACGATTTCACCTGCGTACATGACCGCAACTTCGTCGGTGATATGCCGGACAACCGAAAGATCGTGACTGATAAACAAAAAGGTCAGACCGCGGCGTTCCTGTAGCTCCATAATAAGATTGAGCACCTGCGCCTGGACAGAGACATCGAGCGCAGAGACCGGCTCGTCAGCCACGATCAACTCGGGCTCGGTGATCAAAGCCCGAGCAATAGCAATTCTTTGGCGCTGCCCCCCCGAAAATTCATGAGGATAGCGATCCGCATCGACGGGCTTGAGGCCAACCGAATCCAGGGTCTCTCCAACTCTCTCTCTTCGCTCGCGCCGGTTCAAACCCGGCAACAGGACTTCGAGCGGTTCGGCGATGACCCGTTCCACCTTGAAACGCGGATCGAGCGATCCGTAGGGGTCTTGAAACACCATCTGGAACTTTTGCCGCAAACGCCTCAAAGCAAGCGCCGGCAAAGCAAATAGATCCTGCCCATCCAGCAGGACACGCCCGGAGACAGGCGTCTCCAGCCCCATAACCGTACGCGCCAATGTCGACTTTCCGCAGCCGGATTCCCCAACAATCCCGAAACTCTTGCCACGATCCACGCTAAAGCTAACACCGTTTACCGCCCGAACACTCTCGGGCCGGCCAAACAGGCTTTTCCGTGGGAGCCGGTAATCACGCACAAGGTCTTCGACCTGCAGCAGCGGCTTTGAATCCGCACCTGTCATCACAGCCCCTCGACACGCGAGAGATTGAAACAAGACGCACTATGCCGATGCGCAAGCCTCTCCAGGGGTGGTGGCGCATCGCTGCATTGATCCGTCGCGAAGCTGCAGCGCGCGACGAAAGGGCATCCGGATGGTCGTGATGAAGCGTCCGGCACCCGGCCGGGGATTGTCGTCAGCCTTTTGCGTGTGGCATCAAGGTCTGACGAATGGCTTGGCATAGCAGCGAAAAGCCCTCTGGTGTAGGGATGAGCCATCCGCTGGAACACTTCATCCGTCGGACCGTCCTCGACCACCTTGCCTGCATACATCACCGACATGGTGTCCGTTGATTCAGCCACAACTCCCAGGTCATGAGTGATCAGAACGAGCCCCATGTCGAACTCCTCGACCAGTTCGGCGATCAGATCCAGGATCTGAGCCTGCACCGTTACGTCAAGCGCGGTAGTTGGTTCGTCCGCGACCAACAGATCGGGCCCGCAAGTCAAAGCCATGGCGATGACCACCCGCTGCCGCTGGCCACCGGAAAGCTGATGTGGAAACAAGCCGAGCGGAAAGCGTTCAACCGGCAAACCGACCCTCGCCAGCATCTTTCCAGCACGCAACTCGGCTTCGTGCCGCGTCAGTCCGAGGTGCAACCGCAAACCCTCGGCCACCTGCCGGCCGATCGGGACGACTGGATTCAGTGCCGTCATCGGCTCCTGGAAAACCATCGCCATCTTTCGTCCGCGCAAACCGCAAAGCCGGTCCTCGCCGATCGAAAGCAGATCCTCCCCCTCCAGAAGAATGCGCCCGCTTGCCCGCATACCACGCGGCAGGAGTCCCATGATCGCCAGCGCCGTCATGGATTTCCCGCAGCCCGACTCGCCAACAAGACCGAGACACCGCCCCTTCGAAAGGAACAAGTTAACGTCGTCGAGCAAGCGCAAAGTTCCGTCCGGCCCGTCCAATTCCACGCAGAGGTTTTCAATCGCGAGCAGCGTCATGACTACCTCTCGCGCCGCAAACGGGGATCGAGCACGTCGCGCAGACCATCGCCGAAGAGGTTCAGGCCCAGCACCGTCAGCGCAATTGCCATGCCGGGAAAGATCGCCAGCTGAGGTGCCAGAAACATCAGTGTCTGCGCTTCATTCAGCATCTTGCCCCAGCTTGGCTGAGGGGGCTGGGTGCCGAGCCCAAGATAACTCAATCCGGCTTCGGCAAGGATCGCGAGCGCGAACTGAATTGTTGCCTGAACAATCAGCACTGAAGCAATGTTCGGCAAAACATGTTCGACGGATATGCGAAGCGGCCCCTTCCCAGAAACTCGCGCTGCAAGAATGAACTCGCGCTTCCAGACCACCAGCGCAGCGCCGCGGGTCAGGCGGGCGAACACGGGAATATTAAAAATACCGATAGCGATGATCGAGTTGACTGCGCCCGGCCCCGCCAATGCCGTGATCATCACCGCCGACAGGAGTGCCGGGAAAGCAAAAGCAAAATCATTGGCACGCATCACGATCTCATCGAGCCATCCCTGGCGTGCGGCAGCCAATGCCCCTAGCGGCACACCTATCCCCATACCGAGGCCGACCGCGACAATGGCCACGGCAACCGAGTTGACTGCGCCCGCCATCAACAACGACACAAGGTCTCGGCCAAATTGATCCGTTCCCAGCCAATGCGCCGCGGATATCCCCTGAAAGCGCCGGCTCACAACAATCTCGGCCACCGGGTAAGGTGTCCAGATCAGTGCAGAAACCGCGATCAGGATAAAGATCAGGGTAACGACACCGCCAATCACGAAACCCCGGCTGCGCAGTCCCATTCGCCAGACTTCAGCCCAACCTTCAGACATGCCCACCCCCGCTGCGCAAGCGTGGATCCAGCACCGCATAACCCAGATCGACAACGAAATTGACCACGACCACAGTTCCTGCCAGCAGAACCACCAGATCCTTGACCACGATCAGATCGCGCTGCGCGATGGCTTGAAACAGCAAACGGCCGAGACCAGGGAGGTAGAAGACGTTCTCTATGATGATCGTTCCAGCCAGCAGAAAAGAGAACTGTAGGCCCAGGATCGTAATCACCGGGATCAGGGCATTACGCACCGCATGCCGCCAGAGCGCGGCGCGCCTTGACAAACCCTTGGCGCGCGCGGTCCTGACGAAGTCTTCTTGGAGCACCTCCAGCACCGACGAGCGAGTCACGCGCGTCAGGATCGCCGCTTGCGGCAGAGCCAAGGCGATAGCAGGCAGCAGCAGCGACTGAATGGCCGGCCAGAAGCCGGCATCCCAACCGGCAAAGCCACCAGCAGGGACCCAGCGCAGTGTGACTGAAAACAGGAGTATCAAAAGGATCGCAAACCAGAAATTCGAAATGGCGATGCCGATCTGCGCCGCTCCCGTCAAGGCAATGTCGGTCGTACGATTATGGCGGGAGGCCGCAATCACCCCAAGAGGAATCGCTATTACGGTTGATAGTGTCAGAGCCATCACAGCGAGTGGCAGGCTGACCACCACCCGCTCGCCAATCAATTCGGAAACCGGCACGTCATAGGTATAGCTGCGACCAAGCTCACCGGTAACCACGCCGCCGATCCAGTTTGTAAAACGCTGCCACGCCGGCAGGTCGAGCCCCATCTCTGCACGCAACGCCGCCAGGGTATCAGCTTGCGCTGAGACTCCGAGCATGACCAGAGCCGGGTCGCCCGGCAGGATTTCCAGAACAAAGAAGACCACGACGGCGGCGACCAGTAACGTCGCCGCCAGCATGATCAGGCGTTTGACGAGAAACAGCGTCATGAGCCGTCAGCAAAACCCGTTACTAAACACCGCGAGATCCGACATGAGCGCATTGTCAGAGCGGATCATTTTTCCCATGAAACCGCAGTCAGATCGTTGGCTTGAACAGGGCTGTTTTCCCACAAGCCTTTTACCTTCGCATTCCAGACACCGTGCTTCGCAAGCTGAAACAGGAATCCGTTCACCGCATCCTCAGCGAGCCTTTTCTGCGCGTCGGCCATCACCGCGTAGCGCGCCTTTTCGTCGACTTCGGCAGCCAGCTTGTCCATCAGTCCGTTGAAGGCTCCACTGTGGTAGTCGAAGTAATAGCTGTCGCGGGCGTATATGCCGATATCCATCGGCTCCGTGTGGGAGACGATCGTAAGATCGAAATCCTTGCCTCGAAACGCCTGCTCCAGCCACTGCGCCCACTCTACGGGGATAATCTCCAGTTCGATCCCGATCTCTTGCAGTTGAGATGCGATGATCTCACCACCGCGCCGCGCATAGCTCGGAGGCGGCAGTTTCAGCGTCGCCTTGAAACCACCCGCGTGACCGGCTTCGGCCAACAGTGCTTTGGCTTTCTCCAAATCGAGCGGATAGCGGTTCGTCAGATCAACATAGGCCGGGTGATGTGGCGCAAAGTGGCTGCCGATCGGCGTGCCGTAGCCGAACATGGCACCGTCGATGATAGCCTTGCGGTCGATCGCATGAGCGATCGCCTGGCGGACCCGAATATCGTCAAACGGCGGCCGTCCGTTATTGGTCGAGAGAATGGTTTCACCCTCTGTGCTGCCGATGAAGACCGTAAAACGCGGGTCGGCTTCGAACTGCACCATGCTCTCGGGCGCGGGAAAGTTCGCGAAGGCATCGACATCTCCGGCCATCATCGCTGAAACAGCAGCGGCAGGATCCGGAATGAACCGGAAAGTCGCTGTCGCCAGCTGCGCCGGTTCACCCCAATAGGCGTCATTGCGCTGCAGTTCGACCCGATCGCCTTTGACCCAACGCTTGAAGGCAAAAGGTCCGGTACCGGTCGGATTGACTTTGTTTCCGGCCGCAGATTCCTCGTCAACCACGATTGCATCGCCCCAGCCAAGGTTGAACAGGAAATGCCCGGTCGGGCGTTTCAGCGTGACAATGACCGTCCCAGCGCCCTCAGCTGCGACGGATTCAATGGGCTCGAATAAAGCCTTCTGCGCGTTCACACTGTCTTCGGCGATGGCGCGCTGGATCGAGAAGATCACATCCGACGAATCCATCGACGTGCCATCGTGGAACGTCACGCCTTCACGCAGCGTAAAGCGATAGATCTTGCCATCGTCAGAGACTTCCCAGCTCGAAGCCAAACCGGGCTTAACTTCGCCGTTGCGGTCGATACGGGTCAAGCCTTCAAAGACATTGGCATAGACCACTTCATCAATTGCCGCCGCCGCCCCCGCGGTAGGATCGAGATGAGGCGGCTCCAACACCATGCCCATATTGAGGTGATCGCCCGCTGCCTGAAGCTGGAGCGGGATCAACCCAGCTAAACTGGCTGCCAAGAACAGGAATATCCGCTTCATGTCACACTCTCCACTGCCTGTGTTCCGGCGAAGGCCGCCGGAGGAACGCATCGTCCGCAAGGTTAAAACCTGTAAAAGACGCCGCGCTTTATGATTTATGGAGAGACTTTATACCTGAAGGCGCGAGATGGCTACGCTTCCCGCACAGCGGAAAGAAGAGCGGAATAAAGCCATCGGGTTTCCGATTTCAGCGGTTCACTGCCAAAGAACGGCTCACTCTATTCAGCCCATTGAAGGCGTTTGAAGGCCTTACCTTCATCGTCAAAGAGGTGGCAGTAGCTGGGCGGCAGCGCCAAAGAGAGAGCTTCGCCGGGTTTTGCACGGTTTGAGCCGGAAGCCTCGACAACCATCGGCTCTCCGCCACCTGCACGTCCGTAGAGAAAGGACGTGCCGCCAAGATGCTCGGCTACTTCAACGTTGAACTCCATGCGCGGATTGCCATCGGCCTGTTCGGAAAAGTGTTCTGGGCGAATTCCCAGTTTGACCTTCTGCCCGATTTCAGCGCCATTCATCGCAACCGGCAAATCCGCCTTGTCGCCACCTGGAAGTGCAACGGTTACGGCGGCTTCATTCTTGGCAACGATTTCACTCGCAACGAAGTTCATTTTCGGCGACCCGATAAAACCGGCCACGAACTCGTTGCAGGGGTGATGATAGAGCTCCAGCGGCGCCCCGACCTGCTCGACATACCCACCGCGCAGCACGACAATCTTGTCCGCCATGGTCATCGCCTCGACCTGATCATGGGTCACGTAGATCATGGTGGCGTCCAGCTGCTGATGAAGTTTTGCGATCTCGACACGCATCTGAACCCGCAGTTCGGCATCCAAGTTTGAAAGCGGTTCATCAAACAAAAAGACTTTTGGATTGCGCACAATCGCCCGGCCGATGGCCACACGCTGACGCTGTCCCCCTGACAAAGCCTTTGGCCGCCGCTCCAACAGCGGATCCAGCTGAAGAATGCGCGACGCCTCGCCTACCTTCTCGTCGATTTCAGCTTTCGGTCGGTTCGACATGCGCAGACCGAAGCCCATGTTCTCGGCCACTGTCATATGGGGATAAAGCGCGTAGGACTGAAACACCATTGCGATGCCGCGGTCCACAGCCTCGACATTGGTGACGTCGTTGTCGTCGATGAAAATCTGGCCTTCGGTAATATCTTCCAGCCCGGCAACCAGGCGCAGGAGAGTCGATTTGCCGCAGCCCGACGGTCCGACAAAGACGACGAACTCCCGATGCTTCAATTCCAGATCGACACCGTGGATAATCTCCACATCGCCAAAGCGCTTGACGACAGATTTCAGTCGTACGTCGGCCATTCGTCCAACCCTCCCTAGGGACCAACAGGGTCTTGTCGTATTCTTATTATTGGCTGCATGGCGCGCTCAGTCGAGCCCGCCGCAGTCTCCAGACAGTCTGATCAGAGCTTTTGCCTTCGTCAAGCAACCTCTTTCTTTTTTTTTCGATTCCTTTCTTTCCGTTTGACAAGATCAGAGCTCTGGCGAAATACTCAACGCTATCGGTTTTAAAGGCCGTTTGTTGCAATCGAACCAGGTGAATGAAAGACCCTCTCTAAAATTTCACCTGGAATGCACGGCAAATCGGCTCTCTATCGAAATTAAAAGAAAGTCGACCGTCAGGGCATCACAAAAGGGGAAAGGTTCATGTCGCAATACTGGCGCAAGAACCAAGTCAAGATCGCGCCGTGGCTGTTTCTCGCACCGGCCTTTCTGGTGTTCGCCCTCTATGTTCTGAATCCGATCGCGCAAAGCGTTTGGATCAGCTTTCATGAATGGGATGGTCTCGGCGAAAAAACCTTCATTGGATTAGCCAACTACGAGGAGCTGTTCGAAGACGAGCAGTTCTGGATCTCGCTTGAGAACAACGTCTACTGGCTGGTGCTCTACATGCTGGCGCCACCGATCGGCCTGGCCATTGCTCTCTTCCTGAACCAGAACGTTCCGGGAATCCGGCTGGTCAAGTCGCTGTTCTTTTTCCCCTTCGTCATCTCCCAGGTCGTGGTAGGCCTGATCTTCGCGTGGTTCTACGATCCCCACAACGGCTTGCTGACACTTCTACTGGGCAGCATCGGTATCGAACCGATCGCGATCCTTTCCGATGAAGACCTTGTGACTTACGGCATTATTGCCGCCGGCCTCTGGCCGCAAGTCGCCTACTGCATGATCCTTTATCTCACCGGGCTTAACTCCCTGAGCCCGGACCAGATCGAGGCTGCGCGCCTCGACGGTGCGAAAGGTCTTCGTATGCTCTGGCACGTCATCCTGCCACAGCTGATGCCGGCCACTTTCATTGCCATCGTCGTCACCGTCATCGGGGCTCTGCGCAGTTTCGATCTGGTCGCCATCATGACCGACGGCGGTCCTTACGGCAGTTCCAGCGTGCTGGCCTACTTCATGTACGAGCAGTCCATGTTCAATTACCGCATGGGTTACGGTGCCGCGATTGCGACCGTCCTGTTTCTGATCATGGACATCTATATCGCCTTCTTCCTGTGGCGCATGATTCGCGCTGAGCGGAGCTGAAGCTATGTTTCCAAGACCAATTGAAAAAGCCCCCCGCTCCAGGCAGATCGCTTACAAGACACTGTTGCCAATCGCGCTTATTGCCTGGCTGTTGCCGCTGGTTGCCGTGATGATGACCTCGGCACGTTCGATTGACGACCTCAACAAAGGCAACTACTGGGGCTTGCCCGAAAAGTGGATGCTGATCGAAAATTATGCCGAGATCTTCCGGGTAACGCCGATGGCGACCTACATGTTGAACTCTGTGATCATCACGCTGCCGACGGTGATCGTATCGGTCGCCTTCGCGACCATGGCAGGGTTTGCACTGGCAAAGTACAACATCCGTTTCCGGATCCTGCTGTTCGCGATTTTTGTCGGCGGAAACTTCATTCCCTTCCAGATCTTGATGATTCCGGTTCGCACCTTGACCATAGATCTCGGTTTCTACGATACGCCCTGGGCCTTGATTGTATTTCACACCGCGTTCCAGACCGGTTTCTGCACGCTCTTCATGCGGAACTTCATCGCCGCCCTGCCCAACGAACTGATCGAGGCGGCGCGGGTCGAGGGTGTCAGCGAATGGAAGATCTTCCGGCACATCATCGTGCCCCTGGTCCGCCCTGCCCTTGCGGCACTCTCGGTCTTGATCTTCACCTTCGTGTGGAACGACTACTTCTGGTCCCTGGTTCTGGTTCAGAGTGACGAAGTCCGGCCGATTACCGCCGGCCTTAACGCACTCAAAGGCCAGTGGCTCGCATCCTGGCAACTGATATCCGCCGGCTCCATCATTGCGGCCCTGCCCCCGGTTGCCCTGTTTTTCCTTATGCAGCGCCACTTCATTGCGGGCCTTACGCTCGGGGCGACCAAAGGGTAAAATCGATAAATGACGAGTAGCTATCGACGGCTGGACTCCAGCTGCAGCACGGTCTTGCTCGAGGTTCCGGGGCAAGAACCGCCGAGCGGATTGCCGCGTATTCTCTACTGGGGCGCCAGTCTGGCCGAAAACGAGCAGCCGGAGAATCTGGCGCGCGCACTGAACCGGCCCGCGTTACAGGGCGGACTGGATGACGCGGTACCGCTGACGCTGAGCCCGTCGCTCGCCAACGGGTTTCCCGGCCAACCAGCGTTGATCGGTCACAGAAAAGGCCGCGACGCACTGCCCGGCTTCCATGAGGTAGACCTCATCGAGACCGGCAACAGCTGGAAGATCGAGGCGAAGGATGCGAAGGCCGGCTTGTCACTCGACATCGTCATTTCGCTGACGGGCGACAGCAACGTACTGACAATGACTACACGCCTCTCCAACATCGGCGCGACGGATTACGATCTGCAGTGGTGCGCTGCTGCGACCCTGCCCGTTCCCGCCAGCTACCAGGAAATTCTTAGCTTCAACGGCCGCTGGTGCGGAGAGTTTCAGACCGCGCGGCGCAAGGTACCTATGGGTACGCTAATGCGCGAGAACCGGCGCGGCCGGACCTCTCACGACAGCTTTCCGGCCATGATCCTGGGTACCGAAGGTTTCGACGAGGTCTGTGGTGCGGTGTTGGGTGCCCACCTAGCCTGGAGCGGCAATCACCGCGTCCTGCATGAACGCTTGCCGGACGGCACGCGTCAGCTGCAGATGGGCGAGCTCTTGCTTCCCGGTGAAGTCATATTGGCCCCAGGCGAGACCTACAGTTCACCCGAAGTCTGTTTCAGCTTCAGCGAGGAAGGCCTGGGAGGTCTTTCCCACAATTTTCACAGTTTTCTGCGGTCCGAGGTTCTGCCCGAGCAAACGCGCAGCCCAAGACCGGTGACCCTCAACACCTGGGAAGCCGTCTACTTCGACCACGCGCCCGAAAAACTTGCCCGCCTTGCAGACCTGGCAGCACAGGTCGGTGTGGAACGCTTCGTGCTCGACGACGGCTGGTTCAAGGATCGCAATAGCGAACGCACGGCACTTGGCGACTGGGTTCTCGACGAACAAAAGTACCCGCAAGGTCTGGACCCCCTGATCGCGCAGGTGGAAGGTTTGGGTATGGAGTTCGGGCTCTGGGTCGAACCTGAAATGGTCAGCCCGGACAGTGATCTCTTCCGGGCACACCCGGACTGGATTCTCCATCTGGAAGCTCTTCAGGAGCCGACAGGCCGTTACCAGCATGTCCTCAATCTCACCAAACCGGAAGCTGCGAACTACCTGTTCGATAGCCTCGATACACTATTGAAGAGGTATCCTATCCGTTATCTCAAGTGGGACATGAACCGGGATCTCAGCCACCAAGCAGATGGACGCAGTTTCGTCACCGGACAACAGACCAAAGCGCTCTATGCATTAATCGACCGCCTGCGCGCCCGTCACCCGCTTGTCGAAATCGAAAGCTGTGCTTCGGGTGGCGGACGTGCCGATTTCGGCATCCTACGCAGGACCCACCGAATCTGGGCATCTGATTCCAACGACGCCCATGACCGACAGTCCATTCAGCAGGGCTTCAGCCTGTTCTTTCCGCCCGAAATCATGGGCGCCCACATCGGTCCCATGCATTGCCATACTACGGGACGCCGACTCGACCTCGATTTCCGGGCCATCACAGCCTTTTTCGGTCATTTCGGCCTGGAAGCCGATCTCACCCAGTTGACGGCAGACGAGCTCGATAAAGTGGCCAACTATATCGCGCTGCATAAAGACTGCCGGCCGATTCTGCATGGCGGCAAGGTTCTCCGGCAGGTGTTGGAAGGTGGCCGCGTGCTAGTCTTCGGCGCGATTTCCAATGACCGCACGGAAGCTATGGTCAGTTACGCTGTCCTGGAACAGACCCGCGACGGCCTCACTGCGCCACTACGTCTCACGGGCCTAAGGTCGGGTGCCACCTATCGGGTTCGCGCCATTAATCGTCCGCGCGATCCAGGGCGCAGGATGAAAAACATGCCCGATGCACTCTTCAATGGCGAGTTGCTGATGTCCGGCAGCGCGCTTGCCTCCGCTGGATTACAGATCCCCGTTCTCGACCCCGATACGGCCCTGTTGCTGCAAGTCTCAATAGCTGCCACAAAGAAGCAATAAAGACAAACCGTTAGGGCTCGACCTTAAATGGCTGAAACAGCACAGAAGCCGCAAGAGTTTCAGAGGGTGCGAGATGGACAAGTCCCGTTTCCCCCCAATCGCTCCCCTCAAGGTTCACGGCATTGATACAATGACTGACGGGTTCCACGCAGAAGAAATCTTCTCCTGGGGGCGTAAAGACCACAAGATGCTTCAGTTCGCGGCTTGCAGTTATCCGCAGGCCGCACGCCTCTTCAGGCCATAGAATTTCGGCACACCCGTCCCATCCGCCGAAACACAGATCAAGGTCTTCAGGCAAATTCCCTCCCTCTCGCAGAGGACCGATCGCGTCATGAACGCAACTCTGCCCAACCGGCAAGAGGGTCTCGTCACTCAGATGGGCAGCGGCAACCGTCGCCAGAACGCAGACTTCTCCATTTAAGGGAAAATGCGGGTGTAATCCGAAACCAGCAGGCATAGCCATATCGCTGAGGTTGGACAGGGTCATTTCGACCTTCAGCCCCTTTTCATCAAGCGAGAAACGCTGACTTGCCTCATAGCTCCAAGGCCAGCTGTCAGCGGTATGCCGATACCGCAACGTAATCGCTGCGGCGGAATGCTCACTCACCTGCCAGACAGCCCGCCAGCCATGGCCGTGAATAGCATGAGGCGGCAACAGAGGATCCGGTGGCAATACGACATCCTGCCCGCCATAGGTAAAGCGCCCGTAGGCTATCCGGTTTGAAAAGGGCACAAGAGGATAGCAGGCGGCGGCGAAGGCACTCTCGCGCCGCAGTGCGTCAAGCGAAACCTCACGCATCCAGTGCCTGACCTTGCCACCTTCTTGAGAGAGGAAACCGGTCATCACGCCGCCGGCTTCCGGTGCCAAGCGAACCTGGCACCCACCGAACTGTATGACTTCTATTTGCGGGTCATCCATAACGGCACTCTCCAAAAGGCTTCATCTTTTCTTTCTATCACTGTAGTTTGGCTTAGCAACGCAAGAAAAGGAAAGAGAACGAAGATTATGCTCCCGTCACTTGATGCCCAGCTCAGGCATGAGCATATCCGTTCGCGGCTCTTAAAGGACGGCAACGTCCGGGTCACCGAATTGGCCGACGACCTAAGTGTGTCGGTGGTAACCATTAGAGCTGATTTGGGTTATCTGGAAGAACGAAGCGAATTGAGACGTAATCGCGGCGGTGCTGTTCAGATGCCACCGAACCGTTACGAACAGGCGGTGGAGGTCACCAGCCTCGCCTGCCACGACGAAAAAGAAAGAATTGCGAAACGGGCAGTGCGGCTGATCGAAGACAACGACACCGTCATTATCGATGTCGGCAGTACGTTGACAGCCCTCGCCAAGGCGTTCTCGCCGGATCTGCGCAACGTTGTGGTCATCACCAATGCTCTGAACATTGCCATGATTCTGGAGACCCATCCAGGTGTGACGGTTATCGTAACCGGAGGAACACTAAGGCCGCTGCAGCATTCTCTCGTGAATCCTCTAGGTGGCGGACTGCTCTCGCACATCAACGCTGACAAGGCTTTTATCGGCTGTAACGGCGTTCACCCGGAAAAAGGGTTCACCAACTCCAATCTTCAGGAAGCAGAAATCAAGCAGGCCATGCTGGCCGCGAGCACCCGGGTCTACTTCCTGGCCGACCACACAAAACTCAACGCGGTCTCGACGGCGGCCATTGCCCCCTTGAGCTGCGCCGAGATGCTAATCACTGACAACGCTGCGGCCCGGGAACACATAAAGCTTTTGAAAAGCAACGGCCTTGCCGTAGACGTCGCCTGACAGCAGGTACATAAAATCAACCTATTCAACCAAGTTATCTCGTGATCGAAAGTATCCGTCGTGGCGAAACTGGGCGTCTGCTACTACCCTGAACATTGGCCACAAAACCGCTGGCGCGAGGATGCCGCGGCTATGGTCGATCTTGGCCTCAGTATCGTTCGCATCGGCGAATTCGCCTGGTCACGACTTGAACCCAGCGCAGGCAACTATCACTGGGATTGGCTGGATAGCGCAGTCACCACCTTGGGCGAAGCAGGCTTGCAGGTTGTACTGGGAACGCCAACGGCAACGCCGCCGCACTGGCTGGTCAAGCAGCACCCGGAAATCCTGGCAGTGGACGCGGACGGGCAGCCGCGCAAGTTCGGCTCGCGTCGTCACTATTGCTTTTCCAGCCAAGTGTATCGCGATCTTGCCTGTAGTTTTGTCGAGCGCATGGCGCAGCGCTACGGTGAAAATCCGCATGTCGCCGCGTGGCAGATCGACAACGAATACGGCTGCCACGACACGACACTCAGTTATTCTCCGGCAGCGGCGGCGGCCTTTAGACTTTGGCTGGCCAAACATTACGGGACGATTGAGAAGCTGAATCAAGCCTGGGGAACGGTTTTCTGGAGCCAGGAATACGGTGAATTCGGCGACATCGATCCGCCCAACCTGACGGTGACGGAAGCGAACCCGTCACACCAACTGGACTATCGGCGCTTTTCCTCGGATCAGGTCGTCGCCTTCAACTACGCCCAGGCGCAAATCTTGAAGCGCCTTTCACCAGGGCGAGACCTGATACACAACTTCATGGGCTTCGAAACCAGCTTCGATCACTTCGATGTCTCCGCCGATCTGGACGTCGCGAGTTGGGACAGTTATCCGCTCGGGTTCTTGGATCGAAGCTGGTTCGATCATGAAGCCAAAACACGCTATCAACGCCAGGGTCATCCGGATTTCGCCGCCTTTCATCACGACCTCTACAATGCCTGCGGGCAAGGCCGCTTCTGGGTCATGGAGCAGCAACCGGGACCAGTCAACTGGGCGCCTCATAACCCCGCCCCGCTGGATGGGATGCTGCGCCTTTGGGCCTGGGAGTGTTTTGCCCACGGCGGCGAAGTTTCCTCCTTCTTTCGTTGGCGGCAGGCTCCTTTTGCGCAGGAACAAATGCACGCCGGCCTCTTAAGGCCGGATGGCAAACAGGATGTCGGCGCCGCCGAAGTGGCTCAGGTTGCAGCGGAACTCGCCAGTGTCGAGCTTTCGGACCCTGTGCAGAGCGATATCGCCTTGATGCTCGACTACGACGCGATCTGGAACCTCGAGATCCAGCCGCAAGGTCGCGAGTTTTCTGCGCTGCGCTGGCTTTTCGAAATCTATCAGTCCCTGCGCGAACGTGGTCTTAACGTTGATATCGTTCCGCCAACGCATCCTCTGGCAGGTTACAAGGCGCTAATCCTTCCCTGCCAACCCTTTGTAAGCGAAGAACTCGCCCAGCACCTAAGTGCTTTTCCGGGAAAAGTTCTGATTGGTCCACGCAGCGGCAGCAAGACTCAAGACTTCGCAATCCCTGCAAAGTTGGCCCCCGGCCCCCTGCGCGACCTTCTCGGCATCACGGTGGTTCGAGTCGAATCCCTCGCGCCCGAAAACCTAGAGCCTGTGCAGCTAGGTAACGGGCTCTTTGAAGCCGCACTCTGGCGAGAGGAACTCGAAACTGAAAATCGGGTTCTGGCAAGCTTCGCCGGTGATTTTCGTCCTGGCGCCCCAGCACTGGTGGAACGGGGGAACTTCCGCTACCTCGCCTGCTTGGCGACAAAGCCGCTTCTCGATAAACTCACCTCCGACTTTTGCAATTGGTCGGGGATCGAGATGGCTTCCCCCCTTGGCGATGTCAGGTTGCGCAGGCGTGGCGAACTTCAGTTTGCGTTTAACTACGGGAGCGCTCCAGCCGACTCACCAGCGCCGGCAGATGCTGAATTCGTCTTGGGAAGCCGTAGGCTTTCGACCGCTGGTGTTGCCGCCTGGATCGTCCGCTGAGCGCTGAAACACTGGCTCGATTTGCACCGGGCCAACGCATAGGACGTTAGAGGGCTAGAGAACATGACAGTCCCCAGCGGCGCGACCGGATCTGACTATTACGCCCAAGTCTTTTCGGACTCCCCGACCGTCGTCGCCAGTGCCCTGTCCAGGGTCGATATTATTGGCGGACACACCGACTACAATCAGGGTTTCGTTCTTGCAGCGCCCATGCCCCTGGCCACTACCGTCGAACTGTCGGCCGTTCAGGACGACGTCGAACGCAGCAACGGAAGGATCCGGATCGAAGGGTTTTCGACAATGACCGGGGACCGGGTCGCCCGTAGTGTCCCGTCCAGCCCAGACCTTTCCAGTCACGACCGCCGAGGTGATTGGCTGGACTACGTGGTTGGTGCTGTTAGAGAACTGCAGACAGCGGGCGCAACGGTCACGTCATTCCGGCTCGCGGTTTCCGGCAATGTTCCGATTGGCGCCGGACTGGCCAGTTCCGCCTCTTTATCCGTCGCATTGCTTCGTGGGCTGGGCCAACTCTTCAGCCATATGCTTGAAGGCGAAATCCTCGCCAAGACCGCACAGCGGATTGAACGCATCCATGTCGGCGTCAACTGCGGCATCATGGACCCGCTGATCCTGGCCGACGGTTCATTGGAAAACGCTCTCTATATCGACACCCTGAGTCTGGAGCGCCATGCCGTCCGCCTTGACCCCGACTATAGTCTGGAGGTGATTGACTCCGGGGAACGCCGGCGCCTTGCCGAAGTCGGCTATAACCTGCGGCGCGATGAATGCCAGCGTGCCGCGCGGGCACTTGGCGTCAATAGCCTGCGCGAACTCAAGGGCGACGAACAGGATCTGAGCGACCTTCCGCCCCCGCTCGACCGAAGGGTGCGGCACATCCTCAATGAAAATCTCAGAGTTCAGCAGGCACGCAGAGCCCTCGAAGCCGGAAACTACCAGATGCTTGGGCGCCTCATGCACGACTCACATCTTTCGCTGCGCGACCATTACGAGGTTTCGGTTCCCGCATTGGACCGTCTGGTCGATGAATGTCTCTCCAGCGGCGCACTTGGCGCAAGGTTGGCGGGGGCAGGTTTTGGCGGTTGCGTTGTGGCGCTGGTCGAAAGGTCTGAAAGAGGCGCCTGGTGCGCCCGAATCGCCAGCCTGAACGCCAAGGCGCACATTTTCGATTCCTGTTCAAATTAACCCCTTTCGAAAGAAAGGATAATCATTGACAACAAATCGAAACCTCCGGACAATCTCTGAAATTCGGACGTAATACTGCGGTTCTACAACCACACAAAGGCGTTCGATTTCTGGGGAGGTACGGGTCAGGACGGCGAGAGATCGTTCAATTCGATCAAAAGAGCCTTCGATGGCCGAACAAGGGAGAAATACCACCATGTCCTTTTTCCGCAGCCTAATGAGTGGAATTGCAGTTTCTGCAATGATGTCGGCTTCGGCACTTGCCGGAACGCTGGTCATCAACTCGGATCAGGCCGACCCGGCCCCGAAACGCGCTTTCGAGGAAGTGATCGAGCAATTCAAGAAAGACAATCCTGATATCGAGATTCAATTCAATACTTTCGAAAAAGAAGGTTACAAAACCGCCATCCGCAACTGGCTGACCAGCGAGCCACCGGATGTGGTTTTCTGGTATGCCGGAAACCGCATGAAGACCTTTGTCGATCGCGGACTGCTCGAAGATGTCAGCGACCTTTGGTCAGAGCACGGACTGCATGAAAAGCTGTCGCCTGCACGCAGTTCTATGACCATCGACGAAAAACAGTGGGGTATCCCCTACACCTACTATCAGTGGGGCGTTTACTACCGAAAAGACGTCTTCGAAAAAGCGGGCCTGAAAGAACCCAAAACCTGGGACGAGTTTCTAGCAGTTTGCGCCAAACTCAAGGCGGATGGGATCGCGCCCATCGCGATCGGGACCAAATACCTCTGGACCGCCGCCGGTTGGTTCGACTACCTGAACATGCGAGTCAACGGCCTCGATTTCCATATCGAGCTGATGGATGGCAAAGTTCCCTACACCGATCCGCGGGTTCGCGAAGTCTTCGACGTCTGGAAACAGCTTGTCGAGCCCGGTTATTACCTGGAAAACCACGCGTCCTATTCATGGCAGGAAGCACAGCCGTTTCTCTACAACGGTAAGGCGGCCATGTACTTGATCGGCAACTTCATTACGCCGAACTTTCCGGACGAGATCAGGGATCAAATGGGGTTCTTCCAGTTCCCAATCATTAAGGAAGGCGTTGGGATCGGCGAAGACGCACCAACCGACACGGTGCATATTCCCGCGAAGGCAAAAAACAAGGAAGACGCCCGTAAATTTCTGGCTTACCTGTCGGAAAAAGACGTTCAGCAAAAGATCAACGAAACCATTCTCCAGCTTCCGGTCAATGTCGACGCCAAAGCCAAGGATGATCCTTTTCTGAACATCGGCGCCGAAATGCTCTCGACAGCCGGCACCGCCCAGTTCTACGACCGCGATACTACGCCGGAGATGGCAAAGGTTGGGATGAAAGGCTTCCAGGAGTTCATGGTCAAACCTGATCGTGTAGACAAGATCCTTAAGCGCATCGAAAAAGCACGGAAACGGATTTTTAAGGTCAAGTGACGTTTCGCAGGAGCACTTACGCGCCGGGACTTTTCCCAAGCGTAAATGTTGGCTAGTTTTAGGGCGGCGGGAATTCCAGCCGCCCTATTTTTTTCTTGCCATCCCGTACGCTTGTTCAGCAGCGTAGATCACATAGACGCCTATCTCTCCGGTCTGATTGAACATGTTCCTGTTGTGCCCATAGATCTGATCCGCACCGCCACACCTGCGGGTATTGACTATGTAGTATCGGTAAGCCTACGTGAAGGTCATGTCAGCCTGACCGGTGGTGTCGTTCTAACTTCTGCCTGAGAGATATTCATGCCTGTTATCACCGTCACATTGATCGAAGGTTATGATGAAGCGACCCGCGAGCGCCTCGCTAAAGGGCTCACCCAGGTCGCACAGACAGTCATCGGCGCGCCCCTGGACGGCGTTACGGTCGCACTGCACGAATTGAAACCGGCAAACTACATGCGCGGCGGACGCCAGCGCACTCCGGGCAAAGCCCCGACGCCGCCGAGCACCATCGTCCAGTCGTATCTTACTGCGATGGAAGCACG
This sequence comes from Pelagibius sp. Alg239-R121, assembly GCF_947331435.1. GTDB lineage: Bacteria > Pseudomonadota > Alphaproteobacteria > Kiloniellales > Kiloniellaceae > Denitrobaculum. The sequence goes on along the minus strand of NZ_CAMZOF010000007.1, from coordinate 431,637 downwards.
GGATCTGAAAGCAGCAAGTCAGTGGCTCGCCAAAGACGCCTGCCTGACTTTCCCCGGCGGCAAGACTTTTACCACTCTGGATACGATGATTGCATGGGCGCAAACCCGCTACCGGCATATCGCAAAAAGCTATGAGCGTTTCGACGAAGCCGGCACAGAAGACGGGGCTGTCGTGATTTGCCAAGGGACGCTTCATGGAGAATGGCTGAACGGGGTCGGCTTTGACGGCATACGCTTCGTTGACTGGTTCCTGATTCGTGACGAAATGATCATGGAGCAGAAGGTATGGAATGATCTAGCTGAGACGATACTCAATCCAGCAAAAGGATAGTCCACTTGGAGCAGTTAGAGTGCTCAGAACGGCTGCCCTGATCCGTTTGTCGTGACCGTAACATTGCGACCTGTACGTCGCGCCCCCCTCTGATTATGCCTCTGTATGGCGCGAACTCTCTTCATCAAGTAGAGGGTGACGCACCTTTGAATGGACACAAAATGTAACAATTCGACACTAGCACTAAGTCAAATTTATCCAAATAGTCGAAGCAACATCCAGAAAAACACACCAAAAAGAAGCATTTAACATGTAGATTTATTGGTTCGGTTTTTTGACATATTCATTAACGATCATCATATGATTAAATTGTGACTGAGAAAATTATGCCTATATGAAAGGAAAACACGGTCTTTTATTTTCAAATATTGGTTTGATGAAATGAGCAATGATTGACAATGTAAACTCCTCGATGGATCGCGCGAAATCGGCAGGCTTCGTTTTCGGGAAAAATCGATCTGTCGAGGCTGAGACATGGGCCGGAACCGCAACGGCCTGGTGTCTCCTCTCTGAATCCTATGAGCGCCCCCCCGATGGGGATGGTCCGCTGTTACGGCCACAATTTCTCAAAATGCATGAATATCTGCAAAGCGTGGCTCCGGCCGGCAGCCTCCCCGGACGGCAGCACATCGATCCGCTGGATTTTCACGATGTCCTGACCTTCATAAACTTGGTCGATGTCGAACGGGACCGAGGCTATCCGAGGTTCCGGTTTCGCCTTGTCGGCACGACACAAACCATAATGGCCAAACGCGACATCTGCGGTCTCTATGTCGAAGACGCTGTACTTCCACACTTCGCGGGACGGATCATCGGTAACCTCAACAGGGTCGTGGACAGTGCATCGCCGCTTTACGATCGCTTTTCCATGCCTCACCCCAACAGAGAATTCATAGATTCTGAGCGTGTTTACTTTCCGCTCGCAGGCGATGGAGCTCTTGTAGACATGATCCTGATTTTGAACGGCTATTACGGCGTCAGTGGTCTCGACCCATTCGACAAGAAAAAGTGACCTCCCAAGGACTGGTTCTTATTGAGCAGGTGTGAACGGTCAGAACCGTTTCCGTCAAAAACCGATCACACACCAGGCCTGGTTTGGGAACTAAATTCACCGACAGAAGAATTTCCGCTAACCGTTTTTCCGCGAGACAAACCAGACATTCATGGGATCATGGGGCAGAACATGCCGCTCGGGTTCGGAAAAGCCTGCGATCTTAAGCATCTCTTCTGCGGTTTCCCAACCCCACATAGTTCCTAATCCCTGCCCCCCTTGCCCGATCGAAACCGGCATGCAGTGCATGCAGGAGATCATGTAGAGGAACGAAGCCATAGGGAAATCCATGTTCTTTTCCAAATGCGCCGAGCCGCCAATGTCCTGCATCAGATAAACACCATCCTGCCGCAATGACTTGTACAGACCGGTTAAGAGCGACTGGGGATCCTTCTGGTCATGCACGGCATCGAAGGAGGTCACAAAGTCAAAACTATTCGGGCTGTCAAAATCCGTCAGGTCCCTGACTTCGAAGGTCGTGTTATGCAAGCCGGCCGCGCTTGCCGACCGCTTCGCCGACTCGATGGCATCTTTGGAAAGATCGTAGCCAGTGAAATGGCTGGCGGAATAGCGCGCCGCCAGCGCCACCAGCGCCCGGCCCGACCCACAGCCTGCATCCAAAACATCGATCCCCTGCTCCAGGCGATCTTGCAGCTCGGGGACCAGCGGCAGAATGATATCAAACAGCTGCGCGACCACCGTCTGTGCTGAATCCTCAGCCATCATGTGATGGAAACAGGGGTAGTCTCCGTATTGCGTTCCTTCGCCGGTTTCGAAACAGGAGAGAATTCTGTCCTCGACCCCACCCACCAAAGGGATCGCCAAGGCCGCGACAGAAAAATTACCGAGCGGCGCACCGCGCGTCAGACAAGCGGCATGTTCAGGCGGAAAGTGGTAACTCCCGGTTTCAGGGTCATAATTGACGATGCCGCCAGTGACCATCACTGCGAGCCACTCACGGACGTAACGTTCGGTGAGTTGTGCCGCCTCAGCGATCTGTCCGGAACGGCTCGGTTTCAAGCCGGCCATAACGTCGAACAAACCGGTTCTGTGGCCGACGGATATCATGATGGCAACAGCCGCCGCGTCTATGGTCTCGGCGACTGTTGCCGAAAAGGCTTCGGCCGTGTTCTCGTCAAAGGGCGGCAGAGCCGCAGACATATCATTCACTTTGCATCTCCAATTACTCTTGAATCAGGCCAAAGGCTGCGTTGCCTATATGCAGCCCCTCGATTGAAGCGAACTTGCGCCAAACAGATCAAAAGCGTAAGAGGTGGAAAGGTCAAAAAAGAGGCTTTTATGCCAACATCAATCAATGCGACCACCTCTGATACGCGTCCTCTCCGCATCGGCCTGCTTGCCCTTCCGGAGAGTTCGGCATCTGTTCTTTACGGCCTTTACGACGTACTCCGCTCGGTGGGAGACCTCTGGTCAGAACTGACCGGTGACCCGCCTGCGAAGAACGGATTCGAGGTCAGCATACTGTCACCTTCCAAAGAGGGCTTTCACTGTTGGGGCGGCGTACCGGTCTCGCCACACACGAATTTGGGTGAGGCGGGCACCTGCGATATCGTCATCGTCTCCGACCTGGCCATTTCCGTCGAGTTGGATCCACGCGGCAGGTGGCCTGAAATCACTGAATGGCTCTGTACTCAACAAAAGGATGGCGCCCTGATTTGCGCTGTGTGCACGGGAAGCGTCCTACTTGCGGAGAGCGGTCTGCTCGATGGCAGGGAAGCCACGACCCATTGGGCCATTCAAACGCTGTTTGCCAGCCACTATCCAAGTGTCAAGCTACGAATGGAGCAGGTTTTGGTGACCGACGGCCCCGATCACCAGATCATCACCGCCGGCGGTGCAAGTTCCTGGGAAGATCTCGCGCTGTACCTTATCAACCGCTTTCTCGGGAGAGCTGAGACGATCAGGACTGCCAAGATTTTCCTTCTGGGGGATCGGAGCGACGGGCAATTGCCCTATGCCGCCATTTCAAAGCCTAAGCCTCACAGTGATGCCGCGATCTCCGAGTGCCAGACTTGGATCGCCGACCACTATCCCAACCCAAAGCCGGTCGCTCATATGGCAGAACGCGCCAATATGACAGAGCGAACCTTCAAGCGCCGCTTCAGAGCCGCCACTGGTTATACGCCAGTTACCTACGTCCAAACCTTACGTGTGGAGGAAGCCAAACAGCTTTTGGAGACCACGGCCGCACCGAGCGATGAGATTGCAGCCAGCGTCGGTTATGAAGATCCAGCTTTCTTTCGCCGTTTGTTTAAGCGGCAAACAGGTCTCACACCAGGCCGCTATCGCCAGCGGTTTCAATCTCTTGGCCGATCCCCCACCGAGAGGTCGCAAGATAATCCGAATGTCTGAAAGTCTGAATTGAATAACCTACCTTCAGTTCACGGCGCAAAGGTCTGTTATTAAAAATTAATTACACGTGACGCAAAGGCGCCATCGGCCAATTTCTGTTGAGAGGGTCCAGCTTGATCTAGCGGGCGCGAAGCGCTTTGGCTATGATGCAGCATGGCATTCCTTCTTCGACATATTGTGCGTTACGCAGCACAAAAAATCGCTTCGGACCCTCAGGCTAGGGAAAAAGCAGCCAGGGCGGCGCGAGTCGTGGTTAACGAAGCTAAGCAGATTGCGCGCGAGGAAGATCGCGCGGAGGCTGCCGGGCGAGCCTTCAGACGGGCGCTCAACAAGCTGCAAGGCGACGACCGTTAAGCGGCCGAGCAGATCTAAATTTATCGAGAAGCTGCCGCCCACGACCAAGATGAAGCTCCAACGTCAGGCGACGACGGTGCGCTCCAACGGGAATTGCAGAGTGACCGTGGTACCCGCCCCCACTTCGCTCTCGATGCTCAAGGTCCCGCCGTGTAATTCAGTTAACATCTTGCTGAGGGACAATCCGAGGCCAGTGCCTGCATGGGCCTGATGCGCGCCTGAACGAACCTGCCCAAAAGGTTCCAGAACCTTCGGAATATCCTCAGCAGCGATGCCGCAACCACGGTCCGCAACTTCCAGAACAACCCGTCCCCCCTCATCCAGCGTTACCGAGACCTCAATAGCCTTTTCGGCGGGCGTAAACTTGGTTGCGTTGGACAGCAGATTGAGAATGACCTGCTTAACAATCCGTTCGTCACCGTTGAACTGGCGTACATTTGCCACAGCTTTGAAGTCAATCCGGTCTTCGGGCTCACCGGCCTGTCCCGTGACCATCTCGATACAAGACGCAATGGCGTCCAGGAGGTCAAAGGTCGTCTCTTCCAGCGTGATCTCGCCTGATTCGACTTTGGAGATATCCAGAATGTCGGTTATCAGATCGAGCAGATGCTGACCTGAATGGTTCACGTTCACTGCATAGTCGAGATATTTGGCATCACCGAGAGGACCGAAGACCTGTTCCTTCATAACCTGGGTGAATCCCAATATGGAATTGAGTGGCGTCCGCAGCTCATGACTCATGTGGGCCAGAAACTCCGATTTGGCGCGATTAGCCGTCAGCGCTTCATCCTTGGCCGCCGAAATCGCAGCTTCCGCTCGTTTGAGTTCGGTAATATCGCTCTGGATGCTAACGATGCCGCCCCTGTCGGTCTTACGGTCGCTCAGCAGCAATATCCGTCCGTCCTTCAATTTGACCACAAAGGATTCAGGCGGCCCTGCCAACATGTCTTCGCGGCGATTGACATAATCCTGCGCCAGCTCCTCCTCAACGATGACCGCGTTGCGTTCGATATCGAGAAGACCGAGATCACGCCGATGGGCACCTGGCACGGCTTCGTCGTCGCTGTAGCCGTAGAACTCCTTAAACTTGGAATTGCAGATGATCAGGCGGCCGTCCGGGTCGTAAAGAACAAACCCCTCGTTAATGGATTCAAGAGCGTCAATCAACAGAGCCCTGGAGGTCCGCACGGCCTGTTCCGCACTGCTGTCGTTTGTCACTTCGTATGCGGTGAAAAGGAGCAAGTCTTCGTCGCGGACACGAAGCAGGCGAAGCGTCGCGGTACAGTCGTGCAACCGGCCGTCTTTCCCGCGCAGTGCCGTATCAAAGTTCTCGACAACCTTCTCGTCTTTCAGTTGACGCATGACCTTAGTGCGGACAGCCGGTTCAACCCAAACCGCGAGCTCCTCTGCGGTCTTCCCGACAACCTCATCGAGCTCGAACCCAAGCACCTCCAGCCAAACTGCGTTGACCGCCAGGCAGCGACCGTCATCAAGTGTACTGACCGACATAAGGTCACGGCCGGCATCAAAGACGGCCCGGAAAAGTTCTGTAGAATCCAACAGAGAGTCTGTAGCTAAAGTTTTCAAAAAGTTCATTAAAACCAATCCAACATCACGCAAAGCTATCGAAGGAATCCGGTCTGCGACGATAGCCTTGGACTGACGCCAAAAAACCGCAGACACACTCCAGATAGTTCAGAACTTCAACAAACAGGATTGCATGTTTTGGGCAGGTATTCCATCGCCGCGCGCCTTCAAAGGTTATCGCAGCCAAGGTGCCTTGGTCTCTACGGCACGTCATTCCCGCAAATCGGTAGCACTGACTTTGTTTTTTCAATCTTTAGTCCATCTCATTGATTTTTTCTCACGCGTGTTCGAAACCCGTCAAAGCGTTGACGGCAATTATACCGATTTCCGAGGCGGCATAACCGTCTTCCATGATGAAAAAGTACAGGCACCCCCGATAGCTTGATGGCCGTGTCGATCAGCGCACCATGTTCGGCGAAGCCGTCACTTCCCAGCTGAAAAGCTTATGTGATTTTGCTCGAAGACTGTGACGCTCAGAGCGATCACTAGCAGGCCGAGTTGGGAACCGACAAAACCGCATCAGGGCACCAACGAGCGCATCACGCCGGCGGGATAGCCGGTGCCCGGCAACAGGCGAAAGTTGAGATTGAAGCCCTTGCCCGCATCCTCGCTAAATTCGCAGGTATGACTGAGGCGGACGTCAAGGACCTTCATGGGGATGGCCGTAAAGCGAGACGTGGCGGGGCGAGGCGTTCATGCATCGCCGACTTTTGCGGATTGTACAGCTTCTTCAAACCTCAGTAGGTTTGAATGTGCGAGCAGTTCATGCCAGTTGTGTCGTATGCACGGAAGCATAATTGAATGATGCCCGCCAATGTATTACACCAAGCGTCAAATAATAAATTTGGATTGAAGGATTATGTTTTGTGAAAAAAGCAGCATTAATATTGATCTCTTCTTTGGTTGCCGCATGTGGGCCTGAAAAAAATTTAGCGCCGCACCAGGCGCCTATCCAATCCAGCACCGAAACAGCCGCCAAATCAGACAAGAACGCCGATCTTCGTTGGCAGGAACATAAGTGGAAGTCTGCAAAAAACCGCTTTCTGGAAAAACGGCTCCGCGACCACGGTTCGCTTATAGCATTTATTCGGGATTACCCCGACAGCAAGCATGTTCCGGATGCACGGGCGCTGCTGGAAAGCTCAAAGATCAAATATCCTGCAACGCTTCCACCCAATCAACCAGGCTGCCTAGCGCAAATTCAGCGCTACGCGGAAAATCATGTAAAAAAAACTAACGACTATAGAACGAAACGCCATCAGGAGAATGGCGCCGAACTCTTACAATACGACTTCAACATGCCGGAAAATCCATTTTCGAGTTCATCGACAATGGAGCTTCTTCCGCGAAACAGCGTTGCTTCCGAGGTCAAGACAGAAGATCGGTTACATTTTGACCTGATCGGGCGCTTCAACTACGACCAATCTGGCAATTTCGAGAAATCCTGTAGTCTCACCTATAGATTCAGCGGCTATGGACAGGGGCTCCCCCAATGCACCTGCGATCTCGCTTATGCCGTGACTGAAAAGAGCAAACTCCTGAGTAAGCTCGGCAGCCAGCACAAAACACTCAGAGACAACACGGTACGTGAACTCATCGATACGAACGCATCCGATTCGAATCTGGTATTGGCCGAAATCTTAAGAGAGGGTCATGGCTTCCAGGTTTCTCATGGCGCTGCGAAAGTTCTGTCCGAAGTCAAGGACACCGCCACGGCCGAACTCTTGATTGATACGCTGAGATCCGGGGCGACGAACGATAAATCACAAGCGGCGATGGTTTTAGGCGCATTGCAGGACAGGCGTGCCGTCGAACCAATGCTTTCGATCCTTGCGGAGAAGGACGACAGCATGCTGCACAACGGCCTGAAAATGTCGGTCAACAGAGCATTAGCCAAGATAAAGGACCCAAGGGCGCTTCCTGTGCTGCAAGAACTGGCCGATAACCACGATAATCAAGAGGTTCGCTCCACTGCAGCCTTCGCTATCAAGGCCATTAATGAAGGTTGAGCGACAGTCTGGATCGGGGCGCGCAAAGAGAGCCCGATCAATCTGGGGTGCAATCGGAAGAGATCGATAGAGGCAACACGTGCGGTGCTTGCTTCTACACGCCCCCGAAACCGCTCAACACGTTCACCGTATTGACCCCGATTTCTGAGACAGCGTAACCGCCCTCCATGACGAAAAGCACGGGCATGCCGCCCCCCTTCGCGGCGGCACCGATGCGCGCGCCGTAGTCGGCAAAGTTGTCGCTCTTCAGCTTGAAGAAGCTGATGGGATCCTCCTCGAAGGTATCCACACCCAGGGAGACCACCAGCAGGCCCGGTCTGAAGGCGAGAATGCGCTCCAGGGCTTCATCGAGGGCGTCGCGCCAGCGGAGATAGTCAGTGCCCGGCGGCAAGGGAAAGTTGAGATTGAAGCCCTCGCCAGCTCCCTCACCAAATTCGTCAGCATGGCCGAGGAAGTGGGGAAAGGCCTCCATGGGATCGCCGTGCAACGAGGCGAAGAAAACATCGTCACGGCGATAGAAGATGTTCTGCGTACCGTTGCCGTGGTGAAAATCGACATCCAGTACTGCAACCCGCCCAATGCCATTATCCCGTGCGAACTGAGCCGCGATCGCTGCGTTGTTCAGGAAGCAGTAGCCGCCGTACTGGTCCGTGGCGGCATGGTGCCCCGGCGGTCGGCTGAGTGCGAAGGCCGACGTCCCCTGCCCTTCGAGGAGATGTTGCGCTGCCGTCAGCACCACGTCGGCGCCAGCCCGCACCGCCTCCCAGGTCCCCTCCGAAATCGAGGTTTCGGCGGCCAGCGCGTAATAGCCCAACTTGCCGTCGATGTGATTGGGAATCCGCCTGCCTGCCATGGTTCGGGTGGGCCAAATGTTCGGGAGCGCTTCACCTTCCCCACCGGCCGCCACCCAGTCGTTCCAGCAGTTCTCCAGGAAACGGACAAAGTCGGAATCATGCACCTTAAGCACCGGCGCCAGCCCGAAATCCTTCGGCGCTACCACCTCACCCAACCCTTCCTGCCGAACCCGAGCGAGCACGATCTCCGCGCGCTCCGGACATTCGAACGGCCGCACGAAGGTGCCGCCATGGAGCTCAGTCTGGGCGTCGCGCAAGCGGTGTTTCTCGGAATAGACGGTGAGCATAAAAGGGCCTTGAGAGTTGGTTGAAACGTTGGCGGAAAACACGCGCAGGCGTGGGGACTCTTTATCGCTTGATTCGCGGAGGATGGTCCAGAGTCTCTGGAGATTACGATATCTATCCTGTTAAGGCCGGTCTCCAGACATCTCAAGCAGTAAAAACTTCATCGTGCGTGTGCTGTTAGTACGAAAGCCCGAAGCTGACGCTACTGCGGATTTGCGTGAAACAGTACTCGCAGCCAGTCTTTAAAGACTTCCGCTGCAGGATGAATTTTTTTCGCGCCCCCCCTTTCCACGAGATAATGCGATTGTCCCAGGGGGATGCGGTCTCCCACAAGCGCGACCGGCCGACCGGCTTCAATGGCGTTCATCGCAAAGCGTTCAATCACTACCGCAGAGCCAAGATCCGCTGCAACCAGTTCACATGCGGCGACCGAAGTATCCACCATCAGACGCGTTGCGTTGACGTCATGCTGTAAACCGAAGGCTGCCATGTAGCGCGACCAATGATCGTCGAATCCCAGAATGTGTATTGGGTTTGTCTTTGACAGATCTTCGACAGATTGGATCGCTTTGGCAGCGCTCACACTGCAAATCGGCACCAGGTATTCATCCGATAGCTTTTCCGACACCCCAGCGGCGCGGTTGTCCGGTGCCAGGGTGATGTCCACATCCACGTTCTGCGTATCCGGACTGTCCGCCCAAATTGAGGTCACAAGCTTGATTCCGATGTTCGGATGCCGTTGCCGAAAGTCGCCCAGTCTGGGCGCGAGCCACATGACCGCGGCCATCGAGGCGCGGACGATAACTGTGCTTTTCAGATCGGGACCAAAGAGCCCGTTGGTGGAAAGGGTCAGCGCTTCGAGGGCGTCCCGGACCGACGGCAGATAGGCTTTACCAATCTCAGTAAGCTGAAGGCTCTTGGCACGGCGAATAAAGAGATCGTGCCCAAGCTGTGTCTCCAGCGCCTTAATATGGAGGCTGACGGCAGTTTGAGTGAGGCCCAGCTCTCTGCTGGCAGCCGTGAAGCCTGAGAGGCGGGCAACCGCCTCAAAACTCCGCAGCCAGTTGAGATTGAGGTGATGCTTTAGCTTTGTATCCATAAATTTAATTGGTTCATGAAGCCATTTTATCTCATTTTTCTTTTGCAACATGAAATGACACAGTCAGCTGGAACTTGTCAATCGAGGCGGTGGCGTAAAGCGGCGCGGCGTGCAGGCAAGAGACTTCTAGAACGGTGGATTGTTGGAGGCATTCTGATGGCGGCGTCTTTAACTGGTGATCGAGACATGCTTCTGAAACTGATCGACCTGGAGCGCTATCCGCTCGACGACATGGAGCGCGGGAAAGGTGCAGAATTTTTGCTTGAGTGCCAAAAGCACATGCGCGAGCAAGGCTGGTGCAATTTCGACAGCTTTATCCGGCCCGATGCTCTCGAGTCGCTGACGGCGGAAGCAAACAATCTGCTACCAACTGCTGAAGCACTGACGATCAAGCGCACGATCTATCAAGGCGACATCGACCCTTCCCTACCTGAAGACGATCCAAGACGCCGCGAATACATCCATCGTGCGCTTCAACTGGCGAATGACCAGATTCCGGCCGGCAGCCTGATCCAACAGCTCTACCGGTCCGAACTGCTCACCGATTTCATTCGTCGCGTGCAGGGTAAGGCGACTCTTTTCCGCTACGCCGATGACTTCCAGGCCTTAAACATCGTCGCACTGCAACCGGGTAGCTGGCATGCCTGGCACTACGACGTCAACGAATGCACAGTCACTCTTCTGCTGCAGGCGGCGGAACAGGGCGGCGAATTCACGTTCATTGCGAACTCCCGCACAAAGAGCGAGGAAAACCGCGAAGTGGTCGATCGCTTTCTGTCGGGTGACATGACACAAGCACAGAGCTTTCCACGTGGGGCCGGCACCTTGACCCTATTCCGCGGCGGGTATTCTCTGCACGGCGTCACCGAAGTTGGCGGCAACCAGCCACGCGTGACCGCGATCCTGACCTATGACGAAAAACCTGGATGCGTTGCCAGCGATGAGATCAACGTCCGAATTTACGGCCCAAGAGTCGAAAAGATTCTGGCCGAAAAAAGATCACACTAGAACTTACTTGGCAGTTGAATGGAGATAAAAGGATGAAAACCGCATTACTGGTCATCGACGTACAGATGGCCTTCGTGCATGACGACGCAGAAGGGACAGCACGCTCCTGCCGGGAAGCGGAAGAGAACGTGGCGGTGCTGCTGGCGGCCTTTCGACAGCGTGGCGATAAGGTGGTTCATATTCACCACCACGCCCTTGATCCGAACGATCCCTTTAACGCGGACGCACCAGGATCGGCCGTGCAACCTTTTGCCGAACCGGCCGAGGGCGAAGCGGTAGTCGTCAAACACGTCAGCAGCGGATTTGTCGGTACTTCGCTGGAGTCCGATCTGCGCGAAGCGGGAATAGAGCGCCTGGTCCTCTGTGGCGCGACGGCAAATCACTGCGTAGAGTCCACCACTCGCTCTGCAGGGAACCTTGGCTTTGATACCTACTATGCGTCAGATGCGGTTTGGGCCTACGGCGCGACCGGGCCGGACGGCGTAAGGCATGAAGCTGAACAGGTGCATTCAATGACCCTGAGTAATCTGGAAGGCGAGTTCGCGACCGTATTGCCGGCCGCTCAGATACTGGCACTTTAATACAGATACTGGCGCTTCAATTTAACCCTCTTGTTGCTTGAGTTAAGAGGCGCGTTTTCAAGCTTAGCAGGAGTCAATTCTCCTGTGCCGATGCCCCAGCGTCGATCAGGAGATTCACTAAAACTTCGTCTCCAGTTTCGCGGGCATGAGACAGCGCAGATTGGTTCCTGTTGTCCTTCGCATTTGGGTTTGCGCCCGCCGATAAAAGTGCGCGGACCATCTGTTCACCGTCAGCTCTGATAAGATGCGCTAGTAACGGTGTAAACCCCACCTCATCTTTCAGTTCAAGATTTGCTCCGGCGTCGAGAACAGGCTGCAAAAACTCTGAATCGATCAAGATATGAAGAAGTGCACTACCATCATCGTTTTGGGCATTGATGTTTGCGCCATATTGCAGAAGAAGCGTTAGAATTTGGTCGAAATTATTGTAATCCAAAACATGTATGGCTTGAAATTCGAATCTGTCCTTTGCAGTTGCAAAGCCGGGATCTGCCTTCAGCATTCGCTCAACATTCGAGCTATCACCCAACTGAACATATTTAAAAAACTGTTCTATATTATCGGGCGTTATCGGAGTTTGCGCCGCTGACCCATTACACAATCCGAAAATAGAAAGAATAGTAAGTAATCGACGCAAAGCGCTTCCTTGAAAATAACAGCCTTATGTTCAGCCGAACACCAGAACAATAACCAAACCCGCATTAACCGCAAGTGCCCAAGGCTAGACAAAGCTCGAATGTGGACAGTCCCACCATCACCATCCTCCCCCTCAGACCGTCCTGGGCCTCCATTGCCTCAAGGAGATGGGAAACCTCTGTGGATGGTGGCACCCTACTCCTCTGAGCGACCCGTGGCTTCACGATCGCGCTCGTATCGACTCTTGAGCGGAAACGGCGGTAGCCAGGACTCACGACGGATGATCCAGCTCTCGTAGGTTGGCATCAGTTGGTCAGGAGCATCCAGCGACCCTAGGTTCACTTCGATTTCGTCTGCCGAGCGTGCGAAAATGGACGAGCCGCAATGGGGACAGAAAAACCGCCCGGCGTAGTCGCGAGTTTCGCCGTCGATCGTCACTGCGTCCTCAGGGAATATCGCGGAAGCGTGAAAAAGGGCTCCTTGATGCTTGCGGCAGTCGAGACAGTGACAAAGCCCGACCCGGTATGGGGATCCTGACGCCACAATTCGTACTTTTCCGCAGAGGCAACTGCCCGTGTATCGGTCCATGCTGCATTTCCTGTAAAATCAAACAGTCGGAATGTTTACAACGAACCCCGTCGGGCTGCCATAAAGATGCGTCAGCTTTTCGGTTGTAACCTTTACAGCAACGAGAAAATATTTCTTCGACTGCGCCAACCGCTGGCTCAGTGCTTTGTACGCCTACCAAACTCCATCGGTCTGGCGCAGCTATTGAGATCACGATGCATTTCGGCGCGCCAGACGCGGCACAAGGATTGTTAGCCCCCCCGCAACAGACACGCCGATCACAAAGGCAGTGAGGACATGAGCCCAGCTGTCGGGTCTTACAGTGCCGCAGTAAACGATCACCGTGAACAAGGGAACATCGAGAAAGTGGACGATCTGATTGAGCAGGCTTCGGGCGTCATCTCGGATATCGTCAGTGAGCGCCGCGCCGTTTTCAAGCGCATCGCGTGAATGACGCAAGGTCCTGCGGAACTGGAGGCGTGTTATTGTATTGCCTTCGATAAACTCGAACAGAAACAAAGCCCACATACCGACAACCCACGGCTCCTCGAAAAAACCCAGCCCAAGCTCTAAAATGAGGAAGAAGCCCGTTACGCCTACCAGCAGGGCGCCGGGCACGGCAATGGAGTCGTAAAAGATCGCCGTATAGCGCGCAGCTTCGGCAAATGCCTTCATATCGTTGGTTCGGTAAGCCTGATACTCAGAAACGAAGACAGCCAGCAGCCCTCCGCCCAGCAGAATGAAACCGATGATATGTCCGAATTTAAGAAGCGTGTAGGTGTCCATTGGGATCTCTCTAAGCTTTCGCCCTGGCTGATCCGAAACCCGGTTTCAGCACGGCGACGAATACCGTCATCAAAGTGAGGGCCACGTTGATCGGACCAAATGTGCGCTCAAGGGCTGCGACGGCGTGAAACTGTTCCCAGGAAAGCGCCCCTTGAACGACTTGCCCCGCCGCGATAGCAAGCTCGCCACCTGCTGGGTAGAGTATGAAGGCCGCATTGAGGATGATAAGCACCCCCAGAACCTGATGGAGGGTAAGCCAGCGAATCTTGAAAACTCCAAACCTTCCGGAGACCGTCAGAACCACGCCCGTCACAAGCAGGAGGATCAGGCCTGGGAGCGTCACATAGATGATTGCCACCTCGATCGCCTGGCGCGCAAAAAGTAGGGTCTCCGGGTCTTGATCCGCGCCTGCGTTCAACGATATCGCGATGTGTCCAAAGACACTGCCAAGGAACATCGCGAGCCCAATCAAATGAAGGGCTTTGACGAATTTGCGCATTTCTCTTCGGCTCCTAAAATGTTACCCGGCTTCGAGACGCTGGCCGCACGTTCGCAATAACATCAACCTGCGGCGAACCACATGCGTCGCAGCAGCCCATCCCGCTTTAAAATCTGGTGATAAAGCGCCGCACCAGCGTGGACGACAAATAGTGCGATCATCGCCCGGGCACCGATCCCGTGCGGAACACGCGGCAGGTAATCCCAAAAGTCCGGCAAGGTTTCAGCCGAAGCCCCGAAGATGATGGCGCCGGCCCCGGAGAGCACCATCATGCCGATGCCACTCGCCGTCATACCTAAAATCACGACGTAGAACAGGAAGTGCACAGCGCGTGAAAATTGAACCTGCCATGTCGGCATCGGTATCGACGCGGGTTTCCTATCCGCGAACAACCACCAAATGACACGCGCAAGGGTCAACAGCAGGATCGTTATGCCCAGCGGAACATGCACTTGTAAAATTGCCGCTTTCGCGGCGGTATCTTCCATCCCGCCTGCACGAAATCCCGAAGCAATGAGCACGAGGATCAGGAAGGCGCTGAGCCAATGAATGGATACGGCGACAGTGCCGTATTGAGTGTCTGAGCTTTTCATCGGCATCATTGTTTTCCTGTCGTCAGTCTTTCAAGCTGCTACGGGTCGTCCGCTTCGAGGCGCTGGTGGAAGGTTCGTAAGACCGTTAGTGCCTCTTCGATCTCTTCCACGGGCAGTCCTTTGGCGTGACGGTTTGACCATTCGATCTGGCGCTGATTGACCTGTTCGAGAGCGCCCTTCCCTTCGGAAGTCAGTCGCACGAGCTGCGCACGGCGGTGGTTCGGGTTCTCTTCAAATCTGACCAGTCCCTCATCGGCCAGGACATTGGCCACCCGTTGGACGGCCTGCCTGGTCAATCCCATATTCCGGGCTATCTGCGCTACTGGCAGCGGTGCCTCTTCAATTGCACCAACGACTTGCCATCTCGCGCTCGTTAGTCCGAGATCCTTGGTCAGGTGATCACCGGCCGCCAGAAGGCGCCCGTTCAGGCGGAAAGTTTCCAGTATAAGTTCCGTTAAAACAGCTCCTGCTGCGGTGTGGGTCGTCATCGTCGGTTTATCCTTACGACAACATGTAGTCAATACGACAATATGTTGTCAATATGAATTTAAGCCAATGTTGCGACAGTGCCCGGGAGCAGCGGCGCACGGCCGTCAGATTAAAACTCTGACCTTGTTATATGTCGCCTCATGTCAGAACGCAGCGTTTTGATTACCCGCGGACAATCACGGATTTGTTTAACAACAGCGGTGAACCAGATATGGAGGCACAAGGTGATTTAGGCGTGATACTCTCGTGATCATTCTTTGGGAAGGTTGCTGATAACTTGGAAAATCACCAGCTTTCGTCGATCGACACACATGGACCAAGTATGCCGCGCAACATTCTACTGATCGAGGATAATGCCGATCTTGCGCATCTGTTACCGCTTCATCTCGTCGATTTGGACTGTAACGTCGACTCGGCTCGCGACGGCGCCGTCGGCCTGCAGAAGGCTCTGACCGGGCAGTATGAACTGATCATTCTCGATCTGCTGTTACCGCAAATCAACGGTATCGATCTATGCCAGCGCGTCAGGCGCGAGAACATCACGACCCCGATTCTCATGCTGACGTCCAAATCATCGGAGCTCGATCGCGTTCTGGGCCTAGAGGTCGGCGCCGATGATTACCTAACAAAGCCGTTCAGCATGCGCGAGCTCTTAGCAAGAGTTAAAGCGATTCTGCGCCGACAGGAAGTCTACCTCACTAAGCATTCAGGCAGCACGCCAACCTTGCGCATCGGTTCGATCGTGATCAATACAGATGAACGCACGATCGAATTGGATCGAGAACGGATTGAGTTGACTGCGAAAGAGTTCGATCTCTTGCTACATTTTGCAAGCAATCCGAACCGTGTGTTCACCCGCTCGCAGCTTTTGGACGCAGTCTGGGGTTACAATCACGATGGCTACGAGCACACCGTGAACTCCCATATTAACCGGCTGCGTGCCAAGATCGAGTCTGATCCGCGCAACCCAGATGTTATCGTGACTGTTTGGGGTATTGGCTACAAGCTTGGCCTATCAGAGAACTCATGATTCATCCGCTTCGAGGTTTTACCGTCAAGCTGATCGCATTGCTCGTGTTTTTGATTGCGTTGCTTGGCGTTTTCCAAGTCGTGCTTACGATCAAGACCACGCGGCTGCACTTGATGCAGGTGGATCAAAGCCTCAATCGCGAGTTGGCTGCACATATTGTTCAGGATAAATGGTTCTCGTCAGGTACCGATCTCTTGGGCGGCGAGTTTAAACCGATTGTCGATCGGCTTATGAGTATCAATCCAACTGCCGAAATCTACCTGCTCGACCGCGAAGGGACCATCCTTCGCTATTCGGCGCCACCCGAGCAAATCAAACTGGATAAAATCGCGATTGAACCGATCGAGACGCTCATAGCAGGCAAGACCGATCTTCCCATCGTCGGCGATGATCCGCGCGATCCCTCATCGCCAAAAGCCTTCTCTACAGCACCAATTGAGATCGATGGTCAGCTTTCAGGCTATCTTTACGTGGTGTTGGGTGGTCACGCCTATCAATCGGCAACCGACATGTTCGTGGGCAATCAGATCCTCCGTCTCAGTCTGTTGATCATGGTCGTAGGACTGGGACTGGCAATCGTATTCGGCGCCCTCGTCTCGCACCTGCTTGTACGCCGTCTTCGCCGCCTCTCAGATTCGATGATCGCGTTTGCGGACAATGAATTCCGACTCGCGCCGGAGCCGGCGACGTTGGCGAGCGGTGACGAAGTAGACGCTCTAACCGCGGCTTTCCATGGCATGGCCCGGCGGATCCAGGAACAACTGTCCGACTTGGAGGCAATCGACCTATCACGTCGCGAGCTGATTATGCATATCTCCCATGATCTGAAGACGCCACTTGCTGGGCTGAATGGCTACCTTGAAACATTGAAAATGAAATGGGAGCAACTCGATCAAGGCGAACGTCAAACCTATCTCGATTCATCGTTGGCGCTTAGTCGTCAACTCGAACAGATGATCGCGGATCTGTTCGAGCTGGCCCGACTGAATACGGCCGAGGCACCGCTCACGCCGGAAACCTTCTCGATGGATGAATTGGTACAGGACGTCTGCATGCGTTTTCAGTTCGAGGCGAAGGCTGGCGAGATAACCCTCGACGCCCTGGTCGCAGCCCCGGGCCATTTCGTTACGGCTGATATCGGTCTGGTCGAGCGCGCTCTTACCAACATAATCGACAATGCAATCAAGTTTACACCAACGGGTGGCTCAGTCAGCGTGTCCGTCAGTCGGCGCGACGAGAAGGTCGTGACGAAGGTTGTCGACACTGGCGTCGGTATGCCTGAGTGCGAGCATGCCAATATCTTTGATCGCTTTTACCGCATTGAACACGGGCGGACCGAAACCAGTGGTACCGGCCTTGGTCTGGCGATCGCCAAACGCATCATCGAGTTGCATGACGGGCAGATCGACGTAACGAGCAAGATCAAGAAGGGCACGACGTTGTCCTTCCGTTTACCCATCGCCCTTCCAGCACCAGTCGAGCAAACCGCCTCTCCGTCACCTTTGTGACGGCTTATCAGTCTGCGCGTTTCGGTGAATGCTCAGCGAAGCAATCCCCAATGATTTCTAAATGTTACGGCTCAATGCCGTAACAAAACCTTGCACCTTCCCTTCGAACAAAAAAAAGCGCGGAAATTCAACGGCCTCCGACGCGATCGAATCAATGTTATGCCGTGATACATTCGTGATTTTTTGGCGTGATAATGGCCGCAATCTTGATCAGACGTATTTAGCTTTCTCACTCTCGATCTCGAGTGGCAAGCACGGCAAATTTTACTAAAAATAAGAAACTCGGAGAAAACTGATGCGACCCAAAATCTCGGGGAAGGTCCTCGTCGCTGTCGATGACTTGGACTTACGCAGATCTGTGGCCACTCATTTGGAGCTTTACGAAGGCCTCGTTGCGATCCAAACGGATAGCGGCAAACAAGCACTCGAACTCGTTAAGGACATGTGCGTGGCGACGGTCCTGATCGACGCAGACTTGCCAGACATTGACGGTGAAGATCTCTGTAGCCTCATGCGGCGCCGCGGCGTGAAGATTCCGATAGTCCTGTTGAGTGCCCGTGACGATGATGCCGATGTCATTCTCGGTCTGGACAGTGGCGCCAGCGATTACATCATAAAGCCAATTCATATGGGCGTACTGTTGGCGAGAATTCGCGCTCAACATCGTCATTTCGCTCAGCTCTATAACGCGGTTTTCCCGATCGGCCCTTACGTTTTTTGCCCCAATGCCAGAATCCTGGCTCACAGGGAGACGGACCAAAAGATCCGTCTCACCGAAAGAGAATCGTCGATCCTCAACAGTCTTTATCGCATGGGCGGGAAGCCGGTCCCGGCTGAATGGATTATCGGCGAAGTCTGGGGCGAACAGGTAAACGTCAACCCTCACGTCGTCGAAACCCATATTTATCGCCTTCGGCAAAAACTCGAACCGGACCCAACCAATCTGCAGATGTTGGTTACCGACTCAGGCGGCTATCGGTTGATCCAATAGTGCCTTCATTTTTATCGCCCTTAACGCATCTTCCTGAACGCCATGTAATGAAAAATTCGAAATGTAAGTTAACAGATCAATTGTCGTATTGATTCTGGCCAATGGCAACTCGTTAGATGGGAAAGTGAATACGAGTTTACAGATATTCCTGGTCTGGATCGGCCACGCATTTTGATCCCAAACGCGACCTTAGGCTTGATGCGCCGCGCCCGCTGATTCTTACTAAGAATGCCGTCGAATACCTCTTTCGAATCCCTGGTTGCTTTATACTCCTGTGCTTGATTTCCGGCAGGACTATGGCGTCTTGTCCAGAGCACACCCTTCTCGCGACGATGCCTTTTCTCTAAGGGATCGCGTTCTGTTTTTACATTGCGATGACCACACTTGGCATCCCAGTTTTCGTGATAATCGCGGAGAGTAAATCTAATGAAGAACGTGTTTTCAAATCGAGCGGCTATCCACCCTCAAGCCTCCGGCACGGCCGCAATCACCATATCGAGACCCTGCTTCATGTGTTCGCCGATGTGCACCTGCATGGCCGCCAAGTCGTCGCCGGTCGCGATCTTGAGGTACTCGGTGGTCATGTGGCCGAATTCTCCCTGGGCGCCGTGCATACGGTGATGCAAGGAGAGATAGATTTGGACCAGGGGAACCAGACGCTGCCAATGGGATTGCAGCAAAGAATGCCCGGAGACATCGTAGATCCAGGAGTGGAAGTTGGTTTCCAGTTCGATGGCCATGGCCTGATCGTTTTGAGCGTGAACGGCAATCAGCGCGTCGTAGCGTCTTTGCAGATCGGCACAGGCCTCGGGCGTGCGTTTGTCCCAGGCCAGGCGGAAGGCAAACTGCTCCAGCTCGGTACGCATGGAGTAGAGCTCCCGCAGGTCCGTGACACTGACCGACCGGACGAAGAGGCCCTTATAGGGCTGGCTGATGAGAACGCCCCGGTCGACCAGCTCGCGAATGGCTTCGCGTAACGGCGCGCGGCTGACATGGAGCTGGTTGGCAAGGGCAGTTTCGGTCAGGCGTTCGCCGGGCGCAAAGTGGCCGCCGGTGATCATGGCGTGCAGCTGCCGGGTGATCTGTGCCCGAAGGGTTCCATCTTCCACCGGCTGGAGTTTGGCATTCATCACCGTCATTTACCCTGTTGTACTGCCTGCCTGATCAAGGATTTGTAGAGTTCGCGCAGGCGCAGGAAGACTGGCCCGGCTTTGCGCCCGCCGATGATTCTGCCGTCGATTTCGAAGACCGGCGTCTGGGCACCGAAGGTTCCGGTGAGAAAGACTTCGTCCGCGCCGTAGCTGTCAACAAGGGAATAGTTTCGTTCATAAACCGGAATGCCGTTATCACGGCAGAGATCGATGACCTTTTGCCGTGTAATGCCATTCATGCAGTAGTCGCCCGTTGAGGTCCATACCTCTCCTTTCCGCACAATGAAAAAGTTGCAGGCATTGGTCGTGTTCACGAATCCGAAGGGATCGAGCATCAAGGCTTCGTCAGCCCCTGCCCGCAGCGCGTGGTTGAGCGCGATGATGCAATTCAGCTTGGAATGCGAATTGAGTTTTGCGTCCTGGGTCAGCGGCAGTCCGCGATGGTGCGGGACCGTATGAAGCCTGATTCCCTTATGAATGACATCTTCACTGGGCCTGGAGTGTTCTGCAATGATGACGATGGTTGAGCCGAAAACACTGAGGTGGGGATGCTGGAACGGCTTGCGCTTCCGCCCCCGTGTGACCATGAGGCGGATGTGGACGTCGGTCTGCATGTTATTGGCATCCAGTGTGTCCTGAATTGCCTGAGTCAGTTGCTCCCGAGTCTTGCCAATCTCGAGATCGATGTAGAGGGCAGCCTCGTAGAGCCTGTCCAGGTGATCCTCGAGAAAATAGACGACACCGTCCTGCAGACGCAGGCCTTCCCAGATACCGTCGCCAAGCATGAAGCCGCTGTCATAGACCGAAACCTTGGCATCGTCCCGACGTAGAATTTCGCCGTCAACATAGATACGGATATCAGCATTGCGCTCATCCTCGAGCGCCTCGTGTGTCGAAGACTTCTGTTGGTTATCGGCCATCGGCCATTACGTCCTTCTGCTATCTGCTGCCGTTACTGAATCCCAAATCCTGGCGGTGCGTTGAAGCACCGCCAGGTTCGGCAGGTCAACGGGCGAACAGAAGCTCACGCTGGATAACCGGAGACGCCTTGGGATCCAGTCCGAATTCGGTCAGGAACTCCTCGTACCAACGCTGGGTCCGGCCGGTCTCGTAGTAATAGTAGATCGTGTGGCTGATCCAGTCGCGGAAGGTCTTGTCGGCTTCCCGCCGCACAGCCATGGACGACGGCGAACTGAAGGCCGGCGTCGGGATCACCAGCTTGCCGGCGCCGAACTTCTTCCGAGCCGCCAGCAGTGGTGGATGGAAAAGGGATACAGCATCGACACGGCCGGACTGGAAAGCCGCCAGGGCCGCACCGTTATCCGGGAAGCGCTGGATATCCGCGTTGGGAATGTTACGGGTCAGAAAGGCGTCCATGCTGGTTGCCTGCGGAACCGCAACTTTCACATCAGCCTTGTTCAGATCTTCCCAGCGCTCCGCAGGAAGATCGTCCCGGGCCAGAACCGCCAGTGAAATATACAGCAACGGCTGGAAGGGATAGTCGACCACAAGGGCGCGCTTTGGAGTGGCGTCCAGGAACATCATGTCGATCTTGTTGGCCTGGAGAGCAGCAATGGCTGTGGCCCAGGTTACCTCGACCGTCTCCAACTCGACGCCCATATCCTCGGCCATCGATTTGCCGACTGAAACGATCAGTCCGCTGTCCCATTCTCCGGTCGTGGGATTTTTCGAGTACCAGGGTGGCGCCTGGGTAACGCCCATGCGTAACTTTCCGCTCGCCTGAATGGCTTCCCAGGTCGATTGGGCTTCCGCGTTATGGCTCAATCCCAGTGTGAAAACGGCTGCTATGACTGCAATCGAACGCAACAGCCAGGTTCCAAGTTTTGTCATTGTTATTCTCCTCTCCCCTTTATTGATTCGGTTTTCCTCAATCCGGCAATTTAAACAGCGAATGCCCCTCCAGGAATTCGCGCATCCTGGTGGTTTCCGGATCCTTTAAAACTTTTTGCGGCTCGCCCTGCTCCAGGATCGTGCCTTCGTGCAGGAACAGAACCCTGTTTGCCACGTGATAGGCGAAGCCAAGCTCATGGGTGACCACGAGCATAGTCATTCCCTCCTCCGCCAATTGGCGCATGGTCTTCAGCACTTCGCCGACCAGCTCCGGGTCCAGAGCCGAGGTGACTTCGTCGAACAGCATGACGTCCGGATCCATGGCGAGGGCGCGGGCAATGGCCACGCGCTGCTTCTGACCGCCCGACAGCCGAGCGGGATACTCTTCCGCTTTGTCCGCCAGCCCGACTCTTTCGAGCTGCTGGCGGGCTTTATCTTCCGCCTCAGGCTTGCTGCGCCCCAGGACGGTGACCTGCCCTTCCATCACATTACCAAGCACCGTCATGTGCGGGAACAGATTGAAGTGCTGGAACACCATTCCGATCCGGGTACGCAGCTTGCAGAGCTCGCGTTCGCGGTACTGCATTCCGCCGTTGTTTTCGCTTCCAACCAATTCACCGTGCAATGACACCTGCCCTTCACTCGGTGTCTCCATGAAGTTGACGCAGCGCAGCAGCGTACTTTTACCCGAGCCGCTGGAGCCCAGAAGCACGACCGTCTCGCCGGAATCCACCGTCAGGTCGATGCCCTTGAGAACCTCAAGCGGGCCAAAGCTTTTGTGCAGGTTTTCGATTCTGACAATCTCAGTCATGGCTGTTCATCAATCGCTTTTTCGTAAGGTCCGTTCCAAGGCATAGGTCGCCTGGACCACCGGATAGAGGACGACAAAGAAAATCAAGGCGACCGCGGTGTAGGATTCGATAGGATTGAAATTCAAATCTGCAATCAGCTTGGCCTGGTTGAGGGTCTCCACGTAGGCCACCACGGAAGCCAGGGTGGACATCTTGAAGACCTCGATACCCCTGTTGGTCAGCGCCGGCAGGATCCGCTTGATCGCCACGGGCATGATAATTCGCCGCAGCGTCTGCCCATAGGTCATACCGATGGCCTTGCCGGCTTCCCACTGGCCCGGCTCGATTGACTGGATTCCGGCACGGTAGATCTCGGCCGAGAAGGCCATGGTGTTAAGGGAGATACCTAAAACCGCGGCCAGGAAGGGATTGACCTCGATCCCGGTGAGGATCGGAAAGGCGTAGTAGAACCAGATGATCTGAACCAGGACCGGCGTGTTGCGGAAAATCTCGACGAATGCGGTTGCCGGCCAGCGCAAAGCGCTGTTTTGCGCATAGCGCCCCATACCCACGACAAGTCCGCCGCTCAGCCCCAGGACGACAGTCACCAGGAACATCACGACCGTGCCCTTCAGGCCGACCCAGAGGACCTCCCAGTTCTGAAAGATAGTGGCGAAGTCCCAAGTGTGCTGCATGTCAGCGCACCGTGCTTTCACCGGACCGCGCCAGGCGGTGTTCGACGGCGATGGAGATCTGACTGAAGGTGAAGATCAGCAAGAAGTAGATCACCGCAACGACCGTGTAGACCTCCAGCGGGCGGAATGTCTTTTGCGCCAGATCGTTGGCCTGGAACATGAGATCGGCGTAGGCAACGGTGGAGACGAGCGTGGTCGTCTTCAACAGTTCGATCGAGCGTTCCATAAAGGCCGGTATCATGCGCTTGACCGCCTGTGGCAGCACGATCCGACGCAGGGACTGACCGTAAGTCATGCCGATCGCCTTGGCCCCCTCCCACTGCCCCTTGTCGATCGAGAGAATGCCGCCGCGAAAAACCTCGGCAAAGAACGCGGAGGATTGGATCGAGAAAGTCACGATTGCCGCGATGAAGGGTGTCATGCGCACGTCGATCAGAATGGGCAGCGCAAAGAAAAACCAAAAGAGCTGAACCAGCGGTGGCGTGGTCCGGAAGAACTCGATGATGAAAGCTGATCCGACGGACAGCGGCCGTATGGTGGAAAGACGCGACAACGCGAGAAACAGGCCGAGCGGAATACCGAAAGCCAACGCAAGCGCCGTAACAACGAGCGTGTTGCCCAGACCAAGCAGCAGCAGGTCGATATCGCTCAAGACCGCTAAAAAATTCCACTCGACCATTGGGTCCCCCTCGGAGCGGTATTTGCTGGAAGCCAGCCACTGATCGGCGCCACTTCCCGCCTCTCCTCCCGAAGCCGCGGTACTGCTCCGACAACTCGTACCGGCGTCTGATCTGACGCCCAAACTGACATCCCCTAAGACGTCACTCCGATGTCTCGAGTCTTTTCTGTTACATCTTTAATATCTCAATTTAGTAGTATTGTCGACAATCTTATTATAGGATTTTGCGCATCATAGAGGGGAAGCTAATCATGACCCAGCCCAACATCCTGTTCATCATGGCCGATCAAATGAGCGCAAAGGCCCTGCCAATGTACGGTCATCCGGTGGTGCAGGCCCCTGCCCTCAGCAGGCTGGCGGAAGAGGGCGTGGTCTTTGAGACGGCCTATTGCAACTCACCGCTTTGCGGTCCCTCCCGCCTCTCAATGATGTCGGGTCTGCTGCCGCACAAGGTCGGCGCCTACGACAACGCGCCTGAATTCGCAGCCACAATTCCGACCTTCGCCCACTATCTGCGCTTGTCCGGATATCTGACCTGCCTGAGCGGCAAGATGCACTTTGCCGGTCCGGATCAGCTGCACGGCTTCGAGGAGCGTCTGACCACGGACATCTACCCCTCGGACTTCAGTTGGACGCCCAACTGGTCGGAACCGGAGGCCAGAGTGCGCTTTCAGGACATGCAGAACGTGGTGGAAACGGGACCCTGTGCCCGCTCCCTTCAAATCGACTACGATGATGAGGTGGAGTATCAGGCAAAACGCTGGCTGTTCGATCAGGCGCGCAAGAAAGACGACCAACCTTTTATGCTCACCGTCTCCTTCACCTCGCCGCACGACCCCTACGTCGCCGAGCCGCGATTCTGGGACCTTTACAAAGACGAGGAGATCGACCTGCCCACAGTCGGGCCGATCTCGCACAATGAGCGCGACGCCCACAGCGCGCGCATCTTCGAGCACTACTCGGTCGGGGAAATCGAGGTCACCGAGGCCATGCTCCGGCGCATGCGGCACGGCTACTATGCCTCGATCAGCTATATCGACGCGAAGGTCGCAAACCTTATGGCGACGCTGGAGCAGGCCGGCCTGCAAGATGACACCATCGTGATCTTTACCTCCGACCACGGCGACATGATGGGCGAGCGCGGGCTGTACTACAAAAAGACCTTCTTCGAGTGGGCTCTGCGCGTGCCACTGATTTTCCGGGGGCCGAAACACTTCGGTCCGGGACGGGTCAAGCCGCCGGTTTCTCTGCTCGATATGCTAGCGACGCTGCAGGAGCTCGGCGGTGGATCCGTCGGAGACATTCTGGAGACCGATGGTCAGTCTCTGGCCGGCGCACTGAAGGGCGAGTCCTTACCTAGCCGGATGGTGGCCGGGGAATTTCTGGCCGAAGGTGTGTTCGACCCCACCTTCATGCTGCGCGACGACACCTACAAATACTTCCACAGCGAAACCGATCCCCCCCTTCTGTTCGATCTGAATCAGGATCCTGACGAGCGAAATAACCTGGCCAGCGAAGAGACCCACAAACCGGACGTGGCGGCCTTCAGGAAAGTGGCATCGGAGCTCTGGAATGCCGAGGAAATCAAGGCACAAATCCTTGCAGATCAAAACCGTCGCCGTCTTGTCGCGCGCGCTCACACCATCGGCCGTCCACCGGTTTGGGATTACCAGCCGATGACAGATGCCTCCCAGCAATGGGTGCGGACCGGGAAATGGACCACGGAGGTGGAGGGCGAAGCGCATCTGGGGGTGCAGGTTACATGATCCCTTAGCGCAACCCTACGCGCCGACGACGATACTCTGGCAGTAGAGTTGCTCGTCGCTTAGACTTACCAGCCATGACGATACTCTCTCGATCTCAATTTGACCCGACACACATCGCCTGGATCGTGCCTTACATCGCGATGGTGGTCGGTACGGCCTTGTACTACGCGGGCAACCAACTGCGTTCTGAACAAAGTGACTTCGCGCAGCATTCGCAGGAAGTATCTTTGATGGTCGTCTTCGTTTTCTCGGAGATCGATGAGGACGGTGGCCAGCGGTTCACACCGGTTTTTGAGACGGTTACAAGCGATGGACAGACCATTCGCTACCGCTCGAAGGTTTCAACATTCCCAGCCCTCCATCAGGTTGGAGATGTGGTGCCCGGGCGCTACGCACCCGAAACCGGCGAACTGAAGAGTTACGACACCATGGAAACGTCCAGCGAAGTCGGTTGGAGCTTCACCATTCTGGGAGGCTTTTTCGCGATCGGGGGAATGTACCTGGCTGTTCGCCGGTATTTGCAAGACAAGCAAGTGCCGTAAGGTCAAAGCGCAAAAGACGAGGATACAGGTAAAAACGGCCCCCCCGCATGGAGGAGGCCGTTTGTTTCTACCTGAACCGAAGCTCGGATATCGCTCGTGATCAGGTGCCTGGCTGCTTGGTGAAGCGCAGGTAAGGCTTGGGTTGCTCGTAGCTGCCGAAGGTTTCTTTGGCTTCGTCGTCGGAAACAGCCGGCGTGATGATCACCTTGTCGCCCTGCTTCCACTGCGCCGGCGTCGCAACCTTGTGGGCGGCGGTCAGCTGCATGGAATCGATTACCCGCAGGATCTCGTCAAAGTTCCGGCCGGTGGTCATGGGATAGGTTAGTGACAGCTTGATCTTCTTGTCCGGACCGACAACGAAGACCGAACGCACCGTGGCATTGTCCGCCGGCGTGCGGCCATCGGAGCTATCTCCCGCTTCGGCCGGCAGCATGCCATAGAGTTTCGCGACTTTAAGTTCCGGATCGCCGATAAGCGGGTAGTCCACCGCGTTCCCGGTGACGTCCTTGATGTCCTGTTTCCATTTGTGATGATTGTCGACCGGATCAACCGATATGCCGATAATCTTGCAGTTCCGGGCTTGGAATTCACCGGCCAGACCGGCCATGTAGCCGAGCTCAGTCGTACAAACCGGTGTAAAATCCTTGGGATGCGAGAACAACACGCCCCAGCTGTCACCCAGCCAGTCGTGAAAGGTGATCTCACCGGCAGTCGTGTCGGCGGTAAAATTGGGAGCTTCATCGTTGATACGCATGGCGAAGTCTTCCTCGTTAGATTTTTGAATCGTGAATCAGTGTTGGTAGGCGCTGTACCGGGAACCGGTGACAATGATTACTTAAGTGCGCGTCGGGAAACTAAAATAGAAAAAATTGCTTTCCCAGTCCCAAAAACGACAGCAACCAATTCTATTCGTAACGATCAGCACGAAGTTCCGCAAGAACGTGTGTGTAAAAACAATTTGATCAGAGATCCTTCCTTCAAGCGTTACGCGCCGCCAGGACCGCCGCAACCAGATCCTGCGGAACACTCTCGGGCAGATCCGTTTCCTCCGTCTTCAAACTGGCTTTGGTCAGCGTCATCGAAGCTTCGTAGGCTCGCAGGTACTCACGGCACTCACGGCAGACCTTCAGGTGCATCTTAAAGATCGTGCATTGATGGGCCGGGAGTTCCTCTTCCAGATAGGCCAGGACAAAGTCCTCGAACTCGTTACAAGTGATCATCAACGGCAGCTTAAACATGGTGCCGTGGATCCGCCGTTTGATGGTTTTTCTGGGAGCAGTCATAGTTCTTGCCCTCTGATCAACGGTTCCAAAAGTTTCTTCAGCGCCGCGCGGGCCCGATGAAGCCTGACTTTCACATTTGCCTCGCTCAGTTCCAAAGCATTTGCGACTTCGCCCGTGGTCATTTCCTCGATATCCCGCAATACCAGTACGACGCGGTAGGCATCCGGCAGTTTGTCGATCTGCGCTGCGACATGCGCCTTGGTTTGGGTCCGTTGCAGCAGTTGTTCCGGAGTTTCGAAATTAGCCCAAGGCGCCTCAATCCGGCAGCCGTTGTCATCGAAGACCGGAAGCCACTCGTCGATGGATTCATCTTTTTGTGTCCGGTTACGGCGAAAAACCGTCAAGGCCTCATTGACCAAAATGCGATGCATCCAGGTCTTAAGTCCTGAGCGTCCTTCGAAGCTGTCGAGGTTGCCGAATATCTTGACGAAGGCGTTCTGGACCGCGTCCTCAGCGTGCCCCTCGTCACGCAAGATGCGCCGCGCGACCGCCAGCATCCAGGTAACGTTCGTTCGTACAAAGTCTGCGGTGACGGCCGCATTACCAGCGCGCAGCAATTCAACCTCGCCACTCTCGCTGACGGGGGTTTCTTCGCGCGGCGGCTGAGGTTCGGGCAGGCAGGCATTCACGGCACAGGTCGCTCGCTAAGCGGACGGCAAAATTGTGTCAAATCGGAGTGCCCCCGGAACCCGCCAAAATAATATCCCGAAAGACTGTAACCTAATTCCGGCTCAATGCATCTGACAAATGAACGGCCGGTGTTTCTAACCAAGATCGCGCGGCCGCGTTTTTGTCTGAACGGATTCTCATGGCCTTACTGATTTTGACCGTTTTTACCGTTGGTTTTTGCATGATTGCGCGACGCTTGTCGTCGACGGTTCTGACCGCGCCGATGGTCTTTATTGCGCTGGGAATCCTGTTCGCCGAAACCGGTTTTCTGCCACAGGCCGACGCTGAAACAAGCCTGCACCTGGTCGCTGAGGTCGCTCTAATCCTGTTGCTGTTTCTGGATGCAGCCCAGACAGACCTCTCCGCCTTGCGGGCCCGCCACACCTGGCCATTGCGGATGCTGATCATCGGGCTGCCGCTGTCCATTCTGCTCGGCACGCTCGCTGCCCTCCCCCTACTGGACGGCTGGCCGATCTTCGCAGTGGCATTGATGGCCGCCATCCTTGCGCCGACCGATGCTGCACTGGGACAGGCAGTAGTCACCAACCCCATCGTACCGGAACGAGTGCGTCGGGCGCTAACCGTGGAGAGCGGCCTCAACGACGGTCTCGCACTACCGGTCGTGTTGTTGTTTGCCAGCCTCACGGCGCAAGAAATGGGGCAGGACGACACGAACTGGATTCTGTTCGGTGCCATGCAGCTGCTGCTCGGACCGCTGGCGGGTGTGTTTGTTGGTTACCTCGGCGGCAAGTTGCTGATCGCGGCTCAGACGCGCCAGTGGACTTCGGAAATATACGAAGGCATTGCCGCAGTCGCGCTCGCCGGCATGGCCTACCTTGGCGCAGATGTCATCGGCGGTAATGGCTTTATCGCCGCCTTCGTCGCCGGGCTCAGTTTTGGGAATGTGCTCAAAGGGCGCTGCAAATTCGTCTACGAGTTCACTGAGAGCGACGGTCAAATCGTCACCTGGGCCGCATTCTTTCTCCTCGGTCTGGCATTGGTGCCGGAGGCCATAGCTCACCTGACCTGGCCGGTGTTCGCACTTATCCTGATTTCACTTTTCATCGTGCGACCCCTGGCTATCTGGCTGTCGCTGCTGGGCAGCGACGCCTCGCCGACCACCCGCATCTTTTTCGGCTGGTTCGGTCCGCGCGGCCTGGCCACCGCCCTCTTCGCCCTTTTGGTGGTGCAGAAGATCGATCACGACTTTGCCAAGCCTGTTCTGTTCCTCGCGGTCAACGCAGTCTGGATCAGTGCCCTTTTACACGGCATCAGCGCTGTGCCGGGCGCGAAACTCTTCGCCGCAAAAATCAGCAAGCTAGGCGACTGCCCGGAGACGGAAGCCATCACGGTTTCCGCGAAGCCGCTGATTACACGCCACCATCATTGAAATCACAATCCCATTCAAATCACTGAGTAAAGAAACAGGGAAGTCATGAAAAAAGTCACCGTTGCCTACCTGAAAGATCTCAAAGACCGCAAACCCACTTACGCGCTGGTCGGCGAGGTCGACCTGGTTGTTGTCCGTTTCGACGAGGAAGTTTCGGTCTTCTACGGCCGTTGCCTGCATCGCGGCGCGCTGATGTCGGACGGTTTCGTCAAAGGCAACAACCTAATTTGCGGTGTGCATTACTGGGACTACCGGCTGGACAGCGGGGTCTCGGAATATAACAACGCCGAGGTTCTGCCGAAGTTCGCGTCTTGGATCGAAGACGGCGAAATACTGGTCGATGCCGACGAAATCGCTAACTGGGCGGAAGAGAACCCTCAACCCTTTAACCGGGACGACTACCTCGGTCTCTATTCGGACACCAGTCACGGCACTGAGGAAGAACCCTACAACGGTCTGATCCAACGCTACGCCAAAGAGGGCCTGTCCAAGACCGGGCATCACGGTCAAGTCGACGCGATGGGCGTGCCGCGCGCCCAATTGCCCGACTGGGACGACATTCAGATCCTGACCGCACAGCTGCACAAAATGCCACTGCTCGACGAACACAAGATCGGCACCGATGTGATTATCGGTCCCAACGCGCAACGGCCCCTGCATCTGAAGATACCGCTTTTCGTTTCCGACATGAGTTTCGGCGCACTTTCGGAACCGGCAAAGGTTGCGCTCGCGCGCGGGGCCGAACTTGCAGGCACCGGTATCTGTTCCGGCGAGGGTGGCATGCTGCCTGATGAGCAGGAAGCCAATTCGCGCTACTTCTACGAGCTGGCTTCGGCGCGCTTCGGATTTGATTGGGAAAAGCTCTCCAAGGTGCAGGCCTTTCATTTCAAGGGCGGACAGGGCGCAAAGACCGGTACGGGCGGTCACCTGCCTGGTCCCAAGGTCAAAGGCAAGATTGCTGCTGTACGCGGCCTTGACGAAGGACAAGCCGCTATTTCGCCGTCGCGCTTTCCAGACTGGACGGACATTAAACAGATCCGTTCCTTCGCTGACGAGGTCCGCAGCCGGACCGGGGGTATTCCGATCGGTTACAAACTCTCGGCCCAGCACATTGAAAAGGACATCGACGCGGCGCTTGAGGTCGGCGTCGACTACATCATCCTGGACGGACGCGGCGGCGGCACTGGCGCGGCACCGATCATTTTTCGCGACAACATTTCTGTACCTACCATCCCTGCCCTCGCCCGTGCACGGATGCACCTGGACGATTTGGAACGCGGCGACGTCTCGCTGATTATCACCGGGGGCTTACGCAAACCTGCCGACTTCGTCAAAGCCATGGCATTGGGTGCCGATGCCATCGCGGTCTCTAACGCGGCTATGCAGGCGATCGGCTGTATCGCCATGCGAGCCTGCCACACCAATAACTGCCCCGTCGGTATCGCAACCCAGAAACCGCACCTGGTCAGCCGCTTGATAGTCGAAAAATCCGCCGAGCAACTAAAAAACTTCTTTGAAGCCTCTGTTGAGCTGATGCAGGTGATGGCGCGGGCCTGCGGCCATGATCACCTCTCGCAGTTTTCGATCGAGGATCTGACCACCTGGAAAAAAGAAATGTCGGAACTCTCCGCCGTCGCTTACGGCGGCGTCAGGTGACTGGACCGGCAATACGCATTTACGAGGGATAAGAGATGACTACTGAAAAATTGGAGTGGGTATCGGTCGGCCAGGTCGGCGATCTGCCCGAAGGACGGGTCAAGACCGTGACCGCGCGGACCAACTCAATCTGCCTATCCCGCTTCGACGGCCACTGGGCAGCCATGGACAATCGTTGTCCGCATCAGGGCGGTCCGCTGGGCGAAGGCTCGATCGAACGTGGCACGGAAGGGCAATGCTGGATCCGTTGCCCCTGGCACGGTTGGGACTTCGATCCTCTCACGGGCGCACCTCCGGGCGGGCATGAGGATAGCGGCCAGAAGCTCTATCCTGTCGAAATCCGCAAAGGCGAGATCTTCGTCGGGCTGGAGCCGGAACCCGAGCGTGAACGCACGGTCACCGACGTGGTCGCCGAGACGCTGGTGAACTGGGGCGTGAAGCGCGTCTTCGGCATGGTCGGCCATTCCAATCTCGGCCTGTCGGACGCGATCCGCCTGAGGGTGGCCGCCGGGCAGATGAGCTTTGTCGGCGTCCGGCACGAGGGCGCGGCTGCCTTCGCCGCCTCCGCCTACGGCAAGCTGACAGGCAAACCCGCCGCCTGCCTGACGATTGCAGGCCCCGGAGCGACCAACCTGCTGACCGGAATGTGGGATGCCAAGGTCGACCGCGCACCGGTTCTGGCATTGACGGGTCAGGTCCAGACGCAGGTTTTCGGACCCGGTGCCTTTCAGGACATCGACCTGAAATCGGCCTTCGAAGCTGTCTCGAAGTTCTCCCAACCGGTGCTCGGCAGTTCCAATCATGCCGAGCTGGCCTCGCTGGCCTGCAAGACTGCATTGTTGGAGCGCGACGTCGCGCATCTGGTCTTTCCCGACGATGTTCAGACACTACCCAGCGAAGCGAAGGCGACCACCCCAAGCGGACGCACCGGCGGTGCGGTAGTGGTCCCCGCGAAAAACGATCTCGATGCCGCCGCTCAGATGATCCATGCCGCCAAACGGCCGGTCATCGTCATGGGCCATGGGGCGGTCGAGGCTCGCGAGGCGGTTATTGCCCTGGCGGAAAAGCTTGGCGCTCCGGTACTCACCACCTTCAAGGGCAAGGGCCTCATTCCCGACAATCACCCCAACGCAGGCGGCGTGCTGGGTCGCTCAGGTACGCCCATCGCGAGCTGGTTCATGAACGAAGCGGATCTGATCATCGCGCTGGGCTCGTCCTTTGCAAACCACACCGGCATCGAATCCTCGAAGCCGATCATCCAGGTCGATTTCGAGCGTATGCAGCTCGGGAAGTTCCATCCAGTCGCTCTGCCGGTGTGGGGTGAGATCGGCGCATTCTGCGCCGCGATCTCGCCACAACTCAATCGACCCGCGGACGCACCGGACCAGGTCGCCGAACTCGCCGAGCGCTGGGTCATCTGGCGAACAGAGAAAACCAGCCGGTTGGCTGAGCAAAGAGGTGAAGGCGTGCATTCCTCCGCGGTCTTCGATTCCCTCAGCCGGCTCTGCCCCGAGGATGCCATCATTGCCTGCGACGTGGGCAACAATACCTATTCCTTCGGGCGTTACTTTGAGAGCAAGGGACAGCGTGTCCTGATGTCGGGTTATCTGGGTTCCATTGGCTTTGGCTTTCCCGCGGCCATGGGTGCCTGGGCGGCGACCCAGGACTTCGAGGAATACGCCGGTCGCCAGGTGGTCTCAATCTCCGGCGACGGCGGCTTCGGTCAATACCCGATGGACTTCACCACCGCCGTCAAGTACGGCATGAACATCACCCACATCCTGCTGAACAACAGCCAGCTCGGAAAGATCTCCAAGGAGCAGCGCGCGGGCGAGTGGCCGGTCTGGGAAACCGACCTGCACAACCCTTCCTTCTCGGCCTACGCGCGGCTCTGCGGCGGAAAGGGTATCCGCGTGACCGATGCGGAAGAACTGGACAGTGAAATCGCCAAGGCCCTGGCCTTCGAGGGTCCGGCGCTGGTCGAAATCATCACCGATGCCGAGCTGGTTTGAACGGCACGCCCCAAAAAGAACGAAGAGGAACAACATTTAATGTCTGCTACCTGCGAACTACGCGCCCTGGCCCCGACCGAGTTGTGCAGCGCCCGCGCGATCGCGCACAAAGCCGTTCAGCTTGCCACCAAGGCAGCGCGCGCCAACCTGGACCCCGCACCCGACGATAGTCATTCGAACCTGGGTTGGGACCCTGTCAGCAAGCAATTCCTGTCTCAGCCGATGTCTAACAACAAGGGCACCTGGTATGTTGGCGTGTCTTTGTCGCCGCTGAACATCAGCATCCTTCACAATGCAGTGGCGGTAGAAACTCTGTCTCTTGATAACGTCGAATACGAGCAGGCCTTGAAGTGGCTCGATGCACAGCTCAACAACGCGGGACTGACACCTGCATCAACTGGCAAAATCCCTTACAAACTGCCTGACGAAGCAGCGGAAGTCACCGTCTTCCACGCCAGCCGCGAGGGAGCGGCGTTGCGTGCGCTCGCTGCCTGGTTCGATTTGGCCAACGATGTCCTCACCAACTTCGCCATTGCAAATGACGCCCTCCAACCTGGCCCGAGCCCCGTACGTTGCTGGCCGCACCACTTCGACATCGCCACCTACGTCGGTCTGGAAAGCGGCGACTTCGAGACGGCCCGTGGTGTCGGCGTCGGCCTTTCGCCCGGTGATGAGAGTTACGCGCAGCCTTACTTCTACATCAACCCCTGGCCCCATCCCGCCAAGGAGGATCTGCCGCAACTCCCCCTGCCCGGCCACTGGCATACGGAAAGTTTCGTCGGCGCCATCGCGACCGGAGAGGAAGTCGTCACCCTGAACGACCTGAAAAGCGAACTGCCGCTGTTCGTGGCGGGCGCCTTCGATATCGGTCTGAAAAAGCTGGGGTTCTAGTCAGCTATGTCGGCAGCGCTAACGATCTCGGTCCTGCTGGCCTGTTCAGTCGCCATTGTCCGCATCGCCTCCGTGGCGATGCGGCTGACCGGCCTGCCGGACGATGTGGCCCGCTTTCAATCCGTCTCCGCGCTGACCGGAGCCGGCTTCACCACGCGTGAATCCGAGATGATCGTCAACTATCCGGTGCGCCGGAAAATCCTCATGATACTAATGGTACTGGGTAATCTCGGTCTCGTGTCGGTCGCCTCGACCTTCATCGTTGCTTTCGTCGACGCCGATCAGAGCACTGATGCTATGGTCACACAAAGCCTGGCTATCGCGATCGCAATCTGCCTGACCCTCCTCGTCATGACCAACAAGCACCTGGATCGCTTGATGTGCCATTTTATCGGTCTTCTACTTTCGAAGGTTACAGCATTGGGCGCCCGCCCGTACCAGCGCACCCTGCAAATTGACGAAGGTTATAGCGTTGCCGAGCATGTCTTCAGGGGCTCGGCGTCGGTGTTGGTTGGCGAGCTTCCGATTGCAGACTTTAACCTCAAGCTCTTAGCCGTACGGAACGGCGAAGATTATCAAGTCAAGACAGAGGGCGGCGAAACCGAACTGTCTGCCGGCGATATCCTGGTCTGCTATGGCAGTGATACGGCGCATGACCGGTTCGGGCTTTTTACCAGATACCATTAGGCCAAGGTTTGCGCCTGCTCCAGTGTAAGCGGCATTGCCGCTTTCGATC
The DNA here is from genome assembly GCF_947331435.1 of Pelagibius sp. Alg239-R121. GTDB lineage: Bacteria > Pseudomonadota > Alphaproteobacteria > Kiloniellales > Kiloniellaceae > Denitrobaculum. The sequence continues at coordinate 396,894 of NZ_CAMZOF010000007.1, read as the reverse complement.
GATTGGGACGCTGGCCGATATCGGCTGCTCTGGTCGTCGCTGGATCCAGCTCAGACAAGGCATCGTAATGGCTTAAATAGAGACGCCCAGCATGCGCGCAGAAGGATTCTGAACGTCTCAGTTTATCGGTAACCGGTCCTTTAACCTCTGCGAGATGCAAAGCGACACCAGCCGCTTCCAGGCGCTCAATCAGGGCCTCCAGGCTTTCCAAAGCGCTGGCATCGATCTCGTTGACCGCAGCGCAGTTCAGAACTACGTGTCGGACCTGCGGATCGGCGACCGCCATGTCGTAGATCTTATCTTCCAGCCAACGGGCGTTGGCGAAGTAGAGGCTCTCGTCGATGCGCAGGCTAAGGACGGACGGGCTGGCGATCACATCGTGGCGTTTGACGTTGCGGAAGTGGTGGGTACCCGGCACCTGACCCAGCCGCGCGAAGTGCGGGCGCGCAGAACGTGCCAGGAACAGCACGACCGAAAGGCTGACACCGGCGATGATCCCGGCCTCGACCCCGACGAACCAGACAGTAAGGATTGTGGCCAGCATGGCCGAGAAGTCCTTCTTGGAATAGACCCAGGTGCGCTTGATTGCGCCCAAATCGACCAGGGACAGCACTGCCACGAGGATCGTCGCGGCCAGAGTGGCTTTGGGGAGTTGATGAAACAGCGGCGTCAGCAGGAGTGCTGTTAAACCGATGCCTACGGCGGTCAGAACACCGGCCAGCGGCGTACGGGCACCCGCATCGAAGTTCACCACCGAGCGGGCAAAGCCGCCGGTCACCGGATAGCCGCCACTGAAGGCCGAGACGATGTTGGCGGCACCCAGCCCGACCAGTTCCCGGTTCGGCTGGATGCGCTCCCGGCGCTTGGCGGCAAGAGTCTGGGCAACCGATACCGATTCCACGAAGCCGACAATTGAGATCAGAAATGCGGAAGGCACGAGCAAGCGCCAGAGTTCCGGGTCGAAGCCGGGAATGGAGATAGGCGGCAGTCCCTTGGGGATTTCGCCAACAACCCTCACGCCGGCCACATCAAGGGACAAAAACTCCACCACAAGAATGGTCGCGATTACGGCGGCAACGGGACCGCCCTTGGCAAAACTGTCCGCCAAACGGTCGCTACAACCGAAGCGCTTAAGCAGCGGTTTAAGCTGAGCCCGCACCCAAAAGAGAAAAAGTGTGGCGAGGCCGCCAATGAGCAAGGTCGGTAGATTGGCTTCGCCGATATGCGCAACAAGGGACTGCGCGAGTTCGAGCAGCGTGTGACCGGAGGCCTCGATACCGAAGATATGCTTGAGCTGGCTGGCGGCGATTAGAATCCCGGAGGCGGTGATAAAGCCGGAGATCACAGGGTGGCTAAGCAGGCTCGCGAGAAAGCCCAGCCTTAAAAGCCCAAGGGAAATAAGCATCAAACCGGAAAGTAGGGCCAGCACCAGCGCCGCACCGAGATACTCGGGCGTCCCGACGGCGGCGAACTGCCCCACCGCGGCCGCCGTCATCAGGGACACCACGGCAACCGGCCCAACCGCCAAAACATTCGACGAGCCAAAGAGCGCATAGCCGACCAGTGGCAGAATGCTCGCGTAAAGGCCGACCTGCGGCGGCAGGCCGGCAAGCAACGCGTAAGCCAGGCTCTGTGGAATCAGCATGATGGTGACAATCACCGCCGCCATGGCATCGCTACGCAGAAGTTCGCCGTTGTAGCGGCGCAGCCAACCGAAACAGGGTAGAAAGTGGTCGACTTGAGATGACAAACCTGAGCCCCTCATACCGTCAGTTGACCACTTCCGGGGCCACCTTCTCAGGTTTGGCCAGCCATTCCCTTCCCTGCAGCATGGCCTGCCAATAGACCGGAGGCAGGATCTTTTCCTTCATCAGCCAAGCCAGCCGGCTGGGTTTCTGGCCGTTGATCATCCAGGAAGGAAAGCTCGGGAGCAGCTTGCCGCCGTAGCCGAATTCAGCCAGTACGATCTTGCCGCGCTCCACGGTCAGTGGACAGGATCCATAACCGTCGTAGTGTGCAACAGAGACATTCTTACCCATATCGGCCAACAGGTTTTGCGCCACGACGGGGGCCTGCTTGCGTGCCGCCGCCGCCGTCTTGGCATTAGGCGCATTCATAACGTCGCCGAGGCTCCAGATGTTCTCATAGGTCTTGTGACGTAGGGTGTTCTGATCGACATCGACCCAACCGGCTGCGTCGGCCAGCGGGCTGACCCGGATGAAATCAGGTGCGCACTGCGGTGGGCAGACGTGGATCATGTCAAAGCTGCGCTCGACGTATTCGCTCTTGTCGTCGGAATCGGTCTTCACGAAGAAGGCCCGCTTTGCCGGCCCATTGATCGAGACCAGGTTGTGGGTGAACTGGAGGCTGATATCGTACTTCTTGACGTAATCCATTAGTGCCGGCACGTATTCCTTTACACCGAACAGCGCACCGCCGGCATTGTGGAACTCAATATTGATGTTTTTGAGAGCACCGCTGTGCGCCCAGTGATCCGCCGAGAGATACATGGCCTTCTGCGGTGCCCCGGCGCATTTGATTGGCATGGGCGGTTGCGTGAAGAGCGCCGTGCCCTGACGCATCGACTGCACCAGCTCCCAAGTGTAAGGAGCGAGATCGAAACGGTAGTTCGAGGTCACGCCGTTCTTGCCAAGGGTGTCGACCAGACCGTCGATCTTGTGCCAGTCCAGCTTCAGCCCCGGGCAGACCACAAGCCGGCCGTATTCGATCAGGCGACAGCCTTCCAGCAGCACCGCATTGCGGTCGGGCTCGAAAGCGGCGACCGCGGCCTTGATCCAGTGCACTTTGTCCGGCAGCACTGAGGAAAGGGTACGCACCGTTTCGTCCGCCTCGAACACGCCCCCGCCCACCAGGGTCCAGCCCGGCTGATAGTAGTGGATGTCGGCGGGGTCGATGACTGCGATTTCCAGGTCCGGCGCACGGGTCAGCAAGGAGGCCGCAACCGAGATTCCGGCGGAACCGGCGCCCACGATCACCACATCGAACTTGCCGTCGACGGCCTCGAGCGGCGTCTTGCCGTTGTTCGCGATACGCCGCACCACGCCGTGCATGTCGTAGCCGGCATTCTGGGCCTTTTCCAGGATGTCGGTCAGTCCCATCATCCCGGCACGGCTCAGCGACCAAAGCGTGACCGAGCGAGTGCCTGTCCGGCAATAGGCCAGCGCCGGCTTGGGCAAACCGGCGAAAAGCTTGCCGAAGGATTCCGCGTCCTCGTCGGTGACCTTGCCGCTTACGACCGGCAGGTAGTGACAGCTCAGGCCGGCCTGTTTGGCGGCCTCTTCGATCTCGTGGAACAACGGCTGATCGTTGCCCTCGCCGTCCGGGCGGTTGCAGACGATGGACTTGAAGCCTGATTTGACGATCTCCGGCAGATCGGCAGCGGTGATTTGTGGTGAGACACTGATGTCGCAGTCAACTTGTTTGATTTCCATAGTTGGTTTCCTCTCACCTTTCGGGCGTATTACTTGAATCTCTGATCTGCTTTAGGTGCGTCGTTCCTACAAGGCGTCAACAGGCAACTTCAAATAGTGGACACCATTGTCATCCGCAGGCGGCAACTCGCCGGCGCGCATGTTGACTTGGACAGACGGCAGAATGAGTTTCGGCATTTCCAGTTGCTGATCGCGCGCCGAACGCATGTTGACGAACTCGTCTTCGCTGATGCCGTCGTGGACATGAATGTTCCCAGCCCGTTCGGCAGCCACCGTGGTTTCCCAGCAATAATCCCGACCACCCGGCGCATAGTCATGGCAGAGGAACAGCCTGGTCTCGGGCGGCAGCGTGAGGATTTTTTTGATCGAGCGAAAAAGGGCGCGGGCATCGCCGCCGGGAAAGTCGCAACGTGCGGTCCCGAAGTCGGGCATGAAGAGCGTGTCACCCACAAAGGCCGCATCACCGATGAGATAGGTGACACAGGCCGGCGTGTGTCCCGGCGTATGAATAACTCGCGCCTGCAGCTCGCCAATGAAGAAGACCTGACCATCCTCGAAGAGGTGGTCGAACTGACGGCCGTCAACTGCGAATTTTTCCTCAGCATTAAAAACAGACTTGAAAACGCCCTGTACCGCCTGGATTTTAGATCCAATCCCAATCTTCCCGCCGAGCTCCTCCTTAAGATAAGGCGCTGCTGTCAGGTGATCGGCATGAACATGAGTCTCCAAGATCCAATCGACTGTCAGGTTCTGCGCTCTGACAAAGGCGACAACCTCGCCGGCCGATTTTGTGGAAGTCCGGCCGGACTTCGGGTCAAAATCCTTCACTGAATCGATGATCGCGGCGCGGCACGTTTGATGGTCGATAATCACGTGAGTCGCGGTGTTGGTCGCCTCGTCGAAGAAGCTTTTAACCTTTGGCTGCATAGATGTTTCCACTCCCCTTCTCAACCCTGGGCTTTTTTCAAACTGCAGATTCCAAGCAGACGGTAGATTGGACAAAAACGGATTAAAGCGGTGACCAGGGGAACGATCCCGATGAAGCCCCAGACATAGGTGGAATCCCAAAGCGCGAGCCCGATCAAAGCCATGCCGACGATCACGCGAAGCATCCGGTCCAAGGGTCCAATATTTGCTGACATTTCATTTCTCCTGGAGTGCGATGGTTCTTGATTGAAGCAATCAAGAACGCGATCCGCCCTCTATCTATACGTTTGGAGACTGGCTCTCGCTTTTAACTGGTTCAGTGAAAACCGATCAGCCTCCATGGCATTATCGCTGTAGGGGTGAGGCAATTTGCGCCAGACTATGGCTTGCACGCTTTGGCCGTCTGTGACTTAGTCACGTTCCCGCGAACCTTTACCTTGGGAGCAACTGCAGGAAGCCTCATGAGCGACAACTGGATCGAACGATTTCCCGAGCTCGCGGCTTTACCGCTCCAGGATCAACGGCATCTGAAAGAGCGCGCAGCCAGAGTAGCGTTGCCGGCGGGCACAACGGTGTTTGCGCCTGGAGTGTCGGCGGAGAGCTTTCTTCTGATCCTCGGCGGTACCGTCCGGGTCCAACAGGTTTCACCAGGCGGCCGGGAGATCGTGCTCTACCGCGTGACCGGCGGCGAGACCTGCATCATGACTACGTCCTGTCTGCTTGCCGACGAAAACTACGTAGCGGATGGTGTAACCGAAACCGATGTCGAGGCTATTGCAATTCCCAAAGCAGCTTTCGAAGAGGCGCTCGCGCAGTCGCCGGGTTTCCGAAGACTTGTCTTCGCAGGCTATTCGCGACGCATATCCGATTTGATGCATGTGGTCGAGGAAGTGGCCTTCGAGCGGCTCGACAAACGCTTGGCCCAGCGGCTGCTGGCCCGTGCGGGTGCAGCGACTGCAATCAAGGTCACTCATCAGGATTTGGCAACCGATCTGGGCAGCGCACGAGAGGTCGTTGGCCGACTGTTGAAAGAGCTGGAACGGCGCGGTTGGATCGCCTTGTCCCGCGGCCGGATCGACCTGCGGGAACCTGCTCGGCTTAAGACGCTGGCCGAGGGAAGCTGATCTTTCGGCAGGAGGACTCGCGTGACATCTGCAAGTGACACTAACTCATGACAATCCTTCGGACAGAGCGCTTGTTGCTGCGTCCCGTCCGGGAGGAGGACGTGCCGACTTTCGAAGCTTTCTATGGCGACCCTGAGGTGATGTCGGTTCGGAAGTACGGCGTACTGGATCCTGAAACCGCACGGGTTCATGTCAGGGCGATGCTGGATCATTGGGACAAGCACGGCTTTGGCATGTGGGTCGTGGCCGATCTGGCGGACGGCGTCTTCATGGGGGAATGCGGTGTCCGATGGCAAGAAGAGGGCGCCGAATTCGAGTTGAGTTACGGTCTTAGTTCCCAATTCCGTGGACGCGGCCTGGCCACCGAAGCGGCACGGGCAGTGATCGATCATGCCCGTGGGACGCTCAAACTCGAACGCGTTGTCGCCATCGCCCGGAGCAGCAACCATGTGTCGCATCGGATTCTGGAGAAGCTCGGCATGGAGTTGATCAGCCGCAATCCCTTCGGGCGCCCCGATTTGGTGAAGTATCTTCTTTCGACAAGAACAGGCGCCTCAAGTTGATCAGTTTAAAACACAAACCAATCAAGAAGCTTGCATAGTTACGCTGATTTGCGCAGTCTCATAAAATTAGTACACAAACAAAAAAGAGTCGGCGTTATGTATCTCAACATTGGTTTCGTTACCCAGCTCGAATTCGGCCATAATAAAAACCGTATGGATCCGACGGGCTGCTGGTACAGCAGTGCCTGTATGGTTGCCTATGCCTTCGAGGCAGGCCCGCGCTTGGGCGTGCCCGAGCTTTTTTCCCGCCCAATTGAACACGCAGACGGCACAGCCGGTATCGGCCACTGGGCAATGGAGCTCGGTTGGCTCCCCACCTTCATGAAAAACGAACATCTGGTGAAGGTCGAAGATGGACTGCCAGCGGATATTCCCGCGATCCAAAAGCTCCTCAAAAAGTGGGGCCCTATGATCATCTACTGGTACAAGACCAACGATAAGGGACAGAGTTACGGCCATGCGTCCGTCCTGATTGGAGCTGAGGATAAAAATATTATCCTGCACGATCCGGAGAATGCGCCGCACACGATCATCAGCTTGAAGAGCTTCCGACCGAAGTATGATCACATGGCAGGTGAGAATAATGAGTGGTGGCCTTTGTTGCGCCACGAAGGCCCAGAATTTGGCTACAAGGGCCCGGTCGTCGGTTAGGCGAATGACCACACCCAACTTCGCACTCTAGGGCTGGGGGTTAATACAACGCTTCGAGCCCCTCGTCCCAATAAGGGCGTTCGGCGCCAAAGCGCTCGACCGCATAGTCGACGAAGACACGGACCTTTGCCGGCAGATGACGGCGTTCGGGAAAGACCGCATAGAAGATCTGCGATGGCATTGGGTATTCCTCCAGCAGCCGCACCAGGCGGCCCGCCGCAATGTCCGGCCCGGCAATGAAGGTCGGCAGTCGGCCGATCCCACAACCGCCGATCACAGCTTCGCGCAGCGCCTCGCTGTTGTTGACGTGATAATTGCCGCGAGTCTGAATTTTCGTAGCGGCATCATGTCCCTGAAATACCCATTCCTGGGCATCGCTGGAATAGGCGTAATGTAGGCAGTTGTGATCCAGGAGATCCGACGGTTTAGAAGGTCCGCCACTTTCTGCGATGTATTCGGGCGCTGCGCAAAGAACATTGTAACAGGGCGCTAGCTTACGTGCGATCAGCGCAGAGTCCGGCAGACTACCGGCACGGATGGCAACATCGAAGCCCCCCTCAATCAGATCCACAACCCGGTCCTCCATCACCATATCGATTTCGATTCCGGGGTAGCGCTTCAGGAAGGCAGGGATCAGAGGCGCGATATGTAGACGCCCGAAGGACATGGGGGTGTTGATTCTCAGCCGCCCCTGAGGTGCGCTCTGCAGCTGGGCTACTGCATCCTCGGCTTCCCGCGCCGCAGCGAGCGCTTCAACGGCGTGTGCGAAATAGCGTTCACCTGCTTCCGTCAGGCTCAAGCGCCGCGTTGAGCGATGCAAAAGTAGAACACCGAGGCGGCTTTCCACCTGCGACACTCGCTTGCTGACCGCGGATTTCGACACACCCAGCTTTCTGGCAGCCGCCGCGAAGCCACCGTTTTCAACGACAGCCACAAAAACCGGAATGGCACCAATCCCCTCCATATATCCCCCATAGTCAACTTTTTCTCAACTTACTGTTTCTTTTTATCGCAATTATCATTCTTAAGGAAACGAATTACATCCCTTTCCATTAGGAAGATAAAGGGACTGGACCATGGGGAAGATGTTGAAAAATGGCGAACTGCACAGCAAATCTAGCGACCTGAACGGCCAGTTCGTGAGAGCCGACAGTGGTTTCCGCGATTGGGTCAGTCGGGACGGCAGCACTGATTTTCCAGCGGAGGCCGACCGCTACCATCTCTACGTCTCGATAGCGTGTCCCTGGTCGCACCGCACCATGATCATGCGCACACTCAAGGGGCTGGAAAAGGTCATTACGGTGACCACTATGGACGCCCTGTTGGGTGAAGAAAGCTGGCGCCTCGATCAGAAGAGCTTCGACGAGACCGCCGGTGTCCCAAGAGATACTTTTCTCTACGAAGTCTATTTGCGCGCAGCGCCACGCTACAGCGGCACAATTACGGTCCCACTGCTTTGGGACAAGAAGACACGGCGTATCGTGAGCAATGAATCCGCAGATATCATGCGCATGCTCAACAGCGCTTTCGACGACTTCGTAACCTTTCCCACCGATTATTATCCCGGCGACCTTAGACCCGAGATCGACCGAATCAACGCTATGGTCTACGACGCCATCAGCAACGGTGTTTATCGGGCGGGCTTCGCTGCTTCCCAAGACGCCTATGACGAATCGGTAAACACGCTCTTTGAGGCGCTCGACAATCTGGAGCTTCTGCTCAGCCATCGGCGTTATCTTGCAGGCAATAGAATAACCGAAGCCGACTGGCGTCTCTTTACGACACTGGTCCGTTTCGACCCGGTTTATGTCACGCACTTCAAGACCGATCGCAAAAGGATCGCAGATTACCCGAACCTAAGCGCCTATCTTCGGGAACTCTACCAGGTACCGGGTATCTCCGGGACCATCGATATACCCCACATCCGCCGGCACTACTTTCTGAGCCACCGCCACCTCAACCCGAGCGGCATCATACCTGCTGGACCGGAGGGAAATCTCGACGGACCGCACGGGCGCGAGTTTCCTCCGCAAGCCGTCATCCCCTCAGGCCGATAAGGCCGGTTTCCGCCTGCAGAAACCCTAGACCCTAACAAAACGATAGGACCTTAACGATGATCAAACTTGAGCACGCAAATCTGGTGGTCGAAAACATCCCCGCAAGCTTGGAATTCATCCAGACCGCATTTCCCGACTGGAAGATACGCGGTCAGGGTAAAATGACGTGGCACGGCAAACCGCGCAATTGGCTTCATGTCGGCAGCGACGACACCTATCTGACACTGAACGACGACGGCGAAGGACCGAATCGGGACCTCACCGGACACAGGCCCGGCCTCGCGCATTTAGGATTCGTGGTTGACGATCTCGACGGCGTCGTCTCCCGCCTCGAGGCCAAGGGCTACGAGATCGACATTAAAGGCGCCGATCATCCCTTCCGCAAAAACGTCTACTTCCTCGATCCCGCCGGCTTTCAGTTCGAGTTCGTCGAATACATCAGCAGCAAAGCCGAGGAACGCAATCTCTACGATTGATCACTGCAATAAAGGAACTGCCATGCACACCAAAAACAATACCCGCCAGCGCGCCCACGACCTGGTGACAAATCTATACAGAACCGTCGACAGCCGGAATGTCGCGGCACTGTCGAAATTCCTCTCTGATGACGTCGTCTTTCAACTCGGTAATCATGAACCGATCCGCGGCAGGGATGCGGTTCTGACCGCCAACGCCGCTTTCTTTAAAACCATCAACGGAATGGCTCATACGATCGAAGGCGTCTGGGCACAAGACAGGGACGTTATCTGCTCAGGCTATGTCCAATACATCCGCAGCGACGGCACCGAACTCTCCCTCCCCTTCTCGACCATTCTGTCTCTGGAAGACGGCCTCATCGCCGACTATCAGGTCTACGCGGATATCTCTCCGCTGTAGATCGGCAGCTGAATCAGACAGCGCCGCCACTAATGCTGCCACTGAGTGCGCTTCTCCCATTTTGCCCGTGCGAGAACTTTGGCCGGCCCACGCTTGCGATACATAATCGCAACGCGTATTTTCTCGCTAAGCTTGTGGGCGCGCAAAACGATTTCGAATACTGGCACATCAATCGCTTTGGCTGTGTTTCATTGGATGATCTTCTGACCGGCGGTGAAGTCGAAATGCCGCCGGGAGCGCCGACGCTGTCAAAAAAGACCCTGACCAACTCGTCGGGAAGCAAGTGCAAGTTCGTAGCGATCACGATACTCGAAGAAAAGGGCAGTTCGAACATCGCATCAGTCGACCCTTTTGCTGATTTTAAGGAACAAGAAACAGTTGACGACTGGGAAATCTTAACTTGGACATTTAGGGCCCGCTGGCAAGCACATTCCGAAGCCGCTGCAGGTCCTTGAGATAGGGAAGCCGCACCTGCGCCGCAGTGACTCGCTCTATGTCCAGTTCAGCGGCTATAACTTCCTCGCCGTCCCCTGCCCGCACGACGTCCGATCCGTCGGGTGCAACGATGCAGCTGGCGCCAAGATAACACGAGCCGTTTTCCTGGCCGGCGTGGTTGGCGTAGAGAAGCCAGACCCCATTTTCAAAGGCACGGGTCGGCATCATTTGATAGGCGACCGAACCCCAGTTGTCGACCAACGCGGTCGGTACGAGCACAACCTGCGCACCAGCCTCGGCAGATGCTCGCACAGCCTCTGGAAATTCCGCATCGTAGCAGACCAGGATGCTGCATCGAATGCCATTCAACTCAAACAGAGTCAGTCCTCCACCGGATGTGAAGTACTGTGATTCGAAACCGGGCGGTAGAAGCAGCTTGCGATGGTTGGCAAGGAGCCGACCACTGGAATCGATGCAGGCGGCCGAGTTGTAGATCTTATTGCCATCTCGTTCGGGATAACCGAAAACGATTGCTGTGCCGCAATGCCGGGCAATCTCGGTCAGCTGTCCTGTCAGTGCGCCGCCAAAAGCTTCAGCCAATTCGGTTATCGACTCGCCCACGTTGTAACCCGAGAGAAAGAGCTCGGGGCAGACCACGAGATCCAGTTGGGTCTTTAGTAACGCCGCCGAAAGTCTATCGAATCGCTGCTCGGGCGTCAGACCGCCTCCTGCCGATTGAAATATACCTGAACGCATGCGATTAGCGATCCGCGACCAGAATTTCGCGCGGGTAATCGGTGAGATATTCGCTGCCATCTTCCGTCACAACAATGGAATCCCCGATGCGGCCGCCCAGGCTGCCGTCAATTGAAATGCCGCCATCGACTGCAAATGTCATGCCGGGTCGGAGGATCGTCTTGTCGCCTGCTTTCAGCTCGGGTGCCTCCAGATAGGACATGCCGATCGAGCGGCCGGTGCGATACCCGGTCTCATATCCGCGGGCGCGGTAAATTTCGTTGGCCGCTTCTGCCACCGATTCCGCGGTGACCCCAGGCCTGATGGCGGCAACGGCGGCCTGCTGCGCATCGATCGCCGCCTGCTGCACCCGGGCGGCCGCGTCAGAGACTTCCCGGACAAAGAACATGCGATCGAAACCGAGTTTGTAGAGTTTGAACTGGGCCATGTTGCAGAAGCAGAAATAGACCGGATCACCCTTTTCCAAAGGCTTCACACTCGCGCGCCGATGCACCATCGAGGTATCGCGGCCCGACTGCATGATCTGCAAGTTGTGAATCATGGGCGAGATGAAGGCTTCCCACCCTTTTGCCGTCAAGAAACCCGCCGCCTTACGGGTTCCGGCATTGATCACGGCCAATGCAGCTTCATATTCCGGCGCACCTTCGCTCAAAGCATCTTCGGCCGCCTGCATCATGGCACCTGCGATTGCACCTGCCTGGCGCATGACGTCGATTTCCTCCGGCGACTTAATCGTACGCATGGCGCCCAACAACGACGAGACATCTTCCAGCCTGGTTTCGGGCCGTTGGTCGTCGAACCAGTTGCGCACGATAGGCGGCAAAGCGCTGGCCTCTACGCCAATCCGGCCCGGCGTCTCGCCCAGGGCGCGCGCCAGCACCTTCTCCCAACGGTTATCGCCAGCATCTTCCCAGGTCACGATGTCTTCAACCCAGGTCATGGCCGACACCATTTCGCTTTCCATCAAAGGCGTGATCACGACCGGTGGAACATCCGGACGCAACAAAAGGAATGTCGGCCGCCCGAACTCGACCGACAGATAGCCCCAAAAGCCTGCGAGATAGGCGATCGAACTCTCGTCCGTGATGACGGCAACATCAATCCCGGCCTCCTGCAGCCGGGACTGAAACTGCGCCGTTCGCCGGCGGGCCTGATCAAGCATGTCGCGCTCCCCAAAATTTGATGGTTGCTCGTCTGTTTCGAAAAAGCGATCAGACTCTACGCGCGCTGATACTTCAATAGGGAAAAACCGGCCGCGACAAGTGCCACCCCGGTCAGGCGGTTTGTCAGGCGGATCGCGCGCGGCGACGCGAAGAGCTTTGCAAGCGTTCGGGCGGCCAGCACATAACCGCTGTCTGCGACGAGGCACAGCAGAATGTAGCTGACACCCAGGATCGTAAGCTGAAACTGGGGATCGCCCCCTGGCGACACGAACTGAGGCAAAAAGGCGATATAGAACACCAGACCTTTCGGATTGGTGAGAGAGGTCAGGGCCGCCTGAAAGAACAGCACACGGTAAGGCGTTCCAACGGCAGGGTTCGACGCAGCGACAGGACCTGTACGTATCCGCCAGTACTGAACACCCAGATAGACCAAATAGGCCGAGCCAACCCACCGCAGAACATCGAAAGCAGTCTGCGAGGCCACAATCATCGCGCTGATGCCAAGAACCGTCGCCGACACCATTGTAATGTTCGCGATCAGCGATCCGGTGATGAGACTAACCGGTCGCCGGATATCGCCGGTCAACGACTGCGCAAAGATCTGCAATACTGTCGGTCCCGGCACCGCAGCGACGGCCAGACCGGCAACAAGAAACAGGCTATAAAGAGTCCAGTCCATTTTTTTACTCCGGTGGCCACTTCCTCTGGCCACAGGCTCCCTCAAGTTACACTGAGTAGGGAAATCTCGATCAGATCTGTTGGTCTATAAATGCGGCAGGAGGATTTTGTTTCTGCAGAAATGCAGCGGTCGCTTCCCAGAGCGCAAACCGCCCCATCTCAAGATGCATCAGATGGGTGGCTTTTGGAATGACAACATCGCACTTCTGCTCACTCCCAAGACGACGCAGCAGAAACCCGGCGTCTTGATCGTTGCAGAGGCTATCCCATTCCCCGCGTATCACCAGGGTTGGCAACTTGATCGAAGCTGGATCGTAGCCCAATTCGCCTTGCCACGCAGCCGCAATATCGGCTGCCGGTCCGCCGGGCACTTCGACCGACGGTGGATTCCGAGTCAAGGCAACAGGATCGCTGGAGAGATAAGCCGGCCCCCAAAGACGAAGATCCGGCTCTTCGAGCACGGGAGGATTTCCATTGGGCAGGTCGGCGATAAAACGCGCGAGTTGCGCTTCTACAGTGATCAGGCGCGTGGCGGGCAGTGCATCCACATTTGCAGTGCTACTCCCCTGCCTCTGCGCGATTGGGCCGAAGAAAACCAGCCGCCCGAACGAATGAGCGCAGTGGTTCAGATAACAGCCGGCAGCGATGCTGCCCCACGAGTGCGCGATAAGATTGACGGGCTCACCATCCCTTTGCTCACGGATGTAGTCAACAACACGGCTAATCTGCTCCGCAGCCGATTTCGCCCGGCTATCAGAAAGAGACGTTGACGAGGCATCCATACGCTCCGATCCACCGAAGCCGGCAAAGTCGAAACTCCAAGCATCGAATCCGCGGCTGTGGAGATCGTCCTCCCAGGAACGACCATCTACGAACCGATATCCGAATGACAACGCCGATGGAAAGGTTGCACCATGCACATAGAGGACAGGCGGACCACTGTTGCGCAAGCGACGCAATTGAAGAGCCGGACGACCGGCAATCAAAAACACTTCCACTTCGGACACCGGAACTCCCCACTCTTGCCATCTGCGTCAAGCACGCAGGCCGACAGGATAACCTATGGCGGTTAGAGAACAATTCGGTCGGTACCGAATTATGGTAGCGCCTGATTAGTGGTGGCTCGACCTGCCGGTATTTGCTTTGTGCGCCAACACAAAATAAATGTTGCCTCGTTCGATCTATGCAAAGACCTCACGTCGACCGTCACGACATCAGGCCTTTCATTGTGTATTTGTTTTGGGTCTTAACTATACCGCGGGCGGCTAATCCAGATTTGACCCCGCCAATGCCTGCGCGTACTGCCCCGGTGTGACGCTGAAAGCCTTGCGAAAGTGTCGGTTAAGTGCGCTTTGATCGTAGAAGCCGACCATGAGTGCGACTTCGGCCGGACGGCGGCCTATAGCTAGCAGGCGGCGGGCCTCGCGCAGGCGCAGCTGGTTCAGGTAGGCGTGAGGCGACAGTCCGGTTTCCCGGTTGAAACAGCGGATCACGTGAAAGGCCGTCATGCCGGCGAGTTCGGCAAGCTGCGCCAGGGTCACGTCCTGGCTGAAGTGTGCTGACAGAAATTCGATTAGTCGGGCAACGGTTTGACGTTCTTCGCCGGGGAGCTTGGGTTGATAATGCGGTGTGCCATGGCGTTCGAAGAGCTCGGCCAGCGCTTCCAACAGACTGCTGCTTTTAGTGAGCGTGGCATCGCCCTGTTCAAACGTTTGATGCAAGGCGACAAAGCGGCGGGCAAGCTCGGAATCCAGCAACTTGTTGTCTTGGAAATAGGGTAAGAGCGGCATCCGCAACTCGAGGCCTTCCGCCGCCTCGTCCAGCGCGGCTGTCGAGAGGTAAATCGCACGGTAGCGCCAGCAGTTATGATCACCGACCCGCCCGGAGTGAGGTTCGTCCGGATTAAAGACCAACAGGGTATCCGGTTCCGCATGGTCCTCTACCCCTCGACTGCGGAACCTGGAGCCACCTGCCTCCGTTACGGCGATAACCAGTTCGTCATGCACATGAGGCGCGAATTCAAGTGTCGTGAAGTCGGCGCGCATCATCAATGTGCCGGGCACGGCACCGTCACTCCACAGAATGCTGCGGTTGGCGGTTACCACGTCGTTCATCCTCGCCTACTGCTCGCACCGGCCACCCAGGCCGGTACGCACGCGAGCATAGCAAAGCTGCGTATCACTGGGCCAGGAATCCGCCATCCACCGCCAGGACGTGACCGGCAACGAACGCCGCGCGTTCCGACGCGAGCCAGAGAACGGCCTCAGCCACTTCCTCCGGCTGTCCCAAGCGGCGCAGTGGCAAGCCGGCGGCGACCGTAGCCATATCTGCCACTTTCGATGCCCGCAGCATGGGGGTTTCGACACGTCCAGGTGCGACGGCGTTGATACGGATGCCCTGCGGAGCGTACTCCATCGCCACCGACTTGGTCAGTGAGATCATAGCGGCCTTCGAGGCCGAATAGACGGAAAATCCTGGGTTAGGATTACGCACACCGCTGACTGATGCGGTATTGACGATCGCCCCACCGCCCTGCGCCAGCATCACCTCAATCTGGGCCTGCATCGCGATGTGAATCGCGCGGACGTTAACTGCGAATATCTGATCGAAAACCTCCAGTGGCTGATCGAGGAAGGCCGCGCGATTTTCCTGACATCCGGCGTTGTTTACGGCAATGTCGAGACGACCTAAGCGAACGACGGCTTCTTGCGTGACCTGCCCGATCTGATCCGGCACGGACACGTCGCAAGACATAAAGGTAATCTCGCCGGTAAGAGGCACCGCTGCACGCACCACCTCTTCGGCGGCTGCCAGGTTGCGGCCGGTGATCACGACCTGCGCACCCTGCCGCGCGAAGGCCAGTGCGGTGGCACGGCCGATCCCGGAGGTGCCACCGGAAAGTATTACGGTCTTGCCTTCAAACCCGGGGCCATTCTCCTCAATTCCGGGATCATCCGTCATAATGCCAACTCGACCAGGCCGATACGCAAACGGCGGTTATGACGGCCCTTGTTTTCCACCTTCAGGATCTTGATTTCTCCGGCTTCGCCCGTGGAGCCCAAGTGAGTACCGCCACAGGCCTGCCGGTCCAGACCATCGATCTCTACGATCCGGATCCGGCCGTCCGACTGCGCCGGCGGAGAAACCGCCTTGCTTCGCAGAGTGCCTTCTTCCTGAGCCGCGGCAGACAAAGGCACAAGTGCCGTCCGAACGGCAAGATCCTGACGCACAACATCGTTGATGCCCGGCTCGAGCGCACGAAGCCTCTCGTTATCCGCGTCCGGCAGGTCGAAGTCGATCCGGGCGACGCCGCTGTCCGACATTTGGACGCCGGTCACGAGCGATCCGTCGAATTCTTGAAACACCAAGGCGTTGACAATGTGAAGGACTGTATGGAGACGCTGCATCTGCGCGCGAAAAACCGGATCCACTTTCGCCACAACAGTGCCGCTGGGCATGATTTCCTCGGCCAACAGATGCCAGATCTGCCCGCCCCGGCTTTCCACGCCGCTTACAGCGGTTTCACCGCCCGCCCACAACAGGCTGCCACGATCAGCCGGTTGTCCGCCACCACCCGGGTAAAAACTGGACCCCGAAAGCAGGACCCGTCCAGGTTCCGCCTTGATCACGTTGCATTCGACATCAAAAAGCGTTGGATCCTCGTGACATAAATACTGCGACATCAATACATCCTGCGCTAATAAAACAGCATCAATGAGAACAGCGCCACCAGTTGCTGTCTTGGTAAAAATTGACCTGTAATCTGATAATCGCCGACAACCACCAAGCCTGTATTTTCCAGAAAAATTAAGTGGTACCGGGCGCTCAGGCTGCCTTTACTGCGGCGTCTAACTGCCGATTATCCAGCAAGTCTTCATGAAATTCCCACGTTTCCCTCAGCAACCGGCCAAGCATGGAAGGTCGATCGCGGCTATCTCTTGTGCATCGATTATTGGGATGCAACAGAGAAAGACCCGCTCAATGAACAGCTTAAAACCCAGCCTATCACCAGCGCCCGAGGATACGCCTTTTGTCGAATTCTGGAACGAAGTGCTCGCGCCCAAATTTATCAGATTCAAACACATTCTCGTCGATGGCCTGACGCAACACAGCGAAGCCGTTTTCTCATCTCTGCCGGTGCAGAGAGGCGACCGGGTCCTCGACGTCGGCTGCGGCTTTGGGGATACGGCGATCAAACTGGCCGAACTGGTAGGCTCCGACGGCGAGGTTGTTGGGTTGGATTGCTGCGACGCTTTTCTCGAGTATGCGCGTAAGGACGCTTTTGCCGAGGGAGCAGGCAATGTGAGTTTCATGCGCGGCGATGCCGAAATCGCACTGCCGTCGAGGGACTTTGATTTCGTATTCGCGCGGTTTGGTACAATGTTCTTTGCCAACCCGGTCGCCGGCCTTCGCAACATGCGCACGGCCCTGCGACCGGGAGGACGAATGGTGCACATCGTTTGGCGTGACCGGGTCGACAATCCCTGGCTCTCCATGGCGAAAGACGTTGTACTTCGCTACTTGCCACAACCGGGCACGGGCGCTCAGACCTGTGGTCCGGGTCCATTTTCCATGTCCAACGAAAACATGGTCAGAGCCATGATGCAGTCTGCCGGGTATGATAACATCGAATTTCGGCGGGTCGACGCACCCGTTCTGGTTGGCAACGACGTCAGTGATGCAATTGCCTTCCAACTCGCCATCGGACCAGCCGGCGAGGTGTATCGCGAAGCCGGTGACACGGCAGAAGAAAAGCACAACGAGATAGAGGCCGCGCTTACCGACGCAATCAACAAGCAAAAAACCTCGGCTGACGGGATTGTCATGGACAGTTCGTCATGGGTGATCACTGCGACAAACCCCGAATAACAAGGAGACTTTTTAATGAATTTTCATGACGCCAAACGGCTTTCATTCGACAAACCCGGCCGCGGGCGGGTCTACGACAGCATTTTGGAAACGATCGGCAACACACCGCTGGTCCGAATCGGAAAACTTGCTTTCGAAATGAAGTGTCAGGCCGAAGTACTGGCCAAACTCGAATTTTTCAATCCGATCTCGAGCGTGAAGGACCGAATAGCGGTTGCAATGCTTGAAGCGATGGAGGCCGATGGGACCATTGGACCAGGCAGCGTGATCGTTGAACCGACGTCGGGGAATACCGGAATTGGCCTGGCCTTCGCCTGCGCCGCGAAAGGCTATCGCTGCATTCTTACGATGCCCGACAGTTTCTCGATCGAGCGACGCAAGCTGATGAAATTTCTCGGAGCAGAGCTCACGCTGACGCCACGTGAAAAGGGCATCGGAGGCGCTATCGAGAAGGCCAAGGAAATCATTTCCGAAACCGACAAGGCAGTGATGCCATGGCAATTCGGCCATCCCGCTAATCCGGAGGTCCATCGGAAAATGACGGCAGAGGAAATCTGGCACGATACCAACGGCGTCATCGACGCGGTGGTTCTCGGCGTAGGCACGGGAGGTACTCTGACCGGCGTCGGTGAACTGCTTAAGGAGCGTAAGCCTGATGTGAAGGTCATTGCGGTGGAGCCTGAAAACAGCCCGGTGCTATCGGGTGGCGAGCATTCACCCCACATGATCCAAGGTATTGGCGCGGGCTTCGTACCGGATGTTCTTAACACCAGCCTCATCGACGAAGTTCTGCTCGTGAGCAATGAAGAGGCAATGGAAACTGCGCGGAAATTGGCTGCGTCCGAAGGGATCCCTGCCGGCATCTCATCCGGCGCTGCCCTCACCTGTGCGATGCGGGTCGCACAGCGGGACGAGATGAAAGGCAAGACGGTCGTCACCGTGTTACCGAGCTTCGCAGAACGCTATTTGTCGACGGCACTGTTCGATAGCTTCGGCGAAGACTGACATAGTTGGATGCGCTGCTGTCCTGGCAACCCCAGGCAGCAGCGCTGCTTATTCGGGCGCATTCAACCAAGTCGAATAGCGCATTGAAGAGTGTTAGCCGTTAAGCGATCCCTGCTTTCGCCAGCCCTTCGATATAGGTCTCTATCTGGTCGGCCTGCTTCAGATAGAAAAGGTGTTCGCGTGCAAAATCGATGGAGAATTCCGGCTTGGTTTTTTTCAACTGACCGACTGCGCTCTTGATCTGTTCCTCGTCGCCGAGATGTCCCAGCGCCGCAACGAGATGTGCACTGGCCCAGTACTGTGCGTTGGGAATCTGCACAGATTTCCTAGCCCACAGGACGGCATCCTGAATCTCCCCGCGAAAGAGATGAGCAAGAGACCGATAGGAATAGAATGCCCAACGGAAGGGATCGTGAGGACTCAAGCGAATAGCCATCTCGAACTGCTCTATCGCCTCGTCGAGCCGCCCTTCGTAGGCAAGGGAATCACCAAGTCCGCAATATACCACCGCAAGGCAGGGATTGAGTTCCACGGCGTGTTCAAGTGCATCGATTGCGAGACTGTATTCACAGCGCGCCAAGTGGACGCGTCCGATTGTAAAGTAACCGTTGGCGTCTTGGTCATCCAGCTCAATCGCCCGTTTGGCGGCAACGAGCGCCTCGTCCATCACCGTCTGATCGGGCGGCGCGTCAAAGTAAACCATGCTGAGAACAATAGCGTAGGCGAGTCTCGAGTAAGCGCTGCTGAACTCTGGATCCAACTCCAGTGACTTGCGAAGCAGTTCCTGAGACTTGAGGTTGGCCTCTGGGGTAAATTTGTAAAACTGAGCAACGCCCAGCTGATAGAGATCCCAGGCGCCAAGGTTTTTATGTGGCCGTCTCTCGGCCTTTCTCTGTTCTGTTAAACCGAGTTCAGATTCAATGCGAGCGCTTACCGTTTCCGAGATTTCATCCTGTAGATCGAAAATATCGACCATGTCCCGGTCGAACCTTTCAGACCAAACCGAGTTTTCGGTCTCGGCATCGACGACCTGGATCGAGATGCGTGCGCGCGTACCGGCTTTTCGAACGCTTCCCGTCACGATGTAGTCGGCTTCGAGCTGCCGCCCGATCGATCTTATGCCGTCCGTCGAATTGCGAAAAGCAAAGGCGGAATTCCGGGCAACAACCGTCAACCATCGGTTCTTGGCCAACGCTATCGATACGTCTTCGGTAATACCGTCTGAGAAATAATCCTCGCCCGGATCGCCGCTGAGATTGCTGAACGGCAACACGGCAACTGAGGGCTTCTCGGCAATCGATGCGAGCGCCTTTTCCTCCAGGTCTCCAATTCGCCTGTTGTTGAGTACAGGCTTGCCGTCTTCAAGAGGTGCTACAAAACGAAACCCGCGACCATGGATGGTACGAATTGTGTGCTGAGATGTACCGTCGTCACCTATGGCTTTTCGCGCGGCCTTGATTTGACTGCTGAGCGCCGCATCCGAGACGATCCTGTTGTCCCAGATCTCGGCAAACACCTCGTCCTTGGTTACTGTCCGGTCGTTGTTTTTTGCCAGATAGACAAGCAGGTTGAATACCTGTGGCTCGACAGCGACACGCTTTCCGGACTCGCGCAGCTCAAACAGAGCGCTATCAAGTTCGTAACTGCCGAAGCGAATTACACCGGACGCCGGCGCCGTTACTCCAACGTCAACACGGAACGCCTCGATCGGCCTGGCAATATTCTTCACCGTCTGCTCGCCCAGAGATACGAACTGCGCTTGCACATTGCCGCCGATGTGATCGTGTACTTGCTTTGACAAAACGATGCCACCCGGTTGCGCGATACTCTCCAACCGTGACGCGACGTTGACGCCGTCACCGTAAATATCGTCGCCTTCCACGATGACATCGCCGAGGTGGAGACCGATACGCAGCTTGACCTCATGCTTCTCGCCAGGCGGGCTGTTACGTTTGCCAAGTTGCTCCTGGATGTCTATCGCACATTGAAGGGCTGTAACGACGCTCGAAAATTCAGCGAGTGTGCCATCCCCCATCAGCTTTACGACTCGCCCGGAGCGCTGCCCAATGGCGGGATCAATGATATTGGTGCGAATTTCCTTCAGACGTTCAAGAGTGCCCTCTTCGTCGGACTCCATCAGGCGGCTGTAACCGACAACGTCCATCGAGACGATGGTCGTCAATTTCCGTTTCATCCGCCTTCCCCCGCCGTTCCGTTCAGTCGTCCGGAATTTACCAAGCTTGTAACGCCCCCACGTCAAACCAAATCCGAGTAGAACAGTCTGCTATTGGCAGGGGCAAGCCCAATTTACCGCAAACATCGAAGGGTTGTAGCGCAACTGCCGAAACACCCGTGTGTTCACTACATGATCCAAAAACCGAATTCTCTCAGCCGCTAACACCGGACCCTGCTCCAAATTTCTTGTGAATTTGACAGAACAACGCGGCTGCGCGAATACTCCCGATCTGACCGGGTCTGACAAGAAGCCCGGCGGAACAGGGAAGAAACGCATCTAACCGGCGCAGGGCAGCTAACATTTTGGATCAGCGGAAACGCCTCGAAAGCTACCGAAACAGACTTTACGGCTACGCGGTTAGCTTAACCCAAGATCCCGATCTTTCTCGGGACCTGGTTCAAGAGTCGGCTCTTAAAGCCTTGAGCGCAAAGAACGTTCCAAGCGATGAACCGGCCTTTCGGGCCTGGTTATTTCGGATTCTCCGCAATGCATTCCTCGATCACCTGCGCGCTGCCAATCTTTTGGCCGGCTTTATGGAGGAAGAGACTGAAGAACCAGATCAAGACGTATGGACAACGGAAGAGCGCATGGTGGATGCCATCACGGTTCGCATCGCCATGGCAGCCATGCCGGCGAGCCAGCGCGATATTATCGCGTTGATCGACATCGCGGGCCTGCGCTACGCGGAAGCGGCAGAATTGCTTGAAATTCCCGTCGGAACCGTGATGAGCCGCATCAGCCGTGCGCGCCAGGCTTTGCTCCTCAGGATCTCGGACTCGAACGTCACACCGATGAAGATTGTACACGGAGGCCGCAGACCATGAGCCGCCTTGAGAACGATTGGAAATCGCTGAACGCCTACGTCGATGGGGAGCTATCGCCCAATGAGGCAGCAGACGTTGCACGTAAAATTGCCCGGGATCCAGAGGCCGCCGCTGCAGCCGCATCACTCTCGAGCCTAAAATCCTCCCTGCTCGAAGATGCTGAGACATCGGATGAATTCGAGCTGTTTCCGCAAGTAGCGACACCCCTTAAGGCAAACGCCCTTTGGCAGGCCAGTCACTTGGTCGCCGCCGCCGCCATCCTGGTGGTCTGTATCGCAGTCGGCGCACTCTATCAATGGAGCTGGACAGGCACTGGAGAGGGACTTTCGAACGTGGCCGCCACTGCCTGGTACCGGCAGGCCACCGATATCCACCAGGAGTGGGCGGTTGCAACGGCGAATGAACGCCCGCCATCACTTACCATAACAGCCACAGGCAACATGAGCGCAGCGGAAATCCGTATTCCCGATCTTTCAGATAGTGGCCTCGTGCCGATCCTGCTCGAACCGGTCTCACAGCTAGGCGCAATGGACGGCTACCGCGTCGGTTACGGTGGCAGCCGGGGTTGCCGCATTAGTCTTTTCGTGCTGCAGGGTGCAGGAGAAATCCCAGATCACCTGGCTGAGTTACAAGATGGCGTACCGCAAGTCTACGCATGGCGGCACGATGAAGCACGCTATCTGCTGCTGGCTGAAGGCATGGCCGGTCCGCGCTTTCAACTGATCGCAAGGACCTTGAAGAACGTTACGGCCAAGTGGCAGCCACTTGCCCCTGACGTCCGAACCGCTCTCCAAAGCAACCGCCGGGAAAGCGTCCCCTGCGCCGTCTGAGAACCCGCCGAATATAAAAATCCGATTTGGATGGAATAAAACTGCTTCATCCCGCGTTTCTTCTCCCAATCGCATAAAGCGACTTATAAAAACTTTGGGAGGAAGAGATGGCTAAAGGGAACAAAGACCGCGGGCTGTGCGAGGTCTATCAGGACGATCCGGACCGCGCCGACAAACTGGTGTTCGGACGCGAAGCCCATAAAGACCGGAGAGGCTTTCTGCGCGGCGCCGGCCTCGCGACCATGGGTGCCATGCTCGGTGCCACCATTCCCTTCCATCGCAATTTTCCCGCCGGTTTGATCCCGTCCGCGCTGGCCGACGACAGCGAGGTGGCACTCTTCAAAGTCAAAGACGGCCTGACGCTCCTGAACGATCGGCCGATCAATGCCGAGACTCCGCCGCATCTGTTGGATGATTCAGTCACTCCGAACGACCGTCATTTCGTCCGCAACAACGGCGTTGTTCCTGACATCGCTTACCGCATGGATGCGTCAGACTGGAAACTGACGGTCGATGGCGAAGTCGATACTCCGCTGGAATTCTCGCTCGACGAGTTGAAAAACAAGTTCGAGAACGTCACGCTGAAGCTGCAGGTCGAATGCGGCGGCAACGGCCGTGCCGCCTTTAATCCGCCGGCCAAAGGCAATCAGTGGACCTTGGGAGCGATCGGCAACGCGGAATGGACTGGCGTGCGCTATGCGGACGTTCTTAAGGCCGCAGGTGTGAAGGAATCGGCGATCTACACCGCGCACTACAGCCTGGATGGACACCTGTCCGGCAAGCCTGACAAGCTCCCAATCTCTCGCGGCGTGCCCCTCGCAAAAGCCATGGAACCGCATTCGATCATCGCCTTTGCCATGAACGGTGAGCCAATCCCGCCGCTGCACGGCTTTCCCGTGCGCACTATCTGCCCAGGCTGGCCCGGGTCGACATCGCAGAAATGGCTGCAGCGGATCGAATTGCGCAACGTTGTCCACGACGGGCCCAAGATGACGGGCACCTCCTACCGTGCCCCCTACTATCCGGTAGCGCCAGGCACGAAGGTCGACAAGGCCGACTTTAAGATCATCGAGTCCATGCCGGTCAAATCTCTGATCACCACGCCGCAAACCAATCAAGCTATCACCGGCCGCAGCCTGGCCCTGCGCGGTCATGCCTGGGCCGGCGACAACAGTGTCTCACGCGTCGACATCTCCCACGACTTTGGTGCCACCTGGACCCGAGCCGATCTGTCTGCTCCGCCCAATCCTTTTTCCTGGCAGGACTGGACCGCCGAGATCTCATTCCCCGAGAAAGGCTACTACGAGATTTGGGCGCGAGCGACTGACGACAAAGGCAACAGTCAGCCCTTTGCGATCAACTGGAATCCCAAGGGTTACCTCAATAACAGCATGCATCGAATTGCCGTGACGGTCCGCGCCTAAACTCCGCGCGACGCACCGCCGTCGGACGCCCCCAGCCCGACTGGCGTGGAAAGCCGGCCAAGTTCCCCAGGCCGGCTTTCCTTTGGCCCTGTTCCAGCTTTTGCATTTGGATCCTGTTTTATGCTCTCGATTTTCCAGAACCCTATCCGAAGCACTTTTGCGATTCTCCCTGTTACTTTTGGTCTCGTATTTCCATTCACCCTGACCAGCTTCGCCGAGACTCTGTCTCCTGCCCCGGTGCAAACAGCAACCAGTGACACGACAACGAGCAGCCTCGATGAAGATGACGAGTTCGGTCGGGATTGGCCTCTCGGCCCGGGCCGGGATGACACTGGTTATCTCTGCAGCGCCTGCCATTCTCTCGCTATCGTCAAGCAACAGGGCCTGAAGCGTGATGATTGGGATGAACTGCTTGACTGGATGGTTGACGAACAAGGCATGGACGAACCTGAAGCGGCCGACCGCAAAGTGATCCTGGATTACCTCGCCAAGAACTTTAACATCGATCGGCGGCTGAAGTAGCTGCCCTGAGGCAATGCCATGGAACATCGCCTGTTTTTTTTGCACTCTCTAACTTTGTAACACAGGGGCTGTCGGTGACTTTTAGGACGAAGCCGCAGCATTGACCTGATTGGCGATCCAGTCGAACACCAGCGCCGGTCCACGCGAAGGGCTGGCATAGTCGCGTGACATGACATATCCCGCCGCACTGGTCACAACGTCCGTCGTTGCGCGCACCAGCAAGCCGTTCTGCAAAAGGTCATCGACCAGACCAAGCCATCCAAGAGCCACTCCATGTCCGGCAACCGCCGACTGAGTGACCATGTCGTAGTTATTGAAGCTGACGTAATTTTGGGAGCGTTCACCAACAATACCGAGACTGTCAAACCAACCCTGCCAGGTTTGCCACTCTGCTGAAGGCGGCTTCGACAGGCTCAACAACTGGGTGTCCAGCAATTCGGTAGATGAAGATATAGCTCCGTTTTTCTTAAGAAAACCGGGGCTACAGACAGCAGCGACTTTTTCCTCCAACAGAAGGACGTCACCCTCCAGCATTCGGCTCAAGGAATTCACGTGAATAGTGACATCACAATCATCATCGTCCGGATCCGGTGGTACCTGTGACGCAAGAATTTGTATCTCGATTTCTTCTCCAAGATCCGAACGCAGCTGAGGCAAGCGCGGAAGCAACCAGAAAGTCGAAAAGGCAAAGTCGGCGGACAGCCGGACCCTCGGCTTCGATTTGCGGTCGAGTAACGATGTAACCGAGTTGGATAGCTGCTTCATCGAAGGCCGCACGACATTGAGCAATCGCAACCCATCGTTCGTGAGCGTGACGCCACGGTGCTCTCTCCTGAACAATACGACCCCGAGTTCAAGCTCCAGGCTCCTGATGCGCTGAGAGATCGCCGATTGGGATATTCCCAAGACCTCAGCTGCCCTGGTGAAATTCCCATGCTGGGCAACAAGGTCAAATGCACAGAGACCAACGAGATTCTGACTAAATTTCCAATAATTAGAGCTAATGCCTGCCATAACTAATTACCTACTACAAATCTTGCTGTGATTGCGACACAACTATAGTTGATCGCAATTCAGGACAAGTGGGATCTTAATTAAGACTCGATGCAGATGTCAGGTATTTCCTGAAATCTGCAAACCAATCGGGCTGCTCACTGTGCAACTGGGAAATGTGGGAGGACAAGAAGAACACATGTCAATCAAACCAGCTTTAACGGAACTACCCATAAGTACAGCTGATACAGGTTTCTACCGAGGTTTCAGCCATATCGTCACGATCTCATCAAAACTCCTGATCGGGGGACTGGTTATCTGGGCTATCGCGTTTCCGGAACAATCGGGCGCAGTCCTCAACAGCATCAACAGCTTTATTCTGGCGTCCTTTGGCGCCTGGTACATTTGGACGGTCGCTTTGTTCATTTTGGCCTGCATTGGCCTGGCGATATGGCCAACTGCCGGCAGATTGAAACTGGGCCTGGCGGATGACGTGCCGGAGTTTTCGAATTTCTCCTGGTTTTCCATGATGTTCGGTGCCGGCATCGGGGTCGGCATGCTCACCTGGGCTGTCGCGGAACCCGTTTATCACTGGAACAACAATCCAGAAGTGATCCAGGGCATTACCAACGGCGGGACCGCGGACAATATCCGCATGGCCTACAAGTGGTCTTTCCTCCACTGGGGATTGGGCGCTTGGGCTTGCTATGCGATTGCCGGACTGGCATTGGGTTTCTTCAGTTATCGCCGCGGCTTGCCGCTGACTATGCGGTCATCCCTGACCCCGCTGTTCGGCGAAAGACTGTCAGGCTCCATCGGCCATGTCGTCGACATCGTTGCCGTGGTCGCCACCATTCTGGGTGTGGCACAGACACTGGGTTTTGGTGTGGAACAATTTGTATCCGGCCTGACGCGCATCGGCATCGGCGGCCTGACAAACGAGGCAGGCACCGCAAACACAGCTGGGGTCCTGGTTGCGATTGTCGTTATCATGGCAGCCTCAACGGCATCGGCTCTGTCGGGCGTTGGTAAAGGCATCAAATGGCTGTCCAATATCAACATGGTCTTGAGCATTGCGCTGTTGGGTTTCTTCCTGCTGTTTGGATCAACCTTCTTTGGCATGCAGGCCCTGATCGTGGGTCTTTGGGACTACGTGATCGCCCTGCCTGATATGATGTTCCGCGTGTGGTCCACGGACGGCGTTGAAGGAAGTATCGCCGCAAAGCTGGAAAGCTGGCAGGGAGCTTGGTCGGTGTTCTACTGGGCTTGGTGGATTGCCTTCGCCCCCTTCGTCGGGCTGTTCCTGGCACGTATCTCCAAGGGCCGGACAATCCGTGAGTTTGTCCTGGGTGCGATGATTGTGCCGTCACTGATGTGTTTCGTCTGGTTTACCTGGGCGGGCGGTACCGCGATCGATCTGGAGTTGACCGGCGGTGCGAGCGGCGTGATTGCCGGTGCGCCAGACGGCGATAAAATCTTCGCAATGGTCCAGTACATGCTCTCACCGTTCCTGGGCTGGGCAATGTCGGTCATGATCGTCATCCTTCTCATGACTTATCTTGTAACGACAGCTGACTCCGCGGTCCTGATTGTGAACACAATCAATGCCGCCGGTGACGAAGGCCCCAAAGCACGCCCTCACATCATCTTTTGGGGTGTTGCGTTGGGCGCAGTGGTTACGGCGCTTCTGCTGGTTGGCGGCTTGAAAGCCATTCAGACGGCAATGGTGATCGGTGCCTTGCCGTTCTCGGTCGTCATGGTCTTGCAATGCGTTGCGTTGACCAAGGCAATCTACAACGATGGCAGACGAGAACAGGCGGGACAACCGACGACGGTCGTGCCAGCGACCGAGCCTGCCGAGTAGCATCACTGAGGTCGTTTTAAGAATGAGAGTCCCTCATTGAATTTCAAAGGGGGACTTTCTTCTTTTTAGTCCATACCGCGTTTCATACGGGCGTTGACTGCATCCAATGCGCCCGACCAACTCGCAAGAGCCCCTTCGCCGTCGAGCGCATCTACACATTGCCACGTGATACCGCCAGCCGTCGCGATGCCCTCTACGATGCTGTCCAACGGTTGATCGATTGTTCGAACCACCTCGGCATTCCCGCGCAGGGTTTCGGCAACCAGATTGCGCGCGACATCGGCCGGGACTCCCTGCGCCTCGAACCAGGCAACGATCCGCTGCATGAAGACGAAACTGGCACCCGAGAATGCGCCGAAGACGCAAGCGGCCTCGAAGGCCCCTTTGTCCTCGAATATATGGACGGGGCCGAGACGACCTAAGAGTTCTTCGCAGACTTCGTTTGCCGGATAGAGCAGGCTTGGCCCTATCCCCAAGGCATTTGCGTAACCGGGCATCATGGTGCAGTGCGCGCTTGCCGGCGTGACAATCTCCAAAAGCTCCTCAGAGCTCGTTCCAGCCATGGCGGAGAGTACGGTCTGACCCGCGCGGAATTTCAGGTCGGACAGGATGCCTCTGCCAGAGGCAGCCGGCAGCGAGACCAGGATGACATCGCAGGCATCGATGACGGCCTGGTTGTCCGGTGCAACCTCGGCGGCGAATCTTTCCGCCAGCGCAGCGGCTTTCGCCTTACCGCGAGGGGAGAGAACAACACGATCTTGTCTGCCGCCGCTCCTCAGACCTTCCAACAGAAAGCCAGCCAGATGGCCAACGCCTAGTATGCCGATCACGCGTTCGGACATTGCTGACCTCCTACATCAGGGCATTTCGTCGAGCACTTCCGCGATGGCATTCGCGGTGAAATCGATTTCGTCTTCTGTATGAACAATAGAGGACAGAGAATGCAGGGTCGCCGAGGGATTCATGTAAACACCCTTATCGAACAGACGCAGTGCGAAGTCACGGAACTTCAGGCGGTCGACGTGCGCACAGAAATCCCGGTAGCCGGTGATCTCTTCCTGATCGGTGAAGAAAATCTGGAACATGGAATTCACGCCCTGACAGACCACACCATGTTTATTGTTGGCGCGCGCGGCCTGTTGGATTTCCGATGTCATCTTCTGGCCCAGGTCCTTAATGCGCGTAAAACCTGCCTGATTGTCCGCCAGCATCGTGGTCAACATGGTCTTGCAGATATGCAACGCCAACCTGCCGGCATTGTGTGTACCGAAATGCAGAACCTTGCCCCACTCCAGCCCTGACATGATCTCATCGGAACCGCCGATCGCGGCCATGGGAACACCGCCGCCCAGCGCCTTGCCATAGGTCACGATGTCCGGCTTCAGGCCATAAAGTTCAGCGCAGCCACCGGCGGCCAGACGGAAGCCTGTGACAGTCTCGTCCAGGTAAAACAACGCGCCATAGTCGCGGCAGAGCTCCTGCATGCGCTGCAAATAACCATCTTTCGGTGGGATCACGCCCATATTCGACATCACACCTTCGGTCACGACACAGGCAGCATCACGTCCATGGGTCTCCATCGCCCGTTCGAGCGCGTCGAAGTCGTTCCAGGGTACGACGATGGTATCGAGCCAACTCTCCTCCAGGATGCCCGAACTATCGGGTATCCTGATGGGTGAGTTAGGATGCCCAAGAGCGGTTGTCGGTTGCGGATTTGTGTTCAGGAGAACCGAATCCCACCAGCCGTGATAGTGCCCTTCGAACTTGATGATCTTACGCCGGCCGGTGTGACCGCGCGCCAAGCGGAAGGCAGCCATGGCAGCCTCGGTGCCAGTGTTGGCGAAGCGCACCTTCTCAACATGAGGCAAGAGATCGACCAGTATTTCGGCCACCTCGACTTCCACCTCAAGGGCGGTCGCGAAGTGACTGCCGCGGGCGATCTCCCGGGTGACCACCTCGACAATAGCCGGATGGGCGTGGCCCAGCGGCAAAGCCCCGAAGGCCATCATCCAATCGAGGTATTCGCGTCCGTCGACGTCATAGAGCCGAGTGCCCTCTCCATGCGACATGTAGCGCGGTGTCGTGCCGAAGGCCGCCGGCCCTCGTGAGGCCGAGGACACGCCCTCTACCAGCACTTTCATCCCACGTTCGAACAGACTCTCAGATACTGCGCCGCTCATTGCATAGGCCTCGCGTCAACGTTTGCAAAAGTAACAAATTGTTATTATAAGAACATATTGCTGTCAATCGTGATCACGAACTACGCGACGATGCTAAACGCAGAAATCGAACATTCAGGACCTTCCGGCCCCCGAGCCGAGGATCCGGCCCACGCGGAACTGTCCGCGCGCATTCGCCGCTGGCGCCGGGCACGCGGCCTTAGCCAGGCGGAACTGGCCGAACGCTCCGGCTTCGCACGCTCGACCCTGTCCAAGATTGAAAACGGACAGCTCTCGCCAACATTTGAAATTCTTTTGAAGCTGGCTCGGGGATTTGACGTGGAAGTCTCGGAACTGATGCGCCCGGAAAACCCGCCATCTCTGGGCGGACGCCTGGCGGTCGACCGCGGCGAGCTGGCGAATGCGGTCGAATACGCAAACCACCGGCTCTTTCCCCTCGCGGCGCAGCTCAAGGACAAACGCTTTCAGAGCCTGATCGTGGATTTTACCTGCACGTCACTCGCGGATTTCGGCGAGTGGAACCGCCATGACACCGAGGACATGCTGTATGTCCTCTCAGGGAAATTGGAGTTTCACTCTGAAGCCTACGAAACCCTTACCCTGACCGCGGGCCAGAGCGTCTACTTCGACGGCCGTATGGGACATGCTTGTCTCTCGAAAGGCAAAAAGCCCTGCCGCTGCCTCTACGTATTTGCATCAAACTGATTGGGGCTGCGCAGGCAGCCCTGGCGTCAGGCGCTACTCGGTAGAGCCACCCGATTCCATCTGAGCCTGTTTTGGCTCCAATGGGTTTCGATGGATTGGGTGAAATCGGCCCGCACGATCTTACCGCGCGCTTGGCACCAATCCCCGGCATCGCACCTGACCACAAAGCCCTCAGCCAGCGCGTCGGAATATTGGCTCTGACGAACTTCGAGCTGATCAAGCAATTCGCGAAGCTCGAAGATCCCGCGTAGCAACTCGGGCACGACCGTAAGACCAACCTCTGTTGCAAGCTGATTGCGCCGCGACTGGCTGGCGAAGCGGCCTGACGGCCGGTCGTAAAGATCGAACAGCAGAAACCAATCGGGCAAAATTGAGTATTCGATTGAATGCACCGCGGCGCACCATTCGCCGAACAAGATCGTGTCAGAATCAAGAAACTCATGTAGCGCATACTGATGCTGCGCCAGCCACGCATTCAAACGCGAGAACTGCCCCTTGTAGGGCGCTTGAAGATATTGGCCGCGGTTCTGAACGCGCAGTTCACCAGCATCGTCCAGCGAGATTCCGATGTTCGCGCCGTCCAGTTTTTCTTCCACCACCACTTCGTCAGCGAAAAGCGCGTCAACTTCGCCCGGTGCCAGAAGCTTGTCGTCGCGTGGCATGTCCTGGCCCAGCCAAGTGAGATGACCGGTATGCGGAAATCTAAAGAAGTCAGTCATAGCGCGGCATGGGGTGTATTTGCATCGGAACGGCCGCCGTCTTACCACGTCGCACTGCCGAAGGAAACGCAGCCTGCGTGGCAGTGTAATCTAACCCTGATATGTTGACCGCTCATTGCACGGAACAGATCGATGACAGTGACGACACGCTTATCCGTTCATCTGGGCGACATCACCAAGCTTGAGATCGACGCCATCGTGAATGCAGCAAATACCTCGCTGTTAGGCGGTGGCGGGGTGGACGGCGCCATTCATCGGGCTGCGGGTCCGGATCTGGTCATGGAATGCCGGATGCTGAACGGCTGCAAAACCGGCGATGCCAAGATCACTAGAGGCTACAAGTTGCCGGCAAGCTTCGTCATCCATACAGTTGGTCCGGTTTGGAACGGCGGCGACGCAGGCGAACCGGAACTGCTGGCATCCTGCTACCGGCGTTCGCTGGAACTGGCCACGGAAAATGCGCTAAACCGGATCGCCTTCCCCGCCATCTCAACCGGCATCTATCGTTTCCCGCCTGACCAGGCCGCTCGGATCGCAGTTGAGAAAACGGTGGAATTTCTATCGAGCGACACTTCCATTCAGCAAGTTATCTTCTGCTGCTTCGACGCCGCGAGTTTCGCCCGGCACGAAGAAGCGATTGCCGCACAAGCCTGACAAAACGACATCTCCAGACTTGACATGATACCATTTGGCATCATATTAAAATGATACCCTTTGGTTTCACATTGAGTTTGCCATGTCACCAACATCACAGCTTAACTTTATCGGGAGGTCGAATTGATCGGCTTCGGACACCACGAAGCGCAGGGCGCATTTCGCGCCCTCGCCGACCCAACGCGGCGTGACATCCTGCTGCTGCTCAGCGAAGACGACATGACCATCGGCGAGGTGGTCGAGCGCTTCGATATCACCCGTGCTGCTGTCAAGAAACACCTGACCATTCTCGAAGAAGGCGCGCTGATCTCCGTTCATGCCAGTGGCCGGGAACGCATCAATCGACTGGAGCCTCTCGGCCTTAAAAGCGTTGCCGAGTGGCTGAGCTACTTCAACCAATTCTGGGACAAACGTCTGCAGGCTCTGCGGGTTGCTATTGAAAAGGAAGAGAGCGAAAAATGACCACCCTGATGACAGACACCGTACCAACCACCACCATCCGAAAGACCGTTTTCTTCAAGGCTTCCCGCGAAACCGTCTGGGCCTTCCTGACCGAGAAAGAGAAGCTGGCACAGTGGTTCCACCCACCCGAGAAGGACCTCGCAGCGGGAGAGGACTATGCCCTGATGCGGACCAAGGACGATGGGAGCAGATCCAGGTTGATCTGGGGCCGGATACTGACAATGGAGGCGCCAAAGAAACTGGTCTACAGCTTCGTCATCGACCCCTTCGACGGCGCCGAGACGATTGTGACCTGGATCCTGGAAGAGGCCGCAGGCGGAACGCGCCTTTCGCTGACCCACGAAGGAATCGCAGAGGCCGCCGGTGCGGCGACAATGCAGATGCTGCAGTCACTGGACGCGGGCTGGGACGAGCATCTGGAGAGTATGCGTAAGGCAGCAGCCTAAAGGGTAACAGAACGATCCAGTGCTTTACCCCAGGCTAGAATGCGGAACTTGCGGTGCTCGGGACTGAAGTAAGGGTCGTTCAGAACAAGCTCGACGACCTCGTCGTAAATCTCGGCCTCGACGACCCAGAGTCCACCAACAAAGGGTGCATCTGGAACTGAACGCAGACCGCCGCCAATCAGGATGCGGTCTGCGTTTTCCTTCAGATAGGCGATATGCTCGCCGCCACGGGCCTTACGTACCGACAGCATGCCCGGCGTGTCGTCGAAGATTACCACCCAGCGCGTCATGTTTCCCGATCCCTAAAAGTCCCAACAGGGTCGTCCGGTAGCAGATGGCAACGAACAAAAGAAGATCCAGACCCGAGAATCGCTGGGTCCAGAAACTCTCCTGTTTCACTTAGACGTTCACATCCACCACGACGCGGCCCTTGACCTGCCCTTTCAGGATCGCTTTTCCGAGTGCGGGGAGATCGGCAAGTGTGGCCGGTTCGATCATGGCTTCAAGCTTATCCATCGGCAGATCCTTGGCGACACGTTCCCAGGCTCGGACCCGTGCGTCATAGGGTTTCATGACCGAATCGATGCCCAGCAGATTGACTCCACGCAACAGGAAGGGAATGACCGTGGCCGGCAGGTCGGCACCCGCTGCGAGGCCGACTGCGGCGACCGAAGCCCCGTACTTCATCTGGCCGAGGACGCGGGCCAGCATTGCACTGCCCACTGCATCGATACAGCCCGCCCAGAGTTCTTTTTCCAAAGGACGTTTGACTGTCTCGTTGATCTCTTCGCGGGGCACGATCTGGGTGGCACCAAGCGACTTCAGATAGTCGGCGGTCTCCGGGCGTCCGGTTACTGCCGCCACCTCATAACCCAGATTAGCAAGGATCGCAGTCGCCACGGAGCCAACACCACCAGCTGCACCGGTTACCAGCACCGGCCCGTCCGCGGGTTTGAGCCCGTGATCTTCCAGTGCCATAACCGCCAGCATCGCTGTAAAGCCGGCTGTCCCCACCGCCATGGCGTTGCGGGTCGAAAGGCAATCAGGCAAGGGCACGAGCCAGTCGGCTTTGACGCAGGCCTTTTGCGCGTAACCGCCCCACCAGGCCTCGCCCACGCGCCAGCCGGTAAGCACGACCTTGTCGCCCGTTTTGTAGCGATCGTCGCTGGAGGTCTCGACCGTACCGGAGAAATCGACACCGGGGACATGCGGATAGTTGCGGACCAAGCCGCCCCCGGAGCCCACGCACATGCCGTCTTTGTAATTCACAGTCGAATATTCCACAGCGACAGTCACATCGCCGTCGGGAAGCTGGGCATCCTCGATCTGCTGCACCGCTGCTGCGGTTTTTCCTTCTTCGTCTTTTTCGACAACCAACGCGTTGAAGCTCATAGCCTCTTTCCTTCTTTCCGATAACAATTTACCCGCCTCAGGTCTCGCGGGCCTTTTCTCTTAAAACGAATTTCTGAATCTTGCCGGTCGCGGTTTTCGGCAACTCACCGAACACAACCTTTTTGGGCCGCTTGAAGCCAGCCATGCGCTCACGGCAGAAGCCGATCAGTTCCTCTTCGGTCAGGCTTTCACCAACTTTAAGCTCTATGAAGGCGCAAGGCACTTCACCCCACTTGTCGTCCGGCTTGGCAACGACAGCGGCAGCAGCGACAGCAGGATGACGGTAGAGCACGCCTTCAACCTCGACAGAGGAAACATTTTCGCCGCCGGAGATAATCACGTCCTTCAGGCGGTCTTTAATCTGGATGTAACCGTTGTCGTGCCAGACGGCGGCATCGCCGGTGCGGAACCAGCCGTCGACAAAGGCTTCGTCCGTCTCATCCGGGCTCTTGTAGTAACCCTTCATCACCGTATTGCCGCAAATAGCGATCTCGCCCTGAGTTTCTCCATCGCGCGGCGCCAATTCACCTGTCTCTCTGTTAATGACGGCGGCGCTTTCATTCATGGGGAAGCTGACCCCCTGCCAACTCTGCAGCTCCGCCTGCTCGGCGAAACTCAAGTCATCCCAGTCTTCCCGCCAGAGCGCCTGGGTGACGTGGCCGAAGGTTTCAGTCAGGCCATATACCTGCATCACTTCAAAGCCCATGGCGCGGGTCTTCTCCAGAACCGCAGCGGGCGGTGGAGCGCCGGCCGTCATCACCTTGACCGGATGTTCAAGCGGCACACGGTCTTCTTCCGGCGCATCAATCAGCATTGAGAGAACGATCGGCGCCCCTCCGAAGTGCGTCACCTCGTGTTGGCGGATCGCGCCGAACACTGCCTTGGCGCTGACCGCCCGGTTACAGACGATAGTGCCGGCCAGCAGGGTCATGGTCCAGGCATGGCCCCAACCGTTGCAGTGAAACATCGGTACTGTGTAGAGGTAGGTCGGATGACGCGGCAACTCCCATGCCACCACAGTGCCCATGGACATCAGGTAGGAACCGCGGTGGTGATAGACCACACCCTTGGGCCGGCCCGAGGTGCCGGAAGTATAATTCAGGGTGAGCGCCTGCCACTCGTCGGCAGGCCCCTTCCAGTCTATATCCGGATTCCCTTCCGCCAGCAGCGCCTCGTAATCGAGCGCGCCGATGCGGTCTCCACCCGGCCCCGCGGCGTCAACGATATCAACGACCAGAATATCGCGCTTTACAGATTTGAGCGCCTCGGCGACCACGCTGGAAAGCGCGGTATCGACCATTACAACTTTGGCGTCGCTGTGATCAAGGATGTAAGCGACTGTCTCGACTTCCAGGCGAGTGTTGATGGCATTGAGCACCGCGCCCGCCATGGGTACGCCGAAGTGCGCCTCAAACATCTCGGGTGTGTTCGCGGCCATGATCGAAACAGTGTCGCCTTTTTTGATGCCGCGTTTCGCCAGCGCCGAGGCCAACCGCATCACCCTGTTATAGGTCTCGGCCCAACTATAGCGGCGGTCTTCATAGATCACTGCAAGACGGTCGGGAAAGACATCAGCTGTGCGCCGAATGAAAGACAACGGCGAGAGCGCTTGATAGTTTGCGCCGTTTTTCGCCAAGGCCTCGTATTCTGAATCCATCGCCTCGTCTCCTACCCTGCGTTCAGCCTCTTAAATGAAGGACTGTTCCCTGATCGTCGCGCCCCGCATCCCGTCCGGTGTCTCGACCTCGACGCGCATGCCGTCATCCCAGTGGGTCATGCGGATCATCCCGATTGCGACGTTGGTTTCGAAATCCGGCGACCAGGCCGACGAAGTTACACGGCCCACACGTTTGCCGCCTGCAAAAACCGGCCAGACTCCGCCGCAAGGTGCCAGGGCGTCACCGTCGATGGCAAGGCTGCGGATCTGTCGGGTCGGCCCTTCCACCGCTACCCGCAACAGGGCGTTGCGGCCGACGCAGCCGATCGCCGACTGAGTCTGACAGAATCTACCCAGCCCGCATTCATGAGGCGTGTTCTCGCGGGTCATGTCGTTGCCATAGGACAGCAACCGTCCTTCGATCCGTTCTATCAGATTCGGACAGCCGGGGCGGACCTGAAGATCATCGCCAGCGGCAAAGAGTGCGTCCCACAGTGGTTCACCAAGGTCCGATCCGTCGAGATAAATTTCGAAGCCGCCCTGCTTGGAATAGCCGGAGCGCGCCACCACCAGATCCCGGCCCTCGAAGGGCAGCACGGAGTAACGGAAAAAGCGGATATCGCGCACGGCATCGCCAAACACCCGTGCGACCAGATCGTCGGCCTTGGGCCCCTGCACCGCCAATGGTGAGACATCAGGCTCGTCAACATCAACTTCAAAGTGAAGACCGTAGGCCAGGCCTTTGATCCAGAAAAGTAAGTCGCTATCGGCAATGGACACCCAATAGCGGTCTTCGCTGAGCTTGAGTGTGACCGGGTCGTTCAGCATGCCGCCAGTTTCGTCGACCATCGGCGTATAGAAGCATTGTCCGATAGTCATCTTGCCGAGATCACGCGGCGTGAGCATCTGGATCAGCTTGCCGGCGTCGGGCCCCCGGATCTCGACCTGCCGCTCGCAGGAGACATCCCAAACCTGCACGTGGTTCTTTAAATGCCGGTAGTCCGCTTCCGCAGATTCGAATGCAGTCGGCAACAGCATGTGGTTATAGACGGTGTAGCTTTTGACGCCCTGTGCGGTCACCCGGTCGGTGAAAGGCGTGTGGCGCGTGCGCCGGGAAACGGAAAGAAGCGGTGCAGGCATAACTCGACCTCTAACAAAAACGACGCCATCGCCGCGAACCTGTGAGAGTCTGGAAAAAAAGTCAAATGATAAATTGTCTGACAATAAAACATATATAGAATTGACAGATTACGAGGCCACTCGTTAGGTTCTGACGCTCAAGGAGCCAACGTATGTCCATCGTGTACAGTGGAATCAACAAAGAAGGTCTTTCGACCCAGATCGCCGATGCCATCCGCACGGCGATCATGGAAGGCCGGCTGGTGGTCGAAGAGCGCCTACCCAGCGAGACCGAGCTCGCGGAGCGCTTCGGTGTGTCGCGGCCGACCGTACGTGAAGCCCTGAAACGCCTGGCCGCCCAAAACCTGATCCGCACCCAGCGTGGCCCGACCGGTGGTGCTTTCGTAAACCGCCTGAGCTGGTCTGAAGCCCACGACGCACTGGTCACCACCAGCACGCTACTCGTGGGGATGAACGACATCCCCTTCGAAGATGTGGTCGAGGCCCGCTTTACCCTGGAAGCCGCCTGCGTTCCTCTCGCCGCCAGGCGCCGGGAAGACAAGCACCTGGAAATCATGCGCCGGGAAATCGCCCAGCAGCGGATCAAGGACGAGACCGACGAGGGCTTCTGTGCTTCGGATGTGCGCTTTCACCGTGCTCTGACCGATGCTGCCGGCAATCCGGTGCTGTCCTTTCAGATGGCCGGCGTCATCGAAGCCATGCAGCCGCTGATGAACATGGTCACCTACCGTATGCGCGACCGAACGCGAATCGCCGACCTCCATAGCGCCCTCACGGACGCGATCGAAGGCAAAAAGACTCGTGCTGCGCTCAAGGTGCTGGAAGAACTCTCCGCCTACACGCTCGAACTGATGGCCGCCCGCCGCAAGGCACGGGAAGCGAAGAGCTAAGGGCTTTACAGATTTAGCGGCAACCTCATCGCGCACTGGCCGATGAAGGCAAATAAAGCGTCCAGCACCGCAGGCAGCAGCAATAACAGACTCCGAATTGTACGGGCGCGTGTTTTCGAACACCTGAACGCCCCGATCGAGCTGTCCCGCTTCGGTTACCTCCAGGTCTGGCATCTACGCACCGAGCTGGACCCGGCCGTGATCTGGCTGCGGCAACTGATCAAGCGCTGTTCTGGTTGATTACACTTCCGAAAAAGCACCTGCCCGGATGATCGCATCGGCCGACCGCAACTTTTCCGGATTGCGGACCAAATAGAACGCCGAGATGAGGCCGTCAACGACCTCAATGTTTATTGTCTGATCGAGTGTGCCGTCGATATTGACCACGATACCAGGTGCGCCGTTGATCAGCACAAGCCGAACTTCGATAGTGACACCGCTCATCTGATGTTTTCGCGCCACGCCAATAAAATAGCGCGCTACCTTGTCCGCTCCAAAAATGGGATTGAGTGCAGCGACCTTAAGCCCGCCACCATCCGAATAGGTGACCACATCATCCGTTAGCATCATCTGCAGGCGGCTGACGTCACCGGTCATGACTGCTTCGGCAAACTTCGAAAGCAGAGCCTTATGCGCACCAGGCGGAGCCGGACTTCCGGGTTTGGCACTTCTGACGGCCTTACGGGCGCGAACTGCAAGTTGGCGGCAGGAGGCTTCGCTTTTCTCAAGAACGAGGGCAATCTGTGCGAAGGGTGTATCGAACACATCGTGAAGAAGAAATGCCGCGCGTTCCTGCGGCGATAGTTTCTCCAGTGTGAGCAATAGAGCAAAGGACAGATCGTCCGCCAATTCGGCAGCACTCTCAGGAGAAAGTGATCCCGAATCAATAACAGGCTCAGGCAACCAGGACCCAACATAAACTTCACGTTTTACCCGAGCGCTTTTCAGATGATCAAGACAGAGCCGTGTCACTGTCGTAAAGAGAAATGCCTCGAGGTTTCTGATATTGCGTTGATTCCGGCCTTTGACACGCAGATAAGCATCTTGGACGATGTCTTCCGCATCCGCGCGGCTCCCAAGCATGCGGTAAGCTAGACCCAGGAGCCGGCCGCGACTGGCCTCGAGTGATGCTTCAACCGTCGTCATGCAACCTCCTTGAAAACCTCGACCGACTGATCGCCAACCCGTACCCGTTGGCAGGAAGCGGCAAAGCCCAACCCTTCCTTCAACATCGGGAAAACGCGCCCGATCTGCACCGCAAAAGTCAAATCGAGAACGCCCATCTCTCCCCACTGCTGGCGCACCGCCTCACGTGCATCGCCTTGTTCCGGCGACCGACGCGCCAAGGCGTCGGCAAATCGATATCCGATCAAGGTATCGACGCCCATGGCGCTCAGGTTTCGTTGCAGAATTGCCTCCACACACCCAGGAGGCACACCCGCTTCCTGCGCCATGTCGATGACAAGCTGCACACAAGGCCCACAGTCTTCTGTAAGGGCGCCAACCAGTTTTGCAGCGTAAAAGGCTTCCTTGGGCGCTGCCTTTCGGTGTTGGGCGAGTTTGGTCAGTGCAGTGAATTTAAAGAATGCGTCCGGCGACAGCTTTAGTATGTGATGCATGAAGGCCACATCGTAACCGTAGTGTTCTCCGAAAGCGTTGACGGACCGGCGGGCAAAGAAACTGCGCATAAAAGGCTCCTCGAAAACAGGGGTAAAAACACTTGAGAGCCATTTAGCCGCCCAACACCTTTTAAACCATGCTGTTATGCACGGACGGAACAGGCCCTCATGCCGCTATGACGAGACAGCCACCCAATTTGTGACAGCAGGATGGGTTTTTCTGCTGCCTCATACATTTACGTGACCAATCCGACCAGCTTCAGACGCGAAGCGTCAAAGGCGCCCCAATCTGACGACCCGCCATTGAGCTAGTTTTCAGGCGCTCTCACTTGCTTTCTCATAAATACCCGCTCAAAGCCGGCCTGCAGGGCACGGCCAGTCTCTTCCCATCCAAGACGGCTATAAATCGCTATGTTCTCAGTCATGCTTTCATGGGTATAAAGCTGCAACTCTGTGTAGCCGCGGCGCACGGCTTCGGCCTCGGCAAATTCCATCAACCGCCTGCCTAGACCGTGACCCTGGGCATCGGGGTGAACGGCAATGTTGTCGAGCAGCAAATGGCCGTCCCCATCGATCAACACGAGCAAGCCCCCGACACTGCCATCGAAATCGGCGACAAATGTCTCGCTCTGTGCAACACGCCTGGCATAGTCGTCGAGCATCGGCCCCGGCGGACGTCCCATACGCTCGACATAGTGGCCATAGGCGCGCTCAACGATGTCTCGAATGGCGTTTAGATCGGCCGGAACTGCGGCCCGGATTGTCATGCTGATTTACTCCTCTCAACGATGTACAGAGTAACACTAAGTCTGATTCCGCCACTCCATAATCATGAACCAGGGAACACACAGATACTGCGCTTGCCTTTCCCCGCAGCCGGAGCGTGGAACGGGCTCGTCGAAGAAAGTGAGCTTCAGGCAACGAAGCTTTTGAGGTCCGCACCCCGCCGGGCTCGAGGACGCGTGCCATCTCGGCAAAAGCCGTAGGAAAATCGCCGATATCGATGAGGGTCAGATAGAAGACCACAAGGTCGAAACTGTCCGCTTCGAGAGGAAGATCTTTCGTCTGCGCCACTTCGTAGCAACCCAAAGGATCCCTTTGACAGGCGGTCTCAATCAGCGCCTTCGTCGGCTCGATTCCGAAAGTTTCGATGCCGTGTGCGGAGAGACTACGACAAAAGCGACCCTCCTCGCAGTCGGCGTCCAGTGCCCGCCTGTAGCTACCTGCCTCGACCCGCTCCAGCATCGCGGGGTTCCAGAACGTGTTCACGCCCCCAATCCCCACACTCACCCATGGCGGAAACCCAAGCATCCGTAGATTCACCCCATCCATTCATTGTGATTATCTCCGAGCGCCTTAAGGGCAGCTTGTTTACCCAGAAAAATCAATGAAATCAAAGCGATCATCCGAGACACCTGCAGGTTAAAGCATGAAAATCAAAACGCTAATTATTCTATTGTGAAAAACTAATTGATATTTTCACGAACTCACTTACAAATAGCGCTATGAATGGGATGGTGCAGAAACGAGACAGTCACAAAGATACTGAAAAGCTCACAGCTCAGCGTTTGGCTGTGGGCCGGGATCTCCGCGCGCTGCGGCAGTCGAAGCAAGTCACACTACAGCGGCTTGCCGATAAGATCGGCCGCTCGGTTGGCTTTTTGAGCCAGGTCGAGCGTGGAATTTCGGATTTGCCGATCGCCGACCTGCGCACCATCGCCGAAGTGCTTGAAATCCCTATGGGATTATTTTTTACCACCGGCGAGGCTCTGTCGCAGCAGTCGCCCAGCGAATCCCTTTATATCGTACGCGCGAATCAGCGCCGCCGTCTGGGCTCGCCCGAAACCGGCATTACTGAAGAACTGCTGTCGCCGGATCTTGGCGGCGGCTTCGAAACTTTCCTGACCGTGATCGAACCCGGCGCAGAGCGCGAGCAACCCATCGACCGCGGCGCCGAAGAGGCCGCCTATCTGGTTTCGGGTTCGCTGGAGATCCGCGTCAGCGATCACTGTTTTACCCTAAACGAGGGCGACTCCTTCCGTATCGAGCGCGAAGCCTTTAGCTGGCGCAATCCGACAGACAAGCGCGCGGTTCTGGTCTGGACCCTGTCGCCCCCTGTTTATTAAGCCAAATTCTTATTAGGCCAATTCCGATCCGAACACTCTGAGATGAAACCCGGCTCCCGAAGCCAAGCGAGAGAAAACAAAGTCATGGCACAGATCCCCTCTACGGCCCGCGTGGTCATCATCGGCGGCGGCGTCATCGGTTGTTCCGTCGCCTATCACCTAGCCAAACAGGGCTGGAAAGATGTCGTGCTGCTGGAGCGGCGGCAACTGACCTGCGGCACGACCTGGCATGCTGCCGGACTGATCGGACAGCTGCGCGCCACCCACACCATGACTCAGTTGGCGAAGTACTCCGCCGACCTCTACTACAATCTTGAGGAAGAGACCGGCGCCGCCACGGGTCTGAAGCAGAATGGCTCGGTCAGCGTGGCGCTCACCAACGAACGTCTCGAGGAGTTGCAGCGTGGTGCTTCCATGGCGCGCTGTTTTGGACTGGAGGTTCACGATCTCTCTCCGGACGAATGCAAACAACATTATCCCCTGCTGAACCTAGAGGGCGTCACCGGCGGTGTTTTCCTGCCGACCGACGGCCAGGGCGATCCGACCAACATCGCCCTTGCACTGGCGAAGGGTGCGCGCCAATACGGCGCCAAGATTATCGAGAATGTTAAGGTGACGGGGATCAAGACCTCCCAGGGGCGCATTACCGGCGTCTCGACCGCCGACGGCGAGATCGCCTGCGAGAATGTAGTCAACTGCGCCGGCATGTGGGCACGAGAAGTCGGTGCCATGGCTGGCGTGCGTGTGCCGGTCCAGGCCTGCGAGCACTTCTACATCCTGACCGAGGGCATCGATGGCCTGCAGCGCGACCTGCCGGTGCTGCGTGTACCCGACGAATGCGCTTACTACAAGGAAGACGCTGGCAAGATCCTGCTTGGCGCCTTCGAACCGCTCTCCAAGCCTTGGGCGGTCGACGGCATCCCTGAAGATTTCTTCTTCGACCAATTGCCGGAGGATTTTGATCACTTCGAACCAGTGCTCGAACAGGCCATCAATCGCGTGCCTCTGCTGGAGCAGGCTGGCATCGCCACCTTTTTCAACGGACCGGAAAGCTTCACACCGGACGACCGATACCTGCTTGGCGAGACACCCGACGTGAAGGGACTGTTCATTGCTGCAGGCTTCAACTCCATCGGCATTCAGTCCGCAGGTGGCGCCGGACGCGCGTTGGCCGAATGGATGGAAGCAGGCGAGCCAACCCTTGATCTCTGGGATGTAGACATCCGCCGCATGTATCCCATGCAATCGACCCGCAGCTACCTGAAGCAGCGGGTGAGCGAAACCCTAGGCCTGCTTTACGCCGACCACTTCCCCTATCGCCAATATGCCTCTGCGCGCGGCCTCCGCCGCACGCCGCTGCATGAGCTTCTGGCCGAGAACGGCGCCTGTTTCGGCGAGACGGCAGGTTGGGAACGCGCGAACTGGTTCCTGCCGAAAGAAGCGAAGGAACGGGGTGAAAC
The DNA here is from genome assembly GCF_947331435.1 of Pelagibius sp. Alg239-R121. Classification (GTDB taxonomy): domain Bacteria; phylum Pseudomonadota; class Alphaproteobacteria; order Kiloniellales; family Kiloniellaceae; genus Denitrobaculum. Next base: position 354,195 of record NZ_CAMZOF010000007.1, on the reverse strand, counting down.
GGCTGAGTATCAATACACCTGGGCGCGCCAGAACTGGTTCCCTTACGCAGCAGAAGAGCACAAGGCGGTGCGCGAGACCGTGGGGATGTTCGACCTCAGCACCTTCGTGAAGATCCGGCTCGAAGGCCGCGATGCAGAGCCCGTGCTGCAGCGCATCTGCGCCAATGATGTCGGGGTCGCGCCGGGCAAGATCGTCTATACTCAGTGGCTCAACCGTAACGGCGGGATCGAGGCGGACCTGACCGTCACCCGACTATCGGAAACCGAGTTCCTGATCGTGACCGCCGCAGCCAGCGGCGTGCGCGACATGGCGTGGCTGCGCAATCACATTCCCGACGACGCGCATTGTATCGCCACCGATGTGACTTCAGGCGAAGGCGTGGTCGCGGTCATGGGCCCGAACGCCCGTAACCTGCTCTCCAAGCTGACCCATGAAGATCTCTCCAACGAGGCCTTCCCCTTCGGCACCGCCAAGACCATTGAGTTGGGCATGGCTCTGGTCCGCGCACACCGCATCACTTACGTGGGCGAGCTGGGCTGGGAGCTTTACGTCTCCAGCGAGATGGCGAGTTACGTTGCTGAATTGGTCCTGGCCGAGGGCGCAAATCATGGGCTGCGACCCTGCGGCATGCATGTGCTGGACTCCTGCCGCATGGAAAAGGGCTTCCGTCACTTCGGTCACGACATCGTCGATCAGGATCACGTGCTGGAAGCTGGGTTGGGCTTCGCGGTCAAGACCGGCAAGGAAACCTCGAAATACGGCGACTTCATTGGCAAGGACGCAGTCCTGAAGCGCAAGGAAGAAGGTTTGCGAAAACGGATGGTTCAGTTTCTGCTGACCGATCCTGAGCCTCTGCTCTATCACAACGAACCGATCGTACGCGACGGCGACATCGTCGGTTACCTGACCAGCGGCAACTATGGCCACCATTTGGGAGCCGCCATCGGTCTCGGATACGTACCCTGCGAACCAGGCACACCGGCCTCCGCCATCCTGGAGTCCAGTTACGAGATCGAAGTGGCTGGCAAACGCGTCGCCGCCACGGCGAGCCTGAAGCCGCTCTACGATCCGAAGGCCGAACGGATCAAGGTGTAGTTTGAGTTTCGATCGATGCCGCTACGCTATTAGGCATGCGGCATCGACCGATCAAAGGCTATCGCTGCGCAAGGCTTGCCCACCAATCCTTCGGCCTCAACCGCACGCCATTGGGGAAGCGTGTCTCCCACCAGAGCGCCAGCTTGCGGTAGCGCGAGGTTGCCAGCGCCCGCCAAATCCGCGCAGTCCAGCTCGAAAAGTCCCGATTGAAGGGGCAGACCCGCATGCAGATCGCGCAGTCCGATTTCAGCTTGGCCCAATAGGAAAAGCACTTTTCGCAGTCGGCCGACCATTTCCGCACCCCGGAAATCGTCGATTGATTCGGCGGGGTCGTATCAGGCGCCCCAAAGGGCAGCGCCTTAGGCGGACATTGGTCTGCACACTTGGTGCAGATGTTGCAATATTCAGTCACTCCATGACGTTTCGGCTGGTCGGGTGTCAGCGGCAAGGAAGTGAAGATCTTAGAGAAGCGCAGCCGCGGCCCGAACTCCGGCGTGATCACCATCTGATTGCGACCGTACTCGCCCAAGCCCGCCTTCACTGCGAGGGGTATCACCAGTCCGGTATCGTTCATGGAGGGCACGGCTTCGTAGCCGAGATTGCGGATGTAGGAGGCAAGCTGGATGACGATGGCTGCCTCATGACTGTACTCCAGTCCGGTGGAAGCGCCGGCCAGGGCCGAGGGATAAGTATCGACCAGTTCCCGGTCCATCGAATGGCCCAGGACAATCACATGGGTGATGTCTTCCGGTAGTTCGTTCGGGCTCTCGGAGAAATCACGCGTATCCACCCGCGCGGAGTAAAGCCAGCGTTCGTCATGCTCCGTCACCCCGGCAAGATCCGCGCCGAAGAGTTTGGCAATTTCCTTCAGTTCTTGGGTAAAGTTTGCAGAGTCTTCGATCTCCAACTGCTCGTCGGCAACTGGAGTCAGCAGTTCGATCGCCGCCTGAAAACCTTCCCGTTTGCCCTCACCTTCGCCGCGCGCAGAGACCATGTCGGAGACTGCCCAGGCCGCATTCCGGAGTGCGAAATCCTTGAGTGTAAACCCGTCACCCCGTCTGGGTGCAGTCTTCATGCGATAACTGCTGAAGAACGCGTCCGTGTCTTTGGTCCGAACCGTCTCGTCCCAGAAAGCCCGGGTGAACATGTCGTTCATCTGGTTGAAAGGTTCAAAATCCTCAGTGACCTCGATTCCCGCTGCCCGGTCGCTGTCTTGGAAACGCGCCTTCCAGTTACGCCGCTGTTCGTCGCTCACGTTGCGGACGGGCGGCTGATTGGATGGCCAGGAGGTCATAGTTGTGTCCGGTCGGTTAACTGGCTTCTTTTTTAGCGGCACCGCGCTGGGCAATCCAGTCGTGCGCAGGATCGTTCTGAAAACGCCACTTGCGTATCGGACCAGCCATGACGTTTAGATAGTACATATCATAGCCGTGCGGCGCGCCACAGGGATGGTGACCGCGCGGCACGAGGACTACGTCGCCGTCCTTGACCGTAAAGGTTTCGTCAAGTTCGCCGTCTTCGGTATAGACCCGCTGGATGCCAAAGCCCTGAGGCGGGTCCAGGCGGTGGTAGTAGGTTTCTTCCAGGTAGGTAATGTTTGGGTAGTCGTCCTCATCATGACGGTGGCTGGGATAGGACGACCAGTTGCCATTGGGCGTGAAGACCTCGGTCACCAACAGGCTGTCGGCCACATCCTGACCTTCCATGGCAATATTGTTGATGTAGCGTGTGTTGCTGCCCGATCCGCGCGGCATAGTCACGACGCCATCCGGGCCGAGTTTTTGGGCCTTGTGATTTCCATTGCCCGGTGCTGTGCCCACAGCAAGTGTGCATTTGGTCGTCGCCACGACCTGCCAGTCGGCCCCGTTCGGCACATAAAGACAATGAGGGGGCGTGCGTTCGAAGACGTTCATTCGATCGCCCATCTCGCCGAAGTCTTCGCCCGCAGCGGTGATTTCGGCCTTACCCTCGACCAGCACCAGTATCGCTTCCCGATCTCCGGTCTGTTCAGCCACCTTCTCTCCTGCTTCCAAGTGATAGAGCCCAAAGCCGACATAGCCCCAGCCTGCGTTTTCCGGCGTGATGTCGAGAACCTTTCCGGAGCCTCCAGCGGGTTTTCTATGCAGTTCAACCATTTACTCTACCTTTCGAACGAATTTTCTAAAACGAGGCGCCACGCAGCCAGGTGCTTCCGGTCTTGCGCGATTTTCCAACTGGGGTCTGCCTTGACCAGCAGAAAAGGCATTCTCGCAAGAAACAATTCAAACGCAAGAAGCGGAGTTTCCTAATCCTCCCGTTCTTGTTGAATGCTGAGAGAAAACAGCGAGGAAACGGAAATGATCACTCTTTTTAGCTACGGCCCATCCCAGAACGCCTACAAAGTCCGCCTTTTGCTCAATCAATTGCGCAGGGATTATCGGACGGTGGATATCTCTATCTTCGAAGGTGAAAGCCGGACTCCGGAATTCTTAGAGAAAAATCCAATGGGTACCGTTCCGGTGCTGGAACTGGAAGACGGAACCTATCTGCCGGAATCCAACGCGATCCTGGCCTATCTGGCCGAAGGAACGGAATTTTTCGCGAAGGAGCCGCTGGAGCGTGCCCAGACTCTGCGTTGGATGTTCTTCGAGCAAGAATACGTCCAGTCCAGCATTGCCACCCTCAGGCACCGAACGCTGACCGGCAAACTGGATTTCGACAGTCCTATTACAGCTGAGCGGCGGAGGCTGGGCGAGCGCGTGCTAACCGCACTCAACAACCACCTTGGCAACTATGACTTTCTCGCCGGCAACCGCTATTCGATTGCCGACATATCTGTCTTCTCATACGGCGGGTTGGCAGACGATGCCGGCTACCGTCTCGCCGATTACCCGGCAGTCAAGGACTGGACCAGCCGCATCCGGTCCCAGTCGAAATTTCTGGACGACATCATCCCCTACTCAGTCGACCCTTATTCAAGTCGGGAATTGGGTTGATCTTATTGCTATTGCGCCTCTTTTTGTTGAGCAAAGGATACTACGAATTGTCATCCGACTGACAGGAAGGGCGGATACGGGCGCCCCTACCCCCGCATCCTCGCCGCATCGGGATCGAAGAGTGCCGCCGTCTGTACCTTGGCCGGGCGACGGTTACCCAGGATCTCAATCTCGAAGCTATCGCTGGTTCCGCCGTTTGCCAGTTCCGTGGGCACATAGCCCAGCGCCACTGATTTCGCCGCATCGTGGGCATAACCGCCGGAGGTGATCCAGCCGACAACTTTATCTTCGTGCCAGATCGGCTCGTCGCCGATCACATCGGCATCTTCAGCCTCGACGGTGAAGGTCAGCAATTTCAGATCGCAGCCTTCCTGCTTGTCGCGGGCGGCAGCTTCGCGGCCGATGAAGTCGTTCTTGGTCAGATCGACGAAACGGTCGAGACCAGCCTCGAAAGGACTGTAGATGGGCCGGTACTCCCTCGCCCAAGTGCCGAAGCCCTTTTCCAGGCGCAGAGCATTGAGCGCCCGCCCGCCAAAGAGCTTAATGCCGAACTCCTCGCCCTCTGCCATCAGCAGATCGAACAGCGCCTGCTGAAATTCCGGCTTCACCCAGATCTCGTAACCCAGATCACCGGTGAAGCTGATACGTCCTACCAGAGCCGGGATCATGCCCAGGTCCAGTTCGCGGATCGCCATAAAACGGAAAGCGTCGCCGGAAACGTCATGGTAGGTCAGTTTCTGCAGCAGCTCGCGCGACTTGGGCCCCGCGATGGAGAGACCGGTCATGTTGAGGCCCAGCGCCTGTATCCGCACGCCGCTTTCCGGCAAATGGGATTCGAACCAGCGCATGTGGTAATCCTCGGCCACACCCGAGCCGAAAATGTAGAAACGCTCGTCGCCAATCCGCGCTACGGTGAAATCGCCGATCAGCTTTCCGGCAGGATTGAGCATCGGCGTCAGAGTGATGCGGCCGTTCCGCGGCATCTTGTTGGCCAGCAGACGCGACAACCAGGCCTCTGCATCGGGGCCGGTGATTTCATACTTGGCGAAACTGGAGGTCTCCAGCAAACCGACACCGTTACGAACGGCGGCACATTCCTCTGCGACGGCCTCATGCGCGTTGGAGCGTTTGAAGGTGACCTCCTCAACGGCTTCCTTACCCTCGGGCGCAAACCAAAGTGCGTGCTCCAGACCTGCAGCGGCACCAAAAACCGCATTCTTTGCAGCCAGACGATCGTGGATTGGCGTCATACGCAACGGACGGCCTGCTGGCAATTCCTCATTCGGGAAGGCTATCGAGAAACGGCGGCCATAATTCTCGCGCACCTTGGCATTGGTATAGGCTTTGGTCGCCCAATCGCCATAACGTGCCGCGTCCATGGCCCAGACGTCAAAGCCCGGATCGCCGTCGATGATCCAGTTGGCCAGAGCCAGACCGACGCCGCCGCCTTGGCTAAAGCCCGCCATAACGCCGACCGCGAGCCAGTAATTGTCCAGATTACGGACCGGGCCGATCACCGGGTTGCCATCAGGGGCAAAGGTAAAGGGGCCGTGGATGATGTTCTTGATGCCGGCATTGTTGAAGGCCGGAAACCGCTCGAACCCACGAGTCAGGTTATCGGCGATTTTATCCAGATCCGGCGGCAGCAACTCGGCTCCGAAATCCCACGGCGTGTCATGTTCGCTCCAGGGCTCCCCGTTCTTTTCGTAGGTGCCCATCAGCATCCCGGTGCGCTCCTGGCGCATGTAGATCTCGCCGTCAAAGTCGATGCAGTGAACGACTTCCTTGCCTTCGTTGCGTTTGTTGTAGGCTACGACTTCTTCCATCTCTTCGGTCAGAATGTACTGATGGGCCATAGCGAGAACCGGTAATTCCTGTCCGACCATGCGGCCAACCTCGCGAGCCCAAAGGCCGCCGGCATTGACTACGTGCTCAGCATGGATATTGCCCTTGTTGGTCACGATATCCCAGGTGCCGTCGACTCGCTGCTGCAGATCGGTCACGCAGGTATGTCGATAGACCTCGGCACCGTTTGCCCGAGCCGCCTTTGCATAAGCGTGGGTTGTGCCTGACGGATCCAGGTGACCTTCCAACGGATGCCACATGGCGCCTGTGAACTTGTCCTTATCCATGAGCGGAAAGTGCTCATAGGCTTCGTCGAGAGAGATCAACTCGGTCTGGACTCCGAGATAGCGGTTCTTGGCATGGGCCGCCTTCAGCCAATCCAAACGCTCCTCGCTGGAGACCAGCATGATACCGCCGGTTATATGCAGTCCGCAGGCCTGCTCGGAGATCTCCTCGATCTCCTTGTAGAGTTCAATCGTGTATTCCTGCAGCTTCGCGACGTTGGGATCGCCGTTCAAGGTGTGGAAACCACCGGCAGCGTGCCAGGTTGAGCCTGCCGTCAGTTCCTCTCTCTCGAGCAAGACGACGTCGTTCCAACCGCCCTTGGTCAGATGATAGAGTACGCTGCACCCGACAACGCCACCGCCGATAACCGCGACTCGAACCTCAGACTTCATCTCATCGAAACTCCAGAAATCCGCCCTGTAACTGCGGAAATTGAGCGCGCAAGCGCCGTACACAAAAGTTGTGAGATGCTGTCATAGCTCGTAATGGAAACACAGTTCCATTAGCGACACCGATTGGGAATATCTCGCAGGCTAATGCTCTTACGCGGTCACTCTGCGCAATAACTCAAAAGCCGAGAGTGCCGGTAGAGGTGGTCATGCCACCGACAGGGCATGCCTGATTTCGGCCCCTGTGGGAAAGGACGGCTGTGCGCCCGACTTGGTACAGGCCAAAGCACCCGCGGCTGCCGCATGCCGCATCGCGGTTTTGAGATCGTCTCCGGCATCCAAGCCGGCCGCAAGAACACCTGCAAAGGTATCGCCTGCACCCGTGGTATCAATCGGTTCAACCGGCAAGGTCTCGACCCGAGTCTCCTTCGTGCCGTCCGACGCGACAGCTCCTTCGGCCCCCAAAGTGACAACCACAATTAGGTCCAGGCTCTCGGCCAGTGCCCGTGCAATCGAATCATGTCCTGATCCGGCGATCCCATAGTGTCCAACCAGATCAGCCGCCTCGGTTTCATTGACCAGCAGGATCGAGATATCCGAAAAAGCTTCTCGCGCGAGGGGCACGAAGGGAGCCAGGCTCAGAATCACTTGTGCGCCCGCTGCTTTCGCTGCACCGGCAGCAGCGAAGGTCTCTCGTTCAGCCACTTCCATCTGCAGCATCAAGGTATCTCCAACACCGAACGCATCGAACGAAATTTGCCTGGCGTCGCCACGCAGGTTGGCACCGGGCGATAGAATGATTGTATTCTCACCGGCTTCATTGACCGTAATCACGGCAACTCCGGTTGTGTCACCGCGCACTTCGACGGCAGAAAGATCGACACCGGCGTCCCGCAGTTCGGAAAGGGCGAGCGCGGCGAAGTCGTCGCTGCCAACAGCGCCGACCAGCCGAACGTCCGTACCAGCGCGGCAGGCAGCCAAAGCCTGATTCGCCCCCTTGCCCCCCGGAAACTGCGCGATGTCGGAACCATAGACCGTTTCTCCCGGCCTGGGTAACTGCACAACACGGGTCACGAGGTCGAGGTTGATCGATCCAAAAACCGTGATCATTTGATTCCCTTCTTGGAGGCCTGCGGCTTTTCCGGGGTCTTTTTTATTGGGCCCCGCAGCCAAACACTTTTCTTCGGCTGAGAGATCTGGTGTTCCTCACAGTTTATGACGCGGAAGCTAATCGCAGCAAGACTTGGCGAGGTTGAGGCTCCACAGGCTGGGCAGGCCTCATATGCACTGCAAAAGCACATAATCGGCACAACAGCTTTTTCGTTGATCCGGCTCTTTCGACTTGTATACTAGTGCACAAGACAAATTCTTCCTGATCTTCCAACAACGCCAGTATGCCCCTTTCAACAGCTTTCAGCGTCTCGGCAGACCGTCCGGCAGCCAATCAGATTGTCGAACGATTGCGGACTGCTATTGTACGCCTTGAGCTGCCGCCCGGACAGATGCTGTCCGAAAGCGATCTGGCCGAACGCTTCGGCGTCAGCCGCACACCGGTGCGCGAAGCCCTGATCAAACTGGCGCAGCAGGGCTTCATCGAGGTCCGCCCTCAACGCGGCACTTTCATCACAAAGATCCGGCCAAAGGAGCTCCTCGAAGCCCGCTTCATCCGCGAAGCCATAGAGACGGCAGGCATCGAACGAATTGTCGGCCGCCTGGACCAGGCAACGATCAGCAAGTGCAGGCTGTTGTTGGAAGATCAAAAAGCCGCTGCCAGCGCTGAAGACGTCTACGCCTTTCATCGGGCGGACGACGCCTTTCACCGAGCGCTCGCTGAGGCAACCGGTTTCGAACGTCTCAGCAGTTTGATAGAGGGTGAAAAGGCCCTTATGGACCGGGTTCGCATATTAAGTCTTAAGACAACTCCGCCCTTCAAACGGCTGATATCACAACACAAAGCTATTCTTGATGCAGTTGTTGCAGGTGACCGGCAAAAAGCCCTGTCCCATATGCGCAAGCACCTGCGCGAACTCCTGACCACCCTGCCCCAGGCATCGCGTGACCACCCACAGTTCTTTACCGAAACGATCGACCCCAGCAGTGACTGGGCCGAGACAGATTCCGGAGCACCCCTATGAAAATCCAATCCGCCAAGGTTATCGTCACCTGTCCCGGCCGGAACTTCGTTACCCTGAAGATCACCACCGAGAACGGCACCTACGGCATCGGCGACGCCACCCTGAACGGACGCGAGCTGTCGGTGGTTTCCTATCTGGAAGATCACGTCATTCCCTGCCTGATCGGACGCGATGCTGGACAGATCGAAGACATCTGGCAGTATCTCTATCGGGGGGCCTATTGGCGGCGAGGCCCGGTGACCATGTCTGCGATCGCCGCCGTCGACATCGCGCTTTGGGACATCAAGGCCAAAGCGGCAGGTATGCCGCTTTATCAATTGCTCGGTGGCCGTAGCCGCAATGGCGTCCTGGTTTACGGCCACGCCAACGGCCGGGATTTGGACGAAACCCTGGATGCCGTCGGGCGCTACATCGAGATGGGTTACCAAGCCATCCGGATTCAATGCGGCGTTCCGGGAAATTCAAGCGTCTACGGTGTTGGCAAAGGCGATCTATTCTATGAGCCCGCCGAAAAGGGCTTGCCACCGGAGGAAGTCTGGTCAACACCAGACTATCTGCGCTTTATTCCTGGTGTGTTTAAAGCCGTACGCGAAAAATACGGCAATGCTCCACTCCTGCTGCACGATTGCCACCACCGCCTGACACCAATCGAAGCCGCCCGTCTGGGCAAGGACCTGGAACCCTACCGTCTGTTCTGGATTGAGGACGCGACCCCGGCTGAAAATCAGGAAGCCTTCCGCCTGATCCGACAGCACACCACGACGCCATTGGCGGTCGGCGAGATCTTCAATACGGTCTGGGACGCGAAGGATTTGATCCAAAATCAGCTGATCGATTACATCCGTGCGACCTTGGTCCATGCCGGCGGCATCACTCATATGCGTACAATTGCTGCGCTCGCCGCGCTATACCAGGTGCGCACCGGTTTTCACGGCGCAACCGATCTTTCACCGATCACCATGGGTGCAGCCCTGCACTTCGATAGCTGGGTACCCAACTTTGGCATTCAGGAATACATGCGCCACACGCCTGAAACCGACACGGTCTTTTCCCACGACTACAACTATGCGGATGGCATGCTCCGGGTGGGCGATACACCGGGACACGGCGTCGATATCGACGAAGATCTTGCCGCGAAATATCCCTACGACCGCGCTTATCTGCCCGTCAATCGATTAACCGACGGAACGCTTTGGAACTGGTGACGCCCTTTTCGTCTTAAGCGTCGAGCTTTTTCGAACAGCGGTAAGAAAGGCGTCCAGGTTGCGTTTTGGCGCCGAATCCTTGCGGCGAACAAAGTATGTCGGTAGCTCAGAAAATCGCTTTGGCAGAGATTCTGTCTCAAGGTCACCGGCAAAGCTGGACGCTGAGATTACCGCTTCAGGCAAAAGTGTCACCCCCAATCCAGCAGCGACACAGCCAAGAATGCCGTCCAAGGTGCCGAATTCCATGACCCGGAACGGCAATTGTCCCTGATCTCGCAGCCAGGCCTCGCTGCGCAGCCGATAAGAACAACCACGCCGGAAGACTATCAATTGTTCTGGCGTATCGCTCCGCCGCCGAGGTTCACGGCCGACAGGCCGGACTAGCACCAGGCGTTCAGCGAAAACCTGTTCGCCGACCAACTCGCCGTGGGTCTGATCCCCAGCAACGAAAGCACCATCGAGGCGATAAGCCAGCAATTCATAAAGCAGTGTCTCGGTCGGGCCGGCGGTCACCTGGACCTCCAGCTTCGGCTGTTCAGTCTGAAGCCTCTTGAGAATCATCGGGAGGCGAATTGCGGCGGTTGTCTCCATAGCCCCGATCCGCAGCAAACCGCCCTCACCCGCACAGTCCCGCATTGCCTGCCTAGCTTCATCGCTCAAACGGTCCAGGCGCCAGGCATAGCTCTGGAGAACCTGACCCGCCGAAGTCAGCACCATACCCTTACCGGTGCGGTAAAACAGCTCTACTCCAAGCTCGCGCTCCAAATCCTTCAAACGCGCGGTCACATTAGACTGCACCGTGTTCAGATGACGCGCAGCACTCGAAACGCCGCCGGTATCGGCGATCGCAGTAAAGAATTTCAGGTTCCGTAGATCCATCACTAAAAACGAACATATTATACATAATTTATCGTTTGTAATGATCACTTGTCGAGATTAGCCTGTCAAGCCATGAGCACGCGAAGCAGATTACCAACTCCAGGAGAGGCGGACGTGGAGGACGTCCCCGCCGCCCTGAAACCTGCCCTGATCGGAGGGCTTTGCACTCTCATCATTGCAATGGGTATCGGCCGCTTTGCCTACACACCGATCTTGCCGGAAATGCAGTTGGCACTTGGGCTAAGCCACGAAGAAACCGGCCTGTTGGCATCTCTGAACTACCTGGGCTATCTGATCGGCGCCCTTGCGGCCGGGTTCGTGACATCTGGTCCAGCGCGAACTCGCGCATTTCGCATGGCACTGCTACTCTCGGCAGCAACCACCGGCCTGATGGCAGCGGGCGAATCGTTTGCGGTTTGGGGGCTTCTTCGCTTCGCTTCGGGTGCGATCAGCGGTCTGCTCTTCGTCTTCAGCGCAGACATGGTGATGCGCGTGTTAGCAGACGCCGGTAAGCCACGTTGGCTTGGCATTCATTTCGGCGGTGTCGGGATCGGAATTGCCGTTTCGGGACTTTTGGTTCCGGTCCTCGCCATCGCCGGCGGCTGGCGCGCAGATTGGATCGGTCTCGGTCTGCTTGCGACGGCCCTCGCTCTCCCCGCTATACTCTGGCTGCGTGATGGACCCAACCTGACGCACACTACCAACGCAGCACCACAGACAGTTGGCGATAAACAACAGAAACGACTACCCGCCGAGGTCGTCTTGCCCCTTACGATCCTCGGCATCGCCTACTTCTTGGAAGGCCTCGGCTACGTGGTCAGCGGTACATTCCTGGTCGCAATTCTACAGACAGAGGCCAGTGATGTCGGTGTTCTCGGTGCTTTGGGAGACATTGGTAACCTAGCTTGGGTGATGGTCGGGCTGGCCGTCGCACCCTCCTGTCTCTTCTGGTCCTGGGCGGCGGAGCGTTGGGGTGAAGTACGGGCTATGATCGCTGCCCACCTGCTGCAGGCGGTAGGTATTGCCGTGCCGCTGTTCTCGACTGCCTTGCTGCCCTCCCTGATTGCGGCGACACTGTTCGGCGGGACCTTTGTCGGCATTACTCTGCTGGTTGTCGCCTACGCCCGAAAGATCGCACCCTCGGCGACGGCAGTAGCGATCGGCGTAATGACCGCTGCCTTTGGGCTCGGTCAGATTCTAGGGCCACTCGCCGCCGGCATCCTGGCCGAACGAAGCGGATCTTTTCATTCGTCACTCACGCTTTCCTCCATTGCCGTCATCGCCGGTGGTGTGTTGCTTATATTCCTAGCATCAGACTCCAATATCCGAAAATAGCTGTAAACACACCTCTTCATCCAAGCTCGGCAAACTATTTTCCGCTCTCATTATTATCGATTTTGCCAGGCAACTTGGCTTCCTCAGTCAATCACGAACGATATAGAGAGTAATTGGACGCGTCTCGCGATCGGCTCAAGTTGTCAACCTGCGGTTTTCTGCAACTGTTTGATCGTTATAGGTCAATCGACAACCAACATACGTGCGCCAGCTCCCAGAATGGTCTTATTGGTCTCTCTTGATCAAGGGATCGCACATCCAAACCAAGTCCCCACACTCATCTCAAATAATAGAAACATTCCAAAATTTTCTATTTTTAACAAGTTCAGCTTATTTCACATCTCAAAAATAGGATTAAATATTTAATATTGCCATTTACTCTGATCCCATCCAGAGTAAATCAAATCAATAAGTTATTTTTCATTCTACTCAATATACATTTTATTAAATAACTACACATATGATCGGATCCGTTACTACGCTTCGACTCCATTCTTTTACAGGTAACGACCGATGACATCTCTTCGAAACAGCATTGCTTGGAAACTGATTCTGCCTGTGCCGATCGCTCTGGTGATTTGCGTTGTGGCAACCTGGATTTTACTTCCTCAACAAATCGCCCAGAATGCGCGCGCAGACGCAGTTCGTGCGGCCGAACAAACGGCAAAGCAGTTCAAGACGATCCGGGGTTACTACACCAAGAATGTCATCAAGAAAGCAGTCGCGGACGGCAGCCTTAAACCCTCTTTCAACCATAAAACCGAAGAAGGCTCGATCCCGCTTCCTGCGACCTTGATCCATGACCTGAGCGAACTGCTGAAGGAAGAGGACACAAGGATCAACCTATACAGCCAGTTTCCCTTTTCAGTCAGAGAAAGCCGGGTTCTGGATGATTTTCAGAATGAGGCCTGGAATTTCCTGAATGACAATCCGGACGAAACTTTCGTCCGGCAGGAAAGCCAGAATGGTCAGGAAGTCGTCAGAGTGGCAATCGCGGACCGGATGGTCGCAGAAGCCTGTGTCAATTGTCATAACGGACATCCGGACTCTCCCAAGACCGATTGGGCAATGGGCGATGTGCGTGGCGTCCTCGAAGTCGATACTGTCATAGATACGCAGTTGGCGGCCGGAACATCCTTGAGCAATAACCTTATCTTCTCAGTCATCGCCGGCGGCCTGGCTCTCATGGCGATATCGTTTTTTGGCGCCCGTTCCGTTTCACGTCCCCTCGCCGGGATGACCGTGACGATGAAACTGCTGGCCTCTGGCGATCACAGCGTTGACATCCCCGATCGGGAACGCCACGACGAGATCGGTGCCATGGCCAAGGCCCTAGAGGTATTTAAGAGAAACAGTGTCGAAATGGATCGTTTGCGCATTGACCGCGAACAGGAATCACAACAGGCGCAGGAATCGCTGAAGCGTTCGATGGGCGAGTTGACCCACGAGTTGGAACAGAGAGCTGAGACAGCGGTTGCGGGTATCGTTTCCAAGACCGATGCCATGCATCAGCTGGCTGAAGAAATGTCCAAGGCGGCCGATAGAGTCACGGAAGACAGCGGCACAGTCGCCGGTGCCGCAGAGGAAGCGACCGCCAATGTTCAGACCATTGCCAGTGCCTCCGAGGAAATGGCCAATACGATTAAAGAAGTTTCTCGTCAGGTGAGCGAGTCCACTTCGATTGCGACACAAGCGGTCCAGCAAGCAGAACACACTAACGAGACGGTTCAAGGTCTTGCCCAGGCGGCATCTAAGATCGGTGAGGTAGTCGACTTGATCAGCGATATTGCCGAGCAGACCAACCTGCTGGCATTAAACGCCACGATCGAAGCTGCCCGTGCCGGCGAAGCGGGTAAAGGCTTTGCCGTGGTCGCCTCTGAAGTCAAAAATCTTGCAAACCAGACTGCCAAGGCGACCGAAGACATCAGCAGTCAAATCGGCGGTATGCAGAGCGCCACCGGTGAGGCCGTCAATGCGATTGAAGAGATTCGCGAAACCATTCAGAAGATCGACAGCATTGCAGGCTCCATCGCGGCATCCGTCGAAGAACAGGGCAACGCGACCGATGAAATAGCGCGCTCGGTCCAGGAGGCCGCAACGGGAAACCAGGAGGTTTCTTCCAGGATCGGTCAGGTCTCGAGCGCCGCAGCGGAATCAGGCCGCCTGGCAGGCGAAGTGCGCACCAACTCTACCGAAGTTGCACAGGGCGTGAATGATTTGCGCGAGGATATCTCATCCGCTATCCGCAAGGGTGCGGTCTGAGTCCTGTCAAGTAATCTCCTCGCGCTTGGGAGAGCCACGCCTTCACAAGCGGAGAGCTAAAGTTCCCGCATCACCCGGCAGGGGTTCCCGACAGCCACTACGTTCGATGGAATGTCGCGGGTCACCACGCTACCGGCGCCGATCACCGCGTTATCGCCAATTGTCACACCTGGACAGAGAATCGCGCCGCCACCGACCCAGACGTCGTGGCCGATGGTGATTGGCTGCGCGCTCTCGCGGCCGCTGGCGCGTTCCACGGGATCGAAGGCATGAGTGGCGGTATAGATCTGAACGGACGGGCCGAACATAGAGTTGGCACCGACCTCGATCCGGGCGCAGTCGAGAATGGCGGCGCCGGCATTGAAGTAGACGTTCAATCCCAGGTGCAGGTTCACACCGTAAGCACAGTGAAACGGCATCTCGATGAAGACACCCTCACTCATGGTGCCCAGAAGTTCTTTCATCACGGGATTGGGGCCATCGCCTTCCAGGAAATCCGAGCGGTTGAAATCGCGCAACAGCTTGCGAACGCGGTTACGCATGGCCACCAATTCGGGATCCCGGTCATAATAATCCAGGCCAGCCAGCATTTTTTCCCGCTCAGTCATGGTATCGGCCATCTCTATTACTATCCTCTTGATTCCGTCAGCATGTCGAAAGGATCATGACCGCGCGCGCCGAGATGGAAAACGTTTTTTACTGCGTGAAAAACAGGTCAACGCGTAGATGGCGCTTGCGCTTTTTTCAGCCGTCGTCTTCAAACTCTTCGGCAAGGTCCGAGATAAGCTCCCGCCAGAGCGGTGCCTTTCCGCCCAGGCGGTTCGCAACTGCGCCGGACAAAAGTTGGGCCATGCTGAGAACACTGGTTTGAGTCAGGTGATCACCCGGCGTCGAAACATGACAGCTGAGCACAAGTGCGTCCTGGCGTGCCGCCCGGCCCACGTTGGTCGGATCGGTAATGACAATGGTTTTAAGACGGGTTGTCTTTGCGAAGGTAAGCATGGTCGAAACGGGTTTCGGCCAGGGCCGCATCGCAATGACAATCAGGGCGTCGTTTGGTCCGGTCGATGCAAGCTCCTCTGGCCAGGTGCCGGTGTTCTCCGAAATCAACTGCACGGAAGGACGGACACGCGCCAGCAGAATTCGCAGATGCTGCGCCAAGCCGAACTCGATGCCCAAACCCGCAACCCAAACCCGGCCCGCGGCGGCAATTTCGTCTGCAGCCTCGTTCAGAACGTCCGAGCGAAGTCCCTCAAAGGTGCGCAGGAGATTGGCGCTCTCGATCTGCAAATGGACTGAAATCGACGTGGCTTCGGTGACCGCGGCCTGCGGCATGGGAATCTGCTGTACCGGCCCGGTCCGATTGCGCTCCTCGCGTGCCTGTAGACGCACATCGTTGAAATCCTGATAACCGAGATTTCTAAACAATCGGGCTGCAGTCGCCTTCGACACGCCGGTAAATTTCGCCAGCTCCGTTGCCGAGGCCGCGAGGATTTCATCGGGACGGTCCATGAGGAACTGTGCCAGCTTTTGTTCTGCCGGAGTCAGCACGTCAAAGCGCTCCTGAATGCGCAACGCTAACCTCGTTCCCATTCCATCCCTTTCGATGCCAATAAACTTCTACAGGCGCAGCGTTGCATGCCTGTTTCCGAGCACTCGCTCTCGAGTCTGGTCGTTTTCCATGAGATCAGCGGAAAACGTGAATCAGTCTCTTAAATCCATATCGAGAGAGCGAATCACACCCTCAATTGATCCGACTTAGAACCACTACGCTCTCGAACCGGAATCGATAACAACTTTCGCCGGCACAGTAAAAAAGAACGTGACAATTTTCACGCTCCATGAAACCATCGTTTCAACAATCTCTCAATAAGAAACAATTGGAACACAACGTGACAAAGACCAAGATCGTACGGGAGAAAATCTGGTCAAAGCTGGCAGGGGTCGCCCAGCCGGATTCACGATTCCACCTCAACTTCTCTGAAGTCATTCCTGATTTTGTAGGGTCTTCCGCCGCCACGGACCGCATCGCGAAAGAAGACTTTTACCAGCGCGGTGGCTACGCATTCATCACGCCCGACAATTGCCTTGTAGACCTGCGGGCGCGCATGCTGAAGGCAGGCAAGTCCATGGTGGTCTCCACCTATGGCATCTACCGTGGCTTTTACCTGTTGGAGCCAGCCATGGTCCCCGCTGGGCAGGAGCTCTTCGCGGCCTGGCTCGATGGTCTTGAGCATTTTGGCAAAAAAATATCTCTTGAAGAGGTTGCCGAACGCGGACGGTTTGACTTCATGGTCACGGGTGCTTCAGCCGTGTCGCTGGACGGTGTTCGCTTCGGCAAGGGACATGGCTTCTTCGATCTGGAGTGGGGCATGTTTACTGAGCTGGGAATCGTCGACGACAACACGAATGTCAGTGCGGTCGTCCATGATGTCCAGGTCGTTGAAGATAAACTCTTTCCCAGCCCCACTGATATTCTGGTCGACGTCATCGCCACGCCGAACAAACTGTATCGCATTGAAAACCGGGCGCCGCGTCCAAGAGGCATTCATTGGGAGTTACTGGAGCCCGAACAGATTGCAGCGACGCCGCCGCTTCAGGAATTGCGGCGCATGCATGGGCTTCCGGTTGGCTAGCCACGCAAATCAATTCAGTCCTTTTCACAGGGGGAAACATCATGGCTTTTCATTCCAACAGAAGGCGTTTCATTAAAATCGCCGGCACCGGCGCTGCCGTCGCAATGCTTCCGGGTTTGACGGGGCGCACAGCGGCAGCAACACCGCTGACAATGCAGGCCGCGTGGATCAACGATGCCGAGTTCGCCGGTTATTTCGCTGCCATTGACGAGGGGCACTATAAGGCGGCCGGTCTCGATCTGACCTATCTCTCGGGCGGCCCGGACGTCATTCCCGAAAGTTCGATCATCGCCGGCAAGGCGGATTTGGCACTCACCACACCAGACACCACGATAAAGGCAATTGTCGACCAGGGTGCCCCCTTCAAGATCATCGGTGCCCAGTATCAGAAGAATCCGATCGGCGTCGTCTCCTTGGCAAAAGCACCGATTAATACGCCGGAAGAACTCAAAGGCAAAACGCTGGCGGTCCCCCCGGTCAATGTGATTTCAGTCGAGGCAATGCTGGCCATCAATGGCATAGAGCGCAGCGACGTGAATATCGTTCCCTATGCCTATGACCCGACTCCATTAATCAAGGGCGAAATCGACGCCTCGCTCGATTTTACGACCAATGTCCCCTACAGCATCGAACAGCAGGGCGAGAAAGCCACAAGCTTCCTGCTCTATGATTTTGGTTATAAAACCTACAACGACACGGTTGTCGTTACAGAGGAGACACTGGCCAGCAAGCGCAGTGAGCTGGTCGCCTGGCTTAGAGCGAGCCGTAAAGGCTGGGATGCCAACTTTGCCGATCCGCTTGCCTATCCGCCGAAGTTTGCAGACAGTTGGTTCAAGGGTACGGGGCGGACCATCGAAAACGAGATTTTCTTCAATCAAGCTCAGATGCCACTGATGACACATTCAGGCGGAATCTTCGCGATGGATGACGAGGGCATCCAGGCCAATATCGATACACTCGGGCGTATCGGCATCAAGGCCAGTCGCGACATGTTCGACACCAGCCTGCTCGCGGAGATCTAGGGTTCGTCAATGCAGGGCCTGCCTCTTTCCTTTGTCGATGTCGAAAAAACATTTCATATCAAGGGGCAGGCCCTCACGGTTTTCGAGCAACTGACACTCGACTGTCCGGGGGGCTCTTTCACCGCCCTTCTCGGCCCTTCAGGCTGTGGCAAATCAACGCTGCTGCGACTGGCGCTGGAGCTGGAAACCGCCGACGCAGGCAGCATTCTCGTGGGTGACGAACGTCCCAGTGCCGCGCGCAAAACCGGTGCCGTAGGGGTCGCGTTTCAAGACGCCGCGCTCCTGCCATGGCGTAACGTTGAAGACAACATCCTACTTCCCTTTCAGGTCCTTGGAACGAAACCGCCGGATCCCGAACATATCGGCAAACTGATCCGGCTGGTCGGTCTGGAAGGTTTCGAAAAAGCCCGTCCGGAAGAACTATCGGGTGGAATGCGCCAGCGCGTGGCCATTGCCCGGTCACTGGCCACAGAACCGCGCGTGCTGTTGATGGACGAGCCTTTCGGCGCGTTGGATCTGATCCTGCGCCGGCAAATGAATCTGGAGCTGCAGCGGATCTGGTCGGCGGCACGGCCAACCACCTTGCTGATCACACATGGGGTAGATGAAGCGGTTTATCTGGCGGACCGCGTGATTGTCCTGTCCGCGAGGCCGGCGGAAATTCTCGCCGACATTACCATTCCTTTTGCGCGGCCGCGTGCGCCGGAACTCTTAAGGGATCCGCAGTTTCACAAGCTCTGTGACGAAATCGGTGCATATCTCGAACCGCAGCAAAATCAGACTGAGGCATGAAAAGCAGGCACGATACCCTCGGCACTGCAGCCTTGCTTCTGCTGATTCTCATTGCCTGGGAAGTAGCCGGACAGCTTCGTCTGGTCGCAGACGGCACCCTTCCCGCCCTAAGCGCAATCCTGACAAGGCTCTTTGCCGAACGAAGCGACTACTGGCCCCACATTCTGGCAACGCTGGAAACCTCAGGCCTCGGCTTCATCATCGGCAATCTGATCGCTGTTGCGGCAGCGCTTGTTTTTTGCCTCTGGCCAATCGGTGAACGCCTGCTACGCGGCGTTAACATTGCTGCCTTTGCGGTGCCGCCGATCGCAATTGTTCCTGTGTTGGTCATTGCATTGGACGGTGATGTAGCGCGCATTACCCTGGCTGCACTCCTGGTGTATTTCCCGACAATGACCGCTACGCTCGCGGGTCTCCGCGAAGTGGATCCACGCAGTCTCGATCTCGTCTCGGCCTATGGCGGTGGGAAGCTAAAGGCACTGCTGCTGGTTCGTCTACGCGCGGCCGTTCCCGCGATTATGAGCGGTTTTCAGGTCGCGGCGCCAGCAGCCGTCCTTGGTGCAATCCTCGCCGAATTCGGCAGCGGCGCGCGTTGGGGCCTGGGCACCTTTTTACTGGGTTCGCTTGGTCGCGGTGAACCGGACCGTCTGTGGGGGATCGGGCTGGCCGCGACCGCCATTGCCGGCGTAGGTTACGGGCTTGCCGCCCTGGCCGCCCAGTGGACGACGGGCCGCAACCGGGCGGTCACGATCGCGCCGCCCCCATCGGAATCGACCTCACCGCAAGTGGAGAGATGGCGTCGCAGTCTCTTGACGCTGATCGCGGTACTCCTGCCTTTCCTATTCTGGCAGATGCTGCTTTTAGCTGGAGATTTATCGCCGATTATAGCCAAAACACCGTTGGGTGTTTTGGACTATCTGTTCTTTTCAAATGCCAGTCCCTCGGCACAATCCAGGCTTCTTCAAGCTCTGTCTGAAACGATCCCAATCACGATCGGCGGTATGTTCATAGGACTGGCGGTCGCCTTTCTCCTCGCCCTCCTCTCCTTTGCCACACCGGTCGTAATGCGTGCCCTCTTGCCTTTCGCACTGGTAACTCAAACGATGCCGCTGGTCGCCTTGACGCCACTCGCCGTTTTGATTTTCGGACGCGGGATCACCGTAACTCTGGTGATAACAATCTCAGTGACCTTCTTCGCCGCTTTTGTCCTGCTCGCGCAGGGCTTCGCCCTGATCCCACGGCCGGCGTTTGACTTGGTGGATGCCTACGGTGCCTCGACCCTACAGAAGCTGCGCTTGATCGCCATCCCAGCAAGCCGGAAATGGCTTTTTGTTGCGGCAAGACTGGCGATGCCCAAAGCGCTGCTGGGCGTGATGATCGCCGAGTGGCTGGCGACCGGCAAAGGGCTTGGCAATCTTCTGAACCAATCACGCGGATACCTCGACTACGGCATGATCTGGACCGTCGCCGTCGTATCGGTTCTGGTTGCCATCGCGCTCTATCAACTGACCTACACGGCAGAGCGCTTGACAGAGCGCTGACGTCCCCTAGCTCTGCTCGTACTACACTACAATCGAGGATCCACCGCCTCGCTCTCCATGGCCAGCACGCCGAAGACGCATTCGTGCACCCGGCGCAGCGGCTCACGCTTGGCAAAGCGCTCAAGCGCCTCGATACCGAGCGCAAATTCCTGCAGAGCAAGAGCCCGCTTGCGTCCCAGCCCGCGACGCCGCAGGCGCGTCAAGTGCTCAGGCCGATCGTAGTCCGGACCGTAGATGATCCGCAGATACTCCCGGCCACGGCACTTTACCGCCGGCTGCACGTAACCGCGGGGGCCACGGGTCACATAGTCCATCGGCTTTACCACCATACCTTCACCGCCTTGTGCGGTCATCTCCAGCCACCAATCGCAGGCAGCCTGAACCCGCGCCTCGTCGGACAGGTCTATAAAGCGGTGATCGGTTTGGAACAACAAGCCATTGTCCGCCTCGCAGAGCAGGCGCAGTTGTTCCATGTGCCAACGGTGCGACTTGTCGTCATGCACCGCACCTTCACTCCCAAGTAGATGGAACGGCGCAATACGCAGGTCCTCAAGCTTCTCCACCGGCCATACGTAGTGCCCATAGGCCTTACGGTAGGCGTCTGCGTTTTCCAGTCGTGATGCCGTCTTCTCCTGCAGCGTATTCAGATCCAGGCCGCGCGCGACCCCGTGCTGAACCGCCGCGAGCGCCGCCTGCAAAGCTGCGTTGGCCGCCGCACCGACAGCGCCGTACTGGTGCTCAATCAAGGACTGCGCCTTGACCGACCAGGGCATGATCTCGGCGTCTAGACAGAGCCAATCGGTCTCAAGAGCATCCCAAAGACCGCAGCGCTCGGCCGCCTCTGACACCCGTGCGAGAATTCCTCTAACCACTGTCGGGTCATAGAAGAATGGGCGGCCCGTGCGGGTGTAAATCGCACCCAGTGCCTCACTCTCGATCCCAAAACGCCGCAAAGCCACAGTCTCATCACGGGTAATCACCAGCACAGCGCGCGAGCCCATGTGCTTTTCCTGGGCGACTACGGTATCTACCCCCTGCGCCTTGAAGTATCGCAGAGCATCCTCTGGATGCTCCAGAAAACCTTCGCGCGCCGAAGTCTCGGACGGAGACATGGTCGGTGGCAGGTAGATCAGCCATCGTGGATCGATTGCGAACCGGCTCATGACCTCCAGGGCCGCCGCGCTCTGATCCTCACGCAGTGTGACGGCCCGGCGGAGACGGGTCGAGATGATCCGCTTGCCCGTGACATCTTCCAGGTCCAGCAAGGCATCCGGTGCCGCATTGGGGTCAGTGGCCACCTCACTCACCGGATTCAACGGTCGCGCGGGTTCCATGTAGGTCCGCTCAGCCGGCACTTCGACCAGCTCCATTTCCGGGTAGCGCAGCGCCGTCAGTTTGCCGCCAAACACGCAACCGGTATCAATGCAGATGGTGTTGTTGACCCACTCCGCCTCAGGCACCGGTGTATGGCCGTAGACCACCCGCGCCTTTCCCCTGTATTCGGATGCCCAGTCGAAGCGGATCGGCAGACCGAAATCGTCGGTTTCACCCGTAGTCTCGCCATACATTGCGAAGGCCCGCACCTTGCCCGAAGATCGGTTCTGCATTTCTTCGCGCAAGCCCGCATGGGCAACAACCAGACGACCATCGTCCAGCACAAAATGACTGATCAGGCCATCGATGAATCGCAGCATTTCCTTCTTGAAGGCGTCGCTCTCGCTTTCGAATTGCTCCATGGTCTCAGCGAGGCCATGCGTCAGCTTCACGTTGCGCCCACGCATCGCCCGGCCCAGTTTGGCCTCGTGATTGCCCAGAACGCAGCGCGCGATACCGTCATCGACCATGGATTTTGCAATCCGCAGAACATCCGGCACCCGCGGCCCCCGGTCGACCAGATCACCAAGGAAGATTACGCGCCGGCCCTCCGGCGCAGTGACGTTGTAGCGTCGCTCGCCACTGGTCTCGTCCAGAGTCACGTCGTAATCGAGCTTCTCCAGAAGTTGCTCCAACTCGCTCGCGCAACCGTGAATATCGCCGATGATGTCGAAGGGCCCCTGCTCGTCACGCCTATCGACCCAGAGGCGATCGCGTGCGATTTCAACCGCATCGACTTCCTCCTCAGTCTTGAAGCGGTAGATAAATCGGATTCCGTCACGATCCATACGCCGTTGGCCGCGACGGAGCGAACGTATGTGGTTACGCACGACATGCGGTCCAAAGTTCCGATCCGGACGTAGTGCGTTTCGCTCATGGCACAGCGCCTCCGGCACGTCGAAGACGAAGGCAACCACCAGTGCATGGTAGCGCTTGGCCAGATCGATCAGGCTACGCCGGTCTTCCGAGCGCACATTCGTAGCGTCGATCACGGTCAGACGGCGACGTTTGAGGCGAGCCTCTGCCGTATAGTTCAGAAGCTCAAATGCATCATGGGTCGCCTCCAGGTCGTTCTCATCGTCGGACACGATCCCCCGGCAGCGGTCAGAGGAAATCACCTCCGTCGATTGGAAATGGCGCGCGGCAAAGGTCGACTTTCCGCAGCCGGTCGGCCCGACCAGCAGCACCATGCAGTACTCCGGGATGTTAATTCTGTTCTTATCAGTCATCAAAAAAACCTACCTGGAAAAAACGGCCATCTGGGTCGGCGCACCATGTTCTTCATGAAGTTGGCCAATACCGTCGAACTCGACCTGATAATCGTTACGCTCCGCCACGCCCTTCGCCCAGCTCTCAAATTCCGCACGGGTCCATTCGAAGCGGTGATCCGGATGTCGCAACCGCTCCGGCTCCATATCCTCAAAGGTCGCGTTGTATTCCCGATTAGGCGTGGTGATAACCACGGTCGGCGACTGAGCCTCGGCAAAAACCACCCGCTCGAAAGCCGGCAGGCGCTCTGGCTCCAGATGCTCAATGACCTCAACTGCCGCCAGCGCATCGAAGTTCTTCATACGCTGATCACGATAGAGCATGGAACCCTGCAGCAATTCGATCCGCGCGCGCTGACGGTCAGGCATACGCTCCAGGCGCAGGCGCCGCTCGGCCTGTTGCAGCACCTTGGGCGCCACATCCAGTCCTGCTATGCGGGTGAACTGCTTTTCCTTGAGCAGGTTGCGCAGCAACCTCCCCTGGCCGCAGCCAAGGTCCAACACGCTGGTCGCGCCAGCATCCAGCAGCGTGCGGGTCACGGTTTCCATACGCAGTTCGTTCAGCCGGATCGGCTTTTCCAGCTCCTCTTCCGGCGCATCCAGAACTTCCTGGACTTCTCCGGTCTGTGGCTCTTCGCGGGAGGCCAGACCTTCCAATGCCGCCCGGGTCAAGCCGCGTTGATGGCGCAGGTAGCGTCGCACGATCAGGTCCTTATCGGGATGATCGTCCAGCCAGCCCGTGCCCTTGGCGAGCAACTTCTCCACTTCGTCGTTGCCGACGTAGTAGTGCTTCTGATTATCAAGCACCGGCACCAGCACGAAAAGGTGCGTCAACAGGTCGGTGATCCGTTGGCTTGCTCGCAAGGTGGCCGTGACGTATTGACTGTCGCCCCAATCGGGAAAGGCCGGATCCAACGGATGGGTTTCAACCTCAACCTCGTAACCCAGAGGCCCGAAAAGCCGTTCCAGAAGATCACTCCCGTCTCGACAGGCCAAGGGAGTGATACAAACCTGAAGCGGAATGGCTATCTTGGCAAGCTCGGGTCGCTCCTTAGAGCGGCCGGCCAGGGCCGTGCCGAGCAGCTTGGAGATCGCCGCGGAAAGAAAGGACGAAGCCACGTAGGGCCGATCGTTGACATACTGTCCGAAAGCGCCGCCCTGCCACGCCCCTTCCCGGCCGCGCACTAGCCGAACCGGATCGACATCCAGTAGCAGTGCGGCCGTACAACGCTCTACAGAGGCTTCCGGGTAAAAGAGATGCGCCTTGCCGAAGGCGAGTTCGCGCGCATGCAACGAACCCGGGTTCTTGTGCAACAGGTAACCCAGATCCGTCGCCGGTCGGTGAGTGGTTGTTATGGTCAGCAACATTTATCTAACTCTTCATGACCCAGTCTGGTCTGGAACTTCTTTCTCGAAGCCCAGGAAAGACTGGAAGATCTTGTTGGCATCATCGATCAGGCGTTGAGGTGGCGAAAAAAGCTCCTGACCCGGCGCGCGGGCAAGGTCAAATTCTTCGGTGATGAAGTCGTCAAGCAGCGGAATACGCAGCCCGTTGCCCAACTCCCTGGTGATACGTTTGCGTTCGAGGAGATCGTCCAGGAAGTTCGAAACTTCGCCCGGCAGGCCGCAGCCTGGCCGAAGCTCGGGAACGGACATTGGCACCCGCTGATCGGGATTGTGCCGCAGCCAACGCAAAGCCAGCGCCGGCCGCAAGGCGTAAAAGTACTTCTTGATTGAGACATCATCCTTGCCGGCAATAAAGCGGTTCCACTGCTTCTCACCGAGCTTAAGATAATGATACCGCGCTGGCGTGTGGTGCAGCGTGCGATCTGCCAATGACCGCATTGCCGATACAAAGGCCTGATCACTGCGATAAATAATGGGCGAACCCAACCATTCATGCAGCACGGGGTTGGGCTTGATTAAAAGCTGTAGAGCCTTTTTCAAGTCCCAGCCGTTAATGTCCAACTCGTCCTCGATCGGAAGCTCAATCACGTCACGGCCAGGCTCGATTGTCAGGTACCACTCCGGCCGATGCACATAGAGAAACCGCACGTCGTAATCGCTATCGGGTGACGGGAAACCCCAGGCACGGCTTCCTGACTCGACGGCGAGTAAAATCTGGACGTGATAGTTTAACTCGACTTGATCGAGCTGCCGCTGAATTTCATTTTGAATAGTTGGATCGATCACAACGCCGAACTCTCTTTCCCCAAAACATCCTGACACTGACCTTAACCGAAATCTGTTGCTGTTCCCTTTCACTTCACTTGACCGTCAGAAGCAATTACACGGCCACTTCGGCGTGGCCGGGAATGACAGCAGCATCGCTCAATTGGTGCTGACCGATGCTGCCGTGCAATCTTAAGCGCCAAGCGCTAACCCAGTTTCGTTATCCCAGGTTCTTTTCGGCCCCGCATTCGCTGCAGTGCCGGTCATACTGAGACCGCAGCAGTTTGCCGCAGCTCCAGCAGGGCGGGCCGAGACAGGACTTCTGGTGCACCAGGATGTGGTGCGCCGAGGTACTGACCCCGCGCAGGTCAACACCGGTTAAGGCCAGATGCTTTTCATAGACCGGTGCGAAAAGCTCGGCCTGAGGCACCTGGGCGTCCGGGCCGCCGTGCGCCGCACGGTAAGCCCGGACTTTCTCCAAGGCAGAACTGCAGGTCCGTTCGATCGCCGTCACCTGGTCCTGGGAAAGCAGCGGCACCTCAACCCCGCAGATTCCACAGAAACCATAGTTCTGATCGTTCACGACCTGGCTCGCCAAACTTGCATCACACATTACAGCCTCCATACAGCCGCCTCTCGACGGCCGTTCCTCCATCGCCTACCTAACGCGTTCACCTTTGTGGTAGGCCGCCACGACCGCGATCGGCCCCAGCAAGTTTCTATTCAAAGCCTCGAGTTCCTCCGCGGGAACCCAAAGCTCGCGGTGTGCCGAGCCACCGGCTTCATTGGCCTCAAAGGACTCGGCAAAGCCATCATCGACTTCAAACTCGGTCACAAAACCGACGTGATCGTGATCGGCCGAGGTCGAATTCCAATCGCGGGCAATCTTTTCGGCATAATCGAAACTCAGGACCGGGTAGAAAATCGGCTGCTCGGGCAAGCGGGGCGGAAAACCCTTCATGTCCACAGCCTCGATCTTCGCGAGTTCTCTCTGCCCAACGGGACGCCATAGTTTCATCACTCCGCTCCCTCTCCTCTCACGCATTGGTTTTTTTACGGCTGCCGGGTTCATTTTTCGCCCTGCGGCCGCCGGGTCCGGATTGACCCGGCGGCACCGCCTTCTGTTTCGCAAACGAACGGGGGCATTCGTTTGCGGGTCGGCCTCACCCCTTCACGCAGACAACCTGCTTCAGGGTATGGACCACATCGACCAGATCGGCCTGAGCGGCCATGACTGCGTCGATGTTCTTGTAGGCCCGAGGCGTTTCATCCAAGACACCCCGGTCCTTCCGGCACTCCACGCCTGCAGTCGCATCGAGATGATCCTGCAAAGTGAACTTCGCCTTGGCAGCCGTCCGGCTCATGGTCCGTCCGGCACCGTGACTGCAGGAGTGAAAGGACTCCGCATTGCCCCGTCCCCGGACGATGAAGGACTTCGCCCCCATCGATCCCGGAATAATTCCGAGTTGCCCCTCACGGGCCGAAACAGCCCCCTTCCGGGTCAGCCAAACGTCTGCGTCGAAGTGCCGCTCGTTCGCCACGTAGTTGTGGTGGCAGTTGACGGCCTGCTTCGTCGTGGTGAAGGGCGGCAGCAACGGGCGGATCGCAACAAGGATCCGCTCCATCATCACCTCCCGGTTCACCCGGGCGAAATCCTGTGCCCACAGCACCGCTTCGAGGTAGTCATCGAAGAGTTCGTCTTCGCCCTCGATGAAGTAGGCCAGGTCACGGTCGGGCAGTTCATGGCCCAACACCTTTTTCTCGATCGACTTCCGCGCTTCATGAATGAAGTAGGTGCCGATCCGGTTGCCTACGCCCCGCGATCCGGAGTGCAGCATGATCCAGACCTTGCCTGCTTCATCGAGACACAGCTCGATGAAATGGTTGCCTGCACCAAGCGACCCTAAGTGAACCACCGAGTTCGCCCCGGCGACCGCCGGATGCTTGCTTTCAATCCGACCCAGGCCTTCGCCCAGGCCGCTGTCACGGAAGCGTTTCGACACGCGCGAGGGGATCTCGTCCTTCCAGCCACCCTTCTTACCGGTGCCGCCATGCGGCACGGTCCGTTCGATGGTAGAGCGGATTTCGACAAGAGAATCAGGCAATTGTTCTGCTGTCAGGCTGGTTTGCACCGCCATCATACCGCAGCCGATGTCGACACCGACGGCGGCAGGAATGATTGCGCCTTTGGTTGCGATCACGCTGCCGACGGTCGCTCCCCGGCCGAAATGGACGTCCGGCATGACAGCAACATGGCTGTGCACGAAGGGAAGCCGAGCGACGTTGGTGAGCTGTCGGCGCGCCGAATCATCAACCGGCACACCTTTGGTCCACATCTTCACGACGGCGCGTCCCGTCTCGATAATTTCAAAGCCACTCATGCTCTATCTCCTCTTCCACCTTCTTGGCGGAACATCCCGAACGCGCCTCTTCGTTTCGTCGCGCAGTTCGGCCAAAAAATAAAAAACCCTCCCGAAGCCTGTGCTTGGGAGGGTGTTTGTCGAAACCGGAGACTGCGCTTATCTTGTTACCGCAGTGATCTCCCACCCTCCCGTAGGCATGCAATTTCCCATGCAGTATCTGCCAGGCGTTTGCCGTGGAATTGCATGTTGGAATTGACGCCTTGATATAAGGTCGGGCTCATTGATCTCATCCTGGTTTCACAAAGCCGCGCCCAACGAGGTCGCGGCAACTCAACTAAGAGGCGAGAGGCTGCCTAGGTCGGTGAAGAAAGTCAAGTCTGTTTTTGTCTCGGTACAAATTAGTTTTACGGAGGCGGCACTGTCGGCAACTCCAGTGTTACCGAGCATCGCTCTTCACTGCGGCAGGCGAGTTCAATGTTCTCGCGCCCGCAACGCCCCGGGTTTGGTCTGCCAATCGTTCATCCATGAACGTCAGCATATCGGCCTGAACCGGGGCGATCCACGTCAGTTGTGGCGCTAAGGCTCCGACCAACCGGGAATGCCCGATGTCATCGTAGAATTGATAGTCCGCACGCCCCCCAGCAGCTTGAATACGTTCCGCAAGAATACGGCTGTCAACCGCCTCAACCGTTGTGTCTGCTGCACCGTGGACCAAGAGAAGCGGCGGCCCACCCGCCCGCGCAAAATTGACCGGCTGGGTCAACTCAATCGCTTTGACGTGACCGAACGACTGCCGAGTGGTCCGGTAAAGCCGCGGATCAAAATCATAGGGCCCGGCCAAACCAACAACCCCGGCCAGCTGATTTGGATCAACACCGCCCGACTGCAACCAACGTTCCTCAAGCGCCAGCATAACCGTTATCCAGGCGCCGGCCGAATGCCCCGCAATAAAGGTGCGTTCAGGCACCAACGTGCTCAGATCAGGATGTGCGGCAAGTGCACTGACAGCCCCTGCAGCATCTTGCAGAAAGTCAGGATAACGCACCTGCGGATAGAGACGATAATCGGGAATGGCAACCGCATAGCCGGCAGCTGTAAAAGCAGCCGCGACAAAGCGGTAGTCGGATTTGTCGCCGCTATCCCAGCCACCACCATAGAAAAAGACCAATAATCCCTTGGGCGCGTCGTCAGCCGGCAGATACACGTCAACCGTCTGACGCGGATCTTCACCGTAGCCAATCGCGTCCAGCTGCCGCCAGGCGCCTTCTGGAAGCGTGGCGTCGACAAGCGTTAGAGGCGAACAGGCCGGAGCAACAAAAAGAAGGAGCAATGCAAAACAAAGACCTTGCCCGTTTAATCGCCAATTCAAACACAGCCAGCTCATAGTCCCGCGCAACTCCTCGACATATCTACAGCTCGACAACTGGGGTCGTTCAATCTCCGAAGCCCATTAAAGATAATGTACCGAACTTCCGTTCCAATGAGACGTCTCATCATCTCACGCCGAGTTGAGCACCGGGCATTCTCTTAAAAAAGGTACGAACGTCAGACGACATTGGATGCAATCCTCCAGAACAATTTCGGGTCGAACGATTCGATCACAAATAAATAATTCTACCAAAAATAATCACCGAAGTAATAAATACACTCTATGCGGCATTGTTATGATAGCAGGACAGATACCTTAAAAAACGATTGTTTGTACGCAAGGTAAGCGTAGTCGCACCTATTTATCAACAAATCACGCTTCTGGTGAATGCCTAGCCTTGACATCCAAAACCAATAAAGCCTTAATAAAAATAAGGGTAGAATACGTTGATTGCAGAGATTGAAACATTGATTACGTTTCCGAGGAAAACAAGACGGCGGCTTTGAAGCAGTTTTATTGTACCGGTCGTTTCAATATTCAGTGATGTAAAAACGAAGAACTACCCGCAATAGAATTAAACGGCTTTCCTGGCAAAAAAGAACAAGTGCCCTGTCTTAACTAAGTAAAGTGAGCTGGTAAGGGAATTTTAGCTTAAGCTGAAGAAGTGTCTGAATCGTTGCCACGATTAATGACGCTTGTTTGGCGTTTTTTCTCAATCCGGTTCCATTTGACGGCCCGCTGTAAAGTGCAGCGATCAGCCGATGCAAGGTGCTAACACTCACGGGAAAACCGATGTTCTGAGCAATCCCAGGTGCCGGGAGGTGGCACAACATAGATCTGACGCGTCAGTTAAGACAACAACAGTCAGATAGTCGGCGAGGTCACAGGATGTGGTATTCGACTAAGAAGGCGGGAGATTCGGCAAACATGCCGCAGAGACAAGCGGGCGCGAGCCTTAATGCTAGTCTGTTTTCCCATGGTTGTGGGGAGGCTCCGCAATGTATCTGCTAATTACAGCCGTGAAATGGCTGTCGATCCTCTTTCTGACACTCCGGCTTCAGCGTGAGATTCGAATTCAGGCCCGCATTTGCCGGAACGCAGAGCGAAATAAAGACGCGGAATAGCTTGACCTTCCAGATACTGGAAAGTTTAAGATAGGACAGTGAGCAGAGCAGAATCGGCCTGCTCGAACCAACTGCCTAGAGTAGCCAACAGATAACCGGATTCGATTATCTACTGATAAGCTGCCCTGTTTCATATGGTTAGAGCGTCTTCGGCGCGTCAGGCATTGCGCACGATTGCTCTTGCGGCTGGAGTCATCACATGAAGATTGGTGAAGCGTCCGATTTGAGCGGCCTGCCGGCCAAAACCATCCGATACTACGAGGACATCGGGCTGGTGCAGTCAGGTCGCCGTGAAAACGGCTATCGCGACTACGGCGGGCAGGAAATCCATAAACTCAGATTTATTCAGCGGTCGCGGAGCCTCGGTTTTACCGTCGAGCAATGCCGCACCCTGCTCTCACTCTATGACGATCCAGATCGAACCAGTGCTGACGTTCGCGCTCTGGCTGAGACGCATCTGGAAGAAATTGAATTAAAAATCCGGGAGTTGGCCGGTATGCGCGACACCCTGTCTCAACTCGTCGAGACCTGTCACGGCGACCACAGACCAGATTGTCCGATCCTGAATGACCTTGCCGGCGATGCGGAGACAGCAAGGAGCAGTCGCGTTTAGAGAGAGATTTTTCCTGATCGCTTCAATCCAGAGTACAATTCCTTTCCTCACCAGTTGGGCTTTCTCGCACCAAAACATCCCGCGTTTTGAAAAGGCTGCATCTTTCGCTTCCCATAAAAAGCGGAAGAAGGGTCTAATAACGTCTTTGCAGGCGTTTTCGGCTCGGGTGGTTTTATGTTTCGTTTTCATCATTATTTCGCGGCAATTTTGATTTTCAGTGCAATCGGCATCGTGCAAGCAGCCGACCCTGCTGACAATATTATCAAGAACTCTCTCTCCGATATCGTGCGCTTCGAACAACAGGCGCAAGGCTTGACGGCCGCACGAAGGTCGAATGTCCGGCGCTTACTCAAGCTAATGACGATCACACGCGATCGGCTCGACAGCTCGGCGAACCAAGACCACGCCTCTTGGAAAGAGGCCGATCAACGGCTCTCCGGCCTCCGCAGCCAGCTCAAAAACCTGATCGAACCAGCCACTGCCACGACGCCGCAGAAGGTGCCGAGTCAAAGCGGGACAGTTGGCGGACAAACGACACAACCCGCGCAAGCCAAGGGCCGTAATTCCGCCGCACAGCAGCCTGATGTGCGGCCGCTTGTGTCCGGAGAACGGGTGCGGGTCAAAAAACTGGCACGCGATCTTGCAAACGTGCGCGACAACATCGTGACTGAAGGCCCATCTCACCTGCAGGCGCAGCAAAATCTCGCGCAGTTGAAGAAGCGGTTCGACCAGTTCTCCGCCGCGATCAAACGCTATCCGCAGATCGACGACCCTGATGTCCAGAAGGCCCGTCAGGAGTATCAAGCGCTGAGCGAAGCGGCCACGGCTGAGGTAGCCCGCGCGAAGGCACAGCTTGCACAGCTCGGTGATGTGCAACAGCGCCTCGCCAAGATTGAGGCGGCTTTACGTGGCGCACCCTTGCCCGGTGTGCTCGACGCCCCCTTTACCCGGGCGCAGGCCGATGCATGGGTCGCAGCCGGCAGAAAACTGCATCCGGTTGCTCAAGGTGCGAAAAAGGAAATCGAGCAGATTGCACCGATAGCCTATCTGCCCTTTACCACCGGCACACCGCCCCATGACGCCTACGATCACACAGATCTCGATCGTCTCTACGGTTTCGCTGACTCTCAATTGAAAGATTTAGGCAGACAACTTGAGGGAATGACGGTCAGTCTCGACCGCGGGATTGAAGATATTCGCACCAGCCTTGCCGCGACCAACGCCGACCGTGATCCGACCAACCCAAGCGACCTGTGGGTCTATCTTCAGGAGGGGATGAGGGACGAGATGCATAAGAGGTTGGACGAGAAACGTGCGCGCGTAACCTCCGGCATTCAGTTCTACGAATCGCTGGGGAGAGAGCCACCCGCTGCTCACCGCCAAATGCTGACAGCTATAGAAGACGCGGGGACAAAGTTTGACCAGGATCGCGCAACGGCACTGGATACGTCCAAACTACCCGAAGCCGCTTCCAAGAGTTCCGAATTGCTCGATGTTGCCAGGACAACTCTCGCGAACCCAAGCTATAGTATCGACAATCATGAACGCCTGGTTATCAACGCAGACCTCGCAAGCCACGAAACCGAGACCAGTGAAATCGACATCGACAAGGTCGACGTAACGCTGGGCGGTGACCTCAAGCTTTCCGGCACGCAAACCACCTGGACCTATAAGTGGGACCAGTTTCAGGTTTCGACTGTCGAACGCCAACCCGACGGCATCTATTACATCTGGCACACAACGCTGAAAAATTATTCTTCAGGTGGACCGAATACACCGCTGAACAAGTGGATCGTTGCCGGGCGGATCAAGGGCAACGAAATACTGAAAGAAAACATCGACAAATAACGTGCCTTCACGGAGCCAGCGGTCAACCGTTGAAGGATGTTACTGCATTTCTTTCTGGCCCTCGACGCGCTGATTTTGCGCCTCGAGGATCAACTTGTAGGCAATGTAGTATTTGAAGATATTGCTGACGTATTGAACCGTTTCGCGGCCGATCCGCTTGGCAGCGATCAGTTCGACATTGCGAAACCATTTGTTCGGATCAAGGCCGGCCGAGCGCGCCTCTTTACGCAGTTTACTCACCTTTGCCGGCCCCGCGTTGTAGGCGGCGGCGGCGAAGAGCCATTGATTGAACAGGTCGATATCGTCGACCTTGAAATAGCGGTCGTGAAGGAAATGCAGATACTTCACGCCGGCATGAATATTCGGCTCCAGCTCCTCTATGTTCGTTATGCCTACGACTGGATCGCTTGCGGTACTGGGCAGCAGCTGCATCACGCCGATAGCTCCGGCATCACTGCGTTTACTCTGATCAAGAGAAGATTCCTGATAACCCAAAGCCCCTACAAGCAGCCAGTCCAACCCATATTCCCCGGCATACTTGCGAAGGAACTTGACGGTCGCATTAAATTTCTCGAGCTCTATGGGATCGAGCGCGTTTCGTACGTAGCGCGTATCCTCCAAATATCTCTTGAAGAGGATGTTGCCCAGGACCGTGCCCTTCCTGTTCTTCTTGACGAAACGGTTCACTACGTCCTTGAGCTTGGGACTGTCTTTGCGAAAGGCCCAACCAATCTCGCCTCCACTGCTCACCGCGAGATCCGGGTGGAGCTGTAACTCCTTGAAAGTCTGCGCCCAGAACTCGGCCTTGTGGCCATCGACGATAGCCATTGGCAGCAGGCCCGCGTTGACCATCTCGAGAAGATCTGAATCCTCCAGATTTTCATTTGCATCGACAACTTTGATTGGCCGGATGCCTTTGGCCTCCAATGTTTCGTTGAGGCGTCGAACGCTCTGGTAATAGCTGCTGGATGGACGAAGATGCAGCGGCTGGCCGGATAGTGCCTCCAGACCATCAGGCGTCGGTAAGTCTGGACCCGTAACGAGAATCTCATCGACACCGGTCAGCAGAGGCACCGAAAAATCAACGAGCTGTTCCCGCTCCGGCGTGATCGTCAGATTGCCCACGGCAATATCGCCACGTCCCGCGATCAAGCCATCGATCAGTTCGTCCCGGGGCACCGGCACAAAAACCACCTGCACCTTCACGGTGCGACGCTTAAGGTCCTTGTTGATCCGGTTTTCGAATGCCGTGAGCATCTCATAGGCGAGCCCAAGCTGCCGGCCGCGGTCGAGAAAATAATAGGCTTTGTTATAGGGTACCAGCGCTCGGATCCGATTGCGCTCAACCATCCCGTCGAAATCACCGGTCCAGGTTTCCACCAATTCAGCCTCACCGGCCGGACGTTCCGGCGGATCCAGCTTTTCTGGTGTCTCGACCAGCCCCTGCGCCGGCATATTGCCGAGCACGAGCAGGCAGAACCCCACGGCAACGGGCAATCCGCGCCGCACAACATTAGGCTCCGAGATGTTCTCGGAAGTCGAAGTCTTTCCCCTCAGCACGAGTCAGCTCCCCTGTTGAACCGCCCGCCGAAACGAACAGCATAACCGCGCTTTGCGGAACAGGTCTAGATCAATCGACAGATAACCACGTCTGATCGTCTGTTTATTATTTGTTCTATTTCATATGGTTAGAGCACCTTCTCCGCATCGAACTTGATGCAAGATGCTTCGGCAAGCCGTCGCTCTGTGTCACAGCACCTTTGCAATCGAATGTTCTTTATCAGGAATATCGGTCAACCGATTGAATTAACGCGAATAAAAATTCAAGAGCTGTCAAAAACGATGCGACAACCCCTTCCGCCAATACATTCGGGAATTCAGCTCAACGCACTTCGCCGTTGAAGATTGGCAGGTTGCAAACCAGAAAGCGTTTGATCTCGCCGCTCTTCCCAAGGGGCAAGATCAAACGATGCCAATGGCTCACTGTGATCGCGGGCGGCGCCTCGTGGACGGTGTAGATGGGGCAACGTAGCCTGCGTGCGGCCATATAGCAGGCGGCAAAAAAGTTCTGGACCGTTGAGGTGGTCGCGATGTCCCAAATCCCCTTACCGGTCATGTCGAACCCTGAGACGTTAGCAATTCTGGAGCCGTAGAGTGCGTAGCGAAAGTCGTCGTTTTGATCATCAATATCGAGCAATATCAGATACCCAAGCGCCGGACGCACTTCCTCTGGTGAGATCTTGACGACATCGGGTACGCCGTCGATCTTCGGAAGCTGAGACCAGAAACGCAGTACTGAAGTGAGCTGTTCGGCAGGCATGTCGCGCTCCAGCGGGTCGCGGACAAGCTCAAGGTCGTTGATCGGAATGTTCAGATAGTGCGAAGGCGAATGCCCACCCGCGTCCGTTGTCAGATAGTCGACTATTTTATCGGCGAGATCTCTAGCCTCGGCGCGGCTCATCAGAATTCCTCGTAGCAACACGACTGCCAGATCACCACATCTGGACTCTCGCTCCAATCTAACGCGCGCAGCCGAATCGTAAATACGGATTAACCCATATGTACAATTATGATTCAACTTTCGGGTTTCTGCGCGAGATGTTGCAAAGGAAAACGGCGGTCACTTCTGTAACCGCCGCCCAAAAAACGACCTATCGATTTCCTGCTTAGCCAATCCTTCATGCGGCCTGGGAAGAATCACTTTCCGTTTGCTCCAACAATCCAGCGATCAGGCCTCGCGTCTCCTCGCAAATGTCAAAGCCAATGTGAAGTCCTTTACCCGATATTCCGACAACACTCGCCTTTATCACTTCAGGCAGGTCAGCGATCTCAAGTAACAAATGGTCGGCTGTGGAAAACTCGCCTTCGGCCTTGATCAGCGCGCCACCGAGGGACAGGTCGCTGATCCGACCACTCGTAGCGACACCATCACGATCTATTTTCACCGCCCAATTTCCGGAATGCCGTATATGCTGACGCCGGTTCCCATCGCCAGACTCGCGAAATTCCTTAAGCGCCTCGCCCGCAGGCTCACCTTGGTTCGATCCCGCGCGGACCTCTTCGATGAAGGCGGCAACTTCAGAACGCAGAGAGCTGGAAGACTTCATCAGTTCCTGCGCGCGTTCGAGAACATGATGCGCCGAGGAACCAGTCTCTCTTACGACGCCTCGCACTTCGACGATGCTGCTGGAGACACTTTCGGTGCCTTGTGCCGTGCTGGCCACGCTGGAGGCAATCTCACGCGTTGCGGCGCCCTGTTGCTGGACGGTTCCCGAGATGGTTGAAACGGTTTCATCCATCTGGTCGACGATCTCGCCGATGCCGCGGATTGCCGTAACAGCCTCGCCGGTCACGCCCTGAATCTCGCTGATCTGATCCGAAATCTCCTGCGTCGCGTTCGCGGTCTGACCCGCCAGGCTCTTCACCTCATTTGCAACAACGGCAAAGCCTTTACCCGCTTCACCGGCGCGCGCAGCCTCGATCGTCGCGTTTAGTGCCAGGAGGTTGGTTTGCTCGGTAATATCGGAAATCATCTTCACGACCGCACCAATTTTCTTTGCCGCCTCGTCAAGGCCCTGCACGGTCGCGTTGGTCACTTCGATCTGCTTCACCGCCCGAGTGGAGATTTCCGAAGACTGTACGACCTGCCGGTCAATCTCATCGACCGAACTTGAAAGTTCCTCTGTCGCTGCAGCAACCGTCTGGACGCCGTTTGACATCGTCTCAGATGCGTTGACCACACTGTCCGATCTGTCGCCGGCGAGCGCCGCATTGTCGGTCATGGTCTGAGCCGTCGACTGAAGTTCACAGGCCGCAGCGGACACATTCTCGACAACGCTCGACACACGCTCCTCAAAATTTGCAAGGAGACGGTTAATCGCTTCACGTTTTTCGATCTCGGCACGTGCCTTAATTTCTGCCTGTTCGGATTCCATGCGCTTAACCTCAATGAGCTTTGCACGGAAGACCTGAACCGCCTTCGCAATGGCACCGATCTCGTCGTTAGACTTAACTTGGAGATCAGCAGAGGTATCACCGGCCGTTAAGGCATCCAGGACTTTCACAGTCTTGCGCAGCGGTCTCACCACGGTCAGGTTTAGGACGAAGACGATCGCGAATACGAGAAGCAGGGCAACGCCCAGGGACACCAGCGTAATAACCTGTGCCTGTCCGACCTTTTCTTCGGCCGTGATCTGGAATTCGAAACCTTCACCAGCCGTCGCCTCGACCAGATCCGACAGGGCAGTTTGGATCTCCGCAACAAGCTCCGGATCCTGTATGAAGCTTACTGCTTCACCATCCAGAAACTCTTGGTTTTCCTCCTGCCACTTTGCAACCAGAGTCGTTACACGCTCGGCCTGGTCATGTGTTTCGTCAGATAGGGCGCGCTCGCTTGCGACTTCGATGTTGTCGACAAAATTTTCGAAGTACTCTGCAATCAGCTCCGCTTGAGTACTCACGTCAGTTTCAGAGTCAGAGCCAGCAGTTTCTTCAGAGCCTGCGGTTTCGGCGGCATCGGCATCAACAGCTTCAAGCTCCGGTGCTTCAGCTTGCCCGGTTTCAATTTGAGCCGGAGTAGCCTCGGCGGCCGCACGCACAAGCCGCTGACGCTCGCTCAAGCCCTGTGGCTGTGACCCTAATGTTGAGGCATCGATCCCCTCAGCATCCAACAGAAGGCGTTGCCGCTCGCTTAAACTATTCGGATCCAACTGGAGCAGACGAATGATGGCGGCATCAATCCCGGCTGCACTGAGAACGAGGCGTTGCCGCTCACTCAAGTTTTTTGATTGCGGCTGCAATTGAGGCTGGGGTTCAACCTGAGTCTTTGACTGAGACGGCTCTTGGGGTTGAGGTTCCAGGAGGGTTTGTTCCTGCGCTTGCGACTCAGCCTTCGGCAATCGTGCGACCGTCGCATCGATCATCGCAAAGTCCGTCGCAGCCGCACGGGCGAAATTAATCGCCATCAGCGGCTTGTTATACATTTCCATCGCCAAGTTACCCATGCCCGTCACCGAGTATAGGGCATAACCACCCAAGGCGGCGGTCATCAGCATGACCAGGAAAAAACACAGGAAAAGCTTGTATACAAGCGACATTCCAACCCCTCTTTGTCTCTTATCGACCGCTATCAGTTGACGACGACGGTAATTTTCATCTTTGGATGAATGCCGCAACGGACCTTGAACTTGCCGTTTTCGTCAAAGGCAACATCAACCTTTTCACCCGGCTGCTGAATACCGGTGCTCACGTCCATCTTCTTGATCACGATGTTATGCTTGACCTTGTCGTCGTTCACAAAGGTGATGCTGTCACCCGCCGCGATCGACATCTTCTTCTCTGAGAACTTTTTACCGGTCTGAGAGATCGTGTGGTTGGTCGAGGCAGTTGCCGTGACAGCCCCGAAGGCAGCGGCTAACAACGCCAACGCCGCAGCGGAGATCACTTTGTTTTTGAAGATCTTCATATCTATCTCCCATAACTTACGTCTTGAGCGAAACAGGGCGTTTTCAGTGAAAAACGGATCACGGAATGCGCCCTATTCCTTTGATTTTACGAATCTTTCCCGTGCGAAAATGACTTCATCTTCGCAATCAAAGAGTTAGTTCGGCAGGATTGGTATCTCGACCGGATCGTCGTCACTGGTCAGAGTTTCCAGGAAGGCAATGAGGTCCTGCTTCTCGGCGGCGCTCAGCTTGAATGGCTTCATCTCGTCGGAAAGACTCGGGCGCTGGGCGAAACCATCTGCATAGTGATCGATGACCTCACTCAGGGTCGCCAGAGAACCGTCGTGCATATAAGGTGCACGCTGAACGATGTTGCGCAGACCAGGCGTCTTGAAAGCATGCTTGAACTCAGGCATGTCATTCATCTCAGCCGCACGGCCAACGTCATCCGATGCCAGACCGATATCGTGAAAGCTGTCGTCGGTCATGTTCCAGCCGGAATGGCAAGAGACACAGTTAGCGGTCGTATTGTAAACGACAAAGCCCCGCTTCGCGCTTTCGCTTATGGCGTTCTCGTCACCGTCGATCCAGAGATCGAAAGGTGCACGGTTCGAGACCACTGTTCGTTCGTAAGTGGCAATCGCCATGCCAATCGTATCACCGGAAATTTCTTCTCCGGGGAACGCTGCTTCAAAGAGCACAGGGTAACCCTCAATGCCCTGGAGCTCAGCGATCAGCTCGTCAAGCGGCTGCGCCATCTCGACACCGGCCTGGATTGGACCCAGCGCCTGTTCCTCAAGGGAGTCCATACGTCCGTCCCACATGAAGAGTTCTCCCCAGGCGAGATTCAGGATCGTGGGCGTATGCCGGCCAAGACGATTCATACCGTGACCTGCTCCTGTCGGCTGACCGTCTTCCCAACCAAAGCTGGGATTGTGGCAAGAAGCACAAGATATGAGGTTCGCTCCCGAGAGACGTGGATCGAAAAACAGCATCTTGCCAAGCTCGGCCTTTTCCGCGGAGTACGGATTATCTTCGGGAAAGGGAATGCTCTTTGGGCGGGAATTCAGCTCCATCATCTTCTGAAGCTCTGCAGGATCAACGCCCGCGACAGTGCGGCTTGCAAGTTGCTCTGCTGCAATTGTAGGCAGCACAACCGCAGCTAACCCCAACGCAACAACTCCACTTAGAGCAAATCGGATAACGTCCTGTTTTCTCGACTGCATGACAGTCCCCTAGATTGATAATTTAGAATTGCGACGAATGCACAACCGCGTATTTTCATGCCCAAAACTTGATCATTCGGATTAAAAATTTATGAAGCGAAAATAGGGGAACGAGGGGGAATTCCGCGTATAGCGCGAAAAGAAGAACTACACGCCAAAGAAGCGCAAACTCATAAAATTCGAAAGCCTGCAAAGCAAATTGGCGGATTTCTTTTGCTTTCAAAATCACACTGTTTTTGCGCTTTTTAGAAAAATACCTATTGCGGGTAATCGTGAATGGGGCGCAAAATTAAAGGAAAAAGAAAATATAAAACTCGATTTAGTCGAAAGAGCACCATTATTGACACTCAGAGTTTACCGCATACAAACAATAATCCATGACCATAAGTAATGAACGAATAAACCAGATGGAATGAGTCACATACGTTCAATAAACACTGAATTGACAACGGGCGGCGTTTAGATCAGTGAACACCGCCCGTTTTGATGCATCCAGATAAATAGTTTGGAGCTATCAGAGCCTAAGCGAACTCGACGCCGCTTTCCGAAAACGGAAGTGTGAATATCCGTTCTCCCTTGGCCGCATAGACCGCATTCGCCACTGCCGGAGCAACAGGCGGTGTGCCGGGCTCACCCACACCGGTAGGCGCCTCGGAAGAAGCGACGATATGAACCTCGATTTCGGGCATTTCTGAAATACGCAGCGGTTCGTATACGGGAAAGTTATCCTGTTCGACTTCGCCGCCGTCAAAGGTGACCGCATTGCGGATCGCTGTTCCCAGGCCATAGACGATACCGCTTTCCATTTGTGCGACAACCACATCGGGATTAATCGCCAGACCGCAGTCGACGGCACAAACGATCCGCTTAACTCTGATTGCGCCGCCGTCCTCCACGGCAATCTCGGCAATCTCGGCTACATAGGAGTTAAAGGACTCGTGGACAGCAACGCCACGTGCCCATCCCTCAGGGAGTTCAGATCCCCAATCCGCTTTTTCCGCCGCGAGCCTCAGAACTCCCTGGTGGCGAGGGTGATCTTTCATGTGCTTCAAACGATACTCGACCGGGTCTTCACCAGCTAACTCGGCCAGCATATCGATCATCACTTCCGTCGAGTAACCGGTGTGCGTATGACCCACCGAGCGCCACCAGAGCACTGGCACACCGACTTTCGGCGAATGAAGATCCACTGTGATATTAGGCATGTAATAGGAGAGATTCTGCGCGCCTTCAACCGAAGTAGCATCGATCCCGTCCTTGATCAGAAACTCCTCGAATGGCGTCCCCGCGAGGATCGATTGCCCGACAATGCGTTGATGCCAGCCGACGGGATGCCCCTGCTCGTCGATTCCCGCTTCGACCCGATGAAGGTTCAGCGGCCGATAGAAACCACCTCTGATGTCGTCCTCGCGGGTCCAGACCAGATGGACCGGCGAGCGGCCATCGATGGCCTTGGCCACCATGGCAGCTTCTGCGACATAATCGGCATTGGGGGTCGCCCGACGGCCAAAGCTGCCGCCGGCGTAGACGGTATGGATCTTCACCTGCTCCGGTTTTAAACCAAGAATCGCCGCAGTCACGCCCTGCTCCATAGTTGGAAACTGAGAGCCGGTCCAAACCTCGGCACTTCGGTCATCGCTTCGGATGACACAGTTGAGCGGCTCCATAGGCGCGTGGGCCAGATACGGGAAGCGAAAGGTCGCCGCGACTTTCTTGCTGGCCTGGGCAAGCGCCGTCCCGGCGTCACCGTCCTGGCGCGCAACAGCGCCGGCTTGTTTGGCCAGAGCCTCATAGTCGGCAAAAATCTCGTCAGTGCCACGGAGTTCTGCCCCGGTCTCGTCCCATACAACCTGTAAGGCTTCACGGCCTTTAATGGCCGCCCAAGTGTTCTTGGCATAGACGGCCACACCGCGCTCGACTGACTTCACATCGACAACGCCACGAACCTTCATGGTTTCGCTGGCATCGAAGGACGCGACCTTCCCGCCGAACTTCGGTGGCCGTTGCAGGACCGCCGTCACCATGCCCGGCACCCTGACGTCCAAGGCAAAGACTGCCTCTCCGGTCGTCTTGGCCAAGGTGTCCTTGCGCGGAATGCTCTTGCCGATCAATCCGAACTTTGCAGGATCTTTCAATGTCGGCTCTTCAACAGCCTGCAAACCCGCCGCGTGAGGCACCATTTCGCCGAAGCTGGCATCGCGTCCGCTGACTTCGTGGATCAAACGTCCCTTCGCGGCCTTGATCTCGACTGCCGGAACCTTCCAGGCTCCTGCAGCCGCGCGGACCAGAATGTCGCGCGCTGCCGCACCTGCCTTGCGATACTGCATAAAGGAGTTGGCTATTGCTGAACTGCCGCCTGTGCCTTGAAACGCCCCCCAATGAAGATTGTTGTAGACCGTGGCGTCCGCGGGCGCCCATTCGACGACCACCTGCCCCCAATCGGCATCAAGCTCTTCGGCGACGAGGGTCGAAAGCCCAGTTGCACTGCCCTGCCCGGTTTCGAAGTGTTTAGCAATGACCGTGACAACGTTATCGGGCGTGATCCTGACAAAGGGGTTGTGAACAAGGCCGTCACCACCTGCGGCCAAGGATGCTTTGCCGGGCCGAAAGCCGACAACCAATGCCGCCGCCGTGCCGCTCGCTCCCAGCAGGAACCCGCGGCGAGAGGTGTGACTTTCTTTCGATAAGGATTTCATCATGATTCAGATCTCCAGCTTTCCGGCAGCCTTATGGATGGCGCCGCGAATACGCACATAGGTTCCACAGCGGCAGATGTTGCCGGCCATGGAATTGTCGATATCCGCATCGCTGGGTTTTGGGTTCTCGCTCAACAATCCGATGGCTTGCATAATCTGGCCGGATTGACAGTACCCGCATTGCGGGACATCGATCTCCTGCCAAGCGGCTTGCACGGCCTGCGCTACAGGGCCATCCAGCCCTTCGATCGTGGTCACTTCGAGACCGGCTGCATCCTCGATCGGAAGCTGACAAGATCTTGTCGGCTCGCCGTTCACATGAACGGTGCAGGCACCACAGGCCGCCACCCCGCAACCGAATTTCGTACCCGTGAGATTTAGTTCGTCGCGAATCACCCACAACAGCGGCGTGTCGCCATCGACATCAACGCTGCGGGTCTCGCCGTTTATTTTCAGTTCGTACATGGAATACCTCCGTTTGCCCTGGCGGAGTGGCGTCCGCAGGCATGCTTTCAAGCCGTTCGGTCATTCTTTGGATAGTAGAAGCGTTTTAGACCATCAGAGTTACGGGAGGATCCGCAGTGCGGACGGCAGCACGTGATAAACCGCAAGCGCGATGTACCGCCGGTATGTCCCGAACCTGAAATTTGTCTTTCCACCTTTGTCGCGCATCTGCGTTGGCGCAATTAGTAAAGTTCCATATGGGCGCCTCAGCTCAACTTGACCAGTGCCCCGTGCAAAAATTCTGGCACCGGGCGAAAAGCGGTGAGACACTCACGGCACAACAACTGGGAATGGACCGCCATGTCACTCACCTATCTCGACCACGTCAACATTCGCACCAGCAAACTCACAGAAATGGTCCGCTTCTATGAAGACGTCGTCGGACTAACGGACGGTGCGCGCCCGCCCTTCTCTTTTTCTGGCGCCTGGCTTTACTGCGGCGACCGGGCTGCGCTGCATCTGGTCGAGGTTGCCAGCAACGAAAGCGCGCCCGACGGCCAGATCGATCACTTCGCCTTCATGGCATCCGGCCTTTCAAACTTTGTCGCCAAACTGGAAAATGACGGTGTCGAGCATTCGATCCGAACCATTCCTGAGCTCGGCAATACCCAAGTCAATGTACGCGATCCGGACGGCAACCGGATCGAGATCCAGTTTCCCGCCAACGAGAATGACTGAATCGAAATTCCAGGGCGGTTTGAATCCACCGTCAATCGAGGCCAATAATGACCGAAGCTGCAAAACCAACCGTCTTCATCGACAACGACAAAGTCCGGGTCACCGAATGGCGCTTCGCGCCCGGTGCCGCCACCGGCTGGCATCGCCACGAATTGGACTACGTCGTCGTGCCTATGCTGGACGGCCAGCTCAAGATCGTCACTGAAGGTGGCGCAGAAAGCATTGCAGACCTGAAGAAAGGCATACCCTATTTCCGCGAAACCGGGGTCGAGCATGACGTCATCAACGCCAACGACTTCGAGTTCGCTTTCATCGAAGTCGAGACCAAATAAGCACGTCGCTTACATATCGCGATTGCTGTCCAGAATTTCACGCACTTCTTGCAGCAGGGGAATCACTTCGATCAGCTTATCAAAGTCGATTTTCTCATCCAGCATGGCGAACATTGGGGCAAGACTCTCGATTGCAGTCTTGTGAAACACACGGCCGTCATCGGTTAGAAACACCAGCTTACTGCGCCCGTCCAAAGCGTTGGGTTCGACCCGAACCAACCCGCGCTTGGTGAGCCCAGCAAGCGTATGGGTCATAGTCCCCTTGGTCACCTGAAAGGATTCGGCCAGGGAAAGCGGCGTCTTGCCATCACCTAAACGCATCATGTGATTTAATATTGAAAAGTGGGAAACATGAAGTCCTTCCGGCAAGCGCTTATTGAACAGGGCCGTTCCAAGCTGCTGAATGATCCCCACTTCGGTGAAGAACTGGAACGCGAGCTTTTGCCGCGCCGGGTTCTTCAGGGCTTTTCCGCTCGAAACTGAATTGGTCAAACCTGCTCTTTCATAATTTTTGCGCTGAGCGGCCAACGTGGGCTCTGCGGAATCGAGGCACCATAACCCAAACGCGCTAGCATTTGCACGGTTCCGCCCTCCGGCGCGACCATGCGATGGATCTCTTCATAGTGCGTCGCCATTTCCGGATACTCCTGCAAAGCCTGACTCAAAGGCTGAATGCCCAA
The DNA here is from genome assembly GCF_947331435.1 of Pelagibius sp. Alg239-R121. Classification (GTDB taxonomy): domain Bacteria; phylum Pseudomonadota; class Alphaproteobacteria; order Kiloniellales; family Kiloniellaceae; genus Denitrobaculum. The sequence continues at coordinate 310,107 of NZ_CAMZOF010000007.1, read as the reverse complement.
ACCCAGAGAGGTGGCGGCAAGATTGACCCGTAGCCAATCTCGCCCCGCGTTGATCTGGTCGTTACGGCTGTTGCCGGGCGTTCCCAGCCAAAAGTGGGCCATCGTCGCATCTATGCTTTTTAGAACAATTTCACGACCCTGCGAAAAGCTGCTCGAAGTCCGGTCCAGCGCCGCCTCGCGCGAGAAGAGACCGGTCAGATGCATTGTTTCGAACATCGGGCCTGAAAAATCGATACCGTCGGGATTGGCCTCGACCTCTGATTTGCCAATGCGAAAGAGGTCGACGCTCTCCTTATAAGTACGGTGGGTTTCGATCTCCACAATCATGGCATCCCGGGTCAGCGCGCGCAGTGACTGCACTACAGCTCTGTCGTTGCTGCTTCCGGATACTACGCCATCACCGGTAACGGCCTGGAGTTTGGACAGCACCTCCGAAGAAACCGCACGCTCCATATCGTACGGCTCCTTGAGCGATCGGCGCGCAAGGACATGCTTAAACAGCGGATCGGGCTTCACCGTACTATCTTTAACGAAGGTCGCGATCGCAATTGGCCGCCTGTCGAGTGCTTCGCTATCCTGGCCTTGCGGGAAAAGATCCATGTCGACACGAAAACCATCATGGCCGGCGGCCATACGCATCAGTTCCAGAAAACACCCCAGCCCAATTGTGATTTGCCGGCTGTAGGGATCCGTGTGGGGAAGCAATCGGTCAGTATCCACGTAGATCGTGGCCTGCCCCACTTTCGAAAGATCAATCAGCCAAGGCTGACGATTGTGCGGGTTTGGCGCCAGGATCGCGTAGGACAAAGCCTTTTTGCGCGGATCGGAGTAAACAGAGCCTGCGTCCTGCCAGGGCTGCAGGGCTTTGTCGGGCGTCCTGGTCACAAGGAAGCCGCCGGTGCCTGCGGCCAAAATCACACCGCCGCCGGCAAGCGCAACGAATTTTCGTCTGTTCATGGCATCACCTCGATTAGTTTGATATCAAACCATTTAGTTTGATGCCAAACTAATTTCAAGGCAGAATTTTACGCCGGCTGTTCAGGTGCTCCAACACGAATACAACGAGACCTGCAACCAAGCCCCAAAAGGCGGCGCCAATGCCAAACGCGGAAACACCAGATGCCGTGACAGCAAAAGTCGTTGCGGCGGCAAAGCGATTTCCCTCTCCTGTCAGGCTCGCACTTAACGAAGCGACGAAAGGGCCGGCGAGCGCAACCCCGGCAACGGTGGCGATAAGAGCCTCAGGAAAGCTCGCAAAGAGGGTCACCAGCGATGCACCGAATATGGCAAGAAGCGCATAGCCGGCTGCATAGACCGGTCCGCAAAGCCAACGTTTGTTTTTGTCAGGATGTGCTTCGGCGCCTGTGCAAATGGACGCGGTGATCGCGGCAAGGTTCGTGGTGTGAGCACCCACACCGGCAGTCAACAGAGAGGCGAGTCCCGTCACCGACAGGATGGAACGCGAGGGAACGCAATAGCCTGCCGCCTTGAGCACTGCAAAACCCGGAAGGTTCTGCGAGGCCATGGTTACGATATAGAGCGGTAGACCCAACCCAATCAGCGTCACCGGATTGAAATCCGGCTGAACCCAGGTGAAGCTGGAAAACCGCAAATCGCCAACCGGACCCGTCATCCCCAGAATGTGCGCGAGCAGGCCCCCCAACATCAGTGCGATTAGAACCGCCCAAGCCGCGGAGTATATCCTAAGCACAACGAAGGCGGCCAAAAGAGGCAGAACCAGTTCGGGGCTGATCTGCAGGTGATCGAACATGGAGAGCACAAACCCGAACAGTACGCCAGCCAGCATGGCGGACGCGATGGCTGTAGGTATCCTTGCAATCAGTGCACCAACCGGCCGAAACGCGGCGGTCATTAAGATCAGGACCGCCGCCAGAAAGAAGGCACCAACGGCTTCTTGAATCGAAATCCCGTGGGACGTCGCGATTAAGGCCGCACCGGGTGTTGACCAGGCCGCCACAATCGGCATGCGGTGACGAAAACTCAAGATCGCGGTCGTTGCCGCAATCGATAGGCAAAGAGCAGCCACCCAAGATGACGCCTGATCAGGGCTGGCGCCTACGGCCCTCGCCGCAGCCAGAATAACGGCCACAGAGCTGCCGAAACCCACAAGGATCGCAACCAAAGCGGAGATGATAACTGACGCACGCATATCGCTATTTCATATTGGATACAATTTTTCCATCTGGATCCAATATGATTATTTTGTCAATGCTCAAATTGAGTTACCATTCCTCCGAAACAAAGAATGACGCCGAGATGAAAAGACCCTCCGCTGTTATGGCCCATCAGGATGAAAGCGCGTCACAGGGCCGCCATGGCGAACAGGCCTTGGAAATCCTTCAGACGCTCCGTGAGGATATCATCAGTGGCCGGCTGACCGCCGGCAGCCTCTTGCGCCAACAGCTGTTGGCGGAACGGTTCGGTGTAAGTCGCATGCCAGTCCGGGAAGCGCTCTATCGCTTGGAGGCCGAAGGCTTCATCGCCTTCACACCCAACAAAGGCGCAACGGTCGCGCCGGTCAGCGCGGAGGACGTCCGCGAGATTTACGAAATGCGGAGTGCCGCTGAGACGCTCGCCCTGCGATTGGCGCTACCCGAACTTACCAACGCGCAGATCGGCCGGGCAGAAGATCTTCAAGCAGAGATGGAGACGGCGCCAGTCGGCGAATTCGGCAAGTTGAATGCGGCCTTTCACCAGACGCTTTACCAGCCCTGCGCCCGCCCGAGATTGCTCGCCCATGTCGAAAACCTCAGCAACGCCGCCGACCGCTACCTGCGGGTTGCCATCGGTACTTTGGATTACGCCGAAAAGTCCCACCGCGAACATCGCACTTTGCTGGAAGCGTGCCGGCGGCGCGACGAAGCAGACGCGGTAGGTTGCCTCATGCAGCACATCGAAGAAGGCGGTCAAACCCTTTACAGGCGTTTAACCGAACTCTGAGCAACTGAGTCTTTAAACGAATCAGCAAGACTGCAGGATTTTCCGGAGCAGGTAAGATTACCCATACCGAGCCTGGTGTTAAAGTGGACAACAGCGCAATTGACGCTGCAAAGCAGCTGATGCCGCGGCGCCCGAACCAAGGAGAAGGCAAAGGCCCACCCATAGATACAACCCAGCAGGTCCGCTGACATCCATCGCCAGTGCCGCCCCAAAAGGTCCAAGAAAAGTGCCTAGATTATAGCCGATCAATCCGGCCGTGGTAGACATGATCAACTCGTGGCCGCCATCCACAAGCCGGCCATGCCCAAGCGCATAGAGTGGGCTACCCAGGCCGATAACGATTGCCGCCAGAGTCGTCATCACAAGAAATGAGCCCGACAACTCAAAGGCTAGGATGAACGCGCACGCCGCCGCCAATGCGGAGACCAACACACCCGTCTGCGCGCGACCGAAAAGATCCGCAATGGCCCCGACGGGCAATTGCGTCACTGCCGGAGCAAGCAGCGTCACCGACACGAACAACGCGACCTCAGCCCGTGAAAAATCTTGGCTTTCAGCGTAGATCGCGCCGAAACCATAGAACGAAGAGCTCAAGAACCCGGCAACAACCGTTAACGCAATCGTACAGGGAGAACATACGAACAGGCCTAGGGCTTCTCGCCACTCGACACGTTTGAAACCGGTGTCTGGCGGCTGAGCTCCAACGATCGGAACGATTGCAAATAGGAAGACGGCGCCAATCAATGCAAAGGCAGTATGGGTTGCGGCAACCAGCAACAAAAGAGGCCCCAGGGCCACGGCCGTGATACGGATCGCTTCATAGGACGCCAGCATGCGTCCGCGCGTGGCCGGCGTTGCGAGGCCGCTGATCCAGCTCTCCATCAACAGGTAATAGACGCCTAGGCAAATCCCGCCAGCGAAACGCAAGGTAAGCCAGACAAATGGCGAATCGGAAAGGTTCAATCCCCACACTGAGAACGCTGCCAGTACAGCCGCGCAGAGGAAGGACCGGCGATAGCCGAACCGACGCATGATCGGTCCGCCCAATGCCGAACCAAGAAAGGTGCCAAGGTACCACGCGGAGGTTACGGCACCGATGAAAGCCTTGCTGAGTCCGCTTGAAGAAAGTTCGAGCGCAATGAGAGGGTAGAGCGCGCCAGTGCTGAAGGCGAACAACGGTATGACGGCGAAGAGCCGCCGTGCCTGCCAAGCCTGCACAACAAAGCCGCCGTGATGACGTTCAAGCATCCTGCAGCTTGTTGCACGCTTCGAGCTCGCTGAAGCGTTCGTCAAAAGCCTTTCGAAACGCAAGAAGTGCTGCACCATCCAGACAGTAGCAGGAGCGCGGACCATCAATGCTGCCACAGAGCAAGCCCGCTTTCTTCAGGATTTTGAGGTGCTGCGACACAGTCGACTGCGCCAACGGCAAAACCTCGACGATTTCGCCGCAAACACACTCTCCACGCTCCGCCAGCAGTTCAAGAATCTGCAAGCGGGCCGGATGCGCTACGGCTTTAAGTTGAGCAGCCAGTCGCTCATCAGCACCCGAATGCACCATTTCGACGAACCTTTTATTGTACATCGACGATTAACGATAAAAGGCAATAACATTGATGTCAAATCGACTATCGATCAATAAAACTGTTTCGGCAGCCAGAGCGCCAGATCGGGGAAAGCAAGCAGCAGACCGATGACCACGAACATGGCCACGACAAAGGGGATGATCCCGACCATTACATCGCCGATCACGCCCTTGGTGCGGATACCTTGCACGACATAGAGATTGATCCCGATCGGCGGAGTAATCAGTGCGGTCTCCAGTAACACCATCAGCAATACGCCGAACCAGACCGGGTCATAACCCAGCGCAATCACGATCGGAGTGATCAAAGGCGCGGTCGTAATCAACATGGAGAAAGTCTCCATGAAGCAGCCTAAGATGACGTATCCCAGGATGATCAGCAGCATGGTCTCCAACGGACTCAGACCGAGGCCGGTCACGAAGCGCACGAAGATATCTGTCACGCCGGTGGCCGAAAGCACGAAGTTCAAAAAGATGGCGGCGATAATGATCAGCATGATCATCGCGGTCACCCGCATAGTGTTCTCGAAGGCGATGCGCAGCATCGCCAAGGTGAGTGTCTGGGTCCAGGCAGCCAGGCCGAGCGCGGCAAAGACACCCAGCGAAGCGGCCTCGGTCGGGGTGGCAAATCCCGCATAGATCGACCCCACAACGACCAGAAAAATCAGTATAGGCGGGATCAGATCGGGCAAGGCAGCGATCCGCTCGGCCCAACTGTAGTGTGTCGCGTCACCGCCGAGTTTTGGCTTCGCCAGGCAGGCAACGGCGACCACGGCCATGAAGACAAGCGCCAAAACGAAGCCGGGAAGAAACCCCGCCAGATAGAGTTCCGGCACGGAGGTATCGGTCAACAGCCCATATACGATCAGATTGATCGATGGCGGGATGAGGATTCCAAGAGTTCCGCCGGCAGCGATCGTGCCGAGAAACAGCGGTTCGTTGTAATTACGCTTATGCACTTCAGGCAGCGCGACCGTGCCAATGGTGGCCGCTGTCGCCACGCTGGACCCCGAAGTCGCAGCAAAGAGTGCAGAGGCACCGATGTTTGAATGCATCAGACCACCGGGCAGCCAGGATAGCCAACGGGCCATGGCTTCGTACATCCGTGTAGCAATCCCGGCGCGCAACAGGATCTCCCCCAGCAGGACAAACATAGGAATGGCGACCAGGAGGAATTCGGTCGAATTCTGCCAGGCAATATCGCCGATCGCGCGATGCAGCGGCATGGATGAAAAAAGTTCTGCCGTGATCAACCCCAGCAAGCCGAGAGAGGCGGCAACGGGAACACCGATCGCGATGAGGGCCAACAGCAGGACGGCGATTGTCGCAACCATGGCTTAGCCCTTCTTTTCTTGAGGGAGAATATCGGCCGATTCCGTCTCGATTTCCTCGTCGAGTGACTTTATGCCGATCAGTTTTTGTGCTGCGGCATAACGCCTTTTGGCAATCGCCGCCGCACCGGCAACGAACAAAACACTTCCCGAAAACAGGGCAAAGATTAACCCGGCGATCCAGATCGTCTGCGGGATTGCCAGCGGCGTGCGCAGCGGCGTGACCGCCCGAGAGCCATGCTGAAAGGAGTCCGACAACAGGTTCCAGCCGTAGTAGGTGACAACCCCGAGAAAAGCGAGCAACAGCAATAACGCAAGCAAATCAAATGCGCCCTGCAACAGCGACGGAAAGGACTTAACCGCAAGATCGATGCGGATGTTCGCCCGTTCAAAAATCACAAATGCCAGGGACAAGGCCACAGCATCCGCGAGGACGTAACCTGAAATTTCGTCAGCACCTGCTAGCGAGAAGCCGAAGAACTTGCGGGCTATGACATCAAAGGTCACGACACCCGCGGCGACCAGCACAGCGGCACCGCCGACCCACGCAAGTCGGCGCGAGATTCGGTCCAGAGAACCAACAAGGCTGTCGAGCATGAGACAGACCTCCCCAATAAAAAATGCGGGAAGAGCCTTCAAACGCTTGCTCTTCCCGCATAGTGTCGCAGGGTTACTTCTTGGCGGACAGCCCGACGATCGGTCCGACGGTCTTGTTCCAGTTGTCGGCGCAATCTGCGCCGCAGCGCTCTGCCCAGCGGGACAAAATGACATCGCGTGCAACCGCTTCCGTGGCCTTCAAGTCCGCGTCGGACGGCTCAACCAGCACCATGTTCGCGGCGTCCCCGATCTCACACTTGCCACCGGTCAGACAGGCAACTGCAACTTCGTCTTCTGTCGCCGTCTCCGCCCACATGGCCTCAGTCAGGGCATCGAGCTCTGTCGTCAGGGTGGTCTGTTGATCAGCCGAAAGCGAATTCCATTTGTTCAGATTCATCGCGCCGAAAGCCAGGCCCCAGCCGACCCGCAGTGTATAGGCATGGGTGGCAACCTGATGCCATTTGGCGGTGTAGGCGGACATGGTCCCTGTGATCGCGCAGTCAACGACACCCTTTTCCAGGGCCGGGATCACTTCGCCGAAGGAGACCGTCACGGACTCGCCGCCCACGCCCTGCACGAAATCACCAAGCGTTGTCGAATAGACACGGATCTTCTTACCCTTCAGATCCTCGATGCCCGAGACTGGCGTGGCGCACCAGAGGGTCTGGCTCGGGAAGGGATAGAGCTGCAGCAGTTTGGCCCCGTAGATTTCCTCGAAGGATTTCTCCAACGTCGGGAAATAGGCATCGGCAATCTTACGCTCGGTCTCGATATCCTGTGCGATCGTCGAAAGGTCAGCGCCCTCGAAAATCGCATTCTCAGAGGCGACATAGCCTGGTAAGCCATGGGCGTAATCGAATACGCCCAGCTTCAACAGGCGCATGATCTCGAAGCCTTTCAGGCCAAGTTCGGTCAAGGGTTTGATTTCGCCCTTGATCGAACCGCCGGAGGCCTCCCCGATCTTCTCAGCCCAGAACGGGCCTTCGTGCTTTTGATAGTTGGTCAGGTTGGCCCAGGTGCCTACAACCTTCAGGGAAACGTCGGCAGCACTTGCCGAGATACTCGGAATGGCGGTACAGGCCGCCAAGCCTGCCGCCAAAATTGCGTTACGCGTAAACATGTTAGAACCTCTCTGTTCATGTGTTTTGTTATTTGTTCGTTGTGATCATTGAAAAAGGGAAATCGACCGTCGGCGGTTCATCGCCGTTTAGGTCGGTCACCAGCATGGATCCGGGCGAATGTGTTATGCAGATCGGTGGTTTTGCGACGCCAAGCGCCAGTTGTGGTGTGACGCCGCAAGCCCAAAACACGGGCACTTCCCCTTCCGCGACTTCGATGGCATCGCCAAAGTCCGGTTTGTCGAGATCGGCAATTCCAAGATCCGACGCCGCGCCAACATGGATTGGCACGCCGTGGGAGTGGGTGAAAGGCCGCGTCGCTTCGAATGCAGCGGGGACCAACTCGGTCTTCACCGGCCGCATAGTAACGATCAGTGGCCCGCAGAAAGGCCCTGCCGGCATAGTCTCGATGTTGGTCCGGAACATCGGCACATTAAGTTCATCATCGATGTTCCGCACTGCAACACCATTGTCTTGCAGGGCCTGTTCGAAGGTGAAGGAACAACCGATAACAAACGTCATGAAGTCGTCACTCCAGAGTTCGACGATGTTGGTGGTTTCTTCGTCGTATACTCCGTTGTGAAAGACCCGATAGCGCGGCAGATCTGTGCGAATATCGATATCCCGCCCGAGCGAAGGCAGCGCAGGATCACCGAGCGCCGACACCCCGATCAACGGACAAGGCTTCGGATTGTTCAGACAATATTGCAGGAAGGAACCGGCATGACTGGAAGGCAAAATAACGACATTGCCTTGCAGGTTACCACGCGCCAGGCCAGAGGTATGGCCGCTCAAGTCTCCCGATCGGGCACTTTGCCGGACCGCCTGACCTTGTGTTGAATAGTCGAATTGGATCGCCGCTTTCATGACCGAAGCGTAACAAGATAGTTTCAATAAATTCCAATTCTAACTTTTGATCATTTTCGATAGATCTTTTTTATGAGTTTGGGTTTGAGAAAAGCCTGTGCCGCCTTAGCGACATCCGCGGGAACACTGGAGAACGGTGACATGGCATAGGAGGCCGTGAAGCCAATCGCATTGAGCTGCAAATCCGTCTTCAACACACAAAGCGACCCGGACTCTATTTCGCCTGCTACAGCAGCCAACGGCAATACACCCAAGCCGACCCCTTCGCGCACCAGTTTGGTCAGAGTAGAGAGCGAGCTGGCGCTGGTCATCTTGAGCGCAGGCAGGTCGGGTCCGCTCAGCAATTCCAGGAGCTCACGATGTGGCCGCGTATTACTGGCGAAGGTCAGCAATGGCTGTGCGGCAAGCGCAGCGCAAGACCAGGATTTGTGTAATGCCGACAGCTTGGGCACTGCAACAAAGGCCATCTCGAATTGACAGAGTTCCAGATTACAAATGGAAGAATCCGAGACCGGCCCCATCAGGCAGGCCAGATCGATTTCCCGCTGGACCAGTTGTTCCCGAAGCACGGATGTAGCGTCCACGTGTATTTCCATCGAGACAGCAGGCCGCTCATTCGATAGTCGAGCCAGGAACTCAGGGAACCACGTCGTTGCAAGTGTCTCGGAGACTCCAACGCGCAGCGCGGCACCCGCGCCACTTTGTTGGCCGAAGTCCCGCAGCAGAGCCTCTTCCAACCGGATAAATTTCTCCGCATAGACAAGGAGTTTGCGGCCGTGAGGCGTAAGCTGGATTGAGCGCCCTTCCCGGTCGAACAGCGCAACATTGAGGTTCTCTTCAAGAGACGCTATGCGCGCAGAAATCGCGGGCTGGGTGAGAAAAAGCTTCTCGGCCGCCTTGCGAAAGCTCTTTAGTGTCGCAACCCAGTAAAAGGTATCGAGGTTTCGTTGCAGCATCACAGACCTAGTGTCGGGGTTCTCTTTTCTTATCTCCCGAAAGCCGCTGCCAGGTAAAGCGTAACGCTTAATGGGTGCTGCTTACGTTTGTCCCAAGAGCCGCGGCTGCGCTTCGCGAAAAGACTCTACGATCCAGTCCGCAACCGCGCGGACCGAGTGAACCTCCCGCTGATCGGGTCGCATCAAAAGCCAGGCTTCACGAACAAGGTTGAGGTCTTTTTCGTCCGGCACTACAGAGAGCCGGCCGAGCTTTCCCCTTTGTGTTGTCTGCGCAACAAACATTGGCAAACAAGCAGCACCTGCCCCGGTTTCGACCGCCGCCGTCAGGGCATCCAGGTCGTTGCTACGGAGCACCGGTTCGGCCCCATCCAGCTTGCCTGCGACAAACCTGGCTTCGGGCAAATGGGCAAGGTCATCGTGATAGGCCAGCCATTTGCGCGTTGTTGCCTTCTTTACTTCAGGCTTTCTGTTACCAGGGCTTTTGTTATCAGGACTTTCGAAGACGGCAAAGCGAAGATCGGCAAGTTTGCGGACCACTAGGTCGCCCCGCTCCGGTCGGGCGAGGCGCACTGCCAGATCAGTTTCCCAGCGTGCGAAGCTGACGTTCTCATGCCCGGTGAGGAAACGTAGCGTGACCTTGGGATGCGCCTTCAGCAGCTTGCCGATCTGCGGTGCCAAAATATGCCGAGTCATCATGTCAGTCGCGGCGATACGTACACATCCGATGGCTTCTTCGGTATTCTCGCCAGCGAGATGTTCCAGCCGCAGCGCCTCGACTTCCAGGCGCTCGGCTTGGGCAATGAGCGTCGCGCCGCGAGAAGTCGGTATCCGGCGACCGTCGTGAGCCTGAAACACCTCTAGACCCAGGGCACGTTCCATCCGAGTCAGCCGCCGCGCAATGGTCGTTTCGTCAAGCCCCAGAGTCCGGGCCGCAGCAGCGAAGGTACCGCCTCGCGCGACCGCAAGAACCACCTTTGCATCATCCCAATTTATCATGCCTGCAAAAATGCAGGATGTAGCTGCAATTGTCGAGGATTTGCAGGAAACATACATTAGCTAAAATGGGAAACCAGACGAATTCCTTGGAGACAAAAAATGTCCGAACCCAAAACACTGCTCGACCTTGCGGGCGCCTCTCTTCCTCAAGCCACACTGTCTAACGCCACGCTCGTCATGATCGACCTGCAGAATGAATACGCGGACGGTCCGCTCAAGCTCCATAACGTCGAGACCGCCGTGTCACATGCCGCAACACTCTTAGAACGCGCCCGGGCGGCAGGCACGCCAATCATCCATATCGCCCACGTTGGCGGCCAGGGAGGCGCCTTCGACCGCACCGCCCAGCGTGGACAGATCATGGACGCAGTCGCTCCGGAAGCCGGCGAACTTGTAATCGAAAAGCGCAAGCCGAACGCGCTGGCCGACACGAACCTGCAGGAAGAGCTGGAGAAGATCGGCCGCAAGGATCTGATCCTTGCGGGTTTCATGACACATATGTGCGTGAGTTCAACGGCCCGCGCCGCCTTCGATCTGGGTTACAGCAACACGATCGTGGAAGAGACAACCACAACACGTGCTCTGCCGAAGCCAGGTGGCGGGGCGGTGGAAGCGAGTGTCCTGCACGAGAGTGCGCTGGCAGCCCTGGCTGATCGCTTTGCTTGCATCCTGCCGAATGTAACGGATATCGCTGATTAACCGGGCTCGAGAAACCCGGGTCCCTACTCGAGATACATGGGGCCCGGATTGCTGTGAAGTTCTTCATAATGTACGAGGCTTTGTTCGCCTAGCAGCGGACAAGCCTCGCCGTTACGGAACGCCCATTCGCCCCGGTCGCAATTGTCCGCGACCACATAGCCATTAATGTAGAAACGCCGATCGATGCTTGAACGGTTGGGGCCTGAACCATGCATCGTGTGGACATGCCATAGCGCAACGTCGCCCGGCGACATCTTTAGTACGGCAATCTTGTCGGAACGAATGCCCAGGCGCGACAGATCCGCGGTATCCATTTCCTGGTCCATGGAACGCTGGTTCGTGTCGAACGGCAGGTCGCCGCGCAGATGGCTCTCGGGACAGACCACCATGGCGCCGTTTTCAATCGAGTGCGGATCAATAGCGATTCCGGTCTGAATATAGGAACTGGCCAGATCGCGATAAGCTTCTCGTGGACGGCGAGAGCGGGAATCCTGATGAAAACCGAATTCCGCCGATGCGCCGGGGGCCTTCCAGTGCATCTGATTGATGATCTGCTTTAGATCCCGACCGATTAATGGAGCAAGGATCTCCAGAAACCGAGGGTCGCGGCGGACTTGCTCCAAAGCTTTATCGATCCAACCCGGCCATTGTACGTAACGTAAAATCCGGCCTTTCGCTGGATCATCGGCCAGGCAGAAGTAGGTATTGCGGTCACGCCAGTTGCGTCCGCCAGAAATCGCTCGCTCGTGGATAGCATCAAAAGCTTCCGCCATCCGGGCAATCTCTTCAGGCGAGAAGACGCCGCGAACGATGGCATATCCCTGCGCTCGAAATTGGGAAACGTGATCCTGAGTCATGGACAATCCGCTTACCGGTGATCCTGAAGGACAAACACTATCGCCGCGAAGCTAAAATTCGATAAATGAATCTTCCGTGTCAAATGTTGAGATATCACGGGGCTTTCGCAGTTGCGTCGAAACAGGTAAGCACCGGAAACAGATCGTTTCCGACACTACGATTGAACCACTCGCTATTCATGACCAGTTGGTCAACAATCAATTAAGGAGAGAGGGCGGTTGCTCTCTGTCGACCGAAATCAGCCTCCAGAGGGGAAATCTCAGTGAGCGATCTTTCAAACTTTCCGATAACCAAGCGCTGGCCAGCTGCCCATCCCGACCGTATCCAGCTCTATTCTCTTACAACTCCCAATGGCGTGAAGGTTTCGATCGCCCTGGAGGAGATGGAACTACCTTACGAACCGCATCTGGTGTCTTTCGGCAATGATGATCAGATGACACCTGAATTTCTGTCCCTCAACCCAAATAATAAAATCCCCGCGATCATCGACCCTGATGGTCCGAACGGAGAGCCGCTCCCGCTGTTCGAAAGTGGCGCAATCTTGCTTTATCTCGCTGAGAAAACGGGAAAGCTGCTGCCATCCGACCCATCGGCCCGGATCGAGTGCATTCAATGGCTGATGTTCCAGATGGGCGGTGTCGGCCCGATGTTCGGCCAGTTTGGACACTTCTTCAAGTTCGCCGCAGACAAAATCACCGACCCTTATCCGACCGAACGCTATCTCAATGAGACCCGACGCCTGATGAGCGTGATGAACGGGCGCCTAGAAGGCCGTGACTACATCATGGGCGCAGATTACAGCATCGCGGACATCGCAACTTTCCCATGGATTCGGACCGTAGTCGGATTCTACGAGGCAGGCGATACTGTCGGTATGAATAACTATCCCAATGTCGTGGCCTATCTGGAACGTTGCCTCGCCCGCCCAGCCGTTGAACGAGGCCTTGTCCAGCCGTCCAGAGACTGATCCGTAACATCAGAGAACACCTTATGCGGAAGAAATGCCGCTTGAAGGCATTCGCAGACCCTTTCGGTTTTTTTCGAATTCGAAAGGGTCTGCACTCTGCAACGATATCAGTGTTTCTGAGATCCAATGCGAACCGACAGGTGAGCAACGCCTCTGTCTTTTTCCTGCCACCACCATAATTTTGCTTTCTCAATCACGTTATTGACAGCGGTTCGCCCGATTTTTTGTGAGTCGTTTCGTAACTCACGAACTTTGCATAACTCATTGTTAAAATGTGTTTTTTTAAGTAAAAAATACAACTCAAACGCCTTGGCTTTTCTCAAGTTCTCCAGCTGCGACCCATTGACGGTTCATTGAGAAAATCGCCCGCAAAATCATAAACTACTTTGCGTTTTCCTTATCCGCCACAGCGCTGGTCTTTCTCTAAGCCCGTTACCCTTTTGCGTTCTCAAACGCACATTTCCCGATATCGAACCGAATCATTTTGCTTTCTGAAACGTAGTTGTTACAAATAAATGACAATTATGTTTCAATCAAAAAGACTTCCTGGGGACATTCAATGCGCCGATCGAATCGTCAGGAGGAGTTAAGGAGACAAGCAGAATCAATCTGCTGATATCACAAACAACAAATACAAAAACACAGGGAGAAACTGATGAAACTTCGAGACATTCTGTTTAGCTGTGCAAGCGTTCTAGCCTGCCTTTCATTCAACGTAACGACCGCCTCGGCTGCTGACTGCCCACGGGGCGACCTCGACACTCGATTTTGCGATGCCGATGGCGACCTGATCGCCGATACGCCGACTGATTCTTCCAAATGGCTGGACCCTGACACGCTGATCTTTGCCTATACACCGGTAGAAGACCCCGCTGTCTATAAGGAAGCCTGGTCGGATTTTATCGATCACCTGGAGAAGAAAACCGGCAAGGAAGTCATCTTCTTCCCTGTCCAATCCAACGCAGCGGAAATCGAGGCCATGCGCTCCGGTCGCCTGCACATCGCCGGTTTCAATACGGGATCGAACCCGCTCGCGGTCAACTGCGCCGGGTTTAAGCCCTTTACCATCATGGCCCGCGACGACGGAAGTTTTGGATATGAGATGGAGATCATCACCTATCCGGGCAGCGGTGTCGAAAAGGTTGAAGATCTGAAGGGCAAGACCCTGGCCTTTACGTCCCCCACATCCAATTCCGGTTTCAAGGCGCCGTCTGCGCTCCTGAAATCAGAGTTCGACATGATCAAGGACCGCGACTTCGAAGCGACGTTCTCCGGTAAGCACGACAATTCGATTCTCGGCGTCGCCAACAAGGATTACGTTGCTGCATCCATCGCAAACTCAGTCAAGCTGCGCATGATATCGCGGGACGTCATCAAAGAAGATCAAGTGACGACGATCTACAAGTCGCAAACCTTTCCCACAACCGGCTTCGGTGTTGCCTACAATCTGAAACCCGAGATTCAGGAACAGGTCAAGGACGCGTTCTTCAGCTTTGAATGGGCCGGCACGTCATTGGAAAAAGAATTCTCCAAGTCAAAGGAAAGCAAATTCCTTCCCATGACCTACAAGGAGTTCTGGAGCGTGATCCGCAAGATCGATGCGGCGAACAACGTTTCCTACGCCTGCAAATAACAGGATTTCCTGATTAGACGAGACACGCTCGGCGCCTTTACCGGTGCCGGGCGTGCCGTGTCGTATTTACAGGTAGAACGCCATGTTAAAGCTGAACCAACTGACCAAGCGTTATGCGACGGGTGATCTGGCGCTGAAAGCCGTCGACGTGGAAATTCCCAAGGGGCAGGTCGTGGCCCTGATCGGCCCGTCCGGCGCCGGTAAAAGTACCTTGATACGCTGTATCAACAGACTGGTTGAACCGACGTCGGGCGGCGTCGACCTCAACGGCAAGGAACTAACGAAACTTGGATCTGGTGCCTTGCGGCAGGCCCGGCGGCGCATGGGCATGATCTTTCAGGAATATGCGCTGGTCGAACGCTTGACGGTCATGGAAAACGTTCTCTCCGGCCGTTTGGGTTACGTCGGCTTCTGGCGATCGTTCCTGCGACGCTATCCCCAAAGCGCGGTCGACGAGGCTTTCCGGCTGCTCGAGCGCGTTGGACTGGATCACATGGCCGACAAACGGGCCGACGAGCTTTCGGGTGGCCAGAGACAACGAGTCGGCATTGCACGCGCGCTGATACAGGATCCCGAACTGCTGCTTGTCGATGAGCCGACCGCTTCGCTCGATCCCAAAACCTCACGTCAGATCATGCGCCTGATCTGCGAACTTTGCGCGGAGCGCGATTTGGCAGCCATCATCAACATCCATGATGTGGCCCTGGCGCAAATGTTCGTCCAGCGGGTGATCGGGTTGCGCTTCGGTGAAGTGGTCTACGACGGCCCGCCCAACGAGCTCACACCGGATACCTTAACTCAGATCTATGGCGAGGAGGACTGGGAAGCAACCATAGAAAAGGTCGATGAAGAGGAAGTTGTTACGCCCGAAGAAGGAGCCGTTGCATGAGCGCGACCTTGTCCGCGCCGCGAAAATGGCGAAAGCCGCCGCTGATCAAAAATCCCTTTCTGCGTTGGAGCCTGTTGCTCGGGTCACTCGCCTACCTCCTGCTCGCTGTTGGATCCCTCGAGGTCAACTGGTCGCGGGTCTACGAAGGGCTGGATCGTGGCGGGCGGTTCATTCTGGCCTTCACCCACCCCGATTTTATCAGCCGTTGGTCCGATATCTACGACGGAATGATGGAATCCGTCATCATGACCATTACCTCAACGGCCGCCGGAATCATCATTTCCATTCCCATCGGCCTGGGCGCGGCGCGGAATATTGCACCCCTGCCCGTCTACATCATCTGCCGGGGCATTATAGCGGTCTCCCGCGCCCTGCATGAAATTATCGTGGCCATCCTGATGGTCGCGATCTTTGGTTTCGGACCACTCGCCGGATTCATTACATTGTCCTTCGCAACCATCGGCTTTCTCTCCAAGCTTCTAGCCGAAGACATCGAAGATACGGACCGCTCACAGGCCGAGGCCATCAAGGCCACGGGTGCCGCCTGGCTTCAGTGGATCAACTACGGCATTCAGCCTCAAGTCATGCCGCGCCTGATCGGTCTCTCAATGTACCGGCTGGACATCAACTTCCGTGAATCCGCTATTCTTGGCCTTGTAGGGGCCGGGGGTATCGGAGCGACTTTGAATACGGCGTTCGACCGCTATGAATTCGACACTGCTGCCGCCATCATCATCATCATCATTACGATCGTCATGTGCCTTGAATATCTATCGGGCGTCATTCGGGCAAAGGTGCAGTAATGGCAGTTTCAACAGACAAAAGCGGCCAAAAGGTCTGGCGGCTAAGCGACCGCAATGCCCAGCTCGCCCGCTGGTTTGCCTGGTTCGTTGCAGTAGCCGTCATCATGTACTGCTGGCAAACAATATCAGAGCAAACGACATGGTTCTTCGTGATGGACGCTCCCAATATCGCCGGAGACATCGCCTCCCGCGCAATGCCGCCGAAGTGGCCCTACATCAACGAGCTCTGGGAGCCTCTGTGGGATACGATCAACATCGCCACAATCGGGACTCTTTTGTCACTGTTCCTGGCCGTCCCTGTGGCCTTTCTGGCTGCCCGCAACACGACACCACATAAATATCTCTGCCGCTGGCCTGCACTGCTGATCATCGTCTCTTCCCGCTCGATCAACTCTCTGATCTGGGCTTTGCTGCTGGTCGCGATCATCGGGCCCGGTATTTTTGCAGGCACCATTGCCATCGCCCTGCGCTCCATCGGCTTCTGTGCCAAGCTTTTGTATGAGGCGATCGAGGAGATCGACGAAAAGCAGGTCGAGGCCATCAAGGCTACCGGCGCCAGTCCCTGGCAGGTCATGGCCTACGGTATCGTTCCGCAGATCATGCCCTCCTTCGCCGGCATCACTGTGTTCCGGTGGGACATTAATATTCGTGAGTCAACGGTACTGGGCCTGGTCGGTGCCGGCGGGATCGGCTTGCAGATGCAGGCGTCGCTGAACGTGCTGGCTTGGCCGCAGGTCTCCCTCATCCTGCTTGTCATCTTTGCCGCCGTGATCCTCAGCGAAATGGTTTCCGCCAAAGTCAGGGGCGCGATTATTTGACGGCGAGCCGGCCTTTAGAGTGGTTCCCAGGAACCAGTCTTATCTAGGACTGGTGAAAAGGCCTGAAACTCCCATTCGAACGGCAATGCTGCCTCGACGTAGATCAACTCGGTGACGGTGAAGCGCATCAGACGCTCGGCACCTTCGAAGGCTTCAACTTCCGCACCCTCCCATATCACTTCGCTTGTCCCGGTGATATAGAGCAAATCACCGGTCGCGAAGTCGAGGAACAGCAGGCCGGATTTGGGATTGCGTAGGATATTGCCGATTGTGTTGAAATGCGCGTTGCCGTGAAAGTCGGGCCACAGGATTTGCCGATCGCCCTCACATCGTACGAATCCGGGCTTCCCACCCCGATGGGACACGTCGGCTCCTTGTGTCGCGTCATCGCGATCCTGGGAAAATTGCGAAGTGATGAAAAAGGTGTCCGCTTGCTCGATCAGCCTGCGCTGCGCCGGCCCAAAAAAATCAGCACGCGTTGCGGTTGGTTGCAAGTCCCCCACTGTACTGCCGTTTGAGACCAGATTGCGCGTCTGGATGAACTTTGGGCAATTTCCAAAGGACTGATCCACCTTCACGGAAAAAGCGCCGGGGCGAAGCGTCACGACTTTGCCATTCATCCGGTTCCGGCGACGGCTGTGAAATTCCAGACCCAGCAGACCGACATCCATACCTTCCAGCAGCTCTCCACTCAAAGGGCTACCAGCAAGAGGTTCGGCGGCAATATGCAATTGCCTGGGATCAGGCGACGTAATGAACCCAGGTTGACCGATCAAGATAGAGGCCCATGGTCTGCCCTGTCCGTCCACGTGGCCAATCAATAGGGTCGAAAGCTTGGCAAAAAACTGACGATGTTGATCCGGCATGAAATCACGCACCACACGCCGGCCGATACGCTCCATACGCTCCCGAACGCCCGCGCGTGCTTGAGCTTCCTGCTCTCCCTCGTGGAAGGGCGAGCCTTCCGCATTCCATCCTGGTTCAGTCATCGCATTCTTTCCTGGGCACGACGCTTCAGCCCGCTGTCAGGCAACCAGTCCCGCTTTAGTCACCGGCATTGCAACAAAACCAGGCAAGGCTTCAACTCGGGCCAGCCAGGCACGGACATTGGGGAAAGGCTCCAGAGACACATTGCCTTCCGGTGCATGCGCGATATAGCTGTAGCCTGAAACATCGGCGATCGAGGGCTTCTCGCCGGCCAGAAAAAGCCTGTCAGCCAAAACCCCATCCAAGACACCTAGGATACCGGCTGCACGTGCAACCAATTCCTCGGCATTCAGCGGAGCGCCGAATACGGTCACAAGACGGGCCGCCGCCGGACCAAAAGCGATCTGCCCTGCAGCTACCGAAAGCCAGCGTTGAACCTCTGCAACGCCTACAGCGTCGCTCGGATACCAACTTCCATCATCGTACTTAGCAGCCAAATAAATCAGGATTGCATTGGAATCCGCAATCACGACGCCACCATCATCGATCACCGGCACCTGGCCAAGTGGGTTGAGTGCCAGAAAATCGGCAGCTTTGTGCGCGCCATTTGCCATGTCGAGATCAACGGTTTCATAGGGCAACCCCAGAATCGAAAGAAACAGTTCAACTCTGTGGCAATGCCCCGATAAGGGGTGACGGTAAAGTTTGATCGCTTGGCTAGGCTTCATGATTCTTCCTTTGTGCGTCACGCTCGAGAATTTTACCGAACGTTTGTTAAATATCCAGACACAGTCTTGTTATTCGCTGTCCTGTGGCCGCGTGTCCGTCTTCCGGAGGGTTCGGCCTCGCCGGATTAGCAATGCTAAGCAGCGGGTGCCAAAAGCCGGTCGGGTAGATTCGATAGGATACGTTTGAAAGTTTTCGACGACCCGGTCACCCGCGTGTAGACCAAGGCGCCTTCGATCGATACCAGTGCATCCTCGGCTCGGTACCGGGCCGTCGCCTTGTCGATCCCCGCATCCACGACCACTTCGGCAATAAGCTTTTCCCAGGCTTTCAGCGCGGCCGCCAGGTGGGGGGAGAACATGACCCCGGCCTGCCCGATGGCGAAAACGTCCAGAATGCAGGCGCGGGTACCACCGTCATAAAAGCGATGGAGGGCCGACGTCATTTTCTTTAGGCGTGACGCGGGCGTCCCTTCTCCTTTCAGCGGCTTGAAAACATTCTCGCCGAACCAGGCCTGAACCTGTTCAATCACGACCGACGCCATTTCCTCCTTACCACCAGGAAAGTAGTAGTAGAGGCTGGCTTTTTTCAGACCGGTCGCTTCGGACAATAAGGTTAAGCTGGTCCCCTCGTACCCCAAGTCGCGAAAGGCAAGTGCGAGGCGATCGATAACCTCTTCTTTCGACAATAATGGAGATGGCATTTCAAGGTACTTTCACATTAACGTATTGACCGATCGTTCGGTAAAACTATATGCAGAGGACATGAATTTCAAGATGTTGATTGGGATCTTGAGATGAATTTTCTCTCAAGCCCCGAAAACAGAGACGAACTGCTGGTAACACCGAACAGAAAACATGGCCGGAATTAGATTATGAATGACGATAGCTTTATCAGCGATATTGCCTTCACACCGGCGGTCAAACAGCTTCAAGAGCGCTATGGCTCACGGCGCGGCTATGCCGAGATGGAACGCACGGCAGACTGGCTGAATTTCATCACTGGCGAACTGGCTGCCTTCGTCGCGGACCGCAATTCCTTTTATCTTTCGACCGCGAATGCAGAGGGACAACCCTACGTACAGCACCGCGGCGGCCCCAAAGGCTTTTTGGCTGTTCTCGATGAAAAGCGCCTCGCCTTCGCCGACTTCAAAGGCAACAAACAGTACATCACCACCGGGAACCTGAGCGAGAATCCGAAGGCCTTCATTTTCCTGATGGACTACATGGGGCGGCAACGGGTGAAGATCTGGGGCCGCGCAGAGATCTCGGAAGATCCGGAATTGATCAAGCGATTGCATGTCGCCGGGTACCGCGCCCGACCAGAACGGGCCATTGTCTTCACCGTCACGGCCTGGAATGCCAACTGTCCGCAGCACATCCCACCCAAAATTGACGAGGATGTCGTTGCTCAAGTCGTGCAAAAGCTCGAAGCCAGGATTGTGGAGTTGGAGAGCGAGCTCGCAGCTCTTAAAGCCTAGATTGAAGTTTCGACTGCTTGCTCACGCCTGGGCGCGCAGACCGTCCAGTTCAGTCATCAAGGTAAGCGCGCGTTGCGAAAATGCCCGAAGCTGCTTCACCGACTTAAAGATCCTCACAAAGGCGAGCATAAGCGCGAACCATCCTGTCGTGACGCCGTTGCGAAGGGTTGAGAGAAAAATCGACAGAAGGTTGCCGACAATCTTGCCTCCGACAGCGAAAACTTCGCAGCGCAGAGCAATCCGCTCGGTGAGGTTATCAACCACGGCAGGATCTGCGGAGGCATTGACAAACACCTCGAAGTCCCAGTCTTTGTCATGAAACACGACCATATGTTCCGGGTCGGAACCGCGGACAATTTTTTCCTTCAAAAAATCAACTCCATCAACGACCGCTTTGATTGCCGCAACCACGTGTGAAAACACCTTCAACGCGGCGCCGTGCACGAATCGCGAAATATTGGTGATAACGCGCTTCGCGACCCTTTTCACGGTGGTCACGACTTTCTTGAAAACCGACTTTATCCAGTTCCAGGCCCGGGTCACGCCGTCCCATAACCGCGCGCCCAAGCTTTTAATCGCACCGCGAACGCCTGTCATGGTCTTCTCGTCGGCGAGCACTCTTTCAACAACACGGTCAGCATCCTCTGGGTTTTGCAGATCCGGCAGGTCGAGGCGAAGCGCTACAAGATGGGCAAAAAACCAGCCGAGTACATCGCTTTCTTCGCGCTGCGATCGAGCGCAAAAGGCCTTTTCCTTGCCGTGGTCACTACAGAAATCCTGCATTGCCGAATCAAAACTCTGTGTGAAACGGTCTGGCTTAAAGAACGGCCCTTTTCGTTTGAAGTTTCCGATGTCGACATTGTAGCCGTAGAGCCAAAGTTCGATCCGAGCGGTGTTGCACAGGAAACTCTTGATCAATTGCAGGTTTTGTTTTTGCTTCGGCGCCCAGGCAGGATTGTCCAGATAGACCTTCACCAGAGCGCAGACGGCATGCTGATCAAACAGCAGGCTGACTGTTTCCCGGACGAGTGCCGGCTCCAGCTTTGGCGCAGACGGCTGCAGCACCGCGACCGCTCTAACAAAATCACCAAGTCCCTCACTGATGTCCTGCGCTGTCTGTTCCTGCTTGCTTTGCAGGCGGGAGTTTGGGCGCGGCGGCAGCTTGGTCAGGCCAAAGGCGAAAAGTCGCAGATAAACCGCCCGCCACAATACCTCGCGTTGCTTCTCACCTGAGATCCATCGAGTCACGTCTGTCGGATATTCGAAACTCGCGAGCTGCTGAACGGCATCCCAGGTCTCAGGCCCCACCCAGCCATCGGCCGTCAATCCGGCATCGCGTTGAAAGTTACGGACGGCTTCGCGGATGTCGCCGTCACTGTCATGCCCCAATGAACGGCTTAGATCACCCGTCCGCTGCGACCGGTCTCTGGTGTCATCCGCGGGACGTTTCGCCAGATATCCCAACAGGAAGAGATACTCGCCGACAACGCGCCTGCGTGCTCGAACCACATCGGCGTTCTGGGTCTGAGGATCGATGCCGACGTAACCAAGCTGAACCGCATCGTCCAGCGCCGCACCGAGTCGGCTAAACGCAGCCTGTTCCTTTCCGTTCACTATTTAGTAGTTGCCTCGGGTTTGATCTTGCCAATGCCTTCCCGAACCAACCCCATGAACAAATCGAGAGTCGCTGCGCGCGACGCCTGACCAGCCTGGACGGCATTGTTGTGTGCGGCTATTGCCGATTCGGCCGCTGTGGCGGAGATGAACTGATCGACGTCTCCATCTATTTTCATATTCGTGTAACCGACAACCGTTAATTTGCCTTGCTGAGTAGCCTCCTTCAGGAACCCGGCAAGAGTGGCATCTTTTCCCTCCAGTTTCGCAGCGGTTACGACAATTTCCCCTGTAAAGGTGCGGACGTTTAACTGCGAAAGATCCGTGATTCCATCGCGAACCGATTCGAACGCCGTCTGAAAGGACATATCAAATTTCTCCTTGTCGCCAAAAATTTGCACCTGCCATAGAACATTAAACAGAGCAAAGCGCATTTTTATTGATACATAGCACCGAAAACTCCCGGCCTCGAACGATTACTTGGTAACACAGCGCTTGATAGTTGCATATGCGGAACGACACACCATAAACTTGCCCATTCTCGAGATCATACCCGGCTGACGCGATTCGAAGCGTCGGCCACAGACGAAAATCGCGACAATAAATTTGAAAGCACGGGTATTACGCAGGGCTTGTACGCCTGCATGGGGGAAAAAATGTTTGAAGGCAGCACGATCAAGACCGTCAGCTTCGAGGATGACGTCTATCCCGAGGAGTTGAAGCTGGTCCGCAAACGCCTGATTTCTCGTAATGGATTCACCGACGCGCGCGGCAACGGATTGCCCGACTTTGATCATCTCATGTCAGCGGACACACCCCGTTCAAATGTCCTCGCTCAGGTCATTGAAGAACTGAACGACGAAGACAACGAGCGCCGGTGGAAAGAGGACGAAGAGGACGAAAAAGTCAAAGCGGTGCAGCATAGGGGGCTTGTCGGTTTGGCATTTTCCGGCGGCGGCATTCGCTCTGCAACCTATAACCTCGGTGTGATGCAGGCATTGAAGAAGATGGGGCTCTTCAGGTGCGTCGATTATCTCTCGACGGTCTCGGGCGGCGGGTACATCGGCTCCTGCATCAGTTCCACCCTGGCGTCGGTTGAGAGATCCCCCGCAGCAGAACAGGGCAGCGAAGACCAGAATGATAAAAGTCCGGACGCCAATGCCGAAAGTGACGAATCTCCAGATAGCGATGACCCAAGTGACGAGGTGACGAAGGATCTGCCTGCGGAGCCTTTAAATGAAATTTTCGGTCACGAACAGGGCAGGCTAGAACCCAGTGTTTTCCGGCATCTGCGCGACAACGCGAATTACTTGGCCCCCAACGGCTTACGGGACGTACTGCGCATCCCGGCAATCCTGCTACGCGGTATCGTCGTCAATTTTCTAGTGATCCTGCCTTATCTGCTCGCGGCGGCGCTGCTCACGATCTGGATCAAGCCAACAGGGGCCAGCTTGAACGTCTCAACACTCGAGGATACGGTAAGAGCCGTTTTCGGCGACTGGTGGGTTCAGTCGCTTGGCAACAACTTCCTTGTGACCAAACTGTTGGTCGTCCTCCTCGTCCTGTTTTTTGCCCTCTACCCCGGTATCCACATGCTTGGTCAGAAGTGGAAACTGGGGACTGATTCGAACTGGACTCTACGGAATAAATTCGGCCGATTTTTGGGCCTCTGCATCGTGGTGGTTGCAGCGGTTGCCTTCGTCGAATTGCAACCAGTTGCAATCAAGCTCGTCCACGAAGCGAAACAGCAAGGCTGGTCGAAGCTGGAGATGTTTACGACGGGTACCGGCGTATTCGGAACCCTGGCCACACTTTTTGCAGACAAGCTCCTACCCAAACTAACAAAGTTTTACGGCAAGCTGGCCTTCTATGCGCTCGGCGCCCTCGGCGCCGCCTTCTTCTGGCTCCTGTACCTTTACCTTTGCGAACAAGGCATCGACTGGGAAGGCACGAGAACACCGGAAACAAGATGGGATCTCCCGGAGCGGCTCGCGGACTACGGAATTCCCGCAGTCATCCTTTGGATCTATACGCTTTGGACAGTGGACGTAAATTTTACCGGCATCCACAAATTCTACCGTGACCGCCTAAGCAAGGCCTACATCATCGGCCTGAAAAAACCTGACACAATTGTAAAGCCGGAGGGCGGCCATCCTGCCGACGATTCGAATGACCGGATAAAACTCTCCGACTACAGCGTGGTGCATAGCGACAAAGTCAAGCTCTCGGAACTCAACACCCAGCGCGGCCCTTACCACCTAATCAACACTCTGCTGAATCTTAAGAAAACCGAAGACCGCTATAAGTCGGGACGCCGTGGCGACTTCTTCATGTTCAGCAAGAGGTTTATCGGGGGTGACATCACCGGATACTGCAAGACCAGAGATATGGAAGACGCCAGTCGTCACGTCGATCTCGCGACGGCCATGGCGATCTCAGGCGCTGCTGCGGCTCCCAATATGGGAAAGATCACGGTGAAACCGCTGATCTTCATTCTCGCCATGCTGAATGTCCGCCTGAATTATTGGTTGCCGAACCCGGCAAAACTGCGACCAAAACCCGAAATCATGAAAAACGTCCGTTTCTTCAAAGATCTACCCATGGGCGCCATCAGCCGGGTTGGACCGATGTATCTTCTAGCGGAGATGTTCGGCATGAACACTGCAAAGAGCAAGTACATCAACCTGTCCGACGGCGGACACATTGAGAACCTCGGCGTCTACGAACTGGTTCGGCGCCAGTGCCGCCTGATCATCGCCGGCGACGGTGAGGCCGATCCCGAGCTGAAGTTCCAGGGGCTTGCGGAGGTTATCCGGATGATCCAGATCGATATGGGAATCAAGATCCAGGTCTCCGGCCTGGACGAAATCCGCAGGGGCGAGCAGCACCACGCAGTCGGCACCATCCGCTATCCCAATGGCCGCATCGGCAAGCTGATTTACCTCAAGTCATCACTGCTAGGTGACAACAATTTGAAAGCAACACTGGACAAGGAAAACTATACCACCTCGCCTTACCGGGACGACAATATGCTGTTCGACGATGGCGCCTATATCGCGCATTACAAGGCGCAACATCCTGCCTTCCCACACGAATCGACAGGCGATCAGTTTTTCGACGAAGGACAATTCGAATGCTATCGCGCGCTGGGTTACAACGTCGCCATGAACACGCTCCAATCTTGGGAGCAGCGCCCTGCTACCCCGGATCCGGAATGATATCTGTGATCAATACAGCTCGAACATTACCTGGATCCGCTCGGGATCGTCCGTGACTGTTAAGGCCAGCATGGTCAGCACCCGGGCTTTCTGCGGGTTCAGGTTGTCGGCAGCGACAATACCCTGCTCGTGCATGGAGGTACGCCGCAGCACGCGGCCGCTGCCGGCGCGCGTGCTTTCTACGATCACCACGCCCTCTGATCGCGCAGCTATTAAGGCGTCGCGTTGCTGCGGCGTGACCAGGCCGGGTGCAACACTCGACATCACAATCCCACGCGCCCCCGCGGCCACAAAGGCCGAAATAGCGGCTTCGTCGGCGCCAGCATATGTCGCCGCAATGTCGACTCGCGGCAGGCCGTCCCGACCGGAAACATCGAACTCGCAATCCGGTGCATAGCGGCGCGCCGGACGCCGGTATATAGCGACCCGGCCGTCCGCATCCGCGTAGCCCAGCATCCCCAGATCCGGGCTGCGAAAAGTCTCGAGCCGGTGAGTGGAAGTCTTGGTCACCTCACGCGCGGCCTGGATCTCCTCGTTCAGCACGACCAGAACACCGAGGGCACGCGCCTCCGGTGACGCCGCGACCTGAACCGCGTTCACCAAATTGGGGCCGGCATCCGACCCCAAGGCATTCTTCGGCCTCTGAGCGCCAACCAGAACGACAGGGATCGATGTCTTCAAGGTCAGGTTCAGAAAATATGCAGTCTCTTCCAGGGTCGCCGTGCCGTGAGTAATGACAAAGCCGTCCGGCCCCCCGCCTCCTTCCGCCAGATCGTGAATTTTCTGCACAAGGTCGATCCAGTCGCACGGAGAAACCGCCGCGCTCGATAGCGTCCGGAAGGAAACCGTTTCGATTTGCGCTATAGCATCAAGCTCAGGAAACCTGGTCAGCACCGTATCGATATCGTGACGCGTGCCGAATTCCATATATTCGTATGTATCCAGACCGTGCCTGCCATCAAAAGAGATGGTCCCGCCAGTCCCGATGACAATCACTTTGGGACGATCTTTCCTCTCTCCCACGGTGTCCTCCTTATGGCCTGCGATGATTTCAATGGGTCTGTCCGAGTGGCGTGTGCCGCAATCAAACTACACGCCGACTCTAGTCGAGGCCAACTTGGGCGCGGCAACGACAAAGCCTTGCCGGCTTCCAGATACAGATTGTTTATGCAGGCACGTCTCAGGTTAATCGACGTAACAATATACATAAAAATATAACACTGTTATTATACAGTTAGTTGGAGATAACAGGTTGCGACGACGGCTGTGTTAGGAGTTTGCTCATGCCCAAGGTTCTCTACAAAAAAAACGGCCGGATCGGCCGGATTACTCTCAACCGCCCCGAGGTTCTGAATGCCATCGACGGGGATCTGCCACAGGAACTTGCCGACCGCGTCACCGAGGCCAACGCCGATCCGGACGTCCACGTTATTGTCTTGAGCGGCGCAGGACGAGCCTTCTGCGCAGGCTACGACCTGAAAGCCTATGCCGAAAGCGGCGACACCAACGACGTCATTCAGAAGATGCCCTGGGATCCCATGAAGGATTACGCCTTCATGATGCGCAACACCGAGCTTTTTATGTCTCTCTGGCGCAGCCATCGTCCGGTGATCTGCAAGGTGCAGGGCTACGCAGTGGCCGGCGGATCGGACATCGCACTCTGTTCGGACCTGGTCGTGATGTCGGAAACAGCAGAGATCGGCTATATGCCGGCACGGGTCTGGGGCTGCCCGACAACTGCCATGTGGGTGTACCGCCTGGGTGCCGAAGGCGCCAAGCGTATGCTCTTTACCGGCGACAGGATCAGTGGGCGCGAGGCCGAACGCATGGGCCTGATCCACAAAGCCGTGCCAGAGGCAGATCTGGACGCGGAAGTCGAAGCACTCGCGACCCGTATCTGCAACGTACCGGTCAATCAGCTGATGATGCACAAACTGGTCATCAACCAGGCGATCGAAGCCATGGGCCTGCGCAACACCCAGATGATGGCGACTGTTTTCGACGGCATCACCCGACACAGCCCGGAGGGTGTCAACTTTAAGAACCGAGCAGAAACCGTAGGCTGGAAACAAGCCGTCCAGGAGCGCGATTCCGGCAGTTACGACTGGACCGCCGACCAGCCTTTTCATGATCCCACATAATCACAAGGCTTCAACAGCGAGGTTGTGGCCTTGACCTATCCAGAAGCAAGCGGCAGGGCACGCCGTCGTCGCGCCGATGCCATGCGCGATGTTCGCACCAACCTCCTGGTCGAAGCCGCCAAGAGGGTCTTCAGCGACATGGGGCTGGAGGGCGCAACCATGCGCGCTATCGCCGCCGAGGCAGGTTGCACGACTGGTGCGATCTATCCCTATTTTGAAGGCAAGGAAGAGCTCTATGCGGCGGTCCTTTCGCGGACATTGTCAGTCCTGAAAGAACGGGTCGCCGCTGCGGTTCTACGGGAACCCGAGACAAGCAGGCAAGCGCGCGCGGCCTTGCAGGCCTTTTTCGACCACTACCATGCAAATCCTGATGATCTCGCCTTGGGGCTCTATCTCTTCGGCGGCATGAAACCCGCCGGACTGAGCAGCAAACTGAACCGCGCGCTGAACAAGCAACTCCGAGAGGTGTTCGACCTGGTCGAGGCAGCCTTTGCGACAGCCGGTAAACCGGACCCTGCAGGTACAACCGCATCAGCTATCGCCCAGGCAACAGGACTATTGATCCTGGAGCAGACCGGGCGACTTCGGCTGTTCAAAAAACGGGCACCTGCGCTGTTCGCAGATTACGTCAATCAGATCTGAAGCCAATTTTCCATTGCTCGCCGATGTCCGATTGCGGCAGGCTGGTTGAATGAAAACACACATCGACTATTACCTCAGCGTGACCTCACCGTGGGTTTATCTCGGGAACCCAAGGCTCGAGGAAATCGCCCTCCGGAAAAACTGCAGCGTCAATATAAAGCCGGCAAAGTTCCATGAGATCTTCTCTCAGACTGGCGGACTGCCGCTTCCCAAGCGCGCACCTGAACGCAAGGCGTATCGTTTGATGGAACTCAGACGCTGGAGTGACCTGCTTAAGGTCCCAATTAACCTGCAACCGGCACATAGCGGCGCCGACCATCTGCCCGCTGTGCGATTGTTGCTCAGCGCCGCCGATTCACATCAGAACGCCTTGCCGTTGCTGACTGAAATCGGGCGGGCCGTCTGGGCGCGCGAAGAGGATATCGGCGACGCCAACGTACTTGCCGCCGCAGCTCAACGTGCCGGGTTCGATCCCGCGGCACTGGAGTCCGGTGCCGCTTCATTTGAGGAGACCGCTGCGCGTTACGACCGAAATACTTCTGAGGCGGTTCAAGCGGGAGTCTTCGGTGCACCGAGCTACGTTCTCCCGGACGGGGAAATCTTCTGGGGCCAAGACCGCCTGGAATTTCTCGATAGAGCACTTGTCTGATAGAGCGCTCTCCTCTCACCGCATGATCCTGCCGATGCCAGCTTTCAATCAGACCGCGTTCGAGACTTCCTGCACAATCGTCTCGACATCGCTGGCGTAGAATCCGGAACTGTTGAAACAGTTGATTTCGATGATCTTTAGATCATTTGCGACCAGACCGATGTCCAACACAAATACCTCCGCCGGCGACCAGATGTCCGCCATGCTTTCAGCGAAAGCCGTGACCTCCTCTGGTACTGGCGCCGCGATATCCAGCAACCCCGCTGTTCGATAACAGCTGCCGCCAACACATCGTCCCTTCACCATGAAAAGGCGCCACTCGGCTTCGATTTGAAGAGGTTTTGCCACGAGAATTGGGGTATCGGCCTTCAACTCGAAATCATCATCCCGGATTTTTACGAACCACGCGCCGAGCGCCTCCACTTCGGAGACTCGCGCCTCGAACTCCTTCAGATCGCGATCAGGGCGGACGAAGAGAACCTCTCCCGGCTGATAATCCCGTGCAGAGAATTCAGCAATCGTCGTGAGCTGTCCGGCCGCGTTCAGAACCCTGTCGCCATAGCGCTCGATGTATTGGCCCATGGTAAAGGCGTCTTCGTCGAAAAAGACGCCGGGCGTCCATTTCCCCGCGCGATGAACATTGGTGACGAAGCGCGTCGAACCATAAGCCACCAGCGGACCTTCCCAGTCCACGTCCGGGAAGTCATCTGCGAAGGGGACAATGCTCACCGGGTGATAAGGCAGATTCAGGGAGTCAAAAGCAGTCAGCAAACGTACGTAGTCTTCGCCGTTCCCGAGATTATCCTGCACGACCCAAAGTGGCTTGTTCACGCCTGGCCTCTGACATCGCAAGTGCGGTTAGCCGCCCTTGATTACCCGGTCGATCAGTTCGCCGGTCACCCCCAGATAATTGGCCGGATCCCGGACCTTCGCCCAATCGACCGGTGCGTCGCTACGTTCGGCCAGCAAATCCATCAGGTGCCGTCCACTCGCCAGTGCCGCCCCACAGCTCTCCTTGACCAGAGCTTGCGCTTCGGGGCGTGGCATGTGCTCGGCCAGCGCGAAAGTTGCAGCTTCAGCCAGCAACAGACCATTGGACCTGTCCAGATTTGCCCGCATCCGCACAGCGTCAACCTCCAGGTTTTCCGCCAGATAGAGGCCGTGTTTCAACGACACCGCCGTACAGACCGCCATCTGCGGCAACGTGAGCCATTCGAGTTGCCAGGCTGCACCGCCGCGTTCATGCTCCTGCAACAAAGCTTGGTGCACCGCGGGCAGCAGGGTGGCATTCATCTTCGCCGCGGTCACCAGCGCTTCACTGGATACAGGATTGGACTTCTGTGGCATCGTGCTGGAGCCGCCGCGGCCTCCCCCTCCCGACGCCTGCCCGCCTTCGCGCAATTCGCCAACTTCGGACTGCGCCATCAGCACGACATCCTGTCCCATCTTACCGAGACTTCCCGAGACCAGCGACAACCAGCCGGCAAATTCCGCGAGGCCGTCGCGCTGCACCTGCCAGGGTACGCCAGGTGAATTCAGGTCCAGTTCCGATGCCAAGGCCTCCATCACTTCCAACCCGCGCCCACCCAGCGCAGAAAGCGTACCGACCGCCCCGCCGAACTGAACGACAAGCAACCGTGGACGCAGTTGGTCAAGACGCACCCGATGCCGTTGAAGCGGTCCGAGCCAGCTCGTCACCTTCAAGCCGAACGTCATCGGCAGTGCCTGCTGCGAGCGGGTGCGTGCCGCCATCACCGTCTCACGATGCTGGTCCGCCAGGACCTTTAGACTTTCGATGACTTTATCGAGTCGCAGCTCAAGGAGCTTGATCGTACGTGCCAGTGTCAGGACCAACGCTGTATCCATAACATCCTGGCTGGTGGCTCCCCAGTGCAGATACTGCGCGGCGGACCCGTCTATCTTTTTTCGCAAGGCCGCGACCAGAGCCGGCACCGGAACGCCTGCATCGGCGGTCCCAACCGCCAGTTCTGCAGCCGGCAAGTCGATCTGCGCCAAAGTCTCGTGGAGTTGTTCAGCGGCGCCGCCTGGAATGATCCCCAACCGGCCCTGTACGCGCGCCAAAGCAGCCTCGAAACGGACCATGTTGTCGACATAGACCTGATCGTCAAACAGACTGGCAACGTCACGGTCCGAAAGCAGCGAACCATAAATAAGAGAATCGAAGGGGCTAACTGTCATCGGCGGAGCTTAACTCGAAATCAAACGTCGAAAAACACTGTCTCCTGCGGCCCCTGCATATGAATGTCGAACCGGTAGACTCTTATCGCTCCACTTTCGTCCAACTGCGCGATCAAAGTCTCTCGCCGTTCAGCGGGTACAGACGACAGAACAGGATCGCTCGCGTGAGCCTTTGCATTCTCAGGAAAATAGATACGTGTATAGGCGTGGCTGAGCATGCCTCGCATAAAGACCACGACATTGACATGAGGCGCCTGACCGTTCCCAACTGCACCGGGTCGAATCGTCTCGAAGAAAAACCGCTGTTGCGGATCGGTGCCCGTCCCCACCCGTCCAAATCCGGTGAAGTTTGCATTGGAACCACGACCATCGGCGGAGTGCGCGTAGCGACCGGCCGCATCTGCCTGCCAGATCTCGATCATGGCATCGCCAATCGGCGCTCCCTCACCGTCGAAAACCTGTCCTTCGATCCGGATCCGCTCTCCTTCCACATCCTGACCACCGACTTCAGGCACCGCGATGGATGTCAGGTCATAGTCATACTGTTCGGGCGTTAGACCGTAGGCGAAGAACGGCCCAACCGTCTGCGACGGCGTTTGCTTCTTCTTCATCAATCAAGTTTCCATCGGCGTTTCGTTGCGGCCGCGTAGCACGATGTCAAAAACATACCCCAGCGCGAAGCCGGGTTCCGTAACATCGAGCGAAAAGTCCGCCACCAAGCGGCTGCGTGCCGCAGTTGGGGTTGCCAGAAAGATCGGATCGAGATCCAGCAATGGGTCGCCGGGAAAATACATCTGTGTCACCAAACGGGTCGCAAAGCTGGGTCCGAAGAGGGAGAAATGAATGTGATTGGGTCGCCAGGCATTGTGGTGGTTGCCCCAAGGGTAAGCGCCCGGTTTGATGGTCTTGAAGAAATAGCGCCCCTCGGCATCCGTGGCACAGCGTCCGCCGCCAAAGAAATTAGGATCCAGCGGCGCGTCGTGCTGGTCCACAGCATGAATGTAACGCCCAGCTGAATTGGCCTGCCATACCTCGACCAGGGCGTCCGGAACAGGCCGCCCGTCCTCGTCCAGCACCCGCCCGGCAACAATGATGCGTTCACCCAGTGGCTCGCCGCCGGTGACCCCGTTTTTTGTCAGATCATCGTCCAGTGGGCCAACGCTCTCCTGCCCAAAGACCGGTCCGGTGATCTCCGATAGAGATTGCACCAGCGGCACCAGCGGCTTGGTCGGACTGCGCAGGCGCGTCGACTTATACTCAGAACTCAGATAGGCGGGATGGCTGTCCCAGTCCCGAGATTTAAAGGCGCGATTCTCGCTCATGCCCCACCCTGCTTTTCTTTTGCCGCTGCAGCCTCCTCAGCCTCAAGAGCCGCATAGGTTGCCTTGGCAATCTTGATCGCTGTGTTCGCCGGCGGCGCGCCGGCATAGACGGCCACCTGAAGCAGCACTTCCTTTACGTCTTCCATTGTTGCACCTGTATTGCGGGTTGCGCGAAGGTGTAACTCAAGTTCGTCGCGATGCCCCATCGCAGCCAGAAGACCTATGGTCACCATGCTGCGCTCGCGCGGCGTAATCTCATCACGCGACCAGACCGAGCCCCAGGCTCCTTCGGTAATGAAACGCTGAAAGGCTTCGTCGAAAGGAGATTTTCTCGCTTCGGCGCCGTCCACGTAACGCTCTCCCAAGGTCGCACGCCGGGTCTTCATCCCCTGCGCATATCGGTTTTCAGACAAGATTGTTCTCCTTTAGAAAACCGCTCATCAATTCTGCTAGAACGTCCGGCTTCTCGACGCAGGGCAGATGCCCAGCTCCTTCAATCACTTCGAAACGCGCCCCCTGAATCAGGCCGGCAAGCTCCCGCACAAGATCCGGTGGTGTCGAGCCGTCTTCATCGCCCACCACGCAGAGAGTCGGCACCGCAATCGACTGTGCTGCCTCGGTCATGTCGGAATCGCGGATCGCTGCCGAGGTGCCCAGATAACCCGCGACCGGCGTACGCACGAGCATACTGCGCCAACCCGCCAATTCATCCGGCTGGTTATGGCGCAGTTCGTTTGAAAACCAACGCTCAAGGATGGGCTCCGCTAGTGCTTCGATCCCACCTGCGCGGATCTTGGCTATGCGGTCATTCCACATTTCAGGTGGCCCAATCTTGTGCGCCGTGTCACTGAGCACCAATCCGCTGACTCGTCTGGGATGTCTGGCCGTCAGTCCCTGGGCGATGATCCCGCCGACCGATAGACCGCAGATAACGGCCTGCTCGATCTCAAGGTGGTCCAGCAACGCGGCAAGGTCGCCGACATGATCGTTCATGACGTAAGGGTCAGCAGGTGCTTCAGAGAGGCCATGACCGCGCTTGTCATAGCGCACAATTCGCAGAGGCCGCTCGATAAGATCGCGAAGACGCACGACAAGACGTTCCCAGACCCGAAAGTCTGTGCCCAACGAGTTCGAGAACACCAGCGTTGGCACCGCGCCTGTCGCGTTTTCCGAACCATGATCGTCGTAGTGAATAACGATCCCATTGATCTTTGCGAACTTCATTTTCGTTTCTCTCCAACTTGAACCAGTCTCAAGGTTAGCGCCAATCAACGGTCTTTCCACGACAATAAGATGCGCACTTGAACTGGTTATGTAAATTTATATATTGAGCCTGTTTCATAACCATTTCGTCATATATAATCGAGTTACATTAATGATCGACCGGCGCATCAAATTCCGGCACCTGCAATGCTTTCTGGAGGTTTCGCGCCAGAAGAGCGTGGTAAAGGCAGCTGACACGCTGTCGGTCACTCAGCCTGCGGTCTCCAAAACTCTGCGCGAACTTGAAGAAACTCTTGGCGTCCAACTCTTCGATCGCAGCAAGCGCAGCATTGCACTCACGCGTTTCGGTGAAGTTTTCCTCCGCTACGCCGGTGCCAGCGTGACTGCCCTTCGCCAGGGCGTGGACAGCATCGCTCAGGCGCGCGCAAAAGATGGCGCGACCATCACAGTCGGTGCTCTTCCCACGGTTGCGGCCCTGGTCATGCCGGCGGCGGTGAAATCATTTAAAAAGGACGGAGTAGAAACCATCGTGCGGATCGTCACCGGCCCGAACGGCTATCTCGTATCCCGCTTACGGGTCGGTGAGCTTGACCTTGTCGTGGGGCGCTTGGGTGAGCCTGAGCTGATGACCGGGTTATCGTTCGAGCATCTCTATTCAGAGAGCGTCTCCTTCGTCGTCAGGCCTGACCATCCGCTGCTCGCCGACAAAACTTTCGACCTGGCAAAAATCCTGTCTTTCCCGGTCCTTATGCCGACCCGAGATTCCATTATCCGGCCTGCCGTCGACCGCTTTCTGATTGCAAGCGGCATCGGCGTTCCGGAAGACCAGATCGAGACTGTTTCCATGGCCTTCGGCCGGAGTTATACGCGCACAACCAATGCAATCTGGATCATCTCCCGGGGTGTTGCCGCCGATTCCATCGACGATGGCGTCCTCGTCGAGCTGCCGGTCGATACGACCGACACGCTCGGCCCCGTAGGCCTCACAACCCGGGTCGATTCCCCTCCTGGCCTCGCTGTGCAGATGCTGATGCAGGCCATTCGGGAGGTACCTGACAACCAGAGAAAGAAAAGCGCATCCTGACAACAATTGGTTATGGATAAAGCCGATAAATTCATTTCTCATAACCAATTGGTTCGGTCAGACTTACGTCTTTCCTGCTGAACATTCTTAGACGGGAAGAGAAATTGCCAGGCGTAGCGATGCCCTCAAAAAAACAAGAACGGCAAAACGAGCGATAATGCGTACCCAGGTTGGTATCATCGGCGCAGGCCCGGCGGGCCTTCTGCTTTCGCAACTCCTGCACCTCAAGGGGATCGACAGCGTCGTCCTTGAACGGCAAAGCCGTGCGTACGTGCTCAGCCGCATCCGCGCCGGCGTTCTGGAGCAGGGCACTGTCGATTTGCTGAAGACCGCGCAGGTCGGCGAGCGACTGGACCGCGAAGCATTGCTCCACGGCGGCATAGAGTTGGCCTTTAACGGGAAGCGCCGCCACATCGATATGAAGGGCCTGACCGGTGGCAGCGTGGTTACGGTCTACGGTCAGACCGAGGTCACCAAGGATCTGATGGATGCGCGCAACGCTTTGGGTGGACAACTGGTTTATGAAGCCGAGGATGTGACACCTCACGATTTCGACGGCGACAAGCCACGCCTGACCTACCGCAAAGACGGTATCGAGCATGAAGTTTTTTGCGACTACATTGCGGGTTGCGACGGCTTTCACGGCATCAGCCGGCGGTCCGTGCCGCAGACGGCCCTGAAAACCTTCGAGCGCGCCTACCCTTTCGGTTGGTTCGGCTTACTCTGTGAAACCCCGCCAGTCCATGACGAACTGATCTACAACAATCATGAACGCGGCTTCGCGCTTTGCACCATGCGTTCGCCGACGCGCAGCCGCTATTACATCCAATGCGCCACCGATGAGAATGTCGACGACTGGTCCGACGACCGCTTCTGGGACGAGCTTCGGTCCCGCCTGCCAGGGGACATTGCTGAACGTCTGGTGACCGGCCCCTCGATCGAAAAGAGCATTGCACCTCTAAGGAGTTTCGTTGCCGAGCCGATGCGCTTCGGCCGCATGTTCCTGGCCGGCGATGCCGCGCACATCGTGCCGCCGACCGGTGCGAAGGGCCTCAATCTGGCTGCCTCGGATATCTACTTCCTGTCACGCGCTCTAACAGCCGTTTTTGAGACCGGCAGCAATGATCTGATCGACAGCTACTCAGCACAATGTCTGCGCCGTATCTGGAAGGCCCAGCGTTTTTCCTGGTGGATGACATCCTTGCTGCACCGCTTCCCCGAAAGCAGTCCCTATGAACAGCGCCTGCAGCAGGCGGAGCTGGACTACGTCACCTCTTCGCCCGCAGCCGCTACAGCACTGGCGGAGAATTATGTGGGCCTGCCCTACGAGTGAAGGCAGACGGCCTGGCTCAAGTATCCAATCGGCTTGTCGTCGCAACCACAGTGTCCTCTGAGCCGTTGATTGGGCTTTCGGGATTACTCGGAGCAGTCCCTGAGGGCCGCAGGATCGAAAGGCAAATCGGCCAGTTGATCCAGCGACATTTTTTTCAGGTCTGGGTGGGACAGCGGGTCGCGCCACCAGGAGTGGCAGAGGTATTCAATTTGATTTTGGTTACCGGAAAATGGCCGGCATATCAGTCTTTTGAGGGTATGGTATAAATTTAGCATGGCTAAAACATAAGCCTGCTTAGATGCTAATTTCTATCGATCCTTTCTATTCAATGATATAGCGTTGCTATATGAAAAACCTGAACCGCATCAACCTGGGTGGCTTGCGCGCCATTGAGGCGGTGGGGCGCCTGGGCTCCCTTCGTGCTGCAGCCGAAGAACTGGGCGTAACTCCCGGCGCCGTCAGCCAGCAGATCCAGAAAACCGAGCTGCAGCTCGGCCGCGATCTCTTCGAACGCCGCCCAAAGGGCCTTGTGCTCACCACCCACGGCGACTCAGTCTTGCGGCATCTGAGCGGCGGGATGGCTGAGCTCTCGGCGGCCGTCGCGCTGGCAGAGCGCAGCCGCGAGGATAGCCTGACGGTCTCGGTTGCTCCGGTTTTTGCAAGTAAGTGGCTGGTTTGGCGTCTGAAGGATTTCTACAAGAAGCATCCCGGCATCCGGGTAAGAGTCGATGCAACGGTTGCGCTGATCGACCCCAACCTCTCGGACGTCGACCTTTGCATCCGGGTCGGCAAAGGCGGCTGGAGCGACGTTAAAGCCGAGAAACTGATCGATCAGCGGATCTTTCCGGTCTGCTGTCCGGCTCTCGCGGAGCAGATCAAGTCGCCTGACGACCTGCGCCACCTGCCTATCATTCGTGACGCTGGCCAGGTCTACAGCTGGAATATCTGGCTGGCACCCAATGGACGCGACGAGTCCCTTCTGGGTGACGGCCCGACATTTTCAGACGGCTCGCTCTGTCTGGATGCCGCCGTCGCCGGCCAGGGCGTCTTCCTCGCGTGGGAAACGCTCGCCGCTGACGGGCTGGCCATGGGCCGCCTGGTGGCCCCTCTACCCGGCCGCTATTCGACCGGCCTGTCCTATTGGCTGGTGGTCGGCCGTCACGTGCAGAAATCGCGCAGCGTAAAACTTTTCGAAGCCTGGCTTCGCTCGCAACTGGAGATCTCGCTGCAGGATCAAAGCTCTAAAGCCTAGCGATCGGCGGGCAGTTCAATTATTTTCGTATAACCCTATAGAAATTTCGGCAATACCCAAACGCTGAGTCGCTTCATAGATTTAGTGTGTTAACGGCGTTTCTTTCGTCTCATCCCGCGGGAGACTTTTGTCCCGTGGACACACCAACCGGCTTGCCCTGATCAACCCGAAGACAGCGCGACTCTGCGCAGTTTCCAGGAGATCCGACAGAAGCAAATTGGAGAGCAGCGGTTTCCGGGCTTCCTCATTCACCGCTGGCAAATGACCGATGAAACCACAAACCGAAACAATTGACTCACGTATCCCTACACCCGCTAAAAGTAGGGTATCCTCCGCCAAACGTAACGCGTCTTCTGCGTCGGGTCCCGATCCTGTCAAAACCGGGCTGCCCCGGCTTCTCACCCGCCTCTGGCGCTTCTCCATGGTGTTGTCTCACGACGAGGAGACCGCGGCCGATCTGGTGCAGAAAACCTGCCTGCGCGCCCTGCAGCGCAGCACCCAGTTTCAACCCGGCACGCGTCTGGATCGCTGGACTTTCTCAATCATGGCCTCGCTCTGGAAGAACGAATTGCGCGCTGAACGTATTCGACGGGGTGGCGGCTTCGTCGATGCCAGGGAAGTCCTGGTCAGCGACAGCCACGGAAAACTCGAGACCCACATCTTTCTGGCCCAGATCTTGACCAAACTGCCCGAAGCCCAGCGCAGCACGATCCTGTTGGTCTACGTCGAAGGCCTGACTTACGCCGAAGCCGCCGCCACGCTCGCCATCCCGGTCGGTACCGTCATGAGCCGCCTGGCCAATGCACGGCAAAAGCTGGCGGAAATAAGGACTGCGGCCGAACGGCAGGCGGTCGAACCCAAGCGAAAAGCGGGCTGACGCGCGAAATGGTTATTTGGAGGGTAGGCGATAAGGCAGCAGGATGATCATGACCTGAAACGACAAAGAAACTGTCATGAAGTACACCCTTGTGATGCTGCTTCTTCTCTCCAGCACTGCACCAGAAGCAGAAGAAGTCGCAAAACCGATTCCGGATGCGAACACAGCCCCGGCGCGGTCGAGCGAAAGCAAACTCAACCTCTGCCCCAAGGACATGCCGCCCGCATGTGCCTGTGTGGAGTATGGGAATGGGGTGCGGGTAATGCCAGCAAACGAAGCCTATAAAAGCCGGGCGAAAATCCTGTTGGTCGGGCCACAAACATAAGACGCGGCACGCCCGTCACCGCCCCTTCCAGCACCGCACTCAAATGTCGGCAAGGCTTTAGCCCGAACGCTTGAAGCGCAGAAAGCCGCTATCGCCGGTCGGGGCGGCGACGATGACCAGGCGAACAATAGCTCCCTTTTCGTCACAGAAAGGAAAGCAGCCGCGGCAAATAGAGATAAACTCTCGCGCCTTGACCGGCACTTTGCTCACATGAAATGAAGGCTCGCGTGCCTCCGCGACACTGTTTAGATCCTGCCAGCGTTTCGCGAGGTCCTTGTCGCTCAGGGCTTCCGACAGATTCTGTCCAGTCATATTCGAGGCAAAGAGATTTTTTACGCTTTCGCCCATCAAGCGGACAACATGCCCTTCCAGGCTCTCATCCCGCCGTTCGAGCACGACCATCCATTCCAGTACGCTGGGCACCGCCATGGGGTCAAAATCCGACCAGAGCGGTGCCAGCGGACAAACAACACGCGGCATCCGGAAGAAATAATTCGCCATAATAAAAACGGGATTTACTTCTTCAACTTCAGATAGATTTATTCGCCGCATCGCGGTTTACTTCAGGTCTATCACAATCAACAACAGAAATAACTTAGCCGAAGAATATAATAAAAGGGTAAAAAAACATCGTTTCAATCGGTACCAGAACACAGGCAAACCCGGCGAACCCGGCAATCCTCATCCGCCCGCGCCTGCCTGGCACAGGGTAACGGCCTGCAGGCCATACCTGCGAACTGGATCTACAGAAGCTCTGCGAAGATCCTCCAGATGGATCCGAGGGTGTAAGACCGCTGTCACGGACTGCCGCCGCCATCCAGTGGAGCTACGTCCTCTCCATCTCACCTTCTTCGATCGCGGTTTTATCACCGGTCGCACGCACCATCCTCACGATCTGCGGCGCCTGCACGCCGTGTATCGCACCGGCCTGGGCCGCCAGGATGCTCGGCACGTACACATGTTTGATCTCCAGGTTTTGTACGGCCGCATGTCCCGGGTCGAAGTTCATGAAGAATGACCAATCCCCCTCTTTCACCAGCTCGACATCGGGATAGGGATGGGCGCCGCCTTTGTGCCGCAGATGTGCCGCGGCCCCAATACCGCCGGACTCGGCACAGACTGAATCGTATTGGTAGATGACGCAATCCGTGTTCATCGCGGCGCGGAGGGTCTCACGCAGATTGCCACCGGTGCGCAGCAGGGATTCGCGATGCGTGTTCCAATCGCTGATATTGCCAATCAGAAGCATGCTGAGGATATTGGCTGCTCCTCGCTGCTGCTCGAAGTATTCGCAGGTGTATTGAATCACGCGCAGCGTCGTGCCCGCGGTCATATGCGTGCCCAGCAGCGTGCCATCGTCCAGCACCACGGTAAAACCCAGGCAGGTTTGGAGATTGGGATACCAGATCTCGCGATCCCGGCCGAGATCGAATTCATTGAGACTGATCGCCATGGCTTGCTCTCCCCGAAAGCCTGCTCTCCACGATCATCGCGCTTGCAGGATCGCTGAGTTTCCCGTTACGGGGAAACTCCAGAAACATGATACGGCATAAGATTCGGCAATCACAGCGTGCAACGCAGGAGCCCGCTATACCTAACAAGTATGAGACGAGACCCCACCTATCGCCGCCGCTACGCCATTCCATCAGCAAAGTACCCCAGAGCCAGCCGGGTCTCCTCAACGGTGACCGGCTGAACACCGACCTTCTCACAGATTACGCCACCGGCTATAGCGGTTTGTGTTTTTCTGAAACCAAAAGGTTCTTAAAATCTGCATTCGAAAGCAGCAGCATGCTGGTTGAGAGGCAGCGGATTTTGAGTCGACTTAAACGCAAACAGCTCAAGGTTGACCAACGTCACAGCTTCGAACAGAGAAGCGCCCGAAGCCATAGCCGCAGCCAGCACGCTCACCACCGTGTCGCCTGCGCTCGCCGCGTCATGGACGAAGCGGATCATGGCGGGCAGCATGGCGAAATTGCCTTCGCGGTCCAGCAACGCGACGCCGTCCTTGCTGAGGGTCAGCACCACGTTTTCGCAGTCCAGATGTTCCTGCAATTCGCGGCAGCAGGCCTCTCTACACTCAGATTGCCCCCGTAGAGAGAGGCAAAATCACCTCACCTCAATTTACAATTTCACGTATTGCGTTATCGTGATACTGTTTAATCTTCTTATAGACGCATTTTACCCTTAAAGAGAATATGATTCTTTTTAAGTGCAAACGACACTATTTGGTTGTGGGGAAATCAAAATGTCAGCACTAGAAGCAATTTTATCATCGGCTGTTTTGATTATTACATCGTCATTTTTGTTTGGCGGAGCTTATGTACTAAACATCGCTTTGAAAATCAAACGTAACCAGACAAACAATCCTAGCGATATAAGTATAGATCCACAAATTAGATCGAGTAATTTTTTTCTTTACTCGACAGTTGGAAGCACACTTACATCCCTTGCTTCTGTTTACATATTCTTTCTGCTTCAATACCCTTATTTTGGATTCGCAATGCTCGCGACACTAATTGCGTTTCCACTTGGTGGCTTCATCGGTCAGAAACTAGCTAAAAAAGCCACTAATAATATCAGCAAAGAACGCAAAGGCCGGGAAGCTCTGTCAATTGGACTTATGGCAGCATTGGTTGGAGCAAACGCTGGTATCACTACAACTCGATTTGTCAAAATACTGTCCATAATAAATATATCAGCAGTAATTTGGCTGGAAATAAAAATATTGTCATCTGTATTTGCCGGTGTTGTTTTTGGCATTAGCTTTTCACCTGAACATGCAATCCATATCGGCGTTATCGCCGGAACTTTAACCGCTCTTCTTGTGCAGTTTGTCCTTCGTTTTGGTATGCAAGGTGTTATCGCAACAGATGCATTGTACTGGCCATTCATAATTCTATCTGTCGCGGTTGTCGCCGTCGTAACTATTGGGCTCGCTTACAACACATCTGGCAACATTGACAATGTAGTAAAATCGATTCAATTGGCTCCACAGAATGATCCGATCATTCTTTGTTTTTTTATTCTAAACATTTTTTCAGTTAATGCTATTTACCACATCGGTCGTGACGACCTTTGGCTTCGAATGTCAGCGTTCTCTGACGATAAGAAACATCAAAATCTTGCTGCTTCGCGACTTTTTCGGGCCACTGTATACGCGATCCCTGTCTGGCTTTTACTTGTGCTTGTAGGAATGCTTGTACCGGTCGTAATTGGCAGACCAGCAACATCTGTTGTTGAGGTCATTGAAATCGTTCGAGTGTCCGCTTTCATGCTACCAGTTTTAGTATTGGGTATGCTTGCCGCCATGCTTTCGACCTCTGACAATCAGTTTTTTGCGTTGAAACGCCTGTTTCTATTTTGCGCAAAAACAAACTCGTTACGCCGCTGGGAAATGAATAAAACGAGGATGCTGGCGATAACTGCAATGTCATTTTTTTTGGTTTTTGCGGCGACTTGGGCTGCAGTTTTTTTCTCTGTAAATGATCAAAATCTCGTCTTCATTTGCTTAGGCCTTCCCGCTGTTGTTTTTCCTGCAGTTTTGCGATCGATCAACTTGCAAAGCGTCGGTCCTACAGATGTCGTTTTGCCGGCTGCCGTGTATCTAGCCATGACCATTCAAGGCCTGATAGAAGGAGGTTTGCCAAGCTTATTCTCGGTTGCCGCTGCCCCTGCAAGCCTTTTTATTGGATTAACCTATTCAAAATTGCACCGTTAGGGTTCTAATTTCCCAAGAATGGGAAGGGAGGGTGTTATCATGGGGATACAAGAGTACGTCGCACTAGCGACCTTAATCGCATTGCTATTTGGTGGATTAACCAAAATTAGAGTTACGCTATTTCGATGGCTCAATAAAATTGATATTGGGTCACCAGAAAAGAACACTAGGCTGAGGCTTGTTGTTGGAAGCCTCTTTTTTGGAAACTTGGGACTTACAGCTTTAATATTATTCGTTTTTTTGGTTATTGGATTTGGCTTCGATAGGATTCAGGATGAACTGTTTTCTGATGATCGTAGTCAAAAAATTGAAATAGTTGACGCATCGAGCTTAAAGATTAAAACACCTTACCTGGGTGTTGTAATTGAAAAATCTTCTAACCAAGATCCTTCGACGTTTCCAGTGCTTAACTTGAACCAAGATATAGTCGATCCCGTAAAAAAGGCTCTAATAGCTATTTTTGCCTTTTTCACCGTCGCCTCCTTCTTATTATTCGTTATTGTTGGTTTAATAAAATACATATTGAACCCTTCGCCAGCTCCGCCGCCGGAATTGGGACCATGATTGGGCGCTTTGGCAAGAATGCAATGACGGTTGTGAGCATGGACAGCCAAGCATTTGACCGAGATTATCTCATAAGCACAATTGCGATGTGTGCAAAGATTCATGCTCGCCTCCATATTGTCCTTGCAGATGATTTGTATTGTTACAATCGTCCGGTTTTTGATGATGATCCAAACGAGATTTATAAGCTAGTTAGAGACCGATTTCGTTATGTTGAGAACGCGATACAAAGATCCGAAAAAGGCAAGCTAGAGGTCTTGGTCCAGTCGTGGAGGCAATTCTGTACGCCAGAGTTTATTGATATCTTAAGACGCGTCTATATGCTTATCGTCAGTGAACATACGCTTGTAGCCGCGGTTCGCGAAAGAACAGATCACTTTATAAAGCGATCCCGTCCCGGCATTAGTCATTTAACTAAAGATGATCTAATCGCCAGGTCGCGCGCGTACGTCGTTGAAGAGACAGCGATGTCGTTGCATCTTGCGTCAAGTCAAAACATTACCGACGAGTACTATCCTGGCGATCACGCGCCTATTCTGCATCTAATCTATAACATTATTGATAAAGATCAACTATATGAAAAGTTAAGCCTAAAAAGTCACGAGAAGAGATTTTGGAACATTGAGCAGAGCAATGGTCGCTTCAGGCGCACCATTGAATGGTCGAACGGCCCCGGGCGGATGGACATCTAAAATACTCATTGTGTAGACAATAGACAAAAGAAACTGACGCTACAAATGCAAGCAGTCTTTAGCGAGTGGGTAGCGCCATGACTTTATCAACACAAGCCATTCACCTCGAACCAATAAGAGGTACTCGCAAAGCGCACACCACGACATGTAACAAAACGAGGAGCTTCTAGTTTTTTTCGTAAAGCTAATTGTTAGGAACACTCGTCCCTATACAAATTGCTCGGCATTGGGACTGAGCGGCTCCTCCACCTGTACCTTGATTGTGTGATGGTCCGTCTGCTTCCAAATACCAATTGGCCCCCTCTGTTCGAACTCGACATTGTAACCACCCTCTGTTTGGGTCTCCATGTCGATAAAACCCTGAACCTGATAAGGTGCACATAAATGTATCCAAAACTGTCCCTAATAACTTCCTCTGAAGAACGCCATTGTTGTCAGTTGCTATAGCCTCAGACTCCCAGACGACTAGCGCTTGATTAGGCTTAAATTCAGATATTTTCTCCGCGGCAAACAATGAGTGATTACAAGACACCAAATAAAGGATTGCTATGGCCATAAGCCTACAGGCTTTAGTCACGTCTCCGCCCCCACACCACCTATTGTTAATAAAAAGTATTTTCAATATCGTATAAGTCGCATATTTTCTCACCAATTTCAACACCGATGAACGCTCTGTCATGTAAATAGAGGTAGATACCAGACATGTGTTCGCGGATCTGCTCAAATACCTAAAACGCAAGCCGAGGAAATCGGACTAGGCTCCAGACTCATAACCAGTAACATACAGTCGCAGCGAGACAGACAGCGGCGAGGAAGTTTTTTGCGAGACGGTCGTATCGAGTTGCGATTCTTCTGAAGTCCTTGAGGCGTCCGAACATACGCTCGATGGCGT
This sequence comes from Pelagibius sp. Alg239-R121, assembly GCF_947331435.1. Lineage (GTDB taxonomy): Bacteria > Pseudomonadota > Alphaproteobacteria > Kiloniellales > Kiloniellaceae > Denitrobaculum. The sequence continues at coordinate 266,150 of NZ_CAMZOF010000007.1, read as the reverse complement.
TTCGTGACCGGTAGAGTGCTGGCGAGAAGCAGTTCTTCCATCGCTTGTTGACTTTGGGTGGGATGTTCGGGGCGGCACCTTTGCTCTCGATCTTCCGCCGTACGGCATCGCTGTCATAGCCTTTGTCGCCGTGAAGAATTTCGATTTCTGGCATGAGCTCCAGCAGAGCATCGGCCGCTGTGCAATCTGCCACCTGGCCACCGGTCAGGTGGAAGGCTATGGGACGGCAGTGGCGGTCAGTCAGGGCGTGGATCTTAGTGGTGCGCCCGCCGCGCGAGCGGCCTATGGCCTGGCTGAGCTCCCCCCTTTAGCGCCCGAAGCGCAGCGGTGAGCCTTTACTGCCGATGAATCGATCAGAAATTCCGCCGGTGGGCCACCGGCCGAGGCCAGAGCATGAAAGATTTCCGCCCATACGCCTTTGGCCGCCCAACGCACAAACCGATTGTAGAGCGTTTTGCGCGGCCCATAGACGGCCGGCGCATCGACCCAACGTCCGCCGCTCTTCAAGACATGGACGATCCCGCTGATAACCCGACGGTCATCAACACGCGGCACGCCACGTGTATCGGTCGGTAGCAGCGGTTCAAGCCGAGAAAACTGCGTGTCGTCGAGCCAAAAATAGTCGTGATCCATCATGGGGCTCCCTTCGGAAACCTTGAATCACAAATCCATTCGATAGGGAACCCATTTTATGGGTCCGGAGCCTAAGAACTAAAAGAATTTACCTATAAAATCTGCCCCAAAAACTCCTGCGTCCTTGAGTCCTTCGCGTCACTAAAAAACGTTGCCGGCGGCCCGTGCTCCACGATCACGCCCCGATCCGTGAAGTAAATATGATCCGCAACCTCCCGCGCAAATCCCATCTCGTGGGTGACCAGCATGCAGGTCATGCCATCCTGGGCCAGTTCCTTGATGGTGACCAGCACTTCCTTGACCGTCTCGGGATCGAGGGCCGCCGTGACCTCGTCGAACAGCATGATGTCCGGGTTCATGGCGAGTGATCTTGCGATGGCGACGCGCTGTTGCTGGCCGCCGGAGAGTTCGCCGGGATAGCTGTCTTCCTTACCTTCCAGGCGCACCTTCTTGATCAGTTTGCGCGCCCGTTCCTCGACCTCGGCCTTGTCCTGTTTCAGGACCTGGACCGGCGCCATCATGACGTTCTGGATCGCGGTCTTGTGGGGGAAGAGGTTGTACTGCTGGAACACCATGCCGACCTTTTTGCGCAGGGCCAGCTTGTCCAGGTGGGCGTCGTGGACCTCTTGCCCCTCCACCTTGATCGAGCCTGAGTCGATCGGGTTCAGCGCGTTGACGCAGCGAATGAGCGTCGACTTGCCGGAGCCCGAAGGGCCGATGATGCAGATCACCTCGCCCTTCATCACATTGAAGGTGATGCCCTTCAGGACCTCCAGGTCGCCGAAGGATTTACGCACTTCGTTCAGCGCCACGATGGGCTGTTCCGGGGTCCAGTCCCCGGCGGCGACAGCGGTTGCAGTGTTGGTCTCGGCCATAATTCTAATGCCTCAGAGTTTGACCGCGAACTTGCGCTCGAGCCGGATGGTCAGGCGCGCAATCGGGTAGCAGTAGACGAAAAAGATCACCAGTACGAAGCTGTAGAAGGGGATCAGCAATTCCGGGTGATTGTCCTCGGCCTCGATCGCCTGACGGGCCAGGTTCAGCACCTCGTTGACCCCCAGGATCGAGACAATGGGTGTGGCCATGGTCAGGATCGCGTACCAGTTCATCCAGGGTGGAATCATGCGCTTGATACACTGCGGCAGGATGATCTCAAACAGGGTCTGGCGGCGCGAGAAAGCCAGGCACTCGGCTGCCTCCCACTGGGCCGTCGGCACCGAATTGATGGCGCCGCGCACGATCTCGGAAATGTTGGCCATGATCGGCAGGGCCAGCCCGATCACCGCCTTGATCCAGTCCGGCACCGGGATGATCAGATCGCCGATCTGAATCTCGAATGGAAAGGACAGCATCACGATGAAGAGCAGCACCAGCCAGGGCGAGTTGCGGAACACCTGGGTTATGAACCAGCTCGGCTTGGCGATCAGCGGATTGGGCGAGATCTGTCCCAGCCCCAGAAGCACTCCGAAGATGGTACCGACCAGCATGGTCAGGAAAGAAATCAGGATGGTGAGTGCAAAGCCGCTGGTCAACAGATAGGGGATCCAGCGCAGCAGAGCCTCGAAGGCATCGCCGGTCGTGAAACCGCCACCCTGCGCCAGCGCGCTCAAGGGCCAGAGCCCGGCGACCGCGATCAGGACGAAGACGCTCCAGGCCGGAAGGCTCGCCAGCCAGCGGCTGAAACCCAGTTCGCCCGGACCGCTGTAAGTGGCCTTGAAGGAATGCAGAACCGGCAGGTCGGTTTTGGCTGCGGCGGTCACGCCCGGAATGGCGTCACGGCGAATGGCGTTGCGGCGAATAGAATGACTGCGAATGGAGTTTCTGATCATGTCAGCCTCCATATCCGGGGATGCGCATGGTGCGCTCCCACTTGTTCATGCCGACCACCACCACGCCGACCAGCCCGAGATAGGCAAAGAACAAAAAGGTCATCATGGGATACTGCGCCGAAGGATAATCATTCCAGATGGTCACCGACTGATAGAGCAGCTCCGGCACCGCGATCACGAAGGCCTGGGTCGTGGTCTTGACCAGGTTGACCAGATTGTTGTTCAGCGCGGGAATCGACACCCGCAACGCCAGGGGAAAGACGATGTGGCCGTAGATCTGCAGCCGCGTGTAGCCCAGCGCCTCGGCCGCCTCCTGGGTCGACTTCGGCACCGCCTCAACCCCGGCGCGGAAGATCTCCACGTTGAAGGCGCCGGCGAAGAAGGAGAGCGAAATGATCGCCCAGCCCACGTTGCTGATGATCGGGATCTCCAGCCAGCCGTCCGGCGAATAGGTCGGCGTGAACTGCCCCAGCGCAAAGTAGAAGAACAGCAGCTGCACGAAGGGCGGCGTGTTGCGGAAGAACTGGATATAGCCCGCCACGACGGCGCGCAAAACGGCGCTCTTGGCACCCTGCATGCCCGCGCCCACCACGCCGATCACCAGAGAAAAGAGAATGCAGACGACCGAGAGCTGGATGGTCATCCACAACCCCGACATCACCTTGTTCCACTGAGTCGCCTCGTAGAAGAAGATGAAGTTCCAGGTCGGATGGTTGGCGGCTACTTCTCGAAAAAATTCCTGAATCGCTTCGATGACATCCCCCTAAAAAGCGGCATTTCGGCCGATCTCTGCGTCGAAGCTTCCGCTTCTGTCCTCACATACCTGAAGTATGCTCCGGTTCTCGCGAAATCCTCTCCTGAAGCTCGACTCAAACTCCCGCTTTTTTACATCGAACCCTGTTTCAATTGAACCGCCGTTGGCCGGCGACGTTCTTTTTATATCGAATCTGCGCCCACTGCTCGTCGGCAGTGAATCGTTCTCGCGCCTACCGTTTGGGAGCGGCCGAAACGAGCGGCCGCTCCCAGTCGGAAAAGCTTACTTAATCCAGTCGGCGAAGCGCTCTTTCTGGTTTTGCAGATACGCGGTCGGCTGGATGCCCCACTTTTTCTCAAGCTCGACGAGAGTTCCACTCCGATGCCAGTTGTACTGCATGCCGGACATGAACTGTCCGAAGACGCAGTTCTGTTCGGCTTTCGGCACGGCCAGCGCCCAGGGGTTGTCGTCTTCGGTCTTCAGGGGCATCTCGAACTGATCCCAGTTGCCCGAAGACAGATCGGCGACGATGGAGCTGTCGTCATAGACGAAGGCGATGCACTTCTTGTCGCGCAAGGCCTGCTTGGCTTCGGCGTTGCCTCCGAAGGCCACGACCTTGGCGCCGTAGCGTTCTTCGACGATTTTGTTATAGAAGGCGCCCTGCTTGCCGCAGACCGGACGGTCGCGCAGCTGTTCCCAGTCGGCGAACTTCAAGGCCTTCGGCGCCAGGATGTTGGTGCCCGAGGTGTAGTAGTTCGGGCCGACGATACCGACGATCTCGCGGCGGTCCGGGCGGTCGGACATGGTGGCGATCATCAGGTCGATCTTGCCCTGCTCCAGAAACTGCATGCGGTTGGAGGACTGCACGGCAACGGTTTCCAGCTCAACGCCCATGGCGTCCGCAACCGACTGCGCCATGTCGATCTCCATGCCGACCAGATTGCCGCTCTCGTCGCGGAATCCCCAGGGCTTGTAGTCCGCCTTCACGCCCACGACCAGCTTGCCGCGCGACATAACCTTGTTCCAGGTGTCGTTGGTGCACTGCTCGGCATAGGCGCTGGTCGCAACCAAGGTCATGGCCGTGGCGCTCAACAGGCTAATCATTTTCCTCATAGTCTTCTCCCGTTTCTTTGCTTGATGGTTTTTATCTCACTTTTGTCCGGTCAGCCGCCCCTATGCCACCAGGCTCGGCTCTCCGGTTCTTTCATCAGCCCGTCTGTATCCAATGATCCGCCGGGCCAATGTCTTCAGATTCTCTTGTTCGTTCGATCCAGTCTGCACCTCTACGTCACCGTACGATAGACAAGATTCGAATTTCTCACGCAACTGCGCACCGCTCAGCGGCCGATTGGGCATGCCGGCCGACTCACCGCAGAAGGAGTCATGTGCGCTGCCGTCCTTTAGAGACAGCCGCAGCCGTGCAGACTCCGGAAAGCGCCCCCGCATCTCGTCGCTGGAGAGATCCGCCGCGACGGAAATGCTGATGCGATCCATCAGCGCACGCTTGCGAGCGGATGCAATTTCCACCGGCTCCAGATCCTCGAGCCGTACCTTACCGGTAAGCAGTCCGCAGACCACTGCGTAGGGCAGTGAAAACTGCGCCTGCTGTGGTGTCTCCGGCCGGTCGTAAACCAGACTGATTCGCACCAATTCCGGCACCTCGAGCCGGATTACGTCGATGTCATCAAGATTCGCTCCTGACGTCTTGAAAATCTCATCCGCCGCCTCAATCGCCGCATGAGCCGCGGAACAGACCGGGCTGGTCTTGAACAGCAGCCCCGGGTCAGCCAGACGCCAGCGCCGGCCGAGGCTGTCCAGTTCATCCATCTTCGCCTCGCCGTCGTTCAGCAGTACCAGGAACCCACGCTCATCCTCGAAAGCACTCATCGGTCCGCTCAAACCCGCACCTGCGACCCTCGCGAACTCAATCGCCCGGCGCGCCGCCTCACCGACCAGGAAAGGCTTGCCGTCACTCCCAAAGACGGACTTGCCGCCGCCCGATGCCGCCGCCGCGAGTCCAAGAGCATTGGCCGTCTGCTCTAGGTTCAAACCGTATAGCTTTGCAGCGGCCGCCGTCGCGCCGATCAGTCCGAAGGTCACCGTGCTCCACCACCCCCTGAAGTAGTGAGCATGAGTGCAGATGTCGGCCAGAGTGTAAGTCACCTCGGACCCTGCGATAAACGCCGCCAGCATCTCCTCTTCGCCCGCGCCGGCCTCTTCGGCCACCGCGAAGACCACCGGAAACACTACCGCCGATCCGTGCATGATGCCGGTGTAGCTGGTGTCATCGAAATCCCAGGCATGGGCTGCTGCACCGTTGATGAGAGCCGCGTTTTCAGCAGTCAATCCCTTGGCGCATCCGGTTGCCGAAGAGAGACCGTCGCTCTTGCCATATATATCCGTCAGAGCCGGCAGCATTGGATGAGCAGTCGCTGCGGCGATCACGCCAATGGTATCGCGGACCGCGCATCGGGCAACAGCCATCACCGCCGCCGGAATCGCTTCCGGCGCGAGACTCGCGCTCCAATTCGCAAAGCTGTGGCAAATGTCACTCATTTTAGTTTTTATGCAGCCCCTTTTGTCCCCATTTACGCTCTCGCAGATGTCGGCTCTTTCTCCTCGTCCCAATATTCGCCGTAGGCATGACGTGCGGCTTCTATGGTCTCGATCTTGGTTAGCGTCTCCGGCCCGGCACGCTTCAGCATAGTGCTCAGTAGACCTTCGACCACCGCGACCTGCGCCGCGATCGAAGGAAAATAATGTGGAGAATCCGCCGGCGCGACCAAGGCCACATCGGCGATGCGGGCCAGAGGTGCGGAGCGCCGGTCGGTGACGGCAACGACCTTGACACCGGCGGCGCGGGCATCCTGGCAGGCGACTATGGTCGCGCGCGAGTATGGCTCCGAAGAAAAAGCGATGACCGCATCCTCTGAGGTTAAGTCATAGAGCGAATTGGCAATACTGCCCCCCTGGGTGCGCAGCAGAGACCAGTTTGGAAAGGCCATGCTGGCCACGTAATGTGCATAGATGGCGAGCGAAAAACCGCTCATCATCCCCACGACCTGGACCGTCCGAGCTGATATCAAAAGATCCGCAGCTTGCTCCAGGCTCTCCTGATATCCAGCAGCCAAGAAGGAATCGATGTTGGCGACCACAGCATCGGCCTGCTGACGCATAACCCCTTTCATGTTGCCGGCATCCGCCTTCAAGGCGCGTGCACGGCCAGCAAAGGAAGCGCCGGGCTGATGACGGCCGGTGACCAGCACACGGTAGCTGTGCCGAAAGGTCTCATAGTCCTCGCACTGGATCGCCCGCGCCAATCTGGAGAGCGTTGCCGGCGCCACCCCTGCCCGCTCGGCCAGCGTCCGCATGGAATAAAGCGCGACATCGTCAGGGTGATCCAAAACGTAGCGTGCGGCGATCTTCAGCCGCGGCCCCAGGCGCTCGTAAGCCGCATCCAGGCGCGTATGCATATCAACCCCCATTCCGCGACAATAACCACTTGACGCGACTGTTTCAATCACAATTATTGTTGAAACAAATGATCCACTCTCTGAAACAGCGAGAATCCGGGCCGTTGGAATGAGTCGAACTGCGCCAGAAACAATCCTCCCCAAAACGGCCACTGTCGTCATCATCGGTGGCGGAATCATGGGCTGTTCCACCGCCTACCATCTCGCGAAATCGGGGGTTAAGGACGTTATCCTGCTGGAACGTAAACAGCTTACCTGCGGCACGACCTGGCATTCCGCGGCGCAGGTCAGGCAGTTGCGTTCTACTCGAAACCTGACGCAGCTGATCAAGGACTCGGTCGCGCTCTACAGCAGTCTGGAGATTGAAACCGGGCAATCCACCGGCTGGTACCAGACCGGCTCCCTCTCAATCGCAACCAATGCGGATCGTCTCACGCACATCCGTAGACAGGCAGCTTTGGCACGGCTTTACGATGTGCCGGTCCAGGAGATAACGGCCGAGGAGGTCAAAGACTTCTGGCCGCTCGCCCGGACCGACGATGTCATCGGTGCGATCTATTCACCAAGCGACGGACGCGTGAACCCCTCGGACCTTTGTGCAGCACTGGTCAAATCAGCCAAAGCAAACGGCGTGCGGGTGTTCGAGGACACTCCCGTATCGGGATTTTCCAAAGCCGGCGACCGAATCACGGGTGTCGACACCCCGCGCGGCCATATCAATTGCGAAACGTCCGTCATCTGCGGCGGCCTCTGGAGTAAAGAAATCGCCAAGCTCGCAGGCGTGACGATCCCGGTACAAGCCTGCGAACACTTCTATCTGTTGACCAAGCCCATAGACGGGATCGCAGGACATTTGCCCACCCTCAGCGATCACGACGGGCATCTCTACATCCGCGACGATGTCGGCGGACTGCTGGTCGGCTGCTTCGAGCCCATGGGCAAGGCGATCCGCCTGGAAAATCTGCCCAATGAGTTCGCTTTCGACTTGCTACCCGAAGACTGGGATCACTTCGAACCCATGATGATGACGGGACTGCACCGGATTCCGGTTTTAGAGACCGCCGAAGTCCGCATGCTGCTGAACGGGCCGGAGAGCTTCACGCCCGACGGCAGCTTCCTGCTCGGACCTGCGCCAGAGGTAGACGGCCTTTATCTAGGTTGCGGTATGAATTCAGTCGGGGTCGCAACGGGCGGCGGGGCCGGCAAGGCCCTGGCCACCTGGATCGTGGAGGGTCAAGCCCCGATGGATCTCGACGAGGTCCACCCTGCCCGATTTCACCCCTGCGAGGCCGAAACGGATGCTTTGTTCGCACGCGCGCCCGAGGTCCTGGGCGAACATTACGCGATCTCCTTTCCAGGCAAAGAACACACAACGGCGCGGAATCTTCGCCAGACTGCGACCCATGAAAGGCTGGTTCGGGCGGGTGCTGTGTTCGGCCAGAGGTTCGGCTGGGAACGTCCGCTCTATTTCGATCCTGAGGGTAACGTCGACGACAGCCTTACCTTCGATCGGCCCGGCTGGTTCAATGTCGTGTCAGAAGAATGTCGCGCAGCCCACGAAGATGTCGCGCTTTTCGAACAATCAAGCTTTGGGAAAATCAAAGTTCAGGGCCCCGATGCCGAGCGCTTTCTCCAGCGTATCTGCGCCAACGACATGGGGCGCGCCGCGGGCCGGGCAACCTATACATCGATACTCAACCGGAAGGGTGGAATCGAAAGCGACTTAACCGTTTTAAGGTTCTCACCCGAGGAATACCTGATGCTGCCCAGCACCGGCCGGATCAGGCGGGATCTCGCGTGGCTCCGGCGGGAACAGCATTCGAATGAAGACCTCAGCATCACCGAGATCACTGAAGACTTCTCAATCCTCGGTGTCATGGGCCCGAAGAGTCGTGCGCTGCTGCAGCCGTTGAGCGACTCTGATCTGTCCGATGACAGCTTTTCCTTCTTCACCCACCAAAGCCTCAAGGTCGCGGGCATCGCGCTTCACGCGGTTCGACTATCCTATGTCGGTGAACTAGGTTGGGAACTGATCGTGCCAAACGCCAATGCCGGCCGGATTTTCGATGCTCTCATGACGGCAGGCCATGACCACGGCATCAGGTTGGCGGGTGCCTATGCGCAAACTTCTCTTCGCATCGAAAAACAATTCCTCGCCATCGGACACGATATCGGGCCTGATACGACGCCACTGGCCGCAGGTCTCGGGTTTGCGGTCAAGCTCAATAGCGATCAAGGCTTCATCGGCCGCGAAGCCCTTATGAATCAGAAGCGAGCCTCTCCGACAACCCGCTTGGTCACACTGCTGCCCCAACAGCAGCAAATTTGGCCAATCGGTCACGAACCGGTCCTCTGCGACGGTCGCCCAGTCGGACAGGTAACGTCCGCCGCCTACGGCTTTCGTGTCCGCAGGCCGGTCGCCCTCGCCTTCATCGACGCCAACATTGCCCGAGAGGGTTATGAAGTGCAGATAGATATTGCGGGCACCTACCATCCTGCGACAGTCTCTTTGCAGGCGGCGTACGATCCAAAGGGCGAACGCATGAAATCCACACCCCGACCAACGGAGCGTCAGCTCCAGAAAGCGTAGATCTCATGAGTCACGTTTTTCCCCGTCACACCAAAGTCCGCCCACCGGTCGTTTCCCACGGCGACGGCGCCTACATCGTCGATGATAACGGCAAGCAGTATCTCGATGCCTGCGGCGGTGCGGCTGTTTCTTGCCTGGGCCACTCGGACCCGGCGGTAACCGAGGCAATACGATCCCAGATCGATTCCATCGCCTATGCCCACACCGGGTTCTTTACTTCGCCGCCGGCCGAGGCTCTGGCCGACAAACTGATTGAACTGGCGCCCGGCAGTCTCGACCGTGTCTACTTTGTGTCAGGCGGCTCGGAGGCGATGGAAGCCGCACTCAAGCTCGCCCGGCAGTACTTCGTTGAAATCGGCCAGCCGCAGCGCAAGCACGTCATCGCGCGCTGGCAGTCCTATCACGGCAACACGCTCGGCGCACTGGCGGCCGGCGGCAATCGCTGGCGGCGGGCCCAATTCGAACCCCTTCTGGTCGAGATGGCGCACATCGACCCTTGCTTCGCTTATCGCGGCCAGGCCGAGGGCGAGAGCGAATTCGACTATGGCCAGCGGGTCGCGAACCAATTGGAAGACGAAATCCAGCGGCTTGGCCCCGATAGTGTGGCCGCCTTCCTGGCCGAACCCGTGGTCGGCGCAACATTGGGCGCCGTTCCTGCTGTCGAGGGATACTTCAAGCGGATTCGGGAGATTTGCGATCGATACGGCGTGTTGCTAATCCTAGACGAAGTGATGTGCGGTATGGGCCGCACAGGTACACTCTTCGCATGTGATCAGGAGGGTATCTCACCCGACATTCTTAGCGTCGCAAAAGGCCTGGGTGCCGGCTATCAGCCTATCGGCGCCATGCTCTGTACGAATAAGATCTACGATGCCATCGAACAGGGATCAGGCATGTTCCAGCATGGACATACCTATATCGGGCATCCTACTGCCTGTGCCGCGGGCACCGCAGTCCTGACTCGCCTGGTCGACGACGGACTGGTGGAGCGCGTTGCACCCCTCGGTGAGAGTCTGCAGGAAAGACTTGAAGCCCGTTTCGGCCAGCATCCACACATCGGCGACATTCGTGGTCGCGGACTCTTCCGTGGACTGGAACTGGTCCGCAACCGCGAAACCAAGATACCTTTCGAACCCGCGCATAAGCTCCATGCCAAGGTCAAGAAAGCAGCCATGGACGAAGGTCTGATGTGTTATCCCATGGGCGGCACGGTTGATGGTCAGACCGGCGATCATGTGTTGCTCGCCCCTCCCTTCATTCTGGAAGATGCGCAGCTCGATGAAATCGTCGACAAACTTGATCGTGCCGTGTCTTCGGCCTTAACGGAGATAGGCGCCGCATGACGTCTCCCGCCACTATCATGGTCGCGCCCAACGGCGCCCGCAAAACCAAGGATGATCATCCCGCTGTTCCGGTGACCGTCGCGGAAACCGCACGGGTCGCTTCCGAATGCGCTGAGGCGGGCGCGACAGCCATCCACGCCCATGTTCGCGGTGCGGACGGCAGGCACATTCTGGACGCTGCACTTTATCAGGAACTCCTCGTCGCAATCACCAGGGAATGCGGCGATGATGTCTTCGCTCAGATTACGACCGAAGCTGTCGGCATCTACCAGCCCGAACAGCAGATGGCAGTTGTGCGAGAGGTTCAGCCACGCGGCTTCAGCGCCGCCTTGAAGGAGCTGGTTGCGTCGCCGGAAAAGGAAGCCGAAGCATCGGACTTCTACGCCTGGGCACTGCAGGAAGAGATCGCCGTTCAGCATATCCTCTATGACGCGGAAGAAATTCACCGCTTTGCCGATCTGGCTAGACGCGGCGTAATCCCCGGAGAACGTCACGCTCTGCTGTTCGTCCTCGGCCGCTATGCAAAGAATCTGGAAAGCGAAGTTGAGGATCTACTTCCCTTTGTCGATGCCCTCAATGTTTCCGGACTAAAGGTCAGTAGCGATTGGATGGTTTGCGGTTTTGGGCACAGTGAAACCGCCTCCCTGACAGCAGCGCTGGCGTTAGGCGGCCACGCTCGCGTCGGTTTTGAGAATAGCCTCTGGCATGCGGACGGCGAAGTCGCGAAGTCGAATGCGGAACGGGTTCATGTCATCGCAGCGATCGCCAAACGCCTGGGACGAGGCGGTCAGACAGTGGAAGGCGCCAGTGGCGTGTTAGGTGCCATTGGCCAGGGGGTATCTCCGCACCAGTAGGCCTTCAATGAATGGCAACAACAGTCCTGCCGATCGGGTTATCACCAGGCCCGCAGTCGAAGGCGACAGCGCCGCAATCGCCGCACTTTTTCTCATTTCTTCTGATGGACTCGCGGAATATATATGGAGTCTGAGCAAACCGGCAGGAACATCGCTACTTAAACATGGCGCGCAACGATACGCCCGTTCAAACACCGTCTTTTCCTTCGAGAATTGCCATCTGGCGGAACGCGGTGGAATTGTTATCGGCATGCTTCATGCCTTTAAAATGACAGTTGACCCGGACGCTGCCCCAGAAAGCGATCCAGTGCTCAAACCCTATTCGGAACTCGAGGACCCGGGGTCACTCTACATATCCGGCCTTGCCGTAGTTAAAGAGTTCCGATCCGGCGGGATCGGCGCAAAGCTGATGGACTGCGCCGAAGACCGCGCCCGAAAAGAAAGCCTGACACGCCTGAGTCTCATCTGCTTCGATCAGAACACACGTGCGCTTGCCTTTTACCAGCGGCGCGGTTTCGAACTGCGCGACCAGCGTCCGCTGGTGCCCCACCCCAGTCTGCACTATCCCGACGGCAACGCGCTTCTTCTGGTTCAAGAGCTGAAGTAAATCGCCTGAAACACCAAAAGATGCGCGAAGCACCTCATCGAAAATTTTTACCGGATCATTGAGGCCTTTCCAAAGGCTGTTGGGTTCACTCAGCCCATGAAAGTCGCGTCCGACGGCGAACACAAAGCGATGCGCAGAGGCTCATCGCTGATTTCCAGATTTTCTGGGAAACGAGATTTAGGTCGATAACTCAAAGTCTATCGAGGCATAATTGTCGCGTCGTTAGACTTTGCGCGCAGGAGAGCATTGGCAGATATCTTCGAGCAACCACCTCCGGTTTACTTCCAAGCAGTAATGACCTATGTAGTGCGTTCGCTTAACCGGAGATTTCATGTCCCGCTGATACCGGGTGCCAATGGCACCTTGGGGGCGCTAAACAGCACCCCGTTTCAAGCTGAGTAGCAACGCCTGCCCGCACCTCTGTGCCGCAGCCCTACTCTCTTGTCTTATCCTAAGTACACAGAACGTCAGCGGTTTTGCCGCTAGGCGAAGCATGAAAGACATGCCGGACAATGATCAGAAAATTCGAAAAAGAAGACACAGACGCCGTTGTCGCATCATGGCGAAGCGCAAGCGCACTTGCTCATCCCTTTCTAACAAATGACTTTATCGACCGTGAGGCGGAAAATGTGCGGAACGTTTATCTCGCTTTCGCCGAAACCTGGGTGACAGAAATCGACGGTGAGGTCGTCGGCTTCATCGCTCTGATTGAGGACGTGGTCGGCGGGTTGTTTCTCGACCCAGCCTATCACGGTCAGGGTTACGGAAGAGCCATGCTTGACAAAGCCGTTGCCGAAAAAGGGCCGCTGAGGGTCGAAGTCTTCAAAGAGAATGCCATTGGGCGCAGATTCTACAATGCATACGGATTCAAGGGTTCGGAGGAATTCGTGCATCAAGAATCAGGACAGGTCACTCTTCGCATGACCTTCAATCCCAAATAGTCGGAACGAGACGGGCGCTCCGGTTCGGGGCGCCCGCACTCTAAAATCCTCTAGCCTGCCCGTCGCTTCGCGGATCGGCGGCGCCTTCGATCAGGCCGTCCGGGTGGTGGACCAGCGCACCGGCATGTCCCATGATTTCCTCGAATGCGCCGGTCACTTCAATGTCGTGGCCTGCGGCCTGAAGCGCCTCGATGACTTTGGGGTCGAACCGGTTTTCGATACGAATGTTCGTTTGCTCCGAACCCCAGGTACGCCCAAGCAGCCACCTCGGCGCGGTAATCGCTTCCTGCAAATCCTGCCCTTGCAGCACATGGCGGGCAAAGATCATCGCCTGCGTTTGCGGCTGCCCCTCGCCACCCATGGTTCCGTAGGCCATCACCCGCCCGTCGGAAAGCAGAGCGAGAGCGGGCTGGATGGTGTGGAACGGCCGCCTGCCGGGCCGTAAGTGATTGTGGTGTTCCGGATCCAGACTGAAGCTGGTGCCCCGGTTCTGCCACACAATGCCGCTTTCCGGCAGAACCACGCCGGACCCGAATTCCCAATAGGTACTCTGAATAAAGGAAACCGATCTCCCCTCCCCGTCGATGGCGCCGAGCCAAACGGTGTCGCCCGCATTGACCGGTGCCGGCCAGGGCATGGCTTTGGCAGGGTCTATTGCTCTGGCCGCCTTCTTCAATGTCACAGGCGTCAGGAACGAAGCCGGGTCAACACTCATGTAGTCAGGATCGGTAACGTGACGGTCACGCACCAGAAACGCGCGCTTGGTCGCCTCCAAAAGCCCGTGCACGAATGCGAAGCTGCCTGGGCTCCCGAGATCGAGGTGCTGTGCGATCCCAAGCAACATCAGAGAAGCCAGTCCCTGGGTTGGCGGCGGCATGTTAAAGACACGGTGTCCGGCCACCTCGACGGATAACGGATCGATGCGTCGTGCCCGGAAAGATTCGAAATCGGAATGCCGCAGAGGGCTCCCGGCAATCTCAAGGTCTCTCGCCAGGCTTTGCGCGAGATCGCCCCGATAGAAACTCTCAAGCCCCTGCTCAGCCAAGGCCTGGAGACTGTTTGCCAGACGAGTCTGATAAAAGCGTTCGCCCTCACGAGGCACCGCGCCACCGGGACAATAAGTGTCTGCGAAACCTGGCGAGCCGATCATTTCAGGCCTTTTGGCGTCGGTATTTGCCGCCTGCGATCCTGTAACCGCGATGCCATGGCGCGCGTACCCGATCGCATCTTCGAGCAGGCGCGCCAGCGGCAATCGGCCAGCCCAAGTCCCCTTGGACAATGCTAACGCCGCATCCCATCCCGATGGCGCACCGGCCACAGTCAGTGCTGCCAGCGGGCCACGGCCGGGAATGACCTCCAGGTCCTGCTCGCGGTAGAAATCGATGGATGCGAGGGCCGCCGCGCCACCGCAGGCATCGATACCGACCGGACTTTCTCCCGGCTCATGAATCAGCCAGAAATTGTCTCCGCCCAGCGAATTCATGTGTGGATAGACGACGGCAATCGCCGCAGCGGCGGCGACCATGGCCTCGATAGCATTGCCGCCATCGGAAAGAACACGCTGTCCCGCCTGCGCAGCAAGATGGTGCGGCGCGACGACCATGCCGCCATAAGCCTTGGTGGTATGAAGCATAAAATCCGATCACTCAGTTAATGTTGAGGTTCAGCAATTCATCGGCGCTTCAAACCGGTCAATACGGGTAAGCGCTCATTTTCGACAAAAGACAAAATTACTCTGGTGATGACAACTCCCGGCTAAGCGCGCAGCGCTTGGATCCGGACCGCGCTCATATTCGCAAATCACCGAGTCCTCTCATACTGTCAGTTGTGCCTCGGATCTTGCTCAAAACGCCGGGCTCCGAGCGCACCTTCGTTTTTTCCATGGCGCCCCGCTAGTATCTCTGACTCGCCAACAGGGTTTGTGGCATGCCACATATTTTAAAAAAAATCATAATAATATCAACATCTAGAGGTGGTTTCTCATGGTGAAATCTGCAGAAATCAGGGATTTTTTGACATTGACGCCTTCAATACTCGGTGTATGGTATACCAGAGAATCGTTGAGATTGGGAAAATCGAAAGGAAAGAAGCGTTCTTTTTTTCTTTCTCAAACGATCATTTGGTGAATAGGATCATAGTATGTCGATTAGCGCCAAATTGAAACCGATAGCTGTGAACTTCACACTGAAGGATCATATCTACGACGTTCTACGCGACGCTATCATGGACATGAATATCTATGCCGAAGGCGCCGATCTCCGACTTGACGAGAGGCGTGTGGCCGAGCAATTGGGCATTTCCCGCACACCGGTCCGAGAGGCCCTTGCTAAGTTGGAGCAAGAGGGTTTCGTAGAAATTCAGCCCCGAAAAGGGGTGTTTGTCCGACGAAAATCACTCGAAGAAGTCTTGGAAATGATCGTGGTCTGGGCTGCGCTGGAAAGCATGGCCGCGCGTCTTGCAACTGAGAACGCGACCGATCTCGAACTCTCGTCGCTTCGCAAGCTTGGTGCAAAACACAGCCAGCATTCGGCCCGCGCCGATATCGCCGAGTATTCCGAAGCCAATATCAAGTTTCACCAGCGTATTCTCGAACTGTCTCAGTGCTCCATGCTCAAGAGTCTCGCAGACGGACTGTTCCAGCACATGTACGCCGTGCGCCGCAGAGCGATGGGTGAAGGAGACCGCGCCAACCGGTCGGTCGTGGACCACATGAGTATTATCGAAGCGCTTGAAAGCCGCGATGCCGACCTTGCTGCACGCATGGTTCGCGAACATACGATGAAGCTTCATGATCATGTGCGCCGCACTTGGATAAAACTCGAAAGCATTACCAGTACAAAGGAGGCGAGCAGCTAGCCGCCAACCGAGAACAATCAAACGCGAATATCGAACGTCAACAATCAGCGATCGAACAGCGACTAATCAAGGAAAGATGCGGTCAAATCGAGGAGCCGCAAAGAATTTGGAAGACGATATGAATGCACCCACCGCACCTGAGACTGAGACACAGCACGAGCTGACCGACGGGTTTCATCTGCTCATCGACGCCCTGAAGCTGAACGATCTGAATACAGTCTACGGCGTGCCTGGAATTCCGATTACCGACCTTGGGCGGATGATGCAGGAAGAAGGGATGCGTGTACTCTCGTTCCGTCACGAGCAAAATGCGGGGAACGCGGCGGCTATTGCCGGCTTCCTCACCAAGAAGCCAGGCGTCTGCCTGACCGTTTCCGCCCCGGGATTTCTCAACGGCCTCACCGCTCTTGCCCATGCGACCACAAACTGTTGGCCGATGATCCTGATTTCCGGTTCGTCCGAGCGCGAGGTGGTTGACCTGATGCAAGGCGACTACGAGGAAATGGACCAACTCGCGATTGCCAAGCCGCTTTGTAAGGCGGCCTATCGCGTTCTTCACGCCCAGGACATCGGTATTGCGGTTGCCCGCGCTATTCGTGCTGCAGTGTCAGGCCGCCCCGGCGGTGTTTACCTCGACATACCGGGCGCGTTGCTCGGGCAGGCAATGGATGCGGTTGAGGGCGCCAAGTCATTGGTCAAGGTCATTGATCCCGCCCCAGCACAGATCCCAGCCCCAGCAGCAATTGAACGCGCGCTCGAAGTGATCAAAGGTGCGAAAAAGCCATTGATCGTTCTGGGTAAAGGCGCTGCTTATGCCCAAGCCGACGAAATTGTTAAGGATTTTGTCGAGAAGAGCGGCATTCCCTATCTTCCGATGAGCATGGCCAAAGGCCTGTTGCCGGACAATCATCCGCAATCCGCCGGAGCGGCGCGCTCGCTGGTACTGAAAGAATCCGATGTCGTCATCATGGTTGGCGCACGCCTGAACTGGCTGCTGTCCCACGGCAAGGGCAAAAGCTGGGGCGCACCGCATTCAACTAAATTCGTGCATATCGACATTGAGCCGAAGGAAATGGATTCGAATGTCGAAATCGCTGCGCCATTGGTCGGCGACATCGAATCCTGCCTGTCAGCTTTGAGCGAAGGCATGGGCGCGGACTGGAAAGCGCCCCCACAGGAATGGACCGACGCAGTGCGTGAGAAACGCGATGCTAACGTCACCAGGATGGCGCCGACTTTACAGAACAACGCCTCACCGATGAATTATGCGGGCGCACTCGGTGCGCTGAAACGGATTATCGAAAAACGGCCGGATGCGATCCTCGTCAACGAAGGCGCCAATACACTCGATTTCGCCCGCTCAATCATTGATATGCATAAACCACGCAAGCGCCTCGACGTCGGCACTTGGGGCGTGATGGGCATCGGCATGGGAACCGCGATCGCTGCTGCCGTAGAGACCGGTCAGCCGGTTCTTGCAGTAGAGGGTGACAGCGCCTTTGGATTCTCCGGCATGGAGGTCGAAACCATCTGCCGCTACAAGCTTCCGGTCTGCATCGTGGTGTTTAACAACAATGGCATTTATCGCGGCACGGACAAGAACCGCGCAGGCGGCGAAGATCCTGCACCGACAGTATTTGTAGAAAACAGCCGCTACGACATGATGATGCAGGCCTTTGGTGGAGAAGGTCGCCATGTAACCGATCCTGATGCTCTGACCCGCGCAGTCAACGAAGCAATGGATTCAGGTAAACCAACGCTGATAAACGCCGTCATCGACCCTGCAGCCGGCAAGGAAAGCGGCAACATCGGCAGTCTCAATCCAACCAGTGTGGTCTCCAAAAAAATGAACCACGAGGTTCTTGAAATACTTAAGCAAAAGGCAGCTCAATGAAGGCCCTCGAAGGAATCAAAATTCTCGACTTCACGCACGTGCAGTCGGGTCCGACCTGCACACAGTTGCTGGCATGGTTCGGTGCCGATGTCATCAAAGTTGAACGCCCCGGCGTTGGCGATGCGACGCGCAAACAGCTCGTCGATGTCCCCGGTGCCGACAGCCTCTACTTTACAATGCTGAACCACAACAAGCGTTCCATCGAGCTGAACTCCAAGAATGAGACTGGCAAGGAAGTGCTGACCCGGTTGATCGAGCAATGCGATGTGCTGGTGGAAAACTTTGCTCCGGGAGCCCTGGACCGTATGGGCTTCGGCTGGGAACGCATTCAGGAAATTAACCCCCGTATCATCATGGCGTCGATCAAAGGCTTCGGTCCCGGCAAATATGAAGATTGCAAGGTCTATGAGAACGTTGCCCAGTGCGCAGGCGGCTCGGCATCCACAACCGGGTTCCTCGATGGCCCGCCACTTGTAACAGGCGCGCAAATCGGCGACTCCGGGACCGGTCTGCACCTCTGCCTCGGTATCGTTACGGCTCTGTTCCAAAGAGAGAAGACCGGGCGAGGCCAAAAGGTGACAACTGCGATGCAGGACTCAGTTTTGAATTTGGCCCGGGTCAAGTTGCGTGATCAGCAGCGTCTCGATGCAGGCCCCCTGACGGAATATTCCCAGTTCGGCGAAGGCATTCCCTTCGGTGACGCAACGCCGCGTGCCGGCAACGATTCCGGCGGTGGACAGCCCGGCCGTATTCTGAAGTGCAAAGGATGGGAAACCGATCCCAACGCCTACACCTACTTCATCTGCCAGGCGGCGATCTGGGGCAAGATCTGCGATGTCATTGGTGAACCGGATTGGAAAACCAAGGAAGGTTATGCCACGCCACCAGAGCGGCTCGACAAGCTCAATGAGATCTTCGAGCGGATCGAACAATGGACCATGACGAAGAGCAAGTTCGAAGTTATGGACACTTGTAATCCGCATGACATTCCAGTCGGTCCGATCCTATCGATGAAAGAAATTTCCGAAGATGAGGGGCTGTTTGCAACCGGTACGATGGTCAAGGTGGATCACCCGGAACGCGGGCCATATCTCAGTGTGGGCTGCCCGATCAAACTGTCAGACAGCGAAGTTATGGTTGAGCGCTCACCACTACTCGGCGAGCATACGAAAGAAATACTCTCAGAAGTTCTTGGATACAGCGGCGATGACTTAGAGCGCATCGTTGGTTCCGGTGCGGTCGGTGAGGTTCGTGCAGATGCCGCAGAGTAGAAATGTCGCAGACTAGAAATGCTACAGAATTGAATGACGGCCTTGGGGATTAGTTAGATGCGTATTGTTGTTCACGGTCAGCAGGCCTTTGGTAAAGCTGTCCTCGAGAAGCTGTTGGAGCGCGGCGAGGATGTTGTCGCCGTCTGCTCCGCTCCCACGAAGGAAGGTCGGCCGGAAGATCCCTTGGTCGAGTTCGCCCGCGAAAAAGGACTTCCGGTACATCAACCGGCCTCCTGGAAAACACCCGAAGCGCTGGAATTGATGAAGTCCTTCGATGCAGATGTCTGCATGATGGCATACGTTCTGCTGTTCGTTCCCGAGGCCGTGCGCGATGCGCCACGCTTCGGAACCTTCCAGTACCACCCTTCCCTTTGCCCGCTGCACCGTGGTCCAAGTTCAATCAATTGGCCGATCGCAATGGGTAAAACGCAAACCGGCCTTACCATCTTCTGGCCTGACGATGGTCTCGACGAAGGCCCAATCCTGATGCAGAAGTCCTGCGAGATCGGTCCTGACGAAACCCTGGGTGACGTCTATTTCAAGAAGCTGTTTCCGATGGGTGTCGACGCCATGATCGAGGGGCTCGATCTGGTTAAGGCGGGCATCATCATCAAGCACGATCAGCGGCTTGAGGACGGTTCCTATGAGAGCTGGTTCAACAAAGGCGCAGCCGAGATCGACTGGTCGAAGCCGGTTGCCGATGTCTACAACAAGATTCGCGCCGCAAATCCCGCCCCAGGCGCCTGGACGACTCTGAACGGACTGGAAGTTCAGATTTATGACAGTGCCAGAGTCGACGGCGACGGAAAAACCGGCAGCGTCATCTCCATTTCTGATGACGGGGTGACCGTTCAGGCTGAAGGGGGACGAATTTTACTCAAGCGCGTACGCGCCAAAGGCGAAGGCAAACAGCCCGCAGCTGAATGGGCCGCTGCATGCGGCCTGTCTGCAGGCGATCAATTCGGTTCTTAGGGAGCAGGTTTTTACAGATGAGTTACAAGACAGATATCGAAATCGCTCGCGAAGCCAGCAAGCGCCCCATTCAGGAGATCGGTGCAAAGCTCGGCATATCGGCGGAAGACCTGGTTCCGTATGGCCACGACAAGGCCAAGGTGTCAGCAGAGTTCATCGCCGCGCAGGCGGATAAGAACAACGGGAAGCTCATACTCGTCACGGCCATCAACCCGACCCCTGCAGGAGAAGGCAAAACCACAACCACGGTCGGCCTCGGCGATGGCCTGAATGCCATCGGAAAGAAAGCCGCGATTTGCATCCGTGAAGCATCGCTCGGTCCCTGCTTCGGCATGAAGGGCGGCGCTGCCGGCGGCGGCTACGCACAGGTCGTTCCGATGGAAGACATGAACCTGCACTTCACGGGTGATTTCCACGCCATCACCTCGGCCCATAACCTGCTGTCGGCTATGATCGACAACCATATCTATTGGGGCAATTCGGCTGATATCGATACGCGTCGGGTCGTCTGGCGCCGTGTGATGGACATGAACGACCGCGCCCTTCGCGACATCGTCACATCGCTTGGCGGTGTGCCCAACGGCTTCCCGCGCCAGGCCGGCTTTGATATCACCGTTGCCTCCGAAGTCATGGCGATTCTTTGCCTGGCCAAGAACCTCGACGATCTTCAAAAGCGACTTGGCGATATCATCATCGCCTACCGCCGCGACCGATCACCTGTCTACTGTCGGGATATCAAGGCCGACGGCGCAATGACCGTCCTGTTGAAGGACGCGATGCAGCCCAATCTCGTCCAGACGCTGGAAAACAATCCGGCGTTCGTGCACGGCGGTCCCTTCGCCAACATCGCCCACGGCTGTAACTCTGTCGTCGCAACCACCACGGCGTTGAAGATTGCCGATTACGTCGTGACAGAGGCCGGTTTTGGTGCAGACCTGGGCGCTGAAAAGTTCATGAACATCAAGTGCCGGCACGCCGGTCTGGCCCCGGACGCCGTAGTTATTGTAGCGACCGTCCGTGCCATGAAAATGAATGGCGGGGTGAAGAAAGATGATCTCGGCACCGAAAACGTGCAGGCCGTGAAAGACGGTTGTGCCAATCTCGGACGCCACATCGAAAACGTGAAGGGTTTTGGTGTTCCCGCTGTCGTCGCCATCAATCATTTCGTGACCGATACGGATGCCGAAGTCGACGCCATCAAGGAATACGTCGCAAGCCTGGGTTCCGAAGCGATTCTCTGCAAGCACTGGGCTAACGGCTCGAAAGGCATTGAAGAACTCGCAACGCGTGTCGCCGAAATCGCCGAAAGCGGCATGTCCCAGTTCCAAACGCTCTATCCAAACGAGATAGGGCTGTTCAAGAAAATCGAGACGGTCGCCAAGCGCATTTACCGGGCCGACGAAGTTCTTGCCGACAAGAAAATCCGCGATCAGTTGAAACAGTGGGAAGAAGCAGGATACGGGCACCTGCCGGTCTGCATGGCAAAGACGCAGTATTCCTTTACGACCGACCCCAACGTGCGCGGTGCACCGACCGGTCATTCGATACCGATTCGCGAAGTGCGTCTCTCAGCGGGTGCGGGTTTCGTCGTGGCGATCTGCGGGGAGATCATGACCATGCCGGGGCTACCCCGTGTTCCCTCTTCAGAGTCGATTATGCTGAATGACCAAGGCCAGATCGAAGGCTTGTTTTAGGCGAGTAAAGCGTGGTGAAAAAAATCATCATACCGGTGCGTGGTGATGGGAAGGGCGAAAATGTCCTTGCCCATGCCGCCGCACTGGCACGTCGGTTTGATGCCCATGTCGTCGTTACCCATTGCAGGCCAAGACCGGAGGATCTGCTTCCTTTCGGCGTTCCGATTCCCGCTGTCCTCAAGAAACAAATGATGAAACAGGCCGTGGAGCTTGCCGATCAAGAGGAAGGTGTTCTCCGCACCGAATTCATTCAATTGGCGGAGACTCTGGGCCTGAAGGTCGTTCAGCAATCAAACGGCGATTCCCCATCGGCATCCTGGATCGAGGAAGCCGGCCGGCAGGTTGACGTTATCAAACGGCATGGAAGACTTGCCGACTTAATCGTCGTTGCCCAACCCGATATCGACCGCAATCTCGGCGCCAACACCCTGAAATCGGCGTTGTTCCATACCGGGCGTCCCGTAATGATGTGCCCGCCGGCTGAAACGCCGCCCGAGGTGCTGGGGGACAAGATCGCGATTGCCTGGAACGGTTCTACCGAGGCGACACGCGCCGTGGCTTTGACCATGGGTATCATCGAGACGGCCTCTGAAGTGACCATCCTGTCCGCAGGCAGCGAGGTTCATGGTGCCGGCTCAGCCGATCTTGTGTCGTACTTGGCGGATCGGAACATCACGACAAAAGTCGACCGTTTCACCGCAGAGAAAAAGATCGGCGTGGAGCTTCTTGCAAGAGCTAAATCTTGTGGCGCCGATTTGATGATCATGGGCGCTTACGGCGACAGCCACGAACGGGAAACCGTCTTTGGCGGCAACACGCAAACCATTGTCGATACGGCAAAGATGCCGGTGATTCTGGTGCACTAAGGAACGTATTCGCTAACGCACTCGAGAAGAAAGGAGCCAGTTACAGGTAGTTTGGAGACCAAACGAGTATGCGCTGCGTGACGCTTTCACGCCGAATAGAAATAATGATTGTATGGGAGGAAGATATGACTATCGCAAGAGGACTGATGGTGAGTTTCATCGGCGCAACCGCCTTGGCTGCGACGACATTTTCTGGCATCGCAAGCGCCTTCGAACCCAACAAACCAATTGATTTCGTCATCATGGCGGGTAAAGGCGGCGGCGCTGACAAAATGGCGCGACTGATGCAGGCCATCATCGAAAAAGAAAAGATGGCGCCCCGCCCACTGGTGCCGGTTAACAAGTCGGGCGGTTCGGGTGCCGAAGCGTTGATCGCGATGAAGAATGCCAACGACCCCAATCACACCATCATGGTGACATTGAACTCATTCTTCACGACACCTTTGCGTCAGCCCGGACTTGATGTGGATATCATGAAGTTCGCGCCGGTCGGCCGTATGGCGGAAGATACCTTCCTGCTGTGGGTGCACAAGGACGAAGGCATCAATACCTTCGAAGAGTATTTGAAAGTTGCGGCAGAGCGCGGTTCTGGCTGGGTCATGGGCGGCACCGGCAAGAACTCGGAAGACAACATCATCACCGACTTCCTGAATAACAACTACGGCCTCTCCATGAAGTACATCCCCTACAAGGGTGGTGGGGAAGTCGCCAAGCAGGTCGCCGGCAAGCAGTTGAATTCATCCGTGAACAACCCCTCAGAAGCTCTCGGGTTTTTCGAATCAGGTGATCTTGTGCCGCTGGTCGCCTTCACGGACGAGCGCCTGCCATTGTTCCCTGACGTGCCGACTCTGAAAGAACTCGGCGGTGATTTCTCCTACTTCATGCAGCGTGCTGTCGTGGGTGCGCCTGGTATGTCCGACGAGGCTTTGGCTTACTACGAAGGTCTGTTCCAAAAGGTCTACGATTCGGCCGAATGGCAGAAATACAAGTCGGCAAAATCTCTCATGGGTGACTTCACCAACGGTGATGACTTGAAAGCCTACTGGGTAACCCAGCGCGACCGCCACCAGAAGATCCTGAAGGCTTCTGGCGCGATCAAGTAATCGCCGGGATCGCATAAGAGAAGATTGGGAGATTTCGAAGAAATGCGTAGAGCCGAAATTGTCACTGCGGTGATCCTCGGAATTCTCTCAATCTATCTCATGTGGAAAAGCGGCGAGCCGCCGGCATGGGATCCGGATGTTGCACGTTTCGCAAATATCGGCCTGATCGAAGGCGAAGGTCCAGGTAGCGGTTTCTGGCCGTTCTGGCTCTCCGCCATCATGCTCGTCTGCAGCATATGGATTGCTGTGAACTGGTTTCTGCGTGCTTCGCCGGTTTCAGTCTCTGAAGAACCTTTTCTCGACGGGTACGGCAAACGGATGCTGTTGCTGGTGGGCGGAGGCCTGTTCGGTTTTCTTGCGCTCATTCATTTCGTCGGATTCTACGGAGGAATGTTCGCTTTTCTGATCTATTACCTTCGTTTTCTCGGACGCCATTCGATCAAGCAATCTGTGACGGTCGCTGTCTGCGTTCCGGTCGTGAGTTTCTTCTTCTTCGACATCGCAATGCGAATCGTTTTGCCGAAGGGATATCTCGAGCCGCTGTTCATCCCGCTCTACGACATTTTCCTCTAACCAGAGGATAAAGAACCGTCGCGCTCTAGCAGGCACAGAAAATCTGTATGGAAGAAAAATGGACGTAGTTTATTCCCTTCTGAACGGCATATTGGTCGCACTCGAGCCGATTAATCTTGGCCTCGCGGTTATAGGCGTGATTGTCGGTCTATTCGTTGGTGCAATGCCGGGTCTGGGATCCGTAAATGGGGTTGCCATCCTTCTCCCCTTTACATTCGTCATTCAGAATTTCACTGGCGGTGCGACGTCACCGATGATCTTTTTGGCGGCCATCTATTACGGTGCGATGTACGGGGGTGCGATATCCTCGATAACGCTCGGCATCCCGGGCGCCTCCACAGCCGTTGCAACCACTTTTGACGGCCGCCCCATGGCCCTGTCGGGAAAGGCCCACTTGGCGCTTGTAACAGCTGCCATCGCGTCTTTTGTCGGCGGCACTGTTTCTACGCTCTTTTTCACCGGTTTCGCACCGATCCTGGCCTCTGTCGCACTTTCCTTCGGCGACCCTGAGATTTTCGCTCTAATGCTGTTGGCTTTCGCGACCTTCGTCGGCCTCGGCGGCGATGACATTCCCAAGACGATTTTTTCGATCTGTATCGGTCTGGTCCTTGCGACGGTCGGCTTCGATATCGTCTCCGGCGAACCCAGATTGATCTTTTTCGATATCACCGGTTTTACCCACGGCATCCGCTTCCTGGTTCTGGCCATCGGTGTTTATGGAATCGGCGAGATGATCTGGACGATCAACACCTCGCGCTACGGCAACACCATGACGACCGTGGATCTGCGTGCCAGCAAGATCTGGGAAGCCATAAAGGATTTCCGGCATGCATGGCGCGGTACGGCCATCGGCTCATCGCTTGGATTCTTCGTGGGAATCCTTCCTGCTGCAGGCGCAACGCCCGGTTCACTGATGTCATACGGTGTTACCAAGATCACCTCCAAAAAACCGGAGGAATTCGGCAAGGGTTCAATCGACGGCGTTGCAGCGCCAGAGGCCGCAAACAATTCAGCCTCGACCGGTGCCATGCTTCCGATGATGACCCTGGGCATACCCGGCTCCCCCACGACAGCAGTGCTGCTGGCGGGAATGGTTATCTGGGGCCTGCAGCCCGGGCCGCTACTCTTCACCAACCAGCCGGACTTCGTTTGGCCGCTGATCGGGTCATTTTACATTTCCAACTTGGTAGCCGTCGCAATCAACCTCGCGTTCATCCCCATCTTTCTTTGGATGCTGCGGATGCCCTTTACCATTTTGGCGCCGTTGATATTCGTCCTTTCACTTGTAGGTACCTTTGCAGCCTATCAGGACATGTTTGACGTCTGGTTGATGGTCATTGTCGGAATCGGCGCCTTCTTCCTGCGGATCCTGGACTACCCAGTCGCTCCTGCCGTTCTCGCCATCGTCCTTGGACCGATTGCGGAACCGAAACTTCGTCAGTCTCTGCTCTTCTCGGATGGCGACTTCAGCATCTTCTTTACCCGGCCCATCGCCGGGCCGATCACTATCGTCGCACTGATCCTGATCTTCCTGCCGCTGCTGAAGTATATTCGAGATCGGGTGCGGAAATCGAAAATGGGAGTGGTTTGAACAAAAACGGTCTGGATAAAGAAAACGGGGCCTGGAACCCGGGCATCGCTTCGGAGATTCCGAGCGAGTTGATGCCCCTGGTCACGCTCTATCGGCCGGAAAATTCAACGATCGACATTAAAGAGGCTAAGGAGATTGCCACGTTCTGCGGTCTGAAAACTGCGGAGCTGATTTCCTTCCGGGTCGAGCGCCTGGTCATTCACGAATTGCTGATACGGGTCACGGCTGACCTTTCCGTGCCCGACGGGCCAAACTACGAAGATCTGGGTATCAGCTTGAGGGCTATGGTTGCGACCATCCTCGATCGCTACATCACGCCTCAAATCGAAGAAATCAGAGTTGCATTCGAAGAAAGTCGCTCTGAAATCAGCTACCTGATCGGCAAAGAACTTTCTGAACAGATCTTTGTGTCCGTAGCCGCGACTCAAGACACTCCAAACCCACCTTCCCTCACCTCGAGGCTTTTCGGAAGCTTGTTCGGCAAGCGCAAGCAGGAGAAAACACCGGCTTCCGAGTCCAGAGAGGTCACCGCCCTCGCCAACTGGCAAAATCGCCTCTTAGGTTGCAAAGATCCGTTGGAGAGGACCTGCCTCGACGCCTTGGTAAAAGTTGTCAGCGGAATTCTCGGCCATCGTGGTCGGCTGCTTGGAGATCAAGACATGATCGCCAATCTTGCAACCAATCTGGTCTGCAATAGCTTCGGAAGCATTCAGGTCGGAAAATCCATCGAACCCGTGATTGAGAAGGCCGTCGAAGGCGAGCGATACCGGGTCTTGCCGGCACAGGAAAAACCGGTTGTCATGAACGTAAAGGGCGCATCTGCTTCGGGTAAAAGCACCATCCGTCCGCAACAACGCAAACTGGCGGAGAAAATTGGGATCCCGTGGGAAGACTTTGCGCTCATCAGCCCTGACTACTGGCGAAAATTTTTACTGGATTATGATTCGCTTGGAGAAAACTACAAATATGCCGCGATGCTAACTGGCCAGGAACTGGAGATAATCGACAAGAAACTGGATCGTTATATGGCAGACAAAGCATCCAGAGGCGCCATGTCTCATCTGCTGATTGACCGCTTTCGCTTTGACAGTTTCACGTTGGATCCTGACCGCAGTTCCGACAGCAGACTCCTCACCCGGTTCGGCGATCTGATTTTTATGTTTTTCATGATCACGCCGCCGGGCGAAACCGTTGCACGAGCCTGGGAGCGTGGTTTGAAAACCGGCCGCTATAAAGCAGTCGACGACCTGCTTTACCACAATGTCGAAGCCTATACCGGCATACCCAATCTGTTCTTTTCCTGGGTACTGTCGAAGGAAAAGCGCGTGCATTTCGAGTTTTTGGATAACGACGTACCTGAGGGAGAACTTCCTAGAACCGCCGCGTTTGGGTGGAATAGAACCATGACGATTCTGGATATCAATTTAATGGTCAATATCGATCGCTATCGAAAGGTGGATATTGAAGCCCAGGAGCCTGCCGGGATATTCGATCGCAAAGACATGGTTCTAAGAGACAACACCACTTTCATGAAGCGCTGCGCCGAGCTCATACCAGATATCAATTTCGCGGATCAGGAGACAGGCTACGTTTATGCTCGGATGAACCACGGGAAAATGACTTGGTGCGACGCCCACTATGTCGAAAATCTAAGCAAAGAGCCGGATGTGAAAGAAAGCCTTGAGGCGTTTGGCTTTTGGGGAGCAGCCCCCTCGGAAAGCACTGGCCTGGAGGTTTTGGATTTAGAAGCGGAAAAAAATTACACTCTGGGTAGGTGGGGCGTTCATCAGACCAATTGACCTCTGCAGCATAAAGCCCTTCTGGTTGGTTCGAGCATGAGATTGTGCATCTGTCACTAAACCGCTGAAAATTTTCGCAGCGGTGCGGTGTTGATCAGTTTGTATGCGCTATGACTGCAGTGCGATCGCCCTTAAACATTTTGGTCAAGAACGATCGCACTCAAGAGGAAGTAGCTGTCAGGCGTCAGCAGTCAGCAGCCTTGTCCGGAATGCGACGCCAGCGACTGCCGCACCGATGCAGGGCGCAACCAGAAACAGCCAAAGCTGTGCAAGCGCCTGACCTCCTACGAAGACCGCAGGGCCCAAGCTACGTGCAGGATTAACCGAAACACCCGTCACCTGGATGCCGACAATATGGATGACCACCAGCGTGAGGCCGATTGCAAGGCCTGCCAGCAGGTTTGGCCCACCCTCCTGGGTGGAGCCCAGGATCGCGACCAGGAACAGGAAGGTTGCAATTACCTCGAAGACAAAGGCTGAGACCATCGAGTATTCACCAAGATATCCGGCCCCCCAACCATTCTGGCCCAGGCCCGAAGCCGCTAAATCATGCCCGGCCAGCTTTCCGCTGACGATCAAATAGAGGACACCTGCACCGGCGATCCCCCCCAAGCACTGCGCAATAACGTAAGACACAAAGTCTGCAGGTGACATGCGGCCGGCAATCAAGACACCCAGGCTGACGGCCGGGTTAATGTGACAACCGGATAGCGGTCCGATTCCATAAGCCATGGCAATCAATGCCAGTCCGAAGGCAAAGCTTATCCCCAACACTCCGACGACATCTCCGGCAATAACAGCCGACCCACACCCGAAAAGAACAAGGGTGAAGGTTCCGATAAATTCCGCGACAGCTTTGTTCATGGCTGTAATCCCTCTCTTTATGCAGGGTCCACCAACAATAAGCACCCTCAGGCGAACCCTCTTTCGCCGATGAAACATAGTCTATCAGTCAGTTAACCATTGATATTAGGGAAATTCCTGGTGCGATAAGACTTGACATTGAGGCTAAAAAGCATCACATCCCCGTCTCTCGCTGCTTGATGCCTCCACTCGGCATCGTTGGCGGCTTTACAAAAAAACAAAAATGTTTCCGCCGTGCCTCTGCACGTGCTTCGGTTTTGGCCAAAGTTACGTCCTGACGCCCAGCTACGGGTTACACCGCGGAATGCTCAGCCCCTTGCCTGAAAAAGGGGCTGTAACGTCTGCGGAAGGACAAAGACGATGGCATCTTTCGACACGCTCGGCTTGAGCGATGATCTCTTGCGTGTGGTTCAAGCCCAGGGCTTTACCGAACCAACGCCAATCCAGACCAAAGCAATCCCAATGCTGCTCGACGGCCGCGACCTCAAGGGTGTCGCGCAGACCGGTGGTGGCAAGACGGCAGCCTTTGTGCTGCCTCTGCTTCACAGGCTCGCCGCAGAGAAGCAGCCGACCAAACCGGGAATGGCCAACGCACTGATCTTGGCACCGACGCGCGAGCTTGCAAATCAGATTGGCGATTGCATTCGTCAGTTCAGCAAGGGCCAGCGGCTTTTTCACACAGTTCTCTTCGGCGGCTCTCCATTTTTCCCGCAGATGAAGGCCCTGCAGCGCGGCGTCCACATCGTCGTGGCCACACCAGGCCGCATGATGGATCATATCCGCCGGGGCAATCTGAAACTTGATGATGTTCAGACCTTTATCCTCGACGAAGCCGACCGCATGCTCGACATGGGCTTCATCGACGAAGTAAAGCAGGTGGCCGCCAGCCTGCCAAAAGAGCACCAGACGATCATGTTCTCGGCAACCATGAACAGCGGAATCCGCAGCCTGGCCGATAAGCTGCTCAATGATCCGGTTCAGGTAGAAGCCGCCAAGGAAAGCACGGTCGCCTCCACGATCGACCATCGCGTGCTTTGCGTCGACTACCGCAACAAAAAAGAGCTTCTGCTGCACCTCTTAAAGGACGATGCTCTTAGCCGGGTTCTTGTTTTCACGCGTACGAAAGCCATGGCCGACAATCTGGCGAAGGATCTACGCGACTGTGGGCGCCGCGTCGATGCCATTCATGGTGACCGGGAGCAGCGGATCCGCCAGAAGGTCCTGCAGAAGTTCCGCAAGGGCTTCATCGACGTTCTAGTGGCAACAGATGTCGCCGCCCGCGGCATCGATGTTCCGGACATCAGCCATGTGATCAACTACGACATGCCTTTGGAGGCCGAAAGCTACGTTCATCGCATCGGCCGCACAGGTCGTGCCGGCACCAAGGGCACCGCACTTTCGCTCTGCGAGACCAAAGAAGGCAATCTGTTGCGCAACGTCGAGCGCGCGATCCGGCAGCCGGTTCCTGTTGAAAGAGACCATCCTTTCCATGCGGAACTGGCTGGTAGCCGAAACAACGGCGCCAAGCGGAATGGAAAGAAATTCGGAAAACCCTACGCTGGCAACGGCCGCAAGCCTTTCAAGAAAGACGGATTTAAATCTGCAGATGCCGAAGGCGGCGCACGGAAAGGCGGCAAGAAGCCTTTTTCCAAAACTGCAGGCAAATTCAGGAACGAAAACGCGGGCAGAAAAGACCACGCCAACGACGGTCAGAATTTCCGCAAGTTCAAAGACAGTGGCTACAAGGGATCCAAGCGGAAACGCGCCGCTTAAAGCACATGAGATGCAGGCACGGGTTTAAGCCCGCGCCTGCATCCTCCCTGAGCCTCCAAGAAAATCACCAGCCCCTTACCTACTTTGGCACGGCGTGACCGGCAAAATGGTCGCCAAGCGGCCAGAGGTGAAGCGGGAACCGGTCTCTTCTCAGGTTACAAACGGCAAAGCCGGCTTCCTCGATCATCTGCTGCGGGCTGCGATTAAGATTGCAACCGCCCGCGATATGCCCCCACACCCCATTCAAGCGATCCTGCATCCTGCGGCAAAAGGGCCTGCCGGAGCGCCCATGCTCGCAAAATAACAGGCGACCGCCAGGCCTCAATACGCGGCGAATTTCTCTTAACGCCCGATCTGGCTCGGGAATTGTGCAAAAAGCATAGGTCACGACAGCGGTATCGACACTCGCCCTATCGAGTGGGATACACTCGCCACCCACCGACATCAGTTCCGTCCGCAGACGTTGAGCGCTCAGCTGCTTCCGTGCCAACTTGCGTCTCGCGATCGAGAGCATCTTTTCGTCGGGATCGATCGCGATAAGGCGCTCAATCCTCGACATATCGTAATAGGGCAGATTCAAGCCAGACCCAAAACCAATCTCGGCCACGACACCGCTGGCCTGAGGAACGACCTGCATCCTCATTTTAGAGAACGTGCCCAGCGAACAGCCTACGTGGACGACATGGGGTGCGACGAACCGCTCATAGCTGGGTACGCAGGAAAAACACATAGCTGGGACTCCAGTCTGGATCGACCTAATATCTTGCGAAGGCCGTCGATTTCGAGATTCTAGAGTCTGATCGTTTTTCATCGAATCGATGAAGAAAGCGAACCAGCCTCTACAACGTATGGACAGAGGACCGATCGCATTTTTGATCGACACAACAAAAAGCAATTGCACTCTAGACACTGGAGATAAGACTTTGCCGTCCCTCGAACGTCCCCTCTTCACGTTCAAGCCCATAGTCCGATGCAAAAGCTGAAGCTCGATCTAAAAACCCTTGGCTTTCCGCAACTCTTCCTGAACGGCAACAGTGTCGAGCTTGGTTTACGCAAGGCAATCGCTTTGCTCGTGTATTTGGTCGAGACGGAAGGACGGGTCGGGCGCGACATCATGGGCACCCTGCTCTGGCCGGAAGCAAATCAGGAGACCGTCCGGGCAAGACTGCGCCGGACCCTCTACAAGATCCGTGTGGCCTTCGGCACCAATCTCATCGAAGCAGACCGCGATACGCTCCGTTTTGAGTCCAGAGTGGAGGTGACACTCGACGCACGGCATTTCGAGAAGGCTTGCAATGACGGGGCCTTCGCTGGCGCCGCGCGGCTCTACAAGAACGATTATCTTTCCGGTTTCGCGCTCGATGACAGTCCTGAGTTCGAAGACTGGGCTTTCTATCGTCGCGAAGGGCTGCGCAGCCGCCTCACGCAGGCTCTGGAACGCCTTGTCGAGGCCGACATCGCACAGGGCGAGTACGGGGAAGCCCTTGCTTCTGCAACACGCCTTCTGGCGCTTGATCCACTGAACGAAGCCGCGCACCGCCACGTCATCAGGATTCATCTTCTTGCCGGTCAACCTTTGGCGGCAGAACGCCAATATGACAACTGTGTCAATCTCTTGCGCGATGAACTTGGTATCGCACCTGCACAAGAAATCAAGCGACTTTTAACCGAAATCTCAGAAAGCCCGGCGAAGCCCTCTGCCAACCAATCGAGACCCAAGACGTTCTACGTCGCAAGCAACAACCTGCATATTGCTTATCAGACGCTGGGCGAAGGCAAGCTGGATATCGTCCTGGTACCGGGGTTCGTCTCGCATGTCGAACGCGCATGGGAAGACGCACGCTGCCGGTCTTTTTTGACCGCCCTTTCCGGACTGGGCCGCCTGATTATTTTCGACCGACGAGGAGTCGGCCTCTCCGACCGGGTTGGGATGAACCCGACCGTGGAGGCGACGTCACAGGATATTACCGCCGTGATGGACGCCGTAGGCTCGCGAAAAGCCCTCTTGATCGGCGCCTCAGAAGGAGGACCGGGCTGTATTCACCTTGCAGCCTCTGCGCCGAACCGTCTTGTTGGCCTCGTCCTCTATGGTTCCCTCGCCAAAGGCAGCAGGGAACGGGGGTATCCCTATGCCATGAGCCGGAACCAATACGACATCTGGCTCAAACGTTTGATCGGGGAATGGGGTGGGCCGGCAGAGTTGGCCTTCTTTGCCCCCAGCTTCGTCGGCGATCGGCAGGCAGAAAACTGGTGGGCCGGCCTCCTGCGGAGCGCCTCCAGTCCAGGCGCGATCAAGGGCGTTCTGGAAGCCCTGCGCGATCTCGATGTAAGGCCGCTTCTACCCGAGATCGAGGTACCAACATTGGTGATCCATCGTCGTGGCGACCGTGCCATTCGAAGCGAGGCCGGACGCTATCTCGCACAAGCGATTCCAGGCGCACGCTTTGTCGAACTCGACGGCAAGGATCACTGGTTCTGGGCCGGCGACCAACAGAGCGTTCTACGCGAGATTACGGACTTTACATTGCAACTTGAGAAAGCTCAGAATTAGCTGCGGCACCGATCCTTAAGAAGGTCTTTGGACATGAACCAGAAGCTGCCAAAGCTAATTTCCTTCGCCATATCGCATTACTGCGAGAAAGCGCGCTGGGCGCTGGACTGGTATGGCATCGAATACACTGAGGAGTTTTGGCCGATCGGGCTCCACATGAGGATGACCCGGGAACTCGGCGTCCCCAAATCCTGCGTCCCCATTCTCATGCTTGACGGAGAAATCCTGCAGGGCAGCCGGGAAATCCTAGACTGGGCATATGTCAACCGGACAGATTCCGAAAAATCACTCGAAGACAGCAAACATGGAGAAGAAATCCGCGAAATCGAGGCCCGGGCCGATGACGTTGTCGGGGTCGAAGTCCGACGCTTACTCTACGCTCAGACCCTGACACAGCACCCCGACATCGTGTTGGAACTGCTCTACGGTAATCTAGATAGTAAGGTCAGGTCTGTCGGCCATAATCTATGGCCCAAGATCCAACCCGCCATGATCCAAACCCTCGACGCAGCGCCCGACGCCGTAGCGGATTCACGTGCCAAGCTCGATGTGGAATTGGATTGGCTCGACGAGAAGCTTGCGGAAGGCAAACACCATCTCGTCGGCGATCGTCTCACGCGGGCCGATCTTGCCGCTGCCAGCCTCCTCGCTCCCTTCGCTCAGCTTTCCCGGGAGCGGATGTACAGACGAGTGGAGGTTCCGCCGGAGATCGAAGAAGAATTCGAGCGACTGAAGGACAGACCCAGCATGAAGTGGGTCGCCGACACGTACCGGGACTTCAGATAACCGCTTTCAGGACTCTCATGATTCACGCTGGTAGACTCTTCGGCCAGCGGCATAGGTTGCCTCGATGGCACGATCGTCTGCCAGGATCATTTGGATGAACAAGGCCTCCTCCAAATCCTTGGCATGCTTCATCCGCTGCGCAATCAAAGGCGTCGAATTCAAATCGACCACCGTAAGATCGGCTTCGAGACCAGGGACCAGATTCCCGATTTTATCATCCAGATACAGCGACCTCGCGCTGCCCCAGGTTGCCAGGTAATAGGCTTGGACCGGGTGGAGACTGAAGGACTGGAGCTGCGCAATCTCGTAGGCGGCACGCATAGTCCCGAAGATGGAAAAACTGGTGCCCCCGCCCACATCCGTAGCCAGTCCAACCCGCAGCGGTTCTGTGTGCTCTTGCGAGGCCCTCAGATCAAACAGGCCACTGCCAATAAAAAGATTTGAGGTCGGACAGTGCGCAATGGCACTACCGGTCTCGGCAATGACTGCTTTCTCGCGCTCGGACAGATAGATGCCGTGACCCAATATGCTCCGCGGCCCGAGCAAGCCATACTTCTCGTATACCCCTAAATAGTCGTCGCAATCCGGAAAAAGTTCCGCAACCCAGGCCAACTCCTGGCGGTTTTCCGACACATGAGTCTGCATATAGACGCCACCGGTCTCCTGCCACAGTGCACCCGCCGCTTCCAGTTGGGCCTCTGTGCTTGTAGGTGCGAAGCGCGGGGTCAAGCCGTAGAGCGCTCTGCCTTTGCCGTGCCAGCGCTCAATAAGCGACTTCGAATCGTCGTAGGCCGACTGAGCGGTATCCGTCAGAAAATCCGGCGCATTGCGGTCCATCATCACCTTGCCTGCAATGACCCGCAGATCATAAGGCGCGCAAACCTCAAAAAAGGCATCGACCGATTCCGGATGGACCGTGCAGTAAACAGCCGAGGTGGTGATGCCGTTGCGCAGGCTTTCGTCAAGAAAGAGTTGAGCAGCCTTGCGGGCATAATCCCGATCGTGGAATTTGCCTTCTGCCGGAAAAGTATATTCGTTCAGCCACTCGATTAGTTGCGCTCCATAAGAGGCAATGACTTCCATCTGCGGATAATGCACATGGGTGTCGACGAAGCCCGCCATGATCAGCCTGCCGGGATAATCGTGGCGCTCAACACTCGGCTCCAGACGAGCCAACAACGCGGGCGCCTCACCGACCTCCTGAATAACGCCGGCCTCTATGATCACCAGACCATCCGACCAGAACCGAAGGGCGGAGTCTGTTCCAACTTGAAAGGGGTCTCCGGTGAACTGCAGCACCTGCCCTCGGATCGCGAGTCTATTGCTTTGGTCCATCGTTTTCTCCCGACGGGGCCGATTTCACGTATCTAAGCCTTTGGCTGGCACAATGCAGTCGGCACATCCAGATCAATGTACCGCTCTATTCTTACCGCCTCCAGAAAGGCTTGGGAATGGGACACAACGACCAAAGCACCAACATAGCCCCTCAAGGCCTGTTCCAATACGTCGAGCGAGCCGAAATCCAGGTGATTGTCAGGTTCGTCAAGTAGCAATAACGGAGGCGCAGTGGTGGCGCCGAAGACAATTGCGAGAGCGACCTTTAAGCGCTCTCCACCGCTTAGATCGGCAGTAGGAAGCAAGACCCTGTCCCCTCTCATCCTCAGTTGAGCAAGTCGCGTACGTGCCTGCGTTTCCCGTAGTTCCGGTAAATGACGTGTCAGATTTTCTAACGGAGAAACAGTATCATCCAGTATGCCTAGATGCTGATCGAGTAGAACGCATCGATTGGCGCGCAGCCTCACCTCACCGCGGCTCGGCTGTGTCGTATTCTCAATGAGGCGCAGGAGCGTCGATTTACCTGATCCATTGGACCCGACCAACGCAATCCGGTCTCCGGCGGCAACCTGAAACGACACACCCTGCCGGAGCGCCTTACCTCCATAGGGCATGGCGACATCGCGTAACGCGGCAAGGACACCCTGTGCAGGTGCCGACGGCGGTGTGAAAATACTTAAGGGATCTATGCGTTCGACCACCGCACGCGCCTCCTGCGTTGCGGCCAATGCGTTGTCTTTCCGGTTTGCCGCTATCCGAGACAGTCTGGATGTCGATGCTTCGGCGCGGGCCTTTGCAGCATCAAGGATCATTTTATCCTGGCTCCCGTCCCCGCGTTGCTTTCGCCCGTAGGCATCCCGCCGTGCCTGCCGCTCTTTTCTCGCCTGCACTGCACGCCGCTCCTTGAGCTGCACCGCCTCCGCGGAGGCAAGCGTTTGCTGTGCGGCGGTCAATTCCGTATCTTTTCGAGTGCGGTAGAGGCTGTAGTTGCCGCCATACGTCGCCAAGCCAAGACCGGTCAACTCCAGGATCCGGTCTACGGCGTCCAGCAGTCCTCGATCATGCGTCACGATCAGAGCGCCATCTCTCCATTGTTCCAATCGTTCGATCAACCAACGGCGCCCATCCCGATCAAGATGATTGGTCGGTTCGTCGAGAATCAAAAAATCGGGACGACCGATTTCGAGCGCCAGAATAGCCAGGCGCGTTCGTTCTCCTCCGCTGAAACTTTCTACCGGCTCCGATAAAACCGGTGGCAAACCAACAGCTTCGAGAGCCAAGTCAAGATCCTCTCTCAACGACCAATCTTCGCCGATCAGTTCGAAGTCCGCGGGGTCGCTGCCGCCCTTTTCAATCCGGTCCAGGGCCTCCAGTCGAGTGGATACACCAAGTGCCTCTGCCTGGGTTCCATGTATGCGGTCAGCAGCATTTTGAGGCAGATAGCCGACCGAAGCGCGCCGCACGACCCGACCGTCGCTTGGCGGCCTGCGGCCTGCCAGAATCTGGGCCAACACTGATTTGCCTACGCCGTTGCGACCAACCAATCCGCAAAGCTGTGGGCCAAGTGCGATATCCAGATTCTCGAAAAGAAACCGGCCGTCGTCAAAATGAAAAGAGATCGAACGCGCGGCAATCGCCGCAGGAGAGCGGGCCATAACTGGGCTCCCATCATTGTCCACGTCTGTCCACGCTTGTTGCGCAAACGGCGATGTCTTAGATGGAAAGCGCCTGTTTCATGTTCCCGTTTCGCTTTAGTTTCAACCTGATCTATGGGAGATCAAGTTCTTGATACGACAGATATAACTTCACGCGGTCAAAGCTTCAAGAGCGGCCTGACCAGACACTCTCTGTCTTAGCGCAGGCTGCTCTTGCCGTAGTGACGCTCGATACGCGACTGGACAACCTCAAAGATCATCGAGATCACCCAATAGACAACCGCCGCAGTAATCAGCATTTCAAGATGCTTGAATTCCGAACGCCCTTGCGTGCGCGCCAGAAACATCAGCTCCCAAACCCCCATGACCGAGACCAGGGAAGAATCCTTAAGCATGGCAATGAACTGGTTACCGGTCGGTGGAATGACGATCTTGATGGCCTGAGGCAGAATAATCTTGCGCATGATCACGCTGTTGCGGAGTCCCAGTGCGCGCCCGGCTTCACTCTGTCCTTTGGGAATCGCTTCGATACCCGCACGAAAAATCTCTGCCATATAGGCGCCGTAGCATAGCGATAAAGCGGCAATGCCTGCCGGAACCGCATCGACGATGAAGCCCATCTGTGGCAGACCGAGATAAATCAAGTACACCTGGAGCAGCAGCGGCGTGCCGCGAAAGAACGAAATATAGAAAGTCGAAATACCGTAACCAACGCCGCTGTTCGACAGTTTGGCCAAGGCACCGACGAGCGCAATCATAAAGGAAATCACGATCGCGGCCGCTGAAATGTAAATGGTCGTAAAGGCGCCCTGTGTGATCAGAAACGGCAAACGAGACCAAATAAACTCATAGCTGAGTCCGAAGGAATTGAAAAACGCCAGCGCAAGGAACAGCAGCTCGAACCATACGATCCCCACCTGCCATTTGAACGGCAAGTAACGTAAGCCTTCCACATTTGCGACAATGATGAGCGAGAGAACCAACGCCGCGGCAATGCGGATATGCCAACCCGCTTCTGCCGCGGGCGCAACCAGTTCACCGAAAAAACCGCCTCCTACATTCGCTACCGCAAGGACGATCGTTGAAACGGCGAAGATAAGCGCGGGGCGCCGGAGCGCGGAAAGTTCCACACCGCCCGGCGCCCCAGCATCGTTGGAGGGCACGTTACGAGCCGACTATTTAGCGGTCGTGAAGTCGGTACCGTACCACTTGATGGACAAGGCGGTCAGCGTGCCGTCCTCATGCATCTTCTTCACAATCTCCGCAACCTTGGCAGAGAATTCGGGATCACCCTTGTCTACAGCGACCGAAAGAGGTTCGTAGAAGGCTGCATCACCGACAACTTTTACCGGATAGCCATTCTTGATGGCCTCGTCGATGGTCGGACGCGCACTCAACATCGCATCGAGACGCGCGCCATCCCCGAGGCGCAGATCATCCAGGACGTTGATATCGGTCTCGTAGGTTCGAATACTGCCTGCAGTCACATCGTAGCCAAATGGCGGTGTTCCCTCGGCATCGATCACCAGGTCCTTATTCAGATAGGCTTCGTAGGTGCAGCCGCCACAAACGCCGAACTTCATTCCGTTTAGGTCTGCGCTTGATGCTGCAGATGAATCTTTGTGAACCGCAAAAGCAGCCGGCGTGTAGTAATAAACAGCGGGGAAATCCAGCACCTTTGCCCGCGCCGTGGTTGGCGTCATGGAGCCCACGGAAATATCCCAGCGGCCGCCCCAATTGCCTGCAGTGATGATTTCCCATGCCGGCGTGACGATCTTCAGCTCTGCGCCCATGCGCTTGGCAATTTCTCTAGCCACACCAACGTCGAACCCATCCATCTCGTTTTGATCGTTCAGGAACGACTGCGGTGGATATTCAGGATCCGACGACAGGGTGAGTGTTTTGCTGCTCATCACCCGGTCCAGCGTCTCGCCAGCCATCGCGGTCGGGGACCAGGGGGTCATCGCCGTCGCTGCCAGCAAAACCGCGGCACCCATACTAAAAAGCTGTTTCATTCTCTCTTTTCCCTGCAGTTGACGCGGCTATTTGTACTGCCGCTGTTGACAAACGCTGCTTGCCGATCACTCTCCGGTCGATGAGCCAATCACGGTGCGCAGCGCACTCTCAAAGTCTTCGTGGTTGTGATAACAGCCACAGAACGTCCGCTTACCACTATACCCCATTCGTCCATGTAACAGACGCCAATTATCAAAAATCAATGCCATACCCGGCCGCAATGGGATCGTCTGCCAGTTCGCCTTTTCGATAACACGCGCATGGAAATCCCGATAGGCTGCATAGAAAGCGGACATCCGGTCCGGCGGCAGTGTAAAGGGTGCCCGGTCATAATTGTTGAAGCTGATTTGCCGCAATTCGCCGTCGGCATCGCTCAGGATCGCGGGCCGTTCCGCCCGCAAATGGACCCCCGGTTCAATATATCGCCCGGGAACCGTCACTTCGCTCAATGTTTGGAAGTAGTCCGGAGCTTCCCGGCGCATCGTCTCGGCAAGCGCGAAACCGTCGACCAAAATTGACTCTCCACCCCTGCCATCAAACTCCCGACAGACGAAGGACTGAAGTCCCGGCGCATCGTGGCTGTAGGTCCCATCCGTATGTGGCTCAAGATACTGCGTGCTGTATGCCGTATCGTCGTGGTCATCGACCTCGGCGGACAGGGTCCAGAGACCCCCAAAAATCGTTTGGCGGACATAGCCGATGCGGGTCAGGAAACGTGCGATGGAGTCGTCGTCGGTCGGGACGCCTTCAACGACGGTAAATCCCGTCGAATAGACCTGCTCCAGACAACCGCGCAGACCACTTTTCGTATTCAGGACCGCGTCGTGTGCGAAAACAGCAGGCCGCTCAAACGGCTCAGCCATTGACCACAAGCGGCGTGGCACTGCCGGTGCCGGATCCGCATCGGCAGGAACGAGCCCCGCCATGCTGGCGAGAAAACCGCAAGAATAGCGGCTTGGGGAACTGCCGTTCTGCCAGGCAACTTCGATGGCGGCGCCTTCTTCCAACAGCTTGCTTGCCGTCCCACGAATATCGTTCGCAATAGCAAAGGTATCAACGCGTCTCTGCAGCGTGTCAGGGTCTAAACTGGCCTCATCCTGGCCGTGATCGCGCAGCCAGAACCAGGGGAAAATCGTCTCCTGCCCCCCTATCCATCGCAGCGAGAGCCCTTCGTCCTTGAGCTCTACATCGGCCACCCGCACTTCAGCCAGTTGCGGCATATACGACTCCTCCAACACCTACGGCAGCGCCGCATTAAATGGACGCCGCGAAAACAGCTTGTCGTTTTCACACTTCATACTACCGCATTTACCGGCTATTTATGCAACTGTATAATTTGAACGAAAACCTGAAACCCTTGTTCTCAGGCGCCTCTATCTGTCCTAGTTTAGTACCGTTTCCTGCGCTTTGGACTGTGAGCGCTTTGTGACAAGAGAAAACCTGCAGCTCCGCTCGACCTTCGCGGTTTTGGCATATCTGAAAGGCGTTCATGGCCCGACGTAGTTTTCATCACGCCCCGGAAGGCGCTCGACGCCAGGACTTGATCAACGCGACGCTGGACTGCATCGCCGAAAACGGCCTGCAGGGTGCCACAGTGCGTCAGATTGCATTGCGCGCGGGCGTGACCGCAGGCCTGATCCGCTATTATTTTCCGGGTAAAGACGAGTTGGTACATGCTGCCTACGGCGAAACCATGAACCGCATGACCGGACAAGTAAAATTTCTGGCTGAACAGACGGCGTCATACGAACACGCCAACCCGCGCCAGCGTCTGGCCCTCTTCGTCGAGGCCAGCCTGAGTCCTCCCGTCGTTGATGCAAGAACCCTTTCTCTCTGGGCCACTTTTATCAGCCTGATCCACGTGGATCCGGCTATGGCGGCCATCCACAAGGAAAGTTATCTCGCTTTCCGAAACGAAGTTGAAAGGCTGATCGCTTCGGTCTTCAACGATGAAGGCAAATCCGCCACCAAGGCCGAGCTCGCGAAATACGCCATTGCCGTCAATGCTGTCATTGATGGTCTCTGGCTGGAAGGCTGTCTGGCCGGCGACATGTTCGCCGAAAACGATCTGGTTTCGATCGGCATCAAGGCTGTTGAAGCCGTGCTAAAACCTGAAGAGGCCGAAACAGCATGACCACAAAACCACCCTACGACATCCTCTTTGAACCGGTGCAAATCGGTCCCGTCACCGCACCCAATCGCTTTTATCAGGTGCCGCACTGCAACGGCTTTGGCCACCTGCGGCCAAAAGGGCTGGCGGCGATGCGCGGCATCAAAGCCGAGGGCGGCTGGGGTGTCGTCTGTACTGAAGAGGTCGAAATCCATCCGACAGCCGAGATCTCACCGGCTGTCGAAGGGCGAATCTGGGACGATCTCGATATTCCATCCCATCGGCTGATGACAGACGCCGTGCACGAGCATGGAGCACTGGCGGGGATAGAGCTGGTTCACAACGGTCTTCATGCGCCGAACCGCATCAGCCGCCTGCCACCAATGGCTCCCTCTGCAACACCCGTCGATTCCAGCGATCCAGTCCAGGCGCGGGCCATGGACCTTGCCGACATCAGAAACTTACGCCGCTGGCACCGCGACGCGGCGCTGCGCGCCAAGAACGCCGGCTATGACATCGTGTATGCCTACGCAGGACACAGCATGTCGACGTTGATGCACTTTATGCAGCCACGTTACAACCAGCGTAGCGACGAATACGGCGGCTCGTTGGAAAACCGGGTCCGCCTGACACGCGAAGTTATTTCCGAGATCAAAGATGCTGTTGGCGATAGCTGCGGCGTGGCCTTTCGCTTTGCCGTGGATGAACTCATGGGCGCAAACGGCCTGTCCATTGACGGGGAGGCCCAGGACATCGTGGGCCTGCTGGCCGAACTGCCCGACCTTTGGGATGTCAACGTCAGTGGCTGGTCAAATGATTCCGCCACAGCCCGCTTTGAGCCGAACGAAGGCTATCAGGAGAGTTACACCGCCTTCGTTAAATCCATGACCAGCAAACCGGTCGTCGGTGTCGGCCGCTTCACGTCGCCCGACGCCATGGTCTCACAGATCCGCCGCGGTGTGCTCGACTTGATCGGAGCTGCACGCCCCTCAATCGCCGACCCCTTCCTGCCTGCAAAGATCCGCGAAGACCGCATCGAAGCCATTCGTGAATGCATCGGCTGCAACATCTGCGTCAGTGGCGACAATCTGAATGTTCCCATCCGCTGCACCCAGAATCCAACTATGGGCGAAGAATGGCGCCGTGGCTGGCATCCGGAGAAGATCGCAGCCAGGGCCTCCGACGCGCCGGTACTGGTTGTGGGTGGCGGTCCAGCGGGTCTGGAATGCGCGCTTCAATTGACCAAGCGCGGCCACAAGGTGACGCTGGCGGAAGCAACGTCTGCGCTCGGTGGACGTTCACTGCTGGAAAGCCGGCTGCCCGGCCTCGCCAGCTACGCACGGGTCAAGGAATACCGCGAGGGCCTGCTGCGGACCATGGCCGATGCCGAAATCTACCTGGAAAGCCCGCTCGACGCACACGCGATCCTGGACTTCGGTTTTCCTCACATCTTCCTTGCAACCGGATCAAGTTGGCGGCGCGATGGAACGGGCCGGGCGAATCATCGACCGATCCCGGGGCTCGACAAATTGCCGGTCCTTACACCCGATGATGTCTTGGCGGGAAAACATCCCACATCGGGGCGAGTTGCGGTGTTTGATGACGACCACTATTACCTTGGCGGTGTAATCGCGGAGCGACTTGCCGAGTCTGGCTGTGAGGTCACTCTCGTGACGCCGGCCCTGAGTGTCTCCGCCTGGAGCGACTTCACACTCGAGCAGGACAAGATCATAACGCGCCTGTTGGAGAAAAACGTCGCACTGACGGTTCGCCGAAACATCACGAAAGTTTCGGATAGCGGTTTGGAACTGGCCTGCATGCACACGGGCCGGCGAGAAGAAATCAGCGCCGATGCCTTGGTTTTGGTCACTGCGCGTAATGCCAATCAAGGTCTGCAGCAATCCCTAGCCGCGCAGAGCGAAGCAATGGCAACCGCCGGAATTGAGACACTGCAGCCTGTCGGTGACTGCCTCGCGCCCGGAACCATTGCCAACGCGGTGTATCAGGGACACCTGGCCGCACGCAATTTTCTGGGCGAAGCGTGGGATGCCGCTCTCTTCAGGCGGGAAATGGCGGCTCTGGGGTAAAGCTGCTTCAAATCAATCTGCGCCCCATGAAGCGCAACGCTCTTAAATGAAATTCGTATAAGCGTTATACGTCAGCGTACGATTATGCTACCCAAGAGTGAATCGAATCAGAAGATGAGGAACGGTTCGGTATCATGACGAATTGGGACGATTACC
The DNA here is from genome assembly GCF_947331435.1 of Pelagibius sp. Alg239-R121. Taxonomy (GTDB): domain Bacteria; phylum Pseudomonadota; class Alphaproteobacteria; order Kiloniellales; family Kiloniellaceae; genus Denitrobaculum. The sequence goes on along the minus strand of NZ_CAMZOF010000007.1, from coordinate 223,174 downwards.
GATTTTTCCTGGCGGTGGCCGAGGAAGGCAGTGTTTCGGGCGCTGCTCGAAAACTGGAAACCACGCAGCCAACCGTCGGCCGGCGTATCGCCGAGCTGGAAAAGCGGTTGAACGCGAAACTGTTCCAACGCAGTCGGAACGGCTATCTTCTCACCGAATTGGGCGAATTGGTACGCGATCGGGTCAAGGTCATCAACGGCGAGTCCCTGTGGATCGAGCGCAAGGTCAGCTATATTGATAAATCGCCCATCGGCCGTGTGGTTTTGTCGACGACTGAGGATATCGGTTACTTCTGGCTATCGAACCTGCTCGGTAATTTCCACGCCGAACATCCTGAGATCGATCTAGATTTGATAATCGGTTACCACGCCGTCGATATCATCAATGGTGAAGCCGATATCGCGTTGCGGGTCGGTGATCCGCGTTCGCAGGACCTGGTCGGCCGCTGCCTCGGTCAGGTCCGGTTCGGCCTCTATGCCTCGCCCGAATACCTGGCGCGCCATGGCGAACCCAAAAGCATTGAAGATCTTTCCAGCCACAACATTATCGAATCCGTTCGCCAGATGAACAATTTTCCGCAGACGGCATGGCTGCGCCAGAAAAGCGAAGGCGCGCGGGTTTCCTTCACCTGTGACAACATCATGGTTGAGCTCTCGGCAGTCGAAGCCGGTTTGGGCATTGTCGCTCTGCCCGTCTACATGATTTCCAGCGCGACAAACGTGCGGCAGATTCTGATAGACGACTTCGACCTCGCACTCGACCTTTGGCTCTTGACCCATCGTGACCTGACTAAGATCCCACGCATCCGCGCTGTCCTCGATTTTCTCACCGAGCACGTCCACGGGCGCCTGATTCCAAAACCCTCCTGAGGACGACGTGAAGTGGATCAGGCCAGACGTTGAAAGAGCAAATACAGTGCCACAAGGACTAGTCCACCCCCCATGGCAATGTTGAAGCGCTTCAAACTCCTTGCGGTCTTAAAGACAAGATGGATCTTTTCGCCGATAACGGCCCAACTACCGATCCCGAGATAGCAGATGGCAAAATAAAGTGACACGAACAGCGCCAGTCTGGAAGGGGCGCCGACAAGGTCAAATGCCGACACTCCAGCGATGCAGGCCGCCCAGGCTTTGGGATTGAGCCACTGCAGAAGGAAGCCCTGCGAAAAGCTCGGAACTGTCTCGATGCGAATCTCGATTTCCGGATCTGACGACGCAATCTTGAAACCCATGTAGCAGATCAACCCAGCGCCGCCAAAAGCCAGGATATCCAGGAACAACCCGTGTTCGGCAGCGATGCCGCCCAGACCCAATCCAATCAGAAAAAGTAGCAGGGTAAAGCCGATCGTTGCACCGGCGACAAAGGGCATAGCGCTTCTTAGGCCATGATTGGCGCCTGTCGACAAAGTGATCAGATTGACCGGTCCAGGTGAAATCGACATGGACAGCGAAAATATACACATAGCCAAGATACTCGACATGATGCCTCCTAATTGGAGGATCAGACTAGCCATGCCTCCGCCTCAGGACTATCTTGATTAATTGATATTCATTATTCGATTGATTGCTATAATGATTGATGACCTGCGTGCCATTGCGATATTTGCCGAATCAATCCGGCAAGGGTCGTTTCGCGGCGCCGCAAAGAAGCTTAAACTGTCACCCTCCGTGGTCAGCTATCACGTGTCAGAACTTGAAAAAAGCGTCGGCACGGCGCTGATCTATCGATCGACCCGCAAGCTTTCCCTAACGCATGAAGGTCAGCGCCTCTACGGGCACGCCCTCAATATGCTGACCTCTGCCGAACAGGGTCTGTCGGAGATTTTCTCGAACGGCAATGAGCTCCGCGGTAAGCTGACCATTGCGGCGACGTCTGCGTTGATGCGCTCTCCGCTCAACGAGCAAATCGCAGCCTTTCACAAGCTTCATCCAAAGGTCGTGCTGAACATCTCCTACTCAGATATCAGGCAGGACCTTATCGCCGGCGGCATTGATTTGGCTGTGCGCGCGGGACAGATGGAAGACAGTTCCCTCAAGACCAGACGCATCGGACAGATCCAGCGCCGGCTTGTCTGCACACCCGCATACATCAACGGCAGAACGTCCCCCAAGCGGCCACAGGATCTGGAAACCTGGAATTGGATCAGGCTCGAGATGATGCCCGGTTTCAGGACGCTACGAAAACCCGGACGGCCACCGGTTCAGGTGCGTCAGAACGGCAGCATCTGTGTCGACAGTGCCGAAGCCATGACGCAGCTCTGCCTGCAGGGCTTAGGGTTGGCTACGCCGCCTGACTACCTCGTCGACCGGGAAATCGCCGCAGGAGCTCTCATTGCTGTTCTTCCCGACTGGTCTGTAGACCCCATGCCCCTCTATGCAGTCTGGCCTGACAATGTCGCCGCGAACAACAATACGAAAGCTTTGGTAGAATATCTTACAAAAAATTGATTTTATTACGTTTTTACTGAAGTTTTCTTACTTCTATATCAGAGAAATCCAGTCCTTTCAGGAACACCGGCGCAGCTCTCAAATAGATTTTCTCTTGACCCTTTTCTCCAAATGAGGGAAAAGGCGCCTGAGGATGAAATCAACAATGACCACGAACTTACATATCGCGCTCGAACCCACCCGACGTATGTCCGTGGTGGCGAAAGGCTTTGATTCAGGCCTGTGCTACCGGCACGCGGCCGAGCGCCTGCGCGAGTCGAGTTTGATGTAGATCCTCATCTCACGCACAGCCGTTCGAAGCCGCTTCCCTTTAGAAGCGGCTTTTTTTGTATCAGGAGTTTGTCATGCAGGTACGCATTGAGCACATCGACGACGTTCTACCCCACATCCCGCAGGATGTCGGAATCGTCGTCACTGAGCGTCCGGGTCTCCGGATCATTGACTATGTCTTCACCACCGAAGCCACTTTTCCCACGCCCATGGCGCAGGAGTGCCGGGGGTTAAAGTTTGCGCCCAACGGCCGAATCCTGGCCCGCCCTCTGCATAAGTTCTTCAATATCGGAGAGCGCCAAAGCGTGTCGGAAATCGAATGGTCCATTCCGCACGTTGTCCTCGATAAGCTCGACGGATCCATGATTCACCCCTGTTTTCTGGGCGATCGGCTAACTTTCATGACCCGCTTGGGAGAAAGCCGGCACGCCAAGGCAGCGCTTTCGCATGCCGATGCGGCGATTCTGAAGCTTAGCCGTGATCTGCTGACGGCCGGGATGACGCCGGTGTTCGAGTTTACTTCGCCGGAGAACCGGGTCGTCCTGGCTTACAGCGAGACGAAGCTGACCCTGATTGCGGTCCGTGAGACAATCAGCGGAGCTTACCTGGGACACACTGAACTGATGGATTTCGCTACACGTTATGGCGTGCCGTTGGTCGAACAGTTCGGAAGTGTCGAGGATGCCGTCGCCTTCATGGCGAAGGGGCGTGGCCTGACGGATGTCGAGGGCTACGTCGTTGCTTTCGAGAATGGGCACCGGATCAAGCTGAAGGCCGATGCCTATGTTCTGCGGCATAAGGCACTGGCTGGCGTTTCGAAGGAGCGTAATCTGCTCGAGTGGATCGCGAAGGACGCGATTGACGATGTCCTGCCCCTGCTGGCTGACGACATCGCCGAGCGTGTTGCGACCTACCGGAACCAGGTCTTCGAGGCCTTGGAGCTGCATGTCGCGCGTGTGAACGACTTTGCAGAGCAGCATGAGTCACTGCCCCGCAAAGAGATTGCGTTCGCCGCCCGCGAGAAGCTCGACCAGCGGCTGCATGGCGCGCTCTTCGCCATGCTCGATGGTAAGGACTGCCGTAAGGCCGTCCGGCGTGTGTTGACCTGGGCAAGCCGTTCAGATGCTCGGATGGAATCGATCCGTGATCTCTTCGACATGGCGTGGGACGGCATCGATCTGGAAATCGAGCCGGGGTGAGCGCTGGTGCTTTGGGGGAAGTTGTGTCTTCGACCTGCTTCCCCCGAAGCGCTGTCATTTCTATAAGGGCACGGTCGATGAAATTGACAACGGAACGGCTTGAGCTGCGACCGCTAAAGGAAAGCGATCTGCCGCAGATGCAGCGCTACGCAACGCGGCCGAAGTTCTATCGCTACAACCCGATCGAGGAACAGACGCCGGAAAGCGTCGCAGTTTTTCTGCAGAAAGAGTTGGAAAAGCAGCGGCACGATGGCCGCCACGTCTTAGCCCTGGAGCCGAAGGAAGTGGGTTTTATCGTCGGTACAGTGCGTATCGAAGTTCGGGACCAAAATCACCGTCACGGCGATCTGGGCTATGCCCTCGATTCCGAATATCAAGGCAGAGGCTACATGACTGAGGCCGTGCAACGCCTAATCAGGTTCGGTTTCGAAGAACTACAACTTCACCGAATTTGGGCAACCTGCAATATCGACAACGCCCCCTCATGGCGCCTCATGGAGCGTGCCGGCATGACGCGGGAAGGTCTTCTGCGAGACGATAAATTCCTGCGCGGACATTGGCGCAGTTCATACCTTTACGCGATACTTGCCTCGGACAAAGAGCTGTGACGGAATCTATAACGAGCGGTACTTCCGATCGATTTTAAGATGGATTTAAGGCATGGAGCTAAGAGTCGTCCCGACGACGGACGAGGACGGAGAAACGCTTGCCGCGCTCCGGGTCGCGGCAATGCGCGAGAGTCTTGAGGCGCTCGGCAGGTTTGAACCCGAACGGGCAAGGACTCGCTTCCTCAACAGTTTCGACCCGCGATCAACCTTCCGGGTCCTGTCTGACTCCGTCCTCATCGGGTTCTATGTGCTGCGGGACCGTGATGACTACCTCTGGCTCGACCATCTCTATGTTGCCGTGGAACAGCACGGTCTCGGCGCAGGCAGCCAGATCATCGAAATTGTGAAGAATATAGCCCGTGAGCGTAAAAAACCGCTTCGGCTGGGAGCACTCAAGGAAAGCAGAGCAAATGCATTTTACCTGCGCCACGACTTCATAGAACAGGAGCGGAAGGAGTGGGATATCTATTACGAATGGGCGCCAGATTGACCCACGGCACAAAATCGCCCGAATCGACCCTGTAAATAGGGTCACTTTCTTGCATTTCACAATGTTTCTGGGAGACTACCTTGAGCACCAGTTATCTATTGGGCCGCATGACGTGACACGCCAAAGCAATTTCTCAATTGTAGTTGCAAGAGTCGCGCGAAGGATTGCGGTTGTCGTGGTCGCATTGCACATGACGGCATGCCAAGTGGTGCCGACCAATGTTCAGGACGATGTGCGGGGTGTTCGCGTATTCTTTGCTACCGATCGAACCATGCAAGCCAATGTGCATCCGGGTGAACGCTTCGGCACGGACCGGTCGGACGTCAAATACGGGACCTGTTTCGTGAGCATTCCGCGCCGTCATAAGATCGGCGCGTTGGAATCGCCATCACTGCTGCGGTTCGAATTTAATGAGGATCCTACCCAGCACGTCGTATTGGTCAACGCCGTTGTGCGGTCAAAAGACGCGTTCTTTTCCGAACTCTCGAACCACGTCCGAAACAGTTCGACGAAACAAGCCTTCGTTTTCATTCACGGTTACAACGTGAGCTTCGAAGATGCGGCCAGACGAACCGCGCAGATGTCCTACGATCTCGGCTTTGACGGCGCGCCGGTTTTTTATAGCTGGCCATCTCAAGCCACCGTCAAGGGCTATACGATCGATGAGTCGAACATCGCGTGGAGCGAGACCAATCTAAAAGGTTTTTTCACCGATGTTCTAGCACGCTCGGACGCACAGCGCGTCCATATTGTCGCCCACAGCATGGGCAGCCGTGCGGTAACCCGCGCCGTGGCCTCGCTCATCACCGAAAGCCCAGATGCAAAGGCGCGCATCGGCGAACTGATCCTCACAGCGCCGGACATCGATGCGGATATCTTCAAGCGCGATATCGCGCCTGTGTTCGCAGAGGCGCAGCAGTCGACGACCCTCTACTCGTCATCGGAGGATATCGCTCTGATCGCTTCACAGGAAATCAACGGCTATCCCCGCGCTGGTGACGCGGGTGACGGCCTCGTCGTTGTCCCCGGCGTCGAAACCATCGACGCGACGAATGTAGATACAAGCTTCTACGGCCACTCATACTTCGCCGAAACCCATTCGGTCCTATCCGATATCGCACAATTGATACAAACCGGCGAAGGCGCCGCTCAACGACCGGGCCTACTGTCCCTAAGGTCACCGAACGGTATCTACTGGGCATTCGAATAGGCGCGCGGCCTAAACAGCAGTGGGAGCCGCAAGCAACAGCGCAGCAGCCAGCAATTTCCGGGTATCGTCGAAGACCGACGGCTGCTCGCCGCGCCAGCGGGCGTAGAGACGGTGAAGTGGCTTATCGCCCTGGGCAATGGCCTGCAGGCATTCGCTGGTCTCGCCGACAAATCCGCCCAAGCGCGCTTCCATGTTGGCGCGGTAGGTCTCCCAATGGCGTGCTTCCATGCGCAGGTGAAAAAGCGAGCTGCGGGCGCGGGGCTTGATCTGGAGTTGGCCGATCTGGTTTGGCACCTGCCCCCAGAGCATCATAGCCTTGTCATAGCGGCGATCAGCCTGCCCTTTTCTACCTCGCATCCGAGCGGCCAAACCGGCATTGGCGAGACTGGTGGCATAACGCGGATCGCCGCGGCGAAAGCGGAAAAAGGCCAGGCGGTAGGCTTTTAGGAAGAGGCTTACCGCCCGTGCATCTTCACCGTTGAGCAAAGCGGCGTTACCGGCCTCCTGCAACTGCTCCCATTCCAGATCACACCGCCGCCAGCCAGCGGCTAAAGCAGCGGCAAGCTCCGGGTTCGGTTCAGAGACCGAGGTAGGCTCTGCGGACATGGTCATTTTCGTGCAACTCCTTTGCCGGTCCTTCCAGCACCAGATTGCCAGTTTCCAAAACATAGGCATAGTCTGCCAGACCCAACGCCAGTTCGGCGTTCTGTTCGACCAGAACCACCGGCACACCTTCGCGGCTGATCTCCACGACGATACGCCCCATCTCCTCGACGATCACGGGCGCGAGTCCCATAGAGGGTTCGTCAAGCAAAAGCAGGCGCGGTTTCGCCATCAGGGCACGGCCGATGGCCAGCATTTGCTGTTCGCCGCCGGACATTGTCTTGGCCAATTGGCTTCGCCGTTCTTCCAGACGAGGAAAGCGACCAAAGACTGCGGATAGGTCACTCTCGATCGCCTCCTGGTCCCGACGCAGGAAGGCGCCGGTGCGCAGGTTCTCTTCGACCGTCATATCGGGGAAGACCCGCCGTCCCTCGGGCACATGTGCGATACCCCTGGCAACGACCTGTTCCGGGTTCAGGTTATCGATCCGGCCGCCATCGAACCGGATTTCGCCGCCGGAGAGCTTCGAGAGGCCGGAAATCGCGCGCAGGGTCGTGGTTTTACCTGCACCGTTGGCACCGATAATGGTCACGATGCCACCGTGCGGAATTTTCATGTTCAGGTTCCGGACGGCGGAAACCTTATTGTAGTTGACCGAAGCGCCGACGATTTGAAGCAGGGCAGATTCGGACGACAGAGGATCAGGCTGCATGGGCGCCTCCTCCCAGGTAAGCCTCGATTACCTTAGGGTTCTCGCGAATCTCCTGCGGTACGCCCTCGGCGAGCAGGCGCCCAAACGACATAACCGTGATCCTGTCGCACAGTCCCATGATGGCATGCATGTCATGCTCCACGATCAGGATCGTGACCCCGCTGTCGCGCAGTTTGAAGGTCAGTTCCATCATGCGCTTGGTTTCTTCAGGGTTCATGCCGGTAAAGGGTTCGTCCAGAAGCATCAGGGTCGGGTTTGCCGCCATGGCCACTGCCATACCAAGGGCGCGCTGGTGCCCGTGAGCAAGCTCAGAGGCCAGTTCATGCCGTCGTTCAGCCAGGCCAAAAAATTCAAGAACTTCCTCCGCCCGCTCCCGGGCTGCGCGCCGGCGTCGGCGATCATTCCCAAATATCGCCCCGGCAAGGCTTGGCCGCAGGTTGAGGTGACAGCCGACCACGGCATTTTCCAGCAGGGTGAATTCCTGGAACAGTGTCGAATGCTGAAAGGTCCGGACCAGCCCTTTGGCCGCTGTGCGGTGGGTACCGATTCCAGCGATGTTTTCGCCCCGATAGATGATTTCGCCAGACGTTGGAGTATAGAAGCCGCTGATCAGGTTGAAGCTGGTGGTCTTGCCCGCACCATTCGGCCCGATCAACCCATGGATCGAACCGGCTTCGACCGAAAAGCTCAGATTGTCCACGGCAGTCAGTCCGCCGAAGCGCATGGTCGCGGCACGCACATCGAGCAACAACGTCATTCCGCGCCCTCCTGCGGTTGGACCTTCGGCGGGCTTGGATTGTGATTGCCTCGCCGAACGAGCCTAGAGATTCGAGGCACCAAACTCTCCAGGCCCTTGGGCAGAAAAAGGACGGAACAGATGAGGATCAAACCGTAGAACATGGGTCTGAGCTGGTCGAAACCCAGCTCGCGCAAAAGAATGTCGTTGATCACAATGAGGGCAACCGCACCCAGGATCGGTCCGTAGAAAGTGGCGGTGCCGCCGACGATGGCCCAGGTCAGGACATAGACCATCTCCTCGACATTAAAGCGGTTGGGATTGATCGTGCCGACATAGTGAGCCAGGAGCGCACCCGAAATCCCCGCGAAGAACGACGCAATGACAAAGGCCTGGATACGATAACGCCGTGTATCGACGCCCACGGATTCTGCCAATTTGTCCTGCCAGTGGACTGCGTGAAATGTCAGGCCGATGGGCGAGCGCTCGATCCGCCATAAGATGAAAAGCGATACCGATACAACTGCCAGTGCGACGTAGTAATAGGTCACGGGCTCGTAAAAATCGATCGTGAAGCCGCCAATCTCAATGGTGCCAAGGTCCGGAATACGTTTGATGCCTTTCGGCCCGCCGAAGGGATCTCGGAAGCGTTTCCACAGTAGGCGGATGATCTCGCCGGCGGCAAAAGACCCGATCAGGAAATAAAAACCTTTCATGCGAAACAGCGGATAGCTGAGCGCCCAGGCAATCAGGCCGGCAATAACGCCGCCGATCAGCATGGACAGCGGAACAGGCAAACCGAGTGCCTTGGACGCCAAGGCGCTGGCATAGGCGCCGCAGCCCATGATGACAACATGCCCGAGCGACCACTCGCCGGTGAGGGTTAGAAGGCGGTAGCTCATCACCAGCAGGACATTGATGGTGGTAAAGACCAGGATTTCCTGTTGCGAATAACTGAGCGCGTAAGGCAACGCGATCAGACCTGCATAAAGCACGGCTAGCCAGGCCAATGAGTGGCTATTGCGGCGTTCCTCAGGCACGGTCCGCAGTCCCGAACATACCTGTTGGCTTTACGATCAGCACCAGCAGCATCAGCGACAGGCCGACAATATCGGCGATTACACCATCGAAGAAGGTAGTCACGAAGGTATGGACAAAAGCGTAGATCACAGCCGCCAGGACGGCCCCTTCCAGACTGCCCACGCCACCGACAATGATAACGATAAAGGCAGTCACTATGACTGAGTGTCCCATGTAGGGAAAAGTGCGCACCAGGGGTGCCGTCAGGGCACCGGCAACCCCCGCCAACCCGGCGCCGATAAACATGGCGATGCGGGCTGTCTGGTTGATGGAAATGCCCTGCAAAGCTGCAGCTTCGGGATCCTGTGCACTGGCCCGCAGCGCCCAACCGAAACGCGAGCGTTTGAGGAAAAGCCACAGCGCGGTCAGGAGGATGACAGCACCGACGATCACATAGAGCCGTTGAACCGGCAGGCTGACGCTATCGGAAAACCGCAGGATCTGCTGGGTCGAGGGTGGAATATGTTCCATGCGCACACCGAACCAGACGGACGCCAACGACTGTAGGATCAGCAGAAAACCGATTGAGGCCACCAGGCCACCCAGGGGATTGTCCCGCAAAGGGCGGAACAAAGTACGTTCCATACCGATTCCGACAATACCCACGAAAATCAGTCCGACGGCGGCGGCCAGGAAAAAGGGGAAACCGGCATCAGCGTAAAGCGCGACGACGGCGTAGGCTCCGAGCATATAGAGTTCGCCGTGGGCAAAGTTGACCACGCCCATGACGCCGAAGATCAACACCAGACCGACGGCAACAAGTGCAATGTAGCTGGCAGCATAAGTGGCGTTGAGGGCGGTCTGCGCAAGCAGTTCCAGCATAAAGGATCAACCCGGATTCTATGGGTGAAAGGACGGACCCGGCGCAAACCGGGCCCCTTTATTCAGAACCGGGAAGATCAACCGCGCTGATAGTGCATCTGATCGAGCGCTTCCATGTGCTTGACCAACAGTTTGCCGTGCTTGTCGTACCATGCAGGGATCGACTTGAAGCCCTTGATCACGGCCTTGCCGTTTTCAATGACAACAACCGGCCAGTCACCGACCAGCGCATTATCGATCCCGAAAAGATCTTCGCCCCACCAGCTGGCGTCACCAAAGGCGTGCTTGCCGGAACCGCCATCTTTCATGGCCGCCAACACGGCGTCAGGCTCGACCGAACCGGCCTTTTCGGCACCGGCCTTCCAAAGATCCATGATCGAAGCGTATTCCCATGAAACCGCGCCCCACTCACCCGGATGGCGTTTATTGTACTCGGCATAGAATTCGTTGGGCCGTTGGAAGTTGATCTGCTCGCCGTTCAGCGCAGGATCATCAAAGTCCGGGAACTGGAAAATGAAGCCTTCCATAAATTCCTTCGAGGTCTTCTCGACGATCTTCTCGTAGAAATCGGCAGTGCAGGAGATGATCTGGCCTTTATAGCCTTGCTGAAACAGCTGCTCGCAAATTGGATGCACGTAGTCTGAATAGCAGGTGTCGAGGGAAACGATGGCAGGGTTTTTGGCGAGCAGTTTTGTGACAACCGGCGCAAAGTCGGTGGTGGCCGGATCGAACAGCAGAGGATCGTCCAGCATCTCGATTCCGGCGGCTTCGAAGGCAGCCAGATAAGTTGCGACGGACGGCAATCCAAGCGCATCGTCCTGCGCGCACATCACTGCGGTCTTGAGATCGGGCTTGTTTTCCGCGAGCCATTCGACACCGGTGACGTTGTAAATCGGGTGGACCTCGGCCGGGGCCAGCAGCGTGCTGGAATCCGGTGAAAGATCAGACGGCAGCAACGTTGAAAACAGCATACCCTCGCGCTCGGCGACCTTCTGAACGCCGGGCCAGGTATCACCGCCCAGCATCATGATAAACTTGACACCGTCTTCCTTGATCAGCTTGGTCGCCCCTGCCCGGGCTTTTCCGGGGTCGTATTCGTTGTCGTAGGCGACGAACTCAACTTGGTGCGCCTCGCCGCCGATCGTTAGACCGCCTGCCGCGTTGACCCACTCTGCCCAAATCTGGCAGCCATCGAGGCCAGGTTTGCCCCAGGCCGCGACTTCGCCGGTCAGTGGCGCAAGAAATCCGATTTTGACCACCTTGTCGGCGGCAAAGGCCCGGACGGGCAAAAGACTGCCTAGTGCGCCTGCACCGGCGACTGAAGCGGCGGTCCCAAGCAACCGACGACGGCTTACCATTCCACTCAAGAGCTTGCTGATCATTGAATCTCCCTCCCCTGTTTTGATTGAGAGTCGGGCAGGAATATCGCCCGCTCCAGCTCGACCAAAATGGACCATTCATGTACCAATTTGACGGCGATTTTCATGGACGATAGCAACAAGGAGGTCAGGTTTCAATCAAAAATAGACCAAATGTTAACAGGATTGGGTCATTTGGTCTGGATAATGGACTTAAAATGGCCTATTGTGAACAAATTGGTAATATTTGGTATAATTTGGTTCACATCTTTTTCGAAGCAAAAAGTAAGCTGAATCAAGGTCAAAGAGGCAATCAACAATCCAGGGAGACGAACATGACAACACGTGTCGCCGTCATCGGAGCCGGCCCTTCGGGGCTGGCGCAATTACGCGCTTTTCAATCGGCCGCCAGCAAGGGCGCTGAGATTCCCGAAGTGGTCTGTTTCGAAAAGCAATCCGATTGGGGCGGGCTGTGGAACTATACCTGGCGGACAGGTCTGGATGAACACGGCGAACCGGTTCATTGCAGCATGTACCGCTATCTCTGGTCCAACGGCCCAAAGGAATGCCTGGAATTTGCCGACTATAGTTTCGAAGAACACTTCGGCCGGCCGATTGCCTCCTACCCGCCCCGCGCCGTCCTTTGGGACTACATAAAAGGTCGGGTCGAAAAAGCCGGTGTCAGGGATTGGATTCGTTTCAGTACGCCCGTACGCCACGTCGAATACGATGAGACGAGCGGAAAGTTCACAGTGACGGCCCACGATCTGCCGAACAGTCACATCTACGATGAAGTCTTCGACTACGTGATCGTTGCATCCGGTCACTTCTCAACACCCAATGTGCCTCAGTTCGAGGGCTTCCGCGACTTCAATGGGCGTATTCTACACGCCCACGACTTCCGCGATGCGCTTGAATTCAAGGACAAGGATCTTCTCCTCATCGGCACCAGCTACTCGGCCGAGGACATCGGTTCCCAATGTTACAAGTACGGCGCGAAGTCGATCACCGTAAGCCATCGCACAGGACCGATGGGTTTCCATTGGCCGGACAATTGGCAGGAAGTCCCGCTGCTAACCAAGGTCGAGAACAAGACGGCGACCTTCAAGGACGGCACCACCAAGGAAGTGGACGCCATCATCCTCTGCACAGGATATTTGCACCACTTCCCCTTCCTGCCAGACGGCCTTCGTTTGGAAACCGCCAACCGGATGTGGACGCGCAATCTCTACAAGGGCATCTGCTGGGAGGATAATCCGAAATTGATGTACCTGGGCATGCAGGACCAGTTCTACACCTTCAATATGTTCGACGCCCAGGCCTGGTACGCCCGGGACATTATATTGGGTCGCATCACGCTGCCTGCCTCCAAAGCGGAAATGCAGCAGGAAAACCAGCCCTGGTGCGAACGCGAGGATGCATTGGGCGGGCCGGAGGATCAGATCTACTTCCAAGGCGACTACGTACAGGATTTGATCGACGCCACCGATTACCCCAGCTTCGATGTCGACGGCGTGAACAAGACCTTTATGGAGTGGGAGCACCATAAGGAAGAGAACATCATGGGTTTTCGCAATCAGGCCTACCGCTCACTTATGACCGGCACCATGTCGCCAACACATCACACGCCTTGGTTGGAAGCCCTGGACGATTCGCTGGAGAGCTATCTCTATGCTCCGAACGATAAGAAGGAGGCTCAGGCCTAATCACGAAAGGCTTTGAATTTCCGAAACCAAGGTCCTCCCGAGGTGCAGGCGGAAACTGGTCAAAGGTATTTTTCTGTACTAAGTAATGGCCAATCCGCCTGCGCATCTTGAGCGTGCTCGACCCTGAATCGAAGCGATCAAGTTTGAGCAGTGGGCCAATGCTGAATCGGAAAGTGAATGAACCTGTTAACCAGCCCCCCTTGGGAGGCCGACGATAAGATTGATAAACCGGTCACCCGTGCCACGAAGAAATTGGCAGACGATATTTTTGCCGAAATCATTAACGGGACCTATGACTACGGCACTCGGTTGCCGGCGGAACGGAGTTTTGCCGAGCAGAGCGGCGTGTCCCGCGCGACGGTGCGTCAAGCCCTGGAATTGCTGGAACGCTATGGCGTCATTGAGCGCCGGCCCGGCAGTGGCGCCGTCGTGCGCCTGCGCCAGGCCCGCAGCCCCCAACAGCCGGAACCCATCGAACAGCCAAGCGAAAACCTGTTGAACCTGGCAGAGATCGCTGAAATCACCAGTCCGTTGGAACTGGGCGTCGTACGCTCCATCATCGAGCCCGAAATCGCCCGCCTCGCGGTTCTCAACATGACCTCACGCGACGTTGAACGCATGAAGCAGATACAGATTCGCCTGGAACAGGTGACGGTGGACGGCGAAAAGTTCTCGAAAATCGACGATGAAATCCGATCACTCTTAGCGGAAGGCTCACGCAACCCCCTGTTGATCGCGATGCATCGGATCATTCTGCAGGTCAGCAGCACTGCCGCTTGGGCGGTCAGCCGCCGACGCAACCTCTCTCCTCTTCGCATCAAGCAGCATCAACTGCACAACCGCTCGCTCTGTCAGGCGATCGAGAACCGGGATATCGAGTCGGCGGTCGAGCACTTAAAGCTGCTGCTGGCCGATTTTCATCAGGATCTTGTCAGCAGCGCTTAAGGAGGCAATTAGGGTCATTTCGGATCGTAGTAGAATAGTACGTTCTACAACTGGTCAGCGGCACCTTTTGCGGCCTGTCGTTGAAGGAGCATCGAACGGCTGGTTCGAGCCCACTTCGACTGATGCTGCTTCAAATCCGAACGAGTGCAATGATCCTACAGCGGACTTGACTGTTCTCAGCGAAAGACCATCCCGGGGAAAACGCTGAGCAATACCACGACTAATCCGGCAACCGCGACAAAAGGCAAAGCGGATTTGAAAATCGCGCCGGCTTTCACGTCGGACACAGTTGCAGCCACGTAGAGGGCGACACCGACGGGTGGGGTTACCAGCCCGAGCGTCAGGTTCAGGCAGAGGATGACGCCGAGGTGATAAGGATCAATTCCATAGACAGACATCGCAACCGGTAGAATGATGGGCACGACCATGATGAGGGCCGGAATGCCATCAATAATCATACCCACGGCCAACATGATCAGGTTCACAAGAAGCAGGAACAGGATTGGATGCTCGGCCACGGTCACGACCCACTCGGCCAGGCTCTGCGGTATCTGCCCATAGATCAAAACCCAGCTGAACACATTCGCCGTGGCTACCATGAAGAGGACAAGGGCCGCGTTTGATCCGGCGGTCAGCAGCATCTTCGGAATGTCCCGATCCGAAAGCTCGCGTGTGACGAATTTGCCAATCAGGTAGGCCATGACGGCGGCGATGGCTGCCGATTCAGTCGGTGTTGCGATGCCCAGTAAGATACTCCCGATGATCGACGCAGGAATAACCAGGGTTAATACACCGTCACGCAGCAGGCCGACCCGCTCCTGCCGGGTCAGCGGCGGCGCAACGGGGAAGGGATTGAACAGGCCGATCACAAAGATCACGACCATAAAGCCGGCGGCCATCATCAGGCCCGGCACGATGCCCGCGATAAACAGGTCTCCAATCGAGATCTGGGCCAATACGCCGTACACGACAAACATCATCGAAGGCGGGATGATCGGAGAAAGCAACCCGGCCGACGTTGTCGTCGCGACCGCAAAGGTCTTCCGGTACCCGGCGCGTTCCATCTCCGGGACCATGACTTTGGACATGATCGAAATCTGCGCCGTGGCCGATCCCAGAATTGAGGCCATCATCATGTTGGCAAGTATGTTCACATAGACCAACCCGCCCTTCATCGTGCCAACGACGGCACGCGCCATACCAATCAGCCGGATCGTGATGCCGCCCCCGTTCATCATCTCGCCGACCATCATGAAAAGCGGGATCGCCAACAGCCCATACTTGCCGATGCCGGACTGTAACTGAAGCGCGTAGGACCCGATCAACGCGGTGTTGCCTGTGTCCAGCAGATAGACGGTCGCAGAGGCCGCAAGAACGATACCGATGGGGGCGCCAATAAACAGCAAGCCGACAAAGACGAGAGCCGTGATCATGGCGCGGCTCCGGTCGCTGGAACATTGCAGACATCCCGCAGAAGGCAGGCCGCGCTATGTATGATCAAAGTGAACGCAAAGAGCGGCATCACCAGGAAGAACCACAATCGGCGCACGCCTATCGTGTTGGTCACTTCCTGATAGACACTGTTAAACGTTTTCTCAAAAAACAGCTTCAGATCGAAACCACTCTGCGCCAGTGTCGCCGGATCGAACCAGACCCAGCAGGCATAGGCCAGAAACAAGGCAAAGCCAAGATTGATGCATTGGACCGCGATTGACATCCGGCGGCGGGTCGCCCCGGAAACCGCATCCGACAACAGAGTCACTGCAAAATTACGTCTTTGCGCAAACATCAGACTGGAGCCGACAAAGGCGAAGACGACCATGAGATTGATGGCCAGCTCGTCCGCCCAGTACAGGGACCAGTTCACCGCGCGGCTGACGACATTCAGAACCATCAGCATCAGCACAGCCGCCACCAGTAGTTTCAGCAGCGCCGCTTCAATTCTGGCAATCCAGTCGGATGACCTCAAAATCAAGTTCATACCGCGGCCCTACCTGTTCTTGGGTTGACCGCCCCCAAAATAGAGGGGGCGGTCAGGATACCTATGTCAGTTCTTTTGCTTCCGCGCGCAGTGCCGCGATGGACGGTGCCTTGGCTTCCCATATGCCATTCCATTTGGTGACGGTATCACCAAAGAAGTCCGGCGCGGCTTCAGCCACATTGATCCCGGTTCCTTTGAGGTCATTCAGCCATTTCGGCTCAAACTCAACATATTGGGCAAACAGCCAATCAATCTGTTCAGCCACCGATTCCGACAGCATTTGCTTTTCGGAATCGCTCAGGGCGGCCCAGTAGCGGCCTGACACCACCGCAACCACCGGGAACATCATCTGACTGGTGATCGTAAGGTTTGGAGCCTGATCGTAAAGTTTGAGTTTCCAGGCCAGCTCCAGATCGATGTCCGCGCCATCGACCTGACCGTTTGCCAATGCATCGAACAGGCCCGGCAATGGCACAGGCGTCGGAGCGACATCCATCAGCTCGTAGAAATCGCGCAGCGGTGCGAAAGGTGTGATGCGGTATTTGCGCCCGGCGAGGTCAGCCGAAGTCAGGCCTGCCTCGCGTGAGATCAAGTGCCGCATACCGCCCAGCCCAAACCCGAGCCCCTTCATTCCCAATGAAGAATACTGCTCAAGCATTCCGGTCGCTGTCGGACCGGTCAGCAACCTGGACGCCTGGCTCACATCGGGCACCAGATAAGGTGTAAACAGCGCCGCCATATCGTCCAGACGGTTAGAGAATTCCGCCACTGTCAGGAACCCCATGTCCAGGCCACCGGACTGGATCTGCTGGATCATAGTCGCTTCGTTGCCCACCTGACCCGATGGGAACACCTGGGTTTCAAACTTGCCTCCGCTTTTCTCTGCCAGAGACACCCCCACCCGATCCATGGTCTGCGTCCAGAAGTGGCTGCCCGGCGTGATGGTCCCGATACGGAGCTTTTTTTCCGCGCCCGCCCTGACAATGCCCGGTGCGGCAAGAGCCGCTGCCGCCAACGATGTGGCCTTCAAAAAAGTGCGACGTTTCATTTGATTTCTCCCTTTTTGGTTTGATTGCCCGGTTTGGGTCGCTTGCCAGGTTTGGTTTGCTTGCCCGGTCAGTGAAAATATGCCCCGCCATCCACGACCAGCGTCTGGCCGGTCATGAAGGCTGCGTCCGGTGATGCGAGGAACGCCACTGCACCAACAATGTCTTCGGGAAGCTGATCGCGCGCGATCACCCGCGCCTTTTGCGAAATCTCCTGGAGCTTCTCGATCTGATGAGGGTTGGCCTTGACACCGTCAGACATGGTGAAGCCCGGTGCGACGCCATTCACGCGAATACCTGAGGCCCCCAGCTCCTTGGCCAGCGCCTTTGTCATTGCGTTGATCGCTCCCTTGCTGGCGACGTAGTGAAGCAGGTAGGGCACCCCCTTAAACGGGGTCCCCGAAGACATGTTCACAATCGTTCCACCCCCTTGTGCCTGCATGCTTGGCAACACTGCTGCCGTGACAAGCGCCTGGCCCATGACATTGACGTTCAAGACACGCTGCCATTCCTCGGGCGTGATTTCGGTGAATTCGGTCAGCTTAAGCGTGGAGTAGAGACCCGCATTGTTTACCAGAGTGTCTATGCGTCCAAAGGCGTTGAGAGCCTCGGCAACCATCGCCTTACAGGAATCCGAGTCTGAGATGTCACAGAACACGCCAACCGCCTCAGCTCCGGTTGCCGAGATCTCCGCAGCGGCTTCGGCCGCTCCCGAAACATCCGCAATCACGACGGCCGAGCCGTCTTGGGCAAACCGATCCGCGATGGCGCGCCCGATCCCCATGGCCCCGCCGGTTACGATGACGACATTTTTCCTGTCCAATGTTCTGTCTCCCTGTTTTCCGATCTCGCTCACGTGCGTGGTGAAGCGCGCCGAAGGTCTTCAATCGTTTGCGTTGGTGTGATCAGTTCCGGATCGACCTGTAGCTCAAGCAGGCTCGGTCCGTTAAATGCGCAGGCACGGTTCCAGGCATCCGCGAACTGATCCGTGCGTCGCACGGTCTCACCGTGGCATCCGTAGGATTTCGCCAGCATTGCAAAGTCGGGGTTCACCAGATCAGTCGCACTGACCCGACCTGGATAGTTCCGTTCCTGATGCATCCGGATTGTGCCGTACATTCCATTGTTTACGACGATCACGTTCAGATTAGCGCGATACTTCATTGCGGTCGCCAGTTCCTGACCGTGCATCAGAAAACATCCGTCGCCCGCGAAGCAGACAACCTGGCGGTCCGGGTGGGTACGGGCTGCAGCCACGGCTGCAGGCAAACCATAACCCATCGACCCGGAGATCGGCGCCAGTTGGGTACGGTGCTTGCGATAGTTCAGGAATCGGTGCACCCAGACCGTGTAGTTTCCCGCACCGTTGGTCACGATTGCATCATCCGGCAGAACATTTTTCAGGTGCTGCATAACCTCTGCCATCGCCAGGTCCCCGCGCCCCTCGGGCAGGGATGACCACGCGCGGTAATCGGCATTGCAATCCTCAACATAGGCCTGTCGTTCCGACAGATCATGCTCTGGTACAGCCTGGTCCAGCAGGGCGGCGACGGTTTCTGCGGCCGGGGCCGCCACACCTAGACCAGGTACGTAAACTCGACCGATTTCATCCGGATCCGGGTAGATGTGAATGAGCTTCTGAAGCGGTTTCGGTATGTTGATCAGGCTGTAGCCGCTGGATTCCATCTCGCTGAACCGAGTGCCCAGCAGGATCAGCAGGTCAACCGACCTGATCCGTGCGGCGAGCTTGGGATTGATCCCGATGCCGGCGTCCCCCGCGTAGCAAGGATGCCTATTGTCGAAAAAGTCCTGACATCGGAACGATGCGGCAACCGGGACTGCCCATTTGGCGGCGAAGGCCTGTAGATCCTGACGAGCTTGATCTGACCAAGCGCCTCCGCCGACGATGATCATCGGGTTTGAGGCTGCCGCCAATGTGCTAAGCAGGGATCGGACGTCGGCATCTGTGGGAGCGGCCACAGCCGGGCGGGCCGCAGCCAGCTTCGGCGGGATCACATCCGTCAACTCGACCAACATGTCTTCGGGAAGCGCCAGCACCACGGGGCCGGGACGTCCGGACATGGCGACGTGAAAGGCACGCGACACCATCTCGGCCATCCGCTGTGGACTGTCCACCTCAGCCACCCATTTGGCGACCTGTCCGAACATCCGGCGATAATCGATCTCCTGAAATGCTTCGCGTTCGCGCATACCGCGCGCCACCTGCCCGACAAACAGGATCATCGGCGTCGCATCCTGACGAGCGATGTGCAACCCGGCAGAGGCATTGGTCGCGCCCGGCCCCCGCGTGACCATGCAAATGCCCGGGCGGCCCGTCAGCTTGCCATAGGCTTCCGCCATCATTGCCGCGCCGCCTTCCTGACGGCAGACGGTGATGTCAACCTCGGGGGCATCGGTCAGGGCATCCAGCACGGCCAGATAGCTTTCGCCGGGTACCAGAAAGCACTGCTCGACCTCTTGCTGGCGCAGACAGTCAACCAGACACTGCGCACCGGTAAGGGACTTAATTTGGAGCGGCACATTCACAGGGATAGCCCAATCTCGCCGAAATTGCGGTAACTCTGGGATTTGGGTTTTGCGCGGTCTTCCTCATTTTCGTAGTGGATCGAGGATTTTCCTCGCAGCGCATCCGGCAGAACCATCACGCGGATGAACCGGCTCTGGATCGCATGATCGGCCTGAGCGAAAACCGGCAAAGGACCAACTTCAAACCACGCGCCGCCGGGTCCGAATGAGGTGGATTGACCACCAGTGTCAATCCTGATCGCACCCTCGCGCAGGCAACGGATACCCGGGCCCTGATGGGTGTGCAGCATTGCCGTGCCCGAGGGCGGGAACGCAACACTGTCAAGCCGCAGAAAACTACCGGGTCCCGCCAGATTCTCCGGGATTTCGCCAGAGAGTTTTTTGGCGGTTTGCCGTGGACCTGTAGCAGGCAGCGCATCGGACAGATCCCAACGCCACAGCGATGCGCCCTCAGCTCCCGCCACCAGCGTCACCGGCCCGTCGGCAACGAACCCCTCGTCACAGGAATGCACCTTTCCTTCGACGGTGACTTCCCCTGCGGTCACATAGATCGCCCGGGCAATGGTATCGCCGAACGCAGCCTGTTGACCATCTGAAAGGTTGTCTTCAAACAAATGCAATTCCAACGGTACTCTCCCCTAAAACGCTAGGCTCGTTCTTGCATGAACGACGCAGGCAGCAGCAGTTTGTTTTCCTGATACCGGACCAGCGGCCGGATTTTTTTGACGTAGTTTGTCCAATCGGGGTCGCGGACCAGCGCCTTGCGTCGGGTCTGACGGTCTTCTAGGCCGCTGTAGGACCACAGGTGCACGATCTGGTTCTGAGGACCGAATTCAACCTGATAATATCCAAGAAGATTGCCCAGAATTCGGGTCTGAACGGCCAGACCTTCGGCCTCATACAGCTTCAGATACTCAGGAACCTTGCCAATATGCAGTGTATAGATGCGCTCTTCGACGATCATGACGCAGCCTCCAGGCCTGCAAGGCAGATGTATTTCAGCTCGGTCCAGTCCTCGATGCCGTATTTCGATCCTTCGCGCCCGATGCCGCTTTCCTTGACACCGCCGAAGGGGGCGACCTCGGTGGAAATGAGCCCGGTGTTGACGCCGACAATGCCGGTTTTCAGGGCATCTGCGACGCGGAAAATCCGCCCTACATCGCGGCTGTAAAAGTACCCGGCCAGGCCATAGGGCGTGTCGTTCGCCATCTCGATGGCATCCTGTTCGTCGCGAAAGCTGGTGATTGCGGCAACCGGACCGAATACCTCTTCGTGAGAGATATCCATGGCTGGCGTAACACCCGTCATAACCGTCGGCTGGTAATAAGTACCGCCGGCGGCGTGACACTGGCCGCCGAGGTGGAGCGTCGCGCCTTTCTCAGTTGCATCCGCGACCAGCCGCTCGACCTTTTCCAACCCGCGCGTGTCAATCAGAGGGCCTTGACTTACGTTTTGTTCAAGGCCGTGGCCGACCTCGATATCCTGTGCCCGCGCGCACAGTGCTTCGACGAATTTGTCGTGAATGCTCTCCTGAACGAAAATGCGGTTTGCCGCGATACAGGTTTGGCCGGCATTGCGGAACTTGCAGATTTGCGCACCGTCAAGAGCCGCCTCGATATCGGCGTCGTCGAACACGATGAATGCAGCGTTGCCGCCGAGCTCAAGACTCACCTTCGTCAGATCACCAGCGCAGTCGCGCATCAGCTGCTTGCCGACGGCTGTTGAGCCGGTAAAACCGATCTTGCGCACGAGGGGGCTGTCGATCAGAGCTTTGCCAATTTGCGGAGCTTCTTCCCGGCCACCGGTGACAACATTGAACACGCCGGCGGGAACGCCCGCCTGTTCCCCCAGCGCGGCGATTGCCAGCGCGGACAGCGGCGTGGCTTCGGCGGGTTTCAGGACCATGCAATTGCCGGCTGCAAGCGCGGGCGCGGCCTTGCGCGTCACCATCGCCGACGGAAAGTTCCACGGCGTAATGCCGCCAACCACGCCAAGCGCATTCCGAGTGACAAGAATGCGCGCGTCGGTACGGTGCGAGGGGATAATATCCCCGTACAGCCTGCGACCTTCTTCGGCGAACCAGCTGAAGAAACTGGCAGCATACTCGATCTCAACACGTGACTCGCTCAAAGGTTTGCCCTGTTCGAGCGTCAGCAACCTAGCGAGGTCTTCTGCATTGGCGCGCATCGCTGCGGCCCATGCCTGTAGAACAGTCGCCCTGTCGACAGCCGTCCGGCGACTCCAACCTTCGAATGCAGCCTGCGCTTTGGCAATCGCTTCAGTGGTTTCAACCGCGCCCATGCGCGGCACCGTTACCAGAGTTTCACCGGTTGCAGGGTCAAGAACGTCAAGACGATTACCTGAATTGGCGGCCACCCATTGTCCGCCGACATAACCTTCAGATTTCAGAAATTCAGGCAATTGGGCCAAAGTGTCGTTCCTTTTCGTTCGCGTGCCGCAGCACTTGTTTGTCGAACTCAGGATGACACGCCCTCATTCTGTGGTCTTTGCCCCGCCGTCGTGCTATTTACCTTTTTGTCCGATTATTTCGCGACATATGCCAAAGGGATACGATGGCCGACGCATTGGGAATTGTCGTAGGGGCGTTTGGGCGGGTCGCCCTGTTGTCGGCGACGGAGCCGGTTCTGGATCACGCCCATTCCCAGGTTCACGCGCTCATCAAACTTTCCGGTCCCGACACGATCTATAGCGTCAACGGGAAAAGCGCGAGCCTCACCGATACGCAGGTGGTGCTGGTCAATCCCTGGGTCGTGCATTCCAATCAGCGGCCTACTGGTGTCGAACCGACGGTCCTGCTGGCGCTCTATATCGACACGCTCTGGTTCGGCGAGCATGGGGTGAAAATTCTGGCAGGTTCCAAAAACCTGCCCTTCTTAAAAGCAACGGCGACCGTCAGTTCCCAGCTACAGGAACAAGCTGCGCAACTCGCCTATCAGATGGTGGATTTGCACAGCGATGAAGAGCAATTCGATACATTGCTGCGCGATCTGGTCTGGTCTGTCCTGCAATGCTCAAACACCGATGTTATGTCGGCGCAGAGTACGGATCGTTCGTTTGTAAGCGACCATCGGATTCGAAAGGCGATCAAGGCATTTCGTCAGGAACCTTCCAAAGAACTGGATCTGAACGACGTTGCACGTGCCGTGGGACTGTCGCGGTCACAGTTTTATGCGCGCTTTCGCCAATGCACCGGTCTTTCCCCGCGCACTTATCTGGACACCCTGTGCTGTGAACGCGCCTCTCACCTTCTCAGCGATCCCGGCGTTACGATTGCGGAAATTTCCGAGCGATTGGGGTTTTCCGCTCAGGGGCATTTTACGAGGTTCTTCAAATCCAAAACAGGCGTGTCCCCCAACAACTTTCGGATGGGACATATAGAGGTCGGGCGTGTGCTTAGATAATGGTTCGGTCGTTTCACCCGAACGAGAACCGAAGCTAAAAGGCAGTCACCACACTTCGCACACTGGATCTCCGGCTTGGAACCGGGAACGCGCCTTCTACGCGCTTATGCTCAATTTCATATGACTAAACCAAACACCATTCAAATCGCTGCGCGCTGGACTTTCTAAAGCGGTCTCAAATCTCCGATCCTGTGTTTCCCTCGGCAAAATGCACAGAATACGGTCATTGTGTTGAGCAACTAAAAGGCCGTCTTTGCCCGCTGATAAAACTTATACAAGTTGCGTGATAAAGGCCTGCTGTTCTCGTCTGCCCTGTCGGTACCCTTGGGTCCTCCGACGACCGGTCTTCTAACATACCATCCGGCTGCCTGACCGAAGTCGACCCCGAATTCATACAGATTGAGGGCGATTCTCGCTTTAGCCAATCTTACTCAAGAGGGTCTCAAAGTCCGCATCCGCCATCGGCACCGTATGCCCGGCTTCGGGAAAGGCGCCGTCTTTGACATCCGCGAGGTATTCGCCATAAGCGGCAACCCGCTCCACCTGAAGCCGGTCACGCTCCGCGGCAAAATTACGATAGACCTTTGCATGCCGCGGAATATGGCCACGGTTCTCGCCCAGAAGATCGGCGGAAAAAAGATACTGCACGTCACAATCCAGTCCCGAACCGAGTGAGATCGTAAGGAGGGAAACACGGCGGGTAATTTCGGCGGCCAGGCGCGCGGGCACGACCTCAATTTCGACGGCAAAGGCGCCAGCGCTTTCGAAACTGCGCACTTCAGAATAGACCTGCAGAGCCTGCTCTGCGGAACGCCCGACAGCGCGCATACCACCTACCCAAGTCGCTTTTGGCGGTACCAAACCAACGTGTGCGATCACCGGAACACCTTCGCGAGCAAGGATCTCGACGATCTGCGGGCTCATGGCACAGTAGATCGAGTCGGCACCTGCCTCCATGGCGCGCATGGCGTCTCTGAGCGCTTCTTCAGCCGACGCATGGCACCCCCACGGCAAACCGAACTGGAAGTGCGTGTCCACCGCTGCTGCCGGGAAACTCTGGGTTTCAGGGCGGAAAGCGGTACCGATCATATCCATGCCGGCAAGCGCCGCTGCCGCCGCCTCTTCTTCCCGGGCAACCTGCACGAATGCGAGCCTGCGCTTGCCCTTTGCTTCCAGCAGGTCCTTTACCGTCAGCTTGGGCATCATGCCTCTCCCAGCGCGCGCCGGCGCCGTCCGCGAAGACGCTCGTGGGCTTCGCTCGTGCCATCGTGGAAGGAGCCGAACCACTTGTCCCAGGGCATTTCCAGACCGCCGTAATTGCACTCGAAGTAGCGGTGGTGCATCTGGTGATGGAAAGTGCCCAGCGACAGGCGGTTCTTGTCCTTGACCACAAGTCCTTCGAAGCCGGTATGCGTCGTCGCAGCCGTCAGGGTGAAGTATTGCAGATGATAGATGATGTGCAGCGGGTGGGCCGCCACCACCCAGTGAATCAGCACCGTGCCGAGGTACAGCACGTGTTCGATCGGATGCATCGACATTCCCGACCAGGGCCCCACATTGGTGTTCCGGTGATGCAACGCGTGCGCAATCCGGTAGAGCGGCGGCCAGTGTAAAAACCGGTGCACCCAGTAGAAGTAGAAAGATTCCCAGAGCGGCACGAGTAGGAAAAGCAGGACGAACCAGACCGGGCTCTCGCTCCAGGCCAGGGTGGGAACGTAGCCGTTGGCCATGCCCCACATCATCAAGACCTCGTAAGCCGACCAGATGGTCACCCCACTGGCGCAGCTCCAGAACATGTTGTCCAGAACCTGGTTCTTGAAGGTGAAGCTGTTGTTATCGGTCTTCAGTGCTCGCGCATCGTAGCGCCGGACATCACCCTGCTTGCGGAAGACAAAGAAGTAGAGATGCAGGCCGCCGGCGACCAGAAACATCAGGCCCAGGTTACGGGCCCAGATCTGGGCGATCCATCCAAATGCCAAGTCCCGGCAGTCTTCTAGAGCCGGATGCAGATAGAACCATGAGATCGCCGCGAGTCCGACAATGATCAGGCGCTCGGAAACCGGGAACCAGGACTTCCAGATCCAGCTGAAGATCGCGAGTGGCCGTACAGGCCACTGAAACATTGGCGAGACCTGGAGCGGCAGGTCCGGGCGGTAGTTCCACTTGCTGCCGCGCTTTTCCCTGCGCACCGCAGACGTCGCTGTGCGATTGACGTCCGAGGTGGCGTCTGCGGTTAGCTGTTCGCTCATAGATTTCACTCCCACAAGCATGCCGCCTTCTTTCCGAGCGGCGCTTCGATCTGCTTCGAGCTTAACCCAAGCGCAAAAGATCGGAATAACGCTATTTTCTGGATCTATTCCTCATTTTTTCCGATGATTGGCTTTTCACGGGAGACTCTGCAATGGCACCCAGCCTCAAAGCCTTGCGTTACTTTCATACGGCCCTGGAGCACAACAGCATCTCCAGAGCCGCCGAAAGCCTCAATGTCGTGCCTTCCGCCGTTTCCGCGGCCATCGAACAGGTGGAGCAGGATTTCGGATTGCAGCTGGTCACCCGTATGCCTTCAAAAGGTATCCAGCCGACGGCCACGGGCAAGCTGCTGCTGGTAAAGGTCCGTCATCTGCTCGAGGAGTACGAGAATCTGATCGCAGAAGGCGGTGACCTCAGGACGGCGCTGACCGGCAGCCTGAACGTCGGCTATTACGCTCCCGTTGCGTCGGCCTTCCTGCCGGCGATCTCCGCGCGCCTGACAAAGGACAGCAACGCAATTTCGCTGCGGTTTCACGAGTGCGACAACGAAACGGCACAGGCCGGGCTGCTGAACGGCACCTATGACGTCATCCTCTTCGTGTCCGAGGACCTGAAACCGGGTATCGACTGCGCCCCGCTGATCACCGTACCACCCTATGCACTGGTCGCCCGTGATCATAAGCTTGCAGGCAGGAAGAGCATCGCACCAACCGATCTGAGCGAAGAACCCCTGGTTCTTTTGGACCGACCTTTCGCCGGCGAATACTACCGCAGCATATTTACACAGGCTGGCCTGACACCGCGTATCGCCGCTACGGGAACGACCCATGAAATGGTGCGCGGTCTGGTCGGCGCCGGTGTCGGCAGCGCCATCTTGAACATGCGGCCCATGACCGAAGTCAGTTATGCGGGCGACCTCCTGCGCTGTATTCCCCTCTCGTCGGAGGTCAGGCCGCTGCAGCTGGTGATGGGCTACCTGCCGGGCAATCCCCGGCGGCTGGTCAAAGCTTTCATCGGAGAATGCCAGCAGTATTTTGCATCAAAGCTCGCGCAGCGGCTGATCGTGACACCGAAATCAGCTTGAATTAAACGCTTAACATGTGAAGGATTAACCGACTTCTTCAACCGTAGGAGAACAACTATGTCCGACGCCCCGGTCTATGAGATCGATTTGCAGGACTTTTGGCAGGACCCCTACCCTGATCTTAAGGTCATGCGGGCAGACTGCCCCATCGCCCGTGTCCCGCAGTTGGGCGCCACGCTCTTCACCAAACGTGACGACATCGCCGTCTGCGAAAAGAATGTCGAGGTGTTTTCCTCGGATCAGCCCGGCGGACTAATGAACGTCCTGATGGGCCAGAACATGATGCGCAAGGACGGTGCTGCGCATATGGCCGAGCGCAAGATCTTCTTCCCTGCCGTCTCGCCAAAGGCAGTGCGTCAGGTCTGGACCAGTCAATTTCAGGCTCATGCCGAACGTCTGCTGGACGAGCTGGTGCCTGAAGGCGCAGCTGATCTCTTCTCCGGCTACGCCCTGCCCCTCAGTGCCGAGGCCCTGAAGTCCATGACCGGCCTGACCAACATGCGTTTCCAGGATATGGATGCCTGGAGCCAGGCCATGATCGACGGCATCGCGAATTACGCAGGCGATCCGGATATCGAAGCGCGATGTCATGCCGCCACCGCTGGAATCGATGCCGCCATCGACGACATGATGCCGGTGGTCCGCGAAACACCCAACCACAGTCTGTTGTCGGTCATGCTGGCGGGTGGCATGCCAATGGAGAACATCCGTGCCAACATCAAGCTGACGATCTCAGGTGGCCAGAACGAGCCGCGCGACGCCATCCTCGGCTGCATCTGGGCGCTGCTGACTCACCCGGATCAACTGGCGCTGGTGCGCGAAGGTAAAGCGTCCTGGAGTCAGGCCTTCGAGGAATACTGCCGCTGGATCTCCCCCATCGGCATGTCGCCGCGCAGGATTGCCCAGGAACATGACTACGGCGGTGTGCGGTTCGATCCGGAAGAACGAATCTTCTTCATGTTCGGATCGGCCAACCGGGACGAGGCTCACTTCGAGACACCGGAAGGATTCGAAGTATTACGCGACAATCAGATGAGCATGCCCTTCGGTGCCGGCCCGCATTTCTGTGCCGGCGCAGCTGCGTCGCGTAGCCTTGTAGCGGGTGTCGCTCTGCCGATGTTCTTCGAACGGCTGAAAGATCTCGAAATCGATGAGACAGACCCGGTACGCATTGGAGGCTGGGCATTCCGCGGCCTTCTGAACCTGCCGGTTACTTGGCGTCTTTGAAGCCACCTCGCATACGTAGAGTCATGCGGTGTCCGTTGAGCTGTTGACGATCCCGGCACTTTTCGGATCCCGGCGAAAGGCGATTGGCGTGTCATTGAATCTGGCTTTGAAGGCCGCCGCAAAATACGCCGAAGTGCCGAATCCGCACAAGCCGGCGATGTCCGTCACGGTAAAGCGGGTGTTCGCCAACAGGCTTTTCGCACGCTCCAATCGGGCGTTCAGATAAACTTCTTTCGGCGCGCACCCAAACAGCAGATGGCAGATACGATTGAGCGAACGCTGTGGAACAGACAGCCGCGCACACAGCTCTTGAATTGAAAGCGGCGCTTCGATGTTTTCCTCGATCAGTCCCAAGAGCTGCTCGCCTACGAGCTCGGCATCGGATGTCTGCTCATGAACCAGGATGTCCCGCTGATGACGAACGGCCTGAGCCGGTTTCAGCAAGATCATCCTCCTGACCTTCTCGGCAAGTGTCAGGCCATGACGTTCCGACAGAAAGTACAGGATCATATCAGTGACGCTGTCGCCGCCGGAGCAAGTCCAGATCCTGTTGTCGACGACAAAGGGTCTGGTCGTAAACCGCGCATTGGGGAACGTTCGCTGTAGCGCAACTATCTCGCTCCAGTGCGCCGCACAACTGCCGCCGTCAAGCAACCCGGTCGCGGCAACTGTCCAAACCGCGGACGCCAGCGAACACACCGTTCCGCCATGACGATGATGGGTGCGTAGCCAGGCCAGCAGATCCTGCGATGCACTGTCAGACCTGTTCCAGGTCCCTGAACAGAGAATGACGCTGTCGATCCTCGAAGTTTCGTGAAAAGCTGCTGATGGCGTTATCTGCGTTCCGTTGGAGGAGGACACGACGCTGCCGGACGAGGCGACGACCTTCGTCGCGTAGACTGCTTCACCCAAAGCCTCGTTCGCAAAACGGAACATCTCGCTGGCAACTGCGTAACCAAACAAGGAAAAGCGATCGGCGATGAAAAAGGCGATGTCGTAACGCGAAATCATGACTGGCAAGTTATCGATGTTTTTTGGCCAATTCCAGATAAGTCAGTCTCGGCAATCCGGTTATCTTCAATGCATCCAGTAGTGAAGGATCATTGCCGTCATGAGTTCAATCCCATCCCGTCCTAATATCTTGCTCGTCGTCGCAGACCAGATGACACCCTTCCTGGTCGGGGCCTGCGGATACGCTGGCGCCAAGACCAAAAACCTGACGGCCTTGGCCGAGCGCGGCGTTCAATTCACCAATGCCTACACACCCAGCCCGATCTGTGTGCCGGCAAGGTCCTGTCTGATGACCGGACAATACATGTCCAGAACCGGTTGCTATGATAATGGCGACCCCTACCACAGCTTTATTCCGACCTTCGCCCACTACCTGACGAACGCGGGATACGAAGCGGTCCTAACAGGAAAAATGCACTTCATCGGGGCGGACCAGTTGCACGGATTTCAGCGCCGTCTGAACACCGACGTCTATCCCGCCGGATTTATCTGGTCCTATCCGCTTCCCGACGAGAACAGTGCCGAGGCTTTCGACTTCACATCGCAGTACCGCAGCCAGAATATCGGCTCGGGGTGGAGCACCGAACTTCAGTACGACGAAGAAACCCACCTGCGGGCTCTGGAATATTTACGGAACGCACCGGATTGCCCGTTCATGCTAACCGTTTCCTACACCAACCCGCATCCGCCTTATGTCGTCCCGAAGAAATACTGGGAACTCTACAAAGATGTGGAGGTCCCGCTGCCTCACTATCCCGACAATATGGAGGCCTCCTACTCCGACCTGGATCGCGCGCTGATCCGCTGGTACGGCCTGGACCGGAACAGCATCCGGGATCCGGAACACTTGATCGCGATGCGGCGCGGGTTTTTGGCGCTAACGCATTACGTCGATGACAAGCTGGGCGAGTTACTGGAGGTCCTGGAAGAAACCGGCCTCGACGGCAACACGCTGGTCATCTTCACGGCCGACCACGGCGAGATGCTCGGCGAGAAGGGCATGATCCAGAAACGCAGTCTATATGAGTGGTCGACACGGATTCCGATGATCGCCGCAGGTCCCGGAATCGCCAAAGGAACCGTTGATACGCCGGTTTCGCTGCTGGATCTTCCAGCGACCTTTCTGGATATCGCCTCGGTCGAACCGGTCACGCCAATGGATGGCAGATCCCTGCTTTCCGCGCTTCAGGGCGGTGATATCGAGATCATTCCGGTCATCAGCGAGTACCATGGCGAAGGCATCATGCGGCCTTGCTTCATGGTCCGAAAAGGGCCGTGGAAGCTCATCTACATCCACGGATCCGAGCCGCAGCTTTTCAAGCTCGACGAAGATCCCGGAGAGTGGAATAACCTCGCTGGACAGCGAAACTACGCGAGGGTGCAGGAGGAACTGACCAGCCTGGTGACTGGCGGGACCTTCGATGTTGAGTTCATCCAACGGGAAATTTGGTCCCGCCTCGCCCAAAAGCAGGTCGTGAACGAGGCCATGGCCAAAAACGGAACCTATTGGGATTATGTCGTCAGGGATGACGCCGCGCGGAAATACGTGCGGAATTAGCATCCAATCTTAGAGCTCCAAGGTCATGAATTCGCTATAGGGATCCACTACATAATTCCCGAAGGGATCGCACGTCTCGAAACCGAAGCTGGCGTAGAGCTTACGCGCCGCAGCGAAGGACTCCATGGAACCAGTCTCCAGGCTCAATCTGCCATAACCCTGACGTCGCGCTTCGGCCATCAGATGCTCCATCAAATTACGCGCCACGCCACGTCCGCGCGCAGCCTCCGCCGTATGCATCGATTTGATTTCGCCGTGCCCAGGTTGCCCCTCAACTGCATCCAACGCTTTTAACGCCACGCAGCCCATCAGAGTCCCGCCGTCCCACGCGCTCCAGAAGGTGATATCGGGCGCGCGCAGTTCATCCAAATCGAGAGCATGCGTGCTCTCCGGTGGTGATTGGCCGGCAGTGAAATCCAGATGGTTTTGGAGGAGACCGGCGATGGCTTCGCCAGTGAGGTCGTCTTCGCGTATAGAAAACTTCATACTTATCCGCTCTAAGCAAAACACAAAATTTCGGCGGTATTACAACAGCAGACCTGAATCCGCACGGCGCTTTGACAGCCGTAAATCTGCGAGCCGTTACAGCGGGATCATTTAAGAATTCCGGGAGGACCTTGTTCAATGGAAATCTGCATCTGAAGTCCTAGAAAATCCGATCGAACGAGATCTATTCGATCTATCTTCTCTACCTGTCGAGTCCGCCGGGGATGTGATTGCGTATGGTTTCAGCTTTTACTGGATCGGCATCAGGATACCAGTTTTTCTTGGGATCGCGCCTCTCGTGTCCGTCGCTGGACAATGTCCAACACCCAAAAACAAAAAACACCGAAAACGCGCCTAGAATTATAAAATGCAAAGGTATAAATAACCCGAACAACTCCATGTTTGTTATTTACCTCTCTATGTTTTTCAATCCATATGTTATTATAAATAGGGCGTAATTATCGAATTTTCAACCATTAATACTATCTTATATTTCACCACTATCTCTTCCAGACAAGTGCTGCTCAATTCTCTGATCCCACATCTGGCCGAAGCCGCGCATGTGACGTAGCAGGATTTCACCGTGCTGATCCCACCAATCGAGGATGGAACGGAACTCGACCACGCGGGCGCGGCCACGCTGGATTTCGACGACAGGCCAGGAGCCGACCAAGGCATGATCGATGCCGAAGAGTTCCTTACCCCACCAGCGCGCTTCGCCGAAAACGTTACGGCCCAGGCCGCCGGTGCGCATGGCGGTAAGCACGGGCAAAGCTTCGACCGTCTGGGCGCGCTCGACGGCGCCGCGCCAGATTTCCAGGATCGAGAAATATTCCCAGGGCACCGCGCTCCACTCGCCGGGATATCGGCGGTTAAATTCAGCGTAGAACTCGTTGGGGCGGGTGAACATGATGCGCGGGTCGTTGAGCGCAGGGTCGTCGAAATCGGGGAACTGGAAGACGAAACCTTCCATGAATTCCTCGCTGGTCTTGGCCACCAGCGATGCGTAGTTGTCGCAGGTGCAGGACAGGATCTGCCCCTTGAAGCCCTTGCGATAGGCCGCCTCGGTCAGCGCATGGACGAAGGGTTCGTAGGCCGTATCCCAGCAGAGGATGTCAGGCTGCTTGTCCAGAAGCACCTCGACCATCGCGTCCACATCTTTAAGGGCACCAGGGAAAAGGATTTCCTCGACCACCTGGATACCTGCTGCCTCGAAGGCCGCCCGATAGGTCGCGACCGAGGGCAACCCCAGTGCATCCTTCTGAGCACAGATCGCCGCGGTCTTAAGGTGCGGACGGTTTTCGGCCAACCAGTCAACGCCGGTAACCACATAGATCGGATGCACTTCACAGGGTGCGATCAGATACGGCGTGTCGGGTGAGAGGTCGCTGGGTAGCAGCGTAGTGGCAAGCGTCTTGGTGCGGGTCAGAAACTCGGTGATGGCAGGCATTGTGTCGCCGCCGAGAGTCAGGATCAGCCGGACTTCTTCGGAGTTGACCAGCATTTTTGCGCCGATCGCCGCGCGGGCCGGATCATACTGGTCATCGTAGGCGGCGATCTCGACAGGATAGCGGCGGTCACCGACCTGCAGCCCGCCGCCCGCGTTCAGCCAGTCCGCCCAGATCAGGCTGGCATGGAATCCGGGCAAGCCCCAGGAGGAGGCATCGCCGGTAAAAGGCGCCATAACGCCAATCTTGACCGCTTCCCGGCTTTTGACGTTGGATTTCGGCATGGCGGCGGAAACTGCCAAATCCGCGCCGAAGCGATAGGTACTCATAAACTCAACTAACCAAATTCACAGGCTAGCCAGATTAGAGCACAGCCACGCTCTTTGAAACCATTTGCCCCGGCAGAAGAGATTACGCTGCTTCGTAGTTGCCCTTGACCCGCTCCTTGGTCGGGTCGAAGTGCGGGAAGCCCACGACCTTGGCCGGAATGCGTTTCTGCAGGCCGTCGAGCTGCCCGACCTCAACTTCCACGCCAATCTCGGAATGGACTGCATCCATGCGGCAGAGCGCAATGACCTTGCCCAGCAAGGGAGAGCGAACGGCGGAGGTGATCTCGCCCACCTGGGCGCGCCCGATCCGAACACAGTCTCCAAGCCCGGGCACCAGGTTGCCTTCCAGCTCCAGCCCGACCAGCTTCTTCACAGGATGTTCTTTGCGTTCGGCGATGGCGTCTCGGCCGATGAAGTCGTCGTTCTTGGACTTCAGGGGCACGGTGAAACCAATCCCCGCCTCGAAGGGATTGGTCTGATCGGAAAATTCGTAACCGGCAAAGATCAGGCCTGCCTCAACCCGAACCATATTGAGAGCCTCGAGCCCAAAGGGCGAGATACCATAGGGCTCACCGGCCTGCCAAACGGCATCAAAAACCTCTTCCGCAGCCTTGGGATGGCAAAAGATTTCGAATCCCAATTCACCGGTGTATCCCGTGCGCGAGACCACCACCGGCGTACCGTGAAAATCGTTCAAACGGCCGATCGAGAACCGAAACCAAGGCAGTTCCTCGATAGTCGGTTGTGTCGGCGGCGTCCAGATGATTTCTTTGAGGATGTCGCGGCTTTTCGGTCCCTGAACGGCGATATTGTGCAGTTGATCGGTCGAGGACTTCACCCAGACATCAAGACCGTGCTTTTCGGCCTGCTCGCGCAGCCAGATTCCCGACGTCTCGCAGCCTCCGATCCAGCGGAAATTGTTTTCGCCGAGCCGGAACACAGTGCCATCGTCAATCATACCGCCGTGCTCGTAGCAGATCGCGGTGTAAACCACCTGCCCCACCGCGAGTTTCTTGATGTTGCGGGTCATGCACATCTGCAACAGCGTTTCGGCGTCGGGGCCGAGCACCTCAAATTTGCGCAGGGGGCTGAGATCCATCACCACTGCCTTCTCACGGCAGGCCCAATATTCTTCGAGCGCGCCGCGGCCGGTGAAATCATTGGCCAGCCAGTAGCCGTTGTATTCGGTGAAGTTACGGGTGTGTTTCGCAAACCGCTCGTGGAAGCCGGTTTTTTTGGTCATTTGAACGTCGGCGTCGGCGGTCATACGAAATCCTATCGATCGCTGAAAGTCTTCCTTGGCATCATAGACCCGGGTCTGGATGTCAGTTGGATTCCAGCCGTTGGCAGGATCGACATCGCAAGGACAGGCGGTCGAGACACAAAGCAGGTCGGTTAAGGCACGCAGAAGCACATAGTCACCGGGCCTGGACCAAGGGTCGTCCATCCCGATGGCATTGGCGTCATCGAGCATTGTGTTGAAAAAGAAGTTGATGGCCGGCCAGCCGCCACGGGGCGGCACGCCGTAGTTCTCAAGTTCGGTATTTATGTTATCCGAGCAGTTGAGATGACCTGGATAGCCCATATCGTCGTAATAGCGCGCAGTGCAGGCCAACCCGAAGGTGTCATGACGGCCGCAGGTATCCTGGACGATCTCCACCAACGGTACCTGGTCTTGAGAATAGTACTTCGCGAAGAGCCCGGGTGCCGGATAGAGAGACCCCATCAGACTGCGTGTCGTGGTCGGATCTATATCAGCGACCCGCCCTTGTTCGATCGCGCGCAGATCGAAAGCCTGAAAATCCGAACACTCCCTACCCTGCACATCGAGGATCTGAATGAATTGACCAGCCTTGACCTCGTAGGCCTGGGCTTCACCAGGCTGAATGTTGAAGTCCGTCAGGGGATCGGCCAGCGGATCCGGAGCTGAACGCCGTTGCTTGAGAAATTTCGGATTTGCGCGCTTGATGTAGAGCACGATTTCGGTGGGCGGCGTCTGCGCATCGACGGCCATGGCTTCACCGGGTGCAGCAGCGATCAACAGGCCGTCACTGCTTGTCACGAAGCTTTTGCTGTCTCCGGCTCTTGAGTTTTGCTCAAACAGGCGTAAGGCCTGTGCCTCGCCGAGATCGAAGCCCCCAGCATCGAGCGCTTTTCGAACCCGCTGCGCCGAGAACTCCCTGCCGCCCAGGATGCGCTGAAGTCCCACGGGAGCAACTGCGCCTTCGGCGCCGAGCATCGCGACGTCAGACCGGCCATTCCCATCGAAAAACACGATTTCGCAAGGCTGAAGACCTTCGCGGTCAACCAGAGTAATTTCGTCGCCGGCTTCTATGGGAACGGCCCGCGAACCACCGCCGGGTACAGGATGCCGTTCGACGCCGGGCGGCAGCACCGGAAGACCCGGCACCAAAATCGTTCCACGGGTCGCAGGCGCTTCGAACCTTGGCATTATCGTCATTTCGACCGAGTCCCCGAATCAAGAATGGCTCTATCATTGCAATTGAAGCTTGACGCGGAGGCCTTGTGAAGAAAAATTGCTTAAGGCTTAGGGCCAAGAAAAGTTATGCGAAATAGCCACAAACACTTACCGCCTCTGGATTATTTGATCGCTTTCGAGGCGGCGGCGGCGCTTGGCGGCTTCACAGCCGCGGCAAACTCACTAAATGTCAGCCAGGCCGCGGTGAGCCGCAAGATCCGCCTGCTCGAGCAGAATTTGGGCCAGGATTTGTTTGTCCGGACCCATAGGGCCGTGCATCTGACCCCTGAAGGCGAGGCCTACCGCCGCATCGTTGCCCGCGCCCTCGACCAACTCGCCGACGCCTCTCGGGATATCCGCAAAGCGCAAACTTCAGCGCGTGTGACCATTGCGGCGACCAACTCGATCGCCACGCTCTGGCTGATGCCGAGGATTCAATCCTTCCGAGAAGCCTATCCCGACATTGAGATCAAACTGATTTCCTCTGATGACGACGCCGACTGCCTTGCAGCGGATGTGGACCTCGCCATCCTGCGTGGCGAAGGCATTTGGGAAGGATTTATGGCTGAGAGGCTGCTGGACGAGGAGGTTTATCCCGTTGGTGGAACCTCGCCGGCAAGCAGGGTACCTCAAGGCACACGCCCCGAAGACCTCGCCAGTTGCACTTTGATTGACGTTGCGAGCCATCACGAGGAATGGCTGGACTGGCGCGGTTGGTTCGCCGCCGTCGGAGTCCCGTTTCCCGACAGCGTCCAGTATCTAACCGTCAATACCTACCCGCTGGCAGTTCAAGCGGCGAGCGATGGGCTAGGCATAGCCCTGGGATGGCGCCATCTGGTAGACGACCACCTTAAGGAAGGCAAGCTCGTGCGGCTGCTGGAAGAATCGGTTCGTACCGAGTCCGGCTACTATCTGCTCACGCCCCGTATCAAAGCATCAAATCCTGACCGGGAAGCATTTGCAGGATGGCTGACTTCAGGTTCGTAAGCCCATCGGATTAAGCCAGGGCTA
This sequence comes from Pelagibius sp. Alg239-R121, assembly GCF_947331435.1. Lineage (GTDB taxonomy): Bacteria > Pseudomonadota > Alphaproteobacteria > Kiloniellales > Kiloniellaceae > Denitrobaculum. The sequence continues at coordinate 187,109 of NZ_CAMZOF010000007.1, read as the reverse complement.
TCCAGGCAGTCTTCAAATTGCTGTATTTTTCAAGCGCATACAGCGACTTGTCATGACCGTTACCCGATTGCTTGGTACCACCGAGCGGAACTGTCATATCGGCACCGCCGTAGGTATTGACGTGAACCACACCTGCCCGGACCGCACGCACCATCCGATGCGCCCTGGAGAGGTCAGAGGTCCAAACAGCGGCTGCCAGGCCATAGCTCGTGCCGTTGGCCAGCGCGACCGCTTCTTCTGCATCCTGGAAACGTTGCACGGCAAGGACCGGACCAAATACCTCTTCCTGTGCCAGCGTCATATCTGGCGTGACCTCATCGAAGATCGTCGGCTGCAGGTAACTGCCGCCGGTCTCTTCAAGGATCCTGGCTCCACCGGTCACAAGATGAGCCCCTTGTGACTGCGCACTTTCGATACAGAGCAGATCGCGGTGCAACTGGGCGTCGTTGGAAACAGCCCCCATCTCCGTGCCCAGATCCAGCGGATCACCGACCCTGATCTTTTCGGCGTACGAAACGAGCTTTTCGACGAAGGCATCGTGGATAGAGTCCTCGACCAAAAGCCGGGAGCCTGCGACACAGACTTGACCGGCATTCCGAAAGATCCCGAAAGCGGACACCTTAGCGGCTTTTTCCAGATCCGGCGCATCGGCAAAGACGATGTTCGGTGACTTGCCGCCCAGTTCCAGATACACGCGCTTCAGGTTCGAGCGTGCGGCGTAATCCAGCAGACGCCGCCCCACACCGCCCGACCCGGTAAAAACCAGAGCATCCACGTCCATATGCAAACCTAAGGCCTCGCCTACGACCGGGCCTTCACCGGTCACTACATTGAGCACTCCGTCCGGGAGTCCCGCTTCTGCAGCGAGTTCGGCCAGACGCAGCAACGTCAAAGATGCAGTCTCCGGTGGCTTCAGCACGACAGAGTTTCCCGCCGCGAGCGCCGGGGCCAGCTTCCAGGCGCCGATCATCAAAGGGAAATTCCAGGGCACAACCGCACCCACTACGCCCAAGGGTTCGCGATGGATCAGCCCCAGGACGTCGGGGCCGCTGGGTGAAATCTCGCCGTAGACCTTGTCGATAGCTTCCGCGTAGTAGCGGAAGGTCCCTGCAGCACTGCCTGGTTCGGCCTTGTAGGCCATGGAGATTTCGGTGCCGTTGTCGCGCACGCCAAGAACCGCAAGCTCCAGTGCGTGAGCTTCCACAAGGTCTGCCAGGCGCAGCAGAACCTTCTTGCGATGAACCGGTGGTGCGTTGGACCACCTGCCCGATTCAAAGCTGCGTCTTGCGGCGGCAACCGCCATGTCGATATCTGCGGCGGAGCCCCTGGCGAGGCTGGTCAAATGACCGCCGTCGATCGGACTGACGACGTTCAGGCGATCGACACTCTCTCTATTGCACCACTTACCATCAATAAAATGCCTCTGCGGCGGTATGGTAGTCTTGCGTTCCCGGTCGATCGCAAGCTGATCAAGCATGAAGGCTCCTGGAAATTCTGCGTTCGCGGATCAGGCCCGCGATGTGAAATAGGAGTGCGAGCACGATGATGGCAAAGAGCGTGCCGGACACCGGCCGGTCGATAAAGTCTAGCGGGCTGTCGACCCGGGCCATTGAGGCACGGAACTTGTCCTCCATGATCCGGCCCAGAACCATTCCCAGAATAATCGGAACGATTGGCCAGTTGAGATGACGCAGCGCAAGCCCGATCAGTCCAAAAACCGCCGCGATCGCGCAATCGGTCAGGCTATTCCGCAGGGAGTAGACACCAACCAGGCTGAGCGTCATGACAATGACGCCCAGGATCCGGTTGGGAATTTTGATCACCTTGATCAGGCCATTGGTGGCGAGCAGCAGAAAAATCAGAACCACGCAGTTGATCACCAGGAGCACGACAAAGAGGCTGTAGAAGAAGCCCGACTGGGTTTCGAAGAAGGATGGCCCAGGTATCACACCGTGCACGTAGAAGACTGAAAGCATCATGGCGGTCAGCGCCTCGCCCGGAATACCGAGGGCCAAAAGAGGAATCATGGCAGCAGCGGGAACGGCGTTGTTTGCCGATTCCGACGCGATCAAACCTTCCGGCGAACCTCGGCCGATCAGCTCTGGCTGCTTTGAGGTCTTCTGAGCGTAGGCATAGGAGAAGAATTGCGCTGTGAACTCACCGACCCCCGGAATCATTCCCATGATCACGCCGAAGCCAGAAGAAACCGCAGCTAGGCGCTTATGGCGCAGGATCTCACCAAACCCAGACAGCCGACTCCCTGTCACATCAGGAAGCTTCGCCTGCTGTCCGCGATCGCCCAGCAGAAAGTAGGCCTGGGAAAGAGCGAACAATCCCAGAATAACCACGATCAGATCGAAGCCGGAATTGAGCCAGGATTGATCGAAAGTGAACCGTTTAGAGTAGCGTACCGCTTCTAAACCCACAGTGTTGAGAAACATGCCGAAGCAGAGCAAGGCCGCGGCGATCATGGTCTGTCCCCGGTGGGCCAAAACCACGCAGATGACACCGAGCAACGCGGCCATGAAAATATCCCGCGAGCCGAACAAAGGCGCGATGCTAGCCAGCACCGGGCTTAATGCCAACAGGCAGAAGATTGAAAAAACCGCACCGAAGAACGATGCGCTATAGGCCAGGGACAGGGCGCGGCGCGCTTCACCTCTCTGGGTCATAGGATAGCCGTCATAGGTGGTCAGTGCGTTGACCGCGGTCCCCGGCGTATTGATCAGGATAGCCGGCAATGCGCCGCCATACATGGAGGAGCCGTAGATTCCCAGCAACAGTGTCAGGCCGACGATGGGCTCGAATTGAAAGGTGGCCGGCAGGAGGATGGCAATGGCCACGGCCGGGCCCACACCTGGAATCGCCCCGATGATCACGCCGCCGATCGCCCCCACGGCAAGTGCAATAAAGACGTCCAGGCGCAAGATCTGTTCGGCGATTGCAGCAAGGAGTTCCATGTCGCTCAGAAGTTCCTGATCAGAAAATTGCGCAGGACATCGGGCGCCAGGTCGTAAAGTGCACCGGCGGGCATCTTGACCGAAAAACCGGTCTTAAAAAGCAACACTGTCGCTAGGCCAACAAGCGCCAACAGAATAAGCGTGGAGGCTTTACGGCATCCGACCCGAATGCCGAGCAAAGGCATGAAGATCACCGTCGAGATTAAATACCCCAGATAAGGCACCGAGGTCGCGTAGGCCAGAAACCAGAAAACAAACTCAAACGGACGCAACAGGCCCGCCACGCCGTCGCCCGGCAATAGAGGTGCCCGCAGTTCAGCACGGCGCCAGACAATGAGGTTGGTGATAAAGACCGCACCTGAAAAGAACGACATGACCGCCAGGCTGACCGTCGGCCAGAAAGCCGGCTGCAGCACGACCGGAACCCGCTTGAACCATTTGGTTTCCACACCGACCTGCGAGAGCAGGAGGAGACCAATGGCAAAGAAGACACCCGAGGCCAGCACCACACCGGGCATCAGCGGCGCGCGTGGCCGCCGATGTCCTTGTTCCACCGGTTCAGCCGCCAAGCCGTCGGGGACACTCGATTCTTCACTACGAGACAAGTCGGGTGCCCTTCCCATAACGGACATGTCGTTGATTCCGTAGCGTCACGGCGAAACGCGCGATTACTCGCCAATCATTTCATTGATCTTGGCGACCGTCGCCCGGTCGTTTTCGATCCGTTTGGCAGCGGTAGCTGCATCCATCCAGTAAATGCCGGCACCGGTTTCGGCCGCGATCTTTTGCGCCCGCTCACCCATGACGGTCTTCTTGGCAATCGCTGCGATCTTGTCCTTGACCTCCTGCGGTGTGCCCTTCTTCACGAAGAGACCGTTCCAGAGAGAGGCATTCAGGCTCGGTGCGACTTCCGCCATGGTCGGCGAGTCGGGCACGATCGGGATACGCTCGTCGGTGATGGCTGCCAGAACCTTCACGTCCTTCAGGCAAGGCAGCACAAGCTGCAGGGTCGTATTGATAACATCGGCATCGCCCGATGCCAGCGTATTGCAGTCGACCGCATCGAAGGCCGCTTCGGAGCCCCATTCGAAGCCCATGGTCTTGGCCGCCGCGAAGGAAATCTGCGTCGGAATGAGGAAGGATCCGAAATGTCCCAGCGCAACCTCGTGATCCTGCGCGTGCGCTGCCAGTTCTTTCATCGACCCGAAGGGGGCGTCGCTTTTCGCCACTACGACGAAAGGATAGGTCAGGAAGATACCGACCGGCTCGAAAGTATCCTCCTTCAACTCGTCGATGCCGATGGTCGGTCCCACGACCGGGACACCGATGACAAAAGACCCGACCATCGTTCCGTCAGCGGGGGCGTTCGCGACCTCGATTGCACCGGGGAAAGGCCCGCCGCCACCGCCAGGTTTGTTGACCACTGCAGCGGCAACGCCTGTTTCGGCCTGAAAGTCCTCGGCAATAAGGCGGGTCAGAACATCCTCAAGATCGCCCGGAGGAAACGGGACAACAAAGGACACCGGCTTTTCCGGATACTCGGCCTGCGCCGCCCAGAACGTCGCGGACAATGCCAACAAGGCTCCCGAAAGAACCGTTCCAATCAGAGATTTCATTGCGTCTCCCCCCTCTTCGTTTCGACCAAACTTCGGCTGAAGTCAGTCGGTTCATTATTATCACCGTCGGTTTAAATTTATGTTGCAATGACCCTCTACTTCTGTCAAGCAAAATGCCGGGGCCAGCTTTCGACTGTCCGTGCCGTCTGCAAGGGAATTTGGTGAGAAAATATGAGAACCGTTCGTAGAGCGTTGACTCTTTTGAACTTTTTCAGCGAGTCCTCACCAGAGTACGGTTTGAGCGAATTGGCGCGCACCGCCGGCTACGACAAGGCGACAACTCAACGCATGCTCTCGGCCCTCGCCGATCACGGCATGGTCGAGCAGCATCCGGAGAGCAAAAAGTACCGCCTCGGCGCGGGTCTGCTGCGTCTCGCCCGAGTCCGCGAGGCGACCTTCCCTATCGGCGCCGTTGTCGAGCCGGTGCTCAGGCGGCTCGCTGAGAAAACCCGGGAGACCGCACACTTTTCGATGGCAACCGGGGATGTGCTCTCGACGCTCGGCATTGCTGAAAGTCCAAGAACCAACCGCATCTCCATGCAGCGCGGCGAGCAGTTGCCACTGCACTGCACTGGGTCGGGGATCGCCTATCTCGCTTTTTCGCCGGAACCACTGGTCGACGGCATACTTGCGAAACCCTTGGCCAAGTTTACACCGGACACCATCACCGAAGCGGACAAGATCCGGGCGATGATTGAAACCGCGCGCCGGAGTGGCATCGGAAAGATTCATCAGGGTTACGATCAGGAGGTTTCGGGCGTTGCAGCACCGATTTTCGACTGGACGGGATTTGCCTGCGGCGCCATCGCGGTCGCAACACCCTCAACGCGCATGACGCCGGAAGCGGAAGTTGAAATCGGCTGGGCCGTGCGCACGGCAGCCATCGAAGTTACCAAGACCTTTGGCGCCGACCCACACGATATCCTGTTGCAGGCGCAGGCAGGCGCGAATGGAACATGACGGAGAAAAGCAAAGCTTTGGTTCTGGACTTCGGCGGTGTAATTTCCCGAACGCTGTTCGAGACTCAGCCACAAAATGAGCGGGCACTTGGCCTTCCGGAAGGCACACTCACCTGGCGCGGCCCCTTTGCTCCAGAGAGCGATCCGCTTTGGCAGAGCATGCAGGCAGAGGAAATTTCTGAACGCGACTATTGGCTGACTCGCACGAAAGAGGTCGGCCGGATGCTCGGCGAAGACTGGACATCGATGGTTCAGTTCGTGCAGCGGGCGCGCGGCGCCGATCCGGCCTCTGCCATCCGGCCGGAAGCCCTGTCGGCCATCACTGCGGCCCAAGCCGCGGGATGCCGACTTGCCATTCTCTCCAACGAGCTGGATCTATTCTACGGCGTGGACTTTAGAGAAAAGCTGCCGTTCATGGCTGATTTCGACGTCATTGTCGATGCCACCTACACCAAGATTCTGAAACCCGACCCGCAGGCCTATGAAACCTGCATCCGCAGACTGGGATTGACGGCAGACGACTGCGTATTCGTGGACGACCAACTGCGCAATATCGAGGGCGCGCTGGCGGTCGGTATGCAATGTGTTCATTTCGACGTTCGGACACCGGGCAAAAGCTATGCGGCGGCTCTGGCGCTGCTTGGACTAAAACAAACGGAGGCTATCGATGCGTGACGCCAACTTCCTGATCGAGAACAATGCCCGGCACTTCTGGCATCCCATGGCGCATCCAGCCGAGATGCAAAAAAACCCTCCCAAGGTCATCACTGCCGCCGAAGGCGTTGAACTGACAGATGTCCAGGGCCAGCGCGTGCTGGATGCGGTCGGCGGCCTGTGGAACGTCAATCTTGGTTACTCCTGCCAGCCCGTAAAAGACGCGATCCGGGACCAGCTCGAGCAACTGCCTTACTACTCCGCCTTTCGGGGCACATCGACAGGGCCGGCAATCGAGCTTTCTTACGAACTGCGCGAATGGTTTGCGCCGGACGGACTAACCCGCGCCTTCTTTACTTCCGGGGGCTCGGATTCCGTCGAGACCGCCCTGCGACTGGCAAGGCAGTATCATAAGATCCGCGGCGAACGGGACCGCACAAAGTTCATCGGGATCAAGAAAGGCTATCACGGCACTCACTTCGGGGGCGCATCAGTCAATGGCAATGCCAACTTCCGGCGAAATTACGAACCGCTGTTGCCCGGCGTCTATCACATCCCCGCCCCTTGGCCTTACCGCAATCCCTTCGGCGAGACAGACCCGGCCCGTTTGGCGCAGCTTTGTGCCGCCATGCTGGAAGACGAGATCAAATTCCAGAGCCCGGATACAGTCGCAGCTTTCATCATGGAACCGATCCTGGGTGCGGGCGGCGTTATTCCGCCGCACGAAAGCTTTATGCCGCTCGTCCGCGAGATCTGCGACCGGCACGGCGTGCTCCTGATCGCCGACGAGGTTATCACCGCCTTCGGCCGTACCGGCGCCTGGACCGGGTCCCGTCTCTGGGGTGTAAAGCCCGACATGATGACCACCGCCAAAGCCATCACCAATGGCTACTATCCCTTTGGCGCGGTGATGCTCGGCGAAAAAGTCGTTGAAGTGTTTGAGAGCAACGAAGACAGTTTCGGTAATATCGGACATGGCTACACCTACTCCGCCCACCCGGTTGGCGCAGCAGCAGCATTGGCCGCGCTGGCGGAGACCAAACGCCTGGACGTCGCGCGCAATGCGGCGGTACGCGGTGACGAGCTGATGGACGGTTGCCTTGCGCTGCAGAAAAAACATGACATGGTCGGCGACGTCCGGGGAAAAGGGCTGATGACCTGCCTTGAACTAGTCAGCGACCGCACGAACAAGACACCGCTTAGCAAGGATGCCATTGCCAGAATGTTCGAAGGCACCTACGAAGCCGGTGTAATGGTCCGAATTTCCGGCAACAACGTAATCCTCTCTCCGCCTCTGGTCTTGACCTCGGATGATGTGACGCGGATTGTCGAAGCTCTCGACGCCGGTTTGCAGGTTGCTGCCTTCTAATGATCTGAACCTGCCTTTAACCGTGCGAATTCGGTAGACCCTGGAGAGCGATCTTGTCCGACACTCCCGTCATCCTCGTCATCGGAACGGCCGACACCAAATCGGATGAACTGCTTTATCTGAAAGACCGCATCGAAACCGGTGGCGGAAGGGCTCACATCATGGACGTCGGTGTTCTCGGTGATCCAGACTTCAAACCCCAATCGACAAAGCATGATGTTGCCGCTGCCGCAAAGACTAGTAACGAGGCGATCATCGCCTTGGGTGACGAAAACCAGGCAATGACGAAGACCGCAGAGGGCGCAAGCCTGCTCGCGCGGCAGCTGTACGACGACGGTAAGATCCATGGTGTGCTCGCGCTCGGCGGCACCATGGGCACCGATCTGGCGCTCGATGTCTGTCAGGCTCTTCCTTTGGGCGTTCCTAAATATGTGGTTTCGACCATCGCCTTCTCCCCACTGATTCCTGCAGAACGCCTTGCTGCAGACACGCAAATGATCCTCTGGGCCGGTGGCCTCTACGGTCTCAACGCGATCTGTAAATCATCGCTCAGTCAAGCCGCAGGCGCGGTGGTCGGAGCCGTGCGAACCGCCGAACCTCCACTACGTGACCGTCCGTTGGTCGGCATCACCAGCCTGGGAAAATCCTGTCTCAAGTATATGGTGTTCCTGAAACCTGCGCTGGAGAAACGCGGTTACGAGGTTGCCGTTTTTCATACGACCGGAATGGGCGGCCGTGCGTTTGAATCTTTGGCTGCCGAAGGCGCCTTCGCCGCGGTGATGGATTTCAGCCTGCAGGAGTTGAGCAATGACCTAAACGGCTCGATCGTAACCGCCGGTGCGGACCGGCTTGAGAACTGCGGCAGAGCGGGCATTCCCCAAATCGTCGCACCTGGCGCCGTTGATCTGATCGATCTCGCGACGGCGGCGCCACTTCCCGAGAAATATCAAGATCGGGAGTATCATGCGCACAACCGCCTGATCGCCTCGGTTACGGTGAGTCCAGACGAGCGCAGACGCACGGCGCGCGCGATTTGTGAAAAACTGAAGGCAGCGACGGCGCCGGTGCACATCCTATTACCCACCCAGGGAATCGAGGAATGGGACCGGTCGGGCGAAGTGCTTTATGATCCGGTCGGACATGCCGCCTTTGTTGACGAACTCCAGCAAGCCGTCGAGCAGCCGGTCGAACTGACAAGCCTCGCCTGCCATATCAACGACCGGGTTTTCGCCACCGAAGCCCTGAAGGTTTTCGATTCCTGGGTGGCCGATGGAATCATCGTAGCGGGTGTTGCCGACGCCTCGACCTGAACAGAAACCAGACAGCCGGAGACAAGAGTGAACAAAGACGCGTTTCGAAAGTGGTCGCAGACGGCTGCCAACTGGGGTGCCGACTATCGTGAAACCGTAGGCAAACACCCGGTTCGTGCCCGGACAGCACCGGGCGAAGTAACCGCCAAGATCGCTAAGTCACCACCCGAGCAGCCGGAAGAAATGGACGCCATTTTTGCCGATTTCGAGCGGGATATCGTGCCTGGTATGACCCATTGGCAGCATCCGCGCTTCTTCGCCTATTTTCCCGCCAATGCTGCACAGGTTTCCGTTGTCGCCGAGTATCTGGTAACCGCCATGGGCGCTCAGTGTATGCTCTGGCAGACATCGCCCGCGGCTACGGAGCTGGAGACCGTGGTTCTGGACTGGCTGCGACAGGCTTTAGGCCTGCCGGAGGATTTTACCGGCGTCATCCAGGATTCGGCCTCGTCGGCAACCCTGGCGGCAGTGTTGACCATGCGCGAACGCGCGTTGAATTGGGCCGGCAACCAGCGCGGGCTCGCTAATCATCCCGCTCTGCGTGTCTATGCGTCCGATCAGGTTCACACTTCCATCGACCGCGCCATCTGGGTCTCGGGAATCGGCGAAGAAAACCTGGTGCGCATTCCCGTATCCGGACCGCAGCGCGCCCTCGACCCCGCCGAGCTCGAGGCCGCCATCGCGCGTGACAGAGCAGCTGGTCTTTTACCGACCGGTATCATCGCCTGCGTCGGAGGCACAAGTGTCGGGGCGACCGACGACATTGCGGAGATCTGCCGGATCGCGCGCGACCACGACCTCTACGTTCATGTCGACGCCGCCTGGGCCGGTTCGGCAATGATCTGCCCGGAGTTCCGGTCGTTGTGGCAAGGTGTTGAGTTGGCCGATTCCGTCGTCTTCAATCCGCACAAATGGCTGGGGGCAAGCTTCGACTGTTCAGCCCACTTCATACGGAACCCGGACAGCCTGGTTAAGACCCTTGCAATCCAGCCGGAATATCTGAAAACCCACGGGCAAGACGGCATCATCAACTACTCGGAATGGTCAGTGCCATTGGGCCGCCGATTCCGCGCCCTGAAGATCTGGTTTCTTATTCGCGCCCACGGTCTGGAAGGCCTTCGGCGCATGATCAGAAATCACGTTGCCTGGTCGGAACAACTGGCTCAAAAGATCGCTGCGGAAAACAATTTCGAACTCGTGACCGATCCGATGCTATCGCTCTTTTCCTTCCGCTATGCCCCACCCAACATCGACGACTTGGACGCGCTCAACCTTCAATTGGTCAACGCCATCAACAACGACGGCCGCATCTATCTGACCCAGACACGGGTCGACGGCGCACTGGTGATCCGCTTTCAGGCCGGGCAGTTCGAGACCACCGAAGAGGACGTTCTCTCCGCCTTGGGCGTCATTCTTGATTGTGCAGCTTCTCTTGATATCTAGCTGGATCAGACTCTAGCCTTCTTCAACCAGCATGGCCTGTTTTCCCGCCCGTACGGCAAACAGCGATAACATAACGCCGGCCGCGGCCTTTAAGAGGGGGACAGATGATTGAAACCGCTTTGAACGAAGCGGTGGATCGGTTGGTATATAATCCCTTGCAATAGAACAACACACCCAAAAACAAGTTACAGGGAACCGAAAGCATGACCGAACGGACACTCCGCAGCGCCAGATGGTTCGACAGTCAGGACCTGCGGGGTTTTGGCCATCGTTCCCGCATCATGCAGATGGGCTATGGGCCGGACGACTGGTCTGGGCGGCCGGTGATCGCAATCATCAATACCTGGTCCGACATCAATCCTTGCCATGCGCACTTCAAAAGCCGGGTTGAAGATATCCGGCGCGGCGTACTCCAGGCGGGCGGTTTCCCGATCGAGCTCCCTGCCCTCTCCCTTTCGGAGAACTTCGTAAAGCCAACCACAATGCTTTACCGCAATCTGCTCGCAATGGAGGTCGAGGAGCTGCTGCGTTCACATCCGGTCGACGGCGCGGTCTTGATGGGCGGTTGCGACAAGACCACACCAGGTCTTTTGTTGGGCGCAACCTCGATGGATCTTCCTGCGATCTATGTTCCCGCCGGTCCCATGCTGCGCGGCAACTGGCGTGGAGAGGTTTTGGGATCAGGTTCGGACGCTTGGAAGTATTGGGACGAGAAGCGCGCGGGCAATATTACCGAGGACGACTGGACAGGCGTAGAAGCCGGGATCGCCCGCTCCTATGGCCACTGCATGACCATGGGCACGGCGAGCACTATGACCGGCACAACCGAAGCGCTGGGCATGACTCTATCGGGTGCCTCCTCGATCCCTGCCGCTGACGCCAACCATATCCGCATGTGTGCCGCCGCCGGTCGCCGCGTCGTCGAGATGGTGCAGTCCGACCTGCGCCCCAGTCAGATCCTTACACGCGCGTCTTTTGAAAACGCCATCGTCGTGGCCATGGCCATGGGCTGCTCGACCAACGCCATCATTCATCTCATCGCCCAGGCGCGGCGCGCCAAGATCGAGGTCGGCCTTGAAGACTTCGACCGTTTGAGCCGGGAAATCCCGGTGATCGCCAACATCCGGCCATCGGGCGACCGCTATCTGATGGAAGATTTCTTTTATGCCGGCGGACTCCGCGCACTGATGACCCGCCTCGCCGATCACCTCGACCTGAGTGCCCCAACCGTATCAGGCGCGACCCTGGGCGAGGATATCGCAGGTGCCAAGGTCTGGAATGACGACGTCATCCGCCCGCTCGACAATCCACTCTACGCAGAAGGCGCCCTCGCCGTACTGCGCGGGAACCTGGCGCCGGACGGCTGCGTCATCAAACCTTCTGCCTGTGCCCAGAAGTTTCTGAAGCATCGCGGGCCGGCGCTGGTGTTCAACGACTATGCAGAAATGAAGGAACGGATCGACGATCCTGAGTTGGACGTGACGGAAGACACAGTTTTGGTGATGCGTGGGGCGGGACCACAAGGCGGGCCAGGAATGCCGGAGTGGGGCATGCTGCCAATCCCGGCAAAGTTGTTAAAGCAAGGCGTGCGCGACATGCTGAGGATTTCGGATGCCCGCATGAGCGGCACCAGCTACGGTGCCTGCGTCCTTCATGTGGCACCGGAGGCCCATGTTGGCGGCCCCCTGGCACTCATTCAAACGGGCGATATCGTCTCTGTCGATGTGGCCGCTCGTCGGATCGACATGGAGGTCGGCGAGGCAGAGCTTGTGCGGCGCAGGGCCGACTGGACCGCGCCAGAATCCCGCTTCGAACGGGGTTATGGCTGGGTCTTTACCCGCCACATTCTGCAAGCCGACAAAGGATGTGACCTCGATTTTCTCGAATCAAGTTATGGCCCCAATCCTGGCGAACCCGCCATCCTATAAGTCTGACTAGAAACCAACGGTCACGCCGAATGTGATCCGGTCGCGATTCCGGAACTGCCCAAAGAGGCCGTCTTCATCGCCGTAGAAGATATCGGCGCCAAGAGTAAGATTGACGTCACTATAGAGCTGATAATCCAACTCAGCCTGCACGACCCCGTCTCCTTCGTTAAGGCTCTGAATAACCAGCAGGCTCAGTTTGATGGTCTCGTTCTCGAAGGTGCGTTCGACCAGGAAAGTTGCGGAGGTTTCGACCTGATCCTGAACAATTCCGTCCTCGTGGTCGGCGATGAAAGACTGAAAGAGCTGAGCACTGAGAAAGGTATCGGTGATCCCCTGGTAATCGAGCCCCAGAACATAACTCACCTCGCCTGATTTCACGACACCATCGCTGTCGCCAGCGTCTTCAGTGATAAAAAAGCGATCGGTCGAATAACCGACTTCGCCGCGCACCACCCAGTCATCGAACGCGTTATTGAAGCTTCCGCCCAGCAGATGCGTCCGCTCATAATCTTGCGTCACTGCGACACCGCCGGGAAGCAAACGCCGTCGCGTGACGGGAGTGTCGCTGTAGTGAAAAAAGTAATTTGCTGAAAGTTCCCAGCCGTCCAGAAAGGTTGTAAAGCGCGCACCGGCATCTGAGTCTTCGACGAAACTGTTTGGCCGGTCGAATTCGGTGCTGAGGACGGTTACACCGGCCGGCAATCGCGGCACAAGCCGCGGCGAAGAGAAGGCAAAGGCAGCATCAGAGTCGGGAATGTCATTGTAAGTCTGATCGGGAATCCAGAGCAGCTGAACCAGGCTGTCTTCGCCCACGGGAATCTCGGCATTTACCGTCCAGAGGGGAATGCGCGAATCCTCGAACTCGGGCAGGATGAACTCGCGAAAGGACTGCGGATTGATGACATCCAGGACCTTCAGTCCGTCGGCCTCTCCCCAGACCACCTGCTGTTTGCCCAGCCGCACAAAGGCGTCTTCTAAATCGATATCCAGATAGAGTTCACGCAGTTCGATGTCGACGTCATCGCCGACGAACGCGCGTTCTGAGATGGCATCCCGGTTATCCTCCGACGGACGGCCGGGTTCCAGCCGGTCTTCTGTGTCGCCGCGAAACCTGAAAATGCCATTCAGCTTCACGCTCTCGCCGAGGCGCATGTTGACTTCCGGCGTGAAGACGGCCTCACCGAATTGCAGCTCGTCGCGCTCTGTTTCCCATCCGAAGCGCGTCTCCAAAAGTGCTGAAAATTCTGCTTCGTCCAGCAGGTTTTCGGCAGAGACCAGAGCCGGCTGGACGAAACAGCAGATCATGATGAGAGGCGTTCTAAAACATCCTCTCGGATTCCCCCGCATTTACAGCCCCCGTTTCAGATTCCGTGTCTTGAATACCTTGTCTTTGATTTCCGATTTGTAGTCGATGTCGCCGAAGCGGAAGAGCGTCTGGTGTCTCGTCTTGTGATTCTCCACATGAATGCGATGCACCGTCCAAATCCCGTCGACCGCCTCAATCTCCGTCGAGCGGATCGTCTTCAGCGGATTACCGTTTACATCCCACATCTCCGCCTCGCGGGAGATCCAAATCGCCGAGTCGACTCGCCACACGGCTTTACTATACCCGAGTTCATTCGCGATTTCTTCACTAACGGGCACACCCTCGACAATAAAGGTCGTGTGGCCGTCTACTTTTTCTTGACCGATAGTCGTGAAATCATAGTCCTCAAGGGCGACCTTGTTTTCCTTTTTCATGTCCTCGTAGGTCAGATCAGTGCCGAGGAAATAGTCGCCCCGGTCCGATGCCGAGATACGGCGCACCTTGCGCAACGCCGGCAGATAGAGCCACTGATCGTCATCCTTATCGGCTTCCGGGTAGTCGTAGGTCAGAAATCCGGTACCCTTTACGTTGGTAGGCGACTTGTAAAACATGACCGTACGCTTTTCCTGACCGTAGTAGCGCCGGAAGGCTGCCGTCTCTCTTTTGCGGGTCGTGCCGCTGCGGTCGGTCATCTCCATGATCAGCGTGCGCGTCACCCACTCACCCTCGTCGCGGTCGACAACCCGCTGCATGATTTCCCGACCGTCGGGTAAGTCTTCCGCATCCGCCTTCCCAGCAACCGCCAACAAGGCAATCCCTGTCATGGCAATTGCTGCAACCGCAGCTTTGACGCTTGAAGGCTTCAAGCCCACAGCATCGCTGTGAGGTGCCTGTTCAGGCCAGATGAAACGGGGTTTCAATAGCTTCGCGAGTGCAGGCATGATCGCCATGCTGGCGATGAAAGCGGCAGCGACAGCGATGCCGACCAGCACACCGAACTTCAGCAACGGCGGAACCTCGCTGGTGGTGAGCACGGCGAAACCCAAGCCGATGGCAGCGAAGTTGAAGAACAATGCCCGGCCGGTGGAGGGAAATAGCGGCGCGATGCGCTCGTCGAACGAACCTGAACCCGTCATGGCTAACTCCTTCATGCGATCGATCGTATGGATGGAAAAGTCGATACCGAGACCGATGGCGATTGCGGCAAACATCGAGGTCCCGACGCCCAACCAGATCCCGCTGAAACCCATCACCGCATAGATCAGCAGGATCGACATCCCGACGGGGATAAGGGCAAAGGCACCCGCCAGTGCCGAACGGAACACCAGCGACGCCATCAGCCAAACCAGCACCAGCGAGATCGTCAGGCTGCGCAGGTGGTTGTCACCGATGGTGTTCAGCCAATGGAAGTTCACATAGACACGCCCCGACAGATTGACTGTCATGCCGCCGTCGATGAACTCTTTCGCAACGTAATCTTCCAGCGCGGCAATCACCTCGCGATTGCTGCGGTACAGGCTGCTGTTCAGGTTGAGCCGGATGTTGGCACGCCGATAGTCGTAGTCGACCTCTTCTTCGAAGTCGGTTGGATTGGCCGAGGTAGAATAGAGCAGGAACAGCTGCGCGATCAGGAAGTCATCGTCCGGAATGCTATAAAACTCCTGCCGATTCTCATTGACCGCCTTATGCATCTGCTTGATGTAGTCAACGACGGAGGTCGAGCCCTGCACGCCGTCGAGGGTCTCGGCGTAACGTTGGAGTGCCTCGATCCGTGCCAGATTATCCGGCTTGAAAAGGTCTTCCCGGTTGGGCGTTTCGACCACCATGTCGATGTAGTTCGTGCCGTCGAACACCTGGTTCATAACCTGGTCGGCGAGGTAAATCGGCTCATCGCGTTGAAAGTTTTCGATCTGCGACTCCTCCACAATCACCCTGGAAGCGCCGACAGCACCGGTAATCGCAACAGCGGCAACGACGGCGACCACGGTCCGCGGGTGCCGAAGAACAATATGGCCAAAGCGCGTCATCAAACGGCCATAGACGTCGGTTGATTTATTGAGAGCGAAGGCGTTGCTTGGCTTCACCTTGAAGAGCGTAACCGCCGCCGGCAGAACGAGGATGGTATAGAACCAGGCTGCCGTAACCCCGATCGCTGCAAAGAGGCCGAAGTATTTCATCGGTGGCATTTCGGCGCCGATGAAAAGGCCCATGAAGCCGGCGATCGTCGTCAGCGTGGTCAGGGTGATGGGCCGGTACATCCGCTGCATCGCCCGTACGATCACTTCGCGGCGGCTGAGTTCGGGATGCGTGACGGCCAGTTCGTAGTAATCGCTCAGCACATGGATGGAGTCCGCCACCGCGATGCCGATCAGGATCGGTAACAGCCCGTTCGTAATGACGAAGAAGGAAACCCCGAACGCGGCCATCAGCCCCAACGCCGCCGCCGCCGTAGCGAGCACGATTATGTTGGGCAGAAGCGCGCCGGCGAAGGTCCGGAACGCCACCACAAGGACCAGGGTAATCACCACGGCCGTCAGCGGATTCAGGCGTGTCGCGTCATTGTCGATGTAGGTTCCCAGGAAGCCAGAGATCGCCCCCTCGCCCGCCACGTGAACCTCCACACCCTCCGGCAGGATACTTGCGTCGACGATCGCGCGGATCTCGTCATAAGTAGACTGGCTTAAGGTATGGTCGATGACCTCGGCCACGATCAGTGTCGCGCTGCCGTCCCTGGCAACCAAAGCGCCCTGATAGAGCGGGAAATCTTCGATCGCAGCCTTCAGCGCTGCGGGGTCGAGACTGCGGCCTGTCCCGAGCTCATAAAAATCATCGACCTCCATACCGTCTTCAGTTCCGACGATGTTGCTCTCGGTCGCAAGGCTGGTGACCCGATCCGGGTCGACATTCCGCAGTTTCCCAAGCTGCTCGGAAAGATCCTGCACCAGTCCGAGTGTCACCGGATTGTAAATGCCGCGCTCCCGCCGGTCGATCACAGCCACAACGAAGGGGTCGTCCAGGCCGAAGATTTCTTTCACTTTGTCGCGGTAGATCACCGCGGGATTGTCGGCAGCGATGAAGGCGTCCGGAGTCGTATCCTTGTTCAGCAGAGGCAGGAATGCAGCGGCACCCAGGATCGCCAGAAAACTGAAGAAAAGAACCGTTTTGGGAAAAGCGGTCACGGCCATAAAAAACCGTCTAGCAAATGCGTTTTCTCTAATCATGAAACCGCTCCTACAGCGGCAAGAGAAATATCTCTTTGTGTCGTGTATATACACGTTATAGAGTTAAACGGATCGTTCGAAAACGGCATATCGGTCTCCCTTTTCCCGGAATCTGTCAGGCGTAATTTGCCGCCGATGACATCTGTGTGTGGAATGCCTGCCAACCCTCTTCGCCAAGGGCTGTTCGTAAATCTCTTTGGGCACTCTGCCAGAGCGGGACGGCCTGCGCGTAGAGTTTAGCGCCTGCTTCGGTCAGCTTGACGCTTCGGGCGCGTCCGTAGCCATCGTCCGTGAGCTCGACCAGTCCCTGACGTTCCAGCGGACCAAGGTTACGGCTGAAGGTACTGCGATCCATTCCCAGCGCCTCCGCCAGGTCGGTCAGCGAAACAGCCCCGTCAGCCAGCGTGGCCGCCGACAGCATCGTGTATTGCGTCGCCTTTAGGCCGGTTGGGCGCAAAGCCTCTTCATAGGTCTTGGTGATCATCCGGGATGCCTGTCGCACCTTGAGACAGGCACAACTCTGACTCGCCTCTCTTGCGGCTGCCTTCAGGTCCAGTTTTGTGCGTTCGTTGCTCATAACGTGAATATACACGACAGGCGTTAAATTTCAAGAGACCGGAGGAAAAACCACTGAATTTTATGCTGCAGGGTGAATCAGGCAGGCGCTCCACAGCAAGGCGACATGCCCGCCCTCTTCATTGAGAATAGCAGCCCGGTCGCCCCGGTCTTACAGCGCAACAATTTCCTGCATTGCAGTCAGGAATTGCGCGACTTCCTGCTCGCTGTTGTAGTGGCACATCGACACTCTGACGCAGTCTTCGAGACCGAGAGGTGTGAGAATGTTTGCCGAGTAGTGATCCGCCTTGCGGGCATGAACCCGGATGCCGCGCTCACGTAGCGCCGAAACCAGTGTCTCTGCGTCCATTCCCTTTACGGTCATGGAGACCAATCCCTCGCGCAGAGGATTTTCAGCACCGCAGAGAACGCCGACTTCGGGCATTTCAGTCAAGCCTTTGAGATTCCCAATGCCAAAAAGCATGGCGTCGGTGAGGTCCTTTTCGTGAGCATGGATCGCCTTCCCCGCCGCTTCAATTCGCGCGCGGCGGTCGGTTGAATCGGTCACCTGGCTGCCCAGCCATTCAAAATAGGCCACGACCTCCGAAAAGGTCGCGTAGGCTCCGGTGTCCCGTGTTCCGAGCTCCCACTGCGCCTGCGGCGCACCAATCAGACCGTCATGCGGCAGCTGGGTAAAGCGGTCCGAGATCCAGGCAAGACCATAGCCGTGACGCGAGAAGGCCTTGTAGGGCGAGATCACATATCCATCGATGCCGTAGGAATCGATATCGATGCCACCATGCGCCGCATGCTGGATGCCGTCGATAATGATATAGCAGTCCGGTGCAACGTTTCGGATTGCCTTCGCGATCGCACCGACATCCACCGCCATGCCGCTGACCGGTGAGGTGTGCAGAATGGTCGCCACCCGGGTGTCTGGGCTGATGTGTGGCAAGTAGTCTTCGGCCGTCACCGATCCGGTTTCCGCATTATGCGGTACGCTGACATAGTCCTTGCCGGCGATATCGGCCCAGCGGATGCAGGCGCTGCGCGAGGCCGGATGCTCCAGTGTGCTGCCCAAAACAATGCCGCCCTTTTCGGCGCCCAGTATGGCAGCGCTGATTAAACGGAAAAGCAGTTCCGTGCCACTCTCGCCCACGAAAACCTGACCGCCCGAAGCATTGAAAAACAGCTTTGTGTCGTCCTTGGCCTTGGCGATAATCCGGACCAGCTCATGGGCCGCCGGATTGTCGCGCCCCTGATTGTCCGGAATCGCCGCCATTTCCTGCGACTTCTCGGCCACGGAATTCAAGGTCAGAGCACCGCCGGCATTCTCAAAGAACACTCGTGTCCCCTGGTATGGGCAGCTATCCACATGCGCAAACTTCGCGCGGACGTCGTGGATAAGGTTTTCGTTGGATCCAAGCATCTTCTTTTCCTTCTTTCGCCGCTTGTCACGGCGCGGGGCATAACTGCCTTGGCAGGAGAGTTGCTTGATACCACCATCATTCACGCGGTAAAAAGCTTTAATTCGAGCAATAACTCATGATTAAAACTCATGCAAAAATCACCACCCCGCGCGACGGATTCTCTCGTTCTGGCTGCCCTACCCGCCATCGAAGCGGCCGCACGCCTCGGCAGCTTCACCCGTGCGGCACAGGAACTCGGATTGACCCAGGGCGCAGTCTCCCGGCGCATCCAATCCTTAGAGAGCCACCTCGGGGTCGCTCTCTTCACGCGCCAGGGCCGCACAGTCAAAATAACGACTGACGGCCTGCGGCTGGCCGAGAGCGCAACTTCGATCCTGCGTCAGATCGAAACCACCCGACTCGAGTTGAGCGGCTCACTGACCGGAAGCTTGCGGATCGGCGTCCTGCCCTCCCTGGGCGGTCTTTGGTTAGCGCCGCGCCTCCAGGCCTTCGCACAGCTTCATCCCGGACTCTCCGTTACGGTCTCGACAGTCGATGCGGACTTCAGTGCGGCCCACAAAGACCCGGTGAACTGGGACCCATCTCTCTTGGACATCGTCCTAACCTGGGGTCACGGCGGCTGGACGCCCCTGACCGCGAAGGTCCTGTTCCGTGAAGAGATGATCGCCGTCTGCAGTCCGGAATTCAAAGCCCAACACGGTATCGAGACCGTCGCCGACTTCTGGACCGCACCCCGCCTCGCACACACCACCCGCCCCAACGCCTGGGACGCCTTCGCCGAAGCTCGCGCCATCACGGCCTCCCCCGGTCGGGTGGTTTCAGGCCAAGCAGGCTCAGGCCGGCCAGTTTCAGGTTCTCAACCCCAACTCGCCTTCGACCACTTCTACATGATCCGCGAGGGCGTACTGGCGGACAGCGGGTCTGCCTTGCTGCCCGGGTTCTTGATTTCACGTGACATTGCCAAGGGAACGCTGGTCCAGACTGGCCCGGTCTGGGCCACCGGTGCACTTTATGCTGCGGTGGGATCAACAACCGCCTTCGGGCGTCCAGCCGCCAAGGCATTTCTGGATTGGTTGACGACAGACAGATCTGAATGAAGGCCCAAAAAGCGGTAATCCACAGGTCTACGACGGAGGCAGTTTTAATGAAAAAACTAAACCTTCCAAGCTTTTGCCAAAGTCTGCTTTCAATAACGCCTTGCGATCAAATAGAAAACTCACGCGCGCCGATTCTTCTTTATTTTAGAGGGATGATGCTGCGATACCCTCACCGTCAGACAAGACTCATAGTTGCCTATTGGTCATATGAAGTAACCCTATGCCGGCTTTCAAACACAGCCATCTAGTTCCGTGGATCCTCTCGCTAGGCATGTTTGTCATAGGAACAACGTCGCTCAGCATACTTGGAGTCGGCCCCGCGATGACCCGCGATCTGGCGGTTTCACCCGGCGCTGCTGGCTGGCTGGTGACTGCATTTGCAGCGACGTTCGCTGTCGTCGCACCAATCGCGCAGTTTGCGTTGGGAAAACGCTATTCGCCGCGTAGTCTCATTATCGTCGGCACGGTCATACTGACAGCCGCTTTGACATGGGCAGCGCTCGCTGCGGGATTTTCAAGTCTGCTGTTTTCACGTATTGCTGCCGCCCTGGGAAGCTCACTGATCGCGCCGACAAGTGCAGCAGTTGCTGTCGCAATGACCCCGGTCGGCCGCAGAGGCGCGGTTCTTGCCATCGTCTTTACCGGTTTCACGCTATCTACAGTGGCGGGCGTGCCAATCATGACATGGCTCACGCTGATGCTTGATTGGCGAGGCGCGATGGCAGCGATTGCCGTTGCGGCACTGTTGCTTTTGCTTCTTGTGCTTGCCGTTCTTCCGAACGAAACGATCGCCGTGGGCGATGGTGGGCAGGATGAAACCCCCAGCGTTGGCCTTTGGAAACCCACAATGGTCTTGCTGGCAACGCTGGGAATGCTGGCTGCCCAGTTTACGATTTATTCTCTGATGGGGGAATTGCTTGGCCAAGAATTCAGTGTGAGCGATGCAGGCCTGCCGGCCGCAATCCTGCTGTTCGGCATCTTTGGTGTTGCCGGGAATGCTGCCGCTGGTTTTCTGACTGATCGCGTAGGATCGGATGTACTCGTGTGGGTCAGTATCACCGGTCTGGCCGCCCTGCTTCTGCTTATGAATGCTGACCTCGGCCCGGTTTACGGAACACTCGTACTCGCAGGATGCGCCTTTGCTGGAACCTTGTTTACGACACCCCAGCAGAGTCGACTGGTTGAAATCGTCCACCAGGATCGGCATGCCCTAATCTTGGCAGTAAATTCGTCTGCTAGCTATTTGGGGATCGCTTTTGGATCAGGTTTAGCGAGCTTGTTGGCCATGAACACGGGACTCTCCGTCCTCCCGGTTGCCGCATTGATCGTCCTGTCGCTCGTTGGAGCGATCAATTTGCTAGTGCAATTTCGTTCGCAGTCAAGATAGGTGCTGCCGCTAGCTTTCGTCCGTCCGAAGGTAAAAAGAATACGGATGTTGACTGCAGAGCAGAAAATGTTTGGGATGGATCAAATTCGGGAAGTCACCGTGTCCGGCTCTAACAACGATAGCTCTGTAGAACGGAGCGAACATGTGACTTGGTCCCAGCCATAGCCGCTACTGATTTAAACTGGAAACTCAAAATCTTGATCGATTTGTACATCGTGCGTACGATCGATTGTCTCCGGCATTCCACAAAAGGGGCAGGTTTTGGGTCAAAGTCATTGGTTGCCCCTCAACAGCACTCTGTTCGCATTCGCAACAATCTGCATAGGTTTGCTGTCCGGACCTTCATCTGCCGACCATTTGTCTCGCTCCCAGTGTTTTGAGTATTTCACCTGCATTCTTGGGCAAGACAGTGCTTTGAACCAATGCTACGACAACAAACACCTGAAAAAGACCGGGGAAGACCGAGTAGTTTGCATGCGCAATGCGCAGCACAACTGCAAGGTCAAGACAGGCATGGCTGGTACTGGCAGAAAGCTGATCATCACCCGTCCGCTGGATTGGTATAATAGACCTACGATTCAAGAGGGTGATGCGGACAACAATCAGGCTATCCGCATTTACAATTACGCTGGCTGGAATCACTGCCCGCCTCAATATCAGGGACTGCAAGACTTCTGGTGTGATCCCCACCAACTGCGATATCCGCCACGACCGTGGTGTGATGTTTTACCAACCTACAACGTGCAAAAACGAGAGATCCCTGAATGACCGCGTGGCACTGTCCCCGCCTTCAATCACAGGCATTAGTGCACAGCCGACATCAAACAACCATGATGCTGATCACCCCTGATCCGGCATGACCATCAACGTGAATCGGTAATCTGCCCCTTTGCCCCCTTCGGCGGCATCGAGTACCAAATGATGATGCTCACAATAAACAAGAGTGGAACGTCGCCGACCAGATGACCGCGTTCACTGTGATCTCCTGCCGATTGAAACCCCATGATAACCGAGTGGACAGTGTTGACATAATTGCAAAGCAGAGGAAGGTTCGTGCAGAGCGCATTGATTTTGCACATGAAAAAGGACACTCCTCTTTGATCGCTCCTCTCGAAGTAACACTGTCGGCTGATCAGTCGGTGCGACCAGCCAGCCCGGCTCATTCCGTACCGGTGTTGCAATCCGCAAAGACCTCGTGCGCTTCCATCCTGGTTTCGAAGGCTTGACGGCATGAGGCCCTTCGTTAGATTGGTCGGCGTTAGATTAGTCGACTTGGTTCGATGGGCACTGAGCTGGAATTGATCGGGTGCAGGCGCGCATCTGGCAACGGCGATCCGGGAAGCGTGACTTGACTGCAGCGTTGGATAATTGAAGGTGGCAAGCCCAGAGACCGAATCATCTCCCCTTTTCAGGCCTGCCGGTGACAGTGCGGTCATCATCGAATTCGGCAACCGTCTGTCCGAGTCCATCTCCAATGCGGTCTTGGCCTTCGATGCCCGGCTGCGGTCCTTCAGTTTCCCGGAAATAGTGGAGACCGCGCCGGCGATCCGCTCGGTGTTTGTACGTTTCGATCCCCTGATTTCCCCGCCCGCCGCGATGCGCGATAAACTTGGCGAACTGCTGGCAGAACGAAACTGGCTTGAGGCGCCCCCGCCCGACAACCGGCGTCTTTGGCGGCTGCCCGCGCACTATGGTGGAGAGGCGGGACCGGACCTAGCAGAAGTCGCCGACCTGACAGGGATGAGTGAAGACGGCTCCATCCAGGATCACGCTTCGACCCGGCAAAGAGTCCTGATGCTCGGCTTTGCGCCCGGCTTCGCCTACCTCGGCGGTCTCTCCAAGGCCTGGGCGATCCCCCGCCTGTCTTACGTCAAGCCGAAGGTGCCGCCAGGCTCCATCTCCGTCGCCGTGCGCCAGACGACTTTCAGTGCGACTACCATACCCACGGGTTGGAGAACGATCGCCCGGACGCCGTTCCTGAGTTTCGATCTGAAAAACGACCCACCCTTTCTGCTGGAGCCCGGCGACGAGATCACCTTTGATCCTGTCTCGGAGGCCGACTTCGCCAAACTCGCAGCCAAGACCGCCGAGGGCCTTCCGATCGTACAGCCGGAAGCGATCACATGACGGAGCGCTTAAGGTGACCGGGCGCTATTTGGAAGTCCTCTCTGTGGGCCCCGCTGCCAGCATCCAGGACCGCGGGCGGCCGGGCTATCAGCGCTACGGCGTTTCGACCGGCGGCGCGCTCGACCCGATTGCCGTGGACGAGGGCGCCGCCCTGCTCGGCCAGGACGTCGGTCTGGCGGTGATCGAACTCTGTATGTTCGGCGGCAGCTTCAAAGCCAATGGTGGCCCACTGCGCATCGCCCTCACGGGCGCGCCCATGACCTCCGTCCAGATAACAACCTCCGGTGAACGCAGTCCCGTGACCTGGTGCAGCAGTCTCAGCCTGGCTCCCGGCGAGATTCTTGAGATCGGTGCCGTCAAGAATGGCTTCGCCGGATATATCAGCATCGGCGGCGGTATCGTGACACCCCCAGAGCTCGGCTCCCGGGCGGCCCATTTGCGTGCAGGACTGGGTGGCGGTGCTTTGACGGCAGGCGCGCACCTGCCTGTTGGTGATGACGCAGGCGACACTACGGGAATGCTTCTGCCCGTAAGCGACCGCTTTGCGAAAAAAGAGATCCGCGCCCTCTGGGGATCGCACGCCTACCTCTATCCCGAAGCCGAACGCGAACGGTTCGCCGCCACCGATTTCAAGCTCTCGGCAAAGCGCGACCGCATGGGCACACGGCTCGACTTCGAAGGCCCTCCCTTCCAAACGGAAGGCGCCTTGTCGGGCCTGTCGGATGCCGTTTCGATCGGCGATGTCCAGTTGACCGGAGACGGCCTACCCATC
The DNA here is from genome assembly GCF_947331435.1 of Pelagibius sp. Alg239-R121. Classification (GTDB taxonomy): domain Bacteria; phylum Pseudomonadota; class Alphaproteobacteria; order Kiloniellales; family Kiloniellaceae; genus Denitrobaculum. Next base: position 162,975 of record NZ_CAMZOF010000007.1, on the reverse strand, counting down.
GCCCTGCTGGCCGACTGCCAGCCGACCGGCGGTTATCCGCGTATTGCCACGGTAACGACGGCCGACCTGCCGGCTCTTGCGCAGCTCTCGACGGGCAGCGGATTCCGCTTCATTATGGTCGATGAGGAGACGGCGGTTGAGGCCTTGCGGCGCGAAATGTCAACGCGCGAAGCGTTCCGCGGAGCGATCAGACCGCTGCTGCGGGACCCTCGCGAAATAACCGACCTTCTGTCCTACAACCTGATCGACGGCGTCGTTTCTGGCGCGGAGGAGCCACAATGAGTCCCACTATCGACCTCAACGCCGACCTCGGCGAGTCCTACGGTCCCTGGCCGATGGGCGATGACGCCGCGATGTTGGATATCGTCACCAGCGCCAACATCGCCTGCGGGTTTCACGCGGGCGACCCGGAGATCATGGCCAAGACGGTTACGCTCTGTCTGGAAAAGAACGTCGGCATCGGGGCGCATCCGGGTTTCAACGACCTGCATGGTTTCGGCCGCCGGCGCATTCACGGCACCCCGCAGGCCCAAATGGAGGCCATGCTGATCTATCAGATCGGCGCCCTGCAGGCGATCGCACGATCCCAAGGTGCAAAGGTTCGCCACGTCAAGATGCATGGGGCGCTGTCGAACATGGCGAGCGAGGATGCCGAACTGGCGGCTCAGTGCATCGGCGCCGCGGCCAAGGCCGATCCAACCCTCATCCTCGTCGCGGTCGCGGCCACGGCCCTGCAGAGCGAGGGCGAAGCGGCGAACATCGGACTCGCGCGGGAAGTATTCGCCGACCGGGCCTATCAGCCCAACGGCCTGCTGGTGCCGCGCAGCACGCCGGGCGCAGTCATTCACGAGGCCGAGATCGCCGCGGATCGCGTGCTGCGCATGGTCGAAGAGCGCGCAGTCACGGCGATGGACGGCACCAAGGTACCAGTGGAGCCGGATACTGTCTGCGTCCACGGCGACGAGCCCAGCGCGGTAAAGCTGGCCGAGGCCGTGCGTAAGCGACTGGAGGACGCGGGGGTCAAAATCCGCACTTTCGGAACCGCCTGAAGTGATCTCTTTGCAAAAAAGGAGAGCGCGCCGCTTCATCTCAAGCAAATCGGCTGATCAGCCCTGGCAATGGTCAGCCCTTTCCACAGCCACATTGCCGCCCTTGAAGACCTGAACGACCTTCGCCTTCGTCTCGGATTCAGCGGCGATCCTATCCCAGAACTTCACGGCGGCCGCTTCCACCCGTGCTCGCTCGTCGCCGGGCATGAAGGTCCGTTCCATCTTGCTGCACCGGATCCGAAGGCCGGTTCACGGATCGCGACAAAAACTGAAATCTACAAGCATAGTCACCGCCGATCAGCTGGCTGATAACGCCATCTCATTTCAAATGCCTCAAACAGTGGCAGTTTTGACAAAGCGGCCATCCGGTGCGGCACTATGAATGACGGCAGTTCGAACTACAGATCCAGAGCCGGCACGGCTCTGCCTTTTTGGCTTTCTTCCCATTCGGAGATCAACTTGTCTCCACGTCCGCGAAAGCTGTCGGCCAGCACCGTGCAGCTCATCACACGATCCAATCTGAAATGCCTCAGATCCTGACGCAATTCGCACCAAGCCACGATCATCGCTGCGTCCAAATAGTAGATAAGGACAAGCGGCCAGATCACGCGCCTAGTTTCCCGTTGCTCGACATCGCAGTAAGTGATTCGCATCTTCGTCTCGTTGCGGATCGCTTTCCGAAGCTCAGAGAGCTCTAGGTTAGGTGTACATTCCATGCGCCAAGACGACGTAATGAGTCTGCGCGTTCCCGGTGCCGTTTCATGCAATTTGCGCGCGGCACGATTGGCCGCCCGCCACAAGCCCGGATCTCCCGTTCGTGCGACCAAGCTGAGGCCAACGGTAATGGCCTCAGCTTCTTCGGCGTCGAAATTGATTGGAGGCAAATCGTATCCCTTGCGCATGACATAGCCCACTCCAGGCTCACCCAGAATCGGTGTCTGCATCGCCTGGAGGCTGGCGATATCCCGGTAAACTGTCCGTATCGAAATCTCGAGCGCGCTAGCTATGTCGCGAGCCAAAATCGGCCCCTTTGCTGACCTCAGCAATTGTATCACTTCAAAAAGCCGCGCTGCTTTGGACATGATTCAACCTCCGTTCCTTTTTGCAAATATACCAAATCACTGCTGCCACACAGATGTCAGCAGTGATTTGGTAGAACGGCTCGGACTCAGGTATTGGCAGTGAGGTTGGAACAATCAATGGCGGCACCCGTTACAGGAAATCAAATAGGGCGAGGAACGGCGTATGTGATCATTGCGGCGCTACTCTTTGCCTTGGCGCCTGCCGTAGCGAGGTTTGCAGCCAGCGAACTCAATGTGCTGGTTCTCGTGTTTTGGACCAATCTCTGGATGTTCGCGCTTATGTGCGGATGGGTCGTGTTGAGGCGCTCGGCCAGTGGCCTTCGCACCAACAAGCTGGCAAAGCACTTTTTAAGGTCAGCCTTCACCTACGGCGCAATCGTCGCCTATTTTTTTGCGGTGGTTCATATTCCCTTTGCGAATGCGGTGATTTTACAGTCCATGGGCCCTCTATTCGTTCCAATTCTTGCCTTGCTCATTTTTCGCAGATTGTCAGATCGATATGTTTGGCTGGGCGTTCTCATCAGCTTCGTTGGCGTGTTGCTGATTGTGCGGCCTGACCATGTGGGAATTTCGATAGGAGAGGTATCTGCTTTATTTGCAGCCCTCGGAGGCGCAGCTGCGGCGATGGTCATCTGGTCTCTGGGGACGACGGAGCCGCCCGACAGACAGATGTTCTATTTCTCATTCTTTGCGCTGCTGCTGTCCGCTCTTACACTCCCTTGGGTATGGCAATGGCCCGCAATAATCCAGATGATCCAAGTTTTTTTCATCGCCGTTTTCACAATTGTCGGGCAATTCTTCTATGCCAAGGCATTCTCTGTGGCGCCGGGCGACAAAGTGAACACATGGATTTATATGTCGCTCGTGTTTGCAGCGATTATTGGATTCATCTTTTGGGATGAACCCATTTTTGCTGCAACGATTGCAGGCACTGTCCTTGTTGTTGGGGGGGCATACTTGGCGACAAGAGAGAGTGTCGTGAATGCACCGCAGTCCGGATAGGGCTTTTCGCGATTATGGCCCGAGCGTAAGCAACGGCGTATTTTGTATTTGATACGCTGTATTGGAAGGCAGCTCGTGGCTCAACCCGGCTATTCGCTGCAGTCTGGATAAACACCAGCAATCGACAAAGGGTATCGGCGCGTTTCGATGAATATGGGTTGTTGAGTTCCCAATCTGATCGAACGAATTATTCTTCAGCTTGAGACACTCCTGCCACCACGGTGAATGGAGACCTGTGGTTCATAGGAGCCCTCTGATTTCTCATTGAGGACGCATTTGCTATGAAAAGAACAGCCGTTAACCCATGGCCGTGGTCGCTGAAATTCGGCTACAATCAGGCCGAAGTGCTCGATGGAGTGAACCGGCAGTTAGTCTGCGCAGGCCAGACCGCCGTCGACGCTGACGGCAACCCGCAGCACCCAGGGGACATGCGCAAGCAAATGGCGCTGGCCATAGACAATTTGGAAACCGTGTTGAGCGCTGCCCAGATGGGTCTCTCTGACGTCATTCAACTCAAGATCTATACGACCGACGTGGATGAAGCCATGAAGCACTTCGATGTTTTCGGATCACGATTTGGACCCCTTGACGCTGCGCCTCCAATGACGCTTATGGGCGTAACCCGGCTCGCGCTCCCCCCGTTGATGTTTGAGATCGAGGCCACGGCTGCCGACTGATCACAAATTCCGGAAATTCCGGAACGCAACAGGTCGTCCGTGCAGTCTCACAGGTATCGCGGATGACCTGGAGCACCTTTCCGGTTCACGACCATCGAGACTCGCTGAGCTTATGATACAGTCTTGGATAAAGATTGCTTGAGCCCCAACACGCTCGAATTCCAAGTGGCGAGTAACCCGATGCGTCGCGCAGAAAGACTCTTTCGACTGGTGAACGAGATGCGAACCCGAGGTATCAGCCGGGCCAACGAACTTGCCGAGCATTTCGAAGTTAGTATCAGCACAATCTATCGCGACATTGCCCATCTCCAGGCCTCCGGCCTTCCGATTGAAGGCGAAGCCGGTGTTGGCTATTTGCTGCGACCTGGTTTTGACCTGCCGAATGTGACCTTCACCCATGACCAGATCGACGCGCTGGCTGTCGGCCTATCCTTTGTGGAAAGCACCGGCGATTCGGTCCTGGCAACCGCAGCCCGCGAAGCGCGCGCAAAGATCCAGGCAGGCATGCCTCAACCGGAGGAGCGGAAACTCGCCGACGCCCCTTACTTCAGCCTTCAACGTAGAAACAGCGAAGCGCCGAATGTGGGCTTGCTTCGCGAGGCGATCCGCAAACGGCAAATCGTGCAAATCGTCTATGAGAACGGCGAAGGGAATCGATCCGAGCGCCGCCTGCACCCGCTCGTGGTTTGGAACCTCACAGATGGATGGATGTTTTCAGCCTGGTGCGAACTCAGACAGGATTTCCGCACATTCCGATTTGACCGTATCGCGGACCTCACCATAACCGTCGACCGGTTCGATGAAGATGAGGCAAAAGGACTGCGCGCTTTTATGGAGCTGGAGCAGTGTGAAGCGGGCGATCGTTAAGCGACATTCGCTTCACCCTGTCGAAAAAAGTACGGGCTCAAATGGGGAAGTCGGTACAACCAGTCAGTAGGACGGTTGAGCAGAGTTTTCAGACGTTAGAGCTGTTGCTATCTTGGAAGTATGAAACATAAGCAACTACATTCTATCGCGCACAATTTCGCAGATTCACTAGCTAGCGGACTAGGTTTTGTTGTCGGAATGTTCGGAACAGACGTATTTGCCGACGCAGCTTCAAACGATGATGGCGTTGTTAGTGTTGATTTTCTGAACGGCACAATCAAAGGGAGAACGGTGGATGATAGGCTCCCACGAGCTATCTCATTGTATCAAAAAGCATTCCCTCAGTTTTGTGCGAAGCACGGCGCCACTGAGAGTAACTTTCGTCAATTTGAAGTTCGCTTCACTCATCTCGCACCAACAACTGGATTTGCAGTGACTATTGAAGACGACAAAGGGCGAGTTTCCACTGAAGACTACGTTGGAACTCCAGGCAAACGGATTGTGAAGCTGGATGCTCTGGGCAGACGCAGATAGAACCAACTCGCAGTTCCACTTCACTGACGCAATGGGCTCAATCCAGGCCCTTGCCACAAGAGTTACAAACGTCGGCAACACAAGACTTTATTTACTGTTCGTAGAATGGCCGCTTTCCCTGCCCCGCGTTTCTCCTTTCGGAATATTGCATCGCACTGGCCGGGTGCGATCAGACGGAAGAGCGGCGCAAAGTAAGGGTAGCCAATCCCATGCCAATCAAGACAGTGCCGCTGACGCGCTTAAACCAGGCAATGATCGACGGACGCCGGATCACTCCCCGCAACTGCCCGGCAAGCCGCGCATAGACATAGGCGTTTACCCAGGCAAGGCTAGTAAAGGTCGCGATAGCCATCGCAAATTGCGGAAGGAGCGGCGCGGCAGGATCAATGAAGTAAGGCACAAAGGCGATAAAAAAAGCGATCGGTTTCGGGTTCAGGGCGGTCACTCCCGCGCATTGACGAACAATCCGCGCCGCGCTGATACGAGAATCTGTAACGCCTGGCGCTGTGTCTGTGTCACGTGCAGACCGGATTGTCCGGATACCAAGCCAGATCAAGTAGGCGGCGCCGATCCATTTAAGCGCGGCAAAAACCTGTGCAGAGGCAAGCGAAAGCGCACCAAGCCCGGCCAACGATACGGTCATGGCCGTCGCGTCTCCCAAGGCGACGCCAAATGCGGCGACCGGGGCGATACGCGGCCCGTTCGAGAGTCCAAGCGTAATGACGAGCAAAATCGTGGGGCCAATCGGGAAAGCCAAAAAGGCAACGGATGCCGCGGTAAATGCGAGCCACATGTCGAATGTCATTGCCCAGGTCTCCGATAGCTAATTATCGCGCGATACAATCATTCAGCCGTAGCGAGTACAAACGAAATCGGAGAAGCTCACTCTTGGAACCTGGCCTATGCTTTATGCGTAGCGCCCGTCCGTCAGATTCGAACCTTCATGCTGCTACGCTGCTTGGCCAACATAACGCCATGACATGCGTTCCCTGCAAAATACGGCCCTCGCAGCGCTCCTCCGAATGAGCAAATTGAGCTCAGATCGGCTATTTTCTAAAGCGTGAGCGAAGCTCCGTTCTTGGCATTTCCAAAACATGGAGCATCGCCTCATCTACGTCCGAGGTCCGCTCGAAAGTCGAAACAATCACTGGCATTTTCAGAAACGAACCAAAGATCTCACTTCAAAGCCAGAGACTCCCATACAGTATCGAGAGCAGCGTTCTTCCCACAAAAAAGGGCGCCCCATTCCCACAGGGCGCCCCTCTTCATCTCAACCCGGCGGCTAATCAGCCGTAGCGGTACGGCCGGCCGGCTTTCTCCATGCTGGCGTTGTAGTCCTTGAAGATCTGGACCACCTTGGCCTTGGTTTCGGATTCAGCCGCAATCTCATCCCAGAACTTGATGGCGGCCGCCTCGACCTGCGCCCATTCCTCATCGGGAATCGAGGTCAGTTTCATCTTGGTGCCCTGGGTGCGCAGATGCGCTTCGCCGCCCCAGTACCACCACTGACGGTAATAGTGCGAGCTGTCCATGGTCAGTTTGAGCAGCTCTTTCAAATGATCGGGCAGCTCGTTGTAGCGGTCCATGTTGGCGAAGAACGATCCAGCCCACGCGCCGGAGATGTTGTTGGTCAGGAAATAGTTGGTCACGTCCGCCCAACCCACCGTGTAGTCCTCGGTGATGCCCGACCAGGCAATGCCGTCCAGCTCGCCGGTCTGCACGGCGACTTCAATGTCTTCCCATGGCAGGGTGACCGGAACCACGCCGAACTGGGTGAGAAAGCGGCCGGCCGTCGGGAAGGTGAAGACGCGCTTGCCCTTCAGATCCTCGAGGCTGTGGATCGGATCCTTGGTGGCGAAGTGGCAGGGATCCCAGGCGCCCGCGGACAGCCATTTCACGCCGACCTTGGAGTATTCTTCATCCCAGATCTTGTCGAGGCCGAACTGGTTGAACAGCACCGGCACGTCGAGCGAATAGCGCGACGCGAAGGGGAAATAACCGCCGAACACCGTCACCTCAGTCGGCGAAGCCATGGAATCATCATCGGACTGCACGGCATCGATCGTGCCCTTCTGCATGGCCCGGAAGAGCTCGCCGGTCGGGACCAGCTGATCAGCGAAGAACAGCTCGATCTCCATCTCGTCGCCGGCGACCTTGTTGAAGGAATCGATGGCGGGTTTGATCACATGCTCGGCCAGCGCCGGTCCGGCGTAGGTCTGCATCCGCCACTTGATTTTCGACTGCGCGTGCACCGCGGGCGCGGCCAATGCGGAGGCGCCAGCGGCAACACCGGCGATACCGGCCCCTTTCAGGAACTTTCTTCTATCAGTCATGTCCTCTTCTCCCTTGGTTATGAGCCGAGCCTGGCAGGTTGATCCCAGCGGGCTGAGCCCTGTTAACAGCTTTTTTCTTCCACCCTCATACTCAGCCGGAGCCCGGTGCTATTTACCGTAGACGTAATCCGGCAGCCACAGGGCGATGTCCGGAAAGGACATCACCAATGCCAGGGCGACGATCATCACCCCGACGAAAGGCACGATCGAACCGTAAATGTCTTTCAGCGTAATCTCCGGCGGCGCCATGGCGCGCATCAGAAACAGGTTGTAGCCGAACGGCGGCGTCATATAGGCGACCTGGGTCGTGATGGTGTAGAGCACGCCGTACCAGATCAGATCGAAGCCCAGCGCGCCGACCAGCGGCACGTAAAGCGGCGCCACGATTACCAGCATCGCCGTATCGTCCAGGAAGGTCCCCATCAGGATAAACGAAAGCTGCATCAGGATCAGGATCATCCAGGGGTCGAGGCCGAGCTGTTCGGTGAAGAGGTTCTCGATCGCTTTGACCGCACCGAGCCCGTCGAACACGGCGCCGAAGCCGAGCGCCGCCAGGATGATCCACATGAACATGCAGGAGATGGCAAGGGTCTGGCGGACCGAGACCTCGAAGACCTCCTTGTTCATCCGGCCCTTCAGGACCGCCGCCATAAAGGCCGTCATGGCGCCGATGGCCGAGCTTTCCACCAGGCTGGTCCAACCGTTCACGAAGGGCACCATCATGGCGGCGAAGATGACCAGCGGCAGCATTCCCGCGCGCAGCAGCCGCAGCTTTTCAGCCATCGGAACATCGCGTTCCTCGGGCGGCAGCGCGGGCCCCAGCTCGGGCTGCAGCCGGCAGCGGATCACCACATAGAGGATGAACATGGCCGCCATCATCAGACCGGGAATGACTCCGGCGAGCCAGAGCTGCCCGACCGGCTGGCGCGCGATCATGGCGTAGAGCACCAGCACCACCGAAGGCGGCACCAGGATTCCCAGCGACGAGCCCGCCTGGATCACGCCGGTCACCATGCGCTTGTCGTAGCCGCGGCGCAGCAGTTCCGGTAGGGCGATGGTCGCCCCGATGGCCATGCCGGCGACCGAGAGACCGTTCATGGCGGAAACCAGAACCATCAGCAGGATGGTGCCGATAGCGAGGCCGCCGCGCACCGGTCCGAACCAGACGTGAAACATCTTGTAGAGATCGTCGGCGATCTTGGATTCCGACAGCACGTACCCCATGAAAATGAACATCGGCAGGGTCAGCAGCGGATACCACTTCATCAGCTTCATGGCCGCCGAGAAGGCGATGTCGCTGCCGCCGGTGTCGCCCCACAGCAGGAGGCCCGCCACCACGCCGACGAAACCGATGGCGCCGAAGACCCTCTGCCCGGTCATCAGCATGATCATCATGGTCGAGAACATCAGGATCGCGATCAACTCGTAGGACATCAGATTTCAACCCCACGAATGCGCGCCACGTCCTTAAAGAACTCCGAGATCGCTTGAAGAATCATGAGGAAAATGCTGAGACACATGGTGATCTTGATCGGCCAGAGGATTGGCCGCCAGGCCGTACTGCTGCGTTCACCGTACTGCAGCGAATAGGACGTACTTTCCCAGCCGCCGTACAGCAGAACGCCGAGATAAAAAATCAGCAGGAAAACCGTGAAGGCATCGAACCAGGCTTTCTTTCGATCCGACCAATCGCCGTAGAACAGGTCCATCCGAACATTGGAGCCGAGTTGGATCGAATAGGGCCCGCCCAGCATGTAATAGGCAACCATGGCGAACTGCGCCATTTCCAGGGTCCAGAGGGACGGCAGAAAAAATGTCTTAGAGATCGACGACCACAAGAGAATGCCGACCATCACGAAAATCAGATACATGACCAGCCGCCCGAGACGCCGGTTGATCGTATCGACGATCTTCACGTATTGCCTGATCACTCCGGGCATGCCGTTCCCTTCCCTGCACCCGCAATGCCCAGCTTGTCGCAGACAGCGCCAATCCAGGCCGCAAGCATATCAGAGATAATGATCCGGTCCTGCTCAACGGCCAGCAGGTCGTTCCTGATCTCGATCATCACATTCATCAGCCCATTGCGGACGCCATGCTCAATCAAGGTGTGGGTCACACCATCTTCGGGGCCGTAGGGTTCATTCCGCCGCACGTCCAGGCTGGTAAACTGCCCGGACAACTCCAGCATGGCATCGGCGAAGCGGCTATCCTCGTCGTGAAGAATACCGATGTGAACATCCCGGGAAGCGCCGAAGTAAACCGGCGTAAAGCTATGAACCGTGACCATGATCTTCAGTTGGCCGGCGCGCGAAATCACATCCGAAAGCGTCTGTTTAAACGGCAGATAAACATTCTCCACCCGTTCGCGTTTTTGCGCGTCAGAAAGTTCTTTATTCCCTGGAATCTCAAAGATTTCGCTGATTTCAGGCATAGCGTCAGGTGACTCGGGTAGGCGATTGCAGTCATACACAAGACGCGAGACGCGAGACGCAACGAAAATTGCATCGAGCTGTCCAGCCACCGCCCGCGCCACATCGTAGGCGCCGGGGTCCCACGCAACATGGCTCGTGAGGTCACCGTCGTCTAGACCGAGATTCGCGTAGCGGGCTGGAATAGCATTGGACGCATGCTCGCAGACAAGCACGACGGCACCCGATCCACCGGCATTGAACACTTCCGGTAAAATGGGTCCGGCCTGGTCCGGATCCATTCCGTCCTCCTGCAACGCCATGCTTCTCCCCCAGCCATTCTGTATAGATAATTACAGACCTGACCAGACAGTCAACTCCTTTTCAGAAACATATTCTTCAGAGCGCTTTAGCCTGTTATCATCGCTGCCAAAATGTAAAAGGATGCCCTATGCCGGCACAGACCGAGACTATTGGCGAACGCCTGCAGCGATCATTCGACGACCTGACCCGCGCGGAACGCCAACTGGCCAACTCGATCCTGGAAAACTACCCGGTCTCGGGCCTCGGCAGCATCACCACGGTCGCCAACAATGCCGCCGTGTCCACGCCGACCGTGGTGCGCATGGTGCGCAAGCTGGGTTATGCCGGCTTCCCGCAGTTCCAGGCCGAGCTGCGCCGCGAGCTGGAAGCGAAGATCGTCAATCCGATCGCCAAACACGACACCTGGGCCGAGAACGCACCCAACGAGCACATCCTGAACCGCTTCACCGAAGCCGTCATCGACAACATTCACCAGACGCTCGCACAGATTGACCCGGAGAGCTTCGATACAGCTTGCGGCCTGCTCGCCGATCCCAAGCGGACGGTCTTCGTGGTCGGCGGCCGAATCACCCGGGCTCTGTCCGACTATTTCTACATGCATCTTCAGATGATCCGCCGCGGCGTGACGAACATCGAATCCCGCTCAAATTCCTGGCCGCACTCCCTGCTGGACATGGAGGAGGGCGACGTCCTGGTGATCTTCGACAACCGGCGCTACGAAAATTCCACCATCAAGCTGGCCGAACTGGCCGGTGAGCGCGGGGTCAGGATCATCCTCTTCACCGATCAATGGCGCTCGCCGGTCAGCCGCTTCGCCGATCTCTGTTTTTCCAGCCGCATCGTCGTGCCCTCCGCCTGGGATTCTTCGGTCGTGATCATGCTGCTGCTGGAGACCATGATCGCCGAAGTCCAGAAACAGACCTGGGACGGCACCCGCGAACGCATCGAGGATCTGGAAGACGTCTTCGACCGCACAAGGTTTTTCCGGAAATTTAATTAGGGTCTGTTAAACATCGAGATGTTTAACAGACCCAACAAGCGATTTGCGTTCTTCGAAAACAGAAGTTCTCAAAACCTGCGTTCAAGGTCAACAGCATGCTGACCGATAGGCAGCGGGTTTTGAGTCCGTTAACGCAAACTGCGCTAAGGCCGCCTATCCCGGCGAAGCCGCCCGTAAAATCATATCGGCCAGCAGTTCCTCGCGGCGCTTGCGCGGCAGGTTCTGCAGAAACTTCATGCGCCCGCCGTTCAGAAGGTCGGCCAGACCGTGCACCATGGCCCAGGTCGACATGGCATCGGCCATAACCCCATCGTCCTCTCGCGGGTCGCCGTTCCGGTAACGCCCGACGTCATCGAGCAGCTTCTCGAAGGCGATGGTGGCGGCTTCCGCCAGTTCGCCCTGGCAAAAGTCCGGGCGTTTGGAGGAAAACATCAGGCGAAAGAGCGCCGGGTTTGTCATGGCGAAGTCGATGTAACCGAGACCCGCGGCGACCAGTTGCGCGGCGCCCTCCTTCACAGCCCGCTTCTGGCGGACGTTCTGCAGGGCGACAAAGCGCCGGTGGCCAATGGCGGCGAGCGCGGTCAGCAGGCCATCGACATCACCGAAATGATGCGCGGGTGCGGCATGACTGACTCCCGCCCGCTTGGCGACGCCGCGCAAAGAGAAGTTTTCGATGCTCTTTTCGGAGAGCTCGGCCTCCGCCGCCTCTAAAAGCACCGCGCGCAGATCGCCGTGATGGTAGCGCGCTTTAGCTGCGCCTTCGTACAAGGCGCGAGGTTTTCCCGATTCAACTTTCGATTTTGCCATAGCTCTTGCTTACGCCCCAAACTTGCCAATGTCAAAATCGAACTTGACAGTGACAAGATTATAACTCAAATAGATCTAGACAGCGTAAAGATTGAACTCGACCAAAGCTTCAATTCCAACGCAAACTTCAGGAGCGCGATATGACCCCGGATCAGATCTTTAGCCTGGCGAGCACAACGGCGATGGCCGGCTGGCTGGTGCTGCTGGCCTCTCCCGTCATTCCGGTCTGGGCCGACCGCATAGCGGGCATCGCCCTGCCGCTGCTGCTGTCCGTCGGTTACAGCGCGCTCATTCTGGCCTTCTGGTCCGGCAGCGAAGGCGGTTTCGGTAGCCTCGCCGAGGTCATGCAGCTCTTCACCCTGCCCGAGTTGGTTCTGGCGGGCTGGATCCACTATCTCGCGTTCGATCTCTTCATCGGCGCCTGGGAATGCCGCACCGCGCGGACCGAAGGCATCCGTTTCTGGTTCGTGGTCCCCTGTCTCGGGCTGACCTTTATGTTCGGGCCCGTCGGCCTGCTGCTCTTCATGGCCCTGCGTCTGGTCAGGCGATTCCAGACCGCCCCCGCGGCTGCGTGAGCCCCTGCGGCGTGAGCCCCGCCGCTGCATGAACTCCCGCGGCACGACCCAAAGCCATCTCTCGGAGGCCTGACCATGAACAGCGCCGTCCTGACTGCCGTTCCGCCTCGTTCCTTTTCCGCCGCGCGGTTCCTCGACCTCTTCCGGCCGGAACCGGTCTTCGCGGGCGCGGGTCTCCTCATGCTGCTGCTGATGCTGCCGACCCTGGCGGCCATCGCGATCGATCCCCGCCTGCACCTGGGCGAGAACATCTGGATCAAGCCGCTGAAGTTCGAATTCGCGCTGGCGGTCTTTCTCCTCACCCTCGCCGCCTTTGCCCGCTGGCTGCCCTCCGGCATGACGCAAAAGATCTGGTACCGCCTCTTCGCCGCCGCCGTGGTCTTCTCGGCCCTGGCGGAGATGGTCTGGATCGGCGGCGCGGCCGCCATGGGAACCGCCTCGCACTTCAACGTTTCGACGCCGCTCCTGGGCAGCCTCTATTCGCTCATGGGCGTCTTCGCGGCTGTCATCACCTCGGCCAGCACGCTCTACGGCGTTCAGATCTGGTGGAACAAGGACAGCGGCCTCCCGCCAGCCCTCTCCCTCTCGCTCGCCTCCGGCCTGATCATGACCCTGCCCCTGACCCTGGTCACGGCGGGCTATCTGGCCAGCAACGGCGGCCATTTCGTCGGCGGTTCAGGCACCGACGCGGCGGGCCTGGCGATCATGGGCTGGTCCCGCGACGGCGGCGACCTGCGGGTGCCCCACTTCTTCGCGCTGCACGCCATGCACTTCGTGCCGTTGTTTGGGTTTGTGGTCGGCAAGGTTGTTGCGCAAAGCAAGGCAAAGGCCTTCGTGCTGGCCTTTTCCGCCCTCTATGTCGGCCTGGTGGCCTACAGCTTTGTGGAAGCCATTGAGGGCCAACCCTTCCTGGCCTTTATCGGGTAAAGGACGAGATTGCCGAAAGGGCGGGAATTTTCCGGCCCTTGGCATAAGTCCTACCGGATTTGCACCGAGGCTTCGGAAAGATCAGGCGACGGCGCCCCATCGGCGATGGAGATGCGATTCCTGCCGTTACGTTTGGCCTCGTAGAGTGCATCGTCGGCGGCGGTTAACAGATCGCGCTGCCGGATGCCCCGCCGGGGCAGCGCGGTTGCAATACCGATGCTGAGCGTCACATGTGCACTCGCGTGGTCTTGCGGCAGGATGATGTCAAGGTCGGCAATAGCGACCTGAATCTGGCGCGCAATCTGTTCCGCGGAATGGCGCGGGGTATTGGCAAGCAGCATCGCGAACTCATCGCCGCCGATGCGCGCGGCAACGTCGCCGGGACGCCGGGCAAAGCGCTTCAGGGTCGTGCTGATAGCCTTGAGGCACTGGTCGCCGGCGACATGACCGAGCGTGTCATTGATCTGTTTAAAGAAATCTACGTCGAAGTAGATCAAGGACAACTCGTGGCAATTACGCTCCGCACGGCGCCATTCCAGATCAAACTGCTCGTTGAAGTATCGGCGGTTATGCATGCCAGTCAACGCATCTGTGACGACCAACTCCTTCAATTGTTCCTGCGCCAGCTTCTCTTCAGTGATGTTCCGGTGCGTGACGACAAAACGTGGTGGTCCAATCAGAGTGACAGGTACGACGCTCATCAAAAACCAGCGCCTTTCTGCGGGACTATCGCAGGGGTAGGCAAAGTCGAAGCGATCAAACGATTTGTCGAGGACACCTCGCACGCCACGGATCAATGCGGCGACCTCGGGGTCGCCCGACACGTCCTCATGCTCGCAGCAGGCCAGGTATTTGAGGCCGGACCACGTAATGTCGCGCGACCCGCCGTTCTCCTGATAGAAACGTTCCCAGGCGTTATTGACCCATTCGATGACGGAATGCTCGTCGATAACGGCAATTTGGTCCGGCAGGGCATCGAGGATACCTTTCAGATAACCGCTTTCAGGGTCTTTCTCAGGTATTGAGGCCATGGTGCCGCTCCTCCCCCCACTTGTTCGAATTTTGACGGGCGGAAGCGTCCCGGGAGAGCCCGACGTCATGGCCGAGCCGGATCCGGCGTTCGTCCATCATAAGGACCGACGCGTCAGCATCATCGGACACGAGCATAGCTTTTCCCATAGCCGTTCCCCAGTTTGCGTGCCGCGTCACGGCGTGTCGGCCACGATACGGGGCTGTTGTTCGCGGATCTCCAGAACCCTGCCTGCCTATCGCTGCCGGCGTTTCGGATACTCGGTTCTCTTGAGCGGGGACCGCGGTGAAAATCAGGCCGTCCGATCAACTAAAGACAATTACTCTCGCTTTGGCCGCCGCAAACACTAAATGCCAAATATTTAGATAAGTATAATTTTTCCATAGCTCTATTGTAAAAACCCTCGATTGAAAAATACTTATCTAATTGATAAGACTCTCAACTCGAAATATGTCAGGTGCACTCAAAACATACAGATCAAAGATGCCGATCAATTTCTTGCACAAAATTTAATCAATACTCAAACACAACATTCTCAACTACCGACCTCCACAAGAAGTAACTATTTTCCAGAAAATTGTTGTAGAAATTTGATGAGGTGACAAGTCACAACTCAACTTGCACCGGAGATCCGGGACTCAACACGCGTGCCAAAAGCCTGAACGGCTGCACCGGACAAGTCATGAAAACAAAGCCATTTCGTGACTTCACGTTAAGGTTCTGGACTACGTCATTTGCCATCCCCCACCTCTCTGTCGTAAGTGAATAGACATCGGCCGCACGCATCCCGCCGCCGCCTTGCACACAAACCACCTCGGTCCAACGCTCATGCAACGCCGCAAAGACTCCAACGGAAACCGTCTCGACGATGCGGCGCGCGCGGGCTGGCTTTATTACGTCGCCAAGAACACCCAGGACGAGATTGCCGAGAAGATGGGGATTTCGCGGCAGTCGGCGCAGCGGCTGGTTTCGCTGGCGGTCAGCGAGGGGTTGATCAAGGTGCGGGTCGATCATCCCATCGCACGCTGTCTGGAGCTGGGGCGGGAGCTGAAGGCGCGCTTCGGGCTGAAGTCCGTCGAGGTGGTGCCGAGCGATCCGGGGTCTTCCTCGACCACCGTGGGGCTGGCCGAGGCCGGGGCCACGGCGATTGAGAAGGCGCTGAAATCAAGCGCGCCGATCATCATGGCGCTGGGCACCGGGCGGACCCTGAAGGCCGCCGTGGATCAGCTGCCGCAGATGGATTGCCCGCAGCACAAGATCGTCTCGCTGACCGGGAGCATCGCGCCGGACGGCTCGGCGGCCTTCTACAACGTCATCTTCAGCATGTCGGACGCGGTCAAGGCCCGGCACTATCCCATGCCCCTGCCCGTCTACGTTTCCTCGCCCGAGGAACGCGCACTGTTGCACCAGCAGGAAATGATCCATTCGACCCTGGAGTTGGCGGCCAGGGCCGACATGACCTTTGTCGGCATCGGCGAGCTGGGCCACGAAGCGCCGCTGCGCGAAGACCGCTTCATCACGGATCCCGAAATGGACCAGTTGATGGCGGCGGGCGCGGTCGGCGAGATCACCGGCTGGGTCTTCGATGCCAAGGGCCAACTCATCGCCGGAAACACCAACGCGCGGGTCGCCAGCGCGCCCATTCCTTCTCGCGAAAATTCCCTCGTCACCGGCATGGCCATGGGCGAGAAAAAGCTGCCCGCCATCGCCGCCGCCGTGCGCGGCGGCCTGATCAACGGCCTGATCACCGACGAACTGACCGCGGAAAAACTTCTGTCAGACTCTTGATCGCTCGACGGCCGCCACCACACGGCACGTTTTGGTTATCTGTCGAAATCACGAGGAGCCCGCCATGAGCCTCAAGGAAATTCGCAACGCCGACTACACGATCCTACTCTGCCAAAATCTGGCCGAAACCCGCAGCTTCTATAAAGACGTGATGGGCTTTCCCTTAGAGACAGACCTGGAGACCTGGGTGAGCTTCCGGGTCGGTGCGACCCTGCTCACGCTGCGGCCGCGCGGTGCTAACCCGGTCTGGGACGACGGCCCGGCAGAACCGGGTGCGGCCTCTGTTCAGCTTGCCTTCCGTGTGCCGCCGCCCGCCGTCGATGTCTGCCACGCCGAGTTGCTTGCGCAGGGCGTCCCGATCCTGCGGGAACCCACAGACCTGCCGGACTGGCGGCACCGCACGCTCTTCTTCCGCGATCCCGAAGGCAACGTGATCGAGATCTACGCCGAGTACTGAATGCTGCGAAAGCTCGTCGGGCGACGCATCGGCAACCTCAGAGGCCTTGGACAAAGATTGCCGCTATGTCATCCTAACCACCTTGGGAGTGTTACAAGGACAAGATCTGTTAATGAAACCTTTTGTTCCAATGGCGTTGATCGGTCTGACATTGGCTGCCTGTCAGACGACGACAAGTGGAGAGAAACCTCAGCCCGCCGCTCCTCTTGAAGCTGCGCTCTCCGGAAGAACGCTGGACAGCCAAAATGCAACAGTTCATCTAAACCAGGATGGCACGCTCACTGGAACAGGTGTCCGAGGCACTTGGGAAGTCAAAGACGGCAAGTTCTGCCGTACATTGACGAAACCTGATAGTCTCGCAGGCTCGGACTGCCAATCCGTGCTCTTTAACGGCAACCGAGTAACCTTCATCCGCAGCAACGGCTCACAAGCGACCTATAGGATACGATAGGCCGGGCGTACTTCTTCGCAGTTCCATTCCATGTTTTCCGTCGGCAGACTGATAACCTCCGTTTCGAACGCTATCTTGAATCAGGCCTAAGCCCCACTGTGTCCGCCGCTTCAATGCGACCTAGACATAATCCGACCAAAAATCCCCCAACGACGGTCAGCGGTTTCCATTAAACTCGCACAACAGTGTTTTGGGTTTTCCTAAATCACAGATTTCAAAATATCCTTTTGAAATCAGTAGCATGCTGATTGCGAGGCAGTGAATTTTGAGCCATGTAAAACGCAAAAACACTCTACAATTTTGCGTTGCAGAAACGATTCCCTCTTGACTCTTTAACCATTTTAGTGAGTAATTGCTCAACACATAGGCAATTGCTCAAACCCAAAGAGCCACCCCAAGACCTGTGCGGGAGGAAAAATCATGAATTTGAAAGCATCGATGCTCGGCGCGTGCTCGGCACTCGCTATGACAAGCCTGGCGGCCAGCTACGCCTTGGCCGAAACCCTGACCATCGCCACCGTGAACAACTCCGACATGATCATCATGCAGGAGCTGTCTTCGAAGTGGGAAGAACAGTCGGGCCACACGCTGGACTGGGTTGTCCTTGAAGAGAACGTTCTGCGCCAGCGCGTCACGACTGATATCGCCACCAACGGCGGATCCTTCGACGTCATCACGATCGGCGCCTACGAAGCACCGATCTGGGGCGCCCAGGACTGGCTGAAGCCGCTCGACGATCTGGGCGATGCCTACAACTACGACGACATTTACGAGCCGATCCGCAACGGTCTGTCGGCAAATGGGTCCCTCTATGCGGTTCCCTTCTACGCCGAAAGCTCCTTTACCTTCTACCGCAAGGACCTCTTCGATGCGGCAAGCATCAAGGTTGGCGATGCGCAGATCACCTACGAAGAGTTCGCGGAAATCGTTGCCAAGGTGCATGCCCCCGACAAGGGTATTTACGGCACCTGCCAGCGCGGCAAAGCCGGCTGGGGCGAGAACATGGCCTTCGTCGGCCCGATGGTGAACGCCTTCGGCGGCAAATGGTTCGACATGGACTGGCAGCCGCAGTTGGAAAGCGACGAGTGGAAGTCCGCGGTCAACTACTATGTCGACCTGATGAACAACTACGGGCCTCCGGGCGCGTCCTCGAACGGCCACAACGAGAACCGCGCGCTCTTCGCCGACGGCAAGTGCGCGACCTGGGTCGATGCCACATCGGCGGCGGGCTATATCTTCAACCCCGATCAGTCTTCGGTCGCCGACAAAACCGACTTCTTCCAGGCGCCGAAGCAGGTGACCGACAAGGGCACCGGCTGGTTCTGGGCCTGGGCGCTGGCGGTTCCGGCCAGCTCCACCAAGGAAGCCGCCGCCAAGGACTTCCTGGCATGGGCCACTTCGGCAGACTACGTGAAGCTCGTGGGTGAAACGAAAGGCTGGGTCGCCGCGCCTCCGGGCACCCGGAAATCAACCTACGAGAATCAGGCCTATCTTGATGCGGCACCTTTCGCCGCCACCGTCGAGAAGTCGATCCTGGCCGCGAACCCCGCCGACGCAACGCGCGATCCCGTGCCCTACACCGGTGTTCAGTTCGTTGCGATCCCTGAGTTCCAAGGCATCGGCAACTACGTCGGTCAGCAGATCTCGGCTGCCCTGGCCGGTCAGCAGACCGTCGATGAGGCTCTGGCCAACAGCCAGCGCTTCGCCCTGCGCGAAATGACGAAAGCCGGTTACATCAAGTAGCCGCCTCCCGGCGCGGGGCGATGCCGGATGCATCGGCCCACCGCGCTAGTGCCGGTTTCGCGACCGGTTTCTTGGCCGATTTCCTGTTAGCCTTGTAGCGAGGACCTGAAAAAGGGTCTTCCCTTCAGTGCTGGCCTCACCTTCTCCCGGAGGACCGATCGAATGGCGACCAAAGCATCCCGTTCCGCCGCCCGGCTGATGATCTCCCCCGCCGTGCTTCTCCTGCTGGGCTGGATGCTCGTTCCGCTCTGCATGACGATCTATTTCTCCTTCCTACGCTATAACCTGCTGCAGCCGGGCAACAATCCCTTCGTCGGGTGGGAGAACTACTACTGGTTCTTCACCGACCCCAGTTTCACCGACGCCATGATCAACACGCTGGTGCTGGTCGGCGGAGTCCTGCTGATCACCACCATCGGCGGCATCCTGTTCGCTTTGCTGCTGAACCAGCCGATGTGGGGCCAGGGCGTCATCCGCATCATGGTGATTGCCCCGTTTTTCGTCATGCCGACGGTCTCGGGTCTGGTATGGAAGAACATGTTCATGAACCCGGTGAACGGGATTTTCGGGCATCTGGCGCAAGCCCTGGGGATGCAGCCCCTCGACTTCTTTGGCCAGATACCGTTGCTGTCGATCGTCTTCATCGTTGCCTGGCAGTGGCTGCCCTTCGCGACCTTGATCCTCCTGACGGCATTCCAATCGCTCGATCAGGAGCAGCTCGAGGCGGCCGAGATGGACGGGGCAAGCTGGCTCGCGCGCTTCTGGTTCATCATGCTGCCGCATCTGGCCCGCGCCATCACCGTGGTGGTTCTGATCCAGACCATCTTCCTGCTGTCGATCTTTGCCGAGATCCTCGTGACAACCAACGGCGGCCCGGGCACCGCGACCACCAACCTCACCTACCTGATCTATGTCTCGTCGCTTTTGCAGTACGACGTCGGCATCGGCAGTGCGGGCGGTGTCGTCGCCATCATCCTTGCCAATATCGTCGCATTCTTCCTGATGCGCATGATCGGCAAGAACCTGGACGCGTAAGGACGGATAAGGACGGACATCATGGCACGCGCAGTCTCAAACTCCCGCAAGTCCTTCAACACGCTGCTCGCCGGCAGCCTCGGCGTGCTGATGTTCTTTCCGATCCTCTGGATCGTCATCCTATCCTTTAAATCCGAAGGCGACGCGATCCGGGCCCCCTTGGAGGTCCTGTTTTCGGGCTGGACCTTCGAAAGCTACGGGGCGGTTCAGGCGCGCTCGGACTACTTCAAGCACTTCTCCAACTCGGTGATCATCTCGCTCGGCTCGACCTTCCTCGGGCTGGTCATCGCGATCCCCGCCGCCTGGGCCATGGCCTTTGTTCCGGCCAAGCGCACCAAAGACGTGCTGATGTGGATGCTGTCCACGAAGATGCTGCCGCCGGTCGGCGTCCTGATCCCGATCTATCTGATCTTTCGCGACTTCGGCATTCTCGACAGCCGCATCGGCCTGGTCTTCGTGCTGATGATGATCAACCTGCCGATCATCATCTGGATGCTCTACACCTACTTCCGTGAAATTCCCGGCGAGATCCTGGAGGCCGCGCGGATGGACGGGGCGTCCCTGCGCGATGAAGTGATCTACGTCCTGACGCCCATGGCGATCCCCGGCATGGCCTCGACCATCCTGTTGAACATCATCCTGGCCTGGAACGAAGCCTTCTGGACGCTCAATCTGACCGCCGCGAAAGCCGCGCCGCTCACCGCCTTCATTGCCTCTTTCTCCAGTCCCGAGGGCCTGTTCTACGCCAAGCTCAGCGCCGCCTCGGTCATGGCGATCGCGCCGATCCTGATCATGGGCTGGTTCAGCCAGAAGCAACTCGTCCGGGGTCTGACCTTCGGCGCCGTGAAGTAAGGAACCAAACATGGGACGCATACATCTAAGACAAGTCAAAAAGTCCTTTGGTGAGGTGACGGTCATCCCGCCGCTGGACCTGGAGATCGAAGATGGCGAGTTCGTGGTCTTTGTCGGACCCTCGGGTTGCGGCAAGTCCACGCTTCTGCGCCTGATCGCGGGGCTCGAAGACACGACCTCGGGCAACATCGAGATCGACGGGCAGGACGCAACGGGCCTGCCCCCCGCCAAGCGCGGCCTCGCGATGGTGTTTCAAAGCTACGCCCTCTATCCGCACATGTCGGTGCGCAAGAACATCGCCTTTCCCATGCGCATGGCGAAAATGAGCAAGGAGGAACAGGACAAACGGATCGAGGCAGCCGCGAAAGCGCTGAACCTGACCGACTATCTCGACCGGCGTCCCGGTCAGTTGTCAGGCGGCCAGCGTCAGCGCGTCGCCATCGGCCGGGCCATCGTCCGCGAACCTGCAGCGTTTCTTTTCGACGAGCCGCTATCGAACCTCGACGCCGCGCTGCGTGTCGGCATGCGGCTTGAGATCAGCGAACTGCACAAACGGCTTGATACCACGATGGTCTACGTCACCCACGACCAGGTCGAGGCTATGACCATGGCTGACAAGATCGTCGTGCTGCAGGCCGGCGTGATCGAACAGGTCGGCAGTCCGCTGGAGCTTTATCGTACACCCCGTAACAGGTTCGTGGCCGGCTTCATCGGTTCGCCCAAAATGAACCTGATCGAAGGGCCCGAGGCCGGTAAACACGACGCCCATACCATCGGCGTCCGCCCGGAACACATCTCCGTCTCGGGCGACAGCGGCGCCTGGCAAGGCACCGTAGGTGTCTCTGAGCATCTGGGCAGCGATACCTTCTTCCACGTGAATGTCGACGGCTTTGGCGAGCCGTTGACCGTTCGCGCCGGCGGCGAGGTCGATTTGCACTACGGCGACACGATCCATCTGACCCCCAATGCCGAACAGATCCACAAGTTCGACCAGCAGGGACTTCGAATCGCGTGACGAAACTTGAAGGAAAAGTAGCACTAGTAACCGGCGGCGCCCGCGGCATCGGACGCGCGATCTGCGAGGCCTACGCGGCCGCCGGCGCAAAGGTGGCCGTCGCCGATCTGCTGGAAGAGGATGCGAAAGAGACCGCCACGGCACTCGCCGGGACCATCGGTGGCGGAATGGCGGTTGCCATGGACGTGGCCGATCCCTCCTCCATCACAGCCGGTGTCGCCGCTGTCGAGGAAGCCTGGGGCGGAATCGATATTCTGGTGAACAACGCCGGCATCTTCAACATGGCCTCCATCGACAGGATCACGTTCGAAGACTACCGCCGTCAGTATGATGTGAACGTTGCCGGCACGGTTTTTACCGCGCAGGCGGTCGTGCCCTCGATGCGAAAACGCGGCGGCGGTGTGATCGTGAATTTCACCAGCCAGGCCGGGCGCCGTGGGGAGCCCAATATCACGATTTACTGTTCGACCAAGGCGGCCGTGATCTCGATCACGCAGTCGCTGGCGCTGGAGCTGGCCGGGGACAACATCCGCGTCAACGCCATTGCGCCCGGCGTCATCGACACGCCGATGTGGGATCTGGTCGATGCGCAGTTCGCCGAATACGAAAACAAACCCAAGGGCCAGAAGAAGCGTGAAGTCGGCACGGCCGTTCCCCTTGGTCGCATGGGCGACCCTCGGGACGTGGCCGCCCCCTGTGTTTTTCTCGCATCTGATGATGCCCGCTACATCACCGCTCAGACCTTGAACGTCGACGGCGGCAACTGGATGAGCTGAAACCTCACATAATATTAAGGAAGTGAACCGTGTATCTCGAGAAGTTAAAGCTGGATGGAAAAGTCGCGATCATAACCGGCGCTGGCCAGGGCATAGGAGCTGCCTGCGCCCGCGCGCTCGGTGAAGCCGGCGCAACGGTCGTGGTCGCCGACCTCTTTCCTGACCGGGTCGACGCCAGCGTAGCGGAATTGAAGACTTTCGGCATCGAAACCCATGGCATCGTGATGGACGTCACCAAATCGGGCGCGGTAGATACAGCCGTGACTGCGGTCATGAAAGAACATGGGCGTGTCGACATCTTGGTCAACAACGCCGGCGTGGCGAACAGCGACGTGCGGGCCGAAGATACTTCTGACGAACACTGGCGTTTTCACATGGACGTCAATCTCGACGGCCTCTTCTGGTGCTGCCGCGCCTTCGGCCGCGAGATGCTCAAACAGGGTTCCGGCTCCATTATCAACATCGGCTCCATGTCCGGTCTGATCGTCAACAAGCCGCAGCCGCAGTCCTTCTACAACGCATCGAAAGCCGCTGTGCATCAGTTGACCAAGTCCCTTGCGGCCGAGTGGGCCGCACGCGGCGTTCGAGTGAACGCGGTGGCTCCCACCTACATCGAGACTCCGCTGACCCACTTCGGCATGACGGAGGAGCCGGAAATGTATAAAACCTGGCTGGAGATGACCCCGATGGGCCGAGTCGGCCAACCCGATGAGATCGCATCAATTGTACACTTTCTGGCATCAGATGCGTCGAGCCTGATGACCGGATCAATCGTGGTGGCGGATGGCGGATACACCTGCTGGTAAACAACGACCTAAGGACACGGCGCCTCTGAAGCGCCCGCGTCTTATCATCTTCGACTGTGACGGCGTGCTGGTCGACAGCGAACCTCTGTCGTTTCGCGTTCTGCGCGACAACGTGGCAGCCGCAGGCGCGTCGATCCCCATGCAGGACTGCTACAAGCTTTTCCTCGGGAAGAGTCTGGCAACCACCACCGAAATTTTAAGCCGCGACTTCGGCGTTGATTTCTCATCCGCCGACCTTGAATCCATGCGGCTGCAGCTCTTTGATCTCTACCGGAAAGAACTTCGCCCCATACCCGGCATCGCCGAATTGCTGCGTACGCTGGATTTGCCGGTCTGCGTTGCCTCGTCCAGCCAGTTGGAACGCATTCGGCTTTCCCTCGAAATCACCGGCCTTCTCTCGGCGTTCGATCCTCATATCTATAGTGCGTCGATGGTCACCAACGGCAAGCCGGCACCGGATCTGTTTCTCCATGCTGCACGGGTAATGAGAACGGCTCCGGAAGATTGTTTGGTAATCGAAGACAGCCCTGCCGGGATCGAAGCCGCCAAGCGCGCGGGAATGAGTGTGGTCGGCTTTACCGGTGGCGGGCACGCGCAAACCGACAGCCACCGCGCAGGGTTGGAGGCGTTGGAACCGGCAGCTGTCTTTGGAGAAATTGCAACGCTTCAGCGATACATATGAGCACGCTTAAGGGATCGACTAGACTTCAAATCGGTTCAATAACGCTGCAGGGATGTCAATTCATCAAGAATCTCTTATGCTGCGTCAGTCTAGAAAATGAAACTCCTAAAGAAAACAAGCGACCGAACGGTCTTTACTACGACCACTGCACTTGCATGTTGGACAACGTGAAGCCCGATACACTTCCATGTAAATTCCCCCCAATCACATAGAGTCAGAGTGCTGCGCTCTGTTTGGGTTCCAGAATGGACACCCAATTTTTTGTCGTCAGGAGAAGTGCCCGTGTCGGAAGTACAGCTTCTCACCACCACAATTTTTGGTAAACTAAACCCTTTGGAAGAATATTTCCTTAAGCTACAGGGTTGCTGAAAACCATCAGTGGCAGCTGACGTAACTTAAGTTGATTGAGCGTTCTGCTGGACGAAATGAAAATACGGATGCGTTCTCTTCAATGCAGTATTTATACCTCTCTCTTATCGGCGGATTCTCCCTAACATACAGTGGCCGCAGAATTGCTATTCGCAACCGTAAGGCACAGGTACTGCTGGCGTATCTCGCCCTTAGCCAAGACTTCCGGCAAACGAGGGAACAACTTGCAGGGCTGTTGTGGAGTAATGTTCCAGAATCGAATGCACGGGGTTCACTGCGCCAGGCATTGCGCAGCCTGAAACAGGTATTTGCCGAACTCAGCTCGCCAGGTTTGCAGATCAGCCGCAATGAAGCCTCCCTGGACTCTTCGGAATTTGAAGTCGACGTTTGGTCTGTCTTGGACAACACAGAATGCGCTAAGCCGCATCCACTGATGCTCGAGAAAAAGTGCCTATCAGAAGAACTTTTACTCGGATTTGAAGATGTCGATGCAGCTGTCAAATCATGGCTAATGGTGCAAAGACAGATATTTCACGAGCGCTTAGTTTTTTCGTTGGAATCGAAGCTTAACGCTATGGAGGAAAACGTCGGTTCGCAACAACATCAAGCAACAAAAGAGCTAGCGCTTGCACTTTCAAACCTTGATCCGACTCACGAGGGAGCTTGTCGATACTTGATGTTGACCTACGCGAAAGAGGGAGACATCTCGAGAGCACTTGATCGATACAAAGCGCTTTATGACTTGCTGGACACAGAGCACGACATGGAGCCTTCCATCAAGACTCAGAACTTAGTTGTTAGCATCAAAATCGGAGATTTTGACCCACCTTTAATTGAGCCATCACATCGGGCAGAACGTATCGCTACGACCGAAGCAGGTGCTCTCGATAGTGGCAAACAAAACGTCACGGCAAACCGTCTTATGATCGTTGTTGGGGCATTTCAGTCTCACACAGTTGGCGAAAACACCGGTCAGTCTGCGCAAGGACAGTTGATGAAGGGATTTCGGCATCACCTAATTTCTAACCTTGTTCGTTTTCGCGAATGGTCCGTCATAGATGGATCAACCGAGAATCCACTATTCAAGTTGCCGACACCTGACCGAGCCCAATACACAATCGAAGCAACTTCCTACCAATCAAACGGAAAAATAGAACTAATTCTCACTGCCAGTGATCAGGGTTCGAAAGAGTACGTCTGGAGTGCAGAATACTCAGAAAACTCTGAACAATGGCTCGCAAGCCAACGCCAAGTCGTACGCAAGATCGCATTCGCTCTCAATGTCCATCTATCTGCCGATCGCGTCAGCAAGGTGATTGGAAAACCCGACATCTCACTCCCCATTTTCGATCGCTGGCTGAAGGGGTTAGATCAAGCCCGACTGTGGAGGCCCAAGAATCGAATTCGGACCGCCAGTTTCTTTCGTTCGATAATCGGAGATGCGCCGAGTTTTGCACCAGCTTATTGCAATCTCATAAATTTCCACAACTCAGTAAATCAGATGTTTCCCGGTGTATTCCGTACAGAAGAGAACATGAGAGAAGCCACGTCTCTTGTAAAAGTTGTCGTTGGGCTCGAGCCGACTAATTCGAAGACACAGCTCTGTGCAGCCTGGTCTTACGCAATGAACGGTCAGTTCGACCTTGCGGAACTGGGATACAAGACGGCGTATGATCTGAACGAGAATGATCCATGGACTCTCGTTTCATCCACGTTGGGGTTAGCGCTCTGCGGGCGCCATGAGATCGCGCTCACACGGGCAAATCAGGCTGTTGAACTCGGTTTGACAGTAGAACCACTTCATTGGGGCTATCAAACAATAATCCGATTTCTATGTAGCGACTATGAAGGCGCGTTAAAGGCATCAACACGCTCTGGAGACGTGGCATATAGTTTCTTAGGTTGGAACGTAGCGACACTTGGACAGCTTGGGTTAATCTTGGAGGCACGAGAAAAGTGGGACTACTTTAAAAACCTGATCCGCCAGGATTGGCAAGGAGCAAAAGCTTTTGAAGACCGCGCAATAGCAGAATGGTTACTTCAAACATTCCCCATTCGGAACAGATCTGACTGGAAACGACTGCGAGACGGCTTAAAAGTTGTGGGCGCCTCGATCGGCACAGTTGGGAAAATCCGAGTACCTCGAACTACACGACTAACGCCAATCGCGTAAAAGTAAGCTGCGATCGGTGGATTTTCTTTTGCAAACGCTTTAAAAATACCGCTCTCTGCGATACGCAGACTTCAAGATGCATAGCCATATAGTTCTCGTTGCCTTCTCAAATGTGGAGCTCTTTATTTCTTGTTAGTTCAAGCCTTTTCGGCATAACGACTGAACACGCCTGCAACACTTGCAAGCGTGTTCATTACCCAACGGGGAATGTTACGGCTTTGCTGCGCGCAGCACCGGGTAAAACTGCGTAAAAACGAAATCATCGGCGGCGTTGGTCTCATGACAGGCATTGCAGGCTTCTGTGGGGAAAGCCTTAGCCGTATCGGCATAGGGTGGTGAGTTATGCCCAAAGCTGTAGTAGGCCCAGCCGCCCGGCTCGTCCGGGTACCGCGTGGTGTCTTTTACGGTCAGTTCCAGGCCGGCGAATTCGCCCTGGAAATAGCCGACACCCGAAACCTCGCCCGTTGAACCATCCTCGTTCATTTCATCAGCGTCCTTCTGCCGGATAAGCACAAGCTCCTTCACGATCTGGGTACCGTTCGCAAACTTGCCCGTGCTTTGCCAATGGGCGAAGGCGGTGGGCTCGATATAGACGTTATGGAATTCGGGAAAAGGTGCCTTGCCGTCGTTCAGCGCATTCGGCGTCAAAGGTGTCCCCACATAAACCCACTGCCGCCAGTCTTTTGGAATCATGACCTGACCATCGGCGGCAAATATGGCAGGTGTTACGGCGTCGTCGGCGGCGTTGGTCATGCTGCAGGCGGTAACACCAGCCAAAAGCGAACAGACGATCGCGGTTGAAAGCAGATAGTTGCGCATTCTTGAACCCTCTCCATGCGGTTTTATGCCGACACCGATCCTCGTACCGTCCCCCGAATTGTCGATCGGGAGGCGGTGAGTACCGTTCAGCGGCTTTGTTGATTCTTGATGTAGCGACATGGACAAAGCTATTTCATCTCAATATAATAGTGAAATATCAATATCTTATCGAAGCAATACCTTCTGGTTATTGCGTTCGTCTCCACATCAGAAATACTTGAACTATGGAACTCACACAGATCAGATATTTTCTCGCAGTCGCCGAAGCCCTGAACTTTACGAGCGCGGCAAAGGCCTGTGCCGTGTCGCAACCCGCTTTGTCGAAAGCAATCCGAAAATTGGAGGTCACGCTCGGCGCCGATTTGTTCGACAGGAGCTCACAACAGATTGAGCTCACCGACTTTGGCCGAACCATGAGGGTTCATTTTGAACGGATCGACGACAGCCGGCGCAAAGCCCGTGACGCCGCACGGGTTGCTGCCAGAACTGCTATTGAAAAGTTGGATGTGGGTGTCATGTGCACCATAGGCCCGCACCGCTTCAGCCGGTTTCTGGAGAGCTTTCGCACGGCCCATCCGCACATCGAAATTACGCTGCACGATGTCACAGCCTCACGAATACCCGACCTGCTGTTGAACGGCCAGGCGGACTGCGTGTTTTGCGGCCGCTCGAAAGAGCACGATCCGCGCTTTGAGGCGATTCATCTCTTTACCGAGAGTCTTGTCGTCGCCTTTGCCGATGGCCATCGTTTCAACGACTTCGAAACGGTACCGCTGTCGGAAATTGCAGAAGAAGCCTACCTCGACCGCCTCCATTGTGAATTCCGCGATGATTTTCTCAATCTCACAAAGGCAAGCGGACTGCTCCTCAACGTGGCCTTACGAAGTGAACGCGAGGACTGGATTTTGGAGCTGCTTCAGAACGGTCTGGGCGTCAGTGTCATGCCGACAAGTTCTGTGATCTTGAACAGCTTGTCCTACCGCCCGATCAGCGATCTACCCAACGAGCGCAAGCTTGAATTGGTTACGACTGTGAATGCCACTGTCTCTCAGGCCCTGGCCACCTTCCGTCAAGCGGCAACAGGTTTTGACTGGCACTAAAGTCCCGCCATCAGCTACTCAGCGCAATTTTGAGCAGCTGTCGATATCTTGTCCCGACAACTGTTCCGCAGATCGAACAGGAACATCCTGCTTCAAACCCTACTGCAGTTGAGCTGCTCGACCTGTTTGAAATTAATCAGCTTATCGACTGATGGTCGATCTTGAAAAAGAACAATAAGAACTCAACAGAAAACAGAAACATTGCAACGGTAATTGCAGAAACGTAATATAATCAAGTTTCGTTGAATACATGCGCCCGGTTCAAACTGCGGCCAGCAGATGAAATGGGGAATACCGCGATGGCCGGGCAGTCGAATTCGCCACCCGACAATTACGAAGATCTGACCCAGGCGGTTCACGATCACTATGATGGGCTCAGCAAGAGCTATCAGAAGGTCGCACGCTTCGTCACACAGAATCCCAACGATATTGCCATGCTGTCGGTGAACGCCCTCTCCGCCCGTTGCGGCGTGCATGCCTCGAGCCTGGTACGCTTTGCCCAGCAATTCGGCTTCAAGGGTTTCAAGGAACTGCAGGTTATTTTCCAGAACCGCCTGGCCACCGCGGCCCCCGGTTTCGACGCGCGCATTAAGGCCCTGAAGAGCGATCTGGACATGCATACGCGCGAAGGTATGCGCGGCTTTCTGAGCGACCTCGTCGTCCGGGACATCACCTCGCTCGAAAACCTCATGGCCGGCACCTCGGAGGAGGATCTGGCCCGCGCCGTCGATCTGCTGGAGCAGGCCGACACCATTTATCTGGTTGGGCAACTGCGGTCGGAGCCGATCGCCAATTTGATGCGCTATATCCTGACCATGTTGGGACGTAAGACGACCTTCCTGGACACTGCCGGTGGTCTGGCGACGCAGATGGCCAAGGTGATGCAGCCCGGCGACGTATTGCTGGCTGTCTCCTTCCGCTTTTACGCTACCGAAGTCGTGAACATCACCGAAGACGCGGCAGCGCACGGCGTGCCGATCATCGCGATCTCCGACAGTACCCTGTCACCCCTGGCCAAAACCGCCGAGGTGCTCTTTGCCGTACCGGAAGATGAATACGCTTTTTCCCGTTCACTGGCCGCCCCCATGTGTCTGGCGCAAGCCCTGATGGTCGCGCTGGCCTCCCGCCTGCAAAAGGGCGAAGAGACGCCGCGCATTCCTGTCGTGACGGAAAAGTAGTTCCGGCTCAACGCGATATATCCTAAAGCGACATAGCTTCCGACGGTGCCGGGGGTTCGAAGGGATATCCACCCCAGACCGACTGATCGAAATTGACGACAGACCCGGTCATCATACCCGCGTCACTGGATGCCATGAAGGCGACTGCTTTGGCGACCTCGGCCGGCGCCAGCAAGCGCCCGAAGGGTTGGGCAGCGGCGGCCGCGTCCAGCCAGTTGTCTTCCGCCCCGTGGTACTGAGTCTGAATCCGATGCTCGCCATCGGACGCCATCCAGCCAATATTTAACTGGTTCACCCGGATTCGATTGCGCAGCAGGGCAAAAGCCGTGTTGCGCGTAAGGGTCGCAAGCGCACCTTTGGAAGTGCAGTAGGCTGAGATGAAGGGCTGGCCAGCCAAGGCGGAGGTCGAACCGATATTGACAATCGCGCCTTCTATACCGTCGCGGATCATGACCTTGGCGGCGTCCTGCATCAGAAAAAAAGGCCCACGCGTGTTGATCGCCATCATCCGGTCAAAGAGTTCCTCCGAGGTGTCGAGAATATTTCCGCGATCCGTGAGACCTGCCGCATTGACCAGGACATCGACACGGCCAAAGTGATGATCCGCAGCGGTAATGACCGCGCGGCAATCGGCCACCTCGCCCAGATCGGCCGTGACGAATTGCACTGGACAGTCGGTATCTTTTTGAATCACTGCCGCAACAGCCTGGCCCTTTTCACGCGATCGACCGCAAGTCACCAGACCGGCGGCCCCCGCCTCCGCAAAGCGCCGGGCGATGGCCGCACCCAGACCTTGGGTTCCGCCCGTGACGACAGCGATTTTCCCTTCCAGGCTGTTCATTTATGCCTCCTCGATTTCGTAACCGGCGGACAGGAGCGCAGTTGTCAGGGCTCGGTGTCCAATCTTAGCGTATTCCAATGGGGGCGCCTTGACCGGGTCCTGTTCAGCCTCCACCACGAACCAGCCTTCATAGCCGTTATCTGCCAGCCGCTGAACAATGTCGTTGAAGTTCAGGCCGCCGTCGCCGGGTACGGTGAAAGCCCCCTTAAGCACAGCATCGAGAAAACTCTCGCGGTCGCGCGCGAGGCTATTCAGGACATCGCCACGAACATCCTTTGCGTGGACATGAATGATCCGAGCCGCATGTTTTTCGATGACCCGCAAAACCTCACCGCCGGCGAAGGCCATGTGCCCTGCGTCAAAGAGCAAGCGAACCGCCGCTCCCGTATGTGCCATCAGCAGGTCCAGGTCCCGCTCAGTCTCGACAGCCGTCCCCATGTGGTGGTGGAACGCCAACGGCACACCCTGTTCTGCACAAAATTCGGCGAAGGCTGTCAGTTTTCGGCCGTAGTCTTTGAAATCGTCTTCGGCCAGTGTACGCCGGCTATTAAGGGCTGCACCGCGGACATTCTGAATGGTCCCCGCGGTCTCGCCGTAGACTATGCAGGGGGCATTGAGGTCCCGGAACAGTGTAAGCTGAGCTATCGCCTGCTCTTTCTCGGCTTCCAGCTCGGAATCCAGCACCGTGCCCGAGTACCAGCCCGAGGCCAGTCGCAAACCGTGCACTCCCAGTGCGGTGCGCAGTTCAGGTGTGGTCGTGGGAAACTTGCCGCCGGTTTCCACACCCAGGAAGCCCGCTTCACGCGCTTCACTCAGACAGGTTTCCAGAGGCGTATCGCCGCCCAGTTCCGGCAGGTCGTCGTTCGACCAGGCAATGGGCGCAATGCCGAGTTTTGCCTTCATGCTTCAGACTCCGATGCGTTGTTTCGCGCGAATATCATCGTGATCCTTGCGGGCGGCCCGCACCTCATCCCGATCGCTTACTTCCGGCACGCCGACATCCCAGGCCGCGTCGCCCGGCACCCAGGAAAAGGCGTCGGTCACGATGGAAAGGACCGTTGTGCGGTCGGTTGTCTTGGCCCAGTCCATCGCCGCCTCGAGGTCGGCCAGGCTTTCCACCTGCCGCCCCAGCGCACCCATGGATTCTGCGTGTTTGACGAAGTCGACCGCAAAGGGTTGCTTCACCCGGCTGTCCTTGATCAGGTTGTTGAAAGATGCACCTCCCTTAAAATTCTGCAGCCGGTTGATGACACCAAAGCCACCGTTGTCGCAGACCACCAGGATCATCTTGTGACCGGAGAGCACCGAAGAGTAGATGTCCGAATTCATCATCAGGTAGGAACCGTCGCCGGACATGACGATCGGCGTGCGGCTTTCGTCGGCCATGGCCGCACCCCAGCCACCAGCCACCTCGTACCCCATACAGGAAAATCCGAACTCGCAATCGAAGGTCCCGGGCGTTTTGATCCGCCAGCCCTTGGTCACTTCCCCGGGCAAGCCACCGGCTGCTGTGAGAATCAGATCCCGCTCCCCGGCCTTGCGGTTCACCACGCCGACCACCTGGGCGTAAGTTGGTACCGGCGCATTTGTCGGCTTCTGATGTTCGTCGAGAAGCCGGTTCCAAGCGGCAAATTCCGAGCGGCCTTTCGCGGTCCAGGCCTCATCGGCCTTCCAATCGCCAAGCCCTTCGTCCAATTCGGTGACCGCCTCCAGCGCATCGCCAACCACAGCCAGCGCCCTGTGCTTGGTCGCGTCCCAACGCGCAGCGTTGATCGAGATGAATTCGGCCTCCCCTGCGAAAGCAGTCCAGGATCCAGTGGTGAAGTCCTGCAGACGGGTTCCGATGGCGAGAACGACATCTGCCTCTCCCGCCATGGCATTCGCCGAGGAGGATCCGATCACGCCCATCGGCCCGACGTGAGCAGGATGGTCGTGAACGACAGTCCCCTTCCCCGCAATGGTCTCGGCCAAGGGTATCCCACGGGATTCGGCGAAGGCAGCGACCTGTTCTTCCGCCTGGGAATAGCGCACGCCGCCACCGGCAATGATCAGCGGGCGTTTCGCCGACGTCAGCTTCTCTACTGCAGCCGCCAGACGCTCCCGGTCCGGCCGCGGCCGCGGCACGGCATGCATGCGTGGCTCGAAGAAGGCTTCGGGATAGTCGAATGCGATCTCCTGCGTGTCCTGGCAGAGACCGATAAAGGCCGGACCGCAGTCCGCCGGGTCCAACATGGCCGCAACCGCCTGGGGCAGCGAAGAAATGATCTGTTCCGGATGGGTGATGCGGTCCCAGTAGCGGGTCACCGCCTTAAACGCATCGTTGACCGATGTGGTTGGATTGCCAAAGTGCTCGACCTGCTGCAGAACCGGGTCCGGACGGCGATTGGCGAAGACGTCGCCGCTGAGGATCAGCACAGGGAGCCGATTGGAATGGGCAACCCCCGCCGCCGTAACCATGTTGGTCGCGCCAGGGCCAACAGAACTCGTCGCGACCATAATCTGGCGGCGGCGCTTGGCCTTGCCATAGGCGATGGCAGCCAGCGTCATTGACTGTTCGTTCTGACCACGCCAGGTCGGCAGTTGACCCTGAACAGCTTCCAGGGCCTCGGCGAGACAGGTCACATTACCGTGGCCGAAAATCCCAAAGACGCCCGCGAACAGAGGAACCCGTGCGCCATCCAGTTCCGTAAACTGATTACAAAGATAGCGGACCAGAGCCTGCGCCATCGTCAGCCGGACCGTTCCAGTGGTCATTTTTCGTCCTCCCCGAGAGCGGATTTATGTCGTCTTTTAAGAATGTTTATTGACAAAACTAGTATATGGCAACGATTATTGCAAATGTCACTTTGTGGCTTTCAGCGCATAATAAAAGCACAATCAGGGAGGACGGGAATGGTCAAAATCGCAGTGCTGGGATGCGGTCGAATCGGCCGGATGCATGCCGCCAATATCGCCGCCCATCCGAAAGCGGAACTTGCCGCGGTCTATGACCTATACGCCCCTTCCGCAAACGAGGTCGGGTCAGAACATTCTGTGCCAGTCGCGCAAAGTGCCGAGGCGGTTTTCGCAGACCCTCAGATTGATGCCGTGCTGATTTCCACCGTTACGGAAACCCATGCCGACTACATCGAAATGGCCACCGCTGCCGGTAAGGCGGTCTTGTGCGAAAAACCGATCGATCTCAACCTGGAACGAGTCAACCGTTGTGCCAAAGCCATCGCGGGCACGAAGGTTCCCATCCAGCTTGGCTTCAACCGGCGCTTCGACCCGGGCCACCGGGCTGCGCGCGATGCTATGCTCGCCGGCGAGATCGGCGATCTCCATCAGGTTGTCATTACGTCTCGCGATCCAGGCCTGCCACCCCGCCAATACATCGAGGCCGCCGGGGGACTGCTGCGCGATATGACCATCCACGATTTCGATCTGGCGCGCTTTATGCTGGACGACGAACCAGTCGAGGTCTTTGCCGTCGCCGGCGCTCTGATCGATCCGGCACTCGGGGCCGAGCTAGACGATGTCGATACGGCGATGATCATCATGCGGACCGCCGACGGCAAGCAATGCCATATCAATAACTCGCGCGCCGCCGTCTACGGTTACGATCAGCGGGTGGAACTCCTCGGCACCAAGGGCATGTTGCTCAGCGACAACCGCAAACCGCAGGAGATGAAACGCTTCACCGCGAACAGCACCGAGATCGCGGCCCCCTATCTATACTTTTTCATCGAACGCTATCACGAAGCCTTCATGGCGGAGATATCT
Organism: Pelagibius sp. Alg239-R121; assembly: GCF_947331435.1. GTDB lineage: Bacteria > Pseudomonadota > Alphaproteobacteria > Kiloniellales > Kiloniellaceae > Denitrobaculum. Next base: position 128,510 of record NZ_CAMZOF010000007.1, on the reverse strand, counting down.
TCCTTCGTGGAGAGCATCGAAAACCAGACCGCGCCGGAAGTGGGATTCGAGGATGGACGCCAAGCTTTGATTCTCGCAGAAGCCGCCTACAGGTCCATTGCAGAGAAGCGGTGTGTGCGCGTCGAGGAAATCGGATAGTTTCAGCCAACAAACATCAACGACTGTAGAGAGATGTCATGATCAAAAATGGACTGAAAAGCCTCTGGGCAGAGGGCAAACCTGCCTTGAATGGCTGGCTCTCGATCGCCAATTCCTTTTCGGCGGAAATCGTGTCGGCGCAGGGGTACGACAGCGTCACTGTCGACCTGCAGCACGGTATCATCGATTACAGCGGTGCAGTGCCTATGCTCCAGGCCATGAGGGCCAGCGGCGTAACACCGATGGTACGAGTGCCGTGGCTCGATGCGGGTGCCATCATGAAAGCGCTCGACGCCGGGGCGTACGGAATCATCTGCCCGATGGTCAATTCTCGCGCGGAAGCCGAACAACTTGTGTCCTACATGCGCTATCCCCCTAGGGGAACACGTAGTTTCGGCCCGACGCGCGCCAACTTTTCCGCCGGTGCCGGTTACGCCGCCGAAGCCAACGACGAAGTTTTGTGTCTCGCCATGATCGAAACCGCAGAGGCCATGGAGAACCTTGAAGAGATCGTAAGCACGCCCGGCCTGGACGGCGTTTACATCGGCCCGGCTGATCTGACGATCGGTGTCACCAATGGCCGCCTGCCCCCTGGCTTCGACCGTGAAGAACCGGAAATGATTGAGGCGATCCAAAGGATCCTTGCAGCCGCAAAAACTGCGGGTATCCGCGCCTGTCTTCATTGCGGCAGCCCGGCCTACGCGGCAAAGGCCATTGGCTGGGGCTTCGATCTGGTCACCCTTTTGAACGACGTCCGGCTGTTAGCCGCCTCGGCCTCCGCAAGCGTTTCGCAAACCCGTGAACTCCTCGGCCACGGAACGACGGAGGAAGCGTCGGACACGAAGGGTTACTGACATGCCCCGGATTTTGATCGGCGGCAAACTTCATCCCAGCGGTCTCGACCTTCTCTATGGTGCCGCAGGTTACAATATCGATTATGTCGAGGAGATTTCCACGGAATCATTGGCGCCGAAGATTTTCGACGCCGATGCTCTCCTGGTGCGTACACAGCTTTTGCCGGGCAGCTTCATCGAGAAAAGCAAAAACCTGAAAGTCGTCTCCCGGCACGGCGTCGGTTACGACGCAGTGGATGTCGCCGCGCTCAACAAACGCAGCATTCCGCTGGCGATCGTGGGCGACGTCAACTCCCGCACCGTGGCTGAACACGCGATGATGCTGATGCTGGCGACGGGGAAACGGCTCTTGCGAATGGATGCCTCCTCGCGCGGTGAAGGCTGGGAATACCGCAATGCCTTCGAATCACGAGAGCTCTACGCGAAGACTCTGTTGATCATCGGTTACGGCCGTATCGGTCGCCATCTTGCAAAGCTGGCACAGGGCTTCGGCATGCGGGTCATGGTTCACGATCCTTATTTGAGACCGAAGGACCTCTCGGCCTCCGATGTCGAGCCCTGCCCTGATCTACTTTTGGCTCTATCACGCGCCGATTATGTCTCGGTGCATACCCCAAAGTCGGATGGTCCGGTTTTGGGGGCAGTCGAACTTGGCGCGATGAAAAGCACCAGCATCGTAATCAACACGGCGCGCGGCGGAGTCGTCGACGAAGCGGCGCTTGCAAACGCCTTGAACAGCGGGTCGCTGGCCGGAGCCGGCCTGGATGTATTCGAGGAAGAGCCGCCAGCGAAAGGGCACTTCTTGGCAAATGCCAAGAACACAGTTCTCACGCCTCATGCCGCAGGACTGACACTCGAATGTGCTGAGCGGATGGCGGTTTCTTCTGCTCGGAACATTCTCGATTTCTTTGCCGGTAAGCTGGACGCCGCCCTGGTCGTCAACAGGGCGGAAATCGGATACGGCCGGGAATGTGTAACGGGATGACTGGCGTGAGCCCGAAAATCGGACTGGGATTGATTGGCTCCGGCTTCATGGGGAAGACCCATGTTTTCGGATTTGCGACCGCGCAGCGGGTGTTCGACTTCCCCTTCAAGCTGGATTTTGCCACCGTCTGCGATGTCGATGAAGCCTCGGCGGAAGCAGCCCGGCAGTCGTTTGGCTTTCGCAGGGCGAGTGCAGACTGGCGAAGTCTGCTGAAGGATCCGGAAATTGATATTGTCGATATTACGGCGCCGAACGTTCTGCACAAGGAAATGGCCCTCGCCGCCATCGCTGCGGGCAAGCATGTCTATTGCGAAAAACCGCTTGCGCCCAGTGCCGCCGAAGCTCTTGAAATGACCGAGGCAGCCGAAGCCGCTGGGATCGTAACCCAGGTCGGATTCAACTATCTAAAAAACCCTATGTTCGCACTGGCCCGCGATATGATCGCAAGCGGTGAACTCGGCGAGATTCGCAGCTTTCGCGGTGTCCACGCCGAAGACTACATGGCCGATGCCAACCAGCCTCTTACCTGGCGCCACGACCCGGCCGGCGGCGGCGGAGCCCTGGCCGATCTGGGCAGTCATGTTCTTGCAACGGCTCGTTTTCTGCTTGGCCCGATCGTTTCGGTCATGGGTACCTGTAAAACCCTGATCCCCGAACGGCCGACTGCGGCCGGCTCGCGGGAAACTGCTACAGTGCAGACCGAAGATGTGGCGCAGGCCTTCGTGAATTTCGAAAACGGCGCAACTGGATCGGTCGAAGCAAATTGGGTCGCGACAGGCCGCAAGATGCAGCACGACTTCGAGGTTTACGGCTCAAAAGCTGCAGTGGCCTTCTCAGGCGAACGGCTGAATGAATTGCGGTTTTACAGCATGGATGACCGCGCGGGTCTGCAGGGCTTTCGTACCATCCTCGCCGGCCCCGATCATGCGCCCTATGGAGACTTTTGCGTCGCTCCCGGGCATCAGCTCGGCTTCAATGATCTCAAAGCCATCGAGGTGCGCGATTTTCTCAACGCCATCGCCGGACAGGGACTCGTAGGTCCGGACTTTCGCGAGGGCTATGAGGTCCAGAAGCTGGTTGAAATGCTGTACCGTTCGGCAGCGGAAAACCGTTGGATAAGCCTGTCCTAACTTCGCAGGCGATACCTCTAACCATCTGTTTTCTCTTGATTTCAATAACTCATTCAATTTTGCAATGAAAATTGCAGAATTAAAAAAACTGCTTGAAATTTTGCATATCTCTTGTAAGGTGTTTGGAATAAAAATTTGCGGTTGTGCGTCCTTTGCACGGCTTTGAACCCGCAGAGAGCGGGAGCAAATAGGGAGGAACAGTCGGTGACTCTGCTGTCGCTCAAAGGCGTGAGCAAGAACTTCGGCGCCATCCAGGCCCTCACCGGGATTGATCTGGAGATTCAGCCTGGCGAAGCCGTCGGCCTGATGGGAGACAATGGCGCCGGTAAATCCACGCTGGTCAAAATCATCGCGGGCAATTTCCCACAAAGCGGCGGTTCGATCGAGATCGAAGGCCGGCAGGTCCAGTTCCATAAACCGATCGACGCACGCCACGCCGGAATTGAAGTGGTCTATCAGGACCTCGCACTCTGCGACAACCTTACGGCCGCTGCCAACGTCTTCCTGGGCCGGGAGATCAAGCGCAGAATCGGCCCCTTCTCCTATCTCGATCATCAGGCCATGTACGACAGGGCCGGAGAACTGTTCGTCGAATTAAAGTCCGAGACACGCCCCCGTGATTACGTCCGGCAGATGTCGGGCGGCCAAAGACAGGCCGTGGCGATTGCACGGACCCGCCTGAGCGATCCCAAGCTGGTGCTGATGGATGAACCGACCGCGGCGATCTCGGTCCGCCAGGTCGCCGAAGTACTCGATCTGATCAAGCGGCTGAAAGAAACCAACCACGCGGTCATTCTGATTTCGCACCGCATGCCCGATGTTTTCGAAGTCTGCGACCGGGTGGCTGTGCTGCGTCGCGGCCGGAAAGTTGCGGACAAGGCTATCGCGCAATCCACGCCTGAAGAGGTAACGGGCTTGATCACAGGAGCGATCGAAGCGGCATGACCACGGAAACGAGAGATCACGCAGCCATCGACCAGACGGTCACCACGCGCAAGGAGATGTCGGGCCTTCAGGCAATTGTGCGGACCCAGCCATTTTGGGTTCTCGTGTCCATCCTAGCAATCGGCGCCGTGATGTCCGTCGTCTCCGATGTCTTCATGACCGACCGCAATATGTTCAACGTCACCCGCAACTTCGCGTTTTTTGGGATCATGGCGCTTGGAATGACGGCGGTGATCGTGACTGCTGGCATCGACCTTTCAGTGGGTTCCCTGATGGGGCTGGCCGGGATCGTCACGGGGTTGGTGATGCAGGCGGGCTTTGGCGTGGGCCTCGGGTTCCTGGCCTGCATCGGTATGGCGGGGCTGGTAGGCCTGATCAACGGCGTGCTGATCGCCTATCTCAGGCTCGCACCCTTCGTAGTCACTCTAGGAATGCTGGCGATCACGCGCTCGGTGGCGATGGTCGCCTCCAACAATAAGATGATCTACGAATTCGGTCCGGACCAAGAACTCTTCGAGTGGATCGGCGGCGAGAGTGTGATCGGAGTTCCCAATCCTGTCTGGGTGCTGATCATCCTGACCATCGTGTTCTTCCTCGCCTTCCGCTACACTACATGGGGCCGCTGGGTTTTCGCGGTCGGCGGCAACGCCGATGCCGCGCGGCTGGCCGGTATTCCGGTTGAACGCGTGATCGTCTCGGTTTACGTCATCTGCTCGATGTGCGCCGGACTGGCGGCCTTTCTGCTGGTCGGCTGGTTCGGATCGGTCACCAATGCTCTTGGCTTAACTTACGAGCTCAACGTGATCGCGGCTTCTGTGATCGGCGGCGCAAACCTCATGGGCGGAGTCGCCTATGCTTTGGGGGCGCCCATCGGTGCGGCCCTGATGGAACTCATCCGAAATTCCCTGCTATTGGCCGGGATCGATGCCCTGTGGCAGCAGTTTTTTGTCGGCCTCTTCATCATCCTCGCCGTGCTGCTGGAGCGTATTCGCAATAGAAGCGGACCCTGAAACGGGTCTCCAAGTTGATAAACCAAAGGGAGGATCAAGAGTGAAAAAGCTAATCCTAGCGACCTGTCTGGCCGCGCTGGCCTTACCCGGCGGCGCCGTGGCAGCGGACAAACTAAAATTGGCGCTTGTGCCCAAGGCGATGAACAATCCCTTCTTCGATCTGGCGCGCGATGGCTGCTACAAAGCGCAGGATGAAATGTCCGATGTTGAATGCGTCTACATCGGTCCGGGTGAACACACCGAGCTGGAGCAGATCCAGATCGTGCAGGATCTGATCAGTCAGGGTGTGGACGGCATTGCCGTGGCCCCCTCGAACGCGCCTGCGATGGGTAAGGCCTTGAAGGCCGCCGTCGCCGCTGGAATCCCGGTGATGACCTGGGACTCCGACGTTCTCGCAAAGGATATCGGTGTGCGCTCGACCTATGTCGGGACCAAGAACTACGACATCGGAGTCAATCTGGCCAAGATCGCTCAAACACTTCAGCCGAGCGGCGGCAAGGTCTGCCTGCAGACCGGCGGCGCAGCCGCAGCCAACCACAACGAACGCCTGCAAGGCATTCGCGATACGTTATCGGGCGCATCCGGCACGACGGCACCTGGCAACATGTTGAAGGGTGAAAACGGTTGGACAGAAGTCGCCGGTTGCCCATTGATCACCGACGATGACGGCAACAAGGCCATACAGGGCATGACCGACATCCTGATCAAAGAACCGGACCTGACCGCGTTCATTTCAACGGGCGCCTTCACGCAGTGGTTCGACAATGCCTACCGTCAGGCTGTGGCACCGCACAAGGCCCGCGTGGATGACGGATCGCTTTCGATCATTGTCGCCGACACGCTGCCTATGCAGATGGAGCAGTTGAAGGACGGCCTTTCCAACGGACAGGTCGGCCAGCGTCCTTTCGAGATGGGCTACAAAGCCATGTTCATCCTGAAGGATCTGGCTGCTGGCAAAGCCGTCGCAGATCCAATCTATACAGGACTGGACGTCTGCACTAAGGACAATGCCGATAGCTGCCTCGTTCAGTAACACAAGCCGATACTCTGGAATCCGGCGACAGAGGCACTCTCTGCCCTCAGCCGGTCCGCAATACTCAAAAGGGGCGTTCTTGCGCCCCTTCTTTCTTTTTCGCATTGAAGTGGATTTGAAACTTCAGCCTAAGAGTTTCAACAATACTTGGTAGGCGCCGTCTATATCGGAACGGATCGCAGCCTTTACCGCTGCTTTATCACCCTTCTTGATCGCCGCAATCATCACCGCATGCTGCTTGTTGGCTAACTTCGGATTGCCGGACTCGTGCAGCAAATTGAAATAAGGGCTAATCTGCAGCCACAGATTCTCGATTACACTGAGCGAAACCGGCGATCCAGCAGTGCGATAGGTCTTGAAATGAAACACTCGATTGCCACGCAGGAAACCCTTCACGTCCCCTGTGCCAATAGACTCTTTCATTTTCTTGTATTGCGCCTGGAGAACTGCAAGTCCGGCCGGTGTAATTTTGTCGACAGCCCACTCGGCGGACAGGCTTTCAGTTTCGATATGTACGTTACGCAGGTCCTGCAGGGTCTCCCTGTCCAGTTGCGCGACGGGAAACTCTACTGCTTTTGGCTGAACTTATTGATCCGGCTGGCCGTTCATTGGATCCCGTGCGTGCAGATGAACGATGGAGGCACCGGCTTCTGCTGCACCAATAGCCGCATCCGCGATTTCTTCAGACGTAACTGGGAGGTGCGGCGACATACTCGGCGTATGGATCGAACCGGTGACCGCGCAGGTGATAATGACTTTTTCGCTCATGCTTTAGTCGCTCCCAATTCACACGAAGACTTGTGGGCCTGGAGTGCCGCCAGACGTTCGTTGCGCCAATCGGTAAGAGCGGCAATGCGTTCAACATCCGCTTCGTACGGCCAGCTCCGTAGAACTTTTTCGACGGCGTCCATGGCAAACGCATCTGCACCCGGCGGATCTTCCATCAGGCGCTGGTAAAACCCGTTGTAGCGTGCACAGTAATCTGCAATGCCACCGGGTGCATTGAGTTCGATCGTCTCGAACGGTCCCATGAACGACCAGCGCAGACCAAGCCCGTGTTTGACCGTCTTGTCGAGGTCTTCAGGTGATACCACACCGTCGCGGACCAAGCGGAAGGCTTCCGCAAGCAAAGCCCCCTGAAGCCGGTTCAACACGAAACCGTCGACTTCGCGTTTGACCATGACCGGGATCTGGCCGATCTGACTATAGACTTCGCGTGTCCGTTCGATCGTCGTCTCACTTGTCCAGGGCGCAGCGCATATTTCGACCAGCGGAACGAGATGTGGCGGGTTTACCGGATGGCCGACCACACAGCGCGCCCGGCCTGGCAGGTCTTCGGTAAATCGTGAGCCAACAATGGCAGATGTCGAAGATGCCAGGATCGCTTCGGGTGGGGCAAACCGGTCCAGCTCGGTAAAGATTCTGCGCTTGATGCCGCAGTCCTCCGGGCCGTTTTCTTGAACGAATGCCGCGCCTGCGACCGCTTCCTCCAACTTCGCCGCTACAGTGATCCGCGCGACAACGTCCCCAACTGAACCAGCCAGGCCATGCCGCTCGAGAACGCTGCAATCCTGCGTCAGAGAGTTCTCCAAGCCCGCCCGCACCTCGGCCGATGGATCCGTCATAGTGACTGTCCAACCGGATCGGGCAAAAACCAACGCCCAAGCACGACCGATAAGTCCAGAACCAACGATTGCGGCCTGCGGCATGACTGTTTCCTTTCACTACGACTCTGGATGGAATCAAAAATTGGAATGCTTTTGATATTTGATCAAAGATATTATGTTAAGAGGCGATAACGCTGTCGAGTCATTTGCCGGGCAAGGTCTCACAGTTAATCACGCGCGTGATCATCCCGGCGATCAGGAAAGGCATTGAGGCATGGACTTGAATATTGTGGGACTGAAAGTTGTCGTGACTGCAGGCGCTGCGGGAATCGGTCTGGCAACTGCCCGCGCATTTCAGAAAGAAGGTGCGCAAGTTGTTGTCTGCGATGTCGACCCGGACGCCGTCGCCGAAGTGGCAGAAAAACTTCCCGGCGTGCTGGCGACGGCATGTGACGTCACCGACCGGAGCGCCGTCTCCAACTTTATCGACGCCGCCGCAACGCACATGAACGGCCTTGACGTTCTCATCAACAACGCCGGCAATGCCGGCCCCACCGCACGCGTCGACGATATCAATCCGGAGGACTGGGACCGCTGCCTCGATGTCTGTCTGACCGGACAGTTCAATTGTACTCGCGCAGCTGTCCCTCACCTGCGCAAAAGCGAAAATGCCTCGATCGTCAACCTTTCCTCAGCCGCCGGGCAGCTGGGCTTTGCCATGCGCACACCCTACGCCGCCGCCAAATGGGGCGTGATCGGTTTTACGAAGTCGCTGTCGATCGAGCTCGGCGGCGACGGCATCCGGGTCAACGCGATCCTGCCGGGTATTGTCGCGGGCGATCGCCAGCGCCGGGTCATGGAAGCCAAGGCGCAGCAAAAGGGTGTCTCTTTCAAAGAGATTGAAGCCGAAGCCTTCTCCTACACCTCGATTAAAGACTATGTCACTCAAGAGCAGATCGCAGATCAGATTCTGTTCATAACCAGCCCGCGCGGCTGCACGATCTCTGGACAGGCGATCTCGGTCTGCGGCGACATCAAAATGCTCGCCTAATCGAAACCTTACTGTTTCCAGCTGTCGTCCGGCGGTGGGCCCCAGTCGTTCAGCATACAGGAGTATACGGCCGTCTCGTCGAAGGGGTAGCGCGCCTCGATCTCCGGTGACAGCGTGATCCCCAGCCCGGGTGCCGTGGGCCGGAGCAGCCGCCCAGCCTCAATATGTCCCTGATCACCCAGCATCTCGGCGCCCAAAGGAAAGGCCAGCATCGGATATTCGACCAGCTTACCGTCGCCGGCAAAGGCGGCATGATAACTGGCCATGATGGCGACGGCACCGCCCCAGGCATGCACAACGACAGCGGTGTCTTTCTTGCGGGCAGCCGAAAAGATATCCATGACCGCCCCGATGCCGCCGATCACCGAGGCATCGGGCTGGACGAAATCATAAACATCGTTGTTGATGCGCTCGATCATTTCTTTGGGTGTCGTGATAATCTCGCCGCCGCAGACCTGTACATCGATGCGCGCGCGCAATTCCTTGAAACCTTCCGGGCTGTCGGGGCCGATCGCCTCTTCAATGAAGACCATACGCTGGTCGGTCTTGGTATGGACGGCCTCGACGAAGGCGACCACATCGTCAACCGCCTGGGGTGGATCGGCAAGATTTTGACACATGTCAACACCGACCCTGATACCGCGCCGGGCGGCCTCATCCAGAATCCAGACGGTTCGGTACACATCCCCTTTGACGGACCGGATTTTATAGAGATCGATCCCTTTCGATTCCAGCAGGTCGAGTTCCTTTAGAAACTGATCTTTGGCATCACAGCAGCCTCCACTGCCATAGATCGGGATGCTGGAGTCCCGAGCGCCCCCCAAGAGCTCGTAAACGGGTATGCCCAGGCTCTTGGCCTTCGCATCCTGCAGCGCGATTTCGAAGGCAGAAATGACATGACGCGCTGCACCCTGCAGCGACCAGTAATCGCAGATGCTGCGCAGGTCCCGAACCCGCCGTTCGATATCAAAGGCATCCTTGCCTTCGATATAAGGCTGGCACAAATCGACGATGGACTTGAACACCAACGGCGCGAAGACCGCCAGATAACCCTCTCCGATTCCGGTGGTGCCGTCCTCCAGTGTCACCTCGACCATGCCGACGGTACGCTTGGGTCCGTTCGGAAAGCACTCCTTGATCTCGGGATCATCTGCATCTGCGTAGGGTGAACTGAGCAGTATGCACCGAACTTGGTTTACTTTCGACATCAATAGCCCCGTAAAAAATCCACTGTTCCCGCAGGCTGGTCGCCCCTGCGGTAGCGCTCGAGTTTCTGTGAGAAGACCTCTAGTTTGCGATCGATCTCGTCCGCGGTCCCGCCGCCACTGTGTTGCGTCAAGATCATATTCGGACAGGTCCAGAACCTGTGACCGTCCGGCAGAGGTTCGCTCAAGGTCACGTCCACCACCGCACCGCCAAGACTACCCGCGGTCAAAGCGTCGGCTAGAGCCTCCTCATCGACCACCGAACCGCGGCCGAAATTTATGAACAGCGCCGTATCCTTCAAACCGGCCAACCGCTCGCGGCTGAAGGCGCCTCTGGTCGCGGCAGTGTCGGGAACCGTCGAGACAATGACGTCTGCAGTCGCCAGCGCAGTATCGATTGCCTCCCTCTCCCATTCCCGGCCAATGGGGATCAGCTCGCAATCAAAAGGCCGAAGCAGTTCCGCCAGGCGCCGGCTGATCGTTCCGTAACCGAACAGCACGACGGCCGCACCCTTCAGCGTCCGCAACTCCGTGCGCAGCGCGTCCCCCTGCCAGTCCTTATCCCGCTGCAGGCAAACCAGACGATCGATCCCGCGATAGAGCGCGAGAATTCCAGCCAGAATGGATTCCGCGACTGGTTCGGTGAAAAAGCCGGCCAGGTTGGTCATGGTCACCCGGTCGCCCAGTTCGTGCCAATTCAGATCCGTGTACTCACCAAAACCCACCGATTCGAGCTGTACCCACCGCAATGCCGGCGCCTGTGCAATCCAATCAGCAGGCGGATTCCCAAGTACGACTTCACACTGCCTGAATGACGGTTCTATCGGTGCGCCCTCATCGAAGCACCCATGGAGATGAAGCTTGTCTTCTCCGGCGATCTCACGCAGACGAATCGCCTGCCTGTCATTCAGATCGAGGCTCACAAAAATTTCCATCTAATTGGACCTCCCAGTTTCGCGCTCAACAGCCAGACCTTCATCATGCAGGCATTCCTTCTCCCAATTCGGTCATTTTGTAGGCTTAGAAAGGCCAAAGAGAAATTTCGGGAAATAAAATGAGCAGGGACAGAACGAAGATCTGAATGCAAACGAAGGGGATAAACGCCCGGTAGATGTCGAAGAGACTGATGCCGGGTGGCGCAACACTCTTCAGGAAGAAAGCGGAGGGTCCTAACGGCGGCGTCATAAAGGCAACCTGCATATTGACCGAGAAGAGGATACCGAACCAGATCGGGTCATAACCGATCGCCTTCACGATTGGCACAAAAATCGGCAGGGTCAGAATAGCGATACCGATCCAGTCCATGAAGGTTCCAAGAACGAACAATGACGCCATCATGATGATGATGATGATGATCGGCGCGACATCCAGGCTTGTGAAAACGGACGTCACGTAGCGCCCGCCCCCCATCAGATTATAGATGCCGACAATGGCGATCGCACCCATACCTGCCCAGATGATGATTCCGCAGGTATTGAAGGTCTGATCGACGCTTTTTTGCAAAACCTCGGGCGTGAAGCGCCTTTTGATGGCTAAGATTATCGCTGCCCCAGCGACACCCAGCGAGGCCGCCTCGGTGATTGAGGCAATGCCTGCGTAGATCGTACCAAGAACAAGAAAGATGAGCATCAAAGGTAGGAGAACCAGACGCAGTGCGTCGCGATGGCTTGATGTTTCGATCTCCGCTTCAGGCAGCGGTGGGCCGTCAGCGGGACGGAGGTGGCAGCGCACGCCGATGTAAATGAGATAGGAGAGCATCAATATGGTGCCCGGCGTGATCGTGGCGATAAAGAGATCGCCGATCGAGGTGCGGGTGATCATTCCATAAATAATCAAGACGATTGAAGGCGGAATCATCGTGCCGAGCGCACCGCCTGCACAGACAGAACCTATAGCGATATCCTTGGCGTAGCCGAGCTTCAGCATCTGCGGCAGTGCGAGCATACCCAAGAGCACGGTCTCGCCCCCAATAATGCCCGACATGGCGGCCATGAAGAACGCAACGATCACCGTTTGAATGGCGACTCCGCCGCGCAGCCGTCCGGCAAAAATACGCATGCCGTGAAACATGTCCGCTGACAAGCCGGACCGGTCCAGCAGCGAGGCCATCAACACAAACATCGGAATGGCGATCAGACTGTATTCAGTGACGATGCCGTACATTCGACTGGTCACGATGGTTATCGCGTCGGGGCCGAACCAACCAAAGGCGAATATCAGCGCGACGGCCGACGTCGCGAAGCCCAGCGGTACGCCGGTGAGCAGGATGACGAACGCGAGGCCGAAAATCAGCCAGGTTCCAGCTTCGATGCCAATGGAAGATAATCCCATTACTGGCCTTCGGTGTCCGGAGCGTCAGAAGTCTTGAGATTCAGCGCATGTCGGAACTGCGCGATAGACTGAACAAAAAGAAAAACACAGGCGACAAGCAACGCCAATTTGGTAAATGCGGGAAACGGCGGATTCCAGAACGATCCGGAGCGCTCGAAGTAGAAGAGCAAACCAGGCCGCGCGTGCGTCGCGTCCCAGGCAGTGAGTGCTGCCACATAGACCAGCGCCGCACAGATCGGGATCAGGAGAAAGCTGCGCACCAGATTCAAGCCGCGCAACCAATTGACCGGCAAGAGATAGCGCAGCAAGTCAATCTTTACATGCTGGTTTCTGGCCATGGCCCGCACGCCACCGATCAGAAACACAACGGCGATCAAGAGAGTCGAAGTTTCATGAACCCATATGGTTGGTGAATCGAGAACGTACCGTGCAACAACTTCGTAGACCGATATCACTGCCACGAATGGCACCAACCAGCCGACTGGCCGGACAAGTCTGTCAAGAGAGTGATCAGTTCTGGTGTTGATCTTGCCTTGATCGAAAAGCTCTGAGTCAAGCTTGGAATGGGAATTGTCGCGTGATGTCATAAGCGGCTTTCTGGAGACTGATCGTTGCTCGAGACTTTTTGGGTTGTCGGACAGCGTCGCAAAAGCGTTACGGGCTTCGCCCTTGTCCAGCATGACGCCGGAACAAGAGCAACAGCCGCGCAGACGACTGGCTACATCAAGCCATTTGCTTTCAGATGGGTCGTGATCGAGTCGTACACCTTCTTTGCGTTCGGCGACTGACCGGCGAAATCGGCCCAGACTTTTTGGGCTATGTTACGAAAGCGGGCACGTTCCTCTGGCGGCCAGTCCACAACGGTGATGTCCTTATTGGCATTGGCGGCCGCGACTGCTTCGCGGTCCGCTTTATCCAGGCCGGCGCGAATGGAGAAGGACAACGCTTTATAGGAGGTTTCCAGTATTTTCTGATCCCCCGGCTCCAACGCATCCCAGACCTTCTGATTGACCGTCAGAGCCAGCAGTGTCGTGGAATGAAAGCCAGGATAGACCGGGTAACGCGCGACATCGTGAAAGCCTTCCGCGTGATTGGTCGCAAATCCCGCCACATCGGATGCATCGATGACTCCCTTGTCGATCGCAACATAGACCTCCGACAATGGCAGGCTGACCGGTGCGGCTCCAGCCTCGGCAAAGACCGCGCTGACCATGCCTTCCGGTGCACGCAGCTTCAAGCCCTTCAGATCTGCTACGCCATCAAGCTTGCGATTCGAAACGAATGCCTCGACTCCCGGGCAGCTGACGCCGACAACGTATTGACCATAAGGCGCATAGAGCTCGCGCATCAGCTCCAAACCGCCGCCGGCATAAATGTAGTCCATCGCCTGCACGGCATCGCTCCAGGCGCCCACCGTATTTCCGACCAGACCGAAGGCGGGATCGGAGCCGGACCAATAGCCGGGTGAAGCGATCTGTCCCTGCAGAATACCGTTCTTGACCGCGTCCAGCGCCGTGTCATACCGCACCACAGCATCAATCGGCACAATTTCGATATCGACCTGTCCGCCGGTCATGACATTTACATCTTTGGCCCATTGCTCCAGATAAGGCGTATCAAAATCATTCGGCAAGGATGAGGTCTGGATCGTCATCTTTACGCTTTCCGCCTGCACGGGCGCCGCCAGAACGGCAAGCAGAGATAGACCACCGCTCACCGCAAGATTCTTGACTAAACGTTTCATCGGGTACTCCCTTTTCTGTGATTTACAGATAGTTTTACGAACGTTCGATCGTTCTTGTCGTTGATATGAATTGCATGCAGGATCGGACCGGGCTCACCGCGACTCTTCGCTTGGTCACGGCCGAGACCGCCGGACTGAAATATGCCAGGGGATCAGCAGACGCTCGGCCAAGGTAACGCACCCGAAGAGCGCGAGCCCCAACAGCGTGAGAAAGAAGATCCCGGCGAACGCCAGATCAGGCCGCATGTTGCCGGTGACGATCTGGATGTAAAATCCGAGTCCCTCGTCTGATCCGATGAATTCGGCAATGGCCGCCCCGACCGTCGCGTTGATCGCAGCATACTTAAAGCCGACGAAGCACTGCGGCATGGCGGCCGGCAGGCGGATCTTGAAGAAGGTCGTCCAGGCTCCCGCTCCGGTCGAGCGGCAGAAGCGCGTGAGTTCTTCGCTCAAGGAATTGAAGGCGAGGATCGCGTTCAATACGACCGGGAAGAAACACACCAAAAACACGATGATAACCTTCGGGAGCAAACCGAAACCGAGCCAGGAAATAAACAACGGCGCAAAAGCGATCTTCGGCACCATCTCTATACAGACGAAAAAGGGATAGATCGTGCGCCGCAGGATAGAGGAAAAGGATATTGCGAGACCGAGCGGCAATCCCACAAGCAACGCGACGACGTAGCCGATCACGGTCTCGAGCCCCGTGACGTAAGTGTAGTAAATCAGCCGATCGATATCCGCCCAGCCCTTCGCGACGATCAGCGACGGCGGCGTCAGGATGTAGCGCGGGATGTCGAAGAGCTCCACCGACCATTCCCAGAACAGAAAAAAGCCGACGAAAAAGGCAATGAACATCCAGGAGCGCTGGACCCAGGCTCCGGTACGCTCGAATAGTCCCGGACGGTCAGATGACGCCATAGCCACGGAAAATCTCCTGGATATCGCGCACGTAGCGCGCAAATTCACTTGAGTTTTTGACGTCGAGATCGCGGGGAAACGGGAGGTCGATGGGAATGACCTCCTCAATACGTCCGGGACGTGGTGTTATGACTGCAACACGGCTGGAAAGCTGGACCGCCTCCTCGATCGAATGGGTCACGAAAACTACGGTCGGACGCTGCTGCATCCAGAGTGCCTGGAGATCCTTGCGGATACTCTCGCGGGTCATGGCGTCGAGTTTCCCAAGCGGTTCATCCAACAGCATGGTCTTAGGATCATGGACCATGGCCTGACAGAAGGCCGCACGCTGCTGCATGCCGCCCGACAGCTCGTAGGGGTGCCGTTCCGCAAAGTCTTTGAGATGTACGGAATCCAGCAGCATGTCGATACGCGCGCCGTGCTTGCTCACCGGCATGCCACGCATCTCGAGCTGCAATTCGATATTCCCCTGGACAGTCCGCCAGGGCACCAGGGTGTTATCCTGGAACATGATGCCGATGTCGGTTCGCGGGCCTGCGACTGTCTGGCCGGCGAGCCTGATGTCACCTTCGCTGACCTCCAGCAGACCGGCGATCATCAGCATCAGGGTCGATTTTCCGCACCCCGAAGGGCCAAGAAAAGAGATGAACTCTCCGTCCTCAATTGCCAGATCGACGGGTCCGAAGGCGTGCACGGCATCGGCGCCCGATCCGAAAGTCTTGGACACGGCCGTTAGTTCGATAAGAGAAGTCATTTTGGCTTCAGAACTCCGACGGCCGGAGGCACAACCCGCGTCCGGTCGTCATAGGCACAGTTATTTGACGAAGCTGTTGTCGTAGAATGACGCGGGTTCGGCCTTGGGATCGAGGTCATTGTACTTCTTCATTAGATCGACCATGTCATCCCAGTCGGAGGCAACATTGAGCCCCAGCTTCTTATCGCTGTTGGCCGAGGAGTAGAGGACACTCAGGGTCACGTCGAGCACGGCGCGTGCCTGTGCCTTTCCCTGTTCTTCCGCCATGGTTCCCCCGACGATGTCAGCCATGGAGTTGACAGCGGCATCGGGATCCTTCTCCGCCTCTTTGTAGGACTTCACGGTCGCTTCGACGAACCGTTTCACCAGGTCCGGATTGTTCTTGAGCGTGTCCGTGTGAGTCGAGATGCAGTATCCGACCTGATTCACGCCGAAGTCCGAATAGGGAAAGGTGATTGGCGTATCGCCGCCATTGGCCTTGATCTCGGCCGGTTTGTCATCGAGGCCGCCAAGGATTCCGATGGCATCTCCCGCCCCCTGCAGATAACTGGAGACCAAGGCACCGTCCGGGACGTTAGTCAGATTGATGTCGCTCGCCGAAAGGCCCGCATTTTCCAAAACGATCGGGAAGAAGGTGTTCACTCCGGCATTCGCTGTCGTCAGCAGCTTCTTGCCCTTCAGGTCTTTGATCTCTTTAATTCCGGCGTCGGGCCGGACGATGACGGCTTCCGTGCCCATGGCATCGATCACCGCGACAGAGACCAGCGGCGCACCTTGCGACGCCAAGTTGACCATGGCGCCACAGGAGCCGTAGGCGAAGTCGCTATCGCCATTTGCCACGAGACGATGTGCCGAGCTGGAACCGTTACCGGAGCGGATATCGATATTGATGCCCGCGTCCTTGTAGTTCCCCGTATCCTTACCGAGAGCGAAACCGGCGTGGGAGCCGTAGTACATCCAATTCAGGCGCAAGCGGACATCGTCCTGCGCGGCGGCGGTCGAAGCCAGCCCGATCAAGGCGGCCGTGGCCGTTCCGGTTATGAGGATTCTTAGATCTTTCATAGCTGCTCTCCCTTTCTTCTTTTTTTGCGCGGCTTTAAGGCGGCCGCCGGAAATTCGCTCCATATCTCGCTAGCTGCCGGAAGTCGGGATGGCCTGTTCCCACTTCCAGTTCGCTTCCTTGGCGGTTACGCCGCCGCCATCAGGCGCGGCACGCCGATCTGCTTCATCATTGCCAGCGTCTCTGTCCGATAGAGCTCCCGAATGTCCCGGGTTGGCGGTCGGCAGCGGCTGGACGGAAGACCCACCAACTCCATGCAGAGCTTGTCGAGGTAACCGTCACCGCTGGTGTAGTTCTGCTCAATCGAGAGCCAAAGCTTATAAAATGGCATGGCCTCATTTATGAGCATCCGCGCGATTTCGGGATAGTTACCGGCCCGCACCTCGTCGATCAGCTTGATTCCCCACTCCGGCCAAAAGTTACAGTTGTGCACTTCGAAGGCACGGGCACCGAGCGTCGGCATGGCGCTGTAGGGAAAAAGCAGATTGTTGTCGATGATGGTGAAGCGGTTTGAAAAGTGCGAGGTCACATCCTCGAACTCCATGGCATCCGAACGCGGCGTCGCCCACTTGAGGCCGACAATGCTGGGAATCTCCGCCAGGCGTTCAACCATTTCGAAGGAGATATTCTGGCTGGTCCAGAAGGTGTTGTAGATGATGATACCGATGTCCGGCTCCGCCTCTGCCGCCGCACGCACAAAGGCTTCAAAATCGCCCTCGGTGTGAGTGAAGTAAAACGGGCAGGAAACCTGAATAAACTGTGCCCCAAGCTCCTTCGCGGCGCGGGCGAGCCGCTTAAGTTCGAGCGTGCTCGTCGTCTGCGCGCCCATCGCGACGGGCACTCTGCCCCCGACCTCGTCAACTACGACAGACGCCACCTGAAGCCGTTCGTCGAAACTCATGGTCGAAAAGTCGCCCGCGGCACCGCCTGCCAGAAAGGTCGCGTAGTCCGCTGTCAAACCGGCGTCGAGCAGGAATCTTACATGTGTGCGGATAGCAGCCTCGTCGACAGGAAAGTCCGGACCATCCTGAAAGGCCGTGGGGATGGTGACATAACAGCCCTCGAGTGCGGACTTCAGTTGTTCTGGATTCACTTTCTACCTCGCTGCCACACCGCAGAACTTCCCTGTTTCCCGCCGGATGGACAGCGGAATTGGGCCGCTTCCGCGGCATAGAAATATCGGATCTAAATGCTGAGGACTGCGCTTGGGCCGTCCTTGATGCTGTCATAGTCTTGCATTGGAACAGCAACATAAATTGATTTTTTAAGCCATAATATATATAATTTCAGCCAGACTGCGCAGGTATTTACCTATGGACTCGCTCGAAGCGTCAAATTCCGGAGCCCCACCGCGATTCAATTTCCTGCTCCAGCCGGAGTTTCCACTCAATGCTCTGATCCTCGCCAGCGACGCCTTGCGGATTGCTAACCAGAACTCCGGGCGTCAGCTCTTCGACTGGTCGTTCATTTCGGAATCAGGTGAGCCTGTCCGTGCAAGCAACGGCATGTGGTTCGACGTCGATTCCGCGATTCAGGACATGCCCGTGGCCGACGTTTATCTGCTATTCGAAGGCAATCTGCCGACCCAGCGCAATTCGCAACGCCTCCTTGGACACCTCAGAGCCGCGGCACGCTTTGGCGCGATAGTCGGCGGTGTTGATACCGGCGCCTTCGCCCTGGCCCAGGCCGGCCTGGTGGGTGGTAGCGGGAACAACGAACTCGTGCTGCATTGGGAGGCCGTTCCCGCCTTTCAGGAGCGCTTCCCCACAGCCACCCTGAAAAACCAGATCTATCTGATCAATGACAATCAGGTACATTGCGCAGGTGGGGTCGCAACGCTCGACATGGTTCTGGATCTTATCGCCCGCTTTAACGGCGACGCCCTGGCAAATGAGGTCGCCAATGCCCTGGTACACAGCCGCCGCGAACCGATGGCGCAACAGCGCGACGACGGACAACTGGAATCGGAACAGAATTCGCCATCGGAGCGGATTGTTTCCCTGATGGAACGGAACCTCGATTTCCCACTTGGGCTCAACGAGCTCGCAAGCGAGCTTGGGCTTTCCCAGCGCTCACTCTCACGCCTTTGCAAGCGTACATTCGGAGAATCGCCAATGCGGCTCTACCTCCATGTCCGCCTGCAGGCCGCTCGCAATTTCCTCTTCTACGAAGAGTTCTCCATCAAGGACGTCGCCATTGCCTGCGGTTTTTCCTACCCGGCCGTCTTCTCCCGCGTCTTCAAGGCCCAGTTCGGACAGACTCCCAGAGCGTTCCGCGCAGCGCTACGCGAAAGCCAAAGCCTCGCCATGCGCCCGGAGATCCGCCGTCTGATATCAGCGCCGACTGCAGGAAGCCGGTTTGCGTGAAATCATCGTGCTCACCGCGGCGCAATCCGACGCGTGAGCTCGAAGGACGCGAGTGCCTCGCGCAGACTTCCTGTAATGAGATAATGAAGGCCAAAGCTCGCACCGGCAAAAATCGACGCCAGGGCGAGCGGCGCCGAGAGCGAGAGGGTGGCCATGCCGGAGATCCCCTGCCCGACGGTGCAACCCAGCGCCGTAACGCCGCCGACGCCCATCAGGCAGGCACCGATCAGATAGCGGCGCATCTCACGGGCGTCATCGAAGGCCTCTAAACGTAGCTCCCGCTTTTTGGCGGCCACGAGAAAAGCCCCCAGGATCGTTCCCGGCACGACGCCAATCCCGAAGTTGGCTGTCGCGCCGGTAAAGGTAATCAGATAAACGATCGCTTCGCCCGGCGGCAGAACATAGGTCAGGGATTCGATCTGCTGGGGATCGAAAGGATCCTGCCCCCAAATACCCGTTGCGGCAAAGCCGGCAGCCACGGCGAGACCGATCAGGCTGCCCGCAAGAACATCGGTAGGGGATGCGCGAAAGGCCGCATCACGAAAACACCAGAACAGAATAGCGCCGACGACGACCAGGCAACACCAAAAGCTCGCCGTTGCCTGAGAGGTTTCCAAGGACCAGGCAACAAGGTGGAAGAGCCCCTGTCCTCCGATCGCGCTCAGATCGAGACTGAGCGGTTCGATGACCGCTTCGCGCAACACACCTGTCAAGCCGCGGGCGGTCATGTAGGCGCTTAACCCAATGATCAGAGTGACCACGAAAGCGCGCAGGTCGCCGCCGCCGAGCCGAATCAGAGAGCCGTAACCACAGGTGCCGATCAGGGCCATACCAAAGCCGAACAGCAGTCCACCCACTATCGCCCCGGCCCAGCCGAAATCCGCCGAGAGATAAAAGCTCTCCTCGATGGGAACGATCCCAAAAACGTTGAGCAGTTGGACGACGGCCATTGCAACGGCAATCGCCAAACCCCAGGCCCGCACCCGCCGCGAGTCCTCCATCAGCACCCGGTCTTCGATCGCACCGAAGGTGCAAAAGCGCGCCGACCGCGCTACGGCACCGACAATAACGCCGATGGCCAGGCCGCAAATCGCCAGGAGCGTCGGGGTCGGCAGGCTATCCATGCAACAAGGTTACACCCCGCGACCGGCAATCACCAGACATCGGCCGTACCGCCCTCCGCTTCGATCCGCGCGAATTTATCCTGGAGATAGCGCTGAAAGGACTGGTCGGCGTAGCGCCCGTCCCGGACATATTCGAACATCGACAAAAAGTGGAACGGCTTAAAATAGCCGGGCATGCGTGCGACCTCGGCTTCGCGGCCGTTCTTACCCGCAACGGCGCCGGAATCCCTGGGAAAGAAAGAGATCGTCGGCGTGAAGTTGATTTGCCACTTGCGGGCGAGCGCACGCTCCTCCAACTCCTCGCCGTCGAAATCCGTGACCGCCCGGCTGCCCCAGAGATCGAGCTGAAGCACTTCGAAATTTTCCTTGAGATAGCGCACCAGCGTGGGGCGCATCAGGTTGACGGCATGTAGTTCCCGGCAATAGGGGCAGCCGGCCTGTTCCCACAACACCGCAAAGTGCTTGCCGCCGCTTTCCGCATCGCCCAGATCTTCCTGAAGGTCCAGAAAAGACTGGAGAAACCAGTCCTGGCTGTGCAGGCCGTTGTCCGCGAGTTCCGGCTCTGCTGCGGCCAAAGCCTGGCCTGGTCCGGCCCCAAGCCCGACAGCCGCCAAAGATCCAATGAGCACTGCTCTTCGATCCAACATCACGACATCCCTCCCCGGCTCGTGTTTTGTGTTCCTTGAGCCTTATTACATTCAATATTTTATATATATAACCACGCCCCGACAACCGGTAACTGCGGTTCTCTGAGCTTGTGGATTTCCAGAGGCGGAAATCCAACACTTGTATATTCAATTTTCTGAATATAATGTTTTGCCAAACAATCCGGGGTGAACTCAATGCGTCCTATCGGTTTCGCGGCAGTTGCTAAATTTCTTCTTCCGGCTCTCCTCTTTACGGCGCCCGCCACCTTCGCCAGTGAAGACATTCCCGATCAGTATCCACAGTCCCTGCTCTACGCCAAACCCGTCGAAATCATCCCCGGCGTCTGGTCTGCAATCGGCGCAACGGCGCCGCCGGGCTACGAAAACTCGGGCCACAACAATAATCTTTCCTTCATCGTGACCGGCGATGGTGTCGTGGTGATCAACGGCAGCGCCGCCTACCTGCTGGCCAAGGCGCTCCACGATGAAATCAAGGTCGTCACCGATCAGCCGGTCAAACTGGTGGTCAACGAGAACGGCCAGGGCCACGCCATGCTCGGCAATTCCTATTGGGCCGAGATAGGCGTTCCCATCCTCGCTCACGTCGAGGCTGCCGAGGAATTCGACGACCGTAGCGCACAGATCCTCGCCACCATGCAGCGCTACAACAAAGAGAAAGCCGACAAGACGACCCTGCAAGGCCCCAGCGAAACCTTTGAAGATGAAAAGCTGATCGAGATGGGTCGCTTCAAGATTGAGATTCGGAACCTTGGCCCGGCACATTCGCCGGGCGACATCGCGGTCTGGCTGCCCGAACAGAAACTGGTGATCGCCGGTGACATGGCCTTCCACGAGCGCATGCTGCCGATCTTCGACGACACCGACACCGCCGCCTGGCTGGAGAGCTGGGAAAACTTCGAGGCCCTGGGCGCGCACTATGTCATTCCCGGCCACGGCCATCCCACCAACATGGATCAGGTCCGCCGCTACACCAAAGACTATCTGGTTTATCTGCGAGGCAAGATCCAGGAGCATCTGGATAACGGCGGCGAACTGGACAAGGCCTATTACGTCGACCAGAGCCCTTATGCGCACCTGGACACCTACGAGCAACTGGCCACGCGGAATGCGGGACGGGTGTTCGAGCAGATGGAATTTGAATAGACACAGTCAGTTTGTTTCGGCCGAAAGCTATTCCGTAACAAACTCAACCACCAGATCTGCGGCGTCTTCGGCGTAAAAATCCAAAAAGAAATGATCGGCGTCCTCGACGACTTCGAGGCGAATCTTTTCGCCGTCGGCAATTGGCCCGATCTGCGCAGGCACCTGGGGCACTACCTCGTCGAGGGAACCTGCGATTACAAGAACCGGCATCTTGATTTTCCGGACAAGCCCGGCCGTGTCCCGCCGCGGCTCAACCGCGTAGTTCGAGACGAAACTCACCGCCGCAACTTCGGTCTTCCCACAGTAGATAAATCCGGGCACGGAAAGAAGCTGATCGCCCTTTCCCGCGGCGAGCAATTTTTCCGCTTCTCCCATAACGGGTGACAGCTGGGCACCATATCGCTTGGCGTAGTTGGCCTCGACGGCTTCCGGACCGGTCCACATGGCGGGCGCCAGGAGAACGGCCTTGGCCACGCCGTCTCCCGCCGCTGCTGCGGCAAACCAGGCCACCTGATTGCCACCACGGCTGTGCCCCATCAGCGTGACCGGTCCCGTCCCCTCGGATTTCAGCCAGTCGATCCAGGCAGCGAGCTCATTCTGCGCGTCTTCGTAGCGGTACCTGTGCGGTGTACCGCAGTCGTACATGCCCCGGCGACTGTCGATGGCGTGGGAGAGTGTCGGTGCGAGGCTGGCCACACCGCGCTCGGCCAAGGCGACCTGCAGCGTCTCGATCAGCTCCATGTCCTTGTGCGCCAAGGTACCATGCAGCAGCAGAACGGCGCCATCGCTGAGACTGCCATCATCAGGCATGACCAGATCGCCGAGCAGCGTAAGCCCGTCATGTTTCAGTTCGACCTCACGTGTCTCTTGTGCAAATGAAGAGGACGGCATAGCGGTCGCAAATCCCGCCAAAGCGAGGGCACAAGCGAAAAGATTCGATAACCTCATGGCGCGACTCCCCGGGACTAATTGGGTGGATAAGGTTTAGTCGAGCGCAGAGCCGGCGCTCTCGTCTTCCGGCGTCACGTCGATGATGCGGGCGCGGGCCGTGATCTCCACCTCGGCCTTGCAATCGGTCATGCAGGGTTCCTGCTGTGCCACCTTGGCCGTATCAGGGCGGGCATCCTCGACGAAATTCGCTTCGTTGGGCAGGCGAACCTCGGTGAAGTTGGCTTTCGAAAGTTCGAATTCCTCATCCTCGACGATGTCGTTCAGATAGAGCAGATAGGCAACGACCGCGTAGGTCTCGTCCGGCGTCAGCGATTGGGCATCACCGAAAGGCATGGCCCGGTTGACGTAGTCGTACACTGTTGAGAGATAGGGCCAATAGGAGCCGATGGTTTTCACCGGATCTTCCGTTGCCAGGGTTTCGAAACCGCCGGCCAGTACCGGCCAACGCCCCGTGCCCTCACCGAACTCGCCGTGACAATTTGCACAGCGTTCCTGAAAGACCTCCTCGCCTTCGGTCACAGTCCCACGGCCTTCAGGCAGGCCCTGCCCGTCGGGCCGCACGTCGATGTCCCAGGCGGCAATTTCCTCTGCCGTAGCCGGGCGGCCCAGCCCGAGAGACTCGGCCTGCGCAGACAGCGCAACTGGCGCGGACAGGATCAACGCAACGGCAAGAATTTTAACTGATCTCAACATTCTCGACCTCGCCGTTCTCGCGGATGTGCCAGGTCTGGATCCCGTTGTTGTGGTAGATCGAGTTGGTTCCGCGCACTGCTCGAAGCTCGTCCTTGGTGGGTTGCACGTAGCCGGTGGAATCGATCGCCCGCGATTGGACCAGCAAGGGTTCGCCGTTCCAGTCGAATTCGTAATAGAAGCGATGCACAGCCTTATCGAAGCTGGGTCCGTCAATCCGTGCATTGCGCCAGTTCTTGCCGCCGTCCAGAGTGACATCCACTCGATCTACCGTGCCGCGCCCCGACCAGGCAAGTCCGCTCAGGATATTATGGCCCTTGTGCAACAGCGGCGCCTGCGGGCTTGGATTGGTGACGATCGACTTGCAGTCCATGGCCCAGGTAAAGCGCCGGGACTGGCCGTTTTCCAGCAGATCGGTGTATTTCGACGTCTCTTCACGGGCATGCCAGGGTTGATCGCCGACTTCAATCCGGCGCAGCCACTTGACCCACATGTTCCCTTCCCACCCGGGCACCACCAGGCGCAGGGGATAGCCTTGTTCTGGCCGCAGCGCTTCGCCATTCATCTTGAAGGCAACAAGGCAGTCGTCGAGCGCTTTTTCCAGGGGGATAGAACGGTTCATGGCCGAAGCGTCTCCGCCCTCCGGCATGATCCATTTGGCGTTGGTCTTCAGCCCTGCTTCTTCCAGGATGAACTTCAGTGGCACACCGGTGTACATCACACAGTGGATCATACCGTGGGTGAACTGACAGCCGTTGAGCTGCGCCCCGCGCCACTCCATGCCCGAGTTCGCCGCGCATTCCAGAAAGTAGAGTTTGTTGGTGCGCGGGAAGCGTTTTATGTCATCCATGGTGAAGATGAGGGGCTTGTCGACCAGTCCATTGATCATCAACCGGAAGTCACTGGGATCGACCTCTGCGATCCCGCCGTGATGGCGTTCAAAGCACAGACCATTCGGTGTGATAATGCCGTCGAGTTCGTGAAGCGGCGTAAAATTGACCGAGCTCTCGGTCGAAGCGGTCAGCCAGGCGACGTTGCGCCGGACCACATGCTCTTCGAATTCCGAAGGCATGCCGTAGGGCCGTGCGTCAACGCCCTCGCCAAGATAGCGGGACCAGTCGGCAACATTGGGCGGCAGGTTTTCCGGGTCGCTCTCCGCAGCCGCAGGCCGGACCAGCCCGGCCGTCGCCAGCGTTCCACCGACCGCGGCCGCACCTGATAGAAATCCGCGGCGCGTTGTCCGGCCTTTTGCCTTCCCCGACTCACTCATAACGCTTCCTCTGACAGCAGCATTCTTCTGCAGGAATAATATTCGTTTTTTTGAATATGTAAAGTCGAGCCATGACAGGCGACTCTGATTCCAACTGTAATTTGTGGATTGGCCTCAGACACCGACGACCTTCACCGCATCGTTTGGTGCCACGGAAACGGCCTTATGCTTGGTGACGTAGGACTCCACCACATCCCAGATCGGCGGCCCTTCGGTTCCCTCGTTCACACTCGCCCAGCCGGTGACGGCATAGCTCTTGACCGGATCGATCGGCGCGCCGCTGGAGAGTAATGTCATGTTGGAAATGCGGCTGCCGATGCTCTCGGTCGGATCGATGGTGTAGCCGAAGCCGCCGACGCGGACCATGTCCCCGCCCTGCTGGTAGTAGGGATCGGGATTGAAGAGATTGTCGGCCACGTCCTCCATAACGGTCTTCAGGAACGCGCCCGTCATCTCGGTCCGATAGGCCGCCGGATAGGTGATGGAGGTCGCATTATGAACGTCTTCCATCGTGATCTCCTGGCCCGGCAGAAGGGACGCCCCCCAACGGAAACCAGGCGACAATGCGATCTCGGCGTCGCGCTCTTCCAGCAAAGCCTGACAGATCAGATCATCGAAGGTGCCGTTGAAATTGCCGCGGCGGAAAAGCAGCGAATCCGTTGTCCCCACCACCTTTTCCAGAAGCGCTTTATGGGGTGCCCGGATGTCTTCGACGAGCGCCGTCATTTCCGGGTCCGGTGCAATCACATCGGAAAAGACCGGCATCAACTTGTATCGAAAGCCCTTCAGTTCACCATCGCGTACGTCCAGATCCAGACGAGACAGAAACTTTCCATGCGACCCGCTGGCAACCAGGACCGTCTTACCGACCATGACCACTTCCGGCAGGGCGTCGTGCGTATGCCCGGTGAGGATCACGTCGATCCCCTTTACGCGGCTGGCAAGCTTCCGGTCAACATCGAAGCCGTTATGAGACAACAGCACCACCAGATCCGCCCCTGCAGCACGCACCTCTTCGACCCGTTCCTGGATGGCCTCTTCGCGGATACCGAACGACCAGGTCGGCACCTTGTAGCGGGGATTGGCTACCGGGGTATAGGGGAACGCCTGACCGATCACGGCGATCTTGGCCCCGCCCCGCTCGAACGTGCTGACACCCTCGAAAACGGATTCTTCCCATTCTGTGTCGCGCACGTTGTTCGCCAGGAAGGGAAACTCGATCATCTCGATCAGCTCCTCCACCCGGTCGCTGCCGTAGGTGAACTCCCAATGGGCGGTCATGGCATCGGTGCCCAGCGCGTTCATCACGCGCACCATGTCCCCGCCCTGAGATTCATGAGAGGTGTAGGAGCCCTGCCAGGTGTCTCCGCCGTCAAAGAAGAGAGTCTGATTCGGGCGCTCGGCCCGTACCGCCTTGATCAGCGTTGCCAGACGGTCGATACCACCGACCTTGCCATAGGCCTGTGCCAGCGCGCCAAAGTCCTGATCGGTCAGCGCATAAGCCGACGCGCTGCCACCCGAAAGGCCGTATTTTTTCAGAAAAGCTTCGCCGGTCACGTGCGGCGGTAATCCCTGCGCTTCACCAACGCCGATGTTGACGCTGGGCTCGCGAAAATAGACCGGCACGAGCTGGGCGTGAATATCTGTGATATGCAGCAGGGTCACATTGCCCAGAGGCTCGAATGCCAGGAGGTCGTCCTGAGTCAGTTTCTGCTGCGCCGCAGCCCGCGCCCAGGGAATGCCCGCACCCCAGACAGCTCCGGCCGCTAGACTGACCTGCAGAAAATCGCGCCTCGACAACATCCTTGTTCTCCTCCGGCAAAGCTGACGCCACCGCTCCGCCGAAGCAATCTGGCGCGCGCTGCCCTTGCAACCAAAATCAAATTGTTTTCAGGACTGCGCAGAAACGGGTGGCGCTCCTGCACACCACCCGTTCTCCGCATTCGTTCTACTGCCTCACGGCAGGTGCCTCGACCGGGAGCCCTTGCCCCCGCCAGGCAGTATAGAGTTCGAGTGCCAGGAACTCGTCGGACCCGACCTTATAAGGTGTCGCCCGGATGTTCTTCATACAGCCTTTGAAACGGCGGTGGAGCGAACCGATTTTCTGCCACTTGAAGCGATAGGTCGGAAAGCCGTTGGTCTGCCCCTGACTGAGCCGGTCGGCTCGGATCTGCTGACCGTAATAACCTTCGTGACAGGACGAGCAGGCCATATCCAGTTGGCCGACCCGGGTGTAGTAGATGTCCTTGCCCTTTTCGAACCAGGGCTTCATCGGGCCGTCGGTCTGAACCGCCACCGGCTCGCCGCGCGACTGATTCCGGACGTAGGCCGTCATGGCCAAGAGTTGCGTCGACTCCCACTTCCAGGCATCTGCTTCCATGCGCTCGGTACGGCAGTGATTGATCTGCTGCTCCAGGTTCACCGGCTTGCCCAGAGCTTCGTTCCACTTGGGCATATTCGCGCCCGCGGTGGCCATGGTCTCGGACGCATCGTCATGACAGCTCGAACAGGACTTGTTCGCGGCGCCTTCGACAGTCGACCAGAGTTCCTCACCCTGCTCGACCCAGAGAAACGCCGGATTTTCGAAGTCGTCTTCCTGAAGTGCCTGGGTTTCCGGCGAACGGAAGTGCCAGCCCGACAGAATCTCGTCGAGCGGATGATCTTTGGATGTCGGCGCGACCTTCACCGTCTCAATGCCTTCAGGCAAAGCCAGCGCTTCACCACCGGCCAGCAAGCCCGGCACCAGCAGGGCAGCAAAGGCAACCCCAAGCGCAGAAACCGTCGCTTTGTTCTTCAGTTCCATCTCATTCCTCCCCGTGCAGTTCCGCGATTGTTTTTGTTTGTCGCGGTAGAGCAGGTCTTATCCGACCTTTAGTTTTTGTTTTTTCGTGTAGACCGAGCCGTCATCATCATTCCAGATGAACTCGAACTCGCCCGGCTCGTCGACCCGCATCTTGAATTGCAGATAGGGGTTCGCCGAAATCGCCGGCTCGATATCCACCTCGAAGACCACCTCGCCGTTAAACTTGGCAGTAAAGTGGTTGATGATGCTGCGGGGAATCACGTTGCCCTGCTTATCCTTGCGCTGGCCCGATTCCATCTTGTGCGAGATCAGGGTCTTGATCGTGATCACCTCGCCCTTGGATGCAGACTTGGGCGCCTTCACGCGCGGCTTTGATTTTGCCATCGCTATAGTCTCCTTAACTCTTCGCTCAGCCGCCGCAGCCGCCGATCGTGACCTTGACCGTTGACTTCGTCATGTGGAACGAACCATCCGAAAGCTCGGCAACGGCTACGACATTCTGGGTGGTGGCGAGACGCATCCGCGTGGAAGCCTCCGCGACACCGCTTCTGGCAGTGAAGTGGAAGGTGGCAACTCCTGGATTTGGGTTCTTCTCCGCCAGCAGAATGACCCGTTTGACGTAGTTGTCCGCCGTCATGGGGCTGTCCACGGAAACCGAAAGCGGCACGGTGTTGCCGTTCTCAGCAATCTCCGGCACTTCCAGTTTGATGATCGCACTTTCGGCCGCCTCGGCGCCGCCGGTGAACTTCTTGATGTCTTCGTTCACTTCTTCGATCGACGCAGTGGCCGGCAGGGGTAACAGGGTGATGGCCACCAGCCCCGAACCCAGCGCAAGCGCTTGTCGACGTGACATTTCCTTCATAGTTTTTCTCCTAACAACCGGTGGCCCTTGGATCCGATGTGGCGTGCCGGTTCAACGCAGATTTCGATCTATTCGCCAAGCGTCTTCAGATAGGCGACCACATCCTCGACCTGCTCGGCCGAGAGGATGGTCTTATCCTTGAACGACTTCGCGATGCGGTGCCCAAAGTTGGCACGATAAAAGCTCGGCATGATCGTCTCGCCGCCGAACACCGCTTTGGAGTTTACCAGGATGGCGCGCAGCTGGCCTTCCGAATAGCGGCCGGCAACGCCGTCCAGCGAGGGGCCGATTTCACCATGAAAGGCTTCGCTCGCCATATCGCTGTTTTCGTGACAAGCCAGACAATTGCCGGCCTTGCGTCCCTTGAACCATTTTTTGCCGGCTTCGACATTGCCGGCAGCCCCGGTCAGCGATGCGTCGATCTTATGATCGACGATCTTGACATCCTGGGGCGCAATCGGCGCGGCAACGGCACCGGCCGCAAACCCGATCGATACGGCCAAAGCCCCGAGGCTAGCAAAAAGCTTGAGTCCTGTTGTGTGTCTGCTTTGCACAGCGTCCACCTCTCCCTGTCAGTTTGATCGGGCGCTTAGGTCTCGTCGGGTTGTCCCGCTCGCCTTGGCCCATTCGTTCTTTTTTCAACCGCGCTACTTCGCGACAGGTTGATAATGACCAGAC
The DNA here is from genome assembly GCF_947331435.1 of Pelagibius sp. Alg239-R121. GTDB lineage: Bacteria > Pseudomonadota > Alphaproteobacteria > Kiloniellales > Kiloniellaceae > Denitrobaculum. The sequence continues at coordinate 99,187 of NZ_CAMZOF010000007.1, read as the reverse complement.
ATCGCTTCTTAAATCAAGAAACATATTGCAATATTTGAATGCGATGAGATTTAGACAGCTTTAACCGCTGCTGCCCAAACCCGGAAAAGTCTCCAATAACCAATAGGCTATCCAATTCATTGAACCCGTCATGATCAGAACACCGGTCAGGACCAGCAGCAGCCCACTGATCTTCTCGACCAATCCCAGATGACGCCGGAATCGGGACATCAGCTGCACGAATTGGCTGGCAAACAGGGCCGCCAGCAGGAAAGGCACGCCGATTCCCAGTGAGTAGACGGACAGAAGGCTTGCTCCTTGGACGACCGTATCCTCACTGCCGGCGATGAAGAGAATGGCCGCCAGCACCGGACCGACGCAGGGCGTCCAACCAAACGCAAAGGTCAGGCCGATGACAAAGGCACCAATCAGTCCCACCGGCTTACGCTCCAGGTGAAGCCGCGCCTCGCGGTACAGGAATGCAATGCGAAAGAGCCCCAGGAAATGGAGCCCCATTACGATAATCACCGCCCCCGCAAGGTAGCTGAGGACATCGACGTAGCTCGCAAAAAGCTGACCGATGGCGCTGGCACTCGCGCCCAAAGCCACGAACACGACAGAAAACCCGAGAACAAAAGCCAGCGCCGACCGCGCTGCACGGCCGGCAATCCCCTGTCCGCTGCCGTCCGCCAATTCTTCGTAGGACACACCTGAGATAAAACAGATGTAGGGCGGGACCAGCGGAAGGACGCACGGCGAGAGAAACGAGAGCAGGCCGGCAACAAAGGCTCCACCAAAGGTGACGTCGAAGCTCACGAAGATCGGTCTCCAATTCCATCACGGGGCCCGATTGCCATCATTCCGCCAACTGCGAAAACCGGCAGGACCCTGGGTTAACTTCTTTCCACAACCGCGGTCGCCCGCGATGCGTCCCGCCTTGTGGCGAGCAACGATCCCAGGCCGGATAAAACGATAATTGTGAGGCCGAGGAGCGAATAGATATCGGGCCAGTCACCAAACACCAGAATGCCCAGGAGCGTCGCCGAAATAAGCTGTGTGTAGACCAGTGGCGCAATCAGACTGGCTTCCGCTTTGCGATGTGCGATCACAAGCAGGTAATTGCCCAGGGTGGAACCGAAGGCGCTTCCCGCGATCAGCAGAGATACAGTGACATCGAGTTGCGGCAGTTCCGCAGATAGCGCTGCAGGCGTGAGAAGGATTGAACCGACCAGCAGCTGCGAGAACAAAAGCAAGCGCGGTCTGTAATCGCCCGCCGTCATCTTGGTTGTTACGAGATATGCCCCATAGCATACCCCGGCAACCAGTGCGAAGACGATGCCGGGTGTCACGCCGAAGCCGGGTTTAACAACCAGCATGACGCCAATAAACCCGAACCCGAGCAAAAATCCCCTGGTCTGCGAAGGTTTTTCACCAAGAAAGAGGATTGCCAAAAGATAAGACACGACCGGGCCGATAAAGAATGCACCGAAGACGTTGGCAATGGGTTCGGTCTTCAGCGCAGTCAGGATTGAGCAGATTCCGCCTGCAATAAAGGCTGCGCGCAGAAGAACTCTCCAATCCTTGAGACAAGACAGCTCTCCCAGCTTCAAACCACTGAAAGGCAGAAAGAAGACAGCCGCCAGCGCAAATCTCGTCCAGGCAATGATAAAAGGATCGACGCCGTCCGCCGTCAGCAATTTGCCGGCAGTGTCCCCCAACACAACAAAGGTCACCGCGGCGAACACAATCGAGATCACACGAAACAAATCTGAAGCCGACATAGGAGAAACAACCCGGTCATAAAGGGGAACAGGCGGATACATTATGCAGGTTTCCAACACAAGACCATGACCGGCACAAATGGTTTCCCGTTGCTTTCTATGATACTCTTTTGACTTCGAATCTGATGGACAGTCCTGATGGCTCAGAAGGCATGTTCTGATCGTCTGACGCACCTCGACCAGTATTCACTGGCACTCGCCTTCATATTCCATTTATCATATGTTTTATGATATGCATAGAAAACAGAAAGCCACAAGGATCGGCGGAATGAGGCTCCTTCAGGCACTTTGCTTGAGCTTCGCAGCTCTTTTTCTGATGCCAGCTGCTCCAGCAGGTGCGGCGCAATTGATCATGTTCGAGCAGGCCGGCTGCGAATGGTGCGAGGTCTGGGACGAGGAAATCTCTGAGATCTATCCCAAGACAACAGAAGGCAAGCGAGCCCCGCTGCGCCGTGTCGACCTTCACGCCACGCGGCCGGAAGACCTGCGCGACGTAAAAGCCGTGCGCTTCACCCCGACCTTTGTTCTGGTCGACGAGGGCCGCGAAATCGGACGCATCCAAGGTTACCCGGGCGAAGATTTTTTCTGGGGTCTCCTCGCCGAGCTCATCGACCGCCTGCCGAAAGAACAGGCCGCGGTAAAGTAAATGTGGCTGGTTCCTTAGGAGTCGTGAATGTGTTTTGCCGCATAGGCGATGGCATCCACGGTCTGCGAAATATCTTCATCGGTGAGCGCGAGCGAGGGATAGATCTTGCCGTCCGGTTTGAAGATGCCTTTTTGCCGCAACAGCTTGTTGAAGTTCTTCCCCAGGCTTGCCTCGCCACGTAACACACCGCGATAGCCGGTGATCTTGTCAGACGCGAAAACCACATCGAAAAGCACGGGGTCTCCCACAATCTGATGTTCGACACCCACCGCCGACAAGTGCTCGGCGAGCGCCGCCATGATGGCTTTGCCGTGCGCTCTCAAGCGATCGTAACTGCCCGGACGCCGGAGAATTTCCATGGTCTTCAAGCCCGCCGCAGAGGCAACTGGATTGCCGCTCAGTGTTCCGATCTGAAGCGTGAAGCCATCCTCCCCCACTTTAGCCTTGTCGAAGTGGGCCATGACCTCGGCCTTACCGGCGATGGCGGCCAGGGGAAGCCCGCCACCGATGATCTTGCCGAGGCTGCAGAGATCCGGCGTAACGCCGTAGAGTTCCTGCGCGCCACCGTAAGCCAGACGGAAACCGGTCACTACCTCGTCGAAGATCAGGAGGATGCCGTGCTTTTCGGTTTCCTCGCGCAGGGCCTCCAGAAAACCCGGCTCCGGCGGAATTAGCCGCTGCAAGGGTTCGGCGATCACCGCTGCAATCTCTCCGGCGTGTTCCGCGAGAAGCTGCCGGATAAACTCAATGTCGTTGAAGGGCGCGATCAGCATATGGTCCCGCACTGAATCGGGAATCCCCGCCGAATCGGGCACGGCCATGGGAAAGTTCGCCAGCCGCGTGGGCGCTAGGCTCATCAGAGCTTCCGCCGACATTCCGTGGTAGCCGCCCTCAAACTTCACGATCTTATCACGACCGGTATGAGCGCGCGCCAGGCGCATGGCGTACATATCCGCTTCGCCGCCGGTGCTGACAAAACGCACCTGGTCGGCGCAAGCAACCGCGCTGCAGATTTCCTCCGCCAGTTCGATGCCACGGGCATTGTTGGCAAAAAAGGTCATGCCCTTGGCGAGCTGTTCCTGCACCGCCTCGAGCACCTCGGGATGGCCATGTCCCAGCAGCATGGGGCCTGAGCCGATCAGATAATCGATATACTCGTTGCCATCCTCGTCCCAGACCCGCGAGCCGCGGCCTTCACGGATGACGATGCCCGGTTCGAAATTCCCAAAACCGCCTCCGGGCAGCACTTTTTGCGCACGGGTGATCCAGTCCTGCTGGGAAATATGGGCGTCCATGGGCGTGTTCCTCTTAATCAAAAACCCGGCAAGGTTCGCCGAGCGCATCCAGTTCGGGCGCGACACCGAGACCCAGCCCGTCCGGCGGCGCAATCCGGCCATTCTTCCTCACCGGCGCCGCCGGGTCCAGGCGCGGCGATACATAACCGGAAAGATCACAGACGTTGAGAACGGCATCCGGCGGGGTTGCGGCTGCGAGATGCAGGGCGGCCGCCGTGCAGATATCCGAACCCCAGGTATCCTCGATACAGAGCTTCGCGCCGAGATGCAGGCAGAGGTCCCGGGCGCGCCTCAACGCGCTCAGGCCGCCGAACTTGGAGAGCTTGAGCGCGACCGCATCCATACAGCCGAGCGCATGGGCTTTTAGCAGCGATTCTGTATCATGCGCGTTCTCGTCGATCTTCATGGGCAGGCCTGTCGCCGCCCGCACCGAGGCGCAATCCTCGAGCGTCGCGCAGGGTTGTTCCAACATGATGTCGAGATCCGCCACGGCCCGACCGACCCGTGTAGCCTCCAGGCGCTTGGCGCCGCAATTCCAATCACCATAGACCAGCGGCCCCGACCCGACCGCCTCACGCACCAGCCGCAGCCGGGCGACATCTGCCTGCCAATCCTTGTCGGCGCCCAGTTTCACTTGAAACTGTTTGATCCCAGTCCCCCGGGCTTCCTGCGCGATTTCCGCCATAACCTCAGGTTCGACGCAGGTGATCGAATGATAGAGTGGCAGGTCCTCCGCTTGCCGCCCGCCGAGAAGACGGTAGAGCGGCAGCTCTGCGGCCTTGGCGGTGAGATCCCAGAGTGCGATATCGATCGCGGACTTGGCGTAGGGATGCCCCTGTAAATGAGCATCCAGGCGTGTCATCAACGCTTCAGGACCGATGGGATCGGCACCCAACAACACCGGCGCCATTTCCTCGATTGCCGGTTCCACGCCACGCGCATAGGCCGGAAGGTAATGCGGGATCGGACAGACTTCCCCCCAGCCACTCAAACCCGAATCGCAGTCCAGGCGAACCACAACGGTCTCGATCGTCGCGCAGGCTTTGCCCGCCGCCATGTAGTAGGTCTCGTGGCTGGTCAGGGGCACGCGCCAGAGCGTGACACGAGTGATCTTCATGTCACGCCTCGTAAATCGCCACCGGCATGCCCAATAGATCGGGATCGGGCACAACGCCAAGCCCCGGAGCAACGGGCAGCGTGACAAAGCCATCCTGATTCCGTACGCCCTGACCGGGCACCGGATCGACGGCCAGATGATCATGGCAGAGCCAGCTCGCCAGTCGGTGTTCGTCGGGAGTCGAGGCCGCCAGATGAAGCGCAGCCGTATCGGCCAGTGCCGAGCCGCCGACGTCCTCGATGTGCATCTGCCAGCCGACCGAAATTCCGAAGTCTCTAATCTGCCGCGCTTTTGTGAGACCGCCAACCCGGTTCGGCTTCACCTTCACGCCCTCGCAGGCGCCGCGTCTCCAGGCTTCTAGATGGTTCTGAAAGGTCTGAAGGCATTCATCCAGCATGATCGGTTGGGGAACACGTTTGGCGACTTGGGCGCAGAGATCGAGGGTTTCGCAGGGCTGTTCGATCCAATCGCGTGCCGCGACAGAGTTCAGAACCTGAATGGCGACACCAGGCGTCCAGGCGCGGTTAACGTCGAAGGTCAGCTTTTCCACCGCCGGGAGAGCCGCAGAGATGGCCTCGATCCGGGCGATGTCCGCATGGGTATCACTGCCGCCGATCTTAGCGGAATGAGTACGATATCCCTTGGCGCTCGCTTTTTGGATGAGGCTTATCATCTCCTCGGGCGTGCCGGTCGAGATCGAGGAATTGACCGCGACCGGCGCGGCCTTCTGCGCGCCCATCAGCCGCCAGAGCGGCATGCCCGCGGCTTTGCCGAGAAGATCCCAACAGGCCACATCCAGCGCTGATTTGACGTACAAATGCCCCGGCAAAGTGATGTCCATCAGGCGATTGATGTGATCGAGCGCGCAGGGATCTTCGCCAAGCAACACCGGGGCCAGAATTTCCAGCCCGGCTCGGATACCCCGGCCGTGCGCCGGCAGGTAGGTCTCGCCCCAGGGACAGCCTTCTCCCCAACCGGAAAGACCTTGGTCAGTATCAAGGCGGACGAAGGTGGAATCCAGCTCTTCGAATTTCAGCCGCCCGCCCGAGAGCCAATAGGGCGCGGAAAGCGGGAGGTCCATCTGCCAGACGGTGATGCGCGTGATCTTCACGGCATTTACTCCAAGGTCACGACGATATTGCCGGTGTGCCTCTTGTCGATGAAAGCCTGTTGGGCCTCGACGAGCTTTTCCAGGGGATAACTAGCCGCCAGCAGCGGTTTGATTTCACCGCGCGCGATGTAACCGACCAGATCGGCGAAGACACCAGGCGGGACGACGGTGGCGCCGGTAAAGGTAAGGTCACGCAGATAGAAGGTGCGCAGATCCATGGTCACCATCGGTCCAGCAATAGCACCCGCACAGGTGTAGCGCCCGCCGCGCGCCAGAGCATCAATCAGGGCCGGCCAGCCTTCGCCGCCGACCACATCCGCGACCACCGTGACGCTTTCGCTTCCGATCGCCTTTTTCAACGCCGCCTTCAAATTTTCCGGCGCACGCGGCAACAAGGCATCGGCGCCCACGGCTTTAACAGAGTCCCACTTGGCTTCACTGGCCATAGCGATCGCGGTCGCACCCCGGCGTTTCGCGAGCTGGATGAGCGCGGAGCCGACGCCACCGGACGCCCCGGGAATCAGCACACTATCGCCCTGCCCCACCCGGGCCCGGTTCAGCATATTCTCCGCAGTCACATATGACGTCGCAAATGTTGCCAGCTCTGCATGACTCAGATTGCTCTCGACCGGATGCACGTTGCGCTGATCGGCCTTGGTAAACTCGGCAAAGCCGCCATCGCACTCCGAGCCGAAATAACCGCATTTGTCCTTGTTCAGGGGATCGACCCAATCCCGCAGCCAGACGTCGATAAGAACCCGCTTGCCGATCAGGCCGGCATCCGCGCCCTCGCCGGCGGCAACAACCGTGCCTGCCGCATCGGCGCCCTGAATGCGTGGAAAGGTGATCGCCGCCCCGCCCCAGGTCGCATCTTCCTCTTCGGCGGTTTCGAAAGCGCCACCGGTCGTCTCGTCGGTGACGCTCTTGGAGTACCAGGCCGTGCGGGTGTTGACATCAGTGTTGTTGAGGCCGCAGGCCTGCACCTTGATGAGCAGCTCTCCAGGGCCGGGCTGCGGTGTCGGCCAGTCCTCGCGGTAAACCAGCTTGTCGAAACCACCGTGGCCGGTCAGCACGACTGCGCGCATGGTTTCGGGAATTTGGGAACTGTCGGCCATCAGGCATCGCTCCGTGGCAGGAGGTTTTCCGGGTCGTAGGCCGCCGTCCCGAGCACCCGCGCCTTGCGGGCTTCGCCCATGATCACCACCTCGAGGTCCGTTTCCGTGTCGGCGGCTTCCGGCTTTACGTAAGCAAAGGCCAGAATGCTGCCGACCGAATGTCCGTAGGCGACGGAACTGGTCGTGCCCACGACCGCGCCATTCAACAAGACCGCCTCGCCACCGTGTCCGTCAGTCCGGTCGTCCGCTTCGATGGCCAGATAGGCACAGACCCACGGCAGAGCACTTCCGAGACTCACTTCCGTCTCAGCTTTACCCAGGAAGTCCTTGTCCAACTTCACAAAACGCATCACGTCAGCCTCTGGCAGGGTCACTTCGTTGGTCAGCTCGCTTGCCCCCTTGAAGCCCTTCTCCATGCGCAGGACATTCATGGCGAAGGAACCATAGTCAGCTATGCCGTGCGCTTCGCCCGCAGCCCAGAGAGCGTCGTAGACGGCCAGCATGTCTTCACGCGGACCATGAATCTCCCATCCCAACTCACCGGCATAAGACATTCTGAAGGCCCACATTTCTTTGCCTGCGATTTCGATCTCCCGGGCGCAGAGCCAACGGAAATTCGCATTGTTGAGCAGTGCCGGGGTGGCAGCCGCGAGCACATCACGGGATCTCGGCCCCTGGATCGTGATGGCCGCCCAATCGTCGGAACGTTTGATGATTTCCACCGTCTCGCCATCGCGCTGCTGCGCCAGATGATCGAGCAGGCGTTGTTCGAAAAAGGCCGCGCAGACCAGATAGAAACGATCCTCCACCAGACGCACGACGGTCAGTTCGATTTCAATGCGCCCGCGCCGGTTCAACAGGTGCGTCAGCGCAATCCCGCCAACTTTCTTCGGCAATCGGTTGGGCACCAGGCGATCGAGGAAGCTCTCAGCCTCAGGCCCCGATACCTCGACCTTCGTGAAGGCGGAAATATCCATAATTCCAACAGCTTCACGCACGACCTTCACCTCGGCCGCCACCATGTCGTGAACTACATTCCGGCGGAAGGAGTAGTGGTCTTCCTGCGCCGTACTCTCGCGCGCAAACCAGCGCGGACGTTCATGTCCATAGACCTCCTCATAGACCGCACCCTTTGCCTTAAGACGCTCGTAGAGTGGACTGGGTTTGACCGGCCGGCCCGCGAGGCGGTTGAAGTGCGGAAAGGGAATCTCGTGACGCAGACAGTAATCTTCCTCCGCCTTGATCACCTGCCAGTCCTTGTCGGCGTAATCGCCGAAACGGCGCGGATCGAACTCCCGCATGGAGATATCCGCGGCCCCGTGAACCATCCAGCGGGCCAGTTCGCGGGTCAGGCCCGGACCCCAGCCAATTCCGATCTGGGTGCCGCAGCAGCACCAGTAGTTCTTCACACCCGGCGCGGGACCGATCAGCGGATTGCCGTCCGGCGGATGGGAGATCGCGCCATGCACTTCGCGCTTGATCCCTAGCTCGGTGAAGATCGGCATGCGGTCGATGGCATTTTCCAGCCATGGCATGACCCGGTCGTAGTCCGCCTCGAAGAGTTCGTTCTCGGCCTCCCAGGGGCATTCGTCGAGCCAGACGGCGTTGGGGTTTTCTTTTTCGTAGATCCCGATCAGGCCTGACTTCTGCTCCATGCGGATGTAGCCGGAAACCAGTTTGTCATCGCGGATCACCGGCAGCTCCCTTTTCAGTTCCAGGAACTGGGGCACGGTGTCGGTCACGAAGTAGTGGTGGGTCATGGAGGTCATGGGGAGTTGGAGCCCGCTCCATTCGCCCATCTGGCGGGCATAGGTTCCGCCGGCGTTCACAACATGCTCGCAGGTGACGTCGCCCAGCTCTGTAGTGACTTTCCACTCGCCGCTCGGGAGTTGCTTGATATCGGTGGTCCGGCAGCGGCGGACGATCTTCACGCCCTGCTGCCGCGCACCGGTGGCCAGCGCCTGAGTGATGCCGGAGGGATCGGCATGGCCGTCGTCCGGCGTATGAAGCGCGCCCTGAACGCCCTCCAGGTTATAGAAGGGATGCAGTTCCCGGATACGTTCCGGACCGACCAGCTCAATGTTGAAGCCCAGTGCCCGGCCCACGCTTAGGGTATGACGCAGCCAGTCCATCTCATCGTCGCTGTAGGCAAGCCGGAAGGAACCGCAACCGTGCCAGGTCACCGATTGGCCGGTCTCCTGCTCCAGCTTTCCGGCATAGAGTCCGATGTTGTAGTCGACGCAGCGCCCGAGGCCGAAGCTGGAGGTGGAGTGGGTGATCTGCCCTGCCGCGTGCCAGGTGGAGCCCGAGGTCAGTTCTGCCTTTTCCAGCAACAGGATATCGCGCCAGCCTTCATGTGCCAGATGATAGGCCAGGCCGCAGCCCATGATGCCTCCGCCGACGATCACCACGCGGGCCGTAGACGGCAAATTCGAGGATTGATCTGACGGCACGCTGACTGTTCCCTGACCTGACAAAAAGACGCGAATTTCGATAGACAGGCTAAATGTATATTTGTACCATCGTCAATCATGAATAATACGAACGTACCATTTTCAGAACTTCCGACGCCCCGGGACCTGTTGCGCGAACTGGCCGTGGAGTTGGAGAGCCTGACGCCGGAGACCCGCAAGGCTGCCGCCTATGTGCTGGAAAATCCGAACGACGTCGGCGTGTCTTCTATCCGCGAGATCGCCGAGGCTGCGCAAGTCAAACCCAACACCTTCGTGCGCATGGCCCGCTCGGTCGGCTTCGAGGGTTACGACGATTTCCGTGAGCCCTTCCGCGAAGAGATCCGCAACGGACGGGCCGACTTCCCGGACCGCGCGCGCTGGCTGCAGTCCCTCTCCAAGGGCGGTAAACTCGGCGGCCTTTATGCGGATATGGCCGCCAGTGCCATCGCCAACATCGAGGAGAGTTTCGCCACCACCGACGCAGCGCACGTCCAGGCCGCAGCCGACATGATTGTGCAGGCGCGGCGCACTTATGTTCTCGGCGTCGGTGTAAACAACGCGCTGGCGCGCAATTTCGCCTATCTCGCAGGCATGGCGGTGGACACCATCGAGGCCATTCCGCGTAGCGGCAGCGTCGCCATCGACGACATCGCCCGCGCCGGACCCGACGACGTGCTGCTGGCCATGACCTTCAAACCCTACCGAAGCGAAGTCGTCGACGCGGTTGAAGTGGCACGGGAACAGGGCGTCACCATTATCGGCATTTCGGACAGCCCGGCCTCCCCCATTGTTGCCGGCAGCGACCACGGCTTCGTGGTGCAATCGGATACGCCGCAGTTCTTTCCCTCAACCGTCGCTACGGTGGCGCTTTTGGAAACCCTGATGGCCTTCGTCATCGCGGATGCGAGCCCCGAGGTGATCGCCAACATCGAAGCCTTTCACGAACGCCGCCACGCGCTGGGCATTTACCGGGAAGATCCGAGCGCTGAGCGGGCCGAACCAAAAGGAAACGGGAAGTGAGCGAGGCCGTCGACATCGTGCACTCACTTGACGCGCGCTATTACACCGACCCGGAGGTCTTCCGGATCGAACAGCAGGGCCTGCTGGCAAAGACCTGGCAGTTCGCAGGGCACAGTTCGCAACTGGAAAAGCGCGGCGACTACTTCGCCTTCGAAGTCGGTGGACAGAACCTTTTCTGCGTGCGCGGCCGGGACGACGAAATCCGCGCCTTCTACAACGTCTGTCAGCACCGCGCCCACGAACTGGTCGCCGGCTCGGGCAATGCGCGCAGCATCGTCTGTCCCTACCACGCCTGGACCTATGAGCTCACGGGCCAACTCAAAGCCGGACCCAACATCCGCGCAGTGCCCGGCTTCGACAAAGAGAAGGTCTGCCTGAGTTCCGTCCTAATCGAAGACTTCTGCGGCTTTCTTTTCGTCAACCTGGATCCCGGCGCGGCGCCCATGGACGAATGGTTCCCTGAAGCGCGCGAACAGCTTTCAGCCTTCGTGCCGGACATCGAGCGCCTGAAGCCGCTCGAGTGGGTCGAGATCCAGGAAAACTGCAATTGGAAAGTCTCGATCGAGAACTATTCCGAATGCTATCACTGCCAGCTCAACCACCCGACCTTCGCAACCGGCGTGGTCAAGCCGGAGACCTACGACATCCAGCCGCGGGGTTACTGCCTGCGCCATACCACCGAGTGCCAGAACCTGGATCAGATGAGCTACCCCATCGACCTCGAAGCCAACGAACATGCAGGTGACTATTCCTCCTGGTTTCTCTGGCCGATGTTTTCCTTCCAGGTCTATCCCGGCAACGTGCTGAACACCTATCACTGGCGTGCGCTCGACGAAGAGCACGTCGTGGTCTGGCGCGGCTGGTACAGCATCAACGGCGTGGACTCGGAGGTTGTCCGCCGCCTCGCCGTCCAGGATCGGGCCACCACGGTCGAGGAAGATATTCATCTGGTGGAATCGGTACAGCGCGGTCTCAAGAATCGCGGCTACCGCCCCGGTCCCCTGGTGCTGGACCCTAACCACGGTGTGCGATCGGAACATTCCTTAAAGTATCTGCAGAGCTGGATACGCGAAGCCATTGATGGTTAGAGATTTTTCCGTTTGCGTCGAGCCGGCATTGGTTGGCAGCCACACGAATGCATCCGAGTTGCGCGGAAGGTGCTGGAGGACAAGAAGGCATTGAGCGTATGAGGCGCGTGCGAAATCCAAAGACTACTTCGACGCTTTCGACGGCGGCAGGCTGTAGTTCCCCTGCTTTGTGCCGATGCCTTGGACGAAGCCTTCCCTGATCGGCTTTAGCGGACTGGTGCGGATTTCAAAGACCCCACTCAAATCCGTGTACTTACCAGTACCGCCAAGCCATTTGCCGGTTCCCACGCGAAGTGAGTCGAGAGGCTGAACATCGAAATCGGCCTTCTCGAAAACGGTGTCGCCGTCAGCATCGATGTAGTTGCAGTGACCGTGGAATTCATAAGACGCGCTGCTCTTGTAAACGATGAACCAGCCAATGCAGCGTCCCGTCAGATTGTGCAAGAGACCTTTGCCGCTGGCGTTGGTCGCGGTCATGAAATTCTCGGCAATGCCCATGTGACGATCATCGGACAGCGAGACCGGCGGCGTGGGACTGATCGCAATCGACGTGAAATTGACGGTAAATGGCCCTTCCCCCGAGATGTCCTCTGCCACGGCGTGACCTGCGCCGATTGCTCCTGCAGTCAAGATTGCCGCGACAAAGGCCAACCGGATTAGACCGTAATTTCGCGCGAACGATTTTGTCATGATCAGCACCCCGCTGGATAGAGATAAGCGTAATCGGGATCCAGTTGAAGCGCCCGCGAGATGGCTTCCCCCGCCGTGATCCGCTGGGCACTTCCGATCCTGGAAATCTCCGCCGAACGATTTGAAAAAACTGCGCTGCGTGTCTGTGGATAAGCTTCCGCCGCTCCCGTGCCCACCCAGGCAAGTGGAGCCGGCTCCTGTCGCGACACCGTCACTTTTGATTCATCTCTCAGAAATGCACCGGCAAAAATCGAGGCACTGAAGACGGCAACAACGGACAAAGCCACAGCACTGATATGCAAGTTAGCGGCAGGTTTCCCTGGCACCGCCACAGGGGGGAGCCGCCGCCCTGGAGTTGGCCGAAATTGATGAGGATCGGATTGACAACCGCGCCGGTCCAGCGCACGGGCCATTGCCGCGTGAACGCTTTCATCCGGCACCTCACCAAGCTCCCGTTGAAACAGATCGATACAACGGCGATAGGCCTTTCGGGCCGGGCCGGGCCAACCACGTTGCCCGTAAAGGTCGATCAGATCGGCATGCACCGAGTCGTCGAATGGATTGAGCGCAACGCAGCGCTGTGCTGCCTCGACGGCGGCTTCGAAGCGGCCGACGGACGCCTCTAAATTGGCGATGCGCCTGAAACCAATGGCGGCCAGTTCGTCCAATCGGGCACGTTCGCTGAGCAGCCAGCATTCGAAGGGTTCCGCACCCACATCCAGTCCGTCGCAGAAGGATCCGCGCCAGAGGCCGCAGGCACCGACCAAGCCACCATCATCCCCTGAGCGAAACGCATCTTTGAACTGCAGTAAGTCGACGTCGACGACATCCAGGCGCAGCTGCAGGCTCGTACGGTCCGACTTCAACAGGCTGTCCGCGTGATTGCCCAATTGAGTCCGAAGCGTCAGCAGCGCCTGACGTAGAGCATGTCGCGCCTCTGCCTGTGGGCGTGAATCCCAGAGCAGATTTGCCAGCAGGTCACGGTCCGCATTGCCGTGCGGCTGCATCGCCAGGTAAGCCAGGAGTGCTTTGGCTTTCACGCCGAGACGTCCGACACCTTTTCCGTCGGCGGTCTCCAGACGCACCGGCCCGAGGATCAGGAGCTTGAGATCAGCCATGACGTCTCACCCGTCGTCCTTTCACAGGAACAACTTGTTTGCAAGCATACATGACCGCGATGATTGTGTCGATTCACGTTCTTTCTCGCTGAAATCAGCATTCGTCTCGAACTGAACTGAAACCGTCAGAAAAACACCTCCGAATCGCGAGCCTGACGCTTCAAATGACGCTGTCGTGACGCTTGATGCGAAACACTCCCCAGGTCGCTGCGTGCCTTCTTGGCGCAGATCGACCGAATAAATCACGGGAGGAGTCCAAATGACCTATCGACAGATCTTGCTTGCCGCCGCAGTGGCTCTTGGCAGCCTTGCGACTGCACCCTTGGTATTGGCAACGCCGCAAGAAAAACTGATGGCCCTGAACGGCACAAAGTTGACCTATGTCGAAGAAGGAACCGGCACTCCGGTCGTTTTTGTCCATGGCGCGATTTCCGACATGCGTGCCTGGGATCCCTATCGGCCGGAGATCGCCAGCGAACGGCGTTTCATCGCATACACCCAACGCTACTTCGGGACCGCCGCCTGGTCTGACAAGGCGGAGCACTTTTCGCGCGAAACCCATATCGACGACCTGATTGCCTTTATCGAAGGACTCGACGCAGGACCGGTGCACCTCGTCACCTGGTCCTATAGCGGGGGGATCGGCACTTATGCATCACTCAGGCGGCCGGATCTGTTTCGCTCGATCATTCACTACGAACCCTCCGCGCGGGCTCTGCTTTCAGGCCTGCCCGGAAGCTCGGCAGCCCGCACCGAGATGTTCAAGAATTTTGGCCCCGCGATTACAGCCATGAAAGCGGGTAAGGCCGAGGACGCGGCACTCAGATTCATCGAAGCGGTCTTCAAGCTGCCCGAGGGCAACGCAGCCACTGAACCCGAGCCCTGGCCGAGTTACTGGCGCGCGAACGGACGCACCATTCCACCGTTTCTCGCCATGGCCCCGGGTGGCCCGATCTCGTGCGATCAGCTGGGCGCAATGACGGTTCCTACGCTCATCGTCCAGGGAAAGAACACCTACACACGCTATTCGATGATGGCGGAACGCCTCGCCAACTGCCAGGCAAACGCGTTGCTGATCACGTTATCGGGGGCTAACCATGACGGCCCCTACCGCAAACCCCGCGAGTTTACGACACTGATCAAAAACTTCCTCGCACTGGTGGAGTAAGCGAGGGGCCTGAAGTTTATGACGCCTCAGAAACCTGGTTGCTGATCTCCAGCAGATTGCCGTCAGGATCGCGCAGATAGATTGAGCGGATCGGCCCGGTTGCGCCGGTGCGGGCGACCGGGCCTTCCTCGATTGCGATCTTAAGCCCTTCCAGGTGCGCAATGACCTCCTCCAGGGGGACAGCCGTAAGCATGCAGAAGTCACCGCTGCCCGGGGTTGGGCGGTCCGCCTTGGGCAGGAACTCGGCCCCGGCCTGATGCAGATTGATCTTCTGCGCACCGAATGTCAGCGCCTTACGGCCTTCGCCGAAGGTCACGACCTCCATACCAAGCGCGCTGACATAAAACTCGCATGTCGCCTCGATTGAAGCGACCGTCAGAACGAAGTGGTCGACCCGGTCTATCTGCACCGGCCTCTCCTGAAAGCTGTGGGCGGCTATGATGCATTGTTTTCTTCCAAAAGAAAGCTGCCTGCCTTGGTGTTTGGTCGACGGTAATGAAAGTTGATCTCCAGATAGTGCGGAGAGAATTTTGTGACACCGGCATCGGAAATTGGGGTCAGACACTCGCGGAAAGGGTCAGGGCCAGGGAACGGGAGCCGTTCCGGAACGAAGGAACGCCGACTGCACCGCCTGTAGACGTGCGGTTGGAAAACAGCGATATAGGAGGCATGAACAAGTCAGCCCCGACCTCCGGCGATGTCGCCAAGCTGGCCAAGGTGTCACAGTCGGCCGTCAGCCGTACCTTCACACCCGGTGCCAGCGTATCCGCCGAAACCCGAGAGAAGGTCCTAAAGGCGGCAAGGGAACTCGGTTATCGCCCCAACGCCCTGGCACGCGCCATGATCAGCGGCAGATCGCGCCTGATTGCCATGATGGTTGCCTATCTGGACAATCAGTTCTATCCGATCGTGCTGGAAAAGCTCTCGCGAGCGCTGCAGGACCAGGGTTATCAGGTGCTGCTCTTCATGACCGAGACCGGCAAGCAGGACCGGGTCGTCCAACGGATCCTGGAGTATCAGGTGGAAGGCGTGGTCATGGCCTCCGCAACTCTCTCCTCCACCCTAGCACGCGAATGCGCGAAGACCGGCATCCCGGTGGTGCTCTTCAACCGCTACGTCCCCTCCTCGCCTGCCAGCAGCGTGACCTCGGACAATATCGAAGGTGGCCGACTACTTGCCAGATTCCTGGTGGAGGGTGGACACGAGCGCATTGCCTTCATCGCCGGCGCCGAAGACTCCTCGACCAACCGCGATAGGGAAGCTGGATTTTTCAAGGGGCTGGCGGAACACGGCATGACCGTCTGGGCGCGCGCGGTCGGCGGCTACAACTTCGAAGGCGCCGCAGCGGCCGCCCGCGAACTCTTTTCCAGGAAAGACCGGCCAGACGCGGTCTTCGTCGCCAATGACCACATGGCCTTTTCGGTCATGGACGTCCTGCGCGGTGAGTTGGATTTGCGCATTCCCGAGGATGTTTCCGTCGTAGGGTATGACGACGTCCCCGAAGCGGCCTGGAAGGGTTACGATCTTACGACAATCTCGCAGTCGTCGCAGAACATGATTGAGGCGACTGTGTCGATCCTGCTTGAGCAGATCGAGAAGCGCGTGGTCAAGAAACGTGCCGCCGTCGTGCCGTCGGAACTTATCGTCCGCAGTTCGGCCAGAAAACCGAAGAACTCCTAGATTCCGCCAATCCTACCAGGCGCCAAAGCTGACATCTATGGCACTGAACACAAGGCTGTGCTTGCGAAAATTTTTGCATGCGTATGCAAAAAGAGCTTGCGATTTCTACTTAGATGAGGTTGCATGCGTATGCACGATAAAAGAATTGAGACAGCGGCCGGCTGCGCTTCAGGTTATCCTGCCCCGGACCGCCATCCGATAATGAGTGGGAGGAAAAAAGATGAAACTGACCAGACGTGAGTTGATGGTATCGGCGGCTGGTGCCGCACTGGCTGCCGGCTTGCCCGCCAGTCTTGCGGGAACAGCGCAGGCAGCCGGCCAGATCAAGTACGGCCTGCTGGAAGGCAAGCCCTTCGCCGGAACCAAGCTGAACATTCTTTCGGTCGTGACGCCGCAGTTTGACGGCCTGATGCTGCGGGCCGGTGAGTTCAAGGAGCTCACAGGCATCGAAACGGAATGGACCTTCATTCCCTTCGGCTCCCTGCAGGAAAAGGTCGCTACCGAAGGCATCGCCGCGAACGGCCAGTTCGACGTGATCAATTATCTCGATTCCTGGGGGCCGCCCAATGCCCATTGGCTGACGCCGATCGACGAGATGATGGCGCGTGACGGAATCTCCATGGAGCGTTACCCGGCGGCCTTTGCCCGTTCTGCACAGTTCGAGGGCAAGACACTCGGCTTCCCGCTGCGTGCCCACGCCCAGCTGATGTTCCGCCGCCAGGATCTCATTCCCGAGGCGCCCAAGACCTGGGACGAACTGGTCGAGATCGGCAATAAGCTCAAGGTCGATCATCCGGATGTCGCGCCGCTGGCCCTCTACTACAACAACGACGGCAACCGGCAGAACCTCTTCATCTGGCTGAATTTCCTCTGGGCCGCCGGCGCGGATGTCTTCGACGAGGGCTTCAAGGCCGCTTGGGCCAGCGAAGCGGGACTGAAGGCGACCGAGGACTACATCGGCCTGCACACCAAGCACAAGGTCACCAACCCCTCCTCCCTCTCCTTCGTGGAGCAGGATGCACGCCAGTCCTTCATGCAAGGCAAATCAGCCATGATTCCGGTCTGGTGGTGGGCTTACTCGGGCTTCACCAATCCCAAGTCCTCGACCCTTACCAAGGAGCAGGTCGCCTTCTCCGGCATGCCGTCCTATCTGGGCAAAACCAAAACCTACGCGATCTCCATGCCCTTCTCGATCTCGAACTATTCGAAGCATCAGGATGCAGCCTGGGAATTCATGAAGTGGCTCTCCAATCCGGAAATGGACAAAGCCAACGCGACCGTCCGCAAGGTCGGCGACAAGGACATCGTGAACAACGTCGTTACCCATGTCTCGAGTCTTCAGGATCCGGAGGTCAATGCCGCCAACGACGGTATCCAGGCCGCCGCATGGGAGTCGCTCAAAGAGTCCGACATCATGCCGCAAATTCCGGAATGGCCGGAGGTAGGTGATCTGCTCTCCGCGGCCATCGCCAAGGCTGCAGCCGGCGGCGATACCCGCGAACTGATGATGGCGGCTGCCAAGCAGTCGGACAAAGTCCTGAAACGGGCTGGCCGCATCAAGTAGTTTTCCCTGTAGACTACAACTTACCGGGATGGGCCTAACGCTCATCCCGGACTTTACGCCCTCGGCAAAAATCTGTGCCCTGTTTGACTCAAACTGCTCTAGCAAGGCGGAGTCCTGAATGCGGGATCGACATCTCAAATACCTGCTGGTGCTGCCGGCGGTCATCGTGGTTTTCGCGACCGCGATCTGGCCACTGGTCGAGTCGCTGCGCCTTTCCTTCTATGAAGGCCGGCTCTCGCGCCCCGCCTTCCCGCAGAGTTTTCTGGGAGTGGAGAACTACACCTGGGCCTTCCTGGAGGAACCTGCCTTCTGGAACTCAGTATGGGTGACCGCAACCTATACTTTCTGGACCGTCCTGCTGACCACCCTGCTCGCCCTGGGCCTGGCACTTCTGCTCGCACCCGGCGGCCGGTTGCGGGTGACGGTTCAGTCTCTGCTGATCATTCCCTTCGCCATGAGCCCGGCGCTGATCGGCGTTTCCTTCCGCTTCATGTTCAATCCGGAGTTCGGCCTGTTCGATGCTTTTTTCGGCATCGTCTTCCCGCCTCTTGCCACCATCTCCTGGCTCTCCGATCCGACGCTGGCCTTCTGGGTCTGCATCATGGCCGATGTCTGGGGCTGGATTCCCTTCCTGACGCTGGTTCTGATCGGCGGTCTCGCCTCCATCCCGCGCGACACCATCGAAGCCGCCCAGGTCGACGGCGCCTCCGGCTGGCGCGTACTGAAGGACGTCACCCTGCCCCAGCTCGTACCTGTGCTCGCGGTGGTGCTGATCCTAAAGGCGATCTTCTCGCTCAAGACCTTCGATCAGGTCTATATGCTGACAAATGGCGGGCCGGGAACCGCAACCCAGACCCTCTCGCACTACGTCTACTTCAACGGCTTGAAGTACTCCCAGATCGGTTACTCCGCCGCCGTGGCCTGGCTGATGGTGATCCCGATGATCTTCCTCACCTACGCCTACGCCAAGTTCGTGTTTCAGAAGAAGTGACAGCGTCATGGCCCTGACCGGAAAACAGAAAAAGCAAAGCTGGAACGCGCTTCAGATCGTCTTGATCCTGATCGCGGCTTTCATCATGCTGGTGCCGATTGTCTGGATCGCCATGGCGGCCTTTAAGACCCATGTGGACGTCTACCAGCTCAAGCTCTTCTTTGCGCCGACTCTGGAGAATTTCAAGACGGTGTTCCAGGCGCCGTACCATCTTGAACAGAAGCTCTTCAACTCCACCATCGTCGCCTTCGTCACCGTGGTGCTCGCAATCCCGATCGCGACCTGCGCCGCCTATTCCTTCTCCCGCTTCACATTGAGGGGACAAACGGTCTTGCTTGTGATGATCCTGGCAACGCAGTTTGTGCCGGCGGTGGTCATCGTGCTGCCCTTCTTCGTGATGTTCCGGGATATCGGTCTGCTGGACACGCGGCTCGGTCTGATCCTGGTGAACCTGTCCATCGTCATGCCCTTCGCTATCTGGATGATCAAGGGCTTCATCGACGGCATTCCCATGGACACCGAAGAAGCGGCTCTGGTGGACGGTTCGACCCGCATGCAGGTCATCCGCAACATCGTTCTGCCCATGGCCGCGCCGGGCATCGTCACGGCCGCAATCTTCTGTTTCATAATCGGTTGGAACGAGTTTCTCTTCGCGCTCATTCTCACCTCCAAGGACGCCGTCACGCTGCCCATCGGACTGGCGCTTTTCAAGGCCGAGGAAGGCGATCTCTGGAACCTGCTGGCCGCCGCCGGGATTATCATCATGGTGCCCATGTTTGTGCTCGCCCTCATCATTCAGAAACACTTCGTACAAGGCATGACCATGGGAGCGGTACGCTAATGGCCAAGGTCGTTCTGACAAATCTGACCAAGCGCTGGGGCGATTTCGTCGGCGTGGACAACCAGTCCCTGGAAATTCACGACAAGGAATTCCTGGTGCTGCTCGGCCCGTCCGGCTGTGGCAAAACCACCACCATGCGCATGATCGCAGGCCTGGAGGATCCCACGGCAGGCGAGATCCGGATCGGCGATCGCGTGGTCAACGATGCCCTGCCCAAGGACCGGGACATCGCGATGGTGTTCCAGAACTACGGCCTCTACCCGCACATGACCATCTACGACAACATTGCCTATCCGCTGAAGGTCCGCGGCACCCCCAAGCCGGAGATCGAGCCCCGCGTTCAAAAAGCCGCCGAACAGGTAGAACTGACCGAATTTCTGCATCGTAAACCCAAAGCACTCTCCGGCGGACAGCGGCAGCGTGTGGCTCTGGCCCGCGCCATTGTGCGTCATCCCCAGGTCTTCCTGATGGACGAGCCGCTGTCGAACCTGGACGCCAAACTGCGGGTCTCCATGCGCGCGGAACTCAAACACCTCTCGCACATGCTGCAGGTCACCACGGTCTACGTGACCCACGACCAGATTGAGGCTATGACCCTGGCCGACCGGGTCGCCGTTATGAAAAACGGACGCATCCAGCAACTCGGCACACCCGATGAGATCTACAACGATCCGGCCAACCTCTTCGTCGCGGGCTTTATCGGCTCACCGGCGATGAACCTGATCGAGGGGCGGATCGAAAACGGTGTCTTCGTGACCCAGGGCGGGTTCGCCGTCACGAAGGTCGAGGCGCCGAACCGGAGCGGTCTGGTTCTGGGGGTCCGTCCGGAAGACCTGACCATCGTCGAGCCCGGCACGGGCGATTTCGACGTGCCGGTCTACGCCTTCGAAAACACTGGCGAGAGTGTTCAGATCACCGGTCAGTTCAACCGCCAGCGCGTGATCGCCAAGGGCGATCGCTACCTGAAGCGGGAGATCGAGGAGATGACCGGAATGTCGGTCGATCAAAAGCACCTCTATCTCTTCGATCAAAGCTCGGGAGAGCGAATCCGAAACTAGAAAGCGTCGTGAGATTCTATGGCAATAAACACCATCGGTTCTGAATACGTATGCATTGACCGGCAAGCAGAGAACAGAATTGAGTCATCGGAAAACGCCACCCAGATTGGAACGAAAGGTTTAACATGGCACGCCATCTGAAAACGGCGAAACCTCTTGAAGAACGGGCAGAAGATGACGCAAAGATCCGCGCCATCGTGGAAGGCATTCTGGCCGACATCGGCGGACGCGGCGACGCGGCGATCCGGGAGCTGTCGGAGAAGTTCGACGGCTACAGTCCGGAAAACTTCCGTCTCAGCGAACAGGAGATTGAGAACGCGCTCTCCAAGGTCTCGAAACGCGATCGCGACGACATCCGCTTTGCCCACACTCAGGTGCGTAACTTTGCGGAACATCAGAAAGCGGCCCTGCAGGACATCGAGGTCGAAACCCTTCCCGGCGTCATCCTTGGCCATAAGAACATCCCGGTGAATTCGGTCGGCTGCTACGTACCGGGCGGCAAGTACCCCATGGTCGCCTCTGCCCACATGAGTGTGGTGACGGCGAAGGTGGCGGGCGTAAAGCGCATCATCGCCTCCGCCCCGCCACATGAGGGTGCCCCTCACCCGGCCATCGTCACGGCCATGCATATGGGTGGCGCCGACGAGATCTACTGCCTCGGCGGCGTACAGGCGGTCGGCGCGATGGCAATCGGCACAGAGTCCATCGAACCGGTCGCCATGCTGGTAGGACCCGGTAATGCCTTCGTGGCGGAAGCCAAACGCCAGCTCTTCGGCAAGGTCGGGATCGATCTCTTCGCCGGTCCGACCGAAACCATGGTGATCGCCGACGAGACCGTGGATGCCGAGATCTGTGCCACCGACCTGCTGGGACAGGCCGAACACGGCCCGACCTCCCCCGCCGTGCTGCTGACCAACTCCGAAAAACTGGCGCGCGAAACCATTGCGGAGGTAGAGCGCCTGCTTTCCATCCTGCCGACCGCCGATATTGCGGCCAAAGCCTGGGAAGACTACGGCGAAGTGATCCTCTGCGAGACCTACGAAGAGATGCTGGAACAATCAGAATTCATCGCGTCCGAGCATGTCCAGGTCATGACCGACCGGGACGACTGGTTCCTGGAGAACATGACCGACTACGGCGCGCTCTTCCTCGGCCCCCGCACCAACGTTTCCTATGGCGACAAGGTGATCGGCACCAACCACACCCTGCCGACGAAGAAGGCGGGCCGCTACACCGGCGGCCTCTGGGTCGGTAAGTTCATCAAGACCCACAGCTACCAGAAGATCCTCACCGATCAGGCCTCCGCCATGGTCGGCGAATACTGCTCGCGACTCTGCATGCTGGAGGGCTTCGTCGGTCATGCCGAGCAGGCCAACGTGCGGGTGCGGCGTTACGGCGGCCGCAACATCCCTTACGGTGCAGCAGCGGAGCCACGGGAGGTGGCGGAGTAGTGCACCTTCCCCGCACTCCCTCCTTCCGGCTGGATGGCAAGCGGGCGCTGGTAACAGGCGCTTCGCGGGGCATCGGTTTGGGTTGCGCGGTGGCGCTCGCGGAAGCCGGTGCCCATGTGGTCTGCGCTGCCCGTGGTAAAACAGCTCTGAACGAGACGGTGAAGCAGCTGCACGCAGAAGATTGGAGCGCCGAGGCGCTGGTAATGGATGTCGCCGACCTTGCGGGCATGACAAACGCGCTGAAGACGCAGGCCGCATTCGACATAGTCGTAAATTCCGCAGGGATCGCCCGGCACGCACCGGCGCTCGAGACTGCGCCGGAGGACTATGATGCGGTGATGGACGTCAATCTGCGGGGCGCCTATTTCCTCTCGGTCGAGGCAGCGCGCGGTATGCAGCGCGAAAACAAACCCGGCTCAATCATCCAGATCTCCTCGCAGATGGGTCACGTCGGCGGCATCGACCGCTCGGTCTACTGTGCCTCCAAGCACGCCATCGAAGGCATGGTGAAGGCCATGGCGATCGAATGGGGTCCTAAGAAGATCCGCATTAACAGCATCTGTCCGACTTTCATCCGCACGCCCTTCACCGAAGCCACCTTTGCCGACCCGGAGCGGGTCGCCTGGATCGAGTCCAAGATCAAGCTGGGGCGCGTCGGCGAGGTTGAAGACGTCATGGGCGCGGTCGTCTATCTGGCCAGCGATGCCTCGGCCATGGTCACCGGCAGTTCGCTGCTGATCGACGGCGGCTGGACCGCAGGTTAAGGGAGCGGCGTCAATGTCACTCAAGGGCTTCGATCCCAAATGGAAGGATTTTCCCGACTACATCATCGGGATCACCCGGGAGATCTGGGAAGAGCGCGGTATCGCATCCCTCCACCACTACTACGCCAAAGACATTCCCATGCGTTTTCCTTCGGGTCTCGTGCAGGGCAATGAAGCTGTCATCGAAGGTACGCTGGCGACGCTGGCCGAATTTCCCGACCGCCAGCTTCTGGGCGAGGATGTGATCTGGTCAGGGAATGAGGACGAGGGTTTTCTTTCATCGCATCGGATCCTCTCGACGGGCACACATTTGGGCGATGGTTACTTCGGACCGGCCACGGGTAAGCGCTTCACGGCCCGCGCCATCGCGGATTGTGCCGCGCGGAACAATACGATCTACGACGAATGGCTGATCCGGGATTCTGGTGCGATTGTGCGTCAACTCGGAATGGAGCCGATGAACTTCGCCGGCGACCTGATCGCGCGCGAGGGCGGTCCCGAAAACTGCGTGAGGCCCTTCATGCCGGACCAGGACATTGACGGCGGCTACCACGGGCGTGGCAATGACAACGAATACGGTCTGCGCCTTGCGGAAATCCTGACACGTATCAGCAAGGCCGACGTCGCGGTCATCCGGTCGCATTACGACCGCGCTTGCCGGATCGAACATCCGGGCGGCCATGGCGGACATTCCTGGGACGCTGCCGAGAAGTTCTGGATGAGCCTGCGTTCGTCCTTCCCCTCCGCCGACTTTGAAATCCATCATCAGATCGGGCGCGAGGATCCTATGATGCCGCCGCGAGCCGCAATCCGCTGGTCCCTGACCGGCAAACACGACGGCTTTGGCCTCTTCGGTGCCCCGAGCGGCGCGCAGGTGCATGTGATGGGCTTCAGTCACGCCGAATTCGGGCCCTGGGGCCTGCGCCGCGAGTTCACGCTCTTTGATGAAATTTCGATCTGGAAGCAGATCCTCCTACACACCGGGTAATCAGGTATGACACCGCAAGATATGGAACGGCACATCGTTCGCTACGGCGATCTGAAACCCTGCAGGACGGCGTTCATCGACGCGCACACGCCCGGCTCGGATCAGAAGGAAAACTTCACCATCATCGGCGGCGGTGTCTCGGAGAGTCCCGACCAGCACGTGCACATCAAGGATACCCCCGGCTTTAACATCGGCGCCGCCGGGCAACCGCCCAAGTGCAAGAACTCCCTGCACACCCATCGCACTGCCGAGGTCTTCTTCGTGCTCAAAGGGCGTTGGCGCTTTTTTTGGGGCCGCTGGGGCACGGCGGGCGAAGTGGTGCTGGAAGAAGGCGATATCTTCAACATCCCGACAGGTGTCTTCCGCGGTTTCGAAAACGTCGGCACCGACTACGGTATGATTATGTCAATCCTGGGCGGCGACGATTCCGGCGGCGGCGTGATCTGGGCGCCGCAAGTGATTGAAGAAGCCAAAGACCACGGCCTGATCCTGGGTGAGAACGGGATCCTCTACGACAGCAAAAAAGGCGAAGGCCCGCCCGACAACGTAAAGCCCATGCCGCTTCTCACCGACGAAGAGCTGCAGGCTTTCCCGGAGGTTCCCGCCAGCAAGGTCGTACCGAACTTCGTACAGCGCTACTGGAACCTGATGGCAATGGCGTCCGGCGCCCCAGTCAAGGTCATCGGAGCAGAGGGGATCATCGCTGACCGCCCCGGTTTCGAGGTCGAGCTGCTGACCCGCGGCTCGATCCCGGAAACGCCCTACAGCAGTAACCGGCACGAAGTCCTGATGGTCATGCGCGGTCACTGGCGGCTGACCTGGAACGGCCGCGAAACCGTGCTCGCACCGGGCGACACCTGCTCATTGCCGCCAGGATTCGACAGAAGCCTGGTTCCATCCATGACCGGCGAAGCCAGTCTCTACCGCGTCGTAAACACAGACGATCCCGCCGGCCCCACCCACGCCCTGATGTGATCTTCGAGAGAGCTTTTACATGACCAAAATAACGACTACCCATGTGGGTTCACTCCCCCGGACGCAAGACGTCGTCGACTTCATCTTTGCGCGTGAACGCGGCGAGGAATTCGATCAGTCGGCCTTCGACTCGGCCATGACCGCAGCCGCTGACGAAACGGTCCGCAGGCAGGTGGAGGCCGGTGTCGACATTGTCTCGGATGGGGAAACCTCCAAGATCTCCTACGCGACCTACGTCAAGGATCGCTACAGCGGCTTTTCGGGCGACAGTCCGCGCAACGCGCCGGCCGACCTGAAGCTCTACCCAACCTTTCTGGAGCGGCTCGCCAAAGCAGGCGGCACACCGCAATATGCCCGCCCCATGTGCACCGGTGACGTCACGTCTAAGGGGCAGGACGAACTCAACAAAGATATCGCCAATCTCAAGGCCGCTATGGTCAAGCACGGTGCGGCGCGCGGATTTATGAACGCCGCCTCTCCCGGCGTGATCTCGCTGTTTCTGCAGAACCAGCACTATGCGTCGCGCGAAGACTATCTGGCTGCTCTCGCCGAGGCCATGAAGATGGAATACGAAACCATCGTGGCATCCGGACTGGACTTGCAACTGGATTGTCCGGACCTGGCGCTGTCCCGCCACATGCTCTTCGCCGATCTCTCCGATGAAGACTTCGTCAAAATCGCCGAGAGCCACGTCGAGGCTCTCAATCACGCCCTGCGCGACGTGCCACAGGAGCGTGTTCGGATCCATATCTGCTGGGGCAACTACGAAGGTCCCCATGTCTGCGATATCGATATGGCGAAAGTCTTTCCTGTGCTGATGAAGACGCGCGCGCGCTATGTTCTCTTCGAGACCTCGAACCCGCGCCACGCCCACGAATGGACCGTTTTCCGGGACCGCAAATCTGAAATCCCCGACGACAAAGTCCTTGTGCCGGGCGTGGTCGACACCACCACCAACTTCGTGGAGCATCCGGAACTGGTCGCTCAGCGTATTCAGCGCTTCACAAACATCGTCGGACCGGATCGCGTAATTGCCGGCTCCGACTGCGGCTTCGGAACCTTCGCCGGCTTCGGCGCCGTCGATCCCGAAATCGCCTATGCCAAGCTCAAAGCGCTATCCGACGGAGCCGCCATCGCAGGGCAGTGAGCTGAACCGAGCCCTCATCATGATAAACAATTCATGAAACGCCCGTCATGAAACCCGGCCTCGTCCTCCTGCCCGGCATGATGTGCGACGCACGTTTGTTCGAACCACAGATAGCTCACTTCGAACAGCGGTTCGACCTGCACGTCGCCAGCCTCGCGGACGGCGACACAATGGAGGCTCTTGTCGAAGCGGCGTTGAAGCGGATTCGGTTCGAGCGCTTCTCGCTCGCGGGTCTCTCGATGGGCGGGATCGCCGCCATGGAGATGATGTCCCAGGCCCCCGCGCGGATCGAACGGGTGATCATCCTGGACAGCAATCATCTCGCTGACACCGCCGAACGCCGCACCATTCGCGAACGCCAGATCGCCGACGTGCGGGCCGGACACCTCAGACAGATCATCGTCAAGGAGATGAAACCGCACTACCTCGCCGAAGGTAACCGAGGCGATCACGGGTTGCTCGATCAGCTGGTCGAGATGGCGATGGATCTCGGTGAAGAGGTTTTCATCGCACAGTCCCGAGCGCTGATGACGCGCCGGGATTACAGCGATGTCTTATCCCGTTGGCCGCAGCCGGTTCTGCTTCTCTGCGGTGCGGAAGACGCGCTTTGTCCACCCGCCCGTCACCAGGCCATGGCCGGCCTGCTGAAGGCAGCCACGCTCCATGTCGTTCATGGCGCCGGTCACATCTCAACGCTCGAACAAGCCGACTCCGTCACGCGCTTGATGGATGAATTTTTAACGAGCATATAAATAAGGAAAACAAAAGGATGTCGGATATTTCGGAGACATTGATCGAGCTTCTGCAACAGGTCGATACGCCCACGGTCTGTAACGCGATCGAGGTCGCCGAAGGCAAGCGCGGCTTTGACCGTTTCACCCGCGGCACGCTGCTCGCCGCAGATCCCGCCCTGCCCGCGATCTGCGGCTTCGCCCGCACGGCCCGTATCCGCGCCTTGGCGCCTCCCGATGACGCCCCCGAGGCTGTGCGGGAGCGGCGTATGAACTATTACCGCTACATGGCCGAGGGACCGCGGCCGGCGGTCGCCGTGATCGAGGACCTCGACCATCCGGATTGCATCGGTGCCTATTGGGGCGAGATCAACACCCAGGTGCACAAAGGGTTTGGATTGTCCGGTGCCTTCACCAACGGCGTGATGCGCGACCTGGGTGATCTGGCGCCGGCGTTTCAGGTTCTGGCCGGCTCCATCGGCCCGAGCCATGGTTTCGTTCACATCGTCGACTTCGATCAGCCGGTCGCGCTTTTCGGCCTTCAGGTTGCGCCGGGCGAGTTCGTCCACGCCGACCGGCATGGCGCCGTCGTCGTCCCTGAAGAGGTCCTGCCCCGGCTCGCCGACGCCATTCACAAGATGCAGTCCTCCGAAGCCCTGGTCCTGGGCCCTGCCCGCGAACCCGGCTTCAACTTCGAGAAATTCAAGGCCGCCTGGGAAGCGTTCGAGCGGGCGCGGGTGTGAGATCTCGTCGTCGATTCCCGGGCCTCAGATTGCCTATTGACGCCAGGACCAACTTCGATCAACTCTAAAGACCATGACCGACTTGGCACACATTGGATGCAACGACCGACGCGCGACAGGCTGCGATCTGGTCGTTTGAACTTGCGGGTTGGGCTTACCGCCCTCCGGTGACGGTCTCCTGAACGAGCGCCGCAACACCTTACCGTGCTCTGCTGTTCAGTCATTCAATCTAGTGTCTAATTCACATGGAATCTCCCACCCGCTTGCGGATCGCCGTTGATATCGGCGGAACCTTCACAGACGTTGTACTTGCCGGTGCCGGCGACAGGATCCTCGCCACCACCAAAACCCCGACCACATCAAGCAATCCGACGATCGGGGCCGTCGGCGGTGTTGAGCAGGTGATCGCCGAAGCCGGAATCGCGATGGGTGATATCGGTGGCTTTATCCACGGAACGACCCTGGCAACCAATGCGCTGATCGAGCGGCGCGGTGCAAAGGTCGCCGGGATCACCACGGCGGGTTTCCGCGATATACTCGAGATCGCCTATGAACGGCGTTACAGCCAGTACGAAATCAATCTCGAAAAACCCGATTTTCTGGTGCCGCGCGCCCGCTGCTTTACAGTACCGGAGCGCATGTCGGCGGACGGCGCGGTCATCACACCTCTGGACGAAGCGGCCATCGATGGACTGATCGACGAGCTGGATACCAGTGGTGCCGAGGCGGTTGCGATCTGCCTGCTGCATGCTTATGCAAACCCCGCTCACGAACAGCGTCTGCGGGACTTGCTGCAGGCGCGCCGGCCCGCACTTACCCTCTCGCTTTCCAGCGATGTCAGTCCCGAAGCCCGTGAGTTCGAACGGCTTTGTACGACCATCGCAAACGCCTACGTACAGCCCCTTATGTCGGCTTATCTCACGGATTTTGCCGAAACCTTTGCCGCCAAAGGTCTCTCCTGCCCGATCTTGATGATGACTGCCGGCGGTGGCATGACCACCATTGAGACCGCGTCACGCCTGCCGATCCGACTGGTGGAATCGGGACCGGCCGGCGGTGCGATCCTGGCCGCGCAGGTCGCGGCGAGCTGCGGTGCCGATAGCGTGCTTTCCTTCGATATGGGCGGCACGACAGCCAAACTCTGCCTGATCGACGACTACAGACCCCAGACCTCACGGCAGTTCGAGATCTCCCGAGCGGCGCGCTTTATCAAGGGCAGCGGCATGCCGGCGCGCATTCCGGTGGTCGAGATGATTGAAATCGGCGCTGGCGGCGGCTCCATGGCCTCGGTCGACCGCCTGGGCCGGCTCTCTGTCGGACCGCAAAGTGCGGGCAGCGAACCGGGACCGGCCGCCTTCGGCAAGGGCGGCACATCAGCAACGGTGACGGACGCCGACGTTGTTCTGGGCTTCATCGATCCCGATGCCTTTGCCGAGGGGCGCTTGAACATCGACGTACCGGCCGCCCAGGCGGCGCTGCAGATCGAGGTCGGCAACCCGCTTGAGACGGATGCCGCGGGCGCCGCCATCGGCGTCAGCCAGATCGTCGATGAAAGCATGGCCAGCGCCGGACGCATGCATGCGGTCGAGTCCGGCAAAGACCTCAGCGCACGTACCATGATCGCGTTCGGCGGCAACGGTCCGCTCCACGCGACCCGGGTCGCGCGCCGCGCCGGGGTGAGCGACATTCTGATACCGCGCGATCCCGGCGTCGGCTCGGCGGTGGGTTTTCTCTTCGCCCCGGTCGCCTTCGAAATCGTGCGCAGCCGCTACGCCCTGCTCGACAGGCTCGATATCGCCGACCTGAACCGCCTGTTCGATGCCATGATCATGGAAGCGGAGGACGTGGTCCGCATTGCGGCGCCGGACGACGAATTGCTATGCACGCGCACAGCCTTCATGCGCTATCACGGCCAAGGCCATGAAATCGAAATCGCGATGCCGGACCGCGAGGTCATGGCGGAGGACGTTCCCGCGCTGAGAACGGCATTCGAAAGCGAATACCAGCGCCAGTTTTCCCGCGCCGTGCCGGGCATGGAGATCGAGATACTGAATTGGGCGATACGGGTCTCCACCGCGGACCGGCAGCCGCAGGCCGTGGCTGCGGCTGACGATGCGCAGTATCCGGCCCCGAATCAGACCCGTGCCATCCGCTGCGAGATCAGCGGCGAAACCCTGACCGCCGGCCTGTTTCACCGTGCGCAACTCAAGCCCGGCGACCGCATCCCGAGCCCGGCGCTGATCGTCGAACCACAGACCACGACCCTGGTCAGTTCCGGATTTAGCGCCGAAGTCGACGGCGCCGGAAATCTGCGGCTGACCGCAATGGACGCCGAAGGAGTCCTGATATGACCCGCTTCACCGCATCGCAATATCAGGTTATGTGGAACCGGCTCCTCGCAGTCGTGGAGGAACAGGCTCAGGCCCTGATCCGTGCCGCTTTTTCCCCCATCGTGCGCGAGTGCGGAGACGTCTCAGCCGGAATTTTCGATTTCCAGGGCCGCATGCTCGCCCAGGCCGTCACCGGGACACCCGGCCACATCAACACCATGGCCGAAGCAGTCAAGGACCTGCGCGGGCGCTTCCCTCTGCAGGAGATGAAACCCGGCGACATCTATATGACGAACGACCCCTGGATCGCATCGGGACATCTGAACGATTTCCTGCTGGTCATGCCGGCGTTCCGCGACGGCCGCGTCATCGGCTTCACATCCTGCACCTCGCATCTGGTGGACCTCGGCGGCCTCGGGATGGGACCGGAAGGGTCTGACATCTACGACGAAGGCCTGCTGATCCCACCCTGCAAACTGGTTGATGAAGGTGAGGTCAACGCGTTGCTGCTCGACATCATCAAGGCCAATTCCCGGGAACCCATCGCCAACGAAGGCGACATCTATGCCCTTATCGCCTGCTGTGAAATCGGCGCCCAGCGCCTGAGCGGAATGATGCAGGAGTTCGGGCTTGATCATCTCGACCCCCTGTCCGAACACATCATCGAAACTTCGAGACGCGGTACGCTGGCCGCCATTGCCGAAGTTCCGGCGGGCACCTACCGCAATAGCCTGCGGATCGACGGTTACGAAACCGAGATCGAACTGAGCGCCAGCCTGACGGTTGCCGAAGACGGCATTGCTCTTGACTTCACCGGCACCTCCGGCTGCTCCTCGAAGGGCATCAACGTGCCCTTGAACTACGCCACCGCGTACTCCGTCTTTGCGCTGCGCTGTATCATCGGCCCGGATATCCCGAACAACGCCGGTTCATTGGAACCCTTCAAGGTGACGGCACCGGCAGGTTGCATCCTTAACGCCCAGCCCCCCGCCGCGGTCGCCATGCGTCACACGATCGGTCAGTTAACGCCCGATCTCGTGTTCGGCTGCCTGCACCAGGCTCTCCCGGACCGGATACCGTCCGAAGGAGCATCGTGCATGTATGATCTTCCCTTGCGCAGTGCGCCGGAAGTGGCCCGCGCCGGCGGCAGGGTCTTTGCCGTCGAACTGGCCCACAATGGAGGTACCGGCGCGCGGCCAAGCAAAGACGGCCTGTCGGCCACCGCCTTTCCAAGCGGGGTCTGGGGCAGTCAGGTCGAGATTACCGAATCCGTGGCGCCGGTTCTCATCACCAGGCGCGAACTGCGGCGCGACAGCGGCGGGCCAGGCAAATGGCGCGGCGGACTTGGACAGCGCATCGAACTGCGCGCCGCCAACGACAAACCCTTCCTGGTGTTCCTCTCCGTCGATCGAATTAAGTTTCCGGCACAGGGCCGCGGCGGCGGCGGTGCAGGTGCACCCGGCTCTATCAGGATCGGTGATGGCCCAAACTTGCCCGGCAAGGGGGAAGTGAGAGTCGAAGCGGGCGAGACGCTGGTTTTTGAAACGCCGGGCGGCGGCGGCTTTGGAGACCCTCGCTCCCGGCCGGGCGAGTTGCTGCGCAGAGACCTGGCCGATGGCCTGATCTCGCCCAAAAGTGCGCTGCTCGATTATGGTCTCGAGGAGGTGGAGGCAAGTGATGATCAAGCCTAACGACCACATCGCCGCCATGGCATCTTATGCTCTTGCCGATCTCACCGCGCCCGGCGGCAAAACCTTAATTTCCCTGGCACAGAATGAAAGCGCAGTGCCGCCGAGCCCCCGAGCCATCGCAGCGGCGCAGGACAC
This sequence comes from Pelagibius sp. Alg239-R121, assembly GCF_947331435.1. Lineage (GTDB taxonomy): Bacteria > Pseudomonadota > Alphaproteobacteria > Kiloniellales > Kiloniellaceae > Denitrobaculum. Next base: position 67,517 of record NZ_CAMZOF010000007.1, on the reverse strand, counting down.
CCTGGCATCTTCGCGGCTCTATCCCGATCCAGACTGGACCGAATTATGCCAGGCCATTGCACAGGTACATGCGCTTCCACCCCAGCAAATCCTCTGCGGTGCCGGGTCGATGGAACTGATTGGCTGCCTTGTCCGTTGCTATTGCGGGCCGGACAATCGCGTTCTTTCGAGTGAATACGGCTATGCCTTCTTCCGCACAGCGGCTCTGGCGGTCGGAGCTGCCTACGATGCCGCGGCGGAGTCGGATTTCACCCTGTCGGTCGACGCCCTGCTGTCAGTTGTCAGACCTGAGACCCGGATCGTCTTTGTCGCCAACCCCGGCAACCCGACCGGCACGCGTGTTGCCCGCAGTGAAATCTTGCGTCTGCGCGGCGGGCTTCCTGACAAGATTTTATTGGTCATCGACGAAGCCTACGGCGAGTTCGCCGACCGGCCCGGCGAAGCGACTTTCGATCTGGTCGGGGCCGGCAACACAGTGGTCCTCCGAACGCTCTCGAAGGCCTATGGCCTCGCGGGATCGCGGGTCGGCTGGGGCCTCTTCCCGCCGGCTGTCGCCGCCGAGGTCCGTAAAGTGTTGAACCCCAACAATATCAGCGTCGCCAGCCAGGCGGCTGCGACCGCCGCCCTGCAAGATCAGGATTACATGCGCGCCGTCTGCAGCAAGACAGCCGCGCAGCGCGACAGCTTTGCAGCGCACATGAGGGCGCTGGACCTCACGGTCCCAGCGAGCTTCACAAACTTCTTGCTCATCGCCTTTGCTGATTCCAGTGCGGCTCTGCGCGCAGACCACTTCCTGCGATCAGAAGGCATTTTGATGCGGAGTATGGCCGGTTACGGACTGGCCAACTGCCTGCGTGCCACCATCGGCAGCGAAGCCGACATGGAATTGGCAGCAAATCAACTGACCCTCTGGCATACAAAGGAGAAGCTGCAATGATGACCTCTTCGCGTGGCCGCGCCCGGATCGGCGTTCTGGTGCCCTTTTCCAATATCAACCTGGAAGCGGATAGTGCGTTGCTGAGGCCCGAGGGTGTTTCCATCCATTTCGCCCGGCTCGGCGGATACGATCTCGACGAGATTCCCGATGCCGAACAGATGGCAGGCCTGGGCGCCGCCTCGCTGGAAGAACCTCTGCGGCTCATCGCAGGCGTCCGGCCCGAAGTCATCCTCTACGGCTGTACTTCGGCCACTCTGACACACGGCACAGCTTTTGACCGCGACTTGGCGCAGCAGATCAAGGGTCGCACGGGCGCTCATACGGTGACGGCCGCCGGCGCGCTCGTTCACGCGCTGAAGGCACTTGGCGTGACACGGGTCGGATTTGCCTCGCCCTATGTCGACGACATCAACTCTCTCGCCGTCTCCTTCCTTACCGACGCCGGGTTTGAATGCGTCTCGCAGGCTGACGTCGGTGTCGCACTCGGCAACTACGGTCAAGGCGAACTGACGCCGGACGAGGTTTTCGCGCTGGGCAAACGCGCAGACTCGAATGATGCCGAAGCCATCGTGCTCTCTTGTACCGATATGCGCAGTGTCGAGATTATCGAACCTCTGGAAGCGGCGCTCGGCAAACCGGTCATCACCTCCAATCAGGCGATGTTCTTCGAAGCCCTGCAGTTGCTTGACATAGAGTCGCAACAAAAATCCCTAGGTCGCCTCTTTTGGCAACGAACGAACAATGAGAGTCGAGCAGAACCAAGTCATTGCATCGAGGCAGGACTAGAATCTTATTGCAAGCCGGCCTGACACAGAGAGGAACGTCATAGTGAATCAATCATCAGCTCCGCGAAGGGGCTCGTCACGCCGCGAACGCAGAAGCGCAGCTAAAAACCTCACTCAGTTGCCTTGGCGCCAGGTGATCAACCCCTACCCGCCCATGGAGATCCTGTCCGCAGACCAGTTGGAGACCATCCATCTCAGCTCACTGCGCATCCTTCAGGAGCTTGGGATCGAAGTGGTCAGCGACCACGCGCTCGATGTTTTCGAAAAGGCCGGCGGCGAGATCGATCGCGCCACCAACACGGTCAGGCTTGATCCCGAATTGGTCATGACCGCAATCAGCAGTGCTCCCGCAAAATTTGCGCTAACACCTAGAAATCCAGAACGCCAGATTCTACTCGGCGGCAACCATCTCAACTTTTCGATGGTCGCGGGACCGCCGAACGTCCACGACCGCGAGCGGGGCCGGCGATCGGGCAACTACGACGACTACTGCAATTTCATCCGCTTGGCGCATCACTTCAACGTCGTCCACCTGATCGGCAATCAGGTCGTCGCGCCGATCGAACTCCCGGCGAACTCCCGCCATCTGGACGCCTACGACGCCAACATCACCTACGCCGATCTTTGCTATCTGGTTTCGGCGATCGGGCGCAACCGGGCACTCGACGGGATCGCGATGATGGCGATTTCGCGCGGTTTGACCCTGGACGAGATCCGCAAGGATCCGGGCGTCATGACCATCATCTCGGTCAACAGCCCGCGCAAGTTCGACGATGCAATGGCCGAGGGCCTGATGACCATGGCCGAATACGGTCAGCCGGTGGCCGTCACACCCTTTACCCTGATGGGCGCCATGACGCCGGTGACGATCGCCGCCGGACTGGCGCAGCAGAATGCCGAGGCTCTCTTCGGGATCGCGCTGACACAGTTGGTCAATCCGGGCGCGCCAGTCATGTACGGCGCCTATACATCCAACGTGGATATGCGCTCGGGGGCGCCGGCCTTCGGAACGCCGGAAAACACCAAAGCCAACATTGCGAGCGGCCAATTGGCGCGTAAGTACAACCTGCCCTACCGATGCTCGCCGACGAATGCCTCCAACGCCGCTGACTCCCAGGCAACCTATGAAACCGAAATGGCGCTGTGGGGCTGTGTGCTGGGGCACGGCAATCTGCTTTATCACGCCGCCGGCTGGCTGGAAGGCGGGCTGACGGCTTCCTACGAAAAGTTCGTTCTCGACGTGGAGATGCTCCAAAACATGGTGGAGTTTTTGGAGCCCATCAAGGTCGACGAGGCCGAACTGGGATTCGACGCCATCAAGTCGGTACCCACGGGCGGCCATTTCTTCGGCACCGAGCACACCATGGAGCGTTACGAAGACGCCTTCTACCAACCCTTGGTCTCCAATTGGCAGAACTACGAGAACTGGGAGCAGGCCGGCAGCCAGACGGCAGAGGAACGCGCCACTGACATCTGGAAGCAGGCTTTACAGGAGTATGAGCAACCTGCGATGGATCCCGCCATTCGCGAAGAACTGGACGCCTATATGGCGCGACGGCGCGAAGAGATCGGCGACGGCGAACCATGACGGAAAGCACGAGACTCTCAGACCCGGACAGTTTCGCCCGGATCGCTGCCTTTGCACTTCATGCCTCCGAAGAAATACCTGACACGGCCCTGCAGATGGGGGCCTCTCTCCTGCTCGATACGATTGGCGTGGCCGCAGGCGCCGTCTCGCTGGAAGCCGGTCGCATCGCCCGTGACTTTGCGTTGGATTTTTACGGAGCGAGCAATGACAGCACGAGTGCGCGGCTGCTGTTCGATGGACGACGCGCCAGTCTCGCCGGAGCCGCTTATGCCGCCGCCACACAGATCGACAATCTCGATGCCCACGACGGCTACAACCCGACCAAGGGTCACATTGGCTGTGCCGTCGTTCCCGCCCTCTTTGCCTTTGCCGAAACCAATCGCGGCCTCAGTGGCCGGGACGCGCTTTCCGCGCTCGTGATTTCCTACGAAATCGCCGCCAGAACGGGCATCGCCCTGCACCAAAGCGTCTCCGATTATCACACTTCCGGTGCCTGGAATGCACTCGGTGTAGCGGCCCTCGGCTGCAGATTGATGGGAAGTGACAACAACACACTGCGTCAGGCTTTTGGCATCGCCGAGTATCACGGGCCGCGCAGTCAGATGATGCGTGAAATCGACAATCCGACCATGCTGCATGATGGCTCCGGTGTCGGTGCTCTGACCGGTGTCAGCGCAGCACTCTTGGCATCACGCGGTTTTCGCGGCGCACCGGCGCTCACCGTCGAGGCGGAAGACCTACGGGATATCTGGCAGGATCTTGCGCAGGTCTGGACCATTGAGGCGAACTATATCAAACCCTATCCGATCTGCCGTTGGGCTCATGCCGCGATCGATTCGGCACGTGCCTTGATGCTGGAACATGATTTCACCGACAACGACGTTGCCGCAGTTGAGGTTAGAACCTTTCACGAAGCCTCCCGCCTCTTTCCCGGCATGCCGGAAACCACGTCCCATGCGCAGTACAGCCTGGCCTTCGCGGTCGCGCTCATGCTTCGCCATGGCCGGATTGCGCCCGAGCACGTGGCCGGTGCAGCGCTCACCGATCAGTCCGTCGCCGAACTGGTCGGGCGCATCACAGTGATCGAAGACGAGCGCCACAACATAAGATTTCCCGCAAGCCGTTGGTCAGACGTAACCGTCACGCTGTCGGACGGCCGCCGTCTGGCGTCCGGAGACATTCATGCGCGGGGCGGTTTGGAATCCCCTATGACCAGGGACGAAGTCCTCGAGAAGTTCCACAGCATGACCGCCCAGGCTCTCGAGCCGGAACGGTCACGGCAGATCGAGTCCGCCGCTGAATGCCTACTCAAAGAGGGCATTGCCTTCTCTCACCTAAGCGATCTGGTTTATCCGCCAGCCAGAGGCCTGACATGAGCGAGCCCGACCAAGATGTTAAAGTTGTCGTTCACGATGCCGAGCCGGCGCCCCTGATCGACGAACTCCGGCGACATCATCCCGATGTTTCAGTGATGCCGTGCGACAGTTACGACGGCCTGGGCGCGGTGCTGGAAAGTTTCCGGCCGGATGTCGTATTCACCGTCCGCTTTGCCGGTACACCGAACTTTCCGACGCGTGAACTGTTGGGACTTTCGGGTCCAAAATGGATTTCCGTCGGCGGCTCCGGTGTCGATCATCTCGGCCAGTGGGACAGCAGAAAAACCACGGTCACCAACGCGGCCGGGGTCGCCGCCGGAATGATGGCCGAGTATGTCATGGGCTCCATTCTCCACTTCACGCTCGACGTGCCGGGGCTGGAGCGCGACCGCGAAAACCGTATCTGGGCGGGGCGGATGATGACCCCGATCGAGGGCAAAAATCTTCTTATCGTCGGACTGGGACACAGCGGCGAAGCCATCGCCAAACGCGCCAAAGCCTTCGGCTTGAGGGTAACGGGTGTGCGTGCCCACCCACGGGCGACAGCAAATGTCGATCAGGTCTACGCAACCGGCGAACTGAAAAATCTGTGGGCTGACGCGGACTTCATCGTCATCTGCGCTCCCCTGCTTGAGGCCACGCGCGGGCTGGTTAACGCGGCGGCCTTTAAGGTCATGAAACCCGGTGCCGTCCTGGTCGACATTTCCAGAGGCGGGATCGTTTGCCATTCGGCGCTACTGGACGCGCTGCAATCGCAGCGCCTCGCCGGTGCCGCCCTGGATGTTTTTGAAACCGAGCCCTTGCCTGCGGAGAACCCGCTTTGGCAACTGAACAACGTCCTGATCTCGCCCCACTGTTCCAGCGTGTTCAAAGGATGGGAACTGGCTTCGGTCCGGATGTTCGCCGACAACCTAACGCGTTGGCGCAAGGGCGAGGCCCTTTTCAATCTGGTCGATCCGGCCCGGGGTTACTGAGCTTCAAACCGCTTTCAACTGAGTGATGTCCATATCCAGCGGGTCGGGACGGACGAACATTTCGATGCTGTCACGGGACAGCTCCCAATGGTCGAATGCAAGCCGTCTCGCGGTCTCCCGATCTCGGTTTTCAATCGCGGCAATGAAGAGATCGTGGTGGTCGCAGGCTTCGCTCAGCCGCTCGCTCAGGGATTCATTGCGGGGACTGTAGAAGGTCTGGCCAATCCGCGCATGGTCGATCAACAGGCGTTGCAGGCTCGGCCAGAGGTACTGGTTGTCCGCCATCTCGCCCATGATCAGATGAAAGCGGTTGTTGTAAAACGCCATCTGATCCACGTCCGAAGCCTCGATTCCCTTTCGGAATCCCTCCTGGGCCTCTTTGAGCGCGGCAAGCTGCGCAGGCTTCCAATTGTCGACCGCGAGCGCCGCGATCGAAGCATAAACCGGTGGTGCGGTCAGAAAGAAATCACGCAGGGTTTTATGAGACATGGGAGCGACGAACGCCCCCCGGTTTTCTTCGATGATCAGATAACCCTCGCCGGCAAGTTGGCGCAGAATGTCACGGACCGGCGTGCGCGAAAGCGCGTACTCCTCCCCCAGCCTCGTTTCATCGAGGTTCGCTCCCGGCTCCAGATCCAGCGTCAGGATACGGTGCTTCAAGTCGTTATAGAGTTTTTCTTTTTTGCTCATCTTACCTGTCTTCAAGCCGGTCAAACCACCCAGGCTCCCGCCTGGATCCGCACCGTCGTTTCGGGTCCCGTCGCACCACTTTGAATCAAAATGAAACATGAATCAGCTTAATTCAATAAGTTAGAGCGGGACTCACCTTCTAGACTGTTCCCGGCGGCAACGATCGGGGCGTTTCTTAAAAAAACTCGTTGTCGTCTGTTGTGTCATATTGTACACAATAGTTATACAATAAACAAAAAGAACTGAGGCAACAATGATTAATGCCTCCGACAGGGCAGGCGACGCAGTGATAGAGTGCCGGAATCTATGGAAGATTTTCGGAAGCCGTGCGGACGAGGCCATGCAGGCCGTCAAGACGCACGGCCTCTCGAAAACCGAGATACGCGATCAGTTTGACTGCGTTGTCGGGGTCCAGGACGCCAGCTTCAGCGTCGCCGAGGGCGAAATATTCTGCATCATGGGACTGTCTGGTTCGGGTAAGTCGACGCTGATCCGGCACGTGAACCGGCTGATCGAGCCGACGTCCGGCGAAATGTTCATCGAGGGAAACGACATCAACGGCCTCGGCGCGGCCGCCCTGCGTGAGCTGCGGGCGACCAAAATCGGCATGGTATTCCAGAACATGGCGCTGCTGCCGCACCGCAACGTGCGCGACAATGTCGCTTTCGCCCTGGAAGTCCGCGGCATCTCCAAGGACGAGCGCTTCGCGATTGCCGATCGGGCGCTGGAATCGGTGGAACTGGACGGCTGGAACGATCGCTATCCTGACGAACTCTCGGGCGGCATGCAGCAGCGTGTGGGCCTGGCACGTGCCATCGCTGCCGATCCTCACATTCTGCTGATGGACGAACCCTTTTCGGCGCTCGATCCGCTGATCCGGCGTCAGCTGCAGGATCAGTTCATGCAGCTGGCCGCAGAGATGCGCAAGACCACCCTCTTCATCACCCACGACCTGGATGAAGCCATCCGGATCGGCGATCGCATTGCGATCATGAAGGACGGCGCTCTGGTGCAGATCGGAACGCCCGAGGAGATCGTGACGGAACCGGCAGACGAGTATGTCTCCGACTTCGTTGCCGGAATTTCCAAGCTCAATCTGGTTACGGCTCAGAAAGTCATGGAGCCGATTGACGCCTACGAAGGACGCATGGGGCCGGTCAATCAGTCCAACTGCCCAGTCGCCGACCTGCACGACAGCCTGGACAGCCTTGTGGACGCCTCGATCGACAGCGACCAGCCCATTGTCGTGCGCTCCGACGGCAAAAATGTCGGTGTCGTCACAAAACGGGCCCTCCTTCGAGGAATCCAGGGCCGCATGCATGAAGACGATGATGTTTTACAGAGGCAGCAAACACAGCAAGCCTCGGAAGATGAGCGGGAGTTGAGCCGTGGCTAAAAAGAGCACAGAGTTCGATTTTCTCGACCCCTTCCAGAGTTTGAACATCCCGATCGCCGGCTGGGCCGACGGGATCAAGGAATGGGCGATCTCCAACCGCGAGAACATTCAGCCGATCAAGAACCAGCTCAACTGGATGATCAACCACATCGAAGACGGGCTGCAGGCCGTGCCGCCCGTGATCATGCTGGTCATCGTCGGACTTTTGGCCTGGCAGATGGCCGGCCGGCGCGTCGCGATCATCGTGCTTGCCTGCCTGATCTGCATGGGATTGTTGGATCCGCGCGCCTGGGGTCTGGCAATGACGACCCTCTCCATCGTGGTCACCTCGGTCATTCTCTGCACCATCATCGGCGTGCCGCTCGGCATTCTGGCCGGCAAGAACAACATCTTTCAGACCTCCATGCGCCCGGTGCTCGACACCATGCAAACCATCCCCGCATTCGTCTATCTGGTGCCGGTGGTGCTTCTGGTCGGCATTGGCAACGTCTCGGGTGTGCTGGTCACGATCATCTTCGCATTACCGCCGATCGTCAGATTGACGGCGCTTGGAATCCGGCAGGTGAACCCCAGCGTGGTCGAGGCTGCGCGCGCCTTCGGCGCAACGCCCGGACAGATCCTGGTGAAGGTTGAACTGCCGCTGGCGACACCGACCATTATGGCCGGATTGAACCAGACCATCATGATGTCCCTCTCTATGGTGGTGATCGCCTCGATGATCGCCGTCAAGGGCTTCGGTAACGAAGTGCTGCGCGCCATGGGCCGGCTCGACGCCGGCAAAGCCATCGTCGGCGGCCTGGGCATCGTCATCATCGCAATCGTGCTCGACCGCATGTCGCAAGGCCTCGGGCAGTCGGAACGCGAACGTGGACACCGCCACTGGTGGCAAGGCGGTCCGGTTGGCGTGGTTCTCCGCGCTATCGGGAAGGATACAAGCCACTAGAGGGCGATCGTTTTTGATCAGAGCAGTCAGGAACGGGTTCGCCCTCTCAGACTCTAGATTTAGCTGCCGGAGCAGGCTCGCGACTGACGCGGGTCGGCAGCATACAGCAGGGAGAAAATAGGAAATGTCGTTAACGCGCAAACTGTTGCTGGGCTCGACGATTGCCGCAGCAATGTCATTCGGGTCCGTTTCGGCTTTTGCCGACGGGCATCTACCCGGCGAGGGCGTCACTGTACGCCCGGTCGAAGGCACCAATCTGGAAGAGAAGTTCCAGCACAAGATCCTCTATAAGGCGCTCCAAGCCCTCGGCTACGAGGTCGACGAACCCCAGGAAGTCGAGTACCAGACCATGCACTTGGCCCTTGGCCAGGGTGACGGCGACTTCACCGCAGTGCACTGGGATCCGCTGCACACTGCTTTCTACGAGGAATCCGGCGGCGATGCTGCCCTGAGCAAGGTCGGCAATCTGATCTCTGGCGCGCTGCAGGGGTATCTGGTCGACAAGGCTTCTTATGATTCGGGCGTGAAGAACCTCGGTGATCTCAAGGACCCCGAAGTCGCCAAGAAGTTCGACGCCGATGGCGACGGCAGCGCCGATCTGGCGGGCTGCCCTCCAGGCTGGGGCTGCGAGCGGGTGATCGAGCATCAACTCGACGCCTTTGAGCTGCGCGACACGATCACCCATAACCAGGGCGCCTATGCCGCCATCATCGCCGACACCATTGCCCGCAACAAGCAGGGCAAGCCGGTGATCTACTACACCTGGACTCCTTATTGGGTTTCCGGCGTGCTGGTCCCGGGTGAGAACGTCGAGTGGCTGGCCGTGCCTTTCTCGTCGCTGCCCGACGGCCGCAAGGCGAACACCTCCTTCGACGGCAAGGATCTGGGCTTTGAGGTCAACTCCCTGCGGGTGGTTGCCAACAACAACTTCCTGAAGGACAACCCGGCCGCCGCGAAGCTGTTCGAGGTTGCCGAGATCAACATCAACGACGTCTCGGGCCAGAACAACAAGATGCAGGCCGGCGAAAAGGACATCGCCGACATCGACCGTCACGTCGACGAATGGATCGCTGCAAACCAGTCGGCATTCGACGGCTGGATTGAAGCGGCCAAAGCCGCCGCGAAGTAAGCTGTCACTGACAGCCATGAAGAAGGGGATGGAGGGCCATCCTCTTCTTCAGCTACCCGCCCCATGAGGGCATTCTGAACATACTGAGTTGCTTGCAAGGAAGATCGCGATGCGGTTCGAAGGCATCTACACGCCCGTTGTCACCCCTTATCACGCGGATTTCTCGATTAATCGGGACGGCTTTGCCGAGGCGATCGAGCACCTGATTGCTACGGGCGTGCACGGCATCATCGTCGCGGGCACGACCGGCGAATACTACGCCCAGACCGCGGAAGAGCGGGTCGCAATGATGGGACTCGCGAAGGAGCTCATAAAAGGCCGGCTGCCGCTGATCATCGGCACGGGTGCAATCCGGACCGAAGACAGCATCGCCTTTGCCGAGGCCGCGAAAGCCGCCGGCGCAGATGCCCTGCTGGTCGCGACGCCACCCTACGCCTATCCGACCGGACGGGAAATCGCGCTGCATGCATTGGCCGTGGACCGGGCCGCCAACCTGCCCGTGATGCTCTACAACTATCCGGGCCGCATGTGCGTTAATATGGACGAGGATACGCTTGACCGTCTGGGGCGCAGCCCCAACTTCTGCGCTATTAAGGAGAGTTCGGGCGATCCCAACAGACTGCATATGCTGGCGCGGGACTATCCGCACATCCAGCTTTCCTGCGGCATGGACGATCAGGCGCTGGAGTTCTTTGCCTGGGGTGCGCGTTCCTGGGTCTGCGCGGGGTCCAACTTCGCACCGGAAGCACACATCTCCCTCTACAAAGCCTGTGCGCTGGAAGACAACTTCACCAAAGGCCGCCGGATCATGTCGGCCATGTTGCCGCTGATGCGGGTGCTGGAACAGGGCGGCAAGTTCGTCCAGTGCATCAAGCACGGCCTGACCCTGCGTGGTATCGATGCAGGACCGCCGCGCAAACCGCTGCAACCCCTGAACAAAGACGACAAGCGCGAACTGGCGGAGGTGATCCGTACCATGAACGCGTCGATCGAGATGATCGAGAAGGAATCGTGAGATGACCGATCTACTGACTCGCGAAGAATACGCCGCCATCGCCGCCGGGATCGATTTTCCCCGCACGGCCTTCATCGACGGGAAATTCCGCGCCGGACGTGGTGCCAAGCTCACGACCGTCAATCCCGCAACCGGTAAAACGCTCTGTGAGATCGCCGCCTGCAATTCAAAGGACGTGGATCTGGCGGTCAAGAAAGCCCGGGAGGCCTTCGAACAGGGGCATTGGGCAAAACGACACCCTGCGGAACGCAAAGACCTGCTGATCCGGCTGTGCAAGCTGATCGCGCGGAACCGGCGCGAGCTTGCGGTGATGGAGAGTCTCGACAGCGGCAAGCCGATCAGGGACTGCGAAGAGATCGACATTCCCGAGACCATCCACACCCTCAAGTGGCATGCCGAAGCCATCGACAAGATCTACGACCAGACCGCCCCCAGCGGCGAGGATGCGCTTGCAATCGTCGTGCGTGAACCTATCGGTGTCGTCGGCGCGGTGCTGCCCTGGAATTTCCCCCTGCTGATGATGGCCTGGAAGATCGGACCGGCGCTGGCGGCGGGCAATTCAGTGATCGTCAAACCGGCCGAGCAAACCTCCCTGACCGCTCTGCGACTGGCGGAACTGGCTATGGAAGCCGGACTGCCCAGCGGCGTGTTGCAGGTGTTGCCCGGTGACGGCCCCTCAGTCGGTGAACCTTTGGGCCTGCATCCAGATGTGGATATGGTCAGCTTCACCGGCTCGACGGAAACCGGCCGGCGCTTCCTGCGCTATGCCGCGGACAGCAACCTGAAGAAGATCGTGCTGGAATGCGGCGGCAAGAACCCGGCGATCGTGCTGGAGGATGCCGAGGATCTTGATCTGGTCGCGGGGCACATCGTCAACGCCGCCTTCTGGAACATGGGCGAGAACTGCTCGGCCAACTCCCGCCTGATCGTACATAAGGCGGTCAAGAAGCCGCTGATGGAGCGCATCCTGGCGCGTACCCGGGACTGGAAGACCGGCGATCCCCTCGATCCGGCGAATCATCTCGGCGCCCTGATCGACGGTGAGCACTGCAAAAAGGTGACGGGCTATCTGAAAGCCGGGAACAAGAGCGCGAAAGCAGTGGCCGGCGGCAAAGGCAAGGGCAGCTTCGTCGAACCGACGATCTATGACGGCGTAAAGCTCGGCGACAAGCTGGCAAAGGAAGAGATCTTCGGTCCGGTCCTCGCGGTCATCGCCGTGTCATCTTTCGAGGAAGCGATCGAGATCGCCAACGACACGGACTACGGTCTTGCCGCCAGCGTCTTTACCGCCAATGCCAAGAAAGCCATCCGGGCGGCGCGCGCCATCCGGGCCGGTACGGTGACGGTGAACTGCTACGGCGAAGGCGATATCTCGACGCCCTTTGGCGGCTACAAGCAATCCGGGTTCGGCGGCCGCGACAATGGCCTGCACGCCCACGACCAGTACACCGAGCTCAAAACCATCTGGATCGACCTGTCCGATTCTGCTCCCGAGGAAAACGTAGGATGACGGCCCAGGCCGAACCCCGCGCGTCCCGGCGCGGCGGGCGCAACGCCCGCCGAACCATCCGCAACGACGTCCGCGAAACCATGCTGCCGGGTTTGAAGCGCAACCTGCCGCTGGTCGAACCCATGTCGCCCGAGCAGATCGAACGGATCGATAGTGCTTCCATGGACATTCTGGAGAATGTCGGCGTCGTGTTCCGGGATCCGGTGGCGATCGAGGATTGGAAAAAGGCTGGCGCAGAGGTGCGGGACGAAGACCGCGTGCATCTCGATCGCGGACTGGTCCGAGAATTGATCAAGACCATCCCTTCAGACTTCACCTATCACGCGCGCGATCCGCAGAAGAACCTGCCGCTCGGCGGTCCGCACTCGATCTTCGTGCCCATGACCGGCGCGCCTTACATGCGCGATCTGGAAGACAAGCGTCGCGGCCCGACCCTGGAGGATCTGGCAACCTTTCACAAGCTGGCGCATATGGCCCCGGCGCTGCATTCCTCGGCGCACCATATCGTCGAGCCGATGGACCACGTGGTCGCACACCGGCACCTGCGCATCACCTATTCCTCCATGAAGTATTCCGACAAGACTTTCATGGGCATGACCACCTCGCCCAAGAACGCCGAAGACGCTCTCGACATGTGCGCGATCCTGTTCGGCGCGGATTTCATGGAAACCCATCCTGTGGTAACGGGTAACTGTAATGGTAATTCGCCGCTGGTTTGGGACGAAACCATGCTCGGGGCCATGCGGGCCTTCAACCGGCGCAACCAGCCTGTGCTCTGCTCCCCCTTCGTGCTGGGCGGGGCCAACACTCCGGCCTCGACCGCGGCGGCCGCCGCGCAGCTCAACGCAGAAGCGCTCTCGGCGCTGGCCTATACCCAGGTGATCCGCAAAGGCTGTCCGGCGATCTACGGCCACTATCTCTCCACCGTCTCAATGGCAAGCGGCGCGCCCATGGCCGGCACGCCGGAAATCAGCCTGATGAATTTCATGATCGGGCAGATGGCGCGTTACTACGGCGTGCCCTGGCGGACCTCGAACACCCTGGGCGGCGCAAAGACGTTCGACGCCCAGGCAGGTTACGAAAGCGCCAGCACCCTGATGGCCGTGCTGATGTCGGGCGCCAACTACATCTGGCATTCGGCAGGCTGGAACGAGGCCGGCATGCATTGCTCCATCGCCAAGTTCATGGTCGACGCGGAGCAGTGCGCCATGGGCTATCGCATGGCTGAAGGCGTCAAATGGGACGACTTCGACGAAGCTATCGCGACGGTCAGCGATATCGGGCCCGGCGGGCACTATCTCGGCCACGCCCATACCCTGGAGAACTTCCAGAGCGCCTTCTTCATGCCGAAGCTGTTCGACAACAACTCGGTCGAGCAATGGATGGCGGACGGCTCGAAGGAAATTACCGAACGGGCGCTTGAGGCGGCGAAGGCCACGCTCAAGGCCTATGAGGAACCGAAGCTCGATCAGGCGAAAGACGAAGAGCTGCTGGATTACATCGCCCGGCGGGAGCGGGAGATCCCGGCGGTCGACGCCCTCAACAACGAATACTGAGGACTCGCTGGTGCGGATCGCCGAACTTCATATATATCAGAAGGACCTGCCGGTGGTCGGCGGGCCCTACACCATGGCGCGCGCCAAGGTCGATGCGCTCGACAGCACCATTGTCCAACTCGTCACGGATTGCGGCCTGACCGGCTGGGGCGAAACCTGCCCGGTGGGGCCGACCTATCAGCCACAACACGCGTTGGGAGCGCGGGCGGCTCTGGCGCAAATGGCGCCCGGACTGATTGGCGAGCCGGCAAATGAAACGCTCACCTTGCGCCGGACCATGAACGCACTGCTTAACGGCCACAATTACGCCAAGGCAGCCATCGATATCGCCGCGATGGATCTGATCGGCAAGCAGACCGGCAAACGGATCTGCGACCTGCTGGGCGGCGCCACTGGCGATCGGGTTCCTTCCTACTACGCCACGGGCGTAGGTGCACCGGATGACATCGCCCGGCTTGCCGGCGAGAAACTGCGCGAAGGCTATCCCCGCCTGCAGATCAAGGTCGGAGGCCGCCCGGTGGAGATCGATATCGAGACGATCCGGAAGGTCTGGGAAACAGTCGGTCGTGACATGCGGCTCGCAGTCGACGGCAACCGCGGCTGGACCACACGCGATGCGCTCAGGGTCAGCCGTGAATGCCCGGAGATTCCCTTCGTCATGGAACAACCCTGCAACACGATGGAGGAGATTGCCGCCATCCGTGGCCAGTTGCGGCATGCCGTTTATCTGGACGAAAACACCGAGGACCTGAATGCCGTGCTGCGCGCTGTCTCGCTCGGCCTGTGCGACGGTTTCGGCCTCAAGGTGACGCGCCTCGGCGGCTTAACCCCCTTGGCTACGGTTCGTGATATCTGTGCGGCCCGGTCGATGCCTCATACCTGTGACGATTCCTGGGGGGGCGATATCATCGCCGCCGCCTGCGTCCACATGGCTGCCACCGTCAATCCACTCCTGCTCGAGGGCGTCTGGATTGCAGGACCCTATATTGCGCAGCACTACGATAGCCGGAACGGCGTGCGCATTGTGGATGGGCATATCCCCGTGCCCGGCGGACCGGGGTTGGGGATAGAACCTGACGACGGTGCGTTCGGAACGCCGGTCGCGTCCTTCGGATGATGAATTGGAAAGATGAAAACAATGCGGCTTGAAGGTCGTAACGCATTGGTCACCGGCGCCGCCGGCGGAATTGGACAGGCGCTGGTCGCCCGGCTCCAGGCTGAAGGGGCGAAGGTCGTGGCGGCGGATCTCGATCCGAGCGCCTCGACGGCGGATGTAAAGCTCGCCGGTGATCTGCGCGACCCGGCCTATTGCGAGGCCTTACCGAAACAGGCGGAGGACGCACTCGGGCAGTTGGACATCCTGGTAAACAACGCGGGTGTCATGAGGCGCGGCGCCATTACCGAAGCGACGGACGAAGACTTTGCGCTGACCATGGCGATCAACGTCGAGGCTCCCTTCCGGCTGTGCCGGGCGGCGATCCCGCTCATGGCGGAAAGCGGCGGCGGTGCCATCGTGAACCTCTCGTCCTGCTGGGGTGTGCACCCCGGACCGGCGCACCCCCTCTATGTCATGTCGAAAGCAGCCGTCGCCTCGCTGACCCAGTGCCTCGGGCGTGACCATGCCCATCAGGGGATCCGCGTCAACGCCGTCTGCCCCAACGAAGTGGACACGCCCATGCTGCGTACGGGCTTTACACTACGGGGTCTGAACCCCGACACGGCGATCGATGATCTAAACCGGACAGTGCCCATCGGTCGCATTGCCCAACCTGAAGACATCGCTGACGTGATCGTCTACCTGGCTTCGGATGAGGCGCGCTACATCTGTGGCGCCTTGCTTGAAGTCAACGGTGGAAAGCCCGTCGGATGAAGCGGTTCACCGATAAGGTCGCGCTGGTCACCGGCGGCCGCAGCGGGATCGGACTGGCCTGTGCGGAACGCCTGGCGTCGGAAGGCGCCCGGGTGTTCACGGCGCAACGGAAAGACGCCGCGCAGCTGGAAACGATCCCGGCCGACCTCTCTGATCCCAATGCGCCGGCGTGGATCATTGACGAGGTCATTGCCCGTGCCGGACGGTTGGACGTTCTGGTCAACAACGCAGGCGTGATGGCGGAAGGCACGGTTGAGGAGATGCCGATGGCAGCTTGGCAACGGACCTTGGCCGTCAACTTGACCGCCCCTTATCTGTTGATCCGGCGCGCCCTCCCCCACCTGCGCAACAGCGCTGGGGCGATCGTGAATATCGGCTCGATCGAAGGGCTCGGCGCCAACCCGCGCCATCCCGCCTATTGTGCCTCAAAAGCCGGACTGCATGGCTTGACCCGTGCCGTGGCGGTTGATCACAGTGCGGAAGGCGTTCGCTGCAATGCTGTGGCGCCTGGCTGGATCGATACGGATCTGAACATCGATTTCGTCGAATCCATGCCCGACCCCGCCGCCTTTCGCACACAAATCGGCAAGGTTCATCCGGTCGGCCGGACCGGCAAACCCGAAGAGGTTGCCGCTCTGGTTGCCTGGCTCGCTTCCGAAGAGGCTGCCTTCGTTACCGGACAGGTCTATACGGTCGATGGCGGCCGCACGGCCAAGCTGAGTCTGCCATGAAGTTGGACCTGCCATGAAATTGAATTGGCCATGAAAGTCCGCCGCCTCCCCAAGGATCCTGGACCTGCCGCCTGGAATGCGATCCTTCCCGCGCAGACCCACTACCCCGAGCTCAGCGGTCCGCAGAGCTCCGACTGGCTTGTCATCGGTGCGGGTTTCGCTGGATTGGCCGCAACGCGCCGTCTCAAGCAGCTGCGCCCCGGCGACCGCATCACGCTGTTGGAAGCCCGGCGGATCGCCGATGGCCCTGCCGGGCGCAACACCGGATTCATGATCGACCTGCCTCACGACCTGGCTTCGGAGGACTACGGCGGCGACCTGGAACAGGATCGCAAGCAAACCCGCCTGAACCGCGCAGGCATCGACTTCGCCCGGCAAACTGCCGAGGAATACGGCCTGAGCAGCGAAGCCTTCGTTCAGAGCGGAAAAATCAATGCGGCGGCGAGCGAAAAAGGGCTTAAGCACAACAGCGACTACGCTGCGCACCTCGTAACGCTGGGTGAGGCCCATGAATTGCTCGATGCGTCCGCAATGAACGAGCTGACCGGAAGCAACTATTATCGGGGCGGACTCTTTACCCCGGGTGCAGTCATGATTCAGCCGGCGCTCTTTGTCCGAGGGCTGGCGGGTGGACTGGGTTCGAACCTGGTCTCACTCCATGAGCAGACGCCGGTAACGGGCCTTGAACGAAAGGACGGAGCCTGGATTGCGACGACGCCCAAGGGCAGCGTTTCGGCGCCGAAGGTCATCCTGGCGGTCAACGGACATGCCGAGAGCTTCGGTTACTTTAAACGCCGCCTGATGCACGTCTTCACCTACGCCTCCATGACGCGCGCCATGAACGGGGAAGAAGTAAAGGCGCTGGGCGGACAGCCGGTCTGGGGATGCACGCCCGCCGATCCCATGGGAACCACGGTCCGGCGGATTTCGGGCACCGGCGGCGACCGGATCGTGATCCGCAACCGCTTTACCTACGACCCCTCCATGGAAGTGAGCGACCGCAGGATTGCCGCGGTCGGCCGGGATCACGATCGCGCCTTCGCAAGCCGCTTTCCCATGCTTGCCGGGGTCGGAATGGAGTACCGCTGGGGCGGCCGCCTGTGCCTGAGCCGCAACAACGTGCCGGCATTCGGCGAGGTCGACAGCGGTCTTTATGCGGCCTGCTGCCAGAACGGGCTCGGCACCGCTAAGGGAACTCTTGCCGGCATGCTGGCGGCAGAGCTCGCCACGGACACGCCCTCCGAACTCCTGCAGGATCTGCTCGCCGAAGCTCCGCCTCAGTCACTACCGCCCGAGCCCGTTGCCTGGCTCGGCGCCAACGCAGTCATCCGTTGGGGCGAGTTGAAGGCGGGCACAGAGCTTTAGAACCGTCACCGCTCTCGACCCGGATCACCATCGCACCGCATGACCGTTTCTTTACGGCATCGCCGCGCCGGTTTCGCTCACGGCAGCTTATGAGAAATCTTCAAGCAACGAGGAACCGAAAATACAGTAGTTTGTGTTCCTTGCTCACTTTGCGTTCGTTTATTCGGTCACGGCTATTCCCATGACCGGCACCACCCGTAAAACCGTCATCTATGTCGTTTGCTCATGCATGGTTTCCAGCCGCAGTGCAGACATCGCTACCGACATTTTTGCGCCTCCGACCTTAAGAAGAGCGATTTGAGAAGAGTTGTTACACATATGGCCTGAAGCCCTGGCCAGATCACAGATTGTCTCCAGAGACGAATTCTCGCTGGCATCAACACGCTGCAGTACGGCGATAATATCTTCGTGGATGCTTATGAGCGCAGTGAATAGACTCGAAGGCCGCTCCTGGTTCAATCGATTCAGAAACCCTACAAAAATCCTGTTCCGCGCAATGAGTTCTTCTACTGCTCCGGCAAGCTGGTCGTGGCGAAGATAGCGAGATTCGTCCAATTGGCGACGGATAAACGGATATGTTTTGGTCTCTGGCAAGGGATCTTCTCGAAGTCTTAGGTGCCTGTAGCGTTTGTCGCTTGTGAAGATTTGCAAATACTTTTGCATCCAACCACCAGGAACCACGTAGAGCTAAAGATCGATTCTACTGGCACAGCAAAATAATTGTCTTTTGTACTTGCCACGCGCTCTCTTGCAGAGGATACAAAGCAATTGAATACATAAATCTCGCTAAAAAAATACTAATATTGACAATTATGTGTATTTTATTGAAAACAATACTATAGTATGGTTTTTCTACGCGCCCCTTACTTACCACGACGACAAGGCGCGAGCCTGGGGTCGGCCATGCATTCAAGGTCTCGAACTGCCGTCCACGCTTAAAAAAGGAAGTGTATAATCGAGGGCGAAGCTGGAAATCGGCGCGCGTCGTGAAAACAAATTCTCAAGCAAAATGACCTGCTCAATGGACAGTTCACCTCTACTCTCCGGAAGGTTTCAATATGGCGCAATCAGGCTGAGACCTATTCAATTGTTCTTATGGAATGGCGAGAGTTTCGGGCGTGTGGTCTTCTATAATCTTTGGGGATCTGCCCAGAAGAAAAAACGACAAAAACATTCTAGTTTGAGGACTCATTTTTCTGGATGTGAATGAAGGTCTGCAATAGGAAAAAACTTTGATTATCGAGCCGTTGTTCAATCTCTAATTCGGCAGTATTTGTGAGAGGAACGAATCAAAAAGTGTTGCAGCTAGATCGAGCTTATTCAGCCGTCCTATTCGATATGGATGGAACGCTCTTGGATTCCCGAGTCGTGGTTGAGCGTGTATTGACGGATTGGGCCATTACCAACGAACTCGACCCCACTGCTTTACTTGCAGTTTCGCATGGTCGAAGAACAATTGACGTACTTCGAGAATTCGCGAAAGCGAGCACGGATTGCGAAGCTGAGGCTGCTAAAATTGAGGCGGCGGAAGCCACCGATGTCTGCGGCATAGTGGCGATCCCAGGGTCTGCTGATCTATTGAGCCAATTGCCGCCAAGGCGTTGGGCTGTGGTGACATCTGCTGGCCGTGATCTCGCTATCCGCCGGTTAACAGCAGCCTGCCTGCCTATTCCCGAAGTGCTAGTGACCGCGGAAGATATCGAACACGGGAAGCCTGATCCTTCAGGTTACGTCTTGGCTGCAGAAAAGCTCGGTACGAATGCCGAACAATGTTTGGTCTTTGAAGACGCACCTGCAGGCATTCAAGCGGGGCTAAATGCAGGAAGCGATGTGATCGCGATAGGCTTCGCCAGTCCGGGTGATACAAAACCAAATTGTCCGTTGATTTCAGATTTCCGAGCAATTGAATTCAGATTGAACTGAAAATCGCGGGCCGGCTCGTGCCCCTAACGACAAAAGAAAAATTGAACGCGGTAATCGACGTTTTATGAATACGCGCCCTAGCCGTTTACTCGACGTCCCGGCTGTTAAGCAGCATCGCCGCTTGGGTTCGGTTCTTGACACCGAGCACCCTGCAGGTCTGCATGACATGGCCTTTTACCGTTGCGAGTTTGATTCCGAGTTGTGCGGCAATCTGGGCGTTCGAAAGGCCTTGAATCAACATTGCGCCAATTTCTTTCTGGCGTCTGCTCAATCGCCCATACGCCACTTCGGCTTCCTTGCTCATCGGCGCGATCTTGTTCGATCTGTTCGAGGCGTCGATCTGTTCCCATGGCACGAAGGTGCCCCCGGCAAGCACCAGACGCAAGATCTCAATGAGGACGTCGCCGGCAGTCGTTATAGTAACGTAGGCGTTAGCTCCGGCCCGCATCGCAACGCGTAGCGGCCATTGATCCTGAGCAGGCGACAGAACGACAACCGGGACGGATGGCAGGAGCCTGCGTAACGCGGTCACTTGATCCGCGTTACTAAAATGCGGCGGTGTCAATTCGATGAGAATGAGATCCAGGTTCTTGTGCTTGGAGACTATCTTCACTGCCTGGGAATAGTCGGCTACTTCGCGGACCTCAGGCGTCTTGGCAAGAGAATTCAGGGCTTCGCGCAAACGGCTGCGCATATCAGCATCCTGGTGGATGATCATTGCGTTCAGCTTGGGGCGCAATAGGGACCGTTCGCGTTCCGGAACAGCATGCTGAACCGAAATCCAGTATTTTATGGCACCTTGTTCATCATGAAGTGGCGAAATGTACCACTCGAATGTGATCTCCTGGCCGTCCTTCGCATAGTTTAATATCGACCCGAAAAAGCGGTCCTCATCGCGCAAGGTTTCGCGCATACGCTTCAGTTCCATCCGGTCAGTCCCGGCGCCCTGTAACACCCTGGGGGTCTTGCCGATGACTTCTTCCTGCGAGTATCCGGTGGTATTCGTGAAAGCCGGGTTGGCGTAGACGATCTCCGGCCCCGGAAATTCCATCTCTGCAGTGGTGACCAGCACAGTGTCGCGAAGATGTTCGGCAAACGGCCGAATGAACTCAATCACAGAATCGGGATACATTTGCTCTTTGCTTAGATGGCTAAAATGATAGCAGGCTTAGGACGTTATTATAGTGGAGTGAGAAGATCTTGTCAGAGGAAACTGCACGGGCCGGCCAATCCGCTGAACCTCATGTGTCGCGCAGAGCAGTGCTTCCTTCATTTGTGCAGGGCAACGGAACGCTTCCGCGTGAAAATGTCTCGAATGACTGCCTATGGTCCGCGCTAAAGTTTGAGCGCTTCGGGAAAGATCGAGATATTGACATAGCCTTCGAAGAACCGAACACGCAGACCTATTCCCTCCCGAACAACGGTCTTGTGTTCCTTGAGCGAGTCCAATTCCTGCTCCGACACCTCGATGGCATCCTGCAACCATTCCGCCACGGCTGGCCGGCCAGGGAACGCATTCTCGATAAGACTGAATGCATAGAGGCGGTTTCTGTCGACCTCTGCCTGGTGATCGGTACGCAGCTGATAAGAGTACCTGACCGCGAGCACATCATCCGCAGTGCCGAGGGTTTGCAACTCCGCAAAAGTATTTTCAGAGAAAAACCGATCGCTGTGGCTCCCCGGCCCGGTAGAAAGCTGTCCCATCCCTTCTTCGCGCTGCGGGAATGCTTCGCCGAGCCCTTGAAGGAGCTGGGCTTGCGAAAGGCTTAGAGATAAAGGCAGGGCGCTTTGCGGGGCCGCGGTGCTAACGCGAAACACCAGACGGTATCGTGAGGTTCCCGCAATCTGCTCACGCGCAACAACGACGTCGTAACCCTCTTTCTCTTCTCTGTAGGTGTCGACACCGGCAACCGCTTCGAGTTCGAAGAGCCTACGCCGCACCCAGGCTTTGCCTCCCCGCCATTCAGGTAGTGTATTGCGAAGGATCCGGCCCGCCCAGGCGCGTGTTTGCTGGCTCTCTGCTTTGGATCCGGGTTCATAGCTGAAACGAAAGGTCGTTATCGCGCCGGGCGACCCGAGTGTCTCCAGGAATGCACCGTCAATTGTCGAAGGAAGGCGATCGCTCTGCATGCCCGTAGCCCCGGCCAGACTCCCTTCTCCCGCCAATACGACAGGAAACTGCTTCTCCAGACCGCGAATGACACCTTCCAACGTAAATTCGGCCGTGGCCGCTACTGTGGGACCATCTTGACCTCTACCCGTAACTTCAGCTCGTGCCACCTGCCTGCCTCCCTGATCCGCAATAATAAGATCGAATAGAAACTGAGACTCCAGTGCCGCAAACACTGATGGAGATTGCAGGGTGAGCCATAAAGCGATCGACAGCCTGCAGCGACAGACAACCCATAACATCGGGGACAAAGCTCTCACTTGTTCGGTCTCGCACTCCGCGTGTTTCAATCAGATTCGTTCAATTCAGAAGGTGAGTCGAAACATCCCATTGCGGGGTTCAAACATCTTCACACGCCCTCCTGCGCGGGTGATCCCTTCGTAAAATAGTTCAGGAAAAAAGCCTCGAACCCGTCTTCTTTTGAACGCCGAAACGAAGTGCCGCGACCAAGGAGGCAACAAACAATTCATTCGAGGAGCAGCGTTAAATGTTGAATAAAACCATCATGGCTTCGGCAGCAATTGCTGTCGCATTACCTATGCTTACGCAGGATTTGGTCGGCAGCTCTGAAGCAGAGGCAAAATCACCTGTGCAGCTGGCGGAAACCAAACAACTTAAGTTGGCGCCGAAGAAACCATCACCACCAACCCGAACGCCTATCGTCAAACCAGCTAAACAACATCCAGGCGTTGGGCCATACATCGATCTCTATGGCGAACCCTACTATCAAACCGGTATTGAAGGTCTACCCGGCAATTACTATTGCTCACCCCTTTTCGGTAACCATAAAAGACCCAACAGCGTAAGGATCAAAGTCCGCAATCAGGGCAATAAAACAGCGGGCCCTGTGCAGGTCGTCTTTGATTTTAACGGCGGTAAAAAAGAGATGCAGACCTTACCGATGAACCTTCTGGCGGCGAATTACATCTTCGAAGCAAAGATCCCGCCAAATGCCTGGAAGAACGGTTCCGCCAACTTCACGATCCGGATCGACCATCCCAACAAAGTCGCCGAGCGAAACGAAAAAAACAACACCTACAGCAGCCATTGCTTAGAACCGCAAACCTAAATCCAAGTTAAATCAATCGGGGCGCCATGATTACCTGAGGCGCCCCGTTTCTTTTGCTTACGCCTACGCCTTCTGAGTGCGATCATCCCATAAGACCTCGGCGCGTGCGCCTATGGGCAAAAAATGCGAACACGCTCACCCCGAAAGCGAACAGCCATAGAGTTCCCATCTCCGGAACGGAAGCGTGCGGTGTAAAATGACCATAAACCCCGCTGGATGACATCGCCGAATCGAAGTCCTTGACTGTCAATTGGCTGGTGAGCGAATCTGTATCAACACCTTCTTCATTGCGCGCCAAGACAACCCCGACCGCATCCGGCATGGGCGACACGGCGAATGGAATTGCGACCGCACAGTTCTGCGATGACGTACAGCCGAAGGTCAGGGCCGGGCTTGAATCAAACATGCCGTCCAGGCTATCCAGAAAGACAAGATTGAGCAGCGCCTGCCCCGCGCCGAAGGCTTCGGCTTCATTGCTGAAGACGAAATCCGAAGCCTCATCGCAACCATCAAAGATCGAGATACAGGATCCTTCCACAAACTGGACATCGAAGAGTTTGCCTCCGATCTTAAGATTCTGAGCGCCGGTAAGCTGCCCGCTCTCGATGTTCAAAATTGGCAGGGCCTGAGCGGTACCAGGGACAACAAGCCCAGCAGCAAAGCATGCGGCTTTAACCAACGGTTTCATCGATCTAAACGGCATCTTGTTTTCCTCTCGGCAAAATTTTTACGGATTAACTATGAGGCTGTGTCGGTTTTGACATGCATTTGGTTCAAAGTGATCACCCTTCCCATGACAGAGCAGAGGGTGGCACCAAGTCGGTTTTGCCTTGCGTGAGAACAAAAAAGGGCGACTGAACAGCCGCCCCTGCATTTTCTCATGCTGACTTCTGAAGCTACTTTCTGCGCAAGCGCTGTAGTTTGAAATCCTTCTTGATTGCCTTCGTCGGTGAAGCCTTGTTGTTGTTTTGAGGCTTCGCCGGACCCGTCATACTGCCGGCGCCGCTGGCACATGGAACACTCATCGTCGTCCAAGGAGTGGAAGCCGCATGGCCAATGACCGTCATCAGGTACTTCCGCGTCGTCGGCTGGTTGATGTTGTAGTGCTTACGCCACCTCAGCAATCCGCTATTTGGAATGTTGACGTTGACCCTTTGGCTCAGCCCGTCGTCCCGCGTGAGGATGAGCGTGGTCGGGCCGGCTTTATTCGCCCTCAAAGTTGCCGTCAAAGTTGCCTTCACCGGGCATTTGAAGCGGTCACCTTGGTAGGTGAAGTCCAGCTCGGCACTTGTAACTTTGAATGCGGCAGCCTTGCAGACCACATTTATTGGGAACAGATTATTCGCCACGGGAAAGAGGTAGGAAATCTGCCCAGGGTCTGACCATAGATTGGCGGGGCTGCCGTTATAGTTTTTGTGGCCATAGGCAATTGTGGCAACCATCCTTACATCAAAGGACTTCACGACCTTTTTATTCTGATTCCCATGACTTTCGCAGATCCGACGCGCCTTCCTCACAAAGCGTTTTAGATGCGGAAACTTGATCACACCCTGGATATTCTTATCGACTTTCTTCAGACCGAGCACCGCCGCGCCGGTACTCGATAAGACTTCCTCGGACTTGGGATCAGCCACCAAGCCTATTTTGTAACCGTGAACACGGGTGTAATGCTGCCGTGTTCCGATTTTCAAGCGCGCCTGAAAACCAAAACTCCCCTCCTCCTGGACGATCCACTGGCCGTCAATCGGTTCGAAAACCAACGCCGGATAGTCGTTCAAGGTGGAGTTAACCGATGTCAAAGATACGTTCTTGAGGTCGTAGTCCTTCGCCAACAGCGGCCCACTTCCGGCACTCGAACAACCGGCAGCAACGACGATCGCCGCCACAGCGAACTTTGCGCGCCTCAGAACTTCAGAATGCCTCATGGGGTCTCTCCTCAGACTTTGTTGTTGCGGCGGCTCCCTCGGAGCACATCTCCATCGAAGGCCGTAGCCCTTAGTCGGCGAGTGCCGCCGAAAGGTTCAATTGGTCGCCGTAAGTTTTTTTGAACCCGCGCAGCTTCCTTCCCGACTAACGCCAGAAAGCCGGGCTTCGTATCAGAAGCGCTTCATTGTTCTTTAGGCAGTGAACGAAGCACGCGGCCCTTCGGAAAAGTGCGTGCATTCATTTCAGATTGAACGCTCACCGCTCGGACAACGACATATGCAGCGAGATCACTTTGAAGAACCGGAAACCCGCCAGAGACAACAATGGACAACTGTCGCGACACAAACACCGCGAGAACGCGCGCATCACAGCGGGACGCATATCTGTTGCAGCCTTGCCCGGCACCTGGGAGCCCATTCATGACCGATAAACCAGATGAACCAAACGACCTTGAGCTCAGAAAACTCCTTCCGTTCTATGTCAACCGAACCCTGGATGAACAGGAGTTGGCAAACGTTGAGGACTATCTGATCCGGTCTGAAGAGGCGCGCGGGGAGGTCGCTTACCTGCAGCGGCTGCGGCAAGCCGTCAAAGGAGAACCCAGTGAGACATCGCCGGGTAAGCTTGGTCTGATCCGCCTGCAACGAGATATCGCTCTGGGGAAAGGCCTGCAGCCGGCCTCAACCGCCAAGACCGGCAAGCGAGCCAGCAATCTGGCTCGGGAGGCGCAGTTAAGCGCCCGGGGTCAGGGGGTAACAGTCTGGTGGCGCCACCTTGCGATCGCTGCTTGTCTCACGCTCGCCGTAATGGCCGGCCTTTCGCTCGCGACCGGGCAACGCCGCGACGATAATCCTCAACTCGCTGGTGCCGGATATGGCAGCGAACTGCAGATCACCTTCAAACCTCAAGCTAGCGAAGCGGCCATTCGCGCACTCTTGCTGGAAACCGGCCTTTCCATCAAGGAGGGGCCATCCTCGCTGGGTATCTATCGTCTCAACACCGGCGCCCTCGCCGGAGAGACGCTCGAGAATGTTTTGAAGAAGTTAAAGCAACGTCGAGATGTGGTCGAAACGGTGGAAGTCGAGTAGAGCGATGTTGATCAGGTCTCTCCTGGCACAGGTTCTTGCTGTGACTTTGTTGGTTTCGTCGCCATGGGCATCGATAGCACAAGATTCATCGGCATCACCATCGAGCACACCTCCCTTGCCCGGATCTTCCACGAAACTTCCTTCACCCACCGCGGAAGGGCTCGAATCACCGCCCACCGGCCCGGCGGACCTGCGTCGCCCTCAAAATAGGCCACGAAATCCTCCGGATAGTTCGAACAGACCGGAAGGGATTGGATTGCTGAGCCTCATCGGCCCACGGTGCTTTCGCCCGGGAGACCTGGTCATGATTGAGGGGAACGGCCTTATGGCCGCCCGCGGTCTCTCGCTACAGCTCGAGCTGCCAAGCGGCCGACTGCCACTCGACGTCGCTACCTGGCAAGGGTCCCGCCTTATCGCCAACCTTGGGAACTCTCCGGAGTTAAAGAGCGGTCATCGCTATAGCCTTACCCTCTTTGATGATCGCGGCCGCCGCACAGGTCAACCGGCCAGCATCGAACTTGAACTCTGTTCTTCCGCTTTGGCGGACGCCACCACCCCAACAGGACAGCAGGGAAACACGGCTGTTCCAGGCGAAGTTACTCTCCTGCTCGCAGATCGGCAGGAAGAGTCTCAAGGCACGATCGCCGCCCTTGGCTATCGCATCGCAGAGCGCGTGCCGTTAGCTGCTTTGGGTCAGGACATCTTTCGGGTTTCGCTGCCTGCCGGCACGACATTGGATGAAGCCGTCAGAGAGCTCCGGGCGGCATTGCCCGATGCCGTCGTCGATCGGAACTCACTATATGATCTGCAAACGGGACCCCGCTTTTACGCAAAGCACGTAATCAATTGGCCCGCAGACTTTCTACGCTGTGCGGGTGGGGGACTGGAGAGCCGCATCGGTCTGATCGACAGTGGCCTCGACCGGACCCACCCTGCCCTCGCCGAACAAAGCATCGTGCTGAAATCCTTCCTTAACGGGGAGAAGACTTCGGAAGGTCTTGAGCATGCAACCGGGATCGCAGCATTGCTTGTGGGGCGACCTGGCGTTGGAACACCGACCGGGCTGTTACCCGCAGCCCGGCTCTACATCGCCGAAGTCTTTCAACGAGATGCCAAAGGTACGACGCGTGCGTCCACATTGACCATCTCAATTGCCCTGAATTGGCTCGCCGAGGAAGGGTTGCGGGTGGTCAATCTTTCTTTTGCGGGACCGAGAAACGCTGTCTTCTCAGCGAATCTGGCTCAGGCCAGCCGTCAGGGCATGGTGCTGATCGCAGCGGCAGGAAATTTCGGTTCGGAGGCACCGCCGGCATTTCCAGCAGCCGAAGAATCAGTGATTGCGGTGACGGCCGTTGATTCCCGCCATCACCTCTATGTCAAAGCCAGCCGCGGCAGTTACATCGATTTTGCCGCGCCCGGCGTCGATATCTGGACGGCGAAACCGGGCGGCGGTGGCGCCTACCGCAGCGGCACCTCATTCGCGGCCCCCTACGTCACCGCAATCGTCGCAGCCGAACTGTCCCTCAACCCGCGCCTGTCCACCGGGTTGCTTTCCGAAAGTATGCGCCGGAACGCGCTGGATATCGGATTGGCTGGAAAAGACGATCATTTCGGCTGGGGCTTGGTACGTGCCCCAAGGGGCTGCAGTGATTGATGCCGAAGGACAGTAATTATTGAACGCAACAACGTGCATGAGCGACTCATGGAAAACGAATCTCGATCACTAGAGATAATACCTGCAGCGTTTTTCGAACTGATTTGTCTGGTGCCGCGCAATGTTCAAACTCAAAAAATCATCCGACTATTTTTTAGACATGGCCATATATGGCCTCATTATGTTCATCGTCGGCGGGGTCGTCTATTTCTACACCCTAAATATACCAAGCTTCGACATCGCCATACAGGGGAGCAGACTGGGCCTATTGGCCTTTCTCGGTTTTATCCTGGCCGCGACTGGGGCGCTCATCGGTTTCGTAGCAGCTATCTTTTGGTACCTGACAAAGTCGCACTCCACGGATACCTGAGATACTCTCATGAAGCTGGGACGTGGTAGCTGCATAATGATTGAAGGCAAAGGAATTACCAGAATGTTCAAGGCCGTTCTCTTGTCTGTGATTTCCGCCCTGGTCCTCTTCAGCGGGAATTCCACCGAAGCACAGGAAGTGTCGTCGCGCGACAAACCCTTTTTCGAGACCGTGACCGAACGTTGCATTCTAAAGGCCTCGATCGAGAAGAAGGACAGTTTGCTGCGCCTAACCATCGTTCACACCACCGCAGGTCAGGACTGTGCCTTCAGTGCAGAGGATACCGTCTCGCTCTTTTCCGACCTGCTGGCCGCGCATGAAGCGGCGGCTAGCGAGACGAGAATCAATTCGCTCATGCTGGGTTCGCTGGAAAATTACGACTGGATACAGCGGTACCTGATGAACACCGCCCGTGAAGATGAGGCTTGGTCTCAGGAAAGTGGAAAGCCGGCCTCGATGCACGCTAACCACTATGTCAATGCCATCTTGAGTCGACCGACGGTCCTGAAGGTCTTTGATCGAGCAGGAAAAACCCACGGCTACAGCTTCTCCGGCACGAGTTGTGAAAAGGTTTTCGTATCAGATGAAGGGCTGCCATTCGACGCCTTTTGCTGGCTTGAACTGGCGCCGGAGTAGGATGGTTTCGCAATTCAGCATTATCCGGCGGTGAACCATGCGGATGCTGTCGACAGTCGCTTTGCTTTTCAGTCTTGCGGCAACCTTTTTGTCTGTTTTTTACGGAATTGAGTTCGCTGTGGGGGCGTCTGCCAACCAGGTCCTGGCCTGGTGGTGGTCCCACGGAGAGGGTCAAGCAGCGGTTCTCTCCTTTTCCTTTGGTCTTCTTGTCTTTTCCTTTGTGTTTTCCCTCTGGGCAATGAGCTGGCTGCAGATTCTCTGGGGCCGGCCAGCACAATATGTCTGGCTTGGCCCAGCGTTGAGAAACAACAAAGACTACTACTTTGCCCTCGATGATCCCGCGAAAAAACGGCTGGTGGTGCAATCGCGAACGGCGCAGTACGGCAACAGTTCGGGGAGTGCCGTCGACATCCTCTTTACCATCCACACCATGCTGCGTTACGGGCCGCACGCCGAACAGGCCGAGAAACTCGCCAACCACAACACCCGGTCGCAGATTGTGCTGGTCCTGTTTCAATATCTGGCGCTGGCCTTTGGCCTAATCGCTGTAGGACAGGTGCTTTACCAATATGCAGAACAGCAAGGGCATGGCCTGACAGCCAGCCTGTTATCCGTCACGGGCAGCGTTGTTATCACGCCGCTGGTCGTCCTTCATTTTCTCGGACTCGTCAGCGGCCACCTGGTCCTTCGAAGAAAATCCACGTCGCTCAAAATTGCGGGGCATACAAAAGCCCGAAACCTCGATCTCAAACCCGGTGACAGAATTTCGGTCACGCTCATGGAAAATGCGAGGGAACGGGATTCAAGCGGGAACAAGCCGTTCAAGAGCTTCTATCGTGTGGAGTGGCCCGTGGAGCATGGGCTGGCGGCCAGCGCAGTGATCGCATTTCGCGCCACCTGGAAGCTCAGGTCTGAAATCGAAGAACTCGATCGAATGACCAAACGCCGCCGTAAAATCGATTGCCTTGTTGCCGACGACTACCGTCTTCACCCCCTCCTGCTTTCGAATGCCAAATCCGTCGACTGGATTTAACTGCTGCCGCAAAGACAAGACGCAGACATAAATCGTTCTGCAGTGGAGCCCGCACCCCTAATTTCAATTGTTTCAATATCTTAATTTGGATTTGAACCCAGGCACCCTCGCAACCGTCTTACTGATGAGTTTCGCAAAAGAGTGAATTTCAAGTAAGGAGAGAACGCAATGAAACGCAAGTTGGCGCTGCTTTTGGCAGCTAGCTGCCTGATCGGATCCGTGTCTGTGGGACCCATCGTATCCGCAGAAGGTCTGACTCCGGTACCGGCACAGCACAAGTCTAAGCCCAAACCGCAAACACCTGGTTTCAATACTGAATCCAACAGCACCAAGCCTGGCAAGATCATCGTTACTCCGGCAGTGTTGATCAGTTGCATGCCCGGTTACAGCAAAGTCGGCGAACACAAGACCGCCGGTGCCGTTGATGTCATGAAGTGCCAGTCACCGGTCTATGAATGCCCGCACAAAAGTAAAATCAAACGCAGCAACGGCTCGGACGCAAACGGCCAGGGAATTGAGATCAAGAAGATCCCGGTCGGCGCCGGCGATTCGAACCGCTTCAAGATCGAGTACACCTGCACCTACTATTGGGCCATGGGGTAACCGACACACACCTGCCTCCAAACCTTTCAACCGCTCTGGGAAACTGGAGCGGTTTTTTTTGACCCGGATCCTCGCGAAGGATTGATGCCCGGCAGGCATACGCGTTTTGACGGCACGGGCTCAAGCGCGCACCTGCAGGTAAGACAAACCATGTCCGAAACGGATACAGAGGCACCGAAGCGGCAGAATCATCCCCGTGAAAGAGAACGGCCGGATCGTGAAACACAACGCTTCGAGGGCGCCCGCAGGCTGTCACACGCGGGTCGTCAAGAGCACAATGTGGGCCACTACCAAGCAGGCCACAAGACTCCCTCCCATGATCAGCGGATACATGAGCGCATGCCAGAGATCACTGAAATCGAGGGTGAAGAAAGGGATAGCCACTGCCAGCAACGCGAGGAAGCACTGAAGCCAAACGACCACAAAGCCGGGCTGCTGATGCTGAACGAGCATGCCGTAAACCACGACGGTCACCACGAGGGTCAGGACGATCCCACTATAGGCGCCGTAGTAGGCAGGATGATAGACGGAACTGGGAATCAGGCCGAATAGAAAGCCCGCAATCAAATGCAGTGGAACAATCAAATAGGTTGCGTAGGTCGGCAAAGTCATGATCGAAAATAGCCCAGGTTATTGAAAGAGTCGGAACAGCCGGCTGCAATCGGCGGAGCAGCCGGCTGTACCACACCAGACCGAGACTACTTTTTCTTCATCTTGGCCGGTCCCGCTACCAACGGCAGTTGGAAGTCGGAGGTCTTGCAAGCCGTCTTAGTCCTTTGACCGCTTGGGCAAACTTCCAGTCGCCAATGACGCCCGCCCTTTAACGCTCTCAACTTGAACTTGGCAGAGGTGCCGGTCATCTTCTTAGGCAGACCGGCTGAACGCAGAGGCAGATAGCCGCCATTCGCCTTGCGGTAATAAGTCAAGAGATAGGCGGTTTTCGGCTTGCCTCCCGACAGGCGGATCTCTCCTTTCTTCGCCGAACCTTTAGGACTAAGGATCGCAAAGCCCGGTACTTGCTGAAGGACTTTCACTCCGCCCATCGCCTGCTGCGAATGAGTTGGCTTGGGCTTACCCGTGGTCATCCGGCCAGCACCGCCAATGGCATTGCCGGGCATCTTCGCTGGTCCCGCCGTCGAACCGTCGCGACTGCCGCCGCCGAGCGCGACTTCCTCCATTTTCGCGCAGTGAAAAATCTTCTTTTCTGTGCCCGATTTTAATAGGACGCCGCCGGGACCACCACTGACGAGGATCTCCAGGTCAACGGCCTGCTGCGGCGAACTGCCGGTCAGGCCCACGCCCTTCCAGGAAAGGTTCAATTCGATCGGGCCGAAAGGCTTGAGCTTGCCATTTTCAACACTGAAAGGAACCGGACCAATCACGGTCTCGCCAGCGTTCATGACAACCTGGCCGGAAACCGAAGCGCCGGCCTGAAGCAATCCACGGAGCTTGTAACGGACCGGGCAGATGTAAGCGCCGCCGGTTTTAGCCGTGCGGGAAACCTCGGCCGTGACTTTCGCGGTGGAAATCAGAGGCTTGCATGAGAATGTCTTTTTGACCGACGCCGTATCGACGATTTCGTTGGCGCTGTTGGTGACATTCATCTTGAAATCAACCGACTGCTGATAGCCGAGCTCTGCAAGAGAAGCCGCGTCCCAAACCAGGTCATGCGCCATTGCGATAAACTGCTTTTCGTCCTGCTCAAATTCGTAAAGCCTGGTTTCAGTATTCGTAAGATTGGCCAGCAAGGAAACAGCCCCCTGCCCCGGTCCACGGCCCTCAAGCAACCCTCTGTAGCGGATCTTGGACGGACAGGAGTGCCGGTCGCCGACAAGCGTTTCTCCGATCACGGATATTTCGAGGATAGTCGCCTTGGGCGGCAGCAAGGTGGTAACGGTATCCGAACCCGTATTCGCCGCACAATCGATCTCATAGTTCGCCCAGTTCGAAGTGAAGTATGAGCTCACACCGACCATGCGGATCTTACCGCTCGGCGCAGCATTTTTGGGCAGTTTGTAATCGTGCTTGAACGACACAGACTTGTTGTCGCCGGTCGTGACCTTGTGAAGGGCGCTTTCATTGCCGCTGTCACCGGCGTACCGAAATTCCACCTCTTCGTTCGCCTTCTTGGTCGTGATGCTCCCCGAAAACTCGAGCTTACAATCGCCGGTAAAGCCTTTTTTCACTTCGGCTTCGAGGCTCGCCGACTGAACCTCTTTCAACAACCCCACTGTCACAGGCCCAATCTTTGTCTTTTCGCACTTCACTTTGAAGGTCGGGTTTAGAACGGCTTCAACCGGCAGGTCTATAATGTTGTCCAGACCCGTCATTTCATACTGCAGCCCCCCCCAAACACCAATCTCGACGTCGTAGTCCGAACTGAAAATAGCGGCATCACTCATGCCCGAGCTTCGGAGATTTTCTGCAAGGCGATTGCACCCATCTATGACAAGATCGGCATAATCGGCCTGTTCAATGCGCATTGTTTCTGTTCGGTCAACTTTTTTTGGCCGATTACCGAAGGGATAGCTGACCGTCTTCCCGCTGGCTTTGAACTCGATCCATTGCAGGCCATACAAACCTGCTTGTTTGCCATAGATTTCCGGCCAAGCACTCCACGACTTAACCCGACCGGATACCTCGGCGTCCAATTGGATACGCAGTTTGACCACGATATCGGAGTATTGGCTCGACAGCGTGGTGTATTCCTTGCCATTGCTGACGACCTTAATGCTCGGAGCCGTGAGTTGCGCAACGCCGACGTCACCCGTATCCGCCAATGTTGCACCGGCAAAGGCGAAGCTGGCTGCTATCACGGAAGCGGTTAGCAATCCTCGCCCAGGCGAAGGCGTCCGGGTGCGAAGACCAGGGGGAATCCTTCCGAGAACTTGGGCGTCAGTGTTCAAATCACCTGACATGTTTAACTCCTATTTTCAAACTATCCGGAGGCGCGGCAGCAAGATGACGCCGCACCTCTCAGTCGGGCCGGCGCTGCGGAGCGTTCAATTTCACTGACGCCCCCTACGTCACCGAAAGTTCGACCTCCCGATGCAGAAATACGGATTCAAGATTTCGCTTTTTTTGAACCGGAAACCTCATCGCGCCGACTTCTGGTCAATGCGCGTGCGACTGCGGTCAAACGAAACACAGTCGAGGTTGAAGTTGGATGAGACGAAATGTTGCTCTGGTTGGACTGGCGTTCAGCTGGATCTGCCTGACCGGCATGGCGCTCTTTCTCTCCGCAAATGACGAGCTTTCCCGCAAGGAAATCGCGCGGATCTCAAACGCATGCGACGACCGGCTCCGGCCCTATGCCGATCCGGATATTTTTCCCGATAGCCTGGATGCGAAGGAACCCGCGTATTCTTTTGCAATCTACGCCCGCTGGGATTTCCTCTTAGGTCATCGCTGGGAGCGTCCTCGTCCGGACATTCGCCAAATCATCTTTTACAGAGGCGACCACTTCAGTTGCATCCTGTTCGATCATCAGGGCTACCCGATCGGCGAATACAGCCGGTTTACTCTCTTCGGCAGTCATGAGCGGCTCGCCTTTTGGCGCAGAGCCGGAAGCAACGAGGACTTTCAGCTTGATTTCGTCCTGATCGAAAAGGAGCAAAAACCGCAGGTTCGATATGTCCTGTCGTTTGATCCGGCCAAAAAGAATATCTGGCGCCACGCCCTGACGGGGCATGAGCGCGGGAAAACCTTACTCGACGCAGAAGTTCGTTTGGACCAGGAAACCAACCGGCTCACGCTGGCGGGGCCGGCCGTCGGCGATGCGCTGATTTCAGAGCGCGGCGATGTTCTGGAAACTCATCTGCGTTACTGCGCAGGTGAAGATGAGGGCTGCAAACCTCTAACCGAAAAATCAATTTATAACTACGACGCAGCGGGCAACCTTACACACACTCATCGCAGCTTCGGCGGCGAAGAAACCTATACGGCTTTCCAGCTCGATCTGAACGCCCGGGGCGATTGGGTCGCAAGAAGCCGGACGACCTTGCAGAACAGCACAAACGTCGAGCGCCGCGCCGTAATCTACCGTGAATGACGCACGCACGAGGCGTTCAAAACCGCCTCGCGGTTAGTCACCACAGAACGCGGCGGCGCAAATCTGCATCACCCTGGTGCGGCTCTGTGGCTTCATGCGCATCGCATTCATCTGTATGACAAAACGAGTTGTTGATACGGCTCTGCGCATACCACCTCCCAGTGTATTGGCCTGCTGTTCGCCAAGCCGTCAACAGTGACTGAAATGACAAATTCGGCGAAGGGAGATCCGGCAGACAAGTTGAATCCTAGCGCGTTGTCTTGACGTTGCGCCTCCAGAACGGAGATCGACAGACAGTGGAACTGACACAACGGGAAATCGACCTTGTCAGAAGTAGCTTTCGCATCGTGCTGCAGGACACCGAGCGCGTAACCGACCGCTTCTACAGGAACCTGTTTAAACAAGCACCGCAGACCCGCGCCCTGTTTGTCAATGATCTGGGGAATCAAAGCGTCAGAGTCATGAGTCAACTCGGCCTCGTGGTTTCGCAGTTGCAGAGCCTGGAAGATCTCACGCCCGTCTTGAGGAGCCTTGCCATCCGCCATGTGGGCTACGGCGTAAAACCGGAACACTATTCCCTGGTTGGGCGCGCACTGCTGCAAACCCTCGCAGAGGTACTTGATGAGCGCTTTACGTCGGAAACACGTTTGGCCTGGATCACCGTCTACAGCGGACTTTCCACCCTCATGAAGGAAGCTGCGTACGGCAGTTATGAACCTTCGCGCTACGCCCCTTAATGAATGAACGGGAAATTTACTTTGAGTTCAATATTCAATGAATCATTACTCGGAATGAAACGAAATCAGTAAATACAAAAACTAAGCTAAAACAATTATTTAAATTTTTATTTGTTATTGACGCCTATTTATCGATCACATCAGAGGTGAATTGTGGGATTGCTGGGGACCTGCCTAGGCACGAAGTTCAGTTTAGCGCCGAGGACTCTGCGCACAGTCGGAGCAAAAAACGTGGTGTGGGGGGCTTTGACGAAAATGCTCCGATGTACTGCTTCGAGTCTGCTGCTTTTAAGCTCAACGGCCTTCGCTCAGGATTTGGTCGCGCCAACGAACACAACTGTCACCGACCAGGATGACTGGATTGGAATTCTCATTCAATCTGCCAACGGCAGCAGTTACGGCCCGCTCGAAGACCTCATCGTCGAAGTTCCGGACCATGTCCCATTCGAGACATTGCCCCGGCTGGGGCTCGAGGTCGACGCGATTGACGTAACGCCCTTACTCGCTTTTGAAAATCAGCGGTTTAACTACCGCCCCCCCCAGGCTCTTCAACCCGGACAGCACCAACTGCGCCTCATAGAAGTCACCCTGGACGGTGATGTCGTTGAGCGCGGAAGTTGGGATTTCACTGTCTCCAGCGAGGCCGCTATAGCCGATAACGGTCCGGACGAAAGCGACGCCTCAATTTCCGCAACAAACGCCGTGGAATTCAGCCAGAGGCTGGCGGACAAAGGCTTCGAAGACACGCCTGCGCGTGGGCAGGTATCGGGCGGAGGTTACGCGGACGCAGCTTACAGCCATGGACAATGGTCGGTAACGAACAACGCAAATTACCTGATCGAAACGCAGAAAGACCGCGCGGTTAGCGGCCGCGGATTCGATCTCGGCGAGTATACATTTAACACCCGCTTTGATGATGAGGACTTTTTTGGGCAGGTCGCGCTGGGCCATCAAAGCCTCAACACAGATAGCTTCATCATGTCGAACTATAGCCGTCGCGGTCTCTCCGCGAGCCTCGGCAGTGGAGACGAATTGCTCTCCGTTACCGGCTTCAGTTTTCACCCCGAAAGCGTCGTCGGCAGCGAGAACATCACCGGTCTGAACGATAGCGACAATCGGCTGATGGGGTTCCAGGCGACCGCGCATCCCGTACCAGCCTGGGGCAAGGACTTCTCGGTCACCGGAGTTTACTACAGCGGCAAGGGAACCGAGGGCGGTGTCGGCATCGGTGGCGATAGCAATACCAACCAAGGCGATGGCTGGAGCGTCATCGCCGAGCGGCTCCTGTTCGAGCGAAGCGTCAAGATTACCGGACAGTTTGCGCGCAGCAACTTCGAGCAAAGCGGAGTGGTTCTCGGCGACGACGAGGTTTCGGGAGATGCCTGGTCGCTGGCTCTTTCCTATACCCCCTTTCAGGCCGAAGAAATAGCTGGTCAGTATCTGAACCTTACTCTGGGTGGTCGCTACGAGCGGGTCGACACCTTTTTCAGCAGTCTCGCCAACTCTTCCCTGGCGGCCGACCGGGACAGCCTGCTGCTCTATTCGGATTTGTACTGGGGAAACATCTCCGCAAACGCACAAGGACTCTACCAGACCAACAACGTGGATGACCTCTCGGGTCTGCCGACGGACAGCCTGCTCAGTCTTCAGTTTACCGGGAGCTACTATCCAACGATCGAGCCGCCCGCGGAAGACGAAACCGATTGGCTGGGGCAACCGTACTTAAACCTGAATATTGGGGCTGTGGACAACGAGCGGGTCGAAACTCCAGAGGATTACTTCGGCGGCAGTACAGACAACAGTCACCTCTCGGTCACACTGGGCGGCGGATCGAGCTACGGTGCATGGGGTTGGCAGATTTCGGAAACCTTTGCACGGTTTCTGGACCGTACGGACGCCTCATCCGATACAAAAAGCTATTTCACCGATGTCTCAGCCAACTGGACGATCAGCGATGCTGTCCAGTTAAGCGGCGGCGTTCAGTGGGGCCTGTTCACAGATACAGATGCGGACACCAGGACGCACAATGTGAACGTGAACCTTGGAGTCCAGGCTGAAATCCTGCCTGAAACCTTGAGGACATCCCTCAACTACAATTTGAACCTCCTGACCGGCGATGGCGACACACCAGACAACACGGTCGCGAACGGCGAGATCGAATGGACGATCCTTCCCCCGACGGAAAACAACGTCGGCATCGCGCTCGCATTCCAAGGTCTTTTGGAGAACAAAGATGGCAACGGCGATACGAGTATCGACGGCACGGACTGGCAGCTGTTCAGCGTTTTGCGGGTTTCCGCTCCCATTAGCTATTGATGGATGCGCAGCCATGATCGCCAACTCAGTTAAATCCCTTTCCCGTCATATTTTGCTGTTGGCCATCGCCTGCATGGCGACTTTCACGACGGGCGCACAGGCAAACATCGTCGGTGTGACAACCGCGCCCGGCAGCGCACAAGTCGCCGTACCAAACGGATCGGCCGTGACCTTTACATGGCAGGTCAGACGCGCAAACACCACGCGCTCGCCGATACAGACAATCACGTCAAACGCCGGAACGCTTGAAATAGGCGGAACCGTCGTTGCCACGATTTCAACGGTTTTGTCGCAGATCAACAACACGCCGGCCAATTTGGCGACGACGGAAATCATCAGCGAAACACTGGTTGTACCGCGAAATGTCGCTTTTCAGATGGCGCGGAATGCCGATCTGACTGTCATTTACCGTCGAACTTTTGACGATGGATCCGGCTTTACCTCGAGTGGATCGATCAGACTGGTTCCCTCGACCGGCAGCAGTGTGCCCCTGGGAATTCGGCGCTTGGATCTCTTCTTCGAGGATCAGAGCCGCGTGAAGGTATTGCCCAGCGGTGCAGGACTGGCGGCCCTGGCTGATCTCAATTTCGACGGTTCCGGCACCGCACAGTTCGAATGGCAGATTGCCGAACCAAGTTCGACGCGGGGCGCGTTGGTCTTTCGGCGGCTGCAGGTCTTCCGGCGCAGCCTCGCAGGCCGAGGCCGGGTCACGTTGAAGAGCCCGCCGCTGCCGACCACTTCGCAGGGCCTCTACATTGTCCGTCTGATCGCAACCGACCCGGAATTTAACTTTAGTCCCCCAGAGCTGAAATACTTCGTCGTCCCACGCAGTGAAGCAACCACTGCGCCGGCCGGACAACGGGTCGTACTCTCGGGGCCAGCCGAAGGCGCCTTGTTAACCGGCAAAACCGAATTTTCATGGCAAAGGACTCCGGGCGCGGCAGTCTACCAGCTCGAAATCTATCCGGTTCGTCCAGACGCACCAGTCTCACCCGGAAAAGTGCAGTCGATCGGTGGCGAGCTGTTGATCGACCCGGACGAACTGGCCAAGCAGCCGATCACGGGAATCGTTCTGCCGTCGGATGAAAACAAAACTTCGTTGCAACGCTACAGCCTGGCGCGCCTCGATCCGGGCCGCACGTACCTCTGGCGCGTCAAGGCAATCGCCGGCAATGGGGCCGTCATCGGATTGTCTCCCTTGCGGCAAATCTCGATAGATCGCTGATGCGAATCCTCCATTCAACCCTCGATGAGGAGTGCCCGAAGTTGGAGCAGGAAAGTCCGACGGTTCTGATCGAACGTGTTGCTCAGGGCGATGAAGAAGCCTTCGCGTCGCTTTACAGTACGCTGGAGCCGCGCGTCTACAGATTTATTTATTCCAAGTTGAACGACTCGTTCGAAGCGGCTGACATCCTCAACGAAACCTTTCTGGAAGTCTGGAAATCTGCGGGAAAGTTCCAGGGACGCTCTAAAGCGACCACGTGGATCTTCGGCATTGCCTACCACAAGGTCATGGATCATTACCGCAAAAAGAAGCCTGTGCAGCTGGACGGTCTTGATCAAATCGAACCGATTGACGAAACCGCCGATCAGGCGGCGGCCATGGCGGCGTTGGAAGAAGGCGATCACCTGCGAACCTGCCTCGCCAAACTAAAGCCGGCGTTCCGCGCCGTCATCGAGCTGTCGTTCTTCGAAGATCTGCCTTATCGGGAAATCGCGGAAATCGTCGCCTGTCCCGAAGGAACAGTAAAAACCCGGGTCTATCACGCCAAGGAAGCGCTACGGCATTGCCTGACCAAACAGATGGGCGATACCTTCTGACCCCATGAGCGAGCAAAAAGATTGCTGGCGTGCGGACAACCTGAAATCTGAGCGCGGTCTATATTATCGACGACTCATTTCGAAAAGGGCCGCAGTCAGACAGCCAATGCTTTGAAAGATATCTGGGCCTACTGAAAATCAGGATATTACGCCGAGATCGACGTCTTGCGTGAAAGCCCATTGAGCGCATCTTCATTCATCGTGACCCCCAGACCATGCGAGAATGGGAGACTCGCGTATCCGCCCGCAATGTCGAAATCCACGTCGGCAAACCGACGGCCGGCATCAAGGTAGTCCGGGTAGAGTTCCGCGGTCAGCAGGTTGGGAATGACCGCCGACACCTGCAGCATCGCCGCCATGGCGATCGTCGTGCTGTTGTAGTTATGAGGCGAGACAGCGACGGAAAAGGATTCGGCCAAGGCCGAAATCTCCAGCAACTCCAAAATCCCGCCGCAGCCCACGATATCCGGGTTCAGGACATCCGCGACCCTGGCAGTCAGCATCTCGCGGAACTTAAACTTGCCGCCATGACGTTCGCCGGAAACCACCCGCATAGGCACCTGTGAGCGTATTTCACCAAGCAGGTCGAGATCGTCTGACGTGACCGGCTCTTCGAACCAAAAAAGATCATAAGGTTCGAAGCGTCGGGCTGCTTGCAACGCCAGATAAGGATCGTTCAACGCATTCAAATCGACCATAACATCCGTTTCAGGCCCAACCGCTTCTCGAACAGCGCGCAGAAAATCTTCGGCCTGATTCAGGTCCGGATACTGCATTGGATAAACCTTGACGGCCCGATAGCCGTCGGCCTTTAGTTTTCGAGTTCGCTCGACAACCATTTCGGCACTGGGTAACTGATCACTCCAGGTGTTCACGTAGAGTGGAATCGCATTTCTCAAAGCACCGCCGAGCAATTCGTGGACAGGCGCACCGATCCTCTTACCTTGCAAATCCCAGAGCGCCAGCTCAAGCGCGCTCAACGCGCAGAAGAAATCTATTCCTGTCCGCTTATCCGCAAAATCGAGAATAGCCGTTTGACGCATGGTCCGAGGGCCAATGACCTCTTGCCCAAGGAAGCCGCGTGTAAGGGACAGGATGATTTGC
Organism: Pelagibius sp. Alg239-R121; assembly: GCF_947331435.1. Lineage (GTDB taxonomy): Bacteria > Pseudomonadota > Alphaproteobacteria > Kiloniellales > Kiloniellaceae > Denitrobaculum. The sequence goes on along the minus strand of NZ_CAMZOF010000007.1, from coordinate 27,151 downwards.
TCAATCGCGGTCTCACGTCCGGCCAGGGCATAGGCCTCACCCCACCCCTCGATGCCGCTGTCGGTTTCGAGTTTTACGAACAAAAAAGGTTTGATGCCGGACCATCCATCAGGACTTTCCGACGCGGCCACCAGATATGTCGAAACAGCTGTAAGTTTCATGATCGTTTTCAGTGTCTCGGCCGCTGCGTCACTATCGCAAGCCGGCGATTGGGTAGGAATGTTGCCGCATCCTGCGCTTTACAATGGCTGGCATGCAGTCTGCGGTTTACCGCCAATCGGCACAGCCACCTGCTTGCCCGCCGGACGGAAAACAGCGCCAAAGGAATCACGCAGCCAACGGAGCGTCGACTGAATCCGATGAGTCTGCACTGTATCATAGTGGGCGTGCAGATAGAGCGAGCGAACAAACTCGGGTTCGCCGGCACCGACACGGACCAGGCCCTCGTCCTCTTCCGCAAGACACATAGGCAGCAACCCCTTCCCGACGCCTTCCCGGATCGCAAAGAGCATAATGCCCGCGTCCGTCGCGGTCATGCGTATCGTCTCGGAAGGCCCGCGCAGGCGATCGTTCGCGCGGACAATCAAAGGATGCGCGCCTTCTTCATCATGAAACGATATCCAATCCAAACTGTCACTTTCAATTCCCTGTGGCCTGTAGAGAGCATAGGGCATCTCACCGAGTTGGATTGCGAACTCTCCATCTCTGGGTTCGACTTCAAACCAGAGAGACAACGTGGCCTCACTCCGAACGGGCCCGCGTGGCGCATCGTTCACGAGCCGTAAATCGAGCCGCGGATGGGTCGCCAGAAACGACGGCATGGCAATACGTGTCAAACGTTGCAGCATCCAGGCATGACCGACAAGACGAACGACACCGACCGGGCCTTCATCGGACCCGACGACCTCGTCAATCATGAGATCGATACAATTCTGCACTTCTGCCGCGCGCTGTACGGCGGCTTCACCAGCGTCTGTCAGCGCGAAACCCGTTTTCGTCCGAACAAAGAGAATGGATCCGAGATCTGCCTCAAGCGCCGTAAGTCTGCGTCCAGCGGTCGACTTATCGATGCAAAGCATTTGAGCGGCCTGCGTAAGAGATCCAGCTCGGCTGACCGCGAGAGCGACCTTAAGGTTATCCCAGTCCATCGTGCACACCGTTCGCCGTTTTACGTCGAGATTGCATTCCTGATTGCCTTCACATTCCTGTCGGGATCGCTGAGCAAACAGGAAATTTAACTCCTATACCGCGTTAGTCGGCACGAGATCACAACGCGTTCAAAATAGACCTCGTCAACTCTTCTGGCGAAAGGCTCAGCTTGCTGACGCCCTATCGGTCCCGTCGCAACAAAGCCTTGACTAACGCCATTGCATAATTTAGGCGAATTAAGATTGCTTTAGCAGATTAAGAATTGCTAATCGATGTTCGATTACCCTCTCCTGGCTGCCCTTGCAGCCGTAATACGGACCGGAAGCTTCGAACAGGCGGCGCGAGAGCTGAATGTCACCTCGTCCGCCATCTCTCAGCGAGTCAAACTGCTGGAGGACCGGCTGGGCGCGGTACTCGTCGTGCGGGCTCATCCCTGCACCGCAACCCCGGCAGGACTTCGTTTGTTCCGACATGCGGAAGACGTCGGACTGCTGGAACACGCCACGCGGAAAGATCTCGCAAACTTCTTGCCCATCGAAAAGCCGACAAGCGTGCGGCTCGCGGTCAACGCTGACAGCTTGGCAACATGGTTCATCGATGCCGTCGCCGCCTGCGACAACATGCTGTTCGATCTTGTGCTGGATGACCAGGATCACAGCGCCGACTGGCTGCGCAGAGGTGAAGTCGTTGCTGCAGTCTGTTCGCATTCAGGGCCGATTCAGGGCTGCGACAGCCGGGCACTCGGCGCTTTGCGTTACATCGCTTCCGCCAGTCCGGAATTCATTGCCAAATGGTTTCCCGACGGCGTAACTCCCGCCGCGCTTCAGCAGGCGCCGGCCGTCAGCTTCAACACCAAGGACATGCTGCAAACCGAATGGATTCAACGCGCGTTTGGCTGCAAACTCAGTTTCCCTTCGCACCGGATGCCCTCCACACACGCCTTCGCAGACGCAACGCTCGCCGGGATAGGTTGGGGCATGAACCTTGAAGTGTTATCCGCCAAGCACTTTGAGAAGGGCAATCTGGTACCGCTGATACCTGATCAACCGCTCGACGTGTACCTGTACTGGCAATTCAGCCGAATGGTCGCCAGCTCCATCGAAGACCTCACCCATTCAGTGCGTCAAGCCGCACAGAAAGGGTTGATGACTGGATCACTTTCAGATCCCGCGCAAGCCGTATAAGGGTGTTGCCACGAAAACTAACACCAGCCCATAGGGTATTGTTCGCGTGAGCCGCTGCGACCACAAGCCGCCCCACATGGCCTCTGAACGAGATGTTGTCTCGATCAATGGCTGCGAGGGACCTCTGACGACTCGTTAGGATCAGGCGCGCTTCAGTCTCTCGATACTGCGGCGCAGGTTTGACCGCGCCTGCTGTTCGAGAAGGTCATGGAAGTAACTTGTGAAATAAAGTCGATCCCGGTCCAGAAAACCTTGAAGGATGGCGCTTCGCCCTTTTCGATAATCGTCAGGCGGGACGAAACGGTACTCCATCGAAATCGCCTCTTCGTACACGTCGAAGACTGCGGATGACGTCCCGAGAACGGACAGGTCCATATCGAGGAAGAAAGCGCAATCGGAAACAAGCAGGTCATCGCTGCTGCTTGGCAGCCGATGCCCGGCGGTCGCAAGTACAAGTCTGTTCGCACGCTCAAGAGTCGCGTCGGGAACCAGATCCTCAAGCTCCGACATTAAGAGCGCGGCACTCTGGACTTCGTTGTCTGCTGAATGCGGATCATAGATGGCGTCGTGAAAAAGGACGGCAAGTTCCACCGCATGCGGATCATTGATCTGCCCGACTATCTCTTCCAGCCACTTCAGCAACGCCTCTATATGCGCCCATGTATGATAGTGCCGATGGACCTCGGCGTGCCGCACCTTGAGGTCGTCAATTATCTCGGCTGGAACAAGGCCATTCGTCATGAGATCCGTTCTATCATATTTAGGGTGAAAATCAGCCAACTTCGGTCATTTGCGGCGCTGGCAGCGAAGGCCGGTTTTGGAGTTGAAGTCGGCTCTCTCGGGTCAATGCAGAGGAATGATGTCGCAGTGACAGCGGCACCGGTGGTAGATAGCGTTATGCACTCTATGAAGGCGTTAAAATACCTAGCATTGTAAAAGAATAGAGGCGTACCGCGTGTGGGTGACGTAAATTTAAGCAATATCACCAATTATTTCTAACGATTCAAACGCCCGAAACATTACGCCCATGCCAACCGCATCGAGATTATCACGCGAAAATACCGTTTGAAAAACAGCGCATTAGATAGAGCACCTCCCCCTTCGAACCATGTTTCAGTGGGAAAATTTCCTATGGAAGGCATTTTGAAATGATCCTTTTCGGAGTACGCAGTCCTCTTGCGGTCGAGTATGAAGAAGCCTGTCGTTGCGCTGGTATCACCATATCGGCCTGTGTCAGCGTCAACGGTGCCCCACGCGTCTTTTCCATGGATAAGGTGGTGGAGCTCACAGAATTTGACAACGACCCGGTAGACGATTCCTTCGTTGCTTGCGCGTTCTACCCGCCACGCCGCGAGGAACTGACTGGATTAGGCCTTGCAAGGGGATTGGAGCTCGCCGAAGCGCTGTCCCATCCCACTGCAGTCACGGCGAGTTCCGTTCGGGTTGGCGAGGGAAGCTTTATCAACGCAGGCGTCATCATCGGTGCCGCCTCGATGCTGGGGAGGGGCGTCCTGGTCAATCGGGCTGCAAGCCTTGGACATCACACCGTCCTTAGTGACTTCGTCAGTGTCGGTCCGGGGGCGACGCTGGCCGGCAACATCCATGTGGGCCCGGGCGCAACGATCGGCGCAGGAGCGGTCATTCTGCCGGACATCAGAATTGGTGCCGCAGCGGTGATTTCCGCGGGCTCCGTCGTGCGCCGCCACGTTCCCGAGAAAACGATGGTTGCCGGCAACCCTGCCGTGGAACATCGCTACGACCCCAAGCGGGGATCTTTGAACGTGGAGGACGGAGAATGACCGGATCCCCCCTCTCCTCCGCCGCCCTTTACGACGGCATTGTCGCAAGCGGAAAGGCGGAATTCTTAGTTCAGACGGACGGTGTGCTGCGCTACGATCAGTTCCTCCGCGACCTTCACGGCTGTTGCGGCTTGTTCGATACACGCGACTTAACGCCGGGTGAGCGCGTGTTGATTGTAACCGCCGACGAAGCTGCCGCAATCACGGCCTTTACCGCCGCCCTGCTTGATGGGCTGGTTCCCGTAATGCTGACCCCGGATACACCCGCGCCACGGGCCGGCGCCGTCGCGCGTAAGGTCTCGCCCGGGCTGATCGTGGCCGACGCAGCGCGTTGCGCAGAGGATTGGATTGAGGACTGGCTTGAAGACCGGGCCGGGAACGCGGTGCCGGTGATGCAGACGGCTAAGGGTTTTTTTGGCGCTAAGCGCTTGCCGAAGTCCGGCTTCCAGGCGGAGATAGCAGTTAAAGGCCGCGCCCCCCGCCTGCCTGAGGATCAGGATGCGCTCGCGTACATCCTTTTCACATCCGGCACGACATCGGCACCCAAGGGTGCAGTGATCACGCACCGCAACCTCTTTTCCCATCTCGACACGCTCTCGCGTTTGTTCGGCTATGACAAAGACAGCCGCATCTTCAACGGCATGGTTCTCGCCCACGGGGACGGTCTGGTGCAGGGACCGCTGCTGGCGCTCGCCAACGCCTGCGCATTGATCCGCCCGGCACCCTACTCGGCGGCGAAGCTGGAGGATTGGCTGAACTCGATTCGGGCATTCCGGGCAACGCATGTCCTCTCTGTGCCGACGATCTACGCTTTCATCGATCGCTACGCCGCACATGACGACTACTTCGATGCCGCCGAATGCCAATGCCTCATCTCTGTCGCGGCGAAGCTGGACGAGGCACTGTGGCGGCGGCTGGAGACACGCTTCAGCCGCCCTGTCTTCAACCAGTATGGCCTGACGGAAACCGTCGCAAGTGCCCTCTACGCCGGCCCGCATCCCGAGATGGGAGCCACCGGCACGATCGGAAAACCAGTGGACATCAAGGTGCGGCTTGTCGGTCAGGACGGGGGTGATGTGCCGGACGGCGAGACCGGTGAGGTATGGCTCTCCGGAGACAATGTCTTTTCGGGCTATTGGGATGATGCGGAGCAGACGGCCGAAGTGCTAAGCGGAGACGGCTGGCTGCGCACAGGCGACCTTGCAGTTAAACGGCCCGACGGTGCCTTTGAGATCCGTGGCCGGATTAAAACAGCAATCATGTGCGGCGGTTTCCTGATCCAGCCCAGCGAAGTGGACGAGGTTCTCATGACCCACCCTGCCGTGTCCGAGGCCGCCACGGTGGGTATTTCGGACTCGGATTTTGGCGAAATCCCAGCCTCGGCCGTTGTTCTCGACGGCGCGTTCGACGAGGCCGCGCTGAGCGAACATTGCCGCGCACGGCTTGAACCGATGAAGGTCCCTAAACGTATTGTTGCGGTGGAGGCCATCCCACGGGGCGATGCAGGCAAACCGCAGCTTGAGGCTCTCCGCGTCCTCTTAGTCGCAGGCACGCCCGTCGCCTCTCTGCAGAGCTCGCTCACCGAAGCGGTTCTTGAGATCGCCAGCCGGACCTTCCGGATACCTGTCGACTCCCTCTCGCCTGATTCCGGGCCAGAGGACGTTTCGGGGTGGGACAGCTTCGCCCACATCAATCTTGTGCTCCAGGTAGAGCAGAGCTTCGGCTTACGCATTCCCACCGCCGAGGTGGTTTCGATCGCGCGGCTGGCCGACCTTATCGCTGCGGTCGAACGCCTCAAATGAGGGCGATTTGGATCGGGGCCATAGCGATTTCCAGCGCGTTGATTTGCGCCGCGTTCATCGCCGTCCCGCAAGAGCAGCCGCCGGATATGGCTGCAGCCATTCCGGGTTTGGCCGAGGCCAAAATCGTCTTCATCGGATCTTCGCTCATGCGCTACGGAATTCCGCAAAAATCCGAGGCGGAAGGTCTGTTCGAGGACGGGCGGCACCATTCGAGGCTGACGATGAGCCGTATCACAGAGCAGCAGTCGACGGAATTTATGCGTGCTGCGATCTCTGCGGGAAATGAAACCGCGGCAAAAGACCGCTATGTCTTTATTGAGATCTACCCCTACATCCGTACATTCCGAGATGAGCATCTCTACGGTTGGACCTGGGGCGTTACGGCGCCCTGGGAGGACAGGCTAAGAAACTTTGGACGGCGGATACGGGGGATAAAGGAACTTGCGCTTGGCGGGACACGCCAAAGAGCAACGAAAGCGAAAGCCTCGGTACCCAATGTCACGGATTTGAGGCTTTCCTACGATGGCAGTCGGGAAACCTTCAATAAGGTCTACCCGGAGCTCATCCATCCCCCGCGCGACCCTCAGACGCTGGAGAGCGCCTTGTCCGAGGCGCGTTCCCGCGGCGTTAGAGCAGTATTCGTCGTGCTGCCGAGGTCGCAGAGTGTCCTCGACCATTTGGGCGCCACAGCCAAGCAGGAGTTTACCGACGCCATCGCAGCCTTCGGCCGGCAGTTCGATGTGGAAGTCTGGAGCCCTGCACTTTCCTGGCCCGATGATCATTTCAAGGACAGGGCCCATATGAACGGCCTTGGCCGTGTGCGCTTCATCGAGGCGCTGCGCGCCCGCTTCGGAGGCCCGGATGAACGCGATTGAGGTGGCTCTGGTCCTCGGTTCACTGCTTTCCGTCGGGGCTCTCTGGGCCGTACCGCGGGCCATGGCGCAAAACGCAAGCGCAGCGATCACTGCGGGAGTACTCGCGCTTGTAGCGCCGGCCGCGGCGCTCTGGCTGCTTGGCTCGGTGGCGGTGATCCCGCTCCTCATGCGGCTTGGCGAACTGGCTGGCCGGCGCGGCGCGGTGGTCATATTCTGTTCAGCGCTGCTCGCCACACTCCTCATTGCCTCCCGGGAGATTGAGGGCGTGGCCGGCCAGCCGATCGCGCTCGTTGGTGGTGCCTACTTCACGCTGCGCCACGTCCACGTCCTGATGGAATGGTGGCTCGGGCGGCTTTCCATCCCTTCCATCGCCGCTTACGCGCGCTACCATCTGTTCCTGCCGGTGCTGATGGTCGGACCGATCCACCGTCTGCCCCATTTCGAGCGGCAGTGCGCCCGTCGCCGTTGGAGTGCGGATGAGTTCTTTTCGGGCGCAGAACGGGCATTGTTTGGTCTCGCGCTCGCGGTCGTGGTCGGTGGTTACTTACACGCGCGCCTGATTGACCTTCTCAAAGCACACGAGCTTTTTGCCCTCAGTCCCTTCCTCGAGAGCTGGATCTTCTCGGCACTCGACTGGGTACGGATCTATATTACCTTCTCAGGCTTTACGGATCTGGCGCTGGGTTTGAGCCTGATGATGGGCCTCAGGCTTGAAGAGAACTTTGATCGCCCCTGGCGTGCCCGCAACCTGATTGAGTTTTGGACCCGCTGGCACATGACGCTTTCGCACTGGTGCCGGGACTACGTCTACGTGCCGATTGCGGCAAGCTTTCGTGCGCCTGTAATCGGGGTCTTCGCGGCGATGCTGGTGCTTGGCCTTTGGCATGAAACCTCGGCCTACTACATCCTCTGGGCCTTTTGGCAGGCGCTCGGTATCGTACTGACACAGCTCTATCTGAACAGGGAAGATCCTCTCCGTCTCCAACGCCTGCCCGCTCTGGCGAAATCCGTTTTCGGGCCGCTCGCTGTTCTCATCTGGCTATCCGGCGCCCGCCCCGTCCTCGAAACCGCGCTTGAGGTTCTTATCCCATGACACCGGCCTTACGCTTCCTGGAACAACGGCTCCCGCCTATCTGCGCCCGCGTCGTGTTGATGCTGATTTATGCCGTCCTGCTGATCTCGATCATCATGCTCGCAGGCAGCGGATGGATCGAACCGATCCTCTACGAGGACGTGCAGTGAGGGTGGCTCATCTCCAGGCCGATGGGTCGACAGCTGTAAGCACTCTTGCTGATGATCTTCACGCGCGGGCTCATTCCGGTAAACCCGCAGCGATTTCCCGCACGGCCTGTTCGAGTTCGCTGCGGCGTCCCTGCGCATGCTGGACCAAGACCAGTTTGCGTTGCTCAGCCGGTTGACAGAAGGGAATGCGCACCAGCTTTTCCGACAGAGGTTGGGCCAGCAATCGCTGCGGGACGATGGACACGCCGAAGCCATCCAACACCAGCTTTTCGATGGCATCGAGCGAATCAACCTCCATGATCTCGTCGACGTAGATTCCGCGCGACTGCAGCCGGGCGGCAATCTGCTGGCCCAGCCAGGTTTTCTTGCTGAAGGAAATGAACGGCATGGAACGCACCAGCGCCGCATCGCCTGTCACCTCGGCCCGCGAGGGCGGGCCGATCGCATAGAGTAGCTCCGACGCGATCTCGGTGATTTCGAGGTCGGGCATCGCCACGACGGGCGACGTCAGGATTGCGAAATCAAGTTCCCGCCCCAGCACCAGGGCCGCCAGTTCGCTGGAGAGTCCCGACTTTACGATCACCTGGAGTTGAGGAAAGTGCACGCGCAGCTCATTCAGCACACCCGGTACGAGGCTGTAGAGCGTCGTCGGCACAAATCCGATGGAGAGCGAACCCGCCACATCCTGCCCGGAGGCAACCCTGCGGATGGCTTCAACCTGGTCCAGAACCTCTCGCCCAAGCAAGGCGATCTGCGCACCCGTGCCTGTCAGCACCGGCGGCCGCGAACTGCGGTCGAAGAGAGCCGTCCCCAACTCTTCCTCGAGCTGCTGCATCTGAACGCTTACCGCAGAATGACTGAGCCCGACGTGATCTCCGGCAGCCGCAAAACTTCCCCGTTCGTAAAATGCCGCAAGCGTATGAAGCTGGCGCAGGTTCATGTTTCCCTTCACGCGATTTCATTAATAAAACGAACGATCATGTTCAGATTAATTCATTATCATCATAAAACATAACGCTATATCTTTTCGTCCAGACAAAAGCCAAACGAAACAAGCTGATCGGAACAGACTGATCGCTGTGCGGCAAAAGCCCGCAACACAAAATGAAAGGCCCCTCCTCATGAGCCAACTCAGCGATGCGCAGATCGCACTGCAGCTAGCTGCCAGGGATCTGGCCGAGACGGAAATCAAACCCAGAGCAGCGGAAGTCGACCGCAGCGAGGCCTACCCCTGGGACAACGTCGAGAAGCTCACCAAGGCCGGCTTCATGGGCATGACCATCCCCAAAGCCTATGGCGGCCGCGGGCTGAGTTACCACGATGCGGTTCTGGTGATCGAGGAGATGGCCCGGGTCTGCGGCGTGACCGGCCGGATCGTGGTAGAGGCCAATATGGGCGCGATCGGCGCCATCATGAAGTATGGTGCGGAGGCGCAGAAGGAGCTGGCGGCAAGGTTGGTGCTGGCCGGCGACAAGCCCGCGATCTGCATCACGGAACCGGGTGCGGGAAGTGCGGCCACCGAGATGACCACGACGGCCGTAAAAAGCGGAGACCGCTACATCATCAATGGCAAGAAGCACTGGATCACGGGCGGTGGTGTCTCAAAGTTCCATCTGATCTTTGCACGGGTAGTGGAAAACGGCGTGTCGCAGGGGATTGCCGGCTTCATCGCCGTGCGCGGCGAAGCGGAGGGCTTGATGATCGGAACACGCGAACCGGCCATGGGCCTGCGGGGCATTCCGGAGACCGAAGTCGTTTTCGACAACCTGGAAGTACCGGAGGAGATGGCACTCATTCCGCCGGAGGGACTCAAGCGCGGCTTTGCCGGCCTGATGAACGCTTACAACGGACAGCGGGTCGGAGCCGGCACCGTCGCGCTCGGTATCGCCCAGGGTGCCTACGAGCTTGCCCTGTCCTACGCCAGGGAGCGCGAGCAGTTTGGCCGGCCGATCGCCGAGTTCCAGGGATTGCAGTGGATGCTCGCCGATATGTCGATCGGGCTGGCAGCGGCCCGCGCACTGATCCACAACGCCGCCGCAGGTGCCGGCGAGGGCTTTCCGGATATGCGTGCAGCGGCGCAGGCCAAGATCCTGGCCTCGGAAACCGCAATCAAGGTCACCAATGACGCACTGCAGATCCACGGCGCCGCCGGATATTCACGCAACCGCCCTTTGGAGCGCATGGCGCGCGATGCCCGTATGTTCACCATCGGCGGCGGCACCGCCCAGATCCTGCGCACGCAGATCGCCGGATCGATCCTTGGAATCAAGACACCGCAGAGCCGCGACGGATACCTTAAGCAGGTAAAAGTCGCCGCGGAATAACCGGGTGCCATGCCCCTCAGCCAGGGCGTACTGTGCGAGAGTGTGAGGCGCCAAACGCCTAGGGAGAGTTCATGTCATACTTTGTAAATCACCTCATGGGTAACGCGAGCGTGGAGTTTTCTTTAGATTCTCTGCCTTCTCTGTATGAAGAACTCTCCAAGGCAGATGGTGAGCACAGCGACGTTTCCCTAACGCATGAATCCGAGTGGTGCCTCGCAGCGTTTTCCTCAGGCCTCGTCACCTGGGAAAACCTGGCTGGCGAGGGCGAACCCAAACACATGAGGGACGTGCCGCAGGACAAAGTTCTCGCGCTTTGGTCCTTGTTGTCCGAAGGTAAAGTCTCCGAAATCGACAGCGAAAACTGGCTTGCCGGCTATGGATGACGTGAAGCCTTTGATCGAGCTCAATTCGGGTTGACGATTTCCCGTTAAATTGAACATCGGTCTCGTCTCAGCATCATGTTATCGAGTCATATGTTGTTTGGTGCGTATTCCCAGCTAAGAGACTTATGTTCCGAACCTGACCCAACTTACATCAACCGATTTGACGGATCTCAAAACCACACCCCGCCTCATACATAACATTACGTTCAAACGCCTGTGCTGATTGCTCATGGCCAGCAGGATTGGCGAAGCACGGCATGTACTTCTCCTATGTCACCGGCAACTCACGCCGGCAGGTCCAACTGAGCATGCATTGTTGTATTTCGGACAAAATTGAACGCGTATCGGACAAATTGCGATGCACGCCTTCAAATTTCCCTTCGGACGTGAGCTAAATTGCGATCTCAGGCGGACAGCCGGCAATTCGTCGCTTCTCTTCTGACAGGTGTAGGCAGAAACGAAGGCCACAGTGTGGGATCGGCAGACACAAAAAACACTCGAAGAGAGCGGAACAACGAGGCAGACCTATGGCTTTTCACACGCAGGCAATCGTAGGCTCACCGATCGCGTACAGCATTTATGATGACGTTCGAAATCTCCTGAATTTTGTTTTTACCGATCAAACGGGACTTACTGTTTTAAAGAACAGTGTTGACCTTACGGATGCAAAGGATGTCAACAAACCCTCAGATACCAGCGAACACATGGCGTATCACATACAGCTGGATGGAGAGCTGGTAACTAACGGCGCGCCTCAATTGATCAACTCCCAAACATCTGGTCACTGCCATTTGGAAATGGCACCCGATAGCGGTAACCGATGCGGGTTTCCAATGCTCTTAAGGTCAGCAAAATTGATTACCAACAGTCAAGCAAAGTTGCTGATCCAGGATTTGGCGAGGTAACGAGGGTCAGGTTCTGAAATATCAGCGTCTTCGATCGAGCGACTCTCATTATTCAGTCTGCCTAGAATAGTCCCAACTCGCTTGATGGACGCACCTAACAAGGCGTGACGCCAACCTCACGCGAGGCGAACACCGGACCGCAACAGCGATTATCAGCAGCGGCGATTATCCGGAGCAGCCGGTCGTCAACTCCGGCCCATGCAGCCAACACATGAAAACATCGCCGAAAGCGAATGCGGCGCCGCAAAAAATGGCGACCGAAAGGCTGACGATCCGACAGGTGACGAAGGTTGTCCAGCGAGTCCGAAAGACTTTTTTCTCCTGAGACCGGGCCGTCGCCTGGTCCGGACGTTCCATACGCTTCATGTGCAGGGCGGTCCTCACATCAATAACGATCCCGATGATCGCCAAAACCAATCCCGCGTTTTCCAGGAGGGTTGGATCTCTTTCCACCACCGAGAAGAAGATCAGCAGCGCCACGCCACCAAAGGCATAGAGACCGCTGTTGGCGCGCACCTGCCTGTCTTTTCTGACGTCGCCGAGTTCCAATTCACCACCGTCGGGCGCTATTGCCGGAGCCGTCATTGACGATAACATCGCCTATTGTGTGCGCATAGATGAACCTGGAGCGACCGTTGCCGGCGGGTCAGTTAGCAGCATTGACAGCCGCGGCCAGCAATACCTGAGCGGAACTCCCGATTGTTCCGGATTTTCGAGAGCGTCGTCCCGATCACCAGAATTTTAAAGGCTGTTCAATATAGTTGGAGGGCGATCGCGCGTGACTGTTTCCGTCGAAGCGATCGCCCTCCAGTGCATCGGCCTTAGCGGTTCAGGAACTCCAGATCATACTTATCCTGCACATCCGGAACCGGATGATCCTCATGCAATGATCTGACGGTACCGTAGATCATGAACAGCAGGATCACAGCGATCGGAAGACCGGCAACGATCGAGGCAGTCTGAAGGGCGCTCAGGCCGCCAGCCAGCAACAATACTGCGGCCACGACACCAGCTGTCACGCCCCAAAAAATCCGGAACTTGATCGGCGGGTGTTCGTCACCCATCGACAGCATGGTGCACATAACCAGCGTGCCGGAATCCGACGATGTCACGAACCAGGAAATCAACAGGACCGTGATCAAAACAGTGATCGGATATACCAGCCAGGCATACCCAAATCCTGCCACCGTCTGAAATACGCCGGACGCGTAATCGTTGTTCACGGCATCGACGACGCCGGCATTGTTGAACAGATCAACACCTGCCGCCGCGCCGCCAAAAACCCCCATCCAAAGCATCACGACCGAAGTCGGGATCAGCAGCACGCAAAAGCAGAATTGCCTGATCGTACGTCCTTTGGATACGCGGGCAATGAACAGGCCGACGAAGGGACACCATGCAATCCACCAGCCCCAATAAAAGATCGTCCACCAGCTTTGCCACTGGTTGTCGGGATCGCCGTTGATCCAGAATCCCATGGGAATGACATTCCATAGGTAGTCGCCAAAACCCGAAATAGTGATCCCCAGAAGAAAGGCGGTCGGACCAAGAACGATGAACAGGACCAAAAGGCCAAGGCTCGCCATCACGTTGATCTCACTTAAAATCCTCACGCCCTTGCCGACACCGGACGCCGCCGAGGCCGTTCCCATCGCGGTGATGATCGCAATCAGAATGAGTTGATTGGTCTGGGAGTTTTCCATCCACCCCAAATTTTCCAGACCTGCGGCAATTGGGGTGATCCCGAGGCCCAACGACGTTGCAAGGCCAAAAATTGTTCCAAATACGCCGATGAGATCGATCAAGTGGCCCCACGGACCATAGATCCGGTCTTTCAGAATCGGATAGAGCGCCGTCCGCAAAGTCAGAGGAAGGTCCCGCCGGTAAGCGAAATAGGCCAGACTCAGGCCCACCAAAACATAGAGTCCCCAGCCGTGGAATCCCCAGTGAAAAATCGTTACGCGCACTGCCGAGATTGCGGCTTCCGTGCTGCCGGGTTCAATGCCGCCCTGTTTCAGGAATGGACTGTCCTGAATGTGGTACATCGGCTCTGCCACGCCCCAGTAGATCAGACCGGACCCCAGACCTGCACTGAACAGCATGCAGATCCACGAGAATGTAGAGAAATCAGGTTCGTCGTCATCTTTGCCCAGCTTAACGTCACCGAAGCGGCTCATCATAAGCCAGAACACAAAGAACAGAGCTATGTTGACGACTAAAACGTAGAACCAGTCCATGGTTCCAATAATGAAATCCTTACCAGCGGCGAAGATCGCACTGGAGCTCTCGACGTCCCGAATCGTGAACAACACGAAGCCGATGATCATAATCATCGACGCAATGCCCATTATCTGATTCATGCCCGCAAACAAGCCGGACTTCGCAACAAGATTTTCGGGTTTATTAGATGTTTCGTTACTCATTTTTCTGCCTCTTGATCCTGTTGGTCCATCCTACCGGGTTGACCCGGCAGCGCCTTGTCTTGCGGAAACTGCAAGCCAGGCCTTGAACGTTTCTTCGAGACGTCCGTGATTGACGGCCCACCACCCGGCATCCGACAGAATATGCGCGTTGTTCTCGTACGCCGGACCATTCGGAATCTGGTTCAGAACGTCATCTGACAAAAGCGTCAATGAGGAATTGCGCGTGGGCCCGTTGGGCAAGTTGGCAACCATGTTGGCCAGCGATTCAGTGCTGCTGGCGAAGCGAATGAACTCAATCGCCTCATCTTTGTAGCGGCTGCCTTTGGGGATACCGAATAAATCCAATTCGATTACCCGGCCATCCATATTGACGGCAAAATCCGCACCTTCTTCCTGCGCAGCGGTTGCGCCGGTTGTGGCCCAGATTGACGACATCACAACCTCGCCAGCATTCAGCAGGCGCACTGGCTGGCGTCCCGATTCCCAGATTTGCAGACCGGGTTTAATGGCATTCATCTTTGCCAGAGCACGCTCGACCCCCTCATCAGTCTCCAGAGTCGCATAGACATCTTCGCGTGCCACACCGTCGGCCATCAACGCCCATTCCAATATCACGGTCGGATCGTTGCGGATTGCCCTGGGACCCGGATAGGTCTCCGTATCGAAAAAATCGGAAATGGTTTTGGGTGGACTATCGCCGAAAACCGTTTTGCTATAGGCAAAGGCAGTTCCCCAGACAATGACGCCCACACCGCAATCGTTCAACGCGCCTTCCACGAAATCTTCGCGGAATGGCGTCCCATCGGCACCATTGGGCAGATCGATGTCGGAAAGATCTTCCAGCAGGCCTTCTTCGCAGGCGCGTAGTGAATCGGCCTGCGTCAGGTCCACCACGTCCCAGACGACATTCGCACTTTCGACCTGATCGCGTAATTCAGTAATGCCGCCATTATAGTGTTCTACATGAACACGGGTTCCGTTCGCTTCTTCATATGGGCGGACAAAACCAAGCATTTGGCTGCGCATGTAAGGCCCCGTCCAGGAAGTGAAAGTTATCTCCGGTTTGTCTGGTTTGACTGTTGTATCGGTGTCTTGTGCTTCCTGCGCATGGGCAAGACCGATCGGTATCGTCAACAAGAGAGCTGACAATATGGCGGGGCGCCAACTGGAAATTTTGGTTCGATTATGACTCATTAAAAAGGTCCTCCCTTGACAGGCATTCCGCCTTTTTGGTCCTGTTAATTTATCGCGCACCGCTCCAGCGTAGCATGATCAACGGCTTATCACGCCATCCCCCGCGTTCGCGGCCTTCTTCATCGTTGCGTTCATGCCGCGGCATTCTTGTTGTTGGCGGCACAGGTGACATTGCCTTTTCTGCTCTGCAAACCGCAGGCTCGCACCCAAGCGTCTCAAATCTGCTCAGCTCGGTTACGGTCACTGCGTGAACCTGAAATGAATACAATAACGTATTTTGACGCGCGGACAGGTCCGGCTGCAAGAGCGGTCTTTTAGCGGTATGGGGTTGTCCCTATTGAGCTACCGGGTTGCGTAGGGTGCGGGCAACGATTCAATTAAGACACAAATTCAGATTGAAGCATTCACTGTTTCTGCCATATTCGATACAAATGTCGTCACATCCTCAGTCATATTTCGAGTTTCTACTGTTCGACGGCTTCTCCAATATGGTGCTCGCCAACGCCATGGAGCCGTTAAGAGACGTCAAACTACGTTCCGTCGGCACTGGGCCGGATTGGGTGGTGTCGACACTGAATGGTGCCCCTGTCAAAAGCTCCAGCGGGTTGCAGATCGCACCGGATTGCGTCTTCGACCCGGCCCGCAAAGGCCGGAGACTGGTGCTTGTGACCGGCTACCATATGCGCAAGTGGGCCACCCCGGCTGTTCTTGCAAAGCTTCGCAAGGCGGCCCGCAGGGCGGAAATGATTCTGGCACTGGATACCGCGTCATGGCTGCTTGCAGAAGCCGGCCTGCTTGACGGGCAAGTCGCCACGATCCATTGGCAAGAGGTCGATGAGTTTAGTGAAGTCTTTCCCAAGGTGAGAGTTTCTACCGCCCGCTTTGTCCGTTCTGGTTTATTTTTGACATGCGGCGGCGCCAGCACGGTGCTCGACTTGATGCTGGAACTGATCCGCGACCTCTATGGGCCAGCGGCGGCTTTTGAGGCCTCAACAATGTTTGTTTACGACCCTGAACGTCAAAACGAATTGCATCGTGGGGCGAAACGTCTGCGTGACAAGGGGTCTCCGGTACTTCTCTCTGCACTTGACGAAATTGCCAGGAACGTTGAGGCGCCACTCTCGACCTTTGAGCTGGCCAAGCGTGTCTCGGCCTCGGAACGCACGCTCAATCGCTTATTCGCGCGTGAGCTGGGAATCACGCCTGGAAAGTACTACAGAATGTTCCGCCTGCAACATGCCCGCTACCTCGCGCAGGAGACTAAAATGAGTATTGAACAAATCGCATTACGCTGCGGATTTTCTTCGGCGTCTTCGCTCAGCCGCTCCTTCAGCATGATCATGGGTTATCCAATCCGACGCGCCCCAAATTTGTCTGTGTCAGGTAAAATTTCTTAAGCCGCAAGCTGCTGGCGTGGCGGGGCTATAAAATGCGGGGGCGTTCAACACAAAAACCAAACCCGTCCCCGTACAGAGGTTAGCGCTGAGACAAACGCCACCTCATCAGGCCTGCCGGGCCTTGTAAGCGCATGACCCCGGTCGTCTTTTGCGCCTCATCAGCAGTCCCGCGAGTCCGGAAAGCTTGTAGGGTCCAGAGCCTTCAGGCCCGGCAGCACCCATCGCCCGAATCGCATTCTGTCCGCTCTGGGCACGGCGAAGGAAAAGCCGGATTCCTTCTAGTAGCCGCGCACGGCATCCGCAACGTCCGGGCAGGTCCCCGTCGCCCTAAAGATTTTGAGATTCTCAGCGATCAGGCGCCCCCCTGTCTCAGCATCGATCCGCGAGGCAATATGGGGGGTCACGGTAATCGCCGGATGGGTCCAGAATGGATGCGCGGACGGCAAAGGTTCCTGGTGGAACACATCCAGCGTCGCCTGCTTGAGATGCCCGCTGTCCAGAGCCTCCAGCAGATCGTCATCCACCAGATGTCCGCCCCGCGCGCAATTGATCACGCAAGCTCCGGCCGGCAATTTCGAAAACAGATCGGCGTTCAGAATTCCTTTGGTCGCCGATGTCAGCGGCAACAGGTTCACGAGAATCCCACATCCGTCCAAGAACTGCGCCAGCCCTTCTTCGCCGGCGAAGGTATCGACGCCCTCGATCGCCTTGGGAGACTTGGACCATCCTCGCGTTGCGAAGCCGACCTGCGACAGGATGCGCGCCGCAGCGGCGCCGAGGTTGCCCAGCCCCATCACACCAACGACCCGGTTTGGTGCCACCGGAACGACGATGGAATGCCAATCCCGCTCTGCCTGCGCCTGAAGCTGTCGGGGCATGTCCCGGTGGTGGCGCAGGACGTGCAGTGTCACGTACTCCAGCATCCGCTGGGTCAGGTCCTGCCCCACGGTCCGGATGATCGGCACACCCAGCGGCAACTCGGCATCGGCCAGTACATGGTCGATCCCTGCGCCGACAGAGACAATCGCCTTCAGGTTGGAAAACCGCGCGATATCGCCGGTGCGTGGCCGCCAGACCACGGCATAGTGAACGGCGGCCGGGTCGGTAACCGCATCCATCGAAACGATGTCCCAACCGGGCAACAGGCCCTGCATCAGCTTAACCCACCAGTCGGTGTTGTCCTGCGAGGGAAGATAAATGGCGACTGTCACGGGGCGATCCTTTTTTGCTATCCGGGTCAGTCGGCGGTTCGGGCACGGACCATGGCACTGGCGCCCGATACCTCGCCCAGGTGGGTGCCCGCGGCAATCTTCGCCTCACCGATCCGACCCTTCTCTGTCTTCTCCTCGCCGGCCTCCAGCACTTCGTCCAGATCCTCCGGCGCGATGAAGAGCACACCGGAATCGTCGGCCAGAACGGCGTAGCCGGGCAGAACAGCGGCGCCGCCGATCGATACGGGCACATTGAACCCGCCGCCAGTGTCATATAACCGCGTTGTCACGGGCGAGGCGCCGCGCGACCACATGGCGAAGTCCTGTTCGGCGACCTCTGCGGTGTCGGTATGCGGACCGTCAACGCAACCGCCTGCGAGTCCCACCAGCGAAGCCATACGCGTCACTCCGCCGCCCCAGCAGGCATACTTTGTGTCGCCGAGACGGTCGACCGCCAGGAAGTAGCCGGGGCCCACCTGGCTCAGGCAGTGATGTAACAGCGTGCTGTCCGGCCCCGGGATTGCCAGCGTCGCTACCGTTGCGGCCACAACCTTGCCCGGCAGCACAGGTCTGATCGCGCCGGCAGCGAATCCGTAGTGATAGAAATGTCCAATGGTCGCCGTTTCCAGCTTCGCCAGACGGTCAAGCTTGTCCTGCGGCAGCAGCGCGGGCATCGGGTTCAGCTTATAAACGAGATTGCTCATGACAGTCCTGTTAGTCGGATCCAAGAAGGAGATCGGGGAGGAAAGTAGCGGTTTGAGGTACGTAGGTCAGCAGCACCAGCACGGTAATCAGGGGCACAAGCATGGGCAGCACGGCCATCGTCACCTTCTCGAAGCGGACGCGTCCGACCTCGGATACAATGTAAAGACCGATGCCCATCGGTGGCGTCGCGATGCCGATCAGCAGGCCCAACTGCATGATGATTCCAAAATGCACCCGGTCGATGCCATAGGCGTCGATAACCGGAAGAAGGGTCGGCACGAGGATGAGCTTGGCCGGAACGCCTTCCACAACGCAGCCCACGATGATGATGAACACCAACAGCAACGCAAGAAAGACATTCTTGTTTTCGGTCAGGGCAAAGGTCGCCTCGGCCATTTTCTGCGGAGTTTGATCGATGGCCAGAAGCCAGCCCATCGCGATGGAAAAGGCGATGATAATCATAATGACCGCAGTCATCATGGCACTGTCGGTCAAGGCCTGAAGGAACTTCTTGAGCGTCAGTTCGCGGTACCAGACACCCAGGCCTATGCAATAAAGACAGGCCAGCACACCGGCTTCGGTCGCGGTGACGAACCCGAACATGATCGAACCGAGGATGATCGCCGGCGCCAGCAGGGCGAGGAAACCGTGCTTGGCGGTACCGGCGACTTCACGCCTCGAGGCACGCGGCTGGGTCGGGAAGTCGCGGAACTGCGCAACGATACGGACGTAGATCATCAGCGCCAGGCCGACGATGATGCCGGGAATAAGACCGGCGAGAAACATCCGTTCGATGGATTGTTGCGCCAGGAAAGCATAGAGCACGAGGCCGATCGACGGCGGGATCAGCGGACCGACGACCGATGAGGCGACGGTGATCGCAGCTGCAAAATCGGACCTGTAGCCACGTTCGCGCATGGCCTTGATCTCGATAGCGCCGAGACCCGCACAATCGGCCACGGCCGCGCCCGAGATACCCGCGAAGATCATCGAGCTGAGAATGTTGACCTGCGCAAGCCCGGCGCGCAGATGCCCCACCAGCGCATTGGCGAAATTAAAGATCCGCTCTGTCACGCCGGTGACGTTCATCAGGTTGCCGGCCATGATGAAAAACGGCACGGCGGTCAGCGAGGCCTTGTTCACCCCTTCAAGCATCTGCTGCGGGATCACCTGCAGAAAGGTCGAAAATTCGGACGTCAGGAAGGTGACCAGCGCGGCGACGCCGATAGCGATGGAGATCGGCACTCTCAGCAGAATCAGCACCATAAAACTGCCGAAGAGGATGTAAGCCATGGCTCAGGTCTCGGGGTGATGTTCTGTGAGGTTTTCAGGGAGCCCGACGATCATCTTGCCCAGATCTACGAGCGCTGAAACGATGATCAGCGCGGCCGAGACGAACAGCGGTACGGACAACGCCTGGCGGAACAGTTCTTCGCCGCCCGGCAGGATCGCACCGTCGACGAAACCGCGCGAAGTGGCCATGACCATGGGCATCTGCTGCATCAGCACACCGCAGATCGCCAGAGCAGAAAGGTCCGAAACCAGCCGTGTGACCGGAAAGCCGTAACGGCCCATGTGATTGGCGATAAAGTCGATCCGCACGTCCTTGAGACGGACGAAGATCGCGAAGAAGCCGAAGAAGGACAGCCATACGAAAAACACCATCGTCCAAGGCCATATCCAGTAGGCCGAAAACCCCAGAGGGCGGCCGATGATTGTGACCGTGGTCAGGCCCAACATGACGAGAAGGCAGATGTTGCAGATCAACTGGAACACACCACCCAGCCCCCAGGTCAGACGATCCGCCGCAAGAAGGGCGCCCTGCAGGGCGCCCTTCGGCTGGTGGTCGCGGAATGCGATCATTTGGCGCGCGCCGCCTCAACGGCTTCAAGGAAGCCGTCAGGCAATTCGCCCGTCTCGTCCATCTTTTCGTAGAAGCTCTGCATTTTTACGACGAAGGGTTTAGTGTCGAGCTCCATGTAGGTCGCGCCGTTAGCGACCATATTCTTGATGCTCTTGTCCGCGACTTCACCCATGATTTCGCGCGACAGGGCGCCCGCCTCATCATACGCGCGCAGCAGGCCGTCCCGCGTCTTGTCATCCAGCGCATCGTAGGCGGCGATATTCATCATAAAACCGATGGACTGCCAATATTCGTTGTGACGCGAGATATGCGGCGCAACCTCGTTGAAACGCATCGATTCGACCAGCGCGATGGGCGAATTCACCGACTGCACGATGTCCTTCTGGATCGACTGGTAGACCTCGGTCCATGGCAGAGTGATGACCTCGGCGCCCAGATGGCTCCAGGTTGCGATGGCCAGCTTGTTGGGGTGCATCCGCAACTTCAGCGCAGCGACGTCGTCGATCGTTTCGATGGGCTTGTTCGACACGATCACCCGGAACGGTCCGCGCAGAACGGCGGTGGGGTTGCCCAGAGGCCCCACGCCGGATTCGGCGGTGGCCTTGGCGAACCAGCTTTTCACCAGCTCGGAATCCATGAAGCGCACCCAGTGATCGTAGTCGTCGAAAACGAAGGCGGGCGAGATCCAGGAGAGCTCGGGTGCCCATTTCCGCATGTAGCCGAAACCCTCGGCATAGATGTTGACGATCCCGGTCTGCATTTGTTCGAGCACGGCGTCTTCCTTGCCAAGCTGCTCGTTCGGAAACACCTGAATCGTTAACTCACCGCCGGTGTACTCCTTGGTCAGGTCCGCGAAGCGCTGAAAAACTTTCCCCTCGGGACTGTCCACAGGCATCTTGGTGGCCATACGCCATGTTGTTTCAGCCTCCGCCATGCCGCTCACGCCTACGACCATCGCGGTGGCGAGGAACACTCTAATCAGTCGGTTCATCTTAATTTCCTCCGGTTGTTAGCAATGCGCCCGGCCAGCCATGATTTGTCATGTTGCGGCACAGGTGGATGCGCCGATGACAGTGCGGTGGGGTGGGGTCTACCCAAGCATTTCCGCCGCAGCGACTTTTGCGCACCCCCTGTTGAATCTTGTTCTTGTTATTGCGTGCACACCAAGTATACAAGAGAAGGACGGTCTGTTTGTCCAGCAGAATCGTTGCCCGTTTACCGACGCCATAGCGAGACGATCAATGAACCGAACGGCAACAATTTCCGACAGTCCGGCCCCCGCGCATGCAATCGGTGGCGGCAAGGACGCGGTCAAATCGGCACGGCAGCGGGCGTACGATGGGCTGCGCGCGGGAATTCTGCGTGGGGACTTTCCGCCAGGAGAATTCATCGAGGAAGCCTCGGCGACGAAGGCAACCGGCGTTTCCCGCACACCGGTTCGCGAGGCGCTGAGCCGCTTGGCAGCCGAGGGGTTTCTGGTGCTGCACCCGCGCCGCGGTGCGATGGTCAAACCGATTTCCACCAACGAACTTTTCGACCTCTACGATGTCCGTCTGATGGTCGAAAGCCATGCGATACGCAGGATCTGCCGGGATAAGCAGCCGATTCCACAGCTGCTCTTCGATCTTTGCGATGAGCATGAGGAAATTGCCGACGGCGACCACCTGGCTTTCGCGGATCTCAATCACCGATTTCACGAAACGGTCGTGGCTGCCGCGGGCAATGCCGTGCTGTGCCAGGTGTTCGAGAATCTCAGGGCAAACCTGACCCGGGTCGCCATGCTGTCCTTTCAATTGGGGGTTCCCAGGGTGCGGGAAGGCACCTCGCACCGCTCCATTGCCGAGGCGCTGGCTGCCTACGACGAAGCGAAGGCGCTGTCGCTGACGCAGGAGCATCTGAGTTCGATGCCCCGGGTTGTCGCCTCGCTGTCCGACTTCGGGCAGTCGAAATAGATAAGCAACCGGAATAGATAAACATCCGGAATAGGCAAACAGCCGGGTTAAGCAATCCGCGGAAAGAGACACACGCATGCGACGGCTTCCATTCACTTGCGAAAAGACCCCGGCACGGGGACAGGGCGGAATGGTGGTCACGAACCACCCCTTGGGAACCGCCGCCGGCTACGAAATTCTTGCGGCGGGCGGCAACGGGATCGATGCCGCAGTCGGCGCCCTTCTGGCGCTGTGCGTCGTCGAACCGATGATGGTGGGGATCGCGGGCGGCGGGCTGGCCCATGTACGTCTGTCGGACGGCAGCCACAGCGTGATCGACGGCCTGGCCCACGCCGCAGCCGGCACCTCGACGGACATTTACGAACCCGTTTCGGACGAGCCCCCCAATCACATGGAAACGAGGGACCGGCGTTCTGCACTTGGGCCGTCGGCAGTGGCCGTGCCGGGCAATCTGGCCGCCTGGTGCGAAATGCACAGCCGCTGGGGCAAGCTGCCGTTTGCCGACGTGATTGACCCCGCCGTCCGCCTGGCCGAACGGGGCTTTGTCGTGACCCCCTACCTGGAAGGCGCCATTACCGAAGCAGCAGAGGATCTCGTACAGGACAAGGTGATCGCCGACCTGTTCCTGGCTGGCGGATCCCCCTGCCCCGCTGGAAGCCGCCTGGTGCAAAGCGACTTCGCCCAGTCACTGCGGCTCATCGCCCGCGAAGGTGCCGCTGCGCTTCACGGCGGTGCTCTGGGAGTCGCACTGGCAGAGCGCATAGCAACCGGCGGTCCGGACGCCGGCTGGGTGACGCAGACAGATCTGGCAGGCTACAGCCCGCGGGAACGCTCCGTGATCCGTGGCAGCTATCGAGGATTCACGGTCGTCGGCCCCCCGCCTCCCGCCTCCTCGGGCGTACATATTGCGCAGATGCTCAATCTTCTGGAACCCTACGACGTCGCGGCTCTGGGTTTCGGCAGCGAGGCCGCCCTGCATCTGATGGCCGAGGTTCTGCGCGTTGGCTTCGAGGACCGGCGTGCAGCAAGCGGCGATCCGGATTTCATCGACATTCCGGTCGAACGCCTGATTTCCAAGGCCTATGCCACCGACTGCCAGGCGCGTCTTCGGGATGTGGCGGATCTCCGGGATGTGGCGGGTCTCCGGGGCGTGGCGGGCCCGACCGCAGCAGCAAGTGCCCCCGAAAGCTCCGACACCACACATGTCACGGTCGCGGATGCCGACGGCAACGTTGTCTCGGCCACGCATACGATCAACGGAATTTTCGGCGCACGCTTCATGGTTCCAGGCACCGGGATCATCCCGAACAACTACATGATGAACTTCGACCCGCACCCCGGCCGCGCGCTGTCGGTTGCGCCGGGCAAACGGGTCCCGACCTCGATGGCCCCCATGATGATTCTGCAGGACGACCGTCTTCGCTGGGCGCTTGGCCTGCCGGGAGGTTTGCGGATCTTTCCCTCGGCGTTCCAGGCCATCGTCAATCTGATCGACCATGGCATGACGCTGCAACAGGCCATCGAAGCGCCGCGTATCTGGACTGAAGGCCACGACTTGGAAATCGAGGCGGCGCTGAAGCCGCAGGCCGAGGCCCTGCGCGCGCGCGGCCACGACGTGCGCGTGATGCCGCACGTGGGCGGCGGGATGAATGCGATTTCAGTCTCACCCGACGGGACGATGGAGGGTGCCGCCTGCTGGCGTGCCGACGGCACCGTCGCAGCGCTGGGCGGCGGCCGCGCACGCCCAGGTGTCCGCTTCTGGCCCGGCCGCGCCCCGGATGACGCGCCTGAACATTAGTCGACGCCGAGCCATTGCCCCCTACCCGGTCCGAATAACAAAGAAACTCCCACATGCAACGCAACCCGGTTTAAACCTGTTCGGGCGATGAGCGGGATAGCGGACAGATGATGCACCACATAGCCGACCCGATAATCAAACTCACTGTCGGCGCAGGGGACTTGATCGCTTTCGCCATCGGTCTTGCCTTGATTGGCGCGTGCATAGCGCGGCTTTGGAAAAGGACAAAGCGCCGGCAGGAACATAAAGCAGGCAGCGAGCCACTTTAGACCCGATGCAATCGGAACTGACGCGGGCGAATTCGGGTTTCCAAAACGACTGCCTACAGAGTACCGGATCCTGCGGGCACGGAAGCGGACGTTCATGGTCGTCGCAGCGAATTACTACTCGGGGCCCATTTTACCGATCTTCCGCAACGCATTCGACCAAGGCCCGCTATCCTGAATTTAATCCATATCTCTCAACACTATTTCTAATAGTGTTAAGCGCGAGCTTCGAGAAGGTGCATGATGCGGCTTGCCCTCATCTGAATGAGCGGGGGTGCCGCGGATATACATGATCAAATTATCCGTTATCCAAATTAGGCAGTTCGCCATCAATCAATTATGCCGGAGAAAGTAACTTATGAATGATGATATGTCAGAGTCGTCTGAGTACATTCATGGCAGTTCACCGGAGGAACAACACCGGTTATCCTTACTTAATGACATTTTGAATGAATCTTGCTTGAAAGAACTTAATCTCCAGCCGGGAGAGAACGTCTTGGACGTTGGCAGCGGGCTTGGTCAGTTTACGCGTCTTATTGCACGGACAGTGGGCAGCGAGAGGCAGGTCGTCGGAATTGAGCGGGATCGGGATCAGATGTTGCAAGCGAAAAGACTCGCCGATAGTTCAGGGGAGTCGGAGCTTGTGGAGTTTCGCAAAGGTGATGCGCTCGAGCTCCCGTTGAGTGAGCCGGAATTAGGAACGTTCGACGTTGCGCATGCCCGCTTTCTTCTGGAGCATGTTCCCCGTCCATCATTGGTCATTGCACAGATGGTCCGGTCGGTTCGTCCCGGCGGACGGGTTTTTGTCACTGACGATGATCATGGTAACTTTCGCCCATGGCCCGAACCCCAAGGTTTCCAGGCCCTTTGGCAGGCTTACGTTCGTTCCTACGACAGGCTTGGCAGTGACCCCTACGTTGGGCGCCGCCTCGTCTCGTTACTTCGAGGTGCTGGGCTGACCTCTATTCGTAACAGTTGCGTGTTCTTTGGTGGCTGTGCAGGAAATGAAGTATTTCAGGCTGTCGCCGACAATTTGATTGCCGCTCTTGCGGGCACTAAAGACGCGATATTGAACGGAGAACTTCTGGACGAAGAGTCTTTCGACAGTGGCATAGACGGGCTTCAGCAGTGGAAAGCGAACTCCTCTGCTGCTCTGTGGTACTCCGCGTGTTGCGCTGAGGGGATCGTACCAAACTAGATTTGGCGAGATCGATTAATACCAAGGAGCGTTGAGAATGCCCCATAGCGATTGATTGATTATAGGTATTCGTTCCGATCAGTCGCGCCAGCCGGGGTCATCGCGATCCAGCATTCGTTTGATCGCATCGAAATGCGCCTGAACCTGGGTCATATCGCTTTCTTCAAGGATCTGGCGCGCGGTCTGCTCCACCACCTGCCGTGGGATCTCCCTGAACGGCTTGCCGTGCATCCTGGCCAGTGTCTGCACCTGCGCGGCGCGTTCCAGGTAATAGAGATCGTCAAACGCCTTGGCCATAGTCGGTGCCGTCACGACAACGCCGTGATGGCCGAGAAACGCGATTGGCTTATCAGCCATCGCATCAGCGATCCGATCGCCTTCCTGATGATCCAGCGCCAGTCCGCCATAACCATCGTCGTAGGCAATGCGGTCGTGAAAACGCAGCGCACCCTGCTCAACCATCTCCAACCGGCCATCCTCGACGATGGTCAAGGAAGTTGCGTATGGCATGTGAGTATGGAGCACAGCTTTGGCGGCTGGTCGTCCTGCGTGGATCGGCGCATGGATGAAGTACGCCGTCGGCTCTACCGTGTGCTCGCCGTCCAGCACCCGGCCATCGCGATGGCAGAGCACGATGTCCGAGGCTTTCAGCTCCGACCAGTGAAAGCCCTGCGGGTTCACCAGAAACTCCTGCCCATCGTCCGAGATGGCGAAGGAGAAATGGTTGCAGATGCCTTCACTCAGACCCAGTTTGTCGGCATAGCGCAGCGCGGCGGCCAAATCTTCACGCGCTTCCTGCAGATCGGTTCTCATAAACGTGGATTTCCCATATGATCCTCCACCCCGACCTTATGACTCGAACAGAGACGCCTTCAAGCATTTTGCGTCCCCTTTGAACGATGTTGATTGCGTTTTGGTGCCGCAGTGCAAGCAACTGCCTCGCCCGAAGTGGTTGTTGTGCCACGACGCTTAGTTTGCGCGCACCGAGCCATTCGGAAGCGTCATCGGATTTCATCCCGGCAGAAACACTGGCACTGTGACCAGCAGGCACGGTTTCCGGCTGGCGCTCCCGCAGAAGGAATGTCCTCCAGCGCCGCGGTCGGCCTCTCCTTGATACCTGAAGAGGCTGTCGCCTTAACTTGCCTGCCGCCGTCCAAAACGCCGTTTCTTTCCCCAAATTACCCAATCGTGTGTCGCGCTTAATCGGAAATGCCTATTCGAAGACGCATCCGAGGCAGCGTTTGCGGAGCACAACGCGTTCTGATGCGCGTAAGAATGCGATCCAACGCGACATGCGCTATAGGGTTATTCATCAAACCCGAGCAGGCAGCTTAGCGCATTCCGGCGCGCGATACACACCGAAAGGCTGAATCGGATTATTATCCTGTCGCAATCAAGAAGTTAGAGGTGGTTCGGTTTGTTTGAGCAGTTTCTTGTCGTTTCTTAAGTGGATTCCCTGCTCGGTTACGCCGCGACCAGG
>NZ_CAMZOF010000006.1 GCF_947331435.1 Pelagibius sp. Alg239-R121 | reverse complement strand
TGGCAACGAACATCACGCGCGCTGCGGATTATTTCGGTATTCCAGGGGTGAACACTCCGGCCAGCTTTGGGATGCCTGGGACAGACGAGTTTCGAGAAAACCTTAAAGAGTACCGAGACAGGGTTCAACGCTCTCGGGAATTGCGCGCAAATCGTCTCGATTCAGACGCCAGTGTTGAAGGCGGGTACGGATTTGGCGGTCCAACGGATGGCTTTGGTGTCCAAGGTCCTGGGGGGTTCGATGGTTTTGGCCGCGGGCTGAGCGACGGACTGGATAACAACGCACCGACGCAAGGTAACGTGAGCGTTGGCCCTCCAACCGACAGCAGCTTCGGTGCTGGCATTGACGATTTCGGCGGCGGCAGGGATGGCGGAAACGGTGGCGGGTCCGGCGGCGGCTCAGGCGAAGGCGGCAGCGCGGGCCATGGGGACAGCCCAGGCTCAGACTCAGGCACTTATCATGATGGCGGGTACGTCTCTGAGGATCTGATCCCCGGTCAGCTGCGCGGCGATGTGCCAGCTACCCTGCAAGAAGGCGAGCAGGTCTTGACTGCCGACGCTACCGAGTTCCTTGGCCCTGGGTTCGCCGAGGGCGTGAATATGATGGCGAGCCTACGTCGGCGCCGTCAGGAGCACGGAATTAGATAAGGATTAAAACATGCAGAACGCATTTAATGCTCTGAGGGTCCGGCCTGTTGATGTCGGTGGCTCGATTGCAAAGGGACTGCAAGCCAGAAACGCCATGTCGGAGCTAAAGGAGCGCGGACGGCTAAGAGATGCCAACGCGGCTTATGCGGAGTCCCTTTCTGGCGGCATCCCGACCGATTCAGTAGGCCGTCAAAATCTAGTTTCCAAAGCGGCGCAGGTGAGCCCAAAGGCCGCGTTCGATGCACAGGCCTATCTGAGCACAATGGACACCAATAGCCGCAACAAGGCCGTGCAGGAGGCAGGGATCATCCATCGCGCATTTAAGGACGTGAAAGATCCGAAGGGCTACGAGATTGCTCGGCGATCCGTGCTGCGGCTTGGAATTGATGATGCACCCGAGGTCTACAGCCCGAAGGGATTGCACGAAGTTCTGCAGGCTGCGCGAAGCATAATGCCGAAAGACCCGAACTTGCTCTCCGATGCTGCGGCACAGCAGAAAATCGACATCGCGAACAAGAGCCGGGCACCCGCCAAGCCACAGTTGCCGTTGAGCGCCGTTGGAAAACTGAAGTTCGATCTCGACAGGGGTGCTATCAGCCAGGGCGAGTACGACGCGGCTGTGACGAAGGCGACCACCTCAACGCCGCTGGTCAGCTTTGGTGGCGAACGCGAGAAGGAAGAGCAGAAGGCCCGCGGCAAGCGGTTGGACGCCACAGCGGGCGAGATCCATGAGACAGCTAGGGCCGCTGAGAACACGCTGGCGCAGCTGGCGATTGCCAGGACGTTGGACGTGCGCACTGGAGGCCTGGCACCCCTCAAGAAGTGGGCCGCCTCATATTCGCAGAGCTTCGGCGTTGATCCGTCGGTATGGGGGCTTGAGAGCGCATCGGATGCCCAGGCCTTCGAGGGCATCATGAACAACATCGTTCTGACCAAGATGCAGGCCCAAAAAGGCCCGCAGACCGAGAACGACGCCGCACGTATTGAGCAGACACTGGCGAATCTCCGCAACACACCGGAGGCCAACAGGTTCCTATTCCGCTCGGCGGAAGCCTTGGCCCGACGCGATCTGGAGCAGGCCCGGTTTTTTGAAGACCATTATGCCAAAAACCGGACCTATGACGGTGCCCTGCGGGCATGGGATAAGTTCAAGCGGGAAACGCCATTGCTCGCCACAGATCCGGACACCGGCCAGACGATCTTTTTCAGTGAGTTTGAGCGAGGAGTCATGCGCGTCAACCGCGGGGCAACCCGTCAGCAGGTGGTTGAATTCTGGAGGGCGGAATATGGCGGGTGAACAGCTGATCAATCCCTTCAAAGACCCCAACTTTCTTGAGCAAAGCGGCGGTGGTTCGCTCCCACAGTCACAGCCTCCTCGCGGCGCGCCGACAACCACAGGGCAACGGACTTCTGCCGGCCGTCAGCTGTATCAGGGCGAAAACGGCGAGCATTACTCCGAGAAGAGCATCACGGTCACGCACCCCTCGATCAACGGCGGGCAGCCTACGAACATCCCTTCGGTGTTCGGCGGGCAGATTCTTTCGGAACAAGAGGCGATCAAGCGTATCGCGGCTTCTGGTGGCCGTGATCCGGAGACCGGGGAAGTCCTTCGGGGCTATTCATCGATCGATGAAGCCGTAGCGGCTGCCCGTGCACGTTCGGACGGCTTCGGCCAGGAGATCCGGCAGCGGTCTGGCGGGCTGGTGAACCCTTTCAAAGACCCCGCATTTCTTGAGCGAACAGCAAGCCGCCCGATGGTTGCGCCTGTCACTCCAGCAAGCCAGGCCAATGCGGCACCGGCGCCGCTGCCGGAAGCAGATGAAGGCTTTCTGCATAGGGCCGCAAATACCATCCAGGAAGCCGGCCAATCAGTGCAGGACGCTTTTACCGGCGACAAAACCCGCGAGTTCGATCTGCGCGAGCTGCCACAGAACATTATTCGGGAAAGCGGCGAGACTATCGCCCCAGGTGCCGACATCGCACTTGCTCGCGGCAATCCGGCAGGCGAGGCGGCCATCTTTCAGTCGCGGTTCCCTGATGCTCAGGTCGATTTCGATGCTCACGGGAACCCTATCGGCATCTTCCCTGATGGGCGGAAGTTCTACCTGAACAGGCCGGGCGCGTCTCTCCAGGACGCCACGCAGCTCATTGTCGAGGGAACGTCGGCACTGGCCGGTGCTCGGCTTGGTGGCGGCGCGGGCTCGGTGGCGGGGAAAGTCGGCCAGCTCGGCGGGGCGGCGGCAGGCACGGCAGGCCAGAGCATCGGCCTGGACGTAGCCGCACGGTCTCAAGGATCTGAGCAACCAATTGATCTGCAGCGCGCCGGCGTTGAGGCTCTGTTCGGTGCTGGTGGTGAGATCGCGGCTTCGGCTGTCGGGATGATCTTCCGCAAACTCCTTGCTTCTCCGGCCTATTTCAACAGGGCTACGGGTGAGCTGACCGAGCGCGGCCGCGAGACCCTGGAAGAGGTCGGCGTTGACCCAGATGCGGCCTCTCGGCAGTTCCTGGACCGCTTTGAAGAGACGGCCAACCGAGCAACGACACCACAGCAGAGCCTTGCCCTTGCTGAGGCGGAGAGCCTGCCTTCTCCCGTGCGGCTCTCTCAAGGCGATGTAACGCGCGATGTGACGCAGCAAGCCACTGAGGACGCTTTATTGAAGGGTGTGCATGGCGAGGGCGCCAAGGACGTCATGCAGGGTTTTCGAGCGAACCAGCAGGAGGCTTTGCGCGGCAATGTCCCTGGTGTCCAATCGAGGCTTTCTGGCGGTCAGCCACTGGTTACGGCGCCGGGTGAGGGCGCTGGCATGGCGACGGCTCGCTTGAAGGCCCAGGCCAAGGCTGAGCGGGCGGGCGTTACTGCGGCTTATGACAAGGCGCGTGCCAGCAATGCCGCTGTGAATGTCGAGGACGTGGGCAATCTGGGCAAGGAGATGCGCCAGAGCATGGGGGATTTCGACATAGGGGCTCTGCCAAACGCCACACGGGCACTACGGACCTTCGAGAGCTTCCAGGAGCTGGCTGGCGGCAAGATTACCGCCGTGAAAGTCGGGGCCATGGAGCAGTGGCGCAAGCGTCTTGTAAATGCCATCCAGGGCGCGGAACGCACCAATCCGACAGAAGCTGCGGCGCTGAAACGTTTACGGGCACAGTATGACCAATTCAGCGACACCGCCCTGGAGCGCGGTTTAATCACTGGCGACGATGCTGCCCTTGATGCCTGGAAGAACGCCAGAGACGCCCGCCGGAAGGTGGCGCAGCGCTTTGAAAACGACAAGATCGTCAAGCAGCTGGTTGATGGCGATCTCTCGCCAGAGCATGCGCTCAACACGATCTTCGGGGCTGGAAAATTGGGCTCCAAGGCTGCCAGCGAGAAGGCGCTGCAAAAGATGAAATCCGTTCTAGGGCCGAACAGCCAGGAATGGAAGGCCATGCGGGAAGAGGCGTTTCTCAAGCTGGTGCAGAATCAGGATACCGGAGCACGCGGACAGGATCTTGCGGTGCTGTTTTCGGGTGACAAGTACGCGACGGCACTTGATACCGCGATGAGGAATTCGCCGACCCTGATGAAGACGCTGTTCACGCAGTCGGAGATCGGACTGCTACAGCAGCTCAAGCGAACAGCATTGCAAGCGACGAACCGTGTGCCCGGTGCGGTCAACACATCCAATTCGGCCCATGAGTTCTTCCGCAATGGTGCGCGTCGATTGTTTGGCGGTGCCTATGACCTGACCGCCGCCGTGGCCAAAAAAGCGGCTGGCGGCATCCCTGGGCAGGCGATAGCCAGCTCCGCCACCAAGGGACCGAGGGTTCCCAGCAGGCCAACAGGGATTGGCGGAGCCATAGGGGCGCTGGCTGGCGATGAAAACACGTACGAGCCCCCAGCGCAGCAGCCTACCGGCGCCCTCAACAGTTTGCAGGCCGCTGTGTCTCCGCCGCGTAGCCAGAATGCGTTGCGGGATCTCATGCAAAGTCGTCCCGAGCCGGTGAGCAAGAACGCGATGCGTGAATTCGTGCAGCCGGGCGGATTGTCAGGGAGCGCAGTGCGAAACCTTGGCCTGACGACACCGGGTGGCCAGGCGATCGGTATGAAAGAGCTGCGGCGCATGGCCAAAGAAGCCGGACAGCCGGCGGAGTCTATGGCGGTCGAGATGCTGGCAGAGCTACACGGCTTGAAGGTTGCGGGGAACAGCATTGTCTTTGATGACGGGGATAGGATGACGCTGCAGGAGCTCGCCGCAGAAGCGAAGCGGGAAAAGGTCAGCGTGTCGGAGCTGATCAAGAGCTATCAAGTTGAGGGTTTCGAGGAACAAGACCCACCACGGGTTTTCCGGCGCTAGGACTGCTCTTCGTTGCAATGAACCAAGACGGCAATTCCTTCGCGACGTGCAAAATTCAGAGCGCCGGCGGCTTCTCTGCTTTGCGGGGGAAGGTATGCCGCTGCAAGGCCATATTTCTCCCGATACTCAGGTGTTGCAATCCGCGTGATGCAGTAGGGATAACCGACCGGCACCGGATTTGGCACCGGCCCATATTGGCCATTCATCTGCAGATCGTTTGAGCCTGGCGGTTTGGCATTGTCGGCCATCACAGGCAGTGGCAGCATGCAGAGTGTTAGAATAGCGAGAACACGTCCCATAAATTGCAATATGGCAACGTCGATGAATTTGCGCAAGGACATCGACACCGGGCCAATATGGGACCTGCTGTTCTATGGCCATGGCATGCGAGGGGTTGAAAAGATGAACCGCAAGCGGAATGGCTCGCTGATGGCGGTGGTGATTGACGCATTGGAGGTTTGAGCGCAGTCTGTCAGAAGAATTTTCCTATGAACCAATTCCGTTTTGCTCGTTTTCCTCCCTTCATCCATTCAGCCATTGCCTCAAACTCTTTGTAGAGTCGTCTGTTGTTTGTTCTGACTCGGAGATCATGGATAAATGAGGCGCTGCTTTCCCAGAAAGTGATCACACTTCCCTTGAACCATGCTTTATACATCGCTTCATCAATGCTACCGCGTTGGATGCCAATGGAGATAAGCTCCATCTCATTTAGTATTATCTTGATGGCTTGAGTTTCTACGGAGCTTTCATTTTCCACTTTTGCCCAATCAGATAGGCCACCATCAACTTTTACCAAGCTAACGAATGTTTGCCTGGCTTTGATAATATCTCCGTCACTTTCCTGCCGAGTGATGTAGTCTAGTGTGTTTTTCCGTGCTGAAATTTGCCTTTGCGAAACAACGCCCCAGACGGCAACCCCAACTGCAATTGCGGTCAAAAACTCCATGGAGCCAACAAACCCTGCAAGCAGGTCATATATTCCGGCGCCTAAATCGGAAGCTTGTTCAACCAAACTCTGTTTTTCAACGCCATTCGACTTGATTGGGTCGACCATTACCTGCCGCGAACTGTAAGACCGCCCCAGCCCTCAATTGAATTTTTCATATTGTGTTCCCCCATATATAGAAATTATCCTGCAGCAAGGTGCCTTCAATGGTCAAGAAAAACTGTGCTAAATCGCACTCATCAAGTGTATTTTTTAGTGTTAATTGCCGTGGCTTTGATTTATGATAGATGTGGATCGATTCGTTGATCTGGGGCAGCTACAGGTTGCAGCGCACAATAAAGTTATCTCCATTGATCAGTAAAAATACGTATACAAACGAAATAGCACTTGCTAATCGTTAAAGAATTGCTAAATAATGTAACGTGAGCCAAGCGGCGAACTGGCGAGGGAGATTAAAAAATGATCTGTGATAAACGTATGGTTAACAAGGATATACGTTGACACTCGCTACTCAAATGTTAACAGTGTTAATTAATCGCTGTTTAACGTTTATCCGACACACTCGCGCAGCCTATGCAATAATTACGGATGACCACGTTGGGTGGCCGTCGTCTACAATGAAGAGGAGCTTAAAAATGACTCGCATCAAAGAAGGATGGGGTGGCTTGACCTGATTTCGATAGCGATAATTTTTTAGCGGTTATCAAAGAGCCCTGGCCCAGTGCCGGGGCTTTTGCTGTCTGGTCTCACATCTTGACATCGGGGATAGATAGGGCAGAGAATCGTTCAAGCTTTAGACTTGCGTCTAGAGATATCAGACCCTCGCTTCGGCGGGGGTTTTTGCGTTCCGGGGGATGGGTAAATACTAATCTCGCAATCTTGGAAGACATGCTTTCGTTGGTGCAGTAAGACCATTGGGTAAATTGATTGGTGCTAGTCCCCGAGTGACACAGGCTTTGTTCAATTGACCCTGCGAGAGGCCTACGACACTTCTCAAATCGGCTGAAGAAAGGTCGGTGTCAAAGAGGTCGGCGGAACTTAAATTGGCTTCAGCGAGACTGACGTTAGATAGATTGCCCCACCTTAGATCGGCTTCTTTGAGATTGGCCACACGTAGATTTGCGCCGCTGAGGTCGACTCCTGTCAGAGAAACACCATATAGATCGGCATTATACATATTGGCCCCTGGCAGGTTTGCTTCCTCTATGAAAGAGTCTTTAGGGAGATGGATTTTCACCAGAGATTCTTTGTTTTGAAGACAAAGCTCTGTCCACGGGATGCAGTAATGATTTTGGTTGAGGTATTCTAAGGCTGCAGTCTTGCCCGCATTTCCCTTAGCGTTTGTTGTTAAAAGCTGCCACGCATTGACGCGTCGCTGTTCTGCAATTGCTGCGAGCTCGTTCCAGCCCACAATTAGGATAACTGGAATAGCGAAGAGACCGATTAGAAGTTCAAGCCTCGCCAAATACCTGAATCGCTGATCCCACTTAGATTGAGTGGTTGGTGTTGACCGCGGCCTCGCTCTTCGCCGCAACAACTTTCGCTGTCTGTAGGGTGCCATGATTTCGACCTCTCTTGTGAATAGCACAGAGGGTATCAAAGCAACTCCAAAACGAGAAAAACAACATGCATCACGAGGATAGGCGGCAGGTCGACAAATGAGCAGAAACGGTGGCCTTACTCCAAAACAAGCGCGCTTTGTCGAAGAGTACCTGATTGATTTGAACGCCACCCAGGCTGCGATACGCGCCGGGTACAGTGAGAAGACGGCCATTGATGAGTTCCGCTAGATCGCTTCACCCACCGACGCTGCTAGTTCCGAACCCTGGTTTCTCACATTCCCGACCGCCGGCCCCACAGGATAAGCCTGCATGAGTTGGCTGGGATATTGGCCAGCAACAGCCAGTGTCTCGTCCGTCTCACCCGTCAACCAGGTCTCGTAGTCTTCCGCCTGCAAAATCACCGGCATGCGCTTGTGAATCTGCTGCATGAAGTCGTTGGCGGCCGTGGTCATGATGGTGAAGCTGTCGAACTCCACGATCTCGCCCTTTGACATCCCAGCCCAGTTTGTCCAGAGGCCAGCAAAGAACATAGGTGTCTCGTCCTTGTTGCCGATCGCGTAGGGCTTGCCCTTGCCTTTCCACTCGTAGAAGTGCTGCACCGGTATCAGGCAGCGCTGAGACTTCACCGGGCCGCGGTAGCTGGCCTTCTCTGTCACTTCTTCGGATTTGGCGTTGAATGTAGCGAACTTGAGCTCCTCAAGCGGCTTGCGGAACCACTGAGGCACAAGCCCGAAGCGCGCGAGCGTACAGCGGTGCTGTTCCCGATCGCTGGCGATGATCGGCGCCATCTGGGTGGGAGCGACGTTGTAGGCCTCTCGCAGGGGCTCCGGCGGAATGCCGAGCGTGGTAAGCGTCGACATCGCGACTATCTGCTCCCAAGTGAGCCGGGCTGTGGCATAGCGTCCGCACATGGCGGCAGTGTATCCAGCTGCATCGGGTGTGGGAATAACCGCCTATTGTTCTCTTTTTGTTCTCACGTTAGCATCAAGCAATGGATGACCTGAGAGAGAAGATTATCAAGCGCGCACTCAAGCAATCCAAGGCACTTCTCAGGCCGACCGAGACCGACATACGAATTGCAGCTCGATATGTGACTAAGG
The DNA here is from genome assembly GCF_947331435.1 of Pelagibius sp. Alg239-R121. GTDB lineage: Bacteria > Pseudomonadota > Alphaproteobacteria > Kiloniellales > Kiloniellaceae > Denitrobaculum. The sequence goes on along the minus strand of NZ_CAMZOF010000006.1, from coordinate 558,637 downwards.
CGTTAGATGAACGCTATGAGATGAGGCTGAAGGCGCCAAAGAGCCACTTCCGGGTACCGAGGAGGGATGGAGATGGATGAGAACAACGAAGTCACCTCTATGCAGTGGGATGGCAGCCAGGAGAACGCACTGGAGATTAAGCACTGGGTGAATTCGCATCTGCCGGCAAAGATGACGAGCAAAGGTCAGCTTTACATGGTCAGTGCGGACTGTGACGAAGCTGGAGTACCGCACATGAATCTTACGGACCCTGCGGGCACTATCGGCATCAGGCCCCGTGATGTCGTCGTCCATGATGAGCCGAACGAATCATTACGAATCATTCCACGTTGTGAGCGCTGAAGAACTCGACGAATTTCCCACCGAAGACGAGATAGACGAGATGCCACGGATACCGGCTTAGCGCCCTGACACCACCTTCTCGAAGCCCATGATGTCGTTGCCAACTTCGATCCGGGCGGGATCTACTGCAATCGTTCGTCAGTTCGCGGCGCCTGTCGCAGCAATTCTTCTGCAGCTCTCAAGATCCGTTTCCAGACCGCTTGCCCGTCAAAGTCGCCGGCCTCGAGCATTGCATCTGCGCGCTTAGCTGCCTCCAACAGAGCATCCTCGCCGTACTGCTTGACGATCTCGTTTGCGCATTGCCAGATTTCTCGTTCGTCGGTCATGGGCATCTCTGAGGTTTGGTCTCTAAAATGCTCTGTAAGCGTTCAGGAGAGCCAAGAGGCTATTTCCGACCTCAGGGACTCTACAGCCCTGTCAGACTCACCGTTGCTTGCCGCAGAGTCGGGAATAGGCCTTTAGTGTGATTGCTCTCCCTCTTCAGGCGCCTGCCTGAGCAGATCCTGCACCGCCGTTGCAATCCGTTTCCACGTGGCATGGCCGTCGGCATCGCCTGTACGCAGAAGGACATCTGCGCGATTGAGGGCTTCTGAATGTGCTGCAGCACCATGCTGCCTGCACATGAGGTTTGCACATTGATAGATTTCACGGTCATCAATCAATGGATGACCCCACCATTCGTCGGCAGGCACTGCAACAACTCGGTGGCGTTTTGCCAGATGATTTGATCGATCAGCATCGGGTACTAAAAGAATCCAAGTTCCTGCGCCCACCCATAGAAAAGCATACCTACAGGGATTCCAATCAGGAGGCCTAGCTTGAATCCGTGGTTTACACTGTGCTCTCGCTGTTGGCCGCGATCATGCAAACCTTTATCGTCTTTCATCATTGCGGGTTGCTCCGCTGATATTAATCAAGTGGATAGGTCGCAAGCAGTTGTAAAATTTGCTGCAGGCTTGGCACAGCCTATCGCGAATAGAAAGAGCGAGTCACCGCGGAAAGGAAATCGGCCCGAAACCCTTGGCTTACAAGGGGTACAGGCCGAATTGTGGCCTCGTCGAAATCAGAGCGTTCACAAGTCAAACTCCGTGCACATCGTTGTTTCCAGTGGCCATGGGAGTGAACGTATTGCTAGGCTCTGGGAGTCATCTGAGAAATTTTGGCTATTTATGAGCGGTAGCATACCGGTTGCGATGAAGGACTTTGGGAAGACGTTATGAATTGGAAAGCAATTAGGTATTCGAGTGGCTTCAGGCTTTTGTTTCTTGTGTTTGGTTTGCTGTCGCTTTCGGCCTGCGTCTCTGAGGAGGCTCGCAAAAAAGGGTTGGTGCGATACAGCAAGCATCAAATTTCCGCCCCAGTGATTGAGGATGTTGAAGAACTTAAACAAGTTGAAGTGTCACGAGAGAAGGTTGCTCGCGTAGAACTTATCGTGCCAAACAAAGGCGATCGCATATTGTCTGTGAGGGTTCGTGTGGGCAGCGGTAGCGATACTTGGAGTAATGGAGCTGACTATCTGCTTGCTGAAGAAATGGAGTCCGTGGTTCGAGAGGCGTCAGGATATTTGTTTGAACTCAATCCCACGGCAAAAAAATACGTCAAAATTGTGCTGACGGTCGATACGCTAAGCGAACTCTATAGTTGGAAAGAATGCAGTCCCTGGGCAACGGATGTGACAGTGCGACTTCTGGTCACGGATATACCAGCCGGTGGGGCAGAAACAGCGACCAGACATGAAGGAAGGGAACGGAGTTTTTCTTGCACAAGTTTCTCGTCGTTTCCCGCGGGTGGATCTGTTGAAGAGGCATTGCAGAAGGCATTCTCGCTAGCCTTGGTAGAGGCGATCAAGGCTCGGAGAGCTGGCGAACGCACAACTGCGTCTGTCAACTAACTGAACATGTCTCAAGCCGATTGTGCAGTAACTTTCTCAATTTTCTACTTCAGGCCGATTCCAAGGCTTTTCAACTGGCATTCCACCTCGCCGATCGCGTCGACATCGCCCCACCATTGTGAAGCGCCCGACAAGTATCCGCACAGAAAAGGCGGGATTTAACCCGCCCCGAGTTGACCGACAGGCTTGCGATTACCGTTTGGGCTGCTCCGATTTGCACCGTCGCACTTCCTCCAGCTCTTCGCGCCAATGGTCGTGAAGTGCCTGCGTCTTCTCTTCAAGAACCTGCGCAAGCCGAGCAAGTCCGTCTTTCTGTCTCGGATCGCCGCCGCTAAAGCCCTGGACTGCCATGTACATCGATGTGGCCAGTCCCGGCAGGTCGTGTATGTCGGGCTCAAACGAGAGCAGCACGTTACCGGTGGATTTGGGTTTGTCAGACATCGTCTTGAGCCCCCGCGACTGTTGGCACGTATTCTAGGCGAGAGGCATCAGAAGCCTCGCACCAGAGACGCGACACAACCTTCGCCCTGCTGTCCATGGTCGAGTACAGCGTGTGCAGTCCATTGCCTTCGAATTCCGTTGTGGAGTTCGAGCACAGATATTCGGCAGTCATGGCGACGACGTTCAACAGGTTGCGAAGCTCGCGGAGTGGAACCTCCATGTCCATAAGCAGCCTACCGACTTCATCGCAGGCGTTTTGTGCGGCTTGCTCTTGTTCAGACATGGTCCGTCTCCCTCGCGGTCTGGGCGCTTTCTTTCAGCGTCTTGGTTGCCTCATGGGCCGCAGTCCAAGTGCGATTGATGCCTTTGATGCTGCTGTTCATGGCTCCCTGCAGGTTTGACAGCCCGGCGCCTGCCGTCTCGGTGCTCCTGCTGCCCATCATCGATTCAATCGCCATATCCAGAAGGATCATCTGGGCTTCGAGCGTAGCAACTTGAGGCTCGATCTCCCGTACAGCTTCATGGGCTTGCTTGCAGGCATTCTGCGCCGCTGTGCGGTTTTCTGACTTTGCGTCGTCGCAGGCCTTCAAGCTCAGTTCTAGAGCCTCGCTACGCAGATCCAGCAGTTTGCTCGACAGGTGTTTGCCCACCTCCGCAATTGCCCGAAAGCAATGCCCGGTATTGTCTCCGCCGTCATCGTGTGCCCCGCCGGCCTCTGACAGGACCACGGCCATTTTCTCGCAGAGATACAATTCGTCTTCGAGTTTCGATAGGAACGCTGCGTCGGTCATGAGGATGCCTCCTCTTGGCGAAGTCCCAGGCCGTCTTTGCGGTAGTCCTGGAAGTACAGGCCGGCGTCATCCAGTCGGCTGAGAAATTCGGCCATGTCGCGGACGGCACTTCCCGAGAAATAGCGGAGCGCCTTCATCTGATCGAGGCCCAGTTCGCTTTCGGCATCGGCCATCTGCTCTATGCCTTGGATGGCAAGATCAACGATCGCCAGCCGTTCCCAAATTTCCAAGGCCTCTTCAATATCCATGGGCTTCTGCGTCTTGGTTGTGATTTCGCGCGCACAGCCTCGGCAACGTTTAACGTTGGTTTCGTCGCGGGGCTTTCGGGTAGTCTTGATATCGTCTTGTGACACTGCTTCTCTCCATGAGAATGAGTTGCGAGATAGGGCTGGCTTGGCGTTGCAGCGCCGGTCAGCCCGCTTCCGTTGAGGTCTTACTTGCGGCCACCGCCTCCTCGTCGAGGGCGATACGGGTCTGTTCAATTAGCTTTTCCAGGTGATCACAGACGGTCATGACCGCCGTATTGTCGCGACGGTTGCCGCCGTTTTCGTCAGCTCGCTCACAAGCACAGATGACAAGGCGTACAAGGCTCTCGCAAAGACTTAGGTTTTCGTCGATCTCTTCGATCATGCTTCGTTTCCTTGGAACTTGGCGTCTTGCCGAAATTGAGAGCCACTGCTTGCGGCTCGTGGTGATTTGCTAGCTCGCGCCGCCGTCGATCACGGTAAAAGGGGCGAGATTGCGGGGTTTCGGTGCTGCAGGGCGTGCTGGCTCCTCACCGGGCGGGCGTTTGCCCGTCAGATCCCAAAAGTCAGGATTGCGTTTGCCTGCGTATCCGAGCGAATGTGCATTCTTGACCATCTCCCGCACGGCGCTCTCAAACCGATAGTTGTCGCGATACCGCCGGATAAGCTCGAATTCGTCATCGGTCATTCGGGCACCATCTATCCGCAGATGTGAGGGTGACTGCTTGTCGCCAAGCTGGCATTCGGCCAGCGACAGGCCGGAAAGGCGGGACTCGATCATGAGAAGATCTTCGGCCCCTGGAACGTTGCAGCGACGCGCCTTGCGGATGCCGCCCAGGGCTTTGTGGTGCTCCTTTGCTTCCTCACACTCAAGCTGTGCCGCACGCCGGATCGCGTTGTTGGCGGAGGTCTGAAGTCGGGTGGCGAGGTCTCGCAGGTGCTTACAGGCATTCCAGCGTGCGCTTCTGTCCATGGATTGGGTTACGTCCGTGTTGAACGGTGGTCTTGGCTCTGTTGGCACTGCTTCGGTCTCCTTAGCTGCTGGCTTCCTGCCAAGTGTGAGGGGCTGCTTCCTGCTGCCCCGTAATGGCCATGCAGTTACAGCAGCGCACCCTCGAGATGCCTGCGAACATGGTGCATGAAAAAGTTTTGCCGAATTTTCGCCCCGACTGGTTTTGGGGTTAATTCGACTGTTCGGACGGGAGATTTAGAAACACCCCCACCTGGTATAATAAAAGTGTGAAAGGATTTTTCACCGTGATCGGCTGAATTTCTGCTAGCGGTGAAAGCACGTTGCACCGTCGGAGCCTTTTGAGCGGTGTTCAGTTCGGCAGCGGTGAAAGATCTTTGCACTAGCGGTGAAAGTATTTTGCACCGGGTTTTAAATTTTGGTGCCGTCCAGCGCATGAATTCCTTCGTGGCTAATGCGGCGCCGGCTGGTTCTTCGGTCAGCGCCCAAAGCGTCGCGTGAGGCAGCTTGGTGTTAAACGAGCCTTTGAGGGTGGCGCGAAGAAACCCCTTGCTCTCAAGCTCGCTAAAGGCTCTGCAGACTGTCGGGACTGAGACGCCAACACGATCAGCCGCGCCACGCACAGAGAGAGCAATCTCGCCGTTGTTGCGGCCATTGAACCGATGTTTGATTTCGATGTGCAGAGCACGGGCGCAGGGCGACAGAGAGCGATACGCCTCGGAGTTGATCAGATAGCGATCGATCCTGACAAACGATTGGTAATCACTCCGGCCCTTCTTGTTCGGCTTGGCCATGGTCAGACACCCTTGTAGAAAAATTATCGTGTGATATATTTAATATCATTCCGAATTGGATGTAAATAAAAATATCAAAGGATATAAATTATATCATGATCGATGATGGGCAAATGAGAGCAGCGAGAGCGCTGTTGAAGTGGTCAATCGCAGACCTGGCTGAGCGATCTGGTGTGAGCGTACCAACCATTCAACGCATGGAGAGCCGGGGCACAGGCTCGAGTACAGCGGTCAACGTCGATGTCATCCGACGCGCTCTCGAAACTGCCGGCATCGAGTTCATCGCGGAAAACGGCGGCGGGGCTGGGGTGAGGTTCAAGGAAAGGGCGGAGGAGTAGATGCCGCGTCGCGCCACTGTCACCGAGGCTGATATGCGCCGCGCAATCAAAGCTGCAACGGATTGTGGCCTGACAGTTCGAGAGTGCATCATGCGGCCGACCGAGGTGCGACTGATCTTTGGTGAGGTCGGCGATGCCGCCAAAGACGGTGAACAGTCCAACGTCGAACGAGATCCCAGACTCAAGGATTGGTCGGATTGGCCAGGGTAAAGCGAACGATTCAAACCGTTGACCGATTGAGTGAATTAAGGAGCCCAATGACCGCTCCCTCACATATTGCAAAGCTGATGCCACGCGCGCCCACTTCATTGCAAGATAACTCTTAGTTTGCAGAGCTGCGTCGAAAATGGGGTGGCAGGATGAACACTGACTTACTGGCCAATCTCAGGGCTACGGTCGAAACATTGCCCGCGGTAAAAGAACTAGAAAGTGCCAAGGCTCAAGCTCTAGTCGACAACATTGCGCAGAAATATGTCAGAGACCGTGGTTGCATTTGGTGGTGGGAGAACCTCGCGGTTGCCGCCCGAACGATCGACTATGGTGACAGCGGTGCTTTCGGCACTATCGTCAAATTAACTGGGCCAAATCCCGTAGTCTCTTTGATCGTTTCCGATGACGAGCCAGAACCTTGGCCGGTTTTTAAAGGCCCGCTTTCCGATGTTCTTCACGTTGTTGGCGAGCAATGGTTCTTCGAGTATTTGCTAGTCGATGAAACAGAAAATTGGTGCATTTTCGATACGCATCACAATCGCTTGGTGATCGCTGGAGACTTATAGGCAGGCGATGGGCTCCTGTTCGTGGATCGCCTTTACTCGACTCACAAATCGGCACTACGCTTCGACAGTCGCGACCACAAACCCGGAGAGCATCGGCAATGACCGAGCCTGAGCTGATGACGTACGAAGAAGCTGCAAAGTTTCTCGACCCAAGCGGAGCCTTGGGGATCACGAAGCGGACAATTCGGCGCCTTGTCGAGGAGGGGATGCTTACTAAGATCAAGATTGGCCGCGCGCCGGCCGTCACACGCCGTGCAATCATGGAACTGCAACTTGAGCGGACGTGGAGTACTGGTGATCCCCGCGATTTGATTGATAAGAACTCCAGGAGTTCCAAAGGAAAGATGGCCAAAAAACGCCGCAGTCGACCGTTAAAAGAAGTCGAAGGAATGTCTAAAATCTCGAGAGAAATAGCGGCGCTAGATATAGAGCGACAACGTTCAGAGAAGGGTTGACCATGCCCCATGCAACCTTCCACGTCACATACCAGCCTATCCGTCTCCTGAAGGCATCGGAGGCAGCGCGCTATTGCGGCATGGCACTGGCCAAGTTCAAGCGCGAGTGTCCCTACGCGCCTATCCAGTTGGCGCAAAACGCGATCCGCTACGACATCCAGGATTTGGACAAGTGGATTGATGGCTTAAAGCTGGGAGAAGATGAGAGCTCGGACGAGTACTGGCTGAGCAAACTCGATTAAGCCGATTCCAATTAAGTACCTGGTAGATAATCATGACTTCAGCAAAGGGCTTCAGTAAGCCTGACGTTGTGCGCGCCATCCAGGCCGTGCAAAAGGCAGGGCTAGAGGTGGCGGAAGTGCGAGTCCACCCTGACGGCGGATTCTCGGTTTTGACAACTCATTCAGATAAGGTTGAAGAGCACAACCCTTGGGATGATCCTGACGACGATGACTAAGCCTGCATAATCGAATGACCCGAGCCAAGCGGCGCCTTCAAGATTACCTGCCGCCCCGCATTGTCAGCGCCTCCAAGGTTGCACACCACCTAGGATGCTCAGAGATGACCCTGAAGGTTCGAATTCCCAAGCTGCTGACTATCGGCTTCCCGGAATATGACAAGCTTCTCCGCGGCTACGATCTGAAGGCGATCGAGCTGTAGCTGGATGAGCGCAGCGGGATTGGGGAGGGCGGTGCAGGAGCAATTCCCTGATCACCGCCCCGCCAAAGCGCTGGAGTCCTTCTAAGTTTGGATCGTATTTTCAACATCAGAAATGTGCTGCTCTCGCGAATGTCCCAGTTGGGCGCCAAGTAGCAATAGCGCTGCTCCAAGTCCGAACAACGAATATGTGGCCGGACTTGATACGTGGACTGGATCGTTTGGATCGACTGGAGCAGCTTCCGTTCCATTGATTGCGCTTAGCAGAAATCTTTGGTTCAGCCCGCCAGGGCTCATAAGTATCCAATCGTAGTCGTTGCCAGATTCTGGCACCGGGTGATTGAAGCCGAAGCCATTGGAAAAGTTAAACCCGGTTGAAATATGGTCGAACTGCTGGTTCAGGTCATCAAATGTTAGACCGAGTATGTCAGCCGAGTCTCCTTGTCCAAACCAGAAATTATTGCGACTGACAATAGATCCTGGACTTCCGATTAAAAGGCTCAACTGGCCTGTCATCCGCCGGTCAAATTGAATCAAAACCAAATCAAATATGGATCGATCAACAAGGAGTTCGCGGTTTATGAAAAAGCTTCCTTCGCATATCGAAATTGACCTGATTTCGTTAGTACCACAAACACCAATGCCTGCTTGAGGGCCGAAACCTGTAACACGCGCTTGCTCAATTGCGAAGTCTGGACCGCTTGTTCTGTATCCCGTTACGGTGATTGTCGCACCTTCGCTATTTGTTACGTAAATCTGCTCCACCCAAGGAACGGGTGAGTTAACCTGCAAATCCCAACTCAAGGGCATTGCTTGAGCGTCTTGTGCGACTATGCCGGCCACAACGATGCAAGCAGCAGCAATTTTGTTCTGAGAGCAAAAAATAGAATTGATATTCACGCCGAAACCTTTCCTTTGAACAATGTGAGGGAACAGTGAACGGATCAATTGGAATCCATTGCAACCAATACATTCCCGTTTAAGTCGTGTTACAGTAAGGTTTCTCACGGAAATTCAAAGTGTGCGTGTCCACCACATACGATTGTGTTCAGCATTTTGTCGCTACGCCGCCGATGGGGACCACACACCATCGTATTCCGCCCTCCAACACAATTGCCCCACATTGAATTCCGTGTCAGTGTTTCCCGCATAGGGGGAAGCAGGAAGCCGGCAGCATTGCTCGCTATCCGCCTCGAGGAAGCGAGGGACGTATGTGCGCAAGTTCAGTTTCGGTGTATCTGTAAATGCCAAATCGCAGGTACTTTGTTAACAGAACGAAAGAAGGGGCTGCAAACAGGCTGAATCTACGGCGTTTTGATCGTAAACGTCGGAGAAAAAGAAGACTTCAAGTAAGGGAGATTGTTAGACGAAAACAATCACAAGCCCTGCTTAACGGACTTGCCCCTGATAGAAACAGTACTCAGCGAGCGACGCTCAGAAAATTAAGCGAGAGAAACAATCGAATATCTCTCGATTGCTTCTCTTTTTTGGATTCTCCAGAAGAAACCATTCTGCGTTTAGTGGAAATCGCCGAGGTAGATGCGGTAGGTGTTAAATATTCCATAGATTTTGAGGACGAGTACTGCCTTGATGTTGGTCCTTATATGTTGCTTGGGTTGATGCAACAGGAAATGGCAGAGACATGTGACGGCGGCAAAATGTCTCGACCTCTTATGAAGGTTCTCGAGGCGGTAGGCTTGAGAACCTTTCTGAAAATGGGATTGTTTCCAATAAATGCAGTGAATGATGTGTTGCCAGTCCGGCTCACAACACACTCCGGAATTCGTCAGAACCGACTAGGTTTCGAAAGCCATGAATCTGCAAAAGAGAGGGTTGCAAGGCGCTTTTCTGAAAGCATAAATAATTGGTTGATGGCATTACGCTTTATGCTGACGAACAACGGATCTGATTGGGTTAGATCGCTATTGGCAGAAGTGCTTGATAACTCTAGACACGCAAATCCTGCAGACGCTGATGGAGGATGGTCAGTAGCTGGTTTCATGGTTGCTAGAGAGCGAGCGGACGGCACTCCACGATTTATTTGTCATATTGGAATTGTAACGCTAGGTGCGACATTTGCACAATCTCTGCTCAACTCTGAGGAGCCTAAAATTTTATCGAATATTCGAAGCTATGCGAGTGCACATAAAAACTCCTCTGAGCTGTACGATTATGACGCACTCATTACTACTTGCGCGCTCATGGACAAAGTTTCGTGTGAAGGTACGTATGCAGACAGAGACATCGGGGGATGTGGTATGTCGAGTTTGATCAATATGATGAACGGTTTGGGCAAAAGCTCTCGAAGCGATGAACAACCTGAAATGGCGATAATCTCAGGAAACAGCTGTTTGGCCTTAAAGCCCCCTTACAATCAGATGGAACAGGTGGATCAATCATATCTGCAAGCGTTCAATGTTGAGCAGGACTTGAATCAGCCCCCAAGCGATGCCCATGTATATAAGCTGAAACACAGAGTTCCAGGAACTGTGATATCTTTGAGATTCACAATTGACCCCAACAATCTCAGCGAGAGCGTGGTATAGTGATGGCGGCGATTGGATTAGAATGCGCTCCAACTGATGGTAGCCTCATGAACCAGAATGCAGCTTCTAGCGTTATCGACTTGAGTGAAATTGCAACAGATCGTCGCCGCGATACCATCTCAGGAAGGGAGACCGGCAGGGCAACGCGTGAGCGGCTTGGCGTGTCAGAGCAAATTACTGGCTCGGATCAGGTTGAAATTCGTATTCCGGAGCATGTCAGGGTAATAACGCCTTCTTTTTTTGTAGGGTTGTTGGCCAGCGACATAAGCTTGCTTGAGTCCATCGACGATGCAAAGGAAGTATTCACGCTGACCAATGCTTCAGACACCACACAACTAAATTTTGATCATGCGGTATCAACGATACTAGGCCGCGGTTCGCCATTTGACAGCATCCAAAGTCGGCAAAAGAAGTTTTCGTTTCTCAGCTCCTGGAAGACGAAAAAGTAATTCTTGAGACACAATTGAAAAATCTAATGCGAACAGAGGGTAAAACGGTTGGGGGAGCTGTCGCAAAATCTGGGCGCGATTGGTTGGCTCGAGACAATTGATTTCCGAACCGCGATCTCTATTTTGGCGATCGGCATTAGTGTATCGACACTTTATTTCAATCGTAAGTGGCATACTCAAGGTCGAGATAGAACAGAAGTTCGAGATCATTTCGATTTTGACGTTAGAGAGATGTCGCACGAAGGACTCGCGCGTGTAAGGAAAATTCGGCTGTCTCTATTGGAGGCAGCTTATGATATGCATGCTGTAAGCCTGGACGATTGGGCTGGAATCCAAAAAGAACTCGATAGGATACGGCAGACTGAACTAGGGCCAACTTTGTACGATGTCAGCCAAACACTGTTACGAGCAGATCGAGAATACGGTCACTTGCTCCCGAGTATCAATTTATCAGGTATTGCCAGACCGATCTCCGATATAGGCCTAGAAAAGATCGATGAAGCCTACGATGCCTTGATGGAAGAGGTTGGCAATCTAATAACCTCGATCGACCAAACTTCGCCTACCCAGTCTCATCTCAATACGGCGGCACTCAGCAGCGCATTTTTTGACTATGACGATGCCGTGCGAAGATACTTAAATGAGATCCGAACAGCTATTTTTACTAGAAAATCACGACGAGACATTCTTTCGTAAGAGTTTTGAGAATTAGCCGGCTGTTTTTATTGCGCTTCCGCCTCCTTTTTTGTGCAGCGGACTTCTTGTTTTGCCCCGAGTCATTCATCTCTTCATCGTCTTGATTTAGCAGAGCCACTTCTGCCCGCCAAGCCTGCCGGCGGTAACTCTCGATCAGCACTCAAATAGACTATCTCGCGGAGTGGCTGAAGAGAGCGAAAAGCCGGTGAGATTGCCCTAGGCACCTGCTTTGGTTAAAAAAGCGTCTATCCCCGGGATCAATGTTCCGGCGACAAAATTGACGGCAATCACACCGGTGGCCCATAAGAAGGCGTAGGCAACAGATCTCAGTTGTCGGGTTACATATATCAAAATTAATAATATCAACGTCAATATATAAAGAACATCTGCGATCGTATTTAAACCAGGATTATTAGAAAATGCCGGGCCTAGAAAAATAGAAAACCCTTTGTCTATCAACTTGTATTTTTCGAAGATATACGTAATCACAAAAAAAGTCACGACTAGGGGAGCAATGCCAATAAGTGCCGCGATCAATTTTGTAGTTTCATTTCCTAAATTGTATTTTCGAGATAAATATTTTTCTGCTAAATATTGTGCACTCGAGGTGCTAGAAGCTAGGATCACCATAATAACGATAAAATAAGCATCGAAAATAATCGTAAAATATATTACTGGAAGTGCCACAATTATTATTTGCCATCTCGTTATATCGTGTAATTTATAGGACAAAAGGTTGATATTAATAGTAAATCGCCTGTTTTTTACACAATGAAACAAAATAGGCATTATTAGAAGCAATAAAAACGATAGTGATAAATGATCAATGTATTGCGTTAATGGAAAATTAATCAAAAACGAAAAATATTCCCATAAATATTTCGACAATGCGTCAAAATTAAGAACGATTCTCTCGATTGCTGGTGTAAATTCTAAGCGACTATCCAGCTTTGCTAGTAAACTTAAGGCTGCTGGAGTCGCAAATGCTATCGATAGAATCTCTTTTGCAAACTTCTTAGCGTCCCCCAACGCATCTCTCCAATTTGCCATTCAGTCCAAGAACACTATTCCGTCGAAGCTCTGAACTTCTTCTCATACTTCGCAAGGAAGTCGGCCGGCACCTTGAGCACGTTCTCGTCATCACTGTCAATTAGCTGACAAGTACAGTCATACTGAAATTGTCGCTTCTTATTCCGACAGTTTCTCAAGGCCACGAACTCGGCATTGGACTGATCCGAGCCTCCTCCCATGTGCGCTCGCTTATATGTCACGGATACATTCTCCAGGTCCCAAACCAAGCAAGCTGATAGCGCTTTGTGGGCAGAGCCACGCATACCTTCGCGATAAGGATTTGGATCGCCTTTCTTGTGATTCGATCCAATTCCAACTGAGATAATTTTTTGTTTTAAAATTTTTACCATCAGCTCTTCATGGAGCCAGTCTGTGCCAGTCTTGGCGGAGGATTCTGTAGCGGTGCTTGCCGTAACAGGCTGCTGGTTCGGCGCCGGTTTCTGGGCGCACGCACTCAAAACAATCAGTCCCATGCCTAAGGCGGCAAGCGGCGAAATAACTCGCATATCAATCTTCCCCAACGAAATTACCTATCATCGCAGGCGGTATTGAAGCACAATCATACGTGGTTGGGGAAGGCCGTTAGATCAACGCAGGCCAGCGTCTGTTCCGTCGTGTAAGGACTGAAACATGGCCATTTTCCTCCGAACCAACGAATCCTAACCGCAACAGTGCCACAACCCGCAGAAATGCTGGACTTTTCGGCATTCCCTAAGTGCAACATCTCGGATTGTGTTGCACTTTCAGAATCGCTGTAACCCGCAGTATCCCTGGCTTGTGGCACTGTTGCGCTTTGAACAGGGGGGTGTAGGGAACAGGGAAGGGTTCAGGGTGTGGAACAACCGGTCGGCTGGGTCCAGAGCGGACGTTCATTCAGATTGCAGCGAAGGTCCGGAAAGAGCCCACTTTAACTAAGCGAGTATATGCAAGGCTGCGCTCAGTTCCGACAACGATCGTATCTCTGAATCGGCACGTACAGACAGGTCGTGCGGCCAGACTGCGCCGTTCGGAAACCAAATTGTTTTCATTCCGACTTGTTTAGCCCCAACGATATCGGCCGTTGGGGAATCTCCGATGAATACGCAGTCCTCGACGCGCACTGATAACCTTTCGGCAGCGAGATGAAAAATCTTTGGATCGGGCTTTCGCAGCCCAACCGCCTCAGAAATCACGTATTCGTCTGCCATCCGGTCCAAGTTCAGGGCAAGCAAAGATCGGAGTTGGATATGGGTTTGTCCATTGGTGACAATTCCGATCTTGGCTCCTAACTCTCTGATCTCATTGAGTGCGTCGCTAACGCCATCGAATCCAGATGCAAATCGCCATGCGTTGCGTTCGTAGTGATCAAAAAGCTCGACAACTAGCTCTTGGTCATTTCTACCGATCTCTGCAAGTAGTGCCTGATACACTTCATCCTTCGGCTTCATTCCTCGGTTGTCGAGTTCCAAAAAACGGCTAACGGTGTTTTCGAGGTTCGAGAATATGTCCGGATATTGCTTGCCAAGCTGATCTTCTAAGAACCGCTGTAAAGAAAGAGTGCGAGCAAACAGAGTTTCGTCCAGATCAAAAAGTACAGCAGCTATCATGAGCAAAGCAGATCATGTTGGCGCGTTTTCGGCAAGGGCAGCTTTGTCCGCACTGCCGACGATTAATGCCCCAGAACGAAGGCCCGCTTCGGATCTTCCTTCGAAGTTGCCTCTTGCCGTGATGAACAGTCGTCTTCGGACGGCCTTGGTATCGGAATCGCTGAGATGCTACAATCTGTACATGCAAGTGCATTGAGATTTGATGGTGCAGCGATGAGCCACGAACGATTATGAAGGAGATTGTGGCATTGGGCGGCTGGGGTAGCGGACCAACCTTACATCCAAAACAGACGGTGGACGACACGCCGGAGATATCTGTCTTCAACCTGAACGAGGCCGGCGCCTTCGATCGCTTCGGCACGACCAAGGGAGAGGCGGCTATAGGCTGGGGGCAATGCATCGCCTTCGAAGCCCACATGTACGGCGAGGGCAATTCCAAGATCTACCTGCGCTACGGACTGAACGGCCAATCTATGATGGATATCGTGTTGCTGGATTCAACGCCCTGTCATTACGGCGGAGTCCGATGGTGGTTCATATGTCCCGACTCCGGAGAGCGGGCAGGGAAGCTGTTCCTTGCCGGGAGCCCGCCATACTTCGCCAGCCGCAAGGCCCACAACCTCACATACCGATCCTGTCAGGACAGCGGCAAAATCAGCCCAATCATGAAGCTGTTTATGTCGATATCCGACGCCGAGCCAACCATGCTCAAAGCGGCACTGAAACAAGAGGGACTTGTCTGATGAAAGCAAAGCCCAGCACCAATCGCGCGGGTCTAATGAAGCTCTTCAAGAAAACAGTTGTCGAGGACTTCGAGAAAGGCGGCCAGGAGGCCATGGAGCGCTGCTCGCCTTCAAAGGTGCCAAATGGCCTGCAGCCGGTCGAGGCCTCACCAGAGGACCTTATTGCCGAGTATGAGCGGCGCATTGTCGAGCTCAAGCGGGAGATCGAACAGAGAGCAGAGGGCCAACAATCATGAGCAGGCGACGAAAACCGTATTTCTGGCGGGACACGGCGTTTACGGCCGTTGTGATCCTGAGCATGGGCGCCTTGTTGGCGATTGCTTTCGATATAACACCGACATGGGGCACATGACACTGCAGCGAGTTTCGCGACAATTTCACGCGCGCGGGCGCGGTGGGCACTCTGTGCGTGAGGGCTGGTAAATGCCGGGCGGAAGACCAAGCAAATTCTCCAAAGCTGTGGAAGAGCGGCTGATTGACGGTCTGATGGAGTTCAAGAGCATCAGCCAGATCTGCAAGGCACCTAATATGCCGTCGGCGAAGACAATCGCCAGATGGTTCCACCAATACCCGGAGTTCCGCGAGCGCTATCTCAAGGTCTGCGAACTCCGCGAACAGTTGTTCGTAGATGACCTTCTCGAGGCCGGCCCCGGAGCTTTCACGACACCACGAGCCAGGCACGCAGCAGACCGGGCGATATCGCTATTCAAGCGCATGCAGCCCAAGGGTTTGAGGTCTGGATTGACCACCTACTGGAACTGACTTTTCTTAATGATTTAGGAAATCTGGAAATGGGCGGATATGGCAGCGGGCCGACCAGATGCCCGAAGACTGCGGTGGAAGATACGCTCACGCTATCGATATTCGATCTGAAGCGACTTGGCGTCTTAGGCAAGGATTCGCACACGGCGGGCAGCCTCTCCTGGCCGAGCGGATCCAGTATCAGCTATAGTGCGATGGTCTACAGCGCTGGCTATCCACACATCCGCCTGGACTTCTCGTGTCGAGGCAAGCCCATGGTCCAAGAGGTCCAGCTCATACAGACAACCTTGGCCAGCGGCGGCAAGCGCTGGTGGTTCATCTGTCCGGTCACATTCGAGCGTGTCGGTAAGCTTCACTTCGCGGGGAGCCCGCCACGGTTCGCCAGTCGTAAGGCTCATAACCTCACCTACCGGTCATGTCAGGAGAGCCGCCGCTTTGATCGCCTTCATGCCGCCATAGCTGCGCAGCTTGGTAAGACACTGGCTGATGTTAAGCGAACGCTGAGGGGCTGAGTTTTCGGACTCCGTAAAAAGGAGTTTTGCGGGTCCTTAAAGGCGATGCTGTGAGGTGACCTGTTCTAGCAGGCGAATAGCAGGTTAATCATCCCTGTCACGATCGCGCCGCTGGACGACATCGTAAAAGGCGAGTTTGCAGAGAACGCCATCCGCAAGGACTTCCTGCCGAGCGAGGTTGATGCGATCCGGCGGGCAATGCTGCCGAAGGAGAAAGAGGCGGCGAAAGAACGGATGAGCGAGGGCGGCAAGGTAGGGAAACTTTCCACACCTTCCGCCGATGGCAAAACGCGCGACAAAATAGGCGCCTTTGCTGGCGTTTCCGGCCGCACGGTTGAGAAGATCGCCGCTGTTGTCGAGGCTGGACAGCTTCTTATCAATACCAGCTTCAGCGAGCGTGGGGCGTTCGTCCCGTGGTTCCTCGTTGGCACCACGGAGAAGCGAGCCAGTATTCAGCCCCACCGTCTCCTTCTGGGTTTTGATCATTTCACCCAGCGGCCACACGCGCGCCAACGCGAGGCCGGAGACCTAACTGCAGCTAACTGCAATTTCTGCATTGCAGTTAGGTCTGCACTTTAAACGGCAGAATACTGCGGTTCTTGTGGTGCTGAAAAGCTATCTGCACTATCTGCACTAACTGCATAAGGGGAAGGAAATGGAGAGCATCCCGGTTTGTCCCGCCTGATCCCGCGATATTCCGGAAAAATGGCCTGGAAATTTCTGCTTGTGGGTACTCAATGGGTACTCGCCGCAGGGACGGGAGGTGCAAGATTCGGCTAAGTTATTGAAAAATTTGGCTCCGCGGGCAGGACTCGAACCTGCGACAAGGTGGTTAACAGCCACCTGCTCTACCAACTGAGCTACCGCGGAACAAAGGACTCCGGTGTGGCACCGAAAGACCA
Source organism: Pelagibius sp. Alg239-R121 (assembly GCF_947331435.1). Taxonomy (GTDB): domain Bacteria; phylum Pseudomonadota; class Alphaproteobacteria; order Kiloniellales; family Kiloniellaceae; genus Denitrobaculum. Next base: position 541,670 of record NZ_CAMZOF010000006.1, on the reverse strand, counting down.
ACGTGGCTCCATGTGGGAGCGGCGGGGTTATATCAAACCCATCAGAGGGCTGCAAATCATTTGGAGCCTTTTTTCTGATTTTTATGACCGCAAGATTGATGCGACATAATTCCCGACCTGACAGGTCATTCGGAACGGCCTTCTCAAGCGCCTGAGGCGACCGTTAGAATACACTTGGCGACGGAAATGTAATCGGAGTTCGGCATGTGGAACCAGCGTAGGAATTCGGCCGTCGAAAGGTCGCCTGTCAGCCAGTTGTCGAGATAAATCCGGCTTACGGGATGAAGCCGTTCGGGCAGACAGACTAATATGCTTTCTCTCAACATCCCGGGAATCCGTAATTGTTTTCGACAAAAGCTGTGTCACCAAGCGATCTTGGCAGCCGCATGGTTAGCAAGAGCTTAACGAAGAAGTGCGCTTTGCGATAGCCACTGGCCGCGTGCAACCCCTATCGAGCGATCACGTTAGCGTGGAGCCGTGTAAAATTTCGAATGGGGTGAGCGGCGAGACGCGTCGAAACAAGCCTTAAAGGCTTGAGGTGACTACCGGACAAATGCGCTGAGAAGGGAATGGAGGCCCGGGCCGGAATCGAACCGACGTAAAAGGATTTGCAATCCTCTGCATAACCACTCTGCTACCGGGCCTTAGCAGCCAACACAGGCGCGTGCCGACCGAGACGGGAGGTATAAAGAGACCGATAATGGCGGTCAAGCGGTCAAGTTAGGGGCAGGGCACGAAAATCACCCGTGTCTTGAGACCGCAGGAAGGTTTGAGACAAAGCGGGCCAATTTCCTGTACATAACGCAGTCAGCCCGCCAAGACTTACCGGCGAACACAGGGTTATTCGTTCAGGAGCAGAGGTAAACGATGGAGCACCCCAAAACGACGGCACTCGACCTGCCCTTGCCTGATCCCTTGCCCGAAGAAGTGTCGGAGCTGTTTGAAAAATGCCAGGAAAAGCTTGGGCTGGTTCCCAATGTGCTCGTCGCCTACGCCTTTAACCCGGCAAAGCTGGCTGCATTCGGGCAGATGTATAATGATCTGATGCTTGGCCCCTCGAATCTTTCGAAACTTGAACGAGAGATGATTGCCGTCGTTATCTCGGCCCAAAATAGCTGCTGGTATTGCCAGGTCGCTCATGGCGCGGCTGTGCGGGTGCTCTCAGACAAGCCAGAATTGGGTGAGGCTTTGGTGATGAATTACCGCATGGCCGATCTGACGCCTCGTGAGCGCGCAATATTGGACTTTTCTCTTAAGATGACCCTCTCGAGTGGTGCGATTGAAGAGGCCGACCGGCAGCATCTACGCAATGCCGGTCTAAGCGATCCAGACATCTGGGATGTCGCAGCAATCGCCTCTTTCTTCAATATGTCGAACCGCTTGGCAAGCGCTGTCGGTATGGTTCCAAACCCCGATTATCACAATCAGGGCCGCTGACTCGTTGCCAGTCGGGATTGCAGAGCTCACCGGATAGTACGTTCGCTTGATTGTGCCGCGACGTGATTTCGATATGATAGCCTTCGTCTGTTTCCTTGGAAAACGTGTGAAATCAGAAGATCGATCCTAGCGGGACCTGGCCAAGCCGACAGGTCCCAGATACCAAAAAGAAAAAATAAGAGTTGGGAGGACCAAGCTATGAAATCCGGATGGGGGAAAACTGCGACCGGCATAATAGGCGCTGCCGCCGCAGCGCTTATCGCTCAGGGCGCTGCTGCGCAGACACTTGATGACCTCGCGGCGGACAAGACCACGCCCGGCAATATCCTGACCTACGGCATGGGTTACGATCAGAACCGGCACAGTCCGCTCGATCAAATCAATACCGAAACCGTCGGCAAGCTTGTACCGATCTGGAGCTATTCGCTGGTGAGCGACCGGGGGCAGGAAAGCCATCCGCTCATTCATGAAGGCGTGATGTACGTTACAACCCATGAAGCGACCGTCGCCTTGGATGCAAAGTCCGGCCGGCAGCTATGGAAAACGATGCTGGAATACCCGGCGGAAACACCCCGGGTCGCCTGTTGCGGTATCGTGAACCGTGGTGCCGCCATCCTAAACGGCAAAATCTTCCGTACCACGCTCGACGCCCATGTGGTGGCGCTGGACGCGAAGACCGGTGAAGAGGTCTGGAAGACTCAGTCCATCGACTTCCGCACCGGTTATTCCATGACTGTCGCACCGCTCATCGCGGACGGCGTGTTGATCGTTGGCATCTCCGGCGGCGAATACGGCATCCGCGGCTATATCGAAGGGTATAATCCTGAGAATGGCGAGCGCTTGTGGCGGACTTACACCATTCCCGAGCCCGGCATGCCGGGCGGCGAAACCTGGCCGGAAGGCGATGCCTGGAAAAATGGCGGCGGGCCGGCTTGGCTGACCGGGACCTACGATCCGGAACTGAACACCGTCTATTGGGGGGTCGGAAACGCTGGACCATGGAACGCGGGTGTCCGGCAGGGTGACAATCTCTACACCGGTTCGATGCTGGCACTGGATCCCAAGTCTGGAAGCATAAAGTGGCATTATCAGTTCACACCGAACGATCCCTTCGACTACGACGGCACGAATGAACTGGTCCTGACCGAAATCGACGGACGAAAAGTCGTGATGCAGGCCAATCGCAATGGTTTCTTCTATGTGCTCGACCGGGAGAAAGGCGATCTCATTGCGGCGAACCACTTCGTGGACCGGGTCGATTGGGCGACCAGCGTTGATCTGACCACGGGTAAACCAAACCAGACGGAAACGGCAGCGAAGGCGCGCAGCGGCGAGCAGGTGGAGTTTTGGCCTTCAGCCTTCGGCGGCAAGAACTGGTCGCCGATGTCCTTCAACCCGACGACGGGTCTGGCTTACGCAAATACCCTGAATATCGGTATGAACTACAAGGCCGTCGAGCCTCAATACCGGGCCGGCGTGTTTTACTTCGGTGCTGAGTTCAGTTGGTCCTGGCCGGAGGGAGACCGCGGTCATCTGCGCGCGATCGACCCGATGACGGGAAAATCCAAGTGGACGGCCGGTTCCGCAATCCCAAGATTTGCCGGTGTTCTCTCCACTGACGGCGGCCTTGTCTTCACCGGTGCTCAGTCCGGGGAATTCGAAGTGTTTAACGCTGAAAGCGGAGAGAAGCTCTGGGAGTTCCAGACCGGCTCGGGAGTCGTCGGTCAACCTGTCACCTGGGAGATGGACGGCAAGCAGTACGTCACAGTCCTGAACGGCGGCGGCGCGGTTTATGTACTCTTTTCCGGCGACGAACGCCTGGCCCAGTTCCCTCCGGGCGGTGCCGTATGGACCTTCGCACTCGGTGGGAATTGAGCACCTATGAAGGCTGCGGTTCCGTTTCTTGCCTGGCTGGCGATATTCTTATCGCCAGCTGCCTTCGCGGATGAGGCGGCCAAGAAAGGCGCGTCGGTCTATAAACAGTTCTGTTCCCATTGCCATGGACTCAACATGGTCAATCCGGGAACCGGCTCATACGATCTCAGGAAGTTTCCCGGCGATCAGAAGGAACGTTTCGTCGAATCTGTCATGAAGGGCAGGGGCGACATGCCGGCCTGGGGTGACATTCTCTATCCGGAAGAACTCGAGGCGGTCTGGTATTACGTCATCACGCAAAACGGCACAAAGCTTGCGCCGGCCGGTAAGCAATCACGCTTGGAGACCCCGCAGACATCCACGGCGTCTGAACTGATAGTGAGTGACACCCTGACCGTCTGTCTCCCCCGAAATGGCGGGATCATGTCAGGCGCACGGCACAAGGGCGGGACAGGCTTCGATTACGACGTCTCGCGCCTTTTGGCCGACAAGCTCGGGCTGTCGCTTGAGACCACGTGGTATGAAGGTGAACTCGAGGAGGAGAGCGATCCGGTCCGGGATGTCTATGCCCTCCTTGCCCATGGCCTCTGCGACATCGCGCCCGGCTACGCACTCTATGAAAATGCTCTCGGAGATCCCCCATCCGCCAGGGCGGCGTTACCGCGTTGGCACGACAGGCCTAAAAACCTGCCATCCGGGCATCAGGTGGACTTGCAGGCGATTTCGGCTTCTCGTCCCTATGGCCGGATTGAAATGGGCGTTGTTCTGGCGGCCAAACATGGCGAAAAGGAAATAAACCAGCTGAATGACCTGCAGGGCCTGAAAGTGGGGATCGAACAGGGAACGCTCGCAGGCGTTCTCACGGTCAAGCAGGCCCCACGACCTGTTGTGGCATCCGCAGTGACTTATCCGCCGGGCCCTGGCTTCCTGTGGAAAATGGAGAACGGTTTATTCGACGCCGCTTTGATCTCCCTTCCTGCCTATGATTTTCATCGCCGCCAGAATCCGATCACGAGCCTCCGGCTCAGCACCTACCGCCATCCGATTTCCTTCAATATCGGCGTTGCCATGCTTGCCCGGAACAGTGAACTGCTAACGCGTGTCGACAATGCGCTCTCGACCTTGCTGGATGACGGATCCATTGATCTTGCGACGCAGAACAGCCGGACACATGTTGCTTCGCCAAGTCCCCCCTTCATTCGGCCTGCGCTGACCCTCTCTGATATCGTCGCTGAGCGGCGAATTGCGCGATAAGCTTCATCACGCGTATACGGGATTTCTCTGGCATAAATCCTAGCCGTTACGGTCGTTTCGTAACCTCTGGATGCTGTCTGAGCGATTGTCTTCGTCCGATCGTCGTCATATAACGTCGCAGAGGGTTGCGTATAGGGATTCGCGGCTTCTTGCCTCTATGGCTAGAACCTGATTGTTTACTTTGGTTCGAGGTAAAATCTGTATCGGGCTCTCATTTGTAATGTTGGAAGGCGATACCGGCATTTTATTGTGTCAAACAGGATCGAACGAATTCGAGAGCAAACGGTACCTGTTCAGCATCGAATAGGTATCGATAGTTTGCTCTGGTTTATATATTTAGAGCCTCTTTGCGGCGTCGGATTTTGACGCACAACGCTCTAGGAAATGACGAGACAGAAATGATCGATTTCACTGCAGCCCGCGCGAATATGGTGGAAAGCCAACTCCGAACCAACAAGGTCACCGATCAACAGGTGATTGCCGGCTTCGAGTCGATCCCGCGCGAAGCGTTTCTGCCGGACACGCTTCGCGGTGTCGCCTATGTGGACGAAGATCTCGCGATTGGCGGCGGACGCCATGTTATGGAGCCGATGATTCTCGCGCGCCTGATACAGGCCGCTGCTCCTGGAACCAACGATATGGTTCTGGAGATCGGTTCTGCACTGGGCTACGGCACTGCCATCCTCGCCCAGATCGCCGCAACAGTGGTGGGGCTGGACAGCGACCAGGAACTGGTGGCGACCGCGAACGAAACCTTGAACGGGATGGGCATCGATAACGCAGTCGCTGTTTCAGGTGATATGACTCAGGGCTATGCCAAACAGGCACCTTATGATGTCATCCTCTTCAGCGGTTCGATTGGCGAGGTTCCCGAGGCCGTGGCCGCGCAGCTTGCGGACGGCGGACGGCTTGTTGCGGTCATTCAGGACGAGACCGGTTTAGGCCGGGCGACCTTGATGCTGCGTAACGGCGAAACTATCTCACAACGGCGGTTGTTTGATGCCTCGACTCCTGTTCTTAACGGATTCGAACGCGTAAGTGGATTTGTGTTTTAATCAACCGGTAGACTTCCCGCGTCCGGACGCTGTGCCGGACCTGCATCGTAAAAGCTTATTGGGAGCGGCAAAGTGAAATTGAAATCGGTCCGACAAAGCACCGGAACTCTGCGAGGCTTGAGCGTCCTAACGGCGGCCGCTCTTATGATGTCGCAGGTATTTGCGGTGTCGACGGCTGAGGCGCAAACGCTTCCTGAAGCATTGTCGCAAGCCTACGATTCAAACCCCACTCTGCGGGCCGCCCGCGCGGAATTGCGATCGGTCAACGAGAATGTGCCGCAGGAGCTTTCCAATTGGCGCCCGAACGTCACTGCGGGGTCATCGCTGGGAAAACGCCGCTCGGAAGTGGATTCAGACGGAACGGACAGCGAAGATTCCCTCACGCCTTTCACCGCCAACATCGACGTCACACAGCCGCTCTATCGTGGCGGACGCACGATTGCAGGCACGGAACGGGCCGAAAACGAAGTTAAAGCGCAGCGCGAAAGCCTGCGCTCGACCGAGCAAAGCGTTTTGCTGAGCGCTGCCACGAGCTACACGGATGTCTGGCGCGATCAGGCAGTGTTGCAGCTGAATATCAGCAACGAGGGTGTTCTTGCACAGCAGCTTGAGGCGACTGAAGACCGCTTCGAAGTCGGGGAAGTGACTCGTACTGACGTCGCCCAGGCCGAAACGCGCCACGCGACCGCGGTTTCCGATCGTATTGCCGCCGAGGGTAATCTGACGTCGAGCCGAGCTGTGTACCAAGAAGTCATCGGATCTTTCCCCGGAACGTTGCCGGCACCTCCTGTGCCTGGAGACTTGCCAACGGCGCAGGACGAGATTGTTGCCCAGGCGACGAAAAACAACCCGGATGTCACTTCAGCGGTCTATACCGAGTTGGCCGCCCAGAAGAACGTGCGTCAGGTGACCGGTGAACTATATCCAGAAGTAAGCCTGGTTGGTTCCCTGTCACATCAGGATGAAGTCAGCAGTTCGGATACGGAAACGGATTCCGCGTCCCTGATTGCTCAGGTTTCGATCCCGATCTATCAGCAGGGCAGCGTTTCGAGCCGGGTGCGTGCAGCCAAACAGATCTCCAGTCAGCGGCGTGTCCAGATCGAGGAACAACGCCGTCGTGCGGAACAGGTCGCAGTGTCGGCCTGGGAAGCTCTGATGACGGCGCAAGCCCAGATCAGGTCCTTCGAATCCGCCGTTGCCTCGGCCGAAATTGCGCTTGAGGGCGTACGCCAGGAAAACGAGGTTGGCGCCCGGACCATCCTGGACATTCTTGATGCTGAACAGGAGCTTCTGAACTCCCAGGTCAGTCTGGTCGGCGCTCAGAGGGACGAAGTTGTTGCCGGATATCAGGTGCTGTCGGCGATCGGGCGGCTTAATGCCGGCTTCATCGGATTGCCGGTCGAAGTTTACGATGTTGAGGCCGATTATAGGTCGGTTCGGGATAAATGGTTCGGCTTGAGTGCTCCCGGAACCGAATAATTCATCACTTTAACGGTTTTTAACCAGCTTGTGCTATTCCCTAGGGCCAAGCATCTTGCTGTTCATGTACTGTTAACTTCGTTTTTACGCCAGGATACCTGATCGATGAGTGATCAACAGAACCAAGACGAACCGTCAATGGAGGAGATTCTCGCCTCCATCAGGCGGATCATTTCTGAAGACGATCCCGAAGAAGGTCAGGGCGAGGAAGAAGTGGCCGCGGAACCTGAGGCGGCTGCCGAAGAAAGCGCAGACGACGAGGAAGATGAGTTGGAGCTGACCGAAAAGGTGGAAATCGAAGCTCCCGCCGAAGAGGCGGCTACGCCAGAAGAAGACGTCGAAGTCGAGGCGGTGGAAGAGGAAATTCCTGAACCGAAGCCGATTTTTGACGAAGGGGATGCCGAAGAAGCGCCGGCTCCAGAGCCCGAAATCGAGCTTGAAGCAGAGCCAGAAGCAGAAGCAGAACTGGAGGCGGTCGAAGACGAAGCACAAGAGCCGAATGTGGCGCTTGAGTTGGACGACGAACTCCTGGAAGAAAATAAGAGCGACGGTGGCGAGAGCCTGATCTCCGAGCCCACGCAGGTTGCGGCGAGCTCGGCACTGTCTGAAATCGCAAAAGCGGCACTCACCCAGCGAGCGCTTGCCATTGGCGATGGACGGACCCTTGAAGACCTGGTTCGTGAGGCTTTGCGCCCGGAACTCAAGCTCTGGCTGGATGCCCATCTGGCGTCGATGGTTGAACGCATCGTCCGCGAAGAAATTAAAAAAATGGTCCGCCGGGTTGAGAATCAGTAACTCCGCCGGTAAACACTTCAGGCGATAGCCGGCTACAACCGGCAAACTCTCACGAATTCCCCGATCCGGTGGCCGATGCCTTCGCGAAAGCACGGCCGCCTCGGTAAAAGAGGATGACCCAGCGATGCTGGAGAAAACTTATCGGCCAGATGAGGTCGAGGCGAAGCATTATGCGCAATGGGTAGAATCTGACGCTTTCAAGGCTGACGTCGAATCCAACGCTGCGCCCTATACAATCATGATGCCGCCGCCAAATGTGACTGGCAGCCTGCACATGGGGCACGCCCTGACTTTTACGCTTCAGGATATCCTGATTCGCTACAAGCGTATGGCGGGAACAGATGCCCTCTGGCAGCCAGGCTCCGACCACGCGGGCATCGCGACTCAGATGGTCGTAGAGCGGCAGCTAGCGGAACAGGGAATGACCCGGCATGACCTGGGCCGAGCGAAATTCCTCGACCGGGTCTGGGACTGGAAGGCGGAATCGGGCGGCACCATCGTCCGCCAGTTGCGCCGCCTCGGAGCTTCGCCGGACTGGGAGCGCGAGCGCTTCACCATGGACGAGGGTTTGTCCAAAGCGGTGAGCAAGGTTTTCGTTGCGCTTCACAAACAGGGCCTGATCTATAAAGACAAGCGCCTGGTTAACTGGGACCCGAAACTGCACACCGCTATTTCGGATCTTGAAGTCCTGCAGACCGAGACCAACGGTCATCTCTGGCACTTCCGTTATCCCATCGAGGGAACTGATCAACACGTCGTGGTGGCCACCACCCGGCCCGAAACCATGCTGGGCGATAGCGGTGTCGCGGTGCATCCTGAGGACGAGCGCTATCAGGCGATCGTCGGTAAGCACGTGATCCTGCCGCTGGTTGGCCGCCGCATCCCGATCGTTGCCGACGACTATGCCGACCCGGAAACCGGCAGCGGCGCAGTGAAAATGACACCGGCCCATGACTTCAACGACTTTGAAGTCGGCCGCCGTCACTCTTTGGAAATGATCAACATCTTCGATCGGGATGCGAAGCTGAACGACGAAGTGCCTGAAAAATACCGCGGCCTGGACCGCTTCGAGGCACGCAAGCTGGTGGTCGCCGATATGGAAGCCGCCGGCCAGTTGGAGAAAGTCGAAGATCATCACCACACGGTCCCGCACGGTGACCGCGGCGGCGTGCCGATCGAACCCTGGCTGACCGACCAATGGTATGTCGACGCTGAAACTCTCGCCAAACCCGCCATCAAGGCGGTGGAGGAGGGGCGGACCAGGTTCGTGCCTCAGCAGTGGGAAAATACCTATTTTGAGTGGATGCGAAACATTCAGCCCTGGTGCATTTCGCGCCAGATCTGGTGGGGGCATCAAATTCCTGCCTGGTACGGGCCGGACGGCACGACCTTTGTCGAAGAAACTGAGGAGGCCGCCAAAGCTGCCGCAGAATCGCACTACGGTAAAGCCGTCGAGCTGACCCGCGACGAAGACGTGCTGGACACCTGGTTCTCCTCGGCACTCTGGCCGTTTTCCACGCTTGGCTGGCCGGAAGAGACGCCGGAACTTGCGCGTTACTATCCGGGCGACGTCCTGGTCACCGGTTTCGATATCATCTTCTTCTGGGTCGCCCGGATGATGATGATGGGCCTCCACTTCATGGACGACGTACCGTTTCACACGGTCTACATCCATGCGCTGGTCCGTGACGAACAGGGCCAGAAGATGTCCAAGTCCAAGGGCAACGTCATCGACCCGCTTGATCTGGTCGAACGCTACAGCTGTGATTCTTTACGCTTTACCCTGGCAGCCATGGCAGCACCCGGACGGGATATTAAGATGTCCGAGTCCCGGGTCGAAGGTTACCGGAATTTCGCCACCAAACTCTGGAATGCGGCCCGCTTCAGCCTCATGAACGGCGCCAAACTGGATCCTTCCTTCGATCCCCGGGCGTGCAAGCTGCAGATCAACCGCTGGATCGTCGGTAAGGTGGCTCAGGCACGGTTGGACCTGGACAAAGCCTTCGAGGCCTATCGCTTCAATGACGCGGCGAACGTGCTCTACCACTTCGCCTGGCATGAATTCTGCGATTGGTATCTCGAGTTCACCAAGCCGATCATCGGTGGTGAAGATGCCGAAGCAGCCGCCGAGACGCGCGCGGCCGTCGCTTGGACCCTGTCGCAGCTTTTGCATCTGCTCCATCCCATCATGCCCTTCATCAGCGAAGAGCTTTGGGAAACCTTGAGCGAAAAGGAAGGCGATCCGCTGATCTCTTCCGCCTGGCCGGATCTTGGCGAAGATATGATCGATGCCAAGGTCGCCGCCGAGATCGATTGGGTCATTCGGGTCATCTCGGAGATCCGCGCGATCCGGGCAGAAATGAATGTTCCGCCGTCCTCGAAAGCGAGTGTCCTGGTTTGCGGTGCGAGCGAAGCGACCCAAGGCCGTGTTTTTGCGCAGGGCGACATCATCAAACGTCTGGCCCGCCTGGAGCAGTTCGAAGTGCTTCAGGGTGAAGCGCCGAAGGGATCCGTTCAGATCGTCGTCGACGAAGCGACCTTGGCATTGCCCCTGGCTGATCTGATCGATCTCGATGAGGAACGGGCCCGCCTGAATCGTGAGATCGAAAAAGTTGACGGCGAAATCGCCAAAGTCGACAAAAAACTGGCCAACGAGAGCTTTGTCGCCCGTGCCCCTGCGGAAGTCGTCGCCGAGCAACGCTCACGCAAGGAAGAATCACTCGGCGCTCGTGAAAAGCTCGTGGCTGCCCTGGAGCGTTTGGGGAACGCCTGAGCGCTCCGGCGTCGTTTGATAAAGAGGTATGAGCAGGATGACATCGGCATTCAGCGTATACGAGTTCGACTCGGCGATTGTGCGCAAGCCATCCAGGTCCGTTGCAAAAGGTCTGCGCGCAGGCGGCCAGGATGATCCGCGTTACGACGTCGTTGTTGATGAACACACTGCCTATGTATCGGCCCTGCAAGAAGCGGGTGTCGCAGTGCAGACCCTTGATGCCTTGGAGGAATTTCCTGACTCCATCTTTGTCGAGGATCCGGCACTCGTCTTTCCAGAGGCCGCCATCTTACTGCGTCCGGGGATCGGAAGCCGGGAAGCTGAAACTGCAGCGATCGCACCGGTCCTGCGGGAGCGTTTCGAAACCGTTCTGGAACTAGACGGCGGGTTCGTCGATGGCGGTGATATTCTCAACGCCCCCGACAGTGTGATGATCGGGCTATCGGCAAGAACAGATCTCGAAGGCGCGAACGCGCTCATGGCCTGCCTGGAGAAAATAGGCCGCAAAGGCGAAGTCGTCAGGACACCTGAAAATGTCCTGCATTTCAAATCCGACTGTTCCCTCATGGACGACACGACCGTTTTAACGACACAAAGGCTGTCGGCATCTGGCGTCTTCAAGGATTTTGCGCAGATTATCGTGCCCGAAGGCGAGGAGGGCGCTGCGAACGCCTTACGCGTCAACGACCGTGTATTCCTCGGAACCGGCTTTCTAGGCACCAATGCCTTGTTGGAACGGGCTGGCTATAGCCTCGTGCCACTGAACACTTCGGAAATTGCGAAGGTCGATGCCGGCCTCTCCTGCATGTCGCTCCGTTGGCATAGCTGAGTAACGACACTCTCCGCGTTCCGTCCTGCCTCCGTAAAAAGGCATCTTAGATCCGTCATGCATTCATGCAGGCCACGGGACTGTGTTGTGCGTTATTTGTGTTGGTACGGGCCGGGACGCATCGCTATTCTGCGCGCAATATTCGGGCAATCCCCCTTGTGGAGGGTGGGTTCCGAGGTGAGATAACGAAAAAACCAGCAGAGGGAGTGTCATGCCACTCGATAGCAACCCCAACCCCAGCTTCGACAAGTCGAAACTGCCAAGCCGTCATGTTTCGGTCGGACCGGCATCAGCGCCGCATCGTTCCTACTATTATGCCATGGGCATGACCGATGAGGAAATCGCGCAGCCTTTTGTAGGCGTCGCAACCTGCTGGAACGAAGCTGCACCCTGCAATATTTCTCTCGCGCGTCAGGCACAGGCCGTCAAAAAGGGTGTAAAGGCGGCTGCCGGTACGCCACGGGAATTCACCACCATCACAGTCACTGACGGCATCGCAATGGGCCACGCCGGCATGAAGGCCTCCCTGGTCAGCCGCGACCTGATCGCCGACTCTGTCGAACTGACCATGCGCGGCCACTGCTACGACGCGCTTGTCGGCCTTGCCGGCTGCGACAAATCACTGCCGGGCATGATGATGTCCATGGTGCGTCTGAACATTCCTTCGGTCTTCATGTATGGCGGGTCCATCCTGCCGGGGCGCCTTAAAGGCAAGGACATTACGGTTCAGGACGTCTTTGAGGCCGTTGGCGCGCACTCTGCCGGTAAAATCACCGATGAGGAGCTCCGGGGCATCGAATGCGCCGCTTGTCCCTCGGCGGGGTCCTGCGGCGGGCAGTTCACCGCCAACACCATGGCCTGCGTCTCCGAAGCCATGGGGCTGGCACTTCCGGGTTCCGCCGGCGCACCAGCGCCCTACGAATCCCGTGACGCTTACGCCGAAGCTTCAGGTGAAGCGGTGATGAAGTGTATCGCTCAGGGCATCCGGCCGCGCGATATCGTCACCCGCAAGTCGCTCGAAAATGCCGCCCGCATCGTGGCCGCTTCCGGTGGTTCGACCAATGCCGGCCTGCATCTGCCGGCCATTGCCAACGAAATCGGCATCGATTTCGACCTGGAGGACGTCACCGACATCTTCCGATCGACACCATACATTGCCGACCTTAAGCCCGGCGGGCGCTATGTCGCCAAGGATCTCTTCGAGATCGGTGGCGTGCAGGTCATGATGAAGGCACTGTACGAAGGCGGTCATTTGCACGGCGACTGCATCACTGTCACCGGTGAGACCATTGCCGAGCAGATGGAAAAGGTGACGTTCCCGGGAGATCAGGACGTAATCCGCCCGGTTTCCAATCCTCTCTCGCCGACCGGCGGTGTGGTTGGACTGAAGGGCAATCTAGCCCCGGAAGGCGCCATCGTGAAGGTCGCCGGCATGGAGCGGTTGAAGTTCACCGGCCCGGCCCGCGTCTTCGAATGCGAGGAAGATGCCTTCAATGCGGTTGAACGCCGCGACTATCAGGAAGGCGAGGTTCTTGTGATCCGGAACGAGGGCCCCAAAGGCGGCCCCGGGATGCGTGAAATGCTGGCCACAACGGCCGCGATCTACGGCCAGGGCATGGGCGATAAGGTTGCGCTGATCACAGACGGACGTTTTTCAGGTGCGACCCGCGGCTTCTGTATCGGTCATGTCGGTCCGGAAGCAGCCGTCGCCGGCCCAATCGGTTTGCTGAAAAACGGCGACAGCATCACCATCGATGCTGAAGAAGGCGTATTGAGTGTCGATCTCAGCGACGAGGAGCTTGAAACCCGCCGCAAAGACTGGAATCCGGGCAAGCATGACTATCAATCGGGCGCTATCTGGCGTTATGCACAGACGGTTGGTCCGGCTTACCTCGGGGCGGTGACCCATCCCGGCGGCAAGGAAGAAACCCACGTCTACGCGGATATCTGATCCCGGGACAGTCTGACGCCAGAACGAAAAAAGCGGAGGCTTCGGCCTCCGCTTTCTTTTTTGTAATCTCTTTGCCTGGAAGTCAGTCGAAGAGGGCGTCGATATCGTCCTGCGAGATACCCTCGTTCTGCAGCGCGGGTCCGTTCATCAGGGCATCATCGCCCTCGCGGTCATCATCGCCGACTTCGACCGGCAGATCCGCAAAGGCATCAACGCCCCAGATCGAGATCATGGCCAGGATGCGGTCTTCGATATAACGCAGGGTATTTACGACCTTGGTGATCCGCTGCCCCGTGATGTCCTGGAAATTACAGGCTTCCAGGATCTCGATCACGTTAAAGGCCACGTCTTCGGTCATGGCCTGAACGTCGGGATCGTCGTGATGCGTGGTGTTGAGTTTGTTGATGGCGGCTTCGATCTTTTCGTTGCCGGCCAGAATCTTGTTGGTCGCGGTTTCGGTATCGAGAACGATCGCATCGAGCTCACTTGAAGCCCGGTGCACCTTATCGTCGCTTTCGCTGGCGAGAGGGTGCTTGATCGAGGCGATTTCAGCCTTGGCGCGTCCGATGGAGCGAACCATCTGCGCGATCTCGATGCGCACGTCGCGCGCTTCTTCCAATGCGGCCTGCTCGTCATCGCTTGTGAGACCATCGCCGCCACCGCCAAATCCGCCCGAACCTAACTTTTCGCCCAGTTCACGAATGGCTTCCAGAACCTCGGCGTTCGAGACACCGGAACCGTCGTCTGCTGCCAGGAAGCTCGGCAAAGCCACGCCTTCGCCACTGTCCTTGCCATTTGTCAATTGTCCCAGCCGCTTCAAGCGAAGCTGACGTTCTGCGGAAAACTCTTTAACAGGAAGGCTCTGCGACATGACCCCCACCACCTACGTTATGATCAAAACCAATACAGCTGCGCTAGTGCGCCCAGTGATGTATAAGCCCACAGTCCTTAAGGATTTATGATCAAGTGAATCTATCGATCGCCCGGGAAGTGACTGTGGCAGCAACCCGTCTCGCAAAGGCCATCCGGAACTCCGAAACACCAACAGGATAGAGGCGAATTCTTCCATGACAGCAGAAATCTGCCGGATTGCGGTCGGCGGCTTCCAGCATGAAACCAACACCTTTGCACCAACCAAGGCCCAACTGGTCGATTTCGAAACCCCGAGTGCCTGGCCAGGGCTGACCCGGGGACAAGAGATGTTTGAGGCGGTGGCCGGCGTCAACATTCCCATTGCCGGCTTTATTGAGACTGCTCAGGCATCTGGATTTGAGATCGCTCCTCTTTCCTGGTCTGCAGCCTCGCCATCGGCCCAGGTGACGCAAGAAGCCTTCGAGACGATCGTCGGCGGGATGCTGGCGGATTTGAGTGGGATGACAGAAATCGACGCCGTCTACCTCGATCTTCATGGCGCGATGGTAACCGAGCATCTCGATGACGGAGAAGGAGCGTTCCTGGAGCGGTTGCGAAATCAGGTGGGCCCGGAGCTGCCTGTCGTCGTCTCGCTCGACCTTCACGCCAACATTACGCCGGAGATGATGACGCACGCGGATGCTCTGGTCGTCTATCGAACATATCCTCACGTCGATATGGCGGTTACCGGCGCGCGGGCGGCACGCCTGTTGGAGAGAATCATCATCGAGGGAAGAAAACCTGCCAAGGCTTTCTGCCAATTGCCATTTATGATTCCTCTCACCAGCGGCTGCACTTTCCAAGAGCCAGCCAAATCCCTCTATCGGCAGGTTGCGGCGGAAGAGGGCGGCAAGGTCTGGTCGGCCTCTTTTGCCTGTGGTTTCAATCCGGCCGATTTTCATCATGCCGGGCCTTCGGCATTGGCTTATGCCGATGACCAGGAGACCGCAGACGGGGTCGCACAAGAACTGCGAACGGCCGCTGTCGCACATGAATCCGAGTTCGCACCGGATGTTCTAGCGCCCGAAACCGCCGTTTCGCGGGCAAAATCCCTTTCTAGCGGTGCGTCCCGCCCCGTCATTCTCGCGGATGCACAGGATAATCCCGGCGGCGGAGCCGATTCAAACGCCGTCGAGCTATTGGAGGAATGCCTGAAACAAGGCGTGGAACAGGCTGCGTTGGCCCTGCTGTTCGACCCCGAAACGGCTTCTGCAGCTCACCTGGCGGGCGAAGGGACGGAAATACGCGTGCGCTTGGGCTGTCGCTACGGATCGCCCGGAAAAGAACCCCTGGAAACCTTGGCGCAGGTCTTGAAGTTGGGCGACGGCAAGTTCGAGGGCACGGGGCCCTTCTATCGCGGCGCGAGGATGGAACTTGGCCCTATGGCGTTGCTGCAGATCGGCGGCATCAAAGTGGTTGTCGGATCCAGGCAGTTGCAGGCAGCCGACCAGGAGATCTTCCGTCATCTTGGTATCGAGCCGCGGGAAATGTCTATCTTGATTCTCAAAAGTTCTGTGCACTTCCGGGCGGACTTTGAACCTATTGCCGAGGAAATTCTGGTGGTCGCGGCTCCCGGTCCGAACGTCATCGATAATGACCTGCTTGAGTTCAAGAAGCTGCGGCCCGACATCCGGCGCATGCCGCGAAAAACAGCTTAACTCGTACAGATACAATCGATTTTTTAGCGCTCGTCTCGGCGGCTGCGGGCACGCTTGGTGTTGTGGTCGCGCGCAAAGCTGTGAATTTCGATACCACTGGGAAGTTCGGCCGGTGCGATATGGAGATGAGACTTGTGGCGGAAGAACTTCACCAGAATAAGCCCGGCGACAAATCCTCCAATATGCGCCCACCAGGCAACACCGGAGACCACAGATCCAGATTGGAAGGCCGCGATAATCTGGAACAGCATCCAGACCGATAACACCAGATAGGCGGGGAGATAGACCGGAAAAATTAGAATGGGCACGAGGAGACGTGCCTTGGGGTACAGCACGAAGTATGCCCCCATGACGCCAGCAATGGCGCCACTGGCGCCTATGATCGGGCTCAGGGAGGCCGGATTAATAAGGACCTGGCTCAATACCGCGAGAATCCCGCAGATCGTATAAAATAGGGCGTAGTTGATATGCCCCATGGCATCTTCGACATTGTCGCCGTAAACCCACAGCACCAGCATGTTGAGCAGGAGATGCACGAAGCCGCCGTGCAAAAAGGTGTATGACACCAGGGTAATGATTGCGGGAACACCGCTGCCGCTCCGGCTCTGGAAGGGATTGTCGACCAGCCACTGCGGAATGGCCGCAAAAGTCCTGATCAGATTTTGCTCCAACACCGGCGTGCCGATGAACTGGATCGCAAAAATGCCGATGCAAAGCCCGATCAGCGTCCAGTTCACCCAGGGGTGAGGTAACCTGAGGCGCGGATTGTCGTCATCCAGAGGCAGAAACAGCGGCATTGAAGGTTCAGCACCTTACCAATAGAGCGCGGAAGAAACCCAGGAGCGATGTCATCAGTCGGTCAGTTCGCACCAGACGGGTGTGTGGTCCGACGGATTTTCCTTACCGCGAGGCTCCTTGTCGATCTCGCAGCGAACCAACCGGTCGGCGGCCTGCGGCGACAACAAAAGATGGTCGATCCGCAACCCGTTGTCATGATCGAAAGCCTGCCCGTAGTAATCCCAATAACTGTAGACGTGACGTTCGCTGTGCAGGCTACTCCAGGCTTCGGTGAAGCCAAGATTCAGCAAAGATCTGAATTCGCGACGCGATTCCGGGCGGCTGAGGGCATCGTCCTGAAATTTGATGGCGTCATAGGCATCATCGTCGCTCGGGATAACATTATAGTCGCCACCGAGAACCACCGGAGCTTCCGTCCGTAGCAGATCTTCCGCGTGCTTGCGCAAACGTTCCATCCAGCGAAGTTTGTAGGGAAATTTTTCACTGGAGACCGGGTTCCCATTGGGTAGATACAAGGCAGCAACTCGCACACCGAAGGTGGTTCCCTCGACGTATCGCGCTTGCTCGTCGCTCTCATCGCCAGGCAAGCCGATGAGAGTGTTTTCAATGGGTTGGCGGGATAACATTGCCACGCCGTTATAACTCTTCTGCGACGTGATCGCGACGTTATACCCGGCTGCTTCGATCTCGAGGCGCGGAAACTTCTCCTCAACGCACTTGAGTTCCTGAAGCAGTGCCACATCGGGCGCAGCGCTTTCCAACCACTCGAGAAGATTCGGCAGCCGTTTGTTGACCGAATTGACGTTCCAGGTCGCTATCTTGACCATAAGCCCCCGTTTGAGTCTGATCGTTTAACTGTGAATCAAAGTCAAACGTGAATCAGCCTCTCCTTCAATAGATTAGAGGACGATTCTCGTTATCGATCGAATTGATCAGTAACGACCGCGCTCTAGAAAAACAGAGGGCCGCTCGCAAGCGGCCCGTTATGTAACCAAACAGTCTCTCGAGAGGCACGTTCAAGATCGATGTTGCTTTGCCGACTATATCGAAAAGGACGAGCCACATCCGCAGGACGAGGTCGCGTTCGGATTGATGATCTGGAACGAAGCACCGATCAAATCTTCAACGAAATCGATTTCGGCGCCGCCGAGGAGTTCGAGAGATGTCTCGTCGATGACGACCGAAACGCCGTCACGCTGAAAGCGATGGTCCTCTTGATTGACGGTATCATCGAAAGAGAAGCCATACTGGAAGCCTGAACAGCCACCGCCCGACACGGAGACACGCATCATCAAATCGGACTGATCTTCTTGCTCGATCAGCCAGGCAATGCGCTTTGCCGCCGATGCGGACAGCGTCACTTCAGGCGTTTTGACGACATCCAGGACGTCGCTCATTCCGATTCCTCCAAAACCATCTCAGGCCATTATAGCCACTGTCACAATAACAGCAAAATCTACTGTTTCCTTATTTAGGAAAAATTTAGCCGCTGTCAATTCACCAAGTTCTTAATGCCCAACAATGAGTAAAGTCGGGCAAAGTTGTGAAATTCAAGGATTTTCGCTGTTCGGGCGTTGCGTTTTCGCGTTGCAAAACGTTAGTGTCCGCGCATGTCGGACCTTTCAGCGAATCTGGCGCCTTACGCCTGTGATCCCAGCAAAACGCGCGGGCGTCTGGTTGACGAGCCCGAAAGCCCGACCCGTTCGTGCTTTCAGCGTGATCGTGACCGGGTTATCCATTCAGGCGCCTTTCGGCGGCTCCAGTATAAAACGCAGGTTTTCGTCTATCACGAAGGCGATCATTTCCGCACGCGCCTGACTCACTCCCTGGAAGTCGCGCAGATTGCCCGCAGTATCAGCCGTACTTTGAGACTGAACGAAGATCTCGCGGAGGCCATCGCTTTAGCGCATGATCTGGGCCACACGCCCTTTGGTCATGCCGGTGAGGATGTCCTGGGCGAAATGATGGCGCCCTTTGGTGGGTTCGATCACAACGAGCAGACCTTTCGCATTATCGCCGACCTTGAGCATCGGTATGCCCGCTTTCGCGGTCTGAATCTGACGTGGGAAACTCTGGAAGGGGTGGTCAAGCACAATGGACCGCTGTCGGGCCCCAACGCTGGAGAAAAAGAACGTGCAAAAGGCGGGGCAGGGCGGTTTATCACGGAATTTTGTAAAGGCTTCGATCTGGAAGTCGACAGTTTCGCCGGTGCCGAAGCCCAGGTTGCGGCGCTGGCCGATGATATCGCGTACAACAATCACGATATCGATGATGGTCTTCGTGCGGGTCTTTTTACCATCGAGGATCTTCACGAAATCCCGCTGGTCGGCCCGATGTTCGCGTTCGTCGCCGAAACCTATCCCGGGATCGACGAGACCAGCCTGATCCATGAGTCTGTCCGGCGCCTGATAGACCGGATGGTCAATGACCTGCTTGAGGAGACCAGAAGACGTCTGGAATCCGCCGCGCCGCAGTGCTCCGCCGATGTAAGAGCTTTAGACCATCCGATCGTTGCCTTTTCTGAAGAGATGAGGGAAAACGAGCGCGTCCTCCGGTCGTTTCTGTTTTCGCGCATGTATCGTCACGAGCGCGTAATGCGAATGACTTCAGAGGTCAAAGTGGTTGCCAGAGACCTATTCCGACATTATCAGGCCAATCCTTCCGCATTGCCCGATCAATGGCGCGATGAAACGGGAAGCCTTGACGATACAGGCGCAGCACGCCTGATCGCGGACTATATCGCTGGAATGACCGACAGATTTGCAATGCAGGAACATGCCAAATTAATTGGCTAGAAATTCAACAACTATGAACGTTTTCAAATCCTTCAGGGAAAACATCATCTCCGCACTTGGAGAGATGGAGAAGGCCGGGCAACTCCCCGCTGGCCTCGATCTAAGCCGGGTTTCAGCTGAACCGCCCCGCGACCGTACGCATGGTGACATTGCCACAAACGCTGCGATGGTACTGGCCAAGCAGGCGGGACAGAAGCCACGCGATCTGGCGGAAACACTCGCTTCACGCCTGCGAGGGATAGCGTCGGTGGAACAGGTCGAGATTGCCGGTCCGGGCTTCATCAATGTCAGTCTGGAAGACGAATTCTGGCGTAATTGTCTGCGCGACATCCTGAAGTCCGGGACCCACTACGGTGATTCCGATCTGGGCGGGGGCGAGATGGTTAACGTTGAGTTCGTCTCGGCAAATCCAACCGGGCCTCTGACCGTCGGGCATGCGCGGGGTTCTGTCGTCGGCGACGTATTGGCATCCCTGATCGCCAAAGCGGGCTATAAGGTTGTCCGCGAGTACTACATCAATGACGCCGGCGCCCAGGTGGACGTTCTGGCGCGCTCCGCCTATCTGCGCTATCGGGAAGCACTCGGCGAGGATATCGGCAAGATTCCCGAGGGCCTCTATCCGGCGGGATACCTCAAGAATGTGGGGCAAAGCCTTGTTGCCCGGGACGGGGACAAGTGGCTCGAACAACCGGAAGAAGTCTGGCTGCCTGAAGTCCGCCAGTTTGCAATTGATGCCATGATGGACCTTGTGCGCGAAAATCTCGCTGGCTTGGGCGTCAGGCACGATGTCTTTTCATCGGAACGGGCCATGGTCGACAACGGCGGCGTCGAAGATGCGATCAAGACCCTGACGGAACGGGGGTTGGTCTATACCGGCGTGCTGGAACCGCCCAAGGGAAAGAAGCCGGACGATTGGGAACCCGTGCCGCTGACTCTATTCAAGGCGACGGATTTTGGAGACGATGTGGATCGTCCTCTGCTCAAATCAGACGGCAGCCTGACCTACTTCGCCAACGACATCGCCTACCACCTGGACAAGTTCCGGCGCGGCGGCCAGACCATGATCAACGTCTGGGGCGCGGATCATGGCGGCTACGTCAAGCGCATGCAGGCGGCGGTCGCGGCCCTGACCGGTGGTGAGGGAAAGCTCGACGTTAAAATCTGCCAGCTCGTCAAGCTCATGCGTGGCGGCGAGATGGTGAAGATGTCCAAACGCTCGGGCAATTTCGTCACACTGCAAGAGGTGATCGACGAAGTCGGTAAGGACGTCGTGCGTTTCATCATGCTGACCCGAAAAAACGATGCGCCCCTGGATTTCGACCTGGAAAAGGTTCTCGAACAGAGCCGCGACAATCCGGTATTTTACGTTAACTATGCGCATGCACGCGCGCATTCCGTTGCACGTATGTGCGCCGAAGCCTTTCCGGATCTGCCCCTAGATGATGTATCCTTGCGGGCCAGCGAACTCAATTTGTTGACCGACTCGGACGAGCTTGCTGTGATGAAGCTGCTTGCCGAGTGGCCTAGACTGGTTGAGAGCGCGGCAGAGGCACATGAACCTCACAGGGTTGCGTTTTATCTTTACGATCTGGCTGCGGCCTTCCACGGCCTTTGGACCAAGGGCAATGTACGTTTCATCGTCCATGGCCAGCCGAAGTTAACGCAAGCGCGTATGGCATTGGTTCGCTCTGTTGCGGTCGTGGTCGCTTCGGGACTGGAGGTATTTGGCGTCGAGCCGGTTGAGGAGATGCGGTAGTGCCCGCAGACGGTGGTTCGGACAGCTATCAGAGGTTCGAGCGTGCTTTGGAAGGATTGCGGGCCGGTCCGGGACTTCAGGCCCCCTCGAGTACCGCTGCAGCCGGACAGAACACCTCGGCAAGGCAGAGTCCGCCGGGTTTGACGGCGGAACAGAGATTGGATCCGGGCCTGTCACAGGGCCAAGACCAGGGAATACAAATGGACGATTTTGTTCAAGACACCGCCGATATGGAACGCGACCTGCGGCGCCGTTCACGGCTGTTGCCGATCGGTATCGCATTGATGCTGCTCTCGGCTTTCGGCGCAGTCGTCTGGTTCGCCTTTGCCGATCCGAGCGCTGCACCTGATGGGCAGCAAACGGTTGAGTTGATCCAGGCAGATCCGGAACCGGTAAAATCAAAACCGGAAGATCCAGGCGGAATGAAAGTTCAGCATCAGGACAAGCTAATTCTCAATCCGGATCCGGAAAAGCCGCAAGTCGAACGTCTGTTGCCGCCCCCTGAAGCCCCGCTTCCTGTTCCTGAGGCAAGCGCCAGCGCAGAGACTGCAGAAGGTGCGCCTGCTGACCGCGAAGATGTCACTGACAGCCCGGTGGTGGTTACCGAATCCGCGGAAGCTGGCTCGGCATCGCTGCAGGAAGATGGTGAAAACAGCGTCGCAAAAGCCACTGACACTGCAAAAACTGCGATTGAACAAGCAGGCGCGTCAGCCGCGCAGCTCGCCGAAAAGACGCAGGACTCTGCCTCACAGACTGTGGCAAAAGTACAGCCGAAGGCGGAGAAGGCGGCGAAAGAGCGGGTCGCACCAAAACCTGCCGAGCCCAAGCCTCTGCCCAAGGTCGCAGAGGCTGCCGCCGTGACGCCGAAACCTGTGGCCCCGAAAGTCGTGGCTCCAAAGGTGGAAACGGCAAAGCCCGTTACACAAACCGCCAAGGTGCCGACCGACAGCGGCTACATCCTGCAGCTCGCATCCCTGCGCTCGGAAAAGGATGCACTACAGGAATGGGGCCGAATTCAAGGTGAAAACAAGAACTTGCTGTCCCGCATGAAACCGATTGTCGAAAAAGCCGATATCGAGGGCATCGGTACTCGATACCGCCTGCAGACTGGGCCTTTTCCAACCAAGGCCACTGCGCAGGATCTTTGTGCACAACTCAAGGCAGCCAAACAGGACTGCCTGGTCAAGCGTCGTTGATCGCTATGAAAACTCTACCCGAAAACACCTCGGCCATTATATTCGGCTGTGAAGGTACTGTTTTAACGGATTGGGAACGTGCGTTTTTCGCCGAGGCTAATCCCTTCGGTTTCATTCTCTTCAAACGAAACTGCGAATCTCCGGAGCAGCTGCGTCACCTGACCTACGACCTGCGCGAAGCGATCGGGCGGGAAGATGCGCCGATACTGGTCGACCAGGAAGGCGGACGGGTCACACGGCTTAAGCCGCCCAACTGGCGGGCGGTGCCGGCACCGGGACGGCTTGGTGCGCTCGTGGCGCGCGATCCAGCAACGGCCGAAGAGGCGGTCCGGCTCAACACGGAACTGATGGCCGCCGAACTCAGGGATGTCGGCTTGAACGTCAACTGCATTCCGTCTCTGGATCTGGCTCTTCCAGGCGCACACGATGTCATTGGGGATCGCGCTTTCGCTGCGGACCCCGTGATCGCGGCGCAACTGGGCAAGGTTTGCATGGATGCCTGCCTGTCAGGTGGTGTCATGCCGGTTATCAAGCATATTCCGGGACACGGGCGGGCCATGGTCGACAGTCACCTCACGCTGCCTGTGGTCACGGCCTCTCTCGACGAACTCAAGGCAGAAGACTTTGAGGCCTTCCGACTGCGTGCAGAGGCGCCTTGGGCCATGACGGGACATGTTGTCTATACAGCCGTCGATTCGGATCGGCCTGCGACTGCGTCGCAAAAGGTGGTGCAAGAGGTCATCAGAGACTATATCGGCTTTAACGGCCTTCTTCTGTCTGACGATCTCTCCATGGAAGCCCTGGAGGGAAATCTGGGGCAGCGTGCGGCTGCCGCCTTGGCGGCAGGATGCGATATCGCATTGCATTGCAATGGAAAACCGGACGAAATGCAGGCTGTCGCGGCCAATTCGCAGATCATGAGCCAGGAAGCCCGCGATCGTGCTGCCACTGCAGCTAAACGCCTCGGAACACCCGATGACCTGGCCTATCAGGACGCGGTCGAGCGCTTGGACGAGTTACTGGGCACAGAGTAGAGACACGCAGTCTCTCAGGCTTTGGGACTCAGCGAGGAATAGAGTTTGGATTTTTCCGCAATATTGCAGGAAATTACCGTTTGGGCTTTACCCATCCTGCTAGCCGTTACAATTCACGAAGCCGCGCATGGTTATATCGCATGGAAGCTTGGTGACGATACGGCCTACCGTCTCGGGCGCGTTAATTTCAATCCATTGCGGCACATTGATCCATTCGGCACGATCCTGCTGCCCGCGATGCTGTTGATCAGCGGCTCAAGCTTTCTCTTCGGATGGGCAAAGCCCGTGCCGGTGCGTTTCGATCGGCTGCGCCACCCCAGGCGGGACATGGTATTGGTTGCCGTCGCCGGCCCCGGCGCAAACCTGTTGCTTGCGACGATTTCGGCGCTGCTGTTGCATTTTGTCGTCTTTCTACCAGCCGACGTAGCCTCCTGGGCAGGGCAAAACCTCATCAACTCTATTGTTATCAATGTGTTGTTAGCGGTTTTTAACATGATTCCCCTGCCGCCACTGGATGGCGGGCGCGTGGCGGTGGGCTTGCTTCCGTATCCTCTTGCGGTCCGTTTTGCGCGGCTGGAACGATATGGCTTTTTGATCCTTATCGCCGCCATCCTTATTCCGAGTTTTTTGGCGGATTACGGCCTTGATCTCCATATCATCAGATGGATTATCGGGCCACCTGTAGAAGCGCTGATATCATTCTTTGTATCGCTGACCAGTTTTTAGTGCATATTGTGACTCGAACCGTACGTACATACGACATTTAGCGGGGCAGGGGTGTCCACGGAGCAGGAACAAACTATCGGCGACGACGCCTTCGAGGAGGATTCCGGCCTCCAGTCCAAGCGCACTGATGGGCTGATTCTCGATCTCGAGGGCTATGAAGGTCCGATCGATGTGCTCTTGCAGCTGGCCCGCGACCAAAAGGTCGATCTGACCGGTATCTCCATCCTTGCGCTCGCCGATCAATATCTCGAGTTCGTTCGCGAAGCGCGCAAGGTGCGCCTGGAATTGGCAGCGGACTATCTGGTGATGGCCGCCTGGCTGGCTTATCTGAAGTCCCGTCTGATGCTGCCGGAGCCGGCGGGCGACGAGGAACCGAGCGGCGCCGAGATGGCGGCGGCCTTGAAGTTCCAGCTGCAACGCCTTGAGTCTATGCAGAAAGCCGGGAAACTGCTGGTCGAACGGCCGCGCCTTGGGCAGGGGATTTTCGTCCGCGGCGAACCGGAGCAGCTGCGGGTCGAGACCACGACGACCTTCGATGTGTCTCTGCTGGAGTTGCTGCGCGCCTACGCCAAAAACCGCGTCCGCAACGAAGTCTCCAGCTTGCATATACAAGCGACCGAACTCTATACGGTCGATGACGCACTGCAACGTCTGACATCGCTGTTAGGGGCGTCGCCTAACTGGAAAACACTCAGTTCCTTCCTGCCCAGCGATCTGCTGGACCCGCTGGTCCGCCGGTCCGCCGTGGCAACCACCTTTGTTGCCTCGCTTGAACTCTGTCGCGAGGGTAAACTGCAGATAAGACAAGACGGAATGTTCGGAACGATCTATTTCCGTGGCGTCGATGAAGATACCCGGGACCGGTCATGAACGAACGCTTCGATCAACTTCGCCTGCTGGAGGCAATCTTCTTTGGGTCACCAAAGCCGATCAAGCCGGATCATCTGAAGCGCCACCTCCCAGAAGGCGCAGATATCAATGGCTTGATCATCGAACTTCAGGCTCTTTATGCAAACCGCGGTGTAAATCTGGTTCAGATCGCGGACTGCTGGGCCTTTCGGACAGCGGCCGACCTGGCACCCTATATGAAGATCGAAACCACTGCGGTTAAAAAGTTGACCCGCGCAGCGGTGGAGACCCTTGCGATCGTTGCCTATCACCAACCAGTCACGCGGGGCGAAATCGAAGAAATCCGTGGTGTCGCTCTCTCTAAAGGGACTCTGGACACGCTTCTGGAAGCCGGTTGGATCAAGTTAAAAGGCCGGCGCAAAACGCCCGGACGACCGGTTACCTGGGGCACCACAGATTCATTCCTGGATCATTTCGGCCTGGACACAGTCGATTCCCTGCCGGGCATCGAGGAACTGAAGGCCGCCGGTTTACTGGATAGCCGCCCGGCCATCACGGCACTCGGAGGCCGCGGTGTTCTGCTTGCTTCGGGCGATGACGGCGAAGACATCGCGCCTGAAGAAGAGGACGAGGAGGCGGACGAGGAAGAAGAGCTTTTGCCGGAAGATTTCGGCGAACCCTTGTCGGCCGTGGAAACCTCCGAAGCAGCGGATACGAATGAGCCTGATCAAGAAGGTGGCGATCTGGGCGTATCTGAGTCGGAGTTGGAATCGGAAGATGAGGCGCAGGACGTAGAACCGGTGACGTAACCGCCTCAACAGCCTTTTCATCTCAGAGATTGATTTTTAATCGCAGTGGCATTACCTCTGCTCGGCGCAGGCGGTTGCTCTGGAGCCGCAGGTACAGGCGGACAGCGGCGCTGTGTCGGCCTAAAACCAGAATTCGATGAAAGTGGGTCTATGGACGCGCTCAAGTTCGAGCATGTCAGTCATTCCTTTGGCCAGGTGCAGGCGGTCGATGATCTCGAACTTTCGGTGAAGTCGGGTGAACTCGTATGCCTTCTGGGCCCCTCGGGGTGCGGGAAAACCACGGCTTTGCGCATTGCCGCCGGACTGGAGCCGTTGCAGCAGGGCCGTATCGCCATGTCTGGTAAGACCGTTGGCGAACCCAACCGGAATCTGGCGCCTGAGGAGCGGGGTATCGGCCTGGTTTTCCAGGACTTTGCTCTGTTTCCTCACCTCTCCATCGCCGACAATGTGGCCTTTGGTCTTTCTCGTGCCTCCGCTTCTTTACGTGCGGAGCGGGTGACCACGGCGCTGACCCAGGTTGGCATGGAAAGCTACCGCGACGCCTTTCCACACATGCTCTCCGGCGGCCAGCAGCAACGGGTCGCGCTGGCCAGGGCCTTGGCACCGCAACCCAAGATTATGCTGCTGGACGAGCCTTTTTCAGGTCTGGACTCGCGGCTGCGGCATCAGGTGCGCGACGAAACCCTGCATGTCCTGAAAGAAAGCGGGACTGCGACCCTGATGGTGACCCATGATCCCGAAGAAGCCATGTTCATGGCGGATCGGATCGCCCTGATGCGGGCGGGAAGGGTCGAACAGCAGGGCAGACCCAGCGATCTCTACTTCGCGCCTCGAAATGCCTTTGTGGCGACTTTTTTCGGTGAAACAAACGAACTGGAAGGAATCTGCGTTTCTGGGCAGGTTTCAACGCCTTTCGGCTCGATCCCAACCAGCGATATGGCGGACGGTACGGAGGTGAGCGTGCTGGTCCGCCCCGAGGCGCTTCGCCTGAAGACCCCGGGAAGCAGCGAAGAGCCCGCCGACAATACGGCCACAGTGCTGGCCGCCCGCATGCTTGGACGCAGCAGTCTGGTGCATCTGCAATTGGGCGATCACCAGGACTCAACGGCCCAATCCGGCGTGACACCGCACGAAGTTCAGTATCAGGGGCATCCGCTTCATTGGCATGCGCGTATACCCGGAAGATATCTTCCCGCGGAGGGTGAAGCACTCGACGTTTACCTTGATCGCAGCCAAGCGTTTGTTTTTCCGAGAAACATCACCAATTAGTGGGCAGGCGCAAGAAGCGTTGCGGCAGGCGAACGATTTTGCGATAGTCCGCCCAGGAAACAACAATAGTGATTGAACTCTGAGGAGAGCTCCGAATGGGTGCGTTTAGTATCTGGCATTGGCTTATCGTGCTGGTCGTTGTTCTCGTCCTCTTTGGCGGCGGCGGAAAGCTGAGCAAGCTGATGGGTGACGCGGGCTCCGGCATCAAGGCCTTCAAAAAAGGCTTGAAGGAAGAAGGTCAGAAAGACACCGAAACCGCCGCTGAGAAGGCGATTGAAGATGGCGCAACTGATGTCGCCAGCAATACCGCCGAAAAAGACAAGGCGGCGAACGGTTGATACGGCGAAGCCCGTCATAGACCACATAACGATCCGACAGCTATCCGCGGCAGAGAGCTATGTTTGATATCGGCTGGGCCGAAATGGGGGTTGTGGCCGTGATCGCCCTCCTCGTTATCGGCCCCAAGGAACTTCCAAGGACCATGCGCACGGTCGCGCATTGGTTTGGCAAGGCGCGTGGCCTTGCGCGCGAGTTCCAGTCGGGTCTGGACGATATCGTTCGCGAAGCGGATCTGGACGATGCGCGTACAGCGCTTAACGCAACGCGCGATTTCAGCCCCAATAAGATCATTGCCGATACGGTCGATCCCACGGGAAGCATGACGGATGAGATCAAGGACGTCGAAAAGACCGCCAAGTCGGATGCCGGCAGCGATGCCGGCGGCACGGCTCAAGACGGCGCGTCTCAGAACGATGGGCCAAAGGCAACGATTGTCAAACAACCTGCTCAAGTCGCGCCGGCTCATTCAGTGACGCCACCAGAGGAATCCGTGGCCGATACTGCTACTGAAGCTGTGGTAGAGCCCGTATCCGCTGCCAAAGTCCCGGATCCGGGCAGCGATTCGTCAAAGCAGAGTGCCTAAAGCGTGGTTGAAAACTCGATAGACGCCAGCAAGATGCCGCTTCTCGATCATCTGATCGAGTTACGCAAGCGGCTGTTGATATGCGTCGTGATACTGCTGGTCGCCTTTGTCGCGTGTTTTGCCGTATCGGAACCGATCTTCGAGTTCCTCACGCAACCGCTGGCCGATGTCCTCCTCCAACGGGAGACCACAGGGCAGGAACGACGCCTAATCTTCACCGATCCGACTGAAGTTTTCTTCACTTATGTCAAAGTGGCCTTCTTTGGCGCCGCTTTTGTCTGCGTGCCTGTGTTTCTGACGCAGATCTGGCTGTTCGTGGCACCGGGACTGTACAATAACGAAAAGAGCGCCATTGCACCTTTTCTGATCGCTACGCCAATCCTGTTTTTCATCGGCGGCGCGCTGGTTTACTACGTGATCTTCCCGGTCGCCCTCGAGTTTTTCGTCGGCTACGAAAAGACGGCAACGTCGGGGTCGCTGGCGATTGAGCTGGAAACCAAGGTTGATCAATACCTCGCCTTGTTGATGAAGCTGATTTTCGCTTTTGGTATCTGCTTCGAACTTCCCGTCTTGATGACCCTCATGGCAAGGGTGGGGATTGCGACCTCCGCCGGTATGGCCGCAAAACGCAAATACGCTATTGTCGGCGTGTTCATCGTTGCAGCGATCTTTACGCCGCCGGATCCGATCAGCCAGCTGCTCTTGGCTATTCCCATCATTCTGCTCTACGAGGTTTCGATTCTCCTGGCTCGCATGGTCGAGAAGAAGCGCGAAGCTGAGCAGGCTGCCGAAGATGGAGACGGCTCCGGAACAGCCTAAAAGCAGGCTGCCGCCCATTCATAGCCCCCGCGACATAACCGCTTGATAAAGTGCCTGCAAGGGCATGGACGTGACTCATTCGAGGCCGTATAAGTCAGGCAACGATATGGTTTACAACCCTTAACGAGCGATTAGAAACCCATGTTCGACCTGAGATGGATCCGCGAACATCCGGACGCATTCGATGCCGGCCTGGCCAGACGGGACGTCGCCCCGATGGCGGAACGCATCATCGCGCTGGATGCCAAGCGTCGAGAGACGCAAACGCAACTGCAGGAACTGCAAACGCGGCGGAACGAAGCTTCCAAATCCATCGGCATGGCAAAAAAGAACGGCGAATCCGCCGATACGCTGATTGCCGAGGTCGCAGACATCAAGTCCCGCATGGCTTCGCTCGAGGACACCGAAAAGGCGGGCGGGGAGGAGCTTGATGGCATCCTCTCGGGTCTTCCAAATCTGCCCAGGGACGATATCCCCGATGGACCGGACGAGGCGGCCAATGTCTGCCTGCGTACGGAAGGTGAGCTTAGAAATTTCGATTTCGAGCCGAAACAGCATTTCGAGATCGGTGAAGCACTTGGCTTGATGGATTTCGAAGCCGCGGCAAGACTTTCGGGTTCGCGTTTTGTTGTCATGCGCAGCGCAATGGCGCGGCTGCATCGCGCCCTCGGGCAGTTCATGCTCGATCTGCACACGCGCGAACATGGCTACACCGAGGTGATTCCGCCGCTTTTAGTCCGTGATCACGTACTTTACGGCACTGGACAGCTTCCCAAGTTCGGAGAGGATTCCTTCCGGACTGAGGACGGCCTGTGGCTGATCCCGACGGCGGAGGTCCCGCTGACCAATCTGGCGGCCGACAGCATCATGGATGCGGAAGAGCTACCGGTCCGGGTGACGGCCCTCACGCCGTGCTTCCGCTCGGAAGCGGGTGCTGCCGGTAAGGACACTCGGGGCATGCTGCGCCAGCATCAGTTTGAAAAGACCGAACTGGTGTCAGTGGTTCATCCCGACGACTCCGATGCCGAGTTGGAGCGCATGACCGGCTGCGCCGAAGAGGTACTTAAACATCTTGGACTTCCATATCGGGTGATGGTGCTTTCGACCGGCGATATGGGCTTTGGCGCACGCCGGACCCACGATATCGAAGTATGGCTGCCCGGCCAAAATGCCTACCGTGAGATCTCGAGCTGTTCGACCTGTGGTGATTTCCAGGCCCGCCGGATGAAAGCGCGCTTCCGCAAAGCCGGGGAAAAAGGCACTTCCTTTGTCCATACACTTAACGGTTCGGGCGTGGCAGTCGGACGCTGCCTGATCGCTGTAGTGGAAAATTATCAGCAGGCGGATGGCTCCGTAATCATACCGGAAGCCCTGCGTCCCTATACCGGCGGCATGGAGGTTCTGCGCGCAGATGGCTAATGGCAGCTTAGACCTCGCGGGAGCGCGGATCCTCGTAACCAATGACGACGGCATTCACGCCCCGGGTCTGTCGGCCCTGGAAAGCATTGCGCGGGAACTTACTGACGATGTCTGGGTGGTTGCACCCGAGAGCGAACAATCGGCCACCAGCCACTCGCTGACCCTGCGCCGGCCGTTGCGCAGCCGCCGGCTGTCCGATAAGCGCTACTCCATCGACGGGACGCCGACCGACTGCGTGCTGGTGGCAATGAAGAAGTTGCTCAAGGACCGGCCCGCAGATCTGGTACTTTCCGGGATCAATCATGGCGCCAATTTGGGCGAGGATGTGACCTATTCAGGCACTGTGGCGGCAGCAATGGAGGCGGCATTGCTGGGCAGCCGCGCGATTGCCTTCAGTCAGGTCCGGAGCAAGGATGAAAAGATCTCCTGGGACGTTCCCGCCCGGTTCGGTCCTGATATTGTCCGGCGTCTCTCGAGCATGACCTGGTCGTCGGAGCTCCTGGTCAACGTCAATTTTCCGGCAGTTTCGCCCGACGCGGTCAATGGCGTGCGGATCTGCCGTCAAGGCCGCCGGGACCTGGGAACGGATCTGGTGGACGGTGTGGATCCCAGCGGGCGCCCATACGTTTGGGTCGGACAATTCCTCAGCCATTCAAGCTCGGATGAGAACGCTGACCTGACGGCGATAGAAGAGGGCGCCATTTCTGTGACGCCCCTTCATCTTGATCTGACCCATACCCAAAGCATGCAAACCTTAACGGATCTTTTTGCGTGACCATCGCTGCCCGCAAAATCCGTCTGATCATGGAATTGCGCCGCGGCGGAATCGCGGACACTAATGTGCTGTCTGCGATCGAGCGGATTCCGCGCGAGGATTTTGTCCCACCACCTTTTCAGCACCAGTCCTACGATAACCGGACGCTGCCGATCGGCCACGGCCAGACCCTCAGTCAGCCGCAGGTGGTCGCACTGATGACCCAATCCCTCCAGGTCACCCGGCGTATGAAGGTGCTGGAAATCGGGACCGGCTCAGGCTATCAGGCCGCAATACTGTCGCGGCTTTGCCGGCGTCTCTATACCATCGAGCGCTATCGAGAGCTGATGCGCAGCGCGGAAAGCCGCTTCTCGGACTTGCGTCTCCATAATATCACCACACATGTCGGCGATGGTTCGCGTGGCTGGCCGGCACAAGCGCCGTTTGAGCGCATTATTGTGACGGCAGCCGCCGATACGATCCCGAGCGACCTGGTGGACCAGTTGGCGATCAACGGAATTCTGATCCTTCCGATCTCCCGTTCCAGTCGCACGCAAGAATTGGTACGTTTAACCCGAACGGAAGACGGCGTGTTCGAAGAAAGCCTGGGAGATGTTAAATTCGTCCCGCTGATCGAAGGCCAGTTACCGGAGGCGGCCGCGGAACCGCAGAAAGCGGCCCAGTCCGGCACATGACGCGACCTGCTAGGCGCAGATCCCGCCCGTGGGTCAAAATCGCTGCGGTCGCCGCGGCGGCGATGCTCGTGGCCTCCTGCGCCGGGGGCACAAGAGTTTCGACTCTGCCGACTCCACCGGAACCTGCCCCGATTCCAAAGCGCAAACCGGCCGTACCCTTCGAATTTGCCCTAAAGCGAAACCCGGCAAGCGTGCCAAGCAGCGTGGTAAGCACGCCTAAAACGGTGGCTGTCGCGGCTTTGCCGTTGCCGCGGCGGAATCCGCGGCCTGCCAAGATTCAGCAGACCGTAGAGACCGTGCCGCAGAACAGCGGTGCGGTAGCGCAAACAGCGCCCAGGCCGACACCGAAACCAGGCGTTCCTTCACAACGGGTAACCGACCCACCGAGCGCGCCGCTCCAGCAAGCAGCCAGCCCCGTACCACGCCCGGCTCCGGTCCCAACCCCGGCGGCAGGATCCTACATCGTGCAGCAGGGCGAAAACGTCTTTTCAATCGCACGGAAGCTCAACGTGCCAATTCGCTCGCTCCTGGAATCCAATCGCCTTGGGCCGCCCTACAAGCTCTCAAAGGGACAGCGCCTGGTTGTTCCGATCCCAACCCGCCATATCGTCACACGCGGCGAGACGGTTTATGCCATTTCAAGGCGTTACCGTATTGATATTCGCAGTCTGGTTCAGCAAAACCGAATTCCGCCACCTTATCGTATCTCGGTTGGACAGGTACTGAACCTGCCGGGCTCCAACAATGCCTTTGCAGCCGCGACTCCTCAGGCGCCAACTCCGGCCGTGACAGCGCCTCAAAGCGTTGCAACGCCGCAACCTGCAAGCGGAGCCGTAGAGTCACGCCCCGAACAGACCGCGTCGGTTCAGACAAAGCCCGCCGTACCCGTACCTGCGTCCAAACCACGAACAAGCGCGGAATCTCAACCCAAAACGGCGCCCAAGCCCGCTGCAACGCCGCAGGCCGCGAAACCTCAGACGGCACGCGTAAAACCTCCAGAACCCACGCGCCGCCCGCCCGCCGGTGTTCCCAAGCCGCCGCCGCGTTCGAGCAGCAAGTTCCGTTGGCCGCTGCGCGGTAAGGTTCTGTCCCCATTCGGCAGCAAAGGAGGCGGAGTCCACAACGACGGTATCAACATAGAAGCCGCGTCGGGCACCATCGTTCGCGCCGCCGAAAATGGCGTCATTGCCTACTCCGGCAACGAGTTGCGCGGTTTCGGGCGTTTGCTTCTGATCAGGCATGCAGACGGCTGGGTGACGGCCTACGCCCACCTCGGCGAGGTACTGGTCAAACGCGGGCAAACCGTAAAACGCGGGCAGGAAATCGCCAAAGTAGGCCGGACCGGCAATGTCTCGAAGCCACAACTCCACTTCGAGATCCGCCAGGGTACCCGTGCCGTCGATCCCCGAAAACTGCTCGGAAAACAGCAGGCGAAACTATAGGTACCGAGTCTTTTGTCCAAGTTGGGGCAGAAGAGGGCTCAATCCAGGTGTTTGCCCAGGCGGCCCGCTAGATCCTGTATGTACTGCCAGGCGACCCGGCCTGAGCGGCTGCCCCGGGTGATAGACCATTCCTTGGATTCTGCCCGAAGCTGATCGATCGGAAGCGAGAGGCCGTGGCGCTTGGCGTAACCTTCGATCATGGCGAAGTAGGTATCCTGATCGCAGTTGTGGAAGCCGAGCCACAAGCCGAATCGATCCGACAGGCTGACCTTTTCCTCAACCGCTTCAGAGGTGTGGATCGCCGTCGAGCGCTCGTTTTCAATCATGTCCCGGGCCATGAGGTGGCGCCGGTTGGAAGTGGCGTAGAAGATGACGTTCGCCGGACGGCCCTCGATTCCGCCTTCCAGCACGCCTTTAAGCGACTTATAGGTCGAATCATCGCCATCGAAGCTGAGGTCGTCGCAAAAGAGGATGCAAGGACGGCCTGACGTCCGCAGGCGCTGCAGCAAACGGGGCAGGGAGGGAATATCCTCCCGGTGGATCTCCACCAAAGCGAGCGCCTCTGCTTGGGCTCCCGGATCCCGTTCGATTTCACGATTTACCGTCGCATGAACCGCCTTGACCAGGGAACTCTTGCCCATACCGCGCGCCCCCCACAGCAGAGCGTTGTTGGCCGGGAATCCCTGCGCAAAGCGCCGGGTATTGTCGAGCAGGATATCGCTCTGCCGGTCAATGCCCTGCAACAGCTCAAAATCCACCCGGCTGACCTTGTCGATGGCCTCAAGCGAGTCATGCTCTGCCAGCCAGACAAAAGCATCCGCATCGGACAGTGAAGCCGACAGGGGTTCGGGCGGCGCAAGACGCTCAAGAGCGACCGCAATGCGGTTCAGAAGAGGGGCAAGGTCATCAATTTTGCTGTCGCTCATGGTAATGCCGTAAAGAAAGCCAATATGGAGAGGAACCCGGGCTGAGCCCTTCGGAATCAGGCCGCATGCCGCCAACGCTTTATCGGGTCTCTGACCGCAGGCGGCAACGGGTGCATAACTGATGTTTCAAGGTCGTCGCGACCCTAGCTATGGGCGCTGGTGAGGTCAATTGTTACAAAGCACCGATGTTACGAGCGTGAGAGTCCGATCGTTTTTCACTGGATCAGTGAAAAACGTGAATCAGTCTCTCCATCACGTAGTTTGAGGACGATTCGCCGTCAGGACGGGTTCCGCCAAGAACGATCGTACTCTGAAGGATTGACGGACGTTGCAATTCGTCAAGGTATGGCTATAGTCCGGCTGCCATTTTTCAGGGTTACTGGCGTATCGGCGCCCCCTGTGTACGCGTTGGTGCGAGAGTGTTACGGCTTCGAGACCGGGGCCGGAGAGTTAGGGGAGTTTTCTATATGAACATTGTGCCGGTATTTGCACAGGCCGCAGGCGGCGGCGCTTCGGCTTTAACGAGCATTCTGCCGCTGGTTCTGATTTTCGTCGTTTTTTACTTTTTGCTCATTCGTCCGCAGCAGAAAAAAGTCAAACAACACAAGGCGATGGTTGAAGCTCTGCGACGAGGTGACCGGGTCGTTACCGGCGGTGGCATGATTGGCACCGTGTCCAAGGTAATCAACGACACGGAGGTCCAGGTGGAAATCTCCGAGGGCGTACGGGTACGGATCGTGCGGAGTATGGTCCAGGAGGTTCTGTCCAAGACCGAACCTGTGTCCGATAAAGCCCCAGCCGGCAAAGCAAAAGGCGGCAAAAAAGGGTCGAAGGACAAAGACGCCGAGGTCGCCGATGACGGCGATTCGGCCGACTCCAAAAGCTAAGCAAAATAACTCCGGGTTTTCCGCGCAATGGTTCACATTCCACGCTGGCAGGTCATTCTCACGCTTCTGGTGTTGATCGGCGGTATTTTCTTCGCCTCGCCGAATCTCTTTAAACACGAGACGCTCCAGGAGGTGCCGGGCTGGGTTCCCAAGGATCAGATCAATCTGGGTCTTGATCTTCAGGGCGGGTCCTATTTGCTGCTGGAGGTTGACGTAAATTCGGTTTTCGCGGAACAGGCCGAAAACCTGGTCGATTCGCTTCGCCCGGACCTTCGGCGCGAGAAACTGGGTTACGTCGAACTCGGCACGAAGGGCGATGACGTCACCTTTCAACTGACCGATCCAAGCGACGAAAACATTGCGCGAGCACGTGAACTCCTACGCAATCTTGCCCCGGAATCGCTGATCACTCAAAGCGATGGCATCTTCGACATCACCGACTCCGATGCCGTAAAGCAACGCAGGCGCGGCAGTGTGCTTGAACAGGCGATTGAAGTCATCGGCCGCCGACTCAATCCCAACGGCACGGTTGAACTCTCGATACAAAGCCAGGGTGAAGACCGAATTCTGATCCAGTTACCAGGGGTTCAGAATACCGAAGATGCCAAGCGGAAAATCGAAAAAACCGCGAAGTTGACCTTCCGATTTGTCGACGAAAACGCCAATCCCGGTGCCCGCAGCGCGCCTCCCGGGTCGGAGT
The DNA here is from genome assembly GCF_947331435.1 of Pelagibius sp. Alg239-R121. GTDB lineage: Bacteria > Pseudomonadota > Alphaproteobacteria > Kiloniellales > Kiloniellaceae > Denitrobaculum. Next base: position 505,856 of record NZ_CAMZOF010000006.1, on the reverse strand, counting down.
TTCTGCTCGCCGATGAATCCGATGTTTCGGGCGGAACCCAGCGTTACGTGATCAAGAAGCGCGTTATCGTCGGCGGCGAGACCCTGGTCGACGCACAGGCCACCTTTCAGGATGGGCAGCCCGTGGTCAGTTTCGCGTTCGATTCCTCGGGCGCAAAACGCTTTGGCGACGCGACGAAGAACAACGTCGGACGGCCATTTGCCATTGTTCTGGATGACAAGGTTGTCTCAGCGCCGGTCATCCGGTCACCGATTTTAGACGGCCGGGGCATCATCTCGGGCAGTTTCACCCTGGACCAGACCCAGGAGCTGGCTCTGCTGCTGCGGGCCGGCGCATTGCCGGCATCGATCGCGTTTCTCGAAGAGCGTTCCGTGGGCCCGGGCTTGGGGGCTGACCAAATCCGAGCGGGCGAATTTGCCAGTGTTCTCGGCCTTATCCTGGTGATCATCTTCATGGCAGTGACGTACGGACTGTTTGGGCTCATGGCGAATGTCGCTCTCGTCATGAACCTGGTCCTGATCCTTGCGGCGCTATCCGGCCTGGGCGCGACCCTGACGCTGCCCGGAATTGCCGGTATCGTGCTGACCATCGGTATGGCCGTTGATGCCAACGTCCTGATTTTTGAACGCATCCGTGAAGAAGCGGGGAACGGGCGAAGTCCGATTTCTGCGATTGATGCGGGTTACCGCCGGGCCTTGACCACAATTGTCGACTCTAACCTTACGACATTGATCGCGGCCCTATTGCTGCTTCAGTTCGGAACCGGACCGATCAAGGGCTTCGCTGTCACCCTGGCGATAGGCCTTGTGACCTCCATGTTCACGGCAATCATGCTTACGCGTCTACTCGTTGTGACCTGGCTGCGCCGCCGCCGGCCGCAAGCACTCGGCATATAGGAGGCGCACCATGGCTATCATTAAACTCTTTCCCGTCGCGCCGAAGCTGAATTTCATGTCGAAGCGCAAGCTGTTCCTGGCTTTTTCTGCGCTGTTGATGCTGGGGTCGGTGATCTCGTTCGCGACACTCGGCCTGAATTTCGGTGTCGATTTTCGCGGCGGTATCCTGCTTGAGGTGCGCACCGACGGTCCCGCCGACCTCGGTAATCTGCGCAGCCGCCTGTCAGCCCTGGATGTCGGCGAGGTCACCCTGCAGGAGTTTGGCGCGCCAACCGACGTGCTTATCAATATTCAAAAGCAGGACGGTGGAGAAGGCGCGCAGGAAGCCGCGATTCAGCTGGTCAAGGAAGCACTTGGCAGCGATGTGGTGGAGTACCGCCGGACAGAGTTTGTCGGCCCGAAAGTGGGTGGAGAACTCAAGGAGGCCGGTATCCTGGCAACCGTTCTCGCCCTGGGCGCTATCGGTCTTTATATCTGGTTCCGTTTCGAATGGCACTTTTCTGCAGCCGCCCTGGTTGCGTTGTTGCACGACGTGATTGCGACGGTGGGCTTTTTCTCGCTGACCCAGGTCGAATTCAATCTTTCGACTCTCGCGGCGGTTCTGACGATTGCAGGTTATTCGATCAACGATACGGTCGTGATTTTCGACCGCGTCCGCGACGAGCTTCGTAAATACAAAAAGCTGGCAATCACCGAAGTGCTGAACATGTCCATCAACCGAACACTGTCGCGAACGGTCCTAACCTCGGTCACGACCCTTTTGGCACTGTTTTCGCTGTTCATTTTCGGCGGCGAGGTGATTCGCGGATTCAGCATGGGGCTGATCTGGGGTGTCATCATCGGGACTTATTCTTCCGTCGCGCTGGCCGTGCCGATCCTGTCGTACATGAACATTCGCGTCGGTGTAAGCGACGGCCCGGACAAGGCCGAACAGGCGGCTCCAGCAGCTTCGTAAAAAAAGAGCCGTAGCGGTCACGCCTGAAAACACCTGAGAATCGGGAGAGATCTATGGAAATCTCGCTCGCAGTCCCAAAAGACCGGCAGGTCGTGGAAAGTTATGGCGACTGGCAGTTCAAGGTCAGCGGTCATCAGTTTCAGGGCTCAGTGATCGTTTTCCCCGACAGAAGCGAAGCCTGGCCAATCTCAGGCTTTGAGGAACTGACCGCCCAGTCGCTAATGCCGGTAACGGCATCGGGACAGATCGAAGTGTTGCTTGTCGGTTGCGGCACCCGCATGCAGATGATCACGCCGGAACTTCGCGGTGAAATGCGTAAACACGGCGTCTCGATCGAACCCATGGATACCGGGGCGGCCTGCCGGACCTACAATGTTCTGCTTGCTGAGGGGCGTGCCGTCGCGGCTGCCTTGATCGCGATCGAGTGATCTCCCTGACTAGGCTGGGCCAAAGGTCTTCAAGAAGACATCCAGATACTTAAACGCAATCGAATCACCAGGCGCTGTTAACAAGCGGAGGGCGAGCAGTGATGTGCGAGACCTCCTGATTCGCAGTGTATCTCTGGATGCGGTCGGTGATATCAGTTGTCTAAAGAAAGAACACTGCCAAGAGCTTGCAGAGCATTCTCGCGCGCTATCATTCTAGGCTGGATGTTCAAAGCATCGGAATTAGTACAACGGCTAAACTGAAAGTCAGAGTCCAGACGTCAAACACAAGCATGGGCCATTTCAAAGTCCATCTGTTCTCAATCCACGGAAGGGGACCGCCAATAGTTCTGCGCAAATCCTGTCTCAACCTTACGCCTCCCCATATCGCAATACAGCCAATAATCAGAAAGGAACCTGGCCACTCAAGGAAAATGGAGGGGGCTGCAACCCCAATCATTCCAAAGCCAACAGGCAGAAGTAATTTGATTACTCTCTCGAGTTCTGCCGAGTCGCCCGCGGTTGGGTCTGGAAGAATAGGCGCGGACATAAAACGCCGGTAGAACGGTGGAAAACCCATACGGACCTGCATTGCCAGAATAAAATACAAAATGGCAGCAGAATCGAGTTTCAGGACAAGGGCCAGATTTACGATCTTTCACGAACCCCTGCTATGGTTTGTAAATGACGGTAGAGATCAGGTGGCAACCGAATGCGAAAGAACGGCTACAAGCATCGCAAGTCCATAGCCGCGTCCTCACGCAAACTAAGCAACATTACCGGGAGAAAAACCTCGGTTCGCCGACAAGTCAGGTCACCTAGAGACTGATTCTTACATCATGGGTTCAGGATTACGATCTCAACCCGCCGGTTCAGCGTGCGTCCTTCCGGATTGTCGCTGCCGTCATCGGTGACGTTCGGGGCAATCGGATTGGCTTCTCCGAAGCTGTTGTAGAGAACCCGCTCGGCCGCTACCTGGTTGTAGACCAATTCCTTTGCAACGGCCTCGGCGCGCCGCCGGGAAAGATCCAAATTATAGTCTTCGTTGCCGACACTGTCGGAATAGCCGTTGACGTGAACCTGCCGCGACTGGACACCCGGCGTATTCAGCACACGTGCGATATAGGCGATGGGATTCCGGGATTCTTCGGTCAGTTCATCGCTGTCGAAGGCAAATAAGAGCGGATTGACCAACATGACGACAACGCCCTGATCGGTTTCCACGGTCCGAAATTCAGGTCCGCTCAGCTGGTCTTCGATCACTTCGTTGGTGGTTGGTTCTTTCGACGCACAGCCCGCCAGCCCGAGCGTGGCAAGACATACAAATATCGTTCCGATAAATCTCACGGTGAAGCCCTCATGTTTTCGTCATTTTCGGTCCGCCGATTGATAAATTAAGACTAATAATTTCCACCTGTACGATCAAATCGGCAGGAGGTCCAGTTTTTCCGTCGCAAAGAGTACAATAGAATCAGATGCTTCAACGTCAAAGACAAAAAAAGGGGGGCATAACCCCCCTTTGATTCTAACGCTGTATCGGTTGTCCGGACCCTGATTACTCTCGTTTAGATCGATTGAGAAGCACCAGGCTTCATCTTACTTACGAGAAATCATTTCACACTCCGTACAACCGCCGTCAAAAGCGGCAATTCCTCAGGCAGCGTCGAAATTTGCCGACGCAAAATCCCAGTTCGCCAGCTTGTCGAGGAAGGTCTGAACGTAATCCGGACGCCGGTTCTGGTAATCCAAATAGTAGGCATGCTCCCATACGTCGATGGTCAGCAGAGCGGTCTGGCCGTCAGTCATCGGCGTGCCAGCGTTCAGGGTGTTGACGATCTTCAGCGTGCCGCCTTCGACAACGAGGAAGGTCCAGCCACTGCCGAAACGTCCCACTGCAGATGCTTTGAACTTTTCGGCGAAAGCATCGAAGCTGCCGAAATCTTCATCGATCTTGGCTGCGAGTGCACCGCTGGGGCGGCCGCCACCGTTCGGCGCCATGGAGTTCCAGAAAAAGGTATGGTTCCAAACCTGAGCGGAATTGTTGAAAACACCGGCTTTGGAGTCATCCTTGGCAGTCGCCATGATGATCTCTTCCAATGACTTGCCTGCCAGATCGGTGCCGTCGATCAGCTTGTTCAGGTTGACCACGTAGGCGTTATGATGTTTGGCGTGGTGAAAGCTGAAGGTGTTGGCGGAGTAATGCGGCTCCAAGGCGTTGTCGGCATAGGGGAGGGAAGGAAGCTCGAAGGCCATGCGGTGCACTCCTTGTCTTAGGTCGTTTGCTGGTTTATTGGCGATAGAGGCTAGCGCTTCCACCGGAGAGAAATCTCGCTAGGAACATAGCGTTCATGCCGTAGTCGTCAATTGTTAATGGTAATAATTCTAAAACGGCGTCCGGCATTGGTCGAACGTTGCGTGGGGCGTGACTTTGCCTATAGTCGCGCAATGTTTTCAGCGAAGCGAATCACGCCATGACGACACCCTCGCTGTCCTATTGCGGGAAAGAGCTTCGCGCACAGGATCACGACCGCTTTCTGACCTGCCTCTTTGCGCCTTCTCATCTGCGCGACGATCTCTTCACGCTCTATGCCTTCAACCTGGAAGTCGCCAAGACCGCCGAGGTCGTCAGCGAAGCGATGCTCGGGCGGATCAGGCTGCAGTGGTGGCGTGAAAGCCTGGATGGCATTTATGACGGTGCCCCCCGCAAGCATGCGGTCGTCGAACCCCTGGCTTCAGTCGTGTCCCGCCATCGCTTGCCAAGGGATCGCTTTGACGTGATCGTGGATGGCCGCGAATTGGACCTGGAAGAAGAGCCGCCGTCTGACCTGGCCGCGTTGGAGGCCTATGCGGCTTCAACATCCGGTGCTCTAACACAGCTTGCGGCTATGGTTTTGGGGACAGAGGACAAAACGGCGCTGCAATCCGCCAATCACGTTGGCATTGCCTGGGCGATGATCGGGCTGTTAAGGGCCGTACCGTTTCACGCTGCGCGCAAACGAAACTTCCTGCCTGCTGACCTCTCAGACCGGCATACTCTTCGGCTGGGGGATCTCTTTGAACTCCGGCCAAGTGATGCCTTGGCAGCGGTAACAAAGGATATTGCACAGCGGGCGAGCTGGCACCTGAACGAAGCCGGAAAACATGGGAAAAGTTATCGACGAGCCACAGTGGCCGCCGTGCTTCCCGCCATCATCGCCAGACGACACCTAAAATCCCTCGAACGGGCTGGTTGGAATCCGCTCGATCCTGCCGTCCAGGACAACAGCCATGGGCAGGCCTGGCGGCTTTTCCTCGGTTATCTTTTCGTTCGGTTCTGACGTGCTGCGGCATCGCAGTAAAGTCAGCGTCGGCGCGGGAACCTCTGTTCAGGCCGCCGCCGCCGCACTGTCACCAATCCATCTGGCAAGATCATCGAGCGCGCGTTGAGCCATGGCCGGCTTACGCTCCTTTTTCTTGATCTTTTTGCCCTCAACCTTTTCCAACGGCGGAAACAGCCCGAAGTTTACGTTCATGGGCTGAAAGGTCTTGGCATCGGCACCGCCAGTGATGTGGCTGAGCAGCGCACCATGAGCCGTCGTGGCTGGTGGTGGAACAACTGCCGTCCCAAGGCGTTCGGCAGCCGCGAAGCGCCCGGCAAGCAATCCCGTCGCGGCACTTTCGACATAACCTTCGACGCCGGTAATCTGCCCGGCGAAACGCAACCGAGTCGCCGAAGTCATGCGCATGCTGCCATCCAGCAGGCGCGGGGAGTTGATGAAGGTATTGCGATGCAGACCGCCCAGCCGCGCGAACTCGGCGTTCTCGAGTCCGGGTATCTTTCGGAACACGCGGACCTGTTCGGCGTATTTCATTTTGGTCTGAAAGCCGACGATATTGTAGAGCGTGCCCAGTGCATTATCCTGCCGCAGCTGAACAACCGCATGCGGACGCGTTTCGCTGCGGGGATCCTGTAGTCCGACCGGCTTCATCGGGCCAAATCGAAGTGTTTCCGGGCCGCGCTCGGCCATGACCTCAATCGGCAGACAGCCTTCGAAGTAGGGAGTCGAAGATTCCCATTCCTTGAAGTCGGTTTTTTCACCTTCGATCAGGTCTGTGATGAAGGCCTCGTAGCCATCCTTGGTCAGGGCACAGTTGATGTAGTCGGCGCCGTCGCCTTCAGGACCGACTTTGTCGTAGCGTGATTGAAACCAGGCTTTCTCGAAATCGATCGAGTCTTTGTAGACAATCGGGGCAATGGCATCGAAGAAGGCGAGGTATTCCTCGCCGGTCACCCTGCCGATCGCCTCAGTCAATGCAGGAGAGGTGAGGGGACCTGTGGCAAGGATCACCGAATCCCAGTCCTCAGGCGGTAAACCATCAATCTCCTCACGGCGGATTTCGACGAGGGCATGGGCTTCCAGACGTCGGGTAACTTCGTCGGAAAAAGCGTCCCGGTCGACAGCGAGCGCGCCGCCAGCCGGCAGCTTGTGCGCATCGCCCGCGGACATAATAATCGACCCCAGCCGCCGCATCTCTTCGTGCAGCAGGCCGACCGCATTGTTCATTGCATCGTCGGAACGGAACGAGTTTGAACAAACCAGCTCGGCCAGTCCCTCGGTCGCATGTGCGTCGGTTTTGCGCACCGGCCGCATCTCATGCAGAACCACTGGTACGCCCATCTCGGCAATCTGCCAGGCCGCCTCGCTGCCGGCCATGCCGCCGCCCACCACATGGACGGGTTTGATATCAGCTGTTGTCATAGCCGGACCATACTCCAAGGAAACGGCGCCCGACAGCCCTCAATGTCGTCTTTTGACCCTTCAGGGTACCAAACCTTTTAGCCGGTACGCGGCTTCGGCAGCGGGATGCAAGGGAGCAGCCAATCCGGCAATTGCCATCTCGCCTGGCTCAAGCTCTGCAAACGCCGGATGCCGTCTTTTAAAAGCGTCGAAATCATTCAAAACGGCGTTGACGACAGCCGCGACCACGACGTCGGGCGTATCGCTTCGTGCCACCAGTACAGCGCGGTACCCGAAAGTCGGGATGCTGTCGGACTGTCCCCGATACATCCCAGCCGGAATTGATGCTTCGGCAAGCGCGGGATTGTCTGCAATCTCTTCGGCAATCCCCGGAATTTCCACGGGCAGAAGCCGACCGCCGCATTCAGTCGTCGCTTTTTGTACAAATCCGCTGGGATGCCCGGCATTTACCAGCATGGCATCCGCACTGCCTTCGCAGAAGGCATCGAGTGCCGCCCGTGTCGAATCGACCTTCACTAATGACGCAAAACTCTCTTCCGTCCAGCCTTTCGATCTCAAAACGATTTGGAACATCACGTCAGCAGAGGAATTCGATGCGGCGACGAGCCGTGCCTCAGGCAATTCGTCCAATTCAGTAATGCCTGAGTTGCGTTTAACAATGACGGATAGGGGTTGCGAATAGAACGACGCGACCGAACGAAGCCGGTTCATAGGGCCAGAATTGGTAAAGGGGCCTGTTCCGTTGGTGGCAGAGCGTGCCCAATCCGAATGGACAATAGCCATATCGAGAATCTGGCTCTGTAAAGATTTCAGCTTCGCTTCGGACCAGCGCTGAACCAGAATGTCGCAGGAGGAAGCTTCGACAACGTAGGCTTTCTCGTAGCTGCGGCAGATCTCCTGCCCGAGCGCATGATAAACGCCTGCAGTACTTCCGGTCCCAATCAAGAACGGCCCCGTTCCCAGATCAGGCTGTTTGACTATCGGCTGCGGTTGCGGTTGCTGCTGAATTTGTGCACAGGCACTCAATGCCAGGCTGGCTAGCACGAACAGGATTGACGAACGCCGCATACAAAGGTCCCCTTCAACGACTTGTACAGTCACAAGCACGACGGGGAGCTTAGCAGCAGATAAGATTCAATCTAGAATTTTAAGCAGCCGAACGACGGGCTTTTCAATAGAAGCTGACGTTCAGGCGCTCTTTTTTCGCGTTTGCGAAGCGACTCCGTTCAAATAAGGCGCCAGATACTGTCCGGTAAAGCTTTCCGGGACCCCGGCGACGTCTTCGGGTGTACCGCTGGCAACGATGCGGCCTCCCTTGTCGCCGCCTTCAGGCCCGAGATCGACGATCCAGTCGGCCACCTTGATGACTTCAAGATTATGTTCGATCACGAGAACCGTATTGCCTTGGTCCACCAGAGCCTGCAGAACCTCGAGCAGTTTGCGGACGTCTTCAAAGTGCAAACCGGTTGTCGGCTCGTCGAGAATATAGAGGGTCCGGCCTGTCGCCTTGCGCGACAATTCCTTGGCCAGCTTCACCCGCTGTGCCTCACCGCCTGAAAGAGTGGTGGCGGCCTGACCCACGTGAATGTACCCAAGGCCGACCCGTGCAAGCGTTTCGAGCTTGTTACGGATCGCCGGGACCGCCTTGAAAAACTCGACGCCCTCGTCCACGGTCATATCCAGAACGTCCGAGATGCTCTTGCCTTTGAAAACGATCTCCAGTGTTTCCCGGTTATAGCGTTTTCCCTTGCAGACATCGCATTGAACGTAAACGTCCGGCAGGAAGTGCATCTCAATCTTGATCATGCCGTCACCCTGACAGGCTTCACAGCGTCCGCCCTTGACGTTGAACGAGAAACGTCCGGGCTTGTATCCGCGGGCATTGGACTCGGGCAGGCCGGAGAACCACTCGCGGATCGGCGTAAAGCAGCCGGTATAGGTTGCAGGATTGGAACGCGGCGTGCGGCCGATGGGCGATTGATCGATATCGATGACCTTGTCGAGGAATTGCAGTCCCTCGATGGATTCGTGTTTGCTCGGCGTGTCCTTGGTGTTGTGCAGGCGGCGTGCGACGGCCTTAAACAGCGTTTCAATGATCAGCGTTGACTTACCGCTGCCCGATACACCGGTCACACAGGAAAAGGTTCCCAGGGGAATACTGACACTGACATCCTGCAGATTGTTGGCTGTCGCGGATTTCACGCTCAACACTTGGCGTTTGCGACCCCGACGACGGGTTTCCGGCACCTCGATCATTCGCCTTCCGGTCAGATAGTCAGCGGTCAAGCTGCCGTGCACCGCCATCACCTCATCCGGCAAGCCATGCGCCACCACTTCGCCACCGTGCGTGCCCGCCTTGGGTCCCATATCGACAAGATAATCGGCAGTGCGGATGGCGTCCTCGTCGTGCTCAACCACAATAACCGTGTTGCCCAGGTCGCGCAGGCGTTTCAGGGTTTCAAGAAGCCGCGCATTGTCGCGCTGGTGCAATCCGATGGAAGGTTCGTCCAGAACATAGAGAACGCCTGTCAATCCGGAGCCAATCTGGGAAGCCAGTCTGATCCGCTGGCTCTCGCCACCGGACAGAGTTGCCGAGCCGCGGCTGAGGGTCAGGTATTCCAGGCCGACATCCACCAGAAACCGGAGGCGCTCGTTGATTTCCTTCAGAATACGGCCGGCAATTTCCTGCTGTTTCGTCGTCAATTTCTCGTTGAGACCAGCAAACCAGCGCTCGGCCTCAGCCACGGAAAACTTGGAAGCTTCACCGATATGCAGCCCTGCGATTTTAACGGCCAGTGTTTCCGGCTTCAGGCGATGTCCGCCGCAGGCATCACAAGGCTGGGTCGCCTGATATTTCGACAGTTCCTCGCGCACCCAGTCACTGTCCGTCTCCCGCCAACGCCGGGACATGTTGGGCAAGACACCTTCGAATGGCTTGGACGTCTCATAGGACCGCAAGCCATCGTCGTAGCGCATGGTGATGGACTCCTTGCCGGAGCCATTGATGATCGTGTCACGGACCTTCTCCGGCAAATCCCGCCATGCGGTTCGCGAAGAAACGCCGTAATGCCGGGCAATCGAATCCAGGGTTTGCTTGTAGTACTGAGCTGTCGCCGAGGACCAGGGCGCGACCGCGCCTTCGGCGAGGGACCGCCCCTGATCCGGGATGGTCAGTTCGGGATCGAAAAACATCTCGATGCCCAGGCCGTCACACGCTGAACAGGCGCCGAAGGGATTGTTGAAGGAAAAAAGCCGAGGCTCGATCTCATCAATGGTGAAGCCTGATACGGGGCAGGCAAAGCGGGCCGAAAATGTCGTACGTTCTCCACCGTCGGCATTTTCCGTGTAGGCCAGACCATCCGCCAGTTCCAGCGCAGTCTCGAAACTGTCGGCCAGGCGAGACTCGATGTCGGCACGGACCACCAGGCGATCAACCACCACCTCGATGTCGTGCTTGCGCTTCTTGTCGAGAGCAGGGGCCTCGACAATCTCCATCAACTCGCCGTCTATCTTAACCCGTTGGAAGCCGCGCTTCTGAAGCTCTGCAAGCTCCTTGCGGTACTCGCCCTTGCGGCCACGCACGATGGGGGCCAGCAGGTAAAGGCGCGTTCCCTCCGGCATCTCCATGACCCGATCAACCATTTGGCTGACGGTTTGACTCTCGATCGGCAGACCGGTCGCCGGCGAGTAGGGGATCCCGACGCGCGCGAACAGCAGGCGCAGATAATCATAGATTTCGGTCACCGTGCCGACTGTCGAGCGCGGATTTTTGGACGTCGTCTTCTGTTCAATGGAGATGGCAGGCGAAAGACCGTCGATCGAATCCACGTCCGGTTTCTGCATCATCTCAAGAAACTGGCGCGCGTAGGCTGACAGCGATTCGACATAGCGGCGCTGGCCTTCGGCATAGATTGTATCGAAGGCGAGTGACGATTTTCCAGAACCGCTGAGTCCCGTAATCACCACCAGCTGATCGCGTGGTAGGTCGATACTGACGTTCTTTAAGTTATGCTCGCGCGCTCCGCGAACCGATATGACGGGATCGGCCGGTCTCGTCATGATAGCTCTCTGGTCATGATAGCTCTCTGGTCGTCATGGCGTTCTACAATCAGCCTCGATAGATCGCATAACAGTTGGTCTGATCCCAACCGATATGAAGGGGAACAAAACATGAATATGGAGATGCGGCAACGAATTTGTTAGTCTGAGGAACGAAAATTTAGACACAACAAATTCGGTGCAGTTGACGAACCTTATCGGTAAAGTCGCCAAGAGTCTCGACGACTGTCGAGTCCGCACATTCAGTTTTCGAAGATACAGGGAAGAACGGCATGGCCGGAAGCGTAAATAAAGTCATTCTCGTCGGCAATCTGGGCCGCGACCCGGAGATCCGCAGCACGCAAGACGGCACGAAAATCGCCAATTTGTCGCTTGCGACGTCCGAGACCTGGCGTGACCGAAACTCAGGCGAAAGACGCGAGCGTACCGAATGGCACCGGGTCGTGATTTTCAACGACCGCTTGGTCGACGTTGTCGAGAAGTTCTTGCGCAAAGGCTCGAAGCTCTACATCGAAGGGCAGTTACAGACCCGAAAATGGACCGACCAGCAAGGCGTGGAGAAATACAGCACCGAAGTCGTTCTGCAGCGCTACCGTGGGGAACTTACCATGCTCGATGGCCGCAATGAAGGCGGAGGTGGTGGAGACTTTGGCGGCGGCCAGGGTGGTGGCGGCAGCTACGGTGGCGGTTTCAGCAGCGGCGGTTCCCAGGGTGGCGGCGGTCAGGGTGGCGGCCAAGGCGGCGGCGGTGGATTCGGCGGCGGCGGCTCCGGTCCTTCGGGCGGGGATCTGGACGACGAAATTCCGTTCTAAATTCGGTCTAGAACACTGGTGCAAAATCTCATCTGGGCAGACTTCAAGGATCTGGACCGCGACCAGCTCTACGACCTGTTGCAGCTCCGCAATGAGGTCTTTGTGGTCGAACAGCAATCGCTGTTTCCCGATATCGACGGTCTGGACCGGCACGCTCGCCATCTTTTGCTTTTGATCGACCGCAACCTCGCAGGTTACCTCCGCCTGCGAGGTCCCGATCACGGCGATGAGATTACCCTGTCTCGAGTGGTGCTACGAAAGTCAGCGAGGGGGCAGGGGCTCGGCCGTGTCCTGATGGAGGCAGCAATCGCAGAATCGGGGCGTCTCTACAGTCAGTCACCGATAAAGCTGTCCGCTCAAATCGAGCAGGAAGCCTTTTACGGCAGCCTCGGATTCGTGCGCGTTCCGGGCGAACCCTACGACGACGCCGGTATTCTTCATGTGGATATGATTTTCGGTAAGACTGCGCGCTAGGTTGGGAACTCACGCGGTCTTTCGTTTGGCCTCGTCCAGCCAGTCTTTGACCTCGCTGCAGGATTGGTCATGAACGTCGTCAAGATTACCGAGCAGTTTGGTTTCGAAGGCCGTTAATCCATGCTGTAACGCAGCGAGAGCCTCTTCACAGAGCTCAGACAGGGAAGTCAGTCCTACGTTCTCCGAACTGCCCTGCAGAGTTTCAAGCCTGTTCTTAAGGTTTTCGATGTCGGCAAGGTCCGTCAGCTCTCTGATGTCATCCATCAGCTGCAGGCTGTCGTCTGTGTAGGACGACAAGATAATCTCCAGCGATTCGACTCCGATTTCATCGCAAAGCTCGCGCAGGCGATCCAGTTTGACGACGGGTGTTGGAGCCCGGTCGGTATTGGCAGGTTCGGAAGATGCTGCGTCCGCATTTTGTGTCTCGCCGGCCTCGTCTGACGAAGTATTTGACTGTGTCAGGTAGGATTCAAGCACCTCAAAGAGGGCCTTTTTCTCGACCGGCTTACTAATGTAGTCGTTCATGCCGGCTTCGATACAGCGCTCCTGGTCGCCTTGGATTGCGTTGGCTGTCAGGGCCACGATTGGAATGTTCGAAACGTCGCTGGGCAACGCACGGATTGCCTGCGTTGCCTGCAGTCCGTCCATTTCCGGCATCTGCATGTCCATCAGGACCAAGTCGTACGGCATCTTTTGAACGGCATTCAGCGCCTCGCGCCCATTGGCGGCGACATCTGCATGGTGCCCCATGGATTCCAGCATCTTCACGGCAACAATCTGGTTCACCATGTTGTCTTCAGCTACCAGAATTCGCCCTGTTACCGCACTGGACATGGCCGACGCCGGTTTGGCAGCGGGAGCAGCAGACACCGTCTCGTTCAGCAGAACAGTGCTGATCGAATCGAACAGATCCGACTGCTTGAGCGGTTTCACAAGACGTGCAGCGAAACCCATCGCCTGAAGCTCACTCAGCTTACGGCTTGCCATGCCAGACGTCGCCAAAATCACCAGAAGCTCTTTAAATTCTGGAATACCCTTGATCATCTTGATCAGCTGTTCGCCGTCGATATCGGGCATCATGTAGTCGAGGAAAACAAGATCGACGGCTGCGTCCTTTTTCAATTCAGCCTGCAAAATGCCGACCGCCTGCTTTGGATCGAGCGTCGAAACCGTTTCCATGCCCCAGGACTGGAGCTGTTTTTCCATAATCAGGACGTTCATTTCGGAATCGTCCACGATCAACGCTTTCTTGCCTTTTAACTCTTCCTTCGGCGAGACCGTCGACACGGCCTCGATCTTTGCAACCGCGGGTTCAACGGGCAGAGTGAAGCTAAAGGTGCTTCCCTGACCAGGTTCACTCTCAATACCGATTTCACCGTTCATTAGCTGGACCAACTGCCGGCAGATCGCGAGTCCCAAACCGGTACCGCCAAACTTTCGCGTGGTGGATGCATCGGCCTGACTGAACTTCTGGAACAGCTTGTCTTGCGCTTCCTTCGGGATACCGATGCCGGTATCGGCCACCGAAAACTTCAGGACGCAACGTTCGGCGCTGGAGCTGTCATCTAAGGTGCAGGTGACGGAGATAGAACCATCTTTGGTAAATTTGGTCGCATTTCCCGCCAGATTCAGCAGGATCTGGCGCACGCGGGCAACATCCGAGCGCACGGCCTGAGGGACTGCAGGATCAATATAGGATTGGATCTCGTTGCCATTTGCGATTGCGCGCTGAGCCACCAAATCGGTCACCGTTTCCACCATGGCAACAGGGGCGAAATCGACCAGTTCCAATTCGACCTTGCCGGCTTCCAGCTTGGAGAAGTCTAAAATGTCGTTGATGATCGCCAATAGGGCTTCACCGGACTCACGGATGGTTTCCGCGTACTTCCGCTGATCCTGCTCCAACTTGCTTTCCAGCAGCAGACCGGTCATTCCGATCACCCCATTCATGGGAGTCCGGATCTCATGGCTCATAGTTGCCAGGAATTCGGATTTCGCCTTATTGGCCTGTTCGGCCTGTTCCCTGGATGCTGTGGATTCTGCGATGCGTTCCAGCATGCCATTAAATGCGAAACTCAGCTGGCGGAATTCTTTGGCACCCTCCACCTGAGCGCGTTCGTTCAATGAAGCACCGGAACTAATGCTCTTGACGGTTTTGAGCAGGCCGACCAATGGCCGTCTGACAAGCGACGTAATCAATCCGGTCGTGATCAGAAGGGCAAGACCTGCAGCGGCAAAGGCGAACAGAATAACCTTGCTGATTTCCTCGGAAACCGCGAATGCTTCTTTCGTCAGTTCGCCGGTAACGACGATCAAATTGCCGCCAAAATTTTTAGATTCACCGTGGCTGTTCACAAAACTCCGGCTTTGCACCCAACCCTCAACCTTTCGCCCAGGATCTTTCTCGCCTTGGCGAGCGAAGGCTTCAACCGATGAATAGATAACCAGCCCTGTACTGATGTCTACCACTGCGCTTAAGCGGGAGAGAGAAGGAAAATCGAGCGTCTCCACCAAGCCCTCTGCATCGTACACGGTAACAAGCATCCCCTCTGGCATGCCATTATTTACGATTGGAACGGCAATGATCAGTTTCTGAGCATCGATCAGTAACAGCGAATCGCCCGACATGACCGTGCTGACCCAGTTTTCCCCCTTAAAGTTCACTTTGCCCTGCGTCGACGCGATGGGCCGTCCCTTGTAGTCTGTCAGGATAATATTGTTCTTTTGGCTGCCCGGCAGACGAAGCGACGCAAAATAGGCCGGTAGATAGGTGTGTCTGTTGGTTTCGTCGACCAGCCCGTTTACGAAGATGTCGTTCTCCGCCAGAGCATTGACCGCATCGACAAGGTTTTCCAGTCTGAACCCTAGAATCTCCGCAGTGTGCAGAGATTGGGTCGCGAGCTGTTCTTCGACGAAGGTTGTGTTCGTCTCATCGATTTCACGAACCGTGAATACGGCCGCAGCCGCCAACGCAATGATCATCGGCACCATCACGCGCAGCGCAATGTAGGTCAGGATACCCTGCGACTGTTTCTTTGCCCCCATATGCTTGATGATCCCGACTCTACTCTGCCGGAACGATCGCGCCATTGGGCGCAAAGCGGGCTAAGGAGAAATCGCTGGCATCCAACGCGTCGTGTCGTTCAGGTGTAAAGGCAGGCGCGTAATCGCGGATCAGGCCATTATATTCCGGTAAATTTTCGAGGGCTTCACGAACCTTGGCTCGGTCCGTCGTTCCCGCCGTTTCAAGCGCCATCGCGAGAAGGTGGATCAGATCGTAAGCATGCGCAGTCCCAACCGGCGCCGCAATTTCTTCCACTGTCGAAACATCATCGTGGCGCGTGAGATAGCTCTCGATCACCTGTGCGGCGCGTTCGGGATGTGTCGGGTTGATGAAGGAATAGGTCTGAAGGAAAACCAGATCAATTTCTGAAAAGTCCTGACCAACCGCAGCACTGAAATCTCCGCCGGTGATACCCCAATGGGATACAATGGGCAGGCGTTGGGATTTATCCAAAGACAGCATTGACCGGATCGCGACAGCACCTTCGCGGGGATTCGCCACCAACATGACGACGTCACATCCGCGTTCCTTAAAGAGACGCAAGTGCTCGCTGAGGTTCGATACGCCCCATTTGAACCACTGGATGTCAACAATTCCAGTCGCGTGTTTCTTCGCGGCTGTTTTAAAGGCCCTTTCACTGGAACGTCCCCAACCTGTCTCCTCGAGCAGAAGACAGGGCGAAGCGTGTCCGCGGTCGACAGCAGCCAACAGAAGAAATTCGCCTGCAAATTGATCGCGAACGGATACTCGAAAAACATAATTCGGATCACGCCCGTTATCGACCACGGGTGTTCCTGCTGCCCAGGCACCGAGATAGATTAGTTCGTTCTGGTGAATAATATCGAGTTCAGCAAGCGCAACCGGTGTGTGAATGCCGCCGACGACGGCAACGACGCCTTCGGTTTCACCCAGTTCCTCGATATTGTCCTTACCGCGCGCAGGGTTGCCCCTGTGATCGAGGACCCTCAGTTCTAACTGACTCCCCAGGACGCCACCGCGCGCATTGATCTCGTCGATTGCAATCTGAGCGCCGCGTTTTATGGCTTCACCCGACACCGAAGCGCCGGATGACATATCGGCATCCATACCAACAATGATTGGCGTGTTCGCGTTGACGGTAAGCGGGCCTGCAACAAAGGTGGCAGCAGCAAACAAAAGCGTAAGTGAGAGTTTTGTCATTGTTTTATTCAGGTGTTCCGGCACTTTCCGATCCCTTATTCTGGACGATGAGGCGTTTAAGAACTTTTAAGGCAAATCTTTTGTTTACAGGCCGATGCTCCTGGTCACGCCTAGGGTTCGCGCGGCGGGAACACGACTTTTCCCTGTTCGAAGCAGTCGCATGACTCGAATCGTATACGCGCATAAGATGTATCAATTACTAAGAAACCCTGCAGGCCAAATCTTCGGACTTAAGAACCTCTTTTTACGGCTGCGAATCGGTAAAAAAACCTTCAGAAATTGCCAGATGAGACAGGTGATTCGGCTTTTATGAAGATGGGTTGGGAAAATTAAAAATATTCCCATTAAAAACAATATGTTAATAGCAATTTTCTGGAAGCTGTCAGTCGCTGCATTTTGTTGTTCAGGCAGGGGAATTTTGCTACATATTGTCGTCACTGAGGCTCGGTTCGAAACGAATCGCATTCCTGCTTCAGCGCCACGAAATTTCTTTCTCAGCAGTTCGACAGGACAGTTTTTTGAGTTCCAGTACCACGCCTCCAGGCTCGCCTTCCGGCTTCGACATTACTCCGGTTACCATCGAAGAAGAGATGAAGCGCTCGTATCTCGATTATGCGATGAGCGTCATTGTCTCTCGTGCACTTCCCGACGTGCGCGACGGCCTAAAACCCGTTCATCGGCGTATTCTCTACGCCATGAAAGAAGCAGGCTACGACTGGAACCGCACCTATCGTAAATCAGCCCGTGTGGTTGGTGACGTGATGGGTCAATACCATCCACACGGCGACAGCGCGATCTACGATGCCATGGTGCGTATGGCGCAGGATTTCTCCATGCGCCTGATGCTGATCGACGGACAGGGCAATTTCGGCTCGATGGACGGCGACCCCGCGGCGGCCATGCGTTATACCGAAGCCCGTCTGATGCGGGTCGCGAGCGAGGCGCTGCTTGAGGATATCGATCGCGATACGGTTGATTTCCAGGATAACTACGACGAAACCACGCGTGAACCTTCGGTGTTACCCGCCAGGTACCCGAATCTGCTGGTCAATGGGGCCGGCGGCATCGCAGTGGGCATGGCGACGAACATTCCGCCTCATAACCTCGGCGAAGTCGTCGATGCCAGCCTGGCCTATGTGGATGATCCCGAGATCTCGATCGACCAGTTGAATGAAATCGTGCCGGGCCCGGACTTTCCGACCGGCGGTATCATTCTGGGGCGCAAGGGCATCCGCGACGCCTATCATACGGGGCGCGGTTCCATCCCCATGCGCGCAGCGACCGCAATTGAGGAGATCCGCAAGGACCGTCAGGCGATCATCGTCTCCGAGGTCCCGTATCAGGTCAACAAATCGCGCATGCTGGAGCGGATCGCCGAACTGGTCCGGGACAAGGTCGTCGAAGGCATTGCCGATCTGCGCGACGAGAGTGATCGTCACGGGGTTCGCGTGGTGATCGAAATCAAGCGCGATTTCGAAGCCGAAGTCGTGCTCAACCAGCTTTACCGCCACAGTTCGCTGCAAACCTCCTTCGGCGCCAACATGCTGGCGCTCAACGGCGGGCGACCGGAACTGCTGGACCTCAAGTCAATCATTGCCGCCTTCGTGGCCTTCCGCGAGGAAGTGATCACCCGGCGGACGATCTACGAACTCGGCAAGGCCCGCGATCGGGCGCATGTCTTGGCAGGCTTGGCGATTGCGGTTGCCAATATCGACGAAATCATTCGCCTGATCCGTGCGGCTCCCGATCCCGTCGTGGCGCGCGAGCAGTTGACCGCGCGCGAATGGCCGGCCGCCGACGTCGCCCCGCTGATAAAACTGATCGACGAGCCGGGGCGGGCAGTCTCGGATGCCGGAACCTACCGGTTGTCGGAAATCCAGGCCCGCGCGATCCTCGAATTACGCCTGCAGCGCCTGACCGGCCTGGAGCGCGAAAAGATCGCCGCGGAACTGGAAGAAATCGCCGCGGAAATTAAAAACTACCTGGAGATCCTGGAATCCCGGGACCGGCTGCTCGACATCATGCGCGAAGAGTTGCGCGATATGCGCGACCGCTTTGCGACACCGCGCCGGACCCTGATTGCCGAAGGTGGTTTCGATCATGACGACGAAGATCTGATCCAGCGTGAGGATATGGTCGTCACTGTCAGCCTCGGTGGCTATATCAAACGCGTGCCTCTGAATACCTACCGGGCGCAACGGCGTGGTGGCAAAGGCCGGGCGGGCATGGCGACCCGCGATGAGGATGTCGTCAGCCAGGTTTTCGTCTGCAACACCCATACTCCTGTGCTGTTCTTCTCGTCACGCGGCATGGTCTACAAGATGAAGGTCTACCGTCTGCCGTTCGGCTCGCCGACGTCGCGCGGCAAGGCGCTCATCAACCTGTTGCCCTTGCAGGAAGGCGAAACCATCACGACCATGATGCCCTTGCCGGAAGACGAGACCGCCTGGGGCGATATGTACGCCATGTTCTCGACTTCCACCGGTGGTGTCCGGCGAAATAAACTGTCGGATTTCACCCGCGTGATGTCCAACGGCAAGATCGCCATGCGCTTTGAGGAAGAAGGCGCGCGGCTGGTCAACGTTCAGACCTGTCTCGAGAGTGACCACGTCTTGCTGGCCACTGCACGCGGAAAATGTATCCGCTTCCCAGTCGGCGATGTGCGGGTCTTCTCCGGCCGGACGTCGGTTGGTGTCCGTGGCATTCAGCTTGCCAAGGGCGATACGATTATTTCGATGTCGATCCTGCGCCATACGGAGTTTTCGACCGAGGAACGCGACAGCTATCTGCGCTATGCAGCTGCTTTACGCCGCACTGAAAACGGCGGAAACGGTGAAGAAAGCGATAGCGTCGAGACTGAACTGTCACAGGAACGCATCGCCGAAATGGCAGAGTCGGAAGACTTCATCCTCTCAATTGCCGAAGACGGTGTCGGCAAGCGCTCCTCCGCCTATGAGTACCGCATCACCAAGCGGGGTGGGCAGGGTATCGCCAATCTCGATCTGACACGCTCCGGAGGCAGGTCCACTTCGGTCGCTGCGGTTTTCCCGGTCGAATCGGAAGACCAGCTCGTCATGGTGACAGACGGCGGAAAGCTCATCCGCTGCCCGGTTGAAGGCATTCGCATCGCCGGCCGTTCCACCCGGGGCGTCAAGGTTCTCGACGTGGCCGATGATGAAAAGGTCGTCTCTGTAACCCGCTTGTCCGACGACGGCGCAGAAGATGCCGAGGACGATGAATCGATCGGAGAAGAGGGCGAGGAAAGCACTGCCGGCGCGGACGGGGATGCAGTGACCGGGGCTGAGAACCCTTCGCCCGAGGATTCCGTTGATCCAGGCGATCAAGTCGGGGATGATCCTTCCGATGAATCCGACGCGTAGGGATTAAGGCTGACAGAAACAGCAAATACGCCAAAACGACGGATCTCAATGCACGCGAACTCACAGAATCGCTTCCCGCGACTTTGTGAATTCCTGTGTGTCGTTCAACACCAGAGACTGGTAGCGGATTTTACTAAATCGATGAAATGCAACCGGGTTTTGGGCCGGATCACGAGGGATGGAGAGGTATGAGCGGGAAACGGATCGGACTATATCCCGGGACATTCGACCCGATCACCAATGGTCACCTGGACATTATTACGCGTGGCGCCAAGCTGGTCGACAAACTGATCATCGCGGTCGCGCGCAATGCCGGCAAAGGGCCTATGTTCTCGACCGACGAACGGGTCGAGATGGTACTCGACGATATCGCCGAACTACGTCGTACCGGGCTCGACATTGAAGTCATGGCCTTCGACAATCTGTTGGTTCACTTTGCGCGCGATACCGGAGCGGCAGTCATCATCCGTGGCCTGCGCGCCGTATCTGACTTTGAATACGAATTCCAGATGGCGGCAATGAACGCCCGTCTCGATAAAGAGATCGAAACCATGTTCCTGATGGCGTCCGAGCGTCAGCAGTTCATCTCTTCGCGTTTCGTCAAGGAGATCGGCAAACTGGGCGGCGATATCTCAACCTTCGTCAGCCCCTTGACTGCGACTCGATTGAAAGAACGCTTTCAAAGCAATCCGATGGACTAACCCAACTGTTTTGCTTGTCCCTGATGATGGGTAGACGAGAAACTGAGGTTAACTGTCTTTGACGATGTGCTCGGCTATAAAAAGGCGCTCCCGGCGCGCAACATGGGCCATCGAATCCTCCGCCACAGCTTTGCCGATGTCCGACTTGTAGGCCGAATCGAAATCAGCATGGCTGTCGAACCAGAGCTCGGAGATTCCGTCGAACTCACCTGAACCGTCGCCCTCAACGACATTAAAGACGGCTCGCCGCAGGTTGGGGAGCTGCTGGGCGAGGGGCCTGTGATCCTTCAACCACCAGGTTTTGAAGCTCTCGAAATCGCTTCCTTCGCTCCGTTTCAGTAGAATCATTGCTTTGAACATGCCGTCTCCCTTCTGCGTGAATTAATCCGGCTTGATCCGGTTCAACGGCCGCCCGCCTATCCCCAATGCGACAGCCACCAGGATCTCATCGCTCCTCGGCGCGTCGGGCACGGTAATTTCTGTTGCATCCATATCGTCGAATTCCCAGATGCTGTCTTTGTTGGTCAACGGCATCACGATGACCGAGCCCGGACCGCCCATCTTCTTGGTTGAGGGAATAATGTCGTCGCCCTTGCCGACTGCTGCGCGCACAGGTGCTCCAAATCGAGGATGTATCAGCGCGGCGGCATGTTCCAACTCGCCATCGACACCAACCACGGCGCCCTTGCCATAGCTTGTCACCTCTTCAGGTTTTACGCCGAGAACCTGAACGCCCCGGTCAGCGAGCATGCCACTGATATTGCGGCCGAGATCGTAAAGCGGTGCCAGATCGTCGACATAGTGTCCCGCGAAGGGGTTCCGAATGACTGCGGCTACAGTGACCTTGTGTTTCGCCCCCTCGACCTGCCGGCCTGCCTCGCTATAGGTCTCCTCCAGCTGCACGACAATCTTTCGGATTTCTGGCTGCGATGCCTGTTCATTGTCTATCATCTTGCTCCCCGCATTTTTGCAGCGCGAATGGTATGAAGTCGGTGGAGGCCAAACAAACAAATTGTTGGGCGCAGATTCACCAGATTCGAATAGATTTAGGAATCATCTGGGCATAGAAGCCCGGTTTAACGCTTTAATCGCCCGCCAAATTCGGCTGAAAAGTCTTGATTCCTGGGCTGTTTCTATACGCAGTCGACAACACAGGAGAAAAATCGCAATTCGGAGCCAAAATCGCTGTTTCTCGAGGTTGACCGAATCCCATCCCGGCCCTATGGTGCGCCCGCTCACGCCAGTGGGCAGAGTGGGCCCGTAGCTCAGTTGGTAGAGCAGCTGACTTTTAATCAGCGGGTCACAGGTTCGAATCCTGTCGGGCTCACCATTCTTTCAAGATTTCAGCAGATTATTTCGACCGAAGCTGTTCTCACGCGCCTTCGGGACCAGCGAGCAATGATCCTGGTCAAGACAAGCAGGCTGTCTTCTATTCTGCCCGCTTCACAATAAGGCGTCTGGAAAACAGGCGGTAAACCGCTCCATCTCGTTCGATCACGAGCCCTCTCAAGGCAAGGATCAAATGTCCGAGCAGCACCGCGGCCATGAGAAACGCCGATAGTTCGTGCAGGGTCAGGCATAGTGCACGGAGCGTTTCACTTTTCGGCCCTGCCGAGATTAGGTGTAAACCCAGCCACGACACATCCCGGCCACTCCATACGATCGCCAAAACGCCGGAGACGGGAAGCAACAGGATACTCGACAGCAAGAGGCCGTGAGCCACACAAACCGCTTTGTATCGCCGGCCAGCTGAGTGCCTTGTCCGAGGAGGGGCGCCAGCCAGTGATCGCCACACGAAGCATGGCGCGGCCAGCGCAACGACGACAAAACCTGCCATCTTGTGAAGGTCCAGGAGATGGTCCGCATTTAGACCGTTGTCCAAGGGTTCCAGGTAAAGCCCAAACGATGTGACTACGACGATGACTGCTGCGAGACCGCAATGCAGACAAAGCATCGTTACCCAAGTCTTCTCAAGATTGTCTTTCATGCTGACTCCGCCACGACACGTCCCAACGCCAATTGACATCGCGTGTTATCTCATTGTTTTTGAGTTGATATTACGCTGCAGCAGCCGAATATTGCGGACCGAAAGCAGTTTTGCGCCCTGGCTGACGATGACCGCACTGGCGAGTCCGACACCCAGCGCAGCAAGGATATCCAAGGGGTAGTGGAGGCCGACGGTGACACGCGCCCAGCCATTCACCACGCCGAGAATCAGCGCTGTCCAACCGACGGTTGGCCAGCCTGGACGTCCCAGACAGGCGCAGGAGATGGCAAAAAGAAGCGTTGCATGATCGCTGGGGAACGATGGGTCTGGGCTGTGCTCCAGCCATTGATTACCCAGGCCGATTACAAAGGGACGATCAACAGGATAGGCCATGCCGATGGCTTTGCTGAAAATAAGCGCGAGTGTCATGGTGGACGCGACCCTGACGACGATCGGCCAACCGCCATGCGGGTCGCGCAGCCAGGAATAAACCAGCATCATCGCCAGAATGAACTGCGGCGCTTCGGCGAAGATGCTCGCGAACTGTACCAGTAACCAAGGGGTCGAGCTGTCCGCATTGAGGAAGAGGAAGAATGAGTGATTCAGTTCGCTCAGCATCGCGATATTCCTTATTCAAAATGACATATGCCCGGTCGTAACGTGATGAGTTGCAAAAAGATCACCGCAATATCCGTTGAACATTCGGACTACGATTACGCTCAAACACGAACCAAATTCAGGGCGTTAGTTTTGCAGTCGCGCAAAAATTCTTTGGCGTTCGATCGCTTTTCAACAAGGCTGTGAACAACGATCAAGCTCTGGAAGGAGAGTAGAATGAGGGGGTTATCGCCGTCGTTACCCGAACATTAAATTTCGTTCACGCAAGGAGGTCATGACCACGGAGCATTGCCCGCACGCCAGGTACAGTATCAGTCGTAAGAAGCCATACTGTAGATAGAGATCAGGACAAGGGAAGCAGGACGATCACGCTTAGTCCATTGCCGTTCTCGAGCCGTATCGTTCCCTTGTGCAGCTTCACGGCAGCCGCAACCAATGACAATCCCAGCCCGTTTCCGGGGCGGGTTCTGCTATTCTCGACCCGATAGAAACGCTCGAAGACCCGGTCCAATTCCGCTTCGGGTATACCATCGCCGTGATCTGAAACAGTGATCTCGGCGTTAGTTCCGTGTCGGGATAAGCTGACTGTAACTGCGGTGCCGCCGCCACCATATTTGATCGCGTTATCGATGAGGTTCGCGACCGACTGGAACAGAAGATCCCGATCACCGGTCAGATGGATATCGCGCTCGGTTTGCAAAACGAGCCCCTGTCCGCGTTCCTCGGCGATGGGTTCGTAAAACTCTACGGCGTCCCGCAGCATGGCGCTCAAGTCGATCGGAACGAACTCGCTCAGGCTGTCGCCGGATTCGACGCGCGAAATCCTGAGCAACGCACTAAAGGTCGACAGCAGACGATCGACTTCCGAGAGTGCCAGGCCCATTTTCTCCCGCTTCGCCTCTTCCGGCTCCTCCAGGGCCAGCATTTCCAGCTGTCCACGCAATCGAGTCAAAGGTGTTTTCAGGTCGTGGGCGATACCGTTCGTGACCTGCCTGATCCCCTGCATGAGCTGTTCGACCCGGTCCAGCATCATGTTCAAGGTCTGTGACATGGCATCAATTTCGTCGCGCACGGCCGTAACCGGGATGCGGTGCGAAAAGTTCCCCTCGGCTATTTCCCCACAGGTCTCAGCCACCAGGCGCAGCCGGTTCCTCAGATTAAAATGCAGAAACAGGCCGGCGACGCCGCCTGTGGTCATGGTCAGGACGAGGATGATGAGGAGGGTGATAACCGTACGTTGTTCGAGTTCCTCGGCCTGATAGGTATCGCGGCCAACCAACAGATGATGCCCGTCCGGCAGAACACGATGGAGCAAACGTAAATCGCTGTCGCCGGGATAATTCTGTCCCCGGTCCACGTCGGCCCATTGATCATCCTTGGGCAGGCCTTTCGGCCATTCCGAGATGTTTCCCATCACGGGGTGGAACTCGCGGTCGGTCAAAAGATAGACCGCATCGTCCTTTGAAAGCCGCTTCAGGCGGGTCTTGAGCAAATCGGTTAAAAGCTCCAGACCGCCACTTTCGTAATATTCAATGAGGCCGCTTGCGTCGGCCTCAATGGTGTTGTCGATCTGTTGTCTGAGGAAGGACTGGGAAAGCCAGAATACCGTCCCGGCGAAGAGAACCGCCAGAACGGCAAAGACGCCGGCAAAGGTAGCTGTGTATCTGAAAGCAATGGAGCGTTTGTACGCGCCTCTAGTCTTCACGAATTGAATAGCCGGCTCCCCGTACCGTGTGCAGCAGACTTGGCGAAAAGCCTTTGTCGATTTTATTGCGCAAGCGGCTGATGTGAACGTCGATCACATTGGTCTGCGGATCGAAATTGTAGTCCCAAACATGTTCCAGAATCATGGTCCGGGTCACGATCTGACCGGCGTGCCGCATCAGGAATTCGAGTAACTGGAACTCGCGGGGCTTGAGGTCGATTTCCTTGCCCAGTCTGCTGGCTCTGCGGGTCAGGAGATCGACGGAAAGGCTGCCGACCTGGAGAAGTGTTTCGCTGCCATGGCTTACCTTACGTTTGAGCAGAACCTGAACCCGGGTCACGAGTTCGGTAATCGAGAAGGGCTTCGCCATGTAATCGTCTCCGCCGGCACGGAGCCCTTCGATGCGCTGATTGACCTCTCCCATGGCACTTAGAATGAGCACCGGCACCTCGACGCCCGTCGCCCGCAGGGTTTTAAGCAGCGAAAGTCCATCAACCTGTGGCAACATACGATCCAGCACGATCACGTCATAGGGCTCGCTGGCGGCCAGGAAAATCCCCTCGCGGCCATCATGGGCTGAATCCACAGCAAAACCGTTTTCCTTCAGCCCCTTGACCACAAAATCCGCGACCTGCCGGTCATCTTCGATTACGAGTACACGCATGGGTCCGACAGGTCCGACTTGCTGAAAGACGACTCTTGGTTCCTCAAAGGCATTTTGTGATCTAGTCGTCATTCGAATAATGGCGGTAGAAGATAATTTTTCCGGTTTGGCCGCTGATCACTGCCGTCGAGAGACGCCCCTTGGCCAGGGTTAGAACCTCGTAAAATATCCTTCCGCGTTCTTCCTCCAACGACAGGGCGATCGGCTTGCCCTCAATCTGAGTTAACCCGGTTTTCAGCATCGCCGTGATTTCACCTTGCCGTTCTGCCGACAAAGCATTCCCGCCGAAAATGAAGTCTCCGCTCGACGCCATATGATTGACGACCGTCTCACCTAGATTCAATCCCTTATTCAGGACCTTGCTCTCACTGGGATCGATCTCCAGCTGGTAAACGTCGCGCCCACTCGTAATCTCGATTTCAAAGTGAATGCGCTCGTCGTTCCACTCCACTCGTGCTTCCTGGACCAGACCAGGCTGTTGTTTCAGCGCAAATTCGACGGCCTGAGGAAGGCTCAATGCTTCCTGATTCAGAGTATCGATAAGCTCAATCAACGCCAGGGCGTCGTCTTGCTCCCACTCACCAGCCATCGCCCCGCTCGTCATTGTCATAGCGACAAACGCAAGTGCAAGGGGGCGAACCTTTAACTGTTTCATAAAACTGCTCTCTGTCTTTTGCCTTAATGTATCTGGACGCTAACAAACCGCCATTGTCACGAAGCTTTCGGCATCGTGAATTATTCTTAATGTTGGATGGAGGAGAGTAACGGTTCGGATACGACGCGCTCTTTGAGTCCGACCGGGCCCGGACGATCGCTAATGGACGTCCTGCAGAGCCGCATATAGCTCGTAGACCCGGGCTTTGACCTTGGCGGTGACGTCAGGTGCGGCATGAGGTCTGGCTTTTGTGAACTCAAATTTCTTCGCGCCACGCTCCGCCGAGAGCCCGGCATGATCATGCAAACGTGCCCGTTCGATGCCGTCCTGCGCACAGAGGCCTTCGTAGGAGATGAGGCGGGCCGTTTCGGGCAGGTTTTTCAGAGTGTAGGCATAAGCGTCGGCCCAGCAGCAAAGCCAGTAATCCAGACCGTCCGGTGAGAAGGTCGCAAGTTCAAGACCACTCTCTCCAAAGCGGAAAGGCCGGTGATTGCCGCCAAATTCGTGATGCCCGAGCCAGTTCATGTAATCCAGCGCGAAAGCGTCTTGTGCATGGGTTTGCCGGAACAGTTCATGCTGTCGACTGAGAGAAAGCGCATGCTGGATCGGATCGCGATAGGGCACAAAGATCGCTGCTTCGGGAAAGGCCTCGGCAATGGCAGGCAGCCGGAGAAGGTTGTTGTTGTTCTTCGAGAGGTAGCGCAGTTGACAGTCGGACTCTCCGCTCGCCAGGATATTTTCGACGAAACGGCGAAATTGGCTGACAATCTCCTCATCCGGCCTATGAGGCCTCAAGGCATCTTCGAAAATATAGTCCGCGCCGCAAAAGCTGCGCCAGAAGACTTCCTCGAAGGCCTCCGGGCTGTCGAAATTCACCATAACCCGATCGCCGTGAGCGCGTTCTTCCTGTTCCTTGTGGCGCCGGAACAACGAGGAAATGCCCGACCAGGTCCTGGGCATCAAAACAAAGGGCATGTCCCGGTAGGTGAGAGACCGGAACAAGCCCGATTGATAGAGGCTGCGCATAACGATGGTCGTGCCGGCGCGCGCAAGACCGGCAACGAACACATGCCGCTCGCTCCGGGGCGCCACCGCACCCCGGTTCATCATGGATTCGATGTCGTGGGAGACCTGAACCACCATCGGCGAGGCCAGCGCCAATCTATGCAAGACCTTGGATGTCGTCCCGTAGGCGCTATCCGACAACGCGATGCCTCATGACATAATAGATGGTTGCCGCGATCAATGAGACCACGACGGCGCTCCAGCTTGAAAACAGCGCTTCGATCGACAAATTGGGATCGATCAACTGCTGGACCAGGACCGCGGGAAGAACTGCGAGGAACAGGACGCCGGCCATGAACATCACCAGCTTTATCGAACTGAGCAGGATTTCCTGGGCGTAGCGGAGCATGACTCGTTCTTTCCAATGGTCGGAAACGGCCTTGGCGGCAATGATATGGCCTGCCTTCTGCGTCGTCCCAAACAGCTGGTAAACCTGATCGACGACCGGCAGCCGGACAAAGAGCTCAACTGCGATTACGCTGGCGATAACGACCAAAAAGTAGGTCACGCTTCTTTCTCGGTCTTCCTAGGCTGAGGCTTCTTCTTGAACAGGCGCTTCAGCGGGTACCAAAAGATCGCGAACAACGCCAAAACAATGGACAGAACAACCCCCAAGATAGCGCCGACTGCCCCCAATCCAAGGCCGGGGCCGACGTAGGCTTGTGCACTTCCCGCTGCCAACAGGGCGAGACCGAAGGATAGAATAGCAATCAGTTTTCGCATGTCGGAAATCCTTCAAAGCTGAAAAAATCACGTTCCAGATAACGGGCTTCGGAAACACGCAAGGCCCGCTGATGTTCCCAGGAGTAGCTGTTGACGAAGTCGAAAATGACCTCGCCGTTGCGGTCGACTTCGAACAGACGGCCCTGCAGTCCGCTGCTGATCAGTACAGACCCACGATCGGTGATCTGATGCATTCCATTGAAACTCGAACGGAAGTCATAGTTCGAGCCGTCGACCAGGGTCTGAAATTCATAGGTCTGCGGGTTGATCGAGATGATGTTGGAATATTTACCGACGCCGCGTTCGTTGTTGCTGAACACGGAAATCGTGCCGTCCGGGTTCCAATCAGGATCGTGCTGCCGATCCCAAGGACCGACCCGCCACCATTTAATTTTCAGGCTGTCCGGATCCAGCACGAAGACCAGATTGGTGGTTCGGAAGCTCAGAAGCAGATCGCCTTTTTCAAACCCCGGAAAGGCGGGCAGCATCGCAGCGGTCAGGGCTTCGATATCATTACCGTGAACGGCGTCCGGAACACCTTTTTCGACCTGCAGGTCGAAGATATGAATGTTTGGGTTCTTGAGACGAACCTCCTTCATATCGATCGTTTTCAGGATCTTTCCGTCTTCCACATCGACCAGGTGCAGGTGATGATCGAAGGCTTTCTGTGACCCGCCAAAGGTCCAAAAGCTATTTTCGTCCGTCAAGGAAACCGTATGGTGGTACTTGCCTTCCAGAGCCCAAAGGTGATTACCGCAAACATCGACCTTCGCAATTCCACCAGCCTTTTCCTGCATAGAGAAAATGACCGACCCGTCAGGCAGAACGGCGACCCCGTACAGATTCTTCAGGAGATCCTGAGCCTCGTTGGTCGGCAGCTCTTCAGTGGAAAGCAGCCAACGATGAACAAGCTTGCCCTGGTCGTCCAGCAGCAAAGCGCCCCAAAAATGCTGATCGAAGTCAAAGGCGCCGAAAAGGATCCGGTAACCGGGAGCCTGAGCATCACCGAGAAAAATGCGTGGAGAGTCGCGCCGCGCTTTCAAGCCGTCGACGCGTAACTCGGTGAATTCACGATTCGGGTTAGGAACGATTTTATGCAGCTGCCGTTCCGGTGCGATATCCAAGTCGTTTTTTAACTTGCTAAATAAATCAGCTTCTTCAGCCGGGTCTCCGACCAAAAAATCTTGAATACCTTTAAGTACGGTATAAGGAAAAACTTCGTACTTACCAATTGCCACGCCCCAGCCGACGAAAATCAAGGCAAATAAATAAAAAAACCCGGCGCGCTGCGCAAAATTCATTACTTCGATCCGTGAAGCAGTTTATGTGCGCCGAGAGTTATTAACTTAAAATCAACTGGTTCCCCACTGCCAATCTAATGCCGGATGATGATACCAAGTTTGTTTTTTTTCAAGCCAGATCTCGTCAATTCCAGTGACCGATTTGTGTCCAAAACTTTAGGGATTCTGCTTAAGGTTGCGGCACAAACTCCTCATACCGGGTCAAAAAAATGGCCGGCCCTGTAAAGGACCGGCCAAGAAAATCAGCCTTAGGAAGCTGCAGGGTTTATAAAGCGCCTTTGGACATTTGATCGGCGATGTAGTCGGCCTGGCGAATGGCCAGCGCTACGATGGTCAGAGTCGGATTTTCGGCTGCACCGGTCGTGAACTGACTTCCGTCGGAAACGAAAAGATTTTTGATATCATGGGTTTGACCATGACTGTTCACAACTCCATCCGACGCCTTGGCACTCATCCGGTTGGTGCCCAGATTATGGGTCGACGGGTAGGGGGGTGTTGGGAAAGTCCGGGTGGCGCCCACCGCGTCGTAGACTGCGGCGCCTTGACGATAGGCATGATTGCGCATGGCGATATCATTTGGATGATCATCGAAATGCACATCGGGAACCGGCAGGCCGTGCTGATCCTTCAACTCGCCGTGCAGTGTAACCGCGTTGCTTTCCTGCGGCATGTCTTCGCCTACGATCCACATGCCGGCCATATGGTCATAAGCATCCAGTGCCGTGGTAAACTCACGCCCCCAGGCACCCGGTTGCAGAAAGGCCGCCATGAAGGGCAGGCCGAGCGAGAGGGTTTCTAGCTCGTAACCACCGACAAATCCGCGTGAAGGATCAAAACGGGATTCATCCTGAATGATACCGGCCATGGTCGTGCCGCGGTACATATTCACCGGTCTGTCGAACACGGCGTAAACCGAGCCGGTCATATGCCGCATGTAGTTCTTGCCGACCTGACCCGACGAATTGGCCAAACCGTCCGGATACTTGGACGAGGCGGAATTCAGCAGCAAGCGAGGGCTTTCGATCGAATTACCTGCCACACAGACGGCGCGGGCCTTCTGACGCTGCTGGTTACCATCTTTGTCCGCGTAGACCACGCCGGTGACCTTACCGCTGTCGTCATGCTCGATCTGTAGCACTTGAGCATTTGCCCGGACCTCCAGCTTTCCGGTCGCCTCACCCTTGGGGATCTCCGTGTAGAGCGTGGACCATTTCGCGCCGAACTTGCAGCCCTGGAAACAAAAGCCGGATTGCTGACAGAAGGTACGCCCATCGCGGTCCTGCGAATTAATGGCCATGCGCCCCGTATGGCATTCCTTGTAGCCGAGCTTGTCTGCGCCCGCTTTCATGATCTTGAAGTTGTTGTTGCCCGGCAGGCCAGGGATCCCATTGGTCCGGGTGACTCCCATCTTGTTCTCAGCCTTGTCGTAGTAAGGCTCCATGTCCTTTAGGGTAATCGGCCAGTCGAGCAGGTTGGCCCCTTCGATTTCACCGTAGGTCGTGCGAACCTTGTACTCGTGCTCCTGAAAACGCAGAGATGCTCCGGCCCAGTGGGTCGTGGAACCGCCGACCGCCTTGACGATCCAGGCCGGCAGGTTCGGGAAATCCCGCGCCACGAGCCAGGACCCTGAGGTCGTGCGGTTATCGAGCCAGGCCAGCTGACCGAAGCTTGCCCACTCGTCGTTGGTAAAGTCATCATACTCGTGCCGCCCGCCCGCTTCGAGCACCACGATATCAATGCCCTTTTGGGCCAATTCATTGCCAAGCGTGCCGCCGCCGGCACCCGAACCGATGACGACCACCACAGAGCCATCATTCATTTCATAAGGCGCAGTCATAATTCTTCTCCCACCTCTTTATCAGCGCATTGCGCCTTAAACCCAGTCGATATCGTCGAAGCCGCGCTCGATGTATCCGCCTTTATCAGCGGAGGCGCCTTCGAAGCCGAACAGCGGCCAGATCTCTTTTTGATTGTAGAGACTGACCACCAAACCGCCGCGGATAGCCTGGAAAAAAGCGGTGGATGATATTTCACGCAGAAGTGCCGCGCGCTCTGCTTCCCAACCCATACCGCGGTAACCTTGCGTGGAACCGGCGGCTTCGGCCCGGCGATCGAGATCGGCAATCCCTTCCTCGATCATCGCCTTATGTTTGGCGTCCTTCATTGCGGTCTCGTCGTGCCCCTTAACCGCCTTGGCGTAATAGCGGTCGGCGATTTGGTCATGCGGATAGATGTCGCGGGCGAATTGAATCAGGGTCGCCATGGTTTCGGGCTTCAAAGCCTTAACCTCCATTGCCCAGGCACCGCTAGGCGACGAAACGACGCCTGCTGAGGTGACCAGAGCAACCCCGACAGCGGCGCCACCGGACGCGGCAAGGAAGCCGCGGCGTGATAGCTTTTGTCGCTTATCCACTGTTCTCATTGTTTTTTTCCTCCCTCGGAAAATTTTTGCTTCTGTTTGTCTTGCTTGTTTTTTGATCGGCATCTACCAGGTACATGGCCCAGTCGTTCCACAGGAATGCCCGCGTGCTCAGCGATAGCGGCCGTGCTGCTGCAGCACTTCGATCTTGTAGCCGTCCGGATCCTGCACGAAAAAGAACTTAGCCATCAACGCGCCGTCGCGTTCGAATTCGACGATATCTCTCGGTGCGAGGCCCGAAGAGTGAAAGCGGCTGTGTTCGGCTTCCAGATCGTCGACGGCAAAAGCAATATGGCCATAACCGTCGCCATGTTCATAGGGCATGGTCTGACTGTGATTCACAGTCAGTTCCAGCTCGAAATCCGCGTCGCCGTTACGCAGGTAAACCAGTGTAAATCCGTCAAATTCGTATCGGTCGGCAACCTCCAAACCAAAGGCTCGTTGGTAAAAATCGACCGATCGTGCCTCTTCAAGGACACGAATCATACTGTGGATAGCTTTTGCCATTGCGCCTTTCCCTGTATCGCCCGGTGTTTTTCACCTGGGCTCACTTGGGGCGCGTGACAGAGGCGGCTTTGCCGCTGGTCCTGTCGAGCGGTCTTTGACCGCCGACAGTGAGATCCGCGCCGTTGTGTTACAGAGAGTGTAACCGGCCCGGATGCAGAGGAGGTGTTATCCTGATACTACGCGGCTTCGCTCTCGGTTATGGCGGGACTCGCGGCTTTCACCTTGTCGAGGTAGACCGTGCAGGCACAACGGAGCAAAGAGGTAAAGTTGCTGACTTCACCGTGAATCTCCAAGACTTCGTCGTGGAGCGTCGAGACGAACTTCGGCACCGTCATGTCCTGGGACGCGGCAATCTCCTCGAGCAGGTTCCAGAAAGTCTCTTCCAGACGAATGCTGGTACTTTGGCCGTTCAGCCGCATTGAGCGGGTCTGATAGGCGTAACTCTCAGGATCCTGTCCCGCAAATATGTGACACATTTCGTTCTCCCACCTCTGTTTTGTGTGGGATTATAGCCCGCCTTTGACTGGCGTGGCGCACTTTTTAACCGTTTGCAACCCGTAGGGGTGTCCCGCACTTACAGCTCCATCGGCTTGAGACCCAAGCGGCCGAACAAGACCGCGTCCTTGTCTTCTTCCGGGTTTCCGGCAGTCAGTAATGTATCGCCTACGAATATCGAGTTGGCACCGGCGAAAAAACACAAAGCCTGGGTTTCATCGGACATCTCGGTCCGGCCGGCCGACAGCCGGACCATGGACTTCGGCATCATAATACGCGCGACAGCGATACTTCGGACGAATTCAATCGGATCAATAGGTTCGGATTTGGCCAGCGGCGTGCCCTCAATCGGGATCAGCATATTGATCGGCACACTTTCAGGGTGCTGCGGCAAGTTGGCCAGCGTTACCAGCATGTCGGTCCGGTCCATGGAGTCTTCGCCCATACCGAGAATACCGCCGCAACAGACCTTCATGCCGGCTTCGCGAACGTTGGTCAGAGTCTCGAGCCGTTCTTCGAAGCTCCGGGTGGTGATAATTTCCTGATAATAGCGCTCGGACGTGTCGATGTTGTGGTTATAGTAATCAAGTCCGGCCTCCTTCAAGCGCACGGCATCGTCGCCGCTCAACATGCCCAGAGTCATGCAGGTCTCCATCCCCAGCGCTTTCACGCCCTGGATCATGGCAACCACACTCTCCATGTCACGCGCTTTTGGACTGCGCCAGGCCGCGCCCATGCAATAGCGGCTGGCACCGGCATCACGCGCCTTTTTTGCTTCGTTCAGCACCCGCTCAACTTCCATCAGCTTGGAAGCCTTCAGGCCGGAGGGATAACTTGCCGATTGACTGCAATAGCCGCAATCTTCCGGACAACCACCCGTTTTTATGCTCAGCAGCCGGCTCTTCTGGACCTTGTTGGGATCGAAATACCGGCGGTGAACGGTTTGCGCCTCAAACAGCAGATCGTTGAAGGGGAGATCATAAAGCCTCTGAGCCTCCTCGCGGGTCCAGTCGTGGCGCGGCGCGCTCACATCGTCATGCTGCTCTAGCGGTTTCGCGCTCAACGCAACCTGCATGGATAACCTCTTAATTGGCCGACCAGCGGAGGATCAGGTGGTCGCCGCGAACCTCAAAGCTGTCGAGTTGTTGAAGAAAGGACATGCCGAGTAGGGAGTCGGACATCGGCGCCTCGTTGATCGACACGGGGACATTCCTGAGCACCCGTTCGCCGAACCAAAGCTCGTTCAGGACAGCGCTTGCGCCTCTGACGGTGCCGTTCGCGGTCTGAAAATACTGATCAAAGCGAACTTTCGTCAAATCAAACCCCAGCCGCTGAGCGTCCCCGGGGCTAAGCACGACCAGAGTCGCACCGGTGTCCACGAGGAAGCGGACTGGCACCTGGCTGGACTCGGTATCGACATAGAAGTGACCGTCCTCAGCCCGCGTGTAAGTCAATTCGTTCGGGCCTGTCGCGCCGCCGTAGCCTGGCAGCATGTCACCCATGATCCGCTGTCCCAGGCTGCGCATCTCGGTCCGGTAACTGTAGCCGCCGGCCAGCACGACAAATATGCCGGCCCAGAGCGCGCCATAGCGTAAATAGCGGGCGAGGGCGGTTCCATCCAGACGGCGAATGCTTAATGCGGACAAAAGCACGACAACCCCCAGAACGACCAGATAAACCAGAGAAATCTGATTGTCTTGGCCCGACAGCGCACCTGGAAATCGCTGTACGAGGAAATAGAGGGCAACGGCTCCGATCACCAGAATCAAGACAAAGATCAAGACACCGGAAACGCCACGCCGGGGTGGCTCCTGGTCGATCGGCGATCGGGGAAACTGATCGGACATAAGGCTTCTTAAAAAATCCGGATTCCGTGTCGAAAACGAAGGCTCAAGAGAAAAGCAGGATAAGTCAGGACTTTACAAGTTTTTCCCGCCCCTTTGGCGGTGAATTTCCGGCTAGCTCCAATGGCTTCTGACTTGCGCGATCGGCGCTGGCCTGCTGTAACCCAGCAGGACGCTTACGCACAGTGGTAAGTTCGACGGCGAAAAAAGGACCAATGATCAAAATTCTCGTTACCGGCTTCAAGTGGCTGTTCGGACTCCTTATTGCCGCCGCATTGGCATTGGCTATCGTCATGGCAATTATCGGCCGGGAGAACACCTGGGCGGTCCTGTTCGGCGCCCCGCCACTGGATGTGGTCGATTTCGCAACACTCGAACCGCGCGCCACCCCCAACAGTTTCCTTCTGTGCCCCGAGAATTTTTGCGCCAAGCGTCCGCCGGACAGGGCCAGTTCGGTTTACGACGTTTCACAGGAACAGCTGGTGAAGATCGTGCGCAAGGTCGTCGAATCGACCGAAGGCTTGCGACGGGATGACAGGGAGAGGCCAAAGGCCGATCAGTCCAGTCAGCCGCCCCCCGCGATGCAGTGGGACTATGTCGCAACAACCCGACACATGAAATTTCCCGATCTCATCACGATCAGGATCTTAGAAGCCGGAGACGGAAAATCGAGTTTGGTAATCTACAGCCGCGCGGTTTACGGCCGTAAGGACTTCGGCGCCAATCAAAATCGCATCGCCGCCTGGATCGAAGCCATCGAGATTGCGGTTGCCAAGCAAGCTTCTACGTCAGGTTAACATCTCTATGACCGTTCCCAGGATTTTCATGCCTCTCGTCGGAGTCTGCCTGTTCCTCAGCGCCTGTGGCTATCAGAGCGAGGTTTTCGGCCCACCGATCTATGAAATATACAAAATGCCGGTCGAAGAGGCGCGTACGCATCTTGCAGGAAAGACGGTCATGACCTTCATTGACGTCTACCGGGACTGCCGCACCTATCCGGTTGGAAAGTACTATTCGACTTCCTGCAGTGAGAGGCCGGGACCCGGCACGCAGGTCGAGTATCTGGCTGAAAACGGGCAGAGCTACCTTTGGTTCCCGGGCAATAGGCGCCTGGTTCGCGGTCACTGGGTTGTTCGGCGTTGGCGGGAAAAGTACGAGATCTGTTGGAGTTACGGGCCCAACAGCCGTCATTTCATCACGGGAAAACGCGGCAAGAATCTCACCTGTGACCTGCTGTCCAACTATGCAGAATCCATTGCCGAAATCCGGCGAGAAGACAGTTTCAGTCTTTCCAGCGGCCATCTGCCTTTCGTCCTGAAGCGTGATCAAACCACCTTTGATACGCTTTTAGTTCAGGCAGCGAGCAACAGTTAGCGGATTACCGGTTGTCAGTGGCGGCGCAGCGAGTGCCCTGAACAGCGATCAGCCGACTTGCGAAGCCCCGCACCGTAGCGCCGGCAGCACACGTCAATAGCGACCTCTTAACCATTGATTAACCATATTCTGCCAAGCTCCTCCTGGACCTTTTTAAGGCTTCATGGGGAAAATCATGGCACGGGTCAATACGGCGATCGACCTGACTTCGACCAAATTATCATCGGAAGAGGTTGCGCCTGCACAGACATCATCAGACCACGGCACAGAAAACGAACAGTCGGCAAGTTATCTGTCGGATGAAGACAGGCGCGCCTGGCAACGATTCATGCTGGAAGATCCTGCGCATATCACTCTGCAGGTCGCAGGACGGGATGCCTTCGAAAGAGTGCCTTTGGTCGATGTTTCTCTAGGAGGTTTCCGCCTCCATCTCACCGAAGAGCTTCCGCACGACAGCGAGGTGGCCGTCTGTCATCCGACCGCCGGCACCATGCGTGGTCGTTTGGCCTGGCAGACCGACAGCGATATCGGTATCCGCATGCTGGACGACGAAAACCGGCGCACCTATCTGCTCCGCTTGATCAGCATGATTCTGCACAGCGAAATACAGGTCGAAGCTGTCTGACGTCTCGCCCAATTGAGCTCTGGCATCTGTAACCTACTATCTGGGCTCTGGCATCTGAGCCCCGGGCATCCAACCTTGAACTGCTTGTCGCTGCCTCAGCAGGCACTGGACAGCAGATTGGTCATTCCCAAACCGCAAAACCTGAGATAACGTCCGGCTAATTGGACTCTAACACCCTGGTTTCTCGGACAAATTTCGCTCATGCATCTTGAATTTAAGCCGCGCGGCAAGGTTGGCTGCCGAAAAGACCCACAGTTCGCCACGGATGTCTCTCGTGGTTGACCCCGTTGACGGCGACATTTCCATCGGCGGCGAGGGACCTTTCAGTCTCCACAAGGCTTTGCCCCAAAATCTGCTCCCACTGCTTCCTCTCGTTTCTGCCTATCATACCTTCGAGGGCATCATGATGTCCGAAGCCTCTCGGCGGCAGGCGATCTCGAAATTGCTCGAGGAACCGGCTCTGGGAGAGATCTGGCTGATCCAACGGGATGTGCAAGCCATCGGCTACATCGCCATCTGCTTCGGCTATTCTATTGAATTGGCCGGACGGGACGCATTTATCGATGAATTCTATATCGCCGAGCAAGAACGGGGCAGGGGTCTCGGGAGGAGGGCCTTGGAG
The DNA here is from genome assembly GCF_947331435.1 of Pelagibius sp. Alg239-R121. Lineage (GTDB taxonomy): Bacteria > Pseudomonadota > Alphaproteobacteria > Kiloniellales > Kiloniellaceae > Denitrobaculum. Next base: position 468,568 of record NZ_CAMZOF010000006.1, on the reverse strand, counting down.
GCGATCACGCAGCGCCTGACCAAGGCCGGTGTCGTCGCTTTGCACCTGGAGGTCGACAACGACAATAGGGCCGCACAGACCCTATACGAACGCTGCGGTTTCGTACCACGCCGAAAGTACCACCTGATGACGCTGGACCTGCATTCCGACGGCCATTGACTTCAAGGTTCAGGAATTTCCCGGTCGGGGTTTTTGTACCAGCCCATGCCGAAGTTCGGCATTTCGATCCAACGATGCGAAGGCTTGCCACGTAAGTTAAGCAACGGCGGCTGCCCGGTCACCTCAGGCGCCGGCAAAGCGGAAAATGCACTGCCCGTAAAGGCGGGAAAGAGCTTCTGGATGGAAACCCTGCTTCTGTCCACGCCCGCCTTCAAACCCGGCGCACGAACGGCAAAAAGGGTCGAATAGCTGTCGACAAGATCAGTGTCAGTTATTCTAGCGCGCGGCGTATCCGGCGGTAGGTTGACGGTAATCCGCGACCCGTGATCGCCATGGAGCAAAATCGCCGCGCGTTCTTCCAACCCGGATTCACGCAGTCTCTGCATCAGGACATCCAGGCGCGCATAAAGGCAGCGCAACTGCTCGATGTAGAGTGGGTACTTCTCTCGCCTGGTTTCCAGGGAATTAAATGTTGCCGTTAACAAGCTGTCGTAACTCTGCCAGTTGCTCACCTCACGAATGCTGCAATCCGCTTTCAGGGCATAGGGAAAGTGCGGAATGACCAGGTGATAGATCCTGTATTCGCCGTCCTTTATCTGCGGAACGTCACCGATGATCTTGTCGATGTGGCGAAAACTGGACAGCGTGGAGAGTGAATAAGCTTCGGCGTCGAAGATTGGAATAGTGATCCCGGCCGCCTGAAGTTGCTTGAAAGCAAGGATCTCCACATTCAGGGCAATTTTGTACAAAGTACTTTGTTTCAAATAGTTACCGGCAATGACAAGAGTCTTCTGCCAGCTGGGAAGCGGCATATCTTTGAGCGTACGGATTGAGAGAGCTTCATAGTTTCGGCACTCGACTCCCGCGAAACCGATAAAGTTGCAGAGGTTGGCGTGATCTATGCCTTCGACAACAAACCTGTAGCCCTGCGCCGACATGTCCCGCAGAGCGTCACCGGCAACAGAAGCAATGTCATCTTCGCCGAGTTTATCCATAGACTCCGGACCCGATTGGGCCGCGAAGAGATTGCGCAGAGAATTCTTGGTCGCAAATTCCTCACTGAAAGCTTGTGTGTAGGCCCGAAAACCCCAGCGATGAAAGAACCCAAGAAGTTCCGTCCGGACCGCCGCGCTTTCAGGCATATCAGGCGGAAAGCCATCCAGCCCAAGATGCTCATCGAGAATGATATGGATGACAGGTGGCAGCGATGGGTTACCCTCTGCACTTGCCAGACCGGTCGAGCTGTCTTCTGCTTGCTGCTGTTGCGGAACAACAACACTGGAAATCAAAAATACCAACAGGAAGGCAAGCAGGGCCGGCCAGCAGGCTTTCGTGATAAATCTGGCTGCAAATGCCGATACCAAGAACACCGCAAATAAAATCACCAACGACAGGACAAGTGAGTCCTGCTTGATCATCTCTGCGAAAGCAAAGTCGCAGAAAACGACAACGATCCCGCCGTAAATCACAGAACTGAAAATTAGATTCTGAAACAGGTTTACCGCGGTCAACAGGAGGGCAAAAACCACGAACAACACAAAGATACCAGCGACCTCGGATCGGAACTCCAGATAGTCGTGGTAGACCAGAAAGCTCGAAAATGGGGCGGAAAAGGCGAGGAGATAACAAAAGAACCGGATAAGCAATCCGCTCTCTTGGGTTTTTGCTTCAGGTTCAGCAGAAGAAACTTGGGCGCCTTCGCTCATTGCCTTTTATAGAGATGCCTTCGATCATCGCCTTTTATAGAGGTATAGACAGCGTCCGGATTTCGATGTCTGCTGTTTGCCCAGGATTTCTCCCTTTTCCTTGATATAGGCCTCGAAATTCTCGGCCGTATAGTCAGGGAAGATGTCTTCCCGCAAAGCCAGCATCTGTTTGACCATGGAATCGTTTTTAGGGACGAATTCCACGACGCCCAGAGGCGCTGTGGCCATCAGCCAGTGAACCACAGCGCGCAAGGGAATGTTTTTTCCGATCGCAAGATGATGCACCAACGCCAGACCAAGCACGCAGTCGGCGCAGATGCGGCCGTTGTAACCACTGCGTTCCTGTTCGTTCCAACCCTGATTGGGCGAAGGGTTTGCTGCATCCAGGAACAGAGGCAGAAGCGCCAGTTCCTTTTTGCTGCTTCTGGTGAAGGCTGAATCCAAGGCATTTTGGTCAAAATCAAAGCCGATGCCATATTCGGCGCCGGCCTTGAGGGCCGTTTCGCTGAATTCGCCGGTATTGCAGCCGATATCCCAGACAAGGGAAGGCCGCTGTTCCGTCACGGTCTTGGCAATGAACTCGTGTTTCGCAGCCCGTTCCTCGGAATCGTAAATATTGTCGTTCTCATAGTCGGCCCAAACCGTTTTTCCAGTATCTGCCGGACTCAAGCCCTCGATCCAACTCTCAAGCTTCTCCAGCATGCGCACGAGTTTTTCTCGCGGCAGAACCGGCGGCATCGACATGGTCTCCAACGTCGCATCGCGATCCCCAGCACCCAGTGTCTGCAGCCGCGACAGAAGCGTCACATGCATGAGGATCTTGGGATTGAACTTGCGGCGCAGGGGCAGCAGTCGACTCAGTTCTCCACTATCGATGCCCTCCATCGAACCGCGGCACCAGGCGTTGTGGGGGACACCAAGCAGAGCGCGCAAGAGCAAAGGATTAAGGAACTGTTCGCAAAACTGACGATGCCCCTCCCAAATATGACCTTCGATGTAGGGGGTGAACGACAGCAGATCGATGAACACCGGCTGGGAGCCCTTGAACTGCACGTTGTACGCAGTGGCATCCTTGAGTGTTACGCCTTTGGACAAGGCCCGCAGGTGCATGCGAAGATGCAGCAGAGCCGCCGCTTTCAGCGCGGAGAAAGGCCATTCGTAATAATAAGAAACAAAGGGAATCCGTTCGTGTTCCAGCACGCGGCCACCGGATTCGATGTCCAGCCCAAGCTTCCCCGCATCAGCTTCGTCGGTCCCGACGACAAGCCCTTCGCGTTCCAACTCCTCAATGATACCGGTTGCCCGTACCGCATCGAATTCCTCGGCGGCAGCGGCACTCACCGTCCGATAGATGTGGCCATCCCTGCTATAGACACGGCCACTAGGGTCACGAAACGACCCGGGATCAGGCTTCATCTATTCTGCTTGGCTGTGCAGCTTCAGGAGATTTCGCTGGCGTCCCGCGGAAAAAACCCTTGATCTTCGCCCAATAAATTCGGCCGACCACAAGAACACCCGCAACACCGCCGAGTAACGCCTGAAGCAAAAAGGCCCCGGTACCAGGATCAAGGTAAGCGTAGGAAGGTTGCGAGATCAAAATAAATGGAGCTGCTATTAAAAAAGCAGAGAATGATTTCTTCATCGAATACGCCTCTCGCACTGAAACAAATAAAAAACCCGAAAGCAATCTTGCTTTGTTACCAAACAATTAAGCGCAGGTTTACCAGCAAAAAACCAGTCCGAACCTGTAATAAAATTGTAATATGATATCCTGGCACAACTCAAGGGCTGCGATTAATAGAGAAGAATTTCAACCGAAGAAACGCGGAAACGGCGGGCGCTAAGTTGGGCATTCTTGCTCCGCGCCTTGCGATACCCCAGGCCTCCAGCGCTGTTGCCGCAATTCTTCTCCGCCCTCTATCTGATTGTAAAGTGGCTGATTTTCGTTTGTGTAGGTTCGGAATGAAACGGCTTCGAAGTGAAGTGGCCAGGCTTCAGCGCGTTGCCAATTCCCTCATGGCGGCATCCAGCCCTTCCAAGGTCATGGGGAACATACGCCCTTCCATCAGCTGCTGGACGATTCCGATCGAGGTCGTGTACCCCCAGTAGGATTCTTTCATGGGGTTCAACCATACGGCCGAGGGATAGGCACGTAACAAACGCTGGATCCAGACCGCGCCCGCCTCCTTATTCATATGCTCGACGCTACCACCGGGATAGGTGATTTCATAAGGACTCATGGAGGCGTCGCCGACAAAGACCAGCTTGTAGTCGGAAGGGTAGGTGTTCAGAACCTCCCAGGTGTCTGTGGTTTCGTTCCAGCGGCGCCGGTTCTCCCGCCACAAAGCCTCGTAGGGGCAGTTGTGGAAGTAATAATATTCCAGATGCTTGAACTCGGTCCGGGCAGCCGAAAACAGCTCTTCGCAGGTCTTCACGTGGGGATCCATGGAACCGCCGACATCAAGCATCAATAACAGTTTCACCGCGTTGTGCCGCTCGGGGACCAGTTTTACGTCCAGCCAGCCGCCATTACGCGCGGTGGAGGAAATGGTGTCGTCAAGATCCAGTTCAGTCGCGGCTCCTTCGCGCGCGAAGCTGCGCAGGCGGCGCAACGCCATCTTGATGTTGCGGGTCCCAAGCTCGACGTTAGAGTCCAGGTCCTTGAATTCGCGCTTATCCCAGACCTTGACCGCGCTGAAATTCCGGTTCCCATCCTGGCCGATACGTACGCCCTCTGGATTGTAGCCGTACGCGCCGTAGGGCGAGGTGCCGCCGGTACCGATCCACTTGCTGCCGCCCTGGTGCCGGCCTTCTTGCTCCTCAAGCCGTTTTTTCAAGGTTTCCATCAGAGCATCCCAGCCACCCATGGCCTTAATCTTGGCTTTTTCCTCGTCCGTCAGATTGAGTTCGGTGAGCTTGCGCAGCCATTCTTCGGGAATTTCGGCTTCACGTCCGACGCCTTCTGCTTTCTCCAAGCCTTTGAAGACATGTCCAAAAACCTGATCGAACCGATCCAGGTAGCGTTCGTCCTTCACCAGCACCGTCCGCGCCAGGTAATAGAAGTCGTCGACCCGGTAGTCCGCTACACCCGATTGTACCGCGTTCAACAGATCGAGATATTCGCGCAAGGTGACCGGCACCTCTGCGTCCCGCAGTTCAAAAAAGAGTTTCAGAAACATCGCTTCGCAGCTTTCCTGGTCCTTGAGGCGTTATGCTATCCCAATCAGGTCCGCTCGCGCCTGTTCAGAAAAGCAAGCCTTTCAAACAGATGCACGTCCTGTTCAGACTTCAGCAGCGCGCCATAAAGAGGCGGGATCATGCTGGAACGATCGTGTGCCCGCAGTACATCCTCGGGCATGTCCTCTGACATCAACAGTTTCAGCCAATCGAGCAGTTCCGATGTCGAAGGCTTTTTCCGCAGGCCCGTGACATCCCGGACTTCATAGAAAACGGTCAAAGCATCGCGGAGAAGTTGTTGTTTTACATCAGGATAGTGAACTTGAACGATCTGCTCCATGGTGTCTCGATCGGGAAAGCGGATGTAGTGAAAGAAGCATCGCCGAAGGAAGGCATCCGGCAGTTCCTTCTCGTTGTTGGAGGTGATGATCACGATCGGCCGGTTGCGCGCTTTGATCAGCTGCTTGGTCTCATGGACATAGAACTCCATGCGGTCGAGTTCCTGCAGCAGGTCGTTGGGAAACTCGATATCTGCCTTATCGATTTCGTCGATCAGCAGCACCGGTGCGACATCGGCGTTGAAGGCTTCCCAGAGCTTGCCCTTGATAATGTAGTTGGAAATATCGTTGACCCGCTCATCACCCAATTGGCCGTCACGCAGGCGGGCAACGGCATCGTACTCATAAAGACCATGCTGGGCTTTTGTCGTTGATTTGATGTTCCATTCGATCAAGTTGCGGCCCAGGGATTGAGCGACTTGCGCTGCCAAAACCGTTTTTCCGGTGCCCGGTTCGCCCTTGACCAACAGGGGCCGTTCCAGCGTGATTGCCGCATTGACGCCAACCTTCAAATCCTCAGTCGCTACGTAAGCTTCGGTGCCTTGAAACTGCACGCTTGTTCCTCCTTGGAAACATCAAAATCCCGGCACGCTTCATCCGCACCGCACAAACTCGGCGCAGACTAGTGCGTGATCGTTTCATTCGCAAAGCGAAAGGCTTGAATTGCCGCCCGCCAAGACCGTATAGCTTTGTAGCTTTCCTCAACCAAGGAGTCGCCCGTGCCCGAGCATGACCTGTCCGCGCAAGAATCCGCAGCCATTGGGATCATCTGTGCGATCCCGGACGAAATCGCACAGTTCGGCGATGCCTTTCAGAAGGAAAAAAGCACCAGCTTTGGCGGCTTCGACTTTGCAGAGGGCCTGCTTGAGGGCAAGCGCTGCATTCTGGTCGAGGCCGGCATGGGCAAAGTGAATGCCGCAGTGGTTGCGACCATCCTGGCGCAGAACTTCAATTGCCGGAGCCTGCTGTTTTCTGGCGTCGCGGGCGGACTCGATCCGGCGCTCGGCGTGGGCGACGTGGTCATCGGCAAACATCTGATCCAGCATGACTACGGCATCATCAATAATGAGGTGACCGAGAGCTATCACCCCGGACATCTGCCGATTTTCATGCCCAGCGAGCGCTTCGGATATCATCTGGACGGTGCGCTGCACACTCGCATCGAACAGGCATTGAAAGGCTTTGTGTTGCCTGAACTCTCCGCCGAGGCCAGTGGCGGTACGGCCCGAACCCCAACGCTTCAATTCGGGACGATCCTGACCGGTGACCAGTTCGTCAACTGCACCGCCACCCGCAACCGCCTTCATAACGAACTGGGCGGGCAGGCGGTTGAGATGGAGGGCGCCGCCGTCGCCCAGGTCGCAGAACGTTTCGGCGTTGACTGGCTTGTCGTGCGCTCTCTGAGTGATCTCGCCGGCGAGGAAAGCGGCATCGACTTCATCAAGTTCCTGCATGAAACAGCCGCCGGTGCCGCCATTGTGCTGCGGCGGCTGATTACCGTGCTTTAAGCAATCATGACTTCCATTAAAGGAGACATATCGTGCCGGATTCCCCTCTGACACTTGGCGTCGATCACGTTGGGCTTGCCGTCCAGAACCTCGAAGCCTCGGAAGGTTTCTTTACGAATTGCCTCGGTTGGAAAAAGGTCGGCGGCAAACCCGAATACCCGGCAGCGTTCGTTTCGGATGGGAAATCGGTGCTGACCCTGTGGCAGGTGAAAGATCCGGACGGCTGTATTTCCTTCGACCGGCACCAGAATGTCGGCCTCCATCATCTGGCTCTCAAAGTGGCGGATGAGGCCTCCCTCAACACGCTTTTCGAAGCGGTCGCGTCCTGGCCTGGCGTAAATGTCGAGTTCTCCCCGGAGCCCTCTGGGGCAGGACCGAAGATTCACACCATGATTCGCGAACCCGGCGGCCTGCGCGTGGAATTCGCCTATGATCCGCGCTGAAGCACTCCCGAATTGACTCCGCTGTTGGGTCAAACGAAATAAACCCATAGCCGGTGTCCGGCTATGGGTGATTGATCCGACTTTATTGCCGAACTTTCTGTAATATCAGACCGATACGTCGACCAGGCTGCCGCGACCGGACGCTTCGCTGGGTGCCGAGTCGTCTCCGCGGACGATCTCCGCATGATCGCTGGCTTCAACCGGCCGGGAGGTTTCCGGAGCGGTCGACTGAGATATCCGTGGCTGATTGGCCACCAGGGACGGAGCCGCAGAAGTATCGCCATCGCGCACTGCTGCTGGCGTCATGGGACTTTGGATAATCATAACGAGATATATATTGTACGTATTGAAATAAGTCAAGTATATATTTTATCTTTACCATAATATTACATAATAATTTAACGATTAATTTGAATAAATTTTTATTTACTATGTAATGACAAGATTTATTCTATCTGCCAATTGACTGTTCCAAAGACGAAAATTGACCATTGCAGTGCCCCGACAGTGCCTGCTAACCCTAGGGACGCGGCTCGGGGGAGAAGCTTAACCAACAGCAACTATTCCGTTGGAAAAGCCGTAAGAACGATCAATATGTTAAGGGACTGCTTAGTTGCGCGACTGCGACCCTTCGTCAATGACAGGGCAGTGCAGGCAGCGGTAACCACAAAGCAGCAAAGCCTAAAGAACGGAGTTCCAACGTGGATACATCAGAAATCCTGCGCATCCAGAGCTATCTGCGCGAAAAGTTCAACACTGAGCGGATCACGTTGGATATGAAGACCAGGAAAAGCGATTCGGTCGAGGTCAGCATCGGCGGTGAGTTTATCGGCGTCATCTACAAGGATGAAGACGAGGGCGAAACCTCCTATGCCTTCAACATGGCGATTCTGGACATCGACCTGCCGCTGGCTCCCTGAACCGCTACGAACAAGAGTCCGGTGATTTTTCACTGAACCGGTGAAAACCCTCGTACAGGCTCTCGAAGTCAAGCCGGAGCGATAGATTAGCGGCCGCCTGTCATGTCAGATAATAGAACGCTTACCATGCTGCCTGACGTGGATAGTGAGCGGTTGCGGCTTCGCCCACTGGTTTTATGCGACGCGCCGGCTTTGCTCGAAATCACGGACGAAGCTGATGTGATCGCGAGCATTCCCTTTTTCGAGTCCGCACCAACGCTCGCCGACATCGAGGCGCTGATCCGGCGCGGAATGTCGGGGAACGAGCAATTCATTGGAGCGACACGCAAAACAGATCAGGCCCTGGTCGCCGTTGTCGGCTGTCATCTGCGTAACACGGGTGACATCGAAATCGGGTATTGGGCTGGTGCGGCCTATCGTCGGCAAGGTTATACGCGTGAAGCTGCGGCAAGCGTGGTCACTCTGCTGCATGCCACCATACCAACACGCAGGATTATCGCCGAATGCCGTCCGGAAAACGAAGTTTCGTGGCATATGCTTCAGAGCATCGGCTTTCGTCATGACGGACAGGCTGGGACGCGCCCCGGACGCAAGCATCTGATTTGGCACGAAGGCGGGAGTAACAGCTAGATTTTATTGGTTTTTCACCAGCTGAGTGAAAATCACCATTCAGCCACTAATGTTTGTGCTGGCTGTCGCGGGCACAGGAGATGCAGGTCGTGGCCGTAGGATCGAGTTCAAGCCGTTTGATGGCGATATCTTCACCGCAGACCAGGCAGTAACCGTAGTCGCCGCCGGCAATGCGCTCCAATGCAGCTTCGATGCGACTCAGCTCGATCGATCGGCGGCGCTCGGTCTCTATCGACATGGCTTGATTCTGCAGGGCATCCATACGGGACAGACGACCGACACGGGTCTGGTCCAGTTCGACGGGCCGTCGCTGATCTTCACTGCTGGCTGTCAGCTCCTGAAGCTCGGCACGGCGATCGTGCAAGCGTTTGGTCACGGCAGGAATATCGATGTCGTTTCGATCGGTCACAAGAACTCGCAGGATAGCAGGAATATTGGCCGCTCGTATAGTCTAGTCCTGCATTTCTAGCGCGAATAGACATAATTGCAGCAAGTGCGCGATACAATTCAAGGTCGTTCAACCGCGAGAAGACACTCGTAATTCGTCGGAGAATCGGAGAACCACTGCCGGAAACGTTATCGCGTCCTCTCCGCGAACATCGCCTCTTTGGTACGGCAAAAGCGGTCTTCAGGTTCCCGCAAGCGCCAGAAAACATGGGAAAAGCGAATAAATACGAATTGGCGCAAATTTCCGTTGCCCTTTCGGATTAGAACGTTATAAATCCGGCTCCGTGACGACGGGCCAATGGCTCGTTCCATGCATGCGGCTGTGGCGGAATCGGTAGACGCGCAACGTTGAGGTCGTTGTCCTGGAAACGGGGTGGAGGTTCAAGTCCTCTCAGCCGCACCAAATCCGGAGTATCGAGCCGGATGGTATGGAAGTCACGAGACGGTATTGGGTTCCAAGTTTGAACCTGACCGACTGATGCGGATGTGGCGGAATTGGTAGACGCGCATGCTTCAGGTGCATGTTCCCGAAAGGGAGTGGAGGTTCAAGTCCTCTCATCCGCACCACCTGACCCGGAACGATGAGAAACTGCCGGGCTAGTGTGGCAGAACTAAAACCGAGCGACAATTTCCAGACAATTTATCGTCCTTGTGGACCCGGCGCGCGAAAATAGCTGTTGCCGCCGAATCCGATGCTGGCTCCCCGGCACGATCTTCACTAGGGTACGATGTTTGGGGTTATTCAATCGGCGTCCGCAGAAGTGATCCACAGAGTAGAGTTCGCACTGGCGGAGCCACCGGTCGATGCCCATATGTGACGCAATCCGAGATTACGTTTGCGCCATGGGGCGTAAAACTGAGGCATGGACCGGTTCCCAAGCTAGTTTTGAGGCTGCGGAATGACAGCCCTTAAAAGGACGAGACCTGGATGACGATCAAGAAAGATCGCAAGAAGGCCGATAAACCTGAGGCAGGTAAGCCGAAGCCAGTTCATGCGCTGAGCTTTGCCGGGCGTCTTCGGAACTATTTCCTTGCCGGATTGCTGGTTGCCGCGCCAATTGGAATCACTTTCTGGCTGGCCTGGCAGTTCATCTCCTTTGTCGACAATACGGTCCGTCCCTACATTCCGTTCAAGTGGAACCCGGAAAGCTATCTGCCCTTTGCGCTGCCCGGCATCGGATTGCTTGTCGTTCTGATCGCCCTGACCATGGTTGGCGCCGTTACCACCGGATATCTCGGCCGCCTGATCACGAGAGTGAGCGAAAGCGCCATTTCCCAATTGCCGATCGTGCGCAGCGTCTACAGTTGGACCCGTCAGGTTTTCGAAACCGTGTTGTCCCAGAAATCCACAGCCTTTCGGGAAGTGGTCCTGGTCGAATACCCAAACCGGGGAACCTGGGCGGTCGGCTTCATTACGGGACGAACTGAAGGCGAGGTTCAGGAACTTACCTCGGAAACCGTCGTCAACGTTTTCGTTCCAGCCACGCCTAATCCGACAACAGGTTTCCTGCTCTTCATTCCCGAACGCGATGTTCACCACCTCGATTTGACCGTCGAAGAGGGGATCAAGCTGGTCATTTCCAGTGGCATTGTCACGCCGCCTGACAACGGACGGGTCAATGGCGAAGGCGGAGCAGCAGAAACCTCAACGCTTGCCAAAAGCCTGTCCGAACGGGACGCAAAAGCTGAGAGCGAAGTGCAGGCAGCTCATAAACTCGGAATTATCGGCCGGCTGAGGAACCACTTTTTCACTGGCGTTCTGATTACGGCACCGATCGGCATCACCTGCTGGCTGGCGCTGGAGATCGTGACCTTCATCGATGACCGGGTGACCCCGCTGATTCCGGCGCAGTGGAACCCCGAAACCTATCTGCCCTTCGGCATCCCGGGTCTCGGTGTGATCGTGGTGGTGGCAGTCCTGACGCTTATCGGTTTTATGACGGCCGGACTGGTCGGCCGCAGTATCGTACGTATCGGAGAGCGCCTGCTCGATCGCATGCCGGTCATTCGCAGTGTCTACGGTGCACTGAAACAGATCTTCGAAGCCGTCTTCAAACAGCAGTCCAATGCCTTTCGAGACGTTGTCCTGGTGCAGTATCCGCGCAAGGAAAGCTGGGCCATCGGCTTTTTGACCGGCGATGCAAACTATCGTCTCACCGAGGCCGGACCAGATGACGCGGTCAATATCTTCCTGCCGACCACCCCGAACCCGACATCGGGCTTTTTGCTTTTTGTCTCCAAAAAAGAGACCCGCAAGTTGAGCATGACGGTGGAGGAGGGGATCAAGATGGTGGTTTCGGGCGGAATCGTGACGCCCCCGGATCGGCGGCTCAGGTCCACCGAACCGACCCAAATTACCGGTTCCGGCGCAGAACTGGCCTCGGATAGTGACAACGATCCCGAAGATCCCGGCCAACCGCCACAGGGCATGGAAAAGGTCGCAAAGGCCGGCTGACCCGTTTTCCCACTGTTACCCTGATCTTAAGTACTTCACTGCCGCATCCCGTTCGAAGAGATAGAGCAGGATGCGCAAGGCCCGGCCCCGGTCCGATTCCAGGTCGGGATCTTTATTCAGGATCAGCGCTGCATCGTCGCGCGCAGCGGCCAGTAAATCGCTGTGCACCTGCAGATCCGCGAGGCGAAACTCTGGAAAACCGCTTTGGCGCGTTCCCAAAAGTTCACCGGCGCCGCGCAGACGCAGGTCTTCTTCAGCAATCCGGAAACCGTCGTCAGTCTCACGCATGATGTTTAGCCGTGCGCGCGAGACTTCGCCAAGCGGCCCTTGATAAAGCAGCAAACAACTCGATTTGAGCGAACCGCGGCCAATCCGGCCTCTGAGCTGATGGAGCTGAGCCAGGCCGAAACGCTCGGCGTGTTCGATCACCATGATAGACGCCTCGGGAACGTCCACACCGACCTCGATCACCGTGGTCGCCACCAATAGAGTGATGTCGCCTGCGACGAAGGCGGCCATGGCGGCATCCTTGTCCTTGGCCTTCATCTTGCCGTGCACGAGACCCACACAATCACCGAAATGGGCCTGCAATTCCCGATGGCGTTCCTCGGCCGCCGCCAAGTCGCTGAGTTCGGAGTCCTCGACGAGTGGACAGACCCAATAGGCGCGCGTGCCGCTGCGCAGCGCCCGGCCGATAGCGTCGACGATTTCGGGCAGGCGGTCGATGGGCATGGTCCGGGTATCGATCGCCTGCCTGCCTGCCGGCTTTTCGGTAATCCTCGAAACATCCATGTCGCCGTAGGCTGTCAGCATCAGGGTCCGCGGGATCGGCGTCGCCGTCATCACCAGCATATCGACCCCGCGCCCCTTATCCGCCAGGGTGAGGCGTTGATGGACGCCGAAGCGATGCTGCTCGTCGATCACCGCCAAAGCGAGGTCCTGGAAGGCGACGTCCTGTTGAAACAGGGCGTGGGTCCCGATCACGATCGCAGACTCCCCGGATGCGATCCTGGCCAGAACCGCGGCGCGTGCCTTGCCCTTGTCCCGCCCGGTCAGCAGCTCGACGGATACGCCGGCGGCCCGGGCCAGGGGTTCGATCGTCTTATGATGCTGCCGCGCCAGTATTTCGGTCGGTGCCATGATTGCGGCTTGGGCGCCGGATTCAACCGCCGCCAACATCGCCAACAGGGCCACCACGGTCTTTCCGCTGCCCACATCGCCCTGAATCAATCGCAGCATGCGGGAGTCACTGGCCATATCATCATCAATTTCCAGCAACACCTGCTGCTGGGACTTGGTCAGAGAAAAGGGCAGGGCCTCGAGCACCTGTGTCCGAAGACGCGAGTCGCCCTTGATTTGCCGCCCTTTGTGCCGGGTCTGATTGCGCCGGATCAGGGCGAGGGCCAACTGATTGGCCAGCAGTTCGTCGTAAGCCAGGCGGCTGCGCGCCGGCGTTGTTGCGTCCAGGTCCGGCAACTCGTGGGGACAATGAGCACTGTCCAGGGCATCTTTCCAAGCCGGCCAGCCGCCTTGGCGCTGAAAGGCCGGATCCAGCCATTCCGGCAAATCGATAGTGTGCGCCAAGGCCGAGGTAACGGCCTTGGCCACGACCTTTTGCGGCAGGCCCGCGGTCAGAGGATAGACCGGTTGCACGGTTTGAATTTCAGCAAGCTCTGCTTCGGGCGCGATATGATCGGGGTGGGGCATCTGCAATCCGCCGCCAAAGACTTCCAGCTTACCGCTGACCACCCGGGTTTCGCCTTCAGGAAGAATTTTCTCCAGATAATCGGCCCGGGCATGGAAGAACACCAGTTGCAGCTCGCCGCTTTCATCGGCCACGGTGATGCGGTAGGGACGGCCCCGCGCCGGAGCGGGGTGGTGCCGAAGAACACGTACGACGAGCGTCGCGATCCGCCCCGCTTCGGCTTGAGCAACCTGCGGACTGTAGCGGCGATCGATCAACCCATTTGGGAGATGCCAGCAAAGATCGAGGATGTGAACACCGACCAAGCGCTCAAAAAGCACAGCGAAACGTGGACCGATGCCGGAAATACTGGTAATCGGAGCAAAGAGAGGAAAGAGGATTTCGGGTCGCAAGGGTCTATAAGCCTGAAATGGGCATGAGAGCCTAGTGCAAGATCGGTCTTGATCGAATCGATCGGGCTCTAGAATCGGAGTTATCTTACAACCGCCATCCTATAGCATTAAATGGTTCGGTCACGGGCTGGCTATGAAACGGCGTGACAAAAGAAAAGCACGGTCCCCCTCGGGGGTATTCGAGCGGCTGGGGACGTTTGGTAGGTATGAAAGATCTTCGCTGGGATCGTTTGACGGTTTTGATTGTCGACGACAATCGTTTCATCCGGGAACTGCTGACCTCGGTTCTGAAGACCCTCGGTGTTGGTAAAGTGATTGCGGACGTCGACGGCGCAGCGGCAATCGATCGCCTCAAGCTGAGCCTTGAAGATCCGGTGAGTGCGGGGATCGGAACCGTTGATCTGATCATTTCGGATTGGGTCATGCCTCAAGTCGACGGCAAGCTGTTTTTGCGTTGGATCCGCACGGGACCGAATGTGCCGGATCGCTTCGTGCCCATTGTTATGATATCAGGCGCCGCCGACCGGGAAGTGGTGGAGGACGCCAGAGACGGCGGCGTCACAGAGTTTCTCGCGAAGCCCTTTGCCTCCAAGACCATCGCGGACCGCCTCTTGATGTTGGTCAACACACCACGCCACTACGTCCTGGCAGCCGGTTACTTCGGTCCGGACCGTCGGCGCACCACGGTGCCGGTTGCAGAAGAGCGGCGCGTGACGATGCGCGAGGATATCCAGTTTATCCGGGGACCGTCGTCGGAGAAGACGCTGCGCGAGGACGTCCGGGCGATTCACTTCGACCTCGACGACCGTCTGCGTGAAAAACTGGGCCCGGATGCCCGCAAGATTCCGGTCGCCTTCGATCCGGTACTCATTCAGGCGGCCGAGAAACGCATTCAGGCGCTTGTCGGCGATTATGGCGACTGGATGGAACGCTATCTCATCGCGGCCACGGAAGCGCAACAGACCTTGCAGACAGGCAAGGGCGATCCGGATCAGGCAATAGCCAAGATCAACGAAGTCGCGCACGAACTTCGCGGGCAGGGAGGCATCTTCGACTATCCCCTGATTACAGACGTGGGAAAATCCCTCTACAAGGCAACCAAACCGACCGGCCACCCACCGACTAAGGACCGGATCAAACTGATCGGTGCACATATCGACACCATTCGCACCGTCTTTAAGAATAAGATTGTTGGGGACGGCGGCGAGGTCGGAACTGCTTTGCTGAAGGAAATCAGCGAAGCGGTCAAACGCTATCAATAGAGCGTTTCCTGTGGCTGGGTGCCGGCGCCTGCATGCGACACTTGAAAGCCCGACGGAGACGGCACATCTTGCTCGTGTCATTCGACGGCATCCTGATCGGCAGACGCGCCGAATTTTCTTCGTTAAGCAGATCGGTAAATTCCAATGAGCGATGACCTTGCCAAGCGCCGCAAACAGTTGAAATTCAGAAGCTGGCATCGCGGCACAAAGGAAGCGGATCTGCTTTTGGGGAACTTCGCCGACCAGCATCTGGCCGCTATGGACGCAGCCCAGCTTGACCGCTACGAAGTTATCCTGGATCAACCCGATCCTGTCGTCTATCAGTGGTTCACTGGTGAGTCGCAACCAGCCGAACACCTGCTGAACGACGTCACCCAGCTTCTCCTAAACTTCCGCTATACGCCTGAAAAACTTTGAATTCCCTAGAGTCTCTTCTTAAACCGGCCGGTGAAAACGGGTCGGTACGGCACCAGATCGCCAACGCCCCTGACGGCGTCGACGCCGTCGCCCTTGCCCATCTTGCATCGGCAGCAAAAGACAGCACGTTTGTTTTTGTCGCCCGTGATGACGCCCGCATGGCGAAGATGGAAAGCGTGCTCGCCTTTTTTGCGCCGGAAGTCGAAATCCGTAGCTTTCCAGCCTGGGACTGCCTGCCTTACGACCGGGTCAGTCCACATCGGGATATTCTGGCGCGCAGGATAGATGTCCTGACGGATCTCGCCACGGGGACAAAAGCCGCGACCGGTGCCAAAGGGCCGCCGCGCGTGATTGTGACGACGGTCAATGCCTTGATGCAGCGCGTCCCGCCGCGCACCACCTTCGCCGACCGTCTCAAGGAGATCACGCCGGGTGCGCGGATCGAAACTGCGGAGTTGCTCTCGTTTCTGTCTTCAAACGGTTACTTCCGCACTGAAACCGTCGGCGAAGCCGGCGAGTTTGCCATCCGTGGCGGGATCCTGGATGTTTTTCCAACCGGTGAAGAACAGCCCGTACGGCTGGACTTCTTCGGTGACGAACTCGAGAGCATTCGCCAGTTCGATCCCCTGACCCAACTGACCACGGGCCGGCTGGAACGGGTCGTTCTGAAGCCGGTCGGGGAGATCACACTGACTCCTGATGCCGTTGAACGCTTTCGTTCCGGTTATCGCGAAACCTTCGGCGCGGTATCGCGAGACGATCCGCTTTATGAAAGCGTGTCGGACGGCCGGGTTCATCCCGGCATGGAGCATTGGCTGCCGCTCTTCCATGATCGGCTTGAAACCCTGCTCGATTACCTCTCCGATCCCGTCGTGTTGCTGGATCATCAGGCGGCCGAAGCGCGCGACGCCCGCCTGGAGGCAATCGACGACTTCTATGGCGCCAGAAAGGCCATGGTATCCGTTCGCGACGCGGGTGGCGCACCCTATAAGCCCTTAAACCCCGCCCACCTCTACTTGACCACGGATGAATGGGACAAGGGTCTCTCAGCCCTGCGCGGCGGGATCTTCACGCCCTATGACCTCCCGGACGACCTTGACGGCATCCTGGATGCCGGCGCAAAGGCGGGCGAGAACTTCGCGGAAGCCCGGGCCAAAGATGACACCAATGTCTTCGATGCTGTCCGGCAGTTCATCCTGCAGGAACAATCAGCCGGTCGACGGGTCATCGTTGCCGCTTACAGCGACGGGGCCCGGGACCGCCTAAGCAGCCTGCTGCGCGAGCATGGTCAGGCAGGTCTGGCTGCGGCAGAGAGCTGGGCCGATGCAGGCAACCTGGACCGATCCTCCGTTGGCCTGATCACGCTGGAGATCGATCACGGCTTTACTACACCGGACTTCACCCTCATCACCGAGCAGGACATCCTGGGTGAACGGATCGGACGCCAACAGCGAAAACGGCGGCGTTCAGAGAACTTCCTGACCGAAGTCTCGACGCTGCAGGCGCTGGATCTCGTGGTTCATGTCGACCATGGCATAGGACGCTACGAGGGCTTGGAGACCATCGAGGTCGGTGGCGCACCCCACGACTGTCTCAAGGTGATCTACCACGGGGGCGACAAGCTCTTTGTCCCGGTCGAGAATATCGAGGTGCTCTCGCGCTTCGGCTCTGAAGATGCATCGGTCGAGCTCGACCGGCTGGGCGGCGCCGGCTGGCAGTCCCGCAAGGCCAAAGTCAAACAGCGTATCAAGGCAATTGCCGACGAGCTCATAAAGATCGCCGCAGCCCGTGCCATGAAGACCGCGGATTCACTTGTGCCTCAGGAGGGCATTTACGACGAGTTCGCCGCGCGCTTCCCCTTTCCGGAAACCGAAGATCAATTGCGCGCCATCGAAGATATTCTGGACGATCTGGGATCCGGTAAACCCATGGATCGGCTGGTTTGCGGCGACGTCGGTTTCGGCAAAACAGAAGTCGCCCTGCGCGCCGCCTTTATCGCGGTCATGGCTGGCAAACAAGTCGCTGTGGTGGTGCCGACGACCCTGCTGGCGCGTCAGCACTACAAGACCTTTTCAGAGCGTTTCACGGGCTTGCCCGTGAATGTCGTGCAACTGTCGCGCCTGGTCACCTCCAAGGACGCCAGCGACGCCAGGGCGGGCCTGGAGAAGGGCACAGTCGAAATCGTAATCGGAACACATGCGTTGTTGGGCAAGTCGGTTCGCTTCCGGGATCTGGGTCTGTTGATTGTCGACGAGGAACAGCATTTCGGCGTGAAACAGAAGGAACGCCTGAAGCAGATCCGCGAGGACGTACATGTCCTCACCCTGACCGCGACGCCGATTCCACGTACGCTGCAGCTCGCCATGTCAGGCGTGAAGGAAATGAGCCTGATCGCGACACCGCCGGTCGACCGGCTGGCCGTACGTACCTTCGTACTGCCTTACGATCCGGTGATCGTTCGAGAAGCGATCCTGCGCGAGCATTATCGGGGCGGACAGACCTTCTACGTCTGCCCGCGTCTGGCCGATATCGCCGAACTGAAAGAGCGGCTGGCCAAGCTGGTGCCTGAGGTCAAGATTGCAGTGGCACACGGGCAATTGCCGCCCAGCGAACTGGAAGCCGTCATGACGGCATTCTACGATCACCAGTACGACGTGCTGCTTTCCACCAACATCATCGAGTCCGGCCTGGATATCCCCAGCGCCAACACCATGATTGTCCACCGGGCAGATATGTTTGGCCTGGCCCAACTCTATCAGATCCGAGGACGTATCGGCCGCTCCAAAACCCGTGGCTATGCCTATCTGACCCTGCCGCCGGGCCGATTGTTGAGCACGGCCGCCGAAAAGCGCCTGAACGTCATGCAGACTCTCGACAGTCTGGGTGCCGGATTTACACTCGCCAGCCACGACATGGACATTCGCGGTGCCGGTAACCTGTTGGGCGAGGAACAGTCCGGGCACATCCGCGAAGTCGGAATTGAACTCTATCAGCAAATGCTCGAAGAGGCTGTCGCGGTTGCCAAAAGTGGTGGCCGGGCCGAAGAGGCAGACGAAGCCAAGGGTTGGACGCCGCAGATCAATGTCGGAACTTCGGTTTTGATTCCAGAGCGTTACGTAACCGACCTCAACGTCCGTCTTGGCCTCTATCGCCGCCTGTCGGAGTTGGTTACGCGTAACGAGATCGAGGGTTTTGCCGCCGAATTGATCGACCGCTTTGGCGATCTCCCTGAGGAGGTCGAAAATCTGCTCGACATCATGACAATTAAACAGCTCTGCCGCGACGCCGGCGTAATCAAGGTCGATTCCGGTCCCAAGGGCGCCGTCGTTGCCTTCCACAACGACCAGTTCGCCAACCCGGCAAAGCTGATCGGCTACATCCAGTCCCAGGCCGGGATCGTCAACCTGCGCCCGGACCACAAACTGGTCTACAAACGCGCCTGGAGCGATGCCAAGGCGCGCGTGAAGGGTGTACGGATGATGCTGGACAGTCTGGTGAAGTTGGCCACCGGTTAGGGCGTTAAGAAAAACAAACGCGAACAGGAACCAGGACTCATGAACGCACCGGTTGGTGAGGGCAGCATATTCGATCTTGTTGGTCTGGTTGTCTTTATTGCACTACCCACAATAGCGATTGCCCTTGAACGCGGACAAAAGTTTACGACGAGAGGAAAATTTGCCCTTTGGACAGTCGGTTTCTGCGTTTTGTTATTTCTAATTCTCGCCTATGTCGGCGGGGCTTACGGCGAATTTGGACTACCTCCCGAGGTATCCGTACTGCCTCCTTTGCTGGCCGCATACGCATTAGTCTTCTTTTATTTCCAACGGATTGCACGGCGGAGCATTGACGCAGGCTTACGAAAGATCGTCGCCTATTGCGCACTTATACCAGTTGTTAATTTACTCTTTGTCATCGCACTCCTGATTCTGCCAACCAAACGACGTACGGGCAACGGACAAGCAAGCGGAGGCAATTCGTCGAGCGAGTGGTATGATTCTAAAGGGCAGCAACTATATAGCTGCTTTTGCAAGGCCGCTGATGGCGAGTCAGGAGAACCGAAAATTTCCTGGTCTTGGATTCTTGCGCGCCGCGCGTTTTTCCGAATCTTCGACGACAAGGTCCAGTGCGGCAATTGGATTTTCCCCTTTTCCGAGGTGACTAAGGCGACAGTTTATAAGACGAAGCAGTGGCCTTTCACTCACAATATTCTTCAGTTGGAGACACCCGAACGATGTGTGCAGTTCGGTTTCTTAATTTGGGCCAATCCGACAAAGCATCTGAAACTAAATATCGAAACCAAGAACACGACGTTGAAAACACATCCGATTGCAATTGTTTTACGTGTCACCGTATTGGGCTATCTCGCCTTCGAAATCTGGAAGGCGGCGAGTTAGGGAGTATTGGCACGCATTGCCTCTGGCCAGACGGCATGTGTCCACGGGCGGGTACAAGCGCAGCCAGCGCTATCCAACCGACTTTTCTTGCTCACGCGTAACATCAAGATTTGGACGAAGATCCCGGCAACTGAGTGTCGGCTAGGGCGTGGCGGCATAGACTTCAGCTATCGAAGAACCAGACCAACACTGAAGTGTTTGTTACTACCTTAAGCGGGCAATCACGCTTTGCCTGGATGGTGGAATTCGATGACATTTTTATCTGGATCACGAATGAAAAAGAACTGCGACCCGTCAGGCAGGTTCACGGTTTCCGTGATTGGGATCCCCAGTTCAGCAAGCTGAGCCTTCACAGAATCCCGGTCTGTAATCTCCAAGGCAATGTGCGTAAAACCGGTATGCTTTTGCGGCACATCCATAAGCAGGTTCTCAGGCGCCGCATCTTCTGACGCATTCAGGATGAAGTTGATATTAACTCCGCTTGGGTGCTCCATGACCGCAACGGGTTCTGGACCGATCGGGCCGACGATAAACTCAAAGCCAAGCTTGTCGTAAAAATCACGGGTGACGTTCAAGTCCCGCACCCTCAGGCCTGCATGATTGATCCGCGTAATCTCTTTCAATGTTCGGCTCCAGGTACTTTTTAGAGTCTGGTCGCATTTCACTCAGTCTGCGAAATGCGTTAGTTGGCCTCTATAACATACTGGTAGAGGATGGTGCAGGTCCTTGATCGCTTCGGTCAAGAACGATAGCACGTTAAGAGGAAACTGGAATCCGGATTGGCAACATGAGGCACTTTGGCTTTACCGGGCGTATCGCAGTCAAGCCTACCCAACCGGCTCCGCTTCTTCGCGCGCGAGGTCGAAGAGTTGGAAGAAAACCTCCGGCGACTGAGCGCCGGGCAGGGCGTGTCGGCCGTTGAAAATGAAGCAGGGCACGCCGTTGATCCCGACACCGCGGGCTTGTGCATCCTCGGCGCGGATTGCATCGGCATCCTCGCCGGACGCCAGATAGCTGCGCGTCGCATCTTCTTCTAGGCCGCTGTCGGCCGCAACCGTGGCCAGTACGTCGTGATCGCCGATATTACGGCCATCGATGAAATAGGCCTGAAACAGATTCTCAACCACCGCATCCTGACAGAGGTTGCGCTCCGCAAAACGAATCAAACGGTGGGAATCGACGGTATTGGGTGTGTGCGTGATGCCATCGAAGTTAAATTGAATGCCTTCGGAAACACCCGCCTCACGGATCCGGTCATAGACGCTCTTGGCGTTCTCGGGGCCACCGAACTTGGTTTCCAGATAGAGTTTCCGGTCCATCCCACCCGCCGGCATGTCCGGGTTCAACTGAAAGGCACGCCAGCGGATCTTGAGCTCCGGCTGCGGACGCTCAGCCAGCGCCCGCTCCAGGCGGCGCTTACCGATCAGGCACCATGGGCAGATCGTGTCGGAGAAAATGTCGAGTTCCATGGCGCGGCGTCCTTAAGTTCAGCCGGAAGAAAACCCGGCAGGTCGTTATTTAAAGCCTGTTAAACTTGACCTTTCTTCCCCCAGCATTCAAGCATACTCGCCTAATCGTGACCCCGGTCCAGCGGACAAGGCAGGATCGCGGAGTAAGAAAGACATCGGGTTGGGAGGCGCAATGCCGGGTTCGAAGGAAATTGACGCGGGGACTGGCGCGATGCCCGGTGAGGTCTCGATTTTCGAACGCGGTCTCGGCGCCAACCCGGCAAATTTCGAGCCTCTGTCACCGGTCAGCTTCCTCCGGCGCGCGGCCCAGGTTTACCCGGACAAAATTGCCGTCATTCATGGCGAACAACGCTTCACCTATCGCGAATTCCATCAGCGTAGCTGCCGGCTGGCTTCATCCCTGGCAAAGCGGGGGATCGGCCCGGGCGATACCGTTGCCGTCATGGCGCCAAATGTGCCGGCCTTACTGGAAGCACACTATGGTATTCCAATGCTGGGGGCCGTACTCAACGCCCTGAATACCCGGCTCGACGCCGCCACCATCGCCTTCACCCTGAAGCACGGGGAAGCTAAGGTCCTGATCACAGACCGGGAATTTTCACCGGTCATTTCAAAGGCGCTCGAAGACGTCGAAAGCGATCTTCTGGTCGTGGATATCGATGATCCGCTTGCAGACTCGGGCGAACTCCTGGGCGATTTGGATTACGAAACCTTGCTGGTCGAGGGCGACGCAGCGTTTCCGGCAGGCCAGCCTCAAAACGAGTGGCAAGCCATCTGTCTGCTCTATACTTCGGGGACCACCGGTAACCCCAAAGGTGTGGTCTACCATCACCGGGGCGCCTATCTGAATGCCCTGGGCAATGTGATCACCTTCGGTCTTTCTCCGGCGAGCGTCTATCTCTGGACCCTGCCGATGTTCCATTGCAACGGCTGGACCTTTACCTGGGCGGTGACTGCGGCTTGTGCCACACACGTTTGTCTACGCAAGGTCGATCCGGCCCTGATCTATCCGATGATTAATGAACACAAAGTCACCCAGATGTGCGGCGCACCAATCGTGCTCAACATGCTGGCCAATGCGCCGGATAGGTTGAAAATAGCCTTCGACCACAAGGTGGAGATCGCAACCGGCGGCGCAGCACCACCAAGCGCCGTGATCGAAGCTATGGAAAACAATGGTTTTCAAGTCCTCCATCTATATGGCCTGACAGAATCCTACGGACCTGCAACGCTTTGCGCCTGGCAGGATAATTGGGACAGGCTGGATCTACCGGGCAGGGCGGCCATGATGGCGCGTCAGGGTGTAAGCCTCGTGACCCTTGAAGACATCATGGTTGCCGATCCGGAGAGTCTTGAGGAGTGTTCTTGGGATGCCGAAAGCATGGGCGAGCTGATGCTGCGTGGGAACACCGTGATGAAGGGCTATCTGAAGAATCCGGAAGCAACCAGCGCTGCGCTCTCGGGTGGCTGGTTTCATAGCGGCGATCTGGCAGTTCGGCATCCGGACGGCTACATCGAGATCAAAGATCGGGCCAAGGACGTGATCATCTCGGGCGGCGAGAACATCTCCAGTCTCGAGATCGAGGATACGCTCTACCGTCATCCAAAAGTTCTCGAAGCCGCCGTGGTTGCGAAATCGGATGAGAAATGGGGTGAAACTCCCTGTGCGTTTGTGACTTTGAAAGAAGGTCAAGACGCGACCGCTGAAGATATTATTGCCTTCTGCCGCGAGAACATGGCCGGTTTCAAGATCCCCAAAACGGTCGTCTTCCGCGCATTGCCCAAGACCTCGACCGGTAAGATCCAGAAGTACCTGCTGCGAGACCAAGCCCAGGAGTTATGACTGAGCGATGAAACAGTTTGATGGAGATATCTTCGCGTTATGCCTATGAATTCTCTCTTTAATCTCGAAGGCCAGGTCGCCATCGTCACCGGTGCATCGAGCGGTCTAGGCCGGCACTTTGCGCAAACCCTCGCCGCCGCCGGCGCCAAAGTAGCGCTTGCGGCCCGGCGCACGGATTCCTTGAGTGATCTGGCCCGCAAAATCGGCGCGGAAGACGGCCGTGCCATCCCGGTCCGCCTCGACGTCACCGACCCTGATTCGATCGGGGCCTGCATCGAAACTGCCGAGACCGAACTGGGCCCGATCACCATCCTGATAAACAACGCCGGCATCGCGATTTCGAAACCAGCGCTGGAACTTGACCGTGAAGAGTGGAACCGCGTGATCGATACCAATCTCAATGGTGTCTGGCATATGGCGCAGCAAGTTGCCCAGCACATGACGCGGTTGGGGCATGGCGGTTCGATCATTAATATCGCCTCTGTGCTGGGGATGCGCGCAACCGGACACCTGGCGGGGTACTGCGCCACCAAGGCCGCCGTGGTCAATCTGACCAGGGCGCTGTCGATCGAGCTGGCCCGCTATAATATCCGCGTCAACGCGCTGGCGCCGGGTTATATCGAGACCGACATCAATCGCGAATTTCTCAACTCTGCCGCCGGTGAAACCCTGAAGAAGAAAATTCCCCAGCGCGGCTTCGGCCAGGAAAGCGATCTGGACGGCGCCCTCCTGCTGATGGCATCAGAAGCCTCACGCTATATGACCGGCAGCGTCATTACCATCGACGGCGGACAGTCGGCGGCGGTGTAATTCCACTCAGTAGAAACGTCAAAAAACCAGATTAACCCAGAGGCCTAAGCCATGGATTTTGCTTTAAATTCAGAAACCGCCGAGCTTTGTCGGCGCATCCGTTCCTTCGTCGCCGACGAGATCCTGCCGCTGGAAGACGACCGCGCCAACTTCGACGAACATGAGAACATCCGCCTGGATGTGTTGGAGACGGTCCGTACCAAAGCGAAGGCCGAAGGGCTCTGGTCGCTACAGATGCCCAAGGAACGGGGCGGCGGCGGGCTTTCCACAGTCGGCATGGCAGCCTGCTACGAGGAAATGGGCCGCTCCATCTTCGGGCCTGTGGTGTTCAATTCCGCCGCGCCCGATGACGGCAACATGTACGTCTTGAACCGGGTGGCCACGGAGGAGCAGAAGGAACGCTGGCTGCAGCCAATTATCGACGGCAAGGTCCGTTCCGCCTTTGCCATGACCGAACCTGCCCCCGGTTCCGGGTCCGACCCCTCGGTCATGCTGACCCGTGCAGAGCGCCGGAACGACCGCTGGATCGTCAACGGTCACAAGTGGTTCATCACCGGCGCGGCAGAAGCAAAGCACTTCATCCTGCTCGCAAAAACTTCGGACGATCCACGCAGAGGCCTGACCGCCTTCTTGGTCGCCCACGACCAGCCCGGTTTCCGAGTCGGCCGGCGCATTCCCATCATGGGACCGGAAGAACACGGCGGCCACTGCGAGGTCCACCTGGAAGATCTGGAGATCCCCGACGAGAACCGCCTGATGGAGGCCGGCGATGGACTCAAGCTGACCCAGATCCGTCTGGGCACGGCCCGCCTGACCCACTGCATGCGATGGCTCGGCATGGCTAAGCGTGCGGTGGAGATCGCAGTGCCCTACGTGCGTGAACGTGACAGTTTTGGCAGTAAACTGGCTGAACATGAAGGCGTACAGTGGTTGCTGGGCGAAGTCGCCATGGAAATCGAGATCGGACGGCTGCTGACCATGAAAGCCGCCGCGACTCTGGACTCTGGCGATTTTGCGCGCAAAGAGGTCTCCATGGCTAAAGTGCAAGTCTCCGAAACCCTTCATAAAGCCATCGACACCGCGATCCAACTTTGCGGCGCCCGGGGGTACTCGAAGGATACGCCGCTGGAATGGATGTACCGCTACGCCCGCCAGGCGCGGCTGGTCGATGGGGCGTCTGAGGTCCACAAGATGGTTCTGGCACGTAACTACATGAAAGAAGGTTCGGATTTTTGGTCCTGGCGCTAGATCACTCCCTTCCGCGAGAAGGGCCGGGAACATCATCCCCGCAGCCGGCGGCAGGCTTGACCGCATTTATTGCACAAAGGCTTGGCCGGAGCGATATCAGGCTCCTGTCCTGCGAACGCCTGGAAGGCGGCGCGGTGCAGGAGAACTGGCGACTTGTCGTTGCCATTGGCGATCGGGACGCCGGCCAAACTGAGCGCTATGTCCTGCGCACGGACGCCAAAACGGCCTTACCGGACAGCCGGCCTAAATCTGAGGAATTCAACATCCAGAGCTTGGCCTGGGCGGCCGGTGTCCTGGTACCCGAACCCCTGTGGATCTGCGAGAGCGAAGCAGTGATCGGAGCACCTTTCTTTCTCACACGGGAGGTCGCAGGTTGCGCGCGAGGCCACGCGATCATGGCGTTAAACCGGGAAAAGGACGGTAATCCCGATCTGGTGTGTCAACTCGGACAGCAGCTCGCAAAAATACATAACATCAAACACCTGCCACCCGAACTCGTGACCCTACGCGAACCACTCGGAAGTCCTGCAGAGAATGCGGTTCGGCATTGGCGGCAGCAACTCGATGACCTTCCCGGCAGATGGCCCATCCTCGAATGGAGCCTGCGCTGGTGTGAAAAGCATCTCGCCGCCGAGCCGGATGAAGAATGCCTGCTGCACGGTGATTTCCGCACAGGCAACTACATGGTCGAAGCCGAAGCGGGCGGCACCGGACGTCTGACTGGAATCCTGGATTGGGAATTCGCCTCCTGGGGCGATCCCATGAGCGACATCGGCTGGTTCTGCGCAACCTGCTGGCGTTTTGACCGTCCTGATCTCGAGGCCGGCGGGATCGGCTCAAGGAAAGTGTTCTATCAGGCCTATCAGGACGCATCCGGTGCAAAGGTCGATCCTCAAGCAGTCCGGTTCTGGGAGGTGCTCGCCCATATTCGCTGGGCCGTGATAGCAGTGCAGCAGGGCAGCCGCTTTTTTGAGGGCAGGGAAGACAGCCTCGACCTGGCCCTGACCGGGCGGCGCAGGCCTGCGCAGATACAGGCGTTGCTGCTTAAGATGACGGCGCCGGAAATGTGGGAGGTCCGGATGCCACCGCCGGAGTCCGCGAACAGCAATATCCCGCAGGCAAGGCCGCAGAAGGGAAGAAGCATGACCGATCGCGAAGCAAGCAGGCGCATTCTCGCAAGTGCCGCCACGCTGTTCCAGGACGAGATTGAACCGGTGTTGCCAGCCAATCGGCGTGAAACGGGCCGTATGATCCGCGATGCGCTCGATTGTGTTTTGTCAGATCTGGAACCGAATGAAAACGGAGCCGGACAGCAAGTTTCGTCCAAAGATGAGAAGCTTGCCGCACAAATTCGCAACGGCGACATGGACGGCGAAAACGCCACGCACCTTGCGCTTTTAGGAGAGATTTCCAGAAACCTCGACAGCTGAACATCGCCTTGGTGCACCTCGAGAAAAAATCCTCGCGTATTACTGGCAAGTTTATCTAAAGAGTTTGTTTGTAGACTGGCGTGATGTGCTCTCAGCCACTTTATAGCCTGTCGGAAGACACACCTGATCAGATTGACGATCCACTGCTGGCGGATCTCTATCTCTATTGGTCAGGTTTGCGGTTGGGTAGCGCGATCCCCTTGCGCAGCAATCTGGATCCTATCGATATCCCGCATCTGCTGCCCTACGTCATTCTGGCCGAATGCTACGACGCCGGCCAACGCATCAAATTCCGGCTGACCGGCTCCGACATCGCCTTTGCACCGGGTTCGGACCTCACGGGACGTTACATCCACGAAAGAGGGCCTAAAACGCCTTATCTGGAGCATTTGAGCGAGCTCTACCGCCTGGGCGCCACCAGTACAGAAGGCGTCTACAGCGCCTTCTCTTACGGCTATCTTGGCGATAGCGGTCCCAAAATGGTCAGGCGCATCTTTTTGCCGTTAAACGGCGATGAGGATATCCCCTCGATGCTTCTGGTCGGACAGGTACGCGACAAAAGCACGCCGCTGGCCAAGCCGATCTGGCTGACCGAGCCCGAACTCATCGAACCGGCTGCGCTCTTCGCGATCCAGACACCAAGCCCGCCCCAAACTCAGGCTATTTCCTAAAATTCTTAGGCTTTCGTGCGTTCAGCTGTTGCGTCTGACGGCGGTATCCGCGGGCTGAACGGCTGTATCAGCTGGCCGGCAAAACTCTCGGGCATATGATCGTGAATGCCGATGACTGCTGGCGGGCGCCGCGGTGCGTCGAAGTAAGTTCCGAACAGCAGGTCCCACAGCATCAGGTTCTCGCCGTAGTTCTTATTGCCTTCGCGCAGGTCCATCGAATGGTGCCAGCGGTGCAGGCCCGGTGTGTTGAAGATGTAATTCAGGAAGCCGAAACGCATCTCGATGTTGCAGTGAGTCAGGATACCGATAAAGGCGGTGATCCCACTGACCCAAATGAACACTTCCTTGGGCGCACCGGCCAGGAACAATAGCGGTTGGCTGAGCACAATGCTGAGCGCAGTGTCAACAAAATGAAACCGGCCGGTGTTGAAGAACCAGAGGCGTTTGACACTGTGATGCACGGCATGAAAGCGCCATAGATAGGGGATCTCGTGAGCCAGACGATGTGCCCAGTAGAGACCGAATTCCGCAACCACCAGTCCAACGATGACCTGCACGGCAAGAGGCCATTCACGCGGCCAGATCCCGCCGCCTTCCGGTGCCAGCGTCTCTGCGGCACCCATTGCCGTCGCCGTCACGACTAAAACCTGAACCAACCCCTTGTTCAACAGGGTGTGCGAAAGATCTGGCAGGATCTGTCCGTCATTCCGCAGCCAGTTGGCCTCGTGCGGCATGGCGCGCTCCAGGAAAAAGAGCGTCACGGCAAGGCTCAAATAGACAGCGTTGAAGGTGAGCACACCATGACCGTTCATCATGCCGAGCTGGGTAAAACCTATACAGACCGCTAAAAGCAGCGGCCATGACAGGTAGGAAAAGACGATGCGAATCATGTTTCTGGCGGAATCCCCCGGAGAATCGCGGCATGGTAAACGAAGCCTATGTAATTGCAAAAGCTTTCGATTCTCTTCAAGACTCTGTGACGTCTCTCCCAAACCGCACGCGTACAGGCTTCGGGCCGCATTAGGGATTATTGAGGTTCTGGATATCGCCGCAACAAACTCTTGAATCTCAGCATACCTAGTCGAATACAAAATCCCGTTTCGCCTTCACATCGCCGATGACGACGGACGTCTGGATTTCGGAAACTGCGGGAACGTCCGCCAACTCCTGACGCAGAACAGCTTCGTAATCCGACATTTCGGGCAGGTGGATGGTCAGCAGATAGTCGTAGGCACCGGTGATCAATTGACAGTTCAGGACATGATCGATCCGCCGGATCGCGTCTTCAAAGCGCCGGATGTTGTCCCGGTTCCGGTTTTCCAGCTTCACGAAGACATAGAGCGAGATGGAAAAGCCGCAAGCCTTGGGATCAACCACCGCGCTATAACCAAGGATGACACCGGCTTCTTCCAGCAGCTTCAATCGGCGCTTACAGGGGGTCGGGGAAAGGCCAACGCGTTCGGAGAGCTCCTGAACCGGCATGCGCCCCTTTATCTGGAGAGCTGTGATAATCTTACGATCAAAGTGGTCTAGGGTTCGTTTCATGAGATCAATATTAGAGAAAAACACTAAAATATAGATATTATTTAGCCGAAATAGGCCGATAACACTACTAGAGAATCGCTAGAATGCTTTCCACCGGCCCGTTCAAAGCGAAGGCGCCGTGGAATTGCATGGAGCGAGTCATGACCAAGTCGAACTACGGAAAAACGCGCATTGGTGAGCGGGAGCTGCAGCCTGAGACTCTGATGATGTCCTATGGTTACGATCCCAGTCTGTCCGAAGGCGCGGTGAAGCCGCCAGTCTTTCTTACCTCCACTTTCGTCTTTCCCACTGCAGAGGACGGCGAGGAATTCTTCAACGTCACGTCCGGTCGCAAACCCTTGCCCGAAGGCGAAACGGCGGGCCTAATCTACAGCCGTTTCAATCACCCCAACGTCGAGATCGTCGAGGACCGCCTTGCCCTCATGGAAGGGGCTGAGGCCGCAGTGGTGTTGTCGAGCGGAATGGGAGCCATCTCCGCAACCTTCATGGCTTTTCTGCGCCCCGGTGACGTCATACTGCACAGTTCGCCACTCTACGGTGGAACCGAGGTGCTGATTCGTAACATTCTTCCCGAATTCGGCATCCAATCGGTCGAGTTCCACGACGGCTTGAACCATGAAGAACTCGCCACTGCGGCCGAAAAGGCCAAGTCACTTGGGCGGGTGGCTATGATTTACGCGGAAACTCCTGGAAACCCCACGAATGCCCTCGTCGATTTCGATCTGATAACGAATCTCGCCAAGCAACTGGAAAGAGATACGGGTCTCAGGCCCGTAACTGTGATCGACAACACCATGCTCGGCCCCGTGTTCCAGCGCCCGGTCCAGCACGGTATCGACCTTTCCGTCTATTCACTGACCAAATATGTCGGCGGGCACAGCGACCTGGTCGCTGGCGGAGTCTGTGGCAAGGCAGAGGCGGTCAAAAAGGTCTGGGCGATCCGCGGCGCAATGGGCTTGAACCTGGACCCGCATACCAGTTGGATGCTCTCTCGCTCGCTGGAAACCCTGACCCTTCGGATGGAGCGGGCTGCGACGTCTGCTCTGAAGGTTGCCGCCTGGCTCGCCGGCAACAGCTACCTTCCCGGCCGTGTCCTTCATCCCGAAGCCATGGAAGGCGAAATCTATCAGGCCGTCTATAAACGCCAGTGCAGCGGAGGCGGCTCGACCTTTTCCTTTGTCTTCCCTGGAACCCGCAGCCAGGCGTTTAGCGTCATCAACGCCCTTTCTCTCTTCAAATCCGCGGTCAGCCTCGGCGGTACGGAATCCCTGGTCAGCCATCCAGCCTCGACCACCCACTCCGGCGTGCCGGATGAGGTACGCAATCAGGTCGGCATCGAGGAAGGCCTGATCCGTTTTTCAATCGGCCTGGAACATCCAGACGATTTGATCGCCGATTTGGAGAATGCTTTTCGCACGGTAATCAAACGACAGGCCGCGGCCGAATAGCCGGTCAGACGCCAGACCAGGCTTTTCGGCGAACCACCAGGGATAACAACCCAGAAACCAGGAAGCTGTAGATAAAGAAGCCCATGGTTAGGGTTTCGAAGGACGTCCCGGCGTCGAACAGCAGGCCCATAAAGGGTGGCGACAGCGCCGTCGAAAAAACCATAAGGGAAGTGACGAAGGAACGGATGGCCCCTAGATGGGTCACGCCATAAAGCTCCGCCCAGAGCGCGCCGAAGAGCGCGGCACCAGTACCAGCCGTCGCACCGGTTGCAAACATGTAGAGGGTCGCAGCCAGAGGATCCGACGAAAAGGACAGTAGCAGCATGGCGGCGCCCATGGGCAACAGGAAGACCGGCAGCAGGCGGCGCGCACCGAAACGGTCGATTGCCTGACCTGCGCAGAGTCCGGTTAAACTTTGGCTGATGGCAAAGACGATAAAGGCCGTTGCCAGCAATTCGAGAGACCAACCCTTTACATCGGCCAGGTGGCGCTGATGAAAGAACATTCCGGTCGTAATGAAAGAAGGCGCCAGCACCGCCGGCAGGACCAGGTAAAAGCGGCTGTCACGCAGAACCTCCCGCAGGGATGATTCCCTGCTGACTCGCTTGCGCTCGTTGCCCGGCAGGGCGGATTCGGGTTCCGAGACCCTCTTATGGGGCGCCGAACTCAAAAGGACCATCGCGATCGGCAGAATCACGACCACGACGGCTGCAGCAAAGAGACTCCAGGAAGACCGCCAGCCGTAAGCCCCCAAAACCGCGATCGCAATAAAGGGCAGGGCGGCTTCGCCCAAGGGGTAACCGAGAGTCGCCAGACTGACCGCCTTACCGCGCGCGCGCTTGAAGTAACGTGCCATACAGACCAAGGCGATGTGCCCTAAGAGACCCTGGCCGCAAAGCCGCAACCCAAAGATCGCCAGGCAAAGCAACGCGACCGAAGTCGCGTTTGCCATGGTCAGACAGGCCGCGGCAAGCCCGAGAATGACCAAAGCGGTGAAAATCCTAAGATCTAAACGATCGATCGCCCGGCCAACCCAGATCAGCAAGAAACCGCTGCTCAGGGTTGCTATTGAATAGACGCTGCCGAATTCGCCGTGGCTCAGCCCGAAGTCGCTCCGCAATTCGTTGCCGAACAACGAGATGAAAAAGGTCTGCCCGAAACTCGACGCAAAGGTCAGAAACAGGCCAAAACCCAGAAATCGCGGATTGGCGAATATGAACGACAGGTAGCTCATACAATAAAGTGTCCAAATGCGGGCGGAACACAGCAAGAGGTTACGAATGGCGTCAACTTTCGGCAGTCGACGTCAAAAGTCGGAGGGTAGTGCTGAGAACAAGTTTCGTTCATGACACAGACTCGCCGATAATCAAGGTCTTAAAATCGCAATATCTGCTTAAGCTTTCGTGATTGATCACGGAAAAACGGCGTGAATTAACGCTTCTTCAAGGTCGTGCACCTATAGTTCGCACGCGCAGGATCATGTTTTAGATAAATCCAAGCGGTCATATCCAATTCGTCATGGACCGCTACGCATTGCGACGAGGAGACGCAAGGTATGCTGTCCGCTTTGATGAATCAGGCTTCCGATCTGCTGCAGCAGACCCGAGACCGGCTGCACGCTAATTCCCTGGGTCTCCCCGCATCCTCCGACTCTGCCTCTGAAGCAAAGAACCCCGCAGGCGCCGTTCCCGCACTCGAGAAAAGCGACGGAGAGGGCGGTTCGTTCGATCGCTTCGATCGCGATGCCACGACACTGAGGCTGTCCGCACGCGCCCGTCTTCAGGCCTATGGCCAGGAAAAAGGGGCGAGCGGAGCAAGCGAAAACAATGATGCCAAAGGCCTCGGCCTCGACAATCTGGGACAGGCCGTCTCCGGGGCCATTCAGGAACTCAGAAACGAGCTTGAAAAGGCTTTCACCGCCCTGGGTCTCGATGCGAGCAAGGCAGCAAGTGCCGCCAATGCCGCGCGGGACGCCGTGACCGGCGCCACTCAGCGCGAGTCCTTCCAGCTTGAATTGAGCCAGATCACCGCCCAGGAAACCCGCGCCCAGCAGAGCGATGGTGATTTCTACTACGGCGCGTCTCTTGTGGCCGAACAGCTTGAAGTTTCCTACGATGCCGAGACCGGTGTGTTCCAGGCCAGTGTTGTCCGGGTTTCGATTTCAGTGGAAGTCGGTACCGGCGATTTCGTGAATGATGTCGGTGCCGGAACCCTGCTGAACAGCGATGGCGGGCAGATTGATCTTGATCAGCTTCTCGGCGGTTCCTTCTTCAACGGCCTGCAGCTTGCGGCCGGGGAGCAGGAGAGGGCGGTCGTCCAGCCGGCGGCCAAAGAGACAGACGACGATGACGTCGACGCGGTCACCCGCCTCAAATCTCCGGACGATATCGAGGAAACATCGGATGACGACGGTGAAGCCGGATCGCTTGTCCTGATTTCCTCACCCACCGACGAGCAGCCGACAGAAGCCAGTACAGCGGTGCAACGCTTCCGGCTTGATATCCTGGTGCGGATCTCACAGCCCGCGGCAGAAGCCCAGCAAGCCCCGGCCCAACAGACGTCCGTCAACCAATTGACGAACGAGCCCACCGCTGTCCCCTTCGAATTGCTCGAGCCCGTCGACATCAGCGTCTAATTTCTCTTTAGGTCTGATTTTTCCACGACAGAGTGCGCTGCCGATGGGCCGCGCTTGGCAAAATCGCTTTGATCGCTTTTCGCCGGTTTCGTGACAGGCGGGAAACATCCTTTAATTCATATGGTTAGAAGTCCCTCGTGGTCTTGCTCGCTTCGTTCAAGACCGATCACACGCTATGTTCCTTATATGATTTCTTAATGTTCTCTTTTTGTTCTTGATTCAAGAATCCTTATCTCCTATCCTGCTTTCAACAAGACGCAGATGGAGGACTTACAGTGATTCAAGAACGAACAAGAAATCTCGACATGCTCCTCAGCAGCATTGCCGCCGTTGGAAGCTTCTGCTTCTTCCTGTTCGTACTGACCTTTGGATGGGTGACGGCATTCGAGGTTATGGCCCGCTAAGCTCTATTTTTCTTTAAGGCATGTAGCACCGCTATCCGGAACATAAAAAAGTTCCACTCCAAACATTCAGTCGGAAACTTTCTCGTCCTGACAAGGCGCGGTTCGCGATGCCAAGCCCCCCCTAATCTTGTGCATCAGGTAAGAACGACGGCGCTGTCAGGACGGGGAAGAGTCTGGCTGTCGTTGGGCAGTTCAATATAAATGCTAGGGCGGGGTGGTTTCGGCCGGCAGACAAAAGCCGCACCGGAAAGCAGGAATGGGAATTCCGGCAGTCTATGACTGACCGACCCGCAACTCTTCAATAGTGTCTCAGCGGTGAGATTTTTTCCGAGAAATTGAGTTAGAAAAGCGGTTATTGGCTTTGCCGTTCGACTTGGCCCAAGTCGTGAACTGTCTGGCCAATCGCTTTGGCCGCATCGGCGAGTTTTCGAACAAATCTATCTGTCGATGGAAATCTCCGGTGTTTTTGAAGCCTCGGCCCGAAACCACTCAAGCACCGGTGATAAGCGATCCGGCGCGCTCCGGTCGTCCCGGAACTCCAGCGTGTAAGCTGCATTGCGATGTTTGTATGCGGGCCCAACACGGCACAATCTTCCAGCAGCAATCTGGTCTGCCACCAGGTGATGCCATCCGAGCGCGATTCCTTCACCATCAATCGCCGCCTGAATCATGAAGTGATAGTTTGAAAAGCGATAAGCATCCGGCGCCTGGACATATGAACAGCCAAAATGGCTGAACCAATTTTCCCAGCTGACGTAATCGCTGTCTCGCTCGACATAGTTCAAGAGTGGCGCCTGCGACAATTGCGAAGGATTGCTATCTCCCGAGTTTATCCCGGGGTGTTGAGCCAGAAATGCGGCGGAACACACAGGATATGTGACCTCGTCAAACAGGGCCAGGCGGGGCCAGTCCGTCCAGCCGCGAGTGCGCCAACTGATGACCAAGTCGATCTCATCAAGGTCCACATCCTCCAGCCAGTAAGATACGACCAGATGGATGGGAGCTTGATTGGTGGCGCGTCTCAGGCTGGAAAAGCGCGGTAACAGCCACCCATGAGCAAAACTATGTGTACAGGCCAGCGTCAGACCTAGCTGCTTTTGCGTGATCGACACCTGCCGGGCTGCAGCGTCGATATGCGACAGTCCCAATTCGATGGCATCTGCCAGTGCACGTCCCTCACGAGTCAGTGTGAGCTGGTTATGCTGTCGCGTGAAGAGAGTCACGCCCAGATCAGCCTCGAGATTGGCAATATGACGGCTGACAGTGGGCTGGCTTAATCCAAGCTCATCACCTGCACGGGTAAAGCTGCCATTGCGCGCCGCGGCTTCGAGAACCGGTAGGGTGGTGAGCAAATGACGAACGCGATGAAACCGGGATGGCATACGCTCACGCTATGCAACCGATAGAAAAACAGCAAGTTTATATGACAGCTCTCTTTGCTTAAGCTTTCAGCAGATCCACATATGCGCGGACGAGCAAATGCGACCCAATATGACTTCCCTCAAGGTAACGCCATTGACCGATACTTTTGGGGTTATGGTGCACGACCTAAATCTGTCAAAGATCGCGGAGGACAAGGAGTATCCGGTACTCCGGGCGTTATTTGAAGAGCATTCAGCCCTTCTGTTTCGTGATCAGGAGCTGTCGGCAGAAGATCATCTGCGCCTGGCCAGAATGTTCGGCCCAATTGAAGACCGCATGGCCGACAGCCGTAAGCCCGGCGAAGAGCTTGGGGTCTCGCCAGTCAGCAATCAAATCGCGGACGGCCGCGTAACCGGCGAAATGGACATGCATACGCTGCATCTGAAGGCGAATCAGTTGTGGCATATTGATTCCACATTCATGCCCACTCCGTCGCTGTGCAATATTCTGGCAGCCAAAGTTGTCACGGAAACCGGCGGAGAAACCGAACTGGCCTCGAGCCGCGCCGCCTGGGCCGGCATGCCCGAAGCTTTGAGGGAATGTATCCGGGGCAAAATTTTGGGCCACAATTATAGGCGCTCGCGCGAATTGATTTCGCCAAAACTTGCGCAACAATCAATGTTCAACAAGTGGCCGCCACAGCGCTGGCCCGCTGTTTGGGCCAATCCCGTGAATGGCAAAGAAGCACTGTATATCGCCTCGCATGTGTATCAGGTGGAAGGCATGGTTCAGTCAGAGGGCAAAAGCCTGATCGAAGAGTTGATGGCCTTTTGCACACAGCCGCAGTTCACCTATTCCCACAAATGGAAAGTTGGCGATGTTTTGCTCTGGGATCAGCGTGCGACATTGCATCGGGGAACACCCTGGCCCTACGACCAGCCGCGCACACTGGCCAGCGTCTGCTGTTCATTGCAAGGCACCGACGGCCTGGATGCCGCGCGCACGGCATTGGTAAATCTCCAGGTGTAGTTTTTTGGATCAGAGCAGAACCGGTGCCTTCGGTTAGATTGATGCCGCCTCGAAATGGCGGACAACCGCAAATAAAAGTGGAAGCTCGTAAAGAGCTAACAAAACACAACCAATGACTGGTGAATAGCAAATCTTTGCAACCAAAAAATATCCTAAAAACACACTAAAGCTCTTGTCGTGTCAGGAGATTACTGAAGTAGTCGTTCGGCTTAATGAATTAAGAATACAATTCTTCCTATGGTTGTTATGAACTAGAGCCATCTGTATTTCTCTGGTTGATATAAATAGGACCTAGCAACCGTTGATTAAAGTTTCTATACTTCGGTCAAACAGGCGGTTGGTACATCGGCGATGCGTAAAGAAAGTTTTTTGATCACCAATGACGGTAAGCGCTGTCCAGTGGTGGGTCACGGTGCCCGGCAGTCGGACGAAGAGGCGCCTACTGAATTTGATGCTATCCATCACGCGGTTCGGGAAAAAGGCTGGATCGGCGTTGATTACTCTGTGTCGCGGGCAGAAATCAAACTGACCTTCCGCGCCATGGAGATGGCTGATGAGGCGGTCACAGCGGTCTGTGCACTGCTGCTGATCCCGAAACTCAAGACAGTTGTCCTCAAATACGAGTTCCACGGTTGGCATGACGAGCGGCTCACGGATGGTGCGTCAGCAAGCATGCGTATCATGGAGATCGCGCAGTCCGCGGAGCAGCTTCGGCGGAAATATGAGTTTTTCGCCTCCGCGAAGGATCCTTACATCCTCTTTAGCGAAAGGGGTGCCGAGGCACGCCGGCTGAGTAACCTGCTGAAGGTCTGGCGTGAGTCGATGGGTGTCTTTAACGCGACGACCATCCCTTTGCTCAGAGAATTCGGGCTTCTGTCCCGGACCCTGCTGATTGAACCAGCCAACAAGAACGACAGCGGAAAGTTCACCTTCATCGGGAACGACTTTACCGTTTACGGAACGGCCTGGCCCCATGAGGGCATCGGATTGCCGGTCGAACAGCAGTTCGATTCCGGTTATGGCGCCTGGGTCGCGAAGGCGCTTGCCGTGATGCGGCAGACGGGATTGCCGCAATACGAGCATATCGATGCGCGGATACGGCGTCCGACCGGGGAAAACCGGCGCAGCCGATATAAATGCCTGCGCACCTTCTGGCGAGACGAAAACAACCATCCAATTCTGATGACGAATTCCCTCATCAGTGCGAACGTGGACATTCCTCTGCTACCCGTGCAGAGTTCGGTCGTCTAAAAGAAATCCAGTGAGTGTCGAAGTGCGGCTGCGCGAACAATCGCCGGGCCAGGGCTTCGTCCAATCCTGATCGCCTTTGGGCTGTGTCGGTTCCAGGATGTGCGACCTAAAATGAGAAACGATAGCGAGTGTGGTGTTGGCACTGCATTCAAATGAGGATTCCGTGCGCGTGCCTGAAAAATCGATACTCGTTTTGCCCGGAGACGGCATTGGTCCCGAGATTGCCAGGGCCACCAGCGAAGTTGTTAAGGCAAGCGCCGAAGTATTCGGATTAGACCTTTCACTTCACTCAATGAATATAGGTTTTACCGCACTTGCTGATCACGGAACGACCCTTCCTCAATCCGTGATTGACGCTGCCCAGGAAGCGGACGGCGTAATTCTTGGACCGGTATCCCACAATGCCTACCCGCCGCTGGCCGAAGGAGGCGTGAATCCCTCCGGGATCTTGCGCACCGCATTGGATCTCTTTGCGAACATTCGCCCGGCGCGCAGCCGTCCGGGAGTCCCGACGCCCATTGCAAACCCAATCGATCTGATCATCGTACGCGAAAACCTCGAAGGTTTTTATGCGGATCGGAATATGCACCTGGGCCCTGGCGAGTTCATGCCCACGCCAGATACGGCACTTGCCATACGCCGGGTCACGGTGACGGCCTCGCGACGCATTGCGGAGCAGGCTTTCTCGATCGCCGCCCAGCGTCCAGGCCAACGCGTAGCCGCCATACACAAAGCCAACGTCATGCGGGTATCGGACGGCCTGTTTCTGAGGGAAGTACGGCGGGTCGCCGAGAATTACCCGGAAATAGCCTACGAAGAAATTCTTGTGGACGCGGCGGCGGCTCTGCTGGTCCGTGATCCCTCGCGATTTGACGTGATCGTCACCACCAACATGTTCGGCGATATCCTGTCTGATCTCGCCTCGGAGCTCTCTGGCGGGCTGGGGCTCGCGGCATCTCTTAATGCCGGTCCGACGCACGCCGCTGCTCAGGCCCAACATGGATCGGCCCCAGACCTGGCAGGCAAGGACAGCGCCAACCCCGTCTCGCTGATAGGCTCGGCGGCCATGCTGCTGGATCACTTAGGCTTCAATGACGCTGCGAGTGCGATAGAGACCGCTTGCGAGGCAGCGCTGGCGGATCCGGCTTCGCGAACCGCAGACCTCGGCGGAGCCTTGGGAACCTCCGCTTTTGCCAAGCTGATCGCAGACAGAATTAAAGAAGGTCATTCCTGAGCAAGGTTTGAACGGCGCCAATACTCGTTGTCGCGTAGGACTTGACCATCGCTGGACCGATAAATCAGAGAGACGGTTTACTGCAGGGCCTGGAAAAGATGCTCCCGGACCGTTCTGTCAAAAGCAATATTTCTAGCGGTTCGACTCGCGCCATTGACGCAGCACCGCCTCGCGCTCCCGTTGGGCAAGGGTTACTTCCCCAGTGCTGTCGGCATCAGGGTTGAAGAAGGCGGCGATCGCCGTCTCTCCGATATCCTGGCCGGACGCCTCCTCAACCACGGAATCCACAAGAGACGACGCGAATCCCAGAATACCGCCAAAGAGAGTCCCGCCGGCAATTCGGGCCGCAGGCTTTATTTCGTCGTCTGTGACGTCGCGGTAAATGGCTGCGACCACGGGAATATGCTGCAGGGGATTAACGACATCGACGAGATCCCAGACTTCACCCTCGAACTGTCTGGTCTCGTGATCTTCCTCATGCTCGCGTCCAAACCTGCGGCGCACTTTTGTGGCGCGTGACGGCCGCACCTGCTGGTCGGCTTCCACGGCAGCAAGGACCGCTACGCGATCGGCGGCAGGCATATCGTTCCGGGTTACGTCCACCTCTTTCATATGCGTCGACAGGAGCGAGAGAGGGGCCGGGGCGGGTGCTCCAGTTGCGGCTCCGGCAGGAACCTGAGCCAGGTCATTTTTTTGATTCCTCTGCCGACCAATCTCTTCGTCTTTGGGAAGCGAGGCCAACAAGAGGCGGGCAGGGTACCGGCGATCGGAACCGTCATTCGTTTCGGTTTCGTAACGGATTGTGGTTCCCGTAGAGGCGTGCCTCGAGTCTCCAGGGACAACGCCCGCCTCAATCTGCTCCACTCTGTCGGCAGCTGCCGGCGATACGCTGACCGATTTCCCAAGCGATGCTTTGGACCCGTTGTGCGGAACACCTGTCTTTAGTTCATCGCTCTTCAATTCATCGGCCTTCGAAGACCCAGACCCCAGGGTCTCCGACTCAAAAACCTCGAGTTCCTTCGGTTCCGATTCCAAAGCCTCGACCTCAAGATCATCAGCCCTAAAGCCTCCATGCGGCAGATCGGCAACCTGCAGCTGCTGCTTTGACGGGGTTGACGGCGCTTCCAAGGCTTCCCGTTCAATCTGAACCATTTTGAAACCTGACCCGAGGATCCTAGGCCCCTCGGCCGAGAGAGTCTGCTGTGTGGGGGACGGGAAGGTGATCGGGGCCGCCTTTGCTGCCGGCGCCGCAGTCACCTGAATGGAACCAGGGGCAGTTTCAACATCGGCCAGCTTGGCTGGGCCTTGGACATGGGCCGGGGCCGGTACAGGGGCCGGGGAAGAGGCGTCAATCGCCTTCGGACCGTTCCGGGTCTCAGGCGCCGCCTCGAGCTCCTGGGCTTCAAGATTCTGGGCTTCAAGATTCTGGGCTTCGAGATTCTGGGCTTCGAGATTCTGGGTTTCGATCCGCTGGACTGATTCTGCTGCAGCCACCTTCACCGGTTCTTTTGGTGTTTCAGGGGAAGTGACGGAGGACGTCACATGGGAAGCCGCAGGTGTTTGACGGTCTTCCTTCCGGACAATCTCTGCCCTCTGGACCACCTCTGCCTTCTGAACGACCTCTGCACCGGCACCGCGCGATACGTAAGAAGAACTCTGCGCGGGCCTGCCGATCGTGTAGTAAGCCAAATAACCGCTATCGGTCCCGGCGAATAACGAATCCTCGGCACGACGCGCGGGGGTCGGTTCTACAGTTGATTTTTTCTCAAGGGCTGCAATCGGCTCCGGTTGGGGTATTGCTGGTTGGGGAGGCGGTGACTGGACTGGCGCCGACTTCGCGGCAACCTCTTTCACCGCGACGGTTTCGATTGGGCTGTCGGTTCCGGCAGCGGGAACCTGAGCGAGGGGCTCATGTCCGAGCCGCCCCGGAGAGCGCGGCTGGGGACTCTGCAGCGGACTGGATTGCGGTGCGACCGTGGGAATCGCTTCAGAGGGGGAAACGTTGAGCGGCGATGCGGGAGCCGGCTGAACCTGATGCCGAGGACCGATTGCGGGCGTGGTCACCGTATTGTCGAGCCGGCGTGACAGCGTCATGTTCTTCAGCAGAGCATGATTGTTGGGCGCCAATTCGAGCCCGATCTTGTAGTGGGCTTGGGCGCCGACATGATCACCCAGATTGTCCAGCACCACTCCAATCGCGTTGTACAGGCGATGATCACGGGTGTTGAGTTCACGGGCCACTTCAAACTGCTCGATCGCAAGTTCGAACTGGTTACGCGCCAGGAAAACCTTACCCAGGCCGTAGTGGGCCTCGACATTGTCAGGCTCCAGATCGATTACCATGCCGTAGGCGCGTCCGGCCTGAGCCAGCGCACCCTGTTGCTGAAGCATATCACCGAGCAACAGCAATGGGACCGGGTTGTCCGGATCTTCCACATGCGCTTTTTCGCACAGGCCGATCGCAAGCCGGGTATCGTTGTTCGTGGAGAGCTTCTCGCAGATCGCCAGGATCCTTGCGGAACCCACCTGCTGTCCTGCCGCGCCGGTTTCAGGTTCAACCGGTACGCTCGTGCAAGCGCCAAGCAGCAGCAACGCTGCGCCGGTGAGGAAAATCTTTGACGCAGTCGTGATCGGAAGTCGTGGGCCCATGATGATCGCCTCTGCCAACCTCTAAGGTTATGAAAGTGGGGACAATTATGGACCTGCTTCATTAATGTGCGATTACTGGATGGCTTTTTAGACTTATCGCCTCTCAACCTATGATCGAGCAGGTCGAAGCCAGCCCGGATGGCAGCGACGGCGACGGCTCTTTTGGCCGCTGCAGCCCTCGTTGTCGCGCAATTTAAAGAGATAAAGAACGGCCGATAATATATTGAAAAAATGAACGATTCTTCCAACGTTAAAATCGCTTCAGTCACGAATGGAACGACAAACGCAATCCGTTTCAGAGGCGGCAATTCTTACGGCTAAGAATTCTTTTCTGCATCCATCACGGCGGCGGCAGCCTCACCGAAGATGCGTCCTTCCAGAGAAAGTTCCAGAAAACGCACGTAATCTTCCTGATTTACGATTTTTTCCCGCGCCACTTTGATCACCTCGAACGGTGAGGTCGCATCCAGATCGTAGGTCCGGATGAGCCCGATCATTTCCTGACTCACCTGCTCGAGATGCGCCTGAAGTTCCGGTAGCGATTTTCCGTCGATCATTCCGCCAGTGTTCATAAGGGGCCGTCGCGTGTCATAAGAAGCTCATGTGGATGGAAACCCTTTCGATCCCGGCTTGTGTTTTAACCGGATCAGAAGGCGGGTCGCTGCAGTTCCCTTCAGCAGACAAGCTGCTAGGCATAAAGGGTTGCAGCTGCGCTTACAAGGCATGAGGCGAAGCGCGACAGGACGCCGATTCATATAGCTTTGGTTCAATGGATAAAAAGACCTGAACAACTCATCAGGCCAGAAGTGAGTTAATCTCCATAAGTCATTAATATTTCACGTGAAACATTTGGTATTGATCAATATTTTGGGGGCTGCGAAGAGAATCGTCATAGATGTTGTGTTTTGCTTTTAAATAAATGCTTAAGGTTAACTTCTTATTAATTACATGAGCTGAGAAACTTATCGCGATCGAACATTTATAGATTTTGAACTATCTATTATATTCAATCGGTTGCAACGATTTCATAAAGCACAAACAAACCTAATCGGGGAATCCGCTTGATTCTTGCCAAGTCGTCTTCGCGTCCCCGCGGTGAGTGTAAGCCACACTTCGAGAGATTGGCGCGAAAAACAATTTATTGAACACCACCTGTACGTGAACAATTTCTTGATACTCAGCCACAAAAGGTCCAAGCTTCCTACACTCAAAGAGATCTCGGCGGGCATTACGATCTTTAGGCTGAAGCGTGCGGTAAACCCAGCCGTATTTCTCAGACGAGGGCCATGACACGAGAACCACTTTTGCAAGTTTCCCAGAGGGACAAAGTCGCGACACGACACTGGGAACGTGAACGCAGGGACGCCCTTTACAGTTATTGGAAGCGAAAAAGAGGTGCGCGGGCCTTTCCTTCAAGGGCCGACATTGATCCCACGGAAATGCCCACGCTTTTGCCGAACATCATTCTTGTAGATGTTACGAGCAGAACGCCACCGCAATTCAGGTTCCGTCTCGTCGGAACCGCGATCGTTCAGCTCTATGGTGTCGACTTTACCGGCCGCTATCTCGATGAAATAGAAACGGGCGGTATGCAGGCAATCATCCGCCGTGGCTATGAACAGACCGTATCCCGCGCCGAACCCTGCTTTCAGGAAGGCGAGGTGCGCTACCAGAACCGGTTTCAAATCCACTACCTACG
Organism: Pelagibius sp. Alg239-R121; assembly: GCF_947331435.1. GTDB lineage: Bacteria > Pseudomonadota > Alphaproteobacteria > Kiloniellales > Kiloniellaceae > Denitrobaculum. The sequence goes on along the minus strand of NZ_CAMZOF010000006.1, from coordinate 425,888 downwards.
CGCCATCCTGCCGCTTGGCCAAAATGACCGCAGGGTCGATATGTTGCTGGCAGGCGTGTTTTTTTGCTGGCCTGATGTCAGACACGTGCCGGACCTTTGAGGGCTGCGGCGAGCGTTGGCCACAAAATCGGAGTCTGCAGTGCAAGCGCCCGGAATCCCAAACCCAGAGTCCCGGTAGGGCGGGGTGACAGAACCAACAGTGAACCAGATGCCATCGCAAAGCGTCGGCGGATAGGTTCGCGCTTATCACATTATGGCGGATGGGGTGGGATTCGAACCCACGAGACGCTCGCACGCCTGCCGGTTTTCAAGACCGGTGCCTTCAACCGCTCGGCCACCCATCCATTGCGCCTACCGATGCCGGTTTTGTACCGCCTCGGCCTCAATTTCGTCCGCCTCCGCCGGAGGCGCTGCGGCACGGGCAACCTTCTAACGCTTTTGCCAGGGCCGCGTCCAGCGAAGATGCGAAATGTTTAGCGTTGCGCCATTTGGTCTGCGGAATGGGCGTCGTTCCTGCTTTGAATAATGCCTCTGCGTGCTGCAAGCGCCGTGTTCTCCACCCTGATGCGCCAGAACAGCATTGCGCCATTTAGCACCGAAAACAGCAGGGCGATGTGCCAGGCGCCGAAGCAAAGCGGCAGCAAGGCGATTTCCAGGATCACCACCAGATAGTTGGGATGACGCAGAAAGCGATAGGGCCCCTTTCGGATCAGGGGGGCGTCCGGGAGGGTAATGATCCTGGTCGTCCAAAAGCGGCCAAGGCTTATCAGCACCCAGATTCTCAACACCTGAACGGCGACGAACAACAGCAGCAACAGGCTATTCGGAAGAGTCTCCGCCGGAACGAAAACCGCCAGACTCGCCAGCCAGGCGGCATGGAGAACAACAATCAGAGGATAATGTCCGGCACCGGCTTCCAGTGCGCCTCGGGCCAGAAGCCGACGTGTATTGCGACGGGCGTAGAGCAGTTCGCCCAATCGTGCGAGCGCAACGGCTGCCAAGATTATCCAAAAGACGGACATCAGCTCTCAAGCACCTGGAATGCCGCGGAAAATCCCGGCCCCAGCGAAGACATCAGCATTTTACCGGCTGTACCCGCCTGTTCAGTTTGCCGCTTCAAGGCCCGTTCCAACACGAACATCACCGTCGCCGCAGACATGTTGCCATAGTTCCGCAGCACATCACGCGCGTCGCTCATGGCACCGTCCGGCAATCCCAGCACCGCTTCCAGTGCCGCCAGAACCTTGGTTCCACCCGGATGGCAGACAAAGTCGTCAAGTTCCGACCTTTTCAGGCCATTGCGGCGTAGGAAACCGTCGAGCGCCGGGCCAAAGCGCTCACCGATGATGCCCGGAATATCCTTAGAAAACAGGACACCGAAGCCGTCGTTCTCAATATGCCACCCCATGACATCAAGAGAATCAGGCCAGGTATATTCGCCCGCCGCCGTCAAAGCGGGCTGGATGTGAGTGCTTGCGGGTGACGGGCTGGTGCCAACCAGGGCGGCGGCCGCACCGTCGCCGAACAAGGCGGCCGCAATGACGTTGCTCTTGGAGAGATCATCGGGTCGGAAGGTGAGGGCACAGAGTTCGACCACCAGCAATAGCACCTTCTTGCCCGGCATCGCCGACGCAAAAGAACCAGCCCGGGACAAACCAAGAACACCGCCCGCACACCCCAGGCCAAAAACCGGGAGACGCATGGCGTCCCGTCGAAAAGCAAGCCGGTCCATGAGAAGAGCGTCCAGGCTGGGCGTCGCAATTCCTGTGGTCGAGACGGTGATGATCGCATCGACCTCATCAACCACGGTCCCGGCCTGCTCGAGGCAATTGGACGCCGCCTCTGCCAAGAGGTCTACAGCGCTGTCAACGTAGATACTATTGCGCTGCTTCCAATCCGCTGCGTTGCGGTACCACTCCAGTGGCACGCAGGAATGCCGCGTTTCGATACCGGCATGCGCAAAAACCGGCATCAACCGGTCGATGTCACGCGCGCGGTGTGCAAAGAGTTCCCGCGCCTGTGCGGCAACCTCGGTCTGATTGAGGACAAATGGCGGAACGGCTGTCGCAAGCGACAGCAATCGTGGAAAATCTGTCATATTTAAGAAACACCTAACCCTGCAGTCCTATTCGGTGATGTGGACCGGATTAGGGGTAATTAAAGCCTCACTATCTGAAGTGGGGCAGCTGCAGACCGGAACTTTTTTGTCGGGGAGAGCGCTCAATGCGTGAAACCGCGTTAGGCCGCCACGACTCTGCGCAAGGCTGGCCATGATGGCAAAAACGGCGCAACGCCCGGATTACAGAGGTTTTCTTCGCGAATGCGATCACTGAACGCTCAAATGGAAACGGCTAGCTGCTGATGCGCTTGACCATCTCGGTAATCTCGACACAGAGCCGCTCTTCCTTGATCATCACTTCTCCGCGAGCCACCATCTGGTCGTTGATGCTGATGTCAATGGTATCGCCGATCGACTTGTCGAGCTCGACCACGGCACCGCGGCCCATCTTCAGAAGCTGACTGACCGGCATCAAGGCCGTGCCCAGTATCGCCGACGCCTCAAGCGAAACACCGTGTATCGCCGGCACGTCGGGAAGGTCTGCCGCACTGGCATCGCCGCCTGCCGCGTCCCAGGCATCGTCTTCGGCAATGTCATCACCCATGGACGCAGCCCATTCGGCGGCGACGGCATCGTCGTCGATTGCGTCCTCTCCCGAGTTTTCAGTATCGTCAGCAGCTGACTCGTTCGCTTCTTCCGAATCCGCATCCGGTGCGACGTCGTCTTCGTCTGCCATCATTCACTCCTGGGTATAGAACGCTGTTGTATCTGCTAGGTTTCTGCTTCAGGCAAACATCACTGAAGGCCTCTGCAGCATTAAAAGGCGGCAAAGTATAAATATTTGTTAACCATGCGGGGAAAATGACGCGGATCTGATGCGTTCGTCGGGCGATTTATGCCCAAGTCTGTTCCATCAGGAACGATCGGCATTTTTTAAGGTGGACCGGCTCTCGGTCCTAGCAACTGGGTGATTGCGCGAGCCTACGCAGATTCACCAGCCTCCATCGAATCGAAATAGCGGGCAACCGTTACCCGGTCTTCGCGGCGCATCTCGACGAAGGCACCGGCGACGTCGCCGCTTTCCGCGTCGGCGCGCACGATGATCGCTTTACAGGAAAAGGCCAGAGGGCCGGAAGAAAGCGTAATGGAAAAATCTATGTCGATCCGCGCGTTCTCTTCGAATTCGATCTTGCAACCGGTCACGCCGAAGCCGCTGGAGCTCCAGTCCTTAAGAGGAAAGGAGTCGCCTTGGATTACGACGGTACCGGTAACCTCGAGTTCTCGGAGTTCACGGCGCCGTTGCGGAGGTTCACCGTTTTCGGCAGCCTCCGACTGTGGTTCCTCAGAGGAAGATTCAGGGGCTGGCGAAATCTCAGCGCCTTGCACATCTTCAGATTCAGCCGCATCAATTTCACCGGGCAACGCAGCTTCCTCGGTTACATTCTCAGTCATGGTCGGCTCCAAAAGCTGCCTGATATTTAGCCAGAGACCACAAAATTTCCGTTAACTTGGTATTATTGCCAAGGCTTTAGTCTGCATACTTCTAAAATTCAAACCAAAACGTATGCGTGATGTCCAAATCCTTTCTACCTTCAATGGTTGTTTTGATTCTTTCACTGACTTGGACCTGGTCCGCGGAAGCTGAAATTTCAGTCACACATCCCCGCCACTACGCAACGCCGCCCAAGCGCGTCACCACGAAACCAGCCGCGGTTCCCCACGGCAAGGTACGCCTCCCGCCCATAAAACCGGGTGTTCTGCTTCGTAGTGACGACACACTCGGAACCGGGAACTGGAATCTCGATCAGGTCCTGAGTGAATATTGCCGGGAAGGCAAATTCGTCCAAAAGCGCGATCGCCGATACACCGCCGTGCTGAACGGCCGTACCTACGGGGCAGCGACGTCATCACGCGCAACACTCTATGATCCGCGCGGTGTCGCGGCACCCGATACCGTCTATGTGTTTCGCAGCCAGGGGACGTCCCGCTGTCGAGTCTATCATCGAGGACAGCTGCAGCCGCCTGCAGGCTAAAAACTGATTCACGTTCGCGATCGCTTCGCTAAAGATCGCACTCGCTCCGGCAAACCCACGATAGGTCGATTGCGTGACTTACCCCGCTGTGGCAGAAGAACCAAGCACAGCTGTGACCAGAGGATTCCCAATGACATTCGGATTCGGAAGGGCTCTCACCAAACTCCCTTCACTTCGTGCAGGCTTGACTTCAAGGCTGCTGGGCAGCGCGTTCCTCGGATTGTCTCTTCTGCCTCTGGCAGGTCTGCAGACCGTCGGCACAAGTGCGCAGGCCCAAACGCAAACACAAGATCAGGCACCCGCAACAGATCAGAACTTTTCAGTCTGGCTCGCCGCACTCAAGCAGGAAGCACTGTCTAAGGGCATATCCCAAGGCGTGCTCGACAGTGCTCTTAAAGAAGTCGAGCCCCTGGCCAGAGTCATCGAGCTGGATCGCAGGCAGCCTGAATTCACGCTTACCTTCTGGACCTACCTGAATCGCGCCGTCAACGAAAAGCGGGTCGAAAAAGCCCGGGGCCTGATGGCGAAGCATGCATCGCTCTTGGCCAAAACGGAGAAAAAGTACGGCGTCCAAGCGCGTTTTCTCGTGTCCTTCTGGGGTCTGGAGAGCAACTTCGGGTCACATACCGGTGGCTTTTCCGTCATCACAGCCCTGACCACACTTGCTTACGATGAACGCCGAAGCGCCTTTTTCCGTGCCCAGCTACTGGATGCGCTGAAGATCATCGACAGCGGCGACATCGCTCCTGCGCAGATGAGCGGATCCTGGGCGGGTGCCATGGGACAGGTGCAATTCATTCCCTCGACATTCCGCGGCCATGCCGTCGATGCTGACGGTGATGGACGCCGCGATCTCTGGAACAGCCACCCTGATATCTTCGCTTCTGCGGCCAACTTCCTGAGCAACCTCGGCTGGGACGACAGCGAAACCTGGGGCAGGGAAGTCAGACTGCCATCCAACTTCGATCTAGAGCTGGTTGGTTTTGAACACAAAAAGCCGATCGGCGATTGGCAGAAAATGGGCGTGCGCCGTGCCGACGGCCGCGACCTTCCGAGTGCCGCAATTGAAGGCTCGCTCGTGCTGCCATCCGGACATAAAGGCCCGGCATTCCTGGTTTACGGCAATTTCCGCGCAACCTTAAAGTGGAACAACTCGATCCTCTATGCGATCGCCGTCGGGCATCTGGCGGACAGAATTGCCGGCAAAGGCAAGCTGCTGACCGAAGCGCCGGAAAATGAAACGCCATTGCGCCGGAGTGAAATTGAAGAAATTCAAGCACTTCTGAACCGACTTGGACATGATGTGGGCAAACCGGATGGTGTCGCGGGACGGCAGACCAGAGCCGGCATCAAAGCCTTTCAGCGTAAATCTGAGATGCCTGCCGACGGTTATCCCGACAGTGACCTTCTGAAACGCTTGCGCTCTGCCGCGGCCAGTGGATAGGGGCTTCGTCTCCGGCACCGCGGGAGTGAGATTCCACCATCATTTGCTGGGAAAAAGCACAGCGTTGCTGTTGTCACTGAGAGTAAGTAGACTACCAAATCTATAGTTAACATCGTTCAGGTGCACAACATAATGCTCAGTCGGCGTGTATCGGCCTGGATCGCTGTTGCTGTTGCGGGGTTATTTCTCACCTCCTGTGCGGAGTTGGAATTGGCCTCTCATACGGCAAAGCAGGTCAAGGTACCGGGAACTTCTGCCCCGAAGAAATCTTCAGGGTCTTACAAAATCGGTAAGCCCTACGAAGTCCGTGGCATCTGGTATTACCCCAAGGTCGATTATGCCTATAAAGAGTCGGGGATCGCATCATGGTACGGGCCAGGGTTCCACGGCCGGAAAACCGCAAATGGCGAGATTTACGACCAGTTCGACCTGACCGCCGCCCACCGCACGCTTCCGCTGCCAAGCATGGTACGCGTGACCAATCTGGGGAACGGACGCTCGATCACGGTGCGGATTAATGATCGGGGCCCCTTCGCAAACAATCGAATTATTGACCTCTCGCGGCGGTCCGCAGAGTTGTTGGGTTTTAGAATTCAAGGCACAGCCAAGGTGAAGGTCGAGGTCTTGGAGGAAGAGAGCCGTCAACTCGCGGCCCTTGCCCAACGGGGCGGGGGAACACAGTTGGCACAGCCCTCCACACGGGTCGATCAGGTCGCGACCGAGCCGACCTCGCTCTCCGTTAAAGCGGCCCCTACAGTCTCCGTAACCGGAGAATCCCTCTCGGCGCCCGATGGCGTTCCCTCAGTGGCGGCGGCCCAGCCCGCACCGGCAACAAAGGCAGCGCCCGCCGCACGTAGGACAATCTCGGCGCCGGAACCCGACGGGGTTGTCACCCAGACGCCGGTTATTAAAAGCAACATCTTCGTTCAGGCCGGCTCCTTCGTCCGGGTTGCCAACGCCGAACGTCTTCGGGCGCGGTTGTCGTCCCTTGGTAAGACTCAAATCGCGACCGCACAGGTGGGCAACGAGCAGTACTTCAGGGTGCGGCTTGGCCCCATGGTGTCGGTTACGGAAGCGGACAGACTATTGACGACTTTGCACGGGAATGGATTCAGCGACGCGCGAGTCGTTGTTGAATGAGCAGATATGACCGCACATCGAAGGTGCAGCCACAAGATCTTGCGGTCTGGCGCCTGGCCTCAATTTCTCCAAAATCCCATGGGAGCTTCGTCAACTGAACGTGCGTCAGACGGCTAGCCCTTTTCGGTGCAACCCGCTAAGTTTGGTTAACGCAATGTGAAGAAACATCGGGCAGGCTAGATGCATTGGCATTCACGCCAATGAATTCCGCCAGCTGGATTCGACCACGACACCAAAGGATCTCAATTTAAGATGCCACAAAGACATCTTCGCAACTTCACACTTGGTCTGGCACTGGCCGGTGGTCTCACGGCCCTGTGGGCATCGCCTTCGCGCGCAATCGAAACTCAGGCGCGCGAAGCTTACATGATCGATGTCACGACTGGTGCCGTCCTTCTGCAGAAAAACGCCGAACAATCCATGCCGCCGGCTTCCATGAGCAAGATCATGACCTCAGTCATCGTGTTCGAACGCCTGAAGGATGGGCGGCTGTCGCTGGAGGAAACTCTCCCGGTCAGCGAAAAGGCCTGGAAAAAGGGCGGCTCAAAGATGTTCGTCAAGGTCGGCGATCAAATCAGCGTTGAGAACCTTTTACAGGGCGTGATCGTGCAATCAGGCAATGATGCCTGCATCGTTCTGGCAGAAGGACTGTCAGGCAGCGAAGATGCATTTGCAGAGACCATGACGGAAAAAGCGCGGGAAATCGGCATGACCGGCAGCACCTTCGCCAATGCGACGGGCTGGCCCGACCCCAACCACCGCATGACTGCCAAGGATCTGGCGACCCTTGCGCAGTACGTGATCACCGAATACCCGGAATACTACCACTACTACTCGCAGACCGATTTTACCTGGTCCGACATCAAACAAAGCAACCGTAACCCTCTGCTTTACATGAATATCGGCGCAGACGGTTTAAAGACCGGACATACCGAGGAAGCCGGCTACGGCTTGACCTCGTCCGCCGTACGGGACGACCGCCGCCTGATCCTGGTGATCAACGGCCTGCCGAGCAACCGGTCACGCAGCGAAGAGTCGGCCCGGCTCATTCAGTGGGGCTTTCGCGAGTTCGACAACTACAAGCTCTTCTCAGCCGGTGAAACCGTCGAGGATGCCCCCGTCTGGCTCGGCGAAGAGGTCACAGTCCCGCTCATTGCCGCAGATGACGTTTTGGTAACACTGCCGCGTAAGTCGCGCGACGCGATGAAGGTCACGGTCTTATATGAAGGACCGATCCCTGCACCGATTGCCGAAGGGACACAGATCGGCAGCCTTCGCGTGGAAGCTCCGGACTTCGACCCCTTCGAAGTGCCGCTGGTCACTGGGGCGGCTGTCGGACAGCTTGGCGGATTCGGCAAGATCGCGGCTGGTGTCAAACACCTGATATTCGGATCGCCTTAACGTGCGATTGCGCTCTGCTTCTCGGGAGCAGAGTCCGATCGTTACTTCTTGAATCAAAATGAAAGAGGGGCTGATTTACGCTTTTCACCCGAACAGTGAAAAACGATCAGTCCCTAAGCCGGCAGGCGGTTGACGCAGACTGGGGCGAACGGCAAGGTCATTTCATGCTTCGCGGTAAATTCATTACATTCGAAGGCGGCGAGGGGGCGGGCAAGACAACGCAGATCAAGCGTCTTGCCCAATGGCTGACAGCGCAGGGCCGGCAGGTCACCACGACACGCGAACCTGGGGGGAGTGCCGGAGCGGAGCAGATCCGGTCACTTCTGGTCAATGGACCGGCAGACCGCTGGTCGGCAAGCACCGAGGCGCTCCTGCATTTTGCCGCGCGCCGCGATCATCTTGAAAAGACGGTGATACCGGCGTTGGAAGCCGGACACTGGGTCCTGTGCGATCGTTTCGTCGATTCGACCATGGCCTATCAGGGTTATGGACATCAGCTCGGCCGGGAAATCATCGAACAGCTTCAAACCATTGTTGTTGCTGATTTTCTACCTGATTTTACCGTGATCATGGATATCGACCCTGCGAGTGGCCTCGGCCGTGCCGGTGAACGGGCGGGCGGCGAAGATCGCTATGAATCCATGGCCCTGGAATTCCATCAACGGCTTCGCGCAGGTTTCCTGGATATTGCCGCCCGTGACCCCGAACGTTGTGCTGTGATCGATGCAGACGGCGCCATCGACGACATTGCGGTCCAGATCCGGGAACTCGCCGCACAGCGCCTTTCGCTGGATCAGACGTAATGGCAAAGGCAGCAGTTGAGATTGAAACCACGGCCCCTCGGGAAAATGCCGATCTTCTAGGTCATGGTGCCGCTGAGAAAAGACTTCTAACTGCCTACGAATCGGGACGTTTACCCCACGCCTGGCTGATGACCGGACCACGCGGCGTCGGCAAGGCGACACTTGCATTTCGCTTCGCCCGCTTTGTGCTCAATGGCGGCACTTCCGCCCCCGGACTGTTCGGCGGATCACCGGATGGGCTTTCACTGGATCCCGGCAACGAAGTCTTTCGAAGGGTCGCGTCCGGCGGCCATGGCGATCTCATGACCGTGGAGCGGGGTGTCGACCAGAAAGGCAAGGTCCGCTCCGTAATTCCGGTCGAGGACGCCCGCAACGTAGTGTCCTTTCTGCGCAGGACCTCCACGGAAGGCGGCTGGCGGATCGTGATCGTCGACTCAATCGATGACATGAACATCAACGCAACCAATGCCTTACTGAAGATTTTGGAGGAACCACCGAAAGATGTCCTCCTACTGCTCATCAGCCACCAACCGGCGCGCCTGCTGCCGACAATCCACTCGCGCTGCTGCCATCTTCCACTGACGCCGCTGGGAGAGGAGAGTTTGTTGACACTGCTTCAGCAGCACCGGCCCAAACTCGACCCGCTTGAGGCGCAGGCTCTGGCCCGTCTGTCGGAAGGCAGCATTGGTCGCGCACTACAGTTGGACGCAATCGGCGGTCTGGAACTTTACAAGGCCTTGATGGATATCGTCGCTCACATACCAGGTATGGACATCGTCAAGGTGCAGGCTTTTAGCGACCGGCTGGCACAGGACAGTGGTGGTGATACCTTCCGGACCGGCATGGAGCTGCTGCTCTGGTGGCTGGCCAGGATGATCAACGGCGGTGCGCGGCAGCAACTGCCACCCCCTGTGGTCGCGGGTGAGACTGACATTATGGAGAGCCTTTTGGCCCGGCGCCCTCTTGCGCAGTGGCTCACGCTGTGGGACAAGACCTCGGCCCTGTACAACTCCGCGGATCGTGCGAACCTCGACCGCAAACATGTTGTGATCAGTGTCTTTTCCGAGATTGAGGCCCTAACGTCTTAAGATAATGAGACGTCCAAGAGCCTGATAGAATTTTGCAGGCGCAGGTGTGACGGACGAAGTCGTCTTTTGATCGCCCGCGAGGAGAGTGGAATGTCCGGGCAGAAAACGCCTTACTACATCACGACGCCAATCTATTACGTGAACGATGTTCCGCACATTGGTCACGCCTATACCACCCTGGCATGCGATGTTTTGGCGCGCTTCATGCGTTTGGACGGCCGCGACGTGAAGTTTCTGACCGGCACCGACGAACATGGCCAGAAAGTTGAGAAATCCGCCCAGGCGGCCGGCATCGATCCGCAAGCCTTCACCGACCGGGTCTCACAGAACTTCCGAAATCTCTCACCGGCGCTGAATTTCAGCAACGACGACTTCATCCGTACCACCGAGGAACGCCACAAGGTCGCCTGTCAGGCTCTTTGGAAGCGTCTGTTGGACGCCGGCGAGATCTATCTAGGCAGCTACTCCGGCTGGTACGCAGTCCGGGACGAGGCCTTCTATACGGAAAGCGAGCTGACAAAGCAGCCGGATGGCACAAGGATCGCTACCGCCAGCGGCGCCGAGGTCGAGTGGGTTGAAGAGCCTTCCTACTTTTTCCGTCTGTCGGCCTGGCAGGACCGACTGTTGGCCTTTTATGAGGCAAACCCGGATTTCATCGCCCCGGACACCCGCCGCAACGAGGTGATCAGCTTCGTAAAGGGCGGCCTGAAGGACCTTTCCGTCAGCCGCACAACCTTCTCCTGGGGTATTCCGGTTCCAGACGATGCAGATCACATCATGTATGTCTGGCTGGATGCCCTGACCAACTACATCACTGCAGCCGGTTATCCTGACGTAGAAAGCGCTGACTATTCAAACTATTGGCCAGCCGACCTTCACATGGTGGGCAAGGATATCCTTCGCTTTCATGCCGTCTACTGGCCGGCCTTTCTGATGGCCGCGGATCTGCCCGCACCCAAGAGGGTATTCGCCCACGGCTGGTGGACGAACGAGGGGCAGAAAATCTCCAAATCGCTGGGCAACGTCATCGACCCGTTGCAACTGGTCGAAACCTATGGGCTGGATCCGGTGCGTTACTTCCTCCTGCGTGAAGTGCCTTTCGGAAACGATGGTGATCTTTCAAAGCGGGCCATCGTCGGGCGCATGAATGGGGATTTGACCAACGATCTCGGGAACTTGGCGCAACGGGTTCTCTCGATGATCGCGAAGAACTGCAACAACGCGGTGCCGTCCCCCGGCGCCTTTCAGCCGGTGGACGAAGCTCTGCTGGCGCTGTCCGAAGTTCTGCCGCAGCGCCTGCGCGAGGAATACGGCCAGCAGGCCTTTAACAAGGCGTTGGAAGCCACCTGGGATGTCATTGCTGCCGCCAACCGCTATGTCGACGATCAGGCCCCCTGGGCTCTGAAGAAGACAGACCCGGAGCGGATGAGCACTGTTCTCTACGTCCTGGCCGAAACGGTCCGGCGCCTGGCAATCCTGACCCAGCCGGTGATGCCCGATTCCATGGCCAAAATGCTCGATCAGCTCTCTGTGGCAGCGGACGCACGTGGTTTCGAGGCACTCGCAACTCCACTCGCATCCGGTTCTCCGGTGCCTAAACCGCAAGGCATCTTTCCTCGCTTCGTCGAAGAAGACGCGGAAAGCGCATAGCCGCGGGATCAGAAATATGCTGATAGATTCCCATTGCCATCTCGATTACCTGCAGCGTGACGGCGACATTGACGAAGTCGTTGCGCGGGCAGGGCGTGCCGGTGTCGGCGCGATGGTCACCATCTGCACCAAGATGAGTGAATTCCCGATTGTGCTTGAGATCGCAGAGCGTTACCCGAATGTCTTCTGTTCCGTCGGCGTGCATCCGCACGAAGCGGGAGAAGAGGGACAGGAGACGCCGGACCGCCTGATCGAGTTGGCCCAGCATCCCAAGGTCGTCGGCATCGGCGAGACCGGGCTCGACTACTATTACGAACATTCACCGCGGGAGCAGCAGCAGATCAGCTTTCGGGCACACATTACCGCTGCACGCGAAACCGGCCTGCCGCTAATCGTGCATGCCCGCGATGCGGATGACGATACGGTCGCGATCCTTCAGGACGAATACAGCAAAGGCGCCTATCCGGCTGTTATTCATTGCTTTACCGCCGGACCTGAACTTGCCCAGGCGTCCCTGGACATGGGTTTCTACATCTCGCTCGCCGGCGTCGTGACGTTCAAGAATGCGGAGAGTCTGCGCGATACAGTCAGACAGGTTCCCCTCGAACGGCTGCTGGTCGAGACCGACTCGCCCTATCTCGCGCCGGTGCCAAAACGCGGCAAGAAGAACGAACCCGCATTTGTCGTGCACACCGCAGAAAAATTGTCGGAAATCAAAGAGGTATCGAACGATCTTCTGATCGAAACAACAACGGCGAATTTCAAGACGCTGTTCTCACGGGCCGGCGCCGCCCTGGACGAACCCGGGTTCGACGCTGCCTCATGAAGGTGACGGTTCTGGGTTGCGGCGGATCGGGTGGCGTGCCCCTGGCCGGCGGTGTCGTCGGCGGCACCTGGGGAGCCTGCGATCCCAATAATCCCAAGAACCGCCGTCGCCGGGTATCGATTCTGGTGGAAGAACAGGGCACCCAGGTCCTGGTCGATACCTCGCCCGACTTGAGGGTTCAGTTGATCGATGCCGAGATCACGCGCCTGGATGCGGTCATCTACACGCATGATCACGCCGACCACAGCCACGGCGTCGACGAATTGCGCTATCTGGCCTATGCCAACAAGGGTCCGATCGATACCTATATGGATGAGAAAACCCGCGAGTCTCTGACCCGGCGCTTTGATTACATCTTCAGCTCGAGCTGTGACAAATCCAGCCTCTATCGCCCTCTTTTGAACGACTGTCTGATCGTGGGGAACTTCGAGGTTGGCCCGATTCCGGTTCAGCCTTTCGTGCAGCAACATGGTCCAACCACCAGTCTGGGCTTCCGTTTTCGCGATATTGCCTACTCGACCGACGCTTCATCCCTGAACGAGACCGCCTTTGAGGCCTTGGAGGGCATCAAGGTCTGGATCGTCGATTGCCTGCGCGACGAGCCGCACCCGACCCATTCACACTTCGAGCAGACCCTGGAATGGATCGAACGGGTGAAGCCCGAACGCGCAATCCTGACCCACCTGAATCACCAGATCGACTACGAAGATCTCAAGTCCCGCTGTCCAGCGGGGGTGGAACCGGGCTATGACGGGCTGACGATCGAAATCTAGCAAAGTCAATTGCTTGTCTGGTCCGGTCCAAGTCCGCGTAACGCAACCTCTGCAAAGAGCCCATAACTATCCTATCCGGCTCAATAACTCCCGTAACTGATCTCGTTCCTCCTGACTCAGCGCGCCGAGCATCCGTTCCTCCGTCTGCACATGTGAGGCGACGAGTTCATCCGCCAGCCTAAAGCCTTCTTCCGACAGCACGATCTTAAGTCCTCGACGGTCGCCCGGATCGGTTTGTCGCTTGATCAGGCCGCGTTTCTCCAGGCGATCCAGGCGGTTGGTCATGGCGGACGTCGAGAGCATCATATCCTTGGCCAGCGCGGAAGGGGAGAGCGCCTCATCTCGGCCCTGACGGCGCAAGGTGAGCAGCACATCGAAGCCGGCGATATCGAGGCCGCTGGCCGAAAGATTGCCCGTCACCCCCTGACGGAGCCGTTCGCCCGCCCGCCAAACATCGCCGCAGATTGCCATAACCGCTGAATCGAGATCCGGTCGCTCGCGCTGCCACTGAGCGAGGATGGCATCCATCGACGCACCCAGCGCCTGATTCATCGCCTGTACCTGGACTCCGTCCTGGGTCTGATCCCGTTGCGGCTCATCTTTCTGCTGCTTCACGTCTTGACTCATCTCTCCAATGATCTTAAATGTATTTCGACGTCGAAATACTTTATATCAAATTATTCGACGCAAGATTATCAAAAGTTTGCCGATACCGCAACTTTACGGTCATCAGACCGACCCGCCCCGGAAGCAATCGTATTCCGGCAACGCTGCCCCTTTGCGGAGAGAGACGACCATGACACATCGCAAAACCGATCTTCCCATTGATCCTATATTTTTGAAACGCTGGTCACCCAGAGCGTTCGACAGCAGCCCAATGCCTGAACCCGACCTTCTGACATTAATCGAAGCGGCGCGCTGGGCACCTTCGGCTTTCAACGTTCAGCCCTGGCGTTTTCTCTACGCGTTGAGGGGCGATGCCCAATGGCAAAACTTTCTGGAGTTACTGGACTCCTTCAACATCGGATGGGCTCAAAACGCTTCGGCACTGGTTTTCCTGCTATCCGACCGCCTGATGTTCGCCGATGAGCCAGGCAAGGCCAAGCCATCGCGCTGCCATAGTTTCGACGCCGGCGCCGCCTGGGCGCAGCTCGCCCTGCAGGCAACACGGATGGGCTATCAGGCGCACGGCATGGCAGGCATCGATTATGACCTTTCACGCATTCGCTTACAGGTTCCCGAGCGTTACCGCATCGAAATCGCGATTGCCGTTGGCCGCCGCGCCGACGCAGCCGCGCTGCCGGCCGAACTGCAGGAACGCGAGTTTCCCAGCCCGCGCCGTCCCATTGACGAACTGGCCTTTGCAGGCGGCTTTCCCCGGCAAACCGGAAACAGTCACTGATCGGGAGTAAAGCAATGACTGGCTCAAGACATATCCTGCTGATCATGACGCTCTTGGCGCCCTGCCTCTGGGGGACAACCTACATCGTCTTTACCGAGTTTTTACCGGACAGCCATCCTTTGCTGGCGGGGGCGCTGCGGGCACTCCCGGCCGGGATCGTCTTGATGCTGCTGGGGCCGGGGCTTCCGCCGCGTGACAAGCTGCTGCCATTAACAATCCTCGGGTTGGCCAACATCGGACTCTTCTTCGGATTGCTGTTCATCAGCGCAGCAAACCTACCCGGTGGCGTGGCTGCCACACTGATGTCCGCCCAACCCCTTATCGTAGCGATGCTGGCCTGGCCGCTGTTAATGCAGCAGCCCCGTCCTGGCCAGATTACAGCCGCGATCGCCGGATTGATCGGTGTCGGCCTTCTGGTCTTGGATCCCTCCGCACAGCTGAATCTGGTTGGCGTTTTCGCTGCGCTCGCGGCAGCGGTATCGATGGCAACGGGCACGGTGCTGATTGAACGCTGGGGCAAGCTGGGAACACCGCTCGCTCTTGCAGCCTGGCAACTGTTCCTCGGCGGTCTGGTGCTGACGCCTGTGGCGCTCGCCATCGAAGGTCTGCCGCCCATGCCGACGGCGAAGAATCTTGGTGGATTCCTCTATCTGATTCTACCAGGTACTGCTCTGGCTTACTGGTTGTGGGTGCGCGGCATTACGCGACTTGGGGCAGGGGTCACCTTTTTATCACTGCTCAGTCCACTCGTAGCAACGCTGCTCGGCGCCGACTGGCTCGGCGAGTGGTTCACAGAGGTTCAGTTCGCCGGAATCCTGGTGATTTTCGCTTCGACCATCGCAGGTATGCGGCTGTCCCGACGCAGGGCCGCACCGCCGAATCATAGTTCAGCAGACCACGTACTCAGCCCCAAGCCGGCTCTGTAGCGCAATTAATGCCTCGCTACAATTTAACGATCCAGCCAGAAGCGGTCGGGGCGGTAGATGCCGAACTGGGCACCGGGTTCCCAGTTGTAGATCCCCTCGACCGGCACATTCTTTAGGCTGTTGGCGACCACGATGGGCTGCGGGACCTGGGCGACGATGCCGATGGTGTAGACCTGATCGGCGTGGATCTCCAGAATCCGGTGCCAGATCTTTTCCCGTTCACTGCGGGATCTGGCAGTGGTCCACTCGATATGCAGTTCAAGCAGTTCCTGCGCCAGAGGCAAATCCACAGGTTCGCCGGACTTGCCGCTGGTCTCGTGATACTGGCCCCATTTCGGCCATTGATAGCTCTGTTGATGCAGCGGAACAAACTCGTCGGGACTCATGTCGGCCGTCGGCACACCGTTTTCATAGCCGAACCACATTGTCATGACGGTCTCGCCGGAGAAAATCCGTTTGCGCAGGACTTCGCGCTGAGACGGCTTGGTGAATAGCTTTACACCGATTTCGAGCCAGGAATCGTGAATCAGCTCCAAGACGTCTGATTCTTCCGTGTTTTCGCCAGCGGTCTCAACGATGATCTCCATCTCCCGGCCGTCCGGCAGCAGGCGGATCCCATCCTCATTGCGCTCTGTCAGGCCGAGTTCGTCAAGGAGAGCACTGGCGGCCTGAGGATCGAACATCGCCCAGGAATCCCGATAATCCTGCTGATACAAGGGGCTGGCCGGCAGAACCGTATTGTTTCCCTCGATACAGAGACCGTAATAAATGACCTGATTGATCTCATGCCGGTTGGTGGCCAGAGACATCGCCCGACGGAAACGTACGTCCCGGAACAGCTTTCGCCACTCGGGGTCGTTGGTGTTCAGATTGGGATAGAGCGCAAGCTGTGAGCCACGTACGGTCTTCCAGAGACGTACGTCATAGGCGCTGCGCTCGTCGTTCTCTTTAAGGAAGGTATAGTCGCTGAAATTCAGGCCGCGCGACTGAAGGTCCGATTCACCCGCGCCAACCTTCGCTGGAACCAGCGATCCGGCCACCACACTCAAGATGACCTCGTCCAGATAAGGCAATTGCTGCCCGAACTCGTCGATCCGGTGATAGAAGGGGTTCCGTTTGGCCACGAAGCGGGTCGACGGCGGTTTGACCGTATTGACCCAAGGCTGCAGGGTCGGAAGCTTGGGATTGGTGAAGCGGTACTGCCGCGCTTTGCGGTTATGCATTTGCGCCCAGTCTCTTGCGTTCGAATCCTCTACCTTTTTCGCGAGTTTTTCCGGGTCGGCATACTTTGCGTGAAACTGCTTCAGATAGTGCGCCGGTTGAAAAATGAACAGCGGACGGGCACCGGAAAGCTGAGTCAGAAAGAAGGGGTTGGGTTGGGGCCAGCTGTAGCGGATGGTCGTTTCATCGATCACTTCGACTTCCGGAAATTCACCGTCAACCGAAAGCGAGGTGGTCGGTCCCGTCGGCGTCAGTTGATCATTGTTCGCCACGTCCTCCCAGTAATAGCGGAAGTCCTCCGTCGTAAAGGGCTGTCCATCGGACCAGCGGTGGCCTTTTCGGAGATAAAAGGTGAAGCTTCGACCGTCTTCAACCTCAACCTTCTCAAGGATATCCGGGGTAATTTCGAGCTTTTCGTTGTAGCCAACCAGACGCGCATAGCCATAAACAACAAGTAGACGGATATCTTTTTCCCGGGTGATCAGGGTTTTCACACTACCGCCGGACTTTCCGACAGTCTGGGCGCTGCCGCGCGGAACGACCTGAGGCGTTTCCGGCAGGCGCTCGGCAACCGGCGGCAATTTCCCTGCCGTCACGGCCTCACTCAGATAGCTCGACTCCTGGAGGCCGCGTACGACCTTCACTTCAGGCAGAGAAAGAACTTCGACAACCGGTTCTTCGGCCTGTGCCGGGAGCCCAGCAACCGAGCTATACAAAGCGAGCGTTATCGCCGTCGCAGCTAGCGCTCTGCCTCCTATCGCAGCCGTGGAACGGGTGCCATTTCCCCGGCGCGCACCTTGAATAGCGCTATTCACAGCGCCAGACAGACCTCTGAAGCAACGCTTTCTGCTCTCCGCCCAACCTGAGCGAAGTCCGGATGCCATAACAAGCAACATATAACGCCAACCCTGCTAAATCTTTTTGTTGAAGAGAGGCTACACGGCTTGGAGCCCACATTCCATGGCATGTCGTTGAAATTTCCACTGCAGTGACAAAAATTCAACGCCGCAAGGTGCGTTTTCGACTAACGAGGAAGCAAATCGACGGAAAAGGCTTCAAACCTGGGACAGGTTTTCCTACGTGAGGCCTTGCTCTGGCGTTGCTTTTCACTGCCCGGTGGATCCAGCTGCAGCCAGCTTGCGACTATGGCGTCACACGCGATCGCCGCAGGTAAATCAATCTAAACCTCTCACCGCTAGAGTACTTCAATGCAGACCAAGCCGACTTCCAATGTCCCCAGCGACGGGCCAGAAGCGATTTCCGACCCAATCCTGTCGGACCTCTATAGCTATTGGGCGTTGCTCCGGAAATCGAGCGCCCGCAGATCGGATCTGCGAACGGCCGGCACCGGAAAACGCGGTCTTCTGCCGCTGCGCTCAGATCTGGACCCAATCGATATTCCCCACCTTCTGCCTTATATCGCACTGGTCGAATGCTCAGAGGGCGGCCGATCCATCAGATTCCGGTTGGTGGGCACAGATGTCGCCTTCGGATCGGACCCAACCGGCCGGTTCCTGCATGAAGAGGCGCCCGAAGGGCCATACCGCAACCACATCACGCAGCTCTACTACCTCGGCGCCAATAGCCGGGAAGGGCTCTACAGCGAGTTTTCCTACGGCTATACGTCGAACAGTGGACCCAAACTGATCAAACGCCTGTTTCTGCCGCTTATCGGCACGGCCGAGGTTCCCACAATGATGCTGGTCGGTCAGGTTCGGGACAAATCTGCGCATGCAGAGCAGTCGGCCTGGCAGGCCGCCCCCGGACATATCAACGAACGCCTTCTCTTCGTGATCGACCCGGGGGCGGCGGAGAGTTCGGATTTTGAGGCCTCAAACCGGAATCTGAAGTCCAGAGCCTGACATTCCTTCTCTATCGCGCCGTCCGGCAAGGCCAGATAAACCCAGCACCGAGAAGAGTCCTATTGCCAATAGGGGCAGGGAGCCCGGCTCTGCAACGGCGACAACCGGGTTTTGCGACGTAAAGGCGACCGCACGCGGCCGGTCCGGAAAGCTGCCGTTCGCCTGCCGCGACAACCAGATGCCCGTCTCGCCGGCATCGCGGTAATCGCCATCGCCATTCAGGTCCTGCAGCAGAAAGATATTGTCCTGGTTCGCGTCACCGCCGTTCGACGTCAGGACGATATTTCCATCTGCATCAACGGCAACACCGAAACCGGCAAAGCTCTCAAACCCGCTCGGCAGAAGCGTCGTATCCCAGATCTCCGAAACTTCCAGGACATCATCGATAATGCCGCTGCCATCCAGGTCGGTCAGCTTGAAGAGAGATTGCGGCGCTCCGATGTCCAGGAACTCCCAGATATACAGGCTGGTGTCGTCACCCGCCAAGGCGAAGTCGATGCTCGCGCCATAGGGATTATTACCGTCTATGAAGACCGACACCTCGTCGTCGCTGATCTCGCCATTCCCGTCGTTGTCTTCCGCCCGGTAGATGACGTTGGTGTCGCCGCCGACGGTATCTGCAACAAAGGCAACATTCCCCTGGAAAGTAACCTCAAATGCAGAGGCCGAAGGATTCAGGCGCGCGAGATCGAGCCAGAGACTTGCTTCCCCAGCGTCATTTGCATCACCGTCACCATTCAAATCACGGGTCCGGTAAATACCGTCGGCCGGGCGGGAGCCAACACCTGCATTGACGATATAGATATTATTGTCTCTGTCTTCGCCGATACCGTTGGGGGTAGGGAGGGTCAATCCGGCGGCATTGTCTTCGGAAAACCAAAGCCCGGCCTCACCGGTGTCATTGGCGTCACCATCACCATTCACGTCAGACAAGCGGTAAACAGAATCACTGGATC
Organism: Pelagibius sp. Alg239-R121; assembly: GCF_947331435.1. GTDB lineage: Bacteria > Pseudomonadota > Alphaproteobacteria > Kiloniellales > Kiloniellaceae > Denitrobaculum. The sequence continues at coordinate 406,304 of NZ_CAMZOF010000006.1, read as the reverse complement.
CGTCGCCGATATACTGATGGCCGCTGCGGGATTGCAGGATGGTGAAAACGTTGCGGCTCGGGTTGACGAGGCCGCTGGCATTGTCCGCGTTGAAATAGACCGTGGTTTCCCAAGCATCGTTGGCATCGCCGTCGCCGTTAAAATCCCGGCTGCGGTAAACGCCATCCAGACCCTGATCGGCCAGAAGGACGTCGAAATTCAGGGAGAAGGGCGCAGCCTGGACTGAACCGGCGTTTAACAGCGTCACACCGATACTCAGACCGGTACCGATCAGGCAGGCAAAGGCAATCGCCGCAGGCGCGGCGTTTTTAATAGGCATTCAATTTTCTCCGGATAACTCGAAAGTAGAGGTATGTTTGAATGTAATATTGCGATTCATTCTCATTATCAATTAAAATAAATGAACGTCCCCGTAAAGCCATCAAACAAGAGCAGGACTTTACGTCGTTATCTGGAGGGAATCAGAGGCGGATGAGCCCATCTTCTTTTGGCTCGGGCCCAATTCTCCAGCAGCATGACAGGGCGCCCGGAGACCGGACACTTCATTTCCAAGCGGCTACGTAATAAGAGCGTGAACCGCAAGATTCTGAAAAAGTGCCGTTGGCGAGTGACTATAGCTTCAAAGAGGGATTCGCGTTTTTCAGTGCATCGACCGGGACCGAACGCGCGCTCTGGCAGGAACCATAGGAGTTAATCGCGGAATGTGGCCGGCGGCGAAACAGGTAGATGGATGCTCAGGGATCGTACTCAGGGATGAGGATGCGGGAACCCGTGACGCTCGGTCAGCACCTTGAGAATGGAGTCCTTGTCGGCAACAAAGCCGCGTCCATGCGCACGGCCGCTTTCATGTTCGGACTGCGCGCCGTCCTCCAGGACGACAAGCGGCAAAGACTGGTGTTCTTCGCCAAGCAGTGCAATGACATCAGTCCGCGGCAGCGGCCAGTCAATGCGTCTGACCTCAAGCTTGCGTGCCAATTCGGGAAAGGACGCGAGAATGCCTTCGATCAAAGCGCAGTGCCAGCAATAGAAGTCCTTGCCGGGATAAGCGGGATCCTGAAATCCAGGCTTGACGAGAAAGAGCGTATCCATCGTACCGACCATCCTAAATGCCGCTGCTGTCGATGATGCGGAGTAGCACAGACCGGGTCCTGGCGAAACCACAGCCTCAGAGGCGATTGAAGGGGAAGCTTTGGGCTCACATGAAAGGTTCGTAGTTTGCGGGTTTTAGGGGAAGATCCTAAAGTTCGGATTGGTTCGACAGCTATTCCTATGGATAAATGAACAAGTGGGTTCCCCGTTGGCGACATTTAGCGAAGGCTCTTCTGCCTGAGCTTTACGATAAAGAACGCCCTGAAACTCTCTATTTTTTGTTTTTCGATCTCAATCCTCTTGCTGATAAAGCACTTAAGTCCGGCGACACCGATCAGCTAGCCAGGATCTATGCATTCACTGAATGGTGCTTCTGTCACAAGGAGAGATACATTTGGAATGCAGCAGGAGTAGGCTTTTACGAGAATTTATTCGATCGCGATGCAGATGTGGATCAGGTGGTTTCATGGTTGTCTCGCTCAACCTATGACGGTGTCAAAGGGTTGTTCGAGTGGCGGCTTGAGAGCGCTAAAGCTAAGGAAATCGATCTGGCAATGAATGCTCGTAGCAATTCCTACGAGGAACTGATTCAAATGACACTCGCGATGCATCTGGATCAAATGCGCAGAGATTTTAAGCGCAAAGCCAGCTGAGTAGTTCAGTGAATCAAAATTTTAGAAACCCGCAAACGACTTAGACCGACCCGGATTAAGATAGTGCGCAGAGAGGGCCCAGGCGTTTGTTCGTCTGTAATAACAATCGCCTGAGCGTCCTGAAAATCGCCTGTCCAACGGTCTAAACAATATTTTCCATAATATACATTATGCGTCTTTCGTGTAGTTTCAAAAGAGACGTCCTGGCGCGCGCAGATGGCTCCCCCGCAGTCGGTCAAGCTTTCGAGGTTTGTTTGGAGTTGGTGTCCTTTGGGACGCCTGTATTGGCGCTCGAGTTCGTGACGGCGATCAGTTGGTACGATGAGAGCGTCACCAATGTGCGGCCTTCAGCGCAGTAATTTATCGGAAGTCATCTGTGCCGCGTTCAGAGGTGCCGTCAGTTCCAGACTAAAAGAAGCTATCTGCGTTCGGGCAAATGCGCCTCCGGCAACTCATTCCGGTTGGGGCGTCCTGGTACGACGGCCCTGCCCGTTTCACCGCCTTCGTGTCGCCTGGCCTTTTTGGCGCCTCATGCGACGCCTCCCTCACGCTGTCATCTCGCGCCTATGACTCTGCGCTCAACTTTAGATTCTGCGCTCAACTTTGCGCCGTGGCGCCGTCCGTTGAATCTCCGCTCTCATGGTGCTCGAGCCAATCAGCAACCACCTGGTAAGCCTCGATACGCCGCTGCTCGGGATGATGATGGCGATAAATCCGAACCGCGGCATCGTAAGCATCGCCTTCGCTTTCCCCCAGCTTTCGCAATTCGTCGTAGGCTTTCGTGGTGGCAGCTTTGCACAGACACATAATTTGGGTCTTTCTCAAATGGCTTAAACTATAGGGCAACGCCTACCCCCAGCGCGGGATAATTGGACCCGCGTTAATAACGACAGTGTCGGTCTCTATGTCAAGAATGATTCGCAGTTGCGACAAACGTGTCATAGCAAGCCGACCGTGACCGAAACGATCCGCGCCAGCAGCCAATAAGGTCATAGGGAAATCGATCCGAATATGACCTAGATCATTTTGCGTTGGTTTGAGCACGGAAAAACGGTCCGGCTGCCCTTTCGATTCACCTGTTAAGTTTGTAATTGAACACCCCGTTTCACGCGCCTTTTCAACCCAGGAAAGATCTCTGACCGACAGACTTACCTCCTTCTCATTAGATTAAACGATTACATTTTCTGAGGTTTCCTGCCATTTTTCAGCATAAACATATGCGCGCGTATAAGTAGAATCCCCAAATTGATACAAGAGGTGTTTTTGGGGAATCATCACTTCAGCGTCGCCGATGCCATCGCAGAAGGTGAAAGAGACAGTCAAAACCGGCCATCAGAAGCCCGGCGTGTTGTTAGAGGCGCAAAGAGTGTTTCAAACAATTGACGAGTAGACTCTTGCATCTGGAGCAAGGCCATCATGAAAAAGCGTAGATCGAGCCACGCAGTGGATCAATTCGTTGGGCGGAAACTGAAGCATCAGCGGGAAATCAAAAACATCTCGGCCGAACAACTCGCAAACGCGCTCAGCCTGCCTGTAGAGACAATAGAAAAAATCGAATCGGGAAGAGAATCGATTGGAGCGCTAAGCCTCTACGAGGCGGCACAGGTTGTTGACGTTCCCGTCACCTTCTTTTTCGAGGGCTATAATGAAGAACTAGCGGCGGAAGAGACCGCAAAGGTTGCAACGCCGCCCGCAAGTGTCACCTCAGCAGGTGGCGTTATTAAGTAAACTAATAAGCTAATTAACTATACTGATAGTCGTTAAGTTTTAGGCGCAATATGCGGGAAAAGAATGAAAAATCAGGATCTTTAACAAAGTATACGCATTGCGGTTGATATCATTATGCGTAAGTATATTTCCTAATTTGCGGTCGGGTGTGAGTTTGACACTCTAAAAAAATAAAACAACTAATAGGTTCGTGCCATCTCATCATAATCAGAATGCATGCCTACACCAGAACCGCAAAACAAAAAAAGAAATTACGGTTTCATGGGCACACAGAACAGGTGGAAGAAATGTCACCAGACGTACAAAAGTCTATAAATGCGCACGTTGCACGGCGAATACACGCACGGCGCATCGAAGTCGGATTGACGCAACAGCAGGTCGCGCGCCTGATTGGGATCTCGTTCCAGCAGTTGCAGAAATACGAACATGGCACGAATCGCATCAGCGCCGGACGGCTTTACCAATTGGCCGACGTTCTCGATACAAGCATCACCTACTTTTTCGCGGGTTACGAACAAGACAGCTCGCAAGAGGTAAAGACGGCAAACGACTATACCAGTTCCATGGAATCGGTACGCTTGGTCCGACAGTTCAATGCCATTCCGTCCGACAGTATCCGGCGGAGCATTTCGGGTTTGATCCGCGCTCTTGGTACGACCGAGCCGGCATAACTGATACGACACGCGCATGAGCCGATTTCAATCGAATCGGATCTAAGGCGCATAGAATTTGAGAACGCCGGGGAGAGTGGGCCCCGGCGTTTTCGCTTTCTCGGCATCAAATTTTCTTAACGCCAAAGTTTTCAGCGGCGATTTTTCAGGCAATCGAAACGGTCTTTCGGCAGATCGAACTAACCGCCTTTATGGCGGCGGGCAAATTCGAGGAGTTTGTTCGAGCCTTTCAGCCCCAGCACCCGGGCAATGTTGTTACGATGGTTTTGCACCGTCCGATAGCTGAGCCCCATGGATTCTGCGATTTCCTTGCTCGTCATATAATCGGCAACATGGCCGAGCACCTCACGCTGCACCCGCGTCAACAGGCCGAGCTTATCTTTTTCCTTATTGTCCAATGCAGGAGGCGCCGCGCGCATCGTATCAGCGCGCATCGAAGGACTGACGAAAGTTTCCCCCGCCAATGCCGCTTCAATGCACTCGGCGATCACCTGCTCGGCATCATCCTTCAGCAGATAGCCGACCGCACCGATATCGAAGGCGCGACGCATATAAGGCTCATCGGGGTACATGGTCATGATAATAATGGAGGTCTCGGTGCCGGCCTCCAATGCGCGTTCGGCGACACTCAGACCATCGAGCCCAGGCATGGCCAGATCAAGAATACCGATGTCAGGCTTTAAAGCGTGGATATCCTCGAGCGCTGTGTTTCCATCAGGCGCTTCAAATACGACTCTCTGACCAATGCGATCTTCCGGCAAACCGTCTATCGCCGTCCGTAGTCCCCGACGAAACAAAGGGTGATCATCCGCGATAAGGATCTTAATTCGTCTCATAAGGCCCTTCTTCCGCGAACAAGGTAATGACAAGCTGCGTGCCCCTGCCCGGTCCGCCATTGTGCCTGAGCGTGCCGCCGACGAGACGTATTCGTTCCTGCATGTTCGCAAGTCCGAAGTGCCCGGTTGCAACCGCCTCATCCCAGTCCAGCCCCTTGCCATCGTCGCCGATGGTCAGCTCGCAAGCGCCTGATTCGATTTTAAGCGCCAGCTCGCAGGTCGCCGCCTCGGCATGCTTCAGTGTATTGTTGAGCGCTTCCTGGACGAGACGGTACAGGGTGATCTGTCTGCTTGCAGGCAGATCATCCGCGGCCTGGTCGATTTCGACCACCGTCTTGAGCCCGCCACTCATCCCCAGCTTTTGGATGAGATCCTCAAGCCCCGTTTTCAACCCCAGTCGCTCCAACTGATGGGGATGCAAGTCCTGTGCGATCGCACGAACCTCGTCGATAGAATCGCCCGCGACGGCCGTAATCTCGTCGAGACCGGCCGCAGCCTCCGATTTCCCGCGCAGCCTGCGTAACTGGTTACGAATATAAAGCAACGTCTGACCGATCGAATCGTGCAATTCGCCGGCAATGCGCTTCCGATCAGCTTCCTGCGCCGTGATCAAACGACGGGTAAAGGTGTCACGTGCCTCCGCCACCGCGAACTGGGCGCGCTGCTTCGCGTCCTCGATCAGCTTGATCCGGTCGGCCAGTGCGAAAGCGAGCAGCACCGCCTCAGTGGCGAGCAAAAATTCGACCAGGAACTCAGTCAGGAGACTGTCTTCAAGGACGCCGTAGCTCCGTCCCACGAGAACAAACCCACCGGGAACCACCATACACATCCCCAAAATCAGAAAGCGCGCGGGCTTATAGCCGGAGCGATATGCGACGACAGTGGTTATGAATCCGGCGATCAGAAGATAAAGCGCTGCGAGGGTCAGCGTGGAAATTGCTATGCGGTAAGGGATAAGGCCGCAGCCGAGCGCCAAGACAGCGCCCAAACCCGCAATAAACTTTAGATGAAGGTCGAATTTGGGCGCGGTGGCAAAGGTCTGGATAAAGTGCCTTATAAACTGCGCACCGACGGCAATGACACTTCCGAAGAAGAAGCAGGCAAGGGTGTTCGTTATGCCTTCGGACTCAGGCCAGAACCACATGCCTGCCTGGCCGTTGAGAGTCATGATCAGCAGTGAGACCGTTATGAGATAGCAGACGTTATACAGATAGCTAACATCCCTGAGCGCGGCACAGATAAAGCTGTTGTTCAGGATAATCGCCAGCATGATACCGAAGAACAATCCAAAGGCGAGCTGGCGGCCGGAATCATCACTGAGGACTCTTTGCGTTGCCCGCAGCTTCACGCTTACAGCCATGGAGCCTTCGGATTTTACCCGGATGAAAGCCGTCGCAGCGCGCGTACTCAGCGGTATCGGAAAGAGGTTCTTGGCATGCGGCAGCGGCCGCTGGTCGAAGCGCCGCATATCGCCACCAAGCTGACGCTCGATCAACCCGCCTTCCACGTCGAGAAAATAGACGTCGATCTGATCTGTAAAGGGCCGACCGATTTCAAACAATGCGCCCTCTTCGGCCAACACGACGTTCATCAGATCGACGCGCAACCAAATTGCCGATTGTGTCAGGCCGAAGTTGAGTGGCTTATCCACGGGCCGGAATTGAGACTGAAAAGCGGCCGCTGACACCTGGGCAAATTCGGCGGAAACGCTTTCATCCACCCAATAAGCCGTGGCCGGAGCCTGCGCCGCACGCCCAGGCATGGAGAGGGCGAATACACCCGCCATCAAAACGGCCAGGAAGAGTTTCTTGGCAACGATTCGCGTCACGCTTCCCTCAGCCGAAATTTAACAACGATCCAGTGCACACCGCGCAGCCTGTCCCAAGAAACCGCGTCAGGTCAAGCGAACCGGGCGTTCCCGAGGGCAGATCGTTTTCACTGGTTCGGTAGAAACGATCGCACTCGAAGAACGCCCAGTCGCCCGTTAAGAGTTCCTACTGGGATTTCAGATGCTTTGACGCCGCCGCGCAAAGACAAACCCAGCAAGCCCCAGACCGAACAGCGCAAGGGTTCCAGGCTCGGGAACGCTGGCTGTCGGTGTTCCACCACCACCCGTGTTTGTCAGCAAAGGCGTTTGCGTCAAATCGACATTGCCGCTTCCAGTAAAGCTAATGACAGCCGGAAAGGCGCTGGTATTCAAAGGGTTAAGGCCGAGAGCAGCGTCAATGCCTTCAATCAGAAACCGGGTGACGTCGAAATTCAGCATGGTGGTGAAGTCGAAGAGTTCGTTCGCCAGAAGATCGAAATGGAACTCATCACCCAGGTCGTCGAAGACGATCAGATCGAATTCACCGTCTCCACCCAAGCCTGGAACAAGCAGCGTTTCAAAAAAAATCCCGTTTTCCGGATTTCCGATTTCGAATTCGTATCCCGTGGCAACCTCCGGGTCGAACACAATCGCCTGGCCTGCAACCACTGACGTCGATGCGAAACTATAGGCTTCGCCAGGCGTGGTCGGCACGTTGTCCGGCAGTTCGAACAACAACGGAATATCCGTCTGAGGGAGTTCACCCAAGGTCTGAAAGTTTTGGATAATGGACTGAGTCGAGAACACGCTGAAGTGGTCGACGACCCCCAGGACGGGAAATGAGCTCTGGAAGATATTGCTGTTGTTGATATATCTGATTCTCAGCTCGTTTTTCGTCTCGAAACCGGAAACATCGACCGACTGACCAGGTGTCAAACTGTTGATCGCATCATCTGCGCTCTGCAGGATAACGTTCCCCGAACTGACGCGGAACTTTTGCGGACAGATGAAGGCTCCGTTAAGGCCGCAGGCCACGTTTTTTGTGTATTGAAGCTTCGGATTGAGCGTGTCCTTAGCGAAAGAGCTACCGAAATTCAAAGAATCGCCGATTACACCAAAATCGTTCAAAAAGTTGGTCGAGGGCCCGGGAGCCGGTTGAGACCAAGTCACCGAACCCACGGTCACCGTGAAGGGACCGTCGAATGACAGTTGCTGTCCGCCGCTGCCTGGAAAGGCCAATGGACCATTCGAGACGTAGGATGCCGACCAATCCATCCCCAGATTAACACCTAGCTGAGCACCGAAATCCGCGTCGACTGACGTAAGATGACCATTGAACTGGTACACCACCGGCGCTGCGCCGGCTTCGGATGCCGACATGATCGAAACTGCGACTAAGCCAGCAGCGACCAGCACGTTTGATTTCTGCCAGCCGTGTAAACTATTAAATTTCATTGCCTTCCCCTTGATCTTCTTTCGCCGTGATCTTTCCTCGTACAGGATCGTATTTCTCCCGAAATTCGAAACCCTGAGATCGTTATTACTGCAAGATTTTGAAATGCAATTTAGATGCCACAAAACATCATCGAAAATGTTCCTTATAGAATAACACCTTATTGAATATATTATTGTACTAATTAATTATTATGTAAATTTTTTCGACTATTATTATTGTGTATTATTATATTTTTTGAGTATTTATACTTAATTACGAGAACATATACTTATGGTTTAGATGCTTTCACACTCAGTTCTTCCGTCATGAGCATCGAAATGACGCAAAACATGTAAAGCCCGTCGACAAGTTCCACCCAAACCTGCCCTTAAAGCCTGATACGCCATCTGTTCCCGACGACCGACGGCGAAACATGGCGGACTTCACAGCAGACTCCAGGAGAAATCACGCGGCAGAGTCATCACACCGGTCTTGCCCTGCATCGCCTTTGAGATATGCTCCTCGGCGTCATGAGCCGAGATACAGAAACACCCCATCAGATTGAACGCCTGCTCGAGGTTATGTCCCGTCTGCGCGACCGCAACGGCGGCTGCCCCTGGGACATCGAACAGACCTTCTCCTCGATTGCGCCCTATACCATTGAAGAAGCCTACGAAGTTGCCGAAGCCATTGAACAAGGCGACATGGCTGCCCTGAAGGACGAATTGGGCGATCTGCTGCTTCAGGTCGTCTTTCATTCTCAGATGGCGGGGGAACAGGGCGTCTTTGATTTCAATGATGTCGCGACCGCCATCAGCGACAAGATGGTCCGGCGGCACCCGCATGTATTCGGGTCCGAGAGCGAGCGCGACGCGGCGACACAGACGGTTTCATGGGAGAAACAGAAAGCCGAAGAGCGTGCTGCAAAGGCAAACGGAGCGGCCGTTTCGGCCCTTGAGGGTGTCACAGTCGGCCTGCCCGGCCTGACCCGGGCACTAAAGCTGCAAAAGCGTGCCGCGCGTGTCGGTTTTGACTGGCCGGAAGCCCGGCAGGTTCTGGATAAAATTGAAGAGGAAATCGGCGAACTGCGGGAAGTCATGGACGCAGGCGCCGCGTCAGCCACGTCTCTCCAGAACGCCGAAAGGCAGGCACGGCTGGCCGATGAGTTGGGCGACACACTCTTCGCCCTGGCCAATCTGGCGCGGCACCTGAATATCGAACCCGAAGCAGCCTTGCGCGGCACCAATGCCAAGTTCGAACGGCGATTTCGCTGGGTCGAACAACGCCTGGCCGACCAGGGCATTGAAACCAGCGAAGCTTCACTGGAGCAGATGGAAAGCCACTGGCAGGCCGCCAAAGACACGGAGCGGCACTGACCGGTTTTTGACGACCGCCCATCGGATTGGCCGCCCACCGGCTGCCTACCCTTTCACTGTAAGAGCGCCATATGAAAACAATCGGTCTGATCGGCGGTATGAGCTGGGAAAGCACGGTCATCTATTACCAGCTGCTGAACCGCATGGCGCGCGAGGCGCTTGGTGGACTGCATTCGGCCGAGATCCTGATGTGGTCCTTCGACTTCGGCGAGATCGAGGCCCTGCAGGCGGCGGGCGATTGGGACAAGGCCAGCGAGCGGATGATTGGCGCCGCCCGGAGCGTCGAAAAAGGCGGCGCGGCCTGTGTGGTTATCTGCACCAACACTATGCACAAGATGGCGCAGGAGGTGCAGGACGCCGTCGGGATCCCACTGATCCATATCGCCGACACCACCGCCTCGGCGCTCAAGGATTCCGGGGTAGAGCACCCTCTCCTGCTCGCCACCCGCTACACCATGGAACAGGATTTCTACAAGGGACGTCTGGCCGAACGACACGGCATCACGGTCAGAGTGCCGGATGATCATGGCCGCACAATCATCCACGACGTCATATACGACGAGCTCTGTCAGGGCATTATCTCGCCCGACTCCAAGAACGCTTATCTTCGGGTCGTGGAGCAGGAACATCAGGCCGGCGCCGACAGCGTGATCTTCGGCTGCACCGAAGTGGGTCTGCTGGTCAAAGCCGACGATTTCGAGATTCCCGCCTTCGACACCACCGAAATCCATGCCCGCGCCGCGATGGACTTCGCCTTAGGGTAAAGGCTTTTCCTGCCTGCGGATGGCGGCATCTCTGATTTAGCTGATGAAGAAAGGATCCCGATGATGGATATCGTTTTCGAGGGTGGTTGCCTCTGCGAGGCTGTGCGCTACAGCTCTTCTTCAGAACTCATCACGACCGTTCACTGCTGCTGCCGCGATTGCCGCAAAATCGGCGGTACCGGGCATGCCACCCATAGCGTTATTCCCGCGGACTCCTTCGAATTGACGGGGAACGTCAGCGAATTTGCCTGCACAGCAGACAGCGGAAACCGCATCAACCGGTTCTTCTGCCCCAAGTGCGGCAGCGCCATCTATCACACACGCGACGGCCTGAAAGGCCTTGTTGTGATTCGCACGTCCTCGATGGACGACCCCGAAATTGCCAGGCCGGACCGCGTGATTTACACCAGCAGCGCCGTATCCTGGGACCACCTGGATCCGACGCTGCCCAGCTTCGAAAAGATGTCGAACGTCAAACCGGGCGTTGGAAAAGACGGGTCGTCGAGAATTGTCGGGATCGACGGCAGACATCGAAACCATTCGAATCAGGAAAGCCTGAAAACCGGACCGCGCGGCCAAACCTAATACTAAGATTTGCGTGTGTACGCCTCCGCGGTTTCCACGATATCGCAGATCCAGCTAAAGCCTGCCATTGCCGCGGGAAATCCGAATGGAGTGGTCGCCAACAGTCTCTCAATGACCGGCTGAAGGATCCTTTGTCTGTGTCGCGCGGCGAAACTGCCCCCGCCTCCACTGCGTGAACTCCTCGCTGTAGAGATCCTCGACCAGCCCCTTAAATCCGGTCTCCAGTGCCTCAACACTCATCCCGTCAGGTTTGAACATGGCGTCGAACAGCGTACATTTGTCCCAGTCGTCTTCGGCCAATAGCCGGCCTTCGCGCATCAGGCGCTCATAGAGCGGCGTACCGGGAAAGGGCGTCTGCAGCGTTACCTGAACGTCATAGAGCGCAGATTCACGGACAAAATCGCGCACCGCGTCGAAGCTCTCCGGTCCCTGTCCGTCCAGGCCCAGGATGAAGCAGCCGTTGACCGTGATACCATGGCGTTGAATTTTTTCGATGGCTTCGAGATAACGCTCAGCGCGACCGGCTTTCCAATTGGTCTTGGTTTCCAGGCCGTTCAGCGATGCCACATCAGGCGCCTCCAGACCGATCAGAAGCTGTGCACATCCGGAATCCGCGAGCATAGCAAGCAGCTCATCGTCGTCTGCGACGGAAACGTCCGTTTCCGTAAACCAGCGAATGTTCTCCTTAGCCACCTCGCCGACGAGGCGCTTGCCGTGCGCCTTGCTGGCGAAGGTATTGTCATCTGCGAACTCGATGAAAGGCTTGGGCCAAACCGATTTGATCCGTCGGATCTCCGCAATGACCTTTTCCACCGGTTTGGTTTTGAATTTGGGCGAAATGCGGATTGAGGAGGCGCAGAACTCGCAAGACAGGGGACAGCCACGCTGGGTCTGAACCGTGATGCGGTTATAGCGCGCCGGATTCAGGAGATCGAAACGGGGCATCGGTGCTTTTTGCAGATCGAACTGCGTCCCGCGGGCATCGTAGACCGGCTGCAGGTGCGTCGTTTTAAGATCCGCCAGGACACGTGGCCAAACTGGCTCAGCTTCCCCAAGCACGAGTGAATCTGCGTACTTTGCGGCTTCTCTCGGGCGTGCCGTAACATGCAATCCGCCGAGAATGACCTTGGTTCCAGCCTGCCGGTAACGTAGGGCCAACTGGTATGCGTCCTTTATCTGCGCGCTGTAACTCGCAATCGCAACGCAGTCGAAGGTGCCGGGTAAGTTCTCCAACAACGCCAGATCAGGGACTTCAAAGTACGTCACCTCGAAGTCTGACGGAGTCATGCCGGCAAGGGTGAGCAGCGAGAGGCTCGGCAGCGAGGCAATAACCCTGTTTCGCTCGACAAATCCCGGCAGGGTCAGGCCGAGCCTGTTGAGTTCGGTGTTCTGGGCACGTACGCCGCTCATCGCGATCAGCCCGAGTCTCATCGCGATTTAAACTTCAGCCAAATCAGGACGAGATAGGTGATGGCCAGGAATGGCAGCGCCAGTATCGACACAGTCGTGATGGCTACCAATACACCATAGGACGCGTCGTTCGCAGACACATCCTCCGGAGCGAGGCCACTCATAATATTGAAGACGACGTGTTCCAGATTGAGTCCCGTCAGCACCGTGACCACCAGCGTTAACGGCAGAAAACATCCGACAAAGAGATCGACATAACTGAGGCCTGCTGACCGGCGCAAAAACAACCAAAGCAGTACGACGCGCCAGAGCGCAACCACCGCCAGAAATGCGACGTTGATAGTCTGCGCATTCGCGAGCGACATAAAGCGTTCAACCGGAATGGCATAGAGGATCGCGGGCGGAGATGTCAGTGATACGAAGATTAGGATGTTCAGGTAGCGCCAGTTATTGGGTTTCAACGGGTAAAGCAAAATCCAAATCAGCGCTGCCATTGCAAAGACATAGGCGACCGACCCTAACCCGAGCGCCTGCCAAGGTTCGGCCCGCTCATTGTCCCAGTAACGGCCAATACCCACCAGCCAGGCCGACAACAAGCCAAAGCTCAGGTAGAGCCAGCCCAGTCGCCTGATATCCGGAACGGCCGGCCGAAAAGTCAGTATCCGCCCGGTGGTCGCGGCGACTTCGCCGACATCATGTAGCGTAACCGGTCGACTTTCCTTCATGTTCAAGCTGTCTCCGGCATTTTATTGGCGTCAATCCGATAAAAGTGTCCGATAGAGATCCTGCCAGGAATCGCGCGAAGGAGCGATCATCAGGCCTTTTTCTCGGTGTCTGAGTGCCGAATAAGGTGTTCCGTCGAAACAGAGAGCGACACCGCCCGCCTCTTCCTGAATCAGGCAACCTGCTACGTGATCCCAGGGCATCAGGCGGGTGAAGAGGGAGAAATGCATCTCAGCCGTCGCCAGCCGGAAGTACTCATGCCCGGCGCAGCGCAGGCTGGGGATGGCCTGCACACGGCTGCGGCGTTCCTTGATCTTGGCCGCCGTATCGGGCAATGCGTATTGACTGGCATGGAGTGTACCGGACATATCCAAGGCAGGTACGCTGTCTCGAACTGAGACACGCTCCGCCCCAATCCAGGCCCCTCCACCCTGCTCCGCCGTTAGACTACGTGCGCCGATGGGATCGTGAATCCAGCCATTGCGGGTTTCTCCTGCCACCACCAGAGCAACCATCACCGCAAAGACGGGCTTTCCGCTCGCAAAGTTACTGGTGCCGTCGATCGGGTCGATGATCCAGACCGGTTCAGGGCCTTCCAACAAATCCATGACTGCCGGATCGGCCGAAACAGATTCTTCGCCGACCACATGCGATCCCGGCAGTGCGGCTGAGAGCCGGTCGGTCAAAACGCGCTCCGTTTCGGTGTCGGCAATGGTCACGACTTCGCCGTGCGCCTTTTCGCTGACCTCGCTCTCTTTAAGCTTCTGAAAACGAGGTAAAACCTCTTCGTCGGCCGTTTCTTTGATGATTTTCGTAATGCGGTCGACGTCGATCATTGTGAAAAAGGTACCTTTCAGCGGGTTTGGAACGAACGGCCTGGAAACCTGAAAAGGAATCGCTGGTCCGACTTTATAGGGAAATCAGCGCGAAAGCATGGAAAAGCAGGCCAAATGGAGACGGCATGAAAAAGGGGGCCGCCCAAAGGCAACCCCCAATCTCTTTGCGTGAGCACAGCGCAGAAGCACCATGCGCAGGGTGTTTGGACTTCTTTAGAAGCCCATGCCACCCATACCGCCCATGCCACCCATATCGGGCATTGCAGGAGCGCCACCGCCGTCTTTTTTCTCAGGTGCTTCGGAGACCATGGCTTCGGTCGTGACCATCAGGCCAGCAATCGAAGCGGCATCCTGCAGTGCAGTACGCACGACCTTGGTCGGGTCGATGATACCAGCCTTGGACATGTCCACGTAGGCATTGTTCTGAGCGTCGTAACCGATGCCGGCTTTGGCTTCGGTGACCTTACCGACGACGATCGAGCCTTCAACGCCGGCGTTTTCGGCGATCTGACGGATCGGAGCCTGAAGGGCACGACGGACGATGTCCACGCCGACCTTCTGGTCGTCGTTATCCGGAGTAAGCTTGGCAATCGCCTTGATCCCGTTCAGCAGCGCAGTACCACCGCCGGAAACAATGCCTTCCTCGACCGCGGCGCGGGTGGCGTTCATCGCGTCTTCAACACGATCCTTACGCTCCTTCACCTCAACTTCGGTCGCGCCGCCGACGCGCAGAACGGCAACGCCGCCAGCGAGCTTGGCGAGACGCTCCTGAAGCTTCTCACGGTCGTAGTCGGAAGAGGTCTCTTCAGCCTGCGCACGGATCTGACCGCAGCGGGCTTCGATGGCCTTCTTCTTACCGGCACCGTCGATGACCGTGCTCTCTTCCTTGGTGATGCTGACGCGCTTGGCAGTGCCGAGCATGTCGAGGGTCACACCTTCGAGTTTGATGCCGAGATCTTCGGAAACAACCTGACCGCCCGTAAGGATCGCGATGTCCTCGAGCATGGCCTTACGGCGATCGCCGAAACCAGGGGCCTTAACCGCAGCAACCTTCAGACCACCGCGCAGCTTGTTGACCACCAGAGTCGCAAGGGCTTCGCCCTCGACGTCTTCCGCAATGATCAGCAGCGGACGGCCGGACTGAACGACGGCTTCGAGAAGCGGCAGCATCGGCTGCAGGCCGGTGAGCTTCTTTTCGTGCAGCAGGATGAAGGGGTTCTCCATCTCGCAGATCATCTTCTCGGCGTTGGTGATGAAGTACGGCGACAGATAGCCGCGGTCGAACTGCATACCTTCGACAACGTCAAGTTCAGTTGCCAGGGACTTGGCTTCCTCGACCGTGATGACGCCTTCTTTGCCGACGCGCTCCATGGCTTCTGCGATCATGGCACCGATTTCGGCTTCACCGTTCGCAGAGATGGTGCCGACCTGAGCAACTTCGGCAGTCGTGGAGATCTTCTTGGATTTTTTACGGAGATCACCGATTACGGTCTCGACAGCGAGGTCGATGCCGCGCTTGAGGTCCATCGGGTTCATGCCGGCGGCAACGGCCTTGCAACCTTCGCGGACAATCGCCTGGGTCAGAACCGTCGCAGTCGTGGTGCCGTCACCGGCAAGATCGTTGGTCTTGCTGGCAACTTCACGGACCATCTGGGCGCCCATGTTCTCGAACTTATCGGCAAGTTCGATTTCCTTGGCAACAGTCACGCCGTCCTTGGTGGTGCGCGGAGCGCCGAAGGACTTGTCGAGAATAACGTTACGGCCTTTAGGGCCCAGAGTTACCTTAACGGCATCGGCGAGAATATCGACGCCGCGCAGCATTTTGTTGCGCGCGTCGCTACTGAATTTTACGTCTTTAGCAGCCATGTGCTTTCAGCTCCTTACTGAAGAATACCCATGATGTCGGACTCACGCATGATCAGAAGCGTTTTGCCGTCGATCTTTACTTCGGTGCCGGACCACTTGCCGTAGAGCACCGTGTCGTTCTTCTTGACATCAAGAGCTACGACTTTTCCATCGTCGCCACGGCTACCGGAGCCGACTGCGATGACTTTACCCTGCATCGGCTTCTCTTTTGCCGTGTCGGGAATGATGATACCGCCGGTGGACTTTTCTTCCTGCTCTAGCGGCTCGACCACGACGCGGTCGTGCAGAGGTTTGAATTTCATGTAACGTCTCTCCATCTTCATCGATGAATTGTGTTGAGATTACGCCGCCGCCCCATGACGATCGGCTCATTAGCACTCACTAGGATTGAGTGCTAACAGGGAGGCATATAGCCCCAGCAGCGACGAGTGTCAACCAGTGGGGACAAGATCTTTTATGTGAAATCCGCTATTTGGGGGATCCGGGCCGCAATCGATTTCGTGCTCAGTTGCCGGCCTCTGCCTGACGCCTTTCGAAGCGCGCCGCATCGGCGGGCTCGAGTCCGACTTCCAGGAACGCGAACTCACCCTCGTCTCGCCGTCGCCGGATATCCCCGTGCCGATAGAGCCAAGCCAGGGTAGCACCATCGCTTAAGGGCACGCGCGTGCGGATGTTGCTCCGCCGTTCGGCAAGCTTGCGATCGATAGCGTCGAGCAGGCGGTCGCAGCCTTCGCCGGTTGTGGCCGCGCAGATCACCCGGCTTTCCGGAAGGGTGGCGCAGGACGTTTCGAGCTCTTCGCGCGCGCTGCCGTCAAGCAGATCCGCCTTGTTCCAGGCTTCGATCGAACTCTTCTCCAGAGTTTCTTCCAGATCGAGATCCTGCAGGATCGCAAGCACATCTTCACGCTGTGCGGCACTGTCCGCATGCGCGATATCACGAACATGTACGATCACGTCGGCTTCGGTCACCTCTTCCAGGGTTGCGCGGAAGGCTGCGATAAGGTCGGTCGGCAGATCTGAGATGAACCCAACCGTATCCGAGAGAATAATCTCCTTACCGGATGGCAGTTGAACCCGCCGCATGGTCGGGTCCAGTGTCGCGAAAAGAAGATCCTGCGCCCTGACTTCCGAAGATGTCACGCGGTTGAACAGCGTCGATTTCCCCGCATTGGTATAACCGACCAGGGCAACGATTGGATAGGGCACGCGCTTGCGCGCGGAACGGTGCAGCTCACGGGTTCGTTTGACCTTTTCCAGATCAGCCTTCAAACGAACGATCCGTTCATCGATAAGCCGCCGGTCGATTTCGAGCTGCCGCTCACCCGGACCGCCCATGAAGCCGGCACCGCCGCGCTGCCGCTCCAAGTGGGTCCAGGACCTTACCAGACGCGAGCGCTGATAACTAAGTGAGGCCAGCTCGACCTGCAGCTTACCTTCGTTGGTCCTAGCACGGGCTCCGAAGATCTCAAGGATCAAACCGGTCCGGTCGATGACCTTGCTGCCCCAGTTGTTTTCCAGATTGCGTTGCTGGACCGGGGTCAGGGCCGTATCGATTACGACCAGTTCAATGGCTTCCGCCTCGATCAGGTCGTGAATGCGTTCGACGGCACCACCGCCCAGCAAAGTTGCGGGTTTCGGTCTGGGCACGGCAACGACCTCGGCGTGGACGATATCCAGCTCGATGGCCTGGGCTAAACCGATTGCTTCCTGCAGATTGGCCTCGGCGCTACGGCTCGCGGCATCTGAACGTCTGAGTTCGGGGTGAAGGACCAGCGCGCGGATTTTCGCGTTGCGCGTGACTCTGAAATCGAGCGTGTCCTTCTCTTTCCCCATAGACGAATTAAGCCGTGTTGTTTTTATAGTCAGCCTTCTTCGCCGTCTTCCTTGGCGGGCTCGAACAGCTGAATCGGCTGTGCCGGCATCACCGTGGAGATGGCGTGCTTGTAGACGAGCTGCGAATGCGCATCCCGTCGCAATAGTACGGAAAAATTATCAAACCAGGTCACTACACCCTGTAATTTGACACCGTTTACCAGGAAAACCGTCACCGAAATCTTGTTCTTCCGGATGTGGTTGAGAAAGACGTCCTGCACATTCTGAGATTTTTCAGCCGGCATGAGAGTCCCCTTCTTATTTTTCTTATATTGTTATCGTTACCCGTTATCTTGGGGTCTGCGCCTCGCCGCCGCAACAGCTTTGGTCATACAAACCTGCCAAAGGCACCGGATTCTCTGCGTTATGACGCCTGAACGAGGTCAATCAGGGCACCACAGCCGTCTATATAGTGATTAGGTCGGCAACCTGCAAACTCCGTTGTTCCGGGTGGATCCGGACGCAACAGCACGGCAGTGCATCCCGTTGCCACGGCGCAGGCCATATCGATATCCGTATCACCGACAAACCAGACATCCGGCCCCGCCTTCAAAGCGCTCGGCGCCAGCGCCATCTCCACGGCTGCGGCCGCAGGCTTGTCTTTTTCCGCGTCGTTCGCGCCAACCATGCTGCCAAAATAGGGAGCCCAGCCGAGTTCCTGTGCTTCCAGGCGCAAAAGCGTGCCCTTTTTGTTGCTGACCAGCCCGAGAAACAATTCCGGATCTGCGGCGAGCGACTGCAGCATGGACTCTGCGCCGGGCAGAGGCGTCAACATCTCCAGGTGATCGGCCTCATAGGTGCCGTAAAAGACACCCAAAGCCTCTTCCGCGCGGTCGCCGAACAGCTTGGGAAAGGCCTCACGCGCCGACTCACGCACGCGCTCTTTGGCTTCCGAAAGAGTCCAGGGCTCCTGCCCCATGGCCTCGAAGGTGATCTTCAGCGCATGGTGGATCACCACCCAGGTATCGACCAGGGTATTGTCCCAGTCAAACAGGATAGCTCGCGGACGCACCAGGCTCCCCGCACCTGTAGCCGTGGATAACTGGCTCACCCGGCTTCCTTCAGACCGTTCATGTAGTCGACATAGCGCTCACGCAGCTTCATGGTCAGCAGACCGGGATGGCCGTTGCCGACTGGGTTATCGTCGATTTGCGTGACCGGCATGACGAAGGAGGAACTTGAGGTAACGAAGGCTTCCCGCGCGGCCTGCGCTTCTTCCAGGCTGAAGGCGCGCTCTTCCAGCTGGAAACCTTCTGCACGGATGAGGTCCAGAAGTGCAATTCGGGTAATACCGTTAAGGATTGCCGAATTGGCATTGCGTGTGACCACGGTATCGCTGTCGGTCACAATCCAGGCATTGGCCGAAGTCCCTTCGGTGATATTGCCGTCGTCATCGAGCTGCCAGGCCTCATAGGCCCCGGCCTCGGCAGCAGCCTGCTTGCCCAGGATGTTCGGCAGCAGCGACACTGACTTGATGTCACAACGCTCCCAGCGAATATCGCGCAAGGTGATGACTTTGACGCCTTTTTCCAGCACTTCAGCGCTGTGCGGCTTCATCTGACGGGTGGTCATGACAAGGGCCGGCGTCGCCTGGGCTGGGAATTTGTGATCTCTTGGCGCCACACCACGGGTGATCTGCATGTAGACGAAACCACGAGACAGACTGTTGCGCTGCATCAGTTCACGCGAAACCAGTTTCATGGCGGCACGTGACATCGGCATGTCGATCTGAAGCTCCCTCAGGGAACGTTCCAGCCGGTCGAGGTGAGGCTCTTCGTCGACCAGAATACCGTTGTAGACCGGCACGACCTCGTAGACACCGTCTGCGAACTGGTAGCCGCGATCCTCGATGTGGACTGCTGCATCGTTGTGCGCCGTGTAACGACCATTGACATAAGCTTGCCGTGGCATCGATTTTCCCCTGCTCGATCAAGATAAGATGCATAAAAGCAGACCACAGCGCAGGCCGTCGCCGAACTTCGCACTCTCGTTTTAGAAAAACTCCAACTTAACCGCAAAGAGCTTTTCGATCTTTTTCACGGCTTCGGTCATAGCGAAGATAATAACCAGGTCATTGGCCCGGACGATGGTGTCGCCGCGCGGGATAATCACCTTGTCGTCGCGGACGATCGCCCCAACGATAACCCCGTCCGGCAGATTTGCATCGCGGATCGGGACGCCGACCAAGCTGGAAGTCTCCAGTGCCTCCGCCTCGATAATCTCGCCGAAACCTTCGGAAATGGAATGTACCGAACGGATCCGGCCTCTGCGCACGTGCTGCAGGATGGTGGAGACCGTAATGGCGCGGGGGCTGACCACCGTATCAATACCCAGGCTGCCAATCAGAGGCGTATAGGAATTGGTGTTGATCAGGGTCACCGCGCGCTGGCAGCCGTGGCGCTTGGCCAGAAGCGACGCCAGAATATTGACTTCATCGTCATTGGAAACCGCAACGACGGTCTCAGCGGCCATGATATTGGCTTCTTCGAGGATTTCTGTATCCAGGGCGCTGCCATGAATGACCACGGCGCGCTCCAGTCCCTGCGCTACCTTCTCGGCGCGGCGCTTATCGACTTCGATCAGCTTCATGGAAACCTGCGGATGATTCTTCTCTACTGCCGTCGCCAGATTCAAACCGATATTGCCGCCGCCGATAATAACGACCCGCCTGGCTTCTTTCTCTTCGTGACCGAAGGCCGCCATAGCGCGCAGTAGATGAGAATTTTCCAACACGAAGTAGACGTCGTCGCCATCCCGCAGATCGTCGTCGGGCGTAGGAACGAACCCCTTGCCGTCCCGCCAGATCCCGACGATGACGATATGGAGTTCCGGGAACAGCGCCGTAAGTTGACGCAGCGGCGTGTTCAGGATCGGCGTGTCCTGGTTACAGCGCACGCCGATCATACTCACCTTGCCGTCCGCCAGCGGATGCACGTCGAAGGCCCCCGGCACCTGCAGCCGCCGTTCGATCGCACGTGCGACTTCGATCTCCGGCGAGATGATGACGTCGATCGGCATGTGTTCCCGGCTGAAAAGATCGGACCAGACCGGCGCCAGATAACTCTGATGACGTACCCGGGCAATCTTGGTCGGGACTTCGAAGATCGAGTGGCAGATCTGGCAGGCGACCATGTTTACTTCGTCGGCATAGGTCACCGCGATAACCATGTCCGCGTCGGGCGCGCCGGCGCGCTCCAACACGTCGGGGTGGGACGCAAATCCCACCAGTCCCTTAACATCCAGCGAGTCAGAGATCTTGCGGATCAACTCCGGCGACTGGTCGATCACCGTGATGTCGGCATTTTCGCCAGAGAGATAGCGCGCGATGTTGAAGCCCACTTGGCCCGCGCCACAGATCAAAACTTTCATCTATCCGCCTTTATACCAAGGAGCAGGATACTCACCCCTTGCTACGAACCCTTCGCCGTCTACTGGCCCCCGGAAGAATTAATCCCCAGAGAACGCAGCTTGCGATGCAATGCGGAGCGTTCCATACCAACAAAAGATGCGGTGCGCGATATATTTCCGCCGAACCGCGTCACCTGTGCTTCCAGGTACTTGCGCTCGAAGATTTCTCGAGCGTCGCGCAACGGCAGCGCCATTATTTCGGATTCCGTGTTCTCAGCAAAGCTGTTCGGCGTCACCTTACTGATGTCGGCGGGCAGCATATCGGCCCGAACCACTTCGCGTGGATCGCCGACGGCCATAATTAATATCCAGTCGATCACATTGCGGAGTTGGCGGACGTTTCCGGGCCAGTCGTGCGCCTGCAGTGCCGCCATGGCGTCATCAGAGACAGACCGCTGTGGAAGCCCCGTCGCGCCGGCGGCGCGGATCATGAAATGCTCGATCAGCGTTGGAACGTCTTCGCGCCGCTCGCGCAAAGCCGGAACCTGCAGGGGAACGACATTCAGCCGGTAATAGAGGTCTTCCCGGAAGAGGCCTTCGGAAATCAGCCGCGGCAGATCTTCCTTGGTTGCGGCAATGACCCGGACATCGACTTCGACCATCCGGCTGCCGCCGACACGCTCAAAGGACTGCTCCTGAAGCACACGGACGATCTTACCCTGGGTCTCCAGCGGCATATCCGCCACCTCGTCGAGCAGCAGGGTGCCGCCGTGCGCCTGTTCAAAAGTGCCGACCTTCAAGCCTCCCGAATTCTCGGCCTCTGCCTCCGTCCCAAAGAGTTCCATTTCCAGCCGGTCGGGGTGCAGCGCGGCACAGTTCATCGCGACGAAGGGTGCAGCGCTGCGGCGGGATTGATCATGAATAAGCCTGGCAACAACCTCCTTGCCGGCACCGGCTGGTCCAGTGATCAGCACACGGCTGCCGGTGGGTGCCACCTTGGAGATCGCATGGCGGATCTGGTTGATCGCGGGTGATTCGCCGATCAGCTCGGCCTGAGGACCTGCACGCAGCCGCAACTCCTCGTTCTCGCTACGCAGCTGGGCCGCTTCGATGGCGCGCTCGATGATCAGGAGCAGCCGGTCGGATTTGAACGGCTTTTCGATGAAATCATAGGCGCCGCGCGTGATCGCCTTCACCGCGGTTTCGATGGTTCCGTGCCCGGATATCATCACCACTGGAACACCCGGATGCTCGCTCTTGATGACTTCCAGCAGCTGCAGGCCGTCGAGTTTGCTGTTGTCGAGCCAGATATCGAGGATTACCAGATTCGGCCGCCGTGCGCGTAATGCTTCGAGGGCTCCGTCACTGTTAGCGGCATCGCGGGTTTCATAACCTTCATCGGAAAGGATGCCGGTAATCAGCAGACGGATGTCCGCTTCGTCATCAACAATCAGAATATCGCGAGCCATTCGCTACTAAACCCTAGCCTTGTTAACAGCAGACGGTTCGCCCTGAGACGGACCGTCGGCCGTCCCCTGCCCCGTAGTCGCCTCATCGTTCCGCGGGAAAACGAGGCGGGCCTTGGCGCCGTAGTCTGGAGCATCCGCCAAACCGAAGGAGCCGCCATGATCTTCCATAATTTTCTTCACAATCGCCAGTCCAAGACCTGTGCCTTTTTTGCGCGTGGTTACATAGGGCTCCGTCAAGCGGTCGCGCGCGACATCCGGCAACCCCTTTCCGTTATCCTCAATTTCAATCACCAATCCCTCGGGAAGGTCCATTAAGCGCAGGATAATCCGGCCTCTTATTTCCTCGCCCTGCTTCTCCTCTTGCCCGCTTTCCTCTTCACGGCCTTCGATCGCTTCTTCGGCGTTCAGCAAGAGATTCGTCAGGACCCGTGTAACCTGCTGCCGGTCGCATGAGGTCACCATCGTCTCCTGATCGCATTCAAGCAAATAGTCGATCTCGGGATGCGCCGTCTGCTGAAGAAAGACGGCCTGTTCGCTCAAGTGTTTCAGATCGACATCCTCGACCACCGGTGCGGGCATACGCGCAAAGGATGAGAATTCGTCGACCATACGTCCGATATCGCCGACCTGACGTACGATCGTATCGGTGCAAATTTCAAAGGTTGCCGGATCGCTGGTAATTTCGCCCAGATACTTCCGCTTGAGGCGTTCCGCCGAAAGCTGGATCGGCGTCAGGGGGTTTTTGATTTCATGAGCGATCCGTCGTGCGACGTCTGACCAGGCTGCCTTGCGCTGGGCCGACAGCAGTTCGCTGATATCGTCCAACGTAACAACAAAACCATTCACTCCCTGATCGTCCACCTCGGCAACCACCCGGACCATCATGGTACAGATCCGTCCGCCGGACTGGGTCAGGGTGATTTGCCGTTCACTGCGTCGGCGTGGCCTCCGGCGCGCGGAGCTGACCAGATCTTCGACATCGACGAGCACTTCGCCGATGTTTTTGCCTCGCATTGACCCTTCAGAACGTTCCAGCAATTGGCTCGCAGTCTTATTGACCAAGGTAACGTTGCCATCACCGTCCAAACCCAGAACGCCCGCCGTAACGCCTCCCAGCACCGCCTCGATAAAGCGGCTGCGTTCATCGAGCTGCATGTTGGCATCCAGCAAAGCGTCCTGCTGGCTCTGGATTTCACCGGTCATGCGGTTGAACGCCCTCGCCAGACTGCCGATCTCATCCCGGTTGTCCTGATCGGGAACCCGCACGGTCAGATCGCCTTCACTGACCCTTCCGGTGGCATCGATCAGTTTTCCGATGGGGACCGTCAATTGGTTGGCGAAAGCCAACCCCACCCAAATCGAAGCCAGCAACAGCATCAGGGCCACGACCACGAAGATAGCGGTGAAGGTCAACTGCATGCCCGATCGCTTACCTTCCAGCTCTTCGTAGAGCCGAACCGCCCCCTGGGTCCGGTCGATATGCCCAAGCACTCTGGGGTCGATCAATCGGCCAACATAAAGGTAGGTATCGCTGATTGTATCCAGGCGGACCAGACCACGTACCCGGTCGTCGGTCGGCGAAGTCAGGATGACGATTTCGCCTTCGCTCGCACGCCTCAGCGCCCACTCGGGCACCTGAGGATCGAAATCGAGCAACAAACTAAACCCGGCGCGGGCCAGCACGCGCTGAGACGAATCAACGATCATGGCTTCGGTCAGAGAGCGTAGAGCCGCCTGCGCGCTCAACACCTGGTTCAAGCGCTGCGGGTTGTAGGCCACGGCACTGCCTTCACGGCTGATATCCTGTGCCATCGCAATGACATCCGCGCCGATCGTCTGGCGATGTTCCTCCAGATAGGCATTGGCGACGGCAAAGGATTCCTTCACCGCCGTGCTGACCCGGTCGCTGAACCACCCCTGAAGACCAAAATCCAGAAGGATAAAGGAGAGCGTGGCCACGATAATGGTCGGCATCACAGCAACCAGGCTGAAAAGCCCGACCAGCCGCGAATGGAGCCGCGCCCCCGCCAGGCCGCGCCGCCGCGCCACCCAAATGATGACCAGCCGTCGTGCGATCAGTGCAAACAGACCCAGCAGAAGGACCAGGTCCAGGTTGAGGAGAAGCAATACCGACAGCGGATCAAGCGTGACCGGCAGATTGTCGGTCATGGCGGCAAAGGTCGCAGTGCCCGAAGCAATCGCAGCGACCAACAGCAACAGCGCCACTTTGCGTTCGAGATTGATGCGGTGCGCCCAGACGACGAATCGACGCAACCGTCCCTCGTTCGGGCCGGGACCGTTCGCTTTTTCTGGTTCGGCTGCGGCTTCTATCGCGGCCTCATCGGCTGCCTTGGAGCCGTCCTGCGATGCTGTCGTACTCAACTCTGCCGCCATACCGTCAGACGCTTGTGATCTCCCATAGGGAGTCGTCCTCAGTTCTGGAATCAATAGGCTACTTAACGCCGCGAACCACCTGAATGTCCAGGTCTCTGATTTTTTTACGCAGCGTGTTGCGGTTTAGGCCTAACAGCTTAGCCGCACGTATCTGATTACCACGTGTAGCCGATAGCGACAATTCAATGAGCGGCCGCTCAACTTCATGCAGAATGCGTTCGTAAAGACCCGAAGCGGGCAACGCTTCTCCGTGCGCCATGAAATAGTCACGCAGGTGCCGCTCGACGGCATCCCCGAGAGATTCATCCGCAGGCACGCCAATCGACTCGTCAGCAGGCGAATCGCTCAATTCCGCACGAACCACATCCCGGCTGATGATTTCCTGGCTGTAGAGGGCGATCAGCCGCCGGACGACGTTCTCCAGTTCGCGCACATTTCCGGGCCAGCGATAACGCTTCAGATCGTCCAACGCATCGGATTCCAGAGACTTTGCCGGCAGTCCTTCGTCTTGTGCCTGGGCAAAGAAGTGGCGCACGAGCTCGGGAATGTCCTCACTGCGCTCACGCAGCGGCGGCAGGCGGATCGGAACCACATTGAGCCGGTAATAAAGATCTTCCCGGAACAGTCCCTGACGTACCATCTGGCGCAGATCGCGGTGGGTTGCAGTGACGATCCGGACGTCAGCCTTGATCGGTGTGCGGCCGCCGACGGTCGTGTATTCGCCCTCCTGCAGGACGCGCAGCAGCCGGGTCTGGGCCTCCAGCGGCATATCACCGATTTCATCTAGGAACAGTGTACCGCCACTGGCCTGCTCGAAGCGTCCCGCATAGCGGTTCGAGGCGCCGGTAAACGCGCCCTTTTCATGACCGAACAACTCGCTCTCGATCAACTCGCGTGGAATAGCCGCCATATTGATAGCGACAAAGGGGCCGTGCCGGCGCTTGCCGTAATCATGCAATGCGCGGGACACCAGTTCCTTACCTGTCCCCGACTCGCCGTAAACCATGACCGTAAGGTCGGTTCCCATAAGGCGCGCCAAGACCCGGTAGATCTCCTGCATCGCCGGGGACCGGCCAATCAGCGGCAGGCGTTCGTCCTCAATACGCGGATCGAGTTCAGCGACAGATGCGCTCCCCTGAGGTTCGGACAAGGCCCGCTCCACCACGCTTACCAGTTCACGCAGATCGAAAGGTTTGGGTAGATATTCAAATGCGCCGCGTTCCGTCGCCTTGACCGCAGTCAGGAGTGTGTTCTGTGCCGACATGGCGATTACGCGAAGGTTGGGCCGCAGCTTTTTAATTCGGGGAATGAGGTCCAGGCCGTTTTCGTCGGGCATGACCACATCGGTAATCACCAGATCACCTGCGCCATCACTCACCCACTGCCACAACGTGGAAGCCGTACCGGTCGTCTGAACCGTATGGCCCTGCCGGCCAAGCGCCTGTGAGAGTACGGTACGGATTGCTCGATCGTCGTCGGCAATGAGTATGTTGCCGGTTCGCATCATGCCCGGATCTCCTTCGGTGCCTTAGGCAACATCATTTGAAAGACGGTTTTTCTCGGCGCGCTCTGAAGCTCAATGACCCCACCGTGGTCACCGATGATCTTTGCGACCAGCGCAAGTCCCAGTCCCGTCCCCCCTGCTTTGGCCGAGACAAAGGGATCGAAGAGGTGCGCCTTGAGGTCCTCCGGGATGCCGCCGCCGTTATCGGTCACGGATACGGTAAGCGGAAGTTCGACGCGCGCACGACTGCCCGGAACCGTCAAACGCACGCCCTGCTGAAATCTTGTCGAAAGAATAATTTCCCCCTCATCTTTCGGAACCGCCTCGGCTGCATTTTTTACGAGGTTGAGCAACACTTGGATCAATTGATCGCGATTTCCATAAACCGGGGGCAATGAAGGGTCGTAGGTTTCGACGAAACGCACATCGCGGGCAAAGCCGCTTTGGGCCAGAAGGCGCACATGACCCAGCACCTCGTGGATGTTGACCGCGTCGCGTTCGAGGGGCCGTTCGTCGGAGAACATTTCCATCCGCTGGACCAGAGCGACGATACGATCGGTTTCGTCACAGATGAGCTGCGTCAGTTCCCGGTCTTCCGGCCCGGCATTCTGCTCCACCAGCTGTGCCGCGCCACGGATGCCCGATAGTGGGTTCTTCACTTCATGCGCCAGCATCGCCGCCATGGCAGTCACCGAACGCGCGGCGTTGCGGTGCACCAGTTGGTGGTCGATCTTGCGCGCGATCGAGCGCTCCTGGATTGATACTGCGACGGCGCCGGGATAATCGGATACCGCCGAAACCTCGACCGAAACGAAGTGAGAGCCGATCTTAGGTGTTTCGATGGTCACGCCATATTCCGAAACCGATTGGCCGCCCACCCGTACGTGCTCAACCAGTGAAAAGACCGGACTGTCGGGCGGTAGGATTTCGGCCAGCGGACGCCCCAGCAACGCCGAAGCACTGGTGGCCAGGAACTGTTCGGCCGCCAGATTCGCAAAGCAGACACAGCCGGCGTTATCGACCACGAATATGGGTTCCGCGAGCGCATTGACGATCGTTCCCGCATCGAGCTGCGGTCCCTCGAAAGCTTTACTTTGTTTTTTGCCCTGTTCCCATTCCGAAACAGAACCTTCCGCTTCGGGCCTGGTTTCGTTTGGCAGGCCAATCATCATGCCGCCGCCCGCTCACTCTGTTCGGTGAAGAAATCCCGAATCATTCCTTTCACCCGCTCGGGATCGCTCTCCCGATTGACGGAAACCCGGAATTCGGCGCTGCGGTGAAGCCCCTTGCAATACCAGGCGATATGCTTGCGCGCGATAGGAACCGCGGTCCGCGTGCCGTAGTGCTCCAGCAAAGCCTCGTAGTGCTCGAGCAGCACATCGCGTCGCTCGACGACGCCCGGATCCGGAAGACGCTCGCCGCTTCGTAAAAACTGGATGACCTGGTTCAGGAACCATGGCCGGCCATAGGCGCCGCGTCCGATCATTACGCCATCTGCGCCGGACTGTGCCAACGCGGCCGTAACATCTTCGAGGCTTTCGATGTCACCATTGACGATGACCGGCAGCCGGGTCGCCTCCTTCACCTGCCGAACATAGGCCCAATCGGCTTTTCCGCCATACATCTGACAACGGGTCCGGCCATGCACGGTGATCATACGAATACCGCTGGCCTCTGCGATGCGGGCGAAGGTTGGAGCGTTTCGGCTGGTTTCATCCCAGCCTGTACGCATCTTAAGGGTCACCGGGATGGAGACCGCCTTGACCACAGCCTCCAGGATCTGCGCAGCCAGGCGTTCCTCACGCATCAGGGCCGAGCCTGCGAACTTATTGACGATCTTTTTGACCGGACAACCGAAGTTGATGTCGATGATGGCCGCACCGCGGTCTTCGTTGAGACGCGCCGCTTCCGCCATGACTTCGGGATCACAGCCGGCGAGCTGCACGGCCATGGGAAATTCCTCGGCGCAATTGCTCGACATCTTCATGGATTCACGGGTCTCACGGATCATCGCCTGACTGGCGATCATCTCCGAAACCACGAGCCCTGCCCCCATTCTCTTGACCAGACGCCGAAACGGCATGTCCGTCACACCCGACATGGGAGCCAGGATCACAGGGTCTTCAATAACAACGTCGTTTATCAATATGCCCATTTTTTAGGCAGTTCCTATTCATGCCTAATCACTAGGCCACTTTTTACCTGTTTGCGAAAAATAAGGAAACAAAAAAATTAGAAAGGTTCCAAAGCACAAAATTCGTTACTACCGATGCATATAGTAAGCAAACAATATTTATAGAAAGTTTTCGAAAGGCATAAGTAGATGTTTCAGCCGATATAAGCTGAGCTTTTTTCACTGATTCAGCGAGAGCGGGAAATACCTCCCGTCAAACAAATCAGAGGGCGTCCCTTTTTTCTCGAACGCACACCCGGAAAAAACTGACCATTTGCGGGAGCCCAAAAATCCATTAATCCGAAGCCATCCGGATTGAAGGATGTCAGGCAGTAAGGATGTCAGGCAATAATGACATCCAGGATGAACTTCACGCCTGGATAGGCAAGTGTCAGCAGCAGATATGCAATCAACACGGACCGTGTCGCCTGCCTAGCATAAAGGCCGCTGCGCCACTGAATGGTAAGCAATACACCGATCAGGACGAACGCCAAGACGGACAAAAGGGTCTTGTGGTCGAGCGATAGAACGTGCCCCTCGGTCAGATAGCCCCTGGCCATACCGCTGGCAATTCCCACCAGCAGTACGAGCTCCGCCAAAGCAAGCAATCTGAGCTGCAACTGTTCGGCGTCGACAACCGACGGCAAGAGACGCCCAAGCTTAGACGTCTGCTTGCGCTTGAGTTCACGTTCCTTGAGATAAACGGCGACTCCGGCCGTCGCAGCAATAGTGCAGAGTCCATAGGTGCCGACAGAAGTGGCAATATGGAGTTGCAGCCAGAAATCCACTTCGGCGGTAAGAACGGTTGCGCTTGAGACCCCGCTCCAGGCCATAGCAAGCAGCGCCAGCAGGATCAGATAGGGTATCAGCAGAGGCGTGATCCGCCAGGCTTCCCGAGTTGCAAGCACCACGCAGGCGAACAAGCAGATGCTGACGGCAACCGTGACCCAAAGCGCCAAACTGAATCCACTGTTCCATGCTGGTGTCATCGTCTCCGAAACGACCAGAACACCCGGCCCGGCGACAGCCATCAACAACGCCGCCCAAAACGGCATTCCCGGACGATCCGAAGTTGAGCGATATGCGGCTATCGCCACGGGCAGCATGGCAACTGCGGCAGAGAGATTGAGGAGCGTATTGCTGATCATGATCCTCTATATATCACCTCTTGGCGCCAGCAACAGGAGACTCTAATGTCGCGCCTTGACAAGGTGACCAATTCCGCTCCGTGAGCCGAACGGAACTTTAGGTCATGGATTCATAGCCTGGCATAAGGCCAGGTGTGCATCGGGTCCAACAGGGCCGACGATAGAAAGGAACTGTAATCCCATGACGGGTGTCTGCGCCCTCATCGTCGCCGCAGGACGCGGCCAACGCTTTGGCGGTGAAGTCCCCAAGCAGTATGCAGCGCTGGCGGGTCGTTCGGTCCTGCGGCATGCCGTCGACAACTTCCTTACGCATCCGGACGTCGATCACATTCAGGTGGTCATTCATCCCGACGACAGGGCACTCTACGAGCAGGCGATTGGCGATATCGAACTTCCATCGCCGGCTTTGGGTGGAAAAACCCGTCAGGAGTCAGTCCGCCTGGGCCTCGAGAGTCTAGCAGCGCATGCACCCGAAAAAGTGCTCATCCATGATGCTGCACGTCCCTTCGTTCCCAAATCCGTTATCGACGCGGTCATCCAGGCGCTGGACCAGGACGTCGGTGCCGTCGCCGCCCTGCCCGTGGTCGACAGCTTAAAACGCGGTGACGCCGATACCATTTCGGGCACTGTTGAACGCACTAACCTGTGGCGGGCACAGACGCCGCAGGGCTTTAGATTTCAGGAGATTCTGACCGCTCACAGTGACCTGGCCGCCAGCGATGCGTCAGATGATGAAATGCCTAAAGCCGGCGGTCTGACCGACGACGCTGCGGTGGCGCAGGCCGCCGGGCACAGTGTAAAGCTAATTGAAGGCGCGACGGAGACATTCAAGGTGACCACTGCAGAAGACCTCGCACGCGCCGAGCGCTGGCTGAATAGCGCAACACTGGAGACCCGAACCGGCAACGGTTTCGATGTGCATCGCTTCGGGCCTGGCGATGCGGTCACACTCTGCGGAGTCAAAATTGCACACAGCGGCGGCCTGCAGGGCCATTCAGACGCCGATGTCGGCCTTCATGCCCTGACCGATGCGATCCTGGGTGCGCTTTCGGCCGGGGATATCGGGCAACATTTTCCGCCTTCCGACCCGAAATGGAAGGGAGCGGATTCTGCACTCTTTCTCCGTCATGCGATGGAACTGGTGACGGCACGGGGCGGCCGCTTTATCCACTGTGACGTCACGCTTATCTGCGAAGCGCCGAAAGTCGGTCCACATCGGGCGGAGATGCGACTTCGGGTCGCCGAAATCCTGAACTGCGATCCGGAGCGGGTAAATATCAAGGCAACAACCACCGAACGCCTGGGCTTTACCGGACGCGGTGAAGGCATCGCGGCCCAAGCTACGGCTAGCCTTCTCTTGCCGCCCACTGCCGATCCTCAGACATGACGCACCCGCAGTCCTCTTTGCCTGCTTCAGATGACGGGCCGCTCTCCGCTTTTCATCCTGCGGCCCTGATCGCCACCTGGTTTGGCTCGGGCCTCCTGCCCAAGATTCCCGGCACCTGGGGATCCCTCGCCGCCCTGCCCTTCGCCGCCGCCTTAACCTGGCTCGGCGGCCCCTGGCTTCTAACTGCGGCAGCGGTCGCCATATTCCTGATCGGTATCTGGGCCAGCGATCTCTACGCCAGGCGTCTCGGCCGGGAAGACCCGGGCTCCGTCGTCGTCGACGAGGTCGCGGGCCAGTGGTTGACACTTGTGCCCGTGGCCCTTGAGTTCGAATACTATCTGCTGGGTTTCGTGCTTTTCCGCCTGTTCGACATCGTCAAACCCTGGCCGGTCAACCTGGCGGATCGAAAGCTGAAGGGTGGTTTCGGAATCATGGCTGACGACATTCTCGCAGCCGGCTACGCCGTCGTCGCCCTGATCACAATCATCTGGGTCTTGGAGTAACAGACTTTGTTTCCTGCCGAACTGCTCAGCGCCGCCGAAAAGCTGCTGGAAGACTGCCGCATTGCGGGCCTGAAGATCACGACCGCCGAATCCTGTAGCGGCGGGCTGATCGCTGGTTGCCTGACGGAAATCGCCGGCTCCTCCGACGTTGTTGAACGGGGCTTCGTCACCTACTCAAACGAAGCCAAGATGGAGCTCCTCGATGTAGCGGAATCTCTGCTGGCCGCCCACGGCGCTGTGAGCGCGGAAGTTGCCGAAGCAATGGCCTCCGGGGCGCTCGCCCATTCCCCCGCCGATATCGCGGTCGCCGTCACCGGAGTCGCCGGGCCAGGGGGCGGCAGCGACGCAAAGCCGGTAGGGCTTGTCTACATGGGCCTCTGCCGGCGTGGAGAACCACCACTGCACCGCAAGCTGAACTTCCCAGGCAGCCGCGGCGATGTCCGCCAGGCCACCGTCGAGGCGGCATTGGACGGTCTCGCGGCATTGGCCACGCCGTCGACGGTGCAGTAGCCGGAATGTCCTTTCCAGGCAGTCCGCAAAACCGCGGAAGAAGAAATCCACTCGGCACGGTGCCAGCGTACGATCTTGTCGCGGTTCTGATTATCAGCCTGCTCGGGCAGCGCTTGCTGCCCTTTGCCTTTTTCAATACTCCTGATTCCGATCAACTTGCGGGCGCCGCGCCTTCCCCGCCCACGGTCACAGACAGTATGTTGTTTTTGACCGTTCACTCGCTCCTCGTGATGGCCTCGATCTATTTCATCGTGATCAGACGGCGCGGTCTGCGGCTTTCCGATCTTGGCATCGTTCTTGTCTCGAAAACCTGGATTGTGCGTGCGGCCGTAGCCGGCATCGCAACGGTCTTCATAAGCGGATTGGTCATTCAAGTCCTGCGGACAATGCAGGAAGAGCCCTTTCACAACCCGCAAATCGATATCTTTGTGGGGGGCGGCCCGTCATTCAGCAATCTGCTGATTAGTCTTCTGGTTACGGGCGCTATCGTTCCTCTCACGGAGGAAATCGCCTTCAGAGGCCTGTTTTACGGCTGGCTCAGACAGCACATGTCTGTTGCGGCGTCAGTCGCGATCTCTTCGGCCTTCTTCGCATTTCTGCATGGCGTGCCTTTTCTCATTCCGATTTTTGCGCTTGTCGGGGCGATACTCGCATTCATCACCGAGAAAAGCGGTTCCGTCCTGGCAGCGACCATCACCCACGGCGTCTTCAATGCCTTCGGCGTGATCAGTCTTTATACGCTGATGTACCGTGGCGCCTTTGAACAGGCCGCTGGATAACGGCTTTCCGACTGTTCTTCGACCCATGGAAAGAGCGAGATTCTGCTCTAACCGCCAACTTTAGGCTGATGCCCGTAGAGCGCGTCGGCGCGGGTTTCGAAGGCGGCGACCATGCGGCGGACGGCCTCGTGGAACAGCGCTTCGATCATCTTCTGCAGCAGTTTGGATTTGAATTCGAAGTCGACATAAAAATCGATCACACAGCCTTCGGGATGCTCCTCGAAACGCCAGTGGTTGTTCAGGTACTTGAAGGGACCCTCGGCATAGGTCACGTGGATCTTCCTGCCCTCAGGGTCCAGCGCCACCTTGCTGGTAAAGCGCTCCCGGATCATCTTGAAGCCGATGACCAGGTCGGCCACAATCATGTTCTCGCGCCGTTCGCGAATACGAGCGGCGACGCACCACGGCAGAAACTGCGGATAGTGCTCGACTTCCGCGACCAGTTTGTAGAGTTGTTCCGGCGTGTAGGGAAGAACCCGCCGTTCAGCGTGCGTCGGCATACGATCGTATTATTCTAAATGTCATGAGCGCCGGTGTTACCACAGCTTGTGCGCCGCAGCACACCGAATTCTACGCAGACTATTTGTTTTTCTGATTTCGAATTAAAGAGTGACCGCACTCTAGTGGATCGAACGGCTGTATGGCTGATTGGGGGTGAACATCCTGAGGTAATACTTGGATTGCATTGAGGCACAGGCAATTTTCAACTTATCGGTAATGGGGAGATCATATTTATACTCGATGGTGAGAAATTCGATCTGTTCGATCTTTCCTATACAGCGCATTCGGAAACATGGGTTCGCGAGACGTTGATCATTGATCCGCCGGCAATACCGCTGCCAAACGGACATTCAGACCGGCGCAAACCGCTTAGAAACGGTTTCAACACCCGTACGGTAATCCGTAAAGCCCATTCCCTGATAGAATGCCTGCCCGCCGGTGTTTTCCCTTTGAATGGTCGCGTCGACAAAGCAGACACCTGCCGCCTTCGCAGCTTCCGCCGTTTTAGAGAACAGCGCGCGTCCGATTCCTCTCTTGTGGGTCTGGGGATCCACATAGGTTGCGACAACCGCCCAGTCCGCAGGCAATCGATCTTCGCCGGACCATTCCGGGTCACACCATTCGAGCGCTTGAAACCCTAAGAGCTGCGGCCCGTCTGCTGCCACGAAACAGCAGATTCCGAGCTTCGGTG
The DNA here is from genome assembly GCF_947331435.1 of Pelagibius sp. Alg239-R121. Classification (GTDB taxonomy): domain Bacteria; phylum Pseudomonadota; class Alphaproteobacteria; order Kiloniellales; family Kiloniellaceae; genus Denitrobaculum. The sequence goes on along the minus strand of NZ_CAMZOF010000006.1, from coordinate 372,246 downwards.
AAATGAAATCACTGATGATGCCTGGCTCGTCGAATGCCTGGCGGTGGGCGGTCGTACCGCCAATCGCGATTATTTCATTGATGAGACGCGCCATCTCGCTCGCGTCATCCTCCCGGGCGGTCCGGATTAAAAGGGACATAATCTTCCCGCTACCTGTCGAAACTCCCTGTGGGCGCAGTTTCAACGCCATCAGCATCAAATCTGCGTCGAAGGATAGGCGTGTGAATGCATCGGCCAATCTTACGGCGGGTCTCAGCACGCACAGCTATCGATCGCAAAGTTCCACACGGCCGCAGACCGCTCGTAAAAAGCTAGCCGTTGACCGCCAGCTTCTGTTCCCGCGCCGAGCGCAGCTGCTTGAAATCCTCGTCAGCGTGGTAGGACGACCGGGTCAAGGGTGTGGAGGCGACCACCAGGAAGCCCTTGGCCAGCGCCATGGTCTTGTACTGGCCGAACTCGTCGGGTGTGACAAAGCGATCGATGACGTGGTGTTTGGGGGTCGGCTGCAGGTACTGGCCGATGGTCATAAAGTCCACATCGGCGGCCCGCAGATCGTCCATGACCTGCAGAACTTCTTCCTTCCCCTCACCCAGGCCGACCATGATGCCGGATTTGGTGAAGATGGTCGGATCGATGCGCTTGACCTGATCCAGCAGGCGCAGGCTGTGGAAATAGCGCGCACCGGGACGGACCTCGCCGTAAAGCCGCGGCACGGTTTCCAGATTGTGATTGAAGACGTCGGGCTTCGCCGCCACGACCACCTCCAGCGCGCCTTCCTTGCGCAGAAAGTCGGGAGTCAGGATCTCGATGGTGGTCCCCGGCGACAACTCGCGGGTCGCCCGGATGACCTCGGCAAAGTGCGCAGCACCGCCGTCGTCCAGATCGTCTCGATCGACCGAAGTGATCACGACATGATTCAAGCCCAGCTTGGCTACGGCAGCCGCCACGTTGGTCGGCTCGAAGGTATCCAAAGCATTGGGCTTACCCGTCGCCACGTTGCAGAAGGAACAGGCTCGCGTACAGATCTCGCCCATGATCATCATGGTTGCGTGCTTCTTGGACCAGCATTCGCCGATATTCGGGCAGGCCGCTTCCTCACAAACCGTAGAGAGGTTGTTATCCCGCATAATCTTACGGGTTTCCTGGTAGGTCTTAGAGGTCGGCGCCTTGACGCGGATCCATTCCGGCTTGCGGCGGATCGGATTATCGGGCTTGTGGGCCTTTTCCGGATGCCGGACGCGTTTTTCTTCCGGCTTCGTCACCGTCGTGCTTTCGCTGCTCATGCTCTATCTGCTTCCTTTGCCTGCCATGGCATCATCCCAATGGCAGTTTATCAGAGTTTACATGTGGATGACGCGGCCGTAAGCGTCAAGCACCGACTCATGCATCATCTCTGAGAGAGTCGGATGCGGGAAGACCGTGTGCATCAGGTCTTCTTCCGTGGTTTCCAGCCCCATGGCAACGACGAAGCCTTGAATCAATTCGGTGACTTCGGCCCCCACCATATGCGCGCCTAACAGTTCACCCGTCTTGGCATCGAACACGGTCTTAATCATGCCCTCCGGCTCACCCAGCGCAATGGCTTTACCGTTGCCCATGAAGGGGAAACGCCCGACCTTGACCTGACGTCCGGCCTCTTTGGCCTTTTTTTCCGTCATACCGACCGAGGCGACCTGCGGATGGCAGTAGGTACAGCCGGGGATCTTGGATTTGTCCATGGGGTGTACGTGTGGCAGACCGGCGATCTTCTCGACGCAGATCACGCCTTCATGCTCGGCCTTATGGGCCAGCATGGGCGGTCCGGCCACGTCACCGATCGCGTAGATACCCGGCTCGTCGGTGCGCAGGAACTCGTCGGCAACAATGCAGCCCCGGTCGGTCTTGACCTTGGTGGTCTCCAGACCCAGTCCTTCGATATTGCCGACCACGCCGACCGCCGAGATCACACGATCCACAGTGATTTCGCTGGTCTTGCCCTTGGCGTCTTCCACCGAGACCGTTACCGAGTTGGCGGCTTTCTTCAGGCCTGTGACCTTGGCGCCGCTGATGATCTTCATGCCCTGCTTTTCAAAGCGTTTACGGGCATGGGCGGCGATTTCCTCGTCCTCAACCGGCAGGATTTGTTGCATCACCTCGACCACGGTGACGTCGGCCCCCATGGTCTTGAAGAAGCTGGCAAACTCGATCCCGATGGCACCGGAGCCGATCACCAGCATCGATTTTGGCATGATGTCAGGCACCAGCGCTTCCATATAGGTCCAGACCAGCTTGCCGTCCGGTTCCAGACCCGGCAGGGAACGTGCCCGCGCGCCCGTCGCCAGGATGATGTGCTTGCCGGTTAGGTCCGCAACCGCCTTACCGTCTTTCGTGACCTTCAGCTTTCCCGGACCGGCGAGTTTGCCTTCGCCATCAATGACCGTAACCTTGTTCTTCTTCAGCAGATGCCCGACACCGCCGTTGAGCTGCTTGGAGACGGCCCGGGAGCGCTTGACCACTTTTTCCAGATCGAAGCTGACACCGCTGGCTGAGAGGCCGTAGGCATCGGCATGATTCATGTAGTGATAGATCTCAGCAGAGCGCAGCAGCGCTTTGGTCGGAATACAACCCCAGTTCAGGCAGATGCCGCCCAGGTGCTGTTTCTCGACCACAGCCACTTTCATTTTCAGCTGCGCCGCCCGGATCGCAGCCACGTAACCGCCGGGGCCACCGCCGACCACTACGACGTCGAAGTTGGTATCAGCCATCTTTCCAGCCCCTTCCTACAACAACATCGTGATCGGATCTTCGATCAGCTTCTTAAAGGCCGCCAGGAATTCAGCCCCAACCGCGCCGTCGACCACCCGGTGATCGACCGACAGGGTGCAGCTCATTACGGTGGCGACGGCCAGCGCGCCGTCCTTGACTACGGGACGCTGCTCACCCGCACCAACCGCAAGAATACAGCCCTGCGGCGGATTGATGATGGCTGCGAATTCCTTCACGCCGAACATGCCCAGGTTGGAGACCGAGAAGGTCCCGCCCTGGTATTCCTCTGGCTTCAGCTTGCCGTCACGGGCGCGGACCGCGAGATCCTTCATCTCATTGGAAATTGTAGCCAGTCCCTTGCCTTCCGCCGCCTTGATAATCGGCGTGATCAGACCGCTGGGGGTAGCCACGGCGACCGAGATATCGGCGTGCTCGTAGTACATCATGCCTTCCGGATCGAAGGAGGCATTGGCCGCTGGGACCTTCTTGAGTGCGATGGCCGCGGCACGGATGACGAAGTCGTTGACCGAGACTTTGTAGGCGTCGGAACGACTGTTGAGTTCCTTGCGGACCTTGAGCAGCTCGTCAACCTGACAGTCCACGGTCAGGTAGAAGTGCGGCACGGTCTGCTTGGATTCCGTCAAACGCTTTGCAATGGTTTTGCGCATTCCCGAGAGCGGCTCTTGCTCGTAGGCCATACCCAGAAGATCTGCGGTCTGCTTGGCCGAAGGCCCGGCAGCGACAGGCCCGGCTGCGGCAGGAGCGGCAGCGGGTGGCGGAGCGGCAGCGGCAGGTGCGGCAGCCGCTTTGCCAGTGCCGGCGGCCACGGCAGCCGCGATATCGGCTTTGACGACACGGCCCTTGGGACCGCTGCCGGCGATGGCAGCAAGATCGAGACCGGCCTGTTCGGCCATGCGCCGGGCCAGCGGGCTGGCGAAGATTCGGCCACCACTCACGGCCGTAGGCGCGGCTGCAGGTGCAGGAGATGCGGCGGGTGCAGCAGCAGGCGCTGCTGGGGCCGGTGCGGGAGCTGAGGCCGGCGCCGGGGCAGCAGCAGGGGCCGGAGCGGCAGCGGAAGCTGCGTCGATCGCCGAAGCGTCTTCGCCCTCCTCCAGCAACACCGCGATCACGGCATTGACCGCGACCCCTTCGGTACCATCGGCCACGACGATCTTGGCCAGAGTACCTTCATCGACCGCCTCGACTTCCATGGTTGCCTTGTCGGTCTCGATCTCGGCAATCACATCACCGGAGGAAACCTGATCGCCTTCCTTCATGAGCCATTTTGCGAGCGTCCCCTCGGTCATGGTCGGCGACAGAGCGGGCATCAGTATGTTTATCGGCATGATTTTTCTCTCCCTCGCCGCTTACGCGCGATAACAGGCTTCTTTTGCGGCAGTCACGATATGCGACGACTGCGGCAGGGCCAGGACTTCGAGATTGGCGGCATAAGGCATGGGCACATCAGGGCCGCAGACCCGCTTGACCGGCGCATCGAGCCAGTCGAAGGCGCTTTCCATCATCTGCATAGCGAGTTCCGCACCGATACCAGCAAAGCCCCAGCCTTCCTCGACCGAGACCAGGCGATTGGTCTTCTGAACCGACGCGACGATGGTCTCGGTATCCAGCGGACGCAGGCTGCGCAGGTCGATGACTTCGGCGGAGATCCCTTCGGCCGCCAGAGCCTCGGCAGCCTCCATCGCTTTGCCGACCATGATCGAAAACGCGCAGATCGTGACATCGGTTCCCGGCCGCACGACCTTGGCCTTGCCGATCGGCACGGTCCAATCTGCAGAGTCCGGCACCTCAAAGCTTTGTCCGTAGAGAATTTCGTTCTCCAGGAAAATCACAGGGTTCGGATCCCTGATCGCCGACTTCAGAAGGCCCTTGGCATCGGCCGCCGAATAAGGCGAAACCACCTTGAGGCCCGGACAGTGCGCGTACCAGCTGGCGTAGCACTGCGAGTGCTGGGCGCCGACACGCGAGGCCGCACCGTTGGCGCCGCGGAACACGATTGGGCTGCTGACCTGGCCACCGGACATGTAACGGGTCTTGGAAGCGGAGTTGATGATGTGATCGATGGCCTGCATGGCGAAGTTGAAGGTCATGAACTCGATGATGGGGTTCAAGCCGTAGAAAGCTGCACCGACCCCCAAGCCGGCAAAGCCGTGCTCGGTGATCGGCGTATCGATCACGCGCTTGGCGCCGAACTCATCAAGAAGCCCCTGGCTGACTTTGTAAGCGCCCTGATATTCGGCGACTTCCTCACCCATCAGGAAGACTTTGGAATTGGCCCGCATTTCCTCGGCCATGGCGTCGCGCAAGGCTTCGCGTACGGTCAGGGTCACCGTATCGCCTGTCCAGTCTGGTTCGGCTGCCGGCGCAGGCGCCGCGACATTGGCGGCAACGGATGCTGCAGGCACCGGTGCCTCGGCAACGACCGGCGCTGGTGCGGCGGCAGGCGCCGCCGGAGCCGCAGTCAATGCAGAAGCGTCCTCGCCATCTTCCAGCAGCATCGCAATCGGCGTATTCACCGCAACGCCGTCCGTGTCCTCCGCGACCAGGATCTTGCCGAGAACGCCTTCGTCCACGGCTTCGACCTCCATCGTCGCCTTATCGGTTTCAATCTCAGCGATGACGTCGCCCGAGGCGACAGCGTCGCCTTCGTTTTTCAGCCACTTGGCCAGCTTACCCTCGGTCATGGTCGGCGAGAGTGCGGGCATTAAAATCTCAATCGGCATGGGGTCCCTCTCCGGGAAAGAATTCAGTCTTAAGTCAAGAACTTGGGCTCATGAGTGGTGCCAGCCACATGACGGCCGGGCACCGCGTTTAAGCCTCGACGTAGATGTCGGTGAAAAGCTCTGACGGATCTGGTTCGGGGCTGTTCTGCGCGAACTCGGCGGCAGCGGAAACCCGGGCCTTGACCGCACGGTCGAGATCCTTGAGCTCGGTTTCTTCGACAAGGCCCTGATCCAGCATCATGCCGCGCAGGCGCTCGATAGGGTCACGCTCCTGGCGCATCTTCTGCACCTCTTCCTTGGAGCGGTACTTTGCCGGATCCGACATGGAGTGGCCGCGATAGCGGTAGGTCATCATTTCAAGGATGAAAGGCCCTTTGCCGTTTCGGGCATGATCGGCCGCCTTCTCGCCAGCCTCTTTGACTGCCAGAACATCCATGCCGTCAACCTGCTGTCCGGGAATGCCGTAGGCCTGACCGCGATGGTACAGCTCGGTGCTTTTCGCCGAAGAGCGCTCGATCGACGTGCCCATGCCGTACTTGTTGTTCTCGATGATATAAATCACCGGCAGTTTCCACAAAGCAGCCATATTGAAGGACTCGTAGACCTGCCCCTGGTTCAGCGCGCCGTCACCCAGGTAGGTGAGGCTGACGGCCGGTTCTTCCAAATACTGGTGCGCGAAGGCGATACCGGTGCCGATCGGGACCTGCGCACCCACGATGCCGTGTCCGCCATAAAACTTTTTGTCATGGCTGAACATGTGCATGGAACCACCCTTGCCCTTCGAGTAACCGCCACGGCGGCCTGTGAGCTCGGCCATTACACCGTCCGGGTCCATGCCACAGGCCAGCATATGGCCGTGATCTCGATAGGAGGTCACCACCGTGTCGTTTTCGGTGGTCGCCGCGCGCATTCCAACGACGACAGCTTCCTGGCCGATGTAAAGGTGGCAGAAACCACCGATCAGCCCCATGCCGTACATCTGTCCGGCTTTCTCCTCGAAACGCCGGATGGCCAGCATTTCCTTGTAGTAATGGAGAAGGTCTTCCTTGGATGCTTTCGCTACGGAAGACTTCGCTGCGGCGGCTTTTGTGGCACTGGCAGCGGCCGTCTTGCGTTTCGCCGCCGGCTTCTTGGCCGGGGCTTTTTTGGTCGCCATTGGCTCCCCCCTTGACTACGCGTGATTGCACAGGGGCAAGCCCCCGTCATTTGCGCCACAATACGGGGAAACAGTTATAATTGCAATAATAGTTAAGATATTGATTTAGCGTAATATTTTAATTATTAACCTAATTTCGATTAATGCTAAAATTTTCATGTCTCAATGGTCAGTTTTCTGTGCCGTTTTTACGTCGCGGGGTGATTAGGATCACTTCGCTTTCCCGGCCATAGTTGAGAACATCACGCGCCCTCTCCTCCAGTAAATCGGGGTCCAGGTTATCAGGCCGCAACAGAGAGACCCGTCCCTGCAATTCGTCGCGTTCCGCCCGCAGCTCGGCCTGGGCAGTTCGCACCTGCGCCAATTCCTGCTTCAAGGCCAGCCAGGTCAAAAAGCCGCGATCGCCTTCCACCGCGTGGTAGGCGAAGTAAACGACTGTGCAGACCGCCAGAACCCTTGGCAGGATAAAACGTGCGCGGCTGCGTATTTCCCAGGCAATTGACATGAGGGGAGCGAATCACAGTTTGATTCCTTCGGTCAACCGAAAAAACACAATGATTCCAATATGATTCATTTCATCGGAATTGATTCCCATCCATTCCCCTTTTGGACTCCTTTTGGACTCCTGGCGTCGGGTGAGATGAGATCAATCGAAGGAATAGGTTCTTTTCAATTCCTGTTCACCGGCGAACCGGTAGGAACTGTTTTGGCAGACTGGTTTCCTCTTCCGCACGGCCAACCACGGCGGCGATTGCGCGGACAGCAGACTACACAGGCAACGGTAGTGGCACTGCTTGGAGTGGAAAACTCTCTGCAGGCCTACTTCCAGTCATCGCGAAAAGAAAAATCACCAACTTCTGGTATGTAGACGCGTTCAAGCAGGTTCCCCACACTTTCAGGCTTCGGCGTGCTTCAAACTAATGATTCAGGAGGCAGGTGTCGTGTTCAGAGGTACAATCAAGGTTGCGAAAGGGTCGGCAGTCAACCCCAACCCAAACGTCCAGTCCCACGCGGTGATTGCAGCATATCAAACGCTAAAAATGCCCACGGCTTGTATTTGGGAGCCTGTGGATGGTATCGGCCACGCCGCCGTCTTCATCCGTCCCGCCGCAGGCATTGAGCGGGCGCTGGACACCGAGGGTTACGCGAGCTGGTTCCCTGGAGGAGACGGTGCCGGTCCCTCCGACATCTTGCCGACAAGAATGGTTGAATCGGAAAAAAGCTCATTCTTTGATGACTGCTGTTCGGAAGCAGGCGATAGCGGTACTGAGGAGGAAGACTACCGATTGCCCGAGCACATGATCCCTCTTCCCAACCTGAGGATGGTCGACATGCTCGCGGAATGGACTTCGATCCGGACCAAGCCCGGCAGTCACTACCGGCTCATGCGTAAGAACTGCTCGACGATCGCCGCACGCGTGATCCGCGCCGGCCTGAATAAGAAGCAGCACTTATCCGTGCTCAAAAAAGCGCACCAAGTCTGGTGGACACCGAATGACGTGTTAAAGCTGGCACAATCCCTGGCCAACTAGTTTCTGTTGGAAATCTGGATGCCATCGGGGCGGGGTCAAGTTTTCACAGCGGTTAAGAACGGATGACTCAGCCGTTGAGAAGGTTTGACCTGCCCTGAAAGGGCGAAATGAAGCTGTCGCTCGTCATTGAACCGATCGTCAGCTCCATCCATGGTCAGTTGGCCAGTGATAACTTGTGTCTCAAAATAGACCGCCGAGCCGTTCCGGCTCTATCTCACTCTGATTCAACCGGCTATTGAACGATCGGTGAATCGCGCTGTATAAAACCGACCGCATGCTTTCACATCGTTCTCTCCTGATTTTCGGAATCATGATCGGCGTTGCGGCAATCGGCGCAACCGGCTTGATCCTTGGCTCCCGCCTGACCCAGGAGAAGACGCCGTCCGGCACGGGTGTCGTTTCTGTTCCCTTCGACACGCGCGGCCCCTTCGATCTCATTAATCATAACGGGCGCTCAACCACCGAGGCCGACTTCAAGGGCGAGAAGGTTCTGCTCTACTTCGGCTACACCTACTGCCCGGATATCTGTCCAACGGCACTGCAGGACATCTCGGCAGCTCTCGATATCCTTGGCACCGACGGGGACAAGCTGCGCCCTCTCTTCATCACGGTCGACCCGGAGCGCGATAAACAGGAACACTTGGCGGATTACGTCACCCTGTTTCACGAGCGGATGATAGGCCTGACCGGCCCCAAGGAACGGATCGACGCGGTGGCGCGGGATTTTCGGGTCTATTATGCGCTGCGCAAAGATATTGATCCGATCGACTATCCGGTCGACCACAGTTCCTACAGTTACCTGCTGGATGAGAACTGGAACCTGCTGCTGGTGTTCAGGCACGACGCATCGCCCGAAACCATGGCTGCGGCGATTAAAGAGCTACTGTAGAAAGTTCTGCGAGCGCTGTTACGGAAAACGGCAGATCACCGCTTCGGTGACCCTGGCCTGATACTGCTGGTTGTAGGAATCTAGAAACACGGCGCCCAGCGACGGAAAGGCCACGAAGGCGCTTGCGGCAATCGCAATCAGGCTAAAAAACCCGATTATGGCGAACCGAAGCGCGCGGTCACCTTCGACGACAGCGGCATCCTGTCGTTGGTTCGATTTCAAATCCCGGTCTGACATGGTTCCAATGATAGCACAAACGCAACGTTTCAGAAATTGGGAAGTCGGAAGCAAAGCTGCAAGGGCTTTGCCTCCGCCTCCCCTACCGCAAACGATTTCACCCCCGTAGGACACTTCGCCCTGCATAGTGCGCCGCAGCGCCCAGTTCCTCGTCGATGCGGATCAACTGATTGTATTTGGCCAAGCGGTCGGACCGCGACAGGGAGCCGGTTTTGATCTGGCCGCAGTTGGTGGCGACCGCAAGATCGGCAATGGTCGCATCCTCGGTCTCGCCCGAACGATGGGACATCACTGCCGTGTAACCGGCTTTGTGGGCCATATCGACCGCTTCCAAAGTCTCTGAGAGCGTGCCGATCTGATTGACCTTCACCAGGATCGAATTGGCCACACCGCGTTGGATGCCGTCGGCCAGGCGCTTGGGGTTGGTCACAAAGAGGTCGTCGCCCACCAGTTGAACCTTATGACCGACCGCCTCGGTCAGCAGCTTCCAACCGTCCCAATCGTCTTCGGCCATACCGTCTTCGATGGAGAGGATTGGAAAGCGGTCGCAGAGCGCTGCCAGATAGTCGACCATGGCTGCGGGATCCAGAGTTTTGCCCTCACCTGCCAGCTCGTACTTGCCGTCCTTGAAATACTCCGTGGAGGCACAGTCCAGCGCCAGCATGACATCGTCACCCAGGCTATAGCCGGCGGAATCGACGGCCTTTGAAATGAAGTTCAATGCCTCTTCGGTCGAACCAATGTTGGGCGCAAAGCCACCTTCGTCGCCGACGTTGGTATTGTGCCCGGCATCCTGCAGCGCTTTCTTGAGCGACTGGAAGATCTCCGCCCCCATCCGAATAGCGTCCGTGCCGTTGGCGCCGCCAACCGGCATCACCATGAATTCCTGGATATCGATGGGATTATCCGCGTGAGCACCGCCATTGATGATATTCATCATGGGGACCGGCAGAGTCCGTGCGAAGGCACCACCGACATAGCGGTAGAGTGGCAGACCTGCGTCCTCGGCAGCAGCCTTCGCCGTGGCCAGGCTGACACCCAGAATGGCGTTGGCACCCAGGCGCGCCTTGTTGGATGTCCCGTCCAGAGTGATCATAGTCTGGTCGATCTTGAGCTGATCCTCGGCATCCAGCCCGGACAGCACATCGAAGATCTCGTGATTGACCGCTTCCACCGCCTTAAGCACACCCTTGCCGCCATAGCGTCCCTTGTCGGCATCGCGCAGCTCGACCGCTTCATGCGCGCCGGTCGAAGCCCCTGAAGGCACCGCGGCGCGCCCGAAAGCACCATTTTCCAGGGTGACGTCAACTTCAACGGTCGGATTACCGCGCGAATCAAGAATTTCACGCCCTCGAATATCTACGATCGCCGTCATGGGATGTCCTGCTCCAAGCTTTGGTTTTCGTTATCCGGCGGCTGTCGGCAGCCTGTCCGGCAGTGAATTGCGGTTTAAATCGATAAAACGGGTTAGGTCAGCGAAACGGGATTGGCCTTGGCAACCGCGTCGATCGCCATCAAGGTCGAAATCAGGTCTTTGAGCTGGTGCAGCGGCACCATGTTGGGGCCGTCCGAGGGCGCAGAATCCGGATCCTGATGGGTTTCCATAAAGACCGCTGCAACGCCGACTGCAATCGCAGCCCGGGCCAAAACCGGCACGAATTCGCGTTGTCCGCCCGATGATCCCCCGCGGCCGCCCGGCTGCTGAACCGAATGGGTTGCGTCGTAGACCACGGGAACGCCGATATCCGCAGACATGATTGCCAGCGAACGCATGTCCGATACCAGCGTGTTATAGCCGAAGGAGGCGCCTCGCTCGCAAACCAGAGCATTGGGATTGCCGCTCTCAGTGATCTTGGCGGCCACATTCTTCATATCCCAGGGCGCCAGGAACTGCCCTTTCTTCACATTAACCACCTTGCCGGTGTTGGCAGCCGCAACCAGCAGATCTGTCTGCCGGCAGAGATAAGCCGGGATCTGCAGCACGTCGACGGCCTCGCCTACGGGAGCGCACTGCTCCGCGGTATGCACATCGGTCAGCACCGGACAGCCGTAGGTCTCCCGCACCTCGGCGAAGATCGGCAGCGCCTCGTTCAGGCCGATTCCGCGGCCGGCTGTCAAGCTGGTACGGTTTGCCTTGTCGAAGGAGGATTTATAGATCAGGCCAATGCCCAGCTCTGATGCCATCTCGGTCAGCGCATGGCTCATTTCGAGCGCATGAGCGCGGCTTTCCATGGCACAGGGCCCGGCGATGAGGGCAAACGGCAGATCATTGCCAAGGGTGACGGGACCGACCTCTACATGCTTCGCCTGCGCCATTCCTGCCAACTTCCTTATCTTGCGATTTTTTGCCGTCTGGATCCCGCGGCCCGTAAAGATCCTCTCGCTCTACATCAGGCGCGACTGCGCAACGGCGGCCGCGACAAAAGACGTAAAGAGGGGATGTGGGTCGAAGGGCTTGGATTTCAGTTCGGGGTGATACTGAACGCCGATAAACCAGGGATGTTCCGGAAGCTCGACGATTTCGGGCAACTCACCATCCGGCGACAAGCCCGAGAACAGCAAACCCGCCTTCTCCAACTGATCACGATAGTTGATGTTGACCTCATAGCGGTGGCGATGGCGTTCCTGGATATTCTCGACGCCGTAGGCTTCCTTGACCCGGCTGCCTTCCTTTAGCGTGCAGGGGTACGCCCCCAAACGCATGGAGCCGCCCAGATCGTCGTCGCTGCTGCGCTGTTCGACCTGATTGCCGTGGGTCCATTCGGTCAACAGACCGACAATCGGATCCTCGCTTGGTCCGAATTCGGTCGAAGCCGCCTTTTCGATGCCCGCCAGATTGCGCGCCGCGTCAATGCAGGCCATTTGCATACCGAAGCAAATCCCGAAATACGGCACGTTGCGTTCACGTGCGAAACCAGCCGCCGCGATCTTACCTTCCGATCCACGTTCGCCGAAACCGCCCGGCACCAGAATGCCGTGGACGTTCTCCAGTGCGTGGATCGCGCCGTCCTGCTCGAAAATCTCAGAATCGAGCCAATTGACCTTGACCCGGACATTGTTGGCAATCCCACCGTGAGTGAGCGCTTCAGCCAAGGATTTATAGGCATCCAGCAAGGAGGTGTACTTACCGACCACGCCGATAGTGACTTCGCCATCCGGCTGCCGGATACGGTCGGTGACCGAATCCCAGCGGCTGAGGTCCGGCTGTGGCGCATCGCCCAGACCGAAATGCCGGCAGACCTGCTCATCCAAACCTTCTTCATGATAAGCACGTGGAACGGCGTAGATGGTGTCGACATCCAGGGCCTGGATCACCGCTTCCTGGCGCACATTGCAGAACAGCGCGATCTTGCGGCGGGCGTCGATCGGAATCTCGTGCTCACAGCGGCAAACCATGACATCCGGCTGAATACCGACCGACTGTAGTTCCTTGACCGAATGCTGGGTCGGTTTGGTCTTAAGTTCTCCGGCTGAGGCCAGGTAAGGCAGAAGCGTCAAATGAACGAAGATGCTGCGTTCCCGGCCGAGTTCGTTGCCCAACTGGCGAATGGCTTCCAGAAACGGCAGTCCCTCGATATCGCCAACTGTGCCGCCGATCTCGCAGACGATGAAATCTTCATCGGTCACGTCACTGCGCACAAATTCCTTAATCGCGTCGGTAACGTGCGGGATGACCTGAACCGTGGCGCCGAGATAATCGCCGCGGCGTTCCTTCTGCAGGACCTTGGAGTAGATCTGGCCGGTTGTGACGTTATCACTGCGGCGCGCAGCGACCCCCGTATAGCGTTCGTAGTGGCCGAGATCGAGGTCGGTTTCCGCGCCATCGTCGGTGACGAAGACTTCGCCGTGCTGATAGGGGCTCATCGTGCCCGGGTCGACGTTCAGATAGGGGTCCAGTTTTCGAAGGCGGACTTTAAAGCCTCTTGCCTGGAGAAGTGCACCCAGGGCCGCCGAAGTAAGCCCCTTTCCGAGTGAGGAGGTGACCCCTCCGGTGATAAAAATAAAGCGCGTCATCAACCCTTGCTCAAAACGCTGTTCCGTCGGGGCTGTGCCCAAGCGGACATACCGACACTAAATTCTCTGTTCCGGCCCCGAGTACCGGGCCGGTGCAATTCCTATTCGAGTGATGCCGCTTCCATCACCCTTATCAGTTCTGCGGCACCGGCGGCGCTGCCGGATCCAGCGGCAACTCAATAGGCGCTGCTGGCGACTGCAAATCGTCAACAATGGAGCCACGATCAATCGACTGATTACCCAGGATCGTGAGGCCCAGGCTGCTCAGCATGAACAGGCCTGCCAGTACGGCAGTTGCGCGGGTCAGAAGGTTCGCCGTACCCCGGCCGGTCAGGAAACCGCCCATGCCGCCGGAACCGCCACTACCGCCGCCGCCACCGATTCCCAGGCCGCCGCCTTCGCTCTTTTGCAGCAAGACGACGCCAATCATCGCCAGCGCCAAAAGCAAATGGATCACCAAAACAACATTGTTCATCGTATCAGTCTTTCAGTAACTCGGCCGTACCAGAGCATATTTCGCCCGGATCGCTAACCGTGCGGATCATTACCCTAAACGGCCATATCTCAACAGGCACCCATTGCAAAGCCGCGCAGGCCCAAAGATGTTCCGCTGGGCTTTGGTCGGCCCGCTGGCGGTATCAAACAATGGCCTGCGCCGGTCAGGGCGCCACTATAAAATCTGTCATCCTTTCAGGAGTCTCGTCCGTCATACGAACCGGACCCCTTCGGGAACGCTGGGTATTTAGCTCTTTGCGAGCCGGATGGCTAGGGGCAACTGCTGCCAATCGCCCAAAAATCCTCCAGCTTGAGACTGGCGCCCCCGACCAGCGCGCCATCCACGTTGTCGACGGCCATCAGTTCCGCTGCATTCGCCGGTTTGACCGAACCGCCGTAAAGAATGCGAATCGCGTCCCCAACCCCGGCCCCACAGAGCTCAACAAGCAGTTGCCGGATCTGTGCATGAACCTCCGCCACATCCGCCGGAGTCGCTGTCAGACCGGTCCCGATCGCCCAGACAGGTTCATAGGCAACCACCAACTCAGCGCCCGCCCCTTCAGGCAGAGACTGCCGGATCTGCGTCTCGATCACCTCGAGCGCCCGCCCCGCCTTGCGCTCATCGGCGGTTTCGCCGACACAGACGATTGCCTTCAGGCCGGCTCTCGCCGCCGCAAGAGCCTTCGCCTGGACCAGATCGCTGCCCTCACCGTGATCGGCGCGGCGTTCAGAATGGCCCAGAATAACAAAGCTGCAGCCCACATCGGCCAGCATTTCGGCGCTGAGATCGCCGGTATGCGCCCCGGAAGCCCCCGTGTGACAGTCCTGGCCGCCCAGCGCGATGCCGCTGCCGGCGATCGCTTCGGATACCGGAATCAGCAGATGGGCCGGCGGACAGACCAGAAAATCACACGTCAAAGCTTCAGCGCGGCACTTCTCGGCCAAACCACCCGCCAGAGCGGCGCCACCGGCGCGCAAACCATTCATCTTCCAGTTCCCGGCAATCAACTTGCGCCGCATGCTTTTCGTCTCCATATCAAGAGCTTGAACGTTTATGTCGAACCAAAATAACGCGAGAACCGTTCTATTATTCAGTGAGCTGGAGAGCAGTTCACGAGTTTGACCCTTTCGATCAAAGCCGATCACGCCCTACATCAGCTTTCGTCGTAAAAAGCCGGAGTCTCCAGTGTTTTGCGTCTACCTAGCATGGCCGCTTGCTCAATCCAACTGCGGGGACGGCCGCCTTGTCAAAATGGCTCGGGACAACGCCTCGGGTGCCGGACGGCATTTGCGTGTTGCCCGCACCTCAGGCGCTACCTAATATGCCGCGCAATTCGATAGGTTTCCGCCTGTGCCGATAGCGCCGTAAGCAGACGTCGAATAACCGTTGCTGTAACCAGGGATTTGCCACCGTCATGGCCGACAAAAAAACGAACCCGATCAAAAAGATCGTCACGATCACTCTTTTCACACTCCTGATCGCAAGCTTCGGCGCCTGGGGTATCGGTGACATCTTTCAGGGTCCGACACACTCCTATTCCGTCGCGGAAGTGGGCAAGGTCTCGATCAGTCAGCAGGATTTCAGCCGAAATCTACGCCAGGAGCTGGGTCGCCTGGGACCACAATTCGGCGGCAGGCTGGATATCGAGCAGGCACAGGCTCTTGGCATCGTCCGGCAGGTTCTGGACCGTTTGGTCAACCGCGCGCTCTTTGAGCAGCACGCGAACGAGCTCGGCCTGGTTGTGACGTCCGATCAACTGCGCGAGCAGATCGCCACCCTACCGGCCTTCCAGGACGCGACCGGCAGGTTTAGCGCTTTCCAATTCGAACAGGCTCTGCGCAATAGCGGCCTCACCGAGACGACCTTTCTGGCCGGCCTGACCAGCGATATTCAGCGCCAACAGCTGACCAGCGCCATTTCTTCAGCTGCGATGACCCCACGGACACTGGCCGATGCCCTTTATCGCTACAGCGGAGAGACCCGGACCGCCGAAACGGTGGTGTTCCGCAATGACAGCATCACAGACCTGCCGGAACCAACGGACGCGCAAGTTCAAACCTTCTATGACAATGATTCGGGCAGCTTCCTTGCCCCCGAGTACCGCAAAATCAGCGTGCTCCAAATCCGTCCCGATAAGCTGACCGGCGAAGTTGCCGTCTCCGATGAACAGCTGCGCGATGAATACGAATTGCGCAAGGAAGAGCTTTCGATTCCTGAGCTTCGTTCCGTTTCCCAGGTCCTCTTTCAAAGCGAAGACGACGCCAAGGATGCCCTTGCCAAGGTTCGCGAAGGCCGGGATTTCAGCGCAGTCGCCAGCGAAACCGGTGCCGGAACACCGGTATCGCTGGGACTGGTGTCGCGGTCTGAACTGTCCGGGCAGCTTCCTGAACTTGCGGAAGCCGCTTTTGCGGTCGAACAAGGCGGTGTTTCCGAGCCCGTTCAGAGTCCCCTGGGTTGGCATCTGGCGCTGGTGAGCGAGATCCAGGAGGGTAAGATCACGCCGTTCGAGGACGTCGCTGATCAACTCCGCAGCGATCTCAAGCTGAATCTGGCGACAGACACCGCCATCAGTCTCGCCAATTCTCTGGACGACACTATGGCCGGCGGCTCTTCGCTGGAAGCAGCCGCAGGCGCTTTGGGTCTGCAGGTCGAAAACTTCGAACGCGTAGACCGCAGTGGCAACGGCACCAGTGGCGAAAAGATCGCTGATTTGCCGGATGACAGGACCTTTATCACTACTGTCTTTTCGACGGACGTCGGCCAGGATAGCCTGCTGACGGAAACTGCGGACGGCAGCTACTTCGTGGTACGGCCCCTCGAGGTCATTCCAGCGGCCAAGAAACCCCTGGCAGATGTCCGCAACGACGTGATCGAGGCCTGGAAAGAAGCTGAAGTCACGAGGTTGCTGAACGAAAAGGCGAAAGTCCTCTCTGAAGCCGTTAACAACGGTGGTGACTTTGCCGCCCTTGCCGAGGAAGCGGGTCTTTCGCTCACCACGACCCCTGCCTTGAGGCGATTCAATACGACCCCAACCCCCGGCATTCCCCTGGATCTGCCCACCAAGCTGTTTGAACTTCAGCAGGGTAAGGCGGACGTCGTAGATGATGCCGAAGGGATTATGGTCGCTCGGCTGACCGAGATCGCGGCTGCGCCGGCAGCGACCGCCGATACTGCCATCAAGACCCTACAGACCAATCTCGCCGGCCGGATGCAGAACGATCTGGTCAGCCAGTTCATGGTCACTTTGAACAGCAGCTATTCCGTCGACATCAACAACCGAAACCTCGATACCGTCCTGTCTCAGTTCTGATCCCATGAGCATGCAGGAATCATCTGGGCCCAAATCTGATGGCCTGGAATTCGACGGCTTCGCCGAGATTTATGGGACCGGTGCAGCGCAGGTGGTCTGGACCACCTTGATCGCCGATCTGGAAACGCCGGTTTCAGCGTTTTTGAAGCTCGCCGAAGGGCAGCCAAATTCCGTCCTCTTTGAGTCGGTCGAAGGCGGCACCAATATCGGCCGCTATTCCTTCCTCGGATTCAAACCGGACGTCATATGGCGCTGCCGTGGCGATCAGGCGGAAATCAACCGGAACGCATTGCAGGATCTGGAAACCTTCAATCCTCTGGACGGTGGTGCGCTGGATAGCCTGCGGGCGCTGGTCGCGGAAAGCCGCATCGATCTGCCCCAAGGCCTGCCGCCCATGGCCTCGGCTGTGATCGGTTACCTGGGCTATGAAACCGTGCGTCTGATGGAACATCTTCCCGACCAGAACCCCGACTTCCTGGGCGTTCCGGACGGTATGTTCATTCGTCCGACGGTCATCGCCATCTTCGACCGGGTAGAGGATCAGGTGACGGTTGTCACACCGGTCTGGCCCGATGATGCTGTTTCCGCGCGCGATGCCTACGAGGCCGCTTACGCTCGCCTGTCCGCAGTGGTCAACGATTTCGAACAGCCGGTGCCGCGCGGCCGGGACGTCTACATGGGCGATACAGTCCTGCCGGAGCCGACGTCCAACGTCACTCAAGCGGAATTTCACCAAATGGTCGACAAGGCCAAGGAGTACATCCTGGCCGGCGACATCTTTCAGGTCGTGCTCTCCCAACGTTTCGCAATCCCGTTCGAGCTGCCGCCTTTCGCGTTTTACCGGGCCCTGCGCCGGATCAACCCCTCGCCTTTTCTCTTCTATCTGAACCTGGGCGACTTCTCGATCGTCGGCTCCAGCCCGGAGATCCTGGTGCGCCTGCGCGACGGACAGGTGACGATCCGGCCCATCGCCGGCACCCGCAAGCGTGGGGCCACGCCGCAGGAAGACAAGGAGCTGGCTGCCGACCTGCTGTCCGACCCCAAGGAACTTGCGGAGCATCTGATGCTGCTCGACCTGGGCCGCAACGACGTCGGACGTGTCGCAAAGGTCGGTTCGGTGAAGGTCACCGAAAAGATGCTGGTCGAGCTCTACAGCCACGTCATGCACATCGTCTCCAACGTGGACGGCGAGTTGGACGCGCAATACGACGCCATGAAAGCGCTCTATGCCGGCTTTCCGGCCGGTACAGTTTCCGGCGCCCCCAAGGTCCGGGCCATGGAGATCATCGACGAGCTGGAGCCGGACCGCCGTGGCATTTACGCGGGCGCCGTCGGCTACTTCGGCGCAACCGGTACCATGGATACCTGCATCGCCCTGCGCACCGCCGTTGTCAAAGACAACACCATCTACATCCAGGCCGGCGGCGGCGTGGTCGCCGACAGCGTTCCCGAGGGCGAATACCAGGAATGCCGCAACAAGGCCCGCGCCCTTGTGCGTGCCGCAGAGGAAGCGGTCAGGTTCGCTTCTCAGAAGTCCAATATTTGAAGGCTTCAGGTCCTACAGGTCCGTAAAAACGTCCTGGCAAAAGCGCACAAAGGGGAGCAGCAGCTCACCTGGCGTGCGATCCTTTGGATATGCGATCACGATGCGGGTCGGCGGCAGGATTTCCTCCAGCTCGAGCGAAACAACCCGCTGTCCGTCATAGGTTTCGTCCGACGCCGGGCGCATGGCGAGGATCGAAACACCGAGACCGTTGCCGACACTGCAGCGGACGGATTCGATCGATGTGGAGCGAAGGCCGATACGAGGCCGAATGCCGTGGCGCTCGAAGATCGCAAAGAAGTACTCCCTGCTCTGGGGAGCGTCGAAAAGGATGTAGTCCTCTGACGCGATCTCCCGAATGGACACGCGATTTCTTTCTGCGAGCCGGTGACCGGGAGGCACAATCAGATAAGGCGGCGCAGCGGAAAGTTCCTGCCAGCTCATCCGGCCTGGGTCCAGGCCAAGGTCGTACATGATAGCCAGGTCCAGTTCGTTCCCCTCAATGGCATCCGTCAGTTCGTCCTGGAGCTTTTCCGAGACTTCCAGCGCAATACCGGGTGCCCGCTCGCGATATCCTCGCACGATCCGTGCAAGGCAAAACGGCGCGATCGACTGGAAACAGCCAAGCCGGATGGTACCCCGCCGATGGTCCGCGATTTCCGTAACGGCCTTGGTAACCTTGCCGGCACAGCTCAAGAGATCGTTGGCGTAACGCAGAAACTCCTCACCCTGTCCGGTCAGATCCATGCCACGGGCATGAAGCCGCCGAAACAAAACCAGGCCGGTGATTGCCTCCAGCTTCGTGATCGCCTGGGCGACGGCGGGTTGGGAAACTCCCAAGTTCCGTGATGCAGAAGCAATTCCGCCGCTCTGTGCGACAGCACGAAAATACTCACACTGACGAAGCGTAATTCTAATCATGCTCAAGTCATAAAGTAAGTTTTTCTTTTTTAATAGCTCTATTAAAACAATTTTTTCTAATCTTATCGAACCGCTAGTATCTCCTGGATCGCTGAAGACCGGCTCATTGAATACCGGCTTGTAAAAGGAGGGATACCATGGAACTGGACGGGATCGTCGACCTCACAACCTATCCACTCGAAGATCAGTCTTTTCGCGCCCGCTGCCGCGCGGCCCTCAATGAAAAAGGCGTTCTCGTGATGCCAGGATTCATGACCCCGGAGGCGACGGAGTCTGTCCGCGCAGAAGGCAGCGCCAATCGCGACAAGGCTTACTTCTGCAGCCAGAACCACACCGTCTATCTCAGCGCGCCTGACCCGGCCTTTTCCGCCGATCACACGCGCAACCGGATGGTTGTCTCCTCAAAGGGCTGCATTACGGACGACCAGGTGCCTGACGACTCTGCGTTACGGACGCTTTACAACGCGGCAGTGTTCCGTGACTTCCTCTGTGAAACCCTGGGAGAGACCGAGCTCCACGACTACGCCGATTCCCTGTCTTCGATCAACATCCACTATGCAGAGACCGGACAGGAACTGGGTTGGCACTTCGACAACTCTTCCTTTGCGATCACCCTGATGATCGAGCCTCCTGAGCGTGGCGGCAGCTTTGAATATGTCCGCGACACCCGGAATGCCGATGCCGGCGAGATGAATTACGAGGGCGTCGCCCAGGTGCTCAACGGGCGTGTCGAGGTTGAGCGGCTGTCGATGAATGCCGGCGCGCTCGTGCTGTTCAGAGGCCGGAACGCCATCCACAGGGTCGCGCCCAACGAGGGGGCACGGACGCGCATGCTCGCCGTACTCGCCTACAATTCGAAGCCGGGAGTTTCGCTGTCAGAAGAAGCCAGAATGACCTTCTACGGCCGGACCGGCTGACGGCAGAAGTCGAACCAGAGAAACGGATCGATCGAACTGATAAGAAACGTTTCGTCGCTAACCGTCTTCGCCTGTTTGCAACCCACTACTCTGCTTGACCGCGGCACTTGATTCTGGCTTATTAAACAACCTAAAATTGCAATACCAACCACGTGGCAATTTCGACTTGCTGCAGAATTTGCAGAGTACGAGTCCATGCAGGTATTCAGTCGAGATCCTGTCGACAGGGTGTTCAACAGCAATTGGCTGGTGTGATGCTCCCTGCATCTCAGGGCGCGCATGGGGCGTTACCAAGCTTCTTCTTCGCAGCAGTCACTGTTGGCATGCTGTCGATACTCTTGACGTTCGCGCCTTTGTCCTCCTCCGCATTTAACCAAATACTCTCACCCGAAAATCAACTTACAGGAGAAGTTGAATTTAAGAACGACGTTGTTGCACAAGCTGTTTCAAAGCCTTTCGCTGAAGATGCCGAGCTGAAGGAACTCGCACAAAAATCCAGTAATCCGCTGTCTGATGTCTGGATGTTGGTAACCCAAAACGATGTCGCTATCTTCGAAGGCGACGTGGCCAATGACCGAGAGGTCCTGAATTCACTTAAGGTTCAGCCGGTCATGCCCGCGCCGATCCTGAACGGCGATTGGAATCTGATCTTTCGCCCGGTCATTCAGTTTATCAGTTCGCCTCTAGACTCATCCGCCGGTGATCTGGTTGGGCTGAACCAGGGAGAGATTGCCACCGACGACCGGCTTACTTCCATCGCAGGCGATCCCTTCGGCCGAACCAATGGTCTCGGAGACAGCGTGCTGCTTACCCTTGCTGGTCCCAACCGCACCGACGGCTTCGTCTGGGGTGCCGGTCTGAGCCTGATATTCCCAACAGCTAGCGACGAGGTGCTTGGTCAGGGAAAATGGTAAGCCGGACCGGCCGCACTTGCGGTGCGCCTGGGCAATAAAACCGGGGGTCTCGGTCTCGACAATTGGAACATCGGCGCGCTCGCGCAGCATTGGTGGTCCTATGCCGGCGACGACAGCCGGGACGACACCAGCCAGACCGATATCCAGTACTTCATAAACTGGCGTTTGAACGACACTCAATTGATCGGCATGACCCCCAACATAAGGGTCGACTGGCAGGCGGAGGCCGATGACCGCCTTTCCCTGCCTGTGGGATTGGGGACGGTAGGGTTGTTTCGTGTCGGCAAGTTGCCGGTTCGCTGGGGTGCCGAAGCACAATACTATCCGATACGATCAGATAGCCTGGGGCCCGAGTGGAACGTCAAAGAGTTCTCTTCGCCGATCATTCTCAATCCTCTCAAGTGATCGGAGACTTCAGCAAAGCATCAACGAAAATCGGCGACAAAGGCAATAAATCTGCAACGGGAGACTCCTACGATGGCCAAAGATCCGATCTCGCCCAAATTCCTCGCGCCTTGCTGTTTGCTTGTCACCCTCTTCCTCTTGAGCCTGCCGCCGTCAGCGAAAGCGGCAGACGTTGATGAAACTGGCTTATGGTTTGGCAAGGATCCTGGAATCAGCATTCTTGAACGCTCAGGCCGAAATCTTGCCTACACCGAGTCTTCGCCCAAGATTCATCCCCGCCTGAGCGAGCATTCGCGAAAAATGGATGAAGCGATGGTGAAGATGGGGGATCGCGCCTATATGGCCTACGGCTATGATCTCACCAATACCCTGATGGTCGTGGGCGACGACGGCATCATTATCGTGGATCCGCCGCTGACGGCCGAATCAGGCGCGACCATCTTGCAGGCCTTCCGCCGGATCACCGACCTGCCGGTGAGGGCGGTGATCTATACCCATAATCACATCGATCATGTGGCCGGCGTCAAAGCCTTCGCCTCTGCCGAGGACGTCGCGGCGGGTAGGGTCGACATCTATGCGCATGAGACGCTGCTCAACCGCGTAGTCAACTGGGCCAGCAATCTCGGCCCAATTCTAGGGCGACGCTCCTCCTTTACCGGCGCGTCCTACCTGGAGCACGGCGAGAATGGATCGGTCAACGATGGCATCGGCCCGCGCGCCCTCGTCGGCTCTGTTACCTTTATCCCACCGACCATAACTTTCACCGATACTCTTGATGTGGAAATTGCCGGCGTGAAAGTGCAGTTGAAGTTTGTCCCGAGCGAAACACCGGACGAAATCGTTGCCTGGTTCCCAGATCTGGAGTTGTTGCAATCGGCAGAAGTCCTGCAGGGTGAATCCTTTCCGAACCTCCACACCATCCGCGGGACCAAGTTCCGCGATCCGGTGCGGTGGTACAAAAGCATCGACATCCTGCGTGAGTTTCCCGCGCGTTACATGGCGCCGAGCCACGGCCGGGCCGTCGTGGGTTATGACGACATTCAGTCGGTTCTGACCGCCTACCGCGATGCCATTCAATTCGTGCATGATCAGACTATCCGATACATGAACCTCGGAATGACTCCCGACGAACTGGTCGAAGTGGTCACCCTCCCCGATCATTTGGCAAGTCATCCCTGGCTGGGTGAGTTTTACGGCACAGTTGCCCATGCAGTCCGCCAGATCTATGTCGGATACCTCGGCTTTTTCGAAGCCGATCCATGGCAACTACAGCCGCTTCCACGCATGGAGCGCGCGGCGGCCTATGTCGATCTGATGGGTGGCAGAGACAAGCTATTCTCGACTGCGGAAAACGCTGTCGCGGATGGTAAGTTTAGTTGGGCCGCCGAGCTTCTAACCTACGTCATCCGAGTCGAACCCGACGACACTGAGGCCCGGAACCTGAAAGCCAATGCCTATCGCCTCTGGGCAGCCGAGCAGACCTCAATCAACTGGCGAAACTGGATGCTGACTGCCGCCGCCGAACTAGACGGCGAAGTATTGGAAGGAGGGCTGGCCTTCACTTCGCCCGATGTCATTCAATCCTTCCCCGCCGGAAAGATCATCGAGATGATGACCACGCGGCTGGACGCGGCCAAAGCGGCCGGGACCGAACTCACGCTCGGGATTCGCCTCACGGACACAGACGAAGACCATGGGCTGGAAATCCGGCGCGGGATCGTTCAATACCACGAAAAACTGCCCCCTGAACCCGACCTGACGATCATCTCCACAAAAGACTACATGAACCGCATTCTGATCGGAAATGTCACCATTGTCGGTGAAGGCGATCCAGTCCATGCGGACACGCCATATACGCCATTGACGGGCCTGCTGGCCGGGATAGACAACGGAGATGTCAAAGTGGAGGGTGGGACACGCGACGATGTTCGTGCCTTTTTTTCCTACTTCGATCCCCCCACAAACCCGAATGGGATCAATCTGACCGTCCGGTGAACCAACCCTGCTCGTAAGGCAGATCGAGGAAGTTTTCAAAGGTTAATCAGCACGCACGTTGGCGCGACCTACTTCCTCACCGGATCTGACGTCCAGGTCGGAAACGACAAAAAGGAACCTGCATCGATGTCTCGCGACGCATTCAGATCATGGTCAGCGTGATCTGAAAGTCTGCATTGACTGTCCCGCGTTGGCTAAGGCTCCCACGACGCTGGACGCGTCTGTGTGTGCTCGGACTGTGCTGAGCGGCGGTGCTGACGCGTCCTGTTCGCCCAGCGCAGAAAACGCTTGGGCGCAACGAACTTCAGAGTAGCCCTCAGGCTTGAGTCTGATCATTCCGCACCAAATAGCTTATCGGCCTCTTCTCTCACCTTCTCGTCCAAGGGCCGTGGCTTCAGATCGACGCCTTTGGCGAGGCAGTCGGCGATGATTTCCATGGCTGCGATCCGGGCAAATTTCTTGTCGTTGGCCGGGATAACGTGCCAGGGCGCAGCTTTGGTTGAGGTTCGCTCGAACATGTCATTGATGGCCTTTTCGTAGGCCGGCCGGCTGTCGCGGTTTCGGAAATCTTCGTAGCTCAGCTTCCAGCGTTTCATCGGATCATGCAGACGCGCTTCGAACCGCTCCAGCTGCACCTCCGGCGTGACATGCAGGAAAAGCTTCACCAGGCGAGTACCGTTATCGGTCATCAGCCGTTCGAAATCATTGATCTCCTCGTAGGCCCGCTTCCATTCCCGTGGCTTGGCAAAGCCCTCGACCCGCTCGACCAACACACGGCCATACCAGGTTCTATCAAACACCGCGAGCTCGCCCTGTGACGGCAGGCGTTCCCAAAATCGAGTCAGATAATGTCGCGCAAGATCATGGGGCTTGGGCGCTGCGATTGGCCAAACCTTGAAGCCACGCGGATCGAGAACAGCCGACATACGCCGGATTGTGCCCCCCTTTCCGGCCGCGTCCCAACCCTCAAAAGCAATGACCGCATTATCTCCGGTATGCAGGTAAGTCTGTTGAATACGCAAAAGTTTGGTCTGCAGCTTCGCAAGCTGCTCATGATAGACCTCTCGCCCCAACTCCTGATCCATGTCGACTTTCGAAAGGCGGAGCTTTCCTTTGTGCTTATTGGTCTTCGACATCGCGCCCTCGTCTGTTCAATCACATCCACAATCACTGTCAATGATCGCTTGAACCCAAAAACTGGACAAGCGTGATTGATTTGTCTCAAGGCGCGAAGCCCAAAGGGGTGTAAACTCCTGGTCAGCAAGTCGGACAAATTGCTAAGAGCGCGATCGTCCTTGATTGAAACAATCAAGGACGTGATTCGTCCTCTAATTAATTGATCAGAGAGGCTGATTCGCGCCTCTCACTGGATCAGTGAAAGGCGATCAGACTCAAGGACGACGGATATGACGGAAGATCTTCAAAGGCTGACCGGCCGCGAACGCGGCGCTATGAGAGCGAAAGTCCGGGAATTGAAACAGTTCACGCGCCTGCGCGACCGGAAAGGCAAACTTCGGATGGTCGAAACTGTCGGTGCGGCAAAAGAAGAACTGCAGCATCGCGACAAGGCCATGCGCGCCTTCGGCCACAAACTGGATTGACGTCTGCAGGTTGCGCTGCAGCCGTTAATTTTGCGGGAAAATTTGCGTTTTTCGTGAAGGAACCGAAACGCAAACGGCTCCAGCTTTGATTCTCTGCGGCATCGTGTGCCGGTCTGTTGCGACATGCCTCAAAAAAAACTGCGGCATAATCTGCGGGAACTTTTGAAGGTTGAATCATACGTCCGTTTGAACACACGGGTTCCTACTGGATCAAATGCATTCCCCGCCGTCGATGACCAGTGCATGCCCGGTCATGAAGGACGACATGTCCGATGCCAGGAACAGAATCGAATTCGCGATCTCATCCGTGGTGCCGAACCGCCCCATGGGAATGCTCTGTGCGATGTAATTTTCAAGACCGTCCCGTCCGCCCATCTGCTTTTCGAAGCCCGCATTGAACGGTGTGTCAATGAAGCCGGGACAGAGCGTGTTGAACCGGACGTTGTACTTGGCGTAATCGGCGGCCATCTGTCGGGTCATTGCCACGGTCGCGTGCTTGGTCGTGGCGTAGGCAATCATCTCCCGGTCGTACTGCACGCCCGAATTGGACGAGGTGATGATGATGCTGCCCCCGCCTCGGGCTTTCATATGCCCGACAGCCGCGCGGGCCGCGATGAAATGCGATCGAACATTTATCAGCCAAGACCTATCCATATCCTCCAGTGAAACCTGTTCAAGGTCACCTTCGGCCTGATAGCCGGCATGGGAGTGCAGAATATCCAGACGTCCCAGAGTTTCGACCGTACGGTCGACGACAGCACGCATTGCAGCATCGTCGGTGACGTCCAGGCCCTCCGAAACCGCACCGTGACCTTCACCGATCAGCTCACCGGCAACTAAAGCGGCCTTTGCGCCGTCCAGATCGGTAACCACGACCTGTGCTCCCTCTCTGGCCATTGCCATCGCCCCTGCCCGTCCGATACCCGATCCGGCGCCGGTCACGAGCGCGACCTTGCCCTGCAACAGGGGACCGAAGCCATGTTTGAGTCCGGTTTGCGCGAGGTTCATTTGGGTGTACGTCCCCCACGGCGTAGAAGGATTTGGGCCATGGCAAGGGTGACAAGCGACACGGCCAGAACCATGGTGCCGATCGCGTTGATTTCGGGCGTCACACCGCGTCGTATCGATGAGAACACATAGATTGGGAGCGTCGTTTCGGAACCTGCGACGAAGAAGGCGATGATGAAGTCGTCAAAGCTGAAGGTGAAACACAGCAAAAATCCGGCCAGAACCGCCGGAAAGATCAGCGGCAGGGTCACCTGCCGAAAAGTTCCGAATGGTGTGGCGTAAAGATCCGAAGATGCTTCGGTCAGCGATCGGTCCATGCCCGCGAGACGCGCCCGGACGATGATGATCACAAGGGCCATCAGGAACATGGCATGCGCGGCGATCAGCGAACCCATCCCCATGTGGAGACTGGGCGGAGTGGCACCGTCCGGCCAGAGAGCGGCGAGCAACGGGTTCAAAAGATCGAAGACCGTCACCAGGCCGATCAGCGTTGCGATTCCAATGACGATCCCCGGAATCATGACGGCCACGTAGATCAGCAAATCAAAGGTTTTGCGCAGCGGTCCCTTGATGCCCTGCAGCGCCACGGCCGCCATCGTGCCGAAAAGGCTCGCCAAAAACGCGGACACGAAGGCGACGATCAGACTGGTTTCCAGGGCATCCATCACGAAGGGATTGGACAGGGCCTTGCCGTACCATTTCGGAGAAAACCCCTGCAGCTGGCTCGCGTGACGGCCGGCGTTGAAACTGAACAGCGCGATGACGCCCACAGGAATATAGAGGAACAGATAGACGAAAACGGCGTAGAGCTTCATCGGTTCCCCCCTACACCATCGAAACGTCTTCACGGTTTACGCCGAGACGATTGATAAACCGCATGTAGATGGTGACGGTGATCAGCATGACCACCACAAGGGCGACGGCGACCGCCGAACCATAGGCCCAGTTACGGGATTGCAGGAACAGATCGACCAGGGCATTGCCGACGAAGAAAACCTTACCGCCGCCCAACAGCGCCGGGATCAGGAATTCACCCATCAGCAGAATGAAGACCAGCATACAGCCTGTCGCGACACCGGGGACCGACAGCGGCAAGGTGACTTGCAGGAAGGTGCGCCAGGGTTTTGCCCCAAGGTCCGATGAAGCCTCGAGCAGACGTTTATCAAGCCGGTCAAGGCTGACGAAGATCGGGAACACCATGAGCGGCAGGTAACCGTAGATAATCCCGACAAGTACGGAAAAGGGCGTGTTGATCAGACGGACATCCTCAATACCGACCCAGTCCAGCAGAGCGGGTAACCCGCGCCCGCCCAACAGGAATATCCATGCGTAACTGCGAATCAGGATGGACGTCCAGAACGGCACGATCACCAGCACAAGCAGGGTCGTTTTCCATTTCGGATCGACCTTGACGGCAAGGTAATAGGCCAAGGGGTAGGCTATCACCAGAGACGCCAGCGTGCCGATCGGCGCCAGCGTCAGGGTGTTTTTGAACGCCGTCCAGCGTGCCGGAAGGTTGGCATATTGATCCAGGACGAATGCGGGGGCGTAGCCGCCGGACGTCCCCCGTTCGCCAAAGCTGAAGATGAGAACAACCGTCAGCGGCAATAAGAGCATTACCAGAAACCAGGTGCCGGCAGGTGCCAGGAGCAACAGGTTGCGTGTTCCGTGAGTCACGGTGTTCTCATCCGTCTCTTGATCAGGCCGACTTGAAGCGCGCCATCAACTCGGCACGGTTCGGATCGGTCAGAGTCGCCGCAGCGCCAAACTCCAGCGCACTCAACAGTTCTTGGGCCGGATAGAGGATCGGATCGTTCAGGAGCGTTTCCGGCAACAGTTTGTTGGTGTGCGCATCCGCTGACGGATAGCCATGCGCCAGGACTTCCTTGGCGTTGATTTCCGGATTCAGCAGGAAGTTGATCAGCGCATAGGCCGCGTCCGTATGCGGCGCACCTTTTGGAATGGCGTAGTAGTCACTCCAGAGCTCACCGCCCTCGACACCCAGCACATAGTCGATCTCGGGAATATCCACGTTCAGCTGTTTGCCGTCACCGGTCCAGCACATGGTCATCCAGGCGTCGCCGTTGCGCATGGACGGCTGATAGTCCGATGAGATAGCAAAGAGATGCGGCTTGGCATCGATCAAAAGTTTTTCGGCTTCCGCCAGTTCCTTTTCATCGATCGAATTGAAGGAATACCCGAAGTATTTCAGCGCGTTGCCAATCGTGGTCAGCTGGTAATCATGCACCATGGTGCGGCCGGAAAAATCCTCTTTCGTGATATCCCAGAAGTCTTTCCAGGATTTCATTGCGCGGCCACCGGTCTTGGAGGTGTTGACGGCAAAGCCCGTGGTTCCCCAGTTTTTGGGCACGGCATAGAGTGTCCCGTCCACCGATCCGGCGTCCGAAAAACGAGGGTCGTAAGCCGACGCGTCGTAGTTGGGTAAGCGGGCGGTATCCAACGGCTCGATCAAGCCTTCTGCGACATAGGTCGTGATGGTGTAGTTGGTGGGCACGTAGACGTCCCAGCCGCTGCCTCCGGCCTGAAGCTTGGCCAGCATTTCTTCGTTGGAGCCGAAAACGTTGACTTGAACGGCGGCGCCGGTGGCTTCCGTGAAGGCATCGAAGTTGTCCGGGTCATGGTAATTCGGCCAGGTCGCCAGAATGACCCGGTCCCCAATATCGCCCGCGGCGAATGCGGGACGCGAACGCAGACCCGGAACGGCAGTTCCCAGGACCGCGGTTGCAGCGCCTAGTCCGGTCACATTCAGAAAGTGGCGGCGTGTGACGGATCCGCGCTTGTAGCGGTAGAGCTCATCAATGAATTTCTGTTTTGAGATGTAGTCATTTTTTTTAACCATTTCTCTTCTCCCTGAGGGTTGGTGACACCTTTTTAATTGCGGTCCAGGACGAGCGCGGCACTGACATCCCATGCCGCCGAAAGCGCATCGCCTGTATTGAAGGGGCCGTCGTTCAGTTCCGATTGTCTTGGTGAAAGGACAAGAAACTCGCCAAGCGTTTCGTGCATCACGAGGTATTCGGTGTGTTCGCCAAGGAAGATCCGGTTCAAGACGACGACGGATTCCCCTTCGCCGTCTCTGCACAGTCTGATCTGCTCAGGGCGCACGCTGATACAAATCTCCTGCCCGACGCTCACCTCTGCCATGGCTCGGCCGGTCACCTCGGCACCGTTTTGAAGCAAAACCGAAGTCAGGTCTTGCGATGCTCCCGTAACCTTGCCATCGAAGAAGTTCGACGTCCCCACAAACCCGGCCACATAGCGGTTTCGCGGGCGGTCATAGAGTTCCTGGGGACTGCCGATCTGAATGATTTTTCCGTCGCGCATGATGCAGATCCGGTCGCTCATCGAAAGCGCCTCTTCCTGATCATGCGTCACCAGCACAAAGGTAATGCCCAGTTGGCGTTGCAGGTTCTGCAGCTCGATCTGCATCTCCTTGCGCAGCTTTCTGTCCAGCGCCGCCATCGGTTCGTCCAGCAACAGCAGCTTGGGTTCGTTCACGATCGCGCGGGCCAGTGCAACGCGCTGCTGCTGCCCGCCGGACAGTTCCCAGATGCGGCGATCTTCGAGACCGACCAGCCGGACTGTCGCGAGGGCTTTACCGACTTTCTCCGCGATTGCCGCCTTCGGTATGCGGGGCCGGATCTGACGCAGGCCGTAGCCGATGTTTTGCGCCACGGTCATATGTGGGAAAAGTGCGTAGTGCTGGAACACCATGTTGACGGGGCGAACGTGCGCGTCGAGATTGTTGACCACCTCGCCGTCAAGCAGGACATCGCCCTCCGTCGGCGTTTCGAATCCTGCCAGCATGCGCAATGCAGTTGTCTTTCCGCAGCCCGAGGGCCCCAGGAACGACAGGAATTCACCCTCTCCGATCGACAGGTTCAGATCACTTGCTGCGCAGACCTCACCGAACCGTTTCGAGACGCCCCGCAGCTCTGCAATTATCATTGAATTTTTGGGGGCAGCACCCGAACCATATCCCGCACTGTTCATTTATGGGTATCTTTTTACAGTTCGATGAATACTATCTGTATGGGAAAAATTGTACGGAAAAGCCATTTGGCTGTATATACCACATTTTTAATAGTTCTATTGTGATACGCGAGGATGGGAATGGATAAGTGGATTGAGGCGACGGGCGCCCTGATCTCCAAGATCGGCACGGATGATTTCGCGTCCAATCTGTCCAATGCCTGTCAGGGCATAGCGCCATTCGATTACACGGTCATATTCGGCTACCTCGGCGCAGCGCGCCCGATGGACCTGTTCGACGACTTCCCGCAAAGCAAGCGAAAGGTCTTCGTCGAGGACTATCAGGAAGGGCCTTACATCCTCGATCCCTTTTTCCTGGCTTGCGCGAACCGTGTTGAGCCAGGCCTCTATCGGATCCGCGACCTGGCCCCGGACCGTTTCTTTCAGGGGGAGTATTTCCGAAGCTACTACGCCCGCACCGGACTGGCCGAAGAAATCGGGTTCTTTATCGCCCTTCCGGGCGAAGCCTTCGTCGTCATTTCGCTCATGCGTTCGGGAAAGACCTTTTCGGCCAAAGAATTCCGGCAGCTGCAAAAGTTCTGGCCTATCGTACAGGCGAGTTGCCTACGCCACTGGAGTAATCTGGCAACTCTGTTCGGGACCATCGACAGCGAGGTTTCGGACTCGTCGTTGCATCAGAGTGTCGAGGCGGCCTTTTCAAATATCGGCGAGGGCATACTGACTCCGCGTGAGCGCCAGGTCGTCGAGTTTACCCTCAAGGGGCATTCGGCTGATGCCGTCGGACGTATTCTGGAAATATCTCCCGGAACAGTCCGGATCCACCGCCGCAACGTATACTCCAAGCTGCGCATCAATTCTCAAGGTGAGCTGTTTTCCAAGTTCATCGAAACTCTGGTAGCCGACCCGGACACACGATTTACCGGCGCTTGAATCTCGTTGATGCCTCCGATCCAATGGATCTATCGGCTGTCGCAACCGGCCGCCACCTGCGAACAGTAGGATCAGACGGGCCGGGTGACATTCAGTCAATAAGCGGTGAGGCTTCAGCAGGTTAGAGCCAAGGGATCACCTGCACCTGCGGCCAGAGTTCGGCACAACGGGCAGCTTTTTCGTCGTAGGTGCCTTTGTTGTCCAGATGCGGGTTCGGGCGCAGGACGAGATTGAAGACGTCCGTAAGGCCGAAGGGCGCTTCTATGGTCATCCGCCCGTCTCTCTCCAGCCGAACCCCGACTGCATGGGTCGTGCTGGCATAACGGGTCAGGCTCTCTGCGGAACTGCTCAAGGCTTCGTACGGCGCACCGAAGCGCTGCTCGAACCAAAGATGCACACGCGCCTGATTCCTTGTCTCGACCGGCGTGGAGATCTCCGCCGCTGCGAAGGCCTCGGCGACTCGTTTGATGGCTTTGTCTTCGACCTCCCAACTCACATCGGTACCGTCGAAATAGATCAGATCGATATCCTTCAGGCCGTAACCTGCGGGCTTTCCAGTTAAAGCGTTCCAAACGGTCTGATAGATCGCGCCGCTGGCGATAAGCCAGTCAGGCAAAGCGAGTGCGCGCGCCAGTTTCAGGCTGGGCCAGATCTCAGTGTCGGTGCGCAGGATCGCCTCCAGGCGGCTTAGATAAAAAGCCTCCTGTTCAGGGTTCGGCACGCAGGTCTCCAGCTTGCGGCGTCGATAAAGCAGTGCCGGCGCGTGCTAGCTGGAGCTGCTGTTTGACAATTTCTGAGATCGGCACCAATGCGAAGCCCCTTTTCGCGGCCTCCGGCAGCCATTTCTCCAGCACCTCAAGCGTCCCGTTGTGGGGGTGCCCGATCGCCACGGCATAGCCTTTTCGGCGCGCCAGCTCTTCGAGCCGGGTAAGCTGTGCCCGGATCGAACCAAGATTCTGGTGATCGTTGTCGATAAAGATATCCCGCTGTGCAAAGGGCACCATGAAGGCTGCGGCTGCGTCCTCGGCCCGGCTCTCGGCGATGGTACGGGAATCCAGAAACAGCAGGCCGCGCTTGGCAAGCTCCGACATGACCAGGCGCATGCCGGGTTCCGACTTGGTGAACTTGCTGCCCATGTGGTTGTTCAGGCCGACGTAGCCAGAAAAGCGATCCAAGCTCCAAGTCAAGCGTCGCTCTAGCTCCGGTGGCTCCAACCCCGTCAGCAGTGCGTTTTCACCCGGATTCTGACTGCTCTCCTCAGGCTCCATCGGCATGTGAAGCAACAATTCATGACCCGACGCCTGCGCTTTCGAGGTGAGGTCCTCCAGGTGATTGGCATAGGGAAGGAACGCCAGGGTCAGAGGCGCCGGCAAGGCAATCGTACGGTGCGCATTCTTGAAATTCGGGCCGAGGTCATCGATCACCACGGCGATCATGGGTTGCCCCTTGGTCGCCTTCGGTGTCGTGGCATTTCTCAGCCAAAGCGGCGGGACGGCCCCGTCTGCATTTTTTTGCTTCGGCGCTACGGGCTCGGTTTCGTCTTCGGCAACAACGGACGGATTCACACCCGACGCGACAGTGGGTTCCGTGGCCGGCTTGGAGACTACCGTTTCTTCAACCGCCTTCGGTTTTTCCTTAACGGTCGTCGGCAAGGTACTGTTGTCCGGCAGAAAACCTTTCTCTTCCCCGCCGCTTCCGTCGCGAACAATGGTGTCGGTAATCCGCAGGTTATCCAGATTAAGCGGCCCGTTATCGGTCTTCTTCCCTGGGATCGCTGCCCTCTCCGGCGCAACTGCTTCGGAGGGCACCTGCGGCGTACCGCGATCGGTAAGCTCCGCTTCCTGCCCAGCCGCCGGGGATTCCTTTGCGTCCGATGGAGTTTGATCGGCCGGATCGGTCAAGAAGATAGCGCCGGCATAAAGCCCGCCAACCACGACAACCGGCAGCAAAAGCGCAGGCGCCAGGTATTTCAGCCAGCGCACAGCGCGGCCGTTTTCTGCCTTTTGTTTCGCTTTTCCAGCCACCAGTCAGGCTTTCCGTTTCTGCTCCGGGATCACGCCGAGAAAGAAGATGCGCATCCTGCCACGTTTACCATAATAAACAACAGATGCTGCCGATCGTTTAACCTGATTGACATGCAATTCGCCTTTCCAATCCATTAGG
Source organism: Pelagibius sp. Alg239-R121 (assembly GCF_947331435.1). Taxonomy (GTDB): domain Bacteria; phylum Pseudomonadota; class Alphaproteobacteria; order Kiloniellales; family Kiloniellaceae; genus Denitrobaculum. The sequence goes on along the minus strand of NZ_CAMZOF010000006.1, from coordinate 338,715 downwards.
AAATACCGCGCATTAAAATGCCATAACCAGCTCAGTTACAGTCATGTACGGCCTCGCTTTCGCGCTCATTCGCAACCTGCTATAACGGCCTGAAGCTTCACGAGAGCCCTGCGATAACACCAGATAAGTCATTGAAATGCTGTTACTCATCGATAACTACGACAGTTTCACCTACAACCTTTATCACTTTCTCGGCGAACTCGGCGCGACGGTAGAGGTCTGGCGAAACGACAGCATGACTGCAGAGGAAGCGCTGGCGCTAAAGCCCGAGGGAATTGTGATTTCACCGGGTCCCTGCGATCCGGACCGGGCCGGAATCTGCCTCGAACTGATCGAGAAGGCAGCAGGCAACTACCCGATCCTGGGCGTCTGTCTCGGCCATCAGGCTATCGGCCAGGCCTATGGCGCCAAAGTCGTGCGCGCGCCCTCACCCATGCATGGCAAGCTCAGTCCGGTCAGTCATGAAGGTGACAGCGTGTTTGCGGGGCTTCCTACGCCCCTGACCGCAACGCGTTATCACTCCCTGACCCTGGAACCCGACAGCATTCCCGACTGTCTGCAGGTCACGGCCCGTACAGAGGACGGCGTCGTCATGGGCTTGCGCCATCAGGAATTGCCACTGCACGGAGTCCAGTTTCACCCCGAAAGTATCGCTTCGGAGGCCGGACACGCGCTACTCGACAATTTCCTGAAGATAACGAAATCGGCTGCATGAACGCCGCAACGAGATTACGGGGAGAGCGCCGATGAACGGCGATATGAACGATCTGAAGGGCTTGATCGCCCAAGTCGCAACCGGGCGGCCGCTATCTTCTTTGGAGGCCGAGACGGCCTTCGGCATCATGATGTCGGGAAATGCCACGCCGTCCCAGATGGGCGGTTTCCTCATGGCACTGCGGGTGCGTGGCGAAACGGTGGAGGAACTGACCGGCGCCGTTCGGGCCATGCGGGCCAAGATGCTGACCGTGGATGGGCCTGACGGCGCCATCGACACCTGTGGGACGGGCGGTGACGCCAAAGGCACTCTGAACATTTCGACCGCCTCGTCTTTTGTCATCGCAGCCTGCGGAGTTGCCGTGGCCAAGCACGGAAACCGCGCGCTTTCATCCAAGAGCGGAGCCGCCGACGTGCTGACCGCCCTCGGCGTAAACATCGAGGCCGAAGTGCCCTTGATGGAGAAGAGTCTCAGGGAGGTGGGCACCTGCTTCCTGATGGCGCCCCGGCACCATTCCGCCATGCGCCATGTCGGCCCGACAAGGGTTGAGCTCGGCACCCGCACCATCTTCAACCTTCTCGGTCCTCTGTCCAACCCAGCCCGTATCAAGCATCAGATCATTGGTGTATTCGCACCTGAATGGGTCGAACCCCTTGCGAAAGTCCTGAAAAGCCTCGGTCACGAAAAAGCCTGGGTGGTACATGGCGCCGATGGCCTGGACGAACTCTCGACCACCGGAGTCTCCTGTGTTGCGGAGTTGAATAACGGTGAGATCCGGACGTTCGAGGTCACGCCGGAAGAGGCCGGTCTGCCGCGCGGAGACCTCAAAGGGTTGCTCGGCGGTGACGCTGACCACAATGCGACCGCTCTGCGCGCAATGCTGAACGGCGAGGCCGGCGCGTTCCGGGACGCTGTGCTTCTGGGATCGGCCGGCGGGCTGATCGTTGCCAACAAGGTCGCTAACCTCAAGGAGGGTGTCGAAATGGCCGCAGAAGCCATCGATAGTGGCGCCGCTGCAAAGGTTCTGGCCGATCTGATCGAGATCACCAACTCAGGCCACGCGGCATGAGTGACGTTCTCCGGCGGATCTGTGACGACAAACGCGCCTTCATTGCCGAGCGCAAACAGCGCATTCCGCAGTCCGACCTCGAAGCCAGCGCGGCCCAGGCCGGTCCCGTTCGCGGTTTCCACGCGGCCTTAGCGGCGTGCGCGAAGGTTGGACGATACGGTCTGATCTGCGAAATCAAGAAAGCTTCGCCGAGTAAAGGCTTGATCCGGGCGGATTTTGATCCGCCGCTGCTCGCACAAGCCTATGCAGCGGGTGGGGCAACCTGCCTCTCGATCCTGACCGACGAGCCCTACTTTCAAGGACACGACAGTTACCTCCAGGCGGCCCGTGCCGCCGTATCCCTGCCCGTCCTGCGTAAGGATTTCATGCTGGAGCCCTACCAGATCATCGAATCCAGGGCACTCGGCGCGGACTGCGTGCTCTTGATTATGGCGGCGCTGGATGATGCACAGGCCGCCGAGCTCGAATCGGCTGCACTTGAGTTGGAAATGGACGTGCTGGTCGAAGTCCATAATGGCGAAGAACTTGACCGCGCCCTGGCTCTGCGGTCGCCACTGCTTGGCATCAACAATCGGAACCTCAAGACTCTGGAAATCGATTTGGCGACCACGGAGTCCCTCGCGGCACGGGTCCCCGAGGATAAGTTTCTGATTGCGGAGAGCGGCCTCTATGCAGCTGCCGACCTCGCCCGCATGGCAAAGGTCGGGGCGACGACCTTTTTGATCGGTGAATCCCTGATGCGCCAGGACGACGTGACTACCGCGACGGCTGCCCTGCTCGACCAACCGGCGCCATCGGCCGATGGCGTTAAGGCCCAGAGCGCAGGCACACTTTAAAAACCTGGAGGATAAATTGCCCGAACTTACGCATTTCGATGCGGATGGAAACGCCGTCATGGTCGACGTCTCCGAAAAGGAGACAACCGAACGTGTTGCGATTGCAAAGGGTTCCGTAATCATGCAGCCCGAAACCCTGGCGTTAATTGCGGATGGCGACGTCAAGAAAGGCGATGTGCTCACCGTCGCCCAGCTCGCAGGCATCATGGGCGCCAAACGGACGGCGGACCTCATTCCTCTCTGTCATCCCTTAATGCTCAGTTCCGTGAAACTCGAGCTCAGTCTCGACGCGGCAAGATCAGCAGTCGACGTCACCGCGCGCTGCAAGGTCTCCGGCCAGACCGGAGTCGAGATGGAGGCTCTGACCGCAGTCTCGGTCGCCTGTCTTACCGTCTATGACATGTGCAAGGCGGTCGATCGCGGCATGCGCATCACAGAGGTCCGGCTGCTGCATAAATCCGGCGGCAAATCCGGCGTTTACGAGGGTATGTGATGCTGTCGGTCGAAGACGCTCTCTCTCGTGTCCGCGCAGCGTTCAAGCCGTTACCTGCCGAAACGGTGAGCGTCTCGGAGGCGCTGGGTCGGGTTCTGGCAAGCGATGCCGTCTCCCGGGTCACCCAGCCGCCCCACGACGTCTCCGCGATGGATGGTTATGCGGTCCGGGCGGCCGACGTCGCCAGCGTCCCTGTAACACTGGAGATCGCAGCCCGCGTGCCTGCCGGCGGCTCTTATGACGGCGAGATTCAGGCAGGTCAGGCAGCGCGGATCTTTACCGGAGCCCCCTTGCCACACGGTAGTGATTCCATTGTAATTCAAGAGGATACAGACGCTTCTGAAGACCAGGTCACGGTAAAGGCATCCGCCGTTCAAGGTAACTACGTCCGGCCCGCAGGCCTCGACTTCCGTTCCGGCGATGTGGGACTGCATGCCGGGCAGCGCCTCACGGCGCGGGATGTCGGCTTTGCGGCGGCCATGAATCTACCCTGGCTTGCCGTTCGCCGGCGGCCCCGTGTGGCCGTACTCGCCACCGGCGACGAAGTTGTCATGCCCGGAGATCCTAAAGGGCCGAACCAGATCGTCAGCTCCAACGGTCTGTCACTCTCAGCCTTTGTCACCGCCTGCGGCGGTCAGGCCATCAATCTGGGCATCGCTCCGGACAATCGCGATGCTTTGGCTGCGATCGCTGAAGGCGCTGCCGGCGCCGACCTGCTGATCACTTCCGGAGGCGCATCGGTTGGCGACCACGACCTGGTGCGTGCCGGGCTCGGCGACAGCGGCCTCGAAGTCGATTTCTGGAAGATTGCCATGCGTCCGGGCAAGCCGCTGATTTTCGGGCAGATCGGCGGAACCCCCATGCTGGGACTTCCGGGGAACCCGGTTTCCAGTCTGGTCTGTGCGGTCCTCTTTGTGCGGACCGCCCTCGACTGCCTGCTGGGCATCACCGAAGACGCCTTGGCCCTCGAGTCTGCCATCCTGGGCAGTAACCTGCCCGCCAACGACCGTCGGCAGGACTATCTGCGCGCAAAGATCTCTCTGGACGGAGAAGGCAGACGCATGGCGACGCCCTTTGGCCGGCAGGACAGTTCCATGCTGGCGACATTGGCCCGCGCGGACTGCCTGATTGTCCGCAAGCCGCATGATGCTGCGTTAGAAAGCGGCGTTACAGTCGACATACTGCCTCTGAGCGGAAAGTTTTCCGGTATCTGAGCAGATCATCTGATGTCTGACCGTTCTTACAGTTCTAGTAAAAAACGTGAATCAGCCCCTTGATATCTCATCGATCCGTAGGATTCAGGGTGGGTGATTCGGTCATAGGAACTGCGAATCGATCTCAAGAATCAGATGCAGATCGCTAAGGACTCAGCTGTAACGAGATTTATCCACAGAATGCTTGACCGAAAACGTGAACTAAACTAGAACATGTGTTGACGTTTTTGTTTTGTTCTACATCTTGTGGGTCACTTTTTCGGAGATAATTCGCATGCTGACAAAGAAGCAGCACCAACTCCTAATATTCGTTCACGAACATTTATCTAAACATGGGGTTTCTCCTTCGTTCGATGAAATGAAGGAAGCGCTGGACCTTAAATCCAAGTCGGGTATTCATCGCTTGATTACCGCTCTGGAAGAACGGGGATTTATTCGCAGGCTCGCCCATCGGGCAAGAGCCATCGAAATACTGCGTTTGCCAGAGGATATGGAAAAGCAGCCGCAGCCCAGTGCGGGCTTTACGCCCAGTGTCATCGAAGGACGTTTCTCGGGCGTATCGACCAGCAATGGCCCCGCGAACGCACCGGAAGAACGGGACAGTCTTCAGCTGCCGCTGTATGGACGCATCGCGGCGGGTACGCCGATTGAAGCCCTTCGCGATTACTCGACCTACGTGGATGTGCCCTCGACTATTCTTGGTCACGGCGAACACTACGCCTTGGAAGTAGACGGCGATTCCATGGTCGAAGCAGGTATTCTCGACGGCGACACCGTCATCATCGAGCGAACGGACTCGGCAGATAACGGCGCGATCGTGGTTGCCCTGGTGGATAACGAAGAAGCCACGCTAAAACGCCTCCGCCGGAAATCCGGTGCGATCGCGTTGGAGCCGGCCAACAAAAATTATGAAATCAGGATCTTTCCGCCCGAACGGATAAAGATTCAGGGGCGGCTTGTCGGACTGCTTCGGCGGTACTAATCCGCGATCGGATAATAATCCTTTGGATCAGCCGCTTATCCTGTCTTTTTGATACTTCGTCGAGATTGGTGTTTCGAGAGTTTAACGCGCTTGTGTTGCGCCTCTGCGCTGGACCCACGGTCGTGTGCCACGCGATTTGGCAACCGTCTCGACACGAATGCCAGCGTCGTTGATCCATATAGCGTGGGTCCCGTTTCGCCATAGATCGAAGCGGTCTATGACGGTCTTCGGATGTTTGCAGTCAATGCGTACCGGAACGAGGCTGACCATAAGGTCGGCCAACGCACAGTCTTCCGTGATGGCACCGGCTGTCCTGGCCAAGGCCACGGTCGTGGATTCCTTGTAAAAGATGCATCCCAGGGTGTCGCATTGCGGCAGACCGCTGCCGGCTGCCCTGCTCTTTCCATCGGCCCTGCCCTTACTATCGGAATCTGGATCAATACCGGCCCGGCGATACCAGATATCAGCGGCAAAGCGGTTCACTGCACGGTTTGAGCGCCACATAGATCCGTCTGCAAGCCTGACTGCGAGCAAACGGGCGTCAGCCGAAACCAGAATGTCGGGTGGTGCCCAGAGCGCAACCGACACAGCAGCCGCGGCCAATGGAATGACCCCAAGGAACCGCCAGGTTCCCGACCAGATCGCGAGCCAAAGCCCCCCTGCTGCCGCGGCGATAATCCCCCAGTCCGGCATGGCGGAGACGGTTAGCGCCGCCGACGGCCAGGCAGATACCCCTTCGGCCGTCCCAATCACCAGTTCGATGCCGATCCCCATCACCCAAAGCGGCAAAGCCTCGAGCCCGAAAGGCATCATGAGAAACGCCAGTAAAGCCGACGGCATAATCCAAAAAGCAGTGATCGGGACGGCGACGACATTGGCGAAAACGCCGTAGAGTGCGAGATGATTGAAATGGTAGACCGCGAATGGGGCCGTCGCGACCGTTGCAATTGCAGAAGTCACGGCAATAGCAATGAGATACCGGACGAGGCTCCCAAAGCTCCAGAAGTCTGCACCCGACTTTAGAAACCGGCCCCGCTGTCCTTCGTAGGCCGCAATCATCAGAGTGACAGCCGCGAATGACATCTGGAAGCTGACCGACAGCAGGCTCTCGGGCGCAAGCAGCAGCGTCGCCATAGCCGCCCAGGCAACCAGGCGCATGGAAAGAGCCCGCCGGTCCAGGAGCACCGCTAAGAGCATCAGGCCGGTCATCAGAAAAGCCCGCTGAGCGGGGATCGTGGCCCCGACCAGCATAAGGTAGGCAAAGGCACCCGGCAGAGCGGTTAAGGCCGCCCATTTCTTGATCGGATAATTCAACGCGAGGCCTGGTATCAACGCCAGGAGACCGCGAAGACCGAAAAAGAGACCTGCTGCGACCAGACCGATATGGAGGCCTGAAATCGCCAGAAGATGGGCGAGCCCCGCGTCCCTGAGGGCCTCGAGATGCCCTTCAGCGACCCTTCCACGCTCTCCGGTCATCAAAGCCGCTGCAACGGCGCCAGAGCGGCCTGGCAGTGCGTCAACGATACGCTCAGACAAGCGATGGCGCAGATCGGCCCACCAGATCTCCCAGCGGCGTGCCAGGCGGCCGGGGAGTGCAGCCTCATTCCGGCCTGCGTCCGAAGTCACCCCGGAAAGCTTTTCGAATCGCCCATAGGCGAAACCAACACCACCAAGGCGCTGAAAGTACGCGGCACGTGCAAAGTCATATGCGCCCGGCATCGCCGGTTCAGGTGGCGGACCCAACTTCGCTGTCCCGACCACCCAGTCCCCGGGATAAAGGCCTTCGGCACCGCTTGAGAGTGTGATGCGAATACGCGCAGGCGTTTGCCCGTCAGACGGCCGGCCGATCTTGGGTCTTTCAAGGACCAGGCGTTCGCCGCGCGAGCGGGGCTCGACCGAAACCACGCGCCCGCGAACCTCAACAGGACCAACGGAGCGCTCGAGGATCGGTGCCTTCAGTGAGTGGCTTCGCCACTGCGCGATTGAAAAACCAAGTAAAACAAAGACGCCAGCCAGGAATAATGCGCCCCAAAACTGAGATTTTCGCAGGACGATCAGAGCGGCAAAAGCCGGTGCGAAAAGCACAAGCCCAGTCAAGGGCGGCGGTTCTATGGGCAGGGAAAAATAGGCACCGATGCCGCAGCCAAAAAACACAGGCAGCCAGAGTGCCCAACGGTCCCGTTCGGCATGAAGGCGGTCCAGGAGGTTCGTTCGCGAGAGCATTTTTAAAGCCAGAGTCGCGGACGCAAAGAGGCGGATATGCTCCACCCGCCGCCAGAAAGCCTGCTTTACCGCCGATTCCGCCAACCTCAGGAAACCCCATAAACACATCCGGCCGATGGGCCGCCTATGGCGATGCCATCCGAACTGGCTCTAGTTTAGCGGTAAATCAACCGAAAGAGGAAATGAACCGTTTTAGCAGCCTTTCGACTCTCTACTGCACTTCCTTCGCTCTCAGTGCTTTTGACAGTTTCATCTGTAACTTATGCCTTGGAGAGCCGCGCCTGAAGGGCGTCCCAGCTAAGACCCGGTGTCGTGGAGCCCGATATCTCCAGTGTCAATGCGGCCGCCGCTTGCCCCAGGAATATTGCCTGCGCCAAGGTCCGTTGCCGCGCCAGGGCGCTGAGCGTGCCGGCGGCAAAGGCGTCACCGGCGCCATTCACATCGATCACTTCCGCCGCAGCAGCTGGATAATCACCGGGCGTCCCCCGATCGAACAGCTTCACCCCTTTTGCTCCCCGCGTGACGAACAAGGTCAGGTTTCTTTCCGAACTGATATGCTTCGCCGATTCCGAAAGCGCCGCATCGTCGCTGATGTCCTGAGCGGTCAAGGCAGCAAGTTCCGCAATGTTACAAAAGAGAAAATCAATCCTGTCCATGGAACTAACCAAACGCCTTAGCTTTGCAGGTGAGATTGCCGCAACCGCGATCTTAACGCCGAGGCACCCCAAACCCTCGGTCAGATCCGCAAGGACGACCTCGGGGAGGTTACAGTCCAAAAAAGCATAGTCGCCAGCCTTTGGAACGTGAGGAAGAGCGTTGAGGGCTTCAAGACATTCTGCGGCCAGTACGTCTTCGTAAATATCCATATCGGCCAGGCCCGCGACCAGACTGCCCTCCCGGTCCAATATGGCCGTATAGGTGGCTGTCGCCTGATGTGCCCGAAAGATCAATCCGTCACGCGCCAACCCCAGACTGCTCATAGCCCGTGCGACTGATTCACCAGCAGCATCATCGCCAAGGATCGAAATCAGTGAAACGTCGCCGTCTAACCGCTTGAGGTTAAATGCAGTGTTCAGCGCGGCCCCGCCCAAACTGCTCGTTACAGCGACCGGATTTGACGCGCCAGACAAAAATGTCGTTTTGCAGCGCGCCGTGCGGTCGAAATGCGCCCCGCCAAAGCAAAAGAAACGCGCCATAAAACCCTTCCATAGCCATTTGTCTGCTGCTTTCAAAAGCAGTTCGCGGTTCACTGCAGTAACCGCTTTCTAATGCCACCTGAAGCCATCTCACTTCCCTGCCATGAGCTATAACCTCTCGATTGTCCAAGCTCCAGCATCTGGGTACCGGGGGAAACATCCCAATACGTCGATACATCCGTCCGTGCGTCAACATGGCAGCAGCGGAATTGATGTGCTAAAGAGCGCGGGAAACTCCGAGACACTCTATTTTTGGACAAAGAACATGCCCGAAACCGCTTCGCCGGTCGTTACCCGTTTTGCGCCCTCGCCCACAGGGTTCCTGCATATCGGAGGCGCAAGAACCGCCCTCTTTAACTGGCTTTTCGCCAAGCATCATGGCGGCAGCTATCGCTTGAGAATCGAGGACACCGACCGGAAACGCTCCACCAGCGAAGCGATCGACGCGATTCTGGACGGGCTCGACTGGCTCGGCCTCTATTGGGATGGAGACGTTGTCTATCAATCGAAAGGCGCCGGACACCATGCAGCGCTGGTCGGAGAGCTGCTTGCGCAGGGCAAGGCCTATCACTGCTATTGCAGCCCCGAAGAACTCGACGCCATGCGTCAGGCCGCCCGCGCAGAGGGCCGGCCCATGCGCTACGACGGCCGTTGGCGTGATCGCGACCCTTCCGAGGCTCCCGATGATATCGCGCCCGTAGTACGCCTTAAAATGCCGCGAGACGGCAGCACGGTCATAACAGATCTCGTTCAGGGCGAAGTGACCGTGGGCAACGATCAGCTTGACGATATGGTCCTGCTGCGCGCCGACGGCACCCCGACCTATATGCTGTCCGTCGTGGTCGACGATCACGATATGGGCGTAACCCATGTGATTCGCGGTGATGACCACCTGACCAACGCTTTTAGGCAATACCAGTTGTACCAGGCCTTTGGCTGGGACGTGCCGGCTTTTGCGCACATCCCACTGATTCACGGTCCTGACGGCGCGAAACTCTCGAAACGTCACGGCGCCCTGGGTGTCGAGGCTTACCGCGACATGGGATACCTGCCGGAAGCATTGCTTAACTACCTTCTCCGATTGGGTTGGGGGCACGGCGACGACGAGATTATCTCGATTGCGCAGGCGATCGGATGGTTCGACCTCGACGGTGTCGGCAAATCCGCATCCCGATTCGATTTCACGAAGCTCGCGAACCTGAATGGTCACTATCTGCGCGAGGCCGACGGCGAGCGCCTCACTGCGCTGGTATGCGAACGCATGACGGTTGAAGACGGGCAAGCGCCAAGCGATATCGCGGCAGATCATCTGCGCCGGGGGATCGACGGCTTGAAAGTTCGGGCAAAAACCATGGTTGAACTGGTTGATTCCGCACGCGTTTATACCAATCAACGCCCCTTGCTGGTCAACGCCAAGGCCCAAAAGATTCTTTCCGACGAGGCCAAAGCACGGCTTGCCGCTGTCCTGCCTCGTCTTGAAGGCATCGAAACCTGGAACGACGGGACGATAGAGCAAGCCGTTCACGACTTTGCCGAATCAACCGACGAAAAGCTTGGCAACATCGCTCAACCCCTACGTGCGTCCGTCACCGGCTCTAATGTATCTCCGGGTATCTTCGAGGTCATGTCAATCCTCGGAAAGGCGGAATGCATCGCAAGAATCTCCGAGCAATTATAGATGGTTAACGCCTATTTTTGCGATGCAGCACAACGGTAATTGATTGATAAGCTTTCGGAATCTATGCTCCGCGTCGAATCTAGACGAATGCGATGTAGAAGGGACGGTGCGATGACAGATACCAACGCAAACACCAAAGGCTTCACCCTCACCGATAACAGCAGCAACCAATCCTGGGATCTGCCGGTATTGGAAGGGACGGCAGGACCATCCGTCATCGATGTCAGAAAGCTTTATGCACAGACAGATTGCTTTACCTACGATCCAGGCTTTACCTCAACGGGCAGCTGTGAATCCAAGATCACCTACATCGATGGAGAAGAAGGCATTCTGATGCACCGCGGCTATTCCATTGAGGAATTGGCCGAAAAGAGTGACTTCATGGAAGTCTGCTATCTGTTGCTGCATGGTGAATTGCCGAACGTCGCAGAGAAAAAGACTTTCGAGAATTCAATCACTTACCACACCATGCTGCACGAGCAGATGATGAATTTTTTCCGTGGTTTCCGCCGGGATTCGCATCCCATGGCAATCATGGTCGGCGTGGTTGGCGCCATGTCCGCCTTCTATCACGATTCAACCGACATCAGCGATCCGCATCAGCGGATGGTCGCGTCGCACCGGCTTATCGCAAAGATGCCAACCATTGCTGCCAACGCCTACAAGTATTCCGTCGGTCAGCCTTTCGTCTATCCGCGCAACAATCTGAACTACGCCGAAAACTTCCTGATGATGACCTTTTCGGTTCCGGCTGAAGATTATGTGGTCAATCCCGTGCTGGCCCGCGCCATGGACCGGATTTTCATTCTCCACGCCGACCATGAACAGAACGCCTCGACTTCGACGGTCCGGATCGCAGGATCGAGCGGCGCGAATCCCTTCGCCTGCATTGCGGCGGGTATTGCTTCGCTTTGGGGCCCTGCGCACGGCGGTGCCAACGAAGCAGTGCTCAAGATGCTGCAGGAAATCGGCCATAAGGACCGGATTCCCGAGTTCATCCAACGTGCCAAGGACAAGGACGATCCTTTCCGCCTGATGGGCTTCGGTCACCGCGTCTATAAGAACTACGACCCGCGCGCCGCCGTCATGCGGACGTCCTGTCACGAAGTTCTGGCCGAGCTGGGTGTCGAAGATCCCTTGCTCGAACTCGCGATGGAGTTGGAGAAGGTAGCCCTGAGCGATCCCTATTTTGCCGAAAAGAAGCTGTTCCCGAACGTCGACTTCTACTCAGGCATCATTCTGAAGGCGATGAACTTTCCGACCTCGATGTTCACCGTTCTCTTCGCCCTGGCGCGCACGGTCGGCTGGGTCGCCCAGTGGAAGGAAATGATCGAGGATCCGAACCAGAAGATCAGCCGCCCACGTCAGCTCTACACCGGAAACACCGGACGTAAATACCCGAACCTGAGCGACCGCTCGTAAAATTCAACCGAACCGGTTATAGGATAGAAAAAGGGCGCTGGAATTTTCCGGCGCCCTTTTTCGTTACTTTTTCTCGATCAATTCAACTTTGTATCCATCCGGATCTTCGATGAAGGCGATTACGCTACCGCCGTGCTTCATTGGTCCCGGTGGACGTGGGATGTTTACGCCCTCTTTTTCGAGCCCTTCGCAGGTGCTGTAGATATCGGGCACACCGATTGCCAAATGGCCGAAGCCGCTCCCCAAATCGTAGGGCTCCTCCTGTCCCCAGTTATGGGTCAGTTCGATCACTGTGTGATCGGTCTCGTCGCCGTAACCGACAAAGGCCAGCGTGAACTCGCCGCTGGGGTAGTCGTTTCTGCGGATCAAGTTCATACCCAAATGCCGGGTGTAGAAATCGATCGATTTATCCAGATCCTTCACCCGGATCATGGTGTGTAGAAACTTGAAATTATCCGACATGCTGGGCTCTCCCCTGTTCGGTCGCTTCGCTTAGCGGCCGGTTGCTGGTAGGTGTTTTATCTGGGCAAGGATCTGGCGCGCTGCAACCATGCTCGGACTTTCGCCGTCCGGAGTCAGCACGCCCACCACCTTTTGAAATTCATCCAGTTGGCGCTGCCGCTGATCGCCGCCTTCCATCAATGCTGACAGGTTTGACGCAATGCTTTGCGGGGTCAAGCTGCCCTGCAGGAGCTCAGGCACTATTTGACGATCCAGCAACAGATTCGGCAGGCTGACATACTTGATCTTCAGAATATACGGCGCCAGCCAGGCAGTGATTGCGTTTGCCCGATAACCGATGACGGTCGGCACGCCTGCAACGGCCAGTTCCACGGCGACCGTTCCGGAGGCAGCCAGGGCCGCTTCGCTCTCCTGAAACGCATCGTGCTTCTCGGCGAAGCCTTCAACCACCGTCACCGGAATCTGCCAAGCTGCGGTCTGCTCGCGCGCCAGGGCCGCAACATTGGAGACAGTCGGCACCACCGCATGGAGATGCGGAACCTGTTCAGCCAACTGTTCCAGGCCCTCGCCAAACACCTTGCTCAGACGCGATACCTCGCCTTTACGGCTGCCAGGGAGTACACAAACCACGCGGGCGTTCTCAGCTATCCCGTAGCGCTGACGAAAGCTGCCCACATCCGTAGCGGCTGTGTCTGCCTGTACGGCGGTGCTTTGGCCTCGGCCTTCGACTGCCGGATGGCCAACGAACTTGGTCCTCAGGCCATGTTTTTCGAAATAGGGCGGCTCGAACGGCAGGAGTGCGAGAAGCAGATCCAGATACTTGGCCACATGTTTCGCCCGCCAGGCCTTCCAGGCCCAAACCTGGGGCGCCACATAATGGACCAGCGGGATCCCCTCGCCTTTCAGCCCTTCCGCAATTTCGAGGGTGAAGCTGGGCGAATCGATTGTCACCAGGACGGCCGGGCGATCACGCAACACAGCGGCCCGAGTCTGTTTGATCCGGCGAAAAATCTTAAGGGCATGGGGCAGAATTTCGACAATCCCCATGACTGCGAGCTCGTCGATCGGAAATAGGGTTTTAAGTCCGCGCGCCACCATGTTCGGCCCGCCAACACCCGCAAAACGCACTTGCCCCTCGGTCAAGTCGTCGATCGCTGACATCAGCCGCGCACCAAGCAGATCGCCTGAAGGTTCGCCCGCCACCAGGTAAATCAGCGGCATTGAGCCAGTGGCCACGTCGTGCCCTGCATCCGGGCCTGAATCTGGGCCCGAATCTGGGCCCGTATCTGGATTTGAAACCGGTCCGGTGTCCTGGCCGGCACCGGTCAGGACCGGCGTCGTCATTGCGGCACCTCGATGCCAACCACGAAAATACCGCTTTCATCCGCTGCGGCCCGGACAGCATCCCGGTCGACGATCAGAGATCCGCCGGCTTCGACGGCAATTCCGCGAAGTCCGCTTTCCGCTGCATTTCGAACCGTCACTGTCCCGATCGTCGGCAAGTCCGCGCGGCGCTCCTGCTGCGGTTTCTTAACCTTTACCAGCACGCCGCCCGAACCGGATCGGCGCAGTTTTGCACAGCGGGCGATCAAGGCATCTGTGCCTTCAACCGCCTCCACGCCCAGGATAAAACCTTGTTGGACGATCACCGACTGTCCTACATCCTGCGCGCCGAGTGCACGCGCTACGGCGACACCGCGGTCAATGTCCGCCAAAGCCTCCTCATCTGGCTCGATACGGCTAATGACGCCGTCGGTCGCCAGGATATCGCCCAGGACATCGTCGATCCCGACGACCCGAAAACCCTCGTTTTCGAGATAGCTGATGATCGCCTTCAGCATGCCGTCATCACCGAGGCCTGCGGAGCCGATCTTGGTCAAAAACTTGAGAGCCTGGAAATCAGGGCGAAGATCACCGAGGCTCGGGCGCTGGACGGCGCCCGCCATGACCAACTCGCTGACACCGGCATCGCGAAGCGGTTTTAGTGCCGAATAGGCACCGCCAAGCCGGGTCCAGACGTGCTCGACCCCATCAACAACCTCCGGGTTTGTATGGCCGTTGAACGCAACGACGAAGACCTCGCGCCCCTGCATATGGCAGTGATTACGAATACGGACCGGCAGCTCGCCTGAGCCAGCCAAGATGCCGAGCTTAGGTGCCATGCCGCTACTTTTTCTTCGGGTGAAGGAGTCCGCGAGAAGACTCGCCTTGTATGAAGGTCAATACATCGCGCACCGGTGCGCTGTCGCTTTCATCGGCGTTGAATTCGTCGAGCCGGTCGGCAAAGTTACCCGTCTCTGAGAAGAGTTTTTTGTAAGCATCCTGGAGCTCTACGATGGCGCTTCGCTCGTGGCCTCGACGCTTCATGCCGATCAGGTTCAGACCATTGAGGCTTGCACGTTCACCCGTCACCATGCCGTAAGGAATAACGTCATTCTCAACACCCGACATGCCACCGATCATGGCATCCCGGCCGACACGCACAAACTGATGGATCGCAGCCAAACCGCCGACAATGGTGTTTTCGCCGATCACGACGTGTCCGCCGAGAGTCGCGTTGTTCACCAGGATAACGTGATCGCCAAGAATACAATCGTGTGCAACATGGGCGCCAACCATCAACATACAACCGTTTCCCACGACGGTCTTCATATGACCGCCCTTGGTACCCGGATTGATGGTAACATGTTCGCGGATGATATTGTCACTCCCGATCGAGACGGTCGACTCTTCGCCACCGAACTTGAGGTCTTGCGGCTGATGCCCGATCGACGCGAAGGGAAAGATTTGTGTCCGCGCGCCGATGCTCGTGCGTCCCTCAACCACAACGTGGCTGTGAAGCACAACGTCTTCCCCGAGCTCGACACTAGGCCCCACCACGCAGAAGGGACCGATCTTGACCGTATCGGCCAGGACAGCCTCTGGTGCAACCACCGATGAGGAATGAACTTCAGCCATCAATCATCCATGATCATGGCGGAGAATTTTGCTTCGGCAACCAAAGCACCCTCGACACGGGCTTCTCCGCGGAACTTCCACACGTTTCTGCGGTTCCGTTCCTTTACAACGTGGATCTTGATCGTCGCCCCGGGCACGACTGGTTTGCGGAACCTGGCCGAGTCGATCGTCATGAAATAAACCAGCTTCCCAGCTGCTTCGCCGTCGAGCGTTTCGACGACGAGAACGGCAGCCGTCTGTGCCATGGCTTCGACGATCAGAACACCTGGCATAACCGGCTGTCGCGGGAAATGTCCCTGAAAGAACTGTTCATTGATCGTAACGTTTTTAACGCCGACCGCACTTTCACCAACAACGATCTCTTCGACACGATCAATCAGCAAAAACGGATAACGATGCGGAATCAGTTCCATAATCCGCATGATGTCGGCTGACCTGACCGCAGGCCGGGCCACTTCAAGCTCACTCATCGACCTTCCCTCTTTGGCCTTTTTCTTTTAATTGGCGCTGCCACATCGTCACGAGACGGAAGTAATCCTTAAGCGGTATTGCTGGAATGCCACCAACCGTATGCCCGGGTGGAACATCCCGCATAACCGCGGACTTACCGGCTACCTGCGCGCCCTTACCGACTTTCGTGTGACCGTTCACACCCGATCCTGCCGCAATGACGACAAAATCCTCAAGCTCGGAACTGCCGGCCATGCCAGCTTGTGCAACCAGCACACACCCGCGCCCGAGGCGCACGTTGTGCCCGATTTGTACAAGATTATCAATCTTTGTGCCGGTGCCTATGACCGTATCCGGTCCCGCACCCCGGTCAATTGTTGAATTCGCTCCGATTTCAACGTCATTTTCGATAATTACGCGGCCAAGTTGGGGTACGTCCTCATAACCCTCCGGATCCATCGCGAATCCGAATCCACGCGTCCCGATCCGCACGCCGGGATGTACTTTGCAACCCTGGCCTATCATGCAGTGGCTAAGGGAGGCACCGACACCAATCAGGCAGTCGTCGCCAATCACCACGCCGGGTTCGATAACCGCGTTCGCCTCGATCCGGCAACGCTGCCCCAATTCGACCGAAGCGCCAATTACGGCGCCCGCGCAAATCTCACAATCCGCCCCAATGACGGCGCTGGAATCGATAACCGCAGAGGGGTGAATGTCCGCCTGCCGTTTGGGCGAGGGATAAAAGGCTTGGGCAACCTTGGCGTAGGCTCTGTGAGGCTTGTCTGTGAGCAACAGCGCCATGCCCTCAGGTGCCTTTGCAGCGAAACGGGACTCGGCGATACAGGCCCCCGCCCCACTGTTTTCGAACTGTCCGATATAGCGTCGATTATTCAGAAAGCTGACATCGCCTGTACCAGCGGTATCAAGCGGCGCAACGTCAGTAAAAATCTGCTCAGGATCCGCTGTGTCCGGTATCTCGGCACCAGCGATGTCCGCCAGTTGTCTGAGGGTAAAGGGACCCGCAACGGTAAAAAAGCGGGGATCAGCCATAGTAAGCCTTAATTTTGAGGCGAGGGAACCGTCACCTCGGTCAAAGTCTCGTTGAGGCGCTTAACCACCTCGTCCGTGATTTCCATATCATTGCGAACCAGAACCACGGCAGTCTTCGGCAACACCAAATCCAGCTTTCGTTCGGTTGCAATCTGCTGGGCGATCGTCACAAGCGCGCCCTGAACCTGTTTCACCGCCTGGCCATAGACCCTGTCCAGCTCTTTGCGCCGGGCCTGCACCTGACGCTGAAGAGACGCCACCTGCTGTTCCAGTTCGCTGCGTTTTTCAGCGAACGCCTCGGCGGAGAGGATCGAACGCTGCCGGGCCAGTTCCTGATCGGCCGATCGCAGCTCGTCTTCACGCTGCCGCAATTCTTCCTGAAAGGTGCTGCGGCGCGCTTCCATCTCTTTCGACAGGCTACGCATCGCAACGGACTCGCGGAGAACTTTTTGAGTGTCCAGGATACCGATCACCGCCGGATTGGCGGCTTCGGTCTGCGCTTGTGCCAGGGCCGGCGCACATAGGCAACTGACCAAGATTACCAGCCGCAGCAGCTGCGCAGCACAAGCGGATACACGCTGGCTCATCTGATTAAAAGTTCGTTCCAAAGCTAAAGTTAAGAATCTCCGTTTCGTCGAAGTCTTCTTTAACCACGGCAAGGCCTAAGTCGACGACGATCGGGCCAAAGGGAGAGTTCCACGAAACCCCGGTGCCAACTGTGACACGCGGGCTAGAGCTATCATCTACCCCTCTATCAGAGCCGTCTATACCAAATGACGCACCGACATCGGTAAAGAGCCGGCCACGAATATCGAACTCTTCAGGCAGACCGAGCGGAAAGGTCAGCTCCAGGGTGCCCACGTAAAACTGGTTCGCCCCCAGGGCATCGTCACTGGCACGATCACGCGGGCTGATACCGCCGATCTCGAATCCGCGCGGGCGCGATCCGCCGACAAAGAACCTGTCGGCAATCCGGGTATCCTCGCCGATCCCGACAATATGACCAACCTCACCACGGGTACTGAAGGTCCAGTCGTCGGCAACGGTATAGTAGTAACCGCCCGCAAGAGACGCCTTGAAGAAATGGCGGTCGCCACCGAGCCCGGCAAGTGTCGTGCGGAGCCGGACGATCTCGCCTTCACGCGTGTCGAACTGCGAATCCCGGGTGTCGTAAGTGAAGTCATTACCGATGCTTGAGCGCAGGGACTTGCCCTCTTCACTTCGAATCTGGATCGCGGCATCGTCGTCCACATCGGAAATGTCAGTGTCTTCAAGCGTATAGCGGACCACGTGCCGAATATCCTCGGTCAGCGCATAACCGCCACGTAGGGAGAAACCGAGCCGCTCTTCATCGAACGCCCGCGCGTCGTCTTCAGTGGTTACACGGAAAACGTCGAAACCGGCCGCCAGCTCCCGGTCAAGGAAGTAGGGTTCAGTAAAGCTGATGTCCGCCTGTGTACCGCTGCCGGCGATAGAAACGTTAAACCGAAGATCCTGACCACGTCCCAGAAGGTTTCGTTCACGAATACCGACGGAAGCCAAGGGGCCGGACTGTGTTGAGAATCCCGCGCCGAAACTGATATCGCCCGTGGACTGCTCCTCGACGTTCACCTTGACCACTGTCCGGTCCGGTGTACTGCCGGGAGTGTTGTCCACGTCAACGGTCTGGAAAAAGCCCAGGCGCTGAATGCGGCGGCGCGAGCGGCGAAGTTTCGTACTGTTGAAGGCGTCGCCTTCTACCAACCGGAACTCTCGGCGGATGACCTTATCGAGAGTGCGGGTGTTGCCTTCGATATCGATTCGCTCGACAAAGACCTTGGGCCCCTCTTGGATATCGAAAACAATATCGATCTTCCGGTTTTCGGGATCACGATCGGTCTTGGGTCGGATATCGACGAAGGCATACCCCAGATTGCCGACGGCGTCGGTCAGGTTCGAAACCGTATCTTCGACGGCGCTGGCATCGTAGGTGTCGCCTTCCTCGGTCAGCAGCGCATCGCGCACCTGTTCAGGATCGAGGTTCCGCAGCGTCGTCTCAACGTCGATCTTGCCGAAGTCATACTGTTCCCCCTCAACCACCGTGAAGGTGATGATGAAGCCCTCGCGGTCCGGCGCCAGCTCGGCAACTACCGAATTCACCCGAAAATCGGCATAGCCTTCGCTCAGATAAAACCGGCGAAGAAGCTCTCGGTCGAAGGTCAGGCGGTCCGGGTCGTAAGTGTCGGTCGAGGAGAGAATTCGGTAAAACGCCGACTCGCTGGTCGCGATGGCTTCTCTGAGCCGGCCATCCGAATACTCGCGATTACCGATGAAGTTGATCGCATTGACCCCGGTGAGCTCACCTTCACTGATTTCAAAGACCAGATCGATCCGGTTCTGAGGAAGCTGAATGACCTTGGGCTCGACCGTCGCCGCAAATCGTCCCGAGCGCCGGTAAAGCTCGAGAATCCGCTGAGCGTCCTTTTGAACCTTAGTCCGCGTGAAAACCACGCGCGGCCTCAGAATCACCTCGGCCTCGAGGACCTCATTGTCCAGGCGGTCGTTACCTTCGAACGCAATCCGGTTGATAATCGGATTCTCAACGACGTTGACGATCAGGGCATTGCCCTGACGCCGCAGGGTTACATCTGCGAACAGTCCGGTGGCAAAAATGCTCTTGAGGGATTTATCCAGTGCAACGGGGTCGAAATTATCGCCGGGGTTGACCCGCATGTAGGAACGTACAGTCTCCGGCTCGATACGCTGACTACCCTCGACACGTATCTCGTCAATGCGACCTCCGGACAGCAGTTCCTGCGCATATGCCGGACTACTAGCGGCCCCTAAGATGCTGCAAAGCCATAGCCCTAGCACCAAGGCCGCACATGGCACACGAATCACGTTACAAAACCCCCGAACACCTTACTTAGGTGAAGAACCGATCTATGTACCCAGATACCTCAAAACAACCCAAAGTGATCGAGGTCGTTCCACGTCGCAAAGACCATTAAGCTCAATACCAGAGCCAGACCGATACGGAAACCGTATTCTTGCGCACGCTCGCCCAGTGGTCGTCCACGCAGCGCCTCAATCGCGTAAAAGAAGAGATGACCGCCATCAAGCATGGGGACGGGGAAGAGATTGATCAGACCGAGGTTGACCGAGAGAATCGCCAAAAGTGACAACAGATTGAGGAATCCGAATTCGGCGACCTGCCCTGACATCTGCGCGATTCGCAGAGGGCCGCCCAATTCTTTGGAACTGCGGTCGCCGGTGATCATCTGGCCGACTGCCTTCAGGGTGTTGCCGGTAACGCTGACGGTCTCGAGCGTGGCACGCCAAACTGCAGTCAAAGGATCATGGCGCTTGTATTCAGCGCCGCTCCGGCTGATCCCGAGTCGCCAGATCTGCTGTTCGCTGCCGAAAGATTCCTGCGTAGCCGGCTTGGGAGCGGCCGTAAGTCCGATTTCGGCGCCATCCCGCAGAACGTCAATCTCCAGCGCGCGTCCTGCGCTTAGCTGAACGATGGTCTGTAGTTCTTCAAAGCGCTCAACATCGCTGCCGTCGACCCGGATGATCCGGTCACCGGGCTGAAACCCTGCCTCGGCTGCAGCCGAATCGGGAATGACCTCACCAACCGTCGCCGGCGTGAAGGGCTGTCCGATATACATGAAAAGCCCGGCGAAGATGACGATTGCGAGCAGGAAATTCGCCAGCGGCCCGCCTGCGACAATCCAGGCGCGCTGCCCCAGGCGTTTGGCCTGAAATGATACCTGGCGCTCTTCCTCGGTCATGGGGGCGTCCGAGGGCCGACTGGCGACATCCGCATCGCCGAACATCTTCACGTAGCCGCCCAACGGGATCAGGCTAAATTTCCAGCGCGTGTTGACCCGATCCGTCCACCCGAAAATCTCCGGACCGAAACCGATCGAAAAGACCTCAACTCGGACACCGTTCTTGCGAGCGATCAGGTAATGGCCCATTTCGTGAACGAAGACGAGTACGGTCAGAACAACCAAAAAGGGAAAGACCGTCCCGGTTAACACATTAAGAAATTCCATATCGTTCCGTCCGAATTAACCAACACCTTGCCTGCGCCGGAACAATTCCGGTGACGGCGGTCAACTGCACTCTACCACTTAGGTCTTTCGACCTCATTTAGATAGCCGGGATCACCTGAACGTGTCCCGGGTCTACGCTGCCTGCTCGATCAGGCCGAGCGCGTAGCGCCGCGCGGCTGCATCCACGGAAACCACATCGTCGAGCGACGCCGACTGGCCGTTCGGCAGACCTGTCAGCGTTTCTTCAACAATCGCCGCGATTTCCAGAAATCCAATCGCGTTTTTTAGGAAGCTGGCGACCGCTATCTCATTGGCAGCATTTAAGATAGTGGGGGCGTCACCGCCGTTTCGCAAGGCCTCACGTGCCAGACGCAACGATGGAAAACGTTCCGGGTCGGGCGCTTCGAACGAGAGTTCGGCAATTTTTGTCAAATCCAGCCGGTCGACCGGCGCGGACATCCGCTCAGGCCAGGCAAGACTGTAGGCAATAGGCGTACGCATATCCGGCATTCCCAGTTGGGCGAGTACCGAGCCATCCACGTACGAGACCATAGAGTGGATGACCGACTGGGGATGCACCAGGATATCGATGCTTGATTCCGGCATATCGAACAGGTGAACCGCCTCGATCAGTTCGAGCCCCTTGTTCATCATGGTTGCCGAATCGATCGAAATCTTGGCACCCATGTCCCAATTCGGATGCGCAAGAGCCTGTGCCGGCGTCACTGCCGCCATCTCAGACTTGGAGAAAGTGCGGAAAGGGCCGCCGGACGCCGTTAAAATCAGGCGCTCGACCGTGTTGCGCCGTTCGGCATCAAGGACCTGAAAAATCGCATTATGCTCTGAATCGACCGGCAGCAGCGTCGTCCCGCTTGCCTTTATCTCCGCCTTCATCAAGGCGCCGGCGCAAACCAGGGTCTCTTTGTTCGCCAGGCCGACCGCCACGCCCTGGCGGATAGCGGCCAGAGTTGGTTCCATGCCCGCCGCACCGACGATCGCCGCCATGATCCAGTCCGCAGGCACTTCGGCGGCGGCGATTAGGGCGTCGCGCCCGGCAGCCGTTTCGATGCCGCTACCGGAGAGCGCGTCCTTCAGCGCCCCATAGGCGCTTTCATCGGCCACCACCGCCAACTTCGCATCCAGACGGCGTGCCTGTTCAGCCAGAGCCTCTGCGCTGCCGTTTGCGGTCAGGGCAACGATTTCAAAGCTTTCCGGGTTTCGCTCGATCAGATCGATCGTACTTTGGCCGACAGATCCGGTCGAACCGAGGATGGAAACTCTGCGTTTGCCGGTTTCGGGTTGCAATGCCGTATTTGATGAAGCCCGTGACGGTGTCATAGCTGCTCTCGGCTGCTGTTCGGCGTTGCGCGCAACATACTACAATCCCGCCTGCGTACCCAGCCACACAAATGCCGCAGTGGCCAGGCTGGCGGCCAGCAATCCGTCGACCCGGTCCAATACACCGCCGTGTCCGGGTATGACGTTACTTGAATCCTTGGCATCGAACTGGCGTTTCAGGTGGGATTCAAAAAGATCGCCGGCCTGAGAAATCACAGCAAGTACAGCGGCGCCTCCAATCAAGAACGCCCAAGGTGTGGGAAACAAGGCGAGGATTCCGCTAGAAGTGAACCAGATTCCAACACCGACACTGACCAAAACCGCGGCAACTGCCCCGCCCACCAAGCCAGCCCAGGTTTTATTTGGGCTGAAACGCGGCGCCAGCTTAGGCCCTCCGATCGTCCGGCCTGCGACATAGGCACCGATATCCGTAGCCCAGACGACGAACAGCAGCCAAAAAATCCCCACATAGCCGAGGTTTTCCGTCTCGCGAAGCCAGATAAAAGAGATGAAAGCCCAGGAAAGATAAATCACGCCGCCAACCAGCCAGGAGACCGACGGATGTTGTTTGTTCGCTGCCATCACGGCCGTCCCCATGGCGCCGACGACGACAATCCAAGCAGCGATCGCGTAGAATCCCAGTGCTGCAGTGAAGACCGCGACGACAACGGAAGTGATGACCAACCAGCCTGTAGTACTTAGCTGCCCGCGCCCGCACAGTCGCGCCCATTCCCAGGCGGCTATACCGGACGCCAGCAGCATGAGCAGATCGCTATAGGGAGAGCCGTAGTAGAGGGCAAGCAGAACCGGTGGCGCTAAAACAACTGCTGCCAGAACCCGCTGCGTCAGGGGGCTCAGGCTATCCAGAGTCAGCTGCCGCACCGAAACGCCGATCACGCCGTTGATATTCTCTGATTGCGTCGGCCAGATCGTCTTCATCGAAGTCAGGCCAAAGCTTTTCAACGAACACCAGTTCGCTGTAGGCCGACTGCCAAAGTAGAAAATTACTGATTCTCTGCTCACCCGAGGTGCGGATCAGAAGGTCCGGATCGGGAATACCATCAGTCCAAAGATAAGATCCAAAACGGGTTTCGTCCAATTCCTCCGGCTTTATCTTGCCTGCCGCCACGGCCTCGGCCACACGACGGGCTGCCGTCGTAATATCCTGCCGTCCGCCATAACTGAGGGCCATGACAAGGGTCAGTTGGTCATTGTCCTTGGTGGTCTTCTCCGCGTCCTCGATCAGACGCACAATATCCCCGGGCAGACGGTCGCGCTGACCGATCACCTGAAGACGGATTCCGTTCTCGTGAAACTTCGCCAGTTCGCTCCGCAGGTAACGCCGCAGCAGCCCCATGAGGTCTTCGACCTCGGCCATGGGACGGCTCCAGTTTTCCGAGGAAAAACCATAAAGCGTGAGGTAGGGAATCCCCAGCTTCATCGCGGCCTTGACCGTACGGCGCACTGATTCGGCGCCCTGCCGGTGTCCGGCCGTACGCGGCAGCCCGCGCGCATTGGCCCAGCGGCCGTTGCCGTCCATGATGACGGCGATATGCGTCGGCTTTTCACCTGAGAATGACTGCAGCGTATCCATGGAGCTGTGCCTGGGACCCTAGATGACCGGTTTAGACCCTATACCTGAAGGATCTCTTCCTCTTTTTGCGCAAGGGCCTCGTCGACCAGCTTGATGTGCTGGTCGGTCAAGTCCTGGATTTCTTCGTTCCAAAGATGGTGCTCATCCTGCGAAATATCGCCATCCTTTTCCATCTTCTTCAGCATTTCCATGCCGTCACGCCGGACATTCCTGACCGCCACCCGGCCTTGTTCCGCATATTTGCCCGCAATCTTGGAAAGCTCGACGCGCCGTTCTTCCGACAAGGGAGGAATCGGCACACGCACTAGCTGGCCATCCGGCGAGGGGTTCAGGCCGAGCCCCGATTCGCGAATCGCCTTCTCAACAGCGCCGACCATGGAACGGTCCCAGACCTGGACGGTCAGCATCCGCGCCTCGGGGACACCGATCGTCCCAACCTGGTTGATCGGCATCGAGGAGCCATAGGCCTCGACCATAATTGGCTCCAGCAGCCCGACCGAGGCCCGGCCGGTGCGGAGACCGACGAACTCTTTGCGAAGGGCCTCCAGCGCCCCGTCCATGCGGCGTTGTATATCGCTTAGATCTGGATCCTGTGACACGGCTTATACCTCACTATGCACAATCATGCCGAACGATGGTGAATCTGCCATTTCCGTGGAGCACTTCTGCAAAGGCCCCCGGCTGGTAAATCGAAAAGACCGCAATCGGAATCGAGTTTTCCCGCGCCAGGGAAATGGCGGAGTGATCCATTACACCCAAATCCTGAGTCAGAACCTGCATGTAGGTCAAGCAGTCATAGCGTTTGGCGTCGGGAACAGTCACGGGATCGGCATCGTAGACGCCGTCGACCTTGGTGCCCTTAAGCAAAATGTCGCAGCTCATTTCCGAAGCGCGCAAAGCCGCCGCAGTGTCTGTCGTGAAGAAAGGATTACCGGTTCCGGCCCCGAAAATAACCACCCGTCCCTTTTCCATATGCCGCACGGCACGGCGCCGGATATAGGGTTCTGCAACGGTCGCCATGGGAATGGCCGACAGCACGCGCGTGTCCACATCGAGCTTCTCTAGAGCGTTCTGCAGTGCCAGCGAGTTGATGACCGTCGCCAGCATTCCCATGTAGTCAGCGGTCGAGCGTTCCATTCCAGCCGCTGCGCCGGACAGCCCCCGGAAGATGTTTCCGCCGCCGACGACCAGGCAAACCTCGATCCCCAGTTGATTGACGTCACGCACGTCGCCAGCGATCTGATCGACCGTCGCCGGATCCAACCCGTATTCCCGCGACCCCATAAGGGCCTCTCCCGAAATCTTAAGCATTACGCGCTTGTATTTCGGACTGTCGGCCATGGGATCTCCTTATCGGGTCGGGGGTATTGCCCCGGCGTTGTTTTATCGAGTCTGATCGCGTCTCTTTTAGTCAAAGAAAAGCGAAAATCAGCCTCTCCGTCGCACTCTATCGCCAAGAACGCTTCAGGTCATTACGCCCGCACCGCTCCGGCCAGATGAATTGGACCGGCTGCCGCTTCTGGTCCGACCAATGGCCCGGCCAGACTAAGTGACAGGCGAATACGTCCAACATGAGGCGACGAATCGGCAAGACGGCGCATAATACACGAAACTATACCGCATCGCGAAACCCCTAAGCGCCGTTTCGTTCAATTATCAGCCTCACGCAAAACCCCCGTGCAAATCAGCACAGAGGCCCTCTTCCTGACTTCAACTCAAGAAGACGATCCAAGGCTGTCGGATCAATTCCGACCAGCCTTGAAAAAATCTATCGGCAGCATGAACACGCGGTTCATGCGCATCCGATCAGCCGCCAAGCGTGGCAGCAACCTCAGCAGCGAAGTCGGCCTCTTCTTTCTCGATGCCTTCACCGAGCTGGAAGCGTGCAAAGCCGGTAAGCTTCACCGGTGCACCGACGTCATTGGCTGCGTTCTCAACTACCTTACGGACTTTGGTCTCGCCATCGATCACATAAGTCTGCTCCAGGAGGCAAACCTCCTCGTAGTACTTGCGCAGGCGGCCTTCGACCATCTTGGCAATGATCTCTTCAGGCTTACCGCTGGCCCGTGCCTGATCGCTCAGCACTTCACGCTCACGGTCCAGGGACGAGGCATCGACGTCACCCTTGTCGA
Organism: Pelagibius sp. Alg239-R121; assembly: GCF_947331435.1. Lineage (GTDB taxonomy): Bacteria > Pseudomonadota > Alphaproteobacteria > Kiloniellales > Kiloniellaceae > Denitrobaculum. The sequence continues at coordinate 312,860 of NZ_CAMZOF010000006.1, read as the reverse complement.
GGGCCTGCGGATGAGCAGCCGCAACATGCATGGCCAACTGCTTGCCGAGGGCCGCGAGCTTGGCAGTGTCGCCGGTCGATTCCAGAGCAACCAGCACACCGATCTTACCGAGACCGGGCACGATCTGATTGTGCACGTAAGAGGACACGACACCGCTTTCGACCGAGAACTGCGCGGTACGGCGGATCGACATGTTCTCGCCGATCTTGGCGATCATGGTCGTAAGCTGGTCGGAGAGGACTGCGCCGCTGTCGGGATAACTGGCTGCAAGCAACGTATCGAGATTGCCGCCGGCGTTCAGAGCCATGGTGGCACAGGTGCTCACAAAACCCTGGAAGCTATCGTTACGGGCAACGAAGTCGGTTTCCGCGTTGACCTCAACCACGGCACCGCTGGTGCCTTCCGATGCTACACCGACAAGACCTTCTGATGCCACCCGGCCGGCCTTTTTGGCAGCAGCCGCCAAGCCTTTTTTGCGGAGCCAATCGACAGCGGCATCCAGGTCGCCGGACGTCTCGGTCAGCGCCTTTTTGCAGTCCATCATGCCGGCGCCTGACGACTCGCGAAGTTCTTTCACGAGCGCTGCGGTAATCTGGGTCATGGTGATCGTCTTTCCGAATAACAGAGTGGTAAGAAGTGGTTTTTATAAGAACGGCGGCCAATTGCCGCCGTTCTGAACTCACTGATGGCGGGAATGTTAAGCCTGAGCAGCCTGCTCGGGCTCAGCCTTTTCAGCGGCCTCTGCAGCGGGAGCTTCAGCAGCGGCTTCCGCCGGTGCAGCAGCTTCGGCAGCTGGGGCTTCAGCGGCGGGAGCCTCAGCAGCGGCCTCGGGGGCAGCGGCTTCAGGGGCAGCGGCTTCAGGCAGTTTCTCAACCGGCGCCTCTTCGGCAGCACCGATATCCGTACCGCTTGCCGTCAGTTCCTGCTGAATACCGTCGAGAACGCTCTCGGCCATCAGGTCGCAGTAGAGGCTGATTGCGCGGATCGCATCGTCGTTACCCGGGATCGGGAAGGTGATGTTGTCCGGGCTGGAGTTGGAATCGAGGATGCCGACCACCGGAATATTCAGCGTGTTGGCCTCGGCGATCGCAATGTGTTCCTTGTTGGTGTCGATCACGACGATCACGTCGGGAAGACCACCCATTTCCTTAATGCCGCCAAGCGCACGCTCAAGCTTGTCGCGCTCACGGGTGAGATTAAGGAGTTCTTTTTTGGTCAGACCGCTCTGAGCTTCGACCAGCCGCGTCTCAACTTCGCGCAAACGGCGGATCGACAGGGAGATGGTCTTCCAGTTGGTCAGCATGCCGCCGAGCCAGCGATGGTTGACGTAGTACTGGCCGCAGCGCTTGGCCGTATCAGCGACGCGCTCGCTGGCCTGACGCTTGGTGCCGACGAACAGAACCCGGCCGCCGCCTGCTACGACTTCGCGCACGAAGGCAAGGCCCCGATGCAGCAAAGGAACAGTCTGCTCCAAGTCAATGATATGAATGCCGTTTCTTTCGCCAAAGATGTATGGGGACATCTTTGGATTCCAACGACGGGTGGTGTGACCAAAATGAACGCCAGCTTCGAGCAGCTGACGCATTGTGAATGTCGGAAGCGCCATAAAAACTTTCTCCGGTTCTACCTCCGTGGGCCGTTCATCCGGACTATCCGGACACCAGATCGAAGACCGGGATTTCTCCCCAGCCTCCGCAAAACCCACGTGTGTGTTGCTGTTGAGCGGGGTGATAGCCCCGCAGACAGCCAATTGCAAGTGAAATTCAGGCTAAATCGACGATCTTGCCGCGCCAGGGCAACAGGCCGTCAGACGTCCTCAACGATCAAGCCGGGGATGGCTTTAATTGCCTGCCGGACCAGAGGAGAAATCTGATAGGCCCCTGGAAGCTCCATCTCGAGTTCCTGCCCATCCTCGAGATCCAGAACCAGAGATACCCGTCCCTTACCTCTCGCTGCCTGTCGTTCAAGGACAGACTTGAGGTTTTCCAATGGCTTATCATCGTTCATATAAAGCTTTAAGCCAGCATCGGTCTGCGCCGCGGCCTCATCCAGAAGGCGTATGGCCTGCCCCAGAAAGCGAGGATCCTCGCCTTCTCGCGAGTCGGCCGTCATGGTCACGATCAGAGGCTCGCCGGAATCCAGAAGCTCACGCGATGCCTGAAGAATTTCGGAGAACAGCATGACCTCTATCACGCCGGTCGCATCGGATAGCTGCACAAAGGCAAAGCGATTGCCCCGCTGTGACATCCGCTCCTGCTTGCCGATTACAATTCCCGCCATGCGGAGGATACCTGCATCGCGGCGTTTTGCCTGAACGACCAGCTCAGCGGCCGATTTGGTCCGCAGGCGCTCCAAAATCTTTTTGTAAGCGTCCAGAGGGTGGGCCGAGAGGTAAAAGCCGATGGCATCGAACTCGCGCTTCAGACGTTCCATCTCGGGCCAATCCGGAAGATCCGGCAAGGTAAGCGCATTAACCACGGCCCCTGCGCCGTCGCCGAATAAGCTTACCTGCGCGCTCTCCCGCTCGCTGGCCGCAACGACCGCATGGCGCATCACGATATCCGCACCCGTAAAGACTTTGTGCCGGTTCGCCAGGATTGAATCGAAGCCGCCAGCCGATGCCAGGTTCTCAATCTGGCGCTTATTGACTGCGCGGCAATCCACCCGATTGGCAAAATCCGCGATGTCCTTGAAGTTACCCGATGTTTCGCGCTCGGCCACCACACTCTGCATGGCCGCACCGCCAACGTTCTTCACGGCCGCCAGGGCGTAGCGCACGGCCTTCTTGCCGTCCTCCATGACCTCTACGTTGAAATCTGCATTGGAGCGGTTGAGATCAGGCGCCAGAAGCGGAACTTTCAGCCGGCTCAATTCCTGTCTGAAAACATTGAGCTTGTCGGTGTTGTTCATATCGTAGGTCATGGAGGCCGCCATGAATTCCACGGGAAAATTAGCCTTCAGGTACGCGGTATGATATGCGACCAAGGCATAGGCTGCCGCGTGGCTCTTGTTGAAACCGTAGCCTGCGAATTTGTTCACCTGATCGAAGATCTCGTCCGCCTTTTCGGCGTTGACGTTGTTCTTGACCGCACCGTCGTTGAAGATTTTGCGCTGGGCCTCCATCTCGGCCTTGATCTTCTTACCCATCGCACGCCGCAGCAGATCGGCACCGCCCAGTGAATAGCCCGAAAGCACCTGGGCAATCTGCATGACCTGCTCCTGGTAGATCATGATGCCGTAGGTCTCTTTCAGGATTCCTTCAAGTGTAGGGTGAAGATAATCGGGCTCTTCCTGTCCATGTTTCCGCCGGATGTAACTGGGGATGTTGTCCATTGGTCCGGGGCGATAGAGCGCCACGACGGCGATAATGTCCTCGAAACGGTCAGGCTGCAGCCGCTTCAAGACGTCTCTCATGCCCGAGGATTCCAGCTGGAACACGCCAACCGTGTCACCGCGGCTCAACATATCGAAGGAGCGCTTGTCATCCAGCGGTATCGCCTCGAGGTCTATTTCTCCGCCGTTGAGGACGATGAACTCACAGGCTTTTTGAAGAACGGTGAGGGTCTTGAGGCCCAGGAAGTCAAACTTCACCAAGCCGGCCTGCTCGACAAACTTCATGTTGAACTGGGTCACCGGCATGTCCGAACGCGGATCGCGGTACAACGGCACCAGTTCGTCGAGCGGCCGGTCGCCGATCACCACGCCCGCGGCGTGGGTTGAAGCGTGGCGGTAGAGACCTTCCAGCTTTAGAGCAACATCCAGCAACCGGGCCACCGTCTCATCGTCGCGGCGCATGTCGCGCAACTGCGGTTCGCCGTCGATGGCCTCCTGCAGGGTCACGGGGTTCGCCGGGTTGTTCGGTACCAGTTTGCTGATCCGGTCGACCTGCGGATAGGGCATCTGCAGGACACGTCCCACATCGCGGAGTGCCGCGCGGGCCTGAAGCTTACCGAAGGTAATGATTTGCGCCACACGATCGTGACCGTATTTTTCCTGAACGTAACGAATAACCTCGTCACGCCGGTCCTGACAGAAATCCACGTCGAAGTCAGGCATCGACACACGTTCGGGGTTGAGAAAACGCTCGAACAGCAGCCCCCAGCGCAGCGGATCGAGGTCAGTAATCGTCAAGGCCCAGGCGACAACGGAACCGGCACCAGAGCCACGTCCAGGCCCGACGGGTATTCCCTGCCCCTTCGACCATTGGATAAAATCGGCAACAATCAGAAAGTAACCGGGAAAACCCATCTGCTCGATGACGCCCAACTCATAATCCAGGCGTTTGCGGTACGTGTCTCCCAACTCTTGCCGGGCGGCCTCTCCCATGTCCTCGCTATAGACCTGAGCCTGGAGGCGTGCCTCCAATCCTTTTTCAGACTGGGCTCGCAACTCTTCCGTCTCGCTTCTGCCCGCTTCCGTGGTGTAGGCTGGCAAAATCGGTGCAACGAATTCCGGAAAGTATGAACAGCGGCGTGCGACCACCAGGGTGTTGTCGACAGCCTCTGGAAGGTCGGCAAAAAGAGCCCGCATCTCCTTGGCCGTCTTGAAGCGATGCTGAACTGTAAGCTTTCGCCGGTCGTCCTGAACGACGTAAGCCCCTTCGGCAATACAAAGCAGCGCATCATGCGCCCGGTACATGCCTTCGTCGGCAAAGAAGACGTCGTTGGTCGCAACCAACGGCAAATCGAAGCGATAGGCCAGATCGATCAGGCGCTCTTCGATGCCATGCTCTTCCGGTAGGTCATGCCGCATAACCTCGACGTAGAAACGTCCTTCGAAGATCTCTGCGAGGCGCTGCAATTCCTCTGCGGCTTCTTCGTCCCGGCCATTGTTGAGCAACCGCCCAACCGCACCGGCGGGCCCGCCACTCAAGGCGAGCAAACCCTCCGAATGAGCCGCAAGGCTTTCCATATCGATCTGGGGCGAATCGCCGGGTTCGGTTTCCAGAAAAGCTTTGGACACCAACTTCATCAGATTCAGATAACCCGCCTCGTTCTGCACGAGCAGCGGCAACTGATCCGGTTCGGGCCGCACGGCCGTGCGTACGTCGACATCGCTGCGGCTGATCGCGAGCTGGCAGCCGATAATCGGCTGCAGACCGGCGCCTTTGGCTGTAAAGGCGAACTCAAGCGTGCCGAAGAGGTTGCAGCTGTCAGTAATCGCAGCAGCCGGCATATCATGCTTGCGGCAGAGCTCAATCAGGTCTTTGACCTTGATGGCGCCCTCGGACAGCGAAAAGGCGGAATGGACTCGAAGGTGGACGAAATCGGAATGTGACATGGTTAAAAGATTCCACGCCTGTCTTAAGCTGTCAGCCGGAACAAGGCGGCAACATGCAGCAAGTTATCCACAGGAACTATGACGATGCCGCAACCTAGGTCGGCATCCCCCTAACGCCGCTAGGAAATCCGTCCATGCTCGAATCGCAAGGTGCGATCCATCCGCGCGGCCAAGTCGAGATTATGGGTCGCAATCAGCGCTCCAAGACCGACGTTGCGCACCAAGTCCACCAAGATCGCGAAAACCGAATCGGCGGTCTCAGGATCCAGGTTTCCTGTCGGCTCGTCGGCCAGCAAAATCGCCGGAGCGTTCGCCAAACCGCGCGCGATGGCGACACGCTGCTGCTCACCGCCTGAGAGTTGGCCTGGCCGGTGTTCGGCGCGGTCTGCCAGCTTCACCATATCAAGCAGTTCCAAAGCCCGTTTACCGGCCACCTGCCTATCGATCCCAGCCAGCATCTGCGGTAGCACGATGTTCTCCAGCGCCGAAAATTCAGGCAGGAGATGGTGATACTGATAGACAAAGCCGATCGTCGAACGCCGCAGAGAAGTAAGCCCGAGGTCGTTGAGTTTCGAGGAAGGCTTGCCGCCGATCCAGACCTCGCCCTTATCTGCACTTTCCAGGAGCCCCGCAATATGCAGCAGGGTCGACTTACCGGCGCCCGAAGGGCCGACCAACGACACCAGCTCTCCCGGTTCGATGTTCAGAGATACGGATTGCAGCACCGCCAGATCGTTTTCGCCCTGATGGAAAGTCTTGCTGACCTTTTCAAGACGCAGCGCGCTGCCATTGGCACCGGCAGTTCCCGCCGTCTTTTCCGCCATCTGCTTTTTCATTGGTGACGCGTCATTCATAACGAAGCGCCTCCACCGGATCCAGACGGGCGGCCCGCCAGGCAGGGAACAAAGGCGCCAGGAATGATAGGACAATCGCAATCCCAAGCACCTGGACGACCTCTACAGGATCCACGATCGCCGGGAGCTTCGACAGAAAATAGATCTCCGCCTGAAACAGCCTGGCTCCGCTCAGGTTTTCGAGCCACTGCTTGATGGTATCGATGTTCGATGAAAACGCGACACCGAGTATAAACCCGGCGATCGTGCCGACCACGCCGATGCTCGCGCCACTCAGGAAAAAGATCCGCATGATCTGTCCCTGCGTGGCACCCATGGTCCGCAGAATCGCAATGTCCCGCCCTTTGTCCTTCACCAGCATGAACTGGCCGGAAAGAATGTTGAAGGCAGCCACCAGAATGATCAGGGACAAAATGAAGAACATGACGTTTCGTTCGACCTGGATCGCATTGAAAAAAGTCGAGTTGGCCCTCTGCCAGTCCCGCGATTGCAGGCCCTCGCCGGCCGCTGCCATGATCTCCGGCAGCACTGTCTTCATTTGATCGGGATCGTCCAGGAACACCTCAATGGCGTTCGCTTGTTCAGGAAGACGGAAAAACAGCTGTGCCGCCGGGATCGGCATATAGATAAAACTGCTGTCGTATTCGAACATGCCGACTTCGAACAGAGCGTCGATCCGATAGGCCTTCATCCGTGGGACCGTCCCCATAACAGTCGTGTTGCCGTTCGGCGAGACCAGGTTCACACGATCGCCGACCCTAAGACCAAGCTTGTTGGCGAGGCGCCGTCCGATTGCCACACCGTCGTCGCCGCCGAATTTTTCGATGGACCCAGAGACAATGTTATCTGCGATCAGGCTTCGTGATCTTAGGTCGTCTCCAATCATGCCGCGTACCAGGCCGCCGGTGGCGACACTGCGGGCGGTCACCATGACCTCGCCCTGAACCTGCGGATTGACGCTGTGAATCCCCGTCAGGGCCCGCACCCGTTCGCTGACATCCGCATAATCGGTAATCGGCCGCGAGGTCCCGTACAGCGTCAAGTGGCCGTTAACACCGAGAATCCGGCCTAACAGCTCTTCTCGGAACCCGTTCATCACCGCCATGACAATAATCAGGGTCGCAACCCCAAGGGCAATCCCAATCAGGGAAATCCAGGCAATGACCGAGATAAAGCCCTCTTTCCTGCGCGTGCGCAGATAGCGCATCGCAACCAATCGCTCGAAAGCGTCAAAGATCATGAATTCAGCTCGTCAGCTTGTTGATCGCAGCATCCAGGGTGAGCTCTTCGCGCTCGCCCGTCTTCCGGTTTTTCAGCTCAACGACGCCGTTCTTCAGACCGCGCGGACCGATCACGAGCTGCCACGGCAGTCCGATCAGATCCATGGCCGCGAACTTGGCGCCCGCTCCGCTGTCGCGGTCTTCATAAAGCACCTCGACACCGGCAGCTTCCAGTGTTGCGTATGCGCCGTCACAGGCGTTCACACAGTCCGCATCACCGGCCCGCAGATTGATCAGGCCCACCTTGAAGGGCGTCACGGATTCAGGCCAGATGATCCCGTTGTCATCATGGCTGGCCTCAATGATGCCGCCGACAAGGCGCGAAACGCCGATCCCGTATGACCCCATGTGAACCGGCACCTGCGCACCGTCCGCCGTCACAACCTCGGCCCCAAGCGGCTTGGAATATTTGTCGCCGAAATAGAAAATATGCCCGACCTCGATGCCCCGGCGCTCGACCCGCTTATCGGTGGGAACCTGCGCTTCGAACTCGGCCTGGTCGTGCTTTTCATCCGTTGCCGCATAGGCTTTGGTCCAGGAATCGACGATTGGCTGCAGATCACTGCCGTAGTCGACGTCTGTCGCGAGCACGTCGGCATCCAGATAGTCGTTGTGGCAGAAAATCGCGCTCTCGCCGGTATCCGCCAAGATGATAAATTCATGACTGAGGTCGCCGCCGATCGGCCCGGTGTCCGCTGCCATCGGAATGGCCTTGAGCCCCATCCGCGCATAGGTTCGCAGATAAGCCACGAACATCTTGTTGTAAGCCCGTTTTGCGCCCTCGCGATCAATATCGAAGGAATAGGCATCCTTCATCAGAAATTCGCGGCCGCGCATGACGCCGAAGCGCGGGCGGACCTCGTCCCGGAACTTCCATTGGATGTGGTAGAGATTGCGTGGCAAATCGCGGTAACTCTTGACCGAACTCCGGAAGATCTCGGTGATGAGTTCCTCGTTGGTGGGTCCGTAGAGCATTTCGCGCTCGTGCCGGTCCACGATCCGAAGCATTTCCTTGCCGTAGTCTTCGTATCGCCCAGACTGCTTCCAGAGATCGGCAGACTGGATCGTCGGCATCAGCAGTTCCTGCGCTCCGGCGCGATCCTGCTCTTCGCGTACAATCTGCTCGATCTTCTTAAGCACCCGCAATCCAAGCGGCAGCCAGGAGTAGATGCCGGCGCTCGCCTGACGCACCATCCCGGCACGCAGCATCAGCCTGTGCGAAACAATCTGCGCCTCAGTCGGCGTCTCTTTGAGCGTGGGCATAAAATAGTTGGAGAGACGCATCTATTCCTCTTTGAGCCAAACACGACAGGCCAGGTGAGCCAGCTTAAAACGAGCGGCTGCAACCGAATGAACAAAACCGAGTTCTGTATATGGGATGGAATAAGGCATGTCCATGGCAGCACCAGGGAATTACCGGGTCGATCACAGGCTTTGAGACAGGTAAATCCCGCGGCAAGCGCAGATCATGCTTTTTCGGAACCTGTTCGTGATCTCGTCAAAACACGTGAATCAGCTCCAAATCGCATGATTAGCAGAGGACTGCGCTTTAGCGTGGGATCGCCGTTTCAGCCTCCAGCCGCTCACGGCAACGCTGGATAATCTCGTCCGAGGCACCGTCAGCCAGCCGCTGGCCGTTATAATAGAGCTTGCCGTTTTCATAGACGACTTCGCCCACCTGGGCATCGGCCTCAAACAGCGCAGGATTTACCGGAATGCCAAAGCGATCGAAGAGATCGATTTCGATTGGGATTACGATCCGCTTCGGTGGCTCTATCCGCGGCACATAGCCTTGGCCATCTGCGTTCAGGTCCACCGGGGCAACCGGGCGGCCTCGCGCGTCGACGCCCGGCTGAAATGCTACATCTGCGCTGGGCTCATGCCGGGTCAAACGCCGGCACTGCGTGGGGCTCAATTCAACAGTAACAGTCCGCTTAGCGTCACCGGTCTCTTCCGCCTGTTGGGCACCAAGCGCCGCCCTCTCGGCAACCGCGCTGCATAAAAGCAGACAACAGCAGCCCGTGAGCGTTTTGAGAACCAAAGGGATTCCGGTGCGACGCATCCCTGCAGCGTAAAACGCGCGCGTTAAGGAAATAACAACGCCTTTTCTCCTCCGGAAGGATTCTTGCGGCAAATGCCCAAAAGTTCGGCGCCGCAGCATAGAGAACAATCAGAATCGGGAATCGCACTCCGATACCGACCAATTGGTTCGGTTAACAGCCGTCTTAACCATCGTAATAGGTCTTATGCAAATACCATTTTTTGCACAGAAATCCGCCGGTTTTCTGCTCTCGCTTGCCATATTTTTGCTGCAGTGCAGCGAAAATATGGCGGATTTCTCCGAAAAATTTCGTGACGGCCTGAAGAACTTGATCTACAAGAGTGCAACTAAAAATTATAAGCCGCCCGCGCGGTACGGTCCAAGTTTAGGGGGCCCGACAGTTTGAGACATTCAAGCGAGTGAAAAACTCGCGGCAAAAAGACAAAGCGCTTATTTAATGTGGCAAGCCTTTCTCATCAGAGGGCTTGCCTTATTTTTTGGCAAAACGGTCAAGAAGCGGTGCGGTGGGAAGATTGGGTTCGGCCGCCTACTTGACGCTAAACGGCAAAAGACCTTTTTCGATCGCGACGTAAACGGCACCCCAGATAACCGCAGCGATACCAGAGGTGATGAGGACCTTGCGCCCCAGCATGGGATTGACCGGCGCACCGGCCTCGTGCCCCTCCTCCGGGTTCTCTTCGCGGCGCACACCCCACGGCAGCACCATGAAAAGTACGACCCACCAGACGATGACGTAGACCAGAATGCCGGTAAACCAGTTCATAGGATGACTTTCTGCCCGCTTTGGTTTGCGCTCTTACGCCTGTTCCAGCTCGATCAGAGCGCCGCAGAAATCCTTGGGGTGAAGAAACAGCACCGGCTTGTCATGGGCTCCAATCTTGGGCTCGCCGTCGCCCAGTACCCGCGCGCCCTCCGCCTTCAGTTTGTCGCGCGCAGCGTAGATATCATCAACCTCGTAGCAGAGGTGATGAATACCGCCACTTGGGCTGCGCTCAAGAAAGGCCGCAATCGGCGAGTTCTCGCCGAGCGGATGCAAGAGTTCGATCTTGGTATTCGGCAGCTCCACGAAAACCACAGTCACGCCATGCGCCGGCTGCGCTTGCGGCGCGGAGACAGTTCCGCCGAGCATATCCCGGTACTGCCCAACGGCAGCATCCAGATCGGGGACGGCTATTGCCACGTGATTCAGTCGACCAATCATCTTTAACTCTCCGCTTTCGCTGGAATGCGATCGTTCTTGATTGAAATTATCAAGGACGTCAATCGCCTTCCATATTGTTCAATTCGAGGCTGACTCAGGCCTTTCACTGCTTCAGTGGAACGCGATCAGACTCCAGGCGCACAACATGCACTGTCGTAACAGGTTTCTTCTCCAGATCCCGCTTGACCGATCGTCGCACCGCCACTCTCACAGCTTCCGCAACTGAGGCATCATCCCGGCGCTCAGCCGGGCGAAGGCTTTGTATCGCCTGTTCGATAGCATCAAGTACATCATCGATCTGATCTTCGTCCAGATCGTCGTCATAGACACCGTGAAAGGTCAACTGAGGCTCATCGACAAGCGTACCCTTCGCGTTCAGGGCCAGAGTCACCGCAGCCGCGCCGTTGTAGGCCATCCGCTGACGCTCCCGCAAGATCGGGCTCTCGGTGCTGAGCAGCCGGCTGCCCTCGACGGCCAGACGCCCGGTCTGCACCTGATCGATCACCTTTGCGCGCCCCGGCGCCAAACGGATCAGCGCCCCGTTCTCGCCCGCAATCTGCTCCGGCACCTGGCATTCGCGTGCCAGTTCCGCATGCGCCGTCAGATGACGCTGCTCGCCATGAACCGGCACAGCAACGCGGGGCCGGACCCACTGATACATCTGAGCCAGTTCCGGACGGCCTGGATGTCCCGAAACATGGATGAAGGCGTCGTCGTCGGTAATCACCTGGATCCCCCGCTTTACCAGGGTATTCTGCAACGCAAAGATCGAGGTTTCGTTGCCTGGGATCACGCGCGAGGAAAAGATCACTGCATCTCCCTCGTCCAGATGGACTTCCCGGTGGTCGCCGTGGGCAATGCGCCAAAGTGCGGACCGCGGCTCGCCCTGGCTTCCGGTACAGAGCAGCAGCACCTCGTTGCGCGGCAGATAGTCGATATCTTTTTCCGAAAGAAACGGCGGCAGATCCGGCATGTAGCCGTTTTCCCTGGCGGCCTCGTGAATCCGGTGCATGGAACGGCCCAGAAGCGCGACACGCCGGCCATGCGCTTCCGCCGCCCGCACGATGGTCTCAAAGCGTGCAACGTTGCTGGCGAAGCAGGCGATGGCGACACGCTGTTCCAAGCCACCCACCAGCTCCATCAGATGCTCGCGCACCTCGCTTTCCGAACCGGTTTCTTCGGCATTGAGGGCATTGGTCGAGTCGCAGACCATGGCCAGGACATCTTCGTCGGCAAGCGCCTTCAGACGGGCTTCGTCGAAGGTGTCCCCAACCAGCGGATCGTCATCCAGTTTCCAGTCGCCGGTATGCAGGACATTGCCTGCAGGCGTGTGGATGACCACGGCATTGGGTTCGGGAATAGAATGCGTGAGCGTGATCAGCTCGATCTCGAAATGCCCGACCGAGAACCTTCCCGACATTGGGATCTCCGTGATCGGTGCCGCTTCGTAGAGGCCGGCTTCCTTAAGCTTGCGCTCCACCATCGAACGCGTGAAGGGCGTCGCATAGATCGGACAGCGCAGCTGCGACCAGAGATAAGGCACTGCGCCAATGTGGTCTTCATGAGCGTGGGTGAGCATCAAACCGACCAGCTGCTCGCGCCGCTCCACGATGAAACGGGGATCGGGCATCAGCACATCGACACCGGGAAGTTCGGGGCCGGCGAAGGTAATCCCAAGATCGACCATCAGCCATTGGCCGTCATGGCCGTAGAGATTGAGATTCATCCCGATCTCCCCTGCCCCGCCCAGCGGCAGGAAGAAGAGTTCGTCATTGCCGGGATTGAGCTTTGGCTTCATGCCTTCTCCGCCGTATTGTGACCGTACACGAGTACAAGCCCCCGCAAGGTCAAGTCCTGGTCGACGTCGTCAATCGCATCCGTCGCAGCGGCATAGATCGGCGCCAATCCACCGGTGCCAATTACTCTCATGTCCTGTCCGAATTCCTTCTTGATCCGGCTGGTCAAGCCTTCGATCAGGCCGACGTAGCCCCAGAAAACGCCTGACTGCATGGCCGGTACGGTATCCTTGCCGATAACCTTTTCAGGGCGTTCGATCGAAACCCGCGGCAGCTGTGCTGCAACCCGGTAGAGCGCTTCCACCGAATGCTGCGCTGCGGGTGCCAGCACACCGCCGATGTAGTTGCCGTCACCATCCACAATATCGAAGTTGGTTGCCGTGCCGAAGTCGATCACGATCGCCGGGCCGCCGTACAAATGATGCGCGGCGACCGCATTCACCAGGCGGTCCGCGCCCGCACTCTCCGGCCGGTCTATGAGGTTCTGAATACCCAGATCCACTTCGGGTGCCCCGATGAACAGGGGTTCGTAGTCGAAATAAAGCGTGCAAAGCTTGCGCAGGCTAAAGCGCGCTGCCGGCACGACGTTGGCGATGATCACGCCGGTCACATCCTTGAGCGTCAGATCCTTCAAGGCCATCAGTTGGGACAGCCAGACTGCATATTCGTCGGCTGTCCGTCTCGGATCACTCGATGCGCGCCAGACCGCGCGTTGATCTTCACCGTCGTAAACGGCAAAGACAACGTTGGTGTTTCCAGAATCAATCGTCAGCAGCATTTTCGTCTCCGATCGGCTTACCCGCCGCCATTTCCTATCGGCGTCACGCCGTAGTGCCTGTCATCGAAAATGCGTCAGGCCCCGGGAAAGACATCGCCCGCGGTGATGGTCCGCGTGCCGCCATCGGCATTTTTCAATAACAGTGCGCCGTCGCCGTCTAAATCACCGAACACACCGGTAAGGGTTTCCTTGGGAAGACGGACTTCAATCGGTTTACCCAGCCCCTGCGCGCGTTCCTTCCAGGCCGCACGGATATCTCGAAATCCGCGATTGCGCCAGATCTCCAGCCAGATATCGAGTTGCCGGGCAAGTTCTTCCAGTAAAATTGCCGGTACCAGGGTCGTATCGGCACCTTCCTTGCGGAGCGAACTGGCCGGATAACGTGCATCGTCCGGGAAATGTTCGATATTGGTCCCCATGCCGAGGATCAGCCAATCCAGGCCGCCCGCGGGCGTGGATTTGGATTCGAGCAAAACCCCCGCACCTTTCTTGGCATTGAACATCACGTCGTTGGGCCATTTATAGGTCACCACGACCTGCTTGCCCGCCAAGGCAGCGACCGCCTCCCCAAGCGCAACACAGGCGACAAAACTCACCTGGGCCGCCTCGCTCAAGGCGCACTCGGGACGCAACACCAGAGAGAGATAGAGATTGCCGCGCGGGCTGGTCCAGCTGCGGCCCTGACGGCCCCTGCCCGTGGTTTGCTCGCCAGCCCAGACAATCGTGCCGTGCGCTGCACCTTCTTCGGCAAGCCGCCGCGCTTCGTCGTTCGTGCTGCCGACGCTATCCAGCGCGATCAAATTGAAAACTGGCGGCAAGACCGGTAAGCCGCCCGGCGGTGCCCCAGCTGCCCCAGAAGTCATCCCGGGAACAAGGTGGCAGCGGCAGCGGCGGCACTATCGACCACCGGTCCCGGAGCGACGAAAAACAGCAGCGTAAAGACGCCCGTAATTATGAGTACTGCCGTCATTTCGCGACCGATCGGGCGATCGAAACTCTCGGCGGGCTCATCGAAATACATCAGCTTGATGATACGCAGATAATAGAAAGCGCCGACCACCGAAGTCAGGACACCGAGCACAGCAAGGATGTAGAGCTGGGCTTCAATCGCTGCCAGAAAGATGTAGAGCTTGCCGAAAAAGCCTGCGAGCGGCGGAATACCTGCCATGGAGAACATGAAAATCGCCAGGGCCAGGGCCATCATGGGCTGGGTCTTGCTCAAGCCCTTGAGGTCATCGATCCCTTCGACCATCCGGTCCTTCTGACGCATGCAAAGGATGCAGGCGAAGGTTCCGAGATTCATGAAAACGTAGATGGTCAGGTAAATCACAATACCGCTGATGCCCTGCTCGGTCCCGCTCGCCAAACCGATCAGCGCGTAACCGATATGACCGATCGAGCTATAGGCCATCAGTCGCTTGATGTTGCTTTGGTTGATCGCCGCGAAGGCGCCCAGGATCATCGAGGCCGCAGAGACGAAGAAGACGATCTGCTGCCATTGATCAATCAGGCCGCCGAAAGGCTCCATCAGCACACGGATGAACAACGCCATGGCCGCAATCTTTGGTGCGGTCGCAAAGAAAGCGGTGACCGGAGTCGGCGCACCTTCATAGACATCGGGTGTCCACATGTGGAACGGCACGGCGGAGACCTTGAAGGCAAGGCCGGCACAGAGGAAGACCAGGCCGACGATCAAACCGATTGGGATATCGTTTCCGGCACTTGCCGCGAAGGTCTGAGCGATCCCATCGAAGTTTGTCGTGCCCGTGAAGCCGTAAATCATCGAACTGCCATACAGCAGCATGCCCGACGATAGAGCGCCGAGGACGAAATACTTCAGCCCGGCTTCGCTGGAGCGCAAGTTGTCACGCCGGAAGGCGGCAACTACGTAAAGCGAAAGGCTCTGCAGTTCGAGCCCCATATAGAGTGAAATCAGGTCGTTGGCTGAGATCATGGCCATCATGCCGAGAGTGGCAAACAGCATCAGCACCGGAAACTCGAAACGGTTCATGTCTTCGCGCTGGATGTAGCGCTGAGCCATCACGATCGACACGCCGGACCCGATCAAAACCAGCAGCTTCATAAAATCGCCGAAGCCGTCCATGGTCAGCAGACCGCCGAACGCGACCGTCTCCGGCCGAGGTGGCAGCGCAATCAGTGCAAAGGTCACGATCAGAGTCACAACTGAAAGAGTCGAGACCAACTGGGTGGCGCTGTTGCCGCGAAACACGCCCAGCATCAGCAGTCCGATCGCAGCGCAGGCCAGGAAGAGTTCCGGCAATACCGCCATGAGATCTGCAGAAATCATATCCGCTTCCTAGCCTTACTTGTCCGACCAGAGGCTGGCCAGGGACACACCGTCCGAAGCCGCCAGAGTGGCATTGTAGTTTTCGATCAAATTGCTCACCGACGCCGACATCACGTCGAGGAAAGAAACCGGGTAGATCCCCATCCAGAGTACGATGACCAGCAACGGTGCAAAAACCGCCTTTTCCCGCCAATTCATATCGAGAATCGTCATCAGATCCTCCTTGGTCAGGCGGCCGAAGATCACGCGCCGGTAGAGATAGAGCATATAGGCCGCGCCCAGCACCATGCCGCTTGCTGCCAGCAATGCCACCAAGGTGTTTGCCTGAAAGGCCCCGACCAGCACTAGGAATTCGCCGACGAAACCACCCGTCCCAGGCAGGCCAACCGACGCCAGCGTGAACACGATGAAAATCACCGAATAAGCCGGCATGCGTTCGACCAGCCCGCCGTAACGATCGATTTCGCGGGTGTGCATGCGGTCGTAGATCACACCGACGCAGAGGAACAAAGCGCCTGAGACGATGCCGTGCGACAGCATCTGGAAGATCGCGCCTTCGATGCCCTGCTGGTTCATCGTAAAGATACCGATGGTCACAAAGCCCATATGTGCGACGGACGAATAGGCGATCAGCTTCTTCATGTCCTCCTGCGCCAAGGCAACCAGTGAGGTATAGATCACGGCAATGATCGACAGCGTAAAGACCAGCGGCGTGAAGTAAGCCGAAGCCTCGGGCATGATCGGCAGCGAAAAACGCAGGAAGCCGTAAGCCCCCATCTTCAGCAGAACGCCGGCCAGAATGACGGAACCGGCCGTCGGCGCCTCGACGTGTGCATCCGGCAGCCAGGTGTGAACCGGCCACATCGGCACCTTGACGGCAAAAGAAGCGAAGAACGCTAGCCACAGCCACAGCTGCATATTGCCGGGGATCTGGGCGTTGGATACCAGCGTTACGATATCCATCGTTCCGGTCTGGAAATAGATCGCCATGATGGCGAGCAGCATCAGGACCGAGCCGAGCAGCGTATAGAGGAAGAACTTAAAGGCCGCGTAGACCCGGCGGGCGCCGCCCCAGATCCCGATAATCAGGAACATCGGAATCAGCACGCCCTCGAAGAAGACGTAGAACAGCATGAAGTCGAGCGCACAGAACATGCCGACCATCAGCGTTTCGAGCGCCAGGAACGCGACCATGTACTCCCGCACACGGGTTTTCACCGAATCCCAGCTGGCCAGGATACAAAGCGGGGTCAAAAGCGTGGAAAGCAGCACAAAGAGGACGGAGATACCGTCAACGCCCATACGGTAGGTCAAGCCGAGCGACGGGATCCAATTGTATTCCTCGACGAACTGGAACTCCGGCGTGCCACGTTCGAATCCGAACCACAGCGTGAGCGAGACCGCGAAGGTCACCAGCGAAGTCCAGAGCGCCGTGTAACGGCTGTTGCGCGCAACAGCCTCTTCATCGCCGCGGATAAAGACCAGGATGAAGAAGACGCCGACAAGCGGCAGGAAGGTGATGATGGAGAGCATCTGGTCAGTCATGCGATCACACTCCAGCCTGGGTCAGGAAATACCAGGTCACCAGTCCGACGACGCCGATCAGCATGACGAACGCATAGTGGTAGACGTAACCGGTCTGTAGTGCCGAGATCCGCTGCGCGAGATTTCGGGTCGATTCGGCCACACCGTCGGGCCCAAAGCCGTCTATGATCGCCCCGTCTCCCGCCTTCCAGAGCTTCCGCCCAAGCGCCATGGCCGGTCGGACGAACAGCGCATCATAAAGCTCATCGAAGTACCACTTGTTGAAGGAGAAGAGGTAGAGCGGCCGGACGGCATTTGCAAAAGTCTGCGGCAGGTCCGGTTTCGCGACATAGAACAGCCACGCAAGGCCGATACCGCTGACCGCCACGACGAAAGGCAGCCAAGGCACCCATCCAGGCACATGATGTGCAGCCTCGATCGTGTCGTTCTCCGGCAGTACGAAGAGCGCTTCGCCCCAGAACTCGACGCGCAGGTCGCCGACGAAATAGTTGTACCCTAGCAAGCCAGAGAACACCGCGCCCACCGCCAGCACAATCAGCGGGATCATCATCACCATCGGCGATTCATGGACGTGGGACATGACCTCCTTGCTCGCGCGTGGCTTCCCATGGAAGGTCATGAACAGCAGGCGCCAGGAATAGAAGGCGGTCATGAAGGCTGCGGCGATGCCGAGCCAGAAGGCAAAACCGCCATGGGCGCTGTGATCGGCGTAAGCAGCCTCAAGCACCAGATCCTTCGAGAAATATCCGGCAAATGGCCAGATGCCGGCCAAGGCCAACGAGCCGATCCACATCAAGCCGTAGGTGGCGGGGATCAACTTGTAGATGCCGCCCATGTTGCGCATGTCCTGTTCGTTGGACATGGCATGGATCACCGAACCTGCACCCAAGAACAGAAGCGCCTTGAAAAAGGCGTGCGTGAAGAGATGGAAAATGGCCCCGCCGTAGGCCGAAACACCCAGGGCAAAGAACATGTAACCAAGCTGCGAACAGGTCGAATAAGCGATGACCCGCTTGATGTCGGTCTGCGTCAATCCGACCGTAGCGGCGAAGAAGGCCGTGCCGGCACCGATATAGGTCACCAGTTCAAGCGCCGTCGGCGCGTATTCGAACATCGGCGACAACCGCGCCAGCATGAAGACACCGGCGGTTACCATGGTCGCGGCATGGATCAGCGCGGAGACCGGGGTCGGGCCTTCCATGGCATCCGGCAGCCAGGTGTGCAGCCCCAGTTGCGCCGACTTACCCATGGCGCCCACGAACAGCAGGATACAGATAATGGTCAGGGCATGCCCTTCGATGCCGATAAAGGCAAACTGCGCGTCCTTCTGACTTTCGACCGCCGAGAAGACCTGATCGAATCCGACCGCACCGAACAGCACGAAGGCCCCCATGATGCCCAGGGCAAAGCCGATATCGCCGACCCGGTTGACCAGGAAAGCCTTTATGGCCGCGGCACAGGCACTGGGCTTTTCATACCAGAAACCGATCAGCAGGTAAGACGCCAGACCGACGCCCTCCCAGCCGAAGAACATCTGCACGAAGTTGTCGGCCGTCACCAGCATCAGCATGAAGAAGGTGAAGAGGCTCAGATAGGCAAAGAAGCGCGGGCGGTGCTTGTCATGCGACATGTAGCCGACCGAGTAGACATGTACCATCGAGGAAACGCCATTGACCACGATCAGCATGACCGCCGTCAAGGTATCCACACGCAGAGCCCAGGAGAGCTCGAAGTCGCCCGAATTGATCCAGGTGAAGAGCTCGGTCGTCCTGGCGTTGCCGCCGATGGCGACATCGAAGAAGACCGCCACGGAAAGGCCCGCGGCCAGCAGCATGAAAGCGCAGGTCACGATCTGCGAAGCCCGGTCGCCGATGGTGCGGCCGAACAGTCCTGCTATGATCGCTCCGGCCAGCGGTAAGCCGACAATTACTACGTCCATAACGGCGTCCTCAGCCCTTCATCATATTGATATCTTCGACCGCGATGGATCCGCGGTTCCGGAAGTAGACCACAAGGATCGCCAGACCTATCGCGGCTTCGGCAGCCGCAACGGTCAAGACGAACATCGCGAAGATCTGGCCCAGCAGATCGCCGAGGTGAGTCGAGAAAGCCACCAGGTTGATGTTGACCGCGAGCAGCATCAGCTCAATCGACATCAGGATGATGATCACGTTCTTACGGTTCAGGAAAATGCCGAAGATCCCCAGGGTAAAGAGGATCGCGGCAACGGTCAGATAGTGCTCGAGGCCAATTTCAAACATATGTCAGACCCCGCTCCTCGTCGGTACCTGTTTGATCTCAACCGCCTCTTCCCGAGTCCGGGAGACCTGCGCCGAGATCGACTGGCGCCGAACGCCTTCGCGCTGACGCAGTGTGAGAACAATTGCCCCGACCATCGCGACCAGGAGGACCAGACCGGCCATTTGAAACAGATAGGCGAACTTGGTGTAAACCACCTGACCGATGGCCTTTGTATTGTGAACCTCGTCGATCGGCGGGATCGGAACGCCTGCCAACGAAGCCGGCGCGTCAGGCGATGACGCCACCCAGGAGAAGCCGACCAGCGCCAGCTCGACCACCAGGACCAGTCCAATCAACGCGCCCACCGGCAGGTACTGCAAAAAGCCCTGGCGCATGGCCGCATAGTTGATGTCCAGCATCATCACGACGAAGAGAAACAGAACTGCGACCGCACCCACGTAGACCACGACCAGGATCATGGCCAGAAACTCCGCGCCCATCAGCACGAACAGTCCGGCGGCGTTAAAGAAGGCCAGAATCAGGAACAGCACAGAATGCACCGGGTTACGGGCCGAAACGACCATCACACCGGCGGCGACCGTGACTGCGGCGAACAGATAAAATGCGAGCGCCTGGACGATCATGTTTTTAGTCCTTTGGGTCCGGCATTGCGCCGAACCAGTATTCGGGAAGTACCCAAGATCGATTTCCCCCCAGCAACCCGGCCCGCATTGGCACAGGCCGCTCTTCGCTTCGGCTTAACGGTACGGCGCATCCTGCGCCAGGTTTTGAGCAATCTCCGTCTCCCAACGGTCCCCGTTCGAAAGCAGCTTGTCCTTGTTGTAGAAAAGCTCCTCGCGGGTTTCCGTCGCGAACTCGAAGTTCGGTCCCTCGACGATGGCATCCACCGGACAGGCTTCCTGACAGAAACCGCAGTAGATGCACTTCGTCATGTCGATGTCGTAACGCGTGGTTCGGCGGCTGCCGTCGTCACGCGGTTCGGCTTCAATCGTGATGGCCTGCGCCGGGCAGATCGCCTCGCAAAGTTTGCAGGCAATGCAGCGCTCCTCGCCGTTCGGATAGCGGCGCAGCGCATGTTCGCCCCGAAAGCGCGGAGACAGCGGCCCCTTCTCGAAGGGGTAGTTCAAGGTCACCTTGGGCTTGAAGAAATACTTCAAGGTCAGGCTCATGCCGGATATCAACTCGCCCAAGAGGAAGCTGCGGGCTGTACGATCGAGAAAAGCCATAGGCCTTACCCCTTACTCACAAACTTGTTTTGCGCACGATGCTGCATCACTTCGGAAACAGATCAAACGCGACAACCACACCGGCCGTCAGAACCACCCAGAACAGCGAGAACGGGAGGAACACCTTCCAGCCCAGACGCATCAACTGGTCGTAGCGATAGCGTGGGAAGGTTGCCCGAACCCACAGGAAGCAGAAGAGCACCATCGCAATTTTTGCGAAAAACCAGATCGGCCCCGGAATGAAGCCCAGAATCTCCAGCGGCGGCAACCACCCCCCCATGAAGAGGATCACGGTCATCGCGCTCATCAGGATCATGTTGGCGTATTCGCCCAGGAAGAAGAGCGCAAAGGTCATGGCCGAGTATTCGACGAAGAAACCGGCAACCAGCTCCGATTCGCCCTCGGGCAGATCAAAGGGCGAGCGGTTGGTTTCCGCCAGAATCGAAATGAAGAAGATCACGAACATGGGCAGCAGCGGGACGGCGAACCAGATGGTCTTCTGCGCCATCACGATATCCGTCAGATTCAGGGATCCGACACAGATCAGGACCGTGATGATCACGAAGCCCATGGAGACTTCGTAGGACACCATCTGTGCCGCCGAACGCAGCGCGCCGAGGAAGGGATACTTCGAGTTCGACGCCCAACCGGCCATGATCACGCCGTAAACGCCCAGCGAAGAAATCGCAAAGAGATAGAGAATGCCAACATTGATGTCGGCCAGCACAACGCCTTCGTCGAAGGGAATGACCGCCCAAGCGACCATGCCGAGGATAAAGGTCAGCATCGGCGCCATGACGAAGACGACCTTATTGGCGCCCGCCGGCAGGATGGTTTCCTTGAACAGCAGCTTCACACCATCGGCCAGCGGCTGCAGCAATCCGAAGGGGCCGACCACGTTGGGCCCTTTGCGCAGCTGCATGGCTCCGATCACCTTGCGTTCCGCATAGGTCAGATAGGCGACGGCGCCCAGAAGCGGCACGATGATCGCAATGATATAGGCGACGATTGTGACTGTCGGCAGCCCGTAGCCGGTCCAGAATTCAGCCATCGGTTCCGGTTGCCCCCTCTTGCTTACCGAGCACAAAGGCCTCGGTGCACTTTGCCATGGTGTCTGAAGCCCGGCTAATCGGATCTGTCATGTAGAAATTTGCGACAGGCGATGCGAAGGGAGCCGCTTCGAGATCTCCCGCTGCACCAAAGTCGGTCCAGCTTCCCGGTTGCACCTGATCAATTGCGGCAAAGACAGCGTGGGCCTCGATCAGCTTTTGACGCAGCTGACCCAGATTGTCGTATGGCAGCCCCTCACCGACCTGGGCGGAAAGTGCCCTGATAATCGTCCAGTCTTCGCGGGCATCCCCCGGCGGGAATCCGGCCAGACGGCCAAGCTGCACCCGGCCCTCGGTATTGACGTAGGTGGCATTCTTTTCAGTATAGGCCGCCCCCGGCAGAACGACGTCGGCCCGGTGTGCGCCAGCATCTCCGTGATGGCCCTGATAAACGACGAATGCCTTCCCAAGATTGTTCATGCCAATCTCGTCGGCGCCAAGCAGGTAGACCAGTTCGATCTCGCCCTTTCCAGCACCGTCTAGAATGCTTTCCAAATCGCGCCCGCCTTCACCCGGCAGGAAGCCAAGATCCAGGCCGCCGACCCGCGATGCCGCCGTATGCAAAACGTTGAAGCCGTTCCAATCGTCGGACACCATGCCGAATTCATCGGCAAGTTTGCGGGCAAGAGCCAGCACCGCGCCACCATCTGTTCGCGCCAGGGCGCCCATACCGACGATGATCATCGGCCGTTCGGCGTTTTTCAGGATATCCGAGAAGGAACTGCGGCCTTCGGCGACGTCCTTTAATGTCTCGCCGCCCGCGCCGAGATACTCGACCTGATAGGTCAGATCGACCTGCGGACCGATCATGCCAATTTTCAGGCCGCTTGCCAGGAAGCGTTTCCGCAGACGTGCATTGATCAGCGGTGCTTCCCAGCGCGGATTTGTCCCGACCAGCAAAACGGCATCGGCGGCTTCGATCCCGGCGATGGAAGAATTGAATATATAGGCTGCGCGGGTCGAGGCATCGAGCTTGGCGCCGTCCTGTCGGCAATCCAAATTTTCCGAGCCCAGTCCGTTCATCATCTGCTTCAAGGCAAACATGGATTCAGCGTCACAGAGATCGCCGGCAATCGCGGCCATCTTTTCGCCTGCCAAGCCATCCATCTTTGACGCGATTGCACCGAAGGCCTCTTCCCAGGACGCCGGTACCAACTTGCCGTCACGGCGGACATAGGGTTGATCGATCCTCTGACGTCCCAAGCCGTCGCAGGCATGGCGCGTCTTGTCCGAGATCCATTCCTCGTTGATGTCTTCATGCAGCCTGGGCTGAACCCGCATGACTTCACGGCCCCGGGTATCAACCCGGATGTTGGAGCCGACCGCATCCATCACGTCGACCGAGTTGGTCTTGCGCAGTTCCCACGGGCGCGCGGTAAAGGCGTAGGGCTTTGAGGTCAGGGCGCCGACCGGGCAGACGTCGACCAGATTGCCCGACAGCTCCGAATCAACGGCCTTCTCCAGTGTAGTGATCTCGGCATGTTCGCCGCGATTGACCAGACCGATCTCCTCGACACCGGCAATCTCGGTGGAGAAGCGCACACAGCGCGTGCATTGAATACAGCGGGTCATGATCGTTTTGATCAGGGGGCCCATGAATTTTTCTTTGACCGCGCGCTTGTTCTCGGCGTAGCGGCCACGGTCGAAACCGAAGGCCATGGCCTGATCCTGCAGATCACACTCGCCGCCCTGATCGCAGATCGGGCAGTCTAGCGGATGATTGATCAGCAGGAATTCCATCACGCCCTTACGGGCTTTGTGGACCGTCGGCGTATCGGTCTTGATCACCATGCCTTCGCCCACCGGCATGGCGCAGGAGGCGATTGGCTTCGGTGCGCGCTCCATCTCGACCAGGCACATGCGGCAGTTGCCCGCAACCGAGAGTCGCTCGTGATAACAAAACCGGGGAATCTCGACGCCGGCCAGTTCACAGGCCTGGAGAACCGTCAGTCCGCTGGGGACCTCGATCTCGCGATCGTCGATGGTCAGCTTCGGCATAAAGGTCTCCTATTCCGCCGCTGCCTGTTTGGATTTTTTATACTCGAGAATCCGGCGTTCCATCTCGGGACGGAAATGCCGGATCAAACCCTGGATCGGCCAGGCAGCCGCGTCACCCAGTGCGCAAATAGTATGGCCTTCAACCTGATAGGTGACGTCCAGCAGCGTGTCGATTTCATCGACGTCCGCTTCCCCCTTCACCATCCGGGTCATTACGCGCCACATCCAACCGGTGCCTTCGCGGCAGGGCGTGCACTGGCCACAGCTTTCATGCATGTAGAAATGCGACAGACGGGCAATCGCTTCCACAATATCGGTCGACTTGTCCATCACGATCACCGCCGCCGTGCCCAGGCCCGACTTGACCTCACGCAGCGCATCGAAATCCATCAGAACCGTGTCGCAGATCGATTTCGGCAACATCGGGACCGAGGAGCCGCCGGGGATGACCGCCAGCAAGTTATCCCAGCCGCCGCGCACGCCGCCGGCATGTTTCTCGATCAATTCCTTCAGCGGAATACTCATCGATTCTTCGACGTTACAGGGCTTATTCACATGACCCGAAATGCTGTAGATCTTAGTGCCCGCATTGTTCTGCCGCCCAAAACCGGCGAACCAGTCGGGGCCGCGGCGCAGAATTGTCGGTGAGACGGCAATGGTTTCGACATTGGTCACTGTGGTCGGACAGCCATAGAGGCCGACCGCTGCCGGGAAAGGCGGCTTCAGACGAGGCTGTCCCTTCTTGCCTTCCAGGCTCTCCAGCAACGCGGTTTCTTCCCCACAGATGTAAGCACCAGCGCCGCGATGAATGTAGAGATCGTAGTCGTAGCCGGAACCACAGGCGTTCTTGCCCAAAAAGCCGCCTGCATACGCCTGCTCCACGGCTGCCTCGAGGCGCTGAGATTCGAGGTAATACTCACCACGAATGTAGATGTAGCAAGCCTGAGCCCCCATGGCGAAACCGGCGACCAGACAGCCCTCCAGCAGCCGGTGCGGATCGTTGCGCATGATCTCGCGGTCCTTGCAGGAGCCGGGTTCGGATTCGTCGGCATTCACCACCAGATAGGCCGGTCGCCCGTCACTTTCCTTCGGCATGAAAGACCACTTGATCCCTGCCGGGAAACCCGCGCCGCCGCGGCCGCGCAAACCGGAGCCCTTGATCTGCTCAACAATCTCCTCGCGGCCCAGGGCCAGCAGACTCTTGGTGTCGTCCCAGATGCCGCGCTCGCGCGCGCCGTCGATCCCCCAGTCATGTTGACCATAAAGGTTGGTGAAGATGCGGTCCTTATCGCTCAGCATCAGCCCTCCTCCCCACTCGGTGCCACTTCGGCGCTGCCGGGCTCCGGCGCCATCTTCACGGCCTTACCGTCAAAGGGCGGCAGATCCTGGAGAGTCTGTGGTCCGCCTTCCGGCGAAGAAGTCAGACGGCCAATCTGTGACCCGACCGGTAATTCCCGGCCGGCCCGCAGATCGTCGATCATCTCCGCCATACGCTCCGGCGTCAGGTCTTCGTAATAGTCGTCGTTGATCTGCACCATCGGCGCGTTGGCGCAGGCGCCCAGACATTCGACTTCGATCACCGAGAAAAGCCCGTCTTCGGTAACTTCCCCGAATTTCACACCCAGCTTTTTCTTGCAGGCCTCTGACAAACCATCAGAGCCGCGAAGCCAGCAAGGCGTGGTACGGCAGACCTGGATGAAGTGCTTTCCGACCGGCTTCAGATTGAACATGGTGTAGAAGCTGGCAACCTCGAACGCACGCATCGGCGCAATCTCGAGGAAGTTGGCGACATATTCGATCGCCGCCCCGGGCAGCCAGCCGTCACTTTGGCGCTGGGCCAGATCCAGTAATGCGATCACTGCGCTGGCCTGCCGGCCTTCCGGATAGCGCGCGACAAACTTGTTGGCGATTTCCAGATTTTCGGGTGTAAAGGAAAAGCCTTCGGCAGACCCTTGTGCGTAACTCGTAAC
Organism: Pelagibius sp. Alg239-R121; assembly: GCF_947331435.1. GTDB lineage: Bacteria > Pseudomonadota > Alphaproteobacteria > Kiloniellales > Kiloniellaceae > Denitrobaculum. Next base: position 287,191 of record NZ_CAMZOF010000006.1, on the reverse strand, counting down.
CTTCATCGGTCGACCTCGCCGAACACGATATCCATTGATCCCAAAATCGCCACGCTGTCCGCCAGCATATGGCCGCGGCACATGTAGTCCATGGCCGCCAAATGCGCAAACCCGGGCGCACGGATTTTACAGCGGTAGGGTTTGTTGCTGCCGTCGGAGATAAGAAACACGCCAAACTCGCCCTTCGGCGCTTCGACGGCGGTGTAGGTCTCGCCCGGTGGCACGTGGTAGCCCTCGGTATAGAGTTTGAAATGATGGATGAGCGCTTCCATCGACTGCTTCATATCTGCGCGTCGCGGCGGTGTGATCTTGTGATCAGCCGTCATTACCGGACCGTCCGGCATTTTTTCAATGCATTGTTCCATCAGGCGCAGGCTTTGACGCATCTCCTCAATGCGGCAAAGATAGCGATCGAAACAGTCACCGTTCTTGCCAACGGGAATGTCGAATTCCAGTTCTTCATAGCAATCGTAAGGCTGCGACTTGCGAAGATCCCATGGCACGTTCGAGCCGCGTAGCATAACGCCGGAGAAACCCCAGTCGCTGGCTTCCTCCCGCGTGATGATGCCGATATCCACCGTGCGCTGACGGAAAATCCGGTTGTTGGTCAGCAGGCCTTCCATGTCGTCGATGACCTTCGGGAAGGTCTTACAGAACGCGGAGATATCTTCGAGAAGGCCGGCCGGCAGATCCTGATGTACACCGCCGGGACGGAAGTAAGCGGCGTGGAGCCGCGCACCGCAGGCGCGCTCGTAGAACTCCATCAACTTCTCTCGTTCCTCAAACCCCCAGAGGATCGGGGTCATGGCACCGACGTCGATGGCGAAGGTCGTGATGTTCAGAAGATGATTAAGGATCCGCCCGATTTCGCAGTAAAGCACGCGGATGTATTGGCCGCGTTGCGGGACTTCGATCCCAAGCAGTTTTTCCGTCGCCAGAGCAAAGGCATGCTCCTGGTTCATCGGCGCGACATAGTCCAGACGATCGAAGTACGGCACGGCCTGAAGATAAGTCTTGTGCTCGATCAGCTTTTCCGTGCCCCGGTGCAGCAGACCGATGTGCGGGTCCGCGCGCTCGATGATCTCGCCGTCCATTTCGAGCACCAGCCGGAGAACGCCATGGGCCGCAGGGTGCTGCGGACCGAAATTGAGCGTCATCGGCTTGATTTGTTGTTCGGCCATCAGGCGGCCCCCTCTTCGCCATTCTCCGCATCGGCCTTTTCGTCACCGGGCAAATGCAGCATGCCTTCCCAGGGCGACATGAAGTCGAAACTCCGGAACTCCTGAGTTAGATTGACCGGCTCGTAAACCACCCGCTTCTGGGTTTCGTCGTAGCGGACTTCGACATAACCGGTCAGCGGAAAGTCCTTACGCAGCGGATGGCCTTCGAAACCGTAGTCGGTCAGCATGCGACGAAGGTCCGGATGCTCGGCAAAGAAGATGCCGTACATGTCCCAGGCCTCGCGTTCAAACCAGATCGCCGAGGAAAAGACATCGGCAACGGAAGCGACCATTGTGGATTCGTCCGTCGCGATCTTCACTCGGATGCGCTGATTGAGTTTGAGCGAAAGCAGGTTGTAGACCACGTCGAAGCGTTCTTCACGCGACGGGTGATCCACGGCAGTCAGGTCGACCAGTTGTTTGAACTGGCAATTCTGATCATCCCGAAGAAAAGTCAGAACCTTGGTAATCGCATCGCGATTGCACAGGATTATCAGTTCATCGGCGATGACTTCGAACCCGGTCACACGCTGCGCATGTGCAGCGCTGATATATTCACCGAGATCATTGAGGGCTTCATTCATAGGAATCTGCCAGATGTGATGGCGAAGCGATCCCGCCTAGCGGACAAGCAGGGCTTCGCGTTTTATCTTCTTTTGGAGCTGAAGGATGCCGTAGAGCAGAGCCTCGGCCGTCGGCGGACAGCCGGGAACATAGATATCGACGGGCACGATGCGGTCGCAGCCGCGCACGACGGAATAGGAATAGTGATAGTAGCCGCCGCCGTTGGCACAGGATCCCATGGAGATCACCCAACGCGGTTCGGGCATCTGGTCGTAAACCTTGCGCAATGCCGGCGCCATTTTGTTGGTCAGGGTGCCGGCGACGATCATTACGTCGGACTGGCGTGGCGACGGACGGAACACAACACCGAAACGGTCCATGTCATAGCGGCTGCAGGCCGTGTGCATCATCTCCACGGCGCAACAAGCCAGACCGAAAGTCATGGGCCAAAGCGATCCCGACTGCGCCCATGCCGCCAGCTTGTCCATCTGGGCAATCACAAATCCCTTTTCGGTGATCTCATCGGTCACTGCCGAAAGGATTTTATCCTGCTGTGTACCTGCGGGAATCGGCGCACCTGCATCAACGGAACTCATCGTGCTACTCCCATTCCAACGCACCCTTTTTCCACTCGTAGACAAATCCGATGGTCAGGATGCCAAGGAAGACGACCATCGACCAAAAACCAAATAGGCCGATATCCCCCAAAGCCACCGCCCAGGGGAACAGAAACGCGACTTCCAGATCGAAGATAATGAACAGGATAGCGACGAGATAAAATCTTACGTCAAATTTGCTCCGTGCGTCGTCGAAGGCTTCAAAGCCGCATTCGTATGCCGATATCTTTTCCGAATCGGGGCGCTGACGTCCGACAATGTAAGAGGCCGCAACCATAACGCCGGCAAGGCCCACGGCAATCCCGATAAAAATAAGGATCGGCAGGTATTCGGCTAACAGGCCTTCCATTCGATTTGATCTCCAACAAAACGCGCCAACCTCTCGACGCTTTGGTGCAGTGCACTTGCCGCCCATTTCGGGCTTGTTATCGTCTCAGACAAAGCGCTTGCCATGTCTTAAGCCACAGCGCAGCAACGAATGCCACGAATTTGTCGCAATATACGGCCAAGACGGGCCGGGGAAAAGCATCAAACGCAGCCCGATTGCGGCCAGCGGATATTTTTTGTTGCACCGCAGAAAAACCCAACCAATAGCGATCAGCTTTCTCGTCGCAAACAACTCCCGCGACGGGATCGATGAATAGGTCGAATTTGCTAACAATTCATTGTTTTATAGTTAATTTTCTACAAATTGTTTCGATGACTGCAGAGCCATAGGAAGGGCTTAGACGATTTGACGCATCGGATGCACCTGCAACATGCTTCTGACGCGCCGGGAGGACACCACAGCCCGGCCAGAAGCCCTGTTTGATCCGACTCCATCATCAGATCGTCGATCCTGAGCGCTGGAGTCCGAGTCTCAGGAACGATCAGTTCGCCGGAATCAGTGTTCCAAGCATCGAAAAAATCTAAATTTTAGGAAGAGTGGCGGGAGTGACGGGACTCGAACCCGCGGCCTCCGGCGTGACAGGCCGGCGCTCTAACCAACTGAGCTACACCCCCTTAAAAGGGCCCCGCCGTAGCGGGCTGCGGTGATGTACTCCCTCCCCCCGCAGGTGTCAAGCATTGGCCGATGGCTTTTTTCGATTTCATGCCAAAAGCATGATCGAAGATTGACCGAACCGGTCCGCCCGGCCGAGTCGAGAAGGCCTTACAGTGCAGGAACAACTCCAAAACTGAAGACAGTCATGTCCACAACCGCCTTCTCAATGCCGGTTGCCAGTGGATCGCGACAGTTCCAAATCACTTTCGAATCGCAGAGGTCGCCGGCCAGGCCCCGGTAAGCACAGCCGCGAAAGAACGATGCAAATTTCTGAGGACCCGATGCGCTGCAGAGACCATCGATTCGCACTTCCCAAAGACGATCTATCCCAGGTCCAAACTGCGAGAGTGATCGGCTTCCAGTACGCCATCCGTTTCGGCACGACGGAGTCGATGCCCGATTCGCGGAGAGTAGGAATTACATAAATTGTGGATCTGGGAAACGATCTCTGCTTTCAGAGATCTGGAGGTTCGCTGCACGAGGATGTCTGGTGGGCGATGACAGGCTCGAACTGCCGACCCTCTCGGTGTAAACGAGATGCTCTACCAACTGAGCTAATCGCCCCACGACATCAATGCTGCGACTTTTAAGTCGCTGGCGTTTCTATACGGGATCAACCCGTCCAAAACAATAAAAGAAAACGGCAAACAAAAGTTCGGCTGAAGACAAAGGCGAAACGCTCGCGGGTCCCAATGAACACTTGAACGAAACGCCAGCCGGCCGCCCTAACCAAGGCCAGGGCGGCCGGCGTCCTCAGCGCGAATCTATTCTGAGTTAGTTGACGGCGTCCTTGAGACCTTTACCAGCCTTGAACTTCGGCTGCTTGGACGCAGGAATCTTGATTTTTTCGCCGGTGCGCGGGTTGCGGCCTTCAGACGCTGCACGCTGGGCAACGGAGAAAGTTCCAAAGCCAACGAGGCGAACTTCGTCACCAGACTTCAAAGATGAAGTGATCGCGTCGAAGACGGCATCAACAGCTTTGGTGCTGTCAGCTTTTGACAGGTCTGAATTCTCAGCAACAACGGCAACCAGATCGTTTTTGTTCACGTTAGTACCCCCTCCAAATGTCGGGATTTAGGAAATAGAAATGGGAAAAACCACTCTGAGGAGGTCGGAGTTTAAGCCGGTAAAACCCCCAACGTCAATCGAAGAAACGCGAGAAAACCTAGGGATTGAGAGGCTTTTTTGGTCAAAAGCCTCTCTACCCGAGTCGCATTCACATCTTGAGCTTAGTGGGTGATGACTCCGCTGCGTCCATCGTCGCTCGAAGAGCCGCGTGCAGCGTCCACATCTGCCGGCTCAACCCACTCGATGGGCGTCAGCTTTTTTGCGAGAGCATGCTCCAGAACTTCATCAACAGTAGAAGTTGGAATGATTTCAAGCCCGTCCTTAACATTCTCTGGAATTTCGGCGAGATCCTTTTCGTTTTCTTGCGGAATGAGAACGGTCTTAATATTTCCACGTAGAGCAGCAAGCAGTTTTTCTTTAAGTCCGCCGATCGGAAGCACCCTGCCGCGCAGTGTGACTTCGCCCGTCATGGCCAAATCCCGGCGAATCGGAATTTCGGTCAGCACCGATACAATCGCTGTGACCATTGCAACACCGGCCGACGGGCCGTCTTTCGGAGTCGCGCCTTCGGGAACATGGACATGGATGTCCTTGCGCTCGAAGACCGTCGGTTTGATGCCGTACTCGATCGAGCGGCTCTTTACGTAATACTCAGCCGCCTGAATGGATTCCTTCATCACGTCGCCAAGCTTACCGGTCGAAGAAACCTTACCCTTGCCAGGCACGGTCACGGCTTCGATCGACAACAGCTCGCCGCCGACTTCAGTCCAGGCCAAACCGGTCGACACGCCGACCAGATCTTCCTGCTCCGCTTCGCCGTAACGGTAACGCGGAACACCGGCATACTTATCGAGATTGTCGGGATTTACATCAACCTGGGTAACTTCACCCATGGCGATCTCTTTGACTGCCTTACGAATCAGATTTGCGATTTCACGCTCAAGGTTACGCACGCCGGCCTCACGGGTGTAGAGCCGGATAAGGTTGCGAAGCGCTTCGTCAGCGATCGACCATTCCTCGTCTTTGACGCCATGGTCTTTCTTCTGCTTCGGAATCAGATACCGAGTCGCGATTTGAACCTTCTCGTCTTCGGTGTAGCCGGGAATCCGGATCACTTCCATACGGTCAAGCAGTGGTTGCGGCATGCGCAGCGTATTGGCCGTGGTCACGAACATCACGTCGGAAAGGTCGTAATCGACCTCCAGGTAATGGTCGTTGAAGGTGTTGTTCTGTTCGGGATCGAGCACTTCCAGCAAAGCCGACGACGGATCACCGCGCCAATCCGCACCCAGCTTGTCGATCTCGTCGAGCAGGAACAGCGGATTCGAAGACTTGGCTTTTTTCATACTCTGAATGACTTTGCCGGGCATCGAGCCGATATAGGTGCGGCGGTGGCCGCGCACTTCGGCTTCGTCCCGAACGCCACCAAGACTCATCCGGACGAAATTACGACCGGTTGCCTTGGCGATGGACTTGCCAAGCGACGTCTTACCGACACCCGGTGGTCCAACCAGACAGAGAATCGGTCCCTTGATCTTCTGCATACGCTGTTGAACCGCAAGGTATTCGATGATCCGCTCTTTGACCTTCTCCAGGCCATAGTGATCTGAATCCAGGATCTCGTTGGCGTGCACGATATCCTTTTTGACCTTGGTCCGCTTCTTCCAGGGAATCGAGACGATCCAGTCCAGATAGTTCCGAACGACCGTCGCTTCAGCGGACATCGGGCTCATATTGCGCAGCTTCTTCAGCTCGGCAACGGCCTTTTCGCGTGCTTCCTTGGTCAGCTTGGTTTTGGCGATTTTCTCTTCCAACTCGGCTAGTTCGTCACGGCCGTCCTCGCCCTCACCCAATTCCTTCTGAATCGCCTTGAGCTGCTCATTCAGATAGTACTCGCGTTGAGTCTTCTCCATCTGGCGTTTTACGCGATTGCGGATACGTTTTTCGACCTGAAGCACACCGATTTCGCTTTCCATGAAAGCGTAAACCTTCTCCAGGCGGTCGCTGATGCTCTCGCTTTCGAGCAGTTCCTGCTTTTCGGAAATTTTCAGGGTCAGGTGCGACGCAATGGTATCGGCCAGCTTGCTCGGCTCGTCGATCTGGTTGATCGAGACCAAAACTTCCGGCGGGATCTTTTTGTTCAGCTTTATGTACTGCTCGAACTGGGAAACGACGGTGCGCGCCAGAGCATCGAGCTCCCGGTCGTCACCGGCATCATCGTCCATTGTTTCGGCGTAAGCCTGGAAGAACTCTTCAGTATCAGCAAATTTCGCGATCTTCGCGCGCTGACCGCCTTCAACCAGAACCTTCACCGTGCCGTCTGGCAGCTTCAGCAGCTGAAGCACAGTGCCGACCGTGCCAACCGAATAGATATCGGCGGGCGTCGGGTCGTCCTGAGCGGCATTTTTCTGCGTCACCAGAAGGATTTGCTTGTCGTCCTTCATGACGTCTTCAAGGGCCTTGACCGACTTTTCGCGCCCGACGAAAAGGGGCACGATCATGTGCGGAAACACGACGATATCGCGAAGCGGAAGGACCGGATAGAGATTGCCGCGTGGAATTTCCAACATATTTCCTCTTTAATCTTGCGACGGCTCGGCGTTACCGAACCGGAACCCGGGGCACTTAGGACCGCCCCGGCCGTCGCCTAAAGATCTGATAGCTAAAGTTGTCATCTTCAAGGGCTGCGTCGGGATTGGAAACCGACTGGCCTAGGCGCAATCTATGCAAAAAACACGAGAAAACCGCGTCATGCACTGCTTTCAACGTCATCACGTCGGTCAGTGTAGATATAAAGCGGTTGCGACCGTCCTTCGACAACCTCGCCGTTGATAACCATTTCTTCGACCCCTTCCAGACTTGGAAGATCGAACATCGGCTCCAGAAGGATAGCCTCCATGATAGAACGCAGACCGCGAGCACCGGTTTTGCGCTTGATCGCCTTCGCCGCGATCGCCTTCAACGCATCTTCCGCAAACTGCAGACTGACATCCTCCATCTCGAAGAGTCGCTGGTACTGCTTTACCAGTGCATTCTTCGGCTGAGTCAGGATCTCGACCAGGGCCTCGTCGTCCAGATCTTCGAGCGTCGCCACAACGGGCAGACGTCCGACGAATTCCGGAATAAGGCCGAACTTCAAGAGGTCCTCAGGCTCGACGTCCTTCAGCACGTCACCAGTCGTGCGTTCTTCGGGACCACGCACATCGGCACCAAAGCCGATCGAAGACCCTTTGCCGCGGCCGGCAATCAACTTGTCGAGACCGGCAAATGCACCGCCACAGATGAACAGGATATTGGTCGTATCAACCTGCAGGAATTCCTGCTGCGGATGTTTACGCCCGCCCTGCGGCGGAACCGAAGCCACGGTCCCTTCCATGATCTTCAACAGTGCCTGCTGAACGCCCTCACCCGATACATCCCGCGTAATCGACGGGTTGTCGGATTTCCGGCTGATCTTATCAACTTCGTCGATGTAGACGATGCCGCGCTGCGCCCGCTCGACATTATAGTCGGCAGACTGCAGAAGCTTCAGAATGATGTTCTCGACATCTTCACCGACGTAACCGGCTTCGGTCAGCGTCGTGGCATCCGCCATTGTGAAGGGCACATCAAGAATGCGTGCCAGTGTCTGCGCCAACAGCGTCTTACCGCAACCGGTCGGCCCAACCAGTAGAATGTTGGACTTGGCCAATTCGACATCGGCAGATTTTGTGCCATGTGCCAGGCGCTTATAGTGATTATGCACCGCAACCGACAGCACGCGTTTGGCGTGCGACTGCCCGATAACATAGTCGTCAAGCACCGTGCAGATATCCCGTGGTGTGGGCACGCCGTCACTGGATTTCACCAGCGTCGTCTTATGCTCCTCACGGATAATATCCATGCAAAGTTCGACACATTCATCGCAGATAAACACCGTCGGACCGGCGATGAGTTTTCGAACTTCATGCTGACTCTTCCCGCAGAAAGAGCAGTAAAGGGTATTTTTCGAGTCGCTACCGCTCGACTTTGTCATGGCTGTTACGCCTCGAAGCTCGATTCAATTACAAATCATGTTAGACAGACGTCCCACCGGCACACAATGACAAATTTGTCATTTTTATCTACCGGGTTAGCCTGTCGTCCACATGACCAACCTTCGGTTGACCGCTCTCAACACTATAGCCTCGAGCGCTCAACATAACCTTAACACAGACCAGATGGCGACGCATTGAGTTGCCTTCAAGCCGGTGCCGCGGTCAATTACTTGTCAGCGCCCGATTTGCCATCGGCTGCGTCCGCATCGGGACGGCTCTCGACGACTTCGTCGATCAGCCCGAATTCCTTGGCTTCTTCGGCGCTCATGAACTTGTCCCGCTCCATGGCATCTTCGATCGCAGAGACCGGCTGTCCGGTGTGCTGCGCGTAGAGTTCGTTCAGGCGCGCACGGGTTTTGATGATTTCGCGGGCATGAATTTCAATGTCCGTTGCCTGCCCCTGGAAACCGCCGGAAGGCTGATGGACCATGATCTTCGAATTGGGCAGCGCAAAGCGCTTTTCAGGTGCCCCAGCCATCAGCAGAAGAGAACCCGCGGATGCGGCCTGACCGATACAGACGGTCGAAACCGGCGGGCGGATGTACTGCATGGTGTCGTACATGGCCAGACCGGCCGTCACGACGCCACCGGGCGAATTGATATAGAAAGAAATGTCTTTGCTCGGATTTTCCGATTCGAGGTACAGGAGCTGCGCACAAATCAGACTTGCCACGCCGTCATGAATCGGGCCGGTCAAAAAGATAATCCGCTCCTTGAGCAGGCGCGAATAGATGTCATAAGCCCGTTCGCCCCGGCTGGTCTGCTCGACCACCATCGGCACCAGGGTGTTCATTACAATGTCACGTGGGTCACTCATTCCTGCCACCTAGTCTTGTCATTCATCCGCCTTCCGAACTGCCGGGCCAAGGTTCAGACGAGGCGTTCTTTGCGATCGAATCGCCACCTCGTCCGAATCCCGTTAACCACGTTGCTTCCGTGATATAGGCCGGATCACCCGATTAACCAAGCCAGGATCACAGAGTAATCCTTAAGGTTCCGCTATTCCTCAGCAGATTTCTTGGATTTAGTGCTTTTTGCCGCCTTCTTGGCAGGTGATTTTGATGCGGCTTTATCGTCGGATTTCGCAGCAGCCTTCTTGGCAGGCTTCTTTTTTGCCGGCTTTTTCTTCTCGGCCGGCTTCGATTCGGCTGCTTCGGCTTCAGCCGATTCGCTTTCGAACTCTTTGCGCAGCTCGTCCGGTGTCAATTCCCTCTCGGTCACTTTAGAAAGATCGGTGATGAAGTCGATCACCTTATCTTCAAAGATCGGTGCGCGAAGATTGGCCAGCGCCTCGGGCGTGTTCTTATAGTATTCGAACACCTGCTGCTCCTGGCCCGGATAATTCTGAGCTTCGGCAAAGAGTGCGCGGTTCACTTCGTCCTGGCTGACGTCGATGTTATTGCCGCTGCCGACTTCCGAAAGCAACAGTCCCAGACGCACCCGGCGCTCGGCGATGGCCCGGTATTCAGTCTTCAGTTCTTCGTCGTCCTTGCCGGCATCCTCGTCGTCGACGTCGCCCTGCTTGCGCTCTTCCTCGACCTGCTTCCAGATCCCTTCGAACTCGACGTCCACCATGCCGGCCGGTACTGCAAAATCATGACCGTCGGCTAGTTTATCGAGCAGTTCGCGCTTCAGACGTGACCGCGCGACTTTGGCGTACTCGCCCTCAATCTGTTCGCGGACCCGCAATTTCATTGCATCCAGGTTCTCGGCACCAAGGGCTTCAGCCAGCTTGTCGTCGATCTCGGCAGGAACAGACTCTTCGATGCCTTTAACCTTAACCTCAAAGATAGCTTCACGCCCGGCCAGCTTGTCGTTGCCATAGGTGTCCGGGAAGGTCACCTTGACTTCGCAATCGTCGTCGACATTGACGCCGACCAATTGATCTTCGAAGCCGGGAATGAACTGGTTCGAACCCAGCTCCAAGTGATGATCTTCCGCGGCCATGCCTGGCAGCGCCTCGCCATCGACGGTGCCCTTGAAGTCGATAATGACGACATCGCCCAGCTTGGCCTTGCGCGGCTTGTCGAGCGGTTTAGACGTCTTATGGGACTCGGCAATACGCTCCAGGGCTTCGTCGACCTCGGGATCCGGCACGGCGACTTTGATGCGCTCGAGCTCCAGGCTGCCAAAATCCATCGGCGTAACGTCCGGCAGCAGCTCGACCGACATGGTGTACTCGAGGTCTTTCCCTTCGTCGAAGGACGTCACTTCGATCTTCGGCTGCATTGCAGGCCGTAGGCTGCGCTCGCTTAGAGCCTGGCTCGAGCTGTCGGTGACGGCCTTTTCCAGCACTTCACCAAGCACTGACTTGCCGAAACGTTGCTTGAGTAGCGACATCGGGACCTTGCCGGGACGAAAGCCCGGCAGATTCACTTGTCCGCTGAGCTCCTTGAGGCGTCCGTCGATCTTCTCATCAATTTCCGTAGCGGGAATCACAATGGTGTATTCGCGCTTCAGCTCTTCGGCTTGTGTTTCCGTGACCTGCATTGGCGGCTCGGCCTCTCTCGCGTCTTTTTCGTCATCCGCAGCACACTCCGGCTCACAAGCCGGCGGGCGGATCAACAACAGTTCATTCCTAGGGTTCAATTCCGCCGACCGATGGGAATCATGCAATCGGCATCGAACCACGAAGCTCTCTCGACCGCGGATCTGCGGTGCGAGTTAAAAGGGATAGAAGCTTACTGATGCCTGAACGGGGACGACCCGGCATCCGTTGTTCTGTTTCCCTTGTTCGATCGCGTGGTGCGGGCGGAGGGACTTGAACCCCCACGGATCTCTCCGCTGGTACCTAAAACCAGTGCGTCTACCAATTCCGCCACGCCCGCGAGACGCGCGAACGCGCCGGTGTATAACATCGACGCGCCGGGTGCAACAGGCTCACGCAAAGGAAAAGCGCTGGAGACTCTATTTGCCGGATCTAAGGGATAATTTCAGCGAAAACGCCGTCAAAAAGCGTTATCAACAGGCATTGGGGGACGGCAGGCTCATAGCGAGAGGGTCTTGGAAGGGGTATTTGCCTCGTCAGGCCGCTCGTTAAACGGACACCGGCTCGTTATAGCGGCTGGCAAAGGTCTCAAGGCCTAGGGTTCTCATCTCGGCGAAGCTCGATATAGTACCACCGGCAACCACGAGATTGTATTTTACATGAGGGACGCCCATTGCGTCGGGGCCGACTTCAATGACCTCAACTGTCTCGACGACATGACTGGGAAGCCGGCAGCGAAACACTGCTCCCGCTTTGACTTCCGGGCGCGTCCTATCAATTTTGAACCACTGTCCCATCCTGGATCACATTCAAGTTGTTGCCGTTCTACCTGTCCGGTATGCGAGTTTATGGAAAAACTCAATTATCAGTTTCGCACTAGAGTTGTTAAACTTGAGTTAAAACTCAAACTTTATCTATTCTACCATTGGTTTTTCAGGGTTTTTTGCCGCTTCTTCATCCAATGAAGCAAGCTGGCGCTCCTCGATGGCTTTAGGGTAGCCCATTGATTCATCGCCGATTTAAATTGATGCGGCGCCAGAGCCCCGAAGACATGTTAACCGCGTCCGGTTCCCTGGTCGGGCTTTACGAAAAACTCTTTAGAAGCGAACTCAGCACCTGCGGAAGTCTCTCCGGCAGATCCTCGGAGATAAGACCGGCGCCGAGGCTGCGTCCCAATTCACCATGCATCCACACGGCCGCCGCTGCCGCATCGAAGGGCGGCATCCCCTGTGCCAGCAGCCCCAGGATCAAACCGGCAAGGACGTCACCCGAACCGGCGGTTGCCAAATAGGGCGGCGCATTGTCATTGATGACCGCCCTGCCGCCCGGCTCTGAAATGACCGTGTCGCTGCCTTTTAGGACGACAATTGCACCACTGCGTGCGGCTGCGGAACGTGCCCGGCTCAGGCGGTCACCGGTCATATCGGGGAACAGATGGCGAAACTCGCCGTCATGCGGAGTGAGCACAACATTCGACCCCAAGGCATTGAAAAGGCTTTGGGGGTCGGCTCCAAAGATGCTTAGCGCATCTGCGTCAAGCACGGTCGCACGGTCACGCCGCAAAATAGCCAACACCAGTTCGCGCAGCAGTTCGTTCGTCCCATAGCCTGGCCCGATCAGGACCGCATTTTTGCGCGGGTCGCGCAGCAGGTTTTCTAATTCATCGACCGAATCGCAAGCCAATGTAATCACGCTGGCCGAAGAGAGTGCGTAAATCTGAAGTGCAGTGGAAGCCGCGGCGATGGAAACCAGCCCTGCTCCGATGCGCAACGCAGCACGCGCCCCCAAACGGGCGGCGCCAGTCATTTCGCTGCCGCCCAAAACCAGAGCGTGCCCTGCGGTATACTTATGGCTGGACGAACTACGGCGCGGAAAGCTGTCGCGCCAAATCGCGGGATCATTCCGATGGCAGGCAATTTTCAGACTGTCCAGAACGGCATCCGGAATGCCGATGTCCGCCACCACAAGCTCACCAGCCGCGTCGCGCCCGGGGAGCAGCAGATGTCCGACCTTTGGGCGAAAAAAGCTCACGGTCAGCTCAGCAGTCAGGCAGAGATCTCCGAGCACGGCTCCGCTGTCTCCGGAAATCCCGCTGGGAACGTCGACCGCAATCACTTTACTGCTGCCCTGCCCCACGGCGCGATTGACCGCGCGCACCATCATCGCGGCCCGCCCATCGAGAGGACGCGACAACCCGGCACCAAAGAGGGCATCGACGATCAAGGCTTTGTCTTCGATGACCACCGGATCAAATGCCAGAACCTCTCCGGTCCAGAGCTTTGCGTGATGGGCGGCATCACCGGTCAAACGAGAAGCCTCACCGAGCAGCGCTAGATCGACATTCCAGCCTGCGGCCTTCAGCAGTCGGGCAACAACAAAACCATCTCCGCCGTTGTTTCCCGGACCGCAGAGCACCAGCAAAGGGCGCGGGGTCCAGCGGGCCACAATGGCATCGAAGATCGCCTGACCGGCATTCTCCATCAGCGTCGTCCCTGACACTCCAGCCGTGACCGCTGCCGCGTCGGCCTTATACATCTGGGACACATTGATCAGTTCGCTGTGGCGCTCCTGCACTCCATCCTCGCCTATCTTCGCCGATTTCAAGTCGGCAACAACTCAAGTCGATAGATTATAAATCAGAGCGTTACGCCCGATTTCAAGCTCACTACATGAGCATCAGCGGCATCACGGAGCAAAATGGTGTCAGCACCGGCCAATACAAGCTCGTAACCCGCATCAACGAGGTTCTGCGCACTGCGTGCGGGCGTCGGAATGGCCCCCAACATCTTGCCGGCCGCTCTTGCGGCTTGCTCGACGCGCTGAGTCGCCTTCACCACTTCAGGATGATCGACCTCCCCGACGTAACCCATGTCCGAAGACAGATCGGACGGTCCGACGAACAGCAGGTCGACACCTTCCACCTGCGCAATATCCTCCACGGCCTCGACCGCTTTTGCACTTTCGATCTGGCAGATGACCAGAACCTCGCGGTTTGCCGCTTCGACATAATCCCAGCAATCCCGGCCATAGCGTGCCGCGCGCACAATAGCAGCGGCCATGCCACGGCGGCCCGCAGGCGGATAACGGCAGGAGGCTACGGCACGCTGTGCATCTTCCACAGAGTCCACAGCAGGAATCATGACACCCTCAAAGCCGACATCCAGCACCCTCTTGATCCAGCTGTCGTCGTTTTGCGGCACCCGACAAAGACCGTGACAACGAGGTCCACCGTTTGTGCCGCCCTGCGCGACCTGAAGCTGCAGCGCTGCATCCATGACGGAACCGGGACCATGTTCCAGATCAACCATCAGAAAATCGTACCCGGCCTGAACCACGACTTCGGTAGCAAAGGGCGAATACAGCTCGATCCAACAGCCAAAGAGATGTTTTTTCGATTCGATGTCCGCTTTTAGGCTCGTCATTGTTACTCCATGGTTCTTTCCGTAGGGGCTAACGCCCGGCGGTGGCACAGCTTCCGCCTCCCCGCTGCAACCTAACCTAGTGGTTCAAATTGCCGAACGAAGCTGCGGGGGGATTTGGATTCTTCTTAAGTCTACGACGGTAGGCAGGCACTAGCGAACCAGAATCGAACAGAAGGCCTGGCTGTTGATTTCTCGAATCCTGACACAGGTCTCGTCTGCCTGCGCGGTCGAAGCGGTCTTCACCACCAACCTGATAAAGGGCTTTCCGCCAGCCTGTCCGTCGCGCAGCAGGGTGAGCTCTTGTCCGGACAGAGCAGAGGCATAATCGGTCTCTGCCTCTTTCAACAGATCCCGGGCCTGAGCTTCGTTCCGGCTCGACAGCAGCCAAAGCAGAGTTCCGGTTGGAGTGGCCTGAGCCACAGGTGCCGCGCGGGCAGTTTGTACGGCAGGTTTTTGGTCAGGACCCGTCCCTTGAGTCAGGGCATTACCTTGAGCCTGGGCCTTATCTCGATTCTGGGAATTACCTGGTTCCGGATCGGGACGAATCAGGCGTGATTGAAGCTGATATCCGCCATTCGTGCTGCCGGCCTTTGCCGTTCCAGCAAGCTGCGGTTCTGCCAGTTCGGGAGCTTGACCATCACCCTGAGCAGCTCCGGCACCATTACCACTCAAAAGGTTCGGTTTTCGAGCATCGACGGGTTCATTCTTCGAGGTGCTTTGGTCAGCTGGAATTTCCGTCTTACCGGCCGGTGCAGTCGCCACCCCCTCTGATTCTGGCTTTTTCGCTGTAGGCTGTTCCAGGGGATCAGGCGGGAAAACATCAATCGGTTGAGCTGGCTGAACACCCTGGGACGTCAGGCGCTTTGCCTGCACCTTGGCGTCATCATGACCCTTTTTCGCTGCACGCTCATACCAATGCAGCGCGCGTCGGTCGTCCTGCGGCAAAGCCAGCCCGAGCCGATGCATCTGGCCGAGGGCGAACTGGGCTTCGCCGACACCGGCATCAGCGGCGAGATGAAACCAGACTGCAGCCTCCACCTGATCCTGGCCAACGCCCTCTCCCCGGAAGTAAGCCAAACCCAGATTGTATTGGGCCATGGGGTTGCTGGCATTGGCGGAACGGCTCCACAGCTGTGCCGCACGTGCCGGGTCGCGTGGAACACCTCTGCCTTGCGCATACATCAGACCGAGATTGTTCTGGGCCGCTGCCATATCCTGCTGTGAAGCCAGAGCGTACCAGCGTGCAGCGGCCTCGTAGTCGGGCGTACCGCCACCACCTGTTTCGAAGAGTTTGCCAAGGCTATATTGCGCCAGCGCATCGCCGGCGTCGGCGAGCGGCCTCCAAATCCTTTCGGCTTCCTGGTTCCGACCTGCCTTATAGGCAGCCAGCCCGTCCTCAAAGGTCGAAGTTTGTGCCAACAGAGTTTGAGGCCGAAGACCGGCCGCAGAAATCATGATCACGACTGCAAAAAAGGCGACTCGCCTGACGGCCGGGTGCATCGTATCAAAACCCTGTTCAGACGCGGGATAGCACGCGGAGACGATAGCCGCAGACCAACACTGCGGCAAGCAACGCGTAATAATGACACGCCATGGCACTCCCCCGGCCGAAGGGGATCAAATCCGGCGGTGGTAAAGATTGTTCAGAATAGATTGCATGAGAAGAATATTGGGGTGGCTAACGGGACTTGAACCCGCGACCTCCGGTACCACAAACCGGCGCTCTAACCAACTGAGCTACAGCCACCATCACCTGGATCTCGCAAACCATGCCCAGCTGTTCGCCAAGCAAGCCTCTTCACCGCAGGATGGCGTTGTTTATACTCTGCGCCCGGACGCCGTCAAGCACGATGGTGAGACTTGTAGAGCATAAGCATGCGGTCGTAGTCTGCTAACCAATCCCTCCCATCGAAACACCTCTGCAAAGATCACGGAGCCCTCTATGTCCACGCCTGCCTCGGCCCCCAATCCCGTTACCGCCATGCAACGGCTTGGCACCGAAAGTGCCTTCGAGGTTCTGGCCCGCGCGAAAGCGCTGGAAGCCGGCGGAAAATCCGTGATCAATCTGGGCATCGGACAACCTGACTTTCTAACCCCCGAACATATTGTAGAGGCGGCAATCAAGGCGCTGCGCGACGGCCATCACGGCTATACCCCCGCCAACGGCATCCCCGAGCTGCGTGAAGCGGTTGCCGCGGATATCCACCAGCGTCTGGGAATCCAGGTCGATCCCGGCCGGGTGGTGGCTGTGCCTGGCGGCAAGGTCACGATGTTCTTTGCCATCATGATGTTCGGGGATTCGAGCAGCGAGATACTCTATCCTAATCCCGGCTTCCCGATTTACGAGTCGGCGATCAATTTCAGCGGCGCTAAGGCGGTTCCCATACCGCTGCTGGAAAAAAACGGTTTTGCCTTTTCCGCGGAAGACGTGCTGTCGCGGATCACGCCGGCCACGCGACTGATCATTCTCAACAGTCCTGCCAATCCGACCGGCGGGGTGACGCCTAAGCACGAAGTCGACCGCCTGGTCGCCGGTCTCGTCGAACATCCCCAGGTGACCATTCTCTCCGACGAAATCTACAGCCAGCTGCTCTATGACGGACGGGAGCACGTCAGCCTGCTTTCTTATCCGGAGATTAGTGACCGTCTCATCATGTTGGATGGTTGGAGCAAGACTTACGCCATGACCGGTTGGCGGTTGGGTTATGCCGTCTGGCCTGAATCCCTGGTGGATCTGGCAACCCGACTCGCCATCAACAGCCACTCCTGTGTCAATGCCGCCGCACAGTATGCCGGTGTCGCTGCCCTGGAGGGACCACAGGACGCCGTCGATCAGATGCGGGAAGCTTTCGATGCGCGCCGGCGGGTCGTGGTCGAAGAGCTCAACAAACTGCCAAAGATATCCTGCATCGAACCTGGCGGCGCGTTCTATGCCTTCCCCAACATTCAGGCGACAGGTAAAACCGCCAAGGAGTTGGAGACTGCATTGCTGGAAGACGCGGGCGTCGCCGCCATTGCCGGCACGAGCTTCGGTCAGTACGGCGAAGGCTACCTGCGTCTTTCCTACGCAAATTCCACCGAGAATATTCTAGAAGCCATCGGACGCATGGAAGGCTGGCTCGCAACACACCTCTGATCAGGACGACGGCCGGAAAAGATAAAATTGATAGCTGGCACTTGCCGCCCGCCATTTGCACAGAATTTACGCGATAAATTGCCTATTTTTTGGTCATTACGCCTTTTTATTATGCACCCTCCTGTGCCAAAGTGAAAAAACTTTACCAAGTTAACAAGCGTTTCTCTCACAGTTCGGGGAAATGCAGAGTTGGCACGCGCTGTGCTAGTGCGAGCTTAAGGTTCTCTTAAGAGATCCGGCAAATCAGCGAAAGGCCTGTACCCTGAAATGAAAAAGATCGAAGCGATCATCAAGCCCTTTAAGCTCGACGAAGTGAAGGAAGCCCTGCACGAAGTCGGGATCAAGGGTATCACCGTAACCGAGGCCAAGGGTTTCGGGCGCCAGAAAGGTCATACGGAGCTGTATCGCGGTGCCGAGTACGTCGTCGACTTTCTGCCGAAGGTAAAGGTCGAAGTCGTGCTGGAAGACGGACTTGTCGAACGGGCTGTTGAAGCCATTCAGCAGGCGGCGCAAACCGGTCGGATCGGCGACGGCAAGATCTTCGTCAGCACGATCGACGAATCCATTCGAATTCGAACAGGTGAACGCGGCCCCGATGCCGTCTAATCCCCTTTCCGCTGGAACGGATTTCTGTCCTTCCAGCGCACCATGAGTTACCGGGCAGGAACTGGGTTTCTGCCTCTATCGTTTTTATCAACAACTACCAAACACGGGAATCGTGAGCATGTCTGACCCGAAAAAAGTCCTCGAAATGATCAAAGAGAACGATGTTAAGTACATCGACTACCGCTTCACGGATCCCCGCGGCAAGTGGCAGCATCTGGCCATGTACCATGGCGCCGTCGGTGAAGACGAACTGGTCGACGGCATCATGTTTGACGGCTCGTCGATCGCCGGCTGGAAGGCCATCAACGAGTCCGACATGATCCTGAAGCCGGATCTTTCGACCGCCGTCATGGACCCCTTCGCCGCACAGCCCCAGTTGATCCTGTTCTGCAACATCGTCGAACCTTCAACCGGTGAGCTCTACAGCCGCGATCCGCGCTCGACGGCCGTCCGCGCAGAAGCCTACGTTCAGTCATCCGGCATTGGCGACACTGCCTATTTCGGACCCGAAGCCGAATTCTTCGTGTTTGACAACGTCCGCTTTGCCACCGACCCGCACGAGACGTTCTTCACCTTCGATTCCGAAGAAGGCCCTTACAACACGGGCAGCGATCTCGAAGGCGGCAACATGGGCCATCGCCCGCCTGTCAAAGGCGGCTATTTCCCAGTCCCACCTGTTGATTCCGGCACGGACCTGCGCGCCGAGATGGTTACCGTCATGGACGAAATGGGCGTCACCGTCGAGAAGCACCATCATGAAGTCGCGCCCTCGCAGCACGAACTCGGGGTTAAGTTCAACACTCTGGTCTCAGCCGCCGACGAACTGCAGATCTACAAGTACGTTGTTCACAACGTCGCGCACAGCTACGGCAAGACAGCTACTTTCATGCCGAAGCCGGTGGCCGGCGATAACGGCTCAGGCATGCATACCCATCAGTCGATCTGGAAGGAAGGCAAGCCGACCTTCGCCGGCGACGGCTATGCCGGCCTGTCCGAGACCTGCCTCTACTACATCGGCGGCATCATCAAGCATGCCAAAGCGTTGAACGCCTTCACCAACCCCTCGACAAATAGCTTCAAGCGCCTGATTCCAGGCTTTGAGGCCCCTGTCCTGCTGGCGTATTCAGCCCGGAACCGTTCTGCGTCCTGCCGTATTCCCTATGGTGCAGCCCCGGCGGCCAAGCGCGTCGAGATTCGCTTCCCGGACCCGACGGCCAACCCCTATCTCGCATTCTCGGCGATGCTTATGGCTGGCCTTGACGGCATCAAAAACAAGATCCATCCGGGCGAAGCGATGGACAAGGATCTCTATGATCTGCCGCCGGAGGAACTGGCTGACGTTCCGACGGTTTGCGGATCTCTGCGCGAAGCTCTCGAGGCCCTGGAAGCCGATCACGACTTCCTGCTTGCCGGCGATGTCTTCTCGAAGGATCAGATTGCTGCTTATGCCGAGTTGAAGTGGGAAGAGGTTTACCGTTTCGAGCACATGCCGCATCCGGTCGAATTCGACATGTACTATTCAGTTTGATTGTCCTTGCTATCGAACTGACACTCAGAAGCCGGGGCCATCTGCCCCGGCTTTTTCTTTTGCGGCAGGATCTGAGAGCAAGACTCTACCCGTGAAAATGCAGAAGCTCAGGCCAATTGTTGTGCGGTAGTCTCAACGCCCGGGTCGGCGCCTTCTGACAGGATCTCACTCATGAGGTCGAAGTAGCGGCGCAGTCCCTGAAAGAGATTGGGATCGTCCGAGGTGGCCGATTTCAGAATCTGTTCGACCTGTACGGCAATCAGCGTGATTGATGGGAATCCAAAGGAATCCCCCATTCCTTTCAAGTCGTGCGTGGCGCGGGACATCTGGTCAAGCGCCTCCTCGCCCCGTTCGCTGGTAAAGCATTCAAAGGCGGCAATCGTGGCATCGAGACGTTCCTGAGCGGCGACAATGAAGGAATCCCGCAGCTTCGCCTGAATCTGCGCTTCCAGTTCACTTAAGTCGCGACCCATGAAAAGCACTCCGCCGAAACAACGTCCAAGACTGCCATCAGCAGTCCAACGGTGCCGAGACCCCCAAATCAGGCACCGTCGGCGAACTATCCACGATTAAGCGTTAAAGTTTGCTTTCTACTATAGAGTTTGATCGTTTTTCACTGAATCGGCGAAATAAGAGAACCGTACGCGATTCTATGTAGGCCGCCTTCCAGTCCGCCCGTCAATCCGGCGGCACTTTCGGCCATTGCCCATAATGTCGCCTCAGCGGAAACCAAAAAAACGGCCTGCCACCGGACAGGCCGCTCCTTTAAGTACTTACGCGCCGAAAGTTTAAGCTACCGGGCGGCCTTGCGGCTCCGGCGCCGATTTGCGACACCGAGACCGAGCAAACCGACAGACATCAACAGAATCGTCGAAGGCTCCGGAACATCGATGAGATCCACCGCCCTGCCAGCAATCACACGATGCGCAGCCGTTGTCGGATGAACCTCGTCCCAGTAAACGAAATCGTTCGGACTCGTACCCGGCGGACAAACGAACTGGCCATTCACGAAGCAGGTTTGCAAAAATGCATCTTCGGCATTGTTGAAGCCGAAAGCTGCCGGGTCCGCCAAGGCCTCTTTGAACAGCGCGTTGATGTCCAGCAGAGAAAAGTTTCCATCCAAAGTGCCTAACAACTGCTCCAAACCGTCGTTGTGAACCTGGGTGACCGCGTTCAAGGGACCCTCAGCTCCCTGGAATCCGGCAAGAGGCGTTTCCCCCAAATCCGGAAGGTTGGCGATCAGAAAGTTCTCTGCTCCCAAACCGCTTAAAGTGTTGATGGCGTTTTCGATGTTCGCCAGGACGGTCGCAGGATCATTGATACCGAACAGATAATCGTTACCACCGATCCAGAGAACGAAGAGTGCGTCGGGATCAGGTGTATTTGGTCCTGCGTAGATCGATTGAAATTGCTGAATCTGCTGCGTCAGGCCAGGCAGTACGCTAAGCGCTGGATTCCCCGTCGCAAGATGGGCGATCGTGGTGGCGCCGCTGGTCGCCGCCCCGTACGCAAAGTTGATCCCGTCCGACGGTGGTGCCACCGGGTTCAAGCCCGGGTCCGTCCCCAACGTCGGGTTGAGACCTAATTGCGCGCCGAACTGATCCACCCAGTTGGGTCCATTCGAAAAACGACCCGGGAAGTAGGGTGGAGAGGGCGGGAAGGTTCCACCCGTCAGGTTAAAAATGTTCCCTGAATCGGATAGACTGTCGCCGAAAACAAAAAGCTGGGTGTAGTCGATTGTAGCGGCCTTAACGGGCACCGTGGTTATGAACAGGGCGAAAAGAGTCGCCGCGGCTCCTCGTAAAAAATACAAGTTTCGCATTGCCTTCCCCATTTTTCTGACGCGTCAATATCATCAGCGCCGATGTTATTCCTCAGGTTTGTACCTCTTTTAGTTGTTCAACAGTCTATTACGATAATTGCTGCAGGTGACACCGCTTAATTCCATTTTTTGCTAATTTTTCCGGATACTTGAGGCTCTGAACCACGGAATAGCCCGCTCAGAACCGGCAGGCGGCGAGCAAGACGTGCGTGTTTAAGGGGAGTGTGGTCGACGAGGTGGGAGCTTCGGATTCAATCGACATTACAGGACTGCGAGGGTGCGCTCATGTTCTTGGCTGAAACAATCAAGAACATAACGATCAGACTCTCGTAAGGCGTCGATCTTACGCCAGAGGCAACGGAGCTTCAGATATGTCCCGGAGCTGAAAACCGCGTGCAGTCACAAATTCACGGCAAAACGTAAAAACACGAACGCCACCGTGATCTAGAGACGACGGTGGCGTTCGTGTTTAACGCAGCATCCGCGCAGGGATGCCTGCGGTGCCGGCCTTTCAGCCGGCCACCAAACCTTAGGCTGCGATTCCCTCGCGCCAAGCTGTTGAGGATTTGCAGGTTTTACAAATCCGCTCGCCCGGCCATTCGCTCGGAAATTTTTCACGGCACTTGAGACAGTTACGCGTCTTTTTCTCATAGACGCGATCCGACTCGGGCTTGGTGTTTGACTGATCGCTCATTCTTACCTCCAACCAGACACTTCTTAGAAGTTCGCTAGCAACAATATTCGGCGCACCGGTATCAATCTATGACTCCAGACCGCGCGATGACAGTGACCCCTGCTGTGACTTAAGAGCGCAGTCAAAAAAGTGACTTCGATCTTACTCTGACGCCGGAAACCGCCGACGGCGCCTGCAATCATCCATCTCAATCCAATTTCAAACCAGCCTGCAAAAGAACTCAAAGCCAAACGAGGCGCTCGATTTCAAAGCCGGGTCCGAAGTCAGCGGAGGCAGAAAAAAGCCCCTTCACGCCATTGGCGCGCTTGAGAGCTATTCTGCTCGCTTTGACGGATGTGACCAGAGCATACACCGCTTTCGGTCTGCCAGGCGCTCAAGTTGAAGACGTTGTGCGCCGCAGCAAAGGGAACATAATCTTTGTTACAAAAATATTCAACTGTTTTAAACGATATCCTACATTTTATACAAATTTCGCTGAAACAGGTATCGATTTCAGACCAATTCGACGCAAGGTCGACTCTGGTTAACGCGCTGATTTTTGCGGGTTTTGGTAGGCATAGCCTCTATACAACGGTCCGAAGCTATCAGCCCACACGCGGCCCTATCGATAAGGGAACAAGGTTAAGGCTTTTAGTTAACGAATCGCAATATTCGTTGATGCGTTAATGTAATCAGCAGTCCGCTCTCTCCTTTCACCTCGAAAAACCACAGACCTCAACTTCGCAAACAGTCCTGCTCAACAGACGAAAGACCATTTTTATAACTGCTCCCACTTGGGAGGCGATATGGCTTTGCGACGATTGCGTCGGCAGGAATAGAAAGCACGCTGTAGAAGACTCGTTGCCTGAACCGCCTGTCAGAACGTCCCTTTGCGGGCGGATCGGTCGGCTTTCGGCCTGCGTCAAATGGGGACCTTGGCCCAAAACAGAAAGCACGAACTAAGGCTGGATAGCGGAAGGGCTCACATGGATGCCAGCAAAGCGTTTTGGCGAATAGAGTGATCTCATGCCATAATCAGGATGTTGGAAGCACTGGTGTTAAAGATAAAGAACCAGTTGCTGAAATCTCAATTGGGGAAGGCAATACGATGGCCGATATCTATCTCAATGTGCCTTACGTGACGCAAAAGAACATCGGCGGCCACGCAGGAGGTGATACCAGGGACGACCCGACCGGGTGCTGGTATGCCGCTGTCAGCATGCTCGGCTACTACCGGGAACAAGGCCCAAGGCTCGGTGTTCCGGATCACTATCTTAAGCCAGACGGCAGCCCTCAAAAAGTCGACAAAAACGGCAACACAGCGGCTCTTGCTATGGGGAGCGCCGGATATGAGCAGTTGGTGGTGAACGAGGGCTTGACCGCTGTCCCGCTGCCATCGGACAAGCGTTGGACCTGCCGCAAACTGGCCGAGATTCTGCGGGCCTGCGGCCCTTGCTTCGTGCGCAGAGGTTGGATCAAACAGGGCAAGCTGACCGGAGGGCACGCAGTGGTACTGGTGGGCGCCAGGGAGAGCGACAGCAAGGTCGTCATCCACGACCCTGGATCGCGAGGCGCGAACTGGGAATGCACCATCGACGAGTTCAATGCGTTCTTCAAATGGGAGGGCACAAAGGCGAAAAAGTACAGCATGATGTGCAAGTTACCCGTACTGGGCGGCTTGGTTCTTCAGCGCACGAGCACAGAGTCCAGCTTGCCCACCACCCGGCCCCGCAGCAATGCAATATCTCACTGAACCCGCTGACGCATTCCGCCTTTTATGATTGCGCCGGCTCGAGTCTGGTCATTTCTTGCTGGTTTAGTGAAAAATGATCAGATTCAGGACCTTCGTCAGCGCTCCAGTTTGACCGCTAAGGGCTTGCCTTCATAGCCATGCTGACTGTCGTTGGCCCGCAGAGTCACCTCGGTGATATCAGCCGGGATCTCGACACCGCCAAGTGAGCGTGTGAACGGCTGTTCGTTTTCATGGGGATGATGCAGAACCCGGGTTCCTAGGACGGTGCCATCGGGCGCAACAATATCCCATTTGTTGGCATAGTGGTCCCAGCCCTCATCCGCGTGAGCCACGGTCACGTTGAACCGCCACTTTCCGGCATTGTCCTGAACCGCTTCAACGCCAACCACATCGGCACCGCCTGCCTGGGCCGGTAACGGCTGCAGGAAAAACAGACCAGCCCCGAACAGCACCGCGGTCATCATGCCAGACGTTGCGGCGCGGTTCCTTTTCCCCCGTACTTCTGTCATCGCATCCATCCTCAAAGCTGTCTCCTCATTCCGTTGCTGTTTTACCTGCAATCAGACGATCGGGACAGTCACCGTCAAGTGAACGCATAATACCAAGGAGTACTACTGCGTTTAGTCATTGGTCCGCGACCGAACGCGGGCGCCCCTCCTCGTCGATCGCGACATAGACGTAGGTGCCTTCGGTCACTTTGACCTCAGAGCCATCCAGCCGGCGCTCAGCCCAGGTCTCCACGTGCACCGACATCGAGGTGGTCCCGATCTTGACGATCTTCGCGTAGCAGCTCACCAGATCGCCGACGAAGACCGGCTTGTGGAAGCGCATCGCTTCTACGGCGACAGTCGCGATTCGGCCCTTGGCATGATGTGCGGCCGGCACCGCACCCGCCAAATCCATCTGTGCGAGCACCCAGCCGCCGAAAATATCGCCATTGGGGTTGGCATCCGCGGGCATGGCCAGGGTGCGCAGCGCGGGATCGCGGCGCGTGGCGCCGGGTTCTTCGGTCATCGCCGTAAATCCTTACTAAATCTGGTAGTTTTCCACAGAAAGGCTACATCATCTGCTTGCGTGGCTCCTGCCCGCCTCCATATAATGCAGACTATGTCAGATCTGTTCCAGTCCGTCGCCGCAGACACGAGCGACTACTCCGCAAAAGATATCGAAGTCCTCGAGGGACTCGAGCCCGTCCGCCATCGCCCCGGTATGTACATCGGAGGCAATGACGAACGCGCCATGCACCATCTGGTCGCCGAGGTGCTCGATAACGCCATGGACGAGGCCGTCGCCGGACATGCGAGCCGCATCGAGCTGGAACTGGGTTTGGATAACCAGGTCACGATCCGCGATAACGGCCGCGGTATCCCGGTTGATCCGCATCCCAAGTACAAGGACAAGTCGGCGCTGGAGGTCATTCTGACCACCCTGCATTCGGGCGCCAAATTTACGCAGAAGGCCTATGCGACGTCCGGAGGCCTGCACGGTGTCGGCCTGTCGGTGGTCAATGCCTTGGCCGACAAGCTGGCCATCGAGGTGGCTCGCGACCGCACACTGTACCGCCAGGAATACAGCCGCGGCGTCCCGCTCGGCGCACTGGAGGCCATGGGTTCAGTCCAGAACCGCCGCGGCACAACAATCGTATTCCGGCCGGACAGCGAGATCTTCGGTGAGGCGCCGCGCTACCGGCCCGCCCAGCTCCATAAGATGGCTCGCTCGAAGGCCTATCTTTATCGCGGTGTCGAAATCCGCTGGAGCTGTCATCCGACATTGGTCGAAGGCACCGATGTCCCGCAAAATCAGGTCATCCACTTTCCCAACGGCCTGGAAGACTATCTCGCCGCCAGCCTTCAAAGCCGGCGTATGCTCACACCAGAGCCCTTCGTCGGCGAAGCCAAATTCTCCGGTGACGAAGGCCGGGTCGAATGGGCGATCTCCTGGCCCATGGATGAAAACGGGTTCGTCTCTTCCTATTGCAATACCATCCCGACGCCGGAGGGCGGCAGCCACGATGCCGGCCTGCGTTCGGGGCTGCTGCGCGGCCTGAAAGCCTACGGCGAACTGGTCAGCAACAAAAAGGCCTCTGTCATTACGGCCGAAGACGTCCTCGGTGGCGCCTGTGCATTGCTGTCGGTTTTCATCCGTGATCCGCAGTTCCAGGGACAAACCAAAGAAAAGCTTGCGACCCCACTGGCAACCAAGCTGGTCGAAAGTCAGATTCGCGATCACTTTGACCATTGGCTGTCCGGACATCCGGAGCGCGCCAGGGTCCTGCTGGAGCGCGTGATCGAGCGGGCCGAAGAACGGATGAAGCGGCGCCAGGACCGGGAACAGAGCCGCAAGAGCGCGACCCGCAAACTGCGATTACCCGGGAAGCTGGCGGACTGTTCGCGCAGCCGCTCCAGTGATACCGAGATCTTCCTGGTCGAGGGCGATTCCGCCGGCGGATCTGCAAAGCAGGCCCGTTCGCGCGAAACTCAGGCGGTTCTGCCTCTGCGCGGTAAGATCCTGAACGTAGCCAGCGCATCGGTCGAGAAGATGAAGGCCAATCAGGAAATCAATGATATCTCCCAAGCCCTGGGCTGCGGGCTCCGAGGTCAATTCGACCTTGATAAACTACGCTACGAGCGCGTGATTATCATGACCGATGCCGACGTCGACGGCGCGCATATTGCGTCACTTCTTATGACCTTCTTTTACCGCGAGATGCCCGGCCTGATCGAATCCGGCTGCCTCTACCTGGCACAGCCGCCGCTTTACCGGCTGACCCAGGGTGGCGATTCCGTCTATGCCATGGACGATATGGATAAAGACGAGCTGATGGCCAGCCACTTCAAGGGCCGCGGCAAGATCGAAGTCAGCCGCTTTAAAGGCCTGGGTGAAATGCCCGCAAAGCAGCTTAAAGAAACAACAATGGATCCCAAGAAACGTGTGCTGCTGCGCGTGACCATTGTGGAGGCGGATGACCTCGAAGAAGACAAAGCCGGCCGTCAAAAGGACGCCGCGGATATGGTCGAACGCCTGATGGGCAAGAAGCCGGAAATGCGCTTCAACTTCATCCAGGAAAACGCCAAGTTCGTCGCCGATATCGACGTCTAAACCCGGTACTGCTCTCAGACCTCTTCTGAGTTTGATCGATCCAGGTTGCCAATCTCGGCACATGTGCTAGATAGGCAACGATGGACAACATCATCTCCGTCTCTCAACTCTCCAAGACCTATGCCGGTGGCTTCCAGGCGCTGAAAAGCGTCGACCTGGAGATTCAAAAGGGTGAAATATTCGCGCTGCTCGGCCCGAACGGCGCCGGCAAGACCACCCTGATCGGCATTATCTGCGGCATACTCAATCCCTCCCAAGGCAGTGTTTCCGTCGGCGGCAACGACATCATCGACGACTTTCTCAAAACCCGTTCCATGATCGGTCTGGTGCCGCAGGAACTGACCACCGATACCTTTGAAACGGTCTGGACCACAGTTAACTTTTCCCGCGGCCTCTTCGGCAAACCTGCCAATCCCGGCCACATTGAGCAACTGTTGAAAAAACTGTCCCTCTGGGACAAGAAGGACAGCCGGATCATAGCCCTGTCCGGTGGCATGAAACGCCGAGTGATGATCGCCAAGGCGCTGTCGCACGAACCGCAAATCCTTTTTCTCGACGAACCCACAGCCGGTGTTGATGTCGAATTGCGCAAGGACATGTGGGCTGTTGTCAAAACGCTGAGTGATTCCGGCGTAACCATCATTCTGACCACCCACTACATCGAAGAGGCCGAGGAGATGGCCGACCGCATCGGGGTCATCAACAATGGCGAGATCGTACTGGTCGACGCCAAGACCGAACTGATGCGCAAACTGGGTAAGAAGCAGTTGACGGTTGAGCTTCAACAGAACCTAGAAGCCATCCCGACGGAACTGGCCGGTCACGAACTGGCGCTGTCCGCCGACGGTCTGCAGTTAGTATATACTTACGACACCCAGGCCGAACGCACGGGCATCCGGTCTCTTCTGAACGAACTCGACAAAGCCGGCATCAAGTTCAAAGACCTCAGCACCTCGCAGAGCTCGCTCGAAGAAATTTTTGTCAATTTGGTGAAGAGGCCGTCATGAACCTGCGCGCCGTCCGGGCCATCTACCTCTTCGAAATGAACCGCACCTGGCGCACTATTGCCCAGAGCATCGTCGCGCCGGTCATCTCGACGGTCCTTTACTTCGTCGTCTTCGGCGGCGCAATCGGTTCGCGCATAACCGAGGTCGACGGCGTCAGTTACGGCACCTTCATCGTGCCAGGGCTGATCATGCTGTCGGTGTTGACCCAAAGCGTCTCCAATGCCTCCTTCGGCATTTATATTCCCAAGTTCTCGGGCACGGTCTATGAGCTCCTCTCGGCCCCCATCACCTTCTTCGAGATCGTGCTGGGTTATGTCGGCGCGGCTGCCACTAAATCGATCATCCTTGGACTAATCATCTTGGGCACCGCCAGTCTGATCGTCCCATTGCAGGTCGCACACCCCTTCTGGATGTTGACGTTCCTGGTGTTGACAGCGATCACCTTCAGCCTCTTCGGTTTCATAATTGGCATCTGGGCCGACAGCTTCGAGAAGCTGCAGATCGTCCCTCTACTGGTGATCACGCCCCTTGCTTTCCTTGGCGGCAGCTTCTATTCGATCAACATGCTGCCGCCGGTCTGGCAGACGGTAACCCTCTTCAATCCCATGGTGTATCTGATCAGTGGCTTCCGCTGGAGTTTCTACGAGATCGCCGACGTGAGCCTCGGGACGAGCCTGGGCATGGTGACCCTGTTCCTCGTGATCTGTCTGATCATGGTCCGGTGGATCTTCAAGACCGGGTATCGGCTGAAAAACTGATCAGCACGCGGCTAGCTTCGCGGTAGCTCTAAGCCGTGTTCCCTGAGTACGGGCCGGATCTTGGCCCGCTCTTGCAAAACCTTGTCGTAGATCCAGAGGTAGTAATCCTTGCGGGCGATCACCGCCTTTGCCTTCTTCTGTCCAAGCAGCCGCTCCAGGGCATCCAGTTCGAGCAAGTTCACAATCAGGTGCAGATAGACGCTGTACTTATCACGTGCACCCTGCGGAGCGCCGACAGGAACCTCCGGGTATAGAAGCTTTAAGTCAGCAATCGCCGCGTCGACCGCCTCTTCCTTCTCGCTGCAAAACCAGTGGACCTGCTCATGCAGGAAGGTCGCCAACTGCAACTCGTCGTCGTCCAGGTGGCGCGTGTTGAGAGTGAGTACAGGATGACTGTGGGGAATGACGCGGCTCTCGATCCGCACCCGCCGCGTGAAGATTAAGGACTGAAGATCATAGCGCGCAAGTATCCGATAGAGCTGCGCTTCACCAGCCTCCTCAAGCGCCGTCCCGGATGCCAGTTCAATGCTTACAGCAGCAGCCATAGATTCTCCCGTAAGCATCAATGCGAAGATGACACCGATCACCGGTCTGCGAAGCACTAGCTCCTCACCAACGCCTTAGTCGCGTCACGAAGTGCGCGATGGAATCCGACCCAACGATACAGACGATTCCAATAATCGTGGAAAAAAGCGCGTCGATGTTAAAGAACGACAAAATTGAGTAAACGCCCTGCGCGACCCAGAATAAATTGACCAAGCCGGGCAGGCTCACAATTAATACTAAGAGACCAAAAGCTGCCACAGCTACGGACAGTACCGCCTTACGGTCCCAATAACCCTCTACAGCTTCGCCTACGGCGGTCGGGTAGATTCGGCGAGAGATCCAGGTCGCGCCGAACCAGAGCACGAAGGCTGGCGCCAGTTGAAGAACTAACTGGAACACGATACCAGCAAACATCGCCAGAGAGCCCGTGACAGCCGTTACAGCTGTGGGCTCCAACAAGGCCCAAGCCCGTAGAACGAGTGCCTCCGCTGCCGGGAGCCAGTTATTAGTTTGAAACACAAAAAACAAGGCAAGCAAGCGACACCCAACAAAAGCAACATCTCTCGGACTTAGCATGACGAAACTCAATTCAACTTGGTAGATATCTGCGGTTTAGACTTCAACCGCCTTCCGCCCCAAACCCGCCACCGCATTTACCAGCAAATCCATATCCGCCGTGGTCGTTCGGTGGTTGGTGATGTTCACCCGGATCGAGTTAACCTCGCCGAGCTTGGTGGTCGAGGGCGCGGCAACGCCCGATTCCTGCAAATCCATCACGATCTCGGAGTTGAGCTTGTTCAACGCCTCCGTCGTCATGTCCGGCGCCACGAAGCGGAAACAGCAGATGTTTAGCGAGACCGGCGCCGACAACTCCAGATCCGGGTGCGCCTGCACAAGTTCACCGAGATAGGCCGCCTGCCGGCAGTTATCGTCGACCTTCTCCGCGATCCGCTTGATGCCGTGTTCCTTCAGCGCGAACCAAACCTTCAGCGCCCGAAAGCCACGCGAGAGTTCCGGACCGTATTCGCAGAACCAGGGATTGCCCGCCGCCAGACCGCGCGGTGACGCGGTCAGGTATTCCCGGCGCAGCGTAAAGGCCTCGCGATGAGCTTCCTCGCTGCGAATAAGCACAAAACCCGCGTCGTACTGCACATGCATCCACTTGTGAAAGTCGAAGGCGATGGAGTCGGCGCGCTCGATCCCCTTCATGCGCGGCCGCAGGTTTTCGCTCAAGGCAGCCACGGCGCCGAAAGCACCGTCGACATGGAACCAGAGATCGTACTCTTTGCAAACATCCGCGATGGCATCGAGGTCATCTATCGCGCCGGTGTTGACTGTCGCGGGGGAGCCCATCACACAGAAGGGCATCTTGCCCGCCGCAAGGTCGGTCTCGATTGCCGCACGTAAAGCGTTGATGTCCATGGAGTAGGCCTCGTCGACGGGCACTGTCCGCAGGGCATCCATGCCGAGCCCCATGAGATCGAAGGTGCGCGCCATGCAGCTATGGGCTTCGGCAGATGCATAACCCACCAATTTGCCTTCGCTTGGCTGCACGCCGCGGCGGCGCACGTCATAGTCAACCTTCTGGTAACGTGCGGTGGTCAGCGCAATGAGCGTGGCAATCGACGTCCCGCTTACGACCAGGCCACTGGCGGTCTCGGGAAAATCGAACAGCCGCCGGCACCAGTCGACAACCTGCCGCTCGACATAGACGGCACCGTGATCGCGGCCGCCGAGATTGGAATTCATGGCCGACGCCATGGTATCGGCGATCACGCCGCCCGGCGTTCCCGCTCCATGCACCCAACCGAAGAAACGCGGATGCGTGTTGCCGGTGGCGTAGGGCAGCACGTGTTTCGTGAGATCTTCACAAACCTGCGCCGTGCCCTGGCCCTCCATCGGGACTGGTTCGACCAGCGCTTGCTTCGCCTCGTCGGGCACCGGTGTCCAGACCGGGCGTTCCGTCGCCGCTTCCATGTGGTCGAGCGCCTGATCCAGCATGGCATGCGATAGCTTCCGGAATTCAGTCCAGTCTTCGGGGTCGAGTGAGCGTTCCGGCGAATCGGCGCCAGTGGCTGGGCATGTCATTTTCGGCCTCGGTAAAAATGTGAAGTCCAAACTGAGAGAGCAGGACATATCAGAAGTGGTTTTTCCAATCTGTTATAGGCTGCCCGGCCGGCATCTGTCATCGCCAAAGTCATAGCTTCATCCTCTCAATATCTTTTAAATAAATTGAAGGTTTCATAAGGCATTGAACCTGCTGACCAGTCTCACCTCAGCAAGAAGTTCGACCACTCGTAAAAATGGCAAAATAACAGCTTTCAATACAATTAAGAATGGCTCGCAATTTAACGAATTATCGACGCGACACAATTTAGTTGGTACACGTTTTACTAGCGATGACTATAGTTTCCGTCACGGAACAAAACAGGGGCCGACTCCTTCAGCGAGAAAGAGGCCAGGATCAATTGGGAGATGATAATGCCTGATGAAAACATTCTGAAACACGGCGATACGGTTTCGTGTTCTTTCGGCACCTCACCCGGCGCCTTCCAATCAATGCAACCGTCAGGCAAAGCACAAGCCGGTGAAACTATACCACTGGTGAACGTACCAGCCTTTGGTATGTGCAGCTCGATGAATGATCCTATGACATTAGCGGCAACGGCTGCGGCGCAGGGCGTTATGACTCCAAGCCCCTGCATACCGAAAGTCGTCGGTCAGTGGTTGGGAGGCGATCCCACAAGTGCAAATGTCAGCGGCTTCGCAATGTGCCATTGCACTTCGGGAGGCGTCATAAAAAAGCTTTAGCATCCGCCCTATGAGTGGATCGGCGCGGCAGAATTAGCGCGAAAGGCTCCGCAAGGGTCACTCGCGGCCGATGGCATTGATTTCCGACGAAGTGGTTCCACCGGTGGGTAGATTACGCCCAAGTCGTTCTCAACCGCTGTTTTAGCGCAGGATGTTCCGCTTCCAAATTCCGCCAGTCGCCACTCATCAGCAAGGCAGCAACTAATTCTGCCGTTTCCGACGCGGCCTTAGCTACGATAGAGCCATGGTCGTGGTGCCGGTGGATGTCCAGCACTGCATGACAGCGGGGCGGCTCGCCGTTCTGCCCCGGTTCCGCCATATGGACTTCCGACCAATCAAAGGAATCCTGCCGGGTCAGGTTGCTGGAACTCTCCGTGACGATTCCGTCATGCGGTTTGTCCATGTCGTCGAGCTGCCACTTCAGGCCGACACCCCGGACGAGTTTCTGGGCAAGTGAGAGCTGGACAGAGGGCCCGAAAGCGAATTCGCTGCGGTCAGGATGGTAAAACAGTGCAGGAATGCTGGCGAAGCGCAGGTGCGCAACCGGTGATTCTGATGGCGGATACTGGCTCTTCAACCTATCGCGCCGGTCGGACATGATCTTCGCTGCCTCGGTCAGGTTTTTGACGCCTGCCGTTCCGGGTGCGAGTGGCGACAGGGTCCGGAACGTCCCCAGCACCATCTGCCCCAGCAGGCTCAACTGCGCCGGCCCCAGGGAGCCGCGATTGGGAGTCGCGATGGTCACCACCGTGTGGAGGTTCTCGATGAATCTGTCCGAAGCGGCGAGGCGTGCCACCAACCCGCCCATGCTGTAACCGACCAGATCGATACGCTCGGCCTTCAGCTTCGCCGTTATGCTGTCTGCAAGATGGACGCCGTTGGTGACAAGCTCCCTGGTATGGTCGTAGCCGTAGACATAGACATCCTTGTCGGGCACCAGTTTGACCAGGGCTTCGCCGAACGGTGTTGCGAGATGGTCGCGGGTCTGGCGGATACCGTGCAGAATGACCACGGCGTGTTTGTCACTCGCCTGCGCACTGATACGTTTCAGTCCGTACATGGCGCCCTCACAACCGCGACTGAAGGATAAGGATGCTCGCTGGCTTATCCTTCGCGTCACGCCCCCGGTCGGTGGTGTCTTGCAAGTCGACCCGGATCCAGTTTCTGCCACCCGCGAACCGCCCGCCGACCGCAGCGGCGTTGGCCCAGCCGTAGGATTGGTCGGCCACGCGGGGCAACACACAGGCCGTCATGCCCGCAGGATTCAGATGGCCAGGATTTAGATCTGACTTCGCGCCGCCGTCGTCCTGCCATGCGAGGTGAACGAAGTCGGCCGGGCTCCAGCTTTCGAACACGCTGTCCGGATTACCACCATCTTCGTAACGCGTACCGGCTTCGCCGCGCACTGTGATTTCAGGCACCACGCCGATCAGTTCGAAGGCCGGATCGATCTGCGGCAGATCGTGCGCGGGCAAACCGGCCTCTTGCAGCTCCGTGCAGATTTTCTCGAAGGCGGTCTGCGCCTCTACCCCGGTCACCACTTCGGGCGAGAGCTCCGGCACCCTGAAACCCCCGGCAGCGGTCATCTTGGAGGCGCTCAACGGTTGACCATCGAAGAAGACCCCCTGCAGATCGACCTTCGCCGAACGCAAGCCCTCGCTCTGACCGGCGAATTCGATCAGGACATCGGCGGCCCGGGAGGAACCCGGATTGCTGCGCGCCATGTAAGACGCAAGCAGATGCCACAGGCGTGTGGTCAGGCGGCCGGTATCCACAGGAGCGTAGAGCTCCTGCCAGGCGTCGGGCGCTGTCACCCAGCGCAAAGCCTCTTCCTCTTCAGTCAGTTCCCCCTCTCCTGCGATATCACGCATGTCGGCGAGCAGGTTCAAGGCCATGATCAGGCCGAAAATCTCTGCATCGCGGCCCTTGCGCGCGAAGTCGCTCTGCCGATAAGCCTCGTTTCTTTCGAAACTGACCCGGCGGGCTTGAAGATCCTCGATTGCAGCCGTGGGAATCTCCATGGATTCCAGGGTGCTGAGCGCGAGGGAGCGCAGCGGTACCCGCGTCGAGCGCGACCGGTTTACCGCCGCCTTCTTGCCGATATCGGCATCCTGCAGAGCCCAACGGCACCAGGGCGCAAAGAGAATCGTCTCGTTGATCGCCTGCATAATGTTCGGCGTGTCCTCGCGTTCGCCGTTGTGCCAGAGGTCAATATCGGAGGTGAAGGGGGTCAGGTTGAATAGATCGAAGTCCTCGCCCGGCCGGTAATGCATATACATCAGCGCGCGGGTCGCCGCGCCGCCGAACAGCGTGAATTCAACACCGAACTCCTTGGCGACTTCCTTTAAGCCCCTGAACGCCGGCACCTCGTGAAGTGGCATCACAGTCGCAACTTCCGCCATCAATCACCCTCCCCGCGCAGATGCAGACAAATTCGAATAGAAGTCTGCCATAAAGCATTTGGCCTGTCGCCAAATGGAACACCTGCGCACCCCGTCTTTCGAGCACTTCACGTTTAACTCGCTTCAACTTTGGCTGCCTCTCAATCTGCGTGGAGTTGATTTCGTACGTAAAATTTGAGGCTGTTTGCTTCGGGGAAAACGCTCAGCAATCAATATATCATCCGGTACTTCACCACCCGGTCATTGCCGGAGTCCGAAATCCAGACGATATCGCCGCGTACTTCGACGCCCTCCGGCGTGGTGAACTTGCCCGCCCCTTTTTCCGGTCTTCCTGTTCCCAGCACTGTCAGAAGAGTGCCGTCGGCAGCAATGATCTTGACCGAGTGACTGTTTTTGTCGGCCGCGATCACTGTCCCGTCGGGCAGAACGTCCTGATAGCGCACTCCGTTAAAGTTATAGGGCGCCCCCGCCCATTCCTGCTTGATTTCCAGATCAGGTGATAGCAACAGCATACGGTCATTGCCGGCGTCCGAAAGCCAGATGTCGCCCCCCGGCACCAGTTCCAGATCATGCGGCGAAGACAAGCCCTCCAGCGCGCCGACCACTTCGCCCTGATCGTAGACGATGACATTGCCGGACCAGGCACCGGCCACGTAGACGCGGCCGTTGGGGTGGGCAAGAACACCTTCCGGCCCGCGTATGCCCTCTTTCAACTCGCCGGCCAGAGTCGCATCCGTACCCTTCATCTCATAAATCGTGACCCGGTTGTTCCGGGTGTCCGCGATATACGCGCGCCCCTCGGCATCGAAGTCAACGTCATGTGTTCCCGATTGATGATCGCTGCCGAACTCTGCAACAAGATCCAGGCTCTCGGGATCCAGGATCGCAACGCGGTTGTTGTCCACGTCAGAGACAAAGAGATAACGCCCATCGGGCGACAGCTTCAAATCGTGCGGATTGTCCAGATCAGCACTGCTGGCGCCGAGAAACTCAAACTCAGGCGCTGCGATAGCCACGGACAGGGCCGAATAGCCGACGAGACAAACAAGGGCAAGCCGATAGAACATGTCTTATCTCCAAAACTGGCGTCCCGCGATACGGAACTCCAAGGTTAAAAAACCGCTGCGCAAGAACAGTCGAACAGGTTTCGAGCAAATGGCCTGGTTCACCAATTCAGGAAAAACTGGATCACGAAGGCGTTGGTGATATCGACGAAAAAGGCGCCCACCAGTGGCAGGATGATGAAGGCGGTCGGCGCTGGACCATGCGTTTTGGTCACCGCCGTCATGTTGGCAACCGCAGTCGGAGTTGCGCCGAGAGCAAAACCTGCGAAGCCTGCGCTCAGCACGGTGGCCAGATAGTCCCGCCCCATCAGCGGAAACAGTACCAACAAGATGAAGGCCACCGTCACCCCCGCTTGAAGCGCCAACAACAGCAGAAGCGGCCCCGCGAGATCCGCGATCGACCAGAGCTGCATGGACATCAGGGACATGGCGATAAAAAGCCCCAGAGAAAAGTCGGACATAACCGCAAGCGCTTTGGTTCTTGCCGGCCAATGCATCTTTGGAAAAATGTAGGGCACCGTGTTCGAGAGAAGAATGGCAACCAGAAGGCAGGAAACGAATAGCGGCAGCTTCAGTCCGATTTCCTCAAGCGCTTCATTTACCGTAAAGCCAATAATAATGGCGATGTGCATCACCAGGATCACCGCCATGATACTGACGTGGTTGATCTGTTCCGTGTCTTCCTTTTCGTGCGAGATGCCAACGATCATGCCGTTGGTCTCCACGTCAGAAATGCGATGACGCGCCAGGAGAAACTTGGCGATGGGCCCCCCAAGCAGGCTCGCCATAACCAAACCCAGGGTCGCCGCCGCAACACCGATCTCCAAGGCGTTCGGCACCCCATAGTTTGCGGCGATCTCCGGCGCCCAGGCGATGGTCGTGCCATGCCCGCCGATCAGAGACGCCGATCCGACCAGTATGCCTATGGCGCTGGGCTGTCCGATGGCTTGCGCGGCTAACACACCGACCACATCCTGCAACACGATGTAGCCCAGTGTTAACCCAAGAAGAATGAGAAGCGGACGACCGCCGGCCAAGAGGTCGGAAATCCGGGCGTTCAGACCGATGGTCGTAAAGAAATAGACCAGGAGCGTATCGCGTGTCTCCAAGTCGTAGTCGATTTCCATCCCGGTCGCGAGAAAGATACCGAGTCCAACCAGCGCGGCCAGCACCCCGCCGGTCACCGGCTCCGGAATATTATAGGTGCGCAAAAAACCGATGTGATCGGTAAGGCGCATACCGACGAAGTATACGACGATACCGATGGTATAGGCGATGAAGTCGTCAACCAGGATCACGCTTGGTGTCATAACTGCCGTCAGCGCGGATCGTCATGCCGAAGTTTGTCCCAACCACCATTGCGCCAGCGCAGGCTGTCGAACTGCTCCACATTATCGTCGATGGCATAGTAATCGCCTGCTTCATCGACATAAATGTGGGCGGCAAGCTTCAGGGTCGGCTTGCCGTCGATTGACCCTGCTGCAATCCCAACGGGCTCATTCGGACCGTGATCAAAGAAAAGACTGCTGCCGCAAACCCGGCAAAAGCCGCGGCGCGAGCTTTTGGAGGATCCGAACCAGGCTAGCCCCGAAGTTTCGGTGATTTCAAAAGCCTCCTGTGATGCGGCAGTGGCCGCATAGTAATGACCGCTCATACGCCGGCATTCGCGGCAATGGCAGGCGATAACGTCAGCCAGTTGCCCGGAGACGCGATAGCGCACCGCGCCGCAAATGCAGCCGCCTTCGATGGAATTTCCGGACCGATCCGTCATGTTTGCTTCGCCTCTGGTTTAACCGACGACTGTATCCACGCCGCGAACTATAACAGCGATGCAACACACAGGTCTGGATCAAAGACGCGACACGAAGCGGCAGATCCGGCGGCAACCTTCGTCCAGCGCCTCATCTCCCAGGGTGTAGGACAAACGAACGTAACCCGCAGTGCTGCTGCCAAAGGCCGCCGCATCCAGCAGCGAGACGCCTTCCTCCCGATAGAGCGCCCAGGCGAAATCCAGCGACGTCATGCCGGTTTCCCGCACGTCGACCAATAGGAACATTCCGGATTCCGAGGGCACGACCGAAAGCTTGCCGGCGCCCTCTAAACCTTCGATCACCCGGTTCCTGCGCGACAGGTAAATATCGCGCATGCGGTCCATTTCGCCGCGGGCATTCCCCAGCGCCGTAAGCGCCGCCTGCTGGATGAAACCTGGCAGTCCGTAAAGCATACAGAGCGAAAGGTGCTCTGCATGGGCGATCAACTCCTTGGGGCCGACCATCCAACCGGTACGCCAGCCGGTCATGGCCTGGGATTTCGAGAGGCTTGCCGCCGTCACGGTCCGCTCCGCCATTTCAGGCAAACCTGCGATCATGATGTGGTCCTGCTCGAAGGTCAGCGAGCCGTAGACCTCGTCGGATATCACCCAGAGATCATGACGCCTGGCAATCTCGGCAATGCCTTCGAGTTCTTCCCGGGTCAGGACAACGCCGGATGGATTGCAGGGGTTGGCGAACATAATGGCGCGGCTGCGCTCAGTCACTGCCTCTTCGATGGCGTCCAGATCAGGCCGGAAGCCACTGTCTGGGAGCGCGGGCACGGAAACCAGCTTTGCACCCGAGACCTGCACCGTGGCCTCGTAGGTCACATACATGGGGTCAAGGACGATCACCTCGTCACCCGGCGAAAACAGGCAGAGAGATGCCGAAAACAAGGCGTTTTGCGCGCCTGCCAGCACAATCACATTCTCCGCTGTAACGGCCGGACCGCCGCAAGCCTCGACCTCCCTCGCAATCGCGGCCCGTAGCTCCTGACGCCCGGCAATACCGGTGTAGTGCGTATCGCCGGCCTGCAATGCCTGTACTGCGGTTTCAACGATCGCCGGCGGCGTGGCGAAATCCGGATCGCCAATGCTCATGACGATGATATCTTCACCGCGCTGACGGGCGTCGACGGCTTCCATATGGATCCGCCAGGCGGCGGCACCTTCACCGGCAATACGGTCGACGCGAGGGGAGTAACGCACAGCAAAAGATCCTGTTTGATGAAGGCCCGAGCGGGAATACCGGGAGTCGAGTCATAGCAGCTTAAAATCGCGGAGCAAGAGCTGTACAGCGAGTTGTCGCGTTGCCGCTATACTCAGAGCGAGGTACAATCACTGATGGCTGCAACATCCACACTTCTCCGCTTCGTATTCGCCCTTGTAGGTCCGCTTATGCCGTTGACTTTGTCTTCGCAATCCGCCACCGCAGAATCTTGGCAGAGCATCACTCCTGAAGCGGCAGGTTTTCAATCCGACGTGGCAGAAAAGCTTGACGCTGCTGTCGGGGAAGGGAAACTCGACGGACTGCATTCGGTCCTGGTTGTCAGGAACGGCAAACTGGTCTTCGAGCGCTACTACGAAGGACTCGACGAGCGTTGGGGAAGGTCCTTGAGTCTGGTGCGTTTCGACGCCGAGACCAAACATGACCTGCGCTCAGTGTCCAAGAGCATCGTCGGCCTGCTCTACGGTATCGCCCTTCAGGAAGGACTCGCACCGGCACTGGATGCGCCCATCGTGGATAGCTTTCCCGAGTACAAAGACCTCGCGGCAGACTCCGATCGCCGCCGTATGACCGTGGCCGATGCCCTGACCATGCGGCTCGGCACTCAGTGGAACGAAAGCCTGCCCTACGACGATCCTAATAACAGTGAGATCGCGATGGAGTTCTCGCCGGATCGATACCGCTTCGTTCTTGACCGTCCATTCGCAACCAAGCCCGGTACACAATGGCAGTACAACGGCGGTACAACCGCCCTACTCGCCAAGCTGATTGCGCGCGGCAGCGGCAAGCCTCTCTTCGACTTTGCCAGGGATAAACTCTTCGACCCGCTGGGCATCTCCGACGTCGAGTGGGTCAAGGGGATAGACGGCGAAGCCGCAGCCGCCTCCGGCCTGCGCATGAGACCGCGTGATCTGGCAAAAATAGGACAAGTCGTTCTAAATCGGGGGCAGTGGAACGGCAAACAGCTGGTTCCGGAGGACTGGCTAGCTGAATCCCTCACGCCGCGCGCCCGTGTCGATGACATTCTTGAATATGGATACCAATGGTGGCTCGGCACCTCACCGGTCACCGGCGAGCCCTGGATGGCGGCCTTCGGCAACGGTGGTCAGCGGCTGATGATCATGCCGAATTTCGACCTCGCCATCGTGATCACTGCGGGCAACTACAATCAGCCCGGCGATTGGCGGCTGCCGGTCACCGTCATCGTCGACTACGTCTTGGCCGCCCTGGTACGCCCCTGACAACAAGCCTACCCAACCGCAACCTCCAGGGCCTTCACAGCAGCCAGCAGTTCAGCCTGTTGCTCCGCATCGCGGAGCGCACCGGCCTCGACATCGAAAGTATCCTGAAAACGCGCAAGGCTGAAGGTTGCGACGACCGACCCTCCCCACCATGGCATCAGCTTCGCCATGTGCTCAAGATTGGTTCGCCCTCCGTTTTTTCCGGGCGTGGTCGACATCAGCACCACTGGCTTTTCTTGAAAGATCTTGCCTTCCATCCGGGACATCCAGTCGATCACGTTCTTCAGGATCACCGTAATGGAGGAATTGTTCTCCGGGCAGGAAATCAGAAAGCCGTCATGTTCACTGAACAGCGCGCGCAGACGCAGCGCATTCTCGGGAAAGCCCTCACCTTCCTCGATGTCGATGGAATAGATCGGTATGGGATAGTCTCGGATATCGATGACGGTGACATTAGAGGGCTCAAGATGACCGGCCGCGGCACGAACCAGTTTCTGATTGATCGAGCGTGAGCTGCTGCTGCCGGAAAATGCCAGTATCTTCTTCAAGTGATTGCCCCCAAGTTTAGTTCTACGACCCGCCCGCCTGTTCCAGCAGAAAGTCGGCAAAGACTCTGCGCGCCGGTGAGCGCTCATTGTCTTTCCAGACCGCCATGGTCTTTAAGGTTTCGTCGAGGCCACGGATCGGCCTGACCACCAAGCCCTTTCTTACATAGTTGTAAGCACACTCGGTGTGAACCGTAATTCCCATCTCACAGGCGATCAGCCCGAAGATCCCCTCCGAGTTATAGGCCTGCTGCACCATCTTCGGGACGAAACCGGCGGCACGGCAATGGCGGTTCAAGTGATCGTGAAAGTGCTGCCAATCATTCGGGCTGCCGAGGACAAAGGGCTCATCGGCAAGTTCGGAAAGTGTCACGGACTTCTTTTTCGCCAGCGGGTGGCCTTCGTAGAAAATGACCACATAGGCATCGTCCTGCACCACCACACCATGATATCCGGGCCGGTCAAAAGGCCCGGTGATAAATCCAAAATCCAGTTTTTCGGACTCAAGCCCTTCGAGCTGCCGCATGGTTACGTGGTGGATCGGCTCGACCGTAATACCCGGGTACCGCTGCCGGAAATCCTGCAGGATCTGGGGTAAGGCGCCACTGATGGCGAAATCCGTATAGCCGATCACGAGATGGCCGATCTCGCCGATGCTCGCCTTACGGGCCTGCGTAACCGCGCCTTCCATGTTCGCCAGCATGGAATGGCACCCCTCCAGAAAGACTTCTCCCGCTTTGGTCAGGCTGACGCTGCGGTTCGTGCGCTCAAGAAGCTGGACCCCGATCTGCCCTTCGAGATGTTTGATAGACCGGCTCAAGGCCGGCTGCGCCATGTTCAAGCGCTCGGCCGCACGGCGGAAATGAAGCTCCTCCGCCACTGCGGTGAAATGACGGATATGTCTAATGCCAAAACGCATGATATCAAAAAGGTATCAATAGTGACTGATATAATATTATACATCGATCGTTCTGCGGCTCAATATCCTGGGAACACAATATAATGGTGGGAGAGTCCGATGTTCTGGGAAACAGCAGGAAAATTGAGCGCAGCTACGGCTGTGCTTGCATTAACAGCCTTGGGAAGCGCAAGCGCGCAGGCCGACAACGTCACGATCAACCTCGGCTATGCGGCGGCGGAAACCAGTACCTACGGCGTGCTGGCCAACAAATTCGAAGAGCTTACCGAGAAGTACTCGAACGGCACGATCGACGTAAAAGTGCGCTGCTGTGCGCAGTTGGTCACCGAGGACGAAGCCTTCAAGGCCATGCAGCTCGGCACGGTCGATATGCACATCATCACCGGCAACAACGTCTCACCGCACTTCCCACTGATGGACGCCTTTGTCCTGCCTTACGTTTTCGAAAGCAAAGCACACGCTTATAAGGTGCTGGAAGGTGATGTCGGTGCGGACTTCTCAAGCAAGCTGCACGGTGCAACCAAGGTCCATTTGCTGACTTTCGGTTTCGTCGGCGACCGTGATTTCTATAACGCGCGCAATCCGATCAAGTCCATGGCCGACATGAAGGGCCTGAAGGTCCGCGTACCCAAGAACCAGGTCATGATCGACACCTTCAAGGAATTCGGCGCCGCACCGATTCCCCTGCCCTGGGCCGATACACCGACGGCCCTGCAGACCGGGACGGTCGAGGGTGCGGACAACGGCACCTCTTTCATCAAGTCTCAGAAGTTCTATGAGATCATGCCTTACTTCACCGCGCTTGAGCATTTCTCCTACTTCTCGCCATTGTTCGCCAGCTCGCGAATTATGGGCAAGCTGGACGACGCGCAGAAGGACGCGGTCATGCGCGCTGCCAAGGAAGCAGGCGTTTTCCACAAGGAAACCATGTCCCAGCAGATCGCCGAGATCCGGTCCTTCCTGACCTCCGAGGGCCAGGGCGGCATGCAGACGGTCGACTTCGACAAGAGCGACTTCATCGCAGCGGGTCAACGCGTGCAGGACCGCTATGCGGCCGAAAAGGGCGACGACTTCAAGGCCCTGCTGACAGCGATCAGGTCTGCCGCGAAGTAAACACCGCCTCCAATCGTTTGGATGAAGGCCGGCACTCGACGATTAAGTGCCGGCCGCCTTCCCGCTTCAGGGTCTTCCGTCCTGTGCTGCCATAGTGCGCGACTGAAACATCGCCGCCGGAGTTGCTCGTAGTGTTATCGAAACTCGACAAATCCTTCGAAGAAGTCATCTGCACGATCTGCCTCTCTGTTGTGGCCTGCAGTGTCATGCTTCAAGTGATCCTGCGCTTCGTCTTCTCCTCGGCAAGCGCCTGGGCGGAAGAAACCGCCGTCTATGGGATGATCTTTGCGGTTTACCTCGGCGCGTCAATGGCGGTGCGCGAGCGGGCGCATATCCGCATTACCATGCTGGTCAACGCCCTGCCTCGCCAACTTCAGATCGCGAGCGTGGTCCTGGCCGATGCGCTTTGGTTCGGCTTTGTCGTCTTCATGGTCACCCAAACCATCGAATACACCAAGCTGCTGTTCGAAGTGACTTACATCACGCCCGGCCTGGGGATCGAGCAGCGCTGGGTGCAGATCGTCGTGCCCGCTGCGCTGGTCCTCATGCTGTTTCGTATCCTTCAGGTCTATTGGCGCTGGGGTAAATCCGGCTGGAAGGGTCTCCCGCTATGAATGGCCCTCTCGTCATGGCGGCGGTCTTCATCTTTACGATGGCTATCGGCGTTCCCATCCCCTTCGCTGCCGGTATCGCCACGGTCGCGGGCGTTCTGATCGCGGATATCCCGCTGACCCTGATGGCGCAATCTGCCTGGACCGCCTTCGAGCCCTTTCCGCTGGTCACCATTCCGCTCTTCGTGCTTGCGGGACAGTTGATGGAACAGGGCGGCATGTCGGAAAAGCTGGTGACTATCGCCCAGCGGCTGGTCGGCGCCTACAAGGGCGGTCTCGGGCTTGTTACAGTGGTTGCCTGCATGTTCTTCGCCGCTCTCTCCGGTTCCGGGCCCGCGACCACCGCCGCGATCGGCTCGATCACTATCCCGGCCATGAAGGAAGAGAACTATCAGCCGCGTTTCGCCGGGGCCATCGCAGCAGCAGCCGGTGCCCTGGGCAGCATGATCCCGCCGAGCAACCTGCTGATCATCTATGCCCTGGTCTCGGATGAATCGATCCCGCGGCTGTTCCTGGCCGGCATCCTGCCGGGCCTGCTGCTCGGCCTGATGCTGATGGTGGTGACTTTCATCGTCGCAGCCAGAAACAATTACGGCGGCACCGGGGAACGCTTTACCTGGAAGCCTCTGCTCGAGGCCCTGTGGGACGGCAAGTGGGCGGTCTTTGCGCCGGTGCTCATTCTGGGCGGGATCTATACTGGCGTTTTCACGCCTTCGGAAGCGGCAGGCGTCGCCGTCTTCTACGGCCTCTTTGTCGGCCTCTTCATATATCGTGGACTGACGCTGGAAAGGGTCTTTGCAGCTTTCAAGTTCACCGCCATCGTCATCGGCACTGTGCTCTTCATATTGGGGTCCACCAAGGCCTTCGGCCAACTGGTCACGCTCTACGATATCCCGCTGTCGATCCTGGGTTTGTTCGAGGGTTTCAAGGAGTACCCCTGGCTTATCCTGCTGATGATCGGTGTGTTCTACATCATCGTCGGCATGTGGCTCGAGAGCATTCCCCAGATCATTATCTTTACGGCGGTCTTCCTCCCATTGGTGACCAGTCTGGGTGTCGATCCGGTCCTCTTCGGCATCTTCACCGTGATGACCTGCGAGATCGGATTCCTCACCCCGCCCATCGGTGTGAACCTCTTCGTTGCGGCACGTATCAGTA
This sequence comes from Pelagibius sp. Alg239-R121, assembly GCF_947331435.1. Taxonomy (GTDB): domain Bacteria; phylum Pseudomonadota; class Alphaproteobacteria; order Kiloniellales; family Kiloniellaceae; genus Denitrobaculum. The sequence goes on along the minus strand of NZ_CAMZOF010000006.1, from coordinate 242,864 downwards.
ACGTCTCCATCGAACAGATCTCCGTAGGCGTCCTGCCGCTGCTGATTCCTTACGTTCTGATGATTCTGCTGCTCGTCTTCTTCTCGGACTGGGTTACCTTCCTGCCCGATCTCGTTTATGGAAAGCGGCTTTTTTAGCGTAATGCAGAACACAACATCCACAGTCCCTCTGGCTGGATACTCGGACCGCCTCTCATTGCGTCCCGGCGAGACCATCGGTTTCAAGATATCCTCGAACGCGACCGAGCCCTTCCAGGCCTGGCTGACCCGTTCGATCTCCGCCGACCCCAATCCGGATGGTCCGGGCATCATCGAAGAACCGGTTGAAGACGCGTTTCCGGAGCAGAGTTTTCCGTCTAGGTTTCAGCCCTTCTTTCCAGGTTCATACGGCATTACCGACACCGAGGTCACCTTGCCGCATGACGAGGGTTTTCTGCTCTCGGTTCTGATTTTCCCGACGCTTCGAAAACCAGCGAAGCAGACAATACTGAGCGTCGGTGAGGTCACGCTTTCACTCAACGAAACCGGAGCCGCCGCGTTTTGCATCGGTGGCAACCAGCTCACGACCTCAACGGTCCTGGAGCTCCGCTGCTGGTACCGCTTGGACGCTCTTTACAACCCAAGAACCAGCAGCGCTACACTTCGGCAAATTCCCATCAAGTCCGCAACGCCCGGCGCCGCTGAGATCACGCAGAAAATCGCAAATCCTATCGAGCCATCGGCGCTGGAGGGCCCCGTCTGCATTGCCGCTCGTTGGCATGATCACGCAGCTTGCGATCACTTCAACGGTAAGATTGAGGCGCCGACGATCTTCGGTGGGCCCGAAGCAACAGCGGGCAGCGTCATTGCGCGGTGGGATTTTTCAAGAGATATCTCCTCCACAAGGCTTCGCGATGACGGCCCCAACGACGTTGATGCCCGGCTGTTCAATCTACCCGCGCGCGCCATGACCGGCGCGAACTGGGATGCCAGCGAAATGTGCTGGCGGCACGCGCGCGAGCAATACGGCGCAATTCACTTCCACGACGACGATATCTACGACTTCGGCTGGAAAACGGACTTTACCTTCACACCACCCGCAGACCTCCCTTCAGGTGTCTATGTGATGCACATTCGTTGCGGTGTGCACGCCGATGCCATGCCGTTTTATGTCTGCGCCCCAAAGGGACAGCCACGATCAAGGTTCTGCGTGCTGATTCCCACCTTCACCTATGCGGTCTACGGCAACCACGCGCGTCCCGATTACGATCCCTCCTGGCAGGCGCGCATCACGGCCTGGGACGCTTATCCCCATAACGCTGCGGAACATCGGGACTACGGCCTCTCAACTTACAACTATCACTCCGATAACTCAGGCATCTGCCATGCCTCCCATCGCAGACCCCTCTTCAATCTTCGGCCGGATTATCTGACTTTCGGAACCGGCGAGGGTTCAGGTCTTCGGCATTTCCAGGCGGACAGCCACCTGATCTCCTGGCTGCATGCCAAGGGCATCGACTACGATGTCATCACCGACCGGGAACTGCACGATGAAGGCGTCTCGGCTATCGCCGATTATGACGCCGTCACGACCACGAGTCACCCGGAATATCACACCCGCGAAACCCTGGATGCCCTTCAGAACTACCGCGACAACGGCGGCAACCTGCTCTATCTCGGCGGCAACGGCTTTTACTGGCGCATCGCCCTGCACCAGGAAGAAGACGGTGCGATCGAGATCCGCCGGGCCGAGGACGGCATCCGTGCCTGGGCAGCGGAGCCCGGCGAATACTACAACGCCTTCGACGGCAACTACGGCGGCCTTTGGCGCCGTAATGGACGCCCACCCCAAATGCTCGCCGGGGTCGGCTTCTCGGCCCAGGGTGAATTCAACGGCTCCTATTACCGGCGCAAGTGCTTCGATCCGCAGTATGACTGGATTTTCGAAGGCGTCGAAGGCGATCTGCTCGGTGACTTCGGCTTCAGCGGCAGCGGCGCTGCCGGCTTCGAGCTGGACCGTGCGGACCAGCGCCTCGGCACGCCGGAAAACTGCACCGTCCTGGCAAGTTCGGAAAAGCACGGCAAAGACTTCATGCTGGTGCCCGAAGAACAGCTCACCCACCTGACCAACTGGGCTGGCGAGCCCGAGGAAAAGTTATTGCGCGCCGATATGGTCTATTTCGAAGTCCCCGGCGGCGGCAGCGTCTTCGCCACCGGCTCCATCACCTTCTGCGGCAGCCTGCCCTGGAACGACTATGAGAACAATGTATCGAAGCTGCTGGAGAACGTGGTCTGGAAGGCTATAGAATAGCGCCGTATGGCGAAGAGAAAACGACCAGTCGATCAAACCCGGGCATTCTATGCCTGCAATGCCGAAAACTATGCGAAGCACAATCCTTCGCCTGGCTTCACCGAACAGCGCGAAGGGTTTGCGGCACAGCTTCCTCCAGGTGCGAGCGTTCTGGACCTTGGCTGCGGGGGTGGTCACGACAGCCTCGCTTTGTTGAAACAGGGCTTTAAGGTTACATCCCTCGACGGATCCCCAGAGCTCGCCTCCATTGCGCAAACGCGGACAGGACAGGACGTGATTGTTGCCGATTTCCTCGACCTCAAATTCACAAACGAGTTTGACGCTGTTTGGGCAGCCGCATCTCTGCTTCATGTATCTTCAAACGACCTAAACGAAGTCTTTGCAAAGGTGGTGCGGAGTCTGCGGCCCGGTGGAATTTTCAAGGCGAGCTTCAAGGAAGCCTCTCAGGACTGGACCGACGATCTGGGGCGTTATTTTTGTGCGATGGATGTCCCGAAGCTCGTACAGCTGCTCAAGGCATCCGGCTTCGAAGCTGTGACGATTGAGTCTCACCCCGGCGTAGGAAGCGATGGTAAAGTCACGCAATGGATATGGGGAACGGGTTTCCTGCAAGGAAAGTCATCGATAAAGGCGTCGGCGTCGTCATGACTGGGCAAAGGTGACCCGCACCAGTAAACCCTTGCCCTCCGCGCCATTCGACAGCTCCAGCCTCGCCTCAAATAGCTCTGAGATTTCAGAAACAATCGAGAGACCAAGACCTGCCCCGGCCTGATCGTCCGGTGAGAACCTGACAAACCGCTCCAAGGCTTTGCGGCGATTTCCGGGATCGATTCCAACCCCATCGTCTTCGACTTCCAGGAACGCATTCGTCCGATCGCGCCCCACACGTACCGTCGCGGTCACATCTTCGCCGGCGTAAGCGATCACGTTCTCGATCAGGTTCCGCAATAGCTCGCCAAACAGCATCGCATCGCCCTTGATCTCGATGGGCGCATCCGGCCCTTCAAAGCCAAGATCGACAGTTTTTTCCCGCGCCTTCGACAGGTATCCGGCAGTCGTTGTCTGTGCCTCCTGCCGCAGATCGAAGGTAGCATCGCTCAAACTGTCGGCCGAGGCTTCATCGACACGCGCAAGCAACAGCAATTGAGACAGAGTGCGCTCTGCATGAATGACGGCGCCATCCGCAACCTGCAACGCGGAGGCTGCATCGCCATTTGTCTCCGCCCGTCGTGTGAGTTCAAGTTGGGTGCGGATGACTGTCAGCGGCGTGCGCAACTGATGACTCGCATTTCCGGTGAAATGCCGCAGCGCTTCCAGCGCGCCGCCCAGGCGGCGCATGAAACCGTTGATCGAGACCACCAGCTGTTCAACTTCGCTAGGCACCTCGTGCTCGATCGGGCGAAGGTCGTCCAGGCTTCGCCGTCCGATGGCTTCTTCCAGACGCTGCAGCGGTTTCAGTGCACGCGTAACGCCAATCCAGACAATAATGGCCGCAATTCCCACCAGCAATGCCTGGCGCACTGCCGTGCGGATCAGGATGTCGCGTGCCAATGTCTGTCGGGCATTGGTGGTTTCCGCCACCACCACACGATAGGGGATCGAGCGCGTTCCGGTCGAGACAGCCCCGTCGAGCGTTGCCAGCCGGATGGCATCGCCTCGAAAAACCGCATCGGAAAAGCGGGCGCGATTGCCGATGGTTTCGTTGTAGCTTCCCTCCGGCACCGGAAGTTTTTCATAGCCGGTGATGAAAAGCCCGTCGGGCCCTTCGACGCGATAGAACACCCTGTCCTGCGCAGCCGAGGTCAGCATTTCCAGCGCAACGTAGGGAACGTCAACCTCCAGCTCTCCGTCTTCTCCAACAATCACCCGCTCGGCGATCGCCAGTGCCGAGCCGGACAGCACACGGTCTGAAATCTCGTTCGCGGTGTTTCTGGCATCCCGGTAGGCATCAATCAGCGCAAGCAAACCGATAAGAGAGAGCGGCACCAGTAAAAGCAACAGCAGCCGGCGCCGAAGAGAATGGTGTTTGCGCTCAGGATTCTGACTGGATACAGCCATGAATCAGCCGGCTTCCAGAATGTAACCGAGGCCGCGCGCCGTGCGGATCTTCAAACCCGAGGGTTCAAGGCGTTTCCGCACGCGGCTGACATACTGTTCCACCGCGTTTTCGCTGATATCGTCGTCGAAATCCGCAAGGCTCTCGATGATCTGCTGTTTGGACACCACCTGCTCGGCGCGCAGCAGTAATGCCTCGAGAACATTAAGCTCGCGCGCCGGCAGTTCGATACGCTCACCGTCGAGGGTCACTTGCCGGGCCGACAGATCCAGGCAGAGCGCCCCAAAATCGAGCTGCGAGGACCGAAGGCCCGCCCTTCGCCTCAAAAGGACCCTGACACGAGCTTCGAGCTCTGGCACTTCAAAGGGCTTGGTCATGTAATCGTCGGCGCCCAGATCGAGCCCGCGGATGCGGTCGTCCAAGGCGCCGCGCGCCGTCAGTATCAGGACGGCGCAATCGTCGCGCTGCTGGCGCAACCTCTTGAGAACGTCCAAGCCATCCATATCGGGCAGAGTCAGATCCAGCACGACAAGATCGTAGGCCGTGGTCAAGAGCGCTGCTTCGGCCGAGTGACCGTCGTTCACCCGGTCGACGGCATAGCCCGCTCCCTTCAGGACCGTCGTCAGACCCTGTGCCAAGGTCTCGTTGTCTTCCACCACCAGCAGGCGCAACGCCTTTTCCCCCTGTCACGCTGTTCTTTCGCCAACGCATTATCTGCTTCCAACGCTATTGCTTAGTGGTCCACTTGTGAAGCACGCAGTGGTCGGGCAAGCTGAGTGCATGGGGAAACGTCGAAATCTTGCATTCTTTACCGCCTTTATGTTTGCGGCGTTTGTGGCGTATTTCTGCCCCCTCGCCCCGGCCGCCGCCGCCGGGACCCTCTTTCCGGCAAAGTCGGGAGACATCAACAGCCGCGTACTCACCATCTACAGCTCGCTGGATCAAGAGATCGCCCGTCCCCTGATCGACAGCTATCAGATCGCCAATCCATCTATCGCGATTGATTATTCCGAACTCCAGACACTGGAAATCTACGCCCGCGTCCTGGACGAAAGCGATCGGGACGGCACCACCGCCGATGTGGCGTTTTCCTCGGCCATGGACCTGCAGGTAAAGCTCGCCAATGACGGTTATGCGGCCAGTTTGAACCTGCCCTCAGCCAACCTGCTGCCTGACTGGGCGACCTGGCGCAATGCGGCCTTCGGCGTGACCTTTGAGCCGGCCGTTATCGTCTACCACAAGCCGTCCTTCGCAGACCACACACCGCCGCGAACCCGCGCAGCCCTGATCAACTATCTCTATAACAGCGACAACGAGATCTTCGGCAGAATCGGCACCTACGATATCGAACGCGCCGGACTCGGGTTTTTCTTTCTGGCCCGGGATCAGGAACATTACCGCGATATCTGGCAGCTGGTCCGGGCAATGGGTTCGGCCGGAGTCAAACTCTATTCGAATTCTTCCGCCATCCTGGAGCGCGTCGCCGACGGGCGTTTTGCCCTCGGTTACAACATTCTGGGCTCCTACGCGGCTTCCTGGGCGGCGAGCAATCCGGACATCGGCATCATCATGCCGGAAGACTATACAGTAGTCATGTCCCGCATTGGCCTGGTCCCCCGCGCCGCAAAGTCGCCGGATCTCGGCGCCGCCTTCCTGGATTTTCTGATATCCCGCGAAGGCCAGGAAGTCATCTCGCGTGACGTCCGCCTGCCGGCGCTGCACCCCGCGCTCACCGGAGAGAACACGGCGGCCGGACTGCGTGCTCAGGAAGAAGGCCGTTTGCGTCCCGTACCGGTCAGTCCGGGACTCGTGGTTTATCTGGATCAGGTAAAGCGCGAGCGCCTGATCAGCCGCTGGAACGAGGCCCTGCGCGCCCAGTAGTGCGGGTCTCCACGTTCGAAAATGCCGTTTGTGCGGTGCAATGTCAGCTTCGTGACAGCTTCATCTGATTTTCTGGCAGGTAACAGCCGAGACTCGGAGAAGTCCGGCTGCCTACGTAATTTGGGAGGATATCCATGAAGCTCTTGTACAAGGGCGTCGTTGCCGCCATTTCCGCGACGGCCATTCTAGCATCGGTTCCGGCCTCGGCTGCCGACATCGATTCCATTCACTTTCTGATCCCCGGCGGCGCCGGCGGCGGCTGGGACGGCACGGCCCGCGGCACCGGCGAAGCGCTGACCAAGGCTGGCATCGTAGGCAGCGCGTCCTACGAAAACATGTCCGGCGGCGGCGGCGGCAAAGCCATCGCCCACATCATCGAGACGGCGGACAAGGCGGGTGCCACCCTGATGGTGAACTCCACGCCGATCGTCATTCGGTCGCTGCAGAAGGTCTTCCCGCAGTCGTTCCGGGATCTGACACCGGTCGCGGGCACCATCGGCGATTACGCCGCCATGGTCGTCAACACCGACTCTAAAATCGGGTCCATGGATGACCTTATGTCTGCCTACAAGGCTGACACGACCAAGGTCGCCATCGGCGGAGGTTCCGTTGCCGGCGGTATGGACCATCTGGTCGCGGCCATGGTCATGAAGGCCGGTGGTGCCGATGCCACCAAGGTGAAGTACGTGCCCTACGATGCCGGTGGTAAAGCCATGGCCGGGCTTCTGTCCGGCGAAATTCAGGCTCTGTCAACGGGTTTGGGCGAAGCGCTCGAAATGTCCAAGCAGGGTCAGGTACGCATTCTCTGCGTGACTGCGGCGGACCGTCTGGCCGATGCCAAGGACGTACCGACCTGCAAGGAAGCCGGTAACCCGGCCGAATTCGTAAATTGGCGCGGATTCTTCGGACCTCCGGGTCTCTCCGCGGAAAAGCAGGCTTCTTATGCTGCGGCGCTGGAAAAAATGTACGCGACCGCAGAATGGGAAGAAGTCCGCTCACGCAATGGCTGGGTGAAGATCTACAATCCCGGTTCTGATTTCGTGACCTTCCTGGAAGGCCAGGAAGCCGAGATCGGCGCCCTGATGAAAGAGCTCGGGTTCCTCTAGAACCCGATGAAAACCTGCCGGAGGTGACTGCTTCGAAGTCGTCACTTCCGGCGGCGTTGTTCTGGCCGCACATAAGTCTGCGCCAATCGAGATTCCGGGGAAACCACCATGCTGACCAATGACCGCATTGGCGGAGTATTGCTCCTGGCCTTTTCCGTGGCCTATGGGCTGTTGATCTTTGACATACCGCTGTTGCCGTTTCAGGCGCAGGCCGCCTTTACCGCACGCACTATGCCGGAGGCCCTGAGCGTTCTTGGGATCCTTCTGTCGCTTACCATGATCATCAAGCCGAGTAGCGATGCGCGGCCTGAGGTTGGCGGTTTTCTCTGGAAGCGTGGTGCCATCGTCTGCGTCGCAATGGTTCTCTATGGCCTGACGGTTCGTCCGGGCGGATTTCTGATTTCGACCAGTCTGTTCCTGATCGCCTGCATTCTGATCCTGGGTGAACGGCGCCTGTGGCTGATACTCGTGGCGTCGGTTCCGGTGGTGCTCTTTTTCTGGGTTTTAATGACGCAGCTGCTGGGCGTCTTTATCGAACCCTGGCCTGAATTTTTGCGGGGGTAGCGACATGCTTGACGGAATTCTTACCGGCGTCGGCACCGCGCTATCGCCCATCAACCTGATGATGGTCACGGTCGGCTGTTTTGTCGGCACCTTTATCGGCATGTTACCGGGCCTCGGTCCGATTTCCGCCATTGCGCTGATGATCCCCATCACCTACGGCTTCGATCCGGCTACCGGCCTGATTCTGATGGCCGGCGTCTACTATGGAGCAATCTTCGGCGGTTCGACCTCGTCGATCCTGATCAATGCACCGGGCGTGGCCGGCACCGTGGCCACCGCATTTGACGGCTATCCCATGGCGCGTAAGGGCCAGGCCGGCAAGGCCCTGGCCATCGCCGCCTACTCATCCTTTTCCGGCGGCACCATCGCCGCAATCTTTCTTTTAATAGCCGCCCCGTCGCTGGCCACCGTGTCACTCGCCTTCCAATCGACCGATTATTTTGCGCTGATGGTGCTCGGCCTGACCGCTGTCGCGGCCTTCGCGGGCAAGGGCAACATTGTCAAGGCGCTTGTGATGACGGTCTTGGGGCTCATGATTTCGACGGTCGGCACCGATCAGACCCAGGGTGTTCAGCGCTTTACGATGGGCATGATCGATCTCACGGACGGGATTTCGTTCCTGCTGCTGGCTATGGCGACCTTCGCTCTCTCCGAAGCCTTGATGCAGGTCTTGAAGCCAAAGTCTGACGAAGACCGGAAGCGTGAAATGGAAGCCCAGAAGAATCTGGGATCCATGAAACTGTCGCCTGAGGATAAGCGTGAGATGGCACCGGTGATCGGCCGCTCTTCGGTCCTCGGGTTTATAATAGGCGTCCTCCCCGGCGCCGGTGCGACCATCGCAAGCTTCCTCGCCTATGGTATGGAACAGCGCGTTGCCGGGCCGATAAAAGGCAAGCTCTTCGGACAAGGCTCTGTGCGCGGACTGTCGGCACCGGAGACTGCTAATAACGCCGCCTGCTCGGGCTCCTTCGTGCCACTGTTGACACTTGGTATTCCAGGATCCGGCACCACCGCCATCATGCTCGGCGCCTTGATCTCCTACGGCATCCAACCGGGGCCGCGCCTCTTCGTCGATAATCCCGGCGTGTTCTGGTCGGTGATCATCTCCATGTACATCGGCAATGTCGTGCTGCTGATTCTAAATCTTCCATTGATCCCCTATATCGCGCGAATCCTCGCCATCCCCTCGACCGTCCTGATCCCGATGATCCTGTTCTTCTCACTGATCGGGGTTTATTTCGTCTCCTTCAACGCCTTCGACATTCAGCTGATGGTGATCTTCGCCGTTGCAGCTGTGGGGTTGCGCCTGCTGGAATTTCCCATGGCACCGATGCTGCTCGGCTTCATTCTGGGCGGTATGATGGAGGAAAACCTCCGCCGGGCTCTGATCATCAACAACGATTCCTGGTCGTTCATTTGGGAGCGCCCGCTGACACTCTCGATCCTGGTGATTGCCGCAGCCATCCTCTTCGTGCCGATGATCATGCCCTATCTCTCCAGGCTCATGAAACGGCGGCAGGAGGCAGCCGGCGAAGGCGGTTGAGGCTCTGCCCGGGCTGTCCAAGGTTTTTGACTGTGTAACGACAATCTCACGTTAATGTGTGATACTGGCCATGGAGAGCGGAATCCACGCCCACCATATTGTCACGTACGAGTGCAGCCACAGCTGTTGAAGAGTTACGATGAACAAGAAAACCAGATCCGCGAGATCTTTGACGACAAAGTTGGCAATATCAGCCGCTTTGCTGACGTTCCTTACCGCCTGCGCGAACCAAACCGTGCTGCGGCCGGTTCAACTGGACAACTACGACCCGGAAGACCTTTTCTATCTGGCGGGAAAAGGACCGGTTAAAACCGAAGTGATCGGCAATCCTTTCAACGAGGCAAAGCCTCAGGTCGATCGCAGCACCACGTCGGCCATGACAGGTGCAACATTCCGGCCAAAACTGGCCTTCGACACCGAGGTTCCGCCGGAGCAGAATTCGCCCTATCACGTCGTGATGGTGCTGGATGCTCCGACCAACGCGCGGCCGGAAAAGCTCTGTGCAAATCCGGAAGACGCCTACAGACCGGCTTCGACCCAACCGGGCGGCAGCGATCTTCGTGTCGTCGCGGTCTATTGTGTGAACGACCGCCGACTCTCCTCGATAGCAGGAACGGCACCCCGTCCCGCATCTTCCAGTGATCCGCGGTTTCACAAGCTGATCCAGGAAGCCACTCTCAATCTCTTCCCATTGGATAACCCGGACCGGCGCGACGGAAATCGTCTCAGGCGGATTCGCTGAACAAACCTTGAAGTTCTTCGGTCACTCTGTCGGGATGCTCCATCGGCGACAGGTGACCGCAGTCTTCAATGATAATCAGCTCGGAACCTGGAATGCCTTCCGCGATTTCCTCGTGACAATCAACCGGCGTCAGGCGGTCCTGGCGGCTGCCGATCACCAGGGTTGGGCAGGATATCCTGCTTAATCCTGGGCGGCTGTCGGGACGGGATAAGATCGCTTTTTGCTGTCGGACGAAAGCATCCTTGCCGACCCGTTCCGCCATTTGTTCGATTTCAGCGGTCAGATCTTCATCGCTCAAACGGTCTTCGTGTATGAACAGCGGCAGCAGCCTGCCGGTCGCCCCCTTGAAGTTGCCAACACCGACGGCGCTTAGCAGTTCCTTACGCCTCGTCGTCTCGTCTTTCGAGTCGGGACGCGCTTTCGTGTTGAGCAATGCGAGTTTCGCGACCCGCTCCGGCGCCTGCCGCAAAATTTCAAACGCCACATAGCCCCCCATGGAAAGTGCGGCAAGATTGAAGCGCGGCGGCGAATCGGACAAAACCGACTGCGCCATTTCGCCTACTGTCTCCGATCCGGTCAAATCCGCGACGCGGCAGTCAAACTGAGTGGAAAAGGCGATCATTTGCTCGCGCCATAAGGCATGGTCGCAGATGAGCCCGGGCAGGAAGACAAGGCTTTCGGTAGAAGTCGTCACTTTTCGTATCCCAAGAAGACCTTACGGAACAGGCGTGGCGAACCTCAGCCGAATTACCGAAATCACGCAGAATAGATTTACTTTATAAGCGCGAACAGTTCTTTAAAACAATCGATGTCGACGCGGTGTATCCATTCAAAGATCACCATTTCCGTCGAAACGATCTGAATGCCTGCAGCACGCATCCGCTCAATTGCGAGGCTGGCGTTCTCTGCGGTGCGTGAGCCGGTTGCATCTGCAACGACGAAAATATCGTAGCCGGCTTCATGCAGGTCTAACACGCTTTGTAGAAGACAGACATGCGTCTCCATCCCCGCAACGACCAATTGACGGCGCCCGTTTGCCTGCAAACGCTCCTGAAATCCCGGTTCGGCTAAGGATGAAAAGTGAATCTTCTCGAACACATCCTCTTTTGAAACAAATGCAGCCACTTCAGCCAGAGTAGTGCCAAGGCCGCCCGGGTAGTGCTCCGTCACCAGCCGGGGCAGGTTAAGGCGCTGGGCAGCCGTCAAGAGTTTGATAATGTTCGCTGTTGAGCGCGGCGCATCGAAAATGGCAGGGGCGAGTCGTTCTTGCACATCGATGATCAGCAGCAGCGACTTTTCAGATTGAATCAGCATGAATCCTGTCTTACCACCGTAATTTATAGTTAACAAACCACAGCTAATGCGAATAAATCTTACACACGACTAATTTAAGACACAGCAACTCAAAGCGTTTCACATCTTTTTTCTTTGACAGAATGGTTGAATTTCTTATGATGCGGCCAATGTGATCGTGCAGCAAATCCCATGATTCAGGTAAGGCTGGATTTAGCTAAGCAGACACCTCTCCAACTGATTGAGCTACATGAATTTTTCTGATCTTGGACTAAGTCCAGAGATCCTGACGGCAGTCAACGATTCTGGTTACAACACCCCGACGCCGATTCAGGAACAAGCTATCCCCTATGTTTTGATGGGGCGTGACGTCCTTGGCTGTGCGCAGACAGGCACCGGCAAGACGGCTGGCTTTACACTTCCGATGATCGACATCTTGTCCAGTGGCCGGGCGCGCGCCCGCATGCCGCGGTCAGTGATCATTGCCCCGACCCGCGAACTCGCCGCACAGGTGTCGGAAAACTTCGAAAAGTACGGCAAGCACGGCAAGCTCTCGATGGCTCTGCTGATCGGCGGTTCGTCTTTTGTCGAACAAGAGAAGAAGCTGGATCGCGGTGTTGATGTCCTGATCGCAACGCCGGGACGGCTGCTCGATCTCTTTGAACGCGGCAAGATCCTGCTCGCCGACGTTAAAATTCTGGTGATCGACGAAGCTGACCGCATGCTCGACATGGGCTTCATCCCGGACGTCGAGCGCATCGTTTCGCTGCTGCCGAAGATCCGTCAGACCCTGTTCTTCTCGGCAACCATGGCGCCGGAGATCCGCCGCCTGGCAGACGCCTTCCTGATGAACCCAAAAGAAATTTCTGTCGACCCGCCTGCCTCGGCGGCAGAGACGGTCACGCAGGCCCTGGTGAAAGTCTCCGGCGACGCAAAAGCCAAACGCGCTGCATTGCGCGGTCTGATCAAAAGCGAAGAGGTCAAGAGCGGTCTCGTTTTCTGTAATCGCAAACGCGATGTCGACATTGTGTTCAAATCTCTTAAAAGGCATGAGTTTTCGGTTGTCGCTCTGCACGGAGACATGGCTCAGCCGGTCCGCATGGAGACGCTGGACGACTTCAAGAACAGCAAATCCGAGATTATGGTCTGTTCCGATGTGGCGGCCCGCGGTCTAGATATCCCCGCAGTCTCCCATGTCTTTAACTTCGATGTGCCGATAAATGCCGAGGACTACGTGCACCGGATCGGACGCACTGGTCGCGCCGGGCGTTCGGGTAAAGCCTTTACACTGGCATTACCCGAAGAAAGCCGCGCGCTGGCAAACGTCGTCGCGGTGATCAAACGCGATATTCCGATTGTCGAGCTTGAGGACGTTGAAGGCTGGAGTGCTGAGGAGGAAGCTGGCGGACGAAGCCGCAAACGGCGCAGCAGCTCGCGCAGCACCAGCGAGCCCCGCAGTGGATCCAGGGGCCGCAAGACTTCAGACGGCCGCAAAAGCAATTCTAATGCACGCCTGAAAGTCGTCAGCGATCGCGACGATGATCCTGCGAATGCCGAACAGCCAGATGTCGTGGCTGAGTCGCCGAAACCACGGCGACAGCCCGCAGCGAAAGCAAAACCGGCCAGAACCAAGACCGCGCCGGCCTCATCGCGTGACGATATCGATGATGCAGCCGATAACAGCAGCGCATTCGGTGACCACACACCGGCCTTTATGCTTCGTTCTGCACAGGTTGCGTGATCGCAGTCACACTTCGACTGTTGCGCAAAATGAGACTGTCAAGAAAATGGGCCCCAACTCGGGCCCATTTTTCTTTGCCAGCTTAACAATCGCACTTTAGATTCCCAGTGACAGCCCCTGCCCCCGCCGAAGACCGGCGTTTCAGTGGAGTTCTTGACGCGAAATGCAGACTATCTTCGTCAATATCAAATGCGAACTCGGCAAAGCTTACCAAGTTGCAGATCAGGCCGTCCAAACCGTCGAGCAGGTTTCAGAGGTGCATTCGACGTCCGGTCAGTATGATCTGATGCTGAAGTGTTTCCTCGGGGACAAGGATGACATCGGGCATTTTGTCACTGAATCGATCCAAACCCTGCCCGGGATCAAGGACACCTTCACGATCGTCGCCTATAAGGCTTTCGGATAAACGCAGTCTTGCGTGCGGTGAGCTGCCTCAATCTCCAAAAAAATGTGTCCCCAGGATAAAGCGCCGCCCCGCGGTCACCGGCCGGACTTCATGGAGTAGCGAACAGGACCAGATAATCGCGCAACCGGTCTCTACAAGGTATTCCTGCCCGCCATACTCGCGAAACTGTAGCGCGCCCCCCTCAAATTCCTCGGCATTCAGAGTCACGGACACAGTAAAACGCCGATGGCGGGTCTTGGCTGTCGGGTTGTCCCGATGCGGCGCCAGGTAATCGCCCGGTCCATAGGCTGCGATCCGGTATTCTTCACGTTTGGAAAATCCGGTCTGGAACGCCTTTTCGACCTCTGGCTTGATCCTGCGGATGATCTTGGCATCGAGATAGCGCTGTATCTGCGGGTCACGAACCACGTACTGCAAGACCTTGTAAGGTTCTTCGCCTTGAACCTTGAAGTCGCCTGGCTCGGCTTCATGGCCGTCGCAGACCAGTCCGTCCGTTGTCCAGACCGGAACCGGCTGGTGCCAGATCTGAATGAGCCGGGCGCAGTCTTCGGGCGTCAGCACCCGTTTGACCACAATGACCGGCGCATGGGCACGCAGCCTGTCATGCTCTTGCTCGTCGGCAGTGGCTTTCAGCAAGTCCAGGGCTTGTCTGATGTAACCGCCGCGGCCGCCCATGATACCGCAGACGCGCGCCTGCTGGTCCAGAACAAGCGCAACCACACCACAGCCAGATGGCGCGGGCTCCAGTCCGCAGGCTCTGAACAGCAAGCCCTGAAGATCCGATAGGAAATGAATGGACAGTCCGAGGCGATCCCGAAGATGGCCATTCTCCCCTTCTGTCCGGCGTGTGATCGCCAGTATGACGACATCGTCCGTCAATCCAGGATCGAGCTGATCTCTAAGGTCGGACAGGTCTCTTTCGAAATCCGGATCCGCTTCGCCCCTGGAACACTCGAAGACCAGCAACATCGGCAAGCCGGCGACCGTGTCTGACAGGCTTTGGAACGTGAAACCATCTTGATCAGGCAACGAAAAAGGGTCGATCCGATCGCCGGCTTCGAGCTGCAGCGCCGTATCAAACGGAATCGGAACGTCAGTAAGCTTGGTCATCCCCACCCCCAATCGCTCGCTGCCAACAGCATGATCCCTCAGACTTCCCCCGACAAGTCCGACGATCATTCTGCTTAAAGGGCCTCAAAGGGATCGATGTGCGACCAGTCGCTTGCCAGGATTGCCTGCCAGCAGTTTTCCGGGCTATGGGCACCGACAATGCTTTTTTCTCCCAGCACGTTCGGCATTTCGACAACGACGCCAAGATGATCCCGCCCAAGAACGTGAGTCGAAACCAGATCCGTATCGAGCGCGAAATTCAGCCCCGTCGCCGCAGCGCCCGGCATAGGCCCGGTCGTAGACACAACAACGTTTCCAGGAACCTCCTTCAAGCGTTTACCAAGCGCGCCCGACGTCACTGCATTACGCATTGCGGGGGCATTGAAGGTTACAAAGGGCACGTTGCGCGTGATTCCGCAGACCTGTGCCAATCCGCCTCCCAGGGAGTGCCCGGTGACGGTGACGCGCCCATCAGGTCCGACGAGCCGTTTCGCCTCATCTATCAACTTGCCTGCCGAATTGGCCTGCGAAGGAATACAGCCGAGCGCAATCTTGATGTCAGCAATGGCATCCTGGAACAGCTTCCCGAGCTGATCCGGATTGGTGCCGCAACAGCTGACCACCACATCCTTACCCTTTTGGAAAATTGCGCCTTGAAAACCGTCGCCGAACAGGCCGCCCTTGACGAATTTCTGAACCTTCCAGTCATCGACCATATAGCCCGGCGGTGAGTCATAGTATTGCCGCGTATTTGTGTAATAGGACGCAATCGCCATCTTGGCGTAGTCGAGACAGTATGCCATTTCAGATTCACCTTCCCCAAAAGCCAACTTGTACAGACAAGCTGGCACGCCGCTTATTCATTCGCTTGCAAACAGCATAAAAGGCTCTGAAGGAAATACCACGTCCTCAAACGTGCAATACGAGAAATGCCATCTAAAATATTGAATTTAATAACTTTACCTGCGCCGGATCGCGTGCAATCTTGCGCCGAATCAACCAATCCCGCCCAGATTTCATGTCGAGCACACAACTCTCGGTTCGCTACGCGGCCTTTTATGCTGCGATCTTCGCGGCCATCGGTATTTACATTCCCTTCTGGCCTCTTTGGCTCGGAGCAAAAGGACTGAGTGCCGAGGAAATTGCAGCGCTGCTGGCCACGGCATCCTGGCTCAAAATCGCGACAACACCGGGCTTCGCACAGATTTCGGATCGCAGCGGACGGCCGAAAGCCACGATGATCGCAGTTGCTCTGATCGCCGTTACCGCGTTTGCGCTTCTTTCAGGTGCTGCCGGCTTTTGGATGATTCTGGCCATCAGCCTGATTGCACTTGCGGCTATGCACGCATTGCCGCCGCTTTGCGACAGCCAGACTCTGGCGGCAGTCTATGGCCAGGGGCTCGACTACGGCCGTATCCGGCTCTGGGGATCGATCGGTTTTATTGCCGCTGCGGCCGCCGCCGGACCATTGGTCGAAAGCTATGGTATCGACGCGTTTCTTCCTTTGCTGGTCGTCCTGCTGCTGATCACGCTTGGCACGGTCGTCGCCCTGCCCGGTCAAAGGCATGAACGCAAGGAACGGTCGGAGAGCCCCCGGCAGAACAAGGGAAGTTGGCGTCCTTTGCTGCAGCCCCGCTTTCTGATCTTTCTGGTCTGTGCGAGTCTGCTGCAGGCAAGTCATGCGACTTACTACGCCTTCTCGACGATCCACTGGCAGGCTGCGGGTCACAGCGAAAGCGTGATCGGCCTGCTTTGGGCGGAAGGCGTCGTCGCTGAAGTCTTCCTTTTCGCCGTCAGCGGCAAGATCACCGGCCGCCTGCGCCCCAGTCTGCTATTGCTCATCGGCGGCGCTTGCGGAGTCGTGCGCTGGCTGGTGATCGGCGAAACCACTTGGCTGCCCGCGTTGGTCGGGGTTCAGTTGCTGCATGCGGGAACCTTTGGCGCCACCCACCTGGGTGCCATGCATTTCATCGCCAGACGCGCGCCCAAGGGATCGGCAGCTACGGCGCAGAGCCTTTATGCAGCAATCTCGGGCGGCCTTGGTATGGGCCTGGGGCTTTTGCTGGCAGGTCTGCTCTACAGTGAGAGCCCCGCATTTGCCTTTTTCGCCATGGCAGGACTGGCAGGCCTCGCCATCCTGCTCGCGTTTCGGCTCTTGAGTTTTCCGAGAGCAGCAGAAGAAGCGGACGCGGATAGAACCGTTCCACAATAGCGAGTGATCAAGTTAACTCGGCCCCCGCTCCAGGTAGGTGCTGAGCACCACATAGCTTCGGGTCCCCTTCACGCCGTCGATCTTGTAGATCCGAGCGAGCAGGTCTTCCAGGGCCTGGGTTCCAGGCATGCGCACCTTCAGGACCACGCAGGTATCACCGGTTACCGTGTGGATCTCCTCCACCTCGTCCAGCTCCGCGAGGGCGCGCATCGGCGACTTCGCCCCCCAACCGGAGGTGTCGACGTGAATAAAAGATAGCAGAGGCCGCCCGATCTTCTCCCCATCCAACAGGGCCACCGTGGCCTTTATATAGCCGTCGCGTTTAAGGCGCTTTACCCGTTCATGCACGGCTGGTGGCGAGAGATGAATCCGTTCGCCCAAATCGGCGTATGACGCAGTTGCGTCCTGCGACAACAGCCTTAACAACATTCGGTCTTTTGCATCCGGGACCGCCTTTGTGCGCCCGTTACTCCGAAGCTCATTCGTTTCTTTCGACATCGTTCAAAACCTCGTTGCGACCGAATTTAATTCGGTGATTATAGCTTTATGCCGAACGTAAATAAATCCAGTAGCTATACGACAGTCGTTCTTCTCGGCGTGGTCGCCACTGTCGGATCCAACTCCCTCGTGCTCAGCCCAATCCTGACAGACGTATCGCAGGGGCTCGAGACAAGCCCCGCGATCACAGCCCGGGCGATCGCCGCTTATGGGGGCGCAACCGCGCTGTCGGCAGTGCTGTTGGCGCCGCTGATCGATCGTTTTGGTTCAAGGAAAATGCTGTTGCGCGGACTGCTGGCCCTCTTTGTCGGTATCGCACTGAGCTCGTTCGCACATAACTGGATCATGCTCGCCCTGGCACAGGCCCTGGCCGGTTTAGGCGCGGGTGTGGTTCTACCCTCGACCTATGCCCTAGCCACAAAAACCGCGCCGAAGGGTCAGGAAGCACGCGTGCTCGGGCGGGTTCTGACCGGCTGGTCGCTATCGTTGGTGCTCGGGGTACCGGTTTCAGCGGTGATTGCGGACGCATTGGGCTGGCGCGCGTGCTTTGCCACTCTCGGCCTCCTGGCGCTTGCGACACTGCTGGGTCTGCGTCTGATCCCCAATGATCAGCCGAACGACCTTGGTGCCCGCCTGTCTTTTATACGATCGCTGCGCGATGCCGTTACAGGCGATATCGCCCTGCTTCTGATGATCTGTTTCGCTTACATGATCGCTTTCTATGGTGTCTACCCCTTCATTGGCGATCATGTGCGCAGCAGACTTGGTGCCTCGACTTCCTTCGCCGGTCTGTTTTCGCTGGCCTACGGAATAGGCTTTGGGGCAGCAAGCCTCGCGGATGGTATTTTGGATCGCTATGATGCAAAGAGGCTCTTTCCCTTTGCTCTGCTCGGCATTGGCCTAACCTATGCAGCGATTGTGCCCGCCGGTGCCGATTTGAGCCTGCTGCTCGGCATCTGCCTGCTCTGGGGTTTTCTCAACCACTTCGGACTCAACATCCTGGTACTGCTGCTCAGTGCCGCCGCGGGCGAGGCGCGCGGCGCAGTTCTGGGCATCAACTCGGCGGTGACTTATCTGGGCGCCTTGAGCGGTGCCGCGCTCTTTGGTCTGATTTACGAGCAGCAGGGGTTGGCACGCATCGCTTTGCTGGCCGCAGGCTTTTTGCTGGCCGCTGCTGTCACCGGTTGGTGCAGATTGTTGCGGGGGAGAACGGATCCAGTCCGGAGTGGCCAATAACGACTCAATCGGTGGACTGATTGGCTCCGGTGACCTTACCTTGCCTATTTGGTTCCGTAGATCCGGTCGCCGGCATCCCCAAGACCCGGGACGATATAGCCCTTTTCGTTGAGTTTCTGATCCAGCGCCGCGGTAAAGATCGGGACGTCGGGATGAGCTTCGATCAGGGTTTTGACGCCTTCGGGTGCCGCAAGCAGGCAGACGAACTTGATGTGCTGTGCCCCAGCATCCTTGAGCCGCTGGATCGCCGCAACCGCGGTATGGCCCGTGGCCAGCATCGGATCGCAGACGATGGTCAGCCGACCCGTCATATCTTCGGGGACCTTAAAGTAGTACTCGATCGCTTCCAGGGTTTCGTGATCGCGATAGAGGCCGACGTGACCGGCCCGGGCCGAGGGCAGAAGATCGAGCATGCCTTCCAGAATCCCGTTACCGGCACGCAGGATCGAAATGAAGCAGGGTTCCAGGTCTTTCAAGACCGGCAGCATGGCCCGTGCCATCGGTGTTTCGATCTCGGCTTCGGCGAGCGGAAGATCTCGTGTCACTTCGTAGGCGAGCAGCAGGCTGATCTCGCGCAGCAGGCGCCGAAAATCCGCGGACGGCGTGTCTTTCGAGCGCATCTGCGACAGCTTGTACTGCACCAGCGGGTGTTCGACGATCTTGAGGTTTTTGCTCATGGTTCTTTTTGCCTTCCCTGCCCATGCTCCGTGAAGATGCCCTGCGCTGTTCTGCCGCAGTTGGCGAATAACGCTGCGCACCGGCGCCGGATTTACGTCGGCGATTGATAAAAGAGCGGATGCCTCCTGTCCAGAACACGTTGAGCAGCCTGCAAAATCAGGTGGAAATTAAATTTAATCGCTAATGAGAATTACTCGCACTAACTTCTTCAACAATTGCCCTTGCGTTTTGTTTTCGCTGTTATATTTAAATCCATACTGATTTGGTCTGGATTAAAAAGTTAAACTGGACCAAAATGGTATGGATTAGATGGCACGTCGGAAAAATCTCGTTTCAGACACCTCTTCCTACCGACACCGAAAAGGAAGCCTTCCGGGTTCCACGCGCGTCTGGTGTCGAAGAGAACCGCGACGAGGATTGGCAAGATAGCTATGGACGGCGCGCCCTGGAGATCGAGATGTTCAGACTGAATCGGCTTACAGATTACGCGGTCGTCGTGATGTCCCAGATGGCCTTGCGCCCGGACGAAACGAACAGCGCCCATGATATCGCCGCTGATACCGGCGTGCCGCTGCCGACGGTCTCGAAACTGCTCGGCACCTTGGCCCGGGCCGGTCTGATGACCTCTCAGCGCGGTGTGACCGGCGGTTATGCGCTGAGCCGTGCGGCAGAAGATATCACCATGGCGGAGATCATTCAGGCGCTGGAAGGCCCCATTGCACTGACCGCCTGCGTCGAAGGTGCCGAGAGTAACTGCGAGGTAGAATCCCTCTGCCCGATGCGCGGTAACTGGAACCGGGTCAACACTGCCATTCATGCGGCGCTGTCGAGCGTCACGCTGGCCGATATGAGCATCGCCCTGCCGATGTTCGGTGTGCCGGCAAGCGACGAGACAGAACGCGAACCACAACGCGGCAACGCGTAGAGACTTATCAGAAAACGCCGTTAAGGTATTGACGAGCTAGGAGAAATTGGCGATGGCCGCCACAGTTGAGACGGTAGATCAAGTTCGTGCACTTGCGGACGATAAGTACAAGTACGGTTTCGTTACTGACATCGAAGCCGATACCGCACCCAAAGGTCTGGACGAAAGCACGATCCGCTTTATCTCGGCGAAAAAGGAAGAGCCGGAGTGGCTGCTTGAGTGGCGTCTGCGTGCCTATGAGCAATGGTTGACCATGCCTGAGCCTGAATGGGCCAAGGTCGACTTCCCAGCCATCGACTATCAGGACGCCTACTACTACTCAGCGCCGAAGACAAAGGAAGGGCCGAAGAGCCTGGACGAGGTCGATCCCGAACTGCTGCGCACCTACGAAAAGCTCGGCATTCCGCTGCGGGAGCAGGAAATGCTTGCGGGCGTGGCCGTCGACGCCGTCTTCGACAGCATCTCGGTCGCGACGACGTTCAGAGCCAAGCTTGCGGAAAAAGGCGTGATTTTCTGCTCCATTTCCGAAGCGATCAAAGACCACCCCGATCTGGTGCGAAAGTATCTCGGTTCTGTCGTTCCTTACGGCGACAATAAGCATGCCTGCCTGAATTCAGCGGTCTTTACCGACGGCTCCTTCGTCTACATCCCCAAGGGCGTACGCTGCCCGATGGAACTCTCGACCTATTTCCGGATTAATGCCGCCAACACGGGCCAATTCGAGCGCACCCTGATCATCGCCGACGAAGGCTCGTATGTGAGCTACCTGGAAGGCTGTACGGCGCCGATGCGCGATGAAAACCAGCTGCATGCCGCCGTGGTCGAGCTGATCACGCTGGACGACGCCGAGATCAAATACTCAACGGTTCAGAACTGGTATCCTGGCGACGAAAACGGCCTGGGTGGTATATACAACTTCGTCACCAAGCGCGGTGCCTGCCGCGGACGCAACTCCAAGATCTCCTGGACCCAGGTTGAAACCGGCTCGGCGATCACCTGGAAGTATCCAAGCTGCATCCTGCAGGGCGACAATTCGGTCGGCGAGTTCTACTCCATCGCCATCACCAACAACATGCAGCAGGCCGATACCGGCACCAAGATGATCCATTTGGGCAAGAACACCACTTCGCGCATCATCGCCAAGGGAATCTCAGCCGGTAAATCGCAAAGCACCTATCGCGGTCTGGTGCGGATGGGCGCCAAGGCGAAAGGCGCACGCAACTACACCCAGTGCGATTCGCTGCTGATCGGAGACAAGTGCGGCGCCCACACCGTACCCTATATCGAAAGCCGCAATTCGACGGCCCAGGTCGAGCACGAGGCTACCACATCGAAGATCAGCGAAGATCAGCTGTTCTATTGCCGGCAGCGCGGCATCGGCGAGGAAGATGCGGTGGCCCTGGTGGTCAACGGCTTCTGCCGGGAAGTGCTGCAGCAGCTACCCATGGAATTCGCCGTCGAAGCCCAGAAGCTTGTCGGAATCAGCCTCGAAGGCAGTGTCGGATAACACCGACAGCCATAGATGATTTGAAAACAATAAGATAACGAAGGTTCCAAGCGTAATGCTCGAAATCAAAAACCTCCATGCCAGCGTCGAAGACAAGCCGATTCTGCGCGGCATTGACCTGACCATCCAGCCAGGCGAAGTGCACGCAATCATGGGTCCCAACGGCTCGGGCAAGAGCACTCTTGCCCATGTCATGACCGGCCGGGATGGCTATGAGGTCACGGAAGGCGAGGTTCTGTACCGCGGCAAGAACATTCTGGAGATGGCGCCCGAAGAGCGTGCCGGCGAAGGCCTGTTCTTGGCCTTCCAATACCCGGTCGAAATCCCAGGCGTCACCAACACCACCTTCATGAAGGAAGCGCTCAATTCTATCCGCAGGTATCGCGGCGAGGACGAATTGGACGCCATGCAGTTCATGAAGGTGATCCGCGAAAAGACCAAACAGCTCGGCGTTTCCAGCGACATGCTCAAGCGCGCCGTGAACGTCGGCTTCTCGGGCGGCGAGAAAAAACGCAACGACATCCTGCAGATGGCCGTGCTGGAACCGACCCTGGCGATCCTGGATGAGACCGACAGCGGACTGGATATCGACGCATTGAAGACCGTCGCGGACGGTGTGAACCTGCTGCGGTCGCCGGAAAACGCCACGCTGGTGATTACCCACTATCAGCGCCTGCTGGATTACATCGTGCCTGACTTCGTGCACGTGCTGGCCAGCGGACGCATCGTCAAATCCGGCGACAAGACCCTCGCACAAGAGCTTGAAAAGAAAGGCTATGCGGAGTTCACCGGCCAAGCCGCGTAAGCACATCGCAGCAAGCAGTTAAGACCAGGCATGAAGCAAGATAACGCAATGACCACCCCCTTTGTCGATCAGTACGACAGCCTCAAACCGGAGCTCCCCGGGTCAGCCCTGCCGTGGATGACAGCCCTGCGGGACCGGGCCATGGATGCCTTTTCCGCAAGCGGCCTGCCGACTCAGCGCAGAGAGTCCTGGAAATACACCAATCTGCGCAACTTAACGCAGCTTGAGCTGGACGGGCAGTCGCTTGCGCCGAGGCCGGTCAGTATCGACCGAGCGCCCAGTCTTCTACCCGATGGCAGCGCCTATCGGATCGTTTTTGTAAACGGTGATTTTCGCGCTGACCTGTCCGATCTGGCGGATCTGCCGGCAGGTGCTGTTATCGGCGGGGTAGCCGCTTTGTCCGAAGACGAGCCTGAGTGCGTGGAAAGGCTGCTGGCTCAGCATAAGGGCATTGAAGACCAGCCTCTCGTCGCCCTCAACACGGCATTGATGCGCGATGGCCTGCTGTTGCAGCTCGACGCTGGCTGCAAGCTTGAACGGGTACTGGAAGTAATCCACGTCAATTCAGCGCAGAACGGCGTCTTTGCCCATAACGCGCGGAACTTGATTTCCCTGGGCGCCGGCAGCGAAGCGACGATTCTTGAGCATCATCTGGGCCTGGACGATTCTGCCTATTACATTAACGCGGCGAACGACGTGACCCTCGACGAAGATGCGACGCTGCGCCACTACCGGATCCAGGCCGAGGGCAAGAACGCGGTTCACACCAGTACGACGAACGGAGAGCTCGCAGGCAACAGCTTCTACGACGGCTATACGCTGAGTGTCGGCGCCGCTCTGTCGCGGAATGAAACCAAGATGAACTTAACGGCCGAGGGGGCGAACTGCCATTTGAACGGTGGTTACCTGATGCGCAGCCAACAGCACTGCGATACCACCACGGTCGTTGAGCATCTGGCGCCGCAAACCTCCTGTCGGGAAGTCTTCAAAGGCGTGCTGGACGGACGTTCGCGCGGTGTATTTCAGGGACGCATCGTCGTCCGGCCCAACGCCCAGCAGACCGACGGCCATCAGCTGAACAAGGTCCTGCTGCTTACAGACACAGCGGAGATTAATGCCAAGCCGGAGTTGGAGATCTACGCCGACGACGTAAAATGCAGCCATGGCTGCTCCGCCGGCGAAGTCGATCATGATGCCCTTTTCTACCTGCGCTCCCGCGGACTCTCAGAAACCTCAGCAAAAGCACTGTTAATACAAGCTTTTCTTGCAGAGTCCGTAAGTGAAATTGGCGCGGTGGAGCTGCAGGATCTGTTTCTTGAAAAAATCTCGGATTGGCTGGCGGTATGACAATGGAGCAGAGCATGAGCGGTGCGACACTGGCCCCCCAAGACGCGGCGGTTGCCACGTCGATCGGCGATAACTCGATCGCCTCTTACGATGTCGAAGCCGTGCGCAGAGACTTTCCGATTCTAGGTCAGGAAGTTTACGGTAAGCCTTTGGTCTATCTGGACAATGCGGCAAGCGCACAAAAACCGGCCGTGGTGATCGACAGCATGCGCGAGACCATGGAGACCTACTACTCCAATGTCCACCGCGGTCTTCACCGGCTCAGCCAGCTCTCGACCGACGCCTTCGAAGCGGCGCGCGATAAGGTTGCCGGGTTCATCAACGCCGAAAGCAGCGACGAGATCGTGTTCCTGCGCGGTGCAACGGAAGCGATCAATCTGGTGGCCTTCAGTTATGGCCGGGCTTTCCTGAAAGCCGGAGACGAAGTCTTGATCTCCGAAATGGAGCATCACGCCAACATCGTTCCCTGGCAGCTGCTGCGCGACGAGACCGGCATCGTCATCAAGGTTGTGCCCATCGATGACGATGGCAACCTCATGCTCGAGACTTACAAGGAACTCTTGAGCCCGAAGACCAAGCTCGTGGCGATGACCCATATCTCCAACGCCCTGGGGACCATCGTACCGATCAAGGAAGTCATCCGCCTCGCTCACGCCGCCGGCGCGAAGGTGCTGGTTGACGGCTGTCAGGCGGGACCGCACATGAAGATCGATGTGCGGGACCTGGATGCCGACTTCTACTGTTTCTCCAGCCACAAGGTTTACGGTCCCACCGGGATTGGCGTGCTCTATGGTAAACTCGACATCTTAAACTCCATGCCGCCCCATCACGGTGGCGGAGAGATGATCGACCGGGTGACCTTCGAGAAAACCACTTACAAAGAAGCGCCGCACCGCTTTGAGCCGGGCACGCCGGCCATTATCGAGGCAATCGGCTTCGGCGCAGCAGTGGATTACGTCAAAAATTTGGGCCAGGAGCGTATTGCTGCCCACGAGCACGGCCTGATGGCGTACGCGACAGAGCGTATGTCCGAGATCGAAGGTGTACGCATCATTGGTCAAGCCCAGGAGAAGGCTAGCATCGTCTCCTTCGTCATGGATAGCGCACATGCCCACGATATCGGCACCATCATTGACCGGGCAGGCGTCGCCGTACGTGCCGGCCATCACTGCGCACAGCCATTAATGGCGCGTTTCGAGGTCAGCGCGACCGCGCGCGCCTCCTTCGGCCTCTATAACACCCGTGCGGAGGTCGATGCCTTGGTTGCCGCACTCTACAAGGTCAAGGAGCTGCTGGGCTGATGAGCGAATTCAAACATCCCCTCGATTCCGCCGGTGGTCCTGGTCTTGCGCATTTCATGCCCGGCGGCCAGGTAGCCGAGGGCGAAGAACTGACGGCCCGGGCCGGCGCACCCCTGGAACCAGGGGCCAAGGTTGCGGACGAGGATACGGTGATCGAAGCGCTTCGGACCGTGCACGATCCGGAAATTCCGGTGAACCTCTACGATCTGGGCCTGATCTACAGCATCGATATTGCTAAAGACGGCTCGGTCGTAATCGAAATGTCCCTGACCGCACCGGCTTGCCCGGTCGCTGGGGAAATGCCCTTCGATGTGGCCAGAGCCGTTGCCGGGGCAGAAGGAGTGGGCGAAGTTGCCGTCACACTGATCTGGGATCCGCCCTGGACTCCCGAGAGGATGTCGGAAGATGCCCAGCTGGCTCTCGGGCTATTTTGAAAGAACTATTCCAAAATTAAGTTTTCTGCCCATATAACTCTTGAGAAATCTGAGGTAGACTGACCGCCATGTTCGATATGTCAAAACCCATGATCACCATGACCGACGCTGCGGCGGACCGGGTCAAGGAGCTGATCGGACGCAGTGAAAAGCCGGTACTCGGCCTGCGCGTCGGCGTCAATTCGCGTGGTTGCTCGGGCATGAGCTACGTCGTGGAGTATGCCGAAGAACAGCGGCGTTTCGAAGACATCGTCGAGGACAAGGGCGTTAAGATCTTCATAGATCCGACCGCCGTGATGTTTTTGATCGGCAGCGAAATGGACTACGTTGAAGATAAATTTCAAACCGGCTTCGTGTTCACCAATCCCAACGAAAAGGGACGCTGTGGCTGCGGCGAGAGCTTTCACGTCTAAAGAAGACCGGCGTTAAAGAACAATACTGCCGCCCAAGGCACGACAGAGCGAGAAAGTCGCATCCCCCTCAATGGACTACCTTTTTCCGCCTGAACCCACCGTATCGGTCGGCATCGTCGGGCGCTCCGAACGCTTTCCCGTCAGACGGATCTACTGCGTCGGCCATAACTACGTCTCTCACATTTTGGAAACCGGGCGGGATCCGGATCGGGAATCGCCGTTCTTTTTCAACAAACCGAGCGACGGAATCGTGGGAGACAGAGAGTCCCTGCCCTATCCGCCCGCGACCGCCAGTCTGCATCACGAGGTCGAACTTGTGGTTGCGATTATGCAGGGCGGCTATGAGATTCCCCCGGAACAGGCGGAAGACCACATCTTTGGCTATGCTGTCGGCGTTGACTTAACACGACGGGACCTGCAGCAAGTCGCCGAGGACCGCAGTCTACCCTGGACAGCCGCCAAAGCCTTCGACCGCTCTGCACCCTGTGGTCTGCTGACCCCCAAAGGTGGCTGCCCGCAGATGAATGCAGGACAGATTGCACTCACCGTCAACGACCGCCCCCGCCAGGACGCCGATTTAGGGGAAATGATCTGGTCTGTTCCGGAGATCGTCTCTTATCTCTCCCGCATGTTCGAACTGAAGCCCGGAGACCTGGTCTTCACCGGGACGCCCTCAGGCGTCGGTTTTGTCCTGCCTGGCGACCGGATTGAAGCCACAATCGAGGGCCTCACACCCTTGCGCTTCTCAATCGAAGACGCCGACTGATCACAAGACCGGCTATGAGCCTCGCGCCGTTTACGTTGAGCTGATCAAGTTTTGGCGCGCGCGATTTCAAGGATTCGATCTAAATCAAGATGGGCTGACAAATGGTCGGCCAGGGCGTCCAGGGCATCCTCAACCCCTTGTTCGTAATTCAACCCTGATCCGCGGCGTTGCCGAAAGCGTGCCAGCAGGCTTTGCCGATAACCGTCGGCAGAGAAGATACCGTGCAGATAACAGCCGGCAACCCGCCCATCGGCAGATACAGCCCCGTCTCTTCCGCTTGCCAATTCAATCATGGCTGCATCGACGCCTGGACCCGCAGTGGTTCCGATATGCATTTCGTAGCCGCTGATGGCTTCACCGGTCGCGAGTTCAACGCCCTCTGCCGCCACCAGGGTCTTGTTCCCGGATAATTCTGTCTCCACCGCCAGCAGGCCTAGACCAGCTGCTTCGCCGGGTGCGCCTTCAATGCCCTGAGGATCGCTAATCCGGCGGCCAAGCATCTGATAACCGGCACAGAGACCAATGACCTGCCCGCCACGACGGCAATGCGCCATGAGGTCGATGTCCCACCCTTGCGCCCGCAGGAACGCAAGATCGGAAAGCGTGGCTTTCGATCCCGGGAGTACGATGAGATCGGCGTTAACAGGAAGCACCTGCCCGGGCTGCACAAACACAACAGAAACGTCGGGCTCTGCAATCAGAGGGTCGAAGTCGTCAAAATTCGAAATTCGCGGCAATACCGGTACAGCCACAATGATATCGCCGGAAGCGGCGGCTTTATCTGGTGCCGTTGAGAGTTGAACCGAGTCTTCGGCCGGTAACCGGCGCGCAGCTTCGCAATAGGGCACAATTCCTAGTGATGCGAACCCCGTCTGCGCGGTAATGATCTCCAGACCTTCGGAGAAGAGATTGGCATCCCCGCGGAACTTATTGATTACAAATCCCTTTATACGATTTCGTTCTGACTCTGGAAGAACCACTGCCGTCCCGACCAAACTGGCGATTACGCCTCCGCGGTCAATATCGCCAATCAGGATGATTGGCACGTCCGCGGCTTCCGCAAAGCCCATATTGGCGATATCGCCTGCGCGCAGGTTCACTTCCGAGGCGCTGCCCGCCCCTTCAACCAGGATCAGATCGCAATCTTCCCTCAGGCGCTCGAAGCTTTCCAGCACCGCAGGCATCAAACTTGGTTTCATCGCCCAGTATTCCCGGGCCTTGGCACTTCCAATGACCTTGCCCTGGACAACCACCTGCGCGCCCGTTTCGCTCTGCGGCTTTAAGAGAACCGGGTTCATATCCGTGTGCGGAGTCAAACCGCAGGCGCGGGCTTGAAGCGCCTGTGCGCGGCCTATTTCTCCGCCATCAACGGTCACGGCCGCATTATTCGACATGTTTTGCGGCTTAAAGGGCCGAACCTGTAGACCTGCCCGCGAAAAGGCGCGGGCAAGCCCTGCCACCAGCAACGACTTCCCAACGTCGGACCCCGTTCCCTGAAACATTATGGCCGCAGCTGCTTTCGGCACCGACGCCCCCGTCATTCCCAGAATTTCATACGCAAAGCGCGACCCTAAACGCCTTCTAATCATCAACGCAACAAGCGATAACCCCAGGCACAATTTCTCTGAAGTCGCCGTGTATTACACTTGATTACATCCTCTAAATCCCCAATTTTCCTGCAAAATATTAGAATATAAAATTTTAGACAAATTTTTCTCTATATTTATACTGTATTTATGCAAATAAATAGGTTTTTTTTCGTTGTTTAACAATAATTTACAGGTTTTTTTGCTTACCTATATTTACTTTTCTTTAATCACTTAAGGCCAATATCGTCATCAGGTTTTCTGCTAACTGGAGGTTCTAAGAATGTTTGGTACTGTAAAAGCGTTTTTCAACGACGAATCAGGTGCAACTGCGATTGAGTACGGCCTGATTGCCGCCTTGGTTTCGGTCGCCGCCATTGCCGCCCTGACCACGATGGGTGATGAGCTTCAGAACATGTTCGGCCGCGTCGGCACTGAGCTGAAGACTGCTTCTACGCCGTGATCCAGCTTCAGACGGGCCCGGCAACTGGTTTCGTCTGAACAATCTACAGAGAATGGGCCGAGGTGCGTAACGCCCCTCGGCCCTCTTTGCTCCGGGGACCAAATTAAATCCAATGTTCTACGATATTCTCAATGACACAACTGTCTGTATTTTCGCGCTGGTTGTAGCAGCCGCGGCCTACAGCGACGTGAAGAGCTTCACGCTCCCGAACGTCTACAGTCTGTCACTCATTATCCTGTATCCAGCATTTGTTCTGTCATCAGGCGGGGCGATCGATTGGGTTTCCGCGACAGGTATCGCAGCGGCTTCCCTGGTCGTGGGATTTGGTCTGTTTGCTTTAAAAATTTGCGGCGGCGGAGATGTCAAACTCTTCGCGGCAGTGTCGCTCTGGGCGGGTCCTGCCCTGTTTCTTGAATTCACTCTTCTGATGGCTCTCTCCGGCGGGTTGATCGCGATCGGCCTCTGGTTAACTCATCGAGCTTCTTTTCTGGTCCCATTTTTACCACAGGGATTAAGTTGCGATTCTGAAACTTTCGCAAAGAAACCAATGCCCTACGGTGTCGCCATTGCAGTCGGTGCCGTTTACGTAGCGTTCACACTGCTGAGATAGGCTAAAGCCATGTCGATACGAAACATACTCTTGATCGTTGGCGCCCTCTTCATGATTGGTGGCACGGCGTTCGTTGCCAAGAACTGGCTCGATGCCCAGCGCGCGCCTGCTCAAGTTTCAGCGGAAGCACCAATTCTGCCGGAGCCGGAACTCACCTACGTGTTGATTGCGAAAGTCGATATTCCTGTCGGCACCTTCCTTCAGGAAACCGACCTGGAATGGCAGGCCTGGCCGGATGACGGTATATCCGAGAGCTATCTGATCAAAGATGACTTCGACGAGACCACGTTGTTTGGGTCCGTCGCCCGCCAGCCTATCGTCGGTGGTGATCCGATGGTACTGGGACGCGTCGTCGCGCCGGGTGAGCGTGGATTTCTCGCCGCGGTCTTAAAACCGGGTTTTCGTGCTGTTTCGATCGAGGTCAACGAAACCTCAGGCATCGGCGGCTTCGTATTCCCTGGAGACCGGGTCGATCTGATCCTCAGCCATACGATTCAGGATTCGACCCTGGAAGATCGCAACGAGCGCCGGGCGAGCGAGACCATTTTGACCAATGTCCGTATCCTGGCGGTCGACCAAGTGACCAATAACGACAGCGAAAGCGAACCTACGGTCGCAGATACCGCAACGCTCGAGCTGACGCCGAAACAAGCCGAAATGATTGCCGCGGTACGTGGTTTGGGACAGCTGTCCTTGAGTCTACGCAGCCTTGCGAAAGACGAAGAAGAGCTCGAGCGTCTGGTAAATGGCGAGGATCCCATGAGCGAACCCGAGCCTGAATC
Source organism: Pelagibius sp. Alg239-R121 (assembly GCF_947331435.1). Classification (GTDB taxonomy): domain Bacteria; phylum Pseudomonadota; class Alphaproteobacteria; order Kiloniellales; family Kiloniellaceae; genus Denitrobaculum. The sequence continues at coordinate 212,570 of NZ_CAMZOF010000006.1, read as the reverse complement.
CGGAAAAACCTATACCTGGGAGAGCGATGTTAGCGTCCTCGTACCTCGCCCGGGCGCCAATGATTTGAAGGTCGTGATTGCAAGGGGCAGTCAGGTCGAGGAACTCGACATCGAAGTGGTAGGGGCCCAATGAAGATTTTCCGCACATTCCTTTCAACGTTGCTTTTGCTGACGTTGGTGCTGCCGGTTGGTGCACGGGCCGATATCGTCGGCTACGCAGCACCGGCGACGGGTGAACCGATCGAACTTGAAGTCAACGAGGGTCAGCTTCTGCGTCTTGAAGAATCGGCGGTGTCCGTGTTCGTGGCCAACCCCGAGATCGCAAACGTCAACGTCAAGTCGCCGCAACTGATCTATGTCTTTGGACAGGCGACCGGCGAAACGACCCTCTTTGCCGTCGACAGCAATGACAATGTCATCGCAAACCTGACACTGAGTGTCAGTCATAACCTCAGCCGGCTGCGCACGGCATTGGATGCTGTCGCGCCACGTGCTCAGATCACGGCAGTTTCGATTGACGGCGGGATTATCCTTGGTGGCACCGCCAATACGGCGACTGAAGCAGCAAACGCCGTGCGGGTTACGACGCGCTTTGTGAACAATCCTGAAGAGATCATCAATCAAATCCAGGTCACGGCCCCCAATCAGATCAACCTGCGTGTAAGGGTTGCCGAGGTTTCGAAAGAAGTCCTTGAGCAGTTCGGTTTCGATTGGAGCGCAATTGCCGATGGTGCTTTTAACTTTGGCCTGTTCACCAACACCTCGCGAATTCTCGCCGACGCTTCGCCCAGTTTCTTCTCCGCTGCGGGGACGCCAGGTCCACTGGATCTGAATGTGCTGATCGACGCGCTCGCCGATGATGAGTTGGTGACGGTGCTTGCTGAACCCAACCTGACGGCCTTATCAGGCGAAACGGCCAGTTTCCTGGCTGGTGGTGAGTTCCCGGTGCCCGTTGGCGCTGAAACCAATGACGCCGGCGGCCGAGACATCACGATTGAGTTTAAAGAGTTCGGCGTCAGCCTTGCCTTTACGCCAACGCTGATCGGCGAAAACCTCATCAGCATGCGGGTGCGCCCCGAAGTCAGCCAGCTTTCACAAAACGGTGCCGTTACGATTGCCGATCTGGTTATCCCGGCCTTGGCGACACGCCGTGCGGAAACGACCGTCGAGCTCGGTTCGGGTCAGAGCTTTGCGATTGCCGGGCTGCTGCTCGACGATACCCAGCAGCTGACAAGTAAAGTGCCAGGTCTGGGTGACATCCCGATCCTCGGCCAACTCTTCACGAGTGACCGGTTCCAGCGCAGCGAAAGCGAATTGGTGATCATTGTCACTCCTTATCTGGTACGCCCGGTTTCGCAGCCACTGCCGCTGCCGACCGATGCATATGTCGAATCGAACCAGACTGACGGCACCGCTGCCCAGACGCAGGTTGGCGGCACGGCATCCAGTTTGACACTCCCAGCGACTTCGTCGTCGGCTGCAGAACTGCCGCGCCCCTTGGGCTTTATCCTTGAGTAGAGTGAGCGAGATGCAAAACCCAGTGCAAACGAAGCGATTTATTACGCCGGCACTCGTCGCAGCGAGCCTGCTTCTCAGTGCCTGCAACAATGGACAAGCGGAATTCACCGAGGCGGATGCATCGCAATTCGTCTACGACAGTACTGTTGGCGTTGTGGAAAACGCGTTCCTGACCGGCAACTGGCGCCAAATGGACTCCATTGCGGGACTGGAGACCCAGGCGGTCATGCAGGCCTACGCGGTGAAATTTCCTGTCGGCGCCTCGACGATCACCGAAAGCGAACGCAGCGACTTAATGAGCTTTCTGCGCAGTAAAGGCATTCGCAGAGATGACCGCATACAACTGGACGGTTTACGCGCGGAAGACAACCAGTATCTGCCGGAGACAGAGGAGCGGATTGAAGCCCTGCGGCTCGAGCTCGCCAACCTTGGGCTGAGAGCGTACGTCGCACAGAGGCCGATCACCATTCAGCGGGCACCGGATGAACGCATCGCAATCATTGTCACGCGCACACTCGTGGCCATGCCTGACTGCAGCAGCACCGCACCTGGACGGGGACAACGGCCGACTGCGCTAAGGGATTGCGCCAACAAGACCAATCTTGGGCTGATGGTCGCCAATCCGGCCGACCTGCAGCGCGGTTCACCTGGCGGGCCTAGAGACGGCACCGCTGCGGTTTTGGGTATCGAGCGTTATCGGGCAGGTGAAATCATTCCCCTCGACGAGATCCTCGCGACCAAGGAGGTTGAACAGGAATGAGTACGGCTGAAGACCTCTTCGCGTCGGAAGACGCCGAGCTTACGCCGCTCGCGGAATGTGCAGCTTTCGTAAGCGACGGCCAGACCCACGACGTCATCGACGCAGTGACCCGGCAGTTCTATGCCGAGACGGTCATCCGCGACGGCGGCAGCAACGAAGCGATGCAGTATCTGACTGAAGCACCGCTTCCGCGCGTCCTGATCGTCGACATCGGGGATTCTTCCTCACCCTTGACCGCAATGCTTTCCCTTACGGCTGCCTTTTCCGAGGAAACCCGTCTGGTCGGCATCGGGTCGATGAATGACATCAATCTTTATCGTGAGATGATCGGTGCCGGTATTTCGGACTATCTGGTCAAACCGATCACCGAGAAGGCCCTGATCGGTGTCCTCCAGCAAATCGAGGAGCCCGACGAAGAGCTTGAAGCACCCGCTGCCGACCCCGATGCTATTCAGAAAATCGTGGTCGTGGGGTCCAGAGGCGGATGCGGCGCATCGACTGTTGCGGTGAACCTCGCCTGGAGCATGGCCGAGCGCAAACAAAAGCGCACCGCGTTGATCGACCTGGACCTGGAATTCGGAACCATCGCTCTTTCGCTCGATCTGGAGCCGACACGGGGTCTGCGCGAGGCGCTTGAGAACCCATCCCGTATCGACAGCCTCTTCATCTCGAGCGCGACAGCCAAGCTGACGGAAAAGCTATCCGTCATGGCGACCGAAGAAACCGTAAATCACGAGATGCTGTTTGACCCGGCGGCGACAGGCGCGTTGTTCGATGCCCTGGGCCGTGAACATGACTGCATCGTCGTCGACTTGCCACGGTCCGCCGTCGGCATGCGGCAAGGCGTTTTCGAAGCTGCAACTCAGGTCGTTTTGGTGACCGAACTGACCTTGTCGGGTCTGCGTGACTCCATTCGTGTGCTCGCAGGTATCGAAGAGGCAAGTCCCAACTCAGTGGTGAAAGTCATCGCCAACCGCACCGGCGGCGCCGCACAGGCGATGCAGCTCGGTGATTTTCAGAAGGCACTTGGCCGAAAGGTCGACTTTCAGATCAGCGAAGACCGCAAAGCCTTCAATCTGGCTTCCAACACCGGTAAACCCCTGGTCCAGGCCGATAGCCGAAGCAAAGCGAGCAAGACGCTCACACGCACTGCCGACGTTCTGGACAACAGTAAGTCAACAAACACGGGCAAGAATAAGAAATCCTGGCGTGACTGGCTGAAGAAGAAATAACCTGTATGTCGATATTCGCACAGCGCCAGAATGCAAAACCCGGCAAGGCTCCCTCGCAAACGCGGGCGGATTTAGCGCCCTATGTCGAGCAGATGAAACCCAAGGTCGCGGAGGCTCTTCAAGGTCATGAAGTTTCTCAGCTTTCCCGCCCTGAACTTGGTCTTCGTCTTGGCCAACTGGTAAGCGCCGAACTCGAAAAACAGCCCAACGACCTCAATCTGCTGGAACGCCGGACGCTGCTGACTGAACTGATCAACTGGGTCAGTGCACAGCATCCCCGTTCCTCGGCATCAGCGTCAGCGGCATCCGCAGCCCAGACCCCTGCCCGACCGGCCGCCCAAGCACGACCGACCCCGGCACGCGCCACCTCTGCACCGGAACCACGGCAGCAGACAAGCGCGGACAAGCCGGTTGCACCGCAGTCTCCCGCTGAAGATCTGAACGATGTATTCAAGGTTGATGAACGTCGGCTTGAAACCAAAGTACCGATCACCGACACCGTGGAATCGGCGAAGGACGCCATTCACGCCAAGGTGATGGAGCGGCTCGACGTCTCCGCAGCTTCCCAATTGCCGCGCGAAGAACTGTCCAGTCAACTTGGTGAAATCGTTTCCGAGGTCCTCGCCGAAGAGAAAATCAGGCTGAACGGCCCTGAGCAGCTTGGTGTCGTCGAACTGATGTTGGCCGACATGCTGGGCCTTGGACCGCTCGAGCCCTTGCTTGCGGACGAAAAAGTCACCGACATCATGGTGAACGGTCCCTATCAAGTGTACGTCGAGAGAGGCGGAAAGCTCGAGTTATCGGATATTAAATTCCGTGACAACGATCACGTCGTGAACATATCACGGCGTATCGTCGCGCAGATCGGCCGGCGTGTCGACGAGACGACACCCCTGGTCGACGCCCGTCTGCTGGATGGCAGTCGTGTCAACATCATCATCCCGCCACTCGCCATCGACGGCGCATCAATTTCCATTCGTAAGTTTGCCAAAAAAGGCATCACGCTGGACGTGATGGCCCGGCAGGGAAACATATCCGACAAAATGGCGATGGTGCTGAAAATCGCCGCGCGCAGCCGCTTGAATATCCTGATATCAGGCGGTACCGGTTCCGGTAAAACCACCCTGCTGAACGCCCTGTCTCAGATGATCGACCCGGGCGAGCGGATCGTTACCATCGAGGATGCCGCCGAGCTGCAGCTACAGCAGCCCCATGTGGTTCGTTTGGAAACCCGGCCCGCCAATCTGGAGGGCGAGGGCGCAATCGACATGCGGGATTTGGTCAAGAACACACTGCGTATGCGTCCTGACCGGATTATCCTGGGTGAGGTTCGCGGCGCCGAAGCCGTGGATATGCTCCAGGCCATGAATACGGGTCATGACGGTTCACTGGGCACCGTCCACGCCAATAGACCGCGCGAAGGTCTGACGCGTCTTGAAAACATGATCGGTCTCGCGGGCATCAATCTGCCGGCAAAGGCGGTGCGTACCCAGATCGCCGATGCCGTTCACATGATCGTCCAGATTTCGCGTATGCGGGACGGCATGCGGCGGGTGACCCATATTACCGAGATCGTCGGGATGGAAGGCGACATCATCACGACCCAGGACCTCTATACCTTCGAATTCGAAGGCGAAGGACCTGACGGCAATCTGCAGGGCAGCTTCAAATCGTCCGGTCTTCGTCCCTTCTTTGCCACCAAGGCTGCCTACTTCGGCCTGGAGCAGCGACTGTTGGAGGCGATGTAATGGATTTGTCCCTTCTGAGCAGTGCCGATCCGACCACCACCCTGATACTGATGTCGCTGCCAATCTTGGGCGGTGTCATGCTGATCGCCGCTGCCTTTGCCGGAAACGGCGCGACACGGCAGTTTAAGCGGCGGATCGACAGGGTCAAAGGCGATCAGGGCGCAACACCCGCAATGGTACAGACCGTTGTCAGCGTGCGCCGCTCAACAACGGACAGTAAGTACGCCTTTATCGACCGGCTGATTAAGACAGCCCTGCCCCGCCCCGATCTCCTGCGCAACAGACTGGAACGCGCGGGCGTAAAACCTGCGTTGGGCCGTTATCTCATGATCAGCGCGATCAGTGGTCTGATCGCCTTCGCGTTCGCCAAAGTTTTTCTAGGTCTCCCAGGCATCGTTGCCGGCCTTTTCGGAATCTTCGGTACGATCGGTCTGCCGCACTTTGTATTGGGATACATGGCATCACGCCGGCAGTTGCAGTTCGTCACGCACTTTCCCGATGCAATCGACCTTATGGTCCGCGGTTTGAAAGCGGGTCTGCCAATCGCAGAATCCATCAAATCCGCAGGTCAGGAAATACCCGGACCGGTCGGTGAAGAGCTGACGCGGATTTTCGACGCAGTCAAAATCGGCACCAAGATTGATGACGCCCTGTGGGAAACAGCCGGCCGCCTGTCGATCCCCGAATTCAACTTCTTCACGGTCGCACTTTCAATCCAGACGGAAACCGGCGGTAACTTGGCCGAGACCCTGACAAACCTCTCGGACGTTCTGCGTAAGCGCAAACAGATGAAACTGAAGGTTAAGGCCATGTCGTCGGAAGCCAAGGCCAGTGCCTACATCATCGGCAGCCTGCCCTTCATCATGTTCCTGCTGCTGTACTTTATTAACCGCGAATACGTCATGACCCTGATACACGATCCGCGCGGCAATCTGATGCTCGCCGGCGGTTTCGCGATGTTCGCGATCGGTATCGGCACGATGTACAAGATGGTGAAATTCGAGATATGAGCGTAGAGCGCTACCTTCCAGCCGGCGTCACGATCGAAGACCTGATTATCGTCATGTCTGCGATCACCGTGCTGATCAGCTTTGCCGCGGTCTGGTCTTCGCTGCTGCACCGCGACCCCTCGCAGAAGCGTGCCAAGCTGATTGCCGAACAGCGCGAGGCACTGCGCGGCGGTATGCTGGCGCCGCGACGGCGGAAAGAACGCCTGAACTCCGCATCCTTCATGCGGCAGGTCGTCGATCGCATGCAGCTCATGAAGTCTGCGCAAGCCGGCAACATATCGGCGAAGCTGATGCGCGCGGGTTGGCGGTCAAAAGATGCAGTGGTGCGTTACCTCTTCTTCAAACTGGCCCTCCCCGTTGTATTGGGTGGCCTTGCCATCCTCGTGTTTTACGGCTTCAACAGCTATGGCCTTTCTGCCAGCATGAAACTCGTGGCCTGCGTCGCCACCGTCGGCATCAGCGCCTACCTGCCGGACACGATCATCAAGAACGCCGCACAAAAACGCCAGGAATCGATCCGTAAGTCCCTGCCAGACGGCCTCGACCTCATGGTGATTTGTTCAGAAGCCGGTCTGAGCCTCGACGCAACCCTGAACCGGGTTTCGCAGGAAATGGCGGGGTCGGCACCTGAGCTCGCCGATGAAATGAGCCTGACCGGTCTGGAACTTGGATTTCTTCCGGAGCGCCGGGCCGCCCTCGACAATCTTGCGCAGCGGACCGACCTTCAGATGCTCCGCAGCCTGGTGAATACACTCATTCAAGCCGAGCGTTACGGTACGCCTTTATCGCAGTCATTGCGGGTCATGAGTTCCGAATCCCGTGAAGAGCGGTTGCTTAAGGCAGAGGAAAAAGCAGCCCGGCTCCCCGCTATGATGACTGTCCCGATGATCATGTTCATTTTGCCGCCTCTGTTCGTTGTGCTGCTGGGGCCGGCAATCGTGAACACCATCGATGCCCTGAGCACGATGTAGAAGGCACTGCGTAAGCGGATGCCGGCTGACAGTTCTATCGGACAATGCCAGAGGAGGAAGCGGTATCTCCTGTCCAAGTCAAACATGACCAAGGATCGAGACTGATGTCTATTATGCCGCAGACCAAACAGCTCATTCATCAATTCACGCGTGCCAGAGACGGCATCGCCGCGGCGGAGTTCGCACTGATACTCCCGGCGTTTCTCCTGATGCTATTCGGCACCCTGGAAGTCGCGATGGTGATGTTTACCCTCTCCCTGGCCGAGGGCGGCCTTCGCGAAGCCGCCCGTTTCGGTGTTACCGGCCAGGAGCCGGATCCTGCAAAAAGGCAGGAGAAGATTCTCGAAATCGTTGAGCAGCATACGCACGGCCTGATCGAGATCTCCGACGCGAACGTCACGATGACCGTCTACCCCGACTTCACGGGTGATGACACCGGTCCGGGCACGCCAGGTGCAGGTGATGCAAATGACGTCGTGTTCTACCGACTCGACTACGAATGGGAGTTCATGACACCTGTCTTTGCTGTATTCGGCGGTCCGGATGGAAACCTTCCGATGTCGGCAACCGTTGCCGTGCGCAATGAACCTTATTCCGAAGAGTAAGGAGACCATCATGAAGAAATTACAGTTTAATCGTTTGCGGTGCTGGACCTGGTCTCGTCTTCGGTCGTTATCGTCGAACGAAAGAGGCTCTACCATGGTGGAGTTTGCTGTGGTGACACCAATTATTCTGCTGACCCTGCTTGGTGCCTTCGACGCGGCACGTTACATGCTGTTGAACCAAAAGCTGGATCGGGCGGCAGCGACAATGTCGGACCTCGTGTCCCGCCCATCCAACATCTCGGCAGCCGAAATTAATCAGCTCATGGACGCCGCGGTCGAAGTGGTATTGCCATTCGATCTGGCGACAAGTGGCGGTGTCATCGTCAGTTCGGTTTATAAAAACCCGGGTGACTCGGCTGAGGTTACCTGGCAGATCACAGGCGGTGGTCCATTGACTCCGGCAAGTGCCGTCGGCGGTGTCGGCGATACCGCGTCGATGCCATCGGGTTTCCTTGTCCGCGACAACGAGAATATCATCACGGCCGAAGTCTACTTCGACTACGAACCCATTTTTCTCGACGTGCTCAAGAACTTGGTCGGTGCGGGCCAGCTCCTGCCGGAAGGTGTAATAGTCCAGACCGCTTACCGGCAACCGCGCCTGGGGGATCTGAGCAGCTTGGCGACTCCTTAGAAAAGAAGCCGCGCCGAGACTACGGAAGCGAGTAAACCACTCGTGCTCCAGCGCCGGAATGCCACAACAGTGTCTAGCTGCCTGCCGCTGCCTTCGCCGCCGCTCTGATTTCCGAAAGGGTTGCCTTTGGCGTAATCGCTTCCGGATCGATCCGGACTTCTATGACCGTCGGACCATCGGCGGCCATCGCGCGTTCGAAAGCAGGCGCAAACTCGTCTGTCTGCTCGACCAGTTCACCGTTAGCACCGAACGCGCGCGCATAAGCGGCGAAATCCGGATTGACGAGCTCAGTGCCGCTGACACGCTCCGGATAAGCCCGCTCCTGATGCATTCGGATCGTCCCGTACATGCCGTTGTTGATCACCAGAATGATGATCTTCAGGCCATATTGGACAGCGGTTGCGAGCTCCTGTCCGTGCATCATAAAACATCCGTCGCCGGCGAAACAAACCACGGTTCGCTCAGGAAAGACGGACTTGGCTGCCACAGCTGCCGGCGCTCCGTACCCCATCGACCCGGAGGTCGGCGCAAGCTGTGTCGGAAAGCTGCGGTACTGATAGAACCTGTGGACCCAGGTCGTGTAGTTCCCCGCTCCGTTGGTGATGATGGAATCTTCAGGCAGGCGGTCGCGCAACCAGCCCATGATGTCGCCCATCTGAAGGTCGCCCGGTATCTTCGGCGTCTGAATGAATTCCAGATAGTCGCTGCGCGCAGTCGCAACCAACTGTCTGCGCGCATCGTCCAATGCGCTGGGGCCTGTAAGTGATGCCGCCGCTGCAGCGAACGCCTTGACCCCCGAATTGATCGCCAGTTCGGCCTGATAAACCCGCCCGAGTTCCTCAGCACCGGCGTGAACATGCACAAGCGGTTGCTTGGGGCGCGGCGAATCAAAAAGACTGTAGCCGCCGGTCGTCATCTCGCCCAAACGGGCACCGACCACCAGGACCAGGTCGGAGTTTTTAGCCCGCTCAGAGAGCTTGGGATTGATTCCGATACCGACATCGCCCGCGTAATTCGGATGACTGTTATCGAAATAGTCCTGGCATCGGAACGAGGCCGCGGCCGGCAGACCATGTGTCTGCGCAAAGCTCTGGATGTTCCGGCAGGCCTCTGCATCCCAAGAAGTACCTCCCAGAATCATCAATGGACTCTTTGCCGCCGCAAGGAGACTGCCAAGACGATCCATGTCGGATGCACTGGGATGAGCCTCGACACTGTTATAGGGTGCCGCGTCCGCAGCGCCGGTCAGGTCGCGAAGCATGTCTTCCGGCAAGGCAAGAACGACGGGCCCCGGGCGTCCAGAGGTGGCCGTCGCGAAGGCACGTGCCAGGTATTCAGGGATACGGTCCGCGTCATCGATCTGAGCCACCCACTTGGCCATCTGGCCAAACATGCGTCGATAGTCGATTTCCTGAAAAGCCTCACGCTCGATCATGTCTCGGCCGACCTGGCCAATGAAGAGAATCATCGGCGTTGAATCCTGGTAGGCAATGTGCACGCCGGCACTTGCGCTGGTGGCGCCCGGCCCGCGCGTCACGAAGCACAGACCCGGCCGGCCGGTCAGCTTGCCATAGGCGTCCGCCATCATGGCAGCTCCGCCCTCTTGCCGGCAGATCCGGAATGAAATCTCAGGCACGTCGTAGAGCGCATCGAGAACCGCCAAGTAGCTTTCGCCGGGCACGCCGAACGCCATATCCGCACCATGTATCCGGAGCTGATCGACCAGAATCCGGCCACCCGTCCGCATATTCCCCTGAGATGTCATGCTGAGTATCTTTCGTGATTTGAAGCCATGACTTCATAGCCCAGATGTGATGTGGACAGCAATCGCGGAGCGACGTCTGTTAAGGACGGCAGTGTGGATTATCCCACAAACACCGCTTGGCACACCCCTGCCCGCTTTCTAGAGTGAGATCGCATTTGATTGAATCGATCAAGAAGGTAAGTCGCCATCTGACCGCACGATCAGGCTCCATGCTTGCATCAACTCAAATCCTGCCCAAGGTGACCCGCGATGAAATTCGTCTTCAGCCCAATCCAGAGTGAACATTATCCGGCGCATTTTCTCTCCAGCGGCGCGACCAAACCCAATCCGGAAACCCCGGAACGCGCCGACATTTTACTGGAGGCCGGCCGGGCATCAGGCTTCAAGATCACTGAGCCCGTCAACTACGGATTGGCGCCCGCGGCTGCTATTCATACGCCCGAGTACCTGAAATTTCTGCAAGGCATATACGACCGCTGGCGTCAGATCGAAGGAGCCTCCGAAGAAGTCATACCCAACGTCCATCCGAATGGGCGGCCCCATGGAATCGCCATGGGTTATCCGGCCTCCGCCGTCGGACAAGCGGGCTACCACATGGCCGACACCGCCTGTCCCATTTCAGAAACGACCTGGCGATCGGTCATGGCATCGATGAACACGGCCGTTCATGCCACCCGACAACTTGAGGACGGCGCGCGGGCTGCCTACGCACTCTGCCGCCCGCCGGGCCATCACGCCTTTGCCGATATGGCTGGCGGCTTCTGCTACCTGAACAATTCAGCGATCGCCGCCCAGGAATTAAGGCAGGATCATGAGCGCGTTGTCATCCTGGATGTGGATCTTCACCACGGCAACGGAACACAGGGCATCTTCTATCGTCGGGACGATGTCCTGACGATCTCGATCCATGCCGATCCCGAACACTTCTATCCCTTCTATTGGGGTTACGCGAGCGAGCGCGGCGAAGGGGCTGGAATAGGCTACAATCTCAATTTCCCACTGGACCGGGGTTCGGGAGACCAGCCGTTCCTGGCTGCACTCGATAGCGCCTGCACACAGATCGATGCCTTTGCGCCGTCCGCTCTGGTTGTCGCCCTGGGGCTCGATGCCCACGAAAGCGACCCCTTTGCCGGCTTGGCCGTCACGACCGAGGGCTTTGGCGAAATCGGCAAGGTCATAGGCAGGCTGGCACTGCCAAGTGTCATCGTGCAGGAGGGCGGCTACGCGAACCCCGCGTTGGGCAGTAATCTGGTGAGCTTCCTTGAGGGCTTTTCCGCTTAATCTTAATCTCAGGAAAGGTTGAAATAGGTCTTGATGCCCCTTGGGTCGAACCCATTAGGTTCTTCGTCGCTTCTACCACCCGACCAGTGAATTAATCCAAATTCGCCTTTGTTCCTGAACTCGACCGCAACATCAGTCGTGCCCATATTTGTGATGTAAACCGACATTTTTTCGACTGGAAATCCGGAATTCAGGATTTTTTCAATTGTCGTCCCTGTCCCTGTTCTGAAGTTTGCGATAACGAGCGAATAGCAAAGATTCGGATTCACGGTTAGCGAAAAATCTTTGAATTTTTCACCTGAGTCGCACCAGTCCCAGTTTCCTCCTGACAGGTGGGCGAAGAATGCCCGGCTCCAACAGTTTCCATTGCCAGCATTCATTTGCAATTCTGCAACGCAGACCGTAACGCAGTTGTCCATGTGGAAGGTTTTAATCCCGCCACCTGGCAGCTGCCCTGGATTACCGACCCATGGAGCTTTAGGGTTTTTAAAGTCGTTGACCATCGGAGAGACGAAAAAGTTCTTATGGTCTTGCGCGAAACAGATAGGACCATCGGAGGGCGTAAAAGGGAGTGCTAAACCAGCACGTCCTAAAATGACTTTGCCTTCCACTTTTGCACGGTACAAACCAGGCACCAAACGACTCCAATCATTACTCAATATGGCAAAGTTGGAACGTACTTACAGAATTAAAGAGAGTGCTCGCTCTACTAGTATTAGTAGATGAAAATCACGTTGATGTACATAAAACGAGAGAAGCCAGCCAAAACTGACTTCAATTGCGCCCCGTCTTTGCCCCTGCTAAGCGCCTTTGCCCACGGAGCGTCAAAACTCTCAACGTTCTTCTGATTGGTGCACTATGTCACCTTCTCAGGGCGATTAGCCGTCCTAGAACCAGTGAAGGGTGATGCACGCAAGACAATTTGCTGCTCTTGAATTTTTCTTGGGCTTCAACAGAAATATCAGAGACGTGAAAAGGAGAGTTTGAGGCCCCTGAATTCAGACCTCATGAAGCGAAGTCAAATTCGCGCAGATTGCAATATCCCCCAACCCTGTGCCGAAGGTCATGCAGAGGGTGAACCTCGGGCTGCAGGGCAATATCCCACATCCACTCGCGATCCGGCGCGGGCAGCGCAACCCCAAAAAGCGCGTCTTCCCGGTCGATCTCATGACCCGCTCCATCACAGATCGACCGCTCCAGGTCGGTAATCAAACACACCTGATCTGTGTGTGCTTTTAACCAGTGAAGGTGATTGACGATCAGGCCTTGTGAGAAGGCCTTCCGATCTGCGTCCGTGTAGGCCGGGCATCGCTTTTCGAGAAAGGCGCTCGGCATCAACGGCAGTTGTGATAGAAGATTTACGGAAACGAGAAAATCGATGGGACCACAGCTCAAACTTTGTTCCAGAGACTGCGGTTCTGTCTGTGGAAGTTCGGTTTGCCGCCCTTGCGCACCTCGTCCAAGTTTTTCCAGTGAAACCAAAGATTCGCACAGCCCTGTGACATCCAGATCGTGAAAGCGAACGTTGGGATATCGTAAGCCCCGGCGCTTGACCCAGGGGAGATGCAGAATATCGACAAGCTCGATCTGCTCAAAATCTCTCGAGAGTTCGGCGAGAGGAATATCGAGGAGAGACCCCGAGCCCAGGATCACAGCGCGCCGGTTGCCGCTTGCCCCGGCAGCACTCTCCAAGATGAAAGACTTCGTGCTTTCGAGATGCGGGCGCCAGGCGTCCTCGCAACGCCGGTAGCGTGCGTGGGTCGCAATAATCTGTTGAGGATATCCAAGTGCGCGCAGGTGCCTCGGACATGGCGTGGTCAGATATCGGAACCACTCGGCGAGCATTCAGAGCCTTTCAGGCCGCGCCAATAACCGTAAACTGAAGGAACGCCATGCTTTGTGTCCAGGTGATTTGCGGTTCAGGGATAATCGCAGCGATCGCCGGAAATAATAACGAAGCCACGTGGACCTTCAGTCAGGCTGAAGCGGTACTCCGAATCATTGACCACGACCGAGTGATGCAGCGGGAGCTTGCCGCTTTCCTCGATTGCCTTGCCGCCGATAATGGTGAAATTCACCTTCACCGGCTGAGCCGCGTCGTACCAGGCCTCGACATTACCGGCCGGATCTTTTGCGGACGCACCTTTGGCAGTGATCGTGATCGCAGACTTCGCAAAAGAAACCGAGTCGTTTGCTCCGCTGTAGAGGTCAGTCCCGACAAAGAACCGCTTAGTCACCGGCGCGTTGTCACAGCTGCGCTCATTCTGTGCCGAACCGATCAGGAACCGCAGACGGTTCATATCCACGCCGTTGCTGAGCTTGCCACTTGCAAGGTCCAGCACCTCTTTCAGCGCGCCGGTCGGGACATCTGATTCGTACTTTTTTTGCCAATCGTTAGCGGAGAGTTTCGCCGTATTCAGTTGGGCTTTGAGATCAGTGACCGTCTGATTGACAGCAGCGAGTTCTCCGGTCAGCTTCGAGGTCTTCTCTTGCTCGGCAACCAAATCGCGCTGTGCAATATCGGACCCCGTGAAATAGGCCTTCACTCCCAGCGCGCCGATTACGGCCAAAGCCACCAACCACTTGATAACACCCCACCAAAACTGGCGGCGGCGCTTCGCTCTACGTTCGTGCAACCCAAGCGACATCGACTGCTAACTCTTTCCAACTTCCGTGCGTGTTAGGTTCAGTGAATTCAGAAAATTCTCTAACCTATTGTTTTTTATCTACATTTTATGGTTTACTAATTATTATTACCATCCCTTTGTCGTGCCTGCAAGCGCGTGTCTCAAGAACATGAATCAGCCCCTAGTCTAAAGAATAAGAGGCTGAATCAAGTTTCCCCCGGATTCAAAGTGAAAACGATCAGACTCCGGCCATCTCGGTAAGATAGCCAAACACAATGATTCGGCATAAGCTTCGAGTGATCGCAAACCACTGCCCATCCTTCAACTACTCCGATTGCAAATTATGGCTGAAGACGAACCCGTTGATCGCGAAGCCCTCCTCCGCCAGCTTGCCGAATTACGAGAGTCGATTGATCCCGAAATTCTGAAGCAGGTACAGCAGAAGGTCGACAATCCGGAGTCGGAACCCTACGACAAAAAGGCCGCGCGCAAGGTCATAGAGCAGTTTTTGCTGGCACGTACCGACAACGGCGCCTTTGCAAAACGTCTTATGGACGAATTGGCCAGAACTCAAGACGACGATGAACAGGCGGAATGATCGGACAGGTTTGGCCAATCACGCAATTCTCTTTGAATGATCTGAGCGGCCTTCGGCAACTTTCGTTGGCTCAGAATTGGCCTCACAGTTCAGAGGACTGGCTAACGATTTTGCGTTCGGGCAACGTCTTCGGTCATCGGGCTGACTCGGGCGAAATCGTCTCTAGCGCAGCTGTCATTCCCTATGGAGATTCCGGCAGCGTTCAATCGGCGGCTCTAGGTATGGTAATTGTCGACAGCAAAGCGCGCCGTCGGGGCCTGGGCGAAGCCTTAGTCAGAGAAGCCATCCGCTGGGCCTCCAACAGCCAGCCGCCCGTTCCACTTTCCTTGATTGCCACTCTGATCGGCTTACCACTCTATGAGAAGCTTGGGTTTCGAACTGTCGAGACCCTGCACAAATTCGTCGCGCCTACGAACGTTCCAACTTCGGCCGTCACCTCCCACGCAAACGATCGCAGGTTGGCGCCTCTGGATGAGCGTTTGACGAATACCGTTATCGATCTCGATGCAGCAGCCTTTGGCTATCGGCGCGACTGCCTTCTCGGCCATAGGATCGACCAGGCAAAAACCGGTTGCGTTCTGTTCGAAGGCGCAGCCGCCACAGGCTATGGGCTTCTGGTCAGACAGGGTGAACTTGCCGTCCTGGGTCCAATCATCGCCCCCAATGACGATGCTGCCCTGGCCATAGTGGCGGCTTTAACGGCAAACAGCGACGGGCCCTTCCGGATCGACCTCCCAGCCCGCCAGAAGTCTCTCTTTCCAGTCCTTGAATCCCTGGGGTTCGAAGAAGACGACAAGCCGCCGATTATGCTTCGGGGAGTTAAAGAAACGGCTGCCCGTCCAAAGCATTATTATGCGATCGCTGCCCAAGCCTTCGCTTAAAACGGCGGTATCGTCCACACACCTTCTCCGACCTGGTGGCCCCTCTAGACAATCTCTATGGAGCATTTCAATGCGCCTTGGTGTTAGCCATCTGCGCCGGATCGCAACCATTCCTCAGTGCCGCGCCAAGCCGTAACCTCCGGCGACAGCAGTGGCTTGGGTCCCATGTAGCCGACAAGCGGGAGCATCTCCTCTATCGTCAGGCTTTTGCCATTGGCGACGATACCGGCCTTTACCAACGCGGAAGCCGCCAATTTTCCATCACTGCGAAACTGCTGAAGGAAATATACGAAGCGCTCGTCCCACCCGAGGATACGGCTGTGCAGGCTGTAAAGTTGAAAGGGTGCCAAGGACCGGCGGTAGTTGATCACCTGTGACGCAACGACAGGCATCCAGCGGTTCTTAATCGCGATTCCCGTCAGACCGCTGCGCTGCATCAGATCGAACCGGCCCAGATCCATGATCGTGAGGTATCGGCCGTTATTCATATGCAGATTAAAATCGAGGTCGTTGGGTAGAACCCGGAACGACACCACGGATTCATCGAGAAAGCCCACCTTGGACCGGAACAATCCGGCCAGGAGAACGCGAAACAGGCGAAATATAAGATTCATCTTCGTGCTTGTTATCCAGAGTGCGATCGTTCCCGACTGAAATGCTCAGGAACTTGGAGTCACCCTCTTATGAGTTGGTCAAAGTCTCGTGCGCCGAGTTTGTTGACGAAATCGCAATCAGGCGCCGCGCTTACGGCGCAGAAAGGAGTAAACGACAAAGGCCAGTGACGGGAGCAGCAGCAGAGCGCCCAGCATGTTGGCCAAGAACATGAAGGCCAGCAGGACGCCCATATCAGCCTGGAACTTCAGTGCTGAAAACGCCCAGGTGCTGACGCTGATCGCCAATGTCAGCCCGGTCACCAGCACCGCATTGCCGGTGACTCTCAAAGTTTCTTCATAGGCATCGTGCAGACCGAGACCGCCTTCGTTCAGCAGCGTGCGAAAGCGGCTGAAAATGTAGATGCCATAGTCAACACCGATACCGACACCCAGTGCCGCGACCGGCAAGGTGGAGACTTTCAGGCCGATCCCCAGCAGACTCATCACCGCATAACCGAGCACAGACACTAAACTGAGCGGCAATACGATGCAGAGGGTCGCGCGCCAGGATCTGAATGTCGCAAAACACAGCACGATAATGGCTGCATAAATCCACAACAGCATCTCGGTCTGCGCGGCCTGCACCACCTCGTTTGTCGCGGCCATGACTCCGACATTGCCGGTGGCCAAGCGGAAGGTATGGCGGTCGCTGTTGTTCTCTTCCGCAAAAGCCTTCACGGCCTCGATCACCCGGGCAATCGTCTCTGCCTTATGGTCTTCGGTGAAGATCAAGACCGGCAGGACGCTGCAGTCCTTATTCAGCAGACCGGTCGAGGTCTCGATGGAGGAAACCGCCTGCACCATGGTTTGCGGGTTTCTGGGCAGAATCCGCCACTTCAAATTGCCTTCGTTCCAACCCGCGTTGATGACTTTGGCCACCTGCGGCATGGATATGGTCGACTGCACGCCCGGCACGTTCGCCATCTGCCATTGGAAGCGGTCAATGCGGTCCATGATGTCATGTTCGATACAGCCGTCGGGAACGGTCTCTACAATAGTGGTGATGACATCCACGCCAATTGAGAAGCGTTCAGTGATAACGGCTGTATCCCGATTGTATCGCGAATCCTGCCGGAGCTCGGGAACGCCCGCATGAATATCGCCGATCTTTAGATTTGGCGCTTCGTAAAGCCCCCAGGCCAGCAGCAGCAGGGCGCAGACGATACTGCCAAGGGCGACTTTTGGATCGGCAACCTTGGCCAGAAGACGCCAGAGAGGCTCACGGCGTTTGGCCCCTTCATGCATGCGTTTGCGGTAGCTGTCGCCCAGGGTGACGTACGACAGGAGGATCGGCAGCAAGATCAGGTTGGTCAGGATGATCACCATGACGCCCAGGCTGGCGGTGACCGCTAGTTCCTGGATGATCCGGATTTCGATCAGCAGGATTGTCAGAAAGCCGATGGTATCGCTCAGCAAGGCCACACCGCCAGGCAGGAGAAGCCGGCGGAATGCCGTGCGGGAGGCGCTGAGATTATCCGCACCATCGAACACCTCGGCCCCCACGGCATTGATCATCTGTACACCGTGTGACACGCCGATCGCGAACACCAGGAACGGAACCAGGATCGACATGGGATCCAGACCGAACCCGAAAAGGGTCAAGAGTCCCATGTTCCATACGACAGCCACCAGGGAGCAGAATAGCGGCAGCAGGGTCATCCTGAGCGAATGGGTGAAGAGATAAACGATTGCCGCGGTGATCACGAAGGCGATGCCGAAAAAGAGGATCACGCCAAGCGCGCCGTTGGCGATATCCCCAACCGCCTTGGCGAAGCCGATGATATGAACATCGACATCTTCATCGACGTATTTATCTCGGATCCGGGCTTCAAGCTGTTCTGCAACCTTCAGGTAATCCAGCCGCTGTCCTGTTGCCGGGTCTATTTCGACCAATTGTGCCGAAACCATCGCAGTGCTGAAGTCGTTGGCGACAAGCCGCCCCACAACCCCGGACTTCAATATGTTCTCACGCACTTCGGCCAGGTATTCCGGTGTCGGCTTGAACTCCGCGGGAATGACATTGCCGCCCGAGAACCCGCCTTCGACAATCTCGATAAAGCGTACATTCGGCGTGTAGATGGAGCGCACCGTGCTGCGGTTCACGCCTGGCAGGAAGAACACTTCGTCCGTGACCGCTTTCATCGCGGAGAAAAAAGCGGGCGTAAAAATGTCGCCGTCCTTGGCCCTGACCGCGATCAACAGCCGGTTGGCACCGCCGAATTCCTCTTTATGCTGGATGAAGGTCTGCATATAGGGATGGCGCAGCGGCAGCTGTTTTTCGAAGCCTGCGTCGATACGCAGCAGAGATGTCTGATAGCCCATGAAGAGCGTCGCGAGCAGAAAGAATCCCAAAATGATCTTCCTGTGCCCGAAGATCAGCTCTTCGATCTTTGCGAGCAGCGGTGATCTGGCGCTGGCCGGCGCTTTAGCGTCAGACATGCTCATCATGCCTTTCTTCGAATGGGCATCGTCTCACAGGTCGGGACGTCAAACTTGATCTCACTGCACGGCTCCCGCTGTCGCGTCTGTCAAAAGCGAAACACCCCGCTCACCGACCAAAAGCAGGCCACCTCCGTCTGACGGTAATACGGCGTTCAGGCCTTCGCGGCGCAAACCGCCGGTCAGGGTAAAACTCTGTCCGCCGTCATTGCTTCGCAGCAAGGTACCACTGAGCCCCACGATGACCACTTGGCCGTCCGACTGTTCCGTCGCCCCAAGCAGCGAAGCGGTGACGCCGGTATCTATCTTAATCCAGGTCTCGCCGTTGTCAGTTGAACGAAAGAGGTTGCCCCGCAATCCGAAGAGCAGAAGCGTCCCGTCGGATAATCCCAGCCCACCGAAAAAACTCCCCTCGTAGGGGCTTTCCAGCCTCACCCAGGTTTCCCCCCGATCTGGGGATCTCAAAATAGATCCGAACTCGCCGGCAAGAAGAAGCGAACCATTGGCGGACTCGAATAGCGTATAGAAATGCGGTTCTTCCTCGTCGATGCTCCGTTGTTCCCAATTCTGCCCGCCGTCGGAAGTTTCGTAGAACAAACCATAAGCCCCCACGGCAAAGCCATGGTTGCCTTCTTCAAACCAGACATCGAGAAGTGGCGCTTCGAGTTCGGCGTCACGGCTTTGCAGCTGCCAGCTCTGTCCACTATCGGTGCTTTTCAGGATCACCGCATCGTGGCCGACCGCCCAGAATTGACCGTCGCCACCGGAGGCGATCGCCGTCAGCATTGAACGCGTGGGGACGACCACCTGTTTCCAGGAATTCGAAGCGGGATCGTCGCTCAAAAGCACATGACCCCGGTCGCCAACTGCAATGACGCGATTCGCATTCTGAACCACGTCCAGGAGAAGTGACCGGCTCGCAAGGTCAGCAAGTTCCGACTCTTCCACCTGCGTATCGGCAGTCGCGGCCGACTGTTGCGCTGAGGCACTATTTGATGCAACAGCAAGCAAACCGACCACAAACGCCACCCAAAGCGGTGTGGATCGCATCAGCCAGTCACAGAGTCTCATATCAACGATCCAATTCGAGCGAAATCCATCTGCGTGACGTTTCTATAGCTGTTGGAATATGGCCTCAAAAGATCAGCCGGCCCGGCTTATGCCGGCCGGCTGCCATGAAACGCTTCAACAGCCGCGCTCCAACCATATGATGTCGAGACTGATTCACTTTTTTGTTCGGTGAAAACGATCAGTCTCTAACGGCGGCCTTTACGCCGCAGGCCCTCAGGCGTGAATTGTTTCAACCCGAGATCCTGGTTGAAGACTTCGATACGGTCCTGGTTGTTCAATCCGAACGCGAGATAGCGGCCATTCTGGACGTCGTACTGAGTAACTACCGTTTCCCAGAGGAGAGGCACTTCGTAGTAGTTGATATTGTGTGCCTCGGAGACGCGCCAAATTTCGCCACGCCCATCGTATTGATCGGCGGCGACGATCTGCCAGCTGTCCTCGTCAAAATAGAACGTCCGGCGACCGTAGATGTGGCTGGTACCATCCTTGAGCGTCGCATCGACCTCCCAGACCCGGTGCAATTCATAGCGGGTCAGATCCTGGTTGAGGTGTCCGGCCTGAATGATGTCGTCATATTCGAGGGAATCGCTGTGAAGCTTGTAGGAGTTGTAGGGCACATACATTTCGCGCCGTCCCTTCAGCTCCCAGGTGTAGCGATCCGGCGCGCCATTGAACATATCCAGCTGATCGCTTGTCCGCTGGCCGTCGGATGCGGTGCCTGGATTGTCGTAGGCGACATTGGGCGCGCGGCGTACGCGGCGTTGACCCGGATTGTAGGTCCAGGCCTTGCGTGGCTCCAGCTCCTGATTTAGCGTTTCATGCACCAGCAGGATTGTCCCTGCAAGACGAGCAGGTGCGGTTACCTCCTGAAGAAAGTAACCAAGCGTGTTGTCGATACTCTCGATCGATGCGCCTTCATGAGCGTAGGCGAGGTAGATCTGTTCGTCGATCTTGACCAGATTGTAGGAACCGCCCGACGTCGGCGAGACCTGTCCAATGATCCGGCGAACAGTGTCCCCACGATAGCGCAACAAGTGGTTCCAAACGGCATGCAGACCGTTTTGCGGGATCGGGAATGGAATCGACTCACGAGAATTCAGCACACCGTTGCCGTCCGGCGTCAGTTCCGCCGTCGTCGCATTTGCAATCGCAAAGTCGTAAATCCTTTGCGGATAGGAGGCACTGCGATGGCTCGGATAGATGTTCATCTTCCAGCTATCGGGATAGCGCTTGAACATCGCCAGTTGACCAGGGGACAGCTTGTCCTTGTACTGATCGACATTGGCCGGCGTGATCGTCGTAATCGCCGCATCGCCCGCATAAGGATCGGGATGATGCATCCCCGGCTGGTAGCCGGCTGGTGGCGTGGTAATGCCGCCATCCCATGCCGGAATCGTGCCATCGGCATTGCCGGCCTTGACCGCGCCCATCGGCGTCAGTTCCGTGCCCAGTTTTGCCGCCTCTTCCGACGACACTTTGGCAAATGCGGCCGGGGCAGCCAGCAGGAGCGCTAGCGCTCCGCAAGCAAGCGGCTTTGATGCCAGTTTCATAAAATTCTCCTCCCGTGCGTCACGGTTTTCGGTCGCACTCTAGAACGAATAGCTGACGACGAATGACGCGAAGTCACGGTCGTTCAATAGGTTGAACGCACCACCGCCAAAGAACGAGGTATAGGCGATGCTGGCCCGCAGCGAGTCGAGATAGGTCGCTCCCAGGGACAGGGTTACGGTCTTACGGTCCTCGACGAAATTTGACAATGGAGACGGGGTCGTTCCACTGACGTCATGCGAAAACGCGATCCCGGGCTGCAGATTGACCGGTCCGATAGCATTGTTGAACTCGGCCCGTGCCCTGAGGCGGTACCCCCAAGAAAAGGCATCGGCGAAACCGCCATCCTGCGTGGCCGGCTGGAGACCTGCTCCGGTGAAGAAGCTGTTGCCGCTGGTAAAGGTACCTGGCCCTTCGTAGCGCAGCTCGCTCTTATTTTCCATGTCGTGGACGTAGGTGCCACCGACTTCACCAACCAGAACAATCTGATCAGCCCCGAACGTCGGCCCGAGCACCTTGGAAGCTGTCGCCTGTGCTTGACTTACGTCCTTGCGACGAAAGCCTGAAATTTCTTCGTCAAAACCGAAAGCTCCAAGTTGGCCCTGAGTTCCGAACGGCGTTGCCGGAATTGGTGACAAACCAGCAAACAGAAGTTCAACATCGTCGACCTGCAGCGGCTGGTCCTTACGGAAAGAGTATTCACCCTGCAGCGCGATGCCGGTTCCTGGTATCTCGGTATTGAAACTGGCGCCGATGAGTTTGATATCATCCGGAAACTCCCGGAAGAACTGAGCAGAGCCTGCATAGTTGCCCCCACCCAGCCCCGCGAGCGTCCCCGTCCGGGCACTTAATACTGGCAGTCGGCTGTTGTACTGAATGTAGTAAAGTCCGAACTCCGTGTCGTTCAGTTCGGGTTCAAAATAGCGCAGCGCGACACCCCATTGATTGTTGTCGGTCCCGCTCCGGTCCGGCCCACGAGGAATCGTCGTGCCGACGGGCGCATTCGCCGCGATAGTCGGCGGATTGTCGGTCGGCAGCGGCGGTTGACCGAAACCAAGGAAGACGAACTGCCCGCCTGGTGACGCAAAATCGTTGGTGGAGAAGAAGGTCCCTTCAGGCTCGATCTCGGTGTTGTCCCACTCGAGCTGCAGAAAGCCTTCAATCGATAGCTTATCGGTCAAACCAACGTTGACGTCGATAATCGGCACAGGCACCAGGCCTTCGCGAATCTCGGCGCCTGCGACCCGGAACTTAGTCACGTCGATCGGGTTAATGGTGTTGATGCCGTTCTGAATGAAGGTGCTTTCACCCCAGCTCAGCACCTGATTGCCGACGCGCACCGTTACCGGGACATCCCCAACATCGAAATCGCCATAGACATACGCATCGAGCAGCTCGAAGTCCTGGCCGGCGCGGCCTTTCGCTTCATCCCCCAAATTTGTACGCGCGGTTTCCCCATCCATGATCGCGGTGTCGTAAAAGTATGACGCGCGGCCAAAGAAACCAAAGTCACCGGCATTAAGAGAGAGCTCGTGCGTCGCCTTGACATTCGCCGAGGTGATGTCGCCCTTCTCATAGTTCAGGTTACCGTTGTCGCCATTGATCGAATTGGCCGTGCCACCATTATTGACACCAATCAGCCGATGATCGTGCCCCTGGGTCCGGGCCGAGACGCCGGTCGAAACCGTTGTATCAAACGAGCCGCTAATGGCACCGTTGTTCCAATCAAAATCGATTGCAACAGCGGGCAATGCGATCACTGTCGCCGCGCCCACACCCAAACCTGCAATCATGGAAGTCTTGGCAAACATACCCGTCAGCCGTGGGTTGTTTTGCAACAAACCGGATACGGAATTCATCTTACCCCCTTATCCTCCCAGCGCTCGAATACCCGCTTCAAAGTAATCGCCCGCTTCGAGTCCTTTACACTCTTTATTCAGTTTAGCCCTATCCCATTCCAGCTGCAGCGTTTTTTTATCTTTCTCTCCAACTGGGAGTAACGATTGCTTGCAGCTCCGTTGTCTTGCGTTATCTCAAAACGCGATCTCCTCCAGTTCCATCAGGGGTGCCTTGCCCGCCATAATAGTCGCAAAGAGCGACGAAGACTGCGGCAACAAACGGGTCATATAGAAGCGCGCGACGGCAATTTTGGCTCGATAGAAGTCCGGACGTTCATCCATCTTTTCCATGCTGACCTTGACGGTTCGCGTCCAGATATAGGCCAAAGCCACCAGCGCGAAGAGCCGCAGGTAATCGCTTGATGCCGCGCCCGCCTCTTCCGGATCCCTTAAACCGTTTTGGGCAATCCAGCCCGTCGCCTGCTGCAGACGCCCGAACGCCTTGGCAAGCGGGAGGACAAACTCCATCAACTCCGCTGACTCTTGATTTTCCTCGATAAAACCAGCCACAGGATGGAAGAAACGGCGGAGCAACCTCCCCATTCCCTGACCCAGCTTTCGCCCGACCAGGTCCAACGCCTGGATGCCATTGGCACCTTCGTAAATTTGCGCGATGCGCGCATCGCGCACCAACTGCTCCATGCCGTATTCATGGATGTAGCCGTGACCGCCATGGATCTGCACACCCAGGTTCGTGGCTTCGAAGCCATAATCGGTGAAGAAGGACTTGATGATCGGGGTCATCAAGGCAACCAGGTCGTCGGCTTCCTGTCGGCGGTCGGCATCCGGATGCTTTTCCGAAATATCGACTTCCATGCCGATCCAGATCGCCAGCGCCCGCGCCGATTCGTTGTAGGCGCGCATAGTCAGCAGGTTCTTACGCACATCCGGATGTACGATGATGGGATCCGCCGCTTTCTCCGGTGCTTTGGTGCCACTGAGCGAGCGCCCCTGCCCCCTGTCTTTGGCGTAAGCCGCCGCCGTCTGATAGGAAGTTTCCGCCAGACCGAGGCCCTGGATGCCCACGTCCAGACGCGCGGTGTTCATCATGACAAACATCGACGCCATGCCCGTGTGCGGTTCGCCGACCAGATAGCCTTCCGCTTCTTCGAAGTTCATCACACAGGTCGAAGAGGCTTTAATGCCCATCTTGTGCTCGATCGAGCCGCAGGTAACGCCGTTGCGCATTCCGGGCGTGCCGTCTTCCTTGACCAGGAACTTCGGCACGATGAAGAGCGAGATTCCTTTACTGCCCGGCGGTGCGTCGGGCAGCTTCGCCAACACAAGATGGATGATGTTATCGGTCAGATCATGTTCGCCGGCGGAGATGAAGATCTTGGTGCCGCTGATCTTGTAAGCACCGTTGCCGTCGGGTTCCGCCTTGGTGCGGATGAGGCCCAGGTCGGTGCCGCAGTGCGGCTCGGTCAGGCACATGGTGCCCGACCAAGTGCCGTCGATCAGTCTGGGTAGAAAGGTCTGCTTCTGATCGTCACTGCCGTATACCGACAAGGCGTTATAGGCGCCGTGGGAAAGTCCCGGATACATGCCGAAACTAAGGTTGGTCGAGACGATCATCTCACTCATGATGAACTGCAGGGTTTTGGGGAGCCCCTGTCCGCCATAATCCGGATCACAGGAGAGGCCGGTCCAACCGCCGTCGCAGAACGCCTTGTAGGCTTCCTTGAAGCCCTTCGGCGTACGCACGACACCGTTTTCGTAATGACAGCCCTCTGCATCGCCCGGCAGGTTCAACGGCAAAAGCTCGTTGACGCAGAATTTGGAGCCTTCTTCCAAAATCGCCTCGACCACGTCAGAGGTCGCATCCTCAAACCCCGGCAGGGTCGGGATGGAGTTGTCGTAGTCGAAAAGTTCGTTCATCACGAAACGAATGTCGTCGATCGGTGCAGCGTAGGTAACCATTTTAAAGTTCCTCGATTTCTTCCGCTTGTCTCGCGGATCGGGCCTTAGTTTCGCAGCGGCTTGCCGGTTTCGATCATGTGCTCCATGCGTGACAGCGTGCCATTGGTCTTGATCAAGTTCATGAAGGTCTCGCGCTCGAGCTTGAGCACGGCTTCTTCGGATACCGGTTCTGTGATGTCCGCTTCAACCCCGCCGGTCAGCACCTCGACCAGACCACCCGCGACGATCTGATCGTGTGGCGTCGCCAGTCCGCGCGCGGTCAGGTCCTTCAACGCGAGCCGGAGCGCAGCAGCGCCAGAAGGTCCGGGCAGCGTAAGTATGGCGGCTTCCGGTGCCTCATAGCCCTCGACCAGCGCCAACGCCTTGGCCTTGGCATCCGCAAGCAGGCGCTCACGGTTGAAGGTGATACCGTCACTTGCCTTCAGAAAACCGAATTCCTTGGCCTCAAAGGCTGACTTCGCAACCTTCGCAGTGCCAATGGTTTCGAACGACGCCGATACCGGAGGCATCGGTCCGCGCGGCCGTTTGGGATCGGCAGCCAGACGCAGCAGCATTTCCTTGCAGCCGCCCCAGCCGGGCACAATCCCGACACCAACCTCGACCAGACCGATATAACTTTCCGCATGTGCCTGAATGGCGTCCGAGCTGAGCAGAACTTCGCAACCACCGCCGAGCGCCATACCAGAGGGCGCCCCGACCACGGGAAAGGGTGCACGCTTCAATGCAAGAAACGCCTTTTGGCCCTGCTCGACCATTTCCTCGACCAACGGCCACATGGCGGTGTTCGCGGCAAAGAGCGCCAGGCCCAAATTGGCACCGGCAGAGAAGTTGCTCGCTTCGTTGTAAATCACCAGCGCCTTAAAGCCCTTGTTCGGCACGTGCGCAACTGCCTTGCCGACCATCTTCAGCATTTCAGGATCGAAGGTATTCAGCTTGGTATGGAACTCCAGACAGGCAACACCATCGCCAATGTCCCAGAGGCTGGCGGATCCATTCTTGGCGACCGGCTCGCCGGCACGTTTGATATCCTCCAGCAGAAGAACGCCATCCGGACGCTGCAGGTCCGCATAGGCACCATCGGCTCCCAGGAACTGAAGTTTTCCGTCCTCAACCCGGTAGAAGCCACCCGCGGCAGATGCCTTTTCCAACAGTGGCGGAACATCGCGGCCTTCGTCCTTCAAACGCGCAGCGAAGTCGCCTGCACCCAATTTGTCGATAAGCTCGAAAGGGCCGAATTTCCAGTTGTAGCCAAGCTTCATGGCCCGATCGATGGCAGGAACATCGTCCGCGATCTCGGGCACCAGCGCCGCCGCATAAGCCAGGATCTTCGACATCACGGCCCAAGCGTAAGCGCCGCCGCGATCATCGTGGGAAATAAGGGCTTTCAGTCCACCTTTACGGCTCGCGGAGACAGATGCGAGCGAGGCTTTCTTGGCCGGCGCATAGGTACCGTCAGACAGATCGATCGCTTCTTTGACTCTTTTACCGCCCTCTTTATTCAGACGATAGAACCCGCCCTTGCCTTTGCGGCCGGTGTAACCATCGGCAATCATCTTTTCGATCAGCGGCAGTTCGCGGCGCAGCTCCTGATAAGCATCGCTATCCGGTAAGTTATCGCCCAGCCCCTTATCGACATGCGGCATCAGGTCGATTCCGACCAGATCCATCAAGCCAAACACGCCGGTCTTGGGAATGCCAAGCGGCCTACCCATCACCGCATCGACTTCCTCGATCGGCAGCTTGCGATCCATCGCTTCGACCAGCGCGCACTGAATCCAGAAGGTGCCGATCCGGTTGGCAATGAATCCCGGTGTGTCATTGCAAAGGACGACACCTTTGCCCAGCCGGCGATCGGCGAAATCGTTCAAGGCGGCAACTGCATCGGGCCGCGTCGCTTCACCGGCGACGATTTCCAACAGGCGCATGTAACGCGGCGGATTGAAGAAGTGCGTGATCGCGAAATCCTTCGCGAAGTCCTCGCCCATTCCCTCGATCAGTTTCGCCAAAGGCAGTGTCGAGGTATTGGAAGTGACGATGGAGCCAGGCTTGCGCACGGCCTGAATCTTCTCATAGAGCGCATGTTTGATATCCAGACGCTCTATGACGACCTCGACAATCCAGTCGCAATCGGCAATGTCCGAGAGATGGTCTTCGATATTGCCGGGCGTCACGAGTTTGGCGGTTCGCTTGGACATGAAGGGGGCTGGATCAGCCTTCAGCATCTTCTTGACCGCACCGGCAGCGATAGCATTCCGGTCCTTGGCGCCTTCGGGAACAATATCCAGCAGCATGACTGGAATTCCGGCGTTCGCAACGTGAGCCGCAATGCCGGCTCCCATCACGCCGGCACCAATAACAGCAACCTTTTCGATGGTCATGCGGCATTCTCCAGAATAGTGGCGATCCCCTGCCCGCCGCCGATGCACTGTGTGGCCAGAGCCAGGCCTTTGCCCTCGCGCTGCATGATCTGGCCCGCCTTACCGGTGATCCGCGCGCCGGTGGCACCGAGAGGATGACCGATAGCCAGCGCCCCACCGTCGATGTTTACCTTGGACAGATCGATGCCAAGGTCCTGGACGCAGGCCAGTGCCTGAGAGGAAAAGGCCTCGTTCAACTCGATCACGTCGATATCGTCGATGGTGACGCCCGCCCGCTCCAGCGCCTTCTTGGTCGCGCCAACCGGTCCGATGCCCATGATCTCCGGCAGACAGCCGGCCACTGCAACTGACTTGATGCGCGAGATGACCTTCAGGCCGTTGGCTTTGGCATAATCTTCGGAGGTGACCAAAACGGCGGACGCGCCATCGGTCAGCGGCGAAGAAGTTCCCGCCGTAACGATCCCGTCCGCCCGGAATGCGGGCTTGAGGCCGGAGAGAGTCTCGGCACTGGTGTCCGGCCGCACGCAGCCGTCGCTGTCCACGGTGTGATTGCCCTGAACAATCGGGATGATTTCGTCGCTCAGTCTGCCTTCACGCTGCGCTTCGGCAGCCTTGCGATGACTGTCGACTGCCAGCTCCTCCTGGCGGTCCCGCGAAATATCATACTTGGAGGCAACATTTTCAGCGGTCTCACCCATGGGCATGTAGGCCTGAGGGTAGTTCTCAGCGAGCGCCGGGTGGATCATCGGATTAAAGCCTGACATAGGTACGCGGCTCATGGATTCCACGCCGGCACAGATAAAGGCCTCGCCGGCGTTCATCTGGATCGCGCCGGCGGCCATATGGATCGACTGCATGGAAGATCCGCAAAAGCGGTTGACCGTCGTCCCGGCGACCGAGCGGGGCAGATCAGCGAGGAAGCCGATCAGCCGGGCAACATTGAAGCCCTGGTCAGCTTCCGGAAAGGCGCAACCCACGATCAGGTCTTCGATATCATTCGGTTCGACACCGCTCTTCTCGACCAACCCTCTGACCACCTGTCCGGCCAACTCGTCGGGTCGCACACGCTTCAAGTCGCCCTTTTTCGCGAAGTGAAATGGTGAGCGGGCGTAACCCGCGATAACCACGTTCTTATGCATCTTCATTTCCTCTTGCGTCTTGGGCGTAAGGGGTCGTTTGGCGAGTCCGCATCCGCTGCGGTTCCAATTGCACCCTTGTTGGCCTTCAGGTGTTCCAAAACCTCTGCTTCAATCTCGCGCAGTTCCTCGATGGTTGCTTCGAGATCGTCGTACTGTGATTCAAGTGTCGCCAGGCGATCCTGGGTCAGGGCCAGCAACCGCTTCATCTGTTCAAGCTGATCGGACCCGGCGTCGTAGAGCTCCAGCCATTCGCGAATTTCGCGTAGAGAAAAACCGAGACGCTTGCCGCGCAGAATCAGCACCAGGCGTCCTCGGTCCCGGTTGCTGTAGACCCGTCGATTTCCCACTCGCTGCGGTGAGATCAGCCCCTTGTCTTCGTAGAATCGGATCGCACGGGCGGTAACACCCAGTTCGCGGGCCAGTTCAGTCACGGTCAAGAGTTTGGTCATAGAGCGAACATCCGTCTTTAACCTATCTCGGGCGGAAGCGATTCCAATGGCCGCTGACAAGCGTCCCTTCGGTTACCACTTTTGCGGCGCCGCATTTCGCAATGCCGCCGTTCATGATGCTCTGCCGTTCATGATGCAGGCACTGCACGTTTCTGATGCTCTTCGGCCACCAGTTCCTTTTTTGAGAGCTTTCCGATCATGGTCTTGGGCAATTCGTCACGGAACTCGACTTCCTGCGGCATCTCGATCGGAGAAATCTTGTCTTTTAGGAAGGCCTTGAGGTCGTCGACTTCGAGGTCGTGGTCATCCTTGAGACGGATGAAAGCTTTTGGTGCCTCGCCCCGATAGTCATCGGGAATTCCCACAACCGTCACCTCGGCAACCGCAGGATGGCGATAGATCGCTTCTTCGATCGTGCGCGGATAAACGTTGTAGCCGCTGCAGATGATCATATCCTTCAAGCGGTCAATGATGAAGGTGAAACCGTCTTCGTCCATATAACCAATATCGCCGGTATGCAGACGGTCGTTTCGAATAGTGCGCGCAGTTTCGTCCGGCCGGTTCCAATAACCGGCCATGACCTGCGGCCCGACCACACAAACCTCTCCGCTTTCACCTGACGGCATGATCTTGTCCGGGTCGTCGAGGGCGCGGATCTCAATCTTCGTCTCCGGAAGCGGCAGTCCGATACCGCCCTCCTTGTTCAGTCCCTCGACCGGATTGCAGGCGGCAACGGGCGAACACTCGCTTAAGCCGTAACCTTCAACTAACTTGCATCCGGTCCTATTCTCAAAAGCCTGTTTGATCTTGACCGGCAGCGGGGCGCCACCGGAGATGCAGATGTTGATGGACGACAGATCGTACTTATCCGCTGTGGGTTCCTGATCGATGGCGTTGAACAGAGTCGGCACGCCGGGGAACTGGGTCGGCTTGTTCTTTTGAATAGTCTTCAAGGTCGTGATGACGTCAAATCTGGGTAAAAGAATCATTTCAGCACCCACGACAATTGACGCATTCATGACAACCGTCATCGCGAAGACGTGGAAAAGCGGCAAAACACCAAGAACCCGTTCCTGATAGTCCGACGGCTCCCCATCCCAGAGTGAAACCTGGCGCGCATTGATCGCGATGTTTGCGTGGGTGAGCATTGCACCCTTGGGAAGGCCGGTCGTCCCGCCGGTATACTGCAGAACCGCAATATCTTTACGCGAATCGATCTCGGGCCGAACGTAGTCGCCGTCGTTTTCGGTCACGGATTCGTAGCTGACGACCTGATCGTCATTAGGGACCGAAGCAATCTCGCTACGCTTAAAGACACGAAACAGCTGAGACTGCGGAAAGGGCAGCGCCGCCGACATTGAACAAACCACAATCTTTTCCAGCGGCGGCCGTCCCAACATCCGCTGCAGCTTTGGCAGCATCATCTTGAGATCGAGCGTGATCATGATCTTGACGCCAGAGTCGTCGATCTGTTTTCGAACTTCCTCGTCCGCATAAAGCGGATTGAAGTTCACCACGATGCCGCCTGCTTTCAGGACACCGTAAAAAGCAATAACGGCATAAGGCGTATTCGGCAGAAACAAGCCAACCCGGTCACCTTTACCGACACCGAGTGCCTGCAGGCCCTTCGCCATGCGGTCAGAAAACTTCGCGACCTCACCATAGCTGGAGATCCGGCCGAGGAAATTTATGCAGTTCCGGCTGCCGTCTTTCGCCGCCTGCCGGTCCAGCACCGCCGGCATCGGTTCGTCCGAGACCTTTGTATGCCAGTCGATGTCCGGTGGATATTTGGCCGCCCAGGGCATCGCCGTTTCTGACAGTGTCGTCACGACCGCCCTCCTAAAACACAAAGAACCGCGATCCGGTCCGGAGTTATTTCTTCAAGAGCCGCTTCAACGCCGGAGGCGTCCAAAATTGCCAACACCGGAAACTTTGATACAGACAGTCCCAATGGCTCCTCCTTATCGTGATCCGGCCCTAACGGCCTTTCACTATTAACGTGAAGCACGACGCAATTATTACAACAACCTGACGCTGTATTCCACTCTATGTCGACCACTGCTCTTGCCGTGACGACTTAATCACGAATAGAGTTCATTCAATCGAATACGTCAAGAACTTAACGCATACGTGAACTTAGCGTTAAACGAAATCTATCGCCGTTGCGATTCTTTATTTAATATCAGATTGTTATGAGAAGTGTCCGATCAAGCCTAAATTGACTTGAGTCGGTAAAAATACCGCAGCGTTGGATTATTGATGCCCGCGTGACGCGGATTGAGCGGCAGCGGCCGATTCGTGAGCTTCCCACGCGACTCGCTTGCGATAGATTGTCGACGGAGAAATTCCCAGATAGGCGGCCGCTTTTGCGATGTTGCCGCCGCAGAGTTCTATCGCCTGCTCGGTGGCTTCTTTCTCCAGCTGCCAGAGCGGGACAATCCGCTCCGACAGAGTCATTTCGTCCATCGGAGAGACCCTGTCGCTGGACCGCGGCAGGGACAGATTTTTTACAGCGGGCGAGGTTCGAAAGGCCCCCATTTGCGCAATCTTCGCCGGCAGCATCGCCGGCTCCACCAGTTCGGCATCGTAAAGCACAACCGCGTTGCGGATAACGTTTTGCAGCTCGCGAATGTTGCCTGGCCAGGAGTAGTTCAGTAACACCTGCGCCGCCTCGTCGGAAGCATCCTTAAAGGCCTTACCTTCTTCTTCCGCATAGATGCCGATGTAATGACGCACCAGGGTCAGGATATCATCGTCGCGTTCGCGCAGCGGCGGCAATTGGACCGGAATGACATGAAGCCGATAATAGAGGTCCTCGCGAAACCGCCCGGATTGAACTTCCACCCATGGATCCCGATTTGTCGCGCAGATGAAGCGCACATCCACCGCTTCGGTTTTGGGACTGCCGACCGGCTCGAAACTACCGGTTTGAATGAAGCGCAGAAGCTTGGTCTGCAGATCCGCATCCATTTCGCAAATTTCGTCAAGAAATAGAGTCCCGCCGTCAGCCCGCTTAGCTGCACCATGCTGATGTTGAGTTGCACCGGTGAATGCGCCTTTGACGTGACCGAAAATCGCGCTCTCCATCAACTCCTTTGGAATGGCGGCGCAGTTTATCGGCACGAAGGCACTGTCCTTGCGGGGAGACAAGTCATGGAGCGCCTGGGCACAGACTTCTTTGCCGGTGCCGCTCTCACCGGTGATGAAGACAGTCGCCTTACTCTGGGCAGCCGAATCTATCACCTGGTAAACCGCTTGCATGGAAACGGACGCGCCGATGAAGCCGCAATAGGATTCACGCGGATAACCGCCCTTGACCTTTTCGACGATTGCCGAGAGCCGCTGACGCTCGAGCGCATTGCGGAGAGTGACGAGCAGGCGTTCCTGATTGAAAGGCTTGACCAGAAAATCCAGCGCCCCGGCCTTCATTGCCTCGACCGCAGTGGATAAGGAACCATCGGCAGTGACCACGATGACGGCAGTGTCGATCCCATCGTCCTGAATCCAGTTCAGGATCTCGATCCCATTCATGTCAGGTAGCTGCAGATCAAGCACGACGACCGAGGGCTGATCGCTTTTAATAGCCTCTATTGCATCCTCGCCATTGGCGACATGGTTTAAAATCACCGGCTCGGCCTGCAGAAAACTCACGTAGAGCTTCGCAAGAGAAAGATTGTCCTCGACCAGGAGAACCTTTAGCGGCTTAACCTCCGCAGGTATCAAATTACTGCGCAACATGACTTCACATAGTCCTCGGCGCGGTGCATCGGGCCATAATTACTAAAAACGCTCTTTGGTCGACAATCTGTTGGTTCAGCGGTCTTTTCACCATGATTCAGAACCGCACACCAGCGTAATCGAAAGCGATCGATACTGGAACTTTACATATGGTACTTCACTGACCACTACCAGTACGTAAAAATACGCAAAGCATTTCCCGTAATATGGCATATAAGACCGTTTAAACCACTGCATCCTCCTAACGCGCGAACGACTCCTTTTGAGCCCCGCATACAATAGTAGGTGGAAGGTCGCACAGCTTTTATTCTGTGGCGCATCCAACCGGGGTTTCGTTCATTTTTTTTTGCCCCCCCTCCCCGCTACGCCTGTGATCGATAACAGACAAAATCATGATAGGATATTGGATCCAAAATGAATCAATCAACTCATGATGTTAGCGTTTATCCCCGTGCTCCAGCGGCCGAAAGTGGGACATTGCAGGGGCTTGCACAAAGCGTGGGCGCACCCGACCGACCATGCTCGGGTTCCAGAAATGCCGTTGACGAGAGGCATCTCAAGCGCCTAGCTTGATGCCCCATACGCCTACCCAACTCACCAAGAGTAGGCGAGAATACAGACCTAAACAGCAGGGAATTAAATCATGAGACGCCAACTATGGATGGCATCCGTTGCGATTGCCGCAAGTGTTGCCTTTGGAGCTTCTGCCGGTGCCAAAACACTGGTCTATTGTTCGGAAGGCAGCCCTGAAGGCTTTAACCCAGCGCTTTATACAGCGGGAACCACCTTCGATGCCTCATCGCATCCAATCTTCAATCGCCTAGTCGAGTTTGAACGTGGATCGACCACTGTTATTCCGGGTCTGGCTGAATCCTGGACGGCTTCCGACGACGGCCTGCAGTATACTTTCAAGCTGCGCAAAGGCGTTAAGTTTCACACCACCAAAGCATTCACGCCCAGCCGGGATTTCAATGCCGACGACGTGATCTTCAGCTTCGAACGCCAAGGCAATAAAGACCACCCGTATCACAAGGTTTCCGGAGGCTCCTACGAGTACTTCGAAGGCATGAGCATGCCGGATATCATTGAGACGGTGGAAAAGATCGACGACTACACGGTCAAGTTCGTTCTCAGCAAGCCGGAAGCCCCCTTCGTCGCCAATCTGGCAATGGACTTTGCATCGATCATGTCTGCGGAATACGCGGACCAGATGTTAAAGGCAGGTACGCCTGAGCAGGTCGATCTGGCACCAGTCGGAACCGGCCCCTTCCAGCTTCAACAGTACCAAAAAGACGCGGTCATCCGCTATAAGGCCAACGATGGCTACTGGGCCGGCAAGTCCGAACTCGACACTCTGATTTTCTCCATCACGCCGGACGCTTCGGTACGTTATCAGAAGCTGAAAGCTGGCGAATGCCATGTCATGCCTTACCCGAACCCGGCTGACATCGAAGCCATGAAAAGCGACAGCGACGTCAACCTTCTGGAGCAAGAAGGCCTGAACGTCGGCTACCTCGCTTTCAACACGGAAAAAGCCCCCTTCACCGACAAGCGGGTCCGTCAGGCTCTCAACATGGCGATCGACAAGCAGGCGATCATCGATGCTGTGTTCCAGGGCGCCGGCAAGATCGCGAAAAACCCGATCCCACCGACAATCTGGTCCTATAACGAGTCCACCAAGGACTACGCTTACGACCCCGAGAAGGCTAAGGCATTGCTCGCCGAAGCCGGTGTATCAGGCCTGAAGACCAACATCTGGGCCATGCCGGTACAACGTCCCTATAACCCCAATGCGCGTCGGATGGCTGAACTGATCCAGGCGGACTGGGCCAAGGTCGGCGTCGAAGCTGAGATCGTCACCTTCGAGTGGGGTGAGTACCTCAAGCGCTCCAAGGCAGGCGAGCACGAAACCGTGCTGCTGGGCTGGACAGGTGACAATGGCGATCCGGACAACTTCCTTTATGTCCTACTGGGTTGCGACGCCGCTTCCGGTGCCAACCGCGCACGCTGGTGCCACAAGCCATTCGACGATCTGCTGAAGCAAGCCAAGCAGACCGCCGATACGGCAGAGCGCACACGTCTGTACGAAGAAGCACAGCTGGTCTTCAAGGAGGAAGCTCCCTGGGTGACCATCGCGCATTCGGTCGTCTTCATGCCGGTCCGCAATGAAGTCGTCGACTTCCGTGTCCACCCGCTTGGCGGTCACATTTTCTACGGCGTCGACCTGAAGTAAAATTCGGGAACGCCTGTAGGCAGAATTTCGGGAGGGGCGCTGGCCCCTCCCGAAGTTTCCTCAGAGGTTGATCGGTTTGCTTTGCGTTAGAGCAAAATCGGATCAGTCTCCCGGTCTGTAGGTCAGAGGGCGAAACATGTTCTTGATTGTTTTAACTCAAGAACCCACGCGCTCTAGGTGGACCAATGCTTAAATTCATATTGACCCGTATCGGATTGCTCTTGCCGACTTTCATCGGCGTGACAATCATCTCTTTCTCCTTCATTCGGCTTCTTCCAGGCGACCCCATTGAACTCATGGCCGGCGAGCGTGGCATCGAGCCTGAGCGGCACGCGCAGTTGATGGCGCAATTCGGTTTCGACAAACCCATCTGGGAGCAGTATCTGGTTTTCATGGGTAAGCTGCTCGAAGGCGATCTCGGGGCCTCGATCGTCACGAAGAAACCGATCTTCGACGAATTCTTCTCGCTGTTCCCCGCAACGCTCGAACTCGCGCTCTTTGCCATTGTCTTCGCCATTGTCATCGGCCTGCCCGCCGGTATCGTCGCGGGCGTCAAGCGCGGCAGCGTTTTCGACCACACGGTTATGGGGATCTCCCTGACCGGCTTTTCCATGCCCATCTTCTGGTGGGGTCTGCTGTTGATCATCTTCTTCTCGGGGATCCTCGGCTGGACACCGGTATCGGGGCGAATTTCGGTTTTGTATTACTTCGAGCCGGTCACTGGTTTCATGCTGATCGACACCCTGCTGTCGGATGAAGAAGGCGCCTTTTCCTCAGCGTTGAGTCACTTAATTCTGCCCGCAATCGTGCTGGGAACCATCCCACTCGCCGTCATTGCGCGCCAGACCCGCTCCGCCATGTTGGAGGTCTTGAGCGAAGACTACGTGCGCACAGCGCGAGCCAAGGGCCTGCCGCCAGGACGCGTGGTCGGACTGCACGCACTCCGCAATGCCCTGATACCGGTGATCACCGTGATCGGTCTGCAGGTCGGAGTGCTGCTGGCAGGCGCGATCCTGACCGAAACAATTTTCGCCTGGCCGGGTATTGGGAAGTGGATGGTCGACTCGATCTTCCGCCGTGACTACCCCTCGGTCCAAGGCGGCCTCATGCTGATCGCTGCAATCGTTATGGTGGTCAATCTGATTGTCGACCTGCTGTACGGCCTCATTAATCCTCGAATCAGACACGCCAGGTAATCCCATGGCCGTAACCACAGATATGTCCGCGAACCCGCAAGACCCCTCCGGGAGTCCTTCGGCCACACCGGAAGCCGCGCCAATTCATCCTGTTCGGGAGTTCTGGCATTATTTCAGCGAGAACAAAGGCGCGGTAGCCGGTTTCTTCGTCGTGCTGTTCTTGATTGTGATCGCACTGGCTGCCGACGTCGTCGCACCACATTTGCCCAGCGAGCAGTATCGCGATCACTTGCTGCAACCGCCGGCTTGGCAGGAAGGTGGAAGCTGGTCTTTCGTGCTCGGCACGGACGCTGTCGGTCGAGACCTCCTCTCGCGCCTGATCTACGGTTCGCGGGAATCGCTCTTTGTGGGCGTAATCGTTGTCTCGATCTCTCTCACTCTGGGCGTGTCCCTGGGCCTGATTGCGGGTTTTTTCCCGGGCTTCATCGGCACCATCATCCTCCGCCTGATGGACATGATCCTCGCGTTTCCCAGCCTGTTGATGGCACTGGTGCTTGTCGCGATTCTCGGGCCAAGCCTGACCAACGCCATGATCGCCATCGCCATCGTGCTGCAGCCGCATTTCGTGCGGTTGACCCGCGCGGCTGTCATGTCGGAACTATCAAAAGATTACGTGACCGCCAGCAGGGTCAACGGTGCGGGAATCTTCCGGCTGATGTACATCACCGTACTGCCGAACTGCATGGCCCCCTTGATCGTCCAGGCGACCCTCAGCTTTTCGACCGCCATTCTCGATGCGGCGGCGCTCGGGTTTCTGGGAATGGGCGCACAACCGCCGACTCCGGAATGGGGCACCATGCTCTCAGAGGCCCGCGATTTCATTCTGCGCGCCTGGTGGGTCGTGACCTTCCCCGGACTTGCAATCCTGATTTCGGTGCTGGCCTTTAATTTGATGGGCGACGGCTTACGCGATGCCCTTGATCCCAAGTTGAAGCGGAGCTGACCATGGCACTGCTTGAAATCCGCGACCTCGCCGTCGAATTCCAGACCGCTCATGGCCCTTTCCGCGCCGTCGACGGCATTAATCTCGATATTCAGTCTGGTGAACTGGTCGGCGTCGTCGGCGAATCCGGGTCAGGCAAATCGGTCACAATGCTGGCCCTGATGGGATTACTGCCACCAACCGCAACGGTGACGGCTGATCGATTGAGCTTCGACGGAACTGACCTTTTGCAGATTTCGGCGAAACAACGCCGCGAGATCATCGGCAAGGACATTGCCATGATCTTCCAGGAGCCGATGACCAGCCTCAACCCCTGTTTCACTGTCGGCTTCCAAATCATGGAATCTTTGAAGGTGCATGAGGGACTGCCGCGGCCCGAGCGCCGGCGGAGGGCGATCGAACTGTTGGAGCAGGTCGGAATTCCCGCTCCGGAATCGCGACTTAACGCGTTTCCGCATCAGCTATCAGGCGGCATGAGTCAACGGGTGATGATCGCGATGGCGATCTCCTGCAACCCACGCCTCCTGATCGCAGACGAGCCCACCACAGCGCTCGATGTGACCATCCAGGCGCAAATCCTGGACCTGCTGCGCAGCCTTCAACGGGATCGCGGCATGTCGATGGTGCTTATCACGCACGACATGGGTGTGGTCGCAGAGACCGCGCAAAGAGTGACGGTCATGTACGCCGGGCAACAGGTTGAGGTCCGAAGTGTCGAAGACCTATTTGAAGGCCCCAGGCATCCATACACCTCCGCCCTTCTCGATGCCTTGCCGGAGCGCAGTGTCGAGGGATCGCGCCTTTCGACCATTCCCGGCGTGGTACCGGGTGCCGGCGACCGGCCGGATGGTTGCCTCTTCAATCCACGCTGCCGTTTTATGCAGCATGAGTGCCAACACCGGACCCCTAAACTGGCGTCCGATCACACCGGCTTCGTGCGCTGTCATTTTCCACTGCCTGTATCGGTTCCCGGATCGTCCAGCGCGTCGGCAGCCGATGAAACAGGCGGCACAGCGCCAGGAGGCACGGCATGAGCGAACAGTTGCACCACGACTCTCAAAGCGTCCTCGAAGCCAGGTCGCTTGCCCGTCATTACGACATTGGTGGAGGGTTTTTCAGCAAACCAAAGACCGTCAAGGCGCTGGCGAGCGCAAGTTTCAACCTCCAGGCCGGTAAGACCCTGGCTGTGGTCGGGGAATCCGGCTGCGGCAAGTCTACCCTCGCCCGAGTTGCGACCCTGATCGAAACACCGACGGCCGGTGAACTGCTCATCGACGGTGCCGACGTCGCCCATGCCAGCAGTGAAGAGATGAAACGTCTGCGGCAGGACGTTCAGATCGTATTTCAGGATCCCTACGGCTCGCTCAATCCGCGGAAAAAGATCGGGACGATTCTGGAAGAGCCGATGGTGATCAACAGCGATGCCTCGGCGGCCGAACGCAAAGAACGTGCGCTTGAGATGCTGACCAAGGTTGGTCTGCGGCGCGAACACTACAATCGCTACCCACATATGTTTTCCGGCGGTCAGCGGCAGCGCATCGCGGTGGCCCGGGCACTGATGTTGCAGCCTCGTATCCTGGTCGCTGACGAACCGGTATCCGCACTCGATGTTTCAATCCAGGCCCAGGTTCTCAATTTGTTGATGGACCTGCAGGAGGAATTCAACCTCGCCTATCTTTTTATCTCGCATGATCTCAGTGTCGTGCGCCACATCGCGGACGAAGTGATGGTGATGTATCTCGGCCGTCCGGTCGAACACGGACCGAGAGATGCGATTTTCCAAAACCCGATGCATCCCTATACCAAGGCGCTTCTCGCCAGTACGCCGGCCGTTGATCCACGCCACAGAGTCGAGCGCATCAAGCTGAAGGGCGAACTGCCGTCGCCTATCAATCCGCCCTCGGGCTGCGCATTTCATCAGCGCTGCCCCTTTGCCGAAGCACGCTGCAGCACGGAACGGCCGGAACTCACCGACTTCCCCCGGCAAAAGGTTGCCTGCCATTTTGCAGACACGATCAACCAGGATCAAACTGCGGCCTGACATCGAAAAAATCTCCGAGGGCTGTTTCCTGATCACTTCACTAATAAACGTTTGTGTTCTACATATAAAACTTGACCAGATGGACAAGAAATGTCGATCATCAAGGATAAATCGATCCCAGGTAAATCAATCAGGAACGTGATTCGCGCTCCACTAATATAATCCAGAAGCTGATTTACGATTTTTTCTGAACCGGGGAAAACGATCGAACGCCAGAACAGCCGCGACAAAGTCGGCTGAATGGATAACAATAGACTGCAACCTCCGATATGACAGGGAAACGAGGCTTCCGAATGAAACAGATTTTACTTGCCGCATCAGCAGCAATAATTCTGTCCGCCGCCAGCGCCAGCGCGGCTGACGTGAAACCCGCCGTGGTCTTCGACATGGGCGGAAAGTTTGATAAATCGTTCAACGAAGGCGTCTATAACGGCGTCGAAAAGTTCAAGGCCGAAACCGGAATTAGCTATCGCGAGTTCGAGGTTACGAACGAAACCCAGCGTGAACAGGCCCTTCGCAAAATGGCACAGCGCGGCGCAGACCCGGTTGTCGGTGTCGGTTTCGCACAGGGCCCGGCGATGGAAAAGGTCGCCAAGGAGTTTCCGGACACGCGCTTCACCATCATCGACATGGTCGTCGATCTGCCTAACGTGCAGTCGGTCGTCTTTAAAGAGCAGGAAGGTTCTTTCCTGGTAGGTGCACTGGCTGCCGCCGCGTCACAGAGCGGTAAGGTCGGCTTCGTCGGGGGCATGGACATTCCTTTGATTCGCCGCTTCGCCTGCGGTTACGAGCAAGGCGCTAAACACGCCGGTGCGAGCACCGAAGTCATTCAGAACATGACGGGTACGACACCTGCGGCCTGGAACGATCCTTCCAAGGGTGGCGAGCTTGCAAAGAGCCAGTTCGACCGGGGTGTCGACGTCGTATATGCAGCAGCCGGCGGAACCGGCATCGGTGTCTATCAGGCCGCCAAGGACAGCGGCAAGCTGGCCATCGGTGTTGATTCCAACCAGAATTACCTGCATCCGGGCACCATGCTTACCTCAATGCTGAAGCGGGTTGACGTTGCCGCCTACAATGCCTTCAAAGGGGCGCAGGACGGCACCTGGAAACCAGGCATTCAGGTCCTCGGCCTTGCCGAAGGCGGCATCGACTGGGCTCTTGATGAGCACAACAAAGGTCTGATCACTCCAGAGATGCAGGCCATGGTCGACAAGGTGAAGGCTGACATCATTGCCGGCACCATCACTGTCCACGACTATATGTCGGACAATAGCTGCAGCTACTAATCGACGTGTCTTTTGCGCTGTAACTGCCTCTCCCACATCGTTGTGGAGAAGTCGAAGCGCGCGAAACCGTCGTTCGGAAAGCACCAGGAAGATAGACGGAAATTAGTTCCGTCTATCTTCCGGCTCAACGATTGGCTCATCTATGACCGCGATCGAACTCCGGGGAATCAATAAGTCTTTCGGCCCTGTCCACGCCAACAAGAACGTTGCGCTCGCTATCGACAAGGGCACGATCCACGGCATCATCGGCGAAAACGGTGCCGGCAAATCGACCTTGATGTCGATCCTCTACGGCTTTTACGAAGCCGACAGCGGCGACATCCTGATCAACGGCCAAGCCACCAAAATACGCGGGTCGCACGAAGCGATCGCTGCCGGAATAGGCATGGTCCACCAGCATTTCATGCTGGTCGATCCCTTTACGGTGCTGGAAAACGTCATGCTGGGCGCCGAAGGCGGCGCGCTGCTGGACAAGGGCATCGATACAGCCCGCGAAGAGCTCGAACGGCTGGAGCGTGAATACGGTCTCGACGTACCGGTTGACGCGCTCGCGGGTGAATTGCCGGTTGGCTTGCAGCAGCGGGTAGAGATTCTCAAGGCGCTCTACCGGGGTGCCGAAATCCTGATTCTCGATGAGCCGACCGGTGTTTTGACGCCGCAGGAGACGGACCAACTCTTCAGGATCCTGAAGGCCCTGAAGGACCAGGGCGTGACGGTCATCCTCATCACCCACAAACTCCAGGAAATCATGGCCGTTACCGACGGTGTCTCCGTCATGCGCGGCGGCGAAATGGTTGCTCACCGGACAACCAGCGAAACCAGTAAGGAAGAGCTGGCTGAATTGATGGTCGGCCGCAAAGTGTTGCTAAAGGTCGACAAATACGAAGCCCAGGTCGGCGAGACGGCCCTAAAAGTCGAAGGCCTTTCGGTCATCGACAGCGATGGGGTGCCCAGGCTTGATAACGTCAGTCTGACAGTGCGCCGCGGTGAGATCGTTGGCATTGCCGGCGTTTCGGGCAATGGGCAAAGCGAATTGCTTGAGGCGCTTTCTGGAATCGTCGCCCCGAGTAAGGGCCGGATCGAACTCAATGGCACTGTGATAACGCGCGAATCTCACCTGGACGCCCGCGAGTTTCGCGATCTCGGGGTCGCGCATGTGCCGGAAGACCGTCATCGCATGGGGCTGGTGACGGCCTTTACCGCCGACGAATCGGCCATTCTCGGCTACCACAGGAATAAAGCCTATAACGGCTCCATTCTCATGGACCGCAAGGCGATCGTGGAGGATTGCGCCGGAAAAATGGCGGCGTTCGATGTCCGGCCTCCAACACCCAGCCTAAAGTCCGCCAATTTTTCAGGCGGCAACCAACAGAAGATCGTACTGGCGCGGGAAATGGCCCGTAAACCCGATGTGCTGCTTGTCGGACAGCCGACGCGTGGTGTGGACATCGGTGCAATCGAGTACATTCACAAGAATTTGGTGAGCATGCGAGACGCAGGTGCCGCAGTCCTGATGGTCTCTGTCGAACTCGAAGAAATTATGTCGCTGAGCGATCGCATCCTGGTGATGTTTGAAGGCCGGATCGTCGGCGAAGTCGCCCCCAAAGACGCCGACGAACGCTTGCTCGGGCTGATGATGGCCAACGCCGCGCCGGACGCCCAGGAAGCGGCTCCCGCTTCAGGAACAGCGCCGGCAAGTACGGGAGCCGAACTATGAGAGTGATTTCCGGTACAGTGCCACGCTGGGTCGACGTTGGTCTCATTCCCTTCATCAACATCCTGCTGGCATTTCTGGCGTCTGGCCTGATTATTCTGCTGATCGGCGAGGATCCGATCGAAGCCGTGCGGATCCTGATATGGGGTGCCTTCGGCACTGAAGAGGGTATCGGCTACACCCTCTATTACACCACAAACTTCATCTTCACCGGCCTGGCGGTTGCCGTCGCCTTTCACGCCGGCCTTTTCAATATCGGCGGTGAAGGCCAAGCTTACATTGGCGGTCTCGGCGTTGGGCTTGCTTTGCTGCTGTTCGACAACAGTCTGCCGTTCATTCTGATATTACCGATCTCCATTGCGGCCTCAGCCTTGTTCGGTGCGGCCTGGGCCTATATCCCCGCCTACCTGCAGGCATACCGCGGCAGCCACATCGTCATCACGACCATCATGTTCAATTTCATCGCTTCTGCGCTGATGGTCTATCTGCTGGTCAACGTCCTGATCCAACCGGGTCAGATGTCTCCCGAAAGCCGGGAGTTCGCGCAATCTGCCTGGCTGCCGTTCATGCATGAGGCATTCGCCTGGTTCGGTGTGGAGATTACCCGGTCGCCCCTGAACCTCTCGATTTTTTGGGCCCTGGTCTGCTGCGTTCTGATCTGGGGTTTCATCTGGCGAACCCGATGGGGTTACGAGATCCGGACAGTGGGTTTTAACGAAACTGCCGCCGTCTATGCCGGAATCAATCCGAAAAAGATCGTTATCCTGGCAATGTGCGTCTCTGGTGGTCTCGCCGGCTTCGTCGGCCTGAATGAGGTTTTGGGCGTACATCACCGGCTGCTGCTGAACTTCCAGCTCGGATATGGTTTCGCGGGCATCGCCGTCTCACTGATGGGCCGCAATCACCCCGTCGGCATCATCTTCGCCAGCCTGCTATTCGGCACGCTCTATCAAGGCGGCGCCGAGCTCTCCTTCGACATGCCGAAGGTCACAAGAGAGATGGTCGAAGTGGTTCAGGGACTGGTGATTCTCTTCAGCGGTGCCCTCGCCCTGATGATTAAGCCAACCGTGGAACGGATTTACTTTATCCTGGCATCGGCCGCCGCCCGGCGCGCATCTGCGGCGGAGGGCTAAGGCGATGGATGAGTTTTTCGTACTTCTGGTCTCCACCCTCGACGCCACGATCCGCGTGGCCACACCACTGGTGCTCGCATCTCTTGCCGGACTCTACGCCGAGCGTTCGGGCGTCATCGATATCGGCCTGGAAGGCAAGATGCTGGCCAGCGCCTTTGCTGCCGCCTCGGCAGCCTATGTCATGAATTCAGCCTGGATGGGGTTGCTCGGCGGAATCGGCATCTCGGTTGTTCTTGCTCTGGTTCATGGGTTTGCCTGTATTACCCACCGGGGCAATCAAGTGGTCAGCGGCGTTGCCATCAACATATTGGTCGCCGGGCTGACCGTAACATTGGGTATTGCCTGGTTCTCGCGCGGCGGGCAGACACCGGCACTCACCAACGACGCACGCTTCAGCCCCCTCATTTGGCCAGGTGCCGAGGCCCTGACAGGCGTACCTGTCATCGGTGCCCTCTACAGCGAGATCATCAGCGGGCATAACCTGCTCGTCTACGTCGCCTATCTGGCAGTCCCCCTGACCTGGTGGGTCGTATACCGCACACGTTTCGGCTTGCGCCTGCGGGCAGTGGGCGAAAATCCATCTGCCGTGGATACGGCCGGTATTTCCGTCACGGCACTTCGGTACCAGGCTATGATGTGTTGCGGCCTGCTCTGTGGTATCGCAGGCACCTACCTTTCGACAGCGCAGAACGCCGCTTTTGTCAAAAACATGACCGCCGGACAGGGTTTCATTGCCCTCGCCGCGATGATCTTCGGGAAGTGGCGTCCGGTACCGGCCATGTTGGCTTGTCTTCTTTTTGGTTTCCTGGATGCCGTGGCGAACCGAATTCAGGGCGTGAAAATGCCGGTTGTCGGAGAGATTCCGGTTCAACTCATTCAGGCGCTTCCCTATATCCTAACGGTGATCCTGCTCGCCGGATTTATCGGCAAGGCCGTGGCTCCCAAAGCCAGTGGAATACCCTACGTAAAAGAGAGATAAACGTGACTGAAGACCTGATCGCGGCGGCGCGTGATGCGATGAGTCGGGCTTACGCCCCCTACTCCGGGTTCGCCGTGGGCGCTGCCGTTCGTGCCGAC
The DNA here is from genome assembly GCF_947331435.1 of Pelagibius sp. Alg239-R121. Taxonomy (GTDB): domain Bacteria; phylum Pseudomonadota; class Alphaproteobacteria; order Kiloniellales; family Kiloniellaceae; genus Denitrobaculum. The sequence goes on along the minus strand of NZ_CAMZOF010000006.1, from coordinate 168,084 downwards.
AATGGAGAGATTTACAGCGGCTGCAACGTCGAGAATGCGGCCTATCCCGAAGGTCTCTGCGCCGAAGCTTCTGCCATCGCAGCGATGGTCAATGCCGGTGTCCGGCGTCTGAGCGAAGTCTGTGTTATGGGGAAAGGCGACGCGTTGGTGACCCCCTGCGGCGGCTGCCGGCAGAAAATTCGTGAGTTCGCGGCCGGCGCGACCGCGATTCACGTTTGCGGGCCCGAAGGGCTTCGTAAGACAACCACACTCGACGAGCTTTTGCCCCTGTCGTTCGGACCGGAGAACCTGAAATGAGTACGAAAAACGCGGCTGAAATCATCCTTGAGGCTGCCGGCGATACCCCGCCCACCTTCGGTATGGTTTTGGGATCCGGACTGGGCGCCTTGGCCGATGCAGTCGAAGACGCCAAACACATCCCCTATGCCGATCTGCCAGGCTTCCCGAAACCAACGGTTCAAGGCCATGAAGGCCAGTTGGTGCTAGGGCGTCTTGGGGGTGTTTCCATTGCCATGATGCAGGGTCGCGCCCATTATTATGAGGCCGGCAAGGCAGACGCAATGAAGGGGCCCATTCGGTCTTTACAGGCAGCGGGCTGCAAGTCTCTGCTGTTGACCAACGCCGCCGGCAGTCTGGTCAAGGGCGCCGGCCCGGGCAGTCTGATGCTGATTACGGACCACATAAATTTCGCAGGCACGTCTCCCTTGATCGGCGAAGCCGCCCCCACCCGTTTCGTCGACCTCATCGACGCCTACAGCCCGGACTATCGTGCTCAGCTACATGAGTCCGCACGACAGCAGGGTGTGACCCTGAATGAAGGCGTTTACATGTGGTTTTCCGGCCCCAACTTCGAGACCCCTGCTGAAATCCGCGCCGCCAAGATCCTGGGCGCCGATGCCGTCGGCATGTCAACCGTGCCCGAAGTGATTCTGGCCCGGCATCTGGGGCTCAAGGTCGCGGCGCTCTCCATCATCACAAATTATGGCGCAGGACTCGACGACATGCCTCTCAGCCATGCGCAGACCATGGAGAAAGCCGCGCTCGCGGCGCAGGACTTCAAAAAGCTGGCGATCGCGTTCTTTGAAGGACAAGCCAATGACTGACGATGTGACCACCGTCGCGCAGAAAGCGCTGACGCTGCTGGATCTTACCAGTTTAAACGATGGCGATAGCGAAGCCGATGTCACGGAGCTTTGCAAACGCGCCGTTTCCGATTTCGGCCATACGGCAGCGGTTTGTGTTTGGCCGCAATTCGTCCCCCACGCCAAGAAATTGCTTTCTGGAAGCGGTGTCGCGGTGGCCGCGGTCGCAAACTTTCCGGCCGGCGCCACCGATGTTGGAAGGGCTGTCGAGGAAACGGCGGCAATCGTCGCCGACGGGGGCGACGAGGTTGACGTAGTCATGCCCTACAACGCCTGGCTTGCCGGTGACCGTGCACTCGCCCGCGAACTGATAACCGCCTGTAAAGCTGCCTGCGGCGACAGCGCATTACTGAAAGTCATTCTGGAAACTGGCCGTCTCGAGACAGCGGAAAACATCTCGGCTGCGAGTTTGGATGCCATCGAGGCCGGAGCGGATTTCATCAAGACCTCGACTGGCAAAGTCGAGATTTCCGCGACCCTGCCCGCAGCCGAAGCCATGTTAAACGCCATCAAGGAAACCGGCGGCACGACAGGCTTCAAGGCGGCTGGAGGAATTCGTTCGACCAGCGACGCGGCCGACTATCTGGCGTTAAGCGATAAGATCCTCGGCACCGGTTGGGCGGCTCCCGGAAACTTCCGCTTCGGCGCCAGCGGTCTCTTAAACGACCTGTTAGCAGTCCTCCGCGGCGATGCTTCGGCCCCTTCCAAAGAAAGCTATTGAGCCATGCTGCCGCAGGAAATCATACGGCGGAAGCGAGACGGCGAGGCCCTAAGCGAAGAGGAAATCTCCTTTATGGTGCGCGGCATCGCCGACGACAGCATCAGCGAAGGACAGGTAGCTGCTTTCGCCATGGCTGTCTTCTTCCAGGGTATGACCATGGAAGAACGGGTGGCACTGACCCGCGGCATGACTCAGTCTGGCCGGGTCCTGGACTGGGGGGATGCCGGATTCTCAGGTCCGGTTCTGGACAAGCACTCGACCGGCGGTGTCGGCGACAAGGTCAGCTTGATGTTGGCGCCGATGGTCGCGGCCTGTGGCGGGCATGTACCAATGATCTCCGGGCGCGGCCTGGGTCACACCGGTGGAACCTTAGATAAGTTCGACGCGATCCCCGGGTACGATACCGCACCGAGCATCGAACGATTCCGCGACGCAGTACGAGATGTGGGTTGCGCCGTCATTGGCCAGACCGCAGACCTCGCCCCGGCAGATAAGCGTTTCTACGGTATCCGCGACGTCACCGCGACCGTGGAATCGATTCCACTGATCACCGCATCAATTCTGTCCAAGAAGCTGGCCGCCGGCCTCGACGGTCTGGTGATGGACGTCAAAACCGGCAGCGGTGCCTTTGCCGCCTCCACCAAGATGGCGCGCTCGCTGGCAGAAAGCATTGTTGCCGTCGCAAACGGCGCTGGCATGGCGACCACGGCGCTGATCACCGACATGAACCAGGTATTGGGTCATTCCGCTGGAAATGCTGTGGAAGTCGCGGAGACCTTGGATTACCTTACAGGTCGGCGTCGCGATATCCGGCTTGACGAGGTGGTTATGGCGCTTTGTTCCGAAATGCTGGTGCTCGGTGGTCTTGCAACAAGCCAGGACGACGCGGCAACCCGGTTGCGCCAAGCCTTGGACAGCGGACGGGCAGCCGAGATCTTCGGCAAGATGGTCGCTGCGCTTGGTGGGCCCGCCGATTTCCTGGAACGTTCAGACGATCATCTGCCAAGGGCGCCGGTCACCCAGGCGGTATATCCGGAAGTTTCCGGGTTCGTGACGGAAATAGACACCCGCGCCGTCGGTGTTGCCGTCGTCGCGCTGGGGGGTGGAAGACGTCGTGCCAGCGACACTATTGATCACGCCGTCGGATTTACGGAGATCGCTTCGCTTGGTGCTGAAGTCGGCAGCGAACGACCGCTCGCCCATGTCTTCGCAAAGGATGAGACGACGGCCCAGGCAGCAGCAGCCGACCTTCGCAATGCCATGCGCATTGAAGACAAGCCTCCCGAAGCAACGAATAGCGTGTATGAGCGCATTACGGAGGAAGCGGAATGACGCGCGCCTTCATTCTCGTGATGGATTCATTCGGCCTTGGCGCCACCGCGGACGCACCGACCTTTGGCGATCAAGGCGCAAATACGCTCGGGCACATCGCGCAGGCCTGCGATGAGGGTAAAGCCGATGTCGCAAACGGCCGGCAAGGCCCCTTGCGGCTACCCAACCTTGCAAGACTCGGTCTTGGCCTAGCGGCAGAGGAAAGCGCAGGACAGCCGCCGGCGGGTTTCGCCAAACCGGATCACATTACCGGCGCCTATGGACACGCTGCCGAGCGCAGTTTCGGCAAAGACACTCCAAGCGGTCATTGGGAGATGGCCGGTGTTCCGGTCGAATACGACTGGGGCTTTTTCCCCAAGGAGACACCCACATTTCCTGCGGCCCTGACTGACGCTTTGATTGCGCGCTGCAATCTATCCGGCGTTTTGGGAAATTGCCACGCATCGGGAACCGAGATCATCGCTGAATTGGGCGAAGAGCACATCCGCAGCGGCAAGCCGATTGTCTACACCTCGGCAGATTCCGTCTTTCAGGTCGCGGCGCACGAAACTCACTTCGGCCTGGAGCGTCTTTACGAACTCTGCCGCATCGCGAAAGAACTGGTCGACGACTACAACATCGGCCGGGTCATTGCGCGCCCCTTTGTGGGTGAAGACGCAGCCTCGTTCCAGCGTACGGGCAATCGACGCGATCTCACCACACCGCCGCCATCGGCCACCCTGCTCGACCGGCTGAAGAACGAAGGCGCCGAAGTCATCGCCATCGGCAAGATTGCCGACATCTTTGCACATCGTGGGATGACCAAAACCGTCAAGGCCAACGGCAACGACGCGCTCTTCGAAGCAACTCTGGCCGAGACCAGAACGGCACCAGAAGGCTCGCTCGTATTCACGAACTTCGTCGACTTTGATACGCTCTTCGGACATCGCCGAGATGTTGCCGGCTATGCAACGGCCCTGGAAGATTTTGACCGCTTGCTCCCGAACTTCGAATCTCTGCTGCGTCCGGGAGATCTTGCCGTTATCACGGCGGACCACGGCTGCGACCCGACCTGGCCGGGCAGCGACCACACCCGAGAGCATGTTCCTGTCCTGGCGTTCGGACCGGATATTCAGCCCGGCTCCCTCGGACGCCGCTCCACCTTTGCCGATATCGGCCAGACGCTCGCCAGACACCTGGGCATTGCCCCGCTGGACCATGGAACGGACTTTCTAGCCGCATGACCCTGCCCTCCTCTCAAACCACCTCCGGTCAATGCCCACGCCGTTTCCAGATGGCAGCGTATGAAGCAGCAGCCGGCTTGGACAGCGAGATGAACGCCGCCTTCAATGAAGACGGTTACCTCTTGATTGAAGACTTTGTCCCTGCCGAGCGCTGTAATGCCCTGATGACCCGCGCGGCGGAACTGGTGGAAGACTTCACGCCGGACGACGTGGCCTCGATCTTTTCAACCACGTCTCTGGCCCATACGCGCGACAGCTACTTCGCTGAGTCAGGCGACAAGATCCGCTTCTTCTTCGAGGAGGACGCCTTCGACGAAACCGGCGCGCTGAACCAGGACAAAGCACTCTCCATCAATAAGTTCGGGCATGCCATGCATGACCTGGATCCCGTATTCGACGGTTTTTCTCGCACCCCGGCTCTGGCCCGGTTGGTCAGCGATGTCGGGATTGCCGAAGCATTGCTGCTGCAATCCATGTACATCTTCAAGCAGCCCAATATTGGCGGTGAAGTCGTGTGCCATCAGGATTCGACCTTTCTGACGACGGATCCACTGAGCGTCATCGGCCTCTGGTTCGCCCTCGAGGATGCGACCCTCAACAACGGCTGTCTCTGGGCGCTGCCGGGACGTCACAAGGATCCGATCCGCAAGCGCTTTCATCGCAAGGAGGGTGCATTCGCAACCGAAGTGCTGGACCCGACACCCTGGTCCGCAGAAGAGGCTGTACCTCTCGAAGCGAAAAAGGGGTCTCTGATCGTGCTGCACGGCCAGCTTCCGCACCTCAGCGGACCCAATAGATCACCGGTTTCGCGCCAGGCCTATACGCTTCACATCATCGACGGCACCTGCCGCTATCTCGATGACAATTGGCTGCAACGCGATCCTGCCCTGCCTCTGCGGGGATTTTAGCGATGATCACCATGGTGCCTAAAGCCGAATTGCATTGTCATCTTGAAGGAGCGGCTTCGCCCGACCTGGTGCGTAAACTGGCGGCACGGCATGCAGTCACGTTACCGGCTGAGACCTTTGATGCAGACGGCAATTTCGCTTGGGACGACTTCCTGCATTTCCTCAAGGTCTACGACATTGCAAGCTCGGTCATCCGCACACCGGAAGACTATCGCGACGTTACTTATCAGTATCTGATGGACTGTGCCGCCGAGGGTGCGATCTACGTTGAGGTCATGTCCTCGCCCGATCACGCTGCCGCCGTGGGCATGTCTTACACCGATCATCTGGAAGGTATCGCCGCCGGGATCGAGGATGCCCGCAGTGAGTCCGGAATTGAAGGCCGGATCATTGTCACTTGCGTACGTCACCTGGGCCCCGAGCGTGGTGTCGAAGTTGCCCGCCAAGTTGTGGCAAATCCGCACAAGCTGGTTACGGGTTTCGGTATGGGCGGTGACGAAAACGCCTTCGAGCCGCGCGATTTCGCGCCTGCGTTCGGGATCGTTCATGCCACAGGCCTTCCCTGCACCGTCCATGCCGGCGAGGTTGCCGGCGCACAAAGCGTGCGCGCTGCCCTGGAGGCACTTCCGGTACAACGGCTCGGCCACGGGGTCCGTGCGATGGAAGATCCGGAACTGGTGCGCGAACTGGCTGACCGGGGGATCGTCCTGGAAGTCTGCCCAGGCAGCAACATCGCCACCGGAGTGTACGGCAGCTATAGCGACCACCCGCTTTTGGAGCTGCGCGCAGCCGGCTGCCGCATCACATTGAATTCCGACGATCCGCCCTACTTCGACACCACAATTGGCCGGGAATATGATCGCGCATCGGCGGTATTCGGCTTCGACGACGCGTCTTTGCGCGAAGTTACCTTGACCGCCATCGAGGCAGCCTTCGTGGACGAGGAGACCCGAGAAAACCTGCGCCAAAAGGTTGTCGCGTGACGCCACGGGTAAAAATCTGCTGCATTTCCTCCCTCGAAGAAGCCCGACTCGCCATTCTGCAAGGCGCTTCAGCGCTCGGCCTCGTGGCGGAAATGCCGAGCGGACCCGGCGTCATCGATGATGAATTGATCGCCGAAATCGCCTCCAGGATTCCACCACCCGTCGCAAGTTTCCTGCTGACCAGCAGGATCGATGCCGACGCCATTGTCGAGCACGTCCGAAATTGCCGGACCAATACGGTTCAACTGGTCGATGCGGTCGCGCCCGGCGTTTACGGAAAGCTGCGAAAAGAGCTGCCGTCCCTGAAGATTGTTCAGGTGATCCATGTGATCAATGACGACAGCGTCACCGAGGCCTGTTCCCTCGCACGGCACGTCGACGCTTTGCTGTTGGATTCCGGAAACCCAGCGCTTCAAGTCAAAGAACTGGGTGGCACCGGACGCGTGCATGACTGGAGCCTCAGCCGACGTATCGTCGAAGAGGCCACTTGTCCGGTATTTCTGGCCGGCGGTCTGCGCAGCTCGAACGTCGCCAATGCCATCCGCGAAGTCAGTCCCTACGGGCTGGACCTCTGCAGCTCGGTCAGGACCGACAACACACTGGATGCGGACAAGTTGCGCGATTTCTTTGATGCCGTGCGTGCCGCTTAAAGCATCTTTTTCTCATTGCGCATGTTGCACGATGATCCTGGCAGTTGTTTTCGTCGAAAACGATCATGACCTAGTCAGAAATCTAGTTTCGCGTGTAAACTGACGACCAATGGAACAAACAGGGAGTAAGAGGGACATGAGTCTTCCTATCAGGACAACCGCGATCGCAAGCTCCGTCGCTTTTTTGCTGACGGCATCCGCAACCTTCGCGGAACCGACGAAAGTCACCTTCGTCCACACCAACGATCTCGACCGTATGGAAGCATCCGGTGGCAAGGGCGGGTTCGCCAGCTTGATGTCGGTCGTCAAGGCGGAGCGCGCAGCAGGCGAGCACGTCATCTTTACCCATGGCGGTGACGCCATATCACCGTCCCTGCTGTCCGGCTTTGACATGGGCGCGCATATGGTGGACCTGCTGAACACCGCAGGCGTGGACATTATGGTGCTGGGTAACCATGAGTTCGATTTCGGCCCAAAGGTCGCCATGGAGCGCATGGCCGAAGCCAAATTCCCAATTCTGGCCACCAATGCCATCGACAGCGACGGCGAGATCATCGATGGCGCCATTGCCTCTTGGACCGCCAATGCCGGCGACTACACAATTGGCTTTTTCGGTCTGGTGACGCCCGACACCACCGACATCTCCAGCCCTGACGGTGTTACCTTCAAATCACTGGATGAAACCGCGCGTGAGATGGCCGCCAAACTGCGCGAGGATGGTGCCGATCTGGTGGTTGCCCTCGCCCACACCGATGTTCAGGAAGACTTCGATCTGGTCAACGGCGACACCGGGATCGATGTTCTATTGACCGGGCACGATCATCTGCTGATGAGCTATTACAACGGCAAGGTTGCGATGATGGAATCCGGATCCCAGGCCGACTACGTCAGCATCCTGGAAGTGACCATGGATACAGTCGAAAAGCGCGGCAAAAAGCGCTTTGTCTGGAGCCCCAGTTTCCGCACGATCCCCACCACGGGCATCGAGCAGGACGCCGAGATGGCGGGCAAGGTCCAGGGCTATCTCGACAAGCTGAGCGCTGAACTCGATGTCGAAATCGGTACCACGACGACGCAACTGGATAGCCGTCGGGCGTCCGTGCGCGGTATTGAGACCGCCATCGGAAATCTGATCAGCGACGCCATTCGCAAGGGCGTCAATGCGGACGTTGCGATCACCAACGGCGGCGGCATCCGCGGCGACAAGATTTACGACGCCGGCACGGTTCTGACCCGGCGCGACATCCAGACGGAATTGCCCTTCGGCAATACCACCGTCAAGCTCGAAGTCACCGGCACGCAGATCGTCGCAGCGCTGGAGAATGGTTTTAGTCAGGTCGAGAAAGGCGCCGGTCGTTTCCCAAGCGTTTCGGGCATGACAGTGACCTGGGATGCCAAGGCCCCTGCCGGTTCGCGGGTTAAGTCGGTGATGGTCGGCGATAGCCCGATCGATACCGCCAAGGTCTACACCCTGGCCGCCAACGACTACATTGCCGGCGGTGGCGACGGTTACAGCGTATTCAAAAATGCCAAGAACCTGATCGATCCGGCCGCCGCGCAACTCATGGCACTCATGGTCGTCGAATACATCGAGGCCGCGGGAAAAATTTCTCCGGCTGCAGAGAACCGTCTGGTTTCGGCAGAATAACAAGGGAGTGAAAGCTTCTACAATCGCTCTGAGTTGAGTTTAGATAAAGGGCGCCGTGGAAAACCCCGGCGCCCTTATTAGTCTTAAGCCGCGTCCAACTCTGAAGCAACGCCAGGGCGGTGCTATGAAGAAACCTCAGTGCTCTTCGACCTACTTAGGTGATCACAAAGTTATCGTTAAGCACGTTATGCTGGCTCTCTTCTGTGATAAAGCCGATCAAACCCACGGATTGTGCAGTGACTATCTGCGTCGACGCATCATCAACCAGGTCTGCTAAGGTCAAAGGGTCCAGAGTGTAAGTACCGAGGCCGCTAAGCCTCACTTCGGTGTCGGTATTCTTGAATTTTAGAACAACGTCACCACCTTCGCCCTCGTTATCAATTGTCAAATGTGCCGCGATGTCCGCGAGGTCATCGCCAGCGCCATCGAACACATCATCAAAGGCCAGAACATCCTGTGTCCGGTCGAAATCGAGAATTATATCCTTACCTTCGTCCTCAGCGAAGGTGAAGAGGAAGGTATCACTATCTTCACCGCCGATCAGAAGATCATCCCCCAGATATCCATTCAGTGTATCCTCACCGGCGCCGCCAAACAGACGGTTGTCACCCTCGTTGCCCCAGAGATAGTTGTTCAGTGTATTACCCGTGCCATTGATGTTCCCGGCACCGGTCAAGGCCAGATTCTCAAAGTTGCTGCGAAGACTGTAACTAAAATTCGCCTCAACAGTATCGATGCCCTGGTCAAAGGCCTCGACGATCTTGTCCGTTCTGTCAATTAAATAGGTGTCATTGCCGGCGCCACCCGACAGCGTATCCTTACCGCTGCCGCCGGTTAAAATGTCGTTCCCATCCTGGCCGTAGAGCCTGTCAGCATCCTTACCGCCAATCAGCGTATCGTCGCCGGTTCCCCCATAGATCGTATCCTTGCCGGTACTGCCATTCAGATCATCATCGCCATCATGCCCATAGACCCTATCATTGCCACTGCCAGCACTGATGACGTCGTTCCCTCCATAGCCCAACAGCGTATCATTTCCAGTTCCGCCGTAGACGGTGTCATCTCCCTCGTGTGCATAGACCCTATCATTGCCGCCTCCTGCATAGACAACGTCATCACCTTCATTGGCGTATAACAGGTCATTGCCGCTGCCACCCGACAGCGTATCGTCGCCGGCACGAGCGTAAAGCCTGTCATTGCCGCTGCCTCCAGCCAGATAGTCGTCCCCTTCAGCAGCGTAAAGCTTGTCATTGCCGCCGTTGCCAATCATGCGGTTGTCGCCACTACGGCCGTAAATCTTGTCGTGTCCGTCGCGGCCGATCAGCGTGTCGTCACCGGTGTCGCCAAGTAGCTTACCGCCGCTCGATTTCCCACGCTTATAAAGCGGCGCGGCCACATTACCGGGCAGTTCCGAGGCCAACCAGGTTCCGTTGGAAAAGGCAAATTTTTCTACGTCGCCCTCGACCCGATCGGTTCCGCCGTTAGCTTTGGGATCCCGGCCTTGGTATTCAACGGTTACGGCGCCGCCGGCAACATCGTTAATTATGTAATCGCTGCGCTTGCCTTCAAAAGCTGCCGTGTCGATCCCCTCATTGCCGACAAGGGTGTCGTCGCCGTGGTTTCCGAACAACGTGTCGTCGCCATTGCCACCTAAAAGAGTATCGTTGCCTCCCTTTCCTGAAAGAACGTCCACGCCGTCGGCCCCATAAATCGTATCGTTGCCTCCGTCACTCTCCAGGTTTTCCGCGGAATTCGTGCCATTGATAACCATATCCGGGGCGGGTGGAATTGCTATTTTGGAAGTCGCGATACGCCGGTCGTCAAATCTCAGCCATTCCGTCGACCCGTCGACCGTATCGACACCCTGATTATGCGGTGACGTTCTTGCATCCGTGACTGTGATCACCCCGAGATGGTCACGCGTGATCTCAAAGTCGGCGTAACGTCCTCCAAAAACCGCAATGTCACCTCTTCCCGAACCACCGTCTAGGAAGTCATTTCCGGCGTCACCAACGAGCCAATCATTTCCAGCGCCACCAATAAGGACATCATCACCGTCGCCGGCGTACATCGCGTCGTTCCCAGTGTCTCCCACAAGAGAATCATTACCTTCTCCTCCGACAATCCGGTCATTTCCCGAACCACCGAGAATCGTATCGTCTCCAGCTTTACCGTCTATGCGATCGTTCCCGGAACGACCTTCAAGGACATTGGCAACTTCGTTGCCATTGATCACGTCGGACGCCAAACCACCGACCGCATTTTCAACAATTGCATTATAGGCAATCGCAACGTTGTTGGTCATATTGGCTGTGCTGCTGAAACTGCCTTCCTCCAAATTCATGATTGTGGAGTTTCGATACCTTGAAAAGTCCAGGGTATCGATGCCGCCGGCATCCCAAATGGCGAAGGCAGAGTAGAAGTTTTGGTCTAAATCGAAGGCGTCACGCCCAGCCGTCGAATTGAAGCCATAAACCGTGTCGCCCGTACGGGTCGTGTAATCCGCGCCATAGACAGCCTGAACCGCAGCAATATCATGAAGCAGAGGCGTTGCGGCATAGACATACTCGCCATTTTTACCCTTAAAATGATCCGCACCCGTTTCATGGGCACCGAAATAAGACATGGCCGTGTATTGCAGAGAATCCTGACGATATTCAGCTCTTCTGTCGTAGCTGAACGCCTGATCATTGTACCTGCCAGGATGTTCCAGCCCCAGTGCATGGCCTATTTCATGAACGAATGCAGTAAAACCATAGGTGCCGGGTGTTCGGCTATCGTTGAGGTCTGCATAGTTTGGGTTAAACAACACGTCGCCACTGATATCGCGGCCCTCAACAACGGTTCCCGGTAGAAACGTACCGGCAATCGGGACGGCGGGATCGGTCACATTGAAAAACTGAATGTCGCCGGCTTCCGGATGACCTAGATGCAGATTAACGCCGATCACATCGTCCCAAAGCTTGATGGCTTCACGCGCGGCGGTGGATTGTGCGGAGTTAAACCTCGAAAAACCTATGTTATAACCGTTGTATTCCGGCGGCGCTGTGTAGGCAAAACTGTAGTAAATGATGGGTCCGTCCCAGAACTCACCATTGCGGTTGAGATTACTGACGATCTGATCCAGTGCCCAGTTTGGCTTCGCCACGGCTTAATTCCCTTCGATCACAAACAAACGGCCTACACTGGCCATCCTCGAAGAGTGCAAGCGATATCAGTCCGAAAAACGGTTAATACCATCGGCAAGTGTGATGGACATGTCGCGGACTGAACACAACGTGAGAAAACCCAGAGCTCCCGAAGCTCTGTCAAACCGCACTACCTGCACGCATACATATCTAAACTGATGACGCCGATTAACACTCTGTTAGGGAATATTAATAGTACTTAAGGTACCTTGCAACTATTAAGACGAAAATATCTCACGTCGGGCACAATTATACGTACATGACAGAATTAAGGCAAAAACACCTCTGAAATTATATTTTTTAGTGAATATTCAGACACTTAAAGCAAGCGCTTACTAAAGGTTTAATGCATCGGAAAGCGTGTGGCGAATGCCTGCAATAGAAACCTCAAGACCATATCATGTGAAATCAACTTTTTTCGCTGCTATACGACAAAAACCTGATTTACCTCGTCGTCAACCAGGTCGGCGATCGAGCTGAAGTTCCCGGCGGCGCCGCTGCCAAGACCATCAAAGATGATGTCCGCGCCATTTACGAAATTCACCTCTACATTGCCGCCCGCCCCCTCATTGACGATCGATAGGATCTGCATATCGATGTCGGCAAAATCGTTGCCAACCCCATCCAATACGTCCGAAAAGTGCAAAATATCTTCAGATCGATTAAAATCCACAACCCGGTCGCCCCCCGCATCGGTGAGCAGGCTGAAGAAGAAGATATCCGCCCCTGTTCCACCAACAAGGATATCGTCCCCCAGACCACCAATTAGAGTATCGCTGCCAGAGGCACCGGAAAGAACATTGTTCCCGTTGTTGCCAGTCAGAACATTGTCTTCTGCATTGCCATAGCCACGGATGTTCGCACTACCAGATAAAGTCAGGTTCTCGAAGTTGCTGCCCAAACCGAAGCTTCGGCCCACGACCACCGTGTCCTCACCTTGGCCCAGGCCCTCGCGAATCTTGTCTCTGCCGTCCGTGAAGTAGGTATCGTCGCCGGCGCCGCCGTAGAGCGTATCCTTGCCGCCGCCGCCGGTCAGCAGGTCATTGCCGTCATGACCGTAGATCTTGTCGACATGCCTGCCGCCGATCAGCGTATCGTTACCGGCCCCGCCGTACAGCTTGTTGTTGTGCTTGCCGCCGTTGATGTAGTCGTCGCCGTCGCCGCCGACGAGCCTGTCGACACCGTTGCCACCGAAAATCGTGTCGTTGCCCGCACCGCCATAGGCCTTGTCGTTCCCACTACCCGCATTGATGTAGTCGTCACCGTCTTGGCCGTAGAGCTTGTCGGCGCCACTCTTGCTGTACAGACGGTCGTCGCCGGCCCCGCCGTACAGCTTGTTGTTGTGCTTGCCGCCGTTGATGTAGTCGTCGCCGTCGCCGCCGACGAGCCTGTCGACACCGTTGCCACCGAAAATCGTGTCGTTGCCCGCACCGCCATAGGCTTTGTCGTTCCCACTACCCGCATTGATGTAGTCGTCACCGTCTTGGCCGTAGAGCTTGTCGGCGCCACTCTTGCTGTACAGACGGTCGTCGCCGGCCCCGCCATAGGCCTTGTTGTTTCCGCTACCGCCATTGACATAATCATTGCCATCGTGGCCGTAGAGCTTATCGGCGCCTCTGCCACCGAAAATCGTGTCGTTGCCCGCACCGCCATAGGCCTTGTCGTTCCCACCGCCGGCACTGATGTAGTCGTTGCCGTCCTGACCATAGAGCTTGTCGTTGCCGCTCTTGCTGTACAGACGGTCGTCGCCGGCGCCGCCGTAGGCTATATTGTGGCCCGACTTGGCGTTCAGGATATCGTTGCCTTCGCCGCCGCAAAGCTTGTCGTTGCCGCCGCGTCCGATCAGAGTGTCGTCACCGTTGCCGCCGGAAAGCTTGCCACCCTTAGACTTGGCTTTGATATAGAGATCCGGCGCGACATTCGCCGGCAGGCTTCCCGTCGCCCACGTACCGTCCGAAAAGGTAAAGCTTTCCACATCAGCCGCGACCGTATCCGTGCCCCAATAGGCAGACTTCTTGCCCTGGTACTGGACCGTCGCCGTACCACCACCGTCAAACGTGATCCAATAGCCCTCGCGCAGCCCTTCGAACACAGCAACATCATTGCCGTCCCCGCCCAATAGTGTGTCGTGCCCGGACCCGCCGATCAATGTGTCATCGCCAATCAGACCAAACAGGCGATCGTTGCCCGATAACCCTGAAAGCGTATCGTTACCAGCACTTCCTTCAAGGCTGTCGCTTGCCGAGGAGCCCGTGACAATCATGTCAGCTGCCGGTGCGGCTGTGATACTTGATGTTAGGATCTGCAGGTCGATGAAATTCAGCCACTCAACACCGGTATCGACCCGATCGGTTCCGTCGTTTCCATCACCGAGATTCAGGTCAACAACCGTGATGATGCCGTATTGATCCTTGGTGATGGAAAAATCGCTGGAGTCGGAACTATAGACCACGCGGTCGAGCCCCAGACCGCCGCCGAAGGAATCGTCTCCCGTTCCACCGAAAAAGAAATCGTCACCCGCGCCACCGTCGAGAGTATCGTTACCGGCGCCACCGATCAGGCTGTCGCTGCCGTCATTGCCCCAGATGGTGTCCCCGCCGCTGCCGCCGTCCAGAACGTTGTCCAAGGCATTGCCAATAATCTGGTCGTGCCAGGCTCCGCCCTCGGCGTTTTCGATCTTGGCGCCGTAAGCAACGGCGATATTGCGGGTCATGCCAGGGGTGTCGCTGAAGGCGCCTTCGTTCAGGTCGATCTTGGCGGTGGCGTAGTAGGAAGTGTAGCCGGAGAAATCCAACGTATCCGTGCCGCCGGCATCCCAGATCGCAACTACGGGATTGCTGTTGATGGTAAAGTCAAACGCATCGCGCCCGGCGGTCGAATTGAAGCCGTAAACCGTATCGCCGGTCCGTGTCGTCGTATCGACCCCGTAAATGCTCTGGATCGCCGCGATATCATGCAGCAGCGGAGAAGCCGCAAAGCTGGTGCCGCCATTGACATGGTCAGCCCCGGAATAGCTGGCGTTGAAATAGGACATCGCCGTGAACTCGCGGGTGTCCTGCGCATACTCCGCGGAATTGGCATAGGTGATCATCTGGCCGGACCCGGCATTGTACGCACCGGGATGACTGAGACCCAATGCGTGACCGACCTCGTGGATCATGGTCAGGAAGCCGTAGTCGTCCGGGTTCAGCTGGCTGTTATGATAATAGTTCGGATTGACCCAGACATCGCCGCCCCGGCCGCCGCCCGGATAGTAGGCCCAGGCCACACCCGGACCAGTCGTGGTGTTCGCAAACCGGATATCGCCGCTGGCATCGTTGGTCTCGGTGAAGGAAACCCCGGCAACATCGTCCCAAAGCTGCATGGCTTCGCGCGCGGCCGTACGCTGCGCAGCACTAAAGGCCGAAAAGCCGTCGCCTTCACCGCTGTAACCAGCCGGTTTCGAATTGAAGAAGCTGTAGGAAATTGTCCCGCCGGCCCATTCGGCGTTGGAGCGCGTCAGATTGCTGGTGATTTGCGAAAGATCCCAGACCGGCTTACTGCCTGAAGCACCAACTGCACCACCAGCATCGAATGGATCCGATTCAATCCCGCCGCCACAAGCGGCGCAACAACAGGCGTAGCCCGTTGTATTGTTATGAACCTGGGAAATGGCAACCTCCTGCTGCAGACCCGCGACATTTTTCATTGGTTTCGGCGTTGCCGCCCAATCAGTAAGGCACGCTCCAACCAAGCCGTTCAGCGAGTTCCAATCACGGTTACCACTATCTCAATCATCCGTTATCGAAGCGTTAATTAACTGATTTTATTCAATTTTTCATTAAGGTTTCGATAACCATGCAAAACCGCAGCCTGCATAGGAAATGACCTCATGAAAGCCTTAATCAGGTTTAGACCGCGAAGATTTGGGTAGCGGCATCATCGACCAGATCGCCGATCGAGCCGAAGGCGCCTGCAGCAATGATATCCACCTTGCTGTCGCCGTTCAGGAGATCATTCCCCACGCCGCCATAAAGAATATCGTCACGATCATTGCCAAAGAGCTAGTCGCCGTCGCAAGGCCATAGATGGTGTTGTTCCTGCCGAGGTCAGTAATCTTACCCCAAGCTGAAATACCCATTAGTGAATCGTCGCCGGAAGTTCCGAAGATCGTGTCCATCGCCAATCCCCTGTCTTTGCAGCACCATCTTTCATCGCGCCGACGGACCGGCGACGTTAACCACCCACCAACATTCGCCTGCAAACAAGCCTGCTAATGTTGAATTCCTAATTCGAGATGCAATCTAGGGGTGGCATATTAACAACAGATTTACATTACATAGAATGCGGTATGGTTGTTAGTAATAGATAAAAATAGAAGGTCGGAGAAGGAATAATGTTTTTTGTTAAATTTTAGATAACAAGAAATAATACGAAATAATTTGCCTGTTACTGATGAAATTTATCGATTAATACCAAAATGTTTTAGCAATACAAAAGTACTCACGCTCCAATATGGCCTAAAAAACGGCGCAGTTAAATCATCAATACCGAGTTTCAGAATTAAAATACTCAATTTCAATAAGAAATATCAGGGAAGAATTTGCGTTCTTAACCCTATTTCACAGAAGATAAAAATCTATCCACTGTGGATTCACACAGTAAGCTTTAGAACCTCAGAAGGGGATCCTGTTGCGCTCGAGGTCTCTTACAAGCGAACCGAACCATTTTGCGATTGATGCACGCTTTCCGCGGAAAAGTCTGCCATATCCAATGCGACGGCTGCGACCACCGAAATTGCGATCGCTGCGATAACACTCGCCCAAAAAGCCTTCATCTTCAGCACTCCCGTTTTAATCTCTATACGTCTAGATCTTGACCCGGGTCAACCGGCGTCAAGAGCTCAGTTTCTAGTACCCTGCCCGGTGCCGTCGTCCTTCGCCTTCGATCCGCTGTGATAGCCCGCCGCCAGTTTTAAAAATTCGATCAGTTCGGCACGGTCCTCATCCTTGGGGATCCGCTGCAAAGGCATCTTACTTCCAGGTGTCAGGACATCAGGTCCCAAACGGAACAGCGCATCGATATTCTCCTCATTCCAAACCAAATCGCCGCCGCTCAAGGCCCGGGAGTAGCTGTAACCTTCTACGGTTCCGATGGGCCGCCCAAGAAGGCCATGGAGCGATGGTCCGGCCTTGTGCTCGCCGTCTTCAGTCAAGCTGTGACAGATTGCACATTTCCGGAACTGCCAGGCGCCGGGCAGGTCGGCGTATTCCCGCACAGCCGCCGGCTGCGCAACGGCGCCAGCCCTCTGTTCCTTGCCGCTGTCGTCCAGACGCCAGACACGGGCTAGAGAATCCGCGCCGGCAGAGATCAAAATATCGGCCTTCGGCGTAAATGCCAGCGACCAGACGACGCCCTTATAAGTCACATCCTGGGGCGTATAGAATTCACTATCCAGGCGCCAGACCCGCAGCTTGCCGTCGGTACCGCCTGACGCCGCAAAGCGTCCATCCCGGGAAATCGCCGCGGCCAGAACTGCCCCCTCGTGCCCCCGCAGAACCGCGATCTCCCTGCCCGTTTCTAGATCCCAGTAGCGCAGAGTTTCGTCGGCTGACGCGCTGACGGCGTGGCGTCCGTCCCCGGCAACCGCCAGGGAAGAAACGCCAAAATCGTGCGCCGACATCTGTTGCACGAGATTACCGGTCGAAAGATCCCAGACTCTGATGGTGCTGTCGGCCGCGCCGGTTACGATCCGCCCCTTGTCCACGAGAAACGCCACAGCGTTGACCGGCGCACGATGCTGGAGCAGCAACGCAGGTTCGTCCTCCTCGTCCGTCATGTCCCAGATCCTGACGGTGCGATCCCATGAGGATGAAGCTACATAGCGGCCATCAGGCGAGACCGCAAGATCCACGACCTTGCCTTGATGACCCGCGAAACGCCGTAATTCCTGCCCTGTCTCCAAATCCCAAAGGATGACAAGCTGATCATCGCTGGCGGAAACCGCCCTACGCCCGTCCGGCAGGAAAGCAACTGCATTCACAGCAGCATCGTGGCCCTCCAGACGCTGCCTCTCCTGCTCACTCTCAAGATCCCAGAGGATGATGCTGTAATCGAAACCCGCAGTCAGCACCGCCCGGCCGTCGTTCGAAATCGCCAAGCCATTTACCGGGCCACCATGCCCGGAAAGATCTGCGCGCGCCACACCACCCGCAAAGACCAGGTAAAGAGCCGCAATCGACAAAATGAACCGGACAGTCAAACGCACTACTCCCCCCGCCGATCCTGATCCACTGCCCGTCCCCTGCAAGCGGGTCTGCCTTCCGCAACGCAAACCACACGATGGCCCGCGGTGTCACACAAGCATTTTAGGCAGTGCCCGTCGGTAACTGTCGGGATTATGGCGAGCGTGATCACCTCAGACTGTCTCTTCGCAACATCGAATCCGCGCCATCTCTGCCTGGGTTGTAGCGTGGTGCTCCCGAAAGATCGTAACCGGAATTGCCATGCTGAAAGCGCGAAATCAGGTTGCCTGTATTGGGATCTACCAGCAATCGCGTGACCTGAAAGGCTTCGTTGAAATCTCCCCCCTGGTTCATAACCACCAGTTCGTAAGCAAGAGAGCCATCAGACATCTCGACTTCCGCGCTTTTCAGAACCTCGACGTCGTATTCAGCACCAACACTCGCTGCCACCTCTTCCAAGGAGCGAACCTGTGCCATTGCGAGCGTTGAGGAGGCGGCAACGACCATGCACGCCAGCGTCCCCGACGACAACAATCTGCCCGAGCGCGAGATCCTTCTGACGACGCCCTGGATCATTCTAGTGATTCCCGTCAGAAGGTGCCCGCCCCAAAGTCTTTTCGACCCAGAGGCCGTGATGCTCGCGCGCCCAGTTCAGATCGACCTGGCCATTGCCCATGGCATCGAACGCACCTTCCATCCCGACCGAGCCGATATAGATGTGACCCACGATGACGATCATCAGAACCAGCGCAATCACCGAATGCCAGAGCTGTGCCAGCTGAGTCTCCTGCATCATGGAGAGTTCGGTCGGCAAGTCGAAGCCAACAACGTTCAATACCGCAAAGGTCTTGGCGAACATCGGAATCTCAAAGGGAAACAGCAACGCCAATCCCGAAAGGCTGATCGACAGGCCGCCCAGCATCACTAACCAAAACAGGATCTTCTGTCCCGCATTGAACTTCTCCGCCGGCGGATGGCTGCCTTTGGAGAAGAGACCGCCCCCCTTGAGCAGCCAGCGCAGATCTGTCCCGTTTGGAATGTTGTGAACGACCCAAAGAACAAAGCTCAACACCAGACCGGCCATGAAAGCAAAGGCGAGGTAGTTATGCGCATATTTGCCCCAGGAAGTCAGCGCGGCAAAAACCGACTTGCCGACGACGTCTGGCAGGAAGTACCGGCCGTAAAGCAGATTCAGGCCCGTCAGGCCTAAAATCACGAAAGAACCGGCCATCAGCCAATGACTGAAGCGTTCGACAGCGTTGAAGCGCTGGATCGTCTGGTTCGAACGCCCGGCATCGATCTTGATACGCCCGCGAATGGCAAAGAAGATCGCCAGGAGCGCGATAATGCCGAGCATCCCCCAGACACCGTACTTGGAGACCGGCCCGTTGCGCAGCGCCCGCCAGTTGTCGCCTTCGGACTGGATCAGCTGACCGCCCTGACCGCCCGGCGCGGACACATTGCCCTGAGCCCCGCGGCGGATCGCGCGCCAGAGCTCTGTATCGCTGTTGTTGCCCAGTGTATTGCCCGGCACAAAGCCTTTGACCTTGCCGCTGGAGGGATCTTCTCCAGAGCCTGCCCCGGCCTCACCTGTTGTGCTTTGTGCGACCGCAGCACGGTCAGTCAGCCAAAGGCCGCCGGCGATCGAAACCGCTCCGTAGATCGCGGCCAGAACCAGAACCGCCGGGACTAAGCCCCTCATACTCCGCCTCAAGATAGACATCGCCACCCTTCCAATGCATCCAAAGCACTATTTAATCTGTTGGTTTTTCCGCTTCATCGGACGTCAAAGCCCGTGCAGAAGTTCGGCACATGCCGTCGTCTCGCGGCGATCGGTCGATGATCGACATTTCAAGCCGGACGGGATTTCACTGTCGAACCTGCGGAGAGGTCTCATTGTCTTTGCAGAGCCGCCCTCTGCCGTAGAGTCATCAGTTCCTCTTCAGAAAGCTTTTCGTCGGCTTTCCCCTGATAACTACCCTTGTCGTAGCTCAGCGCCCGCCCCTGCTCTTCCTTGCGGCAAGCGGCCAGTGACAGGCCGAGCAGCAGGCTTCCACCAAACGCCATGAAATCGCGCCGAGACTGTTTCGTCTTCTTCAACGCTATGTCCCTCTCGTAACAAAAAACCCGTTTATCTTCAGCAAGATACATTTTTATTGCCTCATTTAGCGAGACAAATTCAGGCTCTTATGAAGAGGGGCGGCACAAAGCCGCCCCCCAAACACACTCGCACTCCCGGGGTTGATATCAACCGCCGGTTTTGGCCTGGTAGGCCGTTCCCCAGCCCCAGGCACCGGATCCGAAGCCACGGGCAACGACACGCTCGCGGTAGATGTTGGAAACCATGTCGCCGTCACCGGCCAACAGAGCCTTGGTCGAACACATCTCGGCGCAGAGGGGAAGCTTGCCTTCGGCAAGACGGTTTCGGCCGTATTTCTGGAACTCAGTCTCGCTGTGGTTATCTTCCGGGCCACCATTACAGAAGGTGCACTTGTCCATCTTGCCACGAGAGCCAAAGTTGCCGGCCTGTGGATACTGCGGCGCGCCAAAAGGACAGGCGTAGAAGCAATAACCACAACCGATGCAGAGGTCCTTCGAGTGCAGAACCACACCCTCGTCGCTCTGATAGAAGCAGTCCACCGGGCAAACCGCCATACAAGGCGCGTCCGAGCAGTGCATGCAGGCCACCGAGATGGAACGCTCGCCGGGTTTGCCGTCATTGATGGTGACGACGCGGCGGCGGTTTACGCCCCAGGGAACCTCATGCTCGTTTTTACAAGCCGTGACACAGGCGTTGCATTCGATGCAGCGTTCGGCATCACAAAGAAACTTCATTCTAGCCATTTCTCAGCTCCTCCTTACGCCACCAGCTCGATACGACAGAGCGTAGCTTTGGTTTCTTGCATGTTCGTCACCGAGTCGTACCCGTAGGTTTGAGCGGTATTCGACGATTCACCGAGCACATAAGGATCGGCGCCCGCAGGATACTTGTGCCTTCGATCCTCACCCTCCAGGTGTCCACCAAAGTGGAACGGCATGAAGGCAACACCGCGTCCGACCCGCTCAGTCACCATGGCCATGACCTTGACCTTGGAGCCTTCCGGCGAATGGACCCAGACCATGACCCCGTCACGGATGCCGTTGGAATTGGCATCGTAGGGATTGATCTCAACGAACATGTCCTGCTGAAGTTCAGCAAGCCAGGGGTTCGAGCGAGACTCATCGCCGCCGCCTTCATATTCGACCAGCCGTCCTGAGGTCAGCACGGTTGGGAAGTCGGTTGCGAAATCCTTCTCCTGGATCGACGCATACATGGTCGGCAGACGGTACATCTGACGATCTTCATAGGTCGGATAGTCGGCCACCAGATCGCGCCGCGGTGTGTAGAGCGGCTCACGATGCAGTGGAACAGGATCCGGGAAGTTCCAGACCACGGCCCGGGCCTTGGCGTTACCGAACGGCGAACAGCCATGCTTGATGGCAACCCGCTGGATGCCGCCCGAAAGGTCGGTCTTCCAGTTGGTTTTGTCACCGGCCACCGCGTCGATCGCGGAACGCTCGTCATCCGTCAGATCGCCATCCCAACCCAGCTTCTTGAGCATGGCCATGGTGAATTCGGGATAACCGTCCTTGATCTCCGAACCGACCGGATAGGAGCCTTCAGCTAGAAGGTTGTCGCCTTCCCGCTCGACACCGAAGCGTGCGCGGAACGACAGACCGCCTTCCGCAACAGGCTTGGAGATATCGTAGAGGTTCGGCGTACCGGGATGGCCCATCTCCGCCGTGCCCCATGACGGCCAGGGCAGACCGTAGTACTCACCGTCGCAAGGCCCGCCGTTCGCTTGCAGCGTCGTACGGTCGAAGGTGTGCTGGTGCGCCATGTGCTTGCGCAGGCGTTCCGGCGACTGCCCGGTGTAACCAATCGTCCACATCCCCTTGTTGAACTCGCGGGTGATGTCTTCGACCAGCGGCTCCTTGCCGTTGATTTCGATGTTCTTGAACATCTCGTCGGCGAACCCGAACTTCTCGGCCAGGAGATACATGATCTCGTGGTCAGATTTGGATTCGAACAGCGGCTCGACGACTTTGTCGCGCCATTGGATCGAACGGTTGGAAGCCGTCACC
Source organism: Pelagibius sp. Alg239-R121 (assembly GCF_947331435.1). Classification (GTDB taxonomy): domain Bacteria; phylum Pseudomonadota; class Alphaproteobacteria; order Kiloniellales; family Kiloniellaceae; genus Denitrobaculum. The sequence continues at coordinate 145,940 of NZ_CAMZOF010000006.1, read as the reverse complement.
GAGCCGTAGGTTTCGAACTGTGTACAGGCCGGCAGGAGATAAGCGCCGTCCTTACGGTCATGCAGGATCGCGGAAACCGTCGGATAAGGATCGACCACGACCAGCAGGTCGAGTTTCTCCATCGCGACTTTCATCTCGGTCAAACGAGTCTGCGAGTTCGGAGCATGTCCCCAGAACACCATGGCACGGACGTTGTCTGGCTGATCGATGTTGTCCTTGTCTTCAAGAACGCCGTCGATCCAGCGCGACACCGGCATGCCGGCAGTCTGCATCAACTTCTCGTCCTGGAACTGGCCGAGCATGTAGTCGTAATCGACATCCCAGACCCGCGACCAGTGCTTCCAGGAACCGGCCTTGATGCCGTAGTAACCCGGCAGGGTGTGGCAGAGCACGCCAAGATCGGTGGCACCCTGGACGTTGTCATGGCCGCGGAAGATGTTGGTGCCGCCGCCGGAGGTGCCCATGTTGCCCAGTGCCAGCTGCAGGATGCAGTAGGCCCTGGTGTTGTTGTTGCCGTTGGTGTGCTGCGTACCACCCATGCACCAGATCACGGTACCGGGACGATTGTTGGCCATCAGGCGTGCAACGCGCTTGAGCTGAGAGCCCGGGACACCGGTGACCCGTTCGGTCTCTTCCGGGTTCCACTTGGCGACTTCACCCTTGATCTGATCCATGCCCCAGACGCGCTGGCGAATGAACTCCTTGTCTTCCCACTCGTTATCGAAGAGATGCCAGAGGATACCCCAGATCAGGGCCACGTCCGTTCCGGGACGCATGCGGACGAACTCGTCGGCGTGCGCGGCCGTGCGGGTAAAGCGCGGATCACAAACGATCAGCGGCGCGTTGTTCTCTTCCTTAGCTTTCAGAAGATGCAGCAGCGACACCGGATGTGCTTCGGCCGGATTACCGCCGATCAGGAAGATCGCCCGGCTCTTGTGGATGTCGTTGTAGCTGTTGGTCATGGCGCCGTAGCCCCAGGTGTTTGCAACACCCGCGACCGTGGTCGAGTGACAGATACGTGCCTGGTGATCCACGTTGTTCGTGCCCCAGAAGGCCGCGAACTTACGGAACAGATAGGCCTGTTCGTTGTTGTGCTTCGCCGAACCGAGCCAGTAAGCCGCATCCGGGCCGGACTCTTTGCGGATCGACAGCATCTTATCGCCGATCTCGTTGATGGCGTCGTCCCACGACAGCTTCTTCCATTCGCCGTCGACCATCTTCATCGGATACTTCAGGCGGCGCTCGCCATGGGCGTGCTCGCGCACCGATGCACCTTTGGCGCAGTGCGCACCAAGGTTGAAGGGGCTGTCAAAGCCGGGCTCCTGGCCGACCCAGACGCCGTCGACGACTTCAGCGAGGACCGTGCAGCCGACTGAGCAGTGCGTGCAGACCGATTTCACGATCTCCATCTTGCCGCCCGTCCCTGCGGACTGGGCTTCGGCCTTTTTGACCATACCGCCACCCATGGCGCCTGCGGCAGCCAAACCACCGGCGGTCAAACCGGAACGGCGGAGGAAGGAACGGCGATCAATAGCGCCACCGGTCAAACCGGCCAGAGCTTTCGAAAGCCGCGGGCTTCTCGACGCTCCGTTTACTTTTTTCCTGAGCATATTTCTCTCCCACTCAATCCCGGCAGGGGTTCCAGGCCGGGTCGTGTCTGAATCTTTGGTGGAAAATCGCCTAGAAGCGCGCGAGTTCGTAGTACGTCTTAACGTGCTCCGTCTCGCGATAGTCGGCACCGCCGTTGGCTGATACCTCCGCCGCTTCGCCGTCCTTCGACGCGACGGCTAAACCAGCCCCCGCCGAAACAACGCCGAGGCCGGCTAGCTTCAGGAAATCGCGGCGTTTCGCGACTTTTTCTGCCCGTTCCTCGTTCATAGGATCCACCTCTTCTTTTTGTGTCATTGGCCAATTCAGATCGAATGGCCGGCACGCTGCGACGTCTCAAAATGCAACATCCGTAAGTTGTCGACCTCTTAACGGATGCGTTCGAACCCAACACCTCTTCACACGGATTCGAACAAGCTGTCAGTTACCTTCGTTTCACACTCCTAGTCGGCGACCATCTTGAATGCAGTCGCTTCGATTTCCATAAACACTCGCCCGACCGATCCGATCGGAGCATAGAGTTTAGAACTTTCCGCGCCCTCCAGATCCTGGAAGAACTGAGGCGCCCAGGACGCAAGATGCGTTTCGAAAAACGCCTGCTGCCCATGTAGATTGTCTTCGCCGCCATAAAGGCCGTCGATCATCCCGGCCATCATTTCGCACAGTGACGCAATATGATCTTCCGGTTCGGAAACATCGTCCGCCCGGGTCATTTCAAGTTGGATCATGTGCTGACGGAGTTTGGCGAGCGGCTTCTCGTTTAAAAAGCCGGCCAGATAGTAAGAGCCGTACGGGACAAGTTCGCCGCGGCCCAATCCGATGAAGAGAGCATTGTACTCCCGCTCGGAATCGGCGACGGACATTTTTCCGGCCAACAGAGCAGTCGTACTCAAAGCCTGCCCCAGATCCGTATCATCGCCCTTCAGGCGTGATACAGCCTCAAGCGTGGCCGAATCCGGTGGCGCCGCCAGCAGGCGCGCCAAAAACCGGTACATTTGTGCCCTTAAAATGTCCTCTTCGGACAAAGGCTCTGAGTCTGACACCGCGGATGGGTGAACCATTCCGTAAGAGCGCCCCTGTGTTTTCTTATTCTTGATGTGTTCAGATTATGACAATTAACGAATTCAGGCTCAACACTTTGCTGTGACGCTTTACCCAGAAAATGATAATGAAAATTGTGCGCTGCAGCATTTACTTAAGTATTTGCGTGTTTTCTCCGTGTGCACTGCAACAATGCTTCCTATTCAATGAAAACGTTCACAGAGAATTTTGAATGCATTATTCAGCATGCGAACAGATTTGGGGCCCGAATAATGGCTAAGTGGCACAGGTATTATACCAATCATTCGAACGTTCACTTACGAAGACTTCGAATCGGTGTCTCGAATATGCCGGATAAACGCACTAAGTTTTGGGTGAAGCCAGTGGTTCGAGGTCACTGCGAGCGCCTTCTTCGAGGGACTCTTCCTCATTACTTTCAAGCTGCGTGACGTCGTGTTCCGTGTCGTCAACTTTGTCCGTCTCTTTACCGGAGCCCGGCGCCATATCGCCTTCTTCGGGCGTTTCGGTTTGATCGGCAGCAAGCTCCTGAATTTCCGCCTCTGCCGGATCTTCCGTTACTTCTTCCTCTTCGGCCGGTTCCGGAACCATCCCGCGCCCCACCGTGTAGACGGTTTTCAGGTTTTCGACGACCATCGCCGCGTCGGTGAAGTCATCACCATAGTCCAGCAGACCGTCGACATTCGCCAGCACCGGGTCTGAGAGCCAGAGCTTTCTCAAGGCGCGCCGTTGCAGTTGCTCGGAAACGCCCTTTTTCAGGAATGGCGTAAAATCCGAATCCGCCTCCAACTCCTCGATCTCAGGCAGCGCCGCTTCATCAACATCGGCATCCTCGTCGGGTTCGGCGGGTTTTGAGCTTTCCCCCGGTGCCGAAGTGATCATGCGTCCCCGGACGGGAGCTTCCACGGGAACTTCCGTGGATTGTTCCATCAGACCATCCGCAGTCGGGTCCGCGAGGCTTGCCACCGCCTCTTCCACTCCTGGGGCTTTCTGTGTCAGCGGCGCTTTCACCTGAGATCCCTTGCGGCGCGACCAGCGGCGCAAAAAACCTTCGTCGCCAGCAGAGCCTTCGGCGGCGGCTTTCGGCAGATCGTTGGGGAATTCCTTATCGCCAACCACCCTAGTGATCACCCCCGCTGTTTCGCTTCTTGCTCACCGGCGGTGGCTTGCCGAACTCGACATCATGGGTCGCATAGCGACGTCGTTTGCGTTTCTTAAAGGGCTCGTCGACGTGATGCGCATCGATAAAGGCCTGAACCCAGGCGATCATGCCATCGGGCATAGTGACCCCTTCGACAATCTCTTCCCCGGAATCGAGCGAATCCTGCGCCTCGTAAGGTGAAACCGTGACCGATGCGGGCTTATAGTCATAGACAGCGTCTTCCTGGGGGTCAGGCTCCAGAACCACATAGACCACGGGCGGATTGTTCGACAAGTTCTGGCGATAAGCCTCGGTCTCCTGGCGGTGCAGAATAACCGGCAGCGTGGCGGCATGAAAACGCACAGAAACCGCATCTCTCGACAGCTCGGTCCAGGCCTCCACTTCGGGCGCTCCCGGAATCACGGCCACCGGCCGCCAACTCCAGTCCTGCCAGGGATTATCGATCTCGCGCCGTTCGACGACAACGCCCAACGGCATCGAAAGCTCTTTGTCCATACTTACGCCTGTCCTTGTTCCTTTGAACAGTCTGGGCGAAAGATCCTCTCCCGACAAGTAGCGCTTAAGTGAAGGTTCGAGACGAACTCCCATTCACATGTTTGAGTTTTGACAGCCGTGGCTCTGTGCTCTACTCCGGCTGTTGTCAGCTCGATTGATCGTCGGGATATGCATCATATTGCATAAATCTGTACAGAAGACGGAGCCGAACGTGTGAGATTTTGGCAGGTAGCAATCACACTTCAAAAGTCAGGACGGCGAGGAGAGAGTATCTATGGGAAACGGCGGATCGATGGAGAACGACGACAGGCAGTTGTTCATCTGCAACTGCGAAAACACCATGCCACTGCGCGGGGACGCACTGGCCAAGGCCTGCGGCAAGGACGGCTCAGCTAAAATACATTCGCAGCTCTGCCGCGCCCAGATCGGTGATCTACAGAGTACCGCTGCCTCGGGTGCAGCAATCACCATCGCCTGCACGCAGGAAGCGCCGCTGTTTGAAGAGATCCTCGAAGAAGCCGGCTATGAAGGCGATGCCCGCTTCGTGAACATTCGAGAGACCGCCGGCTGGTCCGACCAGGCCGCCAAAGCCACGCCCAAAATTGCCGCCTTACTCGCGGAATCCGCCGTCGCGGTCAAGCCGGCCCCCAGCGTCACCATGCAGTCCGAAGGTGCGTGTCTGGTCTACGGCCGAGACGAAACCGCTATCGAAGCCGCCCGCCAGCTCGCGGATCGGCTCGATGTTACGGTTCTCTTGACCAAGCCTGCCGAGATCGTTCCGCCGCAGGTAATGGACGTGCCCATCTTTAAAGGAACCATCGCCGGGGCAAAGGGTCATTTCGGTGCCTTCGAGATCATCGTTGACGACTATGCCCCCAGTGTCGTCTCCGCCCGTGGCGCCATGGCGTTCGAAGCGCCCCGGAACGGCGCAGCTTCGAAATGCGATCTGATTCTCGATCTCTGCGGCGGCACGCCTCTCTTCACGGCGTCCGAAAAGCGCGATGGCTACTTCCGGCCTGATCCCGGTGACCCGGCAGCGGTACAACGCGCCCTTTTCGAACTCAGCGACCTCAACGGTGAATTCGAGAAGCCGCTCTACGTCAAGTTCGATGCCGATATCTGCGCCCACTCGCGCAGTCGCAAACAGGGTTGCACCCGCTGCCTGGAGGTTTGCCCAACCGGCGCAATTGCGCCCGCCGGCGACGTCGTAGAGTTCGATCCCTTCGTCTGCGCCGGCTGCGGCTCCTGCAGCGCGGTCTGCCCGACGGGCGCCGCGGGTTACGCAGTTCCCGCCGCCACGGACATTATGGAACGTCTGCGCGTTTTGCTGACCAGTTATCGGACCGCGGGCGGTGAAGCCCCGATCCTGCTGATCCACGACGAAAAGCACGGCGCGCCTTTGATCGGCCTGGTCGCTCGCTTCGGCGCTGGGTTGCCGGCCAATGTTATTCCCTTCGCGGTCACCGAAGTCACCCAGGTCGGCTTCGACATTATATCTGCTGCTTATGCCTATGGAACAAGCCAGGTCTTGCTGCTGGCCTCGCCACAGCAACAAAGCGAACTGGCGGGCCTGGCCTCCCAGATAGGCATGGCCGAAGCGGTCATGGAAGGCCTGGGTTATGGCGGCGGCCGAACCGATCTTCTGATCGAAACAGATCCGGACGCGCTTGCCGGACGCCTCGGTCAACTCACTGCGCGCAATCAGGCCGAAACCGCCTCCTTCCTGCTGATGAGCGGTAAACGCACAAACACGCGCATGGCCGTTGAGCACCTCCATGCCAAGGCTCCGGCCCCGATCGACGTGCTGCCCCTCCCCGGCGGTGCAGCTTTTGGCTCGGTCGAAATCGGCGCCGAGGGCTGCACGCTCTGCCTCGCTTGTGTAAGCACATGTCCAACCGGGGCGCTGATCGATAACCCGGATAAGCCCCAGCTCAGCTTTCAGGAATCCGCCTGCATCCAGTGCGGTCTTTGCGTCGCGACCTGTCCGGAAAGTGTGATGGCGTTGGAGCCACGCATGAACTTTACGCCCGATGCGCGTAACGCCAAGGTCGTAAAAGAAGAAGAGCCGTTTGAATGCGTCAGCTGCGGCAAGCCCTTCGGCTCCAAAGGCTCAATCGAGAAGATTGTCGAGAAGCTCGGGAACAAGCATTCCATGTTCCAGAACCCGGAAGCCATCGAGCGCATCAAGATGTGCGAAGACTGCCGCGTTGTCTCTCAGTTCCAGGCCAAGGACAGCCCCTTCGTCTCTGGAGACCGCCCGATCCCCAAGACAACCGACGACTATTTGCGTGAACGCGAAATCGAAGAGGCACGGGCCAAAGTTAAGGCCGAGCGGGAGAACGAGAACTAAACGCGCCGGTCCTCAACCTGTCCGTTTGAAAACACGAGCGCACAAGAAACGGATAGCCGCTTAGAGCATCTGCCTTCTAGGTTCTGAAAAACCTACGAAGGCAGTGCCCATGCAGACACTCAATCGCTTGACGTTCTCGGCCTACGGTATGCACGTGGCGGATCAGATTGCGCTGGTGTCTGTACCGCTTGTTGCCGCTTTGATCTTTAAAGCGTCCCCTGAATTCATCGGTGTTCTTGTTGCCTGCCAATCAATGGCGCACCTCTTGGGATCGATCCCCTCAGGGCTGATCGTGGACGAGATTCAGGCCAAGTATGTTGCCATCGCGGCAACGGCAATCTCATTTCTGGGTTTTGCCGGCGTCGCGGTGAGTGTTTATGCCGTCAGTGCAATCTGGTTCGCAGTTACAGTAACACTATCCGGCTTCGGAATCGTTCTGTTCGTCCTCGTGAGTCTATCGATCATCCCCCGCATTGCTGCAGCGACCCAGCTCGCCAAAGCGAACTCAAGGATCGAGATTCCGCGCGCGGTTTCCTCCTTTGCCATCCCCCTCGCCATCGGCCTTCTCATCGACGAAAATACGGCAAGATTTATATTCCCGGCAGCCATCGTATGCGCAGCAACAGCCTTTTTCTTTGTCGCCGGTCTACCGCACTTCGATGGCTTTTCCCGAAAAAAAGAGAACGTGCTGCGCATGATTATCGAAGGCGGCAGGTTCGTTGTTCGCCATCAGCTGCTACGCCCGATTTCGCTTTGCGCCGTTTTCTGGAACCTGGCTTTTGCCGCCTTGCTTGTCGTGATGGTGCCGCTCATCGTCGAATTCTATCGCATGGACCCAGGTGTTTTTGGAATTGCCTTGTCAGCCTTTGGGGTCGCAGCCGTCGCCGGATCCTGGATGGCAGGCCGGCTGTCCCACAGGGTCTCTCCCAACGTCATCCTGCTCTTTGGGCCGGGGAGTTCGCTGCTGGCCGCACTGGCACTGCTCTGCATTCCGGCAACAGGCCCCGTCGAAGCCATCTATGCCGCCTTCTTTCTGGTGGGGTTCGGTCCCGCCATGTGGCTCATCACACAAAACTCGATCCGACAACTCGTGACACCGGGTCACATGCTCGGGCGTGTTAACGCAGTCATCCAAACGGCAATTTACGGCGTGCGCCCTCTCGGCGCGCTGGCTGGCGGCGTTATCGTCGGAACTCTGTCACCGCGCGCCGGTATGATGTTCGTTCTCCTGGCCTTTTGTTGTTCCTTTGCCGCCGCGTTGTTCAGTCAGCTTCGAAATGTGAATAGCTACACCAGCCTTTCGCCTCGCCCCACGCCTACTGAAATTTAGCTTTTGATCGTTTCCGTCATGAACGACTGCACGCGGAATCACCTTACCGACGTGTAGTCAGAGTCGGTCCGGCACCTGATATCTGTTGCACCTCAGAGATCGAAATCCAACCAGATCTCGGCGGTCGACGAAGGCGTGGATTGGCAGGCAAGCACGTAACCCCGCGCGATATTGCGTTTCGACAGCGCCCGGGTCGATGCCATCGTTACCTCACCGGAGCGCAGTTGGGCCATGCAGGTTCCGCAATGCCCTTCGGTACAGGAACTGGGCACGTCGACCCCGAAGGCGAGCGCAGCCTGAAGCAGAGTCTGGCCTTCGGCAATCGGCACGGAATGGTCCTCGCCGTCAAGCGACAGCCGGAACCACGCGTGCTGGACAAAGGGCGACGCTGCCGCGGGTGCCGGAACAGGTTCCGCCGAGGCAGGAACGGCAGGCTGGACAGGATCATCAGGCGACAGGAAACGCTCGGTCAGGATTACCGCATCACCCCCGAACTGCCGGCCCAAGGTTTCCTCGGTCATATCCATCAAAGGAGCAGGACCGCAGATATAGCTGTCGGCGCATTCCCATCCCTCCGCCGCGGCCATGACGTCGTCGGCGGTCAGGAAGCCGCGATCGTCATCCAGCCAATGCTGGCATGTAAATCGCCCGTCAAAGCGGCTCTCCAGCAGATCCAAAGTCGCGCGATAAATCACCGAGGCGGCGTTTTGATTTGCGTAGATCAGCTTCACGCGCCGCCCCGTCTCGGCCAAGGCCTGTTTGATGAGCGATATGCAGGGCGTGATGCCACTGCCCCCGGCAATCAGCAGCAATGGCTTGTCGTTGTCCCGCAGGACGAAACGGCCGGCCGGTCGCGTGGCTTCGATACGCGCACCGGTGCGCAGGTGATCGTTGAACCAGTTCGAACCGCGCCCGCCGACCACGCGTTTAACGCAGACCGTCATATCGGGATCCGTGCCGGGCGCACTCGACAGCGAGTAGCTGCGGACTATCGGACCTACCTCATGAGGAATACGAAAGCTCAGGAATTGCCCCGGCCTGTAACGATAGAGCGCCGTCTCATGCCGCTCGGGAATGAGCACGAAGCTTTTGGCATCCGCTGTTTCATCGCGGACCGCCCTTACCGTCAGCCTGTGGTAGGACGGCCCGGCGGCGTCTTCATCTTCTTGACGGTCGTTCATGTCAGGAAAATCGGATCACCCTTCTTCACGCGGCCCTCTTGCAGAACCGCCGCGAACACTCCGGCATCGCCGCCATGGTTCCGGCTGACATGCTGCAAGAGCTTCGGCGATTCCTCCGAAGTATCGGGGTCGAGCGTGATCATCTTGCAGCGCGGATCACGCTCGATCACCGCCACTTCCAGACGCTCTCCAATCTTCAAATTTTTTCCGACCAGCGAGAATTCATAGTAGGGATCGTCCTGATTCTCCCACTCGACATAAAAGTTCGCCCGAAAGCGGCGCTTATCGATCTCCATGCCGACTTCCTCGCCCAACTTAGCGGCAGCCGACAGCGAGAAGATCGAGACCGGGCGGCAGTCATGCTGCCCCTTCTGCGTCATATGTACCTTCAGCGACCGGCCGGCGGTCTCTTGAAGGTCTGCCAGGAATTCCGGACTGTCGATGTCGTTGGTGGCGCCACCGGGCGTTTTCACGTCAACCTTAAAGGCTTCGGCGCTCGGGTCGACCGGTTTAATGCCGGGCGCCAGGCCCTCGAAGGCGTCCAGGTTCTCCGGCATGAGCAGCGCGTCGCCGGAGCGGAAGCTGGCCTCGTAAAGAACGAATTCCTCCTGATCTCGGCCCGTGTGCCAGGGAAAGGCCGGATCGCCGTCCGCGGCAATCACCCCGTAGACCCGGTCGCCCATCAGGCCGGCGAAACCCGTATAGACATGGGAAATCTCTTCCCCCCGCATGCCTTTTACCGGATAGCGCCAGATACTCTCGATTGTTCCTATTTTCATGCACCAAGCTCCTTTGTCATCACCTCACTTGATACGCCGATGAGCAATGGTCCCATATTCCAGAATTTCTCACAACGCTACCAAAGGAGGGACAAAGCCTTCGGATACGGGAGTGCAGTTGTTGTATCTGAGCAAATAGGGAGTTTGTTCTGCTTGTAAGCAGGCGCGACAGTCTCGCATGGAACATTGGAAGCATGGATCTCGCGATCCTGAACCTTGCAAGTAAAGAACCTCTGCCGTGCCGATAAAACGGTGCCGGCCTCTATGTCAGGTTTTTATTCCAAAACATCCGTTTTAGGGTTGCTTATGTCGATTTGGGCCTCTGGTATAGGTGCAGGCTGGATGCTTTCTCACTGATACCGACAGGGATATCTGCAGGTTCACTTTCTGAGTTACGACGTTGCTTGGAAGTTTACATCTGCACCAATCTCGTGGCTGCAGAGAAACAGCGTTAATACTTATCGACGATGGCCTGCAGCGATCCATCAGCACGCATCTTCTGGATCACGCCATTCACGCGAGGTATTAACACTTTCGCACGCGATTTTTTTGAGAAGGCGATATGGAAGCTGATTTCTCGTGTCGGCTTTTTTGCAGACGTAATTTTTCCATTGTACTTCGTATTACTTAGAAACTCGTTTGCCGTGCTTTCTGCCGCCAGAAAAATATCTATTCGCCCTGCTAATAGCATATCGAAATTTTGCACCACACGACCCACCTCAACCATATCAAGATCAAACTCCTCAACGGCTTGATTAAATTCAACACCGTAGTTGTGGCCAGAAACTGCACCTATCCTTAGACCTTGGAGGTCTCTGTACCTCCGCCACTCGAATGGTTCTTTTCGATCAGACAGATAGTAAATCAAACCTCTATCTGTCGAAATAATAGGATCAGTATACTCAAGATACCTCAGTCTTTCTGGGCTTTTGGTTATCACTGTGACAGCATCTTTTGTTCCAAGCCGCATATATTGCAACATGCGCCTCTGCGGCACTAATTCCACCTCAACTTCTAAGTTCAATTGAGAGAAAATCGCTTCCATCAACTCAAGCGACAATCCTTCTTCTGCAATGCCATAGGCATTCGGCGTGTACGGTGGCCAGTTCGCCTCCTCGGCAAAATAAATCGTGTCGAATTTATCCTCGGCTAGCACGTCCCGCGATCCGCAGACTGCATAAACAAAGCAGATGCACAGCGTTAGTCTTTTTAACAGTGCTCCAATTCCAACGTATCGACTCGATAGTGGCATCTCGATTCTCTACCTCGATGACAGGTTCAAAGATTCTGGACACTACTCTGCGAACTCACGCGGCCTGACGAGTTGCTGCTTCCACAGACTAGCAGCCAATCCATTCGCTTGACCAGAGCGCCTCACCGGAAGGGCGCGGTGTTGTTTGATGTTGGCGCTGGCGAAAACGCGCGCGATAACGATGGCGTATTACCGTTTCACCGAGCGATGAGGGTTAACGAAAATCCCGTTACTGTTACGCTTTTTGTAGATGCCGGCGCAGACGTCGGAATGAAAGACGACTGGGGACAGATCGCAGCTGAATTTGCAGCTCAATGTGAAGCCTTGGAATTCTTCAACGAACATGAGCGGTCGAAGGACCGGAAGTAACCCTGCCCACACTATGTTTGGTCACGATGGCTTTTCGAGCATACGTTCCCAGTCTCCCTTTCCATTCGTTCCCGCAAAGCGTGGCTTGACGTGTCGGAAAGCGAGTGCAGCGGGCACCACGCTTGCCAACAAATCATCCCAAAAACCAGGGAATCATCGGGCCGGTGCCCAACACCGAAGCACCCATAGCGACCAGCATCTTGGGACCGAAGGCGAGGTACACGACATAGCCTGCGTTGAACAGGACAATCAGAAAGCCGATCTCGGCATAGTCAAATCCGAAGGCGACAACGAGATTGTCGCCCACGGAGCCCAAGTTTTGAAACTAGAACCCAAGACCAATATGCGCCAACGCACTAGCCCCAGCCAAGTGCGCGCAGTGCTTGGACGTCGTTCCAGATCTTGGTCATGTGACTGATCTTGCCACCATCAAACACCATGACATAAGCGTACTCTGATGCCACGGATTTACCCGTCGGTGCGACCGGACCGCCTTCGCCGGTTTGTGTCCCGTGAAATACGGCCGCGGCAACAACACTTCCCCGTTCAACGTCCGAAGCAAAGGCCTTGAGTTCGTAGCGGCCATCCGGAATTGGCCCCAACAGACCCTTCATCCAGTCGGCATAGGCCGCCAGGGTGGTCGTATCGGCCAGAGCATCCGCCTGGCAGGAGAAGGTCGCGCCGTCGTGACACCAGCTGTGACACACGTCCCAACCCTTGCCCGTCTCGCAGGCCTCAAAGAAGTCGCGCGCCGTTTGTTCTTGCGTCATTGATAAATCCCCCATGTGGTGGTAGCCGGAATTGGCCAACAGGGTTACAGGCTAATCACGCAAGCCTACCGCGTGGTATCGCACGGATGCAGTAATTTCCTTTATCAGCCTGCAGTAACTTTACTGCTGCATTTGCGAGATTGCGGGAATTCCCGGCGGTTCACTGCAAAATCAACAATCAACAACGCTGGACCTTGCGCAATTTATGGCGCAACAGGTGCCGCGGTCTTTGAAAGGAGGTCGGCGTACGCGCCTTCGACAAGCTCGGACTCGTCGATGCCCAGTTTTTTCATCAGATCAAGAGCAATGGTTTCGCCAAATTGTTCAGATTCCCCCGCGCCCAAAATGACTTCCAACTCCAAAAACTCACCCAGCCCCTCAACCACGTCGAGATGAATGCGGGCCGGTCCCACGAGATACAATTCTCGAACTTTCTTCACATGCACCGTTTCACCCAACGCATCCGCCAATACGGTCCTTAACTGCGCAGGGTCATCTGTATGGCTGATCGAATATGTGCTTGTTTTTGGGCCGGAAACATCGGGCCTGTTATAAAAAATAAGTTCGCCGACATTCTGTGCCAGCCGCCTCAGTTTCAATCGCCCTTGCCTCGTCTGAAAGAACACATCTTCTTGCTCTATGATTTCCGGCAATCCGCCAGACAGCTCTGCCGCCCGCTGCCGCACTTTGCCGAAATCACGCACGCGCGCTTTTACTTCTACGTTTCTTGCCATCGGTGTCGTCGTCACCTGTCAAATAGGGTTGCGTTTCTTTGAACCTAGACTTGAGAGACAACGACTTGCAACGAGGCGGTTCTGGTAAGGGTTCTACGGCTTCTCCTGCGCGTCCTGGACTTCCCGCACCTTTAGAATGCGATCGATCAGTCCCCATTCCACCGCTTCCTCCGCTGTCATGAAGCGGTCTCGGTCGAGCGTGCGTTCGACGTCCTCATAGCTGCGCCCGCAATGCTCGGCATAGAGTCTGGTGATGCGGCGTTTGGATTGCTGTATCTCCTCAGCATGGATGAGAATGTCCGATGCCTGTCCCTGAAAGCCACCCAGCGGTTGATGGACGTGCAGGCTCGCATTGGGCAGCGCCGCCCGTTCACCCGCCTCCCCCGCCATCAAAAGGAACGACCCCATGGAGCGCGCCGTTCCCATGCAGAGCGTCTGTACCGGCGCTTTGATGTACTGCATGGTGTCGTACATGGCGAGACCGCTGGTAATCACGCCACCTGGCGAGTTGATGTAGAACTGAATTGGCTTCTTCGGATTCTCGGCCTCCAGAAAGAGCAACTGCGCACAAACCAATGCGGAGACCGTGTCGTTGACCTCACCGTTGAGGAAGACGATCCGCTCGCGCAGGAGTCTTGAATAGATGTCGAAGGACCGTTCTCCCCGGCTTGATTGTTCAACCACCATAGGGACGAGTTGCATCGCTTCGCGCATCGGCGAACTCCTCTATTCCGGAATTTCTTTTGTTAATCGGGGGAAGCGTCAGGCCGCGTGCATCATGACAGGCCGGTTATTGTTCGCCGCCTTGAGGGGCTGCTGCGTCACTTGTTCGTCCAGCAGAACATGAATGACTCTGAGGATCGTGCCGCCGTCACCGTCGGGTCGAACCTGAAATGTGACCTCGCTTTCTAGGAAAGGCGGCTCGTTGTCTTTCATTCTGTAGCTGACTTCCTCGTCCGGTGCGGAAGAAATCGGCGCCGCGTCGGCCAAATCACCCTTTGGCAACCATATGTCGCGAAACTCTGGAAGGCTGATCGCCCGCCATACCTTTTTGGGTGGCGCGTCGAGCTCGAATTCAAACACCAAATCCTTCGTCTGCTCTTTGGTCTCCAGTTCGTTCATTGGTCCATGTCCTTCAGCATAATCTTCAGAGCGTCGACCCGTTCGGGCCAATAGGCGCGATACTTGGCAAGCCATTGGGCTATGAGCGCCAGACCCTCAGGATCAACTTCATAGTTCACGAAGCGTCCCTGCCGTTCTTCCCGCACCAGTCTTGCGTTGCGCAGCACCGATAGGTGCTGAGACATAGCCGGTTGGCTGATCTCCATACCTTCGCGCAACTTGCTGGCGTTCATGCCGCCGCCCGCCAACTTCTCGAAGATCGTCCGGCGTGTGGGATCGGCAAGAGCCCTGAATATGTCATTCTCGATCACAACAACACATAAGCACACACTTATATGATTCTCAAATTCTTTTTTTTACCGTGTCTGCAGCTGGGCGGTGATGCTTTACCGGAGACCCTCCTAAGACGTCATCTCTAAAGCACAGTCCTTTGGTAACGTGACCTCCAACGATTTAAGAAGAGTCCGATGCGTCCTCCTTCAACGGGTCCAAATAATTGGATAGCCCTATGCTAAAATTGGAGAAGGACGGTGCGCGCGGCGGCTTAGCGTGACCTGACGCTGATCAAATTTACGAAGCAGTCAGTTCAAAAGATGTTTCCGCGCCTCTTGTCCCGGGCTTTTCGCGCAGGGCTGTGGCTCGGTTTGCCGCGTGATCTATCGTTGCGCGATGACGGCACGATATCGCTGCGCTCCGTGGGCGGTGCAGCCTCAACCTTCGCGATTGAACGCGCCCGGCCTTTAATCGGTACATCCACGTGGTCGGTATTGTGCAGCAGCGCCTGATCGCCTTTCCGCTCATTCTGGGTTTTCGGCCGTCTGAAGTATCCCATCATTCACCTCATATTGAACTCACCTATTCGAAGGCTGGGCCAGAGAATGCAATCAAACGCGACCTGCACTAAACCCTATCTACTCTAGTTGAAAAATTCCAGCGCCTGGTGGTTATAGAGCGTGAGCAAAAGATCGAGGTGATCGAGCAGCGCGGGCGTGTCATCTGTGGTGACGGCATCTTCTTTCATCAGGGTTAGGATAACGGCCATGGCGTCATCGTTGATGTCAAAGGTTTGACGATTGATGCCAAGGCTGTAGGTCCCCTTGGGCGACGGGATGAGCGCGAATTTCACGTAGACGGGTTTGATCAGACCGGCCCCTGCCTGCAAGGCTTCCGTGAAGGCCGCCAGACTAAGCGTGTCGTCGCGTTCGCTGTCCTCGTCAATGTCTTCATTGCTTGAGCCGGTGAAAAAGGCCGCCAGCCACTCGGAAAATGCAGGCGTGCCCAGCGCACGGTTGAGATGATCGCGAAGCGTCTCAACGGCATCGGCAGAGAGGGAAAAGCCCGCGCTGTCTGCGCTTAAGCCCTCGCCTTCGTAGCGGTGATCGAGCCCTTCCTGTTCAGCGAGGTACTGACCATAGGCGCCATAAAGTTCGGACAATTTAGGCCCGAGGAAACCAACGGAAAAGGTCAAGGCATCTTCAAGCGTGGTGCCTTCGTGCGCGAAATGCGGAGGGATGTACAGGACGTCGCCAGAGGTAACCTCAACGCTATGACCATCAATGGGGTCTTTCAGGATTTTGAGGTCGAGACCGTCAATGTAGACTTCATCCATGACGGCTTCACGGCCAATGGTCCAGCGGCGCGCGCCTTGGCCCTGGACAAGAAAGACGTGATAGCTGTCGACGTGACCGCCGATGGTGCCGCCCTTGGTGGAGAAGCTGACCATGACGTCGTCCATCAGCCAGCGGGGCGCAAATTTGAACGCGCGCAACAAGGTGGCGGTGTCCGGGTGGAACTGTTCGACGTCCTGGACCAGCAGGCTCCAGGACGGCTTTCCGGCGGTGTTGAAATCTTCTTCGGTGAAGGGCCCAAATCGGCAGGTCCAGTCGTCCCGCGAGACCATGCGCGCCCGCGCAGTCTCTTCCATGGACAGCCCCGCAAGCTCATCCGGCGTGATCAGCCCCTCCATCACGGCCTGATCGATGGCGCCCCGCACAAGAAACGGGCGTTTGTTCCAGTAGTGCGCATAGAAATCTACAATCGTCGGCAGAGCGTCGAGAGTAGCAAGAGTGCCAAGAGAAGAGGACATCACAGGATCCGATGTTGAGAAGCTTGCGCTCGTTAGGGCGTGGGCGTGTCTATAGCCTGTTGCGTTTAACTGATCCCATTCTTTCGAAGGCAGGGCCTGAGAATACAGTTAAACGCGATATTCATCAGCCCCCAAGTCCAGTGCCATTTCTGATGAGAGTTTCTGGTACAGGCGGCGGCAGGTTTAGGGCCTGATGCGAATGGGTGGTAGTGGGGTCACGGCTAAATTTGTACGCACCTAAGTTCTGAACAAAAGCACAAAATATGACCTGACTCTGAATACAGATGCATCAATAGAAGAGCATCGTCAGCACGGAGCCTCACGCCGCCTGTGCCGCGGCCAGCGCCACACCCGCGACGGTCACCCGGTGCATCAGGCGGCGATGGCTGTGGTAGTCGTTGATGGCTTTATGCCAGGTCGCGCGGTTGTCCCAGATGGCGATGTCCCGGGCCTGCCAGCGCAGGCGGCAGTGGAACTCCGGCTGCTTGCAATGGGCGTAGAGCATCGCGAGGATCGCATCAGACTCATCGGGGTACAACTCCTCAATATGGGTCGTGAAGACCGGGTTCACATAGAGCCCGCGGCGGCCGCTCAGCGGATGGGTGATGACGACAGGATGCCGCGCGTCCTGCGTCGCCGCCAGCGCGTTGCCAAGCCGCCCGCTGACCGAAGCTTCGCTATCCTGCACCGAGGCGCCAAAGGTGTGGCGCGAGGAGTGGACCGCCGTCAGCCCATCAAGAAAGATCCGCAAGGCCGGCGAGAGCGCCTCATAAGCCGCCGCCATGGAGACTAAGAGTGTGTCCCCACCGATAGGCGGCACCTCGATCGCATGCAGGATCGAGCCCATGGCGGGCATCTCGTCATAGGAATGATCGGTGTGCCAGCCCTCGCCGATGGCCTGCTTCTGATCCTTCTCCTTCAGAACCGTAGCGATTTCCGGATAACCCTCGACCGGCTGAAAGAAGCGGTTGACGTTGATCGGTCCGAACCGCCGCGCAAAGGCCAGATGATCCTCAGGTGTGCAGTCCTGCCCGCGCAGCACAACAACGGAGTAATTCACAAAGGCCTCGAAGATCGCATCGAAATCCTGGGCGCGCCGGATATCCGCGCCGAGAATCTCAGCGCCGAGCCCGCCGGTTAAAGGCCGAATTTCCATCTCACACCTCCCTGTGCTGTTGCGCCTGGGAGTTTACCGGAGGAGCGATAGACGGCAACTGCGATTTATTAGCTAGACTGAAGCCCGGGTTTGCGTGGCGCAGCCAGGGTCCCCGCCACGACGCGTTCGTCTCGGGTTGTTGGCTCGGACACTCAAGCAGCGGCGAGCTTTTTCTTGGGGTCGTAGAAGGGACGCACGACGACGGTGGCGCGGGCAGTTCCGGAGCCGGTATCGACCTCAACCTCCGTGCCGAAGCCCGCGAAATCGACCGACAGCATGGCCAAGGCAATGTTCTGCTCCAGCCGGGGCGAATAGACGGCCGAGGTGACCTTGCCGACGGCGGCGCCCTCTTTGATGATGGCCCAGAACCTGGTGTTTGGGCCCTTCAGCGGGGCGCCCTCGATGACCAGCCCCACCTGTTTGCTGCGCACGCCCTCCTCTTTGATGCGGCGAAGGGCTGCCTTCCCGATGAAGTCGGCTTCCATATCGAGGTTTACGAGCCGGTCAAGACCAAGCTCATAGGGGTTTGTATGAATATCGGCATCGGCGTGATAGGAGAGCATTCCGCCCTCGATCCGGCGGATCGTAGAGGTATGGCCGGGCTTCAAACCGAAGGCTTTCCCTGCCGCCATGATCTTTTCCCACAGCTCATCGCCGCGTGTCCCGTCCCGCAGGTAGAGCTCGTAGCCCAGTTCGCTGGACCATCCGGTGCGCGACACGATAAGCGGGATGCCATCCAGTTCCACCTCGCGCAGCCAGTAATACCGCAGGTCCATGATGCTCTCGCCAAAAAGCGCCTTCATCATTTTACCGGATTTTGGTCCCTGCAGTTGCAAGGGCGAAACGTCGGGTTCGCGGATGGTGACATCGAGCCCTGAATGAACAGCCACGCCCTGCGCCCACAACAGGATGTCGCTGTCTGCCAGGGAGATCCAGAAGTGGTTCTCCGCCAGGCGCAGCAGGATCGGGTCGTTCAGGATGCCGCCGTCCGCATTGACGATCAGCACGTATTTACATTGACCCACGGCCATTTTCGACAGATCGCGCGGGGTCAGCATTTGCGTGAACGCGGCCGCATCCGGCCCGATGATCTCGACCTGCCGTTCCACGGCCGCGTCACACAGGATCGCATCGTTCACAAGGTTCCAGAAATTCTGCTCCGGATCCCCGAAATCGCGCGGGATGTACATGTGGTTATAGACCGAGAAGCCCTTAGCGCCCCAGCGGAGCGTTGCGTCGAAAAAGGGGGATTTGCGGATCTGCGTCCCAAAGCCGAAGTCGTTTAACTGCGTCATGATATTCACCCTGCTGCGCCAACGGCCGAGCGGCCGTGGTTACAGAAAACCGGGTGGGGTTATAGCTTCGGTTCCGGCGCGATAGTGGACTGAAATTGCGCCACTGAAAGACCGAACGGACTATTTGTCGCGTGCTTAACAAACTCTTCAGTCGCGTCCCGTCAATTTCCGGTCTTGGCGGTCAGCCCCGCAAGATTCGGTCGCGCGGATTTGACCTCACGGGTCACGATGTAGGTTATGTAGCGCTCGATCCCCAACTCGGCGGCCAGCAGGGTCTCCATCAGGGACTGAAAAGCTGCCAGGTTTGGCGTGACAACCTTCAGGACATAGTCCATGCCACCACCCGTCGCGATGCATTCGGTGACTTCATCCAGCTTGCCGATAGTGGTCTCGAAGCGATCGAAATCGGATTTTCGATGCTGCGTGAGCGACAGGGTCACGACGACCTGCGTGAAATCCCCGATGCGACCCAGCGCGATGTCGGCGTGGTACCCTCGTATGAAACCGGCCGCCTTCAGCCTGTCCAGCCGGACCCAGCAAGGAGTCGGTGACAGGTTCACTATCTCGGCAAGTTTGCTTTTGCTGAGCTGACCATGATTCTGGATCGCGCTGAGAATGCGAATGTCGGTCGCATCGAGGCTGAATGGCTTCATTTATAGAGGTCTCTCGTTGTCACGGCTCAAAACAACGCCCGACAATAGCTCTGAAGCGACGCCTTACGCCACGGCGACGAAGTTCCTCTGCAGATTCACACTCCAAATGCACCATTGAGTCTCGAGGCTAGCTTGACACTATACAAAATCCTAACCGTGTTAAGGTTACGGAAATTCAGACCAACTAGTTTGCCTGTAAAGCCCCCAACTGTTTCCCGTAAAACCCCCATCCACAATTCACTGCAACGAAGAGAAAGTGCGTACGCAAATGGACGCTATGCTCACACGAATCATCATTCTTGGAGTCGGCGTCTTTTTGAGTGGATGTGCCGCCGATGAGGTTTTTAGGCCAGACAACCCCAGCTTTACAAAGCTTCATGGCCCACTGAGCAGCGTGTCGGCCGCACGAACAGGCGAACAATACACGCGATTTCTTGCCCTTGGCTCTGAACCCGCACAGCTGTGGTCTGGATACGCATCAGCCCCGGACCCGCGGGCTTTGTATGTCGTCGATATCGCGTTCGTTTTTAAGGAGGTATCCGGTCTCCCCCTGACGAAGATGCGCTTCGCACCCCGGAACCACACGCAGGATGTTATCGATGCTTGGCCGGCTTATGCCGAGGCCAGAATCTTTGCCTACGAAGGAGGCCCGATAAACCTCGTGACGGTCAAACTGCCCAGCGACCGTAGGCTTGGACCGGATGGCAGTTTCGAGAGCGACTGGACTCTTTGTCTGGACTGCGTCGGGCTGACGCGGCAGGGCACCGTAAAGGATTTAGCCCGCCGCGACCGGTTGCTCGCCTATGCGCACCAGCCAAGCGAACGAAGACCTCTGGTGAAGATGTCGATGGTCGATCGGCCAAGCCAGACCTTGCTGGTCGGTGGCGAAGCAGATGCGCTGATTGCCAGGGTCGCACAGAAACAACGCGATAAGGCAGTGGCAACCGCACAACTCGCAAATGGCGCGAAGAGAGCAAACACGCCAAACCTCCCGGCCACCGTGCAGCGCGACAAACTGGTGATACAGATCGCCGATATGGTCGAGAAGGGTACATTCAAATCGGCGCTGCCCCTGTTCGAAAAACTCGATGCGCTGCCTGTGCCGATCGATCCGAACACAAACTTCTACTGGGGATGGTCCCTGGTCGAATCAGGGCAGACTCAAGCCGGCTTGGCGAAGCTGTATCGCTTTCTAAACCACATCGTCGAAACCAAAGGTGTCGACTCGCCTTACTACACCGCGACCCTGAGAATGATTTCTAAGGCGGAGGGCTAATGATGAGCGGTTTGGAATGCCTCGTTAAGAGGTTGAGCGTCTGCGCCCTTGTTTTCAGCGCCCTGATGCCCGGCCCGGCCCTGGCCCAGGACATCGAGGGACTCGAACTGCATCTCGACAAGACGATCAGATCGGCATGTCACGGCTACCTTGTCGACAGCCTGCCCGACGCACTGTCCTGGTTGAAGGAGAAGATCTACCGGAACAGCCCCTTTTGTAACAAGTTCCTGGATGCCCAGGACAAGGAACAACTCAACGACGCGGTCCAGGAGGCCTATGCGGAACGGCCATTGGAAGGAAGCCGGCTGGACCTGTCGAAGAAGGTCGATAGAGATCTGAACATCACGATCGAATGCCGCAGCGAGTATATGTGCCTGGAGACGCGGCTGAAGTTTCTTGAAACGCAAACCCCGGTCAGCCAGGAAGACTACAACACCGTGCGCGACTATTGCCTGGAGAGATACGGTTGCATCCAGGCCTACTTCAGGGATTGGCCTGCGCCTCTGCCCACGCCAAAGAAGCTGGAAGAGTTGCAGATCGTCACATTCGACAGCGTTCTGGATACGCCCGATCAGGCAAACCTGTCCGGGGACGCCCCGGACCGACCGGCTTCCACGCAACAGTATCCAGCGCGCGCGCACGCTTCCACGCAGCCCAGCTCGCAGGTCTTGGCCGCGCATGGGAAGATAGAACGGCTCTGTACCTGCTCTTTGTCAGGCCGCGCCTGTTACGAAAACCCCTACGGCCCGGTTCGACAGCACATCGCCCGCGTTGAAGCGCAGCGCCGGCAGAGCTGCAAAGGATGGCAAGACCAGTTCACGCCCATTGGCGGCAGCGGGCTCAACGACGATGGCTTGATGTCTGCGCTCACGGCCAAGCGGGACGAAATCGCTGAAATCGACTCGCGCGGCAAGAAAATCATTGCCCTCGCCGCCGAGGACTTTGAACGGATCAGGGCCCGCGTCAGAAACAACCAGCCCTTCGTCCCTACCCTGGAGCTGGACAAGATCGAGGAACTGGCGCGCGGACCAAAGGCACAAGCGGCGCCTTCGAGCAGTGAAGCGAAGGCAACGCCATCGGGCTCGGGCAGCCAGCCTTCCGGACCGACGGCCATTGTCCTGGGTCCCAATCTTTCCTGGGATGAAGCGGGCACCTACTGCAGGGAACGGGGGTTGCGGCTTCCGGCTGTGAGCGAAGCGCGCGGGCGCTTGTCGGAACTTCGTTCGCAGGATGCACATCTCGGCATCTGGACCGCCGAGGCGCAATATGTCGATCAGTACGTCCGGAAGTATCAGACGGTTAGAGACAATGGTTTCACAGAGGGCGAAAACGCGTCCAGCAGACATCGTGTCGCTTGCTTCCAATGACCGACGCTCCGGTGGCATGGATCAGCTGAAAGGCCGCAGTCCTGGTCTCCGCTGATCGCAACGAGGGAGGTATCGGGGGACATACAAGAACCCGCAATAACCGCATGTGAGCTACCCCGTTAACACACGGCGGCGGACTCTTGCTCCTTGCGGTGCTTGTTTCGATCAGAAGAGGTCATTGATCGGCGCCTGCGCATTCCAATGGCGGCCGCAGCGCGGAAGCAAAGCTCTGCCCGTGAATAGTCCCGCTCATTCACGCGGGCTCCCATCGCTTGCGGCAAAGCCTTGCAAAAATCCTGTATAGCCCTATTCGAATTTCGAGGAATGACGGCGCCGGCAGGCATCAATAGCCTACAGGCAAATAATTGAAGGGTTCATATTATGAAACAGTTATTTGCATTAGGCTTCACCAGTGTCTTCCTGTTATGCGGTACCTCAACGACGCATGCGCTGCCCCTCACCCCCGACGATGTTTCCGTCGTTACCTGTGACGGCAGCGCGACCTGCATCGACGTCATTGGAGGTGCAGGCGTTATTCCACTGAGTGCTACTGGCACCGCCACGGTGGATATCGATATCCTTTTCGGCCCACGCATCGTGTTGAGCGATCCTGGTTTTGGCCCTCCGCCCTTCCCCGGCTTTCCGCCCCCGCAAAATCCGTGGGAAATCACGCTCACCTTCGCGACGACGAGCAACAATGCGGATGTAACTTGGCCACGGGAGGATGGCGACCTGCTGTTCACGGGCGTCGATGGCGGCGCCCCCGACGTTTCTGTATTCGCTGACAACATCTTTGATAGGGCTGCGCTGATTGACGCCGGCATACTGACCTGGCGTTTTGACGTCAGTCAGGAACAGGCGGGATTGGCCCCCGGCCTCGGCTTTCTCGACATCCACTTTAACAACATTCAGTTCGACCTGGACGATAACGCAACACTCACCTTACAGCAGGTCAGAATTGATCCGTCGGTGCCGGATTTCGTCGACATTCCTGACATCGTCGCCGTGCCTGAACCAGCCACGCTGGCGCTCTTCGGTTTCGGTCTCGCGGGCCTCGGCATCGCGCGCCGGCGCAGGGCGGTCGTACGCCAACTCGCATAGCGCTCAAGCACAGGCCCCGGCGCCCCTGCTACGCTTCGGTCTCCTTGGCATGCTCCGCCAGCATCGCGTCGACATTCTTCGCTGAGGGCGGCAGCGAGCCCTGGTCCGTGCGCGTGGCGAAGGCGCGACCTTTTCCGAAGATCTCCGCATCGCGCTCGGCCATGAGCGTGCGTGACTTCTCCACATAGATCGGGTTCTCGTGACCGGGAAGTTCCGTGGATGGGGTCAGGTCGCGATTTGTGCGTTAAGGAAGTTGCTGGGACGTGCTTGAAATAAAGCCCGGCCTCACTCCTTCAACTCCACCCCATAATCCGCCGGCAGCGCCACCTCGAGTAGTTCCAGATCTGCCGACGCGCCTTCCATCCCGAAGACCATGCCCTCGGGAACGACGAAGCTATCCCCCGCGCTCAGGGCTTGCGCCCCCTGCCCTTCGGCCTGCAGGGTCATCGCCCCCTCCAGCACGAAGTAGAAGACGAACTCCGCCGCATGCTTCACCGCCGGCACGGCAGTCACCCCCGCCCCTAACCGCCAGACCTGCGCGCTGGCCAAACCGTCGGTCGCCGCAGCAATCCCGATATCGCGGAACTCGACGCCTTCCAATCGCCCCGGCTGCCACTCCACCTTATCTGCCTGATGCCGCACAAAGCGCTGCCCGTTAAAAACCCGATCCGGGTTCACCGCGCCGTTGGGCAGCGGCATCTCGTGGTCGATGCAGGTCATGTGGTCGGCGGGGCAGCCGATTTCGATGACCTCGAAGCCGGGCGAGCATTCCAGCACCCGATGGCGGATCTCCGGGGGCTGGAGGACGCAGTCGCCCGCCTTCATGGTGAACTGCGGCCCCTGGTCCTCATAGAGCAGGTGCACCCAGCCCTTGTAGCAGTAGATCATCTGAAAGCGGGCCTTGTGGAAGTGCACCATGTCGGGCACCAGGCCGCCGTCGGGGATCGCGATGTGAGAGGCGATGAAGCGCCCGCCCTGGCGGTTTGGAATCAGGTCGCGGTAGCGCATGCCCGCGCGCCCCACGCCCCAGGCGGCGTCGCCGCCCATCTTCGTCACCACGAAGGACTGGTCGATTGGCGGCAGGGCCAGCGGCGGGTCGGCCTCGACCAGTTCGATGCGAGTGCCGTTGGGCGCGGTCAGTTCGGTCTCGCCGCCCGCCACCGCCTTGGGATCGGCGCAGCGCAAGCTCACCCGCCCGGGGTCCATCTCCGAAGCATCGCGTGACAGCCGGATACGCAGGCCATGACCTGAGATCACCGCCGTCGCGGGACCGTCCGCCGGAAAGATGGCGTCCAGTCTGAAGCCCAGCCGCTCGTTGAAGAACTTCATGGTGGCGGGCAGATCCGTGCAGGGCAGGACCACTTCCGCTGCGGTAATTCTTTCAGGCGCAGTTTGGGAGAGAGAGGTGTCGGTCATGGTTGAAACTCTTTGGTCTATTGCGCCGTTGCCCGGCAAAGCGCTTCGGCGCGCCCTTTGAATGTGGCCGCCTGGGCTTCGGTCACAACGCCATCCTCGATCATCGCGTCGACCTGGCCATGGCGTTCCGAAACACAGGCCAGATAGGCGGTCTCCGCGGGCGAAACGGGTGCGGACCCCGGCAGGAAGTCTTGCCGGTTGATATAGAATAGCAAAGCAATGGTCACGCCCGCCACGCCCAAAGCCGCCAGGCGCGCGACGGGACGATCAAGGAATGACTCTGCGCCGGACGCACTCATTTCGGACTCGCCGACGTTCCAGGGACTCGTTTATCAAGGACAGGAGGCACTAGTTGATAATCACTTGATGGGAGAACTCGCGCCCGTTGGAGATGGTGATCTGCTTGAAACCGAGCATCTTGGCCAAATCAAAAAAGGTGAACCAGTCCTGGACGCCGAACTCCTGAAAAACCGGCAGCACGCGGGCCGACGCGGTCAAGTTGGCGAAGATCGCACGGGCGCGGAACAGCGTATCGATCCGCTCATCCTGCAAAGCCACGATGATGAGTTTCTCCGCCTGCTCGCCCTTGGCAAAGATCGCCGCCTCGGGCGGATAGGGACTTTTCAGCTTTTCATTGGTAATGCCGGTAACGAAACCAATGCGCTGGGCGCGTCCGACCCCCGGCAGGGTTTGCGCACGAGCGTCGTAGACTTCGCGGCTGCCGGGCTCAGGATAGTAGTAGCCGGAATGCCGGTCTTCAGCCCGAAGGACGTTGCCCACAGCCGCCGCAAGCATCACAGCGATCAAAAAACCCGTCGTCACGCAGGTCCGAAACATATCCTCTCCCATTCGACTTTATTGTTCTTGTGTCAGGTCATGACCTAAAGTGCATTCACATCAGATCTTTGACAAGCTTGCTTGCGGTTACAGCAGCCGTGACACAAGAGCGGAAATTGCGGTTGGCGCCGAAAAAGCCCGCCGGAGAACAGAATTCGGACTGCGTCCGCCGACCAACCGGCTTGGGCGCAAAAAAACAAGAGGGTGCCTGTGACCGATCCCCGCCTCGCCTTTGTGGCCAACGGTACCGATAAAGCCGACGCCGCGCTCGATCGCCTGAAAAAACGCTACAGCCATGTTGCGCCGGAAGAAGCCGACATTATTGTAGCCCTGGGCGGTGACGGCTTCATGCTGGAAACACTGCACGCCCATCTGGAGCGGGGCGTGCCGATCTATGGCATGAACCGGGGCACCGTGGGCTTTCTCATGAATCAGCATGACGAAGACGGTCTGGTCGAACGGGTCAACAACGCACGAAAAGCGACTCTCCATCCCTTGCGCATGACGGCTCAAACCATGGAAGGCCAATGCCACAACGCGCTGGCGATCAATGAAGTTTCTCTGCTTCGCGAAAGCCGGCAAGCGGCCAAGCTTAAGATCAAGATCGACGATGTGGAGCGCATGGAAGAGTTGATTTGCGACGGAATCATCGTCGCGACGCCCGCCGGCAGCACGGCCTATAACCTCTCGGCCCATGGCCCAATCGTGCCGATCCGCGCGGCCCTACTTGCCGTCACGCCCATCAGTGCGTTTCGGCCCCGGCGCTGGCGCGGTGCGTTGCTTCCCAATACTGCGAGAATTTCGTTCGAAGTCGTCAATCCGGTTAAGCGCCCGGTCAGTGCGACTGCGGACTACACCGAGATCCGGGATGTCAAAGAAGTCTCGGTCTACGAAGACACCACCGTGGACCTTCATCTTCTGTTCGACCCCGAGCACAGTCTCGAGGAACGGATCGTGAAGGAACAGTTCATCGTTTAGAGGAACAGTCAGTCCCTATTTGGCGCGTCTTTGAGGGGCAGGAAAAAAATCAGATTGCCGTGACCGTTACCGGTCAAAAAGAACGCTGCACGTTTCCGGCGATGGGGGGACATCGGTGAAAACGGCAGCGCAAAAGGCAGGCGGGCAAGACCGGCTTCGCAGGGAGTTGAAGTAGACTTGCCCAAACCTGGATAATGTCAGGGTACAATTTTTAAGCTTAACGCAGTGGTGAATAGCTTGGCTGCGGTTTCGTGACTTCGGTTCTTCCGTCAGGCTCTCCAGAAGGGTTTGGAGACTTCTTTCCCAACATCGGTCGGCGTCAGGCCCATATCCCGCAAGCGTCGATCACTGAGCGACGCCAGATGGTGGCGCTGGGTTGCGCGATCTTGCCAAAGCAGTAAAACATTAAAGAGATACATGACGATGCGCACTGGGGACAGAAGGACATCAGCCGGGGTCCTGATTGCGAAACCAACAGGCCTTGCGTGAGTGTGTGTTGAAAAATTCGTCATCTCTCTTCTCCTATCCTATGCCCGGCAGGACCTATTTCCGGCCGGCGCGCAGTACATCTTGTATGCATATGATTTATTGCGAATTGCATCCTCTTTCAAACGATGATATCTGATGCATCGGATTAGTTTTATTTATCTGAATTTATGGTTCGTAAACTTCCGCCTCTCAATGCGCTCCGGGCCTTCGAAGCCGCCGCCCGCCACCTGTCTTTTACCAAGGCGGCAGACGAGCTTTTCGTCACCCAGGCGGCGGTCAGCCACCAAATCAAAACTTTGGAAGCACATCTCGGTATTCAGCTGTTCCGACGCTTGAACCGCAGATTGCTGCTGACCGATGCCGGACAGGCATATTTCCCCGAACTCCGGGACGCGTTGGATATGATGAGCCGTGCGACCCTGCGGATTCGCGGCCAGGACAAGACCGGAAATCTCAAAATCAGTGTCCTGCCGTCCTTCGCCGCCAAGTGGCTGCTGCCCCGCCTGCCGCGTTTCAGCGAACATAATCCCGCGATCGATGTTCTGGTCTCTGCAAACGATCAGATCGTCGACTTCGACCAGGATGACTTCGATTTGGCGGTCCGCTACGGCAAGGGCAATTATCCGGGGCATCACATCGACCCGATGATGGGCGACCGGATCTTTCCGGTCTGCAGTCCACGGCTGGTCGAAAGCGAACATCCCTTATGCGAGCCGACAGATCTGCGCCACCATATTTTGCTGCACGACGATATGGCCCGCACCGACGCATCGGCAAACGATTGGCAGGGCTGGCTACGGGCGGCGGAAGTCACTTGTGTCGACCCGGATCGCGGGCCGGCCTACAGTCATTCAAGCATGGTGATCCAAGCAGCCATCGAAGGCCACGGCGTGGCTCTGGGCCGGACTTCGCTGATCGGTGACGATCTCGCGGCTGGCCGCCTCGTCTGCCCTTTTGGCCCAGTGATACCCGGTCCATTCAGCTATTATCTGGTCGGTCCGAAGGAAACGGCGGAGCAGCCGAAAATCTGCGCCTTCAGGGATTGGATCCAGGAAGAGGTCGCGGCCTTTTCCTATCCTGAAACCCCGATCAACCCTCTGGTCGAATGACAGCCACCAGGTCACGAACTGCCGTGCCAGGGATCTGGCCGGCCCGCATCCAAGCTTCTGGTGTTCCCTGAACGGCTCTGCCATGCTTTGCCCGCAATTCGTATGTTAGCCTCCAGCCGAAATTCCGCCTCATCCATGTCCCAGTCTGAAAAGTCCACCATAGGAACTGTAAGCCCGGCGCGCGTGACCGCGGGCAGCGTCGCGATGATCGAACGGCTGGTCGGTTTCGACACCACCAGCCGGAATTCGAACCTTGAGCTCATCCACGATGTCGAGACCTACCTGTCGAAGCTCGGCGTCAGCTCGCAGCTCTCGTTTGATGACAGCGGAAAAAAGGCCAACCTTTACGCCACGGTCGGCCCTGCCGGTCGCGGCGGCATCGCATTGTCCGGTCACAGCGACGTGGTACCCGTAGACGGCCAGAACTGGTCTTCCGACCCCTGGACCGTCAGGCACGATAACAGCCGCCTCTACGGTCGTGGCACTTGCGACATGAAAGGCTTCATCGCGGTTGCCCTGTCTCACGTCCCGAGGTTTTTGGAGGCCGACCTTCAGATTCCAATCCACCTCTGCCTATCTTTCGACGAAGAGGTCGACTGTGGCGGCGCAAAGCGCCTGATGACATTCCTGCAGTCCCAGGACGTCGTGCCACTTGCCTGTGTGATTGGCGAGCCGACGGAGATGCAGGTCGTGACAGCCCACAAGGGTGGAATCGGCTATCGCTGCGATGTTCGCGGCCTGGAGTGCCATTCGTCTCTCGCGCCACAGGGCGTCAACGCGGTTCAGGCCGCCGCACGCATGATCGCACAACTGGACGAGATGGCGCGCCGCAGGGCCGTGGATGGACCCTTCGATTACGATTACGATGTGCCGCACACGACGATCCAGGCCGGAGTCATTCAAGGCGGGACGGCTCTCAATATTGTGCCTAAGGATTGCAGCTTCGAGTTCGAATTCCGCAATCTCCCCGATGATGACATATCCGGGCTTTTTGCCGAAGTCACAGACTTTGCCCGAACCCGGATCGAACCTGACATGAAGGCAATCGAAGAGGCCTGCGGCTTTTCCTGGCAGGAGCTCTGTCACTACCCGGCATTTTCTCTTGCCGAAGACAGTGATCTTGTGACTTTGGTCAAGAGCTGTGCGCAAGCCAATGCCACGACCAAGGTGGCCTTCAGTACCGAGGCCGGCTGTTTCCAGAGCCAGGGTATCGCAACAATCATCTGTGGCCCCGGGTCCATTGCTCAGGCCCACAAACCCGACGAATTTATCACTTTGGAGCAACTGGGCGCCTGTGAAGCCTTCATGGGACGGCTCATCGAACGTCTGAGCAACCCGGGCATCCGCGACCTGAATTTCTGAAACCCTTTCTAGGAAACGAAACTAGGCCTCATGGAAAAAACGATAATATTTGATCTCGGCGGTGTTCTGATCGACTGGAACCCCCGATACCTCTATCGCAAGCTTTTCGATCAGGAATCAGATATGGAAGACTTTCTGAGCCGGATCTGCACCACAGACTGGAACGAACAGCAGGACGCCGGCAGGCCCTTCGCCGAAGGCATGGCGCTGTTAAGTGAAAAGCACCCTGCATTCCGCGAACACATCGAAGCCTACTTCGGTCGCTGGACAGAAATGCTGGGCGGTGCGCTGGAGGAAACGGTGGAGGTGCTGGCCGACCTCAAGCAACGCAAGGTGCCGCTGTTTGCGTTGACCAACTTCTCGGCGGAAACCTTCCCCATGGCGCGGGAACGCTTTGAGTTTCTCAGTTGGTTCGAAGGCATCCTGGTATCCGGAGAAGAAGGTTTGAAGAAACCCGACCATAAGATCTTCCATCTGCTGGCAGAACGCTATGATCTGAACCTCGAGGGCGCCGCTTTCATCGACGATACGCCAAAGAACGTCAAAGCGGCCCAGGAACTCGGTCTGCACGGCATTCACTTCACTACGGCATCGAACCTCAAACAGGACATAGATAGATTTCTCGCCTAAGCAGGCATTTCAAAGTCTCCACCTCGACAACAATCCACGGTTCCAACTTGCCAGCAACGTCCGAAAACTCCATTCCTGAGCGCAAACCGACACTGCAATCCACGGCTCTCGCTCTGGCAATTGGCGGCATCGGAGGATGGTTGGCGACCTGGATCGGGATTCCTCTGCCCTGGATGATCGGCAGCATGGTGGCGGTAACCGCAGGTGCTATGCTGAGATTGCCGCTCGCCCTTCCCAACCAACTTCGCAGTGTCATGGTGGTGGTTCTCGGCATCATGCTGGGCAGCGGATTTTCACCGGATATCCTGCCACAACTGGGCAATTGGGCCGTAAGCCTCTCAGCCTTGCTGCTCTACGTCGTTGTCTCCGGGGGCATCGGCATTCTCTACTTTCGACGACTCTGCCGTTACGGTCCCATCAGCTCCTATTTCTCGGCCATGCCCGGCGGATTATCGGAGATGGTCGCCGTCGGCGGCGAAATGGGCGGCGACAGCCGGATAATTTCACTGACTCAGGCTTGGCGGATTCTCTCCGTCATCATGACCCTGCCGTTCTTTTTCCAGCTCTGGCTGGCGTACGATCCCGCAACCCGGCCCACGGTCGGATTGCCGCTGGCGGAAGTACCGCTCAGCGACATGGCGGTGTTGACCACCTGTGCAATTGCGGGATTCTTTGCTGCAAAGGCACTCCGACTTCCTGCCGCCGCGATCGTAGGGCCCATGATCCTCAGTGCGGTGGTGCATCTCGCAGGCTTAACAACGGCCAATCCTCCGCGCGAACTCGTTGCTGTTGCCCAGGTGGTGGTTGGCGCCGCCATCGGATGCCGTTTTGCCGGAATTCAGATGAGCCTGGTTGCCAGATGCATTGCAGCGGCCACGGGAGGAACGATCATTCTTGTCGCTATCTCTCTGATCTTCGCCTGGGCCCTGCACAGCCTAACCGGACTGTCATTCGTGGCCCTGTTTCTGGCCTTCGCACCAGGCGGCTTGGCGGAAATGAGCCTGATCGCCCTGTCTCTTTCGCTCGACAGCGCATTTGTCGCGACCCATCACATCGTGAGAATTTTCATCATCGTGGTCTGCGCCCCCCTGCTCTTTCAGCTGCTACAGAAATTACTCGGAGACTCGTCAAGAGAATGAGGGAACGGCGGCCGTGCACAAAACGAAGACGGCCGCCGCCGGTGAACAAACGTCAGCGATCGAATTGTACTTGAACGACCTTGCTGTACAGTCGTTCGCGTGCCTCTGTGGACTTTGGCTTCACCCAGTCGTAGCCGATCGCCTGCCAGTCTGAATCCTCCGGGTCCAATCCGAGGGTCCGGATGTAGTCCGCATCCACGATGAAATAGTGGTGCCGGTAGGCAAGAAGATATCCCCCGACGTCGTCGTGAATTTTACGGGCTTCGGCATAGCTGGCGGACCAAATGTTGGAATGTGCGCTGCAGCCGTGCGGGTAAAGCATCTTTCCGAAGTCTCGACTGTTATTGCCCTTAATCACCTGGACTGCATGCGCCCAGCCGTCAAAACCGAGATCCCGCGCAATGGCACCAAGGCAGTGCCGGCGTTTGACGGCAGGTTTCAACTCCGCATCATCCAATTTCGGGTCTTCGTGGACCTTACGAATTCGGGCAAGAGCTGCGGAATCGCCTTCGGCCGCTTTGCGATGCAGCAGCCGAGCTTCAGTTTTTAACTTGTCGATAAGTTCGACCATCACCGTTTCTCCTGTTTCGGATCGTCCCGCTCCATGTGATCCAAGAGAACCGTGAGGATGACAGTGGAAGTTTCGAGCCAGGGTGAGGAGTCTTTCGGCGGGTGAGGCGCCCCTGAGCACCTGCTGAGCTCTTAATACATAAGCCTGCAGTTAGGGGCAATCGCATTCCGTAACGGGCAGTTACCGTTGCGCGGAAGAGAGATCAGCTTTTTGACACACCCGTTAAGGATTTTCGGGCGGCAAAGTCAGGACCAGGGATTATCCTTTCGGAGCAGCACCGGCGCCTATGCGATATTTCGTCCTGCCCTTCTCACTCTCCATTCCCTTGGCGGTACCCCTGTTATGGTATCACCTGGATGGTATGGATCCGGTCGATATTGGGGTTCGCGCGCCTAGCCAGGAGGAACTGGATTTTGCCGCGACCCAAGAATTAATGCGAGAGTTCGAAGGGAACGGCTACACGCTCCTGGACGACGAAAAAGCAGAATCGTCAGACTTCATCGTGACCGTCGATTCCCTGTCTCCGGGCTACTAAACTCGTTTTTGCGAGACGGCCTCAGGAAACCTTTGCGGTGATGCCGCCATCAACCACTAATTCGGTTCCCGTGATGTAGCGCGCCTCGTCTGAGGCCAGAAACAGTGACGCCATGGCCACGTCCCAGGCATCACCCATGTGACCCATCGGACATTGCGCATCACGGATTGCGATCATCTTGTCTATGTCCCCGTCGGCGTAGGCATCCTTCAGAGGCTCTTGGATCATGGGGGTATTCATTAATCCGGGAAGCACCGAATTGGCCCGTATCCCCTTCGCCGCGTACTGCAGGGCGATGGAGCGGGTAAAGGGCGGAATAGCCCCCTTGGTCGTGCTGTAGGTAATGTAGGGCACACCGAGCCAGCGGGATCCTGCAATGGAGCCGACATTGACAATCGCGCCCCTGCCCTGTCGTTCCATAACGGGCAACACATATTTGCAGGTCAGAAACATGGGCTTCAGGTTAACCGCGATCACCTTGTCCCATTCGGACTCGCTTAATTCGACCGGTCCACTGGAATCCAGGATACCCACGTTGTTCTGCAAAATATCGATACTGCCCCACCGCCCGGCGCAGTCCGACACCACATCCGAAACCTGATCCGATTGAGTAACATCGGCCTGCACGGCGGCGGCCTCATGGCCCTCGTCGGCAATAATCCGGGCGGTCTCCTGCGCAGATGCTTCGTTGATATCAACGCACAGAACCTTGGCCCCTTCGCGGGCAAACAACACTGCAGCGGCCTTGCCGTTTCCCCAGCCCGGGCCAGAAGACCCCGCCCCAACGACAATCGCCACCCGGCCCTTCAACCTGTCACCCATCAACGCCTCTCCCTGCCATCACGCTTCTACTGGGCGACATCCTAGCGGCTTTACCAATCGACCCAAGGTCAAATCGCCGTTGCACAGGCGGCGCGGCTTTGGCACAAGAGGAACTGTTACCAAATCACAGACTGATCCGGACCCGGATCCTGCTCTTCGCCCGCTTGATGGAATTGGTAGACATACAAGACTTAAAATCTTGAGGCCGAAAGGCCGTCCCGGTTCGAGTCCGGGAGCGGGCACCAATCTTAAGAACTCAGCGCATCGGAATCGCCGTGCTTATTGGAAAATAAGCACAAACATACGCAGGCATGCGTTATGCTGTGGCGATTCGCCTAACACCGATTCTCGTGACGACAGGCGCAACCGCGGGAGAGCATAGAGCGTGGAAATTGACGCCAAGTGGCTTGAAACAGCTGCGCTGACCACCGCGGTCGTCATGACCTTGGCGGCATTGTTGCTGTTTTTAGGCCGTCGCAGGCTCTATCGCCGCTTTCTCACACGCTGCAACGGCGCGCAGAGCGAACGTCGCGTCATGGTCTCGCTTCTTACCCCTATCTGCATAGCTCTTGTTTTTGCCGGTGTGTGGATCTGGTACTGGCAGATTCGGGAAGAAACCCGGACGGAGATTGCCTTACCGGCAGCAAGCAGCGTCAAATCGGGTAACACCACGATACATCTCGGCGGCACCTCGATTGCGATCGGTAAAAACTCGACAAGCGGGATTGGGGGCATAGGGCTAGGCACAAACAACGTGGTCACCGGCAAAACAAAGACCGGTACCAACAAATCAAATACCGGTAAAAAAGCCGGAACGAAGATCGGCTCCAAAGGCGTGAACTCGGTGGTTCCCACGAGCAAACCCAGCAAGCCCCCCACCACAACGGCAGCCACTGCGACGACAACGGCAACGACAACGCCCACTAAAGTTCAGCCGGACATCGTGGTCGCAGGCACCAAGCAAGCCCCATCAGAAGTCGCTTCCTGTCTCAGCCAGGGCATCATCTCGGCGTCTCAGGATTGTCTGGATATAGCTGCGTTGGTCAAAAAGCTCGCCAAGGCACCGATCGCCTATAATCGGCCGCAGACCATGTACCGCGGCGAACCCGAGCAAATCTCCCTGGTGATCGATCCTGCGGGCACTGCCGATCTAAAGGTCGAGATGCGCGCCCTGACCGGAGAAGTGATCGAAACGAAAACCGAGGTCACCCGGAAAATGTCTGCGGAAATCGCCGGTTCACTCTTCGAGATTATGCCCGCCGGAGCCCAGCTCAAGACGCTTTCACCAATCGTTCCGACAAGATGGGACTGGCGTATTACGCCGCAAAAAGAAGGCGACGCGCCGCTTACGCTGAATGTTTACGTGGTCTTTGAGCAAGCAGGAGAAAAGAAGGAGGTGGTAGCGGTGCGCAGCTACACCGACCCGATCCAGGTTGATGTTCATGCCATTGACCAGGTCGGTGATGTGGTCTCGCGGGCGGAACCGATCTATGCCTTCGTCGCGACCGTGACCACGGGACTGTTCGGTTTCTGCGTCTGGCTCGTCACACGCTGGCGCAAACTCAAAGCAACCTCATCACAGACTTAATGGGTGTTCGCGATTGACGAAAACACTCTCGCAGCAAATCAGACCCGGCCCTCAAGTTCGCGCGCAAAGTCATTGAGTTCCTCGACGGGCAGATCACCGACCAGCATCAGGCTGTAACCGCCTTTCGACCAGTGAACGATATTCAAGCCACTGCGTACTTCGTTGCTGGCGGCACGATCTGTTTCGTCCAGGCGTACGATACAAAAGGCAACAGGAACCTCGTCTTTGTAGAGATAAGCCAACTGTGCAAGGGGTTGCGATCCGAACTTGAGAATCTGGGCACGCTTGTAGTCGAGCCCGCCAACTTCGGAGACACTGTCCGGCAAAGTAAGACCGAGCGACTTGGAAACGCGCTGCAGACCGGCCGATTGTACGACCGGGTCGGTGAGTGCGACAGAAAGTGTTTCACGCGTGTAAAGCGCCTGATAATCGGCAACCGCCTGTCGCCAGGCCTCAGCCTCAGTGCCGACAGCGGCCACCACCTCGGGATTCTGGGCCTCGTTCGTTCCATACCCGGCTGCAAAGCCGACCAGGAGCGTAACCGCCACACAGGCCGCCATTGCAGGGCGCCACCAGCGGCGGTTACCGTGATCGTTTGCAGGAACCTTAATGATTGGAGGCAGATCTGCAGAGCCGGACGTGGGTGCCTGCTCGGCCTGCTGCTGGATTGCGGCGGCAAGATCTGCTTCAAGCTTCTCCATCGGCGCCTGCTCCAGGAGACCGGCAAAGGCATCCTTCCAGGGTCGCGCGCCATCGTCGAGTAACGCAAGGCGTTCACGCAGCTCTTCGTCGCTCTCAAGGGCGGACTCTACGCTGCTGCGTTCCCCAGGCGGCAGTTCACCGTCCAGATACGCGACAAGAGTTTCGTCCGTTACGGTTTGATCGTTCAGTTCGCTCGTCATTGTCCTGTCTTCACCTGCCGTTTCGAACCGCCGTCTTCCGCTCGTTTCAAGGCGGCGAGTTTGAGCCTGGCGGCAGCCAGTCTGCTCATGATGGTCCCAATCGGCACTTCTAGTGTTTCCGCCGCTTCGGCGTAGGTCAATCCTTCCACATAAACCAGCAATACCGTGCTTCGCTGTGCTTCGGGTAATGCCTGTACCTCCGCCAACACCTCAGCCAGCAAAATATTCGTTTCTATTTTTTCGGCGCCGTCGGTCACCAGAACTTCTTCAGCATCTACGAACCCGCCGCCACGGCGGATGCGTTCCGCACGCAGTTCATTCTTCCAAAGTGAAGCCATGATCGAAAAAGTCCAGCGATCAAGATGTGTTCCGGCCTGAAACTGCTCGCACTTCTGCAACGCCCTTAGGCAGGTTGCCTGCACCAAATCGCCTGCTGTTTCTTCGTTGTGGGACAGAACCATGGCAAAACGCCATAACCTGGAGAGGATTTCAGGCAGGCCCGACTTCACCGGGTTGTGATCAGGGTTCGTCATTTCGTAGTGAATATTCATCGGTTTTCTGTGTTGACGGATTACAAGAGTAACGGAGAACCGGCACGTCCCAAACAGAATTCAATTTCAGTTTTGGTGCCGCTTCTGCCAGGCTTGTTGCCAAGCTCCGCGTTTAGCCACACCGTTGACATACCAGTTTGCTTACCGTTCACCCGTCGAAAGGAGTGCTTGGGATCGTCATTAATTGCGAATCCCATAGCGAAAACCGATCGTAGACCTGTTGCCGGCTTCTCTCGCCAGCTCAGCTAAGATGGCCTCTGATCCACCGGATGCAAGCCCTTCGGGGCCTCCCCGCTTCAGGATAGCCGCAATCTCACGGGCTCGTGACTCGCTGCGCTTGCCTAAAATCCAGTGCACGATCACTTTTGAAAGAACCCTGTGGAAGAGCGAGACAACCCACCAAAATGTTGAACCTATGAAGTCCAATTGAATTCGGGCTAGATCGAATGACCGTAGCCGTCCCATTGCCTGGCAAGTCTCATCTAAACATGCGATTTAGCGAGAGTCGTGGGGAGCAGTGGCCGCTTCAAGCGCAGCGAACACAGCATCTGTATCGCGATAGTCATCTAAAACATGACTGACACCGAGCGCGTTTAGCCGGTCGCGGGTTTCGGGTGCTACCGCTATTCCGACCAAAGGCATCTTGAGATTGGCACAGGTTTTCACGTCCCAGGAACCGTCACCCACATAAACAACACGCTCGAATTCGTTGATATTACCTACAGACCGGGCACGATCATGGGCGACCGCAATAATCTCTTCCCGTGCGATGGCGTCGTTGGCACAGCCCAATGAAAGCGCTTCGTGAGCAATTCCGGCAGCGGTCAGCTTGGCCCGGGCTGACAGTCCCCAACCGCCTGTGGCAACAGCAGTCTGCCACTGCGGATGCGCATCGAGCTTCTCGAGCAATAAGCCTGCGCCAGGCACCTCGACCTCTTCATGAGAGAAAGCCCGCAAGGTGTCGCGCCATAGCTCGGCAAAAAAACGTTCTGTTGCCGCCAGCGCGTCCAAGGAAGGTTTCCGCCCAAACTGACGGCGAAAGACTTCGCCGGTAATACCGCTATCGGTCACATGCTCGAATTCGGTCCAGTCAAACGGCTCCTTCACCACACCTAAAATCTCACTGAGCGCATGCCAGAAGAGGCCGTCTTCGTGAGAGCCGCTTCTAACCAGCGTTCCATCAATGTCAAAGATCGCAAGTTTCATAGGGCGTGCTGACCGGAACAGTGGAAAGCAAGATGTTGAGACGATGTGCCCGCAATGTAAACCCGCTTTCCGGCACGCAGCATGGTAGCTGTCGCATCGATCGAGATGCATGAAACCTCAAGCGATTAGAGAGAGTTGTGCCTGATTTTTTACATTGAAAAAGAGCGGTTTATGCCAATGAATACGACATGCGTCTCGGATCGGCGCCAACAAATTCAAGAGATATCGAAGGTCGGATTCCGGCCTAATGCCTCAGGACCCGAAGAACATCGTCGATCAAGGTGACGATTTCGGCGGTGTCTTCAATATCCCGGTAGTCGCGTTCCAGCGATCGGTCAAGCTTGTGCGCCATCTCTCGCGCCAATTCCAGTTTAATGATGGCGTCATCAAGATTCAGCGCATGTTGGCCGATGATCAAACGGTCCAGCTCCGCGATCCGGGTTTCGTCGTGCTCGCCCTCTCCACGCAGAAGACGGGCCTTATGAATTGCGAGTTCGTTCAAAGTCAGCATGGTTAATGTTACCACAGCTCGATGTAATTTTCGCTGTGTAATATTAGGGGTTGTGTTTTTTTTACCAAACGACCCCGCTGATTGAACGGTAAGGTATCACCGGAAATCTATTTTGAGTAGAGAAGACATTGCCTTAGTTATCTTAGATTGCAATTCAAAGCCTGTACAACTTTAGATATATTGACAATGTAAGTGAAAAATGGGCAGAATACTCCCCTGCGTTACTGGAAAACCGGTGACGAAATAGCCGCCGTAGTGCCTGTACGGCGACTCCTAGAGGACTGTCGTCAAATTCACTCAGTGCAACATTGAGTTGAGCGCCCGACTTAACGTCAGGTTGAATATTCAAGGTGAATCTGAGCTGAAAGTGAAAACCACTTGCACGGCTTTACCTCGGGAACACGAAGCGAAAAAACGGGAGCCGCCTTTGGGTAGGCTCCCGTTTATTGACTCGGGTCCGGCTTGTCGCCGACAGACAAGATTCCGGCGGCTCCGCTAAGACGGGCAAAGTTGAAGACATCTCATTGTAACAACGCGTTATGACGCGGTTTAAGCCTAAGAACTAGCCTGCAGCGCTGGCAAAAGGTCTGATATCATTTCTGCTACGCGTTCGGGTGCGTGCGAAAATTCGATCCCCATGTTGCCGCCTTGATGGCGCACAACACGACCTCCGAAATGCACGGATCCCGGCATGATCAATGTGACATCGCTGCCGATCGGAACGGTCGCCTCACCCTCTACGCGGACCCCGCTGACCGATGCATCCAGCACCGTGCAGGTAATGCGCTCGCCACCAATGAGCTGCAGATTCACACAAAGGCGGGTGGAAACCCGAGGAAAACTGCGCCGTTCGGCGGAAGCTTTGCCGCTTGTCTTTCCGGTCATGAAATATCCGCCTGTCATACCTATCTATTGCATCAAGCTTGATCTATGAAGCCCGTGAGCCTGATCGTTCTTTAGAAAGACCAAACGATCAGGCCTTTCAAGCTTAAGGACAGGGTCTTGCCAAGATATTAAATCTGCGACTTTAAGGGCGTGGACAGCACTCCAGAAAGAAATGCAACAATGACCGATAACAAACAGAATAATAAAGACATTTCGTTGATTACTGGCTACCACGCCCATGTCTATTACGACGAAACGTCGAAACCACGAGCCGCCCGGCTGCGGGATGCGATCGAGACGCGGTTTAAGGTGGAGATGGGCCGTTGGCGTGATGCGCCGGTCGGACCGCATCCTACGGGTAGTTATCAGGTCGCCTTTACCCCGGATCTGTTCGGTGAAATCATCCCCTGGCTCGCGCTCAACCGTGACGGTCTGACCGTTTTCACACACGCGGAAACAGGCGATCACCTCGCAGATCACCGCGACTACGCAGTCTGGCTCGGTGAGCAACAGAGCCTCAAGCTGTCGATTTTCGAATAAGTCCCGCGATCGGCTGATTGTTAGTTTCGCGCCGGATTCCCAAATTCAGCGAAGGATGGTCAGGTTCTAGGATTCGCGCACCGGCTCATCCCCAAGTGCACGCACAGTAGCGGCGACATCTTCGACCGCCCCTTCAAGGCGGGTGTCATCGACCGAGCGTAGAACCAAGCGGACACCGAAGCGGTCGCCGTTCCGATAGGGGTAACTGCCCATCTCGACATCGGGAAAGCGATCCTGCGCCTCCCCCAGCCCCTTTGCGATTTTGCCTTCGGGCAGCGAAACGGCCAGAGTGGCGCTGCGCACGGGAGCGCCGCCGGTCAATCGGGGCTTCAGACTCTCGAACATCGCCTGCATGACGCGCGGGATGCCTGCCATAACAAAGACATTATCCATCTGAAAGCCCGGTGCCTTACTGATCGGGTTTTCGATCAAAGACGCCCCTTCCGGTGTATGGGCCATGCGCAGGCGGGCTTCATTTAACTCGCCCTCTGCGTAATG
Source organism: Pelagibius sp. Alg239-R121 (assembly GCF_947331435.1). Taxonomy (GTDB): domain Bacteria; phylum Pseudomonadota; class Alphaproteobacteria; order Kiloniellales; family Kiloniellaceae; genus Denitrobaculum. Next base: position 106,226 of record NZ_CAMZOF010000006.1, on the reverse strand, counting down.
AGCTTTCAGAAGCGCATGAGCTTCCGGATGCAGGCTCCATGCGACGCCAAAAGCCTTGGCCACGCAGGCTGAAGTGATGTCGTCATGCGTGGGCCCGATACCGCCCGTCGTAAAGACGTAGTCAAACTTCTGCCGCACCTCGTTCAACGTCTCGACGATGACGGCTTCGATGTCGGGGACGACCCTGACCTCCATCAAGCGCACACCGATTTCATTAAGCTGTTCGCCCAGGAAACCCAGATTGGCGTCTTTAGTGCGGCCGGACAGGATCTCGTTGCCGATGATCATCAGGCACGCTGTTACCGTCACGTTTTCTTTGGAATCAAGACTTTCGGGCGCGGAGGGGTTGGAGGACATAAACACTCTGCTGGTTGACGTGAAAGACAGGCTCGCCGGGTTGGCGGGGATAAATCGACGTCATCTTACAGAGCGCACGGCCTTCACACCATGGGCAAGCAATCGCGTGAGCGGCGACAAAGCCGTCCTGGGCTCCTTCGCATTCAGCGATTTTTGGCGTGCGTTGTTACCGCGGGTTCAGCGCGACGCGTAACCCTTGGAGCGCATGCAGTTCGAGAATAATGACCGGCGCCGCGTTTCATGGTCGTAGCTGCGGATTTTCGAGTTCAGCAGCCCGACACTCTGCGTATCGCTGAAGCCATCACCATACACTGCTCGCCGGTCCTGTTCGATCCGCGCATCGTTGGTGGTCTGTGCAGCCGCATAGCGGTAGCAGGCTTCGATGTCCGCATTGTGCGCCTCCGAGTCTCTCGGGGAGCCTTTCCAAATGGAGCCATCAGGCCCTTTCACATAAGAATCGCCTTTAGCAGCCGCATTGGCCTCGGACGTCTCTTCCGCGGTGCCGTAGGGATAAGTCCCGGAATTGGAAGGAACCTGAACCTTCGCGCCGGATTGGCTGCCTGCATTGCTCGGAGGGGCGGCCAAGGTGCTCGCAGGCGCCGGCTGCCGCTTATACTCCTGCTGCTGAAAGGAAGAGCAGGCGCTCAAACCGAACGCGATCACGAGCAGTACAGGTGCAATGGAAAGAACAGGGGTGGTCCGTGCCATTTCAGGACTCTTTCGATACATAAATGCGTTGGCGAATCGGATAGATACAGGGGTTCTATAAAGTAAACTGGTCGCTTCGTTATCGGGAAGCAAGAAGCAGCACATATATCTCACAAAGCTTAAAACTCTATCACGTGAGAAGAATTTGCGTTAAATCACGGAACAATAAGGAAAATACCCTCCCTGCACAGATTCGGCCGGTGCGAAATATATTTTTTGCACTGCAAGAAACCTTCAAGATTGATTGCTCGACCAAAGGTTTAAAAATGCAATTTCCAGATCCACTCCTGCCCGGCCGCTTGATCAAACGCTACAAGCGTTTTTTGGCCGACGTGAAGCTCGACAGCGGCGAGGTTGTGACAGCCCATTGTGCCAACCCGGGGTCGATGATGGGACTTGCGGAAGTTGGCTCCCAGGTCTGGCTGTCCCCGGCGCGTAACCCCGACCGCAAGCTTAAGTTCTCCTGGGAAATTGCCACGGCAAAGGGCGAGCCGGTCGGGATCAACACCAGCCATCCCAACGCGATCGTGGCCGATGCCATTGCGGACGGCAGTATCCCCGAACTGACTGGATACGCCCAGTTGAAGCGCGAGGTGCGGTACGGCAAGAATTCGCGCATCGACATTCTCCTCACTGGCCCGGAAGATGTAGCCCCGCCCAGCAACACACCGCCCTGTTACGTCGAGGTCAAGAACGTCACCTTAAAACGCGGTGCTCACGCAGCGGAGTTCCCTGATTCTGTCACTAGCCGCGGCGCTAAGCATCTTGAGGAGTTGGGTGACGCGGTCGAAGCCGGCTATCGGGCAGTCATGTTTTTCCTGGTCCAACGCGCCGACTCTTCAAAAGTGTCTATCGCCGGCGATATCGATCCTAATTACGAGACCGCGTTCGCCAGGGCGCTGTCGCGCGGCGTCGAGGTCCTTTGTTACGACTGCAAGGTCACGCCGGAATCGATCGACTTGAATCGCGCGCTGCCATTGGATACTTAAGCCACGGGATATTCGAATTTATTCTGCGGTCGCGCTGGTTTTGCAGGCTGCCGGTACGCTGTTGTACTCCACGGTCCCGCGAGAGCATCAGTCTCTCCGACGGAACGCCTGACGTAACACCACCGGTATCCACGCATCGCTTCCTGGAAGTTTAAGACTTCAGGATATATAATTTGAATGGAACAACATGGATGATGCACGCCGAGGTTTCTCCACCTCGACGGGAACGAACTGCAGGACGAGAGAAATGCAATACGGCCAAGCCGAAGCAGATGAATTATCGCTCCCTTTGAGCGCCGAGGAACGACGGATCACGATTCACGATGCCGCGGGCTTTGAAGGCATGCGTAAGTCGGGACGGCTGGCAGCCGAAACCTTGGATTTTATCACGCCGCACGTGGTGCCCGGCGTGACAACCGAGGAATTGGACAAACTATGCCATGATTTCATCGTCTCGCACGATGCAGTTCCTGCTCCGTTAAACTATCGGGGATTTCCAAAGTCGATCTGCACCTCGGTCAATCATGTGGTCTGCCATGGGATCCCCAGCGCGGAAAAGAAACTGCACAACGGTGACGTCGTGAATATCGATGTGACGGTCATCCTGGATGGCTGGCACGGGGATACCAGCCGTATGTTTTACGTGGGCAAGCCCAGCATCAAGGCCAAGCGCCTGATCGAAATCACCTACGAATCCATGATGCGCGGCATCGAGGTCGTGCGGCCTGGCGCAACGCTTGGCGACATCGGTTTCGCCATTCAGAGTTTCGCGGAAAAGAATCGTTTTTCCGTCGTGCGCGATTTTTGCGGTCATGGCCTCGGCCGGATTTTCCACGAAGCACCGTCGGTTTTGCACTACGGACGTCCGGGAACCGGAACGCGCCTGCGTGAAGGAATGTTCTTTACCATCGAACCGATGATCAATGCTGGCCGTTTGGATGTGAAGATCTTAAAGGACGGCTGGACAGCAGTGACCAACGACCGCTCGCTCTCTGCGCAGTTCGAGCATTCTCTCGGCGTCACTGCAGAGGGTTATGAGATCTTCACGAAGTCACCCAAAGGCTGGACCTGTCCACCGTTTGAAGACTGACACCTTGTGCAGGGTTTGATCGGAGACAGACCGGCAGAATTATTGTCCTTTGGGGGATCGGCGGGAAATGGATGAACTGGCGGGCCGCGGTACCAGTGAGAGCGCAAGTCCATCCAAACCCCATTTTCACGGCCACCGAGAGCGGTTGCGCCAGCGCGTGCTGGAACAAGGCCCCTCTTCTCTCAGCGATTACGAAATCATCGAATTTTTGCTGTTTGGCGCCAAACCACGCGGCGACGTCAAACCGCTCGCAAAAGCACTGATTGCGCAGTTCGGCAGTCTCGCAGGCGTTCTGTCCGCCGCCCCCTGGGATCTGAAACAAGTTCCCGGCATGGGCGACGCCTCGGTCGCCGCGCTCGCCATCGTCCCCGAAGCAGCCACTCGGCTCTCCCGGGCCGATATTCTCGATCAGCCGGTGATCGATTCCTGGAGCCAGCTGGTCGGTTATTGCCGGATGATCATGGGGCGAGCACCTGTCGAACACTTCAGAGTCCTGTTTCTCGACCGCAAGAACCGGCTGATCGCAGATGAGGAACAACAGCGCGGAACTGTCGATCATACACCGGTCTATCCGCGAGAAATCGTCAAACGCGCGCTCGAGCTTTCGGCCAGCGCCCTTATCCTGGTCCACAATCACCCCTCAGGCGATGCGACACCGTCGAGCGGCGATATCGCCATGACCCGGGAGATCAAGGAAACCGCAAGCCGGATGGGCATCGAGTTACACGACCACCTCATCATTACACGAGCCGGAGAGAGCAGCTTTCGCAGCCTGGGTTTACTGTAGAAACATTCTGAAATTAGCGCCTAGGTTCCGAAAACGCCGTACAACCTATTGGCAATAGACAGGCCTCTGAGGTGGACCCAGACTTGAAGGGTCGCAAGAACAACAGAAGTCGGCGATTCAACCAAATTCAACTGAACAACAGCAGCTTAACGGGAGAAAGCTTTTATGAAACACGCTGTCCTCGGTCTCGCACTTGGAGTCCTCGCACTCGCCCCTTCAAGCGCGGATAGTCACGATCTTGGCTTTTCGGGCCTGCTTGGTGGCGTGCAAGAACTCTCCCCAATCACGTTGGCATCGGGAAAGCCCCTGGCCGAAACACCTTACGAGTTGGAATCGGGTAAATACTATCGGCTGGAAATCATCGCCGACGGCTCGGCGGAACTGGCAATCGGCGGAGCAGGCTTTTTCCGCAATGTCTGGGTCAACGAGGTTGTGATCAACGACATCGAAGTGCGCCCGCTGGGTCTCGACAGTCTGGAGTTCGATGACGAAGGCACCGCGGAAATCTCTTTTGTGACCATCCGTCCCGGTACATTCATTCTGCGCATTCCGGGAACCACAGGAAAGTCACAACAAGCTATTTTCAACGTAAAGTAGTGTCACGATTCGTCAACCAGGAATAGTCGTGGTCAATGTGGTTGTAGAGCATCACGCCAACAGCTGAGTCATAAAGGTTGATTCAGATAGCACTGCACCTAGTCATTTGATAGATTACTAACGATAAATATCAAGTGTGGCGAAGAGTGACCCAAGATGGCGTTAAGTTTGGGTGACCAGTCCGGCGGCGGCGTAACCGAAACGGCTCATGATACAACCGTCTACCTGTCGGCGGATGAACAACCGACTCTACCGGGCGGCAACTTTGCCTTCGATGCCGAGTTCTCCCGCCATAACGACGACCTGGTTCTTCGCGACGGCGTCAGTGATGATGTTGTTGTAAAAGATTATTTTGGACTCCCGCAGCAACCAGACCTCTGGACAGAAGGCGGACACCTCTTCCCGCACCAGCTCGTTCAAAAGCTGGCAGGCTCTCTTACGCCGGCTCAGTACGCGGCCACTGAAGCGGTAGGCGGAGCAGATGAAATCGGCAAGGTCGCGACGATTGAAGGTGAAGCCTGGGTCACGCGCACCGATGGCGTGAAGGAAAACCTGGATGGCGGCGCCTCGATCTTTCAAGGCGATGTTCTTGAAACCGCAGGCGACGGTATCCTCGAAATTATCTTCGTTGATGGCATGGAGTTCTCCATGTCGACAAATACCCGCATCACAATCGATGAAATGATTTACAACCCTGAGGGATCCGAAGGTTCATCAATCCTGTCGGTGGTCAAAGGGAGTTTCGTTTTCGTCACAGGATGGATCGCCGGAACCAGTCCCGATGCCATGGAGGTCAAGACCCCGTCCGGCACGATCGGCATCCGCGGCACGCGGGTCGGCTGCCGTATCGACAGCCAAGACGGGACCACCGCTTGCGCTCTTTTGGAGGACGGAAACGGACATGTCGGTTCACTGGCCTTTACCAATGCAGCCGACAGCGTCGTACTCAACCAGCTTTTCGAGACCGTCGTAGCGCTCAACTTCAACGGCAACCTCGATGCTCAGGTTCTCAGTGAAGTCCAGGTACGCAGCCTGCTCGGTGTACTTTATGATCAAGCAGCATTGGAGACCGATGCACCGCCGGTGACGAAAAGCTCCGGTTCGGTATTTTTGCCGCCCGATTTCGATGTCGGCAACATTGAGGGCCTCGAGGCCCTTGTCGCCCTAGGCGTACTCGACAAAGCGACTGCAACGACTTCCATCGAATTGACGCGCCCTCTAAGTGAGCAGGACTTTACGCTCCTCGAAGACCCAATGCCGGTTGCCGCCATATCGGTAGACGAGGCCATCGCAATTGGTGAGGGCGCCGTCACCGGGAATCTCGGCTTTTCCGCGACCGGCAACTCAAGTGATAGCATCAGGATTGACGGACTTAGCGTCACTTCGGGAGGCGATCCGGCGGCCTTAACTTCTGGCGGCGATGCAATCCTGACCAGGATCGAAAACGACGGCCAGCAACTGGTCGGCTTTGTTCCAGCGAGCGGAAGCGGACCGCAGGCCGGAAAAGAGATCTTCCTTCTTGCGATGGATTCATCCGCGGGCACGTTCGAATTTACCCTTCTCGAAGCCCTCGACCATCTTGATCCTGCGCAAAGTTCAACGGCTGACAGCCTCGAACTTTCCTTTGCGATTACGGCACAGTTGGACGTTGTCACAGTGACCAGCCGGATCGATGTAAGCGTGCTGGATGATGCTCCGAAGGCAGTCGACAATATCGCCGCCCCGCGCCTGGAAATTTCCGGCAACGGCAATGAGATACCAAGCGAAGACGAGGCATTGCCGGAAGGCACTGAAGAAGGCCCCAATGGCCAACTCGGCCTTCTGATCGCCATCGATGTGTCTACCAGCATGAACAGCGTCATGACGCTCGCAAACGGCGAGCAGTCGAGCCGCCTGGAACTTGCCAAAGCCGCAGCAGAAAACCTGGGCCGGAAGCTCTTTGAAGTTGGCTCCCAAACCGGCGTCGGCGTCACGCTTTCCCTCATGGTCTTCGCCGACGGTGCCGAGGCCCTCAGCCCTCTTTCTGGCTTTACGGACTTTACATCATTCGCCACCTCTGTTCGCAGCGTAACCGACGCAAACGGCTATCCTGGCGTCAATAATGGAACCAATTTCTTCGGCGCCGTCGAGGCAATCGAAGGGGTCGCGCAACAGCAGCTAATTTCAGATCCGTCCGAAAGCGCGTCGAACTCGATCTATTTTATTTCCGATGGCTTCGTCACTACGGGGCGATCAGTGGCAGAGAGCGGTTGGGAAGATTTTCTGACCGAAAAGGGCATCACTTCGATTGCCGTGGCGGTCGACCCCGGTGACGAAAGCCTGGCACCTCTTTTGGATGTCAATTCGCCGGATCAAGAAGGTGATCCGATCATTTTGACCGGCGTCGACGATTTGTCGTCAGATTTTACCGGTTCAATTCAACCGGTTTCCGAGGGCAATTTACTGCTGGATGCGCAGGATTCGAACCTGGGTCTGCTGGCCAGCGACGTCTTTGGCGCCGACGGTTTCTTGCAGCTGCTTTCGCTCGAAGTCGATGGAGCCGTTTATGACTATGACGCCGGCAGCGACCAAATCACATCGGACGCAGGGGTGGCAACAGACGGCCCACAGCTCTCAATTCAGACCGCGCTCGGCGGTCAGTTCGATTTCGATTTTTCGACCGGCGACTACAGATACCAAGGACCGGAATTCGATCACGAAACAGAACGCTTCAGTTATCAAGTCGCCGATGGAGACGGTGATCGTGCAACTGCGGCTCTGATCGTAAACCCGGACAGCTATAGCTTCAGCCTGACTCAGCATCCCGCTGGCAGCTACACACTCTTCGGCTTTGATCCCAACCAGGACCTGATCACAATATCCGATGTCTTAGACAGCGATCAGGATGGCGACAGCGATATCGCCGACTTAGCGGCGCTCGGTGTTACCCTTTCCCAAAATGCCGTCACGGGGACCGTGACCCTACAGCTCGACAGCGATACCTCCATCGTCCTGGACGGTATTCGGGATAGCATCTCTTCCCTCGAGGAACTCGACAATGCCGTCAACCTCGCCCTTACGACCTAGAGAGCGGACGTTCTTATTGGAAGCAAACAAGGATGTGAATCGCCCTCTAACTAAGAGAAAGATACTGAATCACATTTTTCAGTGAACCAGTGGAAAACGAATAGATTCTAGGGAACCGCGGGTGCCGAAAACGCCAAACGCAGCCTTTACTCAGCGGATCGGCCACGGCCTTGCATCGTTATTCAGAAGAATCGGTTTCGGGCGTTTTTTGGGCGCAGCCCTGCTGGGCGTTTTCCTGGTTATCCGGGCCTGGGATCCCAATCCGGTCGAGACCCTCCGCCTCAAGGTTTTCGACCTCTATCAGCAGATACATCCCAGGGCCCTTTCCCAGCAACCGGTTCTGATCGTCGATATTGATGAGCGGAGCCTTTCGGAGTTTGGTCAATGGCCCTGGCCACGAACCCTGCTCGCCAAATTGGTGACACAGTTGAAGGAGCAAGGCGCGGCGGCCATCGGATTCGATATCGTTTTTGCCGAAGCCGACAGGCTTTCCCCAAAAAAACTCGCTGAAGATCTTTCAGGTATCGCTCCCGAGCTGCGGGGCGGCCTTCGCCTTCTGCCCGATAATGATCAGCTCTTTGCAGAAGCAATCGGAAACACAAATGTCGTGCTTGGGCAATCGGGCCACCCCCGGGTTTTGAGCAAAAGAGAAAGCCCCGGCAACAGCGCACCGGTTGTCACCCTTGGCGGCAATCCCAAACCCTATCTATTCAATTACGCTGATATCCTCCGCAACATCCCGGTCCTGGACAATGCGGCTCAAGGTCGCGGCATTTTCAATTTCGAGGGTGAGCGAGACGGCCTCGTACGCCGTGTTCCGGCCGTCGTCTTGGCCGGAGGCAGGATTGTCCCCACCTTGACGCTGGAAATGCTGCGAGTGGCCGCACAGGCAGATGCCTACATCATCAAGAGTGACGAACTCGGATTGATCAGTATCAACCTTGCAGGTGCTGAGATCCCCACGGACCGTTTCGGTCGGATCTGGGTCAATTACTCCAAAAGCGATCCGAACAAATACCTGCCTGCCAGCGACGTGCTCAACGAAACGGCGCCCCAAGAAAAGGTGAAGGGCAAGTTGATTCTGATCGGCACTTCCGCGACCGGTTTGCTGGACATCAAGTCCACGCCTGTGCATTCAGCGCTTCCGGGTGTCGAGGTTCATGCCCAGATTCTGGAGACGATCCTAACCAAATCCTACCTGCTGCGGCCAAGCTATGCGCTCGGTGCCGAATTGATACTTCAGGCCCTCACGGGTGCCGTGATGATCCTTCTTGTGCCTGCGCTCGGCGCCTCCCTTGCAATGTTGTTCGGGGCTTTGATTGCAGGCGCTCTGATGACTGGATCTTGGTATCTGTTTGTCGAGCAGCAGTTACTGATTGACGTCAGCTACGGCCTTTTCGCAAGCGGCGCCGTCTACATCCTGCTGGTTTTCGTCAACTACTTCCGTGAAGAGGGCCGCAGGCGTCAGGTTCGCGGTGCTTTTGGGCAGTATCTGGCCCCTACCCTGGTCGACCAACTGGCGAAGGACCCGAAGCGCCTGGCACTGGGCGGCGAAACCAAGACAATGACCTTCCTGTTCTGCGACGTGCGCGGCTTCACTTCTATCGCGGAACTTTATCATTCCGACCCGCAAGGTTTGACCCGGCTGATCAATCGTTTCCTCACACCGCTTAGCGACTGCATCCTGCGCAACCGCGGAACCATCGACAAATACATGGGCGATGCCATTATGGCTTTCTGGAACGCACCGCTGGAAGATCCGGAACACGTCTCCCATGCCTGTCTGACGGCTCTGGACATGCTCGGTCGATTGGACAGCCTTAACAAAGACCTCAAACAGGAAGCTGAAGCCGCTGGGCGGCCGTTCCTGCCGCTTCACGCCGGCATAGGCATCAACACCGGTGTTTGCGTCGTCGGCAACATGGGCTCCGACCAACGCTTTGACTACTCCGTGCTTGGTGACGCCGTGAACCTCGCCGCCCGCCTGGAAGGCCAAAGTAAAACCTATGGGGTTTCCATTATCGTTGGCGAGGCGACAGCAGAGCAGCTAACGGGACGCCTCGCCTTGCTGCAACTTGACATGATCCGGGTGAAGGGGAAGACGAAACCGGAACGCATCTTTTCTGTAATCGGAGACGAGGCCTTCGCAAAGTCTCAAAACTTCAATCAGCTGGTAACGCACAACGAACGCCTATTGACCGAATATCGAGCAGGCAATTGGGAGAGCGCGCTTGACGAATGCAGAATTTGCCGCGAACTCGACGCAGAGGGATCGCTTGGCGAGCTCTACGCTCTCTATGCCAGCCGTTGTCAGACATTCCAGGTCAACCCGCCTCCAGCAGATTGGGACGGCGTGTTCTCAGCCGAAACGAAGTAGTCGGGACGACAAAGCTAATCCAGTAATATTGGACGGCGCCTAGAAGTCCGGCCGATGACTTCGGCAGATCACTTCGGCCGGGTGTCGCGCATGCGCTGCCGTTTGCCCAATTCGCTGTATTTCGTGCGGTAGACCCGACCGGTCGCTTTCGGCATAAATTCTTTGTCGGGATGCCAGCAGACCAGATTTCGATCGGTATAGATTTCGAACAGAGTGCCCTTCCAGACCGTATAGCGGCTCAGTGTTTCCTCGACACTGTCCATATCCACATACTCAAGATAGATACCCAGCCGCCGGTCAGCGTGGAGTTCGATCACCCGGTTCAAGGCTTCCAGCTTCTGCATGGCATTCCGCCGGGCAAAAGAAAACCGAAGCCCTCGGACCGCCGAAATCATATGCGCAAGCAATTCCGCCTGCGTCGACCAAGGCGCGTTCGGCAACGATCCGTACTGCGACAACAGGTCATCAAGCCAGCCATGGGCCTGCGAGAGGTCGATCTGTTCCGAACAGCCGTCGACAATATCAAAAAAACTCTCGCTCTTCAGATTGTGCAACCCCACCTCTAACCCTCCAGGTGTTCCTTGTGAATCTCAACCAATACGTATACATATGATTTAAGATTACAATAAAAACCTTTCGCGGCTGGTGCGCACGCTGTGCAAGCCTGGATTTGGTGGAAACGCGTGTGGTAATCCGCCACCTCGGTAAATCCCCGCAATCCACGGTACGTTGAACGGAATCACCGAAGCCGATCAGAAACGGCGCAGTAGGAATCGCCTATCTGTTGGGCAGCGTGAGAGTTAAAGCGCGATAACCTTGCCCGGATTCATAATATTCTGCGGGTCGAAGGCAAGTTTGAGCGTACGCATAACGGCAACGGCATCACCATGCTCGGCTTGAAGAAACTTTATCTTGCCGCTGCCGACACCGTGCTCGCCGGTACAGGTGCCCTCCATTGCCAGCGCGCGCATGACCAAGCGGTCATTGAGACGGTTGGCTTCCTCAATTTCTTCGGGTTTGTCAGGGTCAATCAGGAAGGTCAGGTGGAAATTTCCGTCACCCACATGGCCGACCAGAGGCGCGGTCAGGTAGCTGCCGGCCAGATCTTCCTGGGTTTCCATGATGCAATCCGCAAGCCGGGAGATCGGCACGCAAACATCGGTCGCCCAGAGCTGACAGCCAGGCCGCAGGGATTGCGCTGCGTAAGCCGCATCGTGACGGGCCTGCCAGAGCTTGCTGCGCTCCTCCGCCTTGGCGGTCCACTGAAAATCTCCGCCCCCAAATTCACCGGCGATCTCACCGACCAACTGCGCCTGCTCTTCAGCACCTGCCGTGGTCCCGTGAAACTCCAGAAACAGGGTGGGCTGCTCCGCCAGCTCAAGACCGGAATAGCCGTTGCAAGCCTGCACCTGCAGCTTGTCCAGCAACTCAATCCGCGCGATGGGAATCCCCATTTGAATGGTTGCGATGACCGAATCCACTGCCGACTTCAGGTCCGGGAAGGAGACCACAGCCGAGGTTATGGCTTCTGGAATCCCGTAAAGTCTCAAAGTGATCTCTGTGATGACACCAAGCGTTCCTTCCGACCCCACGAAGAGACGAGTCAGGTCGTAGCCTGCAGCCGATTTGCGTGCGCGCCGCGAGGTTTTGATGATCCGGCCATCAGCCAAAACCACGGTAAGACCCAGAACGTTTTCGCGCATGGTGCCATAGCGCACGGCATTGGTTCCGCTTGCTCGCGTGGCGGTCATGCCACCGATCGACGCGTTTGCGCCTGGATCGATTGGGAAGAACAGCCCCGAATCCCGCAGATAGCTGTTCAGCTGCTTACGGGTCACACCCGGCTGTACCCGGCAATCCAGATCCTCGGCGTTGACTTGCAGAACTTCATCCATCCGCATCAGATCGATACAAACACCACCCCGGTCGGCGATGACGTGTCCTTCAAGCGACGTGCCCGCACCGAACGGAATTACAGGCGTTTCATGCTCCGCACAGATTTTGACAATGGCGGCAACCTCTTCCGTCGAGTGAGGAAAGACCACGATGTCGGGCGCTTCGGGATGATGCCAGGACTCATCCTTTCCATGATGATCACGTACGGCCTGAGAAGTACTGACCCTGTCTCCGAGGAGGGCCTGGAGCTCAACTCCAACCTTATCAACGTCTCTCGCCGCTGCCACTGCCATCTCGAGCAATCTCCCGTCGCATTCCGGCTGCAGGTCAAATCAACGGTCGCGTACCGCGAATTTCTACAGGCCTAAATCTCTGATTGAAGGTAATATAGCGCAGATGGGCACCGAGGAAACGATCAATCCCGAACAGAGCGGGACCGGTATCTAAGCCACTCCAGTCAGGCGGAAAGTGGATGGCGGGACCAATGATCACCTATGGCGCAACAAGTTTGAAGCCTTCGGCAGGTCCCGGTCAGCGTTCGAAAACGGGGCTGCCAACTCTCGCGAGAAAAACGGAACATCAGGAGCACTTCATATGACCGAACGACTCTTCTTTGCCGGTATTTTGCTTGTCCTCGGGGTGCTGTACGTCGTTGAACAGCCCGCATTGTCACAACAACGCGACGATCGCTATAGTGTTTCATCCAGTGACGGCATTGCTTACGTCGTCAACGTCAGCACCGGCGCCGTACGTTATTGCGATAAAGGGCATTGTTTCCACGTATCGGAGCAACTCGGGACGGTGAAACTCCCCGAGTAAGTCTCAGCCGCTCCAGAAAGGCGTGTGGTCGCAACCAGAGCCCACAACAGTAACTGGATCCGGCAGCCCCACGGCAGAGCACCACATGGGTCGGCCCGAACACCTCCCGTACTTTACAGGTGCTTGGAGCGATATCGCTTAGAGGCTGATCGCTCCTGACTGAGACAGACAGGAGCGATCGGACCTTATTGGCCGCGTTTGAGGAACGACGTCGCGATGACTGATTTTAAGCGGCCATCTGTAACGCTCAACGATACCGAATAATCAGTCTTTCCAGCTGCCGCCTTGCTGGCTCCGCTTTTTGAAGCCCGGCCTTTTCTGGAAGAGGTTTTACTCTTGGCCGGTTTTGCAGCGGCGGTCTTTTTAGCTTTCGGCTTTTTTGCCGCAGGTGCCGCTTTGGCCGCCTTGGATTTAGCTACCGGAGCTTTCGTCGCCTTTGCTTTGGCTGTTGAGGCCTTAGCGGTTGCCGGTTTTGCCCGTGCCGGTTTTTTCTTACTCGCCTTGGATGCCGCCGGTTTAGCGGCAGCCTTGCCAGTGGTTTTCACAGCTGCTTTTGCCGCGACCTTAGAAGCAGCAGGCTTTCGGCGAGAGGTCGCAGTTTTGGCTGCGGCGGCTTTAGCCGGTGCAGCCTTAGCTGTTTTTCTCTTCGCGGGCGCTGCTTTACTCGCCGCAGCCTTCTTGACTGCCGCAGTCTTCTTTACCGCTGAGGCCTTCTTGACCGGTGAGGCTTTAGGTTTCGCCTTACGCGCGGGCACAGCCTTGCTGGTTTTTGCGGCGGCTTTTGGTTTGGCGGCGGCTTTTGGTTTGGCAGCGCGTGCAGTAGTCGCCTTTGCCGGTGCGGTCGCTTTCGCAGCGGCGGCTTTCGGCTTCGCTCGTCGTGCCGCAGTCGCCTTCGTTGCTTTTGCCTTTTTCGCTGCAGCAGTACTCGATACGGCTGTTTTTGGCTTAGCTGTACGTGACGCAGGAGCGCCGGCTGCCTTCGCTGGTTTTGCAGCTGCAGTCTTTGGTGCAGTCGCTTTCGGCTTAGCCGCGCGCGGTGCAGTCGCCTTCGCCGACTTTGCTGCCGTAGCCGCTGCCGGCTTCGATCGCGCCGCCGCAGGCTTAGACGCCTTTGGCTTCGTTGCAGTAGCCTTTGCGGCAACAGGCTTGGACGCAACCTTCTTCGAAGAAGAGGATTTGGCTGCTTGAGGTTTGGCTGCTTGAGGTTTGGCTGCTGGGGATTTAGCTGCGGGGGGTTTCGGTGTCGAGGTTTTCGGTATTGGTGTTTTTTGTACTTGTCTTTTTGGTGCTGCGGACTTGGCTTTTGAACTTGTGGGTATTGCGGAAATAGTTTTCCTGGCCATCAACGGTCTCCGGTCATTCGCGCCGGCGTGCTTAGGTCATTGACCAGCTCCACGCCTCTCAGATGAGCTATGAATGGCGGTATTTTAACCGTAAGGAAACCAAAAGTGCCAGACTTGTCCAAAAAAGGACCGATTTTGGAAACAATATGATCCCAACCGGCCTAAATTCCGCTTTTTGGCGGCCAGTTTCCACAAATTCAGCGTTCAGATCGATTCGTTTTAGCTTGGAGTCGTGGACAAAAATTCACCGTCCAAAACCACCGCGTCCAGAGGGACGGTATTCAGAATTAGAATTCCAGACAACCGTCCGGCAGAATACCGGCCAGAACACCCGCGACCTTGGCGGGCGTATCCAGGAACTTTAATCCTGCAAAGACACCGTTGGTCCAGGCCACCTCGACTTCAAACTCGACCGCACCAGCTAAAGTGATCTTAAGAATCTCATCACTCATCACCGGCTCTTCGAAGCGAACCTTTGCACCGTTTGCGGATAGATCGAGCACGACGCAATCCACAGAATGATCTCCGTCACTCGAAACCCGGCCTGATACGACGACATAGGCACGCTTATAGTTCCTGCGATCGTCATCCGGAACTAGAGACAGTGCATCTGATCCGTCAATCTGTTGTTTGTTAGCAACCACAACTTCGATCCCTCAACTCTCATGGAACGTCCCGACGCTTCCTTCCCGGTTTTGATTGCCGCTATCAAAACAGTCGGATTCCGGACGTTAATACCGAAACTCTGGCAGGTAATCGTTAGGATGGCGCTAAGACCTGGGGTTAACGTCGATTAACTAATAAAGGTGGCAAGAGCTCGCCGCCGATCAAAATCAACCTCGAGCGGATACCGGCCCGACTTTCACTGGTTTTAACTGTCCAAGTCCATGAGGGATCCAAGCATTTCATCCTGTGTCTTAATCACAGCCACGTTCGCTTGGTACGCTCGCTTTGCGAGTATTTGATTGACGAACTCCTGCTCAAGCGAAACGTTGGGGATCTCCACAACGCCCTCGTCGTCCGCCAGTGGGTTCTGAGGAGCATAGACCGGCACAGACGCCGGCTGAACCGGGCGCGTTTCCGCCTTCACACCGCCTTGTGCCGTCGTGGTCTGAATCACTTCTTTCGGCGCATAAGCAGCATCCGGGCCGTCAGTCACACCCGGAGTGCCTGCGGTGCTCATGTTAGCGACATTATCCGCTGAGACCGCCAAACGTTTGCTCTGGGCCTGCAAGCCGGAAACCGAGCTATGAAACGTGATCGCCATAAGTCACTCTATAGATTGCCGAAGCAGTCACGGTACTCGACTTAAGAACAGATCACAAATAATTGTTTTTTAACAATATTTTCCTCAAATTCGACGAATTTTTCCGAGCCATGCGTTGGATGCACGGCAGATCAACCTATATCAGTTAAATATAAGGCTGGCGTCACCTATATCGAACTGCCATATAGAGACACAAGCCTATGGAGGAAACAGTTTGTTGGTTGAACCGACCAAGGGTTGAAGCTCCTTGTTTGATGTTTTGCAGGCGCTGGCTTACCAGGCAGCGAGAGAACGTAATCCTGCGTGGCGGCGAGTTGCCATTCAGATGAAATGCGGCAAAGCGCGATCGAGCAGTTGCAAATGATAAGGGCGATGGAATGGACGTAAAGACGCTTTGTCTCGGGGTTCTCAGCCGTGGAGATGCCAGCGGCTACGAGATCAAGAAAGCTTGCGAGGAAGGGCCTTTCAGTCACTTTCAAGACGCAAGCTTCGGCTCCATCTATCCGGCACTGGCAAAGCTCTCGGCGGAAAAGCTCGTCGACTGCCACCAAATGAGCCAGGAAAAGCGCCCGGACAAGAAGGTCTATTCAATTACGCCAAGCGGGCGCACGGCTTTGTTCGAAACGCTGCTGCTGCCGCCGGCTCCGGATAAAGTGAATTCCGACTTCTATTTCATGACCTTCTTTGCCCAGCTAATGCCGACCGACGTTTTGCGTTCCATTCTTGAAAAACGCATCACCTGGTACGAAGGCGTTGTCGAACGCATGAAAGACTGCAACCTCGCCATTCGGCCGCCCGGCGAGCGTTTCACGCATGGCCTTGGGCTTGCACATTACCGGGCAGAGATCACATACCTGAAAGAGAATATGGATCAACTGCTTGACCAGATCGCATCGGAACAGTCAGCCGACGCGGAAATTCCACAAGCACCCAAGACCGCAGCCCTATAGAAATGCGTCCGCTCACGGATGCAAACGCCATGATCGCACAAAGAAAACGGATCTCCTGATGAAACGCTCTCTTGTCATAGCTGTCGTCCTGGCACTGGTCGTCGTAGGCTGGATCGCCTCCGGCCAGATGGGACATAGCGACAACGCTCCGGTCGTCCAAAAGCCACCCGCGAATCTAGAAGCCAGCACGCACATCGCTTCGGTGCGGGTCCGCGCGCAGTCGGCCGTCCCTTACCGTGTCGATGTGGTTCTGCGCGGCAGTACCGAAGCCATCCGCAAGGTCAACGTGAAAGCCGAAGCCTATGGCCGGGTTGTCGAGCTGAATTCGGAGAAGGGCCATAGCGTAAAGTCGGGTGACATTATTGTTCGGCTGTCGCCTGAAGAGCGTCCCGCGATGCTGGAAGAAGCCCGAGCGCTCTACGAACAGCGCCGGATCGAGTATGAAGCCGCACGCAAGCTATCGAAAAAGGGCTTTCGGGCGGAAACTCAACTGGCAGCCTCAAAAGCAGATTTACAAGCCGCCGACGCCGCCGTGAAACGCGCCAAAGTCGCGTTGGAAAACATTGTCATCCGGGCGCCCTTCGACGGCTTCGTGGACGACCGCATGGTTGAGATCGGCGACTTCATAGATAAGGGCGATCCCATCACCAAGGTTGTCGATCTGGATCCGATCCTGGTCGTGACCCAAATCAACGAGCGCGCCATCAAGCAGCTTTCGGTGGGCGAACCCGGCTACGCCCGGCTGATCACCGGCGACAATGTCGAAGGTAAGATCCGCTTTATTTCCACGGTTGCCGATCCGCAGACCCGCACTTTCCGCGTGGAAATTGAAGTGCCGAACCCCGACCGAAAGATTCCTGATGGACTGTCCGCGGATGTTCGCCTGCCGCTTGAAGAAATCAACGCGCACCTGGTTTCGCCAGCCATCCTGTCTTTGACCGATGAGGGCGAGGTCGGGGTCAAGATCGTCACCAGCGAGAACCTGGTCAAGTTCGTCCCTGCGACGATCGTGGCCAACGGCGCGTCGGGCGTGTGGCTGACCGGTCTGCCGGAAGCAGTCGCACTGATAACGGTTGGCCAGGAGTTCGTGACCGATGGGCAGAAGGTCAATCCGATCGACGAAGCAACGCTCGAGCCCATAGAGATCGGGAGTAATTCGTGAACGCCATCATCGAGGCAGCCGTCACGCATTCACGCACGGTTATCGCAACGCTGATCCTGATCCTGATTTCGGGCACCTATGCCTACATCACGATCCCGAAGGAGTCGGAACCGGACATCAACATTCCGATTCTTTACATCAGTCTGCATCACGAAGGCATCTCGCCTGAAGACGCCGAACGCCTGCTGGTCAAGCCGATGGAGCAGGAATTACGAGATGTAGAAGGCGTCAAAGAGATGCGCTCCACAGCCTACCTCGGCGGTGGCAGCGTGCTTCTGGAATTCGAAGCCGGCTTCAATGTCGATATCGCCATTGCCGACGTGCGTGAAAAGGTCGACCTCGCAAAACCGGAACTGCCCGACGATGCCGACGAGCCAACGGTCAACGAAGTCAATCTAAGCCTGTTTCCCGTGCTTGTGGTCTCGCTGTCGGGCAACGTCCAGGAGCGGACTCTGTTGCAGCTGGCCCGTGATCTGCAAGACAAGATCGAAGGCATCGGGACCGTGCTGGAAGCCAAGATCGCCGGCGACCGCGATGAACTGGTCGAGTTGATTGTCGATCCCCTGGCTCTCGAAAGCTATAATCTCAATGTCACCGACATCCTCAACCTGGTCTCCCGTTCCAACCGTGTGATTGCGGCCGGATCGGTCGATACCGGCCAGGGCCGTTTCTCGGTTAAGGTCCCGGGTCTGTTCGAAACCTCTGACGACATTCTCAACATGCCGCTCAAGGTAAACGGCGACGCCATCGTTCGTTTCCGGGACGTCGGTACCCTGCGCCGGACCTTCAAGGACAGCGAAGGTTATGCCCGCACCAACGGGCGACCCGCTATCGCCCTGGAAGTTTCCAAGCGCACTGGCTCCAACATCATCGAGACCATCGAAAAAGTCCGTGCCGTGGTCGAGCACGAGCGCAGGTTCTGGCCGGAAGAGGTTGTCGTCTCCTTCAGCCAGGACAAGTCCAACGACATCCGCAATAATCTGCTGGACCTGCAAAACAATGTCATCAGCGCCATCCTGCTGGTCATGGTGGTGGTGGTCGCGGCCTTGGGCCTGCGCTCTGCCGGACTGGTCGGCATCGCCATACCAGGATCTTTTCTCGCGGGCATTCTGGTCCTCTATGCCATCGGCTTCACGGTCAACTTCGTCGTGCTCTTCAGCCTGATCCTCGCCGTCGGGATGCTGGTCGACGGCGCGATCGTCGTCACCGAGTTCGCCGACCGGAAAATGAGCGAAGGGCTGACACCGAAAGAATCCTACGCACTGGCTTCCAAACGCATGGCCTGGCCCATCATCGCTGCGACCGCGACGACGCTCGCCGCCTTCCTGCCTTTGATGTTCTGGCCCGGCGTGGTCGGGGAGTTCATGAAGTTTTTGCCCATCACGCTGATTGCGACTTTGAGCGCATCACTGTTGATGGCACTAATCTTCATTCCCGCCCTCGGTGCCAATCTCGCCGGATTCATGCGGTTCCTACTGCCGGTTCTGGCCACAGCACTCGGGGCGTTGATTCTTGCGCAAGCCCTGCCCGGCGCTCTGGTCGCAATCGGTGTCTTTGCCCAAGCGCCAAGTTTTGTCGGGCTGGTATCGGGACTGCTGGGCGCACTGATAGGGCTCATTGTCGGGAACTGGCTTGGCCGTCGCGCCTTCGAGAGTCTAAATGCCGTACGGCCGGTGTCCGATGGGTCGCATCATTCACTGGCAGCAGATGCGGAGTTCGACTTAAAAGAGATCAAGGGTTTCACCGGCGTATATCTACGTGTTCTGCGCGGTGCCCTGCGCGCGCCGTCGCTGGTGATACTGGTCGCAGTCGCCATGCTTATCGCCGTCCAAGTCGCTTACAGCACCTACGGTAAGGGGGTTGAATTCTTCCCTGACGTCGAACCGGAGAACGCGATCCTTCAAGTGCATGGTCGCGGCAATCTTTCGATCAACGAACGCGACGCCCTGCTGCGCGAAGTCGAAGAGCGCGTCATGGATCTGCAGCGCGAACATGGCGAGTTTCACACCATCTTTGCCAAAAGCATGGCAGCCTCCGGCCGGCAGGACGACGAAGCGGAAGATCTCGTCGGCATCATACAGCTCGAATTCACTGACTGGTTCAGCCGCCGTCCGGCAGATGAAATCATCGCCGACATCCGGGAACGCACAAATCCGCTGGCTGGCATCTTCGTCGAACCCCGGAAGGAGGAGTCCGGTCCGCCCGTCGGAAAGGCTGTCCAGGTCCAGGTGTCATCTTCCTTTCCCGACCTGATCGAGCCCGTCGCAAAGAAGGTCGCCAATGCCATGGTCGAGATGGGCGACTTCGTGGACATTGAGGATGGCCGCCCGGTGCCCGGTATCGAATGGGAGCTCGCTGTCGACCGTGCACAGGCTGCCAAGTTCGGGGCGGACGTGACCCTCATCGGCAGCTATGTCCGGATGGTGACATACGGCACCAAACTCGGCGAATTCCGGCCGGACGACAGCAACGAAGAAATCGATATCGTAGTGCGCCTGCCCCGGAGCTATCGCAATATTGATCACCTCGACGATCTTCGCATCCAGACCAATTCCGGACTTGCGCCGATCGCGAACTTCGTCACCCGCACGGCCAAGCCCAAGGTTGGCTTGCTGCGCCGTACGGACGGCAACCGGGTCATGACCGTCAAAGCGGATGTCGCGCTCGGTGTGCTCGCCGACGCCAAAGTTACCCAGATGCGCGAATGGCTGCAAAACGCGGAACTCGATCCGCGCGTCAACATCACGTTCAAGGGAGAGGACGAAGAGCAGAAGAAAGCGCAGGACTTCCTGGTCAAGGCCTTCATGGTCGCCCTCTTCATGATGGCCATCATCCTGGTCACGCAGTTCAACAGCTTTTACAGCGCATTTCTGATCCTGACGGCTGTGATCATGTCGACCATCGGCGTCATGATCGGCTTGCTGGTGACGGAACAACCCTTTGGCATCGTGATGTCGGGCATCGGCGTGATTGCTCTGGCGGGTATCGTGGTCAACAATAACATCGTGCTGATCGATACCTTCGACCGCATCCGCGAGACCGGTGTGCCGGCAAGGGAGGCCATCCTGCGCACCGGCGCACAGCGCCTGCGTCCGGTTTTGCTGACGACGATCACCACGATCCTCGGATTGATGCCCATGGTCCTAGCCATGAACATCGACTTCGCCTCCCGGTTGGTTCAGATCGGTGCACCCTCGACACAGCTCTGGACGCAGCTCTCCACTGCAATCGTCTTTGGGCTCGGTTTCGCGACGGTTCTCACGCTGCTCTTCACACCTTGTGCCCTGATGTTGCGGGAAAATATCCGGACGCGATTTGCCCCCAAGGAAACCGATTCAAAAGATTCGCATAGCGGGCGCGGCAAGCTCCCGCCCCTGCCCGTCCTTCCCTCAGGTGCCAAAAATGACGATGGGGATGGCTTGCCTGCCGTCGCCGAATAGCAGGACAAAGGCGTCGCCCAGGAGTCAGTGGCGCGGCTCGTCGTCGGTAAAACTGCCAGCGGCAGCGGTAACCCGCGTGATTGTCGTCACCCAACAGAGTGCTCCGAAGACCCAGGCGATCAGAGAGAAATTCTGAGAGAACAGGCACATCAGGACGAAGGCGGCGATGGTCTCACTGCCTTCGGTCAGTCCCCCCAGGTAGTAGAGCGACTTCTTCCCGCGGATGTCCGTCGTGATCTTGCGCTTCTCCGCAAAGATGGCATAGGCGAGAAAAGACGAGCCCGTCCCAACGAAGGACAGAATCAAGAAGGCCGCAGCAACAGCGTTTTCCTCCGGCCGTGCCAGCGCGAAGCCGAAGACGAAAGCCGAATAGACGATAAAGTCGCCGACAATGTCCAGGTAACCGCCGAAGTCCGTCAGCTTGCTATGGCGCGCGACGGCACCGTCGAGACCATCGAGAAGCCGGTTGGCAAGAAACAGAACCAGTCCGATCCAATAGGCCTCAAATGCAATAGCTGCAGTTGCGGCCAAGCCCAACACCACTGCACAATAAGTGACGTGATCCGCCCGGACTCCGACCTGCACAGTGAAACGGCCGATCCGATCCATCGTCGGGTCGATTTGACGCCGCATCCAGGCATCAATCATACCGGTTTCCCCCTAACGTCGAGTATCGGAGAATGCGATCTTGCAAACCTTGTTCAGTGAGATTTGGGCTCTTGACCTTCGGGGTTTGCAACACCCGCCTCGGCGTCCCCGGTAACCGCCGTTTCATGCTCAGGCATGGACGAACGCATCTTCCGAAATGAAATCTGCGCCATCGGAATGCTCACGAGATACGCCAACCCTGCAACACTGAGAGTCACCCAGGGTGTACTGACCAGGAAGGCCGCAAAGGCGCCCACAGCGATCAGAACAAACCCGACATGGCGCAGTGGAACCTTGATGCGCTTTGAGGAATAGGTCGGCAGTTGGCTCACCATCAAAGCGGCGACACCGATAAAGACCACGCCATTTAAAATCTGTGACCGGAAAATATCGTCCCCGAGCTTGAAACTCAGGACCATCGGCAGAAGCATCAACCCCGCGCCGGCCGGCGCTGGGACGCCGACGAAAAACTTACTCGACCAGGACGGCGCATCATCCTGAGTGAGGGCTGCATTAAAGCGCGCCAACCTCATGGCGCAGCACATGGCGTAAACCAGGACGAGCGCCCAGGCCATGCCGCCAAGATCCTGCATCGCCCAGAGATAAACGATGATCGCCGGCGTCACGCCGAAATTCACAAAATCGGCCAGGGAATCAAGTTGCGCACCGAACTCGCTGGTCGCCTTCATCATCCGCGCAACCGGTCCATCCAGGCCATCGATCACCATGGCAACGACAACCGCAGCCACCGCCACTTCCCAGCGATCTTCGAGTGCCCAGCGAATCGCCGTCATTCCGGCACAAAGCCCCATGAGCGTCAGAGCATTGGGAATCAGCCGGTTAATTGAAAGCCCGCGTAGGCGACGGCGACGGCGCGTGATCATTTATCGAATCTCCCCCGCTCGAATTTCTTCGCTCGAGGTCAAATCCGCAATGATGGTCTCGCCACCGATCATCCGTTGGCCGACGATCACCATGGGGGCGACGCCGTCGGGAAGATAGATATCAGTCCGGCTGCCGAAGCGGATTAGACCGAAGCGTTCCCCGCCACGGACCGACTGGCCGTGAGTGAGGTTGCAGATAATGCGCCGGGCAATCAGCCCCGCGATCTGCACAAAGGCGATTTCACGGCCGTCGCTCGTCGTCATCCGAACCGACTGGCGTTCGTTCAGATCAGAGGCCTTATCCATCGCCGCATTAAGGAACGCGCCCTCATGATATGCCAACTCAGTAATGGTGCCGTCAGTGGGCACGCGGTTGACGTGCACATCGAACACACTCAGAAAAATACTCACCCGCATCAGCGAAACATCGCCCATGCCTAATTCAGCAGGCGGCACGGCCGGTTCAACAGCGGAAACCAGGCCATCCGCAGGGCTCACGACCAAGCCGGGACGTACCGGTACGAACCGATCCGGATCGCGGAAAAAGTAGGTGCAGAAAGCTGCAAGGAGAAGGCCCAGCCAGACGAGCGGCGGCCAGACCAGAGCGAGGATCACAGCCAGCAGCAATGCACCGGCAATAAATGGCCAGCCGGCCCGATTAACCGGGACCAGCACGTACTTAAGCAAATCTTTCTCCATTGCTTCAAAACCCGCAAATATTCGGCGCATCATAGAGATCGCCTGACTTCACCGCAAACGCAGTGTCGTGGTCATATCAGCCTTTATCATCATTGGGATTGTCTTTGCCGTCACCAAGTTTCACTCGGATATTTTTATTATTGGATCTAATAGCTTAGTGATCTCCGTTCGACGGGCCGAAGTGGTCGAAGTTCCTGAAACCCGCACCCGGCCTCCGCTTATCGGCGGAAGGCAAATGTTAGAACAGCCAGCCTTCGCTACACCATCTTCAAATCCGAATCGATTCGCCGCGAAGATCAACCGCCGCTCGGCACGCGGAAGATCTGTCCGGGATAGATCAGATCGGGGTCGCGAATCTGTTCTTTGTTGGTTTCATAGATCACCGTGTAGCGCGTCCCCTGACCGTAGGTCGCCCGGGCGATACGCCACAGGCTGTTGCCCGGCTGGACAGTCACAAAATTTTCGTCCGGATGGCTCTCAACAGTATCAGCCCGGGAAAAAGGTGATTCAACACGTGCCGTTACGCGGCCTGTGTTTTCTATTTGATCGACGCGAAGCTTATGCAGTCCGATCGGCACAAGATCTTCAGGCGTCATGGCCCAACGGCCAGCATCATCAGTCAGGGCCTCGCCCACTGGCAGATTATCGAGGTAGATGATCAATGCGGCTCCCGGCGTTGCCCGACCACCGATAACAGCACGACCTTCATCGTCGTAATCGACCGAATCAAGAAACAGGCTTCCGTTTCCAATGCCCTCACCTGTCAATTCTGGCTGCTGAAGAATGCGGGTCGGGCCGGTGCCGCTACGGGGAACGATAACCGCGATCGGTTCCTTGACCTCAACCTCTGCAGTGGCAATCTGGCTCGGGGCAACCGGATTTTCTTCGGTATCATCATCCGCATCTACAGCACCAGGCGTCACAGTGTCCTTGGCCGTTCCAGATGCGACCGGGTCGTCATCGACGACAGGTGGTTGCACAGCTGCAATCTGGGAGCTTGCATCCTCGCCGCCTGACGGCTTAACCCCCTCGGCAGAGGTCAATGCGGCATCTGACCCGCTCAGATTTGCTTCCGGTCCGGTATCATTGCCAGAAGCAGCGTTGCCAGAGACATCTGGCTGCGTGCCCGCAACGTCGCTTTGCGCGACCGAGGTTCCAGATCCTGTTTCGACTTGCGGCTCGGGGACAGCGACAATAACCAGATTGTCGGATTCGACCACCGGCTGGTCGGCCTGGCGGGCTGTAATGCCGAGGCTGTGGCTGCCCGGCCGCAGCGGAACGTCCAGTATCAGAACCCATTGGCCGCGTGAATCAGCGGTTACGATTCCAAGCGGCGTGTCGCCATCATAGATCGTCACCTCGCTACCGGCCGGCGCACGGCCGGCGAGGATCGCCTCACCTGTCTTTTCGACCCGAACGACATCGAAAGACGGAACCGGACCAGCCGGCTTTTCCGGGGCAGATTCTGTAGAAAGCGGCTCCTTTACCCGTGCGACGACCTGCGGCTGCTTCGGTTGCTTGATCGCCGATGTCTCGTTGCTTTGCGAACCGGCGCTTTGATCGGAGGTACCAGAGCCAGCTGCTGTACTCGACGTCTTGCTGCCGCTCGCAGCGGACTCAGTGCGACTGGCCTGCTGGTCGGCTGGCACCGCGCTCGATGACGTGGATTTCGATTTGAGTTGTTCGGGATTGGCTTGGTTTGCGGCCTGCTGGTCATTAACCGCGGGCGCAGCCGGCGCACTTCCGTTCGCAGTCGTGTCAATGGCTGGCGCTTCATCGTTTGCTGCGCTTGAGCTCGGTTCGTTTGAACTAGACTCGCTTGAGCTAGCCTCTCCAGAACTGGATGTTTCTGCAGCCGGCACAGCGGGACTTGCGACCTGGACATCGGATTCCGTACTGCCGCCCAGCCAGTAGTAAACGCCAAAAGCAGCCGCGAAAATAACGACCACAACTGCAGCGACAAGACCTAGAGAACGCACACGCCCGACTCCTTACTCAAGTCTCTAGCCTATAATGCTCCCCCCCTGTATGCAATTACATCACCCAGCAGCTTCGCCAATGCAAAATCGAGCACTGGAATTATCCAAGAAATCGTGACCTATCAATATCTTAACGGGTTAATCTTCCAACCCTCTCGAACCACCAGATAAGGGTCAATTGGTAAAGACTCCGATTCTAGTACAGTTAAAAGTCTTCTTAAGACTGCGAGTTTGATCTCTAATATATAAGTGCGAGTCTTGGGCTGTGCCGGATTCTTCACTCAAATTTGACAAGACCCCGCTCCTACCTTGTGACATCAGCTTCCAACAATCACACGTAAACCAACAGAAACGCTGCCTCTTTCCGCCTAATGCCAATGACTTTTCCGCCCGAATAAGGAAGCCTGCGACATGACACAAATATCCGCTCTCTGCATCTATTGCGGCGCCTCACAGAACGTCGATCCGCGCCATCTTGAGAAGGCAGGTGAGCTAGGGCGGGTAACAGCTGAGAAAAGCATCGATCTCGTCTATGGCGGCGGTCATTCAGGCATGATGGGCGCTGCCGCTGACGGCGCACTTTCCGCCGGCGGACGGGTTATCGGGATCATTCCCGAACACCTCCGCGCGCGTGAAGCCGCCCACACCGGTGTTACAGAGATGGTCGTTGTTGATTCCATGCATGTGAGGAAGCAAATGATGTTCGAGCGTGCAGACGCATTCTGCATCCTGCCAGGCGGTCTCGGCACTCTGGACGAAACCTTTGAAATCATTACCTGGAAGCAACTCGGCCTGCATGATAAGCCGGTTATTCTGCTGAATCTTTTCGGGTTCTGGGAACCTCTGTTGGAAATGGTCCAGCGCCAGATTGATGGTGGTTACCTGCATGAGGATCCGGCTTATCTCTTTTCCCTCGCTGACGATATCGAAGGGGTGTTTACGGCCATCGCATCGGCTGCGGCAGCGAAGGTAAAACCTGACAGTTCACGCCTCTGACGGCCCTGGTACAGCTTCAAACACCGTAACATCTACGCGACTTATTGCAGGTGCGAAGCCAGTCGCCTTGCGTGGCCGTAAAAGGCTGCTATGTTTCCGCCGACTTTTCGACATCGGCATCGCCGGACGACACGTCCTGGCGAGCTGACCAAGGGCGTAATTCCGGAGGAGCATATGGCAAAGATCAAGGTCCAAAATCCCATCGTTGAACTCGATGGCGATGAAATGACGCGCATCATCTGGGCGAAGATCAAAGAGAAACTGATCCTCCCCTATTTAGACGTTGATCTTAAATACTACGATCTCTCGGTTGAGAGCCGCGACGCGACGGACGACCAGATCACAATCGATTCCGCCAATGCCATCAAGGAACATGGCGTCGGCGTGAAGTGTGCCACCATCACGCCTGACGAAGCCCGGGTCGAAGAGTTCAAGCTGAAAAAGATGTGGCGGTCCCCGAACGGCACCATCCGTAACATCCTAGGCGGCACCGTCTTCCGCCAGCCGATCATCATGAACAACGTGCCGCGTCTTGTGCCAGGCTGGACCCAGCCAATTGTCATTGGACGTCACGCATTCGGCGATCAGTACCGGGCCACCGATATGGTCGTGGAAGGCCCCGGCAAGCTGACCATGACCTTCCAGCCTGCAGACGGTGGTGAAGCCGTGACCCATGAGGTTTTCGACTTCCCGGCCGGCGGCGTCGCCATGAGCATGTATAATCTGGATGATTCCATACGCGGTTTTGCCCGGGCCTGTATGAACTACGGCCTCGACCTCGGCTGGCCGGTCTATCTCTCCACCAAGAACACCATCCTGAAGGCATACGACGGTCGATTTAAGGATATTTTCCAGGAAATATTCGATGCAGAGTTTGCCGACAAGTTCGCGCAGAAGGGTATCTCCTACGAGCATCGCCTGATCGACGACATGGTCGCCGCCGCCCTCAAGTGGTCAGGTGGCTTCGTCTGGGCCTGTAAGAACTATGACGGCGACGTTCAGTCCGACATTGTTGCACAGGGCTTCGGCTCCCTCGGCCTGATGACCTCTGTACTGATGACCCCGGACGGAAAAACCGTCGAGGCGGAAGCCGCGCACGGCACGGTCACCCGGCACTACCGGATGCATCAGCAGGGCAAACCGACCTCGACCAACCCGATCGCATCGATCTTCGCCTGGACGCGCGGCCTCAAGTACCGTGGCGCCTTCGACGGTACACCGGAGGTCACCAACTTCGCCGAGACACTCGAGAAAGTCTGCATCGATACTGTTCAAAGCGGTGACATGACCAAAGATCTAGCCTTGCTCATCTCGCCGGACCAGAAGTGGCTGACGACAGAAGAGTTCATGAGCAAGATCGATGAGAATCTCCAGAAAACGATGAGCTGAGGAAGAAACATGCGGTTTTTGAAAAGCTTTGCCGCGCTGTTGCTCGGTGTTGCCTTAAGCATCAGTACGGCCCAGGCGGCCGATCCGGAAAACACATTGGTCATGGAACTGCCGGCCGGGCAGGTTCTGATTGCCTTGCGCCCGGACCTCGCCCCCAACCACGTCACCCGGATCAAGGAACTGACCCGGCAGGGTTTCTATGACGGGCTGGTATTTCATCGCGTGATCGATGGTTTCATGGCGCAAACCGGCGACCCCACCGGCACCGGCCGGGGCGGATCCGGTCAGAATATCACCGCGGAATTCACCCGCGAACCCTTCAAGCGCGGCACGCTCGGCATGGCCCGCTCACGGGATCCGAATTCAGCCGACAGCCAGTTCTTTGTCGTCTTCGAGCGTGCGAGCCATCTGGATACCAAGTATACGGTCTGGGGCGAGGTGGTTTCCGGAATGCAGTTCGTCGACCGGCTTAAAAAAGCGCCGCGCGGCCGCCAGAGCGGCACTGTCGATAATCCCGACGCCATCGTCACCATGAAGGTTCAGGCCGACGTTAAGTAACTCCGCGTGCTTTTCGCCGAGCCGATATCCTAAATCCGGGGCGTGTAAATCCAAGCCCCGCTGCGAATAGAAAGAAAGTGCCATGACCGCCAACGCCGAAGACACCATGGTCATCGAACTGGAATGGGGCGAAATCTCCATCAACCTTCGTCCCGACCTTGCTCCCAACCATGTCGCCAGGATCAAAGAGCTGGTCAGGGAAGGTTTTTACGACGGTATTGTGTTCCACCGCGTCATGGATGGCTTTATGGCCCAGACCGGTGATCCGACAGGGACAGGGACTGGCGGTTCCGGCCAGCGGCTCGGCGCTGAGTTTACGTCCGAGCCCTTTGGCCGCGGCACCGTGGGTATGGCGCGCGCCAATCACCCTGATACCGGGGACAGTCAGTTCTTTATCTGCCTGGACGACGCCAGCTTCCTGAACGGCCAGTACACCGTCTGGGGTGAAGTCACGGACGGCATGGATCATGTCGACCGGATCAAGAAGGCATCAGCCGGCAGCCAGAGCGGTCAGGTCGAAGATCCCGATGCAATGGTTCGCGTACGCATCAAAGCCGACATTGACGCGTAAACCCAATATAGCGTGTTAAGTTCGGCCTAAAGCCCGAGCGAAAACAAGAAAAAGCCCGCCAATCCGCCGATCAATCGGTGTTCTGGCGGGCTTTGTTTTGGATGGCTGTGTTACGTCAACCAGCCGCGATCGCTGTTTCCACGGCGGAAATCGCCGCTTGCGCAGAAGCGCCATCGGGACCGCCGGCCTGGGCCATGTCGGGCCGGCCACCACCGCCCTGTCCCCCAAGCGCAGCCGAACCGGCACGGACCAGATCCACAGCCGAATACCGGCTGGTCAGGTCTTCTGTCACGCCCACGACGATCGACGCCTTGCCGTCATTGACGGCAACCAATGCTACGACTCCGCTGCCAAGTTTTTGCTTTAGATCGTCGGCGGTCGCTTTAAGGTCTTTTGCGGGAACACCATCCAGAACTCGCGACGCCAGCTTGATACCAGCAACGTCCTTGGCGGTGTCATTTGACGCTCCACCGCCACCGGTTGCGAGCTTGCGCCGGGTATCGGCGAGCTCGCGCTCCAGCTTCCGGCGCTCGTCCATCAGGCTCTGGATACGATCGGACAGATCACCAGGCGCGACCTTGAGCGTGGCGGAAGCCTCGCTCAAAAGTTTGTCCTGGCGCGCGACATAATCGATCGCCGCTTGGCCGGCCACTGCTTCGATCCGGCGAACGCCAGACGCCAGGGCACCCTCGCTCACAAGCTTCAGAAAGCCGATATCTCCGACCCGCGTCACATGCGTGCCACCGCAAAGTTCGGTGGAATATGCATGGCCTTCGGTCACACCGTCCGCTCCGCCCATGGACAACACGCGAACTTCGTCGCCATACTTTTCACCGAACAGCGCAAGTGCCCCGGCGGCAATCGCCTCGTCGGGTGTCATATAACGCGTTGTCACTTCCGCGTTGCCGCGAATCCGCTCGTTGACCTCGTTCTCGACGGCCAGCAGATCTGCAGCCTCGATCGCCTTTGGATGGCTGATGTCGAAGCGCAGCCGGTCAGGTGCCACCAGCGACCCCTTCTGGGTCACGTGGTCTCCCAAGCGCCGCCGGAGAGCCTCGTGAAGGAGATGGGTCGCGGAGTGATGCGCCCGCAAGGCTGCACGGCGCACAGAATCGATGGTCATCTCAACCGCGGTGCCGACCTTCAGCGCCCCCGCCGTCACCTTCCCTATGTGAACGAAGACGCTCCCGAGCTTTTTCTGCGTGTCGATAATTTCGACACGGGTGTCGCCATCACTCAAAAGTCCGGTATCGCCCATCTGTCCGCCCGACTCACCATAGAAGGGCGTCTGGTTGGTGATGATCATCACCTCCTGGCCTGCCTTGGCCTCCTGAACTTCAGCGCCATCGACGATAATCGCCGTCACCTGCCCCTCTGCGCTCTCGGTGTCGTAGCCCAGGAAATCGGTGCCGCCGAGGCGGTCATGGAGGTCGTACCAGAGCGTCTCTGTCGCAGCTTCCCCCGAACCGCTCCAGGCTTTGCGGGCTGCCGCACGCTGCCGCTCCATCGCCGCGTTGAAACTCTCCAGGTCAACGGTTTGACCCTGGTTGCGCAAAATGTCCTGGGTAAGATCCAGAGGAAAGCCGTAGGTGTCATAAAGCTTGAAGGCGACCTCGCCATTCAATGCCTGGCCCTCTCCAAGCTTCTCCGTCTCGCCAGACAGCAACTTCATGCCGCGATCCAGGGTCTGGCTGAAACGCCCCTCTTCCAGTTTCAGAGTCTCGGCGATCAGGGCCTCCGCACGCTTAAGCTCGGGAAACGCCTGCCCCATCATCTCAACCAGCGTCGGCACCAGCCGCCAGATCATCGGATCCTTGACGCCCAGAATATGCACGTGGCGCATGGCACGTCGCATGATCCGCCGCAGGACATAGCCGCGCCCGTCATTGGACGGCAGCACGCCGTCGGCAATCAAAAAGGCGGTCGAGCGCAGGTGATCGGCAATCACTCGGTGGGAGACAGCATGTTCGCCGTCAGCTGACACGTTCGCGGCGTCCGCGGAGGCGTCGATGATCGTGCGCAGCAGGTCGATGTCATAGTTGTCATGCTTACCCTGCAGGACCGCGGTCAGCCGCTCCAACCCCATACCCGTATCGATCGAGGGACGAGGCAGATTGACGCGGCTTTCCTTGTCAAGCTGCTCGTACTGCATGAACACCAGGTTCCAGATCTCGATGAAGCGGTCGCCGTCCTCATCCGGACTGCCGGGAGGACCACCGGGAATATGCGGACCGTGATCGAAGAAAATCTCGGAACAGGGGCCGCAGGGTCCAGTATCACCCATCGCCCAGAAGTTATCGGAGGTTGGGATGCGGATCACCTTGTCATCGCTCAAGCCGGCGATCTTCTTCCACAACCCGGCCGCATCCTGGTCTTCGGAATAGACCGTAACCAGCAGCTTCTCTTCTGGCAGACCATAGACCTTCGTGATCAGATCCCAGGCCATTTCGATCGCCTGATCCTTGAAGTAGTCGCCGAAGGAAAAATTGCCCAGCATCTCAAAAAAGGTGTGGTGGCGGGCTGTATGCCCGACATTTTCGAGATCGTTGTGCTTTCCCCCGGCGCGGACGCACTTTTGCGACGTGGTGGCGCGGCTGTAAGGCCGGCTCTCCTGCCCGGTAAAGACATTCTTGAATTGGACCATGCCGGCATTGGTAAACATCAGCGTCGGATCGTTCCTCGGCACAAGCGGCGAGGAGGCAACGATCTCGTGCCCGTGCTTCTCAAAGTAGTCCAGGAATGTGCTTCGAATCTCGTTACCGCTGGTCATGGTCCGACTTCATCTCTCAACCGTCGTTATCGCTTCCTGCCGCCATTTTTCGCGCTTTGCGCGGACCACGGGGTCAGGTTCATCCGATGTTCAACTTAAACATAAGGCGTCGGTTTGTAGCCTGCCACTTCGAAGCTGTCCAGCAAGCACGCCCAGCCGCCAGCCCAAAGCCGCCACAAGGAAAATTCAGATCAGGCTGGTGCAATGCCGGGCTTGATGATCCGAACATAGAAGGTAAGCAAGAAGGCGACGCCCGGGTTGGTCGCTGCCAACGGAAAATTGATTGGATCAATGGGTATCGGCGACACGAAATTAACCCGGCCAAATGGTTCCAAATGCCCGGCAAATTCTCTAGGATTGCGCCATGATTAATCTGCTTCAGGCAGCCGCCATCAAAGCGGCTGATAAATCCACGCTTTTCGGCCGTTTTTTCTCCCGTAGAGCTGGATCTCTTTCACAGGTCCTGGCGACCCTGCTCGCCGTCTTCGCGCTTGCCGCGCCGATGGCCGGGCCCGCTTCGGCTCAGACCACCACCGTCCCAGCCCAAAGCACCACGCCCGCGCCCGACGGTGCAACGACTGTGGCGACGCACGCGGATTGGACGGTTCGCTGTGGCCCGAACCCGCAGACGCAGACCGAAGTCTGCTATATGGTCCAGCAAGTGACCTCGAACGATACCGGGCGCGCCGTCCTGCAGGTCGCGATCGGCAAGTTTGGACCGGACAAACGGGACGTCGCTCTGGTAACGCTGCCGCTTGGTGTAAGGCTGCCGCCCGGCGTTGCCATCGAGGTAACTGGCAAGGAACAACGGAAACGTCCCTTCGAGCGCTGCCTCAGAATTGGGTGCCAGGCACAATTACCGTTGGATGACGTGACCCTGAACGAATTCAAAGCAGGTATCGGCGGGCGCATTCTTTTTCAGGATGCAACAGGGCGCACGATTGCCCTGCCCTTTTCTCTCAAGGGCTTCACCGCTGCCTTCGCGGGCGTTAAGTAAGAATTGAACCACAGATAAATAATTGGCGGTGCCGCTCGTACGACAGCGCTTTCGGGTAGCGGCGGCCCACACGCGGCACCGCGCAGTTAACTGGCCTGTTTGCGATAATCACCGAACAGTCATCACAAAACAGCTGCCTCACCAATGTACAAAAAGCCGGGTGGTTTTTTCCCACCCGGCTTTCTTAATGGATAGCCCTGGACGCGAACTTCCAAGGTTTAAATCAACACCGGTTACAGCTGTCGAAAGATCGTCCAGAGGCAGAGGTCAGTTAGACAAAGCCTTCTCGGACTCTTTCCGTGCCTGCGTCAGTTCCCGCTGCCGGCTTCTTCGGTGCCTTCCAGCATCGAAGTCGCGACAAGACCGGCGTTCTGGCGGATCGCCCGCTCCAGTTTCTCTGCCGCTTCCGTATTGTCACGCAGGAACTTTTTGGCGTTTTCCCGCCCCTGACCAATCCGCTGCCCGTCGTAAGAGAACCAGGAACCTGACTTTTCGACTATGCTGGCCGCAACGCCCAGATCCAGTAGCTCTCCGGTTTTAGAGATGCCCTGTCCGTACATGATATCGAACTCGATGATCCTGAACGGCGGCGCCATCTTGTTCTTGACGACCTTAACTTTGGTTTGGTTGCCGACAACCAAATCGCGATCCTTGATCGCTCCGATCCGCCGGATGTCCAGCCGGACCGATGAATAGAATTTCAGTGCATGACCGCCAGTTGTGGTCTCGGGGTTGCCGAACATCACGCCGATCTTCATGCGAATCTGGTTGATGAAAATCACCAGTGTCTGGGACTTCGAAATAGAGCTCGTCAGCTTTCGCAGGGCCTGACTCATCAAGCGCGCTTGCAGACCGGGCAGCGAATCGCCCATCTCGCCTTCCAGTTCGGCCTTTGGTACGAGCGCCGCCACCGAATCAATCACAAGAACATCGATTGCGCCGGACCGCACCAGAGTATCGACAATCTCAAGCGCCTGCTCGCCGGCATCCGGCTGCGAGATTAAAAGCTCACTGACGTTACAGCCCAGTTTACCGGCATAAACCGGATCGAGCGCATGCTCGGCATCCACAAAGGCGCAGGTTCCGCCTGCCTTCTGTGCCTCGGCAACAACATGCAGTGCCAAGGTCGTCTTACCCGATGATTCAGGGCCGTAGATCTCGACGATTCGGCCACGCGGCAAGCCGCCAATTCCAAGCCCGATATCCAATCCCAGCGAGCCGGTCGAGACCACTTCAGTCTCAACGACCTGATCTTCGCCAAGCCGCATAATCGACCCCTTGCCAAAGGCGCGCTCAATCTGGCCCAAGGCGGCATCCAATGCCTTCTGTTTGTCCACGTTATTCCCTTCGACCAGACGCAATGCGCTCTCTGACATGATGATGCCTTCCTTATCTCATAGGGGTGTCGCAACTGCAATGCGCGGATTGTACCGGTTTTGTTCTGGTGTTCAAGAAAAAAGATCAAAACAGGAACATTCAACGTTTTCAAAAGCTAATCATCGAGTTTTACCGTCTGGCCGGGAAGTGAATCATCAGGATTTCGAACCGTCCTTCATCGAATCGAACAGAACACCCGACTTCCACTTCCCTATCGCTATTGTTATGTCCAGCTGTACAAGCTTGGCGAAAATCGAAACACATAAGCTGGCGGAATCCTTTTTCCGCCCTAACTTCACCTGGGGTATGCTGAATAGAGATGGCGTTACCTTATCGGCGCAAAGATCGAAGGGCTGAGGAATGACTGGTTTTGTAGCGGCACGAGGACGATCAGTCACAGTCAGCTTGTTGGCGGCACTGGCTGCTTTGATCTCTGGGCCAGAGGACACAGTGGCGGAAGGCGAGAACACCGAACTTCGCTATCAAGTGGCCTGGGGAAACATGACGCTGGCAGAAGCCAAGGTGAATTTTGCACTGGGCGAGGAACGGTACGAGATTGAGGGCAGCGGCGAAAGCCAGGGCGCTCTTGCTTTCTTCTTTCCTTGGAAAGGTTCGGCCCGCACGGTCGGAAAGACAACTTCAGACGGCTACAGCGTGTCCCGGCACGATAGCGAAGGCAGTTATAAGGACAAAACCCGCAGAACAACGGTGCTCTGGACCGTCAACGAGCCGCTTCCGACGCTCGAAGCCGAGCCGCAACCCGATCTTTCCGAAGTAACGCCGGTTCCCGAAGCCGAAACCGCAGACACTGCGGATCCCTTTACGGTGCTCATAAGCACACTGGATAAGCTGGAACAGGGCGATCCCTGCGAGGCTGAGGCGCGCGTCTGGGACGGGCGCAGGCGGTATGATTTGAAGATCGAACACATCGGTGAATCGGAACTATCGCCGGACCGTCCCTGGGCTTATAGCGGCGCGGCCATCGGTTGCCGTCTGACCTATACACCGATTGGCGGATTTCGCCGGGAGTCGGAATGGAAGGACAAACAGGACGAAATAAGCCGGGTGATCTGGGTCGGCCGGTTGCCTAATGAACAGCTGGTCCCGGTGAGAATCGAACTTTCCGCTCCGATCGGTAATTTCGTCGGCCGCCTCTACACTCAATAGATCCGGCAACAGCCTGATCGTCAGACCAACTCGCTGCCGATGACGTCCTTCACCTTGGCGGCAAGTTGCTTGAGGCTGAAGGGTTTCGGCAGGAAATGAATCCCCTCGTCTTCACCCAATTTCTGGCGAAAATTATCCTCGGTATAACCCGATATGAAGATGACCTTGAGTTCCGGATGCGAGTCACGCACCTTCTTGACCAGGGTCGGCCCGTCGACGCGCGGCATCACCACATCGGTGATCAGAAGATCGATGCGCTCACTGGCTTCGCGTAGAACTTCCAGTGCCTGCTCGCCGGAATTCGCCTCCAGCACATTGTAGCCTTTGTTACGAAGCGCCCGAGACCCGAAGGCGCGAACAGCGTCTTCATCCTCGACCAACAGGACGTTTCCGATGCCGGTTAGATCCTTTTGGCCCTGGGCTTCGGATTCGACGGCAACAACCCCGGGCTCCGAACCGGCGACATGGTGCGGCAGGAACAGCGAGAATATCGTCCCCCGCCCGACCACGGAATCGACAAAGATGAAACCGCCGGTCTGTTTGACAATGCCATACACTGTCGAGAGGCCAAGGCCGGTCCCCGCGCCGACTTCTTTGGTCGAAAAGAAGGGGTCGAAAATACGATCCAGGATATCGCGTGGAATGCCACAGCCCGTATCCTCGACCTCGACAACGACGTAATCCCCTCTGGGCATCACTTCGCCCTTGTAGTTCTTGTCTTCCTCAACCGTGACGTTCGCGGTGCGGATGGTCAGCGCGCCGCCGTCAACCATGGCATCGCGTGCATTAACAGCCAGGTTGATCACCACCTGCTCTAACTGCCCCTGATCGGCCTTCACCAATCCGAGATCCCGGCCATGAACCATCTTCAAATCGATGTTCTCGCCGATAAGCCGCGCCAGCAAGTGAGACAGTTCCGCCAGGATATCGGTGATCACCAATTGCCTCGGCTGCAGCGTCTGTTGACGCGAAAACGCCAGCAGCTGACGCACGAGGTTGGCCGCGCGATTGGCGTTCTGCTTGATCTGCATGATATCGGCGAAGGACTGATCGCCCGGGCGGTGGCGCAGCAGCAGTAAGTCCGAAAAACCGATCATGGCCGTCAGAAGATTATTGAAGTCATGCGCGATGCCGCCGGCCAGTTGTCCGACAGCCTGCATCTTCTGCGACTGTGCAAACTGTTCTTCCAGGTTCTTCTGTTCGGTAGTGTCGATAAAGTGGGCAATAAAACCTGCCGTCGCGCCATCGCTGCCGGCCATCCGGGTGACGTAGACCGTGCAGACGAGCTCTCCTCCGTGGAACCCCAGTTCCAGGGTGATCTGACGGCCACTGTTCTGTTGATCGCCCAATGCAGCTTGGAGTGCCGGCCGGTCATCTGGAACCGCCATATCGATCAGCGAAAGTCCACCGATATCGCCTGATTCACGCAAAAGGCTGCGGAAGGTCCGATTACTCTCGGTCACGCAGCCTTTCGGGTCGATCAGAGCGATACCAACTGGCGCCTTTTCGAAAAAGCTCTTGAAACGCTCTTCCGAGCGCTCGAGCGCCCTGGCAACAGCCCGCTCGCTGGAAAGATCGCGGACCACCGAACGCGTACAGAGTCCGCCACGCTCGTCCGCCGGCACGACATCTTGGCTGATGAAGGCCACAAACTTACTGCCATCGCGCTTTTTAAGGGTCACCTCACCCTTTGCAATGTTCTCGTCCGTGAAGGGACTGTAGGGCGCAAAATCACCGTCGTTGTCCAGGATGTCATGAAGGCGGAGCGTGCCACTCTCAAGCTCCGCATGGGTGCGTCCCAGCCACTCCGCCAACATCTGATTGACGAACAGAAACCGGCCCTCGCCATCGACCGAGTAGAACCCTATCGGTGCATTTTCCAACAAATCCGCAAAGCGGTTCTGCTGATCGTTGATCACCTGCTCCATCTGGCGCCGCAGGGTGATGTCATCGACAAACCAAAAAACGTAGCCGGGCCAGCCTTTGACCGGATAAGCGGCAACGTAGCGCCACTGGGTTTCAATCTCACCCGGCGAGCCGTCATCTCCCGACAGGGTTTCTCCGCCGCCCGGAATTCTGATTTCCGCGTAGCCTTCCAGTCCGTTTTTGGCTTTGGCGTCGAGCATCTCAATCTGCTCACGGACCTCCAGGTCGCCGCGTGTTTCAGCGACCAGAAGATCTGGGATCGGTTTGTCGACCTGGCCGAAGAGTTCGTAAAATGCGGCGTTTGACTGCACCACCTTGCCATTCGGCGCCACGATCTGGCGAGGCCGCGAGACTGAGATGAAAGCGGCTTCGTAAAGCGAAAGATCCCGCTTGATCCGGCGCCAGCCGATCAAAGCATAAAGCGCAACCGCAGCCAGGACGGCAATGATGATCCAATACGCTATCTCAATACCCACGAGCGATCACTGCCCTATGCTGTTGTTCTTGTCCGGCATCCCGGCTGCCGCGAATCGACCGCGGCGAATCGCCGCCAAATACCAGCGCATGGTAGCCTCTGCGCCGGATCTTCACCAGATCGGCCGTCGGCAGAGAGATATCGGCAACCTCCGGCATGAATCCCAACATCGCCAGATTTGTAACACTACGCCTCTTCGTTGCTCCTGCTGCCAAGTTAAGTCCCCCGCACCTTGGGCATCTTGCCGCGCAGACGCATGACGTAACCAATGACCTCCGCCACCGCCGTATAGTGTTGTGGCGGTATCTGCTCATCCAGCTCCACACCGCCATAGAGGGCCCGGGCCAGCGGTGGGTTCTCCATCACGGGGACATCATGCTTCTTTGCCATCTCGCGAATTCGCAGCGCGACCTCGTCGGCACCCTTCGCCGTCAGGATCGGCGCCTCCATGGTTTCGGCGTCGTATTTCAGCGCCACCGCGTAGTGGGTCGGGTTGGTGACAACAACGTCGGCCTCAGGCACTGCCGCCATCATCCGCCGGCGGGCGCGTTCCGCACGCAACTGCCGCAGGCGCCCTTTGACGATCGGATCGCCTTCGGTCTGCTTGAACTCGTCTTTGATCTCCTGCTTCGACATCATCAGCTGTTTGGTATGCTGAAACTTTTGAAACAGGAAGTCGGCGCCGGCAATCACAGCCATAATCGACAGCACGCCAATCAAGATGTGAACGGCGATCTCCTGCAACAGCAGAAGCAGCTGCGACACCTCCATCGAGGTAATCTGCGGGATCATCTCCCGGCGTGGCGACATCATCATGACGATGATCACGCCAACAAGGGTGAGCTTGGCGATACCCTTGGCAAATTCCGCCAGTGACTTGACAGAAAACAGCCGCTTCAAGCCTTTCTGCAGCGAGATCTTTTCGAGACTTGGTTTAAGGGATTCTGCCGAAACCAGCCAGCCGATCTGTAGAAATGACGAGGTAACAGCAGCCGCAATTGCGACAAGCGCCGGCAGAATGACGAGAGTACCGACACCCATTAGAACCTCGCTGACGAGGCCCCCCAGACTTTCGCGGTCGATACGGATTGCATGGGGGTTTTCCAGAAAGCGCACCATCTGATCGCCCAAGCCCTGCGTGAGGGAGGCGCCGAACACCCCGATCATCGAGGCAAAGGCCAGCAACATGAACCAGTGCGAAACCTCCTGCGATTTGGCCACCTGCCCCTTCTCGCGCGCATCGTCGAGCTTTTTTTGCGACGGGTCTTCGGTTTTTTGGGATTCGTCCGTATTGTCGTCAGCCATAGTCTCGCGCTCCTATAGCTTCGACGGCCGGACGCCGACACAGATCATTATCTGTTTCATGACGGCGCCAAAAACGGCATCAGGGTTTCCCGGAATTGGGTGATGTACCAGCCCATCATGACCGGCAGCGAAATGAACAGGATGATAAAGCCGACCGCCACCTGCATCGGCATGGCAACGAAGAAGATCTGCACTTGCGGCATCAAACGGCCGAGAATGCCGAGCCCGAGGTAAAAGACGATGCCCACGGTGATAAAGGGTGCGGCGAGTTGGAAGGCCAGCAGGAAGGTTTTTGAAACAACGCGGGTTATCATCTCGCTGAAGTCACCGAGCTGCAGAGCCTCACCGGGTTTGAACAGTGCATAGCTGTCGGCGACCGCCATCAGCATCGCGTGATGCAGATCGAGCTGGAAAATCAACAGAACGGCAATTGTCGTCAAGAAGGACGCGACAATGGAGCCCTGTTGCTGCGAACTGGGGTCGTTCACCAGCGCGTTGGCCATCGACGTCATGAAGGCGATGATCATTCCCGCTGTCGCCATTACAGCGATGAACAGCCGGGTCACGGTGCCGAGAAAAAATCCGATAATCACTTCGCCAATGATCAGCACCACGAGCACTAAGGCTGACTCAGGCTGCGGCGGAACGTATTCGCGCACCACAGGCGCAATGATGACCGAGAGGAAGAGAGCAAGCATCAGGCGCGCACGCGGCGCGACATAAGGCTCGCTGAAGCCGGGCAACAGCAGCATCGCTGCACCGACGCGCACGAAAATAAAGAGAACGACAAAGAGCTCGGTGGATAAAAACTCTTCGAGCATTCGTCGTTACCCTAACGAGACGATGCGGTCCATCAGGGTCTTCGTAAAGTTCATCATGGTTCCGAGCATGAAGGGCATGAAGACGACAATACCCAGGCACACGGCAACAATCTTCGGCACAAACGAAAGCGTCATTTCCTGCATCTGCGTGAGTGCCTGGAACAAGGCGATCAAAAGGCCGACGCCCAGCGCGATCAAGATGATCGGCGCTCCGATCTTGAGCGTGATGTAAATGGCTTCCCTGGAAACTTCGATGACTTCTACGGGGTTCATACGACCTGTTCTCGGAAAAAAGTACTAAACGAAATGATGAATTGCGCGCGTAAGACTGTGCGTAACTGAAAGGAAGTTTGACCGTCAGGTGCAGAGGCTCGGGGAGTCGGGATCGAAGATGCCGTTAGATCGGCATCCGCAGGATTTCCTGATAGGCCTGTACAACCCGGTCCCGGACGGTGACAACGGTCTGCAGGGTGACCTCGGCCTTTGACATGGCAGTCACGACCTCGGTCAGATCTGCTGTACCGGCCGCCGCCTTCAGGCTCTGCATTTCGCCTTCGTTCAAGGTGCCCACGACCTCGTCGGCCATGCCACGCAGCGTAGAGGCAAAGTCTTCACTCGGCGCAATGGGATTGGAACCCGAAGGCTTTACGGTGTCTTTACCAGCAACCTTCTGATAGGCGCTGACGGCATCGGAAAAATTCACAGGCATGATCAACTCCGCCCCCACCAGGTTTGTGGGTCTGTCGTCTCTGCCTTCTTGGCGTACTATGCAGCCGCCATCCTGGCGGCCTTGTCATTCGCGTTCGACCCCAGAGGCCAAAATCAACTCAAAATCTGCAGTGTCTTTTGCAGCATGTTCCTGGAAGCCTCGATCGCTTTGAGATTCGCTTCGTAACTGCGCTGTGCTTCGCGCATGTCCGACATCTCGATCAAGGTGTTCACATTCGGGCGGAGGACATAACCATCCTCATCAGCCGCCGGATGTCCGGGCTCGTAACTGCGCGAAAACTCGCTCTTATCCGTCATGACTTTGCGCACGCGAACGGTTTCCACGCCCAGTTCGCGGTCCAGTGCGTTGCCAAAGGAGACAAGCTTGCGGCGGTATGGGACACCGCCCGGAGTCTGCGAGACCGAATCGGCATTCGCGACGTTCTCGGCAATCACACGCAGGCGGGTGCCTTGCGCCTGCATCCCCGAAGCCGCGATATGCAATGTCTTGAACAGATCCATCTTTTCTCCTCGGCTCAAACCAACGTGACGTCGCTCGTACATCGGTCACTGCCGTCAGCGACAAACAGTGGCAAAAAAATTTTAGCCGGAGCCCTTCAGCGCCAGCTTGATCATGTTGACGTGCTTACGGTAGAGCTGCGTCATCATCTGATAGTCGGTCTGGTTTTGCGTCATGTTGACCAACTGCTCTTCGATGACCACCGCGTTTCCTGCCGGCGCCGTCTCATAGAGTTCCTCTTGGTCCCGCGAACGCCCATCCGGATCACGCAGCGATACACCCTGAATGTGGCTGCCGTTGGTCGAGGTCGGCCGCAGAGCCGGCGACTGCCGCTCAACCATGCGT
Source organism: Pelagibius sp. Alg239-R121 (assembly GCF_947331435.1). Classification (GTDB taxonomy): domain Bacteria; phylum Pseudomonadota; class Alphaproteobacteria; order Kiloniellales; family Kiloniellaceae; genus Denitrobaculum. Next base: position 65,243 of record NZ_CAMZOF010000006.1, on the reverse strand, counting down.
TTGAACGACCCATCCTTGAGATCCTGCGGGATATATTTCGGAGTATCAGCGTTGGCGATGTTCTTTGTCAGAACAGTCTGGCGCGCAGACAGCCATTGCATGCGTTTTGTGAGCACATCGGTAATGCTAAATTTGCCGTTCATAGCGTCCGCACAGACCTACTTTTGGGACCATTCCCTAAGATTTATCTTAACTTTCCACTATCTGTTGTTAAGATTCGGTAAAAAGGGTTCACTTGTTATAGAACAATCTGCGTATTAGAGTGTGGTTCGGGGGCCGGTTTAGAATCCGGCTAGGGGCAGGGAGTTTTTACGAAGCCGATGCTTTATTTAACGCGGAAAATCGGCGAATCCGTCATCATCAACGACAACATTGAAGTCACCGTTGTTGATATCCGTGGCAAGTCCATCAAACTCGGATTCACCTTCCCCGAAGACGCGACCGTCCTGCGGCGCGAGATCTACGAACGAATCCAGGAAGAGAACCGAGCCGCCGCTGCAGGCAGCGAAGCCCTGGCTCTATCGATCGCAGGAATCGAAAAAGACGACAAACCCGGTGGCGATGGCGGCGATTGATCGTTTCAGGATCGGCAGCCCCTTAAAAACAATCACTTACGCCTCAGATATTCTCGACATTTAGAAAAGTTCGCACGGCATTGCGGCGATTAAGGCCGTACCCCGTCAGCCGCACGCGCATTTCCTGATTATTCCTGCAAAAACAAATGCGAATCAGCAGCATAGCCTGATTGTTAAACCTTTCATTAAGCATAACCATCGATAATCGGCACAGGATCACCTGAGTTTCTGCGCCGCACTGCGCAGGCTCCTATGCCAGGAATGTCGAATTGGCCGGACAGTCGGACATACCGCCCCGCGGGCAGAAACAGGCCGCCAGTCCTGTCGACAGCCTGCAGGCCGCCAAGGGGCGAGAAACCGATCCTCCCGCTATAGCCATTGCGTTGCAATCCGATGGCGGAAAAGCACAGGCAACCCAAGTTGTTGCCAAAGGCAGCGGCGAGGTCGCCGAGCAAATCCTGCAGCTTGCTTTCGATCATGGAGTCAAGGTGCGCAGCGATGCGGATCTCGCGACCATCCTGTCGGCAGTGGAAGTTGAAAGCGAAGTTCCGCTCGAAGCACTCACTGCCGTAGCCAATATCCTCAGCTACATCTATCGCAGTGAGCAGCCCCTATCCGGCGAACCGCCACTATCTTCGGAAAATTCCTCATGACAGACATCACAAAGATCACCGAAGCCGCACGCAGCCTGCGACAGAAAATTCGAAGAGGCAGTCAAGCCGCCGAAAAAGGCGAAGTCATGGATCTGCTGCCGCTTCAAATCGAGGTTAATACACTCTGCAAAGAGATCGAAGCGCTCCCAAAAGACGACACGAAGTCCCTTCAAGGTGAAGTCATCAGTCTCGTCGAGGAGTTGTCTCACCTCTCCGGCAAGCTCACCCACGGCCTCGATGTCATCAAGACGGAACTGCAGAGCCTCGCAGAGCGCCAAAAAGCGGTATCAGCCTATGGCAAGGCCCCCTGACGCAAGAACCTCTTGCATCAGGTCGACCCGATAAAGGACCAGGCTTCATTTCACAGCAATCGGCCCGGCTATCTTCAACACAGCAACCCTCTGACTAGGCGTTATGGAATTCGACGTATATCTGCGCTTTCTTTTGGCTTTGGTCTTCGTTTTGGGCCTGATCGGCGCGCTCACCCTTTTGGCGCGGCGGTTCGGCTTCGGCGGGCAAATGGCAGTACATAGCGGAAAGCAGCAGCGCCTATCGGTCAGCGAAGTTCGGCCTCTGGATTCGCGCCACAAGCTCGTCCTGGTTAGGCGAGACAACACTGAGCATCTCGTCCTGATGGGGCCGACCAGCAATCTCGTCATAGAAAACGATATTGCAGCCGCGGCCCCACAATCGCAGCCCCCGGCGCCGGTCGCCGGAGCCGGCACTGGCAGCGAAGCGGCGCCGTCATGAGGCGTTCCTTTGTTAATTTGCTTGGGACAGCTCTTGGGCTCGCATTGACCTTTTCAGCGGATCCGGTTTTTGCACAGGCGCTTACCCTGGACCTGGGCGGCGATATCGTTGGATCGGGCACCGGGCGGATTCTTCAGATCGTCGCGCTGATCACGATCCTCAGTCTCGCACCGGCGATCCTGATGATGGTGACCTCCTTCACCCGGATCGTGGTGGTCCTTTCATTTCTGCGCAGTGCCATGGGCATTCAGCAGACACCGCCCAACACGGTGCTCGTCAGCCTGGCCCTGTTCCTGACCGCCTTCATCATGATGCCGACGATGGAGGCGATTTACGATCAGGCCATCGTGCCGCTGATAGAAGAGGATATCACCGAGATCGAGGCTATCGAACGCGGCGCCCTGCCGATCCGTGCCTTCATGCTGGAACATGTGCGCGAGCAGGATCTCAAGCTTTTTATCGAACTGGGTGATGTCGACGGCGTAGAGGCGGCTGAAGAAACGCCGATGCGCGCCCTGATTCCCGCCTTCATGATTAGTGAGTTGCGGCGGGCTTTCGAGATCGGTTTCCTGCTGTTCCTGCCCTTCATCATCATCGACATGGTGATCGCCTCGATCCTGATGTCCATGGGTATGATGATGCTGCCGCCGATCGTCATCTCCCTGCCCTTCAAGCTGATCTTCTTCGTCCTGGTTGACGGCTGGTATCTGGTCGCAGGCAGTCTGGTGAAGAGTTTTGGATAACGAACCCGGCTGCTCCTAGGTTGGAAACTCCTATTCCTACAAATCCTTCACAAAGTGATATCTTCGAATTCCCCCACCGATCGTCTTGTTGCTGGCGTTTTCGGCCACCTCTTCCCTGACCGTCCGATATCCGGCATTGCGGTAGAGCGATAAAGCAGCCTCCTGCAGTTCCGAGGTCGAGAGCAGCAGTTGGCCGACGCCACTTTCACGGCTGTGCTTTTCCGCGTGCTGTATCAGCCGGCGGGCAATGCCACGACGCTGCCAACTTGGTTTCACGTACATGCGTCGAAGCTCAACCCCGCTGTCGCCATGACTTTCCAAACCGAACATGCCGACGATTTCATCGTTGCAATCGGCAACCCAGAAGCTCCCGTCTCGTTCCGCATAGTATTCGGGAATCCGCGAGATCTCTTCTTTCAGCGACCGCTCAATATAGCCCTCGAAGGACTCTTCCAGGCCGGGCGTGGCAAGCGAGCGGTTAATCTCGACAAAGAGAGCCTGCACGTCCGGCGCATCTGCATCGCAAAAGGGCCTGATTACGATCTCGTCTGACATTGGTATCTCATTCATGGGATTGGAGTCTGTCTTCAGCCCATTTAAGACGACGTCGAGACAGGTCTCCATGGATTTCTATGGTCCGATCGGGCCGAAGTCGTGAATCGCCATCATCCGGGTTCACACAGCAGTCGCTGGAACTACAAAGGTATCTAGGTGTGCAGCGGGTTGGACCACAGCGTTGCCATGAGTTTCGGTCATGTCATACGTGACAAAAGCTGACAAAATTTGCGATCTAACTAAATGATATATAGGATAAATTGCGCTTTTTCCTGGTCTGTCGAAAACAAACAGACTTTATCGCTTCGGCCAAGCCCAGGCTGGCGCTTCGCTGCCGGGTACTACGGTTTCTCCAAGCCTCTTCTCAAGTGCAAAGACCGCGCTGTCGGGTGCTTCGACCAGAGCCTCGACCAAGGGCGCGGCATGGGAGACCACGATGATCTGCGAGCGCTCGCTGGCTTGCGCAATCAGCCGCGCGAGCGGCGGCAGCAGATCCGGATGCAGACTGGTTTCAGGCTCGTTCAACACCAGAAGCGACGGCGGTCTCGGAGTCAGCAACGCCGTTACCAACAGAAAGTAGCGCAGTGTACCATCTGAGAGCTCAGACGCCTTCAAAGGCCTTAACAGCCCGTGTTGGCGCATCTCAACTTCGAACAATCCTTCCGTCACCGAGATTTCTACCGATCCGCCCTGGAACGCATCCTCGATCGCTTCGTCCAAACCGCGTGAATCCCCGACTTCGCGGATTGTCTGCAGCGCGGCGGCCAGATCCGATCCGTCGGAAGACAGCACTGTCGTACGCGTCCCGACCTGGGCGCGCCGGGCCGGCGCCTCGCGGTCGGTCCTGAAGTGATCATAAAACCGCCAGGCTCGCATGCGCTCCCGCAACGCCAGAAGCTCCGGCGCACTGCGCGGATCGGCGGCATGGGTCATCATGCTGTCAAAAGCCGAGAGATTGTTCAGGACGCTGACGCGCGCACCGCTGTCGTCGAGAATACGAACGGCGGAGCCGGCCCTGGACGCAAACATATTGCGTTGATTCAAGACCTCGCCGGCCCAAACTGCCTCAGCCTTGATTTCCGGATCGCGCCCAAAGACAGATCTGGAAGGCTGAGGCAATCCAAGATCGATCGCATAGCCATAGTCTTCGTCGGCGAACCCGAGTTTGAGGCTCACCCGATCACGTCTGAGTGTTCCCTGAACCGGCGCATCGCCCGCCTTCATAGCGCGCGAAAAAGCCTCCGGCCCAGCCCAGAGAGTTGAACCCAGCCCGCCCTCTGCTGCGAGGGATCCGATAACCCTTCCCTGAGCCGCATCGGCGAGTAAGCGGATGGCCCTGTAGAGGCTGGATTTACCGCTGCCGTTCGGCCCGGTGATCACGTTTAGTCGTTTGAGTGGCAGCGTTAGGTCTCGCAGCGAGCGATAGCCGGAGACGGATAGAGTGAGGAGCATTGCAATGACAAACTCTGACGGGACCAGCCATCTTACTACGCGCGCAGAGCTTACAATTCAATCTCTGGAGGAAAAACCAGCCCCTTCCGAATCCTCGAGAAGGTTTCGTTTCGTGCCTCAGATGATTGCAATCACAAGTTCCAACAAAAAAATCCGAGGCCAAGGCCTCTCCACTCAGATTGGGTTCCTGGTGGATTTGCCTGAGTAAAACACAGATTTAGCTGGAAGAATCGCACCTATTCCAATTCACTCAGCTGGGTCGAGTTCAGCTGCTTGCGGTAGCTGGAAACAAAATCCTGAATCTGACCGATCTGCGCCAGCTCTTCACTGATTGATTTGACATCATTACCGATCAAATCTCCGGTCAGAAGCGCAAAGGATTGAGCTTCAGGCGTCTCCGCCATGATCTCACGGTAGCTCTCGGCCAACAACTCCAACGCCGGGCGATCATCAGCCATAGTGAGAGCAACAGCGAGATTCAGGACAGCTTGAGAGTCTTTCCGGCTGAGCGCTCCTTCTGGAGGTTCGGCTGGAACCAATCGCGCCAAGGCAAGTCCTGCATCCTTCCAGTTCCGCTGTTTCCAGAGGATCTCAGCCCTAAGCTGCAAGGCATCCGAAGCATTGTCACCGTCCAGCAGGGCAAGGGCCTCGTCTTCGCGTCCCGCCTCCGCCAGAGCCCTGGCGCGAAGGTGGCCGCGCTGACGCTGGAGATCTTCGGGCAGCTCTACCGCCTCACTGTCGTCCAGGACCCGCAAGGCATCTTCCGGCTTCTGCTCGAGCAGCCGGATCAAGGCCGTACGTGCCGCGACTTTTGCTTTTTCCTTGCCCTTCAGACGATGATCAACCTGGTCCTCCAACAAATCGCCGGCGCGTTCCAGAAGATCGACTTCGACAAGGCGGTCCGCCAGTTTCGTGATGATTGCGTCGCCTTCTTCACCTGGTGGCGTAAGCTCTTTGTATTCTTCATAGAGCGCAACTGCGGTGACCGCCTGAACGGCCTCGCCTTTGTCGGTAAGATAGAGGTCCTTGAACTCTTCCTGCATTTTCCGCGTGATCTGCTCAGAGCGCCGGGAGTTCGGAAAATGCGAGGCGGCCTGCCGCATTGCCTTCAGACCATTGCGATAATCGCCCTCATCCAGATAGAGGTCGCCTAGGCGACGCAGGAGCGCGAATTCAAATTGATCACCACGCCAGGCAAACCGCAGGTTTTCGATTTCATCGATGGCTTCGGTGGTAGATAGCGTCCCCTTCTCAAGTCCTAGATCCACCAACGCCAGCCGCGCACGGGCACTGGAAGGTCGATGCCGGTTTCGGGCGATCTGGCGCCAGAGTTTGCGGGCTTCTTCTTCCTCGCCATCGAGCAACAGCCGCCGGCCGTTCAAGTAGCCGATCTGCGCCAATTCCGAATCAGTGGGCTCATCCGCTTCGATCTTGCGGAGTTGCAGGCTGGCGCCACCGGTATCGCCTGATGCCAGGCGCGCCTCCGCCGACAACAGCCGAAGACGATTTCGCACCGGCCGCGCATACTGTTCGATCAACTCGTCGGTCTCGGAGAAGCCGGTGGCGGCAACCTCCCAATCTTGGTTTTTCGCCGCCATGGCGGACTGCCACAGCACGGATTCGCGTTCACCGACCAAAGCGGGATGAGCGAGTGTCGCCGCCGCCTCGTCATAGTTCTCAGCCAAAAACTGGCTGATTCCCTTCATCATTGCCACTTCGGGATCTGCCGCGATGTGTTCATTTTCAGCCTCGAGCAGACGCAGGATACCAAGGGCCTCCTGCGCGCGCCCGTGGCCGAAGTAGAAGCGTGCGAGATCCAGCCGCGCCACGCCGACCTTCTGCTCTTCTCCGCCGACAACGTCGCGCTGCAGTTCCTGCTTGCTGGCGATGAACTCATCGTCCCCGCCGCGCCGCGCAGAATCGAGATCGAACATAGAACCACCGGCCGCTTTGTGCCGCTCGCCGCTGGTCGGCAACGCACGGGCGTCGGCATCGGAGACCTGAAGCGGCTCCCGTCCCTCTACCACGACGCCGCGCTTTTCGAGACCCATCGCAAGACCTTCGGCAGTAGGCTGCAGAACGACCCCCTGATAACTGGCAAGAGCGAGGAACTGCGCAAACTGCTGGGCCGAGGCCACGCCTAAACCAGGTTCGCGGACCGGTGCGACGACAATTCGGTCATTCAGATCAGGATCGACAATCGACAGCAGGGCACGCGCCCCACCCCGCGAAAACACGACTTCGGGCCCCTGCTCTCCTGACTTGACCGATACCCTGACGGCCTCTTCAGGCAGCGGCACACGCCGCCTTATGTCGACGGACCAGGTATTGTCTTTGAAGGACAAACGCGGCGCGAACAAGGGCGGCATCGTCAAACGCACAGCCGTACCGCGCCGTACCGGAACGCGGTCGATCGGCTCCAGTTGCGGTGCAATCTTACGCAGCTGCTGGGTCAGATCGAAGGGACCGCGGCGATCGAACACCAGCCAAAGCCGGTTCCCGCGTTGAAATGCAGCCGCACCGGTTTCACGATCCCATCCAAAATTGAGAATCGTCGGCCGAATTGGTTCGGGTGTTTTACCGGGCGCCGGCGTCGTCTGTGGCAAGTCGGGGTCATCCGAAAGCATAACCAACTCCGACTTGGCATCGAGATCCGCTCCATGCGCGAGGGTGTCGTCGACGTTGAGCTCAGGCCGGAATGCATCGAGTGTAACGAGATTATTTTCAGGAATCGGCTGTCCGGCCTTCTCGGCCGCCACCGCCGCCCGCAAGCTCTCTGGTGTCGCAAACCGCACCGGTGCGTTGGGGCTTTTAGCAGATGCATCCGCCGATGAGGCCGCGGGCGCGGGCTGTGTCTCGTCTTCCCTTGGGGTCGCTGCTGATACCTGCGCTGACTTTTCGGCCTGTTGTTCGGGAACATCGGCCGCTTCCTCAGATTGCGGCTGTTCGGCATTTGCAACACCGGCTGCACCGGCCGCAGAGCCGGCCGATGTGTTCGAGCCGGATACTTCAGGAACCCCGGATCCCTTGGCGGAGCCCTCATCGGCCGGCGCAGGACTCTCGGTTACCGAAGCTTTTGTTTCCTTCGGCAAGAGCGATACTGGTTTGGATACAGCAGGTTTCGGTTCTGAGGGTGCCGCCGTTTGCTCTGATTTCTCCGCCTCTTCCTTAGCAACTTCGGCTGTCTGCGCATTCGCGGGGCGCGTGACGTCCAAGACGGTTTTGTTGCCGTCCCGGAACAGGCGAAAGCCTGAATTTACAGGCGCCCGGACGATGACCTTATTGCCATCCGTCTTCGTTGGCGCGGTAAGCCCCGTTATTCCACGCGGCAGATCACGCTGGACGCGATCCACGCCGAACTGCGCAGGCTGATCGAAAACGATACGCGCCTGACCATCGCTCTCTTCTAGCCGTGCACCAACGGGCCGGTCCCAGTCGAATACAAGCCGGCTGAAGCCGGGGTGCTCTCCTGCTCTGACACGGATTTTCGAATCTTTGCTCTTGGCCGTCTGCGAAGCGGGTTGTTCTTTCTTCGACGGCGCGTAGAGGTCGACCACGACCTTACCGTCGATCCGCGCAGATCTGACGTCGTAGTCGCTTTTCAGCGGGAAGCGGACTTCGCGTCCTTCCGCCTCTACCTTTCCGGCGCCGATATAGCGGAACAGGGCTTTCTGAGCCGCGGAAAGGTCATAGTCGGCCGACGCCTCGAAGCGGACTACGAGCGTGTTTTCATCCCGCCGCACTTCGAAAGGAACTTCGTTTGGCCAGTCAAACACGAGTCGGCCAAAATCCGGATGGACTCCGCCGCGTACCTTGACTGCATCCGCCGCAAACCCAGGCGCAGACGTGAACAGGATCAAACACAAAGTCAGGAATGCGCGTTGCAGTCGGCGCATCATCTCTCTCCTGCGGTATCGAGAACAATCACGTCGATGCGGTGACCGCTCCTTTGTTCAGTTCCTTCGGCGGCCCATCCGCCGTTGTCTGGAACGTCTGAATTGCCTGGATCCCAGGCCACACCCTTGGGCCGGATCGCACCGGCGTAACCGGCCCCGGCTAGTAGACGTGATAGCGTAATGGCCCGGCTCAAAGCCTGTGTCCAAGCGGCTTCGCGGGCTGTTCGACTCTCCTCCGGGGAGGAGTTTTTTCGATCTTTTCCGATCGGATAACTGACGATCTCGATGCTGTTGGAGATGGTCCGAAAGACACCGCCCAGCGCAAACATGGTTTGCTCGGCTTGCGCGCCCAATTCTTCGGAACCAGCGTCGAAGATCAAGGCGTCCGGCAAGGAAATAACCAGGCGATCGCCCTGATTTCGAAACAGCGCCTGGCTCAAGGTATCGTCAGTGCGCAGCCGTTCGGAAAGAACGTTGGCAAGGTAATCAAGGTCTGCACCCGGCACGAAGCGTACGGGCGCGATATCCAACTGCGCCTTCGGTTTGACAGCGGTTGATTCCGTTACGCTGTCGAGGCTGCGCGCCAGCGAGCCTGTGAGGTTCTGCCACTGCACTACATCGAGGCGCGACATGGAGTAAAGCAACACGAAGAAAGTCAGCATCAAGGCAACAAGATCGGTGAAGGTCACCATCCAGGCAGTCGAAGAGTTGCTTGGGCGAGGAGCTTCCGTCAGCAATGGGCGAACGACCCGTAGCTGCTGGGACGCCACATCAAGCGTTTCCTCGCTATGGAGATCCGGGGGCGTCACGGCTCGCCTCCAGGTTTTGTTTCGACAGCGCGAAAGTTCAGAATTATAGCCCCCGGCCGGCCGAGCTCGAGCCCGGTCGAAATTCTTTCCCGCGGCAAACCCTGCTCGACAAGATTTTGGGCCAAGTGCCCGATCCGCCTAAGCTCGACCGACCGCTCTTTCAGATCGTCAAGACGCTCCAGCGCCCCTTCCGGCACTCCGTGGCGCACCTCGGTCATAAAGACGATTCCGTCGCCCCTCAATAGCGCAGCCGAAAGCCGCTGGAGCATCAGATCCCGTCCAGGCTGCAGCTCGGTCGCGCCCCGGGCAAAAAGCATGCTTGCAGGAAGTTCGACCCGAACCTCACTATGGCTGGCGCCCTCGTTCAGCCGGATCGCGGGCAAAGTCGAATCCAATAGATCGGCCAGCTCTTCCGCCAGGTCTTTTGCGCCGGCGAGTTGCCCGGCAGCGGCTGATTGTTCAGAGAGATTTTTGTAAGCCTGGATACGCCCGTCGAAGGCCTGACTGACGCTGTCGATCACGACACGCTGCTTGTCTTCTTCAATGACAGAAAGTGAGTTCAACAGAATGAAGAACGCCAGAAGGAGCAGTTTAAGGCTCAGAAGTGCGATCACATTCGGATCGCTCTGCCCCAGGAAGGTCCTTTCCAGCGGACCAGCCATCGCGGATCAGTCGAAGCCCATAAGGGCGTCTATGTCATCCTGACTGATTTCATTTCCCGGCAACTGAGGACCGTTACACAGATCTTCGTCCGGCCTCTCAACCTTACCGTCAGCACGCTTCGGCGTGGCGGGGCGGCTCACGCCCGCAGATTGAAGCTGATCACCGAAAGCTTCCAGCAGCGCTGAAACCTTGTTGTCGACGTGCTGTAAAGCATTGACAACCTTGCCAATCCTTTGTCCCGTGATGTCCTGGAAACTACATGCTTCGTAGACCTGGGTTACTGATTCGTTGATCTTTTCCGAGACCCCCTCGTCAACGCTTTCGGCCAGCTCTTCGAGCTGCTCCATGGCCTCGAGAATGGTGTTGGTTGCGTTCTCGGTTGCGCCGACAATCGCTTCAAGCTCATCCGTTGCCGTCGGCAGGTGCTCGTTCGTGATCTCGTCCGGCCGAAGCGACGCAATCTCCGCCTTAGCGGCAGTGATGAACTCCGCGACCTCCTCGACCTCTGAGTACATCTTCATGCTCGCCGCCGAGAAATCCTCCTCGGCGGACTGCATGTGCTTATCTACCAGGTTTCTTACGGCTTTGATGTCTAGACGGCCTTCGCCATCATCCAAATCCGCAATTTCCTCGGCAATATCCTTGCGAGCCGGCAACGACATAAATCCAGCCTTTAAAACGCACCGAGTACGGCAGTCAGCTTGCTCTTCAGCGTTGCTGCATTGAACGGCTTGACGATGTAGTTGTTCACACCGGCTTCCTTGGCGGCAACGACGTTTTCGCTCTTGCTCTCAGCCGTGATCATAATGAACGGCAGAGCCTGAAGCTGATTGTCGGTGCGGCATTCCTTGAGGAGCTGCAGCCCGCTCATGGGCTCCATGTTCCAGTCGGAAATGACCAGGCCGTAGGACTTGTCGCGCAGTTTCTGCAGCGCGGCGCTGCCGTCGGCGGCTTCGTCAACATTGTTGAAACCAAGCTGCTTAAGCAGATTACGAATGATCCGAAGCATCGTTTTATAATCGTCAACGATTAGGATCGGCATGTTCATGTCAACAGCGGACATAATAGTCTCCTTTAGTTACCGGCGGTCCCCACAAAACGGATCCTCGAAATCCGCTCGCTAAACCTATTGAACTCTAACGATATTCGATTAACGCAGCGTAAACGGCGAAGCCTTCAAATCCTTGATATCCGTTTACTCTTTAGCAATGGGCAGCGTCCGGCGCTGCGCCAGCTCCAATGTGATGGTCTTGGCCCGCTCCGGATCCATATTTGCGAGGATTGGTGCAGTTTTACGCTCTTTCATGCGCTCAATGACTTCGAGCAGAACAACCATGTCGAGCTGTTCGAAAATGCGCGCGGCATCCTTTGGCTTCATAGCCTCGTAAATCTTCACGAGGCTTTTCATTTGTGCCTCGGTTTCTTCGTCATGCTCGCCGAGCAGCTCTTCGATTGACTTACGCAGAGCCTCAAGTTCTGCGACCTTTTCATCGATCCGGCTTTCAGCGGCCTTTAGCAAAATCTCTCTCTGATCAAGTGTCCGCGCCTGCAGTTCGATGGCTTCCCGCCGCTCGGACAGGGACTGCAGGAGGTCGATTTCCTCATCGGTCAGAGAAAAGGGGTCCTGCTGAGTTGCACCCTTGGGCTGGCTCGCGGCAAGCTGCTGCTCTGCCCCTTCGCCTTGGCCATTTGCATCGTCTTCGTCTGCCGCATGACCGTCACTCTTTTCCGCCACGTTTTCCGTATCAGCAGAATTTTCCGGGCTGGCGCCTTCCTTTGCGTCCTCTACGTAAGAGTCGTCGCCTTCCGCCTGGTCCTGGCCGGCAGCTTCTTCTGCTGGAGGATTTGCGGCGAGCTGTACGAGCCCGGCTTTCGCTGCGGTCGCCGAGGAAACTCCCTGCCAAATATTGCCGATCTTCACCGTAAAGAGCGCGGCGGCGGCAAGAATGAGAAACGGGAGCAAACGCAGACGCATGGATACCTTCCTAATCATCGATCTCCAGACCGGCGAATGCTTCCATCCTTGGAAGCCATGGCAACCGGCCGAGGGTCATTTCGAAAACCAAACTACATCAGGCGAATTAACGCATTCTTTGCAGCGCCTTGAGCAAAGCGCCGGCGCCCGGGTTCTCCGAGGTTAAATTGAGGCGTTCGGAAATCGGCGTATCGGGATCATGCCTCGCCCGATTCTTCTCGGTTGATTTACCCGATTGCTGAGCTTTTACGTTCGCTTCAACATTCGCCTGCATTCGTTTGACTTTATTGAGATTTTTCTCAGCTAAGTCAGCTTTGCCAGGCCCATTCCGCGTATCGGAGAGCGTTTCGCGCGCCTGGGCGGAAACCGACTCTAACTGGTTCGATAAAGATTCGCCTCGTTCGACCAGAAATTTCAGGTCCGTCAACACCTTCGCGGCGCCATCAACCTGCTGCTGCAGCTCTGTGCCGCTCGAACCGGCGTGCTGCTTCAGCTCGGCAAGGCCTTGCTCCGCCTTCACAGTCGATTCGGCGAAGTCTCTGATAAGGCTTTCCATTTCGGATTTGGATTTGCGGATCGCGCCCAGTTTACGGTCGAGAATGGCGGCATAGACGATGGTCGCGACCAACAGGCCCGCCAGAACAATTTCGAAGATCAAATTAAAATCAAACCCTGTACTCACGACGCCTCGCTCTCCCGCGTCAATTTATTAACCACACGGACTGCAATGCTGCCGTTTTTGCGGCCCATATTGCCCTGGAACATCGGAACGTCGCCGCAGCGCATCTCGATCGCCGACGCCGGTGTACAGGCCAGCTCGAGATGACTGCCCACTTCCCAGTTCATGACATCGCCAAGCGGCAATTCGACCTGTTCCAGCACTGCCTGAATAGGAACGTCGGTTTGCCACAGTTCCGCTGTCAGATGCCCTTCCCAAATCGAATCCCGGCCGAACTTCTCTCCCATGAACTGCTGCAGCAGCAGTTCTCGGACCGGCTCAAGGGTCGCGTAAGGGATCAGGAGTTCTATGCGTCCGCCCCGATCCTCCATATCGACCCGCAGGGTGATCACAATGGTCGCGTTGGCATGGCGGGCGATGGTTGCGAAGCGTGGATTTGTCTCCAGACGCTCGAACCGAAAGTTAACGGGGGACAAGGGGTCGAAGGCACTGGAGAGATCCGCCAGAACGACATGCACCATCCGCTCAACCAGATTTCGTTCGATTGTTGTGTAAGGCCGTCCCTCAATCCGCATGGCTGCCGTCCCGCGGCGTCCACCGAGAAGTACGTCGACAATGGAGTAAATCAGGGCTGAATCCACCGTCATCAGTCCAAAGTTGTCCCATTCTTCAGCCTTGAAGACTGAAAGCATGGCCGGAAGCGGAATGGAATTGAGGTAATCACCGAAGCGCGCCGATGTGATGTTGTCCAGGCTGACTTCGACGTTATCGGAGGTGAAATTTCGCAGCGACGTCGACATCATGCGAACCAGGCGGTCAAAGACCACCTCAAGCATCGGCAGCCGTTCATAGGAGACCAACGCGGAGTTGAGGATCGCCTGAATGCCCGATTGGGCGACATCGTCTTCGGCGCTGGTGTCGACGCCCAGCAGGCTATCGATTTCGCTTTGATCAAGAACACGGGTTGAACCGCCCTCCATAGCGGCGGCCATATCATCGTCGCCGCCCCCCTCGCCGTCGTCGTCCTCCATGGCCTCCCATTCGGCCATCAGGGCATCTTGATCGACTTCTTCGGTTTCTGTTTCTTCTGCCATTTACGCGAACCGTTACTGAACGAGCATTTCTTTGAACAGGACATCCTGGATCACGGCCGGACGCGCAGCTGCATTTACACGGAGCAGAAGCTCCTCGCGCAGACGCTGCAGACCGGCGGATCCCTGAAGATCCTCGATCCTCAGCTCGCGCAGATAAACTTGGAAATTGTCCCGTATCCGTGGCAGCACGGCCTCGACCTGAGGCAGGTCGGTTTCAGACTGCAATTCCAGGCTGACCGAGATCTTGAGGAAGTTCGCACGGCGCCCGCCCGAGGTCAGATTGACCAGCATTTCCGGAAGATCGTAGAAGACAGCCGGCCCAACCGGAATCTCTTCAACCACTTCCTCCTCGGCATGTTCTTCTGTCTCCTCCTTACCGAGGAGCGAATCAGCCAAACCGGAGAAATAAACACCGGCACCGGCAATTACCAAAAGGAGAATTGGCAGAACAATGAAGAGAATTAACTTCTTCCCGTTCATTCCCCCTTTCGGTCGCGCTTCGACTTCCAGCTCTTCGCCGATGTCTTCAGATACCGCTTGATCGGACATATACGCAGACTCTTCGGTTTTCCAGAAACTTAACTGGCGCTAACCCTACGCCCGGATGGTTAAAAACTAGTTGAAATCCTGTTCTGGATCCCAGGTGAGTCACCCTTTCGTCAACTCGAGGCAAGAACTACCCGGCAAGCCCTGCCGAACAGGTGGCCCCAGATCCTTCTTCGAGCCGCCGAAACCCCATTAAACCGCCATTCTTCACGGCACAATTTCTTGGCATGGGTCGTGCACAGCTCTGATCCGAATGCGTGTCGCCGGCTCAATATTGCCGGAGATACAAACCACGGCTGGACGGAGATCGATGGAAAATACCGGTTACATAGCTTTATCGCGCCAAGCGGTTCTCGGTCGCAAGCTGACGGTCATCGCTAACAACTTGGCCAACATGACGACTCCGGCCTTCAAAGGCGAAGACATGATGTTTGTCGAACACTTGAAAAAAACAGGCGAGAACGACCGGGTCAGCCTGGTACAGGATTTGGCCCTGCTGCGCAACGTCAGCGAGGGTCCGATGACCAAGACGGACAACCCTCTCGATCTGGCGATCAGCGGCGATGGCTACTTTGCGGTCGAAACGGTCGACGGCGAGCGTTACACCCGTAACGGCACCTTTGCCCTCGATGCTCAGGGCCGGATCGTAACCACGCAGGGTGACAGCGTGCTGGGAACTGACGGTAACGCAATTACCATACCGCAGAACGAACCGCAGATTTCGATCGCCCGTGACGGCAGCGTGTCGGCAGGTGAAACCCTGATCGGCCGAATCCAGGTGGTCAGTTTCGAAAACGAGCAGGCACTGGAAAAGCAATCCAACAGTCTCTTCGCCAAAGGTGAACAGGAACCGCAGGCCGCCAACGATGCCGAGGTGATCCAGGGTATGTCGGAAGGCTCGAACGTACAGGGCATTGTCGAGATGACCAAGATGATCAGCACGGTCCGCAGCTATACGGCCATCAGCAAGATGGTCGATCAGGAACACGAACGCCAGCGCAGAGCAATCCAGGTTCTCGCAGCGGCTCAGCAGTAGCAGTAAAGGAATAAACCTATGAGATCATTGAACATTGGCGCTACGGGTATGCTGGCACAGCAGCTCAATGTCGAAGTCATCTCGAACAACATCGCCAATATGAATACGACAGGCTACAAACGCCAACGCGCCGAATTCAACGATCTGCTCTACCAGAACCTGCGCCGTGTCGGTTCGACCTCATCGGATACGGGGACCGTGGTTCCCACCGGTGTGCAGCTCGGTTTGGGCGTTAAGCCTGCCGCAGTGTACCGGATCACCGAACAGGGCAATATCTCGATCACAGACAACCCGCTGGATGTCGCCATCAACGGCGAGGGTTACTTCACCATCGAACTGCCATCGGGCGAGACTGGCTACACCCGCGCCGGCGCTTTTCAGCTCTCGCCGAACGGTGACGTTGTGACTCCAGATGGTTATGTGATTCAGCCGGGCATAACCATACCGATCAATGCCACCTCTATATCCATCAATGCCAGCGGCGAAGTCTCGGTCGATATCGACGGTCAGGTGGCGCCTCAGGTCGTCGGCAATATCGAACTCGCGACCTTTCCCAATCCCGCTGGACTGGACGCAATTGGTGACAACACCTTCCTGCAGACCGCCGCATCGGGACAGGCAACGGTCGCAGCGCCGGCCTCTACAGGCACCGGGTCTCTTCTGCAGGGTGCATTGGAGACTTCAAACGTCAACGTGGTCTCTGAAATCACAAACCTGATTACCGCGCAACGGGCCTATGAAATGAATTCAAAGGTCATCCAATCGTCCGATGAAATGATGCAGAGCGTCGTACAGCTTCGCTAAAGAAAGAGGAAACACATGACCCGCATGGTCCTTTTGGCAGGCTTTCTGCTCTTGATGCTCACAATCTCCGGCTCACCTCTCGACGCTGCAGTTCCAGTGCAGAACAACGAGAGTCCCGTGACCTTGAACAACGACGTGGTGGTGGAAGGCGAGATCGTCCGGCTCGGAGATATTTTTACCGGTTTAGGAGACAAAGCCGATACCGCGATCGCTCGCGCACCGGCCCTGGGCAAAAAAGTTCCGGTCGGCGTACGCTGGCTGACCGCAGTCGCTCAAAAGTACTCCCTGCCCTGGCGCCCAAGTTCCCGGCTCGATCGGTCTGTCATCCAGCGCGCCGCCCACGTGATTCCTTCGCATCAGATCAAAAACCGGGTGAAGGAAGCTCTGTCGAACGAAGGCCTGCAACACAACGCAACCCTGGAATTCGATACTCCTGCGGTTCAGCTGATTCTCCCCCGGGAGCAGGGCGAAGGCATGACGATCAGCAGTCTTTCCTACAATCCGGCCAACGGCCGCTTTACGGCTCAGATCGCTGCACCGGCGGAGGGTATTCCGGTCGCAAAAACAACGGTCAGAGGCCGAGCAATCCGTGTCGTCGAAGTTCCCGTCTTACGCCGCCGCATTGACGCGGGTGAGGTCATCCGCAACGACGATTTGGATTGGGTCAGCCATCGCGCCGACCGACTGATACGGAATGCTCTCCTGGACACCGGCTCCATTGTCGGTAAAAGCGCCCGGCGCCCTATCGGCGCCGGTGTGGTGCTCAAGGCAAACGAGCTTCAGACCCCAGAAGTGGTGGGCAAGAACAGTCTCGTCACCATCCGCTTGGAGACCAACAGGTTGGTCTTGACCGCCCAGGGACGCGCTTTGGAAGCCGGCGCGTTGGGCGAAGCGATCCGGGTCGTAAACACCAAATCAAACAGCATCATCAGCGCGGAAGTGACCGGCCGAGGCCTCGTCCGGGCAGCTATGTCCCAGAATATAGTTCGTAATTAAGGAAGGGCGCGACCATGCCGAATCTCCACACTCAAGCCCCTCGACGTCCACTCCTGACACTGTTGAAGCAAACCGCCGCCGTCTCGTTCATCGCCGTCACCTTGAGTGCCTGCAACATGATCAACCGGCTCGCGCAGGTTGGCGACGCCCCTACTCTCTCGACCATTGAAAATCCAGCCACGGTTGTCGCGGGTGCACAACACGTCAGTATCCCCATGCCGCCACCAGTCGAAGTCGAGCGCTCACCAAGCTCGCTCTGGCGGCCAGGTTCGCGTGCATTCCTAAAGGATCAGCGCGCCAGCGAAGTCGGCGACATCCTGACGGTTATTATTGAAATTAACGATTCCGCCGCGATTTCGAACAAAACCAACCGCAGTCGGGTCAACGCCGAGGATGCCTCGGCGACGTCCTTCCTCGGATACGAGGCCAGCTTAGCGAGCATTCTGCCTCAGGCTGTCGATGCAACCGATCTGATCGACCTGGACAGCACAAGCAGTTCCGAAGGTGCCGGCGCAGTCGCACGTGATGAATCCATCAATCTGCGGGTCGCTGCCCTGGTGACTCAGGTTCTGCCTAACGGAAATCTGGTCGTTGCAGGCCGCCAGGAAGTGCGGGTGAACTTCGAAGTCCGTGAGCTTCAGGTCGCTGGCCTGATCCGGCCCGAGGACATTACCAACACCAACCAGATCAACTACGACCAGATCGCTGAAGCGCGCATCGCATACGGCGGACGCGGTCAGCTATCCGATGTCCAGCAGCCGCGTTACGGACAGCAGGTCTTCGACATCATCTGGCCGTTCTGATCACGCCGCTGTTTCATAAAAAAAGGGCTGGCCGATAAACATCGGTCAGCCTCAATTAAAAGCCGGGCAATCTCGAGATCGCCCGGTTTGATCTATCTGTTCGGGTCAATCGTCCCGATGTGTCCTCTCGAGACGCTCATGAAGTTCCTGCGCCTCGATGGAGAGCGTTGCGATCGGCCGCGCTTCCAGTCGACGCAGGCTTATCGGCTCACCGGTTTCTTCACAGTATCCGAAATTGCCGGTCTCGATTCGCTCCAGCGCTTCATCGATCTTGGCAATCAATTTACGCTCCCGATCCCGAGTCCTGAGTTCGAGCGAACGATCCGTTTCGGTCGACGCCCGATCCGCAATGTCGGCTTCCGGCACATTGTCCTGTTGCAAATTCTGCAGGGTTTCACTCGATTCCCTGAGAAGTTCGTCTTTCCAGCCCATTAGCTTCCGGCGGAAATACTCCGTCATCAGCGGGTTCATAAAACTCTCGTCATCAGCAGGACGATAGTCGTGGGGCAATGGTATCGTCATTCCTAATCCCACAAATGGTCAAATTGCAGCGCCGCGGAGTATATGAATTTTGCTGCGCTCGACAAGCTTCTGAAACGCCTTGAAGGCGCATTAATGGATTTTTGTTGAAAATCCACCCTCACAAACCCCGTTCCGGTGACCAAAAACGAACAAATGTTCTTCATTCGTTCGAATTTGTCGCTCACCCTCCATGCAAATTCCGTCAGCGGCCCAGTTTCGCCAGCTCGACAGCAGCACGGAGTTCGATTTCACTCAGGATCTCACGTAACCGCGGATCACTCGTCGCCGCCGTCTCGCGATTCACCATCTCTGACAGGCGTTCCAATTCACCGATAGACACCCGCCCAAGCAGGAGCCCCATCCGCAAACGGTCCAGGCGTTCCAGTAAATCTTCGCCTCTCTGCTGCGCTTTTTTGCGTCCGGTGGTCGGATCATCGACCTCCTGCAGTGCGACCAGGGAATCGATGGCCCCCAGGGGCGCACTATTCTCCAGCGCAGCCGGTGCGGAACGCTCCGAACCAAGCGCCTGAGCAAAGCCTCCCGCCTTCGCGGACCCGCTGCGCTCACTGCGCTTTGTCGTTGACGTCCTCGGAGAGGAAACGTGACCTATTTTCATCGCCTACCGCTCGATCAAATATGACCGCTAAGCTGGCCTTTTATCGTTAAAAACCAGTTAACTTACTGTGTTAACGGGGAAATTTTTACCTGCTCAAGCGGTCATGAATTGCCGGGCAGGCCTATTTGAACGCTCTTGATAAATCGGATCCAGCTTACAACCCGCGGATTTCCTACCTCCTACAGCACTCCGGGTTCTTGGCACGACATTCGCATCTGGTCAGACGTCATCCGGTGACGAATCGGCAAAGACATGACCCAGAACCGAGAGAAATGAATGTTCCAGCGAGTCCAAGACTTCCTAAGAGACACGATGCCGGCAACGACCGCAGCGATCGGATTCGCGGTCAAAAAGCTGAGCATCTGTGCTTTGTTGCTGACCGTTACTTGCCCCGCCGCCGCCCAGATGCAGCACAGGATCAAGGATATTGCGGATTTTGAAGGCATTCGGGAGAACATGCTGGTCGGTTACGGGCTGGTTGTCGGACTGAATGGAACGGGAGACGATCTGGGCAGTGCGGTTTTCACACGCGAGAGCCTGATCGGCATGCTTGAGCGCCTCGGTGTCAACGCCCGGGATGCTTCATTGGATACCGACAACGTCGCAGCAGTGATGATCACCGCCGATCTTCCCCCCTTCTCGCGCCAGGGCACCCGTCTTGACGTAACAGTTTCCGCACTCGGCGATTCGGAGAGCCTGCTCGGGGGGACCCTGTTGGTGACGCCTCTATTGGCCGCGGACGGCGAGGTCTACGCCGTCGCCCAGGGCTCGATCGCGATTGCCGGTTTTTCCGCCGGCGGAAATGCCGAAACGGTCACTCGTGGAGTACCGACCGTCGGGCGCATCGCCAATGGCGCCATCATCGAACGCGAGCTGGATTTTGCGCTTAGCGACATGCAGAGCGTAAAGGTCGCACTGCGGAACCCGGATCTGACCACTGCACGCCGGATTGCAAACACCATCAATTCATTTTTGGGTGCGCCTGCCGCCCGCTCTCTTGATCCCGCGACCGTCCAGGTGGCAGTGCCCAAGAAATACGACGGCGATGCCGTGGCCATGCTGACCGACATCGAGCAGCTTCGTGTAACGACCGATCAAGTTGCGCGGGTCCTGATTGACGAGCGGTCGGGTGTAATCGTGATGGGTGAAAACGTGCGGATCAGCACAGTCGCTATCGCCCAGGGTAATCTGACAATCCGGGTCACTGAAACGCCACAGGTCAGCCAGCCGAACGCCTTCTCAAATACCGGAGACACGGAAGTCGTCGACCGCACGACCATTGAAGTTGATGAAGACTCGGACCGGCGGCTCGCTGTGTTGCCTTCAGGGATCAGTCTCCAGGAAATGGTCAATGGCCTGAACGCCCTGGGCGTAGGACCGCGTGACATGATCACAATCCTTCAATCCATCAAAGCCGCCGGTGCGCTACAGGCCGAAATCGAGGTGATGTGATGGACAGCCTGGCCCAATACAACGCTCTTTTTGCCAACGCAACCAGCAGCGCATCCACTCAAAAAGCCAACTCTGATGTACGTAATGCGGGCGCCACCGCCCTTGCCACGAAGTCAGCCCAGAAGCTTGAAAATGCCAAACAGGCTGCTGAAGACTTCGAAGCGGTCTTCATCGCTCAGATGCTGGGTCCGATTTTTGACACCTTGGAGACCGACGGGCCATTCGGCGGCGGTCCCAGTGAAAAAATCTACCGTTCTCTGATGGTTCAGGAGTACGGCAAGTCCATAGCCAAATCGGGCGGCATCGGTATTTCCGACTCGGTTCAACGCGAGATCCTTAAACTTCAGGAGGTAGCACAGTGATGCAAGCTGCAGTCCCCGAGGCTTTGATTCCTCAGTCGGCAGACCACCAGAACGCAGGCGCCGAAATTCAGCATGACGGAGCTTCGATCCATTCGATTATCAATGTCGTGCGCAACCTCACGCGCCTGATGAGCCGCGAAGTCGAGCTGCTGCGCGCCATGCAGATCCAGGAGTTCTCTGTCTTGCAGGGTGAGAAGCTCGAGTTGATCAGCGATTACGAAAACAAGACTGCAGCCTTGCGCGAAGACCAGTTGGCAACCGAGCGCCTGGACGAGAGCCTGCGGGAAGAGTTGCGCGACGTGGTTGGACGGATGACGGCCACTATGCGCGAAAACGAAGCTGCGATCCGGGCTGCCAAGACCACCAACGAAAAGCTGGTCAAAGCCATCACGACGGCTGTCCAGACAGCACAGAACAGCCATATCGGCTACTCGAACCAGGGCCTTCAGCAGGCAACGGGCGCCGTTTCGATAAAGGTCAATCAGCAGCTCTGAATCCGGCTTCGGATTAATGCGCTCCCGAGATCTGCGATCAACCCAATAACGACCAGCAACAGCTAAGAGCCAAACCCCATGTCCCTGACCCTCGCAATGAACAACGCACTGAGCGGACTGCAGGTCAACCAGTCCGCCTTGCAGGTCATCTCGAATAACATTGCGAACGTCAACACACCGGGCTATTCGCGCAAGGTCCTTGCACAGCAGACCCGGACACTTGCCAACGCCGGTGTGGGTGTCGAAGTTGCCGGCATCAACCGGCAGATTAATCAGTTCCTGCAACGCGACCTGGTGGCGAACACCACCGCGGTCGGTTATGCGAACGTCACGGCGGACTATCTGAACCGGACCCAGACCCTCTTCGGATCGGTTGGAAACAACAATGCCCTAGGCAATTCCATCACCTCGCTGGCGACCGCATTCGAAGACATGGCGGTCAGCCCGGAAATCTCCGCGCATCAGTTCTCGGCCGTGAACCAGGCGGTCTCGGTCGCTCAGCGCTTCAATCAGATGGAAGACACCGTTGAAGCCATGCGGTTACAGGCTGACATCGAGATCAATTCAGCCGTCACCACAATCAACCAGCAACTTGAGATCATTGCTGAAATCAACAGCAAGATGCCTCAGACACTGGCCTTGAACCAGCCCACCGGCGACCTGGAAGACGCGCGGGACACTGCTCTTGAGACGATCGCCGACTACATGGACGTACAGCATTTCATCAACAACGAAGGTGAAATGACGGTTCTTACCGGCGGCGGATCTCAGCTTGTCAGCGGCCCGAATTCGGGCACCCTGGAACATAGCCAATCGACCCTGATCACGGCCACGCAGGTCTATCCGGCCAATCTGAGCGGTATACACCTTAACGCCGGCGGCACCCCGACACCGGCAAACGACGTCTATGATCAGATTAATTCCGGGCGCCTGGCCGGGCTGTTGGAAATGCGCGACGTCACGCTGCCTGCGATTACCGCACAGATCGATCAGCTGGCAGGCGCGACGCGCGATGAGATCAACCGGGTCCATAACCGGGGTGCCAACACGCCTTTCGGATTGGGCACGGCCGGCGCGGATCCGGCCACAATGTCCGGCACACGGGCCTTTACCAACACCGGTGATCCGCTCACGCTCGGCGACGACGTCACTATGGTCATCCTGGATGTGGATGGGAATATTGTCGGTGCGCCAGGCACTATTTCAGCCGGTGCCACGAGTCCCGATGGCGTTCGCAATGATATCGACACCTTTCTGGGTGCTCTCGGTTCAGCCACCTGGACCGCCGACAACGAAATGGAAATCAAGCTGGCGCCAGGCAACCGATTGGCATTTCTGGACAATGGACCGACGACCCAAGCCGGAGATTCCCAGATCGATTTCGATGCCGACGGCGATGCGACCGCCGACACCTTTTACGGCCTTTCCAACTTCTTCGGACTGAACAATCTGTACGAGACCCCGCAGCTCGGCGGCGGTGTAGGCGCCATGGAATTACAAGGCACCCAGACCGGGATATCGAAGACGATCCGGGTGCGCGACGATCTGATCACCAACCCCGAGTACATTTCGCGTGGCCGTGTCTCCGGCACCACGCCCAACTTTGTCCTTGGCGCAGGCAACAACGAAGTTGCGCAGGAACTCGCGAACGCCTTTGGCGAGAACTTCGCCTTTGCCAGCATTGCAAACGGCCCGCCAGGCGTGACCACGTCACTGTCCGGGTATGCCGGCACAATCCTGTCCTACAATTCCGCCATCACCTCCGCCGCCGCGTCGGAGCAGGAGTACCGGACCTTCCTCCATCAGGACATCGAAACCCGCGTGCTTTCGGAATCCGGCGTAAACATTGATGAAGAGCTCTCGAACATGGTCGTTTTCCAGAACGCCTATCAAGCCTCTGCCCGAATCGTGCAAACGGCGAATGAAATGTTCGACACGCTGCTTAACCTCGGCAACTAAGGAACGCAGTCATGTATAGGGTTGCAAACTTTGCCCAGCACCAGCTCACTCTGTCCTACACGCTTCAGACCCAGTCGAAGGCGGCACAGACGCAGATTGAGATTGCAAGCGGAAAGACCGCCCAGCAATACGCAGAGATTCCACGCGACGCCAATCAGCTTGTCAGCTTGGAACGTGACATTCAATTGTCGGAGAAATTTGGCCAGAACATCGATCAGGCGGTTGCCCGCCTCAACATCATGGAGAGTTCGGTCGCGACCATGGTCAATCGCGCGACAGAGGTTTTGGGCATCATGAGCCAGGGTCTCAGCGGCTCGAACATCGACGATCTCCCACTACAGGAATTTTCCGCAACGTTTCTTTCGGAAGCGGCTGCATTGATCAACACGCAGCACGAAGGCCGCTATCTCTTTGGCGGTTCCTTGACAGACGTTGTGCCCGTCGACCTGACAGATCCAGCCTACACGCCCGCCGCCGGTTTGCCAGGGGTCTTTACCGCCGACGTCGACTACTATCAGGGAGATCAGACTCTGCTTTCGGTCCGCGCAGATGATTCCTTTGAAACGGTCTACGGCGTTACCGGCGATAACCCTGCGTTCGAAGAGCTTCTCCGTGCGCTGGAGTATATGGATTACGCCGGGGCCAATCTGGATACCGCAGTCCTGACCGAAGCTTACACCCTGATGAAATCGGCGATCAACGGCCTGGGCGACATGCGCGGCCAGATCGGCGCAAACTCTCTGGTTTTGGAAAAGACCAAGGAAGGTCACGAGAACTTCAAGACCTATGCCGAAAACCTCGTGTCATCGATCGAAGATACGGATATCGCGGCTGCGACGACTCAGTTGTCGATGGATGAGTTGACACTGCAAGGGTCCTACCTCGCCCTGTCGCGCCTGTCTTCGCTCAACTTGATCAGCTTCTTGAGCTAACAAATTCCTAATAAAACAAATGCACTAGCAGATACCTTTCCTTAACCACGACCGACTAATCTAGAGAGCACGGCAAGACATGAACGCCTTTTCGCAAGCAGTTTACTCCGAGGAGCCAAGTATTTTGGTTGGCATGGCAAATTCTTCACCGATGACAGGTGACGCCGACATCGTCACTGTAGAGTCGCGTTTCGGTGTGTTCGAATTCGATCGGAATCTCTGCATTCGTCTGCCCAAGGGTCTCCTCGGCTTCAGTGATTTCAGCGAATTCGGAATTACGCCCATTCCCAATGAAACACTGGCCCCTCTCTTGCTTTTGCAGTCAATTGAGTCCGCGGACCTGACCTTTGTCGTGCGCCCCTACGATACTGGAACAGGCTTGATCGAAGAAAAAGACATTGCGGAAGCCTTTGATGCTCTCTCAATCGATGTCGGCGTGGGCAGTATCGTTCTGCTCACGACCTTTCACAGAACCCCGCAGGGGCTCCAGCAGTCCGTGAACCTTCGTGCCCCGCTTCTTATCGACTCCGATTCCAAACAGGCTTGGCAGTATATCTTCCGGAACGATCGCTACGACGTCCGCCATATGCTTGGATAATCATGCGAACCCGGAGCAAACCATCCGGGTTCAGGCGAACTTCGTAGCCCTGAACACCAAAAGCCGCCCATAATCGAGGCGGCTTTTTTGTTTCCGGTGTGCGGAGACGCAGACAGAGCCTGGATCAGGCGGACAGGCCGACGCTGCCGCCAGCTTCCTGAATAGCATCCGTCATCGACACCTGTGCATTGGGCGTCGTTGCGAGTTCGTGCCAGCTCTTGCGCACATTGCTGAGGCTGCGAACGATTTCATCGCAGATCTCGATAGAGTTTGATGAGTTAATGCGTTGAATACGCATGAAAATCGTATCATAGAACTGACTAAGCATGGGCGAGACTTCTCCACCCTTCTCGAAATCCAGGTTGGCCTGCAATCCAAGTAAGATTTGCGAGGCTTTTTTCGTATGATTGAAGCGGTCTTCGATCCGCTCTTCTTCGATTGCGAGCTTGGCGGCGGAGATAGATCGGATCATACCATCGTAGAGCATTACGACTGCCTGAAGCGGTGATACGGCTTTTGACGCCGCAGCGTAGGCAGACTGGGCCTGCGAATGGTAACTCATACTCACACCTCCCTGGCGTGTTTAACGATCTGATTCGATGAAGGATTTCAGCTGGTTCGTCATATTTTCAGCGAACGCGACCGCCTGCTCCATCTTGGCAAATTTTTCCAGCAGGAACGCGCGGTAGGCGACCATGCGTTCCTCGATCTTCGCGATTTCCGTCGTGTAATCTTCGTTCAACCCACCCAGGGTGCTGATCTGTTCCGCGATCAGCCCGCCATCGGATCTGGCGTAATTGTCCGCAGTCTGAAAGATCTTTTCGGCAAACCCGAGGCTCGTTGAGATCTGGATGGTTTCCGCGCCAGTCGATGGCGTTGCCGCATAGGCCAGTGTCATGCCCTCGAAGGCCGTGCCTTCTATACCAACCAGCCTGCTGCCGTCGATATCGAAGACATTGCCGTGGCCGGTAACGCTGACACCCAGAATATTGCCTCCGGCATCGGTACCGGTGATATTGAGCTCGAAATCACCGACCGAGAGCTGCGCCGAGCGGCTGATCATCGCGACCTTGGCAGAATCGGCGGTAAAGCTGAACTCGAAGAGATCGCGGACCTCGTCGAGCTTACTCACCAGGGCTGAGTCGAGTGTCGAACTGTCGACCGTCAGATAGTTGTTGGAATCAAGTTCGATACCAATATCGCGCAGAGTCGTCAGGGCCCCGGACAGAAGGTTGTCGGTGAAGCCCGAGATATCCGAACCGAGCGCTGATTCCATCGTCCGCAGCGTGTTATCACCAAAAAGGACCGAATCCGCCGAAACTTCGCCTTCAGTATTGACCTGTTGCTGACCGAGAGAGAAAGCACGCAACTCGTTGTAAGCAGTGACAAAAGCGTCGATCCGACCACGAACCGCGGTTAGATCGGGGTCAATCTCGACCTGGACGGTGGTTCCGGGTTCGGCTTTAAAGAGATCAAAGGTCAGACCCGTAATGGCATCGGAGATTTCGTTCGAATCCCGGGTTATGGGATCGGGGATTCCGTCGACCAGAACCTGGGCGGGCTGAGGTGTTTCCAGCTCGTTGGAAAAGGTTGCTCCGTTGTCCGCGGAAATACCCAATGCGGTTGCAAGGGCACCGCCGGCATCGCCCGTAAAGGTAATGGCTTTGTTGGTTTCTTCAGCGGTCAGGACAATACGGAAATCGCCGTCAGCTATCTTCAGTGAAGATGCACGGACGCCGGTCACATCTGACTGCGAGTTTATCGCTGAAACCAGGCTGTCCAGAGTCATATCCGCAGTCACGGCGATGTTGGCCGTTGTACCGCCCGCAAGACCAATGGTCAGGTTTTCCGCGACACCCATGGCCGCCGTGTTGTCCGCGATCGTGCCGCCGGAGATCTTGTGCGCCGTGGCGATCTGCTGGACTTCGAATTCGTAGATACCTGCAATTGCTGTATTGGCTGCCGTAACGCCCATAATATCGCCGGCGGCGGTCGCGGAGCTGGAGGTCAGAAAGGCCGATTTCTGCTCGAATACGTTTTCGAGATCGCCATTGAGTCCCGGCGGATTACGAAGGCCCTCAGCAGCAGACTGCAGGTTGTTGACGAGGGTTTGAAGATTTGTGTAAGCCGTTGACTTAATTTCGTTATCAGAGATCTTCTGCTGAAGCCTGACGATCGGAAAACTCTTGGCCTGAACCAATGCTTCGACGACCGCGGCCGTATCAAGTCCTGAAAACGATCCGCTGAGAACCGGTGTGCCGTTTGACAGCGATAAAGTGCCTTGCGTACCCGCGAGTGCCATTACCTTACTCCTTTACGGCCCAGTATCCCTCTGATTCCCTAAAATTCGTTAAATATCCGAGGCTTCTAAGCCTTTGTTTCGATAACGTGATCGATCGCCGTCAGAGGTGAAGACGTGGGGTAAGCCCGCAGCATGTTTTCCGTCGGGAATTCGAGGATCACATCACCGCGCTTTTGATCGAAGATCTGCACCACCAGGCGTCCGGACTCATGGTCGCGATAGGTTGCCAATCCGGAAACCTTCGAGACAATGGGCGCCGCCTGCTGTGTGGCGGGTTGCTTAGCGGCCACGCTGACCGAGCTCGCCGCCGCGGACGCAGAGGCATTCTCAACGGGCGCAGGGGCAATGCCCGCAGCCGGTGCGGCGTTGATCTTCGATGTCGCTGCCGGCGCCTTAGACGCTGGAGCGGGATTTTTTTGACCAGTTGGGTTAAACGAGGCGTCGACCATCTGTCACGACCTCCTTTATATTTTTCAAACAGGGTAAGGCGGGGTGGGCGTAAGGCCCTTACCCCGCCTCGCCACCGTTTACTGAAGAACTCGCAGGAGTGACTGCGGGATCTGGTTTGCCTGAGACAAGGCCGAGACCGAAGCCTGGACCAGCACCTGCGACGACACCAGTTTGGCCTGTTCGGCCGCAAGGTCGACGTCGGAAATGGCCGATTCAGCGGCCTGGATGTTCTCAGTTGAAGTTGCGATCTGCTGACCACGGAACTCAAAACGCGAGATAAACGCACCAGCGTTCGCCCGTGCTTCCGAGATCTCATCGATCGCGGCGTCGACCTGCCCCATTGCTGTCGTAGCATTGGCCGCCGTGTCGACAGCGGTCGTTACGCCCAGTGTACCTGACGTAAAGTCCGCTGCACCGGCAGCAAGGGCTGCGAAGTTGACTGTAATGGTATCAGAGGCATCGGTACCAACGAAGAAAGCAACCGAGGTTGTTCCGGTACCGTCCAACAGGGAATCGCCGTTAAAGCGGGTCGTGGCCGCGATACCGTCGATTTCGTTGATCAGCTCCTGATACTCAGCATCGATGAAAGCACGTTCGTTATCGGTCGGAACACCGGACAGCGAGGCCGCTGCCAGGGCTTTCATCCGCTGCAGAACGTCGCCGACACGTGCCAGGCCGCCGTCGGCAACCTGAACCATCGAAGCACCCTGGGAAGCGTTGATCGAGGCCTGCTGAAGAGCAACAACGTCGGAATTCAGACGTGAGGCAATCGCCAGACCGGCAGCATCGTCAGAAGCCCGCACAATGCGCGAACCAGAGGCCAGCTTACCGACCGAGGACGAAGCCATAGCTGTGTTGTTGTTCAGAAAACGTGTGGCCGTATTGGCAGCCGTATTCGTAGCAACTACAGGCATGTTAAAAAATCCTTCTACTTGAAGTTCACAACCCCTCCTTCCTGGAGAGGCCTGAAAGAGACCGCCTACTTGGCCATCCCGATACCAGAAATCCAAAATAGAGACTCATAGCACCAGTCTGTTCATCGCAATTCCAATGCCAAAAACCGACTTCGACGGAACAATTTTTTTCTCTTTATATTACAATGTGTTACACATTTCCCTTATAGGCTGCAGGTAATATTTGCCTATTTCTGCTAGGAAAGATTTGCCCAATGGAGGGGGATCCGGCAAATTTTTCCGGGCAGATTTTGCCGCCTTGCACAGACGCAAAAATATGTACGGCGGGACTTCGGTTAAAACAGCGGAGGACTTATTGAATTTACCTTAAATGCAGCATAACGCTGCTGTCACGCTTGATTGGATGCGGCCACAGACTAGTAGGCGCACGGTAACGCGACTCGATGTGATTGCTCCGCGATCATTTTCCGCCGCATTAACAAGTAACGCCTCGTCAACGTTTTCGTGAGCAGAAGTGATCCTTTGCTCACGCCCATGTGTCTTCACCGTGCGTTGAAGCTCTGTACAAACGGCGCCAATTCAGCAGCAGAAACCATTCCCAAATTAGAGCTCAAACGTTCTGGAGGATTACATGTTACGCTCCCTGATGCTTTCGTCCGCTTTTGCCGTAATGGCAGCGAGCTCCGCCTTTGCCGGTCAGCAGTATGTCGATGAATCCAAGTACGCACTCAGCGGCTACGACCCCGTCGCCTACTTCGACCTTGAACAGGTGCCGGTCGGCCAGAAGCAGCCTGAGGCAGTGCCGGGCAACGCCAGTATTACTGCCGATTACAACGGTTCGGTCTGGGCCTTCTCATCGGAAGCAAACCGCGCAAAATTCCTGGCTGATCCAGCCAAATACGCTCCGCAGTTCGATGGCCACTGCGCCTATGGTGTCGCTCAGGGCGGCAAGGTACCCGGCAATCCCAATCTCTGGCGCATTGTCGATGGCAAGCTTTTCCTGAACATCACGCCGAACGTGGTTGGGTTCTGGGAAGAAGACGTCAACGGTCATATCTCGTCAGCCGGAACCAAATGGACCAAGTTGGAATCGAAGGACGCTTCTTCCAAGAGCTGGAAGGCGATCAACGCCAACGATGGCACCTATTCCAAGCCGGCCCCCCAGGGCAGCTAACTCGGGCAGCTAACTCGAGTAGCCGATAACCGTCAGTCTCACCTTTGCTAGGTCAGAGACTGGCGGTCCTCCACAAACCACTGATGTATAGCCAGACTCACTGAATAGGAATTAATAAGATGAGTACCAAGACCAAAGTCATGTCGTCGGCAGTGATCGCCGGTGCTGTTGCTGTGGCGCTTTCCGCATCAGTCTCCGCGCCCGCAAGCGCGGCAGGCAAGGAAAAGTGCTACGGTGTCTCCCTCGCCGGTCAGAACGACTGTGCCGCCGGTCCAGGCACCACCTGTGCCGGAACCTCGACAATTGATTACCAAGGCAACGCCTGGACGCTGGTCCCCAAAGGCGACTGCACAAAATATGGTGCCGAAGGTCAGGAAGCCAGTTACGAACTGCCGGGTGATCGTCAGGGCTCTCTGGAAGCCATCGAGCGCGATCTCCCGACCGGCTGATCTTCTTTTAGGATGGCCATGAACTAGGATGGCCATGAACCGAAGGCCGGATTTTTTCCGGCCTTCGTGTCTCTTAAGAGGTATCCCATGAAAATCCCGGCAAATACCCCAACCACCCTCCCCGCAAGGATTCCGGGACGCGCCGGTGTCGGTCTTAAGGCCGCTCACTACGACGCGATTATCGAGGATCGCCCGGATATCGGATGGTTTGAGGTTCACGCTGAGAACTACATGGGCGATGGCGGTCCCCCTCACCGCTATCTTGAGGCTATTCGCCGGGATTACCCTCTTTCCTTACATGGCGTGGGCCTGTCCATCGGCGCGGATCGGCCGCTTGACAAAGATCATCTCTCACGTCTGAAAGAGCTAAACCAGCGCTATGAACCCGGTCTCTTCAGCGAACACCTGGCCTGGTCGACTCATGACGATTTTTTCTTCAACGACCTGCTGCCGGTGCCATACACCGAGGAAGCACTCGCACGCTGCAGCGAGCATATAGATCAGGTTCAGGAAACCCTCGGTCGGCAGATGCTGCTCGAAAATCCCTCAACCTATGTCACCTTTGCCGAAAGCAGCATGAGCGAAATCGAGTTCCTGACCAACCTCGCTAGGCGGACCGGCTGCGGATTACTTCTCGACGTCAACAACGCTTTCGTATCGGCCAGCAATCACGGTTACTCACCAGAAGTCTATCTGGATGCCTTCCCGCTCGAGCAAGTGGGCGAGATCCATCTTGGCGGCCACGCGGAAGACCTCGACGACGACGGCGCACTGCTCTTGATCGACGCACATGACCGGGCCGTGGCCGACCCGGTCTGGGCTCTGTTCAGCCGCGTGATCGCACGCACCGGCCACCTGCCGACACTGATCGAATGGGACAATGACGTACCCAGTTGGCAGAGGCTTTTCGGCGAAGCCCAAACCGCGGATCGTCTTCTCGTTGCCACAGACGCAGCGTTAAGCACTCCGGAGCAGAATCGTGTCTCTCTCTGAAATCCAATCCGAGTTCATCGCCGGCTTGCGGGATCCCTCTGCGCCGCCACCCGATAGTTTAAAGGCGCGCGGCGGAACGCTGCCCAAACGTCGGTTCGACGTTTACCGCAACAACGTTGTTGCGAGCCTGATCGAAGCTTTGAAAGCCAGCTTTCCGGCTGTCCTGCATCTGGTGGGCGACGAATTCTTCAAGGCAACGGCACGGGTTTACATCGACCTGGAGCCACCGCGTTCGCCGCTCATGTTTCTCTACGGCAAAACCTTTGGCGACTTTCTGGATCGCTTTCCGCCGGCAGCTTCAATCCCTTATCTGGGTGACGTCGCCCGGCTGGAATGGGCTCGCTTGTCGGCCTACCATGCCGCTGACCGGACAGCGATCAGCATCGATAGCCTTGCCGAGATACGGCCGGATCAACTCGGCGCGGTCACATTTCAGCTACATCCTTCACTGGAACTCTTCTCGTCTCGCTGGCCTCTCTTCTCGCTCTGGGCTGCAACGTCCGGCCTAGCCCCCCAGGACGCAGTTAAGATGGATGCACCCGAGCAGGTGATTGTTGTTCGGCCGGCCTTCGACGTCGACACCCGCCGCCTACCTTCTGACGGCTACAACTTTATCAAGGCATTGCGTGAAGGCGCGACATTAGGAGAAGCCGCCGGCTTGGCCGCGGAAATTTCGCAGACTTTCGATCTCGCCAATCACCTGGAAGGACTTTTCCAACTCGGTGCCGTGATTGGCATCACCAAAAACCACGATTAACGACAAACCCCAAGGAAGGATAGAGTGCTATGATTTCCCGACTTGCCGGATGGTACAATCTCATCTTCGAAAAGATTCAGCGTGCGTTGGAAGACTGGTTCCTCGGTCTCGCCGCCCGCTTCGTTTTTGCCGGCGTCCTGTTCGTATATCTGTTCAATTCCGCCCTGACAAAGGTTGGTGATGGCTTTCTGGGCTTCTTCACGATCACAGACAACGCCTACTTCCAGATCCTGCCCAGTGTCGTCGAACAATTCGATTACGACGCCGCGCAGGTTCCCTTCTTTCCCTACGACATCATCGTCGCGGCCGGCACCTACAGCGAGTTCATCCTGCCAATCCTGATTGTGTTGGGGCTCTTCACTCGTGCCGCAGCAATCGGCATGATCGGCTTCGTCACTGTACAGAGTTTTGTCGATGTCGCTTTTCATGGGGCCGACGAAAAAACCACAGGCGCGCTCTTTGACCGTTTCTCGGACTCCGTGATCGTGGATCAGCGCAGCCTCTGGGTATTTCTACTGATCTACCTCGTTGTCCGCGGACCGGGATTATTGTCGCTGGACTATTTCTGGACCCGCAAACCCACTGCAGCCTGAACGAAAACCGCAAGCGGAAGATTGTGTATCGCTCCAACCAAGAGACGCTATGCAATCTTCCGTGCAATCACCTCAACCGGAGCGACCCGGTTTTCCGCGATGTTGGTAACGAGATTCTGTAGTTTTTCGCCAGTGTTTTCCCCCATCACAATGTGAAGGCTCAACGGGGGCAGACCGTCGGACGCAGCGAGCCTCACACGCTGTTTCTCAAAAAAATCCAACGCAAAGTCACGCCGGTTACGCTCCGCGACGATCTTGAAGCCGGCGGCCGCCAGGGCGTCTTTATATTCCTGCGGGCGAGCGACAAAACTGGTTTCCGGCACGGATGACCAAGGCACGGGAAATGTCAGTTCCCCCTCTCCTACACGCATGACATCGTAAATACCAAAACGGGCACCCGGCCGTAAAAGG
This sequence comes from Pelagibius sp. Alg239-R121, assembly GCF_947331435.1. Lineage (GTDB taxonomy): Bacteria > Pseudomonadota > Alphaproteobacteria > Kiloniellales > Kiloniellaceae > Denitrobaculum. The sequence continues at coordinate 32,236 of NZ_CAMZOF010000006.1, read as the reverse complement.
CGGTAGACTTCACTACAGAGCGCAGCCTTGTCCGCGATATTCATGCCCACGTGCATCATGTAGGCAGCGTCGAAGGTTCCATCAACGAGCGGCATGTTTAAGGCGCTGCCCTGCCGGAGTGAGACTTTGTCGCTGAGCCCGACCCAGTTGCACAACACCCGCCCCGCAGTCACATAGTCTTCCGTCAGATCGACACCCGCCACTTTGCAGCCGTAGTAATCGGCCGCGAAACGCGCAGGCCCGCCGAGGCCACAACCGATGTCGAGTACAAATTGATCCGCCGACACATCCATCTGGTCGAGCAACTCGATTGACGCCTGCCGCCCGCCAACGTGAAACTCGTCAACCAGTGCCAGATCATCGAGTGTGGCTGTCTCCCGCTTTTTACCCAGTGCTTCAAGTCCACGTTTGATCGCCCCGAGCAGATCGCTTCGACTGTAGTGCCGTGTAAGCTCCTTAGTATCAGACATTTGACAACTCCCTCGCTAACGGAACCAGATGGCCGTCTGTGGCGTGAAAGTCACGATCATGAGCGTGACGAACATAGCCAAAATCAGCCATTTTCCGTACCCCATAACTTGTTCGATCTTGAGTCCTGTGGTCGAACAGACCGTAAGCAGAACGGACGCAACCGGCGGTGTCTGCTGTCCAATCCCCAGGTTCAGGCACACGATGACACCGAAGTGGACCGGATCGACGCCGATCTCTCTGACCAATGGCAGCAACATCGGCACGACGACAATGATCGCGGCCGAGGCGTGCAGGAACATGCCCAACAGCAACAGAAAGACATTGATCAGAAGGAGGCGAAAAACATAGTCGTCGGTGACGCCGCCCAAGGCTTCGGCAATGCGCTGCGGCAGCTGTTCATTGGCGAGAAACTGACCAAGCACAGCCGAGCCCGCGATGATCATCATCACGACAGATGTTTGGCGAACGGTTGTGACCATCAGCTCATAGAGCTTTGCGGCCCCAAGATCGCGCTGCAGAACTACACCGAACAACAAAGCCGCAACCACGCCTGCCGCGGCGGCTTCTGTCGGCGTCACGAAACCGAAGATCAAACCACCGACAACCAGCACTGGGATTAACAGAGGCACGAAAGCCCCCAAAAAGGCACCGCCAAGCCGGGCAATCTCGAAACGCCTGTCGACCGGGTAGTTTTCCTTAAGAGCAAAGATGTAGACGGTCACCATGAAGGCACCGCCCAACAGGATGCCGGGTACTATGCCGGCGATGAACAGCTCCTTGATCGAGGTGTTGCTGGTCACCCCGTAGAGCACCATGGGAATGGACGGCGGGATAATGATCCCGAGCGTTGCGCTGGTCGCGGTAACCGCCGCTGCAAAGCTGCGCGGATAACCCTGCTTCTCCATGGAAGGCACGAAGACCTTGCTCATGACCGCCGCGTCCGCCACAGCCGAACCCGACATCTCCGCCATGAACATGGATGTCACGATATTGACGTGCCCCAGTCCGCCGCGGATCCAACCGACCAAAGCCGCCGCAAGTGCAATGATCCGTTCCGAAATGGAGGTCGCCCCCATCAGCTCGCCCATGAAAATAAACAATGGGATTGCCAGCAGAACCACCGAGTTCGTACCGGAGAACATCTGAATGGGAACCATGATGAGATCTATACCGGACAGCGCCATGGCAATCGCCGCCGTGATCATCAACGCAAAACCAATGGGTACGCCGAACCCGATCAGCGCAAACAGCAGAACGATCACCAGCCAAGCCATGATTAGAGATCCTGACTCTTGGCCGCCGGCCGGCGCCGTTCGACAATCTGGACCAAGATTGCAAGACCGAGTAGAACCGCCGCCAAAGGCATGATCAACATGAACCAACCCTGCGCGATCTCCGCAGTTTCGATTTCAGTCGCACCGTCAACACGGATCATCCGAATTGATTGGAAAAACAACAGAGCAAGAAAAACCAGGATTGCCGTGTCGGTTGCGTGACGGAGGAAGGCCTGCGGTTTTGGCGGCAGGCGTTCAACCAACAGATCAAAGGCAATATGTCCACCACGCCGCAGTGCCATATAAGCCCCTAGAAACGCAATCCAGACCAGCAGTAATCCAGGCACTTCATCTGCTGTTACGCTGATAGAGCCGAAAAATACGCTCAGAATCTCGTAAAGAGGGAGAAGAGACTGTACTTCGTCGGACAGCCCCCGCAGCCAATCCAGCACAACGTAACGATAGAAAACGTTCGAGCAGATCATGGCGGTGGAGACAATTAGGCAAAGCACCGCCACTGCCTGCACAATCCTGTCGGCAAGTTTCAACATGGTGATTTATCCGACCGCCGGCAGGCGCTTTCGTCCTGCCGGCTTCCTATTTTGGGCAGCCGAGAGTTCTGCCCAGCCCCAAGGTCAGTTCTTTTGAGCGGCGCCGCGCACCAGATTCAGCCAGTCATCGCCCTGACTGGACAGATAGTCATCGTAGCTCTTCGAAGTCGCCGCCTGGAAAGCTTTGAGATCCACTTTGTTGATCGTCAGCTTTGACTCCATTTCCTTGAAGTACTTGTTTTCCAGAGCCGCAGCGCCTTCGTATGCATCGGCGGTGACAGCCGCACCTGCTTCCGAAAAAGCCTTCTTCTGCTCATCGTTCAAGCCATCCCAGAAAGACTGCGATGCCAGCAGGAACGACGGCGTGTAAACATGTCCCGTCAAGCTCAGGTGCTTAGCTACCTCATAGTGTTTCTGCTCGTAAAAACCGTAGGCTGCCGCTTCCGCGCCGTCGACAACACCGGTCTGCAATGCAGTGAAAGTCTCTTTCCAGGCAACTTTTTGCGGCGTCGCACCCATTTGCTGGAACACACCCTGGCGGAATTTTCCGCCCGAGATCCTGATCTTCAGCCCATTGAGATCCTTCGGTTCGCTGACCGAACGCTTTCCGTTCACGACGTGCCGGAAACCGTTTTCATAGACACCAACAACCTTGACGCCCGCCACTTCCTCGATCCGCGCACGAACCGCCTCTTCAAGACCGCCAGTCATGGCCCGTTGAACATGTTCCCGATCAGCGAACAGCCAAGGCAGATCAAACAGGCCAAGTTTTTTATCGAGTTTCATAACGCCCGAGGCGACATTGATCATCTCGATCGAGCCGGCCTTCACATTGGTAATGAGAGCTTTTTCCTTACCCAGCTGACCGCCTGGGAACAGTGAAAACTCGAACTGACCTGGCAGGCGTTTTTCAATTTCGGCAGCGAACATCTGCGACTGCTGGTGCAGAGGCGATAGTGCCGACACGTGACTGGCAATTCTGACTTTGACCGGATCGGCAAGAACCGCCGTTGTCGTGGAAACAAGCATCGCCCCTATAACGGCGACTGCGGGTATCAACTTCATGATTTCCTCCCTCACTGTTTGCATTAAAATATGTCTACATGATATTGGAACGTCTCTGCAGCCCCCCAGGAGCGCCGCCATTCAAGCGCACGTCCATCATATCCCATCGCGATTCTCTTGATAGCGACGACGGGGGCGCCCTTTTCGATACCCAGATTTTTGGCGACAAGCGCATCTGCAGAACAAGCGGTCAGCTGTTCTTGGGCGCGCGCAACGATCTGCCCGCAAAATTCCTCGTAAATCGGATAGAGTAGCGGTCCAATCTCGCTCAATCTCAAAGTCAGGAACGCCGCGAAGCGAAGATGAGGCAAACAGATCTCTTCATAAAGGACCGGCTGGTCTTCGACGAGGCGCAGTCTCTGAATAGCGACGACAGCTTCATCCTCCACCAGATCCAGGGCATCGCGTACGGACTGCTCAGGAGTCTCGATGCTGCGTTTCAGGATCTTGCTTTCAGGAGTCAACTGTTCTCCATCCTGACCCTGGAAGCGAAAGAAGCGGAAAAAGGAGCTACTGAAATCAGGCCTGCGGACAAAGGTCCCGCGCCCTTGTTGGCGTTCCAGCATCCCTTCGTCGACAAGGCGTGTGATGGCCTGCCGGACCGTACCCGGCGCCACACCGAATCTCTCGGCCAATTCGACTTCGGAAGGAAGCTGTTGACCAGGCTTCCATTCCCGGCGACTTACGGCTTGGCGAATCGTATCAGCGACCTGATGATACCGAGGCAGTCTACTGTCACTTGGGAGAGTCAGTTGCATGGGAATCGCCTTGCTAACATTCTTCGGTAGCTATATTCTTATATAAGAATAAATGAATCAAGAAAATTTGAGCCAAATGCCGTTAATTTCCGAAGAGACAGACCGTCAGGCTGTCGACTGGCACGCGCATGTCTTCATGAAATCGCTCCCGATGCAGAAAAACAGACGCTATGCGCCAGCCTACGACGCGCCGCTGGAAAATTACGTCGCGCTCTTGAAAAAACACAACAAATCCGGCGGCCTGTTGGTTCAGCCAAGCTTCCTGGGCCGAGATAATTCTTTTTTGATTTCCTGCCTGGAATCCATCCGAAAAAATCCAAGCCCCATATGGCTCCGCGGTGTCGTCGTGGTCCCACCGAGCACGCCGGTGCGTAAACTCAAGGATTACGACGCCGCTGGAGTCGTCGGGGTTCGTCTCAATCTTTTACGTCAGGATATTCCCGATTTTTCCAACGTGACCTGGCGCAGGTTCTTCTCCCGCGTCAATGCATTGAACTGGCACGTCGAGGTTCAGTTGGAAGGCTGGCGCTGGCCCCAGGCCTTCGAACAGCTGGCCGATTGCTGCGAACGCCTGGTGGTCGATCACTTCGGTCTGCCGGATGTTCACAACCCTTTTGGCTGCGTGGGTTTCAGAATGATTTGCGCCTACCAGGGTCAAAACCTCTGGGTAAAGACCTCGGCGCCTTATCGGGTGTATCCCTCGTTGGATCCAGAAGGCGCCGCCATGGCATGCCGGGACAGCTATCAGGCGCTTAGGGATTCGATCGGCGAGAATGCCCTGCTCTGGGGTAGTGACTGGCCCTGGACACAATTCGAAGACGGTCACAGCTACAGTGATACCGTGAAGTGGCTCGGTTATTGGCACAAGCAGGAGGCTATCGAAGCCTCCCGGAAGTAACCGGCAGCAGAGGTGTTTGCCCCCTCGCTTCAAGTCAGCAAGATTTGTCAAATCGATCTATGGTTTGGTCCCTTCCGCACATTGAAGAGACTGAGTGGTAACGACACACGTGACCTTAAGAAGCAACTACGAAGAGCGGTTGAACCGCGTCATCGCCTATATCTACGACCATCTCGACGAAGAGATCGATCTGCAGAAACTGGCCGACGTGGCTTGCATGTCGCCTTATCACTGGCACCGGGTCTATCACGCCGTCCGCGGCGAGACGATCGCGGTCACGGTAAAGCGATTGCGCCTCCATCGGGCGGCCGGTTATCTGGCTCATAGCGATATGCCGGTCGACGAGGTCGCTCAACGCAGCGGCTATCCGAACCGTCAGTCCTTCACGCGCATCTTCAAATCCGTCTATGGCATGCCGCCGGCACAATACCGGAAGAACGGCGGCCACAGCCGGTTTACCAATGGATCGCCGGAAAGGGCCCCGATTATGTACAGTGTTGAAATAAAAAACGTCCCCGCCATGAAAGCCGCAACCACGTCCCACAGCGGTTCCTACATGGAAGTCGGAAAAGCTTTTGACCGCCTGTTCGGTTGGCTGGCAGCGCAGGATCTGATGAAGGACACCACGCGGATTATCGGTGTTTACTACGATGATCCGGATTCAATTCCCGAAGCGGAACTTCGTTCGCAAGCCGGCGCCGTCTTGTCCAGTTCGCCTGATTTGACGGCGCCCTTTGAATACACCGAGATCCAGGGCGGCTCCTATGCGGTCTTGAAATACAAAGGGCCTTACGCCGACATGAAGGCGGCTTACCAATGGTTCTACGGCGAGTGGCTAACCGAATCCGGCCGGGAGGCGGCCAACGCCCCCTGCTTCGAAGAATACCTCAACAACCCCCAGGACACGGCACCGAACGACCTGATGACCAACATCCATATGCCGTTGAAGTAAAATTTCGGAAGGACGATGGCTCTTAACTGATAGCATTAAGACCCATCGTCCTCTTGAATTCCTTTGAGGATGGCTGTGCCACAGCTCTGCGTATCCGCCGTTCCGCCAAGGTCCTTCGTCCGGGAAGCAGGGTCCGACAGCACTGCCTCCATTGCCGTCTCCAATGTCTGGGCAGCTTCCTGTTCGCCGAGATGTTCCAGCATCATGGCAGCCGTCCAGACGGCGGCAATGGGATTAGCGATTCCCTGGCCAGCGATGTCAGGCGCAGAACCGTGCACCGGTTCGAACATGGAAGGAAAAACGCCTTCCGGATTGATGTTCGCTGCCGGCGCGATGCCGATTGAACCGGCGACGGCGGGACCCAGGTCAGAAAGGATATCCCCAAAGAGATTTGAGCCGACGACCACGTCGAACCAATCGGGATGCTGCACAAAGTGCGCCGTCAGAATATCAATGTGAAACTGGGCCGTACCCACTTCAGGATAGCGTTTTGACATCTCGGCAAAGCGCTCATCCCAGAAGGGCATGGTGTGGACGATACCATTTGATTTCGTCGCCGAAGTGACGTGTTTACGTTTGCGGTTTTGCGCCAGCTTGAAGGCATAGTCCATGATGCGGTCTGTGCCGCGCCGGGTAAAGACGGCCTGCTGGGAAACCATCTCCTGGTCAGTGCCGGCAAAGATCCGGCCCCCGATTTCCGAATACTCGCCCTCGACGTTTTCGCGCACCACGATAAAATCGATGTCCTCAGGCCCCCGCCCGGCAAGCGGCGAGCTGACCCCCTTAAGCAGTCGCACCGGACGCACATTGGCATAGAGATCCAACTCGCGGCGCAGGGGAATCAGAAGTCCCCAAAGCGAGACATGGTCGGGTACGCCCGGCCAGCCGACGGCCCCCAAATAGATAGAATCGAACGCTTTCATCTGCTCGACGCCATCCTCCGGCATCATCCGGCCGGTCTCCGCAAAGCGCTCGCAGGACCAATCGAATTCCGTCCATTCAATCGCGAAGCCGTGCTTTGCAGCCGCGGCGTCAGCAGCGGCCTGTCCGACCGGAATCACCTCCTTGCCAATGCCGTCACCTGGAATGGAAGCGATCTTGTAGATACGGTTTGTCACGATGATGAGTCCTCGGAAAAGAAATCGGTAAATTCCTGCAGCACCTGGTCGGGAAGTTCTTCGGCGAGATAGTGTCCGCCGGGAAGCGACCGGCCGCGCACCTTTTCGGCACGCTCCCGCCAGAGAGCCAGGCAGTCGAAGTGAGCCTCGATGGCGCCCTTTTCACCCCACAAGGCCATAAGCGGACAGGCGATCTTGCGACCATTATCGGCATCGTCATGACTGATGTCGATGGTCGCTGCGGCGCGATAGTCTTCGCAGGATGCGCGAATGACCTCCGGGTCTTGAAAGGCCTCCAGATACGCCGCCATCGCAGCTTCGCTGAAGGCCGAGAGCCCCGCAGAGCCGGATCCGCACTTCTTCAGCCAGTAGGCTTTGGGGTCAGCCTCGATCATCCGTTCTGGAAAAGGCGCTTTCTGGATCAGGAAAAACCAATGCCAGTAGGCACGGGCAAAGCCGTCGCTTGTATTGGCGTACATTTCCCGTGTCGGCGCGATGTCCAACACCGCCAGACGCGAGACCTTATCGGGCCAATCCAATGCCAGGCGATGTGCAACCCGTGCCCCGCGGTCATGGGCCCCCACCATGAAGCGCTCGAACCCCAGTTCATCCATCACGCTGACCATGTCTTGCGCCATGGCGCGCTTGGAATAGCTGTCATGATTTTCAGTGCTCGGCGGCTTTGACGAATGGCCATACCCGCGCAGATCGGCAGCGACCACAGTGAAATGCTGCGCCAGGGCCGGTGCGATCCTGTGCCACATGACATGGGTCTGCGGATAACCATGGAGCAGAAGCAGTCCAGGCCCCTGCCCGCCCGTTACGCCATGAATACGTGCCCCATCACTATCGATATCGAAGGAGGTAAAGTCAGAAAACATGCGTCGTTGTTAATGCACGTCGCAGTGAAGGTCCATTCATGATTTTCGGCTTAACTGCGAAAAGCCCTGATCAGATCGTATTGGAGTTGATCACGGGGCGAGTCTACATCGCCAATGTTGCCACGATTGGCAGCGACCACTCTCAACCGCTCTGCCAACTCCTCATTCTGGCGTTTCTCCCGCGCTAGCATAATCGGCATCCGCGGGAATATGCCATGACTATGAAAACGCACACGAGGTCCGTTTGCTATTCATCGTAACAGAAGAGCTCTAGGTCAAAAGCAATGCCGCAGAAATGATAAGAAGAACACCCATGGCACGGTCGAACCATTGGCTGCACGCCTGATCAGCAAGCAAGTGTGTCAAGCCTGCTCCCATAAGTGCCCAGAGCGTCAAACAGGTGCCGGTTATCACAAGGAATAACAGCGTCAGGCTCAATAACGTAGACAGGTCGGAGACGTCTCCGGACAACGCAGCCGTTGCCGTTAACACCAGAACCCAGCTTTTGGGATTGAGGAACTGAAACAAAACCAGACTGGCAAACGAGCGGATTGGCACCAGCGACGCCGTCTCGTTATCTGTGGAGCGTGCGAAGCTCTGCCGGACCATATTGAAACCAAGCCACAGGAGATAGCCTGCGCCGATCAGCATCAGTGCGTCGCGCAACCGCGGTTCTTCTGCAAACAACGCGCCGGCCCCTAACCAGATCAAAAGGAGGAGCAGCTGCGTTCCCGCCATCACACCTGCAATAGCCGGAAGGCCGGCACGAAATCCACCCCGTACCGTCCGCTCCAGGACGATGAAATTGTTGGGACCAGGCGTAATGGCGGCGACGGTGATCAGACCCGCGACCGCGATGAGCGTCTCCATGACAGTCACCCTTTACCCCTTCTTTGCAGCGTCAGGGGATCCACTTCGAAGGGCTTGCCGTCTCGGGCGAAAAGAAACGCAGGCGAAAGCTCTTCACGGCCATGCGCTACTGACCAATCAGTATCGGGTGCAACCGCGACGATCCCGAAAGGATTTCCCGCACCGTCATTCAGGTAGTAGCCCTCACGTATGACCTGGAAGTCGGTCGTCGCAGCAATCCCGTGCCAGGCGTAGAGATCCCGGGCATAGGCCCAAAGGTTGGGGTAGTCGGCAAGCCTTCTGCGGCTGCATCTGAAGTGACCGTGGTAGACTGAATCAAAGCGCAGAAGCGTCGGCAGCAAACGCAAGTCGCTCTCGCTCAGTACCGGACCGAAAAGAAAGCGCTGTGCCACAAGCCTTGCCTCCAAATCGTCCAACATGGCGAATACTTGATCGACGGCTTCTTCATAGAGATCCTGGCGCTGAGCCAGACCGGCCCGGTAGACGGCATTGGAGAGATCACCATATAGACGCTGGTTGAGAGCATCGATCTGTTCGGTCAGGCCGGGCGGAACGAGGGTAAAATCGAGGCCATCGGAACTTGGAGGCACAGCGTCGAAAAGGCGCAGGATTTGAGCAGATTCGTTGCTTACGATCTCTTGTCGAACACTGTCCCAGAGCACGGGGACCGTGGAGCGCCCACTGTAATTTGGGTCGGATAGGCTATAGAGTTCGTGCATATGGACGATCTGATGGTCGCTGCCTGGGACGGTCCAAGCTGCGCCAGCGTTCACCGGATAACCCTGCACCCGAGGGCCGCCCGCGATTTGCAGAGGCACTTCCCTTTCCAGACCTTTCAGTGTTCTCGCGATGATCGTGCAGTGCGACCAGGGACAGCTCAGCGATGCAATCAGATGATACCGCCCGGCCTCTGTGCGGATAGCAGATGCAAGATCCGACGCGAGCGACGTACCAAAAACACTCGGTCGCCGTTTGAAACCGCCATCTTCAATAATGCGGTCCTCTTCAACCCATCGGCCTTTAACCATCGTTCCCATCGCTTCACTCCACGTTCAAAAAGCTAACGCAGGGAACATAAAGACAGATTGCAGAATTTACTGTTCTCAAAATTAATATTTTTGGTCTATTATTGAGACCATGAAAAACCTTCCTCTGAATGCGCTCAGAGCATTTGCCGCTGTTTACGATTCCGGGGGCGTCCGCCCGGCCGCCCGCCTGCTGGAAGTCACCCACTCGTCGGTCAGCCGTCATCTGCGCGAACTCGAAGCTTGGCTTGGGGTCGAGCTGTTTGAAAAACGCGAGGGGCATCGTCTGCTCATATTCTCTCCAGCAGGCGAAGCCCTGGGACGCGCATCGCTTTCCAGTTTGAGAGCGCTTGAGTCGGCGGTCGAATCGTTGCGGGAGCAGCGCAGGGGCAACAGCATCACAATCGAGACCACACCTTCCTTCGCAGCTAGATGGCTCCTACCACGTCTTCCCGCTCTGGAAGAAGCACACCCCTGGATCGAAGTCTCCATCGTCATCGAGCAAAAGCTGACGGATCAGGCCACAGGCACTAGCGACTTCTCCATCCGAATGGGGCGCGGCCCCTGGAGAGACCTTGTGTGTGAAGCACTGATGGATGACGCACTCTATCCGGTGGTCGGCCGTAACCTGTGGGAAGAGAAGCGGCGAAAGCTGTCAAACAACGATCTGACTGGCATCCGGGCGATCCACGACCGGGATCCGCAGGCAGCCTGGCAGAGCTGGCAAAAGCGTTATCCACTCAAAGGATTGAACCTGCGCACGGGCCCGCGGTTCGCCTCGTCGGATCTGGTGTTAAGAGCCGCCAGTCAAAACCAGGGCGTCGCCCTCGCGCGCGACAGGCTCGCCCGTGACGATGTCGCTTCGGGAGCGCTGGTGCGTCCGTTCGGGGAAAATCGCATCGAAATACCAGACGCCTATTGGATCGTCCGCGATCCTCAAGCGAAGGAGCGTGTCGCCGTCACAACTGCAATCGACTGGCTTAAAAAGGAAACATCCCTCACAGAGGGTTAACCGTCCGAAGCCTGGGTGATTGGAATGTAATCATAGGTGCCGACACCTTGGACAATCACGAAGCGGCAGGCACCGCCCTCTTCCCCGCTCACACGGTGTGCTGTCTTCGCCGGCACGTCGCAGCTTTCGCCTGTCTCGAGCCGATGGTTCACGCGCGGCGCCCTGGTCTCGACAAGCATGGGACCGTCGAGACAGATGAAACTATCGGCAATCTCGCTGTGATAATGCCAAGGAACTTCCTCACCCGCAGCCAAAGTCAGGATCTGTACCCGCAGGTCCGGTGTTTCGGCAATCAATTGCCGCCCTTCAATACTGTAGGGGCGATCATCTGGTTTGGTCATAAACTCGGTCTCCATTGTCACCTGATGGAGTGAGTGTAGCAGACTCTCAAGTAACGACGTGATATGCGATCGCTCTCTAGCCTTTCCGTCGAGAGCGATCGCGCTCAGGTGTTACTTCCAGTTCGCAGGCAGAGCGCCGATTTTCATCAATAGATCTACGGAGAGATCCTGCCGGATGTTGTTCTGGATGGCTTTGAAGCCTTTGCCCTTTATGTACAGGGCGTACGCAAGCGGGTCTTGATCCGGTCGCTCGACCCAACCCACATACCAGCCGTCGAAGGGACCTTTGAAGTTTCCGGATTCGCTAGGTCCAGCGCCGGTCTTACCGTGAAGAACAAAGCCATCTTTGGCACTCGACATCGAAACCTCGCCGAGAGCCTTCATACTGGAGTCCGACACGCCCAGTTCACCTGAAAGCAGACGGGTCAGGAACGCCACTTGCTCGCGAGGAGAAATCTCAAGGGGGTCACCGAGCCAAAAACTGTCCAGTTTGTCAGCGATCTCGCGATTGCCGTAACCGAATTTCACGACGTCCTGTCTGTAGCGTTCCAGCCCGACTTCAAGTGCTATTTCCTTGAAGTACCAAACCACGGAGTGCTTGAAGGCCGAGCGCAAGGTATGATCGTTGCGCCAGGCTTTCGGCCAATAATCACGCGCAGGATACTTTTCCTGGTCCCATTGTTTTGCATAGTCGAGGTCGCCCGCAACACCGCTCTCAAGGGCAATAAGAAGATTGGGAACTTTGAAGGTCGACCAGGGAGAGTGCGGTTCGTCCAGCCGGCCCGGCTGCACGGCGAAGCTTTCACCGTTCTCCAGATCCAGCGCGTAAAAGACGACCTCGCGCTCGCCAATCTTTTCCGATAAATCGCGAACGTCGATCACTTCGGGTGGCGACACTGTTGCTGCCAGGAGCAAAGCTGGAGCCGAAGCGAGGACGGCTATGGTCAAAAACGCAGCGCCGCGAACCACCGCGGACCGCTTTTTCATCATCGCGAAACATCCGCCCAAAACCCGTTTGGAATCATCTGAAGTAGGCACCGCTAAAAATCCTTCCATGGAGATCAGAGGATGCGGTTGATATACCTACTTCTAGTAGCAGACAATGGCACAAGAATGGCCATTTTATGGCAAGGCAGAGTCGCTCCAAATTCCACGCTGGAAAACACTGCTCAGTTACTGCTCGGTTACTGCCAGCCCGGCACCTGTGACATGTCCGGCAGACGATGCGCGATACCCTTATGGCAATCGATACAGGTTTTTTCTCCAGTGAAAAGAAAGCGCTCATGGGCATCGGCGGCACGCACGCTCTGCCGCGTGATATCCATTGATTCATCACTATGGCAGTTGCGGCATTCCAGAGAGTCGTTTGCTTTCAGACGGGTCCATTCATGAATCGCCAGATCGATGCGTTTGTCCTGAAACTTTTCGCGCGTGTCGATGGTCCCGAAGAGATGTCCCCAGACCTCTTTACTCGCTTGCATCTTTCGCGCGATTTTCTGCGTCCATTCATGAGGCACATGACAGTCTGGGCAGGTGGCACGCACGCCGGAGCGGTTGGTGAAGTGAATCGTGGTCTGAAGCTCCGCGAAAACGTTGTCCCGCATCTCATGGCACCCGGTGCAGAAGGTCTCGGTGTTGGTGACCTCCAGCGCTGTGTTGAAACCGCCCCAGAAAATGACCCCCGCGACGAAACCGCCGAGTGTCAGGACACCGAGACCGATGCTCGTGCTGGGCCGTGCCAGCACCTGCCAGTATTTACGGATGAAATTCAGCATCTGCCTGCCTTCCCGGCTGGATTATTGTTGTTTTGCGCGATTGAGCAGCAAGGTATCGACGTCGACGAAGTCGTTCCCTACCAGAGGCTTCACCTCGCGCTGTGACACATGACACTGATTACAGAAGTACCTGCGTGGCGACACCGAAGCGCGGAATTGCCCTTCCCTATCCATGAAGTGGGTAATCGAAACCATCGGTGCCTGACTTTCCCCGGTGCGCGAACGGGCGTGACAGGACAGGCATTTGTTGCTGTTCAGATCGACGATATAGCCGTCGGTCTTGTGGGGGATGACCGGCGGCTGTTCCGGATAGTTCCGCGCTTCCCGAATGTCGTTGTTTATAAAGGGCATCATGCGCGGCGCTTCGTTTTGACCATTCAACACCGCTTCTCCGCGCAGCGTCGCAACTCCGTCGGCCGAGACCTGATCTGACACAAAAATCAATAAGGCTGCTGCGACGAGGCTGCAGAGAGCAATCGAGAATCTGAACATCTGACTAGTCCTCCTCATGAGCCTCAAGCCTTCACCAGCTTGACCGCACATTTCTTGTAGTCGGTCTGTTTTGAAATCGGGTCCGTGGCATCCAATGTAACCTTGTTGATCAACTGGCTGGCATCGAACCAGGGAACAAAGACAAGGCCTTTCGGCGGCTTGTTTCTTCCCCGGGTCTCCACACGGGTCTGAATTTCCCCGCGCCGGGATACAATCCGCACGGCATCGCCCCGACGCAGCCCCTGTTCCCTTGCATCCTCCGGGTGGATGAAACAAACCGCATCCGGAAAGGCCTTGAAGAGTTCAGGGACACGCTGGGTCATGCTGCCGGAATGCCAGTGTTCGAGCACACGCCCTGTGCAGAGCCAGAAATCATACTCCTCGTCGGGAGATTCTGCTGCGGGCTCGTATGGCAACGCAAAGATACGCGCCCTGCCGTCCTTGTGACCGTAGAATTCAACCTCGCTGCCTGGCGTGACGTAAGGGTCCTCCCCTTCACGAAACCGCCATTTCGTCTCTTTGCCGTTGACCACCGGCCAGCGCAGCCCGCGAATCTCGTGGTAGGTCTCAAAGGGCGCCAAATCGTGACCGTGTCCGCGGCCGAAGGTGGCGTATTCCTCGAACAATCCCTTTTGAATGTAGAAGCCGAAGTCCTCGGCCTCGTGGTTCGCGTATCCGCCGGTGATTTCCGAGTTTGGAAAAGCGTCGACCTGACCATTGCGGTAGAGGACATCGTAAAGCGTTTTACCGCGGTATTCCGGCTTCTTGGCAAGCAGCTCCTCGGACCAAACCTCTTCGATCTTAAAGCGTTTGGAAAACTCCACCAGTTGCCAAAGATCGGACTTCGACTCGCCCGGTGCGGGCACAAGCTCGTGCCACAGCTGCGTGCGCCGTTCCGCGTTACCGTATGCCCCCTCCTTTTCGACCCACATGGCGGTCGGCAGGATCAAATCAGCGGCCTGGGCGGTGACGGTGGGATAGGCATCGGACACGACGATGAAATTATCCGGGTTGCGGTAACCGGGATAGGTCTCCTCGTTCATGTTGGCTGCCGCTTGCAGATTATTGTTCACCTGGATCCAGTAGGCATTGATCTTACCGTCTCGCAGCATGCGGTTCTGCAGCACGGCGTGATAGCCCGGTTTCGGCGGAATGGTGCCCTCGGGCAATTTCCAGATCTTCTCTGCGATGTCGCGGTGTTCCTTCTTGGCGACCACCAGATCAGCCGGCAGGCGGTGCGAAAAGGTGCCGACTTCGCGGGCTGTGCCACAGGCCGAAGGCTGACCGGTCAGAGAGAACGGCGAGTTGCCGGGTTCGGAGATCTTCCCCGTCAGAAGATGAATGTTGTAGACGAGGTTATTGCACCAGACGCCGCGGGTGTGCTGGTTGAAACCCATAGTCCAAAAGGACGTAACCTTGGTGTCGGGATCGGCATAGAGCTCCGCCAGAGCTTCCAGCCTGTTCTTCGGAACACCGGACAATTCATGCGCCCTGTCCAGCGTGTAATCCTTCACGAAGTCGGCGAACTCCTCGAACGTCATTTCGCTGGAACCGCCGGCTTTGGTGCGGTTCTTGGCATCCTTTTCGCGTGGATGGTCAGGGCGCAACCCATAGCCGATATCGTCGTTGCCGCGCCGGAAATTGACGTGCTTACCCACAAAATCCTTGTTTACCCGCCCGGTCTGGATGATGTGGTTTGCGATGTAGTTCAGTATCGCCAGGTCGGTCTGCGGCGAGAAGACCATCGGAATATCGGCGAGATCGAAACAGCGATGCTCGTAGGTCGATAGCACTGCAACCTTCACATGAGGCGCACTGAGCCGCCGGTCAGTCACCCGAGTCCAGAGGATCGGGTGCATCTCTGCCATATTTGATCCCCAGAGCACGAAGGCGTCAGCGTGCTCCATGTCATCGTAGCACCCCATGGGCTCATCGATGCCGAAGGTCCGCATAAAG
Organism: Pelagibius sp. Alg239-R121; assembly: GCF_947331435.1. Classification (GTDB taxonomy): domain Bacteria; phylum Pseudomonadota; class Alphaproteobacteria; order Kiloniellales; family Kiloniellaceae; genus Denitrobaculum. Next base: position 16,797 of record NZ_CAMZOF010000006.1, on the reverse strand, counting down.
CCGCCGACCGCCGAGGCCATACAGTGGCGCGCATTGGGATCGATATTGTTGGAGCGGAAACCGGCCTTCATCAGCTTGGAAGCGGCGTAGCCTTCCCAAACCGTCCACTGCCCCGACCCGAACATGCCGATCGCCGTCGGCCCCTTCTCCTTCAACGTCTTCTTGAACTTCTCGGCCATCGTGTCGAAGGCCTCGTCCCAGGAAACCGGGGTGAACTCGCCGTTTTTGTCGTAAACGCCATTGGTCTTGCGCAACAGCGGTTGGGTTAAGCGGTCACGTCCGTAAAGAATCTTCGACAGAAAATAGCCTTTGACACAGTTCAGACCGCGGTTGACTTCCGAAAGAACATCGCCGTGAGTCGCCACCACCCGTTCATCCTTGGTCGCGACCATCACGCTGCAGCCGGTACCACAGAAGCGGCAGGGCGCCTTTGACCACTTGAGTTCAGTTTCTTCAGCGTCCGTCACCAAGTTAGCCGCAGAAGCGCCGCCGGATATTCCAGCAGCGGTCGCGGCGACCGCCGCCGCTTTGATTTTGATCGCGTCACGTCTGGAAATGGGGGTTTTGTGTGTCATGTTACTCGTCCTTACGCCTGTTCGACCGAGGCGTCTGTTGTGCTATCGAATGCGTCTTCAACGTGATGAAAGACCAGCGAGGCGCTCAGCACGCCCTGCATTTTCTGGATCTGCCCAATCCGGTCGGACAGAGCGCTGTCGTCATTCAGATCGAGGACGATAACGATTTTGCCGAGAGGGCTGCTGGCGTGAATTTCGGCACCGGGCAATCGCTCAATTGCATTCATGATACCGGCCATGGATTCCGGATGGACTTGAACGACCAGGCTCGAAATATTGATGTCTTCAGCCAACGCCGCCTCCCTGAATTAGCGTAGTCGGCGACAGAGAGGTCGCATTGACAGGACAGGTTGAAACGCAGGCACCGCAGCCAGTGCAATTGGATTGCACAAACTCTATTTCGGCTTCGCCTCCGATTTTCGGCTGAAAAGTGATCGCTCGTTCGGCACAGGCGTCACCGCAACTGCGGCAGTAGACGCCTTTCTTTACAAGGCAAGTCTCGGTAATCGCCAGAGACAGCTCCCAAGGCAGAGCCTGTCTTTCCCAAAAGACCGGCTCCTGGCATGCGTCTGCACAGGCGCCGCAAAAGCTACACTCGCCAGCCGAAAAATCGACTTCCGGCGTAGCGTTCTCAGACCGGACGATGATTCCTTCCGGACAGGCGCGAACACAGTCGCCGCAGGCCGTACAGGCCTCTGCAATCCTGGCTTCATCTGTCCAGGGCGGTCGGATTTTGACTGTCTCTTTGGGTTTCTTGAAACGGCCGCGCAGAAAGCTACGTCGCTCGATTGGCGCCGTGTTGGACGTTTTGCCCGAATGCGGAACAAGCTCCATCGCGGGTTTCACGCGGGCGGCCCCGGCGGTCCGGCTATCGCCTGGAAAATCCAGATCGCCAAACCCAGGCCACCGACCAGCGCCACCGACAGTGCAGGTGCGAGGACGACCGTCAGGAAGAGGAACATTCGTATTTCGAGTTTTCGCAGTGACTGGCCAGACACGGCCATACCCCCGCTCTCGCCGGTCTCAGTCATCTCGTCACCTCACCTTGTTGTTGGCTCGACGTCGTAAGACTTCTCAGCGTCGATTGAGGATAACATAATTTTGGCGCCGCGGGGGCGCATTGACTTAGATCAAGGCTTGTTAGAGAGCTCTATGCGCGGTTTTTTTTCGAATCGTCAGAGCCTCACCCACTGTCCGCGGCGCAACGGAACCCAACCATGTCGAGTCCAATGGTCGGCGGATTGCCGTGACGGTACGCCGTTCGCAGGCAATAGGGATTGTTGCCCCAGCCACCGCCGCGCAAGGCACGCTCGTCTGGTCTTCCCGGAAAGCTGCTCGCGGTCCATTCCCAGACATTGCCGGCCATATCGAGCAGACCGAACGGCGACCGGCCCGCAGGAAAGCTTCCAACCGGCGCCGTACGATCAAAGCCGTCACCATCATCCGGCCCACAGCAGTCGATGGTTCCCGCATTGGCCAGCTTTTCGCCAGATGACACGGGCGCATTGTTTCCCCAGGGGAACCGGCGGCCATCGGTCCCACGCGCGGCATACTCCCACTCCTCGTCACTTGGCAGGCGCAAACCGTAGTGGCGGCAAAAAGCATCGCCATCCTGTGCTGAAATTTGCACGACCGGATGCTCTGCCTTGTCTGCAATCGTGCTGCCGGGGCCTTGCGGTCGCCGCCAGTCGGCGCCCGTCAGAAGATCCCAGCGGGACCACCACACAAACCCTGCGCCTTTCTGTTCCACGGTCGTGCGATATCCGCTTTCTGCGACGAAACGGCGGAACTGAGCGTTAGTGACTTCCAGGCGCATAATGCGAAAGGCCACAATGTCGAATTTCCGGACAACCTCGTTGTCGTCACCCTGAGCATCGCCCAGTTGCACACGTCCTGCAGGAACCTCGACCAAATCGAAGTCACTGGCCGCGGCCCTGGTAAAGTCGCTCAGGGAAACAAAAAGCCATACAATTGTCAGAAGAAACGCAATCCGCATGCCCCACTCCCCAATACCGACGCCGGAGTATGACTCAACAAAGAGCAACTTGTGCTGAGGTCGCGGAATCTTGATCGAAGATGCAGGCCGTTTCTGGCAAAATGGCGAAATCAGACAACAAGACGACGGCATAGGTGAACGATGATCGATCGGACGACGGTCAGGAGAATAAGCCGGCGAGGCATGATGGCTTCCGCTTCGGCGCTTGCCGGTCAGATGCTGGCGAGCCGCATCCTACCCTCTTCCGTTATGGCAGCAGATCCAGCGCCGACACTCCTCACTCATGCAATTCCGGCTACAGGCGAGCAAATTCCGGCCGTCGGTATGGGGACCTGGATCACCTTTAACGTCGGCAACGATGAAAAGCTCCGGGAACAGCGCACTGAGATCCTGAAGACCTTCTTTGCTGCCGGTGGCGCCATGGTCGACTCGTCACCGATGTACGGGTCGTCGGAAGAGGTGATCGGCTACTGCATGGATCGGATCGGCGACCGGAAGCCTCTCTTTTCAGCGACCAAGGTCTGGACCGTCTCCAAGTGGCTCGGAGTCCGCCAGATGCGGGAATCGGAAAGCCTTTGGGGCGAGCAGCAGTTCGATCTCATGCAAATCCACAATCTGCTCGACTGGGAGGCCCATCTGGAGACGCTCAAGGACTGGAAGGCTGAAGGCCGGCTACGCTACACCGGCATCACGACCTCCCATGGACGCCGCCACGATGAGCTCGCCGATATCCTCGTGAAACAGCCTTTCGATTTCGTACAGTTGACCTACAACATTCAGGATCGCGAAGCCGAAAATCGTCTACTGCCTCTGGCCGCAGACAATGGCCGTGCCGTGATCATCAACCGGCCTTTCCGCCGGGGCGAACTGACCGCAAAGCTGGCGAAACATCCTTTACCCGGCTGGGCCTCGGAAATCGATTGCACGACCTGGGCGCAAGTCCTGCTGAAGTTCGTGATCTCCCACCCAGCAGTCACCTGCGCCATTCCCGCAACCTCACGGATCGATCATATGGCCGAGAATATGGCGGCCTGCCGGGGCGCGATGCCCGACGCCGCTCTACGCAAACGCATGATCGCCGACATCGAAACCTTATGATCCAACGACCGGACCAAATGTCCGCAACGGCCGCATGATCCCCTTTTCTCCGGAAGTCTTTTTCAGCTTTCTGGCGCAGTACAATGCAGCGATATGGCCGTTTCAGATCCTGGCCTACATTCTGGCGGGCATCGCTATCTTCTGCGCCTTGAAACCCGCGCCTCACTCCGGCCGCTGCGTCGGCGTTGTGCTGACGGCCTTCTGGCTCTGGACGGGCTCCGTTTATCACCTGCAGTTTTTCGCCTCGATCAATTTCTGGGATCAGGGCTTCGGTGTCCTGTTCATACTCCAGGGCCTGGCTTTCGTCTGGCGCGGACTCCTGAGCAACCGGCTGAAGCCCATTCGCGCAATGAACGAACCAGCGCGCTGGCTGGGTTTAATCTGCCTGACGATCGCACTGATCTTTTATCCGCTGGCCTCAATCCTTGCCGGGCAGGATTTGGCCGAAATTGCCTGGGTCGGAGTCAGCCCGACCGGGACCGTTGTCTTTACGCTGGGGATCTTATGTTTTTGTCAACCCGATAAACAAAAGCGCCTTCTGATCTTCCCGCTTCTCTGTTGTTTGAGCGGCGCCCTCGTCGCCTACCTGCTGCCAATGCCGCAGGACTGGGTCCTGCTGCCTTTGGCTTTCGCCATGACTCTCATTGCCTTTCGCAGATCCAATCCCGAACCGAGAACGTGACAATCGACCCTGCCGCGCTATATGACCACTGGTATTGCGCACTAAAAAACTCGTTTCAATCCTGTAAGCAGAAGGTTTTATGGATTCAGTCACTCAGTTCGTACTCGGCTCCGGCGTCGGGCTGGCCGTCCTCGGCCGCAAGATAGGGCCGCGTAAGGCGGCGATCACCGGTGGACTTCTGGGCACGGTACCGGACCTGGATGTCCTGTATCCTTTCGATGATCCGATTGATTCCTTCATCCTGCACCGAGGTGCAACCCACTCGCTGATCCTGCAAGCCCTGGTGACACCACTCTTCGGTGAAGGACTGATTCGCCTGTTCAAGGGTCTGCGCGACCAGCGCATCCTGACCTATCTGGCCATCTATCTTTGCTTCGCGACTCACGCCCTGATCGACGCGGCAACCATTTACGGCACCAAGCTCTTCTGGCCGGTCTGGAAGGAACCGCTCGGCACCGGGTCGATTTTCATTATCGATCCGCTTTATACGCTGCCCCTTCTTGTCATCACTATCTGGGCCCTATGCGTCGGTTCCTGGTCGGCACGATTGAGACGCGCGGTCACCTTCAGCCTGGCGATCTCGACGGCCTATATGGCTTGGGGCCTGATCGCACAGCAGATCGCCCTCTCGAAAGCCAGCGATGTCCTGGCCCGCCAGGATATCGTGCCCGAGCGCATCATCGCGACGGCCGCACCTTTCAACAGCATTTTCTGGAAAGCCACCGCCATCGACGGCGACCGCTACTATAATCTCTACATCCCCTTGCTGGGCGACACGGACAGCATCACCGCCTATGCGCACCCCCGCGGCGCCAGATCCATCGGCTGTCTCGATGACGCGTCGAGCCTGCAGAAACTGGCGGAATTCAGTAAAGGTTTTTACCGGATTGACCGTGAGGATGGCCGGGTGGTTGTCTCGGATCTGCGCATGGGCTTAACGCCCGAATACGTTTTCCGGTTCTCCATCGCGGAAGAGACAGCCAATGGCCTGAAAGCAATCTTTCCGCAACGGCGTCCGAGCAACCGCGCGACAGAGGAAGATATAGACTGGCTGATTGCGAACCTCTCCGGAGACTATGTGCTGCGGCCCGCTGAAACCGACATGGCCCTCCTGCAAAACGGCAAGTGGCACTTCGCATCAGCCGCTGCACAAGCTACCTCTTGCTGAGAGAGTCAAATTCCCGTTGAGTCGTTCCTATGCAGGAAGCTACTAAATCCACCGTCCCGGCAGAAGCCGCATCTAGCGTCACCCAGTTCCGCAAAAATCTGGATGCCGTCCAGCAAAAGATTAACGCTGCCTGCGAGCGCAGCAGCCGCGATCCGGGCGAGGTCCGCCTGCTCCCCGTGAGCAAAACCGTTCCGGAAGAACGGATTCGGATGGCCTATGCCGCCGGCTGCCGCTTTCTCGGAGAGAATAAGGTTCAGGAGGCCCAGGAGAAGGCGGAGTCCATGATCGACCTCACCGGCCTAAAGTGGTCGATTATCGGTCATCTCCAGAGCAACAAGGCCAAGTACGTGGCGCGCTTTGCCCATGAGTTTCAGGCGCTGGATTCCCTCAAACTGGCAGGCGCGCTGGACCGGCGGCTGCAGATCGAGGGGCGCAGTCTTGATGTCTTCGTTCAGGTCAACTCCTCGAACGAGGAAAGCAAGTTCGGCCTGCCGCCGGAAGAGGTGCTGGCGTTCGTCAGGCAGCTTCCTGCTTTCGAGACTCTTCGCGTGCGCGGCCTCATGACCCTCGCCCTCTTTTCACAGGACCAGCATCGTGTGCGGGCCTGTTTCCGGCGCATGCGCAATCTTCGGGAACAGCTACAACAGGACGCGCCGGCAGGCCTGTCCTTCGACGAACTCTCCATGGGCATGTCCGGTGATTTCGAGTTCGCGATCGAGGAAGGCTCGACCCTCGTGCGGGTCGGTCAGGCGATTTTCGGCCCCCGCGCTACGCCCGACAGCCACTATTGGCCGGGAACGGGATAGAGATTAAAACAGATTACTCCAATCGCAATGGATACTCTGTTGTGTGTTTGGCTCGCTTTACCTCTCCTCGATCGCACCTATGCTCAATACAGCGCGTTCCCCCTCTTACTTCAAATTCTTGGGAGCCAACTCCCCGATAGAACTCTCAAGCTCATCCGGTGTATCGGTCCGGCGGGTTTTCGCGTTCGCCGGCAAGGGTGTGTCGAATTGATAGTCCGGGTCGGTCTGTTGCCGCCGCCAGGTCTCACGCATTTCGCGCCAGGCGCCCCACAGGCTGCGCGGGGCCGGCATGTCCTCGGCAATCTCGCGAGAGAGCTTCTTCAGATTGTAGCAGGGTACACCGGCGTACATGTGGTGCTCGGTGTGCCAGTTCATTCGCCAGTAGAGGAACTCCGCGAGCGGATTGAGCGTGATCGAACGTGTGCTCTTTCGAAAATCGGGGACAGATTCGCGCAGGCCGCAATGCTGTGTTTTACCGACGAAATAGGCACTCCAATTCGCTATAAACGATGGGAAAGTCAGGAGTAGCGGCAGTATCCATAGGCCGGTAACAATCGAAACCGCCATCAAGCCGCCATGGAACAGGAGCAGCAGGCGCGACCACTGCATCGACTTGCGAGCAGAATTCGGCTGATCGCTGTGCAAAGCCTGCAGCCATTCCCGGCTCGGAATTTCCGTGGAGCCGATTGTGCCAAAGGCGGATTTGATGGTGACGAAGATCGCAGAGAAGAGCCCGCCCTTGCCAAAATTGCGGCCCGGTTGCGTAAACAGATTCGCTGTAAAGATCTGCAGCAGCAAGGTGAAGTCCAACGACGGCTCGAGCGGCATCAGGTTTTCACGATCCCCTTCCGGATACTGTGTGTAGCGATGGTGATAGGTGTGGCTGCAAGCATAGTCAAACGGGTCCCACCAGCTGAAGAGACTGAAGAGATACAGGAAGAACTTGTTCAGCCATTTTGTGCGAAACACCGTGCCGTGGCCAAGTTCGTGCGGCGCCACCCCGGCAAAGAAGCTGGCAATCGTCCCATGGGCGAAAAGAGCCAGGGCAAACCCAAGCCACATTTGCTGCGACCAGAAAAAGTACGTAAGGGCGCCGGAGCAAGCGAACAAAGCGAGGTGTCCCCCTGCCTGAAACCATCCCTGAAGGTCGCTTCGCTTCGAAAGCTCGCGAAGTCTTTCGTGGCCGATGGGGCTTCGATACCACCTGACTCGAAGATCTTTTCGCACTTCATCAAGTGGCGGGTAGTTCGTTCGCATTTCTCTACTCTGTCTTTGCCAGCCACACAGATCGCATATGACACCAAACCAGATGCAATATTCTGAGATTGCTCTAAGCGGCGGCCTTTCGGCGGCAGAAGCAGGAGGCTTTGATGGGCACCTCTGCGCGGGCGATCGCCTTGTCGAGTTGCAGCTTGATCAGGGCCGCTTCGACCGCCTCACCTCTTTGAGTCAGACACTCATGCAGGCCGTGCAGGCTCCAGACATTCCCCGGATGCTGGCACGCACGGCTGAGCGTTGCGTCCAGACCGAGATCCGCCCGGTAAACCGCTTCCGCCTCGTCATACTGGCGCTGCTCCAACAACAGCGCGCCAAGAGCGTGACGGGTTGGCTGCATCCATCCCCAGGGTTCGTCGTAAGGCATGTTGTCATCCAGCTCGACCGAGCGGCGCAGGTGACCAAAGGCGCCCTCGTGATTGCCCTTGTGGTATTCCAGCTCGCCCAGCAGCATCTGCTCGGCGACCTGGAGAATATCCCGGCAGGTATTGTTGAAGAGCATCCGGCTTTCCGGCACGCGGTCCCGCGCGGCGAGGAAAAAATCCCGTTCGGTTTCCGCGCCGGCGATATCGCCGGTGTTGGCAAGTGCAACCGTGCGCGCGTACCGCATCATGGCGAAGGTCACACAATAGAGCGCCTCGTCCTCCGGAAGTCTCTGGGCGAGGATGTCGCGCCAGCGGCCGAAACGTATCAGAACGTGCTGCTTCATGGGAACGAAGGCTTCGAACCAATCCGCCAGGGGCCGCAGAGTCTCCGCAGGCAGCGTCTTGATCAACTCATCGGCGGTCTCGAGCGCCGGCGTAGGTTGGCCAAGGAACATCGCCCCATAGATCTTAAAATGATAATTGTGGCAGCGATAGACGGAATAGAAATTCTCGGCGCCATCCCGTTCCAGAAACTTACGGTCGGCCAGGATCGCCGTATGGTTCCTGGAAACGACATTCATGTAATCGCCGCAGAGCACGTCGATGTGAGTGGCCATATGCAATAGATGGCCGGCGTCAGGGACCAGCGTGCTCAAGCGGTCGCCCTGCCGCAGCGCGCGTTCGGGATGCGGCGACATCTCCATCAGGTGAATGTACATGTGAAGCAGGCCAGGATGATCCCAGGCACCATCAAGCCGATCAAAAGCCGTCTCGAGCACAGTGATGGCTTCCAGCGTGTCCGCGCCCTCAGCTGGCTGGCCGGACGGCAGGTCCCACAGCTGCCAGGGGGTCCGGTTCATGATGGCCTCGGCGAAGAGGGAACAGATGTCTAGGTCATTGGAATGGGCCTCGTGGACCTTGCGCATGGCATCGGCGAAGGCGTCGTTCCAGGGTGCGAAATCCTCGATGGAGGCATCCTCGGGATAGCGGTGTGAAATCGCCTCTATCAGCGCTCTTTCGACCGGCGTCACTTTGTCCAAGAGCTTTGATGCCTGCGCGACCGCATTCCTGGCCTGAGTCAACGCATCGGGTTTCTCGTCGTCTTCGAATGCTTCCCAGGGCTTGTTGTAGTTGGGACCGATCCCGTAGGCGATGCCCCAGTGCGCCATGGCGCAGTCTGAGTCGGCCTCAAGCGCCTTTTGAAAGCAGACGATCGCCTCTTCGTGATTATAGGCGTAGATCCATACAAGCCCGCGGTCGAACCAGAGCTGGGCGGTTGGTGAGGACGTTGTCACCGCCCGTGAATGTGTTCCAAGATCATAGTAAGCCATTAACGATTCCCCCGATTAGCTTGCACTGAACGATGGATTTCAATTGAACGAATAAAGAACCGAGCAGCGATAATATCATTCTGAGATCGGTTTCCGGTGAATTTCCTCATCCGGAATCGCTGGTCACCAACAGATTCGGCCAAATCCGTGGGTCGGTAATGAAGCCCCACGGAGATTGCCTGAGCAAAGCGCTCGAGCCTATCGGTTCAGGGGCGTCTGCGGCCCAGCAAGAAAATAAAAAACAGACCGCCGACAAAACCCGTCAGGATGCCGATCGGCATATCCTCCGGTGCCAGAATCAGGCGGGAAAAAACATCGGCCCAGACCAGAAAAATCGCGCCGGCCAGCGCCGAGAGCGGCAGAACCCTGGCATTGTCGCCGCCTACAATGAAGCGAACGATATGCGGGATCATAAGCCCGACGAAGCCGATGGTCCCGGAGAAAGCGACCAGTACGCCGGTAAGTAATGCCGTGCAGATGAAGACGCCCAAACGGAAGCGTGTCACCTGGATGCCGAGGGTCGTGGCAGTCTCGTCGCCGATGGTCATGGCGTTGAGTTCACCAGCATGGAACAGCAGATAAGCGCCGCAAATCACCAGTGCTGCCAGGGGGTATAGCAGATGGCTCCACTGCGCGAGACCCAATCCGCCGAGCATCCAGAACACGACTGTATGTGTCGCCTTGGGATCGCCCAGAAAGATCAAAAGGTTGGCCAGTGCCATGATCACGAAGGAGACCGCAACACCGGCCAAGACGAGGCGCCCAACGCTGGTCGCATCGGCAAGTCGTGAAACCGTTACGACGACGGCAGTCGCGGCCAGGGCACCGAAAAAAGCGAACAAGGGTACGGTCGCAAGGCCGAGAAACAACCCGGTGTGCAGCAACACCAGAATGGCACCGAATGCCGCCCCGGAAGAAATACCGAGCAAATGCGGATCGGCGAGCGGGTTGCGGGTCACCGCCTGCAGCGCTGCCCCCACCATGCCAAGCCCGGCCCCCACCAGTGCGGCGAGCAACGCCCGCGGAAAGCGGATCTCCCAGATGATGTTTTCGCGCCCGCGCGACCAGGTCACGTCGATCGTGTCAGGAGAAATTTTATTGGCCACGATTGCCCAGACGGTCTCCAGGGGGATCGTGACCGCCCCAAGAGAAACCGCCACCAGGATTGAAACGGCCAGCAGAATGAAGCCCGTGCCATAGAAACCCAGGCTTGGAAGGCCACGCTCTAAGGCAATCCGACCTGCTCCTATGGTTTCGCTGGACATCAAATTTTCTCCGCTCGGGCTCGCTTCAAATACGGCCGGTTAGAACATTTCGGGATGGAAAGCAGCACCCAGACGCTTGATTGCGCCGATGTTGCGCGGTCCGGGTGTCGCCTCGACGTATTCCAGGGTAACAAATCGGTCGTTTCTGACTGCATCGATATCCTTGAAGGCCGGGTTGCTCATCATGAAGGCACGCTTCTGTTCGGCGGTCACCTGGCCGTAGTTGACGATCACGATCACTTCGGGATTACGCTCGACCACGGCTTCCCAGCCGATCTTGACCCAGTTAGCCTCGACATCATCGACAATGTTCCGCCCGCCCGCAGCCTCGATCATTGCGGTGGGAATGCCATAGCGGCCCGAGGTAAAGACCTGATCCTCACCGGAATCATAGACAAAGACGCGGACAGGTTCCGCCTTGGCGCTGAGTTTCGAAGCAAAGGCCGCCAGCTCTGCCTGATAGCCGGTGACAAGACTTTCTGCCCGCTCGCGCACGTCGAAAATCGCGCCGAGATTGCGCAGATCCGCATACATGTCCTCCATGGAGGCCTTGTTCTTTTTCATGATGTGGATGCAGGACTCGGTCAGTTCGTAGACTTTGATGCCGAAGGGATCGAGGCTCTCCGGCGTGACGTCGCCGCCCACTTTCATGCCGTAATTCCAGCCGGCGAAATAGAAATCCGCATCGACTCCCAGCAGAACCTCCTTGCTCGGATACTTCGGCGAGAGCTCAGGCAGTTCCTCGATACCGGCGCGCAGTTTTTCATCAAGGGTCTTCCAGCCGGAGACGCCGGTATAGCCGACCATACGGTCCTGAAGCTTCAACGCCAGCATCATCTCAGTCAGATTGACGTCGTTCGAGACGGCCCTTTGCGGCGGCGCATCGAAGACCACGTCCCGATTGCAGCTCTTGACGGTGACAGGCTCGGCCGCGGCAGAGGAAACGCTCAGCAGGATCGCGCTTAAACCAAAAGTGAGCCGGGAAAACGCTCGGAGCATCTTTGAGGTATCCTTTCAGGTGTTGGATGGCAGTTGAAACGAAAATCGCGGCGCACCGGTCAGGGGTTCCGCGTCAATAAAGCTGTCGACCTTGAAAGCGTCGCGGACCCGTTCAGCGGTCAGAACATCAACCGCCGCGCCCTCACCGAGAACCCGGCCGCCGGAGAGCAGCAAGACGCGATCGGAAAATACGGACGCCAGGTTCAGATCATGCAGGCTTGCGATCACCGTCGGGCTCAGGCCGCGCATCATGGTCAGCAGTTCGAGCTTGTGACGGATGTCCAGGTGGTTGGTCGGTTCGTCCAAAATGATCAGTTCCGGTTCCTGCGCCAACGCACGGGCGACCATCACCCGCTGCTTTTCACCACCTGACAGGGAGGTGAGTTGACGTCCGGACAGATCGCCGAGTTTCATCCGGCTGAGTGAGGCGTCGATCATCAATCGATCATGCGAACCAATTCCCGCGAGGCCTTTCCGGTAGGGTGTCCGGCCGAGTGCCACGACCTCACGCACTGTCAGTCCGAAGTCCGCAGGCTGTTCCTGCAGCACCGTGGCGATCCGGCGGGCGGAGGCCCGGGCGCTCAAGGCCCAGATGTCTTCGCCGTCGATCCGAACGGTGCCCTGGGCGGGTTTGATATAACGATAGAGGCAGCGTAAGAGGCTCGATTTGCCGGCGCCGTTCGGCCCGACAACAGCCAGGGTTTCACCCGGCGCAACTGTGAAGCTGACATCCGCCAAAAGCGCCTTGCCGTCGACGCCCCAGGAGAGATTCCGAACCTCGAGCGCAGCCGGCATCACGCCCGCTCCGCAAGGGTCGAAAATTGTCCGCCATTCCAGACGCGAATGCGATGGCGCCACCGCTTCTGCCCGCTCTTTTCCATGCACACCCCTACAGCACTGCAAGGTGGAGTCAGCGGGCCGACAAAGATCCGGAAAGGGTCGTACTTCCGATCATGTTCGTCGCTCCACCGGAACACCCCGTCCGGGCTGAGTTGAACAAGCGACGGCAGGTCTCCTGGCTCACGGCTACGGATTTTTCCCTGCCTTCCCATCCGGACTTCGTCCGGCCAGTGGCCTCGTTCGGAAAAAACTCACCGTTTACAGTTGCGGGGGCAGCCACGGTTTTGGTCCCTGATGGGTACGCCGCACCGTGTTCCCTTTTAATCCCGGAGGCAGCTTCAGACTCCGAGAACCATCGCGCTCAGAAAGAAGCGAATCACGCAACTTGTCAAGTTTGGATTTGTCGGGTTCTTGAAGGTGCGAAACCCGTTGTCGTCGTTAGGTTTACCTAAACGCAGAAAGAAGTCTGCATTAGAAATGTTTCCCCAAAAACTCCTTCACTCCTACGCAACTCATATGTCGATTGCCGACCTCGCCGTCATCCATAGCCCATCAATTGTAATGTTATTACATAACTATTAATGGCAAACAAGTGATTTCTCAGAATCGAGCCGAGTGCCGAGCTCTTACACCCGCATCCAGGATTTTGCTAAGCCGCGGCTGTCATTTCGTTGAAGGAGGAACGGTCAGTCACGCCCTCGGAGCCGATCAGCAGAACCCGGGAACTTTCATCAAGGCCAACCTTGTCGCGCAATCCACTTTGTGTTGCCGCACAGATCAGCCCGGCCAATCCGGCAATCGCGCTTTCTCCAACCTCAAGAGCTGGATCGCCGTCAATCGGCTTTGCCATCAGTCTTACGGCAGGTGCCACAAGGCTCTCGGGGATGGTCATAAAATCTGACACTTCTTCCGCCAGGATCTCCCAGGCAATTTGCGAAGGTTCGCCGCAGGACAGGCCCGCCATCAAGGTTTCATTGAAGATTGGCGCCACCGTCAGTTTTCCGGCTTTCGCGCTGGCCATCAGGCACGGCGCCAAGTCGGGTTCCACGATAATGACTCTCGGACTATCGGCCCCCCAATGCTGGCGGAGCGCCGCCGTTACCGCGGCCGCAAGTCCCCCGACGCCAGCCTGAAGGAACACATGTGTGGGTGCGCATTCAAGCTCCTGATTGATTTCATGGACCATGACGCCATAGCCGGCCATCACGTCCCTGGGTGTATCGGTGTAACCCGGCCAGGACGTGTCCGAGACAATGAACCAATTGTTTGCCGCCGCCTCCGCACGGGTCATCGCGAGCGATGCATCATAATCGCCATCGACGCGGATCACTTCGGCGCCGAAGCTGCGTATCGCCTCGGCGCGTTCTTCCGCGACTTCTGCATGAATATAGATGCGGCAGGGCATCCCCAGGCGTTGCGCACCCCAGGCAAGAGCGCGCCCGTGATTGCCGTCGGTTGCGGAAACGACGGTGGTTCGTGATGCAAAATCCGAAAACTTCTCATCACTGATTTCTGCCAGGGGCACTGTATAACCCTGCGCCTTAGAAAGCTCGCGCTGCAGGACCCGGAAGGCCGCATAGGAACCGCCCAGCGCTTTAAAGCTGCCAAGTCCGAAGCGTGGCCCTTCATGCTTGTACTGCACATTTCCGACCGACAGTTTCGCAGCCAGGTTTCCGAGCTCCACAAGTGGGGTCGGCGCGTAGCCTGGCCAGGCGGTAATCTCCACTCTCGCGGCATCAAAGTCCTTTGAATTGATCACGCTTTCGGCGGCCTGCCCGGAAAGACGGGGGCCTTTGGTGTGGGCGACTGTCGCGGTTTCGAAGTTGCTCAGCATGGTTCGGCTTCCTGACCCTTCAATGAGATAGATATGTATATTTATTGCAAAACGGTTGGTTTGTTTGCTCTATAACAGCCTATATTTTGCAAGTTTTGTTCATAGAGGGCCGCGGTTTGAAAGAAAATACCAGTGCCGTGCTGGACACATTTGATCTGGCCATTTTGAGGATTCTGCAGAAGGACAATGCAGTCCCGCATCGTGTGATTGGTGAGCAGGTGAATCTCTCCGCCCCTTCCGTTCAGCGAAGGATCAGGCGTATGGAGAACTCCGGTGTCATTGCGGCCAACGTCTCAATTGTCGATCCCACGAAAGTCGAGTTGCCTCTGACGATCATCGTTGAAGTCGAACTGGTGAGTGAAACGGCCGAGGGGATCGACACGGTCAAGAAACTCTTCTCTGAAACCCCACAAATACAGCAATGCTACTACGTAACAGGTGAAGTTGATTTCATGCTGTTGATGGTCGTCGGAAGCATGGCTGAATATGAAGAACTAACGCGGAGTCTGTTTTTTGAGAACGAGATCGTGCGCAAGTTTCGTACATTTGTGTCAATGGACCGCGTGAAGGCGAAGATGGAGCTGCGTCTGTAACAGGCTGGCGTTGCCGTTCAAGACCTTTGCTCTCTGACAGCACCACGCTCGGGCTGAATGCTGGATACTGGGAATTGAGGATTGGGAACTGGGCAGCATGACCACCTGCACCGCCGTAAGCAGCATTGTAATTCTGTGAAGAGGGTGCGAGCCTAAAGCATCCAAAAAAATAAATATAAATCGGGAGGCTGTTATGGGGATTCCGACAGAGGCGATCGGCAGCGTGCCGCGCCCGGCCTATCTTATCGAGGCAATGCAGAAACACGCGGAGGGAACGCTTGACGATGTCGGCTTCGCGGCTGCCGCGGACCAGGCGGTTGCAGAAACCATCGCCGAGATGGAAGCCACCGGTTCGCAAATCATCACCGATGGCGAACAGTCGAAACCGAGCTTCGTGTCTTATCCACTGGCGGGTATGGGCAATCTGGCCGCAGATGGCGTTGTCATTCCCTTCGAGGATGGCCATACGCGGCAGTTACCGCGCCTGACCCAGGGCCCATTTCGCTACGGTGCCTTCACCGGCGACTATGTAAAACAGGCCCGCAGACATAGCCGCAAGATGATCAAACAGGCGGTCATTGCCCCTTCGGCCTTGAGCCTGATCTATCCGCAGGACGGGATCGAAGGCTACAGCCGCGACGCCTTCATCGCCGACCTTATCGACGAATGCGCCAAAGACATCCGGTCGGCAATCGATGCCGGCGCCGTCAGCGTGCAGATCGATTTCACCGAAGGCCGTTTGTCCTGCAAAATTGATCCCTCCCGGAGCCTATTGAGAGACTTCATCGCGCTGAACAATGCGGTGATCGATCGCTTCACGGAAGACGAAAAGTCCATGATCGGCGTTCATACCTGCCCCGGCGGCGATCACGATTCCACCCATTCCGCCGATGTCGACTACGCCGAACTTCTGCCTGATCTCTTCGCCCTCAACGCGGGACGTTTCTTTATTCAGATGGCGAGCGAACCGGACCGTCCCCGGGTGCTGGACATCATCGCGCGCGAACGGCGTGCCGGGCAAAAAATCTATATCGGAGTCATTGATCCGATCAACGAGACCGTTGAATCGGCTGAAACCGTCTGCGAACGCGCGATGGAGGCTGCGGAGCATATCGGCGTCAGCAATCTGGGAACAACCGACGACTGTGGTTTCTCGCCCTTCGGCGACGACATCGTGACCGCACGAGCAACAGCTTTCGCCAAGATCAAGGCGCGTGTCGATGGAACCAGGATGGCGAGCGAGCGCCTGGGCGTGGAATGAAGCCAGTCATAGAATCAGAAAGGGCGGCGTAATGCGCACGCCGCCCTTCCCTAAAAAGTGTCTACTAAGCCTACTGAAGAACTCGCAGGAGCGACTGCGGGATCTGGTTTGCCTGTGACAAGGCCGAGACCGAGGCTTGGACCAACACCTGCGACGACACCAGTTTGGCTTGTTCAGCCGCGAGGTCGACGTCGGAGATGGCCGATTCAGCGGCCTGGATGTTCTCGGTAGAAGTCGCAATCTGCTGACCACGGAACTCAAAACGCGAGATGAACGCACCAGCGTTGGCACGCGCTTCAGAGATCGTGTCAATGGCCGTATCAACCTGGGCCATCGCGGAGGCCGCATTGGCTGCGGTCGCAACGGTGGATGCGATACCCAGGGCAGTCGCACCGAAGGTTGTTCCGGCCGTACCGCCGGCCAGCGACGTAAAGTTGACCGAGATCAGATCGGCAGCATCGGTACCGACAAAGAAGGACGTGTTTGTCGTGGTACCGCTGAGCAGCGAATCACCGTTAAAGCGGGTTGTCGACGCAATACCGTTGATTTCGTTGGTCAGCTCGGAAAATTCTGCGTCGATGAAAGCACGTTCGTTATCGGTCGGAACACCGGACAGCGAGGCCGCCGCCAGGGCTTTCATCCGCTGCAGAACGTCGCCGATACGTGCCAGGCCGCCGTCGGCAACCTGAACCATCGAAGCACCCTGGGA